>NZ_JACBXU010000011.1 GCF_013415305.1 Pantoea sp. WMus005
AACGCTGAGGCGTGACGACGAGGCACTACGGTGCTGAAGTGATAAATGCCCAGCTTCCAGGAAAAGCCTCTAAGCATCAGGTAACACAGAATCGTACCCCAAACCGACACAGGTGGTCAGGTAGAGAATACCAAGGCGCTTGAGAGAACTCGGGTGAAGGAACTAGGCAAAATGGTGCCGTAACTTCGGGAGAAGGCACGCTGGCGCGTAGGTGGAGGGACCTGCTCCCCGAGCCGAAGCCAGTCGAAGATACCAGCTGGCTGCAACTGTTTATTAAAAACACAGCACTGTGCAAACACGAAAGTGGACGTATACGGTGTGACGCCTGCCCGGTGCCGGAAGGTTAATTGATGGGGTTATCCGCAAGGAGAAGCTCTTGATCGAAGCCCCGGTAAACGGCGGCCGTAACTATAACGGTCCTAAGGTAGCGAAATTCCTTGTCGGGTAAGTTCCGACCTGCACGAATGGCGTAATGATGGCCAGGCTGTCTCCACCCGAGACTCAGTGAAATTGAACTCGCTGTGAAGATGCAGTGTACCCGCGGCAAGACGGAAAGACCCCGTGAACCTTTACTACAGCTTGACACTGAACATTGAGCCTTGATGTGTAGGATAGGTGGGAGGCTTTGAAGCGCGGACGCCAGTTCGCGTGGAGCCAACCTTGAAATACCACCCTTTAATGTTTGATGTTCTAACGTAGGCCCGTGATCCGGGCTGCGGACAGTGTCTGGTGGGTAGTTTGACTGGGGCGGTCTCCTCCTAAAGAGTAACGGAGGAGCACGAAGGTCAGCTAATCACGGTCGGACATCGTGAGGTTAGTGCAATGGCATAAGCTGGCTTGACTGCGAGAGTGACGGCTCGAGCAGGTGCGAAAGCAGGTCATAGTGATCCGGTGGTTCTGAATGGAAGGGCCATCGCTCAACGGATAAAAGGTACTCCGGGGATAACAGGCTGATACCGCCCAAGAGTTCATATCGACGGCGGTGTTTGGCACCTCGATGTCGGCTCATCACATCCTGGGGCTGAAGTAGGTCCCAAGGGTACGGCTGTTCGCCGTTTAAAGTGGTACGCGAGCTGGGTTTAGAACGTCGTGAGACAGTTCGGTCCCTATCTGCCGTGGGCGCTGGAGAATTGAGGGGGGTTGCTCCTAGTACGAGAGGACCGGAGTGAACGCACCACTGGTGTTCGGGTTGTCATGCCAATGGCATTGCCCGGTAGCTAAGTGCGGAAAAGATAAGTGCTGAAAGCATCTAAGCACGAAACTTGCCCCGAGATGAGTTCTCCCTGACTCCCAGAGAGTCCTGAAGGGACGTTGAAGACTACGACGTTGATAGGCCGGGTGTGTAAGCGCAGCGATGCGTTGAGCTAACCGGTACTAATGACCCGTGAGGCTTAACCTTACAACGCCAGAGGCGTTTTTG
>NZ_JACBXU010000012.1 GCF_013415305.1 Pantoea sp. WMus005
AGCTTAACCTTCGGGAGGGCGCTTACCACTTTGTGATTCATGACTGGGGTGAAGTCGTAACAAGGTAACCGTAGGGGAACCTGCGGTTGGATCACCTCCTTACCTGAAGATACCTTCCCGCGCAGTGTCCACACAGATTGTCTGATAAAAAGTAATGAGCAGGACGGCTGCGAAGTCGTGACACGATCGTGTCCCCTTCGTCTAGCGGTTAGGACTCCGCCCTTTCACGGCGGCAACAGGGGTTCGAATCCCCTAGGGGACGCCACCTGCTTGGTGACAGGTGAAAGGTGTCTCCATACAGTATCTCAAAACCGTTCTGGTTGCGTAAGCAGCCGTGGCGCGTTTGAGATATTTGCTCTTTAACAATCCGGAACAAGCTGAAAATTGAAACGACGCGTCGTTTTCATTCTCCGTAATAAGAATGAAAAGCACGATGCGTTCGAGTCTCTCAAATGCTCGTGACTTGCAAGCGTTGTAAAGCGCCTGTGGGTTGTGAGGTTAAGCGACTAAGCGTACACGGTGGATGCCCAGGCAGTCAGAGGCGATGAAGGACGTGCTAATCTGCGTAAAGCGACGGTAAGGTGATATGAACCGCTACAGCCGTCGATGTCCGAATGGGGAAACCCGGTGCACTCTGTGCATCATTGCAGCATGAATACATAGTGCTGCAAGGCGAACCGGGGGAACTGAAACATCTAAGTACCCCGAGGAAAAGAAATCAACCGAGATTCCCCCAGTAGCGGCGAGCGAACGGGGAGCAGCCCAGAGCCTGAATCAGCATGTGTGTTAGTGGAAGCGTCTGGAAAGTCGCAGGGTACAGGGTGATACTCCCGTACACAAAAGCACATATGCTGTGAGCTCGATGAGTAAGGCGGGACACGTGGTATCCTGTCTGAATATGGGGGGACCATCCTCCAAGGCTAAATACTCCTGACTGACCGATAGTGAACCAGTACCGTGAGGGAAAGGCGAAAAGAACCCCGGCGAGGGGAGTGAAACAGAACCTGAAACCGTGTACGTACAAGCAGTGGGAGCCTTGATTTATCAGGGTGACTGCGTACCTTTTGTATAATGGGTCAGCGACTTATATTCTGTAGCAAGGTTAACCGTATAGGGGAGCCGCAGGGAAACCGAGTCTTAACTGGGCGTTAAGTTGCAGGGTATAGACCCGAAA
>NZ_JACBXU010000013.1 GCF_013415305.1 Pantoea sp. WMus005
GGGTGACTGCGTACCTTTTGTATAATGGGTCAGCGACTTATATTCTGTAGCAAGGTTAACCGTATAGGGGAGCCGCAGGGAAACCGAGTCTTAACTGGGCGTTAAGTTGCAGGGTATAGACCCGAAACCCGGTGATCTAGCCATGGGCAGGTTGAAGGTTGGGTAACACTAACTGGAGGACCGAACCGACTAATGTTGAAAAATTAGCGGATGACCTGTGGCTGGGGGTGAAAGGCCAATCAAACCGGGAGATAGCTGGTTCTCCCCGAAAGCTATTTAGGTAGCGCCTCGTGAACTCATCCTCGGGGGTAGAGCACTGTTTCGGCTAGGGGGCCATCCCGGCTTACCAACCCGATGCAAACTGCGAATACCGAGGAATGTTATCACGGGAGACACACGGCGGGTGCTAACGTCCGTCGTGAAGAGGGAAACAACCCAGACCGCCAGCTAAGGTCCCAAAGTCATGGTTAAGTGGGAAACGATGTGGGAAGGCACAGACAGCCAGGATGTTGGCTTAGAAGCAGCCATCATTTAAAGAAAGCGTAATAGCTCACTGGTCGAGTCGGCCTGCGCGGAAGATGTAACGGGGCTAAACCATGCACCGAAGCTGCGGCAGCGACACTTAGGTGTTGTTGGGTAGGGGAGCGTTCTGTAAGCCGTCGAAGGTGGCCTGTGAGGGCTGCTGGAGGTATCAGAAGTGCGAATGCTGACATAAGTAACGATAAAGCGGGTGAAAAGCCCGCTCGCCGGAAGACCAAGGGTTCCTGTTCAACGTTAATCGGAGCAGGGTGAGTCGACCCCTAAGGCGAGGCCGAAAGGCGTAGTCGATGGGAAACAGGTTAATATTCCTGTACTCGGTGTTACTGCGAAGGGGGGACGGAGAAGGCTATATC
>NZ_JACBXU010000014.1 GCF_013415305.1 Pantoea sp. WMus005
AAACCAGTCATTTTATTAGACATCGATATTTCCTTAATTTATGAGCCACTACGTGGCGAAGATGGCCTGTCTTTCAGAAGGTAACTTACCAGGCTTTTAGGAGGAGACTCACAAAGAAAGGGTATCTTGAGATATCGCTTGCACTGAGGACTGCTTTACTAAAACTGCTTTGATAAGGTCTGTGTTCCAAACCGATGACGCTATTAAGCCACGCCTTACCTATTTTAGCAAACATTATTTTAATTTAATTTTAACATCCGGACGTCCGGAGCGCTCTGATTGATTTCGTTTTTCATTCATTCTGTCTTTTATTTATCCCTTTATTACCTGCTTATTTAACACGTAACGAATGAAGCAAAATGAAAAATAACCGACCATTGATTAACCATACCTGAAACGCAAAAAACCCGCACAAGGCGGGTTTTCATTAATTATCAATTTCACGCTTACCTGATCAGGCTATTGCCGTTATCATTTGCGTAAGCGTTATTGATAATTAAGACTTACATAGGGACTACGTTTGCTGCTGAAGGACCTTTAGCGCCGTTTTCAATCGTGAATTCGACCTGCTGGCCTTCGTCCAGAGTTTTATAATCGTTGCTCTGGATTGCAGAGAAATGTACGAATACATCTTTGCTGCCGTCCTGAGGAGAAATAAAACCGAAACCTTTACCAGCATCAAACCATTTTACTAAACCAGTCATTTTATTAGACATCGATATTTCCTTAATTTATGAGCCACTACGTGGCGAAGATGGCCTGTCTTTCAGAAGGTAACTTACCAGGCTTTTAGGAGGAGACTCAC
>NZ_JACBXU010000015.1 GCF_013415305.1 Pantoea sp. WMus005
GGTTCATATCACCTTACCGTCGCTTTACGCAGATTAGCACGTCCTTCATCGCCTCTGACTGCCTGGGCATCCACCGTGTACGCTTAGTCGCTTAACCTCACAACCCACAGGCGTTTTACAACGCTTGTAAGTCACGAGCATTTGAGAGACTCGAACGCATCGTGCTTTTCATTCTTATTACGGAGAATGAAAACGACGCGTCGTTTCAATTTTCAGCTTGTTCCGGATTGTTAAAGAGCAATATCTTAAACACGACTCGTAAGTCATCTTTAAGATATGTGGGTAACATCTTTCACCTGTTACCAAGCTTTGGCGTCCCCTAGGGGATTCGAACCCCTGTTACCGCCGTGAAAGGGCGGTGTCCTGGGCCTCTAGACGAAGGGGACAATTAAGTCTGTCTTCGAAAGACACTTTGCTCGTTATTTTCTATCAGACAATCTGTGTGGGCACTGCGCGGGAAGGTATCTTCAGGTAAGGAGGTGATCCAACCGCAGGTTCCCCTACGGTTACCTTGTTACGACTTCACCCCAGTCATGAATCACAAAGTGGTAAGC
>NZ_JACBXU010000016.1 GCF_013415305.1 Pantoea sp. WMus005
GTACGATGCGTGGCGTATCCTGATCGCCCGAACGCTCTGCCAGGCGATCTGACTGCAAACCCGCGCAGGCAATTGCCTGATCGAATACCGTATCGAAGACCTCTCCATCTGCAAGTTCGACCCGTACTTCGCCGCCTCGCTCAAGCAGGCGCTCAACCGGCGAATTCAGACAAATGCGCCCGCCACGTTCCCTGATTTCATCGGCGATTCGGGCCGCAATTTGACCGTAACTGACAATCGCCGTTTTCGGTGAATGCAAGGCGCCCAGGCCGATGCAGTTGGGCTCGATTTCGCGCAGCTCATTTGAGCCGATCAGCCGCACGCCAGGCACACCGTTGGCCTGCGCTTTCCGATAAATCGCCTCCAGGCGAGGTAACTCTTCCTCTTGTAGCGCGACGACAACTTTGCCGCACTCGTCGTAGGGGATCGCATTGTCGCGGCAATAG
>NZ_JACBXU010000017.1 GCF_013415305.1 Pantoea sp. WMus005
ATTAAGTTCTGTCTCGGCGCGTCTGCGTCTGGCTGGCTGGCATAAATATCTCACTCGCAATCAAATTCAGCCGATAGCGGAACGGGAAGGCGACTGGAGTGCCATGTCCGGTTTTCAACAAACCATGCAAATGCTGAATGAGGGCATCGTTCCCACTGCGATGCTGGTTGCCAACGATCAGATGGCGCTGGGCGCAATGCGCGCCATTACCGAGTCCGGGCTGCGCGTTGGTGCGGACATCTCGGTAGTGGGATACGACGATACCGAAGACAGCTCATGTTATATCCCGCCGTTAACCACCATCAAACAGGATTTTCGCCTGCTGGGGCAAACCAGCGTGGACCGCTTGCTGCAACTCTCTCAGGGCCAGGCGGTGAAGGGCAATCAGCTGTTGCCCGTCTCACTGGTGA
>NZ_JACBXU010000018.1 GCF_013415305.1 Pantoea sp. WMus005
ACGCCACCTTGCACAATGAAGACGAGGTGTTGCGCAAGGATGTGCGCGTGGGCGATACCGTCGTCGTGCGCCGCGCCGGCGATGTGATCCCGGAAGTGCTGTCCGTGGTGCTGGAGAAGCGCCCGCAACCGGCGCCGCTGCCGTTCAAGATGCTGGAGCGCTGTCCCGTCTGCGATTCCCACGTGGTACGCGAAGAGGGCGAGGCGATTGCCCGTTGCTCGGGTGGCCTGTTCTGTTCGGCCCAGCGCAAGGAAGCGTTCCGTCACTTTGCCGGGCGGCGCATGATGGATATCGAAGGTCTTGGGGAACGTTATATCGATACCCTGGTCGAACTGGAATACGTGCATGGCCTGGCTGACCTGTATAGCCTGACCCTGGATAAATTGCTGGAAATGAAAG
>NZ_JACBXU010000019.1 GCF_013415305.1 Pantoea sp. WMus005
CCCTTGCACATGCTGGAATTAAAGTCTTCATCACGATCAATCACTATGCGATGCCGATTGCGATCGTTGACAAGTACGGAGGTTGGCGACATCGTGACGTCATCGATCTGTATCTTAAGATGGCGAAATTTGTCGTCGATCGCTGGCAAGAAAATGTAGACTATTGGCTTCCTGTAAACGAGATTAATTCCGGGTATTTCAGTCCTTATAATGGACTCGGAATAATAGGAACCATCGATTACTCCTATGATTATCGGTCAGTCTTTAATGGTCTTCATTACCAAATGATAGCAAGCGCCCTCATAACAAAATACGGTCGCGATATCGGAGCACGAGGAAAGTTCGTGTGCATGGTGAGCTGTTTCGATTACTATGCGCTCCATCCCACACCTGAGGAC
>NZ_JACBXU010000001.1 GCF_013415305.1 Pantoea sp. WMus005
GAATTTGCCTGGCGGCTTTAGCGCGGTGGTCCCACCTGACCCCATGCCGAACTCAGAAGTGAAACGCCGTAGCGCCGATGGTAGTGTGGGGTCTCCCCATGCGAGAGTAGGGAACTGCCAGGCATTATATAAGTGAAGAAGCCCCGCACGGAAGTGCGGGGCTTTTTTACGTCTGAAATCTGTCAGTTTAAGCTGGAATAGGGATCTTTAAGCCCGTTTCAGGTAGCCCCTGTTACCTCATGTTTTCTCTGATAATCACCAGCAACCCGCTGATTTATCGATAATTAGCGACATGGTTCACAATAATCATTCCGGAATACCCCACCTTTACCTCTGGTAGACTTAAATGCTTTACTCACTCTTTTAAACGCTCTTTATCGGCAAGGGGCAGAGGTAAGGCATGACACCCAATAATAAAACTCAAACAGATGATACAAAGAAACGCATCTGGGCTATCGTCGGCGCGTCCTCGGGCAACCTGGTTGAGTGGTTTGACTTCTACGTCTATTCATTTTTCTCGCTCTACTTTGCACACATTTTCTTCCCGCAGGGCGACACCACCACGCAGTTGTTACAGACGGCAGGTGTATTTGCGGCAGGATTTCTGATGCGTCCGATTGGCGGCTGGCTGTTCGGCTATATCGGCGACAAACATGGCCGAAAAAATTCGATGCTGGTTTCGGTCTGTATGATGTGCTTTGGTTCGCTGGTGATCGCCTGCCTGCCCGGTTATGCAACCATCGGTGTGGCGGCTCCCATTATTCTGCTGCTGGCACGTATGTTTCAGGGATTATCGGTGGGCGGGGAATATGGGACCAGCGCAACCTATATGAGCGAAGTAGCTCTGGAAGGACGTAAAGGGTTCTACGCCTCATTCCAGTATGTCACACTGATTGGTGGCCAGTTAGCGGCGGTACTGACTGTGGTGGTCCTGCAATTTCTGCTCACTGATGCAGAGCTGCGCAGCTGGGGCTGGCGCATTCCGTTCTTCCTCGGCGCACTGCTCGCGGTTGTCGCGTTATGGCTGCGACGCTCTCTGGAAGAAACGTCAGATAAGGCCAGCCGTGAACACCGCGACGCAGGAAGCGTAATCGGGTTACTGCGCAATCACACTCGTCCCTTCCTGATGGTGCTGGGTTTCACCGCGGGCGGCTCCCTGAGTTTTTACACTTTCACCACCTACATGCAAAAGTATCTGGTTAACACGTCGGGTATGGATCCTAAAACAGCCAGCGGGCTGATGACCGGTGTGCTGCTGGTCTTTATGCTGATTCAGCCAATTATCGGAGCCCTGTCAGATAAAATCGGTCGTCGCACTTCGATGATGATCTTTGGCGCAGGCGCAGCGATCTGTACGGTACCGATTCTGACTCTGCTGCAAAACGTGCAAAGCCCTGGCGTCGCTTTCCTGTTGATTATGCTGGCACTGCTGATTACCAGTTTCTACACCGCTATCAGCGGCATTCTTAAAGCCGAAATGTTTCCACCACAGGTGCGCGCACTGGGTGTAGGGCTCTCGTATGCGGTAGCGAATGCGCTGTTCGGTGGGTCGGCAGAGTATGTGGCGTTGCTGATGAAGCAGCAGGGGATTGAGACCTCCTTCTTCTGGTATGTCTCAGCAATGGGCGCGGTGGCATTTCTGGTGTCGCTGTTGCTGCATAAGCGAGGGAAGGGTATTAAGCTTTAACAGGGCGACTGACTCCGATTCAACAGGGCAATGCCGCTGGCAGTACCGGCGGCACCCCACGCGACATCTTTCCAGCGCCAGCCGCTGCCCTTTGGGCACATCCACAACACAGCAGCAGAGCAGGCAACACAATTCGTATAAGGGACACCCTCATAGAGCGGCAGTGATTAAAGAATACGGCTGATAAGGCGATCGATACGTATCCGGCGCAGACGGCGAATCAGTTTCCGCACTTTAGCCGGATAATCGGCAATACTCTCAAGCTCACGGAAGTGCGTCACTATCGTCGTGTTCTGGCGGATCAACATCAGCTCCTTTTCACGCTGAGCGGCTAACTCCTGATGAGGATCGTGGATCAGCACCGCATTTTCCAGATCGAGCCGCCATGCTCGGGGATTGAGGTTATTACCGGTAATCAGCTGCCACTCGTCATCAACCCACATTCCTTTTAGGTGATAACTGTTTTCACCATCTTTCCACAGTCTCACGACCAGCTGATCGGTCGTAACGTAGTAGTGCAGACGACTCATGAAACGACGCAGATTGATTTCATACAGGTAAGGCAGCGCGCCGATGATTTTGAACGGCTGATCGGGCGCAATATAGAAATCATTAGCTGTTTTATCACCAACGATGATCTCAACCTGTTTCCCCTGACGCAGCAGATGAATGATATTACGCACCAGTAGAGCGGGCATGTTGAAATAGGGGGTACAGATAATCAGCTTCTGTTCCGCACAGGGCATCAGGTGGAAAATGGTTTTATTGAGCAGACTATGCTTACCCAGACCAACCAGCGGCGTAACCGTCAGTTCATCGTTGCCCGCATTGCCTTCAAACTGATAATTAAAACCTCGCAGATCCTGACGAAACTGGCGCGTCTCATTTTTAATTTCAGGGCTTGAAGGGCGCTCAGCAAAATCGAGCCGGTTGACCGCTTCCGCTGGCTTCAGATTGAGTGTGATCCAGTCATACATCGTATCGGTCAGTTGGGGATTACGGATAACCTGGTAGCGGTCATAACGATACTTATCATGCTGATGCAGGTAGACATCATTGATGCTGGCTCCGCTATAGAGCAGCATATCATCAATGATAAACCCTTTGAGATGCAGTACCCCCAGCGCTTCACGGGTATTAACCGGGATACCATAAACCGGGATGGCGATATCCGGATAGCGGGTTGCCATTTCGCAGTACCAGTCGGCATTGGTTACACCTCGTGCTGCGCCAATTCGGCCACGCTGCGCACGGTGCCAGTCAACCAGAATCGAAATATCCAGCTCCGGCCGCACCTGCTTCGCACTATAAAGCGCATCCATAACGGCACGTCCGGCGTCATCATTTTCCAGATAGAGCGCAACAATACAGATGCGTGTCTGCGCGGCCGCAATCTTCTCCAGCAACGTCTGGCGAAATTCGGCAGGCGAATAAAGTGTCGACACATCCGCAACGGATTGTGACAGTTTCGGCAGCTGTGCGAGGTGTTGTTGGTGTTTGTTACGTTTAAATTTAGACAACATCACAGTGCACTTCTTCTCTGTTCATTGCATGGCCTTTTGCCATCAAATCAGGGTTATAACCACAAATAATAACATCAACTCCGTCGATTCGAACGTTTTTTACCTTTCTCTACAAGGTTAGTTGATATCATTCTGTAAAGACAATTTCAGGCTGACAATACCGTCATCCAGTTGAATATCAACATTAAAATTCAGTTTCCGGGCCAGCGTAATCATGCCGCGATTATGGGGCATCGTGATACCGTTCAATTGTTGCAAGCCGTGATGTCGGGTGTAACGAATCATCTTTTCAAGCAGACGACGACCCATGCCTAGCCCTTTCAGGTCGGAACGAACCAGTACTGAAAACTCCGCATCAATGTTATCCGCATCAGAAATAGCGCGGGTGACGCCGATGATCTCTGGGCGTCCCTGCTGCTGACGTACTGCCACAATCGCCATCTCACGGTCATAATCGATCTGGGTCATATTGGCGAGATCATCATGCGTAAACTCATTGATTTCACTGAAGTAGCGGTAGTAAAGATCCTCTTTAGTCACCTGACCGATGAAATCGCGCAGCAAGGGTTCATCTTCAGGCAGGATGGGCCGGAACAGGCAAAACTGCCCATCTTTTAATTCCACTTCTTCTTCCAGATGCTGCGGGTAGGGACGTATTGCCAGTCGTGCTTCGTTATCGCCATGGAACGGAGCCAGCGTCAGAGTCACATCCAGCAGAGTAAAATCATTGCCCGCCGCCAGCAACGGATGAATATCCAGTTGCTGGATTTCCGGGCAATCCACTACCAGGTTTGATACCTGCACCAGCAACTGACTCAGACCGGGGATATCAAGCGGATTCAGGGCGCTGCGGCTGCGGATTTTACCGCTCTTGATCGCCTGGATTACCAGATAGCGCGCCAGCGTCATGTTCAGCGGAGGCAGGGCAACGGCAGCCTGCTTATCGGCCTGCCATTCAAGGCCACCTTCGCCCAGCATAATGATCGGGCCAAAAAGGGCATCCTGTTCGACCACGACCCGCAGTTCCTGCGCGCCCGCACGGCTGGCCATGCTCTGAACCAGCAGCCCTTCGATACGTGCCTGCGGTAGTGTCTGTCTGACTCGATCAAAAATGGCCTCTGCGGCATGCTCCACTTCGCTGGCATTGCGCAGGTAGAGCATCACACCCTGTACCTCCGACTTATGGACGATATCGGGCGAACGCAATTTCAGCGCAACCGGATAGCCAATCTGATCGGCAATTGCCACAGCCGCCGCGCTGTCGCTGGCGATCCAGGTCGGCAGCGTCGCCAGCCCGTAAGCTTGCAGCACCGGCTGCACTTCGTGCGTATCCAGCGCGGTAATACCGCGCGCCAGCGCCTGTGACAGCAACTGGTGCGCATGGGCGCTGTCCTGATTCAGCGTGACGGGCAGGGCAGGGGTTTCACGCAGCTGCTTCTGGTTACGCCGGTACTCAACCTGATGCATAAAGGCGGTGACGGTACCTTCGGGTGTGCGCCAGGTCGGTATACCCGCCTGCGTAAAGGCACGACGCGCAGCCTGGGAAGAGAACTCGCCACTCCAGTTGGTCAGCAACGTCACCAGCTTACCGCGCGGGTGACGGGCAATGGTGTCGATCAGATGCGAGGCCGTTTCAGTCGCAGGCGCAACCGCGCTTGGCGCATGAATAATCATTAATGCATCAAGCTCATGGCTGTTGAGCAGGATCTCCACACAGGCAGCATAGCGCCCGGCGGTGGCATCATCTTTTAAATCCAACGGATTCCCACGCCCCGCACCTGCGGGCAACAACGCCTCCAGCTGCTGATACGTCTCATCGCTGAGTTGCGCCAGTTTCCCGTTGCGGGCATAGAGCTCATCCAGCGCCAGCGCGGCGGGTGCGGCACCATTGCTGATGATCATCAGCCTCTCGCCCCGCAGCGGCCGCATATGACTCAGTGACTCCACGGCGGAGAACAGCTCATGGGTATCCTGTACCCGCAGTAACCCCGCACGCTGAATGGCCGCATCCCAGGCCGCGTCCAGACCACTGTGGGTGCCAAGCAGCGCCTGCGCTTCACGGCTGCGGCCACTCTTGATGACCAGTATCGGTTTATTACGTGAGGCGCTGCGTGAGGCGGAAACAAAACGACGTGCGTCACTGAGGTGTTCAAGATAGAGCAGGATGGCGCTGGTTTTCCCGTCGCGAGCCAGGAAGTCGAGCAGGTCATCAACATCGGTATCCAGGCTGTCACCCAGCGCGATAAACCAGGAGAAACCGAGGTTACGCTGCTGCGCCCAGTCGAGAATGGTATTAGACACGGCGGCGGACTGAGAGATAAACGCAATGCGGCCTTTCTCTATCGGCACCGGCGAGAAGCTGGCATTCAATCCCTGCCAGGGTGCCAGCAGCCCCAGACTGTTCGGTCCCAGCAGACGTATCTGCCACCGGCTGGCGCAGGCTTTGAGTTCGGCTGACTGGCTGGCGGGTGCGGAGAGGATAATGCAGGCCTTGCAGCCTTTTTCGCCGAGCTGTTGCAGCAACTCAAGGTTACGTTTCGAGTGGGTGCAGATCACCGCAAGGTCTGGTGCAAAAGGTAAGCTGCCGATGGTGGGCCAGGCCAGTACACCGCTGACCGCTTTATATTTTGGTGTCACCGGCAATACTGGCCCGCTAAAACCGCCCGCCAGCAGGTTACGCATCATAAAGTATCCGGCACGCCCTGGCGTTACCGAGGCACCAATTACCGCAATTGATTTAGGTCGTAACAGCGCTTCCAGTCCGCGTTGGCTCATCTCGCCCTCCAGAGATCGGGATTTGCGTGATTGTAAACGCTTTTTGCGGTCAGTGCTTCCGGGCAGATCGCAGGCTGAACATCCGCAACCCGGGATCGGTCAGAGCAGGCTTTCGCCTGCCAGAAGAAGAGGGTTGAGGCTAAGCCTGTCCGGCGTGATGCGGTTTCCCAGCCAGGTAGGCCGCACGGAACTGATCAAAATGGTGAGATAGCGCTTCTGCTGCCCGCCGATCGCCCGCCTGTGCCAGCAGCGCCGCAGCGACTTCAGCGGTGCAGTGCTGACCTTCGCCGTGCGCTTCGCGCAGCGTATAGCGCGAAGGCGTGGTGACATCCAGCGACATCACCGGCAGGGCATCGAGCCAGGGGCTTTTGCGGAACATTTTGCGTGCTTCAGTCCAGGTGCCATCCAGCATAATAAACAGCGGCGGTTTGCCGCTGGTGGGTGGCGTTGTCAGCACCTCGCGACCGGGATCGGCATAGGCGGCCGGAAAGACGACCAGTGGCTGAAAATCGGGATTGCGCACGGCCGCCAGCAGCAGCGGATCCGGCTCGGTGCGTGACCAGCCAAAAGCCTGGGTATCCGGCAGAATATCGGCAATCAGACGCCCGGTATTGCTCGGCTTCATCGGTTCGGTATCAAACATTACCAGGCAGAAGCGGCTATGTGCAGTCTGCGGCACGATCTGACTGCAGAGACAGTTGGCCTCTGGGAGCAGACAGCCCTGGCAGCGAATGACCCGATTTCCGCGTGCGAGGAAAGGACGAGTGGCACGGGCCAGGCGTTGGGTGCGCAAGCGCAAAACAGCATTATCAGACATGAGTATTCAGGGCAGGAAAAACGTCAGTGTAATCGAAGCGCAGGTGAAAAGGAAAAGGCCAGACTGGCTGGCCTCTGAAGATTACAGTGATTCATCCAGCCATTCGTTAAACGGCGCTTTGGGCATGGCACCGTTCAGCATGTCGACCCGTTCGCCGTTCTTAAACAGCATGATGGTCGGAATACTGCGAATGTTGAAACGGGCGCTCAGGGCCGGTTCCGCTTCGGTGTTTACTTTAATAAAGCGAACTTTCCCGCTGCGCTCACTGGCGACATCTTTGAACACCGGCGCAAAATTGACGCAGGGACCGCACCAGGGTGCCCAGAAATCGATCACCACCGGCAGATCGTCCTGCAGATATTTGTCAAAGTTAGCGCTGGTGGCATTCACCACTTCGCCATCAAACAACGCATTTCCGCAGCGGCCACATTTCGCCGCGTCGGCAAGGCGTTCTTCAGGAACGCGATTGGTTGCCTGACAGGAAGCGCATACCGTATTCATAGGAACCTCTGGGGTTGAAAAGTGTCAGTCTGGTAATAGTTGTCCATTATGAAAGGGGGCGGATTTTTGCTCAATCTGGATTGATCTATAGGTTCAATAGTTGATAGCTAAGCGCCAGCACATCAGGTAATCTGCGCGCTCTAAATGCAGGAGGAAGACATGAACGACGAATTTAAAGGCAAGAGCGGCAAGGTTAAGGTGATGTACGTGCGTGGCGAGGACGATAAAAGCGCGCGTGCGCCGAATCCTCGTACAGGCAAAGGTGGTCACTCTGCTGCCCGCCCGGATGATAATCGTCGTTCGTCTGGCCCCCGAACTGAACGCAGTCAGGAAGGCGGTCGCTCTGCTGGCCGTCGCAGCGACGACACCGGTCGCAGCAGTTCACCACGCCGTGACGAAGGCGGACGTGGCGCACCACGCCGTTCAGACGATGGCGCAGGTCGCCGCAACGATCGTGGCGATGATAGCCGGGGTGCCTATGGCAGCAGCGATTCCCCGTGGCGCACTGTGTCACGTGCGCCATCAGCCGATCGTGCAGCATCGCCTGAGAGTGATAAGCCCGATCATGGCGGCATCAGCGGCAAGAGCTTTGTCGATCCTGAGCAGATTCGTCGTCAGCGCAACGAAGAAACCCGCGTCTATGGTGAGAACGCCTGTCAGGCACTGTTCCAGAGCCGTCCGGAAGCGATTGTTCGCGCCTGGTTCATTCAGGAAGTGACTCCGCGTTTCCGTGAATCGCTGCGCTGGCTGGCGGCTAATCGCAAAGCCTATCATGTGGTAGAAGATGCAGAGATCACCAAAGCGTCAGGCACTGAGCATCACGGCGGCGTCTGTTTCCTGATTAAAAAGCGCATGGGTATGGCGGTTTCAGAATGGCTGAGCCAGGCACCGGCCAAAGATTGCGTACTGGCACTGGAAGATGTCAGCAACCCGCACAACCTTGGCGCGATTATGCGCAGCTGCGCGCACTTTGGCGTAAAAGGTTTGCTGGTAAACGATGCTTCACTACTGGAGTCCGGCGCAGCCGTGCGCACTGCAGAAGGCGGTGCTGAGCATGTGCAGGCTATCAGCGGTGCAACCTTCAGCGAAGGTCTGGAAGCGTTCCGTAAAGCGGGTTACACCATCGTGACCACCTCCAGCCATCAGGGCACGCCGCTGGCGCAGGCTCAGCTGCCGGAGAAAATGGTGCTGGTGTTAGGTCAGGAGCGTGAAGGTCTTTCTGACACTGCGTTCAAACAGGGTGACATGAGCCTGTCGATTGGCGGCACTGGTAACGTAGAAAGTCTCAACGTCTCAGTCGCAACTGGCGTACTGCTCGCCGAATGGTGGCGTCAGAACGCATAAAAAAACGGGCCGAAAGGCCCGTTTTTTTTGGCAGGTACGGGTCAGTGTTAAGCTAATCCGTTGCTGCCGGGTTTATCCAACTGCGTGATATCAGTGCGCGCCACCCCCACCACCGCCTGGGCTAAACGGCGGACGGGCAAACCAGATCAGCACCAGCAGGATAAGGAACACGCCTGCCGACGCCCAGAAGATTTCATTCGCTGAAATAATCAGTCCCTGATTGGTAATCTGCTGTGCGATATAGGCTGACGCCTGCTGCTGCGTCATCCCCAGGTTCTCCAGCTGGCTATACATCTGCTGCGAATTGACGTTGTACGGGGTAATCGACTCCGTCAGGTAGCTATGATGCATCGACTCGCGGTTAGTCCACATCGTGGTAGTAATCGACGTTCCCACCGAACCGGCAAAAGTACGCATAAAGTTCGACAGGCTGGATGCGGCGGCCATACGCTCTGGCGGCAGTCCCGACAGTGTAATGGTGGTCAGCGGCATAAAGAAGCAGGCCACGGCAAAGCCCTGGATAAACTGCGGCCACGCTGAGGCACCAAAATCCATCCCCGGTTCAAAGGTATACGCACGCCAGTAGAAGCAGACGGCATACATAATAAAGCTGAAGGTGACCAGCCGTCGCATGTCTAACTTATGGGCAAAGCGACCGATGATGGGCGACAGAATCACCGGCAAAATCCCCACTGGCGCAGACGCCAGACCGGCCCAGGTTGCGGTATAACCGTAAACCTCCTGTAGCAGTTGCGGCAACAGGACTATCGAGCCGAAGTAGAGCATGTAAGCCAGACTGATCGACAGACAGCCAATGGTGAAGTTTCGCGACTTAAACAGCGACAGGTCGATGATCGGATGATCGTCGGTCAGCTCCCACACCAGCAGCACGGATAGCGCAATCACGGCCACCACCCCAAGCACGATAATCTCGGACGAGTTGAACCAGTCGAGCTCCTTGCCGCGATCCAGCATCACCTGCAGACAGCCGATCCCCACCACCAGCAGCACCAGCCCGACCATATCGATCGGCCGGATTTCGGTTTTGGTTTCACGCCCACGCAGGGTTTGCAGCGTCAGTATCACCACGGCCACACCAATGGGCACGTTGATAAAGAAGATCCAGCCCCAGTGATAGTTATCGCTGATCCAGCCACCCAGTATCGGGCCGCAGATTGGTGCGACAATCACCGTCATCGCCCACAGTGACAGCGCAACACTGCGCTTAGCGGGCGGATAGTTGTTGAGCAGGAGGCTTTGCGACAGCGGGATCAAAGGACCCGCGACGATCCCCTGAATGACGCGGAAGAAGATCAACATCTCCAGGCTATCTGACATGCCGCACGCCCAGGAGGCGACAGCAAACAGAATGGTCGACCAGGTGAACAGCTTTACTTCACCGATGCGTTTTGCCAGCCAGCCGGTCAGGGGAATTGAGATCGCGTTGGCGACGCCAAACGAGGTAATTACCCAGGTGCCCTGCGAGTTCGACGCGCCCAGGTTACCGGCAATCGTGGGGATAGCCACGTTGGCGATGGTCGAGTCCAGAACCTGCATGAACGTCGCCAGCGACAGCGCAATGGTCATCAGGACCAGCGGCATTCCTTCAAGCGGTTTTTGTGCCATTACAGACTCCGCGTCATCATCCGGCGTTGGCGCGGACGATATCGGTGATCAGCTGATTGACCGGCGCAAGATCAATCGCCAGGGCGTTGCTGCTGTAAGCGGCCTGCTGACGGGCGCTGGTGGCCAGCGCGCTGCCCTCGTTGCTGGTGGTATCGATTTTTACCAGCGTGGAGAGACCAATACGCAACGGATGTCTGGCGATATCTTCCTGATTCAGTTCAATACGAACGGGCAGGCGCTGAACCACTTTGATCCAGTTACCGGTGGCATTCTGTGCTGGCAGCAGCGAGAAGGCGCTGCCGGTGCCCATATCCAGTCCTGCCACTTTGCCATGATAAACGATGTCGTCACCGTAGATGTCGGCAACCACGGTGACAGGCTGACCAATGCGCACGCCAGCCAGCTGAGTCTCTTTGAAGTTGGCATCGACCCACAAGTTGGTGGCAGGGACGACCGCCAGCAGCGGGGTGCTGGTGGAAATTTGCGAACCGACCTGCACGCTGCGACGGGAAATAAAACCATCCATCGGGCTGCGGATTTCAGTGCGCTGCAGCGCCAGCCAGGCGTCACGCAGCTCAGCCGCGCTCTGTTGAACGGCAGGCTGATTTTCCAGCGAGGTGTTGAGGATCATTGCCTGATTGGCATTGTATTGCTGAATCGCTACGTCCAGCTGCGCTTTGGCGGTGGCCACCGCGTCGCGGGCGTGCTGCAACTCTTCACGACCAATCAGGTTAGCTGCACCCAGCGGCTCACGACGTTTCAGGTCGGCTTCTGCCTGCGCCAGTGCGGTCTGCTGCAGCGTAATGCTGGCCTGATACTGTTTGCCATTGATCATCAGTTGATGCGTCTGACGCACGCTGGTGGCCAGAGCCGTTTGCGCTTTTTCAAACGCCTGTTCCGCATCGGTCTTATCGAGTGAAACCAGCACATCGCCTTTTTTGACGAAATCGGTATCTTCAAACCAGACTTTATTCACGCTACCGGAAACCTGTGCCATCACCTGTACCTGATTACCCGCAACGTAGGCGTCATCCGTTTCCTGAAAATGGCGCAGGACCAGGAACCAGTAAACACCCCAGGCAATACCAATCAGCACAAAGATCAGCGCCAGCACAATGAGCACACTTTTGCGCTTCTTCTTTTTGCTGGCTGATGGTTGCGGGCTTTGTGCTTCTGCCGTTGCACTCATGACTTTCTCCACATTTTCCATTTAGTCGGGCGGCAGAAATCCATTTCCGCCAGCGCCCGAGTCGAAAAAGCCAGCGACTGAGCGCTGGCCAGATAAAAAGGAAATTAAAATAACGATTTCGACAGGTGATTGTGTCGCACTTATTGCTATTAGCGGGACAGCGAGGCGATCAGCTGATCTTCATCCATTTTATCAAGACGATTAAGCAGCTTACGGGTGATGCCTTCCAGCTGGGATTTCTCATCGACCGACAGCGACGACCAGAGGTACTGCAGGCTCTGATGCTGAGGTGGCAGCAACTGACGCAGGAACTCCATCCCTTTTTCAGTCAGGTGCAGGTGCAGGCAACGACGGTCGTGATCGCTTTCGCGACGCTCGATCCAGCCGCGCTTCTCCAGCTCATCCGCAATGCGCGTCGCATTAGTGCGTGAGGAGCCAAGAGCAGAACTGAGCTCAGAAGGCTGAATGCTGTGATTTTCCTGCGCATCCAGCGTAATCAACGCCATAAACAGGGTTTCATTAATCCCCTGTGCTTTCAGCATCTTATTACGGTTGTCCAGCAGTTTACCCTGCATATGCATACAGAGACGCGTCAGAATAATTTCCTGTAACGGAAAATCCTTATGGCGATTGGCACGGATGTTTAGCATCTGCTCAATGGGAGTAAACGAACTTTCCATTAAAAAAAACCTCACTAATTGCAACTTGTATAATAACTATGGTGACAGGGTAAGCGTAGTCACTTTTTGGCAGGTGATCGCTCACAGACTCGCACTCTGTACCATCAAAGGTATTCCAGGCCATTCCCTGGCCCTGGGTCAAAAACCCTTACGTCCGGCAGTAGCGCTGAGCCGGGACGTTTTCAAAAGGGGGGCAAATTTAATAATATCGCGAGGAAAAATAACCGAAGTGAATAGCTTTGTTACTAACCATAACAAACCTAACCATTTGTGACCAGACCATTGCACTGTCCGGCCAGAGTTCAGTTGATTTTTTCCGGCTCAAAGCGCGATCCGTTTGCCCAGATCAGCAGATTAATCAGCGTCAGCAGCGCGCCAGCACCACACACGCCATACCAGCCCCACAGATGGTAAGCGGTAGCGGAGAGTAACGAGCCAGCCGCACCGCCCATAAAGTAGCTGGTCATGTAACCGGCATTAAGACGATTACGTGCCTCCGGCATCTGCGCATAGATCACGCTTTGATTCGTGATATGGACGGCCTGCACCGCCAGATCCAGTAGCAGAATGCCGACGATCAGCGGTACCAGCTGCTCAGCACCCCACGCAATAGCGGCCCACGACAGCAGCATGAGCAGCAGGCCCAATCGGGTCGTCAGCTTCGCTTTACCCATGTCAGCCAGCGAACCCGCCTGACGTGCAGCCAGTGCACCTGCGGCACCGACCAGCCCCAGCAAGCCAATCTCGCCTTCTGAGAAGTGATAGGGCGCGCCAGAGAGCAGAAACGCCATTGAGGTCCACAGCAGACTGAAATTGGCAAATGAGAGGCAGCCAGTCAAGGCACGGGTACGGATCACCCGATTGCCTGCATAAAGACGAAAGATAGAGGCCAGCAGTTGCGGATAGCTCATAGGCAGGGACTGTTTCACGCGTGGCAGCGATCGCCACAGCGCCAGTGCCATAACCATCATCAGCAGGCTGGCGGTCCAGTACACCGTGCGCCAGCCGCCAAGCTGCGCCAGACCGCCTGCCACGGTGCGTGCCAGCAGAATCCCCAACAGCAAACCGCTCATGACCGTACCGACGATTTTACCGCGCCGCTCCGGCTCAGCCAGCGTGGCGGCCAGCGGCACCAGGATTTGTGCGGCGACCGAGAACAAACCGGTCATCACCGTGCCCAGCAGTAAAAAAGCAAAGGAGTGCGAAAGGGCGATAATCACCATGCCCGCAGCAGCCAGCAGGATCATCGTCACAATCAGGCTGCGTCGTTCAAAGCGATCACCCAGCGGCACCAGCAACAACAGACCGCAGGCGTAGCCGAGTTGTGCCGTGGTGACAATAAACCCGGCGAGGCTCACAGAGAGATCAAACTGTTGGGCGATGGTATTGAGCAGTGGCTGAACGTAGTAGTTACTGGCTACGCAGAGGCCGGTTGCTACCGACATCAGGACCACTAAAGCAGGCGTCAGACCCTGGCGAGTCGCATTCATAAACAGCATCGGTCGCTAATAATCATTTGAGGTTAATAATAACTCAAAAAACTATTTCACACGTATGTTTATTAACAGGCCATACCAGTTATAACAATAGTTTAAACAACGGTAGAGGAGGTGTGCCCTAAGAGGATTGTGGCAACTAACGGTCAGGGGCTTAACGTCCCACAGACAACGCAGAGGTTTAAAGCGACGGGAGCAGCTTTGGCAGGTCATCCTGACAATCAGAATGACCTGCCCGACCATCAGAAATTCCAGTCTTCGTCTTCGGTTTCGACCGCTTTTCCCATCACATAGGAGGAGCCTGAACCGGAGAAGAAGTCGTGGTTTTCGTCGGCGTTGGGCGACAGCGCCGACAGAATGGCCGGATTCACCGCCGTCAACTCCGCCGGGAACAGCGCCTCGTAGCCCAGATTCATCAGCGCTTTATTGGCGTTGTAGTGCAGGAAGGTTTTCACCTCTTCCACCCAGCCGACATCGGCATAGAGCGCCTCGGTGTAAGCCACTTCGTTCTCATACAGCGCCAGCAGCAGTTCATAGGCAAACTGCTGCAGCTCTTCGCGACGCAGATCGTCAGTGGTCGCCAGCGCCTGCTGGTATTTGTAGCCGATGTAGTAACCGTGCACCGCTTCATCGCGAATAATCAGGCGAATCAGGTCCGCGGTGTTGGTCAGTTTGCCCCGGCTCGACCAGTACATTGGCAGCCAGAAGCCGGAATAGAACAGAAACGACTCCAGGAAGACGCTGGCGATCTTCTTCTTCAGCGGATCGTCGGCGCGGTAATGTTCCAGGATAATGCGGGCCTTGTTCTGCAGCGGCGCATTCTCTTCGCTCCACTGATAGGCGGCATCCACATCCTGCGTGTTACACAGTGTAGAGAAGATCGAACTGTAAGAACGGGCATGCACCGCTTCCATAAAGCTGATATTCGACAGCACCGCCTCTTCGTGCGGAGTAATGGCATCGTCCATCAGCCCCGGCGCGCCGATCACGTTCTGGATGGTATCGAGCAGCGTCAGGCCGGTGAAGACCCGGATAGTCAGCTGCTGCTGCTGTTTATCCAGCGTCTGCCAGCCGGGCAGATCGTTAGAAAGCGGCACCTTCTCCGGCAGCCAGAAGTTGCTGGTGAGACGGTTCCACACCTCAAGATCTTTATCATCCTGAATGCGGTTCCAGTTAATAGCCTGAATTTGTTTAAGTTTCATCATTTTTATCACAGGGAGCAAGAGACGCAGCCCTGAACCTCCGTGCCCTGAAGCGCCATCTGACGCAGTCGAATGTAATAGAGCGTTTTGATGCCTTTTTTCCACGCGTAAATCTGCGCTTTATTGATGTCACGGGTTGTGACGTCATCGCGGAAGAACAGCGTCAGCGACAGGCCCTGATCGACGTGCTGAGTTGCTTCTGCGTAGGTATCAATAATCGCTTCCGGCCCAATCTGATACGCATCCTGATAGAGAGGGAGATTCTCATTGGTCATAAACGGCGCGGGATAGTAGACGCGGCCGGTTTTGCCCTCTTTGCGGATCTCGATAGGGGAGACAATCGGATGAATACTGGAGGTCGCATGGTTAATATAGGAGATCGAACCGGTCGGCGGGATCGCCTGCAGATTCTGATTAAACAGCCCGTGCTGCATCACCGCATCACGCAGCGACCGCCAGTCCGACTGCGTCGGCAGCGTCAGTCCGGCATCGGCAAACAGCGTCGCAACGCGTTCAGTGCGCGGCAGCCATTCCCGCTGCAGATATTTATCGAAGTAGACGCCGCTGGCGTACTGCGAATCCGCAAAGCCGTCGAAGGTCTGCTGATGCTCCTGCGCCAGCTGATTTGAGGTGCGCAGCGCATAGTAAGTAATGCAATAGAAGTAGAGATTGGTGAAATCCAGCGCTTCCGGCGAACCGTAGGCGATGCCTTCACGCGCCAGATAGCCATGCAGATTCATCTGACCCAGACCAATGGCATGCGAACGGCGATTGCCTTCGGCGACGGAAGGCACGGAGCCAATCTCGCTCATCATCGATACCGCCGTCAGCGCGCGCACCGCTACCTCCACGGTGCGGGCCAGATCGCGTGAATCCATGGCGTGCGCAATATTCAGTGAGCCGAGATTACAGGAGATATCTTTGCCGACCCGGCGATAGCTCAGGTCATCATGGAACTCACTGGCGCTGTTCACCTGCAGAATCTCAGAGCAGAGGTTACTCATATTGATGCGACCGGCAATCGGGTTGCTGCGGTTCACGCTGTCCTCATACATGATATAGGGATAGCCCGACTCAAACTGAATCTCGGCCAGCGTCTGGAAGAAGTCGCGTGGCTGAATATACGTTTTACGGATGCGATCATCCGCCAGCATCTCGTCATACTTCTCGCTGATACTGATATCGCCAAAGGCCTGACCGTAAATCCGCTCAACATCATAGGGCGAGAACAGCGCCATGGGTCTGTTCTCTTTTGCCAGCTGAAAAGTGATATCAGGAATAACCACGCCCAGCGACAGCGTTTTGATGCGGATCTTCTCGTCGGCATTTTCGCGTTTGGTATCCAGAAAGCGGAAAATATCGGGATGATGCGCATTAAGCCAGACTGCGCCGGCGCCCTGACGCGCACCAAGCTGATTCGCATAGGAGAAAGCATCTTCCAGCATTTTCATTACGGGGATAACGCCCGACGACTGATTTTCAATACGCTTAATCGGCGCGCCAGACTCCCGGAGGTTCGACAGTAAAAAGGCGACGCCGCCGCCGCGCTTTGACAGCTGCAATGCCGAGTTCACTGCGCGACCAATCGACTCCATATTGTCTTCGATGCGCAGCAGGAAGCAGGAGACCAGCTCACCGCGCTGCTGTTTGCCGCAGTTCAGAAAGGTCGGCGTAGCGGGCTGGAAACGGCCGCTGAGGATCTCCTCCAGCAGCGCTCGCGCCAGCGTTTCATCGCCCTGAGCCAGCGTCAGTGCTACCATGCAGGCGCGCTGTTCGAAGGTTTCCAGATAGCGTTTGCCGTCAAAGGTCTTCAGGGTGTAGCTGGTGTAGTACTTCCAGGCACCCAGAAAGGTTTTGAACTCAAATCCCCGGTTCTCCGCTTCCTCATGCAGCTCAAGCAGAAAATCAAAGTCGTACTGATTCAGTATGTCTGCTTCGTAATAGCTCTCTGCGACCAGATAGCGTAAACGCTCGGCACTGCTGGAGAAGGAGACGGTATTGGGTTGCACATGCTGCAGATAAAACTGACGTGTCGCTTCGCGATCCTTGTCGAACTGGATGCGGCCCTCGGCGTCATAGAGGTTCAGCATGGCATTAAGGGCGTGATAATCGAGTGTCACGCCGTTGAGGGTATCTGTTGTTGCCAAAATTGGGTTACTCCCGCTTTAACTTTCGCAATATCGTCAGGCGTTCCCATCAGCTCGAAGCGGTATAGACAAGGAACCTGACATTTTTTTGCAATGATGCTGCCCGCCAGGCAGTAACCGGCACCGAAGTTACGGTTGCCCGCCGCGATCACGCCACGAATACCGCACCGGTTCGCCTCATCATTAAGAAACTGAATCACCTGACCGGGCACGGCACCGCGACTGCTGCCACCGCCATAACTGGGCACCACCAGAATATAGGGCTGGTCGATATGGAGTTGCTGTCGGGCATCAAGCGGGATGCGCCGGGCGGGCAGGCCGAGGCGCGTCACAAACCGGTGGGTGTTTTCCGACTGGCTGGAAAAATAGACCAGCGGGAACATACGCTTAGCCTCCGACGGCAGAAAGGGAGCGCAGAGTGGCGATCCTGTCCGGGCGGAAGCCGCTCCAGTGATCGTTATCTGCCATTACTACCGGCACCTGGCGGTAACCCAGTGATTTCAGGCTGTCGATCGCGTCCGGCTGGCTGTCGAGATTGATCAACTCATAAGCGAGACCCTGACGGTCCATCGCATTTTTGGTCGCCGTGCACTGGACACAGTTATTTTTAGTGTAAATAATAATGCGCATGATTCGTATTTCCCTCTGCGTGCGGTTCTGATGCCCGGAAACAAAGCAGACGCGGCAGGTTGCGGGCTTCATTGTGGCGAACATCGGGTGTCGTGATGATGAGGTAAATACTAGATGTAGTGGTTTTTCAGGTCAAGCCCACCATATATAGGGCTTTAAGATTTGTATTTGCGCAACACAGGCAAAGCCAGTAGCAATGCGCTCTGCAGCCTGAAAAAAAATTTTGAAAATATTGCGATCAGAAAAAGGGCAAAAAAAAGCCCCGCACGGGGCAGGGCTCAGGGGATTATTTTTGGGGCTTAGCGGCGTGAAGCCAGCAGCACGCCCACGACGATACCGAATGCGGCACCGATACCTACACCGTGCCATGGCTTATCATGGACATAGGTATCAACCTGCGCAGTGGCATCACGCGCAACCTGTGACACACGGTTGCTGCCGCCATTCAGTCTTGAACGGGTCTGTTTCAGCAGCTTTTCTGCCTGACTGCGGGCGGAGTCTACTTCGTCTTTGGCGTCACTGCCGTAAGATTTCAACAGCGCTTCCAGTGAATCGGCCAGTTCGTTAACGTCCTGATTGATATCAATGTCATCGTTTTTTACAGTGCGATTAAACATTTTTTAGCTCCCTTTGAATTAAAAACGTAATACTAGTGTAGACGACCTTTTGATAAACGAGACGCGGGAGTGTTCTTTAGGGAAAATTCCGAATGCCCACTCTGTCATGCTGATGTAAGGTTGCGAAGCTTTTGAAAGAGGAGAGGATCGAGCATGTATTTACGACCGGATGAGGTAGCGCGCGTACTGGAAAAAGCGGGTTTCGAAGTCGATGAAATTACCCCACGGGCCTATGGCTATCGCCGTGGAGAGAACTACGTTTATGTGAATCGTGAAGCGCGCATGGGGCGCATGGCTTTAGTCATTCACCCGACACTGAAAGAGAAGAGCCAGCCGTTCGCTGAACCTGCTTCAGAAATGAAGACCTGCGATCACTACACCCAATTCCCTCTCTACCTGGCGGGTGATTCACAGGAACACTACGGCATCCCGCACGGATTCAGTTCCCGCATGGCGCTGGAACGCTATATTCAAAGCGTTTTCGGCTAACGCATCAGGCCCCGCCGCGACGGGGCACTGAACCGCCTGACCGTCCTCCCTGTTTCCCCTGCCATTGCAATTACTGGCTGTGACGCGTATAAAATTGTCCACTATAGATGTTTAGACGTCCATACGGATAAAAGTGATGAGCGAACAGCCAACTCCCTCGCAGGAACAATTTAAACGCACCATGAAAGTGCGCCATCTGGTGATGTTATCGCTGGGCGGCGTAATCGGCACCGGCCTGTTTTTTAACACTGGCTATATCATTTCAACTACCGGGGCGGCAGGAACGCTGCTTGCCTATCTGATTGGCGCGCTGGTGGTCTGGCTGGTAATGGTCTGTCTGGGTGAACTCTCCGTGGCGATGCCGGAAACCGGCGCGTTTCATGTTTACGCCGCGCGTTATCTCAGCCCGGCAACCGGTTACACCGTGGCCTGGCTCTACTGGCTCACCTGGACAGTGGCCCTGGGTTCCAGCCTGACGGCGGCGGGCTTCTGCATGCAGTACTGGTTCCCGCAGATTCCGGTGTGGATCTGGTGCCTGGTCTTCTGCTGCGCCATCTATCTGCTGAACGTCATCTCAACCCGCTTCTTCGCTGAAGGGGAATTCTGGTTCTCGCTGATTAAGGTGGTCACAATCGTCGCCTTTATCGTGCTGGGCGGCGCAGCGATGTTTGGCTTTATCCCGATGAAAGATGGCACGCCCGCGCCGGGCCTGAGCAATCTGACCGCGCACGGCTGGCTGCCCAATGGCGTACTGCCGATTCTGATGACGATGGTGGCGGTGAATTTCGCCTTTTCCGGCACCGAGCTGATCGGAATTGCGGCCGGTGAAACCCAGCAGCCGGAGAAAGTACTGCCCCTGGCGATCCGCACCACTGTGGCCCGGCTGATCATCTTCTTCATCGGCACGGTATTTGTACTGGCAGCGCTGATTCCCATGGATCAGGCGGGCATCGTGAAAAGCCCATTTGTGCTGGTATTTGAAAAGATTGGCATCCCCTATGCCGCTGACATTATTAATTTTGTAATCCTGACCGCTATCCTGTCAGCAGCCAACTCCGGCCTTTATGCGTCAGGACGTATGCTCTGGTCGCTGGCCAATGAAAATACGCTGCCGCGCGCCTTTGCCCGGGTAAATAAGCGCGGCATACCGCTGCTGGCGATCACCGTCAGCATGGCGGGCGGCTTGCTGGCGCTGGTCTCCAGCGTGGTCGCGCCAGACACAGTGTTTGTGGCGCTGTCGGCTATCTCCGGTTTTGCAGTAGTCGCGGTCTGGCTCAGTATCTGCGCCTCGCATTTCGTTTTCCGTCGCCGACATCTTCAGCAGGGCAAATCGCTGGCCGAGCTGGGCTACCGTGCGCCACTCTATCCGCTGACGCCGATTCTGGGTTTTCTGCTCTGCCTGCTGGCCTGTGTCGGTCTGGCGTTTGATCCGACCCAGCGTATCGCGCTGTGGTGTGGCATCCCGTTTGTGCTGTTCTGCTACGCCGCTTACCATCTGACCCACAAATCATCCCCGAAGCCTGAGGAGGCCAATGATGTCGCATAACCCTGTCGCGCAGGCTTTAACAGAGTCACCATTGCTGATTCTGGATGGCGCGCTGGCCACCGAACTGGAAGCGCGCGGCTGCCATCTGGCCGATGCGCTCTGGTCAGCAAAGGTGCTGATGGAAAATCCTGAGCTGATCTATCAGGTTCATTATGACTATTTTGTCGCTGGCGCACGTTGTGCCATTACCGCCAGCTACCAGGCGACGCCGCAGGGCTTTGCCACGCGTGGTCTCGATGAGGCACAGTCACTGGCGTTGATCGCCCAGAGCGTGGAGCTGGCGCGACGCGCCCGTCACGACTATCTGGCGGTGCGGCCCGACGCGAAAACGCTGCTGGTGGCGGGTTCGGTGGGTCCTTACGGCGCTTTCCTGGCGGATGGTTCGGAATATCGCGGCGACTATGCGTTACCGGAAGCGGAGATGATGGCGTTTCACCGCCCGCGCGTGCAGGCGCTGCTGGCGGCGGGAGCCGATCTGCTGGCCTGCGAAACCCTGCCTTCCTTTGCGGAAGCGCAGGCGCTGGTGAAACTGCTGGCAGAATTCCCTGAAGGCCGCGCCTGGTTTACGTTTACCCTGCGCGACGCTGAACACATCAGCGACGGCACGCCGCTGTCAGAGGTGGTGAGCTGGCTGAATCAGCAGCCGCAGGTGGTAGCGCTGGGAATCAACTGCGTAGCGCTGGAGAGCGTGACGCCTGCGCTGCAGCAGTTGCAGAAGCTGACCGACAAGCCGCTGGTGGCCTATCCCAACTCCGGCGAGCAGTACGATGCTGGCAGCAAAACCTGGCATTCCGCGCCGTCGGGCTGCACGCTGCATGACAAGCTGGATGAGTGGCAGCAGGCGGGCGCGAAGCTCATTGGCGGCTGCTGTCGCACCTCACCCAACGACATCGCGGCTATCGCCCGCGCTTGTCAACCGCAATAAGCTGGCTGAATCGGGCGATGATAGCCCGATTGAGTCTGAGAGGGCGGTCTACACTCTGATCATTGATCACTCTGTGGACCCCTTCATGAAACAGCGAATTCTGGCTCTGGCCGCCGCGCTGCTGCTTAGCGGCTGCGCCACCATTGTCGGCACTGAAACCCAAATGGTGCGTATCGACTCTCTGCCGCAGGGAGCGCGCTTCACCGTGCAGGATGAGCGTGGCTACGCGGTTGCGCAGGGTTTCACGCCGCAGACTGTTGAGCTGGCAAAATCTACCGGCCGCTACTTCGGCAAAAAGCACTATCTGCTGATGCTGGAAAGTCCGGGCTATGTGCCGGTCACAGTGCCAATCGAGGCACGCGCTAACCTCTGGTATCTGCTGGGCAACATTCCGCTGGGTGGATTCCCTGGCTGGCTGCTGGTCGATCCTTTCTATGGCGGCATGTACGACCTCAAGCCGGAACATCCACGTCCCTTCATGAACCCGGTTGGCGCGCGCGGCTGATTACTGCGCGGTTGGCTTCACCATTCCGCCTGGCGTTTTATGGCGTTCCAGATACTGATGCTGGAAAATGCACATGCGGATGGTGTTGCGGTACTCCCCGTTAATGAAAAACTCATGTTTAAGCACGCCTTCAATCTCGAAGCCGAGCTTGGTGTAGATGTGGATCGCTTTTTCGTTCTCCTGATCGACAATCAGGTAGAGCTTATAGAGATTCAGCACCGAAAAGCCGTAATCCATCGCCAGCTTAGCCGCCTGCGTCGCCAGCCCTTTGCCCTGATGCGCCGGATCGATAATGATCTGAAACTCGGCGCGGCGGTGCACATGGTTAATCTCGACCAGTTCCACTAATCCTGCTTTCTGCCCGCTGTGCTCCACCACAAAGCGGCGTTCGGTCTGATCGTGAATGTGCTTGTTGTAGAGATCAGACAGCTCGACAAAGGCCTCATACGGCTCCTCAAACCAGTAACGCATCACGCTGGCGTTGTTATCCAGCTGATGGACAAAGTGCAGATCTTCCCGCTCCAGCGGACGCAGTTTTACCGTCATAGCCTTTTCCTCTCATGAAATAGTGGCCGCGATTATACCGCATCAGCCTGCCGCTGCGTTTTGCGCCGCTGGATACTTTGCTGGCTTAAGTGAATAGGGTGCCGTTGTGGCAGGAGAGGGGAGAGGTTAACAGCGGGCATAGAGGAGCGTTAAGACAGGCGAGAGAAAACTGCAGTGCCGGACGGCAGATTAACGCCGCCCGGACTGGCTTCAGGCAGAGAGCTGTTCGATGATGCGACCCTGCGCCATGCGCACGGCACGATCACACATGTGATCGATAACATCGGGATCGTGGCTGACCAGCACCATCGTCAGCCCATCCTGCTGTTTCAGATCGTTAAGCAGATTCAGGATCTCCGCCTGCACGGACATATCCAGCGCTGACGTCGGCTCATCCAGCAGCAGGATTTTCGGCTGCAGCAGCAGGGCGCGCACGATAGCGACGCGCTGACGCTGACCGCCAGAAAGCTGATGCGGATAGCGATCCGCCAGTGCGGGATCGAGTCCGACGTGACGGAAGCCCTGATCGATACGATCGTTGATGTTGTCGCGTTTCAGCAGCTTCAGCGGCTCCGACAGCGTACGACGCAACCGGTGACGCGGATGCAGCGAGGCATAGGGATCCTGGAACACCATCTGCACTTCCTGACGCAGCGCGCCGGTGAAGGCTTTGCCCGGCTGAACCTCATGACCGGCAAGCTGCATCTGGCCCTGCCAGTGTGGGTTCAGACCCGCCAGCACCCACAACAGAGACGACTTGCCGCAGCCCGACGGACCCACCAGACCAAAACACTCGCCAGCGTTAACGTCCAGGTTGACCTCATGCACCACCGTGCGCAGGTCATAACCCTGTTTGTGGGCGACGCTGAGATTGTGTAACTCAATCATAATTTGCCTCCAGCGCAGCGCGATCCAGTACCGGTAATGTCTGTCCGTGAGTCGCTTTGCCCGGACGGCAGGACCACAGCGTGCGGGTGTAAGGATGGGTCGCGTGGGGCAGTTCGGCTGCGGGCAGCGTATCCAGCAACCGGCCTTTGTACATCACCATCACCCGCTCGCAATGTTCTGAGACCTGCTGCAAATCGTGGCTGATCAGCAGCAACCCCATATTGCGCGCTTCCACCAGACCGCGGATCAGTGCCAGCACCTGATCGCGCATGGCATGATCCAGCGCGGAGGTCGGTTCATCGGCGATCAGGAAGTCAGGATCCGTGATTAGCGCGATCGCCAGCATCACACGCTGGCCCATGCCGCCAGAGAGCTGATGCGGATACTGTTGCATCAGACGACGCGGATCGGGCAGGCCGACCGCATCCAGCATGTCACACACTTTCTCTTTACGTTCGGCACGGCTCAGACGGCGATGCAGGATCAGCGGCTCTTTCACCTGCCAGCCTATGGTGCGCGTCGGGTTAAGGGCATATTTCGGGTCCTGCATCACCATCGCCACGCGGTTACCGCGCAGCTGGTTCCAGTGACGCTCACTCAGCGTCAGTGCATTCTCACCGGCCACCTGAAGCTGGCTGGCCTGCAGATGCAGCGCGGGCGAGAGCAGTCCCATCAGGCTGCGGGCGGTCAGTGACTTGCCGGATCCGGATTCACCGACCAGCGCCACACGCTCGCGGCCCACGGAAAAGCTAATGTTATCGACCAGCAGCGCTTCATCACTGCGAATGGTCAGCCCTTCGGCAAGGAGCAGATTATTTTGCATGACGGGTATCCAGTCGGTCGCGCAGGCCATCGCCTGTCAGGTTAAAGGCCAGGCTGGCAAACAGAATAGCCGCGCCCGGTGCAGCAGCAACCCACCACTGATCGAAGATGACTTTACTGCCTTCGGCGACCATTGAGCCCCATTCTGCCGTTGGCGGCTGAACGCCCATGCCGAGGAAACCGAGTCCGGCCGCAGCCAGGATAATCCCGCCCAGGCTTAGCGCAGCGCGTACAACCGCAGTCGGCATGCAGAGCGGCAGAATATGACCGAACATCAGGCGAAAACCGGTAATCCCCTGCATCCGCGCGGCGGCAAGGTAGTCGCTGCGGCGCAGTGCCAGGGTTTCAGCGCGGGCCTGGCGGGCAAACGGCGGCCAGCTGGTCAGTGCCAGTGCCAGCGCACCGTTCATCAGGCCAGGGCCGAGAATCGCCACCAGCGCCAGCGCGATCACCAGGTTCGGCAGCGACAGGAAGATATCGGTAATGCGCATCAGCAGGCGTTCGGTCCAGCCGCCGACATAACCGGCGGTGATGCCAATCAGCAGTCCGGCCGGAATGGTCAGCACCAGGATCAGCGACACCAGCAGAAGAGTCGGGCGCGCACCGTAAATGACGCGTGACAGCAGATCGCGGCCAAAGCCATCGGTGCCGAACCAGTGCTGTGCTGACGGTGCCAGCAGGCGACTCGACATGGTCTGCACATTTGGGTCGAACGGCGCAATCAGCGGCGCCAGTAACGCCATCAGGATAAGAATCGCGACCAGCGTCAGGCCAACGGTTAACGAGGTAACGCGTTGACGGCGACGGCGTGGTCGCAGCGTTTCGAGTTCAGAGAGTTGTTGCGTCATCGGGTTCTCGGATCGGTTAACCAGGTTAAGACATCCGCCAGGGTATTAATCAGAATAAAGCAGCCGCCGATCAACAGGGTTGAGCCCAGAATCGCCGGCACATCGCCGGAGAACAGCGCATTGGTCATATAGCGACCCACACCCGGCCAGGCGAAGACGGTTTCGGTCAGCACCGAGCCTTCCAGTAGGGTTGCGTAGGAGAGGGCAATCACCGTGACCAGCGTGCCCAGCACGTTGGGGAAAATATGGCGCAGCAGGATGCGTACCCGACCCGCGCCTTTGGCACGCGCCAGCACCACATACTCTTTGCTACTCTCTTCCAGCAGCGCAGCACGCAGCAGGCGGGTAATGCCCGCCATCGCCAGCAGGCCGAGGATCACTACCGGCAGCCAGAGGTGTGCAATCGCGTTGCGGAACATCTCCGGTTCGCCCGACAGCCAGCTGTCAATCAGCACAAAACCGGTCTTCGGCTCCAGGGTATAGACCCAGATATCATCAAGCCGTCCCGGTCCGGCGGACCAGTGCAGCACCGCATAAAACAGCAGCAGGCCCAGCAGGCCGAGCCAGAACACCGGCACCGAGTAGCCCAGCAGCGAGATAAAGCGGGCGAGGTTATCGATCCAGCTGCCCGGTTTCCACGCCGCAAGCAGCGCCAGCGAAACGCCGAACACCACCGCGAAGATCATCGCGCAGGTTGCCAGTTCAATGGTGGCGGGGAAGGTGGTCATCAGGTCGCCGCTCACCGACTGATTAGTCAGGCGGGAGACACCCAAATCGCCGTGCGCCAGATGTTCGACGTAGCGCCAGAACTGCATCAGCACCGGCTCATCAAGACCCAAATCATGACGCACCTGCGCATACGTTGCTTCACTGGCGTGATCGCCGGCGATCTGCTGTACCGGATCGATCGGCGAGAGATGCGACAGCATAAAGGTGAAGGCGAGCAGGCCAAGCAGCGTGACCAGCAGCGACAACACACTACCGATCAGCCGTCCGCCACGCTGCCAAAAAAGCCGGGCGAACCCGGCTGAAGGTACAGACTGTGCCATTACTTAGTGACCTGCGAGTAATACACCATGTCAGGGTTGATACCCTGCACATAGCCTTTCAGGTTGTCGCGCAGGGCGATCAGGTTCTTCGCCTGCATCCCAATCACGTAAGGTGAGTTCTTCATGACTTCACGCTGCATCGCTTCATACAGCGCGATGCGTTTCTTCGGATCACTTTCCGCCGTCGCCGCAATTACCTGCTTGTTCAGCTCCGGAGTGTGCCAGTCTGAACGGTAAGCGATGGTTTTGCTGCCATCTTCCGGGTTATAAGCAAACGAGGCGGCATTCGTGTTCGGATCGAAATAGTCAGAGCCCCAGGCGTTCAGTGTCGCTTCATATTTATGTGCTTTCACGTTGGTGGACACCTCGGAGCTCAGGCCCGGCACCACTTCCACTTTCACACCCGCTTTGGCGAAGCTGCCCTGCAGCGCCTGCGCGATATCCAGATAAGGCGGCTGGTTGCTGGTGGAGAGCTTGAACGTCACGTTGCTCAGGCCCGCTTTCTTCAGAATCGCTTTGGCTTTTTCCGGATCGTAGCTGTATGGCGTGTCGTTGATCGCGCCCAGGAAGCCCTTCGGCAGGAAGCTCTGATGCACGTCGAACTGACCTTTCAGCAGCTCGTTAGCGATGCCTTTGTAATCCCACAGATAGCGTGCCGCTTCCCAGAAGGCTGGATTCTTCATCGTCTCGTTCGCGCCGATGTTGAACTGGATGTAGTAGAGGGACGCCATGGGAATCGCTTCCGTTTTCACGCCTTTCTTGCCGTTGAGCGCGGCGATCTGATCGGCACCCAGATTACGGGCGATATCGGCATCGCCCTGTTCCAGCAGCAGACGACGCGCAGCCGGTTCCGGTACGTTTTTGATCAGGATATTCTTCATCTTCGGCGCGCCCGCCGGTGAGGTCGGGTTAGCGCTGAGCAGCACGACCTGATGCATCACCACTTTACGGATCTGATACGGACCGCTGCCCGCAGAGTGGGTTGCCAGCCAGGCGTTACCAAAATCGCCGTTCTTCTCGTTCGCCATCGCGGTTTTTTCATCGATGATGGAAGAAACCGGGGCAGAGAGCAGGCTCAGCACATAGGTCGGACTGACGTTAGCGGTCCAGCTGATCTGCACGTGATTGTCGTCGACTTTCTTCAGGAAGCCATCGACGTTATCTTTGGTCCAGCCAAGCTGCGTCAGGATGAAAGAGGGATCGAGGTTCAGCTTCACCACGCGGCCCAGCGAGAAGATCACATCTTCCGGACGCAGCGGGTTGCCGGTGGAGAATTTCGCATCTTTGCGCAGTTCAAAGGTCAGGCTGCGGTTGTCGCTGCCGGGCTGCCATGAGGTCGCCAGAGTAGGTTTCAGATCCACCGGATTCTGCGGATCGGACTGCACCAGACGCTGATAGATGTTTGTAAAAGCCTGAACGCTGGTCAGTTCAAACCCTTTGGCCGGGTCGAAGCTGTCGGCATCGTCAGTAGATTGTGCAATCACCAGGGTATCTTTCGGTGTTGCGGCCTGTGCTGTGAAGGCGGCAGCCAGCGTCAGCGCCAGCAGTGATGGAATTATAGTTTTCATGAAATTTCCTTGCCTCTAAAAAGTTACGCGAGTTTACGAAAGGGCCGATGCGAAGAATAGTCGAATATGGGCTAATCATATGTCAAAAGGTTATAAGGGTTAGCTGGTGGTTATAAGAAGATCGTTACAGTGTTAACGAAACGGCAATCTGAGCAGAAACAAATCCTCAACGAAAGCATTATTCAGGGCGTTATTGCTTTACCGAAGCCCGCCTCTCTTTATAATGGCGGCAGATAACTTCAGGAGAATTCAGTTGGACAGTGATACGAGATTAGCGTTAATTCTGGCAAGCTGAATTTCCTATGCTGCTTGCCATCCGGCGAGCAGCGATCCCCGCTTTAATTAATGATCGCGCTCCTTATTTTTAATCCTGCCATCCACAGGAGTGCGCGTTATGCTGCTGTTTGTATTCGCTCTTTTTCCTCCGCCCCGACTGGCGTAGCTCAGTCTACGCCCGATTGCCGATATCAGACTTTCAACACGCTGCGTTTAACCGACGTCGGCTAACCCTGTGTGCGTCGTTATTTTATGCGCAGGCGGAATAACGTGATTATTCCTGAAGGTCACTGAATTAAATAACCCGGTCACGCCAGGTTTTATCTATGCACCTTATTTTGCGTGCAGAACGACTATTGCTTTAAATCAGGGAGATGTCGAAATGAGCGACATGAAACTGGAACAGGTTGCGATCAATTCAAGTGGCAACCGCGTTGATAAAAAAAGTAAAAAAATGTTTGCTGTGGCACAGCAGGCAGGCCAGCACATTGAGATCACGCTGAACAACCTGCGCAGCCATCGTCAGGGGCTGACTCAGGCGGAAGCGGCGAAACGACTGGCTTTATATGGCCGCAATGAAGTGGCTCATGAGAAAGCACCACCAGCGCTGATTCAGCTGCTGATGGCATTTAATAACCCGTTTATTTACGTACTACTGGTCCTGGCGCTGGTGAGTTTTGTGACTGACTTCTGGCTGCCGCTGCGCGCCGGTCAGGAAACCGATCTTTCCGGGGTGATCATCATCTGCACCATGGTGATGCTGAGCGGGCTGTTGCGCTTCTGGCAGGAGTTTCGTACCAACCGGGCGGCGCAGGCGCTGAAGTCACTGGTTCGCAGCCAGGTCACCGTGCTGCGGCGTGAGGCAGACAGCGAAACCGCGCAGCGCCAGGATGTGGATATGCGTGAACTGGTGCCGGGCGATATCATTCTGCTCAGCACCGGCGACCAGGTGCCAGCCGATGTTCGCCTGCTGAGTTCACGTAACCTGTTTATCAGTGAAGCCGTGCTGACCGGCGAGTCGCTGCCCGTTGAGAAACACAGCAGTGATGTGGGTATCGATGGCGAAGGCCAGACCGCTCAAGAGCTGCTGGCGTCACCGAATCTCTGCCTGATGGGCACCAGCGTGACCAGCGGCACAGCCAGTGCAGTGGTGGTGGCGACTGGCGGCGAAACCTGGTTTGGCTCGCTGGCTTCATCACTGACCGGCAGCCGTCCGCAGACCGCGTTTGATCGCGGTGTCAACAGCGTCAGTAAGCTGCTGATCCGCTTCATGCTGGTGATGGTGCCAGTGGTGCTGCTGATTAACGGCTTCACCAAAGGCGACTGGATGGATGCCACGCTGTTTGCCCTGGCAGTTGCGGTCGGGCTGACGCCAGAAATGTTGCCGATGATTGTCAGCGCCAACCTGGCCAAAGGCGCGATTGCGATGTCTCGTCGCAAAGTGATCGTCAAAAAGCTCAACGCCATTCAGAACCTCGGCGCGATGGATGTGCTCTGCACGGATAAAACCGGCACGCTGACCCAGGACACCATACTGCTGTCCCATTATCTGGACGCGCAGGGCAATGACGATGCAGAGGTGCTGCTGCTGGCATGGCTTAACAGTGGCAGCCAGAGTGGCGTGAAAAACCTGATGGACCGCGCTGTGCTCAGCGTGGGCGATAAAATCATTTCCCAGTCTCAGCGCAGCCAGTTTCAGCTGGTCGATGAGCTGCCGTTCGATTTTACCCGCCGCCGGGTGTCGGTGCTGGTGGAGAATCTGGCTCAGCATCGTTCACAGCTGATCTGCAAAGGCGCAGTGGAAGAGATGCTGGCGGTGAGCACTGCCGTGCGGAAGGGCGATGCGGTAGTTGCACTGGATGCGGCGCAGCGTGCGGCGCTGCTGGCGCAGACCGAACACTATCATCAGCAGGGCTATCGTGTGCTGCTGGTGGCGACACGGGATGGCGAGCTGCGCGCGCCGCTCAGCGACAGTGATGAGCGCGATCTGGTTATCCAGGGCATGCTGACCTTCCGCGATCCGCCGAAAGCCAGTGCAGGTAAGGCGATTAAAGCTCTGCGCGACAGCGGCGTCACGGTGAAAGTGCTGACCGGCGACAATCCGCTGGTCACGCTGCGGGTCTGTGCCGATGTCGGGCTGACCGATCCGGCCATGCTGACCGGCGATCAGATTGAGGCGATGAATGACGATGAACTGGCGCTGGAAGCGGAGCGTTGCACCCTGTTTGCTCAGCTGACACCGCTGCAGAAATCACGTCTGGTACGGTTGATGCAGCAGAACGGTCACACCGTCGGGTTCCTTGGCGATGGCATCAATGACGCGCCCGCACTGCGGGCGGCCGACACCGGGATTTCCGTGGACAGCGCGGCAGATGTGGCGAAAGCCTCATCGGACATTATCCTGCTGGAGAAAGATCTGCAGGTGCTGAATGAGGGTGTACTCAAAGGACGTGAGACCTTTGGCAACATCATCAAGTATCTCAACATGACCGCCAGCTCGAACTTCGGCAACGTTTTTTCGCTGCTGGTGGCCAGTGCCTTTATTCCGTTTCTGCCGATGCTGTCGATTCATCTGCTGATTCAGAACCTGATGTATGACGTCTCACAGCTGGCGCTGCCGTGGGACAAGGTTGACCGTGAGTTTCTGAATAAGCCGCGTAAATGGGATGCTGGCAACATCAAACGCTTCATGCTGTGGATGGGGCCGACGTCGTCAATTTTTGACATCACAACGTTTGCGCTGATGTGGTTCGTATTCGGTGCTAATCATGCTGGCGTGCAGTCGCTGTTCCAGTCCGGCTGGTTTATTGAGGGGCTGCTGTCTCAGACGCTGGTGGTACATATGCTGCGTACCCGGAAGATTCCGTTTATCCAGAGTCGCGCCACCTTACCGGTGATGCTGACCACGCTAGCCGTGATGGTGCTGGGCATTCTGATTCCGTTCTCACCGCTGGGCGCGATGGTCGGTCTGGTGCCACTGCCATGGCAATACTTCCCGTGGCTGGTGCTGACGCTGTTCAGCTACTGCCTGGTCGCGCAGGGCATGAAACGTTTCTACATCCGCCGTTTTGGTCAGTGGTTCTAGAGAGGCGAAGATGAAAAAAAACAGGCTCGATAAGGTATTTGTCGGCGTGATGATCATCGGCTTAACTCTGATTGCGCTGACGGTCATCGTGCGGTGAGGGCGTTGTGATAGTGCGATAGTGAAAAGGCAGCGAGTCTACTCGCTGCCTTCTTATTTACTCTTCGTCGCGCTCACGGCTGGCGCGCTGACGCTCGTAATATTCATCTTCTGCGGTGATGATCTCATCCATCAGAGAATCCATATCCACCACGCGCTCTTCTTCCACGAACTCGCCGGTAAGCGGCGTTTCCGGGGTCAGCTTGCCATCTTCATACAGAAGCCAGATCTCTTTGGCATAGCGCGTTTTCAGCAGCTGCGGAGCGAACTGGCCGTAGTAGGAGGTAATGTTGTCTACGTCGCGCTCAAACATCGACTCGGCATGGTTATTGGCTGCGGCATCAACCGCCTGTGGCAGGTCGATGATCACGGGTCCCTGATCATCCAGCAGCACGTTGAACTCTGATAAGTCGCCATGCACGATACCGGCACAGAGCATGCGCACGATGTTGCGAATCATGGTGTGGAAATCGGTGACCGCCTCCTCTTCAGACAAAGAGACATCGCTGAGACGTGGCGCAACTGAGCCATTGGCGTCGGTCACCAGCTCCATCAGCAATACACCGTCTATGCAGAGATAAGGCTGGGGCACGCGAACACCGGCGTTAGCCAGGCGGAACAGGGCATCGACTTCGGCGGTCTGCCAGGACTCTTCCTGCTGCTTGCGGCCGAACTTCGTGCCTTTCTGCATCGCGCGGGCGTTACGGCTGTTACGGGTTTTACGTCCTTCCTGATACTGCACCGCCTGCTTGAAGCTACGCTGGGTCGCCTCTTTGTAGACTTTGGCGCACTGCACTTTGCCGCCGCATAGCACGGTATAGACGTCTGCTTCTTTGCCGCTTTTCAGCCGCTGCAGGACATCGTCAATCAGGCCGTCATCGACCAGTGGCTGGATTCTGTTTGGGATTTTCATGCGGCTTTATACCTTATTTCACCCGCTTTTCGTATCACTTTGCGATGATGGAAAACATTGGCAATGACTGAACAAAGTCTCCGATTCTACCCTGGAAAGTCGCCTTGTGGGGATGAACCTTGATGACCTGCGCTTTTGACCTGTGTTTTATCATAAACATATAGATTAGGGGGGAGTACAGGGCAGTTTTATCTGCAAGAGGAGTGCTTTGTCGCGGATCAACCCGGCGGCCGGGGATGTTGTGTAAGAGAAATGTGCCTGAAAAGCCGGCTGGTGGGACGTCAGAGCCGAAATCCTGAAACAGAATTTCGGCTCTGACTGCGGGATTATTTCAGGCCTTTAAGCACCTTAACCGTGCTTTCAATGTCGATCTCATCTTCGGAGAAGATCAGTGTCGTTCCCTGGAAGGTGGTCACTGCCAGCTTTTTCAGCGAACGCATCTCACTGGCGTCAGGGTCAGATTTCGGCCGGATATTATTCAGCAACAGACCGACTGACAGCACGGCGTTCTCTTTGTCGACACCGGCATCGACCGGGACTTCTTCGTTGTAGACCAGATAAGACTTAATCGAGGTGATCTTCAGACGCTCACCTGCGATATAGATGTATTTGCTTGTCGGTGCCACTTTCACCGCATAGGCGGACAAGCCTTTGTTGTTGGTGGTGGGTTCAAAGGTCACCGCCGCATCTTTTTTGATCAGGTCAGGGTTGGCGACCTTAATCACATGAAAATAGCGGTTATCGCCGTTTTCATCTTTGATAAAGCCAAAACCTTTATCTTCAAACCAGGTTGTGATCGTTCCGTTCATCGCCATTTTTGCCTGCTTAATCTACTCAGTTTTTTACAGCGCGCAGTGTAAAACACAATGCCTGCACAGACTATATAAGTCTGGATGATAATTTTCAGCTGCGCCAGATGGCGAGGGGATGGCGCTCACTCGTCTGGCGGTGAGTGACAGTTACTCGTTGCCCCAGCGGTTCAAAAACTCTGCGATTTCATCAATACGCTGCTCATCAATGCCGGCTTCACGCGCCATATCCTGCTGCGATGCTTCACTGATCTCTTCGTTGTTCATCAAACGGGTGATCAGCAGCTGGAAGTAATGCGCCAGCGGGGTACGTTCTGCTTCGCTCACGGGCTTAGCAGACTCCGTCGCATACTCATCTGCGACATCATAGTATTTAAGGGAAATTTCGTTATTCATAGGGTGTCCGCAGCGTTGAAGTTAAGTTAAGGCCTTACCGTCATACGTGGTCTGGCTCGAAGGGAGATTATTTCGTGTTTGGGTTGGGGCTGTAAAGGGGAGTGAGGAAGCTTGCTGAGTAAGGAGTGAGAAAGGCCGCTATTTTCGACTGCAAAGAGCCTGAGCGTTACCTCTCGCCAGGGAATCGACTGATAGAGAGGTTATTGACTTAACCCGACCTATTCCCATCGCATTAAACAGAATATTCAGGCAAACGAGAGTCAGGGTAAATTGTGAGGAGTGTATGAAGTCCTGAAGCATGCCTCACGCTATGACGTCGTAACACGTCCCGTATACGCTTCCAGGGCTTCGTTGAGGTTTTCAGTCATCCTCATTTTCGTGCGCGCCCCCCTTCAGATTTAAAGATCCCTCCAAATGTAAATGTAATTGATAGTAGTTATCGTTTGCATTATTGTTCGTTCCTTTTCAGGGAAACGAAAAGGAATCGGAAGAAGATGAATTATCCTCAGACACTATTAAAAGTGCTTTCTGGCAAGCAGATGGCTGCCGGATTCGCAGGCCTCACATTCGGCTTGCTCAGTGTAACGGCACACGCAGTCACCGTTACAGACGTTGCGGGGCGCACGGTTACTGTATCGGATGATGTCCAGCGCGTAGTGCTCGGAGAGGGCCGGTTGTTCTTCGCTCTTTCGCTACTCGAAGGCCAGAAACCGTTTGACCGTATCGTCGGCTGGCAGGGCGATTTCCGTAAGCTTGACCCGCAAACCTACGCCACTTATCGGGCGAAATTCCCGCAAATCGACAACATCCCGCTGATTGGTACTACCAGCGCCGACACCATCAGCCCGGAAAAAGTGCTGACGCTGAATCCGCAGCTGGCGATTTTCGGTTTGTCAGGCCATGGGCCGGGCAAAAGCAGTGAGCTGGTGAAACAGCTGCAAAACGCCGGTGTGCCGGTGGTGTTTGTCGATTTCCGTACTTCTCCGCTCAAAAATACCCTGCCGAGTATGGAACTGCTGGGCAAAGTCCTGAACCGCGAGAAGCAGGCGCAGGACTATATCCGCTTCTATCAGGACAATATCAGGCGTGTCACCGACGTAACTAAAGAGATTCCTCAGCAGGATAAACCGAAAGTCTTTATCGAACTGCGCGCCTCCACGGCGGATGAATGTTGCCGCTCAGCCGGTAACGGCAACATGGGTGACTTTATCGATCTGGCGGGTGGCGTGAATATCGCCAGACCGCTGCTCCCTGGCGTGCTCGGCCAGGTGAATCTGGAAAAAGTTATCGCTGCGCAACCGGATGTGTACCTGGTCAGCGGTGGCGCCAACCCGCCAAAAGCGGGCGATACGCTACCCGCCGGTTTAGTGCTGGGCGCGCAGACCACACCGCAACAGGCGAGCGCCAGCCTGAAGCCACTGCTGGCGCGTAAAGGCATCAGCACGCTGAAAGCGGTGGAAGAGGGCCGAAGTTTTGGCATCTGGCACAACTATTACAACTCCCCCTATAACGTGCTGGCCGTGCAGCTCTTTGCCAAAGCGTTTTATCCGCAGAAGTTTGCCGATCTCGATCCGCAGCAAACGCAAACGCAACTCTATAAACAGTTCCTCGCCGTCGAATCGACCGGCACTTACTGGACCGAGTAAAAGGGACTTTGCCCCGGCTGCCGGGGCTTTAAACATCACGGAGAGAAAAGATGGTTAAGGTTAAATTTACACCGGCCGTTAAAGCCGGGCTGCTCGCACAACTGATTGCTGCCGCGATGCCGGTGATGGCGGAAGACGCCAGCGAAGTGAAAGAGAATGAAGATCAGATGGTGGTCACCGCCTCCTCGATTGAACAGAATCTTAAAGATGCACCAGCCAGTATCAGCGTAATAACCCGCGACGATCTGCAGAAGAAGCCGGTACAAAACCTCAAAGACGTGCTGAAAGACGTTCCGGGCGTACAGATCACCAATGAAAGTGACAACCGTCAGGGCGTCAGCATCCGCGGACTGGGCAGCGGCTATACGCTGATCCTGGTTGACGGCAAACGCGTAAATTCCCGCAACGCCGTATTCCGCCATAACGATTTCGATCTGAGCTGGATCCCGGCGGAATCGATCGAACGTATAGAAGTGGTGCGCGGGCCGATGTCGTCTTTATATGGTTCCGATGCGCTGGGCGGCGTGGTTAACATCATTACCCGTAAAGTTGGCACGCAATGGCACGGCACGTTGAGCGCCGATACCACCGTTCAGGAACACCGCGATCGTGGCGATAGTGGCAACGGTAATGTCTTTGCCAGTGGTCCGCTGGTTGACGATTTACTGGGTGTGAAAGTTTACGGTGCGCTGGGTAAGCGCGAGAAAGATCAGGCCAGTTCTGCCAGCGGCAGCACCGGTCAGCCACGTATCGAAGGCTACACATCGCGTAACGCTAACGTCGAATTTTCCCTGACCCCGGATAAAGATCAGGACATCACGTTTGGATACGGAAGGGATCGTCAGGATCGTGATTCCGAATCGCTGGATAAAAACCGTATTGAGCGCGAAAACTACTCGCTCGGCCACAATGGCCGCTGGGGAGGGGCGAACACCGAACTGCGGTTCTACGGTGAAAAAATCGAAAATAAAAACGCCCAAACCATCACCTCTAAAAATAACGCTCTCGATGGCAAAGTTGTGATCCCGTTAGGCGATTACACCCAGTTCCTGACGTTCGGCGGCGAATACCGCAACGATAAACTCGAAGACGCGGTAAACATGAAAAACGGCGGCAGCACGCAGGCGAATCAGTACGCGCTGTTCCTGGAAGATGAGTGGCACATCTTTGAAAACCTGGCGCTGACCGGCGGCGTGCGTATGGATGACCACCAAAACTACGGCGTCAACTGGAGTCCGCGCGCTTATCTGGTTTACAACGCCACCGATACGATCACGATGAAAGGCGGCTGGGCATCCGCGTTCAAAGCGCCTTCTCTGCTTCAGCTGAGCCCGGACTGGCAAAGTGCTTCCTGTCGCGGCAGTTGCAATGTGGTGGGCAGCAAGGATCTGAAAGCGGAAACCAGCGAAAGCGTGGAGTTCGGCCTGTATTATGCCGGTCAGGAAGGTCTGCTCGAAGATGTGACCGCCAGCGCGACGGTGTTCCAGAACGACATCGACGACATGATTACGGTTATCCGCACCGCTAACCGCAATCTGGCACAGACCTATCAGAACTTTGCCGGATTTGATGCCAGTGGCAATCCGATCTTCCGGTATTACAACGTGAATAAAGCACGTATCCGCGGGCTGGAAACTGAACTCGGTCTGCCGGTCTCCGATACGCTGAACCTCAAACTGAATTACACCTATAACGACGCCCGCGACCGAAGTAACGGCGGCAACAAACCGTTGTCCGAACTGCCGTTCCATACGAGTAATGCGACTCTCGACTGGAAACCGCTGGAGGACTGGAGCTTCTATCTTTCCGCGAATTATAAAGGCAAGAGCCGCACCGTGACCGACGGCAGCGCTACACCGGGTGGATATACCGTCTGGAATACCGGCGGGTCGTATAAGGTGAACAAAGCGGTGAAGATCCGGGCAGGGGTTCTGAACCTGACAGATAAAGATCTCAACCGCGACGACTACAGCTATAACGAAGATGGGCGCAGATACTTTGCGGCTGTGGATTATAGTTTCTAGCGTTAACCGTGGCCGGGACGGTTAACGTCCCGGCTGTTTAAGCGTTTTGTTCGCTACCGATAATCAGTGTGAAAGATTATTTTGCGCGTGCATGAATCGCGCACGCCAGGGCTTGAGCACCCACAACGCCAGACCGGCGGTGATGAAGTCGAAGGTAATCGCGCAGCCAAATACCAGGTGCCAGTTATGGGTGTGTTGATACATCAGGGCTGCCAGCGGGCCACCAAAGATCGAACCTATACCCTGCGACATATAGAGCCAGCCATAGTTCGTTGAGGCATTTTCACTGCCAAAGGTGTCGGTCAGTGTGGAGGGGAACAGCGAGAAGATTTCACCCCAGCCGAAGAACACGACGCCTGAAAGCAGAACGAACAGTACGGGATCTTCGCGGCAGGCAAGCCACAGCGTCATCGCAACACCTTCCAGTGCGAAGGCAATAAACATGGTATTTTCGCGGCCGTAGCGGTCGGAAATAAAACCAAACAGCGGGCGCGTTAAACCGTTAGTGAAACGGTCTATGGTCAGCGCCAGGGGCAGGGCGGCCATTCCGAAAACGACTGCCTTACTGATGCCGAAGTCTTCGGCAAAAATCGCCATCTGCGAGGTGACCATCAGCCCGGAGGTCGACATCATGGTCATCATCATGAACATCAGCCAGAACAGCGGCTGGCGCAGCATTTCCCTGGATTTAAACTGGCGCTGGCCCCGCACGGGCGACGATGTGTTGCTGACCGGCATCATCGCGCTGCTTTCAGGCAGCCTCAGGTTCTGGCTGGCGAGAAGACCTACGGCAGCGAAGATGAGGCCAAATGTCGTCATCGTCTGTTCCAGCCCGTAGCTATTCAGAGAAATGGAAATCGGGAAGGTGGTAAAAATTGCGCCCATGCCGTAGCCCGCCGCCACGGTTCCGGCGGCAAAACCGCGCTGCTGTGGAAACCACTTCATCACCAGTCCCACCACGCCGATATAAACAATACCCGTCCCCAGTCCGCCCAGGCAGCCATAGACCAGATACAGTGCAGTCAGGCTGTCGACCCGGGCCGCGATTACCCAGCTGAAGCCGGCCATCAGCGTACCGATAGAAATCAGCAGACGTGGACCAAAACGCTCAACCAGCCGACCCTGGAAGGGTGAAAAAAAGGTCTGCAGAATAATCAGCAGCGAAAAGGTGACCTGAAGTTCCGCCAGCCCGACGCCAAGTCTGGCAATCATCGGTTTGGTCAACAGCGTCCAGACGTACTGCGGGCTGGAAATAGCCGCCATGCAAATGAGTCCAAGCAGAAGCTGCACCCACTTACTGTGTTTCGCTATTACCACCGGTTCGCTTATCGAGGTCATTATTATGTCTCCACATTACGCTCTGCTACACAGCTGAAATCAGTCTGCTCTGTTTACACACAGTTCTGGCATTGCACGATTCACATCAATATCTGCTGATGCCAAATCCCTGATGTACATAAAGCGACGAAGCAGGATGTGTGCCAGTTTAAAAAAAACATTAAATTCAATTAGTAATAGAATTACAGGCAGAATAAATTTGATGGAGTGCAAAAAATGAGTGCGCCGGGATGGTGCGTGGGAGACGGTTGATAGCGAATCAGAAAGGCCATCCGGTACATTCTGATATTCAATGTGATGCTTAGAAAGACGTTATCGGAAAAAGAGGACCAGATGTTTAAAATGTTCGAAGTGAGGACACAAAAAAGCCCGCAAGGTTTTCACCTTGCGGGCTCTCAGGACTTCGATGATGGTTCTGGTAACCATCAACCAAGAATTTTGGGCTGGCGGAATCTGAATATAGTTAGCAACGCCATGTAAAATTTGGATTTTATCTAATTCAACTTTGTGAGGTGTACCTAAACGTGTACCAATTATTGGAAATCACATCCCGCAATAGCTTGGCAATAAAGACAAATGCGTTGTGCTAAATCCAAACCTAAATGATTTTAGAATAAAGTGTTCACGCTGTTCACTTATGATTTTTACCTAATAAATTCATAAGCTTAGTAGGGCGAATTTGAGATGAAGTGTTCATGAGTATACACTAAGAGTGATCATCAAACACAAGACTATCAAAGGGTTTGTACTAGCCAGTTGATATGGGTGGATTTAATTAATTCATGTTGGGTTGGTGGCTTGTTATTAAAGTTTGACAATTCATTAAGTATTGCTCAATTATTAGTATGGCACTTAAGCAGTAAGTATAGTCAAGTATCCATTTTTAATAGCTAAGCCTTCTTTTTGAAGCGATTGCAACTCTGTTTTTTGTATGTTTTCATAACGATTAGACTTAATGAGTGTTATGAAATTACTTTCTATTTAACAATAAAGGATAGTAAGGTTTTTATGAATGAGAATAAAAAGTGGAAAGAGAAGTTGATATCATCCAGCTTTCCTCTTGAATACTTAGTCTCTAAAAAGTTGGCTGCGTTAGATGTCGCAGTGGAAAATGAGTTTTCATATTCAAGAGAGGACGCCGGAATTTCAAAGGATTTTTCAATAGATTTAAATGGTAGTTATTGGAATGAAGAATGTACTTACTCATTGAGTTTTCTAATTGAATGTAAGCAAAGGCATGAGAAGAATAAGTGGCTTTTTATGAACGACCCTAACACTCCTGAATTTAGCGCACATACATTGGGATATACTTTAAGAGCGATTGACGAATTCTCACAAATAGACTTACCACCTAACGCTACAATTGAACTTGATGAAAGAATGGCTTACGCTGTGAAGGGTGTCGAAATTGATACTAGTAATGGCAATGTATATGATAATGAAATAAAGCATGGGGTATCTCAATTAGCTTATTCATTGCCTGATGTGATGATCAGCCAAATAGCACATCACTTAAATTCTCACCCCGAAGATAATATTCCTTTCTTTTTTGTTCCAATATTATTAACAACATCTGAATTGTTTGTAACTCATGATGATTTTTCTATGGATAGTATTAGAGAGGCACAAGAGGTTGCAGATATAGCAGAAAAAGTTCCTTATTTAATCATGGAATATCAACATACGCCTGGGTTCGGCGTTCATCGAGCAGAAAGGTTCTCAGCATTTAGTTACCTTCAGAAATCCCATCAGATTGAAGTAGTTAACGAAATTAGAAGAAAGAATGATGAATATCCCTTTAAACTCCCAAAAGAGATATTGCGAAATTTATCAAGCCAGCCACACATGCCCTTTAATGAGTATTTCTCGCAAATAATTGTTTGTTCATTGCAAAACCTAGATGAACTTGTTCGGGAGGTTATTATTATTGCTAATAATGCTTTGGAAAATTCTAAGCGGTTAACTTAGCCTTAAATATTACTCAGCATCGATTAATGAGATTCTGGCTTCTAAAATTTAACTCCGCTTATCGATATGACCCCGCTTTTTCAACAATGAATGCTCTTACCTTTTCATGCATGATTTATAAAAAAACCGGCATAAGCCGGTTTTTTATGAACTGTGATCATTTGGCGCTGCATGCTGGAAGCCAATCAGCCTCACTGTCCTCATGCAGCGTGAGATTGGTCTGGACGCCGTTATTTGTCCTGCGTTTTAAAAGGATTCGCTCATACTCTTTCAGCGTCTGCGGCACCGCCTGGCCAAATGCGGTCAGGCTCAGCGGATGCTGATGGCCGCGCGATTCCATAAACGACAGATACGCATGATAGAGATAGCGCTTTGGGTTTATCGGGCGAATATTGGCATTGCCGATGAACATCCCGTTCGGCGTGCTCAGCGGCATCAGATAGCCACAGAAATCGACCAGCGGATCAGCCTGGCGTTTAACTTCCAGCGCTTCGCCAGATGACTGCTGTGCCTGCAACAGCTCGCGCGCTTCATCGGGTGACGTGAATCGCTGCATCAGATGACGGACAATCACGGCCAGCTCGGTACTGATTTTGTCCAGTAGCTGCGGATCGCGCTCTTTTGCCGGTATCACTTCGGGGAACGTCAGGATAACCCGGCGGCGTGACACGCCGCCGCTGCGGTCGCTGAAGCGCATCGGATTGTTGTTCACCGCCAGAATGACCGCCGGGATGTGCGTTGAATAGGCGTCACGGTATTTCGGGTCGATTGCCACCGCATCGCCGCCAGTGATCGCCTTGATACCCGCGCCATCGCCGCTCCATTTCTCCTGGTCAGGCAGAATAATGAGCGAGAAACCCACCACGCTGGCGCGCTCGCGTGAGGATTCCAGCGTGTCGATGGAGGCTGACGTGGTATTGTCTTTTCCGGCCAGCAGAGTGGCAATCGAGGCCATAACGCTTTTACCGCTGCCGCCTGGGCCGGTGACCTCAAGAAACATCTGCCAGTCGTAGCGGTTTGCCAGCACCATAAATAACGCCGCGAGAATGCGCTCCTGCTTGTCGTGATTATGTTCGGCAGCCCGCGTTAACCAGCGCCAGAAAGCCGGGGCGTGGTCTGCGAGGTTTTCACCCGGACGCGGGGCGGTGTAGTCCACGCTGTTGACGGTGCGCAGCCAGTGCTCGCGGCGGTGCGGGCTGAACGTGCCGGTAGCGGTATCAAACACGCCGTTACGGAAGCCAATCAGGCGGCGGGACGGTTCGCCCATTTGCGGCACCATCAGCTTGAGCGTGTCCAGCACGCTGCCGATACCGGCAGCGGAGAACGGGGCGCGCACTTTCTGAAACAGCGCGGCGATTTCCCGGCGCAGCGTCTTCGCCTCCATCACCTGCCATGCGCCGTTCTCATAGCGACAGATTTCCTCCCCGACCGACGGTACGGCCAGCGCCTCTCCGTAATGGGCGACCAGCAACTCGGCTTTCTGGCTGGCGCTCATGGCCTTCAGGTCGGCCTCGCTGACGGATTCAAACGGGCTGAGCGGCTGCGGCTGCGTGAAGTCGGTGAGCTGCGCCTGCGTGGCGATATCACCCTGCGCCTGCCAAACATCGTTCCAGTCACCCGCAACCGGCGGCAGGGCGGCTTTACCGCCACAGGCTTTCGCTGCTTCCTCTGCCTTTAACTGGCCGGTGCCGTTGTCGTCGCGGTCGGCGGCAATCAGCATCATCGCATCAGGGTGTGACTCACGCAGCTGCTTTGCCAGTGAGGGCAGGTTATTGGCGCTCAGCGCCACGTAAACCGCCTGGCCGGTCAGCCGGTGCACGGTCAGGCCGGTAGCGTATCCCTCGGTTAGCCACAGTGTTTTGCCATCCGGCTCGCCTGCCTGCCAGTATGTGCCTTTTACCTGCCCGCCGGGCAGGGTGCGCTTGTCGCCTGCGGCGCTGATGAGCTGCACGTTAACGGCCGTGCCGTCTTCACCGGTCAGCGGGATGAGCACATCCCCGGTGGCAAAGCTGGTGCCACCACAGCGCAGCGCATCAGCAAGTGTGAGCGCCTGCGTACCGTGCAGCCCTTTCGATGAAAGGTAGGCGTTGTCCGTGCGGCTGATGGCGGCGGCGATAAGTGCCTGCGCCCGTGCGCCCGTGCGGCCGCGTCTGCCTGCGCGCGACTTTTGTCTGCGGCTTCATCATGCATAACCGGGGCTGACTCCGGCAGCGTGCCGAGCATTCCGGCCACCTTCATGGCGGCCTCTTTAGCACTGATACTGAGCGCCTTTTCCACCAGGTTAAGGCCGTCACCGGCCCCGCACTGGTTACAGAGCCACGTTCCGCGCCCGTCCTGATTGTCAAAACGGAAGCGGTCTTTGCCGCCGCACACCGGGCAGGCTCCGTGCCTCCCTCCGTCGAGCACGCTGATACCGAGGGCAGGCAGAAGCTGTGGCCAGAATCCGGTGGCCGCCTTTACGGTGTCAGAGACGATATGTTTCATCTGTATGTTCTCCCTCAGTGCAGCGTGATGCGGCTGGCGGCCGCAAGCTGGGTACGGAAAAGTTCATCCATCATGGTGACACCTAGCTGCGTCAGGCGCGGCGGCGCGGTTAGCAAATCAGGCTCGACCATATCGCCCAGCATCGTGCAGGCCATCTCCATGCCTGTATCGGGGCCGTGACGTCGCACATAGAAGCCTTCCAGCTCAAGGGCAATGGTCATCTGAAGCTCATCGAGCGTCGCTGACACGGTGATGCCGAGGCTTTTGCAGGTGTTCAGGTAGCCCTGCGCCAGTGCGCGACGGTAAACGGCGGTGCGTACCTCAACGGGGAGGCAGGAGTGATTAACGGTCATCATGGCGAGCCTCCGTGGCTAACATGCGGGATTCACAGGTTTCAACGACTTTACCGAGCTGGTCGGTGAGCAGGGCGACGACCGAGGCCAGCGCCGCGCCGTCCGGCACGCATCCGCGCGCACTCAGGCAGTTCACCGAGTCGAACATATCGAGCACGGTCACGCCGACCGTGTGCGCGTGCAGCAAACGCAGATAGTCAGCGTGGGGAATGGGGTAGGTGTCATGGTTATTCAGGTGCTGAGAAAGGGTGTTCATGCCGCCACCACTTTAACCGGCAGGCGACCGGCAAATGACAGCACGTAATCGCGGACGAGGCTGGCGCGGGCGCTGCGCTTATCGCCAGCTACAGTACGCAGCATGCAGGGACGGGCGGCGGCATCAGTGCGGCGCGCGGCGGCAAAAATAAAGGTTAATTGAGAGTGAGCGGCAGTAAGGACCGTTGTCATAAGGACAATCTCCATCGAGTAGCGGTTACTGCTACCACCGGAGTTCCTACGCTCATGGGTGGTAGCCCGGACGGGGGTAGGAATACCGGCCTCAATGGATACCGGCCAGCCCGAAGGCTGCCCCGCCCGGGCCACCATTACGCAGACGGCGCAACGGCGAAAGAACCGTTGCCCGGATAATGGGTGCACTGAGGCATAGACACAAAAAAAGACGCATGGCGCGTCTGGTGTCGCCATTGAGTAACACGGGTTCCTACGCCCGGCTGCCGATTTTGCGGCAGCACAAAAACTGTATAACGGCCGCTCGCCAGAGAAAAGCCTTTTTTCACACATCGGGGCGTTTTCCTCAACAACCGGTCAGGACGTGATCGGATTGCGGCGGATTTGATCGGAATATCCTGCTCTGTTTCTTAGCCCGATGCATGACAGGCTTCGCTTTTTTACTCATAACGGAGATGTGGCCGTGCATTCCTCTGGTAAAGGGCAGTGCGGTTGCTGGTTTGCCGCTAACGGCTGCCGTCAGGCTTTCAGCGATAAAGGCGGCTTCTTTGCGGGTGAGCGGATAGGTTTTCGTGCCCAAATTCAGCGAAATCACGCTGCACCTCCGGCACGCTGTGCAATGCGGGCCTGCATCCAGCCGTCAATCTCTGACGCCAGCCAGGCGACGTTTTTACCGCCGAGGGAAATCTGAGAGGGGAACTGCCTCCGGCTGATTAAATCGTAAATGGTCGAACGTGACAGACCGCAGGTACTGATGACTTCAGGCAGGCGCATAAAGCGGTCGCGCGGGTAAACGGCATCGCGGATTACGGGAATGGCAGGGGGTGGTACGGATGAAGCTGCGTGCATGGTGTTACCTCATTATGAGTCCGGCCGGCGCTGTCCGGTTCCGGTAGTGTCTTCAGGTAACCCCCTATTTTGAGAATATTTTTTGCTGTGTAAACAACCCTATTTTGGCTTGTGACCACTTAAGTTAGCCTGAAAAATAAGCAGTTTGTTTAATTTGGTGCAGTGTGATGCAGTGAAGTGCAGTCAGTAAAAGTTAAAGAGGTGCACAACTATCAAAATTGCATCATTAAAAGGAAATAACGTTGAATAACGCTCGCCAAAAAAAAACTTATTACTGAGAGAATGTGAACACTGGTGAATACTCCGTGAATACTTATTTTTAAAGTCTTCACTGCCTTAACTACTGTATTTATTATCTTTTTTATCTCAGTGAATACCAGTGAACAGTTATATATGAAATATAATTAGTTAAAGGGCTATGCCATACAGGTTATGCCCTTGTTTGTTCATCGACAGGCGGAAAGCAATGAAATGCGCTGTCCTGTGGTACACGACAGAATGGCCTCATCCTTTAGAGACGATGAGAGACAACCATGACTATGCCTGAACAGAAACCTGCATCACTGGAACGCTTCGAGAAAGCCCGCGCTGAACATACCGAAAGGATGAAAGCCTATAACGGCATCTGCGCCGATATCGTCCGCTGTGAAAAAGAGCAGCAGGCAGCCATCGAAGCAGGGAGAGAAGCCGAGAGCAACTGGCGCACGAGCTTTCGCAAACTGCGAGGCAATCTCACTGACGATCTGCGCGCCGAACATTCCCAGCGCATCGCCAGTCGGGAACTGGCCGATGAGTTTGGCGGGCTGCTGAAAGAGCTGGCGCTGGATAAGCAGGAGGCGATGCTGAAATGCTGCGGCAGTGGTAAAGAGTATGTTGAATCGCACCGGGAGGCTTTTACCGGATTTTCGGATGCGCACTGGCAGTCAGCCCTGCGTAACGTAAGTCCGTCGCTGCTGTGGGCCATTAAGCTGCGTCTCCGTCGTGAAGAGCTTTCCCCGACGTTTGCCGGAGACGACAGGGATAGTATTAAAGACGTGGCTTATCTGGTCGGCGAAGCGCTGACGCGGGCGGCGGCTGCTCTGCCTGACAGCAAACTAAATGAGGCTCCGCTGCTGGAGAATATTGGTCTGTATCGCCCGCCGCTTACCGGTATTGATATGGAGCTTTACCGCCATCCTATGCGCCGCCAGAAGCTGACTGAATCAATCCGGGCGCAGCGTGCAAAACTTCAGGAGGGAAGCCAGAAATGATGCACTGTCCTTACTGCAAAAGCGCGGCACATACCAAATCGAGTCGCTATATGTCAGAGCAGGTAAAAGAGCGTTATCACCAGTGCACTAACCTCGACTGCTCCTGTACTTTCAAGACGAATGAGAGCATCACAAAGGTGATCACCGCACCGCCACAGCCGGAAAAAATATCGGGACCATCACCTGAACCAGCAAGAGAACGGCAGACGCTGGGCCGTTATGGTTCTGCATTACGCCAGGTTCATTAATCCCGTACAGCCGCTGCTCGACCAGCGGTTTTTTTGTGTCTGTGGTTTGTCTTTCTGAAGCCCTTTTTCTGGCCAGCCGCTTTGTAAAGAGTGATGCATGCATAGCGTGCATGGATCTGCATGAAAAATTATGCATCGCTCTTCACCGTTCAGGCCATGCATGGCGCGGCTCTGAACGAACCATGCATCTGCATGAAAAGCGATGCATAAAGCGGGCAGGCGTGGCGGGGATAGCATTGCGCGCGAAGTGCATCATTTATTTTTCATTTGCCAAAGGAAGTAAAAATCATTTGATCTAGCCTCACTTTTCCCTCTTATGGTTTTAGTATAGTCAACAGCAGTGCTAATAACTGCTGCTCCACCTCCTATGGCTGCTAGTAAGTGGCTAAGATCATTTGGTAAAATTCCTGCATATAAACCGAATGAAACAGCACCAGAACCAATAATAATTTTATCTCTTATCCCAGCCTTAGTTTTTTTCTTCCAGTCACTTACTTTTTTTTCAATGGTGTTGATCTCAGGGAGAATTTGGTCTCTAAATATTTCAGCAATCTCTCTTTGTTCCCAATATTTACTCTTTCTAATTAGATTGTTAACTTTGTCTCTGTAAACCTTGAATGACTCTTCTTCTTTCTCCCTGATTTTCAGTATGCTTTCTAAGTTTTTACTTTGTATTGTTGGTAGGTAGTGTTCAATGGAAGAGTTGAAGCTTTTTGAGTTCACTTTATATATGGTAGGGTTAGTATTTGTTGCCACCATAATTTGCTGCTGGTTGTCACATAAATATGATGTGCCATAAAATTTTGTATGCCACTCTTGTTCTGATAAGTCTTCAATTATTGGTGATATGATTAAAGCAAGGATCTGTTCTTGAACTACTTCTTTCATTGAAAATCTATAGGGTAAAGACTTGTTGAAGAGTGATTTAATATAATCACCAACAGGCTCCATGAGATGAAAATACATAACTCCGTGCTCGACAAAACTATCTGGCCCTTTTATCTCCAAAAAAGGAGTGCCGTCGGCAGTAATATCAAAACTAACCGTGCATTTATGAATTAATTCTTCATAAAGTAATTCGTATAAATCTTTTTCTTTTTTAATTAATTCTTCAGAAAGTGGGCCGGCTAATGATAGTCCGTGTTCGTGGCATAAGGCGACTTTATTAAGTGCGTATTTTATTATGCCTCTTTTAATTAATGGTTTTAGATAGAAATAGTTATATATGCCAGCAATAACATCTTGTCTTGACATGCTGTTAACGTTCTCAACTCCGTCTATAGTAACTTTTTCAAATGGATTTTGAATATAAACTTCATCGCTATAGAGTGCAGAGAATGATGCTACTTGTAATATTTTATTGATTCGGCATTCTGCGGCGGAACATGGATGACGGCCGCCGCTCAATGATGCGTTTGCTATAAATGAAAAGTTTTCATTTTTATGTGGGTTTATATTAAAATAATGCCTAGTAACAAGATATATAGTTTCAGTAAACTCATAGAAATCTTCATTATTCATGTCTAGAATAGAAAATTCAATATTACCTTGCGTGCCGAGAATAATTATTTCATCCAGCTCTGAAATAAAATCCATAATTACGATCCTTTTAAATTTCTAAGGTGAACTAATGCGAAAATGATTTCTTTACGAATAACCCCCACCAGTTCATTAAATCATAACGCGCAGCTAAGTATGTAGACCTATTGTAAGCACGGCGTACTTCATTTTTATCTGAATGAGCTAAAGCCGCCTCAATAATATCAGCATTGAATCCCTGCTCGTTGAGTGCAGTACTTGCGATTGAGCGTAGTCCATGAGCAACTAACTTACCATCATAGCCGATGCGTTTTAAAGCGGCGTTTGCAGTTTGGCTATTCATTGATTTTTTTGGATCATTCCTACTAGGGAAAACATGTTCCCTATGAGCGCTAATTGGCTTCATTACATCCAGAATCTCTAATGCTTGAGGTGATAAAGGAACAATGTGTTCCCGCTTAGCTTTCATCCGTTCGGCTGGAATAGTCCAGAGTTTCGCATGGAGATCGATCTCTACCCATCGAGCGCCAGAGGCCTCAGAAGGGCGCACAAGGGTCAGGAGCTGCCACTCAATAAGACAGCGGGTCGGAACAGATAGGTTCGACATGACTAGAGAACGCATCAGCATAGGCAATTCTTCCGGTGGAAGTGTTGGCATGTTTTGCTTTTTGGGTTTTTCAAAAGCCATACCAACGCCCGAAGCAGGATTCGCATCAATCAACCCTGTGTTGACTGCAAAAATCATAATCTCGTTAATGCGCTGCACTAATCGGCGAACTGTCTCAAGCGCCCCACGAGCTTTGATCGGCTCAAGCGCTTCAACGATCGTTCTGGCTTTAAGTAGTTGGACAGGAATTTCACCAATAGCGGGCAATACATCCTTTTCCAGCGATCGCCAAATATCCTTCGCGTAATCCTCAGTGACGCTTTTGCTTTTAATCAGGAACCACCTTCCGGCAACAACTGAAAAAATGCTATCCAGCTCAATTTGCCGTTGCTCTGATACTTCCTCTTGCTGTTTTTGCGGGTCGACACCTTGTGCAAGCAGCGTCAGATACTGGTCACGCATTTGGCGTGCGACAGCGAGCGTAAGGGCAGGGTAAGAACCCAGGCTGAGATTTGTACGACTGCTGCTTTCTGGCCGCTGGTAGCGAAAACGCCACAGCTTCTTACCAGACGTTTTGATGAGCAGAAAAAGCCCATCGCCATCATGCAGCGTGAAGTCTTTCTCTTGAGGCTTAGCTTTGAGGATTTCGTTATTGGTGAGGGGGCGTGTCATCCGCGCCATGACTGGTTTCCGTCCATAATTGGTACACGTTTTTAGCCCACATTATAGCGTGTACCAATTCGTGTACCAATTATCTCTGGATTCAGGCGGATCGTCTCGGAAGATTACAGACACAAAAAAGCCCGCAGGGCTTGTGCCGTGCGGGCTTTCAGGACTTCTGCGGATGGCACTGGAACCATCTTTGAAGAATTTTGGTGGAGCTGGCGGGAGTTGAACCCGCGTCCGAAATTACTACACCGTCGGCACTACATGCTTAGTCAGTTTTTACATTCGCCGGTTAGCTGCGAACAGACACGCCACTAACAGACTAGCCTGATTGGATTTAACGCTTCAACCCCAGGCAAGGCATCCACGCGATCTCTTTTGGGTTTGACTTCTCTTGATCCCCGTCTTAAGAGCGGAAGCTAGGGAGAGAAGGCTCTAAGCAGGTTATTAAGCTGCTAGTGCGTAGTTTTCGTCGTTTGCGACTATTTTTTTGCGGCTTTTTACGAGGCAAACCGCCCCTCGGCATGCTCCTAAGGCTTCACAATCCCGTCGAGTCCAGAATCAGCCCCAGAACTTCAAATACTAGCAACAAAACAAATTAAAATCCAGTGCTTAACGCTTTGAATTCTTCATGATACGTGCTTTGTCTAACTGCCATTCGCGGTCTTTGATGTCGTCGCGCTTGTCATGCTCTTTCTTACCGCGTGCAACACCAATCTTCAGTTTGCACCAGGCATTCTTCCAGTACAACGACAGTGCCACGATGGTGTAACCTTCGCGGTTCACGCGGCCATACAGGGAGTCGAGTTCACGTTGCTTCAACAGTAGCTTACGACTGCGTGTCGGATCACAGACCACATGGCTGGAGGCAACGGCTAAGGGTTGAAAGGTTGAACCGAACAGAAAGGCTTCGCCATCGCGCAGCAGAATATAGCTGTCGCTGATGTTGGCTTTACCGGCACGAAGTGATTTAACTTCCCATCCTTGTAACGACAATCCCGCTTCATACTCCTCTTCAATGAAGTACTCGTGGCGGGCGCGTTTGTTCATGGCAACAGTGGCAGAACCGGGTTTGTGTGCTTTTTTCTTTGTCATAGTGCGGCGTATTTTACATCACTTAGTCGGTTATCGCATCCCCAGTCCAGCGGGGCGGCAGGAAACGGGATATTCTAGCACACCCTCACCAGGGGACATTTTTGTTTAATCGCTGAAAATGCTATTATTCAGCGGTTTTGTGATGAACAGGAACCATTATGGCTCAGATTAGTCGTTCGGCGCTGGTCCCGTTTAGTGCCGGGCAGATGTACAAACTTGTAAATGATGTAGATGCTTATCCGCAATTCCTGCCGGGTTGCACCGGAAGCCGTGTGCTGGATGCGTCTGATAATCAGATGACGGCGTCCGTGGATGTGTCGAAAGCGGGCATCAGTAAGACATTTACCACCCGCAATACTCTCACGGATAACCAGAGCATCCATATGCAACTGGTTGATGGGCCATTCCGTAAACTGACCGGTGGCTGGACGTTTGTCTCGCTGGGTGATGACGCCTGCAAGGTTGAGTTGAGCCTGGAGTTCGAGTTCACCAATATGCTGGTAGAGATGGCCTTTGGACGTATCTTCAAAGAGCTGGCCAACAGCATGGTGCAGGCTTTCACCCAGCGCGCCAAAGAGGTTTACCGTGCCTGACATCTCCGTCGAGGTGGTCTATGCCTTGCCTGAAAAGCAGTATCAGCTTTACGTGAAAGTGGAGCAGGGCAGCACGGTAGAGCATGCCATCCTGAAATCAGGTTTGCTTGAATTGCGTCGGGAGATTGATCTCGCCAGCAATAAGGTCGGTATCTATAGTCGGCCTGTGAAACTGGATGATGTGGTGAATGAGGGCGATCGTATCGAAGTTTATCGTCCGCTGATTGCCGATCCTAAAGAGTTACGCAGGCAGCGCGCAGAGCGAGCGGCAGAAAGCAAAAAATAAGCCGTATCCCGCCATACTCAGCGGATAACAGGCATAAAAAAGGCGCTCAGTGCGCCTTTTTTGCTGTCTGACTTTCAAACGTTCTCTCGTTCAGTCAGTCGTTGTTCGGTGACAGATTCTGTTTGTTGTCGATGTTAGTCAGCACACCTTTACCATCGAAGTTTAGCGTCAGCGTCTGCTGTTTCACGCTTTCATGACCTGGCTCCTGACGGAAAACGTAATACCAGACGTTGCTGCCAAACGGATCTTTCATCATCGGCGTACCGAGCGTGTAAGCCACCTGCTGCTGTGTCATACCGGTATGGATCTTGGCCACATCGTTGGCAACCAGATAGTTACCCTGGTTGATATCAGGACGATAGACCACGCGCTCTAAGGTGGAACATCCGGCGGTCATCATCAACATTACCACTGCCGCGGCAGTCAGCGTTTTACAGCGCATCTATACATTCCTTTTCCGGGGCCAAACGCCTTTTACAGGCGGCTTTCTTGCCATCAAAATCTGAACTCTGCCTGCGGCAGGCTTTATTACTCTGGCGACATAAGTGCCGATGATAATAAACCTTTTCGCCGTTGGAAACCTCTACAGAGCAAGCTTATGACCACGGTGAGTTAAAAAAGTGCGCTGCTATGCGGCTAAAAGTTCTTTTGCGTTGGCCAGAGTATTGCGGGTGACCTCGCTGCCGCCCAGCAGTCGCGCCAGTTCCTGCAGACGCGCCCGCTTGTCCAGCGGCTGCATATGGGTTTCAGTCATCGCGCCATCAGTCTCTTTGCTGACATAGAAATGCTGATGACCGCAACCGGCAACCTGCGGCAGGTGAGTTACGCACATTACCTGGGTCGATTCACCCAGCTGACGCAGCAGTTTACCGACGACGGCGGCGGTCGGGCCGCTGATTCCGACATCCACTTCATCGAAAATCATCGCCGGTGTTTCCATTTTCTTCGCGGTAATCACCTGAATCGCCAGCGCGATACGTGACAGTTCACCACCGGAAGCCACTTTACCGAGTGGCTGCAGTGGCTGGCCTGGGTTAGTGGTGACCTGGAAATCGACGCGGCTCGCGCCGTCTGCTGTCAGATGATCCGGATTAAAGGTCAGCGCGATTTTAAACTGGCCATGCGGCATAGAAAGCAGATGCATACTCTGGGTAATCAGCTGCTGCAGCTCATCGGCGTACTGGCTGCGCTGCTCATGCAACTGCTCTGCGCTGTGCAGCGCGGCCTGATAGTGTTCACCCACCAGTGACTGCAGGCTTTCCTGATCGCTCTCATGCTGTGACAGCAGCTCTGCTTCCGCCAGCAGTTGCTGATGCAGTTCAGGCAGTGCTTCTGGCGTGACGTGATGCTTACGCGCCAGAGCAATCTGGCGTGAAATACGCTGTTCCAGCTCATACAGTCGGTTAGGGTCCAGATCCAGGCTGTCGCAGTAGTGGCGCAGCTCGTCGCTGGCTTCGGTCAGCTGAATCGCCGCTTCTTCCAGCAGGTTATGAACGCCGTTCAGCTTATCATCCAGAGAAGTCAGTTCTGAAATCATCTCACGCGCGCTGTAAAGCAGGCTGTTGAGATTCGTATCATCGCTGTCGGCTAACAGTTGCAGCGCCTGCTGACTGGTCGACAACAGCTGTCCGCTATTGGCCAGACGCTTGTACTCTTCGTCGATCTGCTCATATTCACCCTGTTGTGGCGCGAAGTCGTTCAGCTCTTTCAGCTGATACTGCAACAGCTCGCGACGTGATTCACGCTCCTGCGCCTGCTGCTGATGCAGCGCCACGGTGCGGCAGCTCTGATGCCAGGTCTGATAGCTGGTACGCATTTGCTGCAACAGATCGTCATGACCGGCATAGGCATCCAGCAGATGTTTCTGGTGGTCGGGTTTGAGCAGAAGCTGATGGGCATGCTGACCGTGGATCTGAATCAGCAACTGGCCGAGATCGCGCAGTTGAGAGAGCGGCACCGCTGTGCCATTGATAAAGCCGCGCGAACGTCCGTCAGCGCTGATTACCCGGCGCAGCAAACATTCGTTGCCCTCATCCAGATGATTATCCATCAGCCAGCGCTGGGCAGAAGGGGAGGACTTCAGCTGGAAGCGGGCGCAGAGGTCAGCCCGGCTGGCACCCTGACGCACCATGTCAGCATCAGCACGACCGCCCAGACATAATCCCAGCGCATCAATTGCGATAGACTTGCCGGCACCGGTCTCACCAGTGATTGCTGTCATGCCGCGTTGGAAATCAATGTCGAGCTCACGAACGATAGCGAAATTACTGATGGTCAGTTGGGCCAGCATAGGTTCACCTGTATGAATAAACACATATGGTTTTTCATACAGTATAAACTGGTTTTTTATCCAGTAAAGGGGAGAGGCGGGTTTTCAGAACAATTTTTTTGACCAGCCCAGTTTTGAACTCAGCGTGTTGAAATAGCTGTAGTTTTTAGGATGGATTAAATCGAGGTGACCGGAACTGCGTCTAATCAGTACATCCTCGCCTTCCTGGATGGGCAGCGCAATCTGGCTGTCACAGCTGATTTCCAGGTCGCTGCGACGTGAAGAAAAGCGCAGACGGATGGTACTGCTGCTGTTGATCACCAGTGGCCGCGCCGATAGCGTATGCGGGAACATCGGCACCAGCACGATCGCTTCGAGTGACGGCGTCAGAATCGGTCCGCCCGCAGAGAGTGAATAGGCGGTAGAGCCGGTGGGCGTCGAGATAATCAGACCGTCTGATCGCTGGGAAAAGGCGAACACTTCATCGATGTAGACTTCAAATTCGATCATGTGCGCGACTTTGCCGGGATGCAGCACTACTTCGTTGATGGCGGAGCCAATACGCGGCGAACAGTCAGATTTGCACACCTGCGCTTCCAGCAGAAAGCGGCTTTCGACGAAGTAGTTGCCCTGCAGCACCTCATCCAGTTGTTGCTGCGCGTTGTCCGGGTCCAGGTCAGTGAGAAAACCGAGATTACCACGGTTGATGCCAATCACTTTGATGTCGTAACGCGCCAGCACTCGCGCTGCGCCCAGCATATTGCCGTCACCGCCCACCACGACCGCTAAATCAGCCTGCTGGCCAATCTCCGCCAGCGTACCTGTCTGCACATCGTGAAGCGACAGCTCCTGTGCAATTTGCTTCTCAACGATCACTTGATAACCTTTGGCTGTCAGCCAGCGCCAGAGCATCTCATGCGTGGTTAACGCGGTGGGATGGCGCGGATGACCCACAATGCCAATGCAGTTAAAGTGTTTGTTCATCTGGTCGGTGTTCCTTATAAGCCAAAACGGTAAGGCAATGTGATAGGTTCCCTTGAATCCGTCATACCAATCCCCATAATAAGCCAACCAGCGAAATGAATGTGCAAAACGCGGAGAAATTCATGAGTAGTAAAGAACAGAACACCCCAAACGAGCAAGTCTCAGACGAAATTCAGCAGGATCAGCAGCAACCTCAGGAAGCGGAGACAGCGGCAGAGGTGGATCCGCGTGATGAGCGTATCGCTCAGCTCGAAGCTGAATTAGCGCAGTCGCAGACTGGTGTGCGTGATGCCCAGCTGCGTGCGCAGGCAGAAATTGAGAACATTCGTCGTCGTGCAGAGATGGACGTTGAGAAGGCGCATAAATTTGCGCTGGAGAAGTTTGCCAACGAATTGCTGCCGGTGATCGATAGCCTGGAACGTGCGCTGGAAGTGGCGAACAAAGAAGACCCACAGCTGGCATCCATGATTGAAGGGATTGAACTGACCCTGAAAGGACTGCTGGGTGCCGTGCGTAAATTCGGTGTTGAAGTGGTCGGCGAAACCGGCGTGCCATTTAACCCGGAAGTGCATCAGGCGATGTCGATGATGGAGTCTGAAGAGTTTGAACCTAACCATGTCATGCTGGTGATGCAGCGTGGCTATACACTGAATGGTCGCCTGCTGCGCCCGGCGATGGTTGCGGTTTCAAAAGCGAAAAGCTGATTCAACGCCTGAATCCCGTTACACGGCCGCGCACTGACGCGGCCGTGTGCTTTCTGGCGTTATGCCGGTAGCACCGGGGTCCAGTCCACCGGCTTTTTGCCGGCCGCGTTCAGCAATTCATTGGTCGTCGAAAAGTGTTTGCTGCCGAAAAAGCCACGGTGCGCGGAGAGCGGTGAAGGATGCGGTGCCTGCAACACATGATGGCGCTTCCGATCAATAATGCTGCCTTTCTTCTGCGCGTGTGAGCCCCACAGCAGAAAAATCACCCCTTCACAGTGCTGGTTAATCGCCGCAATCACGTTATCGGTAAAAGTCTCCCAGCCGAATCGCGCATGAGAATGGGCTTTGCCCGCTTCAACCGTCAACACCGTGTTCAGCAACATTACACCCTGTTTCGCCCAGCTCTCAAGAAAGCCGTGGTCAGGCTTCTGAAAGCCGGGAATATCCTGCACCAGCTCTTTGTAGATATTCTGCAATGAAGGTGGCACCTGAACGCCGGGCAGTACCGAGAAGGCAAGTCCATGCGCCTGATTCGGCCCGTGATAAGGATCCTGACCCAGGATGACGACGTTGACGTCACCCAGCTCCGTCAGGCGAAAAGCGTTGAACACATCTTTCTGTGGCGGATAGACCGTAACACCGGCGGTGCGTCGATCGGCGACCTGCTTCAGCGTCTCAATAAAATAGGGTTTCTCTTTCTCTTCAGCCAGCACGTCGTGCCAGGTCAGCTTTTCAGCCATGTTTAACTCCCTTAGCGTTAGTACCGTAAGCTTAGCGGTTCCAGCCCCCGACCTGAAGGCAAAATAATTTGAATAATACAAATTAAGTTGAACTGGCAGGGTTTTTGAGATCAAGGGCTTAGCGGAAAAGCCGCCATAACGCCTGATTAATATTGACACAGGTCAAGGCTGACCAAAATGAAGAGTGCTATACCGGGGGCCTCAAATTTGATTTATTCACGCATTATCCGGGAGACGCAATCATGATCACTGGTATCCAGATCACGCAATCAAACAATTCACAACTACTGAACTCCTTCTGGCTGCTGGACGAAGAGAAAGCCGAAGCGCGTTGCCTGTGTGCAAAAGCGGGCTACGAAGAAGATCAGGTTGTCGCTATCAGCGAACTGGGTGAGTTCGCTTACCGTGAAGTACCGGTTGAAATCAAACCGCAGGTGCGTGTTGAAGGCGGACAGCATCTGAACGTCAACGTTCTGCGTCGCGAAACGCTGGAAGATGCGGTTAAACATCCAGAAAACTACCCGCAGCTGACCATTCGCGTTTCAGGCTATGCCGTGCGTTTTAACTCACTGACGCCTGAACAGCAGCGTGACGTGATTACCCGTACCTTTACTGAAAGTCTTTAATCAGCCTGAATTAACAGGTGATGAAAATAAGTGCAAAGCGCACACAGCAATTTTATCAATGGTATGAAAGAGATAAAAAGTTAATAGCCCGGCTTCGATAGTCTGTTTTCAAAAAGAAAGCATTCTCGTAGTAAAAGTATTGTGAAAGGGTTGTTACTGATTATCAGATAAAAAAAATCGCCTCCTGTGAGGCGATTTTTTTAACCCTGCGATGATTTATTCCGCATTCTCGTTAGCTGGCGTACTGCCGCTTGCCTTACGGCGTTTGCCGACATTTTTGGCGTCACGATGGCGTTTTTTTACACGCGGTTTTTCTGTTTCACTGGCTTTCTGCTCTGCACGCTTCGCCAGTACTTTTTTCGACGGTTTCCCCGTAGTTTTGGCACTTGGCGCTCGCGTCTCAGGACGCAGCTCATCAATCACACGGGCTTTGATCGGCTCGTTCACATAGCGGGTGATTTTGCCCAACAGGACGAAATCGTGCGCTTCAACCAGTGAGATGGCGATGCCTTTACGACCTGCACGACCGGTACGACCGATGCGGTGCAGATAGGTATCAGCAGTGCGCGTCATATCATAATTAAAGACGTGACTGACATCCTCAACATCGATGCCGCGCGCGGCGATATCCGTCGCAACCAGCACGTTAACGCGACCTTCACTCAGACGTTTAATCGCTTCGTTACGTTTCGCCTGCACCATTTCGCCTTCAAGATAGCTGCTACGAATCCCCGCTTCGTGCAACCAGCTCACCAGCTCATGCAGACGTTCACGCTTACGCACGAAAACGATGCTGCGTGTCACATCCGGCTGCTTCAACAGATGAATCAGTAATTTGGTCTTATGCTGCAGATCATCAGCGCGGTAGTACCACTGCTGGATCTTTTTGCGCTCACGACGGCTAGGATCTGCTTCCAGCTCAACCGGATCGTTCAGCAGACGCTCGGCGAAGTCACGGATGTTGTCGCCTTCCAGCGTGGCGGAAAACAGCAGAGTTTGCTTGCGCCAGCGCGTTTCAGCCGCGATGGTTTCGATATCCTGGGCAAAGCCCATATCGAGCATACGGTCCGCTTCATCCAGCACCAGGGTTTCTACGGCGCGGCAGTCAAAGTTCTCTTCTTTGATGTACTGCAGCAGACGGCCGGTGGTCGCGACCACGATGTCCTGATTTTCGCTGAACACTTCGGCATGGTTCATGTAAGCCACGCCGCCGGTAATGGTGGCGATATCCAGATGGGTATGTTTCGCCAGCTCACGCGCATGGTCGGCGACCTGCATCGCCAGTTCACGGGTTGGAGTCACAATCAGGATGCGGGGTGGCCCGGATTTCTTGCGCGGAAAATCAAGCAGGTGCTGCAACGCCGGTAACAGATATGCGGCGGTTTTCCCGGTCCCTGTAGGTGCCGAACCCAGAACGTCACGACCCTCCAGTGCGGGCGGAATTGCAGCGGCCTGGATCACTGTTGGGCGCGTAAAGCCTTTTTCCTGCAACGCTTGTAGCAGGCTTTCGTCAAGTTCGAGTTCGGAAAATGTGGTTACTGTCATGGTCTACCTCAGTTTGGGGCGCTGATTATAGACAGATCAGACTGAATCTTCATCTGTTAATCCGTTTCGGCTGCGCCTGGGGTTGTCTGCCGCGTGAATTCCCTCTGTCGCCACGTTACACTTATGCGCTGCCGTACGGCAGGAAAAAAACGATGGTAGTGACGAATGATGCAGGATAAGCCGCGTGAACGGCCACAGTTAAACAAGAACGGATTTACCTTTAAACAATTTTTTGTCGCGCACGATCGCTGTGCGATGAAAGTGGGCACCGATGCCATCCTGCTCGGGGCCTGGGCGCCGGTTGCCGGGATAAGACGCATTCTGGATATTGGCAGCGGCAGCGGCTTGATTGCGCTGATGCTGGCGCAGCGTACGCCGGCGCCGGTCCACATCGATGCGGTGGAATTAGAACCGGAAGCCGCACAACAGGCGCAGGAGAATGTGCAGCAGTCGCCGTGGCCGGAGCGTATTCAGGTTCATCAGCAGGATATCGCCGACTGGGCTGAGCAGTGCGATAAACGTTACTCGCTGATTGTCAGCAATCCCCCTTATTTCGCGCCGGGCGTGGCCTGTTCTACCGCGGCTCGGGACAGCGCACGCGCAACGGCCTCGCTCGATCATCAGACGCTATTACGCAGTGCAGCACTACTGATTGAAGAAGAGGGAATGTTCTGTGTGGTGCTGCCCACCGCCACCGGCCAGGATTTTATTGAGCTGGCGCAGGCGGATGGCTGGTATCTGCGCTTCCGGCTGGACGTGGCGGAATATGCCCATCGTCTGCCACATCGCGTCGTGCTGGGTCTGTCGCCGCAGGCCGGTGAGACGCTGCTGGAGCGTCTCGCAATCCGCGCGCCAGACACCCGCTATTCAGATGAGTGGTGCAGCCTGACGCGGGAGTTTTATCTCTTCATGTAGCCTGGCGGCGTCAGAATGGTCGGCAGCGCCTCTGGCAGTAAATCCGGATAGTCGCGGATATAGTGCAGGCCGCGACTCTCTTTTCGTTCCAGCGCACAGCGCACCATCAGGTCAGCGACCTGCACCAGATTCCGCAGCTCCAGCAGATTATTGGAGAGCCGGAAATGGCGATAATATTCATCGATCTCCTGCTGAAGGAGGTTGATGCGGCGCAACGCCCGTTCCAGCCGTCGGGTAGTGCGCACGATTCCCATGTAATCCCACATGAATAACCGTAGCTCGTGCCAGTTATGCTGGATCACTACGCGCTCATCGGCGTCATCAACCTGACTTTCATCCCATGCTGGCAGCGCAGTGACGGCTTCGATGGTGGGCAGGGTACGGAGCAGCTCTTCTGCCGCGGACCAGCCATAGACCAGACACTCCAGCAGTGAGTTGGATGCCATGCGGTTAGCGCCGTGCAGGCCGGTGTAACTCACCTCACCAATGGCAAAGAGGCCACTGACGTCGGTCTGACCGTGCTGATCAACGACCACGCCACCACAGGTGTAATGCGCGGCGGGCACAATCGGGATCGGCTCTTTAGTGAGGTCAAAGCCAAAGGTCAGCAACTTCTCATAGATCATCGGGAAGTGTGCGCGAACAAATTCTTCAGGCTGGTGGCTGATGTCCAGATACATACAGTCGACGCCAAGGCGCTTCATTTCATGATCGATTGCCCGGGCGACGATATCACGCGGGGCCAGTTCGGCACGCTCATCAAAATCGGGCATGAAACGGCTGCCATCGGGACGCAACAGCCAGGCACCTTCACCGCGTAACGCTTCGGTTAACAGGAAATTCTGCGCCTGCGGATGAAACAGACAGGTCGGATGGAACTGGTTAAATTCCAGATTGGCGACCCGGCAGCCCGCGCGCCAGGCCATTGCGATGCCATCACCGGAGGCGATGTCGGGGTTGGTGGTATATTGATAGACTTTAGCGGCACCGCCGGTTGCGACCACTACGGCCCGCGCCCGACAGGTTTCAACCTGCTCGCGATTACGGTTCCAGATCCACGCACCCACCACCCGACGTGGGCCTGGCTGGCCGATTTTATCTGAAAGGATCAGATCGACTGCGTTGGTGCGTTCCAGAATCCGGACGTTGGGATGACTTAATGCCTGGCTCACCAGGGTAGTTTCCACCGCGTGGCCGGTGGCGTCTGCGCTGTGCAGGATGCGGCGATGACTATGGCCGCCTTCGCGGGTCAGGTGATAGCGCATATCGCCTGCCGCCTGCGGATCAAGATCAAAGGCAACGCCATTGTCGATCAACCACTGCACGCAATGCCGGGCATTGCTGGCAATAAACGAGACCGCTTCACGGTCACATAATCCTGCGCCAGCAATCAGCGTATCCTCTATGTGCGACTCGATGCTGTCCGTCTCATCAAATACCGCTGCAATACCGCCCTGGGCGTACAGGGTTGAACCTTCATTGACCTGCGCTTTACTGAGAACGGTCACCTGATACTGTTTTGCCAGCCGTAAAGCCAGCGACAGACCGGCGGCACCGCTGCCAACAATTAATACATCACACTCATAATCCGGGGTCACATTCATCATGATGTTTAATTTACTAAACAAGAATGCGTATGAGCATAAGCGCAATGGGGTGATCTGTGAAGTATTTTAAACAGCATTTGCCGCTATTCGTCAGATGATTTCTCAAAGTTACTTATAATCAGTGAGTTAAAATCGCGTCGTATCAGACCTGGTTTTTTATAGCAAACTTATTAAACCTAAAGGATTTAATGATGAAAAAGCTGTTGTCATAGGTTACTCTGCCTGCGATTTACGCGCCTTACACTAAACGAAAACGAACAACCTGTGTAATGTCCACTGGAGCGGTAAATATCAGGGCGAAAAGTGAACTTCGCACCACATCACAACTCTAAGCGCATGCTTGCTCAGAACATGAGATGTGCTGGCAGTTACTTTTGCATATGAAAAATTTGGGGAGATATTACCTCGGATGAGCGAGCAGTTAACGGATCAGGTCCTTGTCGAGCGGGTTCAGAAGGGAGATCAAAAAGCGTTCAACTTACTGGTAATTCGTTACCAGCATAAAGTGGCGAGTTTGGTTTCACGCTATGTCCCCTCAGGCGACGTCCCTGATGTAGTACAGGAATCATTTATTAAAGCGTATCGCGCACTGGACTCTTTCCGGGGCGATAGCGCGTTTTATACCTGGCTGTACCGCATTGCGGTAAATACAGCGAAAAATTACCTGGTTGCTCAGGGGCGCCGTCCGCCATCCAGCGATGTGGATGCGATTGACGCAGAAAATTTTGAAAGTGCGGGTGCATTAAAAGAAATTTCGAACCCTGAGAACTTAATGTTGTCTGATGAATTGAAACAAATTGTCTTTCGTACCATCGAGGCGCTACCCGAGGACTTGCGTATGGCAATCACCCTCAGGGAACTGGACGGTCTGAGTTATGAAGAGATCGCCGTCATTATGGATTGCCCGGTAGGCACTGTTCGATCACGTATCTTCCGTGCGCGAGAGGCCATTGATAACAAAGTTCAACCGCTTATCCAACGTTAGTGATAACGGCTACTGGAAGGGTACATAGGCATGCAGAAAGAAAAACTTTCCGCTTTAATGGATGGTGAGACCTTAGATAACGAGCTGTTTTCCGCCTTGTCTAAGGACGCAGAATTGCAGAAAAGCTGGGCGAGCTATCATCTCATCCGCGATACCCTGCGTGGTGATGTGGGTGATGTCCTGCACTTCGATATCTCTGCGCGCGTCGCTGCTGCCATCGAACAAGAACCGCTGCGAACGGTTACCACGCTGATCTCTGAAGCTCAGCCAGAACCTTCCCGCTGGGAAAAAATGCCGTTCTGGAAAAAAGCGCGCCCATGGGTTGCGCAACTGACTCAGGTGGGTGTAGCTGCCTGTGTTTCACTGGCAGTGATCGTGGGTGTTCAGCACTACAATCAGCCTGCGGGCAGCGCCACGCAGACCTCTGATTCGCCGGTGTTCAATACCATGCCGATGATGGGGAAAGCCTCGCCAGTGAGCCTGGGCGTACCGTCTGATGCTTTTGACACTAACAGCTCCAATCAGCAGGTTCAGGACCAGCGTCGTCGCGTAAATGCCATGCTGCAGGATTATGAACTGCAACGTCGCCTGCACGCTGACCAGCTGCAATTCGAAACCAACGCGCCAAAACAGGCGCAGGTTGATGTTCCCGGAAACCAGTCATTAGGACAGCAACAGCAGTAATGAAGCCGCTTTGGTATGCTGTTAGCCTGCTGACAGGCAGCCTGTTGTGGTCATCTGCCGCCCCGGCGCAAACCAGCGCGTCCGGGGCGCTATTGCAGCAGATGGAGCAGGCAAGTCAGAACCTCAATTACGAATTCGCCTATATCAACGTCTCGCGCATTGGCATCGAATCGCTGCGTTATCGTCACGCTGTGATTGATAACCGCATATTCGCGCAGCTGTTGCAGATGGACGGTCCACGTCGGGAAGTCATCCAGCGTGGTAACGATATTAGCTATTTCGAACCTGGCCTCGATCCTTTCTCACTTCCTGGCAATCACATTATCGATGCCTTGCCATCGGTGATTTTTGCTGACTTCACCAAGCTCGCCTCCGCCTACGATTTTATTACCGTTGGCCGGTCGCGTATCGCCGATCAGATGTGTGATGTATTGCGCATCGTTTCGCGCGATGGTACCCGTTACAGCTATGTGGTGTGGCTGGATGTAGACACCAGGTTACCGCTACGTATCGACCTGCTGGATCGTGACGGCGAGACGCTGGAGCAGTTCCGCGTCATTAGCTTTGCGGTAGATGAAGGGGTGCGTAACCTGATGCAGGGGCTGGAGAAAGCGAATCTACCGCCATCGCTCTCCGTGCCGAAAGGGGATCCGGTCAAACTCGCCTGGCAGCCAGGCTGGATACCCGCCGGGATGTCGCTGGTGTCGCAGAACCGTCGTACGCTGCCGGGGCTGGACAAAAATATGGAGTCGAAGCTCTACAGCGATGGTCTGTTTAGTTTCGCAATCAACGTGACGCCAACCGATAAAACCAGTACAACGCAGACATTGCGCACTGGACGTCGTACGGTTCAGACCGTTGTACGTAATAATAACGAAATTGCGGTGATTGGCGAGTTACCGCCGGCAACCGCAAAACGTATTGCGGATAGCATCGACCTGGGGTCACAAAAATGATGAGAGAATGGGCCACCGTGGTGGCATGGCAGAATGGCATCGCGACACTGCACACTGAAGCAAAAACATCCTGCAATAGCTGCCAGGCGCGTAAAGGCTGCGGCAGCCATATGCTGAATAAACTCGGTCCGAAGAATGCGCACGTGATGCAGATCGCCAGCAGCAAGCCACTGCAACCGGGGCAGCGTATCGAATTAGGCATTAAAGAAAGCAGCCTGCTCGGTTCTGCGCTGCTGGTCTACATGACCCCGCTGTTTGGCCTGTTCGTAGTTGCCGGCCTGTTTCAGGCGCTGTTCAGCAGTGATTTAGCTGCGGCCTGTGGTGCGCTGCTGGGCGGCATTGGCGGCTTTATTGTCGCTAAAGGCGTTTCAATGAAATTCGGCGATCGCGAAGCTTTTCAACCGGTCATTCTGAACATTGCTTTGCCCCCTGATGCGCTGCGTGTTGAAAGCGAAGCGTAACGTACGTCCAGGCCGCGCATCCCGCGGCCTTTGTCCATTCTGCCTTGCGCAGATATCTGTTTCGCTTCCACCACGTTCCATTCTTTTATGCGCGGCGTTAACAGTGTAATATGCGTCGTCATTAATGAGGCTGACAGGATTGTGGGTAAAGAGCGATCTTCCTGAATGTGTCTGTGCTCAGGTTTTCAACTGAATTTTAAGCGAAGATATCCCAATAAATGAAGCACATAAGAAATTTCTCCATCATCGCTCATATCGACCATGGTAAATCTACGCTCTCTGACCGTCTGATTCAGATCTGTGGCGGCCTCACCGCTCGTGAAATGGCTGCGCAGGTTCTCGACTCTATGGATCTGGAGCGCGAGCGTGGCATCACCATCAAAGCCCAGAGCGTGACACTCGATTACCACGCGAAAGACGGCCAAACTTACCAGCTCAATTTCATCGATACCCCAGGCCACGTAGACTTCTCTTACGAAGTTTCCCGCTCACTGGCCGCCTGTGAAGGCGCGCTGCTGGTGGTGGATGCCGGTCAGGGTGTTGAAGCGCAGACACTGGCGAACTGCTATACCGCGATGGAGATGGATCTGGAAGTGGTGCCGGTTCTGAACAAAATTGACCTGCCTGCAGCCGATCCCGATCGTGCCGCACAGGAAATTGAAGATATCGTCGGCATTGATGCAACGGATGCGGTGCGCTGTTCAGCCAAAACCGGCGTCGGCGTACCGGAAGTGCTGGAACGCTTAGTGCGTGACATACCGCCGCCGGAAGGCGATCCGGAAGGCCCGCTGCAGGCACTGATTATCGACTCCTGGTTTGATAACTACCTGGGCGTTGTCTCTCTGGTGCGTGTGAAAAACGGCACCATGCGCAAAGGCGACAAGATTAAAGTCCTGAGCACCGGCCAGATTTATAACGCCGACCGTCTGGGTATTTTCACCCCGAAACGTGTCGACCGTAATGAACTGAACTGCGGTGAAGTGGGCTGGCTGGTCTGCGCCATCAAAGATATCCTCGGCGCACCGGTAGGCGATACGCTGACAACCGCACGTAATCCGGCAGACAAAGCGCTGCCAGGCTTCAAAAAAGTGAAGCCGCAGGTTTACGCCGGTCTGTTCCCAATCAGCTCTGACGACTATGAAGCGTTCCGTGATGCGCTCGGCAAGCTGAGCCTGAACGATGCCTCGCTGTTCTATGAGCCAGAAAGCTCAACGGCGCTGGGCTTTGGTTTCCGCTGCGGCTTCCTCGGCCTGCTGCACATGGAGATCATCCAGGAGCGTCTTGAGCGCGAATACGATCTCGACCTGATCACCACCGCACCCACGGTAGTGTATGAAGTCGTAACCACCAGCGGCGATATCGTTCATGTCGACAGCCCATCCAAGCTGCCCGCGCTGAACAATATTGAAGAGCTGCGTGAACCGATTGCGGAGTGTCACATGCTGCTGCCGCAGGAGTATCTGGGCAATGTGATCACGCTGTGTATTGAGAAGCGTGGCGTGCAGACCAACATGGTTTACCACGGCAATCAGGTTGCACTGACTTACGAAATTCCGATGGCAGAAGTGGTCCTCGACTTCTTTGACCGTCTGAAATCAACCTCGCGTGGTTATGCCTCGCTGGATTACAACTTTAAACGTTTCCAGCCTTCAGACATGGTGCGCGTCGACGTACTGATTAACTCTGAACGTGTGGATGCGCTGGCGCTGATTACCCACCGCGACAACGCGCCTTATCGCGGACGCGATCTGGTTGAGAAAATGAAAGAACTCATCCCGCGTCAGCAGTTCGATATTGCGATTCAGGCTGCCATCGGTAACCACATCATTGCGCGTTCAACGGTTAAACAGCTGCGTAAAAACGTTCTCGCCAAGTGTTATGGCGGTGACGTGAGCCGTAAAAAGAAACTGTTGCAGAAACAGAAAGATGGTAAGAAGCGTATGAAGCAGGTTGGTAACGTTGAGCTGCCACAGGAAGCGTTCCTCGCCATTCTGCATGTCGGTAAGGACAGCAAATAAGGATTTCCAATGGCTAATATGTTCGCCCTGATTCTGGCGATAGCGACGCTGATTACTGGCATCGTATGGGTAATTGATCGTTTTAAATGGGCACCTGCACGTCGCGCGAAACAGGCTGAAGTGCAGGCCCAGACCGGTAACTCGCTCGACAGCAAAACGCTGGCGAAGGTCGCGGCAAAGCCAGGCTGGATTGAGACCACCGCGTCTGTGTTCCCGGTGCTGGCTGTGGTTTTCATCGTGCGTTCGTTTATCTACGAACCCTTCCAGATTCCCTCTGGTTCGATGATGCCAACGCTGCTGATTGGTGATTTTATCCTGGTGGAGAAATTCGCTTACGGTATTAAAGATCCGATTACCCAGACGACGCTGATCCCAACGGGTCAGCCGAAGCGCGGCGACATCGCAGTATTTAAATACCCGAAAGATCCGAGCCTGGATTACATTAAGCGCGTTATCGGCCTGCCAGGCGACAAAGTCATCTATGATCCTTACAGCAAAACGCTGACGGTGAAGCCGACCTGTAGTGACGATAAAGCCTGTGATACAGCGTTAGCGGTGACGTATACCGACGTTGAGCCAAGTAACTTTATTCAGACCTTTAGCGGCTTTGATGGCAACGAAACGGGCAACGGTTTCTATCAGGTGCCGCAGGGCGATACCATGCGTGGTGGTCTGCGCCTGGCCACCCGTAAAGAGACGATCGGTAACGTGACGCATGACATTCTGCTGGTAAATGAAGCGCAGAGCCAGGCAGGTATGTATTATCAACAGCCGGGTCAGCCGCAGTCGAGCTGGGTCGTGCCGAAAGGGCAATACTTCATGATGGGCGACAACCGTGATAACAGCGCAGACAGCCGCTACTGGGGCTTTGTCCCGGAGCGTAACCTGGTCGGTAAAGCGGTCGCTATCTGGATGAGCTTTGAAAAACAAGAAGGCCAGTGGCCAACCGGCGTGCGATTCAGTCGCATCGGCGGTATCCACTAACAACATTGTCTGATTAGCAGGCAATTCGGGTGGCCTCCTCAGGGAGGCCACTGCACACCAAACGGAACGTGTTGGATTACCAGCCCCGTTTGGTATGCAGAGTCACAGACGCAACAAAGAACTGGAATCGCATGAACCCCATCCTGATTAACAAGCTTCAGCGCAAACTGGGCTACACTTTTACTCATTCGGAACTGTTACAGCAGGCCCTGACTCACCGCAGCGCCAGCAGTAAACACAACGAACGCCTGGAATTCCTGGGCGATTCAATTCTTAGCTATGTGATTGCGAATGCCCTTTATCACCGCTTCCCGCGTGTGGATGAAGGTGACATGAGCCGCATGCGCGCCACGCTGGTGCGCGGCAATACGCTGGCTGAAATGGCTCGCGAATTTGATATTGGCGAGTGCCTGCGCCTGGGGCCAGGCGAGCTGAAAAGCGGCGGTTTCCGTCGTGAATCTATTCTTGCAGATACGGTGGAGGCGCTCATTGGCGGAATCTTCCTCGACAGCGGTATTGAGCGGGTAGAGCAGCTGATCCTCGACTGGTATCAGAGCCGTCTGGACGAAATCAGTCCTGGCGACAAACAAAAAGATCCGAAAACGCGCCTGCAGGAGTATCTGCAGGGACGTCATCTGCCGCTGCCAAGTTATCTGGTAGTCCAGGTGCGTGGCGAAGCCCACGATCAGGAATTCACCATTCACTGTCAGGTGAGTGGCATGGCCGAGCCGGTCGTCGGCGTCGGCTCCAGCCGTCGTAAAGCCGAGCAGGCAGCGGCTGAACAGGCACTGATAAAATTAGGTCTCGAATAGGTTTGTCGGGGTGACAGGTGCCTGAACTGGCGCTGAATCCATTACCCTCTGACAGTTCTATCACGGCGTCAGAAGACGCTGAATGACATATGACTCAAATAGCACTCTTTCGGCGCCGCATCCGGCGCTGAACAATTCAGGACTCGAATGAGCGAAAACGTTACTTATTGCGGCTTTGTCGCGATTGTTGGCCGACCAAACGTCGGTAAATCCACCTTACTGAACCAGTTGCTGGGGCAGAAGGTGTCGATCACCTCGCGTAAGCCGCAAACCACGCGCCATCGCATCATGGGCATTCACACCGAGGGCGAATATCAGGCGATTTACGTCGATACCCCGGGCCTGCACATGGAAGAGAAGCGCGCGATTAACCGTCTGATGAACCGTGCAGCCAGCAGTTCGATTGGCGACGTAGAACTGGTGATCTTCGTGGTTGAAGGCACCCGCTGGACGCCAGATGATGAGATGGTGTTGGGCAAACTGCGCGACAATAAAGTGCCGGTCGTGCTGGCGATCAATAAGGTCGACAACATTCAGGATAAAAGCATTTTGCTGCCGCATCTGCAATTCCTGAGCCAGCAGATGAACTTCCTCGATATCGTGCCTATCTCTGCTGAGAGCGGCAAAAACGTCGATACCATTGCGGCCATTACCCGCAAGCATCTGCCACAGGCTGATCATCACTTCCCGGAAGATTACATCACTGACCGTTCACAGCGTTTCATGGCATCAGAGATGATCCGTGAAAAACTGATGCGCTTTCTGGGTGCTGAACTGCCTTACTCCGTCACGGTTGAAATCGAGCGATTCGTCACCAACGAACGCGGCGGTTACGACATCCATGGTCTGATCCTGGTTGAGCGTGAAGGGCAGAAGAAGATGGTAATTGGCAACAAAGGCGCCAAAATCAAAGTCATCGGAACAGAAGCGCGCAGGGACATGGAAGAGATGTTCGAAGCGAAAGTGCATCTCGAACTGTGGGTGAAAGTGAAATCCGGCTGGGCAGATGACGAACGTGCTCTGCGCAGCCTGGGTTATACAGACGATCTCTGATTCAATGGAAGGCTGGCAACGCGCCTTTGTGCTGCATAGTCGTCCCTTCAGCGAAACCAGTCTGCTGCTCGACCTGTTCAGCGAAAATGAAGGGCGGGTGCGGGTACTGGCTAAGGGCGCACGTTCCCGGCGCTCACATCTGAAAGGCGCGTTACAACCTTTTACCCCGCTCCTGGTTCGCTGGAGCGGGCGAGGGGAAGTCAAAACCCTGCGCAATGCCGAAGCGGTGTCGCTGGCTTTACCGCTCAGCGGCATCACGCTTTACTGCGGTCTCTACGTCAATGAGCTGGTCTCGCGCGTATTGCAGCAGGAATCTCCCTTCCCGGAACTCTTCTTCGACTATCTCAACTGTCTTCAGGCATTAGCCTCAACGCACGGCAAGCCCGAACCGGCACTGCGACGCTTTGAACTGGCACTGCTCGGTCACCTTGGATATGGCGTCGACTTTCTGCACTGCGCGGGCAGCGGCGAGCCGGTCAGCGATGACATGACGTATAGCTATCGTGAAGAGCGTGGCTTTATCGCCAGTCTGGTGGTTAACAATCGCAGCTTTACCGGCCGCGAGTTGCAGGCCCTGTGCGAGCGAGAGTTTCCCGATGCCGATACCCTGCGCGCCGCGAAGCGCTTTACGCGCATCGCCCTGAAACCCTATCTTGGCGGTAAGCCGCTGAAAAGCCAGGAGCTGTTCCGCCAGTTTATCCCGAAGAAAAAGCCCGAACAGTCAGAAGAATAGCGCGGGTCGTACCGCCTGGTTAAATAAGCGCGGTACACTCAACATCACGATGGAAAAGAAGTGAGGATGGTCATGGCTGAGTTGCTGTTAGGCGTCAATATCGATCACATTGCCACGGTGCGTAACGCGCGTGGGACAAACTATCCCGATCCGGTGCAGGCGGCGTTTATCGCCGAACAGGCGGGCGCAGACGGCATTACCGTGCACCTGCGTGAAGATCGCCGTCACATTACCGATCGTGACGTGCGTATTTTGCGTGACACTATCCAGACGCGCATGAATCTGGAGATGGCGGTCACCGATGAGATGATCGGCATCGCCTGTGATATCCAGCCCCATTTCTGCTGCCTGGTGCCGGAAAAGCGTCAGGAAGTCACCACTGAAGGGGGACTGGATGTGGCGGGACAGCAGGAGAAGATGAATGCGGCCGTACGACTGCTGAAAGATGCAGGCATTCTGGTTTCGCTGTTTATCGATGCCGATCACCGCCAGATCGAAGCGGCCGTTGCTACCGGTGCGCCTTACATCGAAATTCACACCGGCGCTTATGCCGAAGCACCTGAGGGACTGGCGCGTGACGCTGAGCTGGCACGCATCCGTCACGCCGCGACATTCGCCGCCAGTCTGGGGCTGAAGGTCAACGCCGGTCACGGTCTGACCTACCATAACGTGTTACCGATTGCGGCGCTGCCGGAAATGCATGAGCTGAATATCGGCCATGCGATTATCGGTCGTGCGGTGATGAATGGGCTGCCGGATGCAGTCAAAGAGATGAAACAGCTGCTGCGTGAAGCCCGCCGCTGATGGCTATTCTCGGACTGGGTACAGACATTGTTGAGATTGAACGCATCGCCGGGGTGATAGAGCGCTCTGGCGACCGGCTGGCGCGTCGGGTGCTGAGCGAAGCTGAATGGCAGCAGTATCAGACGCACAAACAGCCGGTGCGCTTTCTCTCCAAACGCTTTGCGGTCAAAGAGGCGGCAGCCAAAGCCTTTGGCACCGGTATTCGTGGGGGGCTGGCGTTTAATCAGTTTGAAGTTTACAACGATGCGCTGGGAAAACCGGAGTTACGCTTCTTTCAGCATGCTGCTGACGTGGCGGAGAGGCTGGGCGTTAAGCACGTTCACGTCACCCTGGCCGATGAACGTCACTACGCCTGCGCCACGGTGATCATTGAAAGCTAGCCGTGCAGCAGTACAAACTTTTCCCACAGCGCATCGCGTGATTCGGTGTGCTGTGGGTCAATGATAATGGTGTTGTCGATGGGGCAGACCTGCTGGCAGGTGGGTACCTCATAATGTCCGACGCATTCCGTGCAGCGGCTGACATCTATCTCATAGATCGCATCGCCCAGCGAAATCGCCTGGTTCGGGCACTCCGGTTCACACATATCGCAGTTAATGCATCTGGACGTAATCAACAGCGCCATTTTACCCACCTGATAACAACAGAAAAAGCGCGGGTATTATACGCACTGCTGCTGATCAGACCAGCTTTTTCACCAGCGCTTCGCTGTGACGAATATGGCTTGACGCGCGCTCCGGATCGTTTTGCACCAGCGCCATAAACAGCAGATCGGTCAGTGCCAGCTGCGCCGTGGTCGAGGAGATCGCCGCGCTGCGGGTACTCTGTTCTTCCGCCACCGTATAGAGACAGTAACTGGCGCTCTGCTGCAGGGTATTCGGCGTAAAGCCGGTAAACGCCACCACATCCGCGCCCACCTGAACCGCTTCCTGCGCCGCCAGATTGATCTCTCGCCGTTCACCCGTGTAAGAGATGGCAAGCAGCACATCGCCTGGCCCCATCGCCTGTACGCTGGCCAGCAGGGCGTGCATATCCTGTTCCGCTACCGCATTAATGCCAATCTTCATCAGCTTCCAGGAGAAGTCCTTGGCCACCAGGCCCGATGCGCCGATGCCCACCAGTAAAATGCGTCGGGCATTTTTCAGCAGCTGTAACACGTCATTGAGCTTTTCTTCGCTATTAATATCCAGCGTGGCGCGAATTGCTGAGAGCTTTTCTGTCAGCAACTTTTCACCCACCATTTTAAGCGGGTCGTCGCTGAGAATATGGTTGTGCACAGTAATGGCATCCTTGTCCGCCAGTGACTCACTCAGGGCCAGCTTAAGCGCCGGAAAGCCTTTGTATCCCAGCTTCTGAGCAAACTTCACCACGCTCGACTGGCTAACGCCGGATTCTTCCGCGAGTTTCTGTGAACTCAGGTGACGCGCCCGATCGGGTTGCGACAGTAAAAAATCCGCCAGCCGACGCTCGTTCAATGCCAGACGTGGATAAAGCTGGCGAATGCGCAGCAATGAACTCATGCCCAATCCTCGTAATTCAGGGATAATCAGTGAAGAATAAACTATTCATCTGGCATTGTAGTCATCGGAATTAAAAATGACAGTCATCGCCGTACCGCCTGATGATAGCTACACTACTCTTTATCATCCCGGAATCAGCCGTAAAGGAGAGTTGTTTGACCAGGGGAACACAACGTCGCATCGTATTTTTTGACCTGGATGGCACTTTGCATCAGCAGGACATGTTCGGCACATTTATGCGCTATCTGCTGCGTCGCCGGCCACTGAACCTGCTGCTGGTGGTGCCATTATTGCCGGTGGTGGGCATTGGCCTGCTGTTTAAAGGCCGCGCGGCACGCTGGCCCATGAGCCTGCTGCTCTGGTCAATCACCTTTGGCCGCTCTGAGCGGACATTACTGCGCCTCGAAGCGGAGTTTGCGCAATGGTTTCGCCTGCGCGTCAAAGCATTCCCGGTGGTGCAGCAGCGCCTGACAGAGTATCTCAGCAGTGATGATGCTGACGTCTGGCTGATCACCGGATCGCCACAGTCGCTGGTGGAGCAGGTCTATTACGACTCCGCGTTTCTGCCACGCGTGAAGATGATTGCGAGCCAGATGCAGCGCGGCTGGGGTGGGCGAGTGCTGGCGATGCGCTGTCTTGGCCATGAGAAAGTGGCGCAACTGGAAGAGAAAATCGGCACGCCGCTTCAGCTCTACAGCGGCTACAGCGATAGCAAACAGGATAACCCGCTGCTGTTTTTCTGTCAGCATCGCTGGCGCGTGACCCCGGCGGGTGAGCTGCAGCAGCTGGAATAAGTTTCTAAAGGATCAATGAGACCGCTATAATGCGCCGCTTTTCTGTCGCCCGGAGTGGTCAGCGTGAAACAACAAGATGAATACTGGATGCGCCATGCGCTTGGCCTGGCGCGGCGGGCCTGGGAGCAGGGCGAAGTCCCGGTCGGTGCGGTACTGGTTCAGGACGACCGGGTGATTGGTGAAGGCTGGAACCGGCCCATCGGCCAGCACGACCCGACGGCGCATGCTGAGATGATGGCTCTGCGCCAGGGCGGTAAAGTGCTGGAAAATTATCGTCTGCTGGATACCACGCTTTACGTAACGCTTGAGCCGTGCGTCATGTGCGCCGGCGCCATGGTTCACAGCCGCATTACGCGACTTGTGTATGGTGCACACGATAGTAAAAGTGGGGCGGCGGGATCGCTGCTGGATGTACTGGGTCATCCCGGCATGAATCATCAGGTTGAGCTGCACAGCGGCGTGCTTGCTGAGGAGTGTGCCGCCATGCTGAGTGATTTCTTCCGTATGCGTCGTGAGCAGAAAAAAGCGCTGCGGCAGGCGCAGCGCCGCGATTAGTTCATCGCAATCTTCGGTTCAACCGCCGGATAGCCCTTCGCCAGTTCAGCCTGGGCTTCTGCCTGCTGCGTCAGACGCTTCTCCTGCTCCTGCAGATAGCCTACCAGGCTTATCTGATACTTGCGGATATTCTCCACGTAATTATACGCTTCATGCCCACGGGCGTAGCCATACGTCGTCTGGGTATAGTATCGCTTCTGACTCAGCATCGGCAGACGTAGCTTCACATCGGCCCAGCTGTCCGGATTGCCGCCCTGGCGCGCCGTTAGCTTACGGACGTCGAGCATATGCGCATAGCCCATGTTATAGGCCGCCAGTGCAAACCAGATGCGCTCATCTTCCGGGATGGTCTGCGGCACCTTCGCCATCATATCCTGCAGATACTGACTGCCGCCGCGGATACTCTGTTCGGGATCGGTCCGGTCGCCCACATCCAGGCTATCAGCGGTATTACGCGTCAGCATCATCATGCCGCGCACGCCAGTAGGGGAGGTGGCCTGCGGATTCCAGTGCGACTCCTGATAGGAGATCGCCGCCAGCAGTCGCCAGTCAATGCTGGTGGCGTACTTCTCGAACAGCGGCTTAATGTCGGGCAGCGTATTGTCGATGGCGCGCAGGAAAGTGCGGGTATCGACATAGTCGAAGGTGCCGACGTGGCCGAGATATTTCTCCTCCAGCCGCGCCATTGCGCCTTCCTCACCCATCCCGTTAAAGAAGTCGAGCATTGCCGCATTCAGGCTGTCATCATCGCTGTGTCGCACATACCAGGTCACCGGCTCTTCATCCGTGACGTCGAACGCCACCGCCAGCTGCGGATAGATGCGTTGCAACAGGGCGATGGTGACAGAATCGCCAATCGTGTAGTCAAGCTTGCCGGCGGCCACCGCTTCCAGCAACGCTTTAGGACTCAGATCGGTGGAGATCGCCCAGTCCAGATCGGGGAACTGACTGGAACGCGCGCTCTTGAGCGTTGACAGATAAGCCGATCCCGATGCAACCGTCAGCCGCCCCTTTAAGTCACCGAGGTTTTTAGGGCGCGGCTTATCCACGCGATAGACCAGCTGCTGCGAAACGTTGTAGTAACCTGGCCCGGTCTGAAAGCGCGTCAGGCGTTCATTGTTGTAGTTGAGGCCAGCAGCCAGCAAATCGGCTTTACCATCGTCAAGGTCATCAAACAGATCGCTCAGGTTAGGACGAACCGTCACCTCGAGTTTGACGCCCAGATAATCGGCGAAGCGTTTTGCCAGCTCATAATCCATACCGGCCGGTAACTTGTTCACTGTGTAGTAAGTCAATGGGGAGTTGATGGTACTGACACGCAACACTCCCCGCGATTTAATCTGTGAAATCGTATCCTGCCCACCCCCATACCAGGGAATGGAGGGCCACAGCGCTAACGCTAACAGCACGGCAACCAGACCGATAAACAGATAATTAAATTTTAGGCGTTTCAAATAGTTATCTCTCGCTGGCTCTAAGGCCTCTGTCTTTTAAAGGCAGTATTTATCTTCTTTGAACTCCCAGAGCGAGGGGCATTTTGCGCAACTAAATCACGCTGAGCAACTTTTATAGCAGCTTTTGCGCAAAATTCAGGCAAATCCGGGTCGCCAAAAATTGTGCGCAAACGGTTTCGTCGCGAGGTCGCTTTCTCTATAATACGCCCCGTTTTCCCTGTTGCGCCCAATTTGCGTCGCCCGGCGCCCTGACGAGAGACTTATTAATGGAAATTCTGCGTGGTTCGCCCGCCCTGTCGGCATTTCGTGTAAACAAACTGCTGACCCGCTTTCAGGACGCTCATCTGCCGGTGAGTGATATTTACGCTGAGTACATCCATTTTGCTGATGTCAGCGCGCCCTTAAGCGCTGACGAACAGAGCCGTCTGCAACGCCTGCTGAAATATGGTCCCTCTCTCGCTGAACATGCCCCACAGGGTCGTCTGCTGCTGGTGACGCCGCGTCCTGGCACGATTTCGCCCTGGTCATCCAAAGCAACCGACATCGCCCACAACTGCGGCCTGCCACAGGTGCGTCGTCTGGAACGTGGTCTGGCTTTCTATGTACAGGCTCCCCAGCTGACCGAAGTACAGTGGCAAACGCTGGGCACGCTGCTGCACGATCGGATGATGGAAACGGTCTTCAGCGATCTGGCGCAGGCTGAGCAGCTGTTCGCACACCACACGCCGCAGCCGGTCAAAAGTGTCGATCTGCTGGGTGAGGGCCGCCAGGCGCTGGTTCAGGCCAATATCTCCCTGGGTCTGGCGCTGGCAAATGATGAAATTGACTACCTGGTGACGGCGTTTACCGCACTGGGCCGTAACCCCAACGACATTGAACTCTATATGTTTGCGCAGGCGAACTCTGAGCACTGTCGTCACAAGATTTTCAACGCCGACTGGATTATCGACGGCGAGAAACAGCCGAAGTCGCTGTTTAAGATGATTAAAAATACGATGGAGCAGACGCCGGACTTCGTGCTGTCTGCTTATAAAGATAACGCTGCCGTAATGGAAGGTTCAGAGGTTGGTCGCTTCTTTGCTGATGCCGGAGAGAGCGAATACCGCTGGCATCAGGAAGCGGCGCATATCCTGATGAAGGTGGAAACCCACAACCACCCAACGGCGATCTCGCCGTGGCCGGGTGCTGCGACCGGTTCCGGTGGTGAAATTCGTGATGAAGGCGCAACCGGACGTGGCTCTAAACCAAAAGCGGGCCTGGTCGGTTTCTCGGTCTCAAACCTGCGTATCCCGGGCTTTGAACAGCCGTGGGAAGAGGACTTCGGCAAACCAGCCCGCATCGTCAGCGCGCTGGAGATCATGACCGACGGCCCTTTGGGTGGCGCTGCCTTTAACAATGAATTTGGTCGTCCCGCACTGAACGGCTACTTCCGTACTTATGAAGAGCAGGTTACCAGCCACAACGGCACCGAGCTGCGCGGCTACCACAAGCCGATCATGCTGGCGGGCGGCATCGGTAACATCCGTGCCGACCACGTGCAGAAAGGCGAAATCACCGTGGGCGCGAAGCTGGTGGTGCTGGGTGGTCCGGCCATGAACATCGGTCTGGGCGGCGGTGCGGCTTCATCCATGGCCTCGGGCCAGTCAGATGCCGATCTCGACTTCGCCTCGGTACAGCGTGATAACCCGGAGATGGAACGCCGTTGCCAGGAAGTCATTGACCGCTGCTGGCAGTTGGGTGATGAGAACCCGATTCTGTTTATCCATGACGTGGGCGCAGGCGGCCTCTCCAATGCCATGCCGGAGCTGGTCAGCGATGGCGGCCGTGGCGGCCGGTTTAACCTGCGTGACATCCTGAGTGATGAGCCAGGCATGAGCCCGCTGGAAGTCTGGTGTAACGAATCACAGGAACGTTATGTGATGGCTGTTGCACCCGATCAGCTGGCGCAGTTTGAGGCAATTTGCCAGCGCGAACGCGCACCGTTTGCGGTCATTGGTGAAGCGACCGAAGAGCTGCACCTGAGCCTGGAAGACAGCCATTTCGATAATAAGCCGATCGATATGCCGCTGGATGTGCTGCTGGGCAAAACGCCGAAGATGACGCGTGATGTGGTGACGCAGCAGGCGCAGGGCACCGAACTGCAGCGCGACGGCATTACGCTGGTCGACGCGGTGAATCGTGTGATGCACTTGCCTGCCGTGGCGGAAAAAACCTTCCTGATTACCATCGGTGACCGCAGCGTGACCGGCATGGTGGCGCGCGACCAGATGGTCGGGCCGTGGCAGATCCCGGTGGCCAACTGTGCGGTGACGACTGCCAGCCTCGACAGCTACCACGGTGAAGCCTTTGCCCTGGGCGAACGTTCACCCGTTGCGTTGCTGGATTTCGCAGCGTCGGGTCGTCTGGCTGTAGGTGAAGCACTGACCAACCTGGCCGCCACGCAGATTGGTTCGCTGAAGCGCGTGAAGCTCTCCGCTAACTGGATGTCTGCAGCCGGTCATCCGGGTGAAGATGCCGGTTTATATGCGGCGGTAAAAGCGGTCGGTGAAGAGCTTTGCCCGGCGCTGGGGATCACCATCCCGGTTGGTAAAGATTCGATGTCGATGAAAACCCGCTGGCAGGAAGGCACTGAACAACGCGAGATGACCTCGCCGCTGTCGCTGGTGATTACCGCCTTTGCCCGCGTTGAAGATGTGCGTCGCACCGTCACGCCACAGCTGCAGGCCGATCAGGATAACCTGCTGCTGCTGATCGATCTGGGCAACGGCGCAAATACGCTGGGCGCAACTGCGCTGTCGCAGGTCTATCGCCAGCTCGGCGACAAGCCTGCTGACGTACGTGATGCTACGCAGCTTGCGGGCTTCTTCAATGCGATTCAGGCGCTGGTGGCTGAGCAGAAACTGCTGGCCTACCACGACCGCTCCGACGGCGGTCTGCTGGTGACGCTGGCCGAGATGGCCTTTGCCGGTCACTGCGGCATTGACGTTGATATTGCTTCACTGGGTAACGATGCGCTGGCCGCCCTGTTTACCGAAGAGCTGGGTGCGGTAATTCAGATCAACGCCGCCGATCGCGGCGCGGTTGAGCAGATCCTGGCGGATCATGGCCTGGCCGCCTCAACGCATCGGCTGGGCAGCGCGCAGCCGGGCGATCGCTTTGTGATCCGTTCCGGTGACAGCGCCGTTTACAGTGAAAGCCGCAACACGCTGCGCACCTGGTGGGCGGAAACCACCTGGCAGATGCAGCGCCTGCGCGACAACCCGGCGTGTGCCGATCAGGAGCATGAAGCGAAGAAAAATGACAGCGATCCTGGCCTGAACGTTAATCTGACCTTTAATCCGCAGGAAGATGTGGCGGCGCCGATGATCGCAACTGGCGCACGTCCACGCGTCGCCGTGCTGCGTGAGCAGGGCGTCAACTCGCATGTTGAGATGGCTGCCGCCTTTGATCGGGCCGGTTTCACGGCTATTGACGTTCACATGAGCGATTTGCTGGCCGGACGGCGCGGTCTGGAAGAGTTCCAGGCGCTGGTCGCCTGTGGCGGCTTCTCTTACGGTGATGTGCTGGGTGCCGGTGAAGGCTGGGCGAAATCGATTCTGTTCAACCCGCGCGTGCGTGATGAGTTCGAAACCTTCTTCCACCGTCCGCAAACTCTGGCGCTGGGCGTCTGCAACGGTTGCCAGATGATGTCGAATCTGCGTGAACTGATCCCAGGCAGCGATCTCTGGCCGCGCTTTGTGCGTAACCAGTCTGAACGCTTTGAAGCGCGCTTCAGCCTGGTCGAAGTGGCCGCCAGTCCCTCACTGCTGCTGGACGGGATGGCTGGTTCGCATATGCCTATCGCGGTTTCACACGGTGAAGGCTTTGTTGAAGTGCGTGATGCGACGCATCTGGCGGCGTTGGAGTCGAAAGGGCTGGTGGCACTGCGCTTTGTCGATAACTTCGGCAAGGTGACAGAAACCTATCCGGCTAACCCGAATGGTTCTCCTAACGGCATTACCGCCGTGACCAACGAAAGTGGTCGCGTCACCATCATGATGCCGCATCCGGAGCGTGTGTTCCGCACCATCAGCAACTCCTGGCACCCGGCAGAGTGGGGCGAAGACAGCCCGTGGATGCGTATTTTCCGCAATGCGCGCAGACAGCTGGGTTAATTTATTCCGCTGAATGGAACAGGAGGCCAGTGTGCCTCCTGTTCTTTTTTACGCCGTTGTTGGCAAATGACGACAACAGGGATGCCGCACTGTCTCTTTATGGCGACATCTATCTCATTGATTTTAAATAAGCCGGATTCTGGCGTGATTTGATGTCGTCTTGCGGAGACACATTGTCCCTGTTTATATCGGAATTTTCGCAAGAGTGATTAAACAGGCCGATTCAATCTGCTGAAAAATATAATGATTTATTTTCTGGCATGGAACTTGCTATACTCCTGCAGCTGCTCATTCACCTGTTTATGATTGCCCCGCTTAGCGGATAAGAGCTCATAAAGCCCGAATGACGCACCAAACGGAGCCTGCCGTCCACCTGACCGATAATCGCTTGCGTTATCAAACACCGGACGTAACGTTGAGTAAGGCTCCACCCATTCTTACGCGATGCACTACGCGTCGTGCCAGCGGCAGGCCATTGAGCCTGCCGTTTTCTTTTGTTCCCTTTCTTTTGCCGACACCTTTCTTCGGCTGACAGAGTCCGCTAGCATCCAGACAGTGATTCTTAAGGAAGCGGCTGCGTGAAAAAATGGCGTTTATTTCCCCGTTCTCTGCGTCAGCTGGTGCTGATGGCATTTGTGCTGGTGCTGCTGCCCTTGCTGGTGCTGGCCTGGCAGGCGTGGGAAAGTCTTTCTGCGTTAAGCGAACAGGCTGCGGACACTAACCGCAATACTTTTACGGATGTGCGCAGAAGTGAGGCGATGGCGCGAACGGCGGTTGAGCTGGAGCGCAGCTATCGTCAGTACTGCGTGCTGGATGATGCTTCGCTGGCGCGGCTCTATCGGACTCAGCACACGCGCTACAGTCAGATGCTGAGCTCGCACAGCGCCAGCCTGCCCGAACTGCCCGCCTTCCAGACCTTACAGGCGACGTTGCCGCTGCTGACGCCACTGAAATGCGATAATGGCAACCCGGTGCCGCCTGCCGCAGAGGCGCTGGATCGTTTTTCTGCCACTAACGCCCAGATGGTGCAGGACACGCGCGAAGTGGTCTTTTCGCGCGGTTTACAGTTGCAGCGTGAAATCGCCGATCGCGGCCAGTTTTTTGGCTGGCAGTCGCTGATTCTTTTTATCATTAGTCTGGCCCTCATGACGCTGTTTACCGGCATGATTATTGGCCCGGTCAAGCGTATTGAGCGGATGATCAACCGGCTTGGCGAGGGACGGGAACTGGGTGACAGCGTGACATTTCGTGGCCCGCGCGAACTACGCTCACTGGGACAGCGCATCGTCTGGCTCAGCGAACGGCTCGCATGGCTGGAATCGCAGCGTCATGAATTTCTGCGCCATCTCTCTCACGAATTGAAAACGCCACTGGCCAGCCTGCGTGAAGGCACCGAACTGCTGGCGGACGAAGTCGCCGGCGCGCTGAATGCCGATCAAAAAGAGGTGGTGACTATCCTCGATGGCAGCAGCCGTCATCTGCAGCGTCTGATTGAACAGCTCCTCGATTACAACCGTAAACTGGCAGATGGCCCGATTGAACTGAAGCCGGTCAGCGTGGCAGAAATCGTGGAGGGCGTAGTCACTGCACATGCGCTCTCGGCGCGTGCCAAACTGATGCAGACGGTGGTCAATCTTGAGGTCATTCACTGCCTTGCCGAACCGACGTTACTGATGCGGGTCATTGATAACCTCTATTCGAACGCCGTGAACTACGGCAGCGAATCCGGTACCATCTGGCTTCGCAGTCAGCAGCTGGGTGATCGAATCTGGATTGAGGTCGCAAATAGTGGCTCGCCGATTCCGCCGGAAGAGCAGGCGATGATTTTCGAACCGTTCTTCCAGGGTAGCCAGCAACGCAAAGGGCCGGTAAAAGGCAGCGGGCTGGGATTGAGTATTGCCAAAGATTGCCTGCGCCGGATGCACGGCGACCTGACGCTGGTCCCCTGCGAGCAGGCTGACGTCTGTTTTCGAATTGAACTGAACACCACATCCGGGAAAGTCTGACCGATGAAATATTTACCCGCTTTGCTGTTGAGCACGCTGACTACGCTGCTCCTCAGCGGATGTACGACCTCCCCGGCCACCTCCTCTTTGCCGTCAGGCCATCAGGTGGCGGAACCCGATGTCAGAATTGCTGATTACCTGGCGACCCGCTGCAGTGATCTGTGGCCGATAGAGAATAGGGCGGCGCTGGATAATACCCTCTACTGGATGCGGGCGATCGACTGTGCTGAACGTCTTTCTCCCGCTGAGGCCCGTGCCGAAGCGCATCGCTGGCCGGCAGAAAACTGGTCGCGCGCCTTTAAGCAGGGCGTGCTGATGTCCAACGGCAATGTGACGCCCGTGGAGCGTCGTCGCTATGTTGAAACGCTGGATCGCTACAGCAGCGATTTCCCGCAGTCTGTGCGCCCGCTGATCCAGCTGTGGCGCAGCAATCAGACCGCGCAGCTCGACCTCAGTGAAGCGCGCACCCGTTATGTCCATCTGCAGCAGAGCAGCGATACGCAGCTGGAGACGATACGCCAGCAGATGGTGAAACAGCAGCAGCAGCTCAGCGAGACACAGCATAAGCTGGAGCGGCTGACTGACATTGAGCGCCAGCTTTCATCACGTAAAGCCCCGGATGTCTCTGACAGCAGTCACGGCACGGCGCTGCCGCAGGATGAGGAGCAATAATGGTGAGGCAAGCGGCTAAATTGCTGCTGGTAGATGACGATCCCAGCCTGCTGAAGCTGCTGGGCATGCGTCTTCGCAGCGAAGGGTATCAGGTCACCACCGCAGGCAGCGGACCCGAAGCATTGCGTCTGCTGCAGAAAGAGAAGATCGAGCTGGTGATTAGCGATCTGCGGATGGATGAGATGGATGGCCTGGCGCTGTTTGGCGAGATCCAGAAGCGCCATACTGGTCTGCCGGTGATTATCCTGACGGCGCATGGTTCAATCCCGGACGCCGTATCCGCCACGCAGCAGGGCGTCTTCAGCTTCCTGACCAAGCCGGTGGATAAAGATGCGCTCTATAAAGCCATTGATGAGGCGCTGGCACAGCAGGCACCGGTCAGCGATGATCGCTGGCGTGAGGCGATTGTTACCCGCAGCCCGCTGATGTTACGGCTGCTGGAGCAGGCGCACATGGTGGCGCAGTCGGACGTCAGCGTGTTGATTAATGGTCAGAGTGGCACCGGTAAGGAGATGCTGGCGCAGGCGATTCACGCCGCCAGTCCGCGTAACGGCAAGCCTTTTGTCGCCATTAACTGTGGCGCACTGCCGGAGCAGTTGCTGGAGTCAGAGCTGTTCGGCCATGCCAAAGGAGCCTTTACCGGCGCGGTCAGTGCCCGTGAAGGTTTGTTTAAGACTGCTGGCGGCGGCACGCTGTTTCTGGATGAGATTGGTGATATGCCGCAAACGCTACAGGTTAAGTTGTTGCGGGTGTTGCAGGAGCGTAAGGTCAGGCCGCTGGGCAGCGATCATGATAGTGAGATCGATGTGCGGATTATTTCAGCCACGCATCGCGATCTGCCCAGGGCAATGGAGAAAAAGGAGTTTCGCGAGGATCTCTTCTATCGTCTGAATGTGGTGAATCTGAAGATCCCGGCGCTGCATCAGCGTACGGAAGATATCCCGCTGCTGGCTAATCATCTGTTGCGGCAGGCGGCGGAACGGCATAAACCGCAGATTCGCAGTTTTTCCGTCGATGCAATGAAGCGCTTGATGGCCGCCAGCTGGCCGGGCAACGTGCGTCAGCTGGTTAACGTGATTGAGCAGTGTGTGGCGTTGAGTTCATCGCCGGTGATCAGCGATGCGCTGGTGGAGCAGGCGTTGAGCGGCGAAAATAGCGCGTTGCCGACCTTTGCGGAGGCGCGCAATCAGTTTGAGCTTAACTATCTGCGTAAGCTGTTGCAGATGACCAAAGGCAATGTGACTAACGCCGCACGTCTGGCTGGACGCAACCGCACGGAGTTCTATAAGCTGCTGTCTCGTCATGAACTGGATGCCAGTGATTTCAAAGAGTAGCGGAGGCTGCGATGTGATACCGGCAGGTTGCCTGCTCAGGCCCGAATCTGAATGGGTGCGGTCAGCATAATCTGACAGCGCTTGCGGCAACCTGAAGAATCCCGGATATTACCGCCCGACAGCGCCAGCAACATTTATACTTGATAAACCCTCTGACCATGGAGGGAGTGAAAAAGGGTCTGACATGAAAAAGATTGATGCGATTATCAAACCATTCAAACTCGATGATGTCCGTGAAGCCTTGGCGGAAGTGGGCATCACCGGGATGACCGTGAGTGAAGTGAAGGGCTTTGGTCGCCAGAAAGGGCACACCGAGCTGTACCGCGGCGCAGAGTATATGGTCGACTTTTTGCCTAAAGTGAAAATCGAGATGGTGGTGGGCGACGATATCGTTGATACCTGCGTCGAGGCTATTATGCGCACCGCGCAGACCGGCAAAATCGGTGACGGTAAGATCTTTGTCTTCGACGTGGCGCGCGTCGTGCGTATCCGTACTGGCGAAGAGGATGAAGAGGCGATCTGACAGGCTTTTTATCAGCGCTTTATCAGCATCAAGAAGCCCGCGCTGCGGGCTTTTTTTATGGCGCAATTACATGCCTTTATGCGGGCCAAAGAGTTCGTAATGAATGCGTGCGTCTGCCACGCGGGCATCACGCAGTTTCGCCACCACATGCTGCATAAAGGGCAGCGGGCCACAGAGGTAGAAGTGGGTATCGGGTAAGGCAAGACGTGCGGCGATCACGCTGATATCCATCAGACCCTGCGCGTCATAACGACCCGCATCTTCAGTCGCGGGCTCACGATACCAGATCTCGCTCATGAAATCGGCGAACTGCGCGCCAGTGGCACGCACTTCATCGCCAAAAGCATGCTGTTTGCCGTTCTCTGCGGCGTGCAGCCAGCTGACCGGCGCGCGATGCTGGTTAGCTGCCAGTGAATGCAGCATCGCCAGCATCGGGGTCTGACCCACGCCCGCAGAGATGAGCGCTACCGGTGTGACCGGATCGACATCCAGGAAGAAGTCACCGTGCGGTGCGGCGAGCATCAGTTCGTCACCCACCTTAGCATTCTGATGCAACCAGCCGGAAACGGTCCCCTGCGCTTCACGTTTCACCGCAATCCGATAATCTTTGCCATTGCTGAGATGAGTCAGCGAGTACTGACGAATCTGGTGATGGTCGAAACTGGCGGGCTGCAGATGTACTGTCAGATACTGACCCGGCTTAAATGCCGCAACCGGGCCGCCATCCATCGGGCTGAAGGTAAAGCTTTTAACCACATCGCTTTGCTGCTCAATCGCGCTAATGCGAAAAGCACGGGTATCGCGCCAGCCTCCGGTTTGCTGCTCGGTCGCCTGATAAATTTCCTCTTCCCGATGGATAAACACATCTGCCAGTACGCCATAGGCCCGGCCCCATGCAGCCAGCGCCTCTTCGCCTGGATTCAGTAGCTCTTTGATGGTTGCCAGCAGATTTTCACCCACGATGGCGTACTGTGCAGGCTGAATATTCAGGCTGGTGTGTTTCTGCGCAATTTTTTCCACCGCAGGCAGCAGTACGGCCAGATTTTCCAGATTCGCGCCGTAAGCGCAGATGGCATTGAACAGCGCTTCGCGTTGATCGCCGTTGCGCTGGTTATTCATATTAAAGACGTTTTTGAGTTCCGGATGGTGCGACAGCATGCGGTCATAGAAGTGGGCAGTGAGCTTTGGGCCGCAAGCGGCGATGGCAGGCAGGGTCGATTTAACGGTGGCGATGGTGTGTGCATCAAGCATATCAGTGGCCTCTTTATAAACATGTATTTTAAATGCATCTTATAGCTAACTCGCCTGTGGAGTAAATAACCCGGGAAAATTTCGGGTTATGCAGGTGGCAACATTCAGGTGCATGAACAGAAGCCGCCGTCACATCCCAGAGAAAAAATGTGACGTCTGAACGGGGTAAAAAGGTGTAAAAAAGCAGTGCCAGTCACCAGCCAATCGTTTGCGTAAAAAGAGGCGGTTCACCCTACCTTCACCTGTTAAAACGGTTTACACTGTTGGCCTTCGCCCCTGAAGGGGGGTAAATACCGTCAGAAAGTTAGCTGAGTCAGGAGATCCGGATGTTAAAGCGTGATATGAACATTGCCGATTACGATGCCGAGTTGTGGCAGGCGATGGAGCAGGAGACAGTGCGTCAGGAAGAGCACATTGAACTGATTGCTTCTGAAAACTACACCAGCCCGCGTGTTATGCAGGCACAGGGTTCTCAGCTCACCAATAAATACGCTGAAGGGTATCCAGGCAAACGCTATTACGGCGGCTGTGAGTACGTTGATATCGTTGAGCAACTGGCCATCGATCGCGCAAAAGCGCTGTTTGGTGCTGATTACGCTAACGTGCAGCCACACTCAGGTTCACAGGCTAACTTCGCGGTTTACACCGCGTTGCTGCAGCCGGGTGATACCATTCTCGGGATGAATCTGGCGCACGGTGGACACCTGACTCATGGCTCACCGGTTAACCTGTCCGGTAAACTCTATAACGTGGTTGCTTACGGTATCGATGAGACCGGCAAAATCGACTACGACGAACTGGCTGAACTGGCGAAAACCCACAAGCCAAAAATGATCGTTGGCGGATTCTCAGCGTATTCCGGCGTCTGCGACTGGGCGAAAATGCGCGAAATCGCGGATAGCGTGGGTGCCTGGCTGTTTGTGGACATGGCGCACGTTGCTGGCCTGATTGCTGCAGATGTCTATCCAAGTCCGATTGCGCATGCACACGTTGTCACCTCCACCACCCATAAAACGCTGGCAGGTCCGCGCGGTGGTATTATTCTGGCGAAAAACGGCGACGAAGATTTCTATAAGAAACTGAACTCAGCTGTCTTCCCTGGCGGTCAGGGCGGTCCTCTGATGCATGTTATCGCGGGTAAAGCGGTCGCGTTCAAAGAGGCGATGGAGCCGGAATTCAAAACCTACCAGCAGCAGGTGGCAAAAAATGCCAAAGCAATGGTTGAGGTGCTGATTGAACGTGGCTATGACATCGTTTCTGGTGGCACCTATAACCATCTGTTCCTGATCGATCTGGTGAGCAAAAACCTGACCGGTAAAGAAGCAGATGCTGCGCTGGGCCGTGCCAACATCACGGTCAACAAGAACAGCGTACCTAACGACCCGAAAAGCCCGTTTGTGACGTCTGGTATTCGTATCGGTACACCTGCTGTTACGCGTCGTGGTTTCAACGAAGCGGACGTGCGCGAACTGGCTGGCTGGATCGCCGATGTGCTGGATAACGTCAATGACGAAGCAACCATTGAGCGCACGAAGAAGAAAGTGCTGGAAATCTGCAGCCGTCTGCCGGTCTACGCTTAATCGTTAACCTGTTGTGAGACAATATAAAAAGGATGGCAACTGCCATCCTTTTTTATTGCCTGTCCTGCGGCGCTCTGCCAGAGTAGCGCCCACTTATGCTGCCAGGCAGCAAACCTGCTGGAGGGAATATGGCAATCGGCTCCGCCAGATGGCTCGGATTGGGCTACTTCACTTACTTCTTCTGTTACGGCATCTATCTGCCATTCTGGGGCGTGTGGCTGAAAGGGACCGGCCTGGATGCTGAAAAAATTGGCCTGCTTCTTGGTTGTGGCATGGTGGCCCGTTTTGTCGGCAGTCTGCTCATCGCTTCTCAGGTCAAAAATCCTTCACGATTGATTACAGCGCTGCGTCTGCTGGCGCTGATGACCTGTCTGTTCGCCGCCGGTTTCTGGGTGGGTGAGCAGTGGATGTGGCTGCTGACGATCATGATTGGCTTTAACCTCTTTTTCTCGCCGCTGGTCCCGCTCAGCGATGCGCTGGCCGCGACCTGGACACAGCAGATTGGGCTGGCCTACGGGCCGGTCAGGCTGTGGGGATCGCTGGCCTTTGTCATCAGTTCGGCGTTAACCGGCGTGCTGGTCAGTGCCTACTCCTCTAACGCCATTCTGCTGCTGCTTTCCGTCGGTGTCATTTCTATGCTGGCTGGCATGATGCTGACACCCGCCACCCAGCCGCAGGGCAATGAGCGGCAGGGTGCTGTCGGCGGCGGCTGGCAGGTGTGGCGTGCGTTGCTGCGTGAGAATGCGGTATGGCGATTCATGCTCTGCGTGACACTGCTGCAGGGCGCACACGCCGCCTATTATGGATTTAGTGCTATCTGGTGGCAGGAGAGCGGCTATTCCGCCTCGACGGTGGGCTATCTCTGGTCGCTGGGCGTGGTGGCGGAGATTGTGGTGTTTGCCCTGAGTAACCGGCTGTTCCGCCGCTGGAGCGCGCGCGATCTGCTGCTGCTTTCGGGCATCTGCGCACTGATCCGCTGGAGCCTGATGGGGGCGACGACCGCGCTGCCGCTGCTGATTGTGGCGCAAATTCTCCACTGTGGCAGCTTCACCGTCTGCCATCTGGCGGCGATGCGATTTATCGCGGCGCGCAAGGGGGCGGAAGTGATTCGGCTGCAATCACTCTATTCCGCACTGGCGATGGGCGGTGGCATTGCAGTGATGACAATGATCTGCGGCGTGCTGTTCGCGCATCTGCAAGGACATCTGTTCTGGGTGATGGCGCTGGTCGCACTGCCCGCGCTGTTCCTGCGTCCCGGCTACGACTCCAGTAAATAACGAATTCGCTGCTGATGGTGTAACGTCAGCGGCAGTTCCGCATGCACCAGCGGCGGAGAGAACAAGGGCAGCGAAGTAGGGTAGGGCGAAATGATGATGTCGACATCCTTTGGCGCGCCATCCCGCTGAAACTGCTTTACGTCCTGATAAGTAATATTGACTGGCAGCAGCGTGATCTCCCGGATCTGCTGCTCCACATCCTGCTCGAGATCGGCGTCGTCGCCGGTCAGGATCAGGACCTGTTTCTCCTGCAGCGCACTCTCCTGCATCAGCCAGGCGCCAAAAATAATGGTCACTAAGCTCACTTCTTCCGGCGTAAAAGCGATGTTGTAGTGCTGCTCAAAACCCTTCAAGGCCTCATGAGTCGTGCGTAGCAGTCGGGGATAGAGACGGCTGACATCCAGTGCCACGCTATTGTCGATGCCGATATTGAAGTGGGTGCGATCCAGCGCCTGCGCCAGATGAGGATAGAGCTGGTGCAGCAGTTCGTTGCGGTCAGCAAACGTAATCCCGGCACAGGCTTCAAAATCATTAATCAGCTGCTGAGTCGCGTTCATTAACTGCTGCTCAGCAGGATGCGCCACCGCGTCAACAACTGGCGTATGAATCTGACTGAACAGCAGTGTCCAGAAGTCCGCTTCGCTGACGGGCGGAGCAATGTGGCAGCGTTTGCGCCAGTGGTAAATCACATCCTCGGCGGCCTGGCGCTCAGGCTTCTGTTGCAGCCAGAGACATTGCGCCTCACTGAACAGCACTGGCTGGCGCTGGCACAATCCATACTTCATGAATATCTGCAGAAAAAGCCGGTCACGTTCGCTGAAGTCACGCTTCAGACGCAGGCTGCAGTGCTGGATCAGTGCCTGTAAATTGGTCTCATCCCACAGCGCTTTCTCAATTTTCATGACCTTCAGGCGCTGACGCAGAGGAGCAGCAAAATGCTCGCAGACGAAATCCTGCGATAAACGCAGACTGCGTCGCAGGTTGTGCAACAGACAGAGGCGCCGATCCAACTCTGTTCCATGAAGACGAAAGCTGCCATCCACCATCTGATGCAATTCCAGCTGGTGATATCGCTGTATCTCAAGGCCCACATCCGCGATATCCTGTCGGGCAACAGCAGGATCGACGCCATTCAGCTGGCAGACTTTTTCAAGCGTGAGCAAAGGTGTCGGCAGAAACAGCAGCAATAAAAGATGGCACTGACGCTGTGAACGGGAGAAGAGTGGTGCCAAAGGGGTAGCAGAACTCATCAATCAGATTTCCAGCAGACTATTTTGAGCTAAGAATAGTCAACCCGGTCAGCGCCTGCGCGGTTTACGCGGTTTATTTGCCGGAGGTTTAAGGCGGGTCACAAAATTTGTTACTTATCGATCCTTTTAATCGGAAACGTTACTTTATAACATTATGAAACGCGTACTCTTTGCTCTGTTAATGGTATTAAGTCCGGCTGTGCTGGCGCATCCTCACAGCTTTATCGATATGAAAACGGAACTGGTCGTGCAGGGTGATACGTTTACCGGGTTAAAGATGATCTGGACGATGGATGAGATTACCTCCGCCGATCTGCTGTATGACGCGGGCGATGCAAAACCTGGCAGCGTGGTGTGGAAAAAGCTGGCAGCGGGCGTGATGGCGAACGTATTGGGCCAGCACTACTTTTCTGAAATCTGGCATAACCAACAGCGGGTAAAGTTTTTGAATCTGCCAACGGAATACAACCTTTCGCGTAACGGCCACAAAGCGGTGCTGGAATTCATTCTGCCGCTGGCGGAACCCCCGAAGCTGACCGGCCAGCGCTTTGAGATCCTGACCTTTGATCCCACCTATTTCGTCGATATGTTCTACGACAATTCCGGCGCGTTGACGCTGCCACCGTCGCTTCAGACGCGCTGCCAGTTTGCCCTTAATACGCCAAAGCCCAACGACTCACTGAAGCAATATGCGCTATCGCTGGATAAAGCGGACGCCCCGGCGGAGGAGATGGATCTGGGTCGCCAGTTCGCTCAGACGGTGGTGCTGACATGTCAGTGATCTCCACACCCTTACGGGCCACCCGACTCTGGCCATTCTGGCTGATGGCAGGACTCTTCCTCGGCGGTGCGCTGCTGGTCTGGCTTTACTGGTCGCAGATTCTGCTGCAGAGCGTGCTGTGGCAAAAAGACCTGCACCGGCAGATGACCCAGCTATTACAGCAGGTGGCGGAGCAGCCACACAAGGCTGGCCTCTCGCTGGTGATTTTCAGCCTGCTGTATGGCGTATTACACGCGCTGGGTCCGGGCCACGGTAAAGTCGTCATCGCAACGTTTCTGGCGACCCATCCGAGCCGCGTCAGAACCAGCATCAGGCTGACGCTGCTTGCCTCATTGCTGCAGGGCTCGGTTGCGATTGTGCTGGTCACGGTGATGCTGGTGCTGCTGAAAACCTCATCGCGCCAGCTGCATCTCAGCAGCTTCTGGCTGGAGAAGGGCAGTTATTTGCTGGTGATAGGGCTGGGCCTGATGATTGGGTATCGGGCGTTGCGTGCGTTGTGGCGGGCATTGCGTCCACGGCAAACCCTGGCTTTTCGTGCTTTCAGGCCGCAGCATCAGCACGATGAGCAGTGCGGCTGCGGACACGCACACCTGCCGACGCCGCAGCAGATGAGTGGCAACGTCAGCGGGAGAACCCAGCTGCTGGTGGTGGTGTCGATGGGCTTACGTCCCTGTTCCGGCGCAATTATGATGCTGCTATTTTCCAAAGTCATTGGTGTTTATGGCTGGGGCATTCTCTCTGCTGCCGTAATGGCGGCCGGCACAGCACTGACCATTTCGGCGATTGGTCTGCTGGTGCAGCAGGCGCGCTCGGTCGCACAGCGGCTGGCACAGCCTGGTGCTGCCCCAGGCATCACGCGACTGCTGATGCCAGTGCTGGCGTTAACCGGCAGCCTGATTTTAATCGTGGCGGGTATCGCATTATGGCAGTCAGCGCAGCTGACGCTCGGCGGCGGAATTCGACCTTTCTGAATAAAAGCGCAGCGGAAATAAAATTGCCGCTGCGCTCTTCTCTTCTTTAATTATCTTTAAATTCACCTCTTTAATTTTTCTCTGCGTAGTTTAGTGGAGAAATAACATTTCCCTGTCTACGCTGTTAATACCAAAACGGCATTCCGCCGTCGGAATGATAAAAGATCAAGACAGCTTTCTGTTTATTGCGAGGAGTATATTTCATGGCTGATACCCGTATTAATAATGGCTACACCGAAACGCTGGCGACCGGACCCGCTGGATTACCGCTGAAGCGTATTTCATGGAGCGCCGTGTTTGCTGGTGTTATTTGTGCCTTAATCGTTCATATCATTCTGACGCTGCTGGGAACCGCTATTGGTGCCACCACCATTGATCCAATGAAAGAACAGAATCCTCTTGACGGCCTTGGCACTGGCGCAATGGTCTGGACGGCCATTGAAATGCTGGTTGCGATGGCGGCAGGGAGTTATGTTGCTGGTCGACTGGCTCAGCGCGAAGGCGCACTGCACGGCTTACTGATGTTTGGCCTTAGCACAATTTTCACTATTTATCTGGCTATTACGCTGGCAACCAGTGTATTAGGTGGCGCGATGAATATTGTGGGTTCAGGTTTCCAGGCGCTGGGTAGTGGTATTTCCGCTGCTGCGCCTTCGGTTACTCAAATGGCAAAACAAAAACTGCAGGAGAATAATATTAATTTAGATAACCTGCAGAATGAACTGGAAACGACATTACGTCAGACCGGAAAACCGGAATTACAGCCTGAGAATTTGAAGCAGGACGCAAATAAAGAAGCGCAGAATGCAGAAAACCAGGCTAACAATACTGCGAACCATCCGCAGACAGCCGATACCGATCTGACGAACTGGGTGAAAGGGGTGATGGATCGTCATTCCGATACCCTGCAGGCTGCCGATCGTGATGCGCTGAAAAATATTATCAAAGCGCGTACCGGTAAAAGCGATCAGGAAGTGGATCAGATTGTTGCCAAAACTGAGCAGAGCTATCAGCAGGCCGTTCAGAAGTATCAGGAACTGAAACAGCAGGCTGAACAGAAAGCGCGTGAAGCTGGTGAGAAAGCCGCTGCTGCAACCGCTAAAGCGAGCTGGTATGCCCTGATTCTGATGATTATCGAAGCCGTACTGGCCGGTGTGATGGGTATGGTAGGTCGTCGTACTCAGCCCCGTCAGGTGCTGACACACGAACGTCGTTAATCATCACTGAATGACAGGCAACAAAAAAGGCGGCTGATAAGCCGCCTTTTTCTGTACTGAAACTTAGCGTTTTAACGCTTCGCTCAGCTCATCACGCATGTTTGAGAGCATCGCTTTCACCACACGTGGGTTACCTGCGACCAGGTTGCCTGACAGCAGATAGCCGTGGTTACCGGTGAAGTCAGTGACCAGACCGCCCGCTTCGCGAACCAGCAGTTCACCCGCCGCAAAATCCCACGGCTTCAGGCCAATCTCAAAATAGCCGTCAACGCGACCCGCAGCCACATAGGCCAGATCCAGCGCAGCAGAACCGGTGCGACGGAAATCAGCACACTGAGTAAAGAGTTTGGTCATGATGTTCATATAAGCAGGCGCGTGCTGCTTCATTTTGAATGGGAAGCCGGTGGCCAGAACAGTGCCATCCAGATCGCGTGCTGTGCTGCCACGCAGACGATAGCCATTCAGCTGCGCGCCCTGACCACGTGAAGAGGTGAACAGTTCATTGCGCATAGGATCGTAAACGACGGCGACTTCAGTGCGGCCTTTGATGCGCACAGCGATTGAAACGGCAAAGTGAGGTAAACGTTTGATGAAGTTAGACGTGCCATCCAGCGGATCGATAACCCATTGAACGTCCTGATCTTCGCCCGCCAGCTCACCGCTTTCTTCAGTGATGATGGTGTGTTTCGGGTAAGATTTATGAATGATTTCGATAATCAGGCGTTCTGCTTCGCGGTCAACATTGGTTACGAAGTCGTTGCTGCCTTTCTGGCTGGCTTCGACGGCGTCCGGGGTTTCATAATATTTGGCAATTAAATTTCCGGCCTTGCGCGCTGCGCGCACGGCAATGTTGAGCATTGGATGCATCGGTATCTCTCGCTGGATGTTAAAGAACGGGGAAAACGGCGCGGAGTATAGCAGCGTGTTCGGTAAATGTCCTGCTTTATGTTAAGATTCTCTCTACTGATTTTACTGACCCGTTTCTGAGTATCCCTAATCATGTTGCAAAATATTCGTATCGTGCTGGTCGAGACTTCTCATACCGGTAACATGGGCTCCGTTGCGCGCGCCATGAAAACCATGGGCTTAACGAACCTCTATCTGGTGAATCCACTGGTCAAGCCTGACTCACAGGCGATCTCTCTGGCTGCCGGTGCCAGTGACGTTATCGGCGAAGCAAAAATCGTCGACTCACTGGATGAAGCTATCGCCGGATGCAGCCTGGTGGTCGGCACCAGCGCACGTTCCCGTTCGCTGCCCTGGCCGATGCTGGATGCGCGTGAATGCGGCGTGAAAAGCGTGGAAGAGGGCCAGCAGGCTCCGGTCGCGCTGGTTTTTGGTCGTGAACGCGTCGGCCTGACCAATGAAGAGTTGCAGAAGTGTCACTATCACGTCGCGATTCAGGCCAATCCCGAATACAGCTCACTGAACCTGGCAATGGCGGTGCAGATTATCGCCTATGAAGTACGCATGGCATGGTTGCAGTCGCAGGAACAGGCCAGCCCGGCACCGAAGTATGACGAGTCACCTTATCCGCTGGTGGATGACCTTGAGCGCTTCTATCAGCATATGGAAAAAATGATGCTGAACAGCGGCTTTATCCGCGAAGCCAATCCGGGCCAGGTGATGAGCAAACTGCGTCGTCTTTACACCCGTGCGCGCCCGGAACGCGACGAACTCAACATCCTGCGCGGCATGCTTTCGTCGTTTGAAAAGCGTAAAAACGAGAAAAAAGAAGAAGATAATAGTTGAGTAAATTACCAGGTTAAATACCTGACTAATTTACCAGGTTAAATAGTTGACCAAATTACTCGGGAATGGCAGACTTCAGAGCATCTGTTGCTAATCTTCCGCTATCCGGACGCTATTGAGGTCGTACGCTATGAGACTGACATCCAAAGGACGTTATGCCGTTACTGCAATGCTGGACGTTGCCCTTCATTCCAATGAAGGCCCTGTCCCCCTGGCAGATATTTCCGAGCGTCAGGGCATCTCGCTCTCCTATCTGGAGCAGTTATTCTCCCGACTGCGTAAAAATGGTCTGGTTTCCAGCGTACGTGGTCCCGGCGGCGGTTATCTGTTGGGTAAAGAGTCAAACACCATCTCTGTTGGTGAAGTGATCACCGCCGTGGATGAGTCCGTTGATGCCACCAAATGCCAGGGCAAAGAAGGCTGCCAGGGCGGCGAACGTTGCCTGACTCATGTGCTGTGGCGCGATTTGAGCGTGCGCATCAGTGAGTTCCTGAACAATATTACGCTGGCTGAGCTGGTGAATAATCAGGAGATCCTGGACGTGGCCGATCGTCAGAATGCGATCGATAATCGCCGCTTCCAGAGCCCGCGTTCGCAGGAAATTAACATTAACCAGCGCGCCTCGTAATCCCCGCTGTTCCGGCCCTTACTGCTAACGCGGTCAGGGCTGAATCTGCTATAAAGACGTATGATTTTTTATACGGAGCTGTAGCGCAATGAAATTACCGATTTACCTGGATTACGCCGCCACCACGCCGGCCGATCCGCGTGTGGCCAGCAAAATGATGCAGTTTCTGACGCTGGATGGCACGTTCGGTAATCCGGCCTCGCGATCGCACCGTTTTGGCTGGCAGTCTGAAGAGGCGGTGGATGTTGCCCGCAATCAGATCGCCGAACTGGTTAACGCTGATCCGCGCGAAATCGTCTTTACCTCTGGCGCCACCGAATCCGATAACCTCGCGATTAAAGGCGCGGCTCACGCCCATCAGGCGCGCGGCAAACATATCATCACCAGCCAGACAGAACACAAAGCGGTGCTCGACAGCTGTCAGCAACTGGAGCGCGAAGGCTTTAATGTCACGTATCTGACGCCAGCGGCAAACGGCATTATCTCGCCTGACCAGCTGCGTGCGGCGCTGCGCGACGACACGATTTTAGTCACCCTGATGCACGTGAATAACGAAACCGGGGTGATTCAGGATATCGCCGCTTTTGGCGAACTCTGCCGTGAGCGTGAGATTCTGTTCCATGTAGATGCTACCCAGAGCGTTGGCAAACTGCCTGTCGATCTCAGCCAGTTACCGGTCGATTTGATGTCCTTTTCCGCCCACAAACTCTATGGCCCTAAAGGTATCGGCGCGCTCTATGTACGGCGTAAACCGCGCGTGCAGATCGCGGCGCAGATCCACGGCGGCGGGCATGAGCGCGGGATGCGCTCCGGCACCTTGCCGGTGCATCAGATTGTCGGCATGGGTGAAGCCTATCGCATCGCAGCAGAAGAGCGTGAAACCGATATGGCGCGGTTGAAGGCTCTGAGCGATCGTCTGTGGCTGGGCATCAGCACACTGCCGGGCATCACCCTCAATGGCGATCACAACCTGCGCGCGCCCAACATTCTTAACCTCAGTTTCGCTGACGTTGAGGGCGAATCACTGATTATGGCGCTGAAAGACCTGGCGCTCTCTTCCGGCTCGGCCTGTACCTCCGCCAGCCTGGAACCTTCATATGTCCTGCGTGCGCTGGGCCTGAGTGAAGAGCTGGCCCACAGTTCGCTGCGTTTCTCACTGGGACGCTTCACGACTGAAGAAGAGATCGATTACGCCATTACACTGGTGCAGAAATCGGTGACCCGTCTGCGGGCCTTAATGAAATCCTGATACCCGGTTTTAGTCCGGAAATTGCGCCAATATGGGCACTTCTCTGGCAACGCCTGGCGGAATCTGTTATCAGGTCTCTCTGTGCACTACATTTAACATCTTATTAAAGCCGCTATAACAATCAGGCTGGATGAAACAGATAACGATTACGGAGCTTTTCGATGACCACACAACCGATGACTATTACGCTTAGCAGCCAGCCCGCCGATGCGCGCTGGGGCGATAAAGCGATTCTCAGCAGCAATGACAGCGGCATGACATTGCACCTGACCGGCGCAGATGCGCTGAATACCATTCAGCGTGCGGCGCACAAAATTGACGGCCAGGGTATTCGCCATGTGGCGCTGACCGGCGAAGGCTGGCACCTTGAGCAGTGCTGGGCATTCTGGCAGGGCTTCCGTGGCCCGAAAGGCCAGCGTCAGGTTGAATGGCCAGCGCTGGGCGAACATGAGCAGGCGGAGTTTGATCGCCGTCTGAAAATTATCGACTGGGTTCGCAACGTCATTAACCTGCCTGCAGAAGATCTGGGGCCGGAGCAGCTGGCGCACAATGCCGTCGATCTGATCAGTGAAGTGGGCGGTGACGCCGTCAGCTATCGCATTACCAAAGGCGATGAATTGCGGGTGCAGGGCTACATGGGCCTGCACACCGTAGGACGCGGTTCGAATCGCCCGCCGGTCTATCTGGCGCTCGACTACAACCCGACAGGCGACGAGAATGCGCCGGTCTACGCCTGCCTGGTCGGAAAAGGCATCACCTTTGATACCGGCGGCTATAGCCTGAAGCAGAGTAGCTTCATGGACTCGATGAAGTCTGACATGGGCGGCGCAGCGACCGTTACGGGTGCACTGGCCATGGCGATTTCGCGCGGTCTCAACAAGCGCGTCAAACTCTATCTCTGCTGTGCCGATAACATGGTCAGCAGTAACGCCTTCAAGCTGGGCGACATCATTCGCTATCGCAACGGTAAATCAGTGGAAGTGATGAATACCGACGCGGAAGGTCGCCTGGTTCTGGCTGACGGTTTAATCGACGCCAGCGAACAGAATCCGACGATGATCATCGACGCTGCAACGCTGACCGGCGCGGCTAAGACGGCGCTGGGCAATGATTACCATGCACTGTTCACCTTTGATGATGTGATGGCGCAGTCGCTGATGGGCAGTGCGGTAAGTGAGAACGAACCTTTCTGGCGTCTGCCGCTGGCTGAATTCCATCGCAGCCATCTGCCGTCTAACTTTGCCGATCTCAATAATATCGCCAGCCCGTCTCATGCGGCAGGTGCCAGCAGCGCAGCAGCGTTCCTGTCACACTTCGTTAGCAACTATCAGCAGGGCTGGCTGCACATCGACTGCTCCGCGACCTATCGCAAAGGCGCCGTTGATCAGTGGGCAGCGGGTGCAACAGGTCTTGGCGTGCGTACCCTTGCCAATCTGTTACTGAAATAAGCCGATTTCAGCGGTGGCTGATGCTGCCGCTGTACAAAAGGAAACCGTTCAGAGGGAAACTATGAACCGTCTTGAAGAGGTGCTGAAGCTGGCGGCCACTGAGCCTGCCCATCGGCCGGAGTTTTTCCAGTTGCTGCTGGAATCTGACGTCTTTGTTCCAGGCGAAAGCACCACGCAACAGCTTGATGCCAGTACGCCCGTTGATCTGCAGCACTGGGAAAAAGAGGATGGCAGCAGCATCATTCCTTTCTTCACGTCAGAAGAGGCGATGAGTGAAGCGGTCAGCGGTGAGCAATCCTGGCTGCGTTTGCCCGTGCAGACGCTATTTGAGATGACACGCGGTGAGACGCTGTTCCTCAATCCCAAACTGCCTTCCGGCAAAGAATTTACGGCGGCTGAGATCACCCATCTGCTGGCCGAAGAAGGCAGTGCGCTAAGCCAGCAAACCGTGCTGGAAGGTGGACAATCCCTGCTGCTTTCTGAAGTGGCAGAACCGCCAGCGCAGATGATCGACTCGCTGACTCAGCTGTTCACTAAGCACAAGCAGGTGCGCCGCGCGTTTATCGCCAGCATTCGTGAGCGGGCCGATGAAGCGCCTAATCTGCTGATCGGCATTGAAGCGGACAGCAATATTGAGGCGATTATTCAGGCGGCGGGCAGTGTGGCAACGGATACACTGCCGGACGATGCGCCAGTAGATATCTGTGAAGTGACGCTGAACGATCGCGGCATCAGCCACTTCTTTACCGCCCACATCACGCCATTCTATGAACGTCGCTGGGGCAGTTTCCTGCGCGACTTCAAGGGCAGTGAGCGGATTATCTGACGCACCCGAAAAACAGGCGGCTCATGGGCCGCCTGTTTTTTATTTCGCTATCGGTAAGTCGTCGCGACTGCCCCATTCGCCCCAGGATCCGTCATACAGCGTGGCATCCCGTACGCCCAGCGCGGTCAGCGCCAGAATCAACACCACCGCCGTCACGCCTGAGCCACAACTGGCGACCACTGGCTGAGTAATATCGACACCCGCGTCAGCAAACAGCCTGCGCAGTTCTGCTTCCGGCTTGAGTTTTCCCTGCTCAACCAGCGTATTCCACGGCACGTTCAGGCTATTGGGAATATGCCCGCGATGCAGCCCGGGTCGCGGCTCGTCTACTTCAGCGTTAAAGCGGTTAGCAGCACGCGCATCAACAATCTGTGCGCCGCCTTCATGGCTGATCAGCAGCACATCCGTCAGGCGTTTCACCCGGCTTTCATCCGCATGGGCCTCAAATTCACCTTCCGGCAGATTCACTTCGCCGGTTACCAGCGCAAAACCGGCCTCTTTCCAGCCCTGCAAACCCCCGGTAAGAATCGACACCTGAGCCACACCAAAAGTCTTCAGCATCCACCAGGCACGCGGCGCGGAGAAGAGATTGCCCTCGTCATACACCACCAGGTGCTTATCACTGCTGACGCCCAGCTCACGCATCGCGACGGCAAACGTCTCGGCGCGCGGCAGCATATGCGGATAGGGGCTGGTGTGATCGGAAAGCGCTTCAATATCGTAAAAAGGGGCGTCGGGTAAATGACCCGCCAGATATTCAGCCAGGATATCGCGAACCGCTTCCATCCCGGCAGGCAACATACGTGCATCCAGCACCTGAAGCCGTTCATCGTTATAGTGCTCTTGTAACCAGTCGGCGGACACAAACAGTGGCGTCGTCATAACAACCTCATCTCAGCAATCTGTCATACCAGTGTCAGGGAATGTGCGCACCATCTCAAGAGAAGCGTTGATTAAATGCGAGCATTGATATGAAATTGCGCGGCGTAATCAAACGACACTCCCTGCGTCCCGGTGAAGGAACTACCATGAAGAAACGCACTACCCGGCTGCTGCTCAGTATGCTGTTCGGTGGCTCGCTGCTGTCAGCGACCCTGTTACCTGTTTTACCTCTTCAGGCCGCAGAGGCACCCGCAACTTCTCCGGTCAGCAAACCGCTGACGATTATTGATCTCTCAGAACTGCAGATCGACGGTGCCGCTGCGCTGGTCTTAACGTTCAGTCAGCCGCTGGATGACAAACAGAATATCGCGCAAAAAATCAGGCTGACCGACGATAAACAGGGTCGGGTAGACGGCGGCTGGGAACTTTCTTCTAACCGCAAAACGTTGCGCTTCCGCCATCCTGAACCCGCACGTCACTTCACCGTCACAGTGGATGCGGGACTGCGCGCGGCCAGCGGTGAAACGCTTGCCGCCGATTACAGCCAGAAAATTGTCACCAGTGATATTCAGCCGATGGTAGGTTTTGCCAGTCGCGGTTCACTGCTGCCGCTGCGTATCACGCAGGGACTGCCGGTGCTGGCGCTGAATGTGAATCAGGTCGATGTCGATTTCTTCCGCATCAGGAATGCGGGCCTGGCGGAATTTCTCTCGCAGTGGAATTACGGCAACAACCTCTCCAGCTGGCAGTCGCAGGATCTGCTGAAAAGCAGCCAGCTGGTCTATACCGGACGCTTTGAGCTTAACCCGGCGCGAAACACCCGCGAAAAATTGCAGCTGCCGATGAGCGATATTACCGCGCTTCAGCAACCGGGCGTCTATCTGGCGGTGATGAAACAGGCCGGGACCTATCACTACAGCCAGCCCGCCACGCTTTTCACCCTGAGTGACATTGGCCTCTCTTTGCATCGCTTCCCGACGCAGTTCGACCTGTTTGCCCAGAGCCTGGCAAATGGCCAGCCGCTTTCCGGCGTCAGCGTGAGGCTGCTGGATGCGAAAGGGCAGGTGCTGCAGAGCGGGACCAGTGATAACACCGGTCATCTGCGTCTCAGGGCGGATGAAAAAGGCAAGATTCTGCTGGCTGTGCAGGGTGAACAGACCTCGATGATCGACCTGGCGCGCCCGGCGCTGGATCTCGCTGAGTTTCCGGTTGCGGGACCGCAGGGCTATGACAAACAGCTATTTGTCTTTGGGCCGCGCGATATCTATCGTCCTGGCGAAATCGTCATCGTTAATGCACTGCTTCGTGATGCCGACGGACACCCGTTGCCCGCCCAGCCGATAAAAGCGGAGCTGGTGCAGCCTGATGGCCAGGTGATGCGGACCTTTGTCTGGCAGCCTGAAGCGGGATTTTATCAGCAACGACTGGCGCTCCCCGAATCCGCCATGACCGGCGACTGGATGCTGCGACTCAATACCGGCGATAACCTCAAGCGCGAATGGACGTTCCACGTCGAGGATTTTCTGCCGGAGCGCATGGCGTTAACTCTGAAAAATGACCCTCAGCCGCAGCCTGCTGATGCCAGCGTTGAGTTCGGCATTGAAGGTCGCTATCTCTATGGCGCACCTGCGGCAGGTAATACATTACAGGGACAACTCTATCTGCGACCGGCACGCGAAGCGGTGGCGGCACTGCCGGGCTACCAATTTGGTGACATCACCGAAGAGGGAGTAAAGCGAACGCTGGATGAGGTAGATCTCAAGCTGGACGCCAGCGGTAAAGCACAGCTTTCGGTAGAGAGTCAGTGGGATCAGCTGCACTCTCCACTCAACCTGATCCTGCAGGCCAGCCTGCTGGAGACCGGCGGCCGTCCGGTCACCCGCCGCGCAACTCAGGCTATCTGGCCCGCTGACGCCCTGCCAGGCATCCGGCCACTGTTTGGTAACAAGGCCGTTTATGACTACCGCAGTGACAGTTATCACGATGAGCCTACCGTGCCAGAAGAGAGCCTGGCCGAATTCGACATTGTCTATGCCAACAGTCAGGGCAAAAAACTGGCGGCAGACAAGCTGGATGTGCGCCTGATTCGTGAACGCCGTGACTACTACTGGAGCTTCTCTGACAGCGAAGGCTGGCAGTCACAGTATGGTGACAAGGATCTGCAGGAAGATGAACGTGCCATTTCTGTCCCGGCTGACGGCAGCACCAAAGTCAGCTTCCCGGTTGAATGGGGCCACTATAGGCTGGAAGTGCAGGCGGGCGAAAAGATCGTCAGCAGCGTGCGTTTCCAGGCCGGTTATGACTGGCAGGACAATACCAACGGCACGGGCGCATTACGCCCGGACCAGGTCAGACTGAAGCTGGACAAAGCGGCTTACCAGCCGGGCGATACCGTGCATCTGCAGGTTGAGTCACCCGCTGCGGGTAAAGGTTACCTGATGGTGGAGTCGAGCAGCGGCACGCTGTGGTGGCAACCGCTGACCGTACCAAAGGGCGGCACAACAGTGGATGTGCCGGTTGCTGAGAGCTGGCGGCGTCACGATCTCTACTTCAGCGCTATTGTGGTCCGTGATGGCGATAAGGTCAGCGGCGTAACGCCAAAACGCGCGGTAGGGCTGTTGCATCTGCCGATGGCGACAGAGGCGCGTCGCTTAAACCTGACGCTGGATGCACCCGACAAAACCCGTCCTGAGCAATTCCTGACGGTAAAAGTTCATGCCAGTCGTGACGGCGGGCCGCTGCCGGAAAAAGTGAATGTGCTGTTGTCAGCTGTGGATAGCGGCGTGCTGAGCGTGACAGATTTTAAAACGCCCGATCCGTGGCAGGCTTTCTTTGGCCGTAAACGCTACAACGTCGATCAGTACGATGTCTTTGGTCAGTTAATCGAAGGCGGAGGCCGGCTGGCGGCACTGCGTTTTGGTGGTGATGGCGAGGATGAATCGATGACGCGCGGCGGTAAAAAGCCGGTGACGCACGTCAATATCGTCGCGCAGCAGTTGCAGGCGGTGACGCTGGATAAAGAGGGTAATGGATCGATTACGCTGCCGATCCCGGCGTTTAACGGCGAACTGCGGCTGATGACTCAGGCCTGGAGCGATGACAGCTTCGGTGCGGCAGAGCGCAAGCTGGTGGTCGCGGCGCCGCTGATCAGCGAACTGGCAACCCCGCGCTTCCTTGCCAGCGGCGATTCGGCCTCCCTGGCGCTGGATCTCACTAACCTTACCGACCTGCCACAAACGCTGAAAGTAGATATGACCAGCAGTGGCTTAGTGGATCTGGCCGGTGCGGCCAGCCAGAGCGTGACGCTGGCCAAAGGCGCACGCACAACGCTGCAGATTCCGGTCACGGCGAAAGCTGGCTTTGGTGATGGCGAGATTGCGGTGCAGATTTCCGGTCTGAACCTGCCGGGTGAGCAGGTAAAGCCGAGCAAACAGCAGTGGAAAATTGGCGTCCGGCCACCTTATCCGGCCGTGACGCTGAACTTTGATGCCGTCATCAATCCCGATCAGCCCTGGCAGGTCGCGGCAGCTTCCCTGACGGGCCTGGATGCGCAGACGCTGAGTGGACAGCTGACGCTGAGCAATCGCCCGCCACTGAACATCGCCAGCTATATCAGTGCGCTTTATGCCTATCCCTACGGCTGTCTGGAACAGACTACCAGCGGGCTCTGGCCTTCGCTCTACACCAGCCATGCTGAGCTAACCGCCATGGGCATTAAAACCAGCAGCGATGAAGCGCGTCGGGCCGCCGTCGATACCGGCATCGCCCGTCTGGCAGGCATGCAACGAGCCAACGGCAGCTTTGGGCTGTGGGATAAACAGAGTGAAGAAGAGTTCTGGCTGACGCCTTACGTGACGGACTTCCTGCTGCGTGCCAGTGAGGCGGGTTATGCGCTGCCGGATAATGTGGTTGAGCGCGCTAACGCACGGCTGCTGCGCTATCTGCAGGATCCAGCGCAGATCAGCGGCGGCGGCAGTGACGACAACGCCGCGCTGCAGTTCAGCGTGCAGGCTTACGCCGGACTGGTGCTGGCGCGTCAGCAGCGCGCGCCACTGGGTGCACTGCGTGCATTGTATGAAAAACGTGAGAAAGCCCGCTCTGGCCTGGCGCTGATGCAGCTGGGTGTTGCGCTGAAGCTGATGGGGGACGGGCAGCGCGCATCGCTTGCGATCATGCAGGGTGCCACGCTGACGCGTTCAGACAAAGAGTGGTACGGCGACTATGGCAGCACGGTGCGCGATGAGGGAATGATGATTGCCCTGTTAGCCGGGAATAAGCTGCAACCTGATTTGCAGAACAGTCTGCTGCTGTCGCTGTCTAAAGAGGTCAGGGGCAAACGCTGGTTCTCGACCCAGGAAAATAACGCGCTTTATCTGGCTGCTCATACCCTGCAACGTGCGCAGGGCGGAAGCTGGCAGGCGCTGCTTTCGGGCAATCCACAGCCTCTGCAAAGCGATGCACCGCTGAACAAAGGGCTGGGGGCTGAGCGGCTGTTGCAGGGCTTAACCATCAGTAATCCGGGCAGTGCGCCGCTGTATGGTCGTCTGGACGTCACCGGTTATCCGCTGGCCGCGCCTCAGCCTGAGAGCAACGTGCTCGGGATAAAGCGTGAATACTTCACCCTGGATGGCAAAGCTGCCGATCTCAATAATCTTCGCAGCGGTGAGTTGCTGGTGGTCCGTCTGATCGTTTCGTCGAAACGCAGCATCAGTGATGCGCTGGTGGTGGATCTGCTGCCTGCTGGTCTGGAGCTGGAAAACCAGAATCTGGCCGACAGCAGCGCCAGCCTCGGTGACAGTGCGGATGCGCTGAAGGAAAGCATGGGTGACATGCAACAGGCTGACATCAGGCACATTGAGTTCCGTGACGATCGCTTTGTTGCGGCGCTGGCGGTAGATACTTATCGTCCCGCAACGCTGGTCTATCTGGCGCGGGCGGTCACGCCGGGCCGCTACCTGATGCCGCCGCCGCAGGTGGAGTCGATGTATGTACCGGAGTGGCGCGCTACCGGCAGCACGCCGCCGCAGCTGCATATCCAGTAAGTGACGCGGGGCGTGTTAAACATCAGCACCATTAAAAAACGGTGGCTCGCGCTGCCGCTTTTTTTTCTGGCGTTATGGCTGACGACGTGGGGACTGGATCGCCTGTTCCCGCTGCCGCTTAAACAGGTGCAGCCTGCGCGGGTGATTGTGGCCAGCGACGGAACGCCGCTCTGGCGCTTTGCTGACAGCAAGGGCATCTGGCGCTATCCCGTCACGCCAGAGGAGGTGGCCCCTGTTTATCTGCAGGCGCTGCTGATCTATGAAGATCGCTGGTTCTGGTATCACCCCGGTATCAATCCCCTGGCGCTGGTGCGTGCGGCCTGGCAGGATTTACGCCATCAAAGCGTCATTTCCGGTGGCAGCACGCTGACCATGCAGGTAGCACGCCTTATCGACCCGCAACCCCGTACGCTGCGCGGCAAGCTAATCCAGGCGTGGCGGGCGCTGCAGCTGGAGTGGCATCTTTCCAAACGTGACATCCTGACACTCTATCTTAACCGTGCGCCCTTTGGCGGCACTCTGGAAGGCGTGGGCGCAGCAAGCTGGAGCTGGCTGGGAAAGGCCCCGTCGCAGCTGACGCCGGGCGAGGCAGCGCTGCTTGCCGTTTTGCCGCAGGCACCCAGCCGACTGCGGCCCGATCGCTGGCCGGAGCGGGCGGAAGCCGCACGCAATAAAGTGCTGGATCGACTGGCGGAATATAACATCTGGTCCGCTGAACAGGTGGCGGAAATTCGTCAGGAGCCGGTCTGGCTGCCGCCACGACAGATGCCGCAGATGGCGCCGCTGCTGGCCCGGCGTCTGCTGTCGATCAACGCCAGTGACAAGATTGTCTCCACGCTCGATCCTTCATTGCAGCGCGAGCTGGAGAGCCTGGCGTTGAACGTTAAAAACCAGCTTCCGCCGCGCACCTCGCTGGCGATGCTGGTGGTGGATCACACTACTATGGCGGTCAGGGGCTACGTCGGTTCGGCTGACTTTACCGATGACAGCCGTTTTGGGCATGTGGACATGATCGCCAGCGTGCGCTCGCCAGGCTCGGTGTTAAAACCGTTTATTTACGGCATGGCGCTGGATGAAGGACTGATTCATGCCGAATCGCTGTTGCAGGATGTGCCGCGTCGCTTTGGCGATTACCGGCCAGGCAACTTTGACACTGGCTTTCATGGGCCGGTCAGCGCCAGCGATGCACTGGTGCGCTCCCTGAATCTGCCTGCCGTGCAGGTGCTGGAGTCGCTGGGACCGAAAAACGTTGCGGCGCGTCTGCGCAATGTGGGTCTGAATTTACGTTTCCCGCCAGGTGCGGAACCTAATCTTTCATTGATTCTTGGCGGCACCGGGGCGCGCATGGATGAAATTGTGGCGGCTTATAGCGCCTTTGCCCGTCACGGTAATGCCGCTCAGCTGCGCTGGATGCCCGATCAACCTTTGCAGCAGCGGCCGCTGCTTTCGAAGGAATCGGCGTGGATCATCCGGCGTATCCTTGCGGGAGAAGCTCAGCCTGCCGGTAATGGCAGCGTACCCGACGTGGTACCGCTGGCCTGGAAGACCGGCACCAGTTACGGCTATCGCGACGCCTGGTCGGTGGGCATCAATCCCCGTTATCTGATCGGCGTCTGGGTCGGGCGACCCGATGCCACCCCGGTTGCCGGGCAGTTTGGTTTTGCCTCTGCCGTACCGATCATGAATCAGATTAACAGCGTGCTGATGAGTCGCCTCGGCAGGCGTGACGTGCCGGTCGATCCGCGACCGGCCTCGGTGACGGTCGCGACCATTTGCTGGCCTGGTGGTCAGCCGCTGCCAGCCGGAGATGAGAACTGTCGCCAGCGTCGGCAAAGCTGGGTTGCCTCGGATACGCTGCCGCCAACCCTGCTGGCGCCGGGGCAGGAGAGCCTCAGCGGATTACGCCTGGGCTACTGGCAGAATGCGCAGGGGCTGCGAGTCGCAGCAGATTGCCCCGGTGCCACCCGTCATGAACGGCTGGTCTGGCCGCTACCGCTGGAGGCCTGGCTGCCGCCTCAGGAGCGGCGGGCGCAGCGCTTGCCATCCATTGATGCCCATTGTCCACCTCTACAGCAGGGCAGTAGCGCACCACTGATCGTCACGGGCGTCATTGAGGGGCAAATCGTTAAGCCGCTGCCGGGCAATAGCGCGCTGACGATCCCGGTCGCGGTGCAGGGTGGGCAGGGTGCGCAGCGCTGGTGGTTCCTGAATGGTGAGCCGCTGATGACGCAAAACGCTGCCGATAGCCTGTCGCTGCACCTTAATCATCCGGGAGAGTATCAGCTGGTGGTGATGGATGAAGAGGGGCAGCTTGTCTCGGTCACTTTCAGCCGGGGTTGACGCTTTTCTGCGCTAAATCATAACCATTGCGCGTCTGCTTCGACTCAGATCAAGAATTTTCAACAAATTAGGGATCTCTGATAGGCAATGCCGCACTCAGCCCCTATAATCGGCGCCGTTTCTTAACCGGGGCGGACGCCACCGGTTTCTTCAGAACGTCAAGACAGAGGTCATCATGGCAATCGAACGTACTTTTTCTATCATCAAGCCAAACGCCGTCGCTAAAAATGTGATTGGTGCTATCTACAACCGTTTTGAAAGCGCAGGCTTCAAAATTGTTGGTGCAAAAATGCTGCAGCTGAGCAAAGAGCAGGCTGAAGGTTTTTACGCTGAGCACCAGGGCAAACCATTCTTCGATGGCCTGGTTGAATTCATGACCTCTGGCCCGGTTGTTGTTTCCGTGCTGGAAGGTGAAAATGCGGTTCAGCGTCACCGTGACCTGATGGGTGCAACTAACCCGGCAAACGCACTGGCTGGCACACTGCGTGCTGACTACGCTGACAGCTTCACCGAAAACGCGACCCACGGTTCAGATTCTGCAGAGTCTGCTGCTCGCGAAATCGCCTATTTCTTCGGCGAAAACGAAATCTGCCCACGTACCCGTTAATCGCCCGGGCGATAAACGTTACAGCGGCTTTACAAAAATCTGCGTAGGGGAGGTCACTCCCGCCTGTTATCAGGCCGCAGATGTTGTACAATATTGCGCCTTCATTGACATCGATTAATGAAGGCGCAATTTTTTCACCTATCCCTGAACAGCGCCATAACGTGTAACAACGAGGCCAGAGAATATTATGTCCGAACAGATTGAGACGTCCGCGTCCGCTTCCCCCCTTGTCGTTTCCCCCAAAAGCCAGAAAATAAACCTGCTGGATCTCAACCGCCAGCAGATGCGGGAATTCTTCCTTTCGCTGGGCGAAAAGCCGTTCCGCGCCGATCAGGTCATGAAGTGGATCTATCACTACTGCTGCGATGACTTCGAGCAGATGACTGACATCAACAAAAAGCTGCGTAACCGGCTGATGGAGCTGACGGAGATCCGCGCGCCAGAAGTGGCGGAAGAGATGCGCTCCACCGACGGCACCATCAAATGGGCCATTCGCGTGGGCGATCAGCTGGTTGAAACGGTCTATATCCCGGAAGGTGACCGCGCTACGCTCTGTGTCTCTTCACAGGTGGGGTGTGCGCTGGAGTGTAAATTCTGTTCGACCGCGCAGCAGGGGTTTAACCGTAACCTGCGGGTGTCAGAAATTATTGGTCAGGTGTGGCGTGCGGCGAAAATTGTCGGCGCAGCAAAAATCACCGGCCAGCGGCCTATCACTAACGTGGTGATGATGGGCATGGGCGAGCCACTGCTTAACCTCAATAATGTGGTTCCGGCGATGGAGATCATGCTGGATGACTTCGGTTTTGGTCTGTCAAAGCGTCGCGTGACCCTGTCCACGTCAGGTGTTGTGCCTGCGCTGGATAAACTGGGCGACATGATCGATGTCGCGCTGGCGATCTCCCTGCATGCAGCAAACGACAAGCTGCGTGATGACATCGTGCCGATCAACAAAAAGTACAATATCGAAACCTTCCTGGCGGCGGTGAAACGCTACATTGCAAAATCCAACGCCAATCAGGGACGCGTGACCATTGAGTACGTGTTGCTGGATCACGTCAATGACAGCACCGATGATGCGCATGAGCTTGCCGCACTGCTGAAAGAAACGCCGTGTAAAATCAACCTGATTCCCTGGAATCCCTTCCCGGGCGCGCCATATGGCCGTAGCTCAAACAGCCGTATCGATCGTTTCTCCAAGGTCCTGATGGACTATGGTTTTACCACCATCGTGCGTAAAACCCGTGGCGACGACATTGATGCCGCCTGTGGTCAGTTAGCCGGAGAAGTCATTGACCGTACCAAGCGGACAATGCGCATTAAAATGGCGGGTGAAGCCATCTCTGTGAAGCCTCTCTAGAAGACGGACACAGAGCGTTTCCTGAAGTTATGACGCGTGGCAGGCTTGCAACCTGTCAATGTCAACCGGATGGAAACGATTATGCGTAACGGATTACCTGCAGTTTTACTGGCGCTGTTTGTTGTAAGCGGGTGTGTCAGTCAGCCATACAAACCTGGCGCAGAAGAGGTGCGTCTGCAGTTAGGGATGCACTATCTGGCAGGTGGCGACTATGCCGCGGCTGAGCGGAACTTTCTACGGGCGCAGGCTGCCGTGCCAGACGATTACCGGGTCTCGCTTGCACTGGCACGGCTGGCCCAAAAGCAGGGTAATCAGACAGCGGCGCAGGCACGGTTTATACTGGCACAGCAACAGGCCCCGGATAATGGTTTTGTTGCTAACAATTACGGTGCGTTTCTCTGCGCTTTAAGGCAGTATGGCGAAGCGCATCAACAGTTTAGTCGGGCAGGTGCAGCACCGCAGTTTGATGCACGCAATGACGCACTTGAACTGGCTGGATTTTGTTATCTGCAGGCTGGCGATGTTGCTGCTGCCCGCAGGACGTTACGTCAGGCTATTGAAGCTGACAGGCGCAAAGCTGACTCGCTGCTGTCTGAAGCTGAAAAGCATCTGGCAGATAACCATCTGGCGAAGGTGCAGGTTTTGCTCGACGTTTATCAGCAACAGCTGCCCGAAACGGCACGAAGTCTGGCGTTACACTTACGTTTCGCCGCGCTACAGGGAAATGCCGCTGACGTTTCACGTTATGGCGACCGGTTAGCGCGACGTTTTCCGCAATCGATACAGTACCAGCGTTATTTAGCTAATGAATACTGAAGCCACTCAAGAAAACTCTGCATTACAATCAACAGGTGAACGCCTGCGACTGGCCCGTGAGCAGATGGGGCTGACGCAGCAGAACGTCGCTGAACGCCTGTGTCTGAAACTCTCTACCGTGCGTGATATCGAGGAAGACAAATCGCCCGCCGATTTAGCTACCACGTTCCTGCGCGGATATATTCGCTCTTATGCGCGACTGGTGCACATTCCTGAAGAGGAACTGCTGCCGATGATGGCGAAACAGACCCCGATTCGTTCTTCAAAGATCGAGCCGATGCAAAGTTTCTCTCTGGGCAAACGCCGCAAAAAACGTGACGGCTGGTTGATGATTTTCACCTGGCTGGTGGTGTTTGTGGTGGTGGGCCTGACTGGCGCCTGGTGGTGGCAGAATCATAAAGCGTCGCAGGATGATCTGGTACCGATGACCGATCAGAGCAGCAGCGGCAGTGATAACGGACAGTCGATTCCGCTGGGTGAGTCCAGCGGTGACAGCGCGGCACCTGCCGCGCCTGACGAAAGCAATACCACGACCAGCAATAATAGCGCGACCACTGCGCCAGCGAGTGCGGCTCCGGCCGCCAGCGCCACCAATAATGCAACCCTTTCACAGCCGGATGCTACCAGCAATGCCGTGGTGTCACCGAGCCAGGCGCCAGTGGAGAATTCAGCGGCTGCACCTGCAGCCACGCATTCCAGTACCAGCCCGGCATCACCGATGCCAGTGGGTGCCGCCGCAGTCAGTGAACCGGCGGCTGATCCTAACGCGGTGGTCATGACTTTCAACGCCGACTGCTGGCTGGAAGTGAGCGATGCTACCGGCAAAAAACTGTTCAGCGGCATTCAGCGTAGTGGTGGTAAACTCAGCCTCGCAGGAACGCCTCCGTATCGTCTGAAAATTGGCGCGCCTTCCGCTGTTCAGGTGCAATATCAGAATCAGCCCGTTGATTTAAGTCGTTTTATCCGTAATAACCAGGTTGCTCGCCTGACGTTGGGTGCGCAATAACAGCGTATCGCGTACCGGGCAATTGTGGAGAAGAAAAATATGCATAACGAAGCACCCATTATCCGCCGTAAATCCAAACGCATTTACGTCGGCAAGGTGCCGGTCGGTGACGGCGCACCCATCGCTGTTCAGTCGATGACCAACACCCGCACCACTGACGTGGAAGCGACGGTAAATCAGATCAGAGCCCTTGAGCGAGTCGGTGTCGACATCGTGCGCATCTCGGTGCCTACCATGGATGCCGCAGAAGCATTCAGACTGATCAAACAGCAGGTGAACGTACCGCTGGTTGCAGATATTCATTTTGACTACCGCATCGCCCTGAAAGTCGCCGAGTATGGCGTCGACTGTCTGCGCATCAATCCTGGTAATATCGGAAACAATGAGCGCATCCGCATGGTGGTCGACTGCGCACGCGACAACAATATTCCCATTCGAATTGGCGTGAACGCGGGTTCCCTTGAAAAAGATCTACAGGAAAAGTATGGCGAGCCGACGCCTCAGGCGTTGCTGGAATCTGCCATGCGCCATGTTGATCATCTCGACCGCCTTAACTTCGATCAATTCAAAGTCAGCGTAAAAGCCTCTGACGTCTTCCTCGCCGTTGAATCTTATCGCCTGCTGGCGAAACAGATCGAACAGCCCCTGCATCTCGGTATCACCGAAGCGGGCGGCGCGCGCGCAGGCGCAGTGAAATCTGCAATTGGTCTGGGCCTGTTACTGTCCGAAGGGATCGGCGATACGCTGCGTATTTCGCTGGCGGCCGATCCGGTTGAAGAAGTTAAAGTCGGTTTCGATATCCTGAAATCACTGCGCATTCGCTCTCGTGGAATTAACTTCATCGCCTGTCCAACCTGCTCACGTCAGGAGTTTGACGTGATCGGTACGGTCAACGCGCTGGAACAGCGTCTGGAAGACCTGATCACCCCGATGGATGTCTCCATTATCGGCTGTGTGGTCAACGGACCGGGTGAAGCGACCCTCTCTACACTGGGCGTAACTGGCGGCAGCAAGAAGAGTGGTTTCTACGAGGATGGTGTGCGTCAGCGCGATCGTCTCGATAACAATGACATGATCGATCAGCTGGAAGCGCGCATTCGTGCGAAAGCGTCGATGCTGGATGCCAGTCGCCGTATTGATGTGCAGCATCTGGAAAAATAATGGCGTACGCGGTCTGCGTGCGTGACTTTTTTGACTGAACCTGTGCGGTTTCATCCTCATAAGGTATGATGCCGGACAGGTTTTTTTGCATTAAGAGATTTTAACGTGGCGAAGAATATTCAGGCGATTCGCGGGATGAACGACTACCTGCCTGCCGATACTGCCCTCTGGCAACGGATTGAAGGCGTTCTCAAGCAGACGCTGGCGAGCTACGGTTACAGCGAAATTCGCTTACCGCTGGTAGAGCAAACCCCACTGTTTAAACGCGCCATTGGTGAAGTCACCGACGTGGTTGAAAAAGAGATGTATACCTTCGATGACCGCAACGGTGAAAGCCTGACGCTGCGTCCGGAAGGCACGGCTGGCTGCGTGCGAGCCGGTATCGAACACGGGTTACTCTACAACCAGGAACAGCGCCTGTGGTACATGGGACCAATGTTCCGCTATGAGCGTCCGCAGAAAGGCCGCTATCGTCAGTTCTATCAGATTGGCGTGGAAGTGTTTGGTCTTCAGGGACCGGACATCGATGCTGAGCTGATTATGCTGAATGCCCGCTGGTGGAAAGCCCTGGGTATCTCGGGGCACGTTCGCCTGGAACTTAACTCAATCGGTTCGCTGGAAGCCCGTGCTCGCTATCGCGACGCGCTGGTGGCCTTCCTTGAACAGCACAAAGACGTGCTGGATGAGGATTGCAAACGCCGCATGTACAGCAATCCGATGCGCGTTCTTGACAGTAAAAATCCCGATGTTCAGCAACTGCTGAATGATGCGCCACAGCTTGGTGACTATCTGGATGACGAATCACGCGAACATTTCAGCGGCCTGTGTGCCCTGCTGGATGATGCCGGGATCAGCTACACCGTCAATCAGCGTCTGGTGCGCGGTCTGGATTACTACAATCGCACCGTGATTGAGTGGGTCACCGATAGCCTGGGTTCACAGGGCACAGTCTGCGGTGGTGGTCGCTATGATGGTCTGGTCGAGCAGCTCGGTGGTCGTTCAACACCGGCCGTTGGCTTTGCTATGGGCATGGAGCGTCTGGTGCTGCTGGTTCAGGCGGTTAATCCTGAATTTGAACCGACGAGCAATGTGGATGTCTATGTTATCGCTTCAGGTCAGGGCGTGCAGTCCGCCGCTATGCAGCTGGCTGAGAAATTGCGTGACGAAGCGCCAGAACTGAGGCTGATGACCAACTTTGGCGGCGGTAACTTCAAGAAGCAATTTGCCCGTGCTGACAAATGGGGCGCTCGTGTCGCCCTGGTGTTAGGCGAGGATGAAGTCAAAGCCGGGCAGGTCGTGATTAAAGATCTGCGCCGTGGCGAGCAGCAAACGCTGGATCAGGCAGAGGCTGCTGCTGTATTGCGTACGCTGTTACAGTAAGCGTGACACAGCACCAACCATAGAAAGGAGAGGGATTGCGTGGAAGTGTATAGCAATGAGAACGAGCAGACCGACGCGCTGCGCAACTTTTTTGCCAACAATGGCAAAGCGTTATCCATTGGCGTAGTGATCGGCATTGCTGCGCTGGGTTGCTGGCGTTACTGGAGCAGTCATCAGGACGATACGGCGAAGTCAGTGTCTGCGCAGTATCAGCAACTGACCAGCGCCATGCAGGCAGGCAAACCGGAAACGCTGGAAGCGGTAAACCGTTTTGCCAGTGAAAACAGCAATACCTACGGTGCGCTGGCAGCGATGGATCTGGCGAAGCAGTATGTTGACGCCGGTCAGCTGGATAAGGCTGCGACGTTGCTGCAAAACGGACTGAAAGATACCAAAGATGCCAATCTGCAGGCGGTCATTAACCTGCGCCTGGCCCGCATTCTACTGCAACAGAATCAAGCCGATGCGGCGCTTAAAACCCTTGACGGTGTGAAGGGTGATGGCTGGACAGCCATTGTAGCCGATATTCGCGGCGAAGCGCTGCTGACCAAAGGCGACAAGCAGGGCGCGCGCGATGCCTGGAGTAAAGGGGTTGAATCTGACGCCTCTCCGGCATTGAAGCAAATGATGCAGATGAAGATGAATAACTTAAGCTAAGCCAGTCAAGAGAGAGCGCATGGAATTACGTAAATACCTGCTGCCGGGACTGATTTCAGTCACTTTGCTCAGCGGTTGTTCGCTGTTTAGCGGCGAAGAAGATGTAGTAAAAATGGCCCCGTTGCCGAAGGTGGAAAATCAGTTCACGCCACAGAAAGTGTGGAACACCTCGGTAGGCGATGGTGTCGGTGATTTCTACTCAAATCTGCATCCTGCCTGGCAGGACAATACGGTTTACGCCGCCGACCGCTTTGGTATCGTCAAAGCACTGGATGCCGCAGACGGTAAAGAAAAATGGAAAGCCGATCTCTCTGAGAAAACCGGCTTCTTCTCGAAAAATCGCTCAGCCATGTTATCGGGTGGCCTGACCGCTGATGGCGATCGGGTTTATGTTGGCAGCGAACGCGGCCAGGTTTATGCCCTTAACAGCAGTGATGGTAGCCTGGTCTGGCAGACCAAAGTGGCCGGTGAAGCACTGTCGCGTCCGGTGATCAGCGATGGTCTGGTGCTGGTACATACCAGCAACGGTATGTTGCAGGGACTGGATCAGAGCAGCGGTGCCGTGAAGTGGAGCGTCAACCTGGATATGCCAGCGTTGTCTCTGCGCGGTGAATCTGCTCCGGCTGTAGCCTTTGGCGGCGCAATTGTCGGTGGTGACAATGGTCGTGTCAGCGCTGTGGTGCTAAATCAGGGTCAACTTATCTGGCAGCAGCGTATATCTCAGGTTAGTGGTGCAACAGAGATTGATCGTCTTAACGATGTCGATACTACCCCGGTTATCGTCAACGGCGTAGTTTACGCGCTGGCGTATAACGGCAATCTGACCGCACTGGATCTGCGTTCCGGCCAGATTTTGTGGAAACGCGAAATCGGCGGTGTCAAAGATCTGATTGTTGATGCCGGCCGTATCTATCTGGTCGATCAGGACGATCGTGTCATTGCCCTGAACGCTGACGGCGGTGTTGCTATCTGGCGTCAAAGTGATCTGCTGCATCGTAACCTGACTTCACCGGTGCTCTACAACGGCTACCTGGTGGTCGGCGACAGCGAAGGTTACCTGCACTGGCTGAATACCACTGATGGTCGTTTTGTCGCCCAGCAGGAACTGGATAGCTCAGGCTTCCAGACCGAGCCGGTGGTCGCCAGCGATAAGCTGCTGATCCAGTCGAAAGATGGTGAGGTTTATGCGATTACCCGTTAACGGGTAAACGTCTGGCAGGTGAAATCCTCCGCTCCGACGGCTCCTGATTTAATCAGGGGCCGTTTCGTTTTTAGTCAGGCATGGTATTCTTTGCGCCTTAAGCCTGAACTTAACGGCCAGAGCCGTTATAATCACGCCATTCGGGCGATTAATTATTTATTGAGGCATTTTGTTATGGTACCTGTGGTCGCGCTGGTTGGGCGTCCCAATGTGGGAAAATCTACGCTATTCAACCGTTTAACACGCACACGTGATGCGCTGGTAGCGGATTTTCCTGGACTGACTCGCGATCGCAAATATGGTCGCGCCGAAGTGGAAGGGCGCGAATTTATTGTTATTGATACCGGTGGTATCGACGGCTCCGAAGAGGGTGTCGAAACGCGGATGGCCGAGCAGTCACTGCTGGCGATTGAAGAAGCCGACGTTGTGCTGTTTATGGTCGATGCACGTGCAGGCCTGATGGCCGCCGATCTGCAAATCGCTAAGCATCTGCGTTCCCGTCAGAAAGCGACCTTCCTGGTGGCAAATAAAACTGACGGGATGGATCCGGATCAGGCGGTAGTCGACTTCTATTCACTGGGCCTGGGTGAAATCCACGCCATTGCGGCATCGCATGGTCGTGGCGTGAGCAGCCTGATAGAAGAGGCACTGCTACCGTGGATGGACAAAGTTGAGGCGGTCGAGCTCACTGAAGAAGAAGAGAACGAGGCTTACTGGGCTGCGCTTGAAGCTGACGAGATTGCTGAGCAGGAAGCTGCAGAGGAAGAAGAAAACTTCGACCCGACGGGCTTGCCAATCAAACTGGCGATCGTTGGCCGTCCTAACGTAGGTAAGTCAACGCTTACCAACCGCATTCTCGGTGAAGACCGCGTGGTGGTCTACGATATGCCGGGCACCACCCGCGACAGCATCTACATCCCGATGGAGCGCGATGGACGTGAATACGTTCTGATCGACACCGCCGGTGTGCGTAAGCGTGCCAAAATCTCTGACACCGTTGAGAAATTCTCGGTAATCAAGACACTGCAGGCGATTGAAGATGCCAACGTGGTGATGCTGGTGATTGATGCTCACGCCGGTATTTCCGATCAGGATCTCTCGCTGCTTGGCTTCATTCTCAACAGTGGTCGTTCGCTGGTGATTGTGGTTAACAAGTGGGATGGCCTGTCGCAGGAAGTGCGTGATGAAGTGAAAGAGACGCTGGACTACCGTCTGGGCTTTATCGATTTCGCCCGCATCCACTTTATCTCTGCGCTGCACGGCAGCGGCGTCGGTAACCTGTTTGAATCAATCACTGAGGCCTATGACTGTTCGACGAAGCGCGTAAACACTTCGCTGCTGACCCGCATCATGAACATGGCCGCAGACGATCACCAGCCACCGCTGGTGCGCAGTCGTCGCGTTAAACTTAAATACGCGCATGCCGGTGGTTATAACCCGCCGATTGTGGTGATCCACGGTAATCAGGTTAAGGATCTGCCCGATTCTTACAAACGCTACCTGATGAACTATTTCCGTAAATCACTCAACGTAATGGGAACGCCAATCCGCATTCAGTTCAAAGAGGGTGATAACCCTTATGAAGGCAAACGTAACCTGCTGACGCCAACGCAGCAGCGTAAACGTAAGCGTCTGCTTGCGCATATGAAAAAGAATAAGCGTTAAGAAAATGAGGGCCATCTGGCCCTCTTTTTTTTGCTCTGAACTTATCAGAGCAGGGAGAGAATCATGAATGTGATATGTGAAAAATGTCAGCAACCGCTGACGCTCAGTGCCGGTGAATTTATCTGCTGTACCTGTGGTGCGCATTACCCCGCGCAACCCTGCTGTCCCGAATGTCACCAGCCGCTTGAGGTGTTAAAAGCCTGCGGTGCAGTGGACTATTTTTGCCGGAACGGACATGGCCTGATCTCTCGCAAGCGCATTCTTTTCCAGCCGCCAGATCACTGATTCCGCTTTCAGCTACGCTCAATCTGCCTGAGAATCCCTGGCGACGCCTGACTCTTTTTGTAGCAAAAATGCTATTGCGCCGTAACAAATCGGTTGGATATGTTCACTCTGTAACGTACCAGGTGGTACAATCCTGCCGCGTCGTGGGAGGGGTCAGCCACATCTATGCTCTTCCGGCCTGTAGATTCTCACGGACGCGGGCTTGTTTATATTCGATTTGAAACCGAGCGATGCTCTGCGCGCACCTGTTATCGCGCCGGAGTCCGGATGGCACCTGTCCGGGCGCTCTGTTTATTCAGGAGAGTAAGAGTTATGGCTGAAACATCCTCCCGTTCCGGAAAGGGGCTGGGAATAGCATCCGTGCTGCTCGGACTGGTGCTGCTTGCCACCGGTCTGTTTTTTGCAATCGGCGGCGGTAAACTGGTTGCCCTGGGCGGCAGTTGGTACTTTTTAATTGCGGGTATCGTGACTGTCCTCGCCGCTATTCAGTTCTTCCGTCGCAAATCATCGGCAGTGGTCCTGTTCCTGCTGGTCTTTATCGGCACCCTAATCTGGTCGCTGTTTGATGCGGGTCTGGAGTTCTGGCCACTGGTTTCACGCCTGATGGTACCAGCCGGACTGATGGTGCTGGCTTTCCTGATCTGGCCTTCACTGCGTAAGCACGAAGGTAAGCACTCACTGGCAAAACCTTCATACGTCTTCTCTGCGCTGCTGGCGGCAGGGATGGTCTTTACGCTGGTGCAGATGTTCCAGCCACATCCTACCGTTGCAGCCACCGGCTCAGAACTGCCATTAATCCCGGTAGATAAAGCGAAACAGCAGAAAAACTGGGATAACTACGGTAACACTCCGCAAGGCAGTCGCTTTGTGGCGCTGGACCAAATCACCCGCGATAACGTGAAAGATCTGCAGGTCGCCTGGACCTTCCGCACTGGTGATACGCCTGTCAGCCCGACGGGTAACGGTGCAGAAGATCAGCAGACGCCATTGCAGATTGGCAACACCCTTTATCTCTGTACGCCGCACAACAACGTTATCGCCGTTGAAGCCAACAGCGGTAAGCAGATCTGGAAACGTGAAATTAATGCCAAAGCCGAAGTCTGGCCGCGCTGCCGTGGTCTGGCTTACTTCGACGCAACCAAACCACTGCAACAGCCGGATAAGCCGGGATCGGTTCCGGTGACTGCCGCTGTACTGCCAGCCGGTGACAGCTGTCAGCGTCGTATTCTGATGAACACCATCGATGCGCGTCTGATTGCGATCAACGCCGATAACGGTGAGTTTTGTGAAAACTTTGGCGATCATGGCATTGTTGATCTCAAAGCAGGCATGGGGCAGGCACCGGATCCGCAATATCAGCTGACTTCCGCGCCAACGCTGGCCGGCACTACGGTCGTAGTGGGTGGCCGTGTCGCGGATAACGTGCAGACGGATATGCCGGGTGGTGTGTTGCGAGGCTTCGACGTTATTACCGGTAAGATGCGCTGGGCGTTTGACCCAGGCAATGTTGACCCGAATGCGATTCTGATGCCGGGTAAAGATTATACCCGCAGTACGCCGAACTCCTGGGCACCGATGTCTTACGATCCATCAATGAACACCGTGTTCATTCCGATGGGCAGTTCGTCAGTTGACCTGTGGGGTGCGAACCGTACCGAACTGGATCACAAATATGGCGCATCCGTGCTGGCGCTGGATGCCACCACCGGTAAAGAGAAGTGGGTCTATCAGACCGTGCATAACGATCTGTGGGACTTTGACCTGCCGATGCAGCCAGGCCTGATCGACTTCCCGCAAAAAGATGGCAGCACCACACCTGCGGTCGTGATTGGCGGCAAAACTGGCATGATCTTCGTGCTTGACCGTATGACCGGCAAGCCGCTGACCAAAGTCGAAGAACTGCCGATGCCGCAGGGTCATATTCCGAACGAGCAGTACACCAAAACACAGCCACACTCTACCGGTATGCCGCAGATTGGTAACCAGACGCTGAAAGAGTCTGACATGTGGGGTGCAACGCCATTTGATCAACTGGCCTGCCGCATTGGTTTTAAATCGATGCGCTATGACGGCCTGTTCACCGTGCCGGACACAGATAAGTCTCTGAGCTTCCCGGGTTCGCTGGGCGGTATGAACTGGGGCAGCATGTCTATCGATCCGAACAACCACCTGTTGTTCGTTAATGACATGCGTCTGGGTCTGTGGGTTCAGATGATCCCGGCGGATACCAGTAAAACGGCGCGTGGAAGCAATGGCGGTGAAGCGATCAACACCGGTATGGGTGCCGTTCCGCTGAAAGGCACGCCCTATGCAGTGAATAAAAACCGCTTTATGTCTCCGCTGGGCATTCCTTGTCAGAAACCGCCATTTGGTACGCTGTCGGCGATTGACCTGAAAACGCAGAAAATCGTCTGGCAGGTGCCGGTCGGTACTGTGCAGGATACCGGTCCATTCGGCATCAAGATGCGCATGAAAATGCCAATTGGTATGCCAACGCTGGGGGGTACACTGGCAACGCAGGGTGGCCTGGTGTTCATCGCCGGTACACAGGATTACTACCTGCGCGCCTTTGACTCTTCAACCGGTAAAGAAGTGTGGAAAGCACGTCTGCCCGTTGGCAGTCAGGGCGGTCCGATGAGCTACGTCTCACCGAAAGATGGTAAGCAGTACATTCTGATCTCTGCAGGTGGTGCACGTCAGTCACCGGACCGCGGTGATTACGTGATTGCTTACGCGCTGCCAGACAGCAAGTAACAACGTATAAGGAAAAGGGCCGACATTGTCGGCCCTTTTTTTATTTGCCGTCGCGCCACAGCGCCTTCAACTCGGGCGGCGCAACCTGTTCCGGAATCAGCAGCACAATGGTGCCCACCTCGCGGCGGGTGGCATATTGAATCTGGATACGGAAATAACGTTGATCGCCACTGCCCACCTGCGCGGCTTTATCCTCGGGTTCGCCCAGCGGCATTGCCTGCTCCAGCGCATGGCAGACACGCTGTTTTTCTGTCGCCGGCAACTCGCCTAGCATAAAGCGACGTTCGGCGCGTAGCCCCGGGATAAAGGCCATGCCGCCTTCACGTGCGACGATGATGGTGGCATCATCGGTGAGTTCGGGCAGGTCACTCATAGCACGCCAACCTCCTTCCACGCCTGTTCAATAGCACTGCTGACCGACTCGTTGAACCGTTTTTTACCATGCTGCACGGTGAAGCGGGCAAAGGTCTTAAAGTCTGCATCCTGTGGCAGTTCGTCGTCACACACGGTGTCGTACCAGGCATACCCCGCCTGTTCCCAGGCATAACCACCCAGCGCTTTGGCCGCCAGATAAAAGGCCCGGTTAGGAATGCCGGAATTAATATGAACGCCACCGTTATCTTCACGGGTCTTCACGTAGTGATCCATATGTGCCGGTTGCGGATCTTTGCCCAGCATCGGGTCATCATAGGCGGTGCCAGGTTCAGACATCGATCGCAGACCACGTCCGTTAATGCCTTTCGCCAGCAGGCCTTCACCGATAAGCCAGTCCGCCTCATCGGCGCGCTGTTTTTTACTGAACTGTTTCACCAGCGAGCCAAAGACGTCAGACAGCGACTCATTCAGCGCGCCAGCCTGTTCAAAGTAGATTAACCCGGCTTCATTTTCTGTGACGCCATGCGCCAGTTCATGCGCCACAACGTCAATCGCAATGGTGAAGCGATTAAATATTTCGCCATCACCATCACCAAATACCATCTGCTGACCGTTCCAGAAAGCGTTCTGGTATTTTTCACCATAGTGCACGGTACCCAGCAGTTTCAGCCCCTGATTATCCAGCGAGTTACGCTGATAAGCCTGCCAGAAGAAGTCATAGGTCACGCCCAGGTAGTCCCAGGCTTCTTCAGCCGCGACATCATCATTACCGGGCTGACCCTCCTGACGAATCAGCTTGCCTGGCAGGGTTTCCTGACTCTGGGCATCATAAATTTCACGATCTACATGACCGCCCGCCGCCGTTTTAACGCCGGTCGGCTTTTGCCAGTGTTCCGCCATGAGATGCTGAACGTGAGTCAGGGTACGACGCGCCTGCTCCTGCTGGTGGCCGGAACCGTGCGCGATGATTTTGCGAAGGATATAGGGAGGAATAACGCAGTAAGGCATCTGAAACTCCTTGGCATCAGGGATGTGCCAAAAAGTATAGACCCGTGAGGCGGGATAGACCTGGTCATTGAGGCCATCGGTAAGTGGAAAAATGTGAGCTAACGGGCATAGCTGGCGTCAGGAAGCCGTTTTGCGGCGGCGCTTTTTCTCAGGCAACAGCTGTGTCACCTGGCTTTCAACCCAGCCATCATCAAGACGCGTGCGAAGCAAATCGCCGCTCTGGAGCTGTGCGGTTTTCTTCACGACCTGTCCGGCGGTGTCAGTGGTTACGCTAAAACCACGCGCCAGCGTCGCCAGCGGGCTGACGCCTTCCAGCTGCGCCACCCGTTGACCAAAGTCCTGTTTGTTGCTGTTCAGTTGTCTGGTCATGCTCTGCTGAAGGCGGTAGTGCCAGCTTTGCAGCTGTTTTTGCGCCTCAAACAGGCGCTGCTGCGGCTGTTGAGCAGTGAGCCGATGCGCCAGGCGATCCTGCTGACGCGTAGCCAGGCGCAGGCGGGTTTCCATCGCTTCACCCAGACGCTGTTGCAGTCGGAACAAGGCGGTCTGCTGACGGGCCAGCCGCAGTTGAGGATGCTGCTGCTGCAGGCGATGCTCAAGGCGGGTATAAAGCCGCTGCTGGCGCGCCAGGTAGTAATCCATCGCCATCTCCAGCCGCTGTTGCTGCGACTGCAACTGACGCAGCAGATCAAGCTGGTTACGGCTGATAATCTCAGCGGCGGCGGAAGGGGTAGGCGCGCGTAAATCGGCAACGAAGTCGGCAATGGTGACATCGGTTTCATGCCCCACGGCGCTCACGATAGGAATGCGGCTGGCAAAAATAGCGCGCGCCACGCGTTCGTCGTTAAAGCTCCATAAATCTTCCAGCGAACCGCCGCCGCGCCCGACAATTAACACGTCGCACTCATTGCGCAGGTTAGCGATTTCAATTGCGCGGACAATCGCCGCTGGCGCATCAACGCCCTGAACCACGGTCGGATAGATTATGACGGGCAGGGAGGGATCGCGTCGATGCAGCACGCGTAACACATCGTGCAGCGCTGCGCCGGTGGAAGAGGTGATTACACCAACCTGACGCGCCGGTTCCGGCAGGGGTTGCTTATGCTGCGGATCGAACAGTCCTTCAGTCGCCAGCTTTGCCTTCAGTAGTTCAAACTGCTGCTGTAGCAAGCCTTCACCCGCCGGATGCATACTTTCGGCAATCAGCTGATAGTCACCGCGGGGTTCATAGAGCGTGATGTTGGCGCGAACCAGCACCTGCTGACCATGCTGTGGCCGGAAGGTGACGCGACGATTGCTGTTGCGGAACATGGCACAGCGAACCTGAGCGCCATCATCTTTCAGCGTGAAGTACCAGTGACCGGATGCCGGTTGGGTGAAGTTGGAAATCTCGGCGCTGATCCAGACAAGGCCCATCTCTTTCTCCAGCAGCTGACGCACTGTTGTATTGAGACGGCTGACAGTAAAAATATTGGCGATGGGTGGCAGCGACATGTGACGAAGATCAAATTCCAAATCAGCAGGTTAATTCATCGATACTACATTGCTGCCGGTGTGGATCAAGAGTTTTTCTTAAATAATGCTGGAGGCAATCGATTACGGCCTGTATAATGCCGCGGCAATATTTTATCTATTCTCAATCACCCGAGGTGGAGTATTGCCATGTTAAGAATCGCTAAAGAAGCACTCACTTTTGACGACGTTCTGCTCGTCCCTGCACACTCCACCGTCCTGCCTAATACGGCCGATCTCAGCACTCAGCTGACCAAAAATATCCGTTTAAACATTCCTATGCTCTCCGCTGCCATGGACACCGTGACCGAATCGGGTCTGGCGATTGCGCTGGCACAGGAAGGCGGCCTTGGCTTCATCCATAAAAACATGTCGATTGAACGCCAGGCGGACGAAGTGCGTAAGGTGAAGAAACATGAGAGCGGCGTGGTCACTGAACCACAAACCGTTCTTCCTACTACGCCACTGGCTGACGTTAAAGTGCTGACCGAGCGCAACGGCTTTGCAGGCTACCCGGTCGTGAACCGCGATAACGAACTGGTGGGGATCATCACCGGTCGTGACGTGCGCTTTGTGACTGACCTTTCTCAGCCCGTTTCTGCGGTAATGACCCCGAAAGATCGTCTGGTGACGGTGAAAGAAGGCGAAGCGCGCGACGTCGTGCTGCATAAAATGCACGAAAAGCGTGTTGAGAAAGCGCTGGTCGTGGATGACAGCTTCCATCTGCTGGGCATGATCACTGTTAAAGACTTCCAGAAAGCCGAACGTAAACCTAACGCCTGTAAAGATGCGCAGGGTCGTCTGCGTGTTGGCGCGGCGGTGGGAGCCGGTGCCGGTAACGAAGAGCGTATTGATGCGCTGGTCGCAGCAGGCGTTGACGTGCTGCTGATTGACTCTTCACACGGCCACTCTGAAGGCGTGCTGTCACGTATCCGTGAAACGCGTGCTAAATACCCGGACCTGGAAATTGTCGGCGGCAACGTCGCTACCGGTGCAGGCGCTCTGGCGCTGGTCGCGGCAGGCGTCAGCGCTGTTAAAGTCGGTATCGGCCCTGGCTCTATCTGTACAACCCGTATCGTTACTGGCGTCGGCGTTCCGCAGATCACTGCCGTCTCTGATGCCGTGACCGCGCTCGAAGGCACCGGTATTCCTGTGATTGCTGATGGTGGTATCCGCTTCTCCGGTGACATCGCCAAAGCGATCGCCGCTGGTGCGTCCTGTGTCATGGTCGGTTCGATGCTGGCGGGGACCGAAGAGTCACCGGGCGAAATCGAACTCTATCAGGGCCGTTCATTCAAATCTTATCGCGGTATGGGTTCACTGGGCGCGATGTCCAAAGGCTCTTCTGACCGTTACTTCCAGACCGATAATGCCGCAGACAAACTGGTACCGGAAGGAATCGAAGGTCGCGTGGCCTATAAAGGCCGTCTGAAAGAGATCGTGCATCAGCAGATGGGTGGATTGCGCTCGTGCATGGGCCTGACTGGTTGCCCGACCATTGACGACCTGCGCACCAAAGCGGAATTTGTCCGCATTAGCGGCGCGGGCATTAATGAGAGCCACGTGCATGATGTGACCATAACCAAAGAGTCACCGAACTACCGCATGGGTTCATAATCCCGATTTCCCGCCCGGCTCAAGCCGGGCGCTTTTATTGATCAAGTCACCGTTCTGGAAACCCCTCAATGACGACGGAAAATATCCATAAGCATCGCATTCTGATTCTCGATTTCGGCTCACAATATACTCAGCTGGTTGCACGTCGCGTGCGCGAACTCGGCGTTTACTGTGAACTCTGGGCATGGGATGTCACCGAAGAGCAGATTCGCCAGTTCAACCCAAGCGGCATCATCCTTTCAGGTGGCCCGGAAAGTACCACCGAACTGAACAGCCCGCGTGCACCTGAATATGTCTTCAACGCTGGCGTGCCGGTGCTGGGTGTCTGCTACGGTATGCAGACCATGGCGATGCAGCTGGGCGGCACCGTTGCTGGCTCAAACGAGCGCGAGTTCGGTTATGCGCAGGTCGAGGTCACCACGCCAAGCGCGCTGGTTCGCGATATCGAAGATGCGATCAGCGCCGCCGGTAAACCGCTGCTGGATGTCTGGATGAGCCACGGCGACAAAGTCACATCGATTCCGGCTGACTTCGTGACCGTTGCCAGCACAGAAACCTGTCCGTTCGCCATCATGGCCAACGAAGAGAAGCGTTTCTACGGCGTGCAGTTCCACCCGGAAGTGACCCATACCCGCCAGGGCCTGCGGATGCTTGAGCGCTTCGTTATCGACATCTGTGAATGTGAAGCCCTGTGGACGCCAGCCAAAATCATTGAAGATGCAGTTGAACGCCTGCGTGTGCAGGTCGGTAACGACAAAGTGATCCTGGGCCTGTCTGGCGGTGTTGACTCCTCCGTGACGGCAATGCTGTTGCATCGCGCCATTGGCGACCGTCTGACCTGCGTGTTCGTGGATAACGGCCTGCTGCGCCTGAACGAAGCACAACAGGTTATGGATATGTTTGGCGACCACTTCGGCCTCAACATTATTCACGTTGAAGGCGAAGCGCGCTTCCTCGACGCGCTGGCAGGTGAGAATGAGCCGGAAGCGAAACGTAAAATTATCGGTCGCGTCTTTGTGGAAGTCTTCGACGAAGAAGCGCTGAAGCTGCAGGACGTTAAGTGGCTGGCACAGGGCACCATCTATCCGGATGTCATTGAGTCTGCGGCCTCTGCAACCGGTAAGGCACACGTCATCAAATCGCATCACAACGTCGGCGGTCTGCCGAAAGAGATGAAGATGGGCCTGGTTGAGCCGCTGCGTGAGCTGTTTAAAGATGAAGTGCGTAAGATTGGTCTGGAGCTGGGTCTGCCGTACGACATGCTCTATCGCCATCCGTTCCCGGGTCCGGGTCTGGGCGTGCGTGTGCTGGGCGAAGTGAAGAAAGAGTATTGCGACCTGCTGCGTCGTGCCGATGCCATCTTCATCGAAGAACTGCATAAAGCGGATCTCTACAACAAAGTCAGCCAGGCATTCACCGTCTTCCTGCCGGTTCGCTCGGTCGGCGTGATGGGCGATGGCCGTAAATATGACTGGGTTGTCTCGCTACGTGCGGTGGAAACCATCGACTTCATGACCGCACACTGGGCGCACCTGCCGTATGATTTCCTCGGCCGCGTCTCTAACCGTATCATCAATGAAGTCGACGGCATTTCCCGCGTGGTGTATGACATCAGCGGTAAGCCACCGGCGACCATTGAGTGGGAATGATTTAACGTCTGGCAATGCCTAGCAGTTAAAGATGAAATTTTAATTCAAGCCCTTATTTAAAGGGCTTTTTTTGATTTTGGTAATGTTTGGCAATGGTGAGCAGTGCCATGCAAAGTTGGCGAGTAGTATTAAAGCTGGTATATCAATTCACATGCAATAAGTTTTATTCAATACCATACCACTGTATTAAATGAGCATGGTATTGAATTTATATAACTAGCTCATTTTTGATAAATAGTAATTTTTTCTTTTTATTTCAGCATGTCATCAAACTAGACATGAAGAATGATCTATTTGTTGACTGATACTAAGCTTCGCAACCTCAAACTCCGTAAAAAACTCTAAGAAAAATCAATGACCGAGATGAAATCTACATAGCAGCTATACCAGCACACCCCGTTTCCTTTCGGTATAACTACTGAGTTAACAGGCGACAGGAAACTATTACCTTTGCCATATATGGCATAGGCGAATCACCTTGGCTGATGAACATTTCCGGTTGTTACCGATGGTATTGTTGAGCAAGGGTATTCCGCGACTTCCGTGCATGCACATGAAATAGCGATGTAAGTTTTCGCTGGGACAATGAGCGCGGCCAATAATTGGAGAGGCCAGCAGCAAACTTGATCCGGCCAATGAGTCTTGTGGGATTATGCGGATATGATTGATGAGTAGAGACTATGCTTCATTAAATCCATAAAGCTTCATTTACATTTATTTTTTTAGCGGGAGAGGGTAGCTATCAGTATCATTAAAATGCATACTCAGTATTCAAATACTAGATAAATATTAAATTCTCTACTTAGGATAAGCAATGTTAACTCCAAACAATGTATTCAGACCAGGGAAATTGCCAATAGATCCTGGTAACGTATATTCAAGCCGAGGCAGTTCAGAAGCCGAATTTAAAAAATGTCTGGATAGAGGATTTATTCCTCTTGTATATGGCGAATATGGTGTTGGTAAGACATCCATGGCTAGGCATATCGTGAGGAGTCTTTATGGTGATAGCAAACTTGTCAACGTTGAAAGTGTTGCAGATAAGGAGCTAGTCGACATTATCGAGCAATGTCTCGAGAAGATAGGATATGCCATTGAGCGCACGAAAACTGATCAAACTTCAAATACAAAAACCTCGGAGAAGGGAGGAGAAGCCTCTGCGATGGTGGGGTTTTTGAGTGCCAAGTTATCCTCTAAAAGATCTAATTCATCGACATCAGGTGAAACTTACATAAGTGAATTTCTTGTTAAATCTCCAACTAGTTCCAAAGTGATTGAAATCTGTGAGAAAAATGAAATAGTTCTTATTTTAGATGAGCTGCATCGCGCGAAAGATGCATTTCTCGAGGATCTTGTGAAGTTTATCAAAGCATACGGAAATTCAAATTGTGATAAATTTAAAATAATTCTTTTAGGTACATCATCAGATCCTAGTAAGTTAGTCAATAAAGATCCTGGGATAGATCGACTCATTGAAGATCTACATTTGAAGTCTATGGATAATCCTGAACGGATTGCATTGATTACATCTGGTATGAGCGATCTTGAAATAAACATATCGGATGTGGCTGTTCAGAAGTTGGCTTCAGTCTCCGTTGGTTCCCCCAATATATTACAGTATTTATGCTTAGAATCTGCAGAGAAGGCTTTTGTAAGGAGCACAAGAGCACTAGAAGTGAGTGATGTTGATGATGCTGTAGAAGATTATGTCAATAAAAGGGAGTCGCGTTTGTATCGTTTATACATGCAAGCAATAGAGAACAAAGGAGTTAAACGGTATCGAAAACAGATTCTACGAGCGATGTCTGAAATTGAAGATGAGTATGTAACAATGGAACAAATAAGAGAAAAAGTTAAATCTTATTTGGGAGGCGATGTGAGTGCTCAGGATTTGTCAGGTGCGCTACGCAAGTTAAAAGAAAAACCATATGGCCCTGTTTTACGTGACGTAGATAAAAATGATGGTTCGGGGATAATCCAAAATTATACGACGTTCATTGATCCTGCACTTAAAGCTTTTATTAGAATGCAGGTTTTACGCGAAGCGATAGAGTTTGCTAATTAGTATAGATTAATATTAATCACTTAAAGGTTCAAGTAATAACTGTCATTTAATTGTGCTGCGAGCAAGTCCTTCGCAGCCCTTTGAATAACTCGTTTGGTGAACAGCAGTCGAGTATTTTTTTCGAGCTGTTATTATGGTTATCCGTCACATGCTGAATCATCTCCATATGAAGAATTTATGTTTTCTTCACTAGGTTTAGCCGCTAAAATTCTTAAACGCGAACTTTGCTAAGTTTAATCTGATGGGGGTAGTGATCAGCGCTTTTGAAAAAGCTTGACGTTCGATGCCTAATCTGGCTGCAATCTGCGATTTGTTTAACCCAAGATGTTTTAGCAGCAACATTTTTCTATCCGACAATTTGTAGTCTGTGATTAATCTCGCATGGTTTGACCTGTGCCCCGTGGATTTATACACCATAACTTTAGTAATGTCTTTATAAGCCACATCATGACATCCCCATGAAGAAGCCTTTTTCCGACGAAAACATCATTAGCATCCTTCGCGAAGCCTCGATGGAATGTGCTGCATCCAAGACGCAACTGGACAATAAAATTAGCAGAGCGTCAGGAAAGAAATTGCACAGATCTCTCAATAAGCTGATACTTATTCGAGAGTACATCCGAGTTGTTTATTTTGGCAATTTAAAGAAGCTGAAGGAGAATAGCCCTGTGGCTGAAAATAATCAGCTATACGAGTAGCTGGTCTAATTATAATCACTAGGAAGTGAAGCATCACAAAAATTTTTGAATGGTTTAATATGATTTTAGTACAGGGTTAATATATAAAATTCTGAAAAATAATTAAACTATTTCGCTATTAATAATAGAGTGGGAATAAACCGGCTTATGCCGATTAGCTCCTGATGCTTTAAAAGCCCGCTTCCAGCGGGCTTTTTGTTGCCTGAACTCTACTTAGACGGGCCATTTTAACCTTTCACCACATCCATACCCATTGCTGGCGGTTTTCTGTTCACTTTACCGGAAATTACGCTATTCTCCCTGCAGTAGAAGCCTGCACTTACCTTCCTTTGTGTCCTGCTTTTATCCGCCGCTTCGATAATCCGTATTCCAAAGCCGCCACTTACTGAAATCGCCTGCAACTAAGGCGTTTATGATTTTTACGTCACCAGGAATGTTGTCATGCTCTCACTCAAAGTGTTCAGCCTGTTTTTTGTTGCCGTACTGCTGCTGTCGCTGGGTGCCAGCATCGCGCAGGCAACGCGTCACGGCGAAACCGCACAGCCAGGCGGCTGGGCGACCGCCCGACGCGATTCGTCCGGGATAGCGCCCGATCCGCGCGCGTTATACAACCTGGCCATTGTGCAGGTCTATGCCGCCCCGACCTATGGCTGGAAAGGGCGGGTGGCGGTGCATCCGTGGATCATCTTCAAACGTGCTGGCGAAACGCGCTACACGCGCTATGAAGTGATTAGCTGGGGCAGCGGCGACAAAATCCGGCGCAACACCAACCTGCCGGATGGTTACTGGTATGGCGCAAAACCCCGGCTGCTGGTAGAGCATCGCGGACCAGAAGCGGAAGCGATGATCCCGCAGATAGAAGCCGCCATTAAATCCTATCCGTGGCCGACAACCTATCGCGCCTGGCCCGGACCGAACAGCAACACTTTCCTGGCACATATCGGCCGCGAAGTGCCAGCCTTACGGCTGGATCTGCCCGCTAACGCGCTGGGCAAGGATTACCGGCCACTGTGGAGGCCAATCGGACTGCCACCATCCGGCCGCGGTGTGCAGGTGTCTATTCTGGGTGTGGCGGGTGTCACGCTGGGCGCGGAGGAGGGATTTGAAGTGAACCTGCTGGGGCTTAACATGGGACTCGACTTTGCGCCATTCGGGCTGCGTCTGCCGTTTATCGGTGGCTTGGGCAATGACAACCTTCAGAAGGATAAGCCCTGACCCTCTGGCCCCGCTAGCGGGGCCGTTTCGACTCAGCACACGCCAAAGTCACCCTCTTCATGATAGAGATTGACGCTCTCTGCCTTCACTTCGATCTCTTTCTTCGCCGCATCATCAACGCGTGCGCACCACAGGGTCTCGCCTTCGACGCGCAGCACCTGCATTTTAGGTCCGCCGGTTTTCGACTGAACAAAATCCTCTGCTTTAAACATATTATCTCCGTTGTTTGCTGTTGCTGCTGCCAGACTGACGCTGGCGATGATCATTCTTTGCGTAACGTTTTCCAGTTTATACCCTGACCGTTTTACTGCGAGAAAAAGTCTGCGCATGCTAAGCCGCATTAAGAAATATTCACCAGATTGTCAGTTGACAACTCATTATTTCGGCGTCAGGATAGGGACACACATGGCAAGGAAGCGGCATCCCAATAAAGAGATCGAAACGGCGCTACGTTACGCCGAAACTCAGGGCTGGCTGGTCGTCGTGGGAGGCCATCACGCCTGGGGAAAAATGTATTGTCCGAAAAATCTGTTGATGTGCCGATGTGGGGAGTTTTGTCTGACCTGCATCTGGAGCACACCGAAAAATGCACATCAGCATGCCCAGGCGCTGCGACGCGTGGTTGAGCACTGTCACTATCTGAAGTCCTGATGCAGCACAAGGAGAGGCATATGGAATATTGTTTTACACTGCGGTTTAGCCTGCCGGAAGGGCATGCGCCGGTGGATGAGTTGCTGGAAACACTGGCAGCAGCAGGCTGTGATGATGCTTTGATTGGTCTGGGTATGCCTGGGCGCATTGCACTGGAGTTTACCCGGGAGTCTGACTCTGCAACGGATGTTTTGATGCAGGCGGAACAGAATGTGCTGCGCGCAATACCGGGCGCCGCGCTGGTGGAAGCGGCACCTGATTTTGTGGGATTGACGGATGTGGCAGAGATCATCGGCATGACGCGTCAGAATATGCGTAAGCTGATGCTCAGCCACCGCCCGCCGTTTCCACTGCCGGTGCATGACGGTAAAACCGCCATCTGGCACTTAGCGGATGTGCTGGAGTGGCTGAGCCAGCGCGGCAACTATACGCTGCCTGCGGCGACCCGTGAGCTGGCACAGGTGACGCGCCAGCGCAATCTTAACGGGTCGCTGCAACGTTACGGCCTGCACGCCTGATCAGTGTGGCAACAGGAAGATCGTCGCCAGTCCCAGGAAGATAAAGAAGCCGCCGGTATCGGTCAGCGCGGTGATCAATACGCTGGAGCCAACGGCGGGATCGCGATTCATTTTGGTCATCACCAGCGGCACCAGTACGCCCATCAATGCGGCCAGCAGCAGGTTCAGCGCCATGGCCAGCATCATGACGCCGCCCAGCGCCATATTGTCATACATCAGCCAGGTAACGCCGCCCATGATGCCGCCCCAGAACAGGCCGTTAATCAGCGCCACGCCCAGTTCACGAACAATCAGAAACGAGAAGTTACCGGGTTCAACCTGATGTAAGGCCAGTGCCCGCACAATCATGGTGATGGTCTGATTACCGGTATTACCACCGATACCCGCGACGATTGGCATCAGGGTGGCAAGCGCCACGATTTGCGAAATAGTTCCCTCAAACAGCCCGATGACCCGTGAGGCGATAAAAGCGGTACAGAGATTAATGGCCAGCCAGGCCCAGCGTTTACGCACGGATTTACGCACCGGCGCAAACACATCCTCTTCCTGACTGATACCACCCATTTTACGAATGTTACTTTCGTTTTCAGCATTGACGAGGTCGACGATGTCTTCAATGGTCACGCGGCCAATCAGTTTACCCTTCGCGTCAGTGACGGCGGCAGAAATCAGGTTATAACGCTCAAAGGCGCTCGCGGCGTCCTCGGCCTTGTCGTTGAGCTGGAAGGTGGTAGGGCGTGCGTTCATGACGTCGCTCACCAGCGTTTTAGGTTTGTTAAGCAGGATATCCGTCAGCAGCAGCTCGCCCAGCAGCTGATTGTCTTTATTGGTGATAAAGAGTTTATCGGTACCGCCTGGCATGCTTTTTCGCTTACGGAGAAAACGCTGCACCGTTGCCAGCGTGACATCGTCGCGCACTGTCAGGATATTGAAATCCATCACCCGGCCTACGCGATCACGGTCAAGCTGCACCATATCGAGCATACGGGCGCGCAGACCCGGCTCCACGGTCGCCAGCAGGCGTCCGGTCAGGTCACGTGGCAGATACTGCGCCAGCCAGACCTGGTCATCGATATCCAGCGGCTGGATAGCACGCAGAATATCGCGGTCGCTCATCTCTTCGGTGAGGCTGGCCCAGACCGTTTCGGAAGCTTCAACCAGCACATGACCGCGCCGCTCGTTCGGCACCAGCCGCCACAGCGCCTGACGCTCCTCTTCGGGCAGGGCTTCGAGAATATCGGCGAGGTCAGCGGCATGAAGCTGCTGAATATCCTGCTCCAGCGCGTCACGCTGGGCCGCATTTTCACGTTGCTGTTCAGGATTGAGATCGCCGGACTTTTCCAGCAGGGAATCAACCAGATCGTGCTCGTTGAGCAGCAGCGTCAGAATGCGATGACGTATTTCACTTAAACGTTGAGAATGAGAGACAGACACATTGGATCCCTTAGTCTGAAAGCACCAGCACGAAGTGTAGCGTTTCGCCTGAAAAAGAGATGCAAAAAAGAGTCCAGTTATCTGGATAAGGTTTACGTTTCAGGCGAAAAGACAGTATTTGCTAACGCGTATCGCCTGATGTTACGGCAACCGGTTCAGAAATCGCTTTCTGTTGCTGATGATGCTCGAAGGCAGCAGGCAGGATAAAAATCAGGCGACTAAAAAGAATGATAAAACTGATCAGCAACACAATGCGGGTCATGGTGCCGGTTTTTTGACGTCTTCGGGGAGATATAGCGCTGTTCACGCGGGGTGGTTCCTGTAATGAGCCCATCGGGGGCGACGGCAATATTTAGGCACAGTCGCCTGATGAAATCAATCGCTGTTGAAAAAAACAGCAGATAAAAATCAGTAACTCGCTTTTTGCGCCAGTAATGTCGCAAAGCGGCAGGTGATGCGGTTGCCATTTTCATCTTTACGGTGCAACTGACCGGGGTGCTCGTTGTACTTCACGATATGCCAGTTGCGGTAATAATGGCTGAGCTCGCCCGATTTAAAAGCAAAAGAGAAATCAGCCGGGCAGGGCATATCGTCCGTGTTCATCGCCGCCACAATCAGGTTGAAACCCTCCCTGACCGTGCAGGCCTGCATGTCGGCAATCAGCTGCGGAATGGTCTGCGGTTGCAGAAACATCATCACCACGGTCGACAGCACAAAGTTAAAGCCGCCATTGAAGCGCGTATTGTTCAGATCACGCTGCTCGGTGTGAATTCCGCTGAGTTTTTCCTGCGCAATAATCTCCTGCAGGCGCGCCAGGCTTTGCGGATTATGATCCCATGCCGTGACGTCGAAACCGTGCTGATTCAGATACAGCGTATTGCGTCCCACGCCACAGCCAAGGTCAAGTGCCTTGCCGACGTTGAGCTGGGGCAGAGCCGCAACCACTTCGGAGTGGGGCGGCGTTAAACCATAGGTTTCGGCAAAATAGTTTTCACCTGAACGTGGTGCGGTTGGTTGTGTCATTTTCATCAATTCAGTTAAAAGGGCGCCAGGCGCCCAGGTTGTCAGACTTCTTCTTCGAGGATCAGCTTCCATCCCGTGACATCGTTCCAGTAAACCTGTTCACGTTCAAGATCGAGCTGGACCAGGTTGTTCTGCGCAAAGTAGCCCGCCGGGAAAATCAGCGTCCAGTGACCATCATCGCATTTCAGGGTTAATGCCTCCGGACGCGTGGTAGCCTGGCGCTGATTATTCAGCAGGGTGCCCAGGCGCAGCAGGAAAATCAGCGGTACAAACTGTTTTTTCTTAAACAGCGTGACGCGCGGTAACTCATCCAGCTTCACCGCTTTACGATGGAATCTGACCAGCGCCGCCAGCAGCATCTGCTGATCCTGATTGAAGCCCGGCAGGTTGGTATTTTGCAGAATGTAGGCTGAATGGCGTTGCAGACCGCTGTGATTGATGGTCAGGCCCACTTCGTGCAGCATCGCTGCCCATTTCAGCAGTGCAGCCAGGTGCGGATTCGCGAGTTTAGGATTCTGCTCGCTCCACTGCAGATAGAGCTGCTCGGTGGTTTCCAGCACGCGTCGCGCCTGATCGCTGTCGATGGCATAATGGTTAGCCAGGCTTTGCGCCGTCCGGCTGCGAATATCCTGATGGCGAAAGCGGCCCTCCATCTCATACAGCACACCTTCACGCAGCGCACCGTCAGAGAGGCGCAGTTCGCGAATCGCCAGCGCATCGAAAACGCCACAGAGAATAGCCAGTCCGGGTACAAACACCCCTTTGCGCTCTTCTGACAGGCCCGGCAGGCTCAGTGCAGAGAAGGATTTATGTTTCATCACTTCGTCATAGAGCTTTTCAAGGCGCTCAGGCGTTATCAGCTTCTCTTTCTCATCCATCGCCTGCAGCACTTCACAGGCGGCTTTGATGGTACCGGACGCGCCCAGCGCATATTGCCAGCCATGCAGACGATATTGCCACGCCAGCGTTTCCAGCTTCTGCGCGGCGGCTAAGCGGGCTCGACGGAAGTTTTCACGGCTGATTTCACCTTTCGGGAAATAGAGCTGGGCGAAACTGACACAGCCCATCCGCCGGCTCTCAACCAGTTGAGGTTCAAAATCTTCACCAATCACCATTTCGGTGGAGCCGCCGCCGATGTCGATTACCAGCTTGCGGCCTTTTTCCGGCTGCGTGTGTTCAACGCCCATGAAGATCAGACGGGCCTCTTCATGGCCTGAAATCACCTCGATAGGATAGGGAATCACCTCAGCAGCACGCTGCAGGAAAGTTTCGGCGTTTATCGCCTCGCGCAGCGTATGGGTGCCAACAATCGTCACGTTGCTGGGACTGAATCCCTGCAGACGTTCTGCGAACAGGGCCAGACAGGCCAGGCCCCGCTCCATCGCTTCCTCACTGAGGTTGTGTTGAGCATCCAGCCCATCAGCCAGATGGACGCGCTGTTTAAGGCGGCCCAGTACCTGCATCGCACCATCGACAACCCGCGCAATCACCATATGGAAACTGTTCGAGCCCAGGTCAATCGCCGCAAACTCCTGGGGTTTTGGCGTACTTTTATGAGAAATTGGCATAGGATTTATTCAGGTTGTTCCAGTTTCTTGATGTAATCATAGATGGCCAGCTGCGAGCGCACTTTACGACGATTGCCGCGCTGGACGTAATGGTTACTCAACTCTTTATCGACGATGCGTGCTTTCACCGTATCACTCAACTGAATAGCAATAATGTCGAGTATGCGCTGCCGGATGTGGGGATCGAGAATCGCCACGGCCACTTCAATGCGGTAATCAATGTTACGTGTCATCCAGTCAGCGGAGGAGAGGAACACCTTTTTCTCGCCGCCATTCTCAAAAATATAGACGCGATCGTGTTCCAGATAACGGTCAACAATACTGATGACACGAATATTTTCACTGATCCCGGGCAAGTCAGGGATTAATGAGCACATTCCACGTACCAGAAGATTGACCTTCACCCCTACGCTGGAGGCTGTATAAAGCCGATCAACCAGACCTTTGTCCACCAGATTGTTGATTTTCAGAGTAATGCCGCAGGGCTTATTCTGCTGGGCATTGGCAATTTCGGTGTCGATCAGTTCATACAACATCCGGCGCGAGTTCTGTGGCGAGACCATCAGGTGATCGAACGTCACAGGCCGGTAAGGATTCTCAATAAAGTTGAACACCCGGCGCACTTCATTGGTAATGCGCGCATCCGCAGTCAGCAACGAGTAATCGGTATAGAGCCGCGCGGTTTTCTCGTTAAAGTTGCCGGTACCGATATGCGCATAGCGCACAATCTCTTCGCCCTCGCGGCGTGAGATCAGGAACAGCTTGGCGTGAATTTTGAGGCCTGGCGCAGAGAAAATCACATGCACGCCCGCTTCTGTCAGGCGTTTCGCCCAGTAGATGTTGGCTTCTTCATCGAAGCGCGCCTGCAGCTCCACCACCACCGTGACTTTTTTACCGTTATAGGCGGCATGGATCATCGCATCCATGATGCGGGAGTGTTTCGCGACGCGATAGATGTTGATTTTGATCGCCAGCACGCTGGGGTCAAACGACGCCTGACGCAGCAGTTCCAGCACATGCTCAAAGGTGTGGTACGGGTAATAGAGCAGCACGTCACGATCGCGAATGGCATCAAAGCCGTTGCGGAAGCCATCAAAGCCGATGTGGCGAATCTGCGGCAGCGGGCGGTTCACCAGGTTATTTTTGCCAACGTTCGGGAAGCCGATAAAGTCTTTGAAGTTGTGGTAGCGGCCGCCTGGCAGGATGGAGTCCAGGTTAGAGATGGAAAGCTTGTGGCACAGCAGCGACACCATCGTGTCGGGCATATCGCGCTGGTAGACAAACCGCACCGGTTCCGCCGTCAGTCGCTGCTTCAGGCTGGAGGACATCAGTTCCAGCAGGCTCGACTCCATCTCCGTGACCAGGTCGTACTCAGCGTCACGCGTCATTTTCATGGAATAGGCGTTGAGTGCGTCGTAGTCGTAGAAGCCTTTAAAAATGTCATCCAGGCAGTAACGCAGAATGTTATCCAGCAGGATCATCGGTTTACGGCGGCGCGGTGGCTCTGCCGGTAAGTTAATGAAACGCGGCACTTTATCCGACGGAATTTCCAGCAGGGCATACTGAATATGGTCACCGCGGATAATCTCTACCGCCAGATAGGTGTAGTCATCTTTAAGGAATTCGGTCAGATCCGTTTCCTGGGTGATCAGGATCGGCGAAATATGCTGACGCAGCTCATGTTTGAAGTAGTGGCGCAGCCACGCCTGCTGATTGGATGAGAGCTGACGTTCGTTGATCAGGAAGATCTGGTTGCGTGCCATCTCCAGCAGCAGATCGTTATAAAGCGCGTCAAACTCCTGATCGGACTTCATCACCCGCTGCTGAATTTTCTTAAAGAGATGGCGGGGCGTACTGGCTGAACCCTGCTCTTCACCAATCAGAATGCGGCGTTTGAGGTCGGCGAAGCGCACTTTATAGAATTCGTCGAGATTGTTGGAGTAGATGCCCAGAAAGCGCATCCGCTCAATCAGTGGATTGCTTTTGTCTGCTGCTTCCTGCAAAACCCGTTCATTAAAGGATAACCAGCTTAATTCTTTTTCAATATAAAGCTTTACCTGACCCATTCTCACTCCATTTAGCGGTTGCAGGACTGAAGATCCAGTATCCACCAACATTATGGCGAGAGTATGGCAGCGTTGTCCAACGCCAGGAGTTGTCATATCAATCGGCTACGGGCAACATAGCGGCTTATTTCAGGCTGCCACCGGAACCGCATGAGCGCAAACCACATTCCTGTCCAATTCAGCGATCGTAAGCGTCGTGCCGTTGATCGTCTGACGCGGCGGCTGGTCACCTGCTGTGGCGTGGCGATCCTGCTGTTGATGCTGCTGCTGTTCTGCTGGCTGATTGGCGTGGTTTTGCCGCTGTTTAATGCACCTGGCCTGCAAATTGCGGCCAGCCAGCAACTCTGGGATCGCGCCCCCGCCTTAGCGATGGGCAATCAGGGTAATACCGGCTGGCGTATCAGCGCGCGCGGTGCGGCACGTTTTATTCCGCTGGATGGTCAGCCTGCGGAACCGGCGCTGGCGCTAACCCCCGCGCCCAGTGACGCCGCGCTGAGTGCTGATGGGCAGACGCTGCTGCTGAATATGCAGGGCGCGCTGACGCTGATGCAGCCTGCAACCGACCAGCAGTGGCGTTTCCCGCTGGGCGACAAACCCTTTCATCTGCCTGATGGCGCGGTGACGAAGATGGCGCTGGCATCGCGCCATGCCGGGCAATGGCGCATAGCCGCACTGACCGAGGCCGGACTTCGGGTGCTGACGCTGGACACCGATCGTCAGGCCTCGATTATCCCGCTTCCGCAACGTCAGCTGGATTTGCTGGCGCTCTCGCCATCCGGCGATCTGCTCTATACCACCGAAGGCAATCTGCTGCGGGTCTGGCAACTTGACGATAACCAGGCACTGTTGCGTGAAACGCACACCCTGCCGCAGCCTCCGATCAGTCTGCATCTGCTGGTGGGTGGCCGAAGCCTGCTGATTCAGGACCGCAGCGGCGTTACGCAGTGGTTTGCGATTGCCAGCGATCAGGGACCACGTCTGCAGCGCATCCGGACCTTTGCCCACAGCGACGGCGAGACGATTCTGGTGACAGAATCACAGCGTCGCGTGTTTGCAACACTCAGTAAGCAGGGGATGCTGCGGCTGTTTGCCAGCAAGCAGAATGGCCCGATACTGCAGCGTCAGCTGGAACCTGGCATTGTGCAGGCGCAGTTTTCCCCCCGCGGCGACAGCCTGCTGATTGAGCGGCCGGGAAGCTGGCAGACGCTGCGGCTTGATAATCCGTGGCCGGACGTCACCTGGCGCAATTTCTGGCAAAAAATCTGGTATGAAAACTACCCCGGACCGGACTGGGTCTGGCAATCGACCGCGGCCGGTGACAGCTATCAGGCCAAGTTCAGCCTGATGCCAATGGTCATGGGAACGCTGAAAGCGGCCAGTCTTGCGCTGCTGTTTGCGACACCGCTTGCGCTGGCTGCGGCGATGTACACCGCGTGGTTTATGGCGCCAGGCCTGCGACGCTGGGTTAAACCGGCAATCGAAATGATGGGCGCGCTGCCGAGCGTAGTCGTGGGGCTGATTGCCGGAATCTGGCTCGCGCCGCATATTGGCCAGGCGCTGGTGGGCGTACTGCTGCTGCCGCTGACGCTGGCGGGTTCGCTGCTGCTGTGTGGCGTGTTCAGCACACGTTTACCGCCGCGCTGGCGTCAAGGCCGTGAGGTTCTGATTCTGCTGCCGCTGTTGCTGCTGGTCACGCTGCTGACGCTGTGGCTGCCCACACTGTTTATACCGGATGCGGGCGACTGGCTGCCGCATTATGAGCAGCGCAATCTGCTGGTGGCGGCGCTGGCGATGGGCTTTGCGCTGGTGCCGCTGATCTTCACCCTCTCTGAAGATGCGCTGTTCAGCGTGCCTGCTGCGCTGGGGCAGGGCTCACTGGCACTGGGTGCAACGCCGTGGCAAACCCTGACCCGCGTCGTGCTGCCGGGTGCCTCTGCCGGTATTTTTGCCGCCCTGATGATCGGTCTGGGACGTGCCGTAGGAGAAACCATGATTTTGCTGATGGCGACCGGCAATACGCCGCAAAGTGAAGGTGGCCTGTTCAGCGGGCTGCGCGCACTGTCCGCCAATATCGCCATTGAAATGCCGGAAGCTGCAGCGGGCAGTGCCCACTATCGCGTGCTGTTTCTCAGCGCCCTGATGCTGCTGCTGTTTACGCTGGTGATTAACACGGTTGCCGAGCTAATCCGTCAGCGACTGCGTCAGCGCTACAGCCAGCACGAGGAGCAGGCATGAAGGCGATGCGACAAAATGACCGCTGGCGCTGGTTAACCGCTGGTGCCGTCGCCGTCTGCCTGCTGGCCTTTACGCTGCTGATCGGATTACTGGCCTGGCAGGGCGTGCGCGCCTTCTGGCCGCAGCGCGTTGACCTTTATACGTTCAGTCAGCCGGAAGGTGGCGAAACACATCTGCTGGGCGAAACCCTGGAACATCAGCGGCGTTTTCCGGCTCCGGCCGATGAGCAGGGCAACAGCGGCGGGCTGGTGAACCGTTATCTGATTAAAACCGGTAACCGTGACTGGGACGCACCCGATTTCCGCGTCGTCTACAGTCGTGCGGCCGCGAAGGTCAGCCAGCCAGCAGATATCATGGTGCTGCAACGCCGCAGCCACGGACAGGCTTATGGCTGGTTTGTCGGCCTGCGTGAAGATAATGAAGAGTTAACGGCCCAGGATCCCGATGCGCTGCTGCATCAGCGGCTTGGACAGGTGCAGATGCTGGTGCGGCAGGCTAACCAGATTCGCCGGATCGACATGGCGCGCATCAACAGCCAGCGTGAGGAGCTTGATGAGCAGGCGGCTACAAACCGTGCTGCCGGGCGCTTTGATCTGCAGGCCGAATCAGAATATCAGGCCAATCAGGCCGCCTTACAGCGACGCTTTAATCAACTGAGTGAGACACTGGCTTCTCTGCAACTGCAGAGTCAGCGAGACCTGTTAATTCTGCGGGATGTGCAGGGCACAGAACATGCGATCCCGCTGACCGGGATTGTCGACAGCTGGAAGCCGAATGCGATGACGCTGACCGGCAAAACCGGGCATTTTCTGCATCAGCTGTGGCGCTTCGTCAGTGATTCCCCCGCCGACGGTGAAAGTGAATCTGGCGCGTTTCCGGCGATCTTTGGCACCGTGCTGATGGTGCTGCTGATGTCGGTGGTCGTGATGCCGCTGGGCGTCATCGCCGCCATCTGGCTACACGAATATGCCGGACGCAATGCGCTGACCAGGCTGGTGCGCATCGCAGTGGTCAATCTGGCGGGCGTCCCCTCAATCGTTTATGGCGTGTTTGGTCTGGGCTTCTTTGTCTGGCTGGTGGGCGGCACCCTTGACCAGCTCTTCTTCGCCAGCACGCTGCCCAATCCCACTTTTGGCACGCCGGGTTTGCTGTGGGCCTCACTGACGCTGGCGTTACTGACGCTGCCGGTGGTGATTGTGGCAACGGAAGAAGGCTTATCCCGTATTCCCAACAGCCTGCGTCAGGGGTCGCTGGCGCTGGGCGCAACCCAGGCGGAAACGCTGTGGAACGTGGTGCTGCCGATGGCGGTGCCAGCCATGCTGACCGGCCTGATTCTGGCGGTAGCGCGTGCCGCGGGTGAGACCGCGCCGCTGATGCTGGTTGGCGTCGTAAAAATGGTGCCGGAACTGCCGGTCGACGCGGTGTTCCCTTATCTGCATCTGGATCGCAAGTTTATGCATCTGGGCTTCCAGATTTATGATCTGGCGTTTCAGAGCCCGAATATTGAAGCTGACCGGCCTCTGGTGTTTGCCACCGCGCTGCTGCTGGTGCTGATAATTTTGTCGCTTAATCTGCTGGCGATGAGCCTGCGTCACCGTCTGCGTGAACGCTATCGCCTTATGACTCAATAACAGGCTATGACTATGACGTCCGACACGGATATCGCGTTGACCATTAACCATCTGTCGCTGTGGTATGGCGAGCGCCAGGCGCTGCAGGATATTTCTCTGCTGGTGCCGAAAAACAGGATTACCGCGCTGATTGGCCCGTCGGGCTGTGGCAAATCGACGCTGCTGCGCTGTTTTAATCGCATGAATGACGTGATTGATCACTGTCGGGTAGAGGGCGACGTGTTGCTGGGTTCGCTGCCAATCCTGCGACCTGAGCAGGATCTCTCCGCACTGCGCCGTCGCGTTGGCATGGTGTTTCAGCGGCCCAATCCTTTTCCAAAATCGATCTATGAAAATGTGGTCTACGGGCTGCGTTTACAGGGGGTGCGTGACAGGCGGGTGCTGAATGAAGCCTGTGAGCGTGCGCTGCGCGCGGCGGCGCTGTGGAGCGAGGTCAAAGATCAGCTGTCACAGAATGCGCTGACGCTCTCGACCGGACAGCAGCAGCGGCTGGTGATTGCCCGCGCCATTGCGATTGAGCCGGAAGTGCTGCTGCTGGATGAGCCGACCTCCGCGCTGGACCCGATCTCCACGCTGGTGATTGAAGAGTTGATGACCACACTGAAGCAACATTTCACGCTGGTGCTGGTGACGCACAACATGCAGCAGGCGTCGCGTGTGTCAGATTACACCGCGTTTATGCATCAGGGCGCGTTAGTGGAGTTTGATGAGACCGACCGGATTTTCACTGCGCCGAAACAGCGACGGACCGAAGATTACATTACGGGGCGCTACGGTTAAGGAAAGGGAAGGTGGAGAGGGGGCAGGTGTGGAACAGAGCACGGGCTCCCCTCGCGTTAAGCTTTTCAGCCGTCTGTGGAAAACCCGCAACGGTCAGTCGTTAGCATAGCCCTGCGGCGGCAGCGGTTCGCCATCCAGCCAGGCTTTGCCGTCTCGCATTTCCAGTCGACCCTCGACAAACCAGCCGATCACCAGCGGATAGATAGCGTGCTCCTGATGCTGCACCCGCTCCGTAATCTCCGCTTCACTGTCGCCAGGAAAGACCGGTACTTTGGCCTGCAGGATCACCGGTCCACCATCCAGTTCGTCAGTCACGAAATGCACGGAAGTGCCATGTTCGCTGTCGCCATTTTCCAGCGCCTGACGGTGTGTATGCAGACCCGGATATTTCGGCAGCAGGGAAGGGTGGATATTCAGCAGGCGATCGTGGAAATGCGCCACGAAAGCGCTGCTGAGAATGCGCATATAACCGGCCAGCACAATCAGGTCCGGACTGTAGGCTTCGATTTCAGCGATGAGCTGACGATCGAAGGCTTCGCGGTCAGCGAAGTCGCTGGCGGCAAGCGCGTGGGCGGGAATTCCCGCCTCCTGCGCCCGCGTCAGGCCATAAGCGGCGACACGGTTGCTGAACACGGCAGCGACGCTGCCGTGAATCCGCCCGCTTGCACAGGCGTCAAGGATGGACTGAAGATTACTTCCGTTGCCGGAAATCAGTACAACCAGCTTTTTCATCCGTTGATGACCACACGCTCTTCGGCATCAGACGCTTTGATCACGCCGAGCTTCCAGGCTTTCTCGCCTGCGGCCTGCATCAGCGCAATGGCGTTGTCCGCCTCTGCCGGGCTCAGGGCAATAATCATGCCGACGCCGCAGTTAAAGGTACGGTACATCTCGAAGCGGCTGACGTTGCCCGCCTGCTGTAACCAGCTGAAGACCGCCGGCCACTGCCAGCTCTTCTCGTCGATTACGGCCTGGGTATTGTCAGGCAGCACACGCGGAATATTCTCCCAGAAGCCGCCGCCGGTCAGGTGTGCGATAGCATGCACATCAACCTGCTCGATCAGGCTCAGGATATTTTTCACATAGATGCGGGTGGGTTCCAGCAGATGATCCGCCAGCGGTTTGCCTTCCAGCTGTTCAGTCAGCGGATCGGTGTGGCTGACTTCCAGAATCTTGCGCACCAGTGAATAGCCGTTGGAGTGCGGGCCGCTGGAGCCGAGTGCGATCAGTACGTCGCCATCCTGCACCTTGCTGCCATCAATAATTTCTGACTTTTCCACCACGCCGACACAGAAACCGGCCACGTCGTAATCTTCGCCGTGATACATGCCTGGCATCTCAGCGGTTTCACCCCCGACCAGCGCACAACCCGACTGCAGACACCCTTCGGCGATGCCGGTGATCACCGCAGAGGCGGTATCCACATCCAGTTTGCCGGTGGCGTAGTAGTCGAGGAAGAAGAGCGGCTCAGCACCCTGTACCACCAGGTCGTTAACGCACATCGCGACCAGGTCAACACCAATAGCATCGTGACGTTTAAGATCCATCGCCAGACGCAGCTTGGTGCCAACGCCATCGGTGCCGGAGACCAGAACCGGTTCACGGTATTTTTGCGGCAGCGCGCAAAGCGCACCAAAACCGCCCAGTCCACCCATCACTTCCGGGCGACGCGTCTTTTTCACGACGCCTTTAATACGGTCAACCAGAGCGTTACCAGCATCAATATCAACACCGGCGTCTTTGTAACTGAGAGAGGTTTTGTCGGTCACTGCGAGGTCCCCACGCGAATTGCGGTTGGTGGTTTAAAATAAAGCGCGGCAATTCTATCAGTGCAGGCAAACGTTTGCGAGTCCGGTATTGCGCATCGGGTGATTTTCATTAATCCTCTATCTGTCCCGGTAAATCCCGCGGCATTGCGCAAGAGCAGGTGGCGCAGCGCGCAAAAGGCGGTATAATCCCGCGATTTTTTTTAGCTCAACTCATTCCGGGAGAACACCAATGAAGATCGTGGAAGTCAGACACCCGCTGGTCAAACATAAACTGGGCCTGATGCGTGAGCATGATATCAGTACAAAGCGTTTTCGCGAGCTGGCCTCTGAAGTGGGCAGCCTGCTGACCTACGAAGCGACCGCCGATCTGGAAACAGAGCGCGTCACCATTGAGGGCTGGAACGGCCCGGTAGAAATCGATCAGATCAAAGGCAAAAAAATCACGGTGGTCCCGATTCTGCGTGCCGGCCTGGGCATGATGGAAGGGGTGCTGGAGCACGTTCCCAGCGCACGTATCAGCGTGGTAGGTGTTTACCGTGATGAAGAGACGCTGGAGCCGGTTCCTTATTTTCAGAAGCTGGTTTCTAACATCGAAGAGCGCCTGGCGCTGGTGGTCGACCCGATGCTGGCGACTGGTGGTTCTATGATCGCCACCATCGATCTGCTGAAGAAAGCGGGCTGCACCAGCATCAAAGTGCTGGTTCTGGTTGCCGCCCCGGAAGGGATTGCCGCGCTGGAGAAAGCGCATCCTGACGTCGAGCTTTACACCGCGTCAGTGGATCAGGGACTGAACGAAAAGGGTTACATCATTCCCGGGCTCGGCGATGCCGGGGACAAGATTTTCGGAACCAAATAAATCGCACAGCCGACCAGAGAGTCGGCTTTTTTTTGGCAAAAAAACGTCCCGGACGGATTCGGTCTGCCGCAAGGCGCACCGGCGTGCCTGCTGCTGTGCAAGAGGCGCGAACCCTCGGGGATACAAAACATAAGGGGATAAATGATGACTCGTCGCGCCATTGGCGTCAGTGAACGACCGCCGTTACTGCAAACCATTCCACTCAGCCTGCAACACCTGTTCGCCATGTTTGGTGCCACGGTACTGGTACCGATTCTGTTCCACATCAATCCGGCGACCGTGCTGTTATTTAACGGCGTCGGCACATTGATTTATCTCTTTATCTGTAAAGGTAAAATTCCCGCCTACCTGGGTTCAAGCTTTGCCTTTATCTCGCCGGTGCTGCTGTTGCTGCCGCTGGGTTATGAGGTCGCGCTGGGCGGATTTATCCTGTGCGGCGTATTGTTCTGTATTGTGGCGCTGATTGTGAAACGCGCGGGCACCGGCTGGCTCGACGTGATGTTTCCCCCGGCGGCGATGGGCGCGATTGTCGCCGTCATCGGGCTGGAGCTGGCGGGTGTGGCCGCAAATATGGCCGGCCTGTTGCCCGCTGAAGGCAGTGCGCCCGACAGCAAAACCGTGCTGATTTCGCTGGTCACGCTGGGTGTAACGGTCTTCGGTTCCGTGCTGTTCCGTGGCTTCCTGGCGATCATCCCGATTCTGGTTGGCGTGGTGGCAGGCTATCTGCTCTCTGCGTTTATGGGCATCGTTGACTGGAGTGGCGTGGTTAAAGCTCCGTGGTTTGCGCTGCCAACCTTCTATACGCCGCGCTTTGAGTGGGTGGCGATGCTGACGATTTTGCCGGCGGCGCTGGTGGTGATTGCCGAGCATATCGGTCATCTGGTCGTCACCGCTAACATCGTCAAAAAAGATCTGATTCGTGACCCCGGGCTGCACCGTTCGATGTTCGCCAACGGCTTATCCACCGTGATCTCCGGCTTTTTTGGTTCCACGCCCAACACGACCTACGGTGAAAACATCGGTGTGATGGCGATTACCCGTGTCTACAGTACCTGGGTGATTGGCGGTGCGGCGATTCTGGCGATTCTGCTTTCCTGCGTCGGCAAGCTGGCGGCAGTGATCCAGGCGATCCCGGTTCCGGTCATGGGCGGCGTGTCGCTGCTGCTGTATGGCGTCATTGGCGCATCGGGTATCCGGGTATTGATCGAATCAAAAGTGGATTACAACAAAGCGCAAAACCTGATCCTCACCTCGGTGATCCTGATCATCGGCGTCAGCGGTGCGAAAGTGCACATCGGTGCGGCGGAGTTGAAAGGCATGGCGCTGGCGACGATCGTGGGTGTCGGGCTGGCGCTGATCTTCCGCGTGATCTCGTGGCTCAGACCGGAAGAAGTGGTGCTGGAGGCTGAAGAACCGCGCGAGCATTGATCGCCGCGAGCCTGACAGGATCCGGGGCAGGGACGCCCCATTCATCTCTTTCTGAAAACTGTGTTAGACTTCCCCCGATTTTTTGCTTGTTCTCTTGCTGAGGTGCTTCTGAACACGCCGGCACAATTGTCATTGCCACTCTATTTACCCGACGATGAAACCTTCTCCAGCTTCTGGCCGGGGGAAAACCCGTCGCTGATTGCCGCACTAAAAGGCGCTCTCAATCAACAACATGGCAGCTACCTCTACTTCTGGTCACGTGAAGGCGGTGGGCGGAGCCATTTGCTGCACGCGGCGTGCGCCGAAATGTCAGCCCGCAGCGAAGCAGTCGGTTACGTTCCGCTGGATAAACGCACCTGGTTTGTCCCGGAAGTCCTGGAAGGAATGGAGCAGCTCTCACTGGTCTGCATCGATAACATCGAGTGCATTGCAGGGGAACCGGAGTGGGAAATGGCGATCTTCGATCTCTATAACCGTATTCTGGAAACCGGCAACACCCGCCTGTTTATCACCGGCGATCGTCCGCCACGCCAGCTGAATCTGCAACTGCCCGATCTCGCCTCGCGGCTGGACTGGGGACAGATCTACCGCCTGCAGCCGCTCTCCGACGACGACAAACTACAGGCGCTGCAACTGCGCGCCGGGCTACGTGGATTTGAGCTGCCGGAAGATGTGGGTCGCTTCCTGCTGAAGCGACTGGATCGTGAAATGCGCACACTGTTTGATACGCTGGATCGGCTTGATCGCGCCTCGATCAGCGCTCAGCGTAAACTCACCATTCCGTTTGTTAAAGAGACGCTCGGCCTTTAAAGAATGTCGAGCACCGCATCTGGCGGATGTCCGATCCGCGCCCTGTCGCCTTTGATCACAATCGGCCTTTCAATCAGCACCGGATTTTCCATCAGCGCATCCAGCAGTGCACTTTCGCTTTTGCCGCTGAGTGCCAGCTCGCTATAGAGCGCCTCTTTCGTCCGCATTAACTCCCTTGCGCTCTGCATGCCCAGTTTCTGTAACAGAATTTGCAGCGTCTCACGATCGGGCGGGGTCTGCAGATAAAGCACTACGTCCGGCTCAATTCCGCGGGCATTCAGCAACGCCAGCGTCTCACGGCTCTTGCTGCAACGTGGGTTATGGTAAATCGTCACCATCTCAGATTCTCCTTTATTCTCTCTTCGCGGCGTGCTGGCAGTCTGGATGCTTAGCCTTTCTGATACTGCTTAAAGCGCTGTTGTAACTGACGCAGCTGATCGATACGGGCATCGTAGCGCGCCTGCTTCAGGCTGCCGAGCGGCACCTGTGCGCTGGCGCTGCTGAGCGTGGTGATTGCCTGATCAAGCTGGCCATTCAGCGCCAGACTCTCTGCCCGCGCCGATAACTCTTCATCATGCAGTCCCTGCTGCGCAGAGGCCTGTGCCAGTAAATCCCAGCCGTTGGGATCGTCTTTATTAGCCCAGGTATAGCGATTCAGAATACGGCTGGCACTGGCATACTGTTTCGCTTCTACGTAGGCATTCGCCAGATTGAGCTGCACCACCGGGCTGTTTCTGGCGCCGGTGGCAGCGGTGAGCAGGGCGATGGCCTGTTGTGGCTGGTTCAGGCCAATGTCGATGTCCGACATGATATCCAGGAACCAGACATTATCAGGCTGTTTTGCCAGCAGCGGTGTGACAATTCGCTTCGCATCGGCATAACTCTTCGCCTGCAAAAACTGTATGGCTTTGCCATAGTGTGACGCCAGCTGCTCACGGGAATTGCCGCTGGCATACTGACTCAGCAGTTCATCGGTCAGCTGGTTACGGCCGGTGGAGTACATGCCCAGCGACCGTACTTTTGCGAGATAGAAATCCTGAGTCGATTGCACCACCATCGGCCGCATCTGATTGGCGCGGTTACGGGCATCCGCCAGACGGCTGTCGGGCAGGGGGTGCGTCAGCAGAATTTCAGGGGGCTTCGAGGAGAAGCGGCTCTGATCGGCCAGCTTCTGCAGAAAGTTCGGCATCGCCTGAGGATCGAACCCTGAACGCTGCAGCACCTGAATCCCGATGCGGTCCGCTTCCTGCTCATTACCCTGGGTAAAGCTGATAATCCCCTGCTGCGTACCTGCCAGGGTGCCTGTGAGTGCGGCCATGCCCGCCTGCGGACTCGCCATCGCCAGCAGAATAGAGCCCAGCGCACCGACCCAGGTCAGCGGCGCATTGCGCTTCTGATCTTCCATGGCGCGTGCCAGATGGCGCTGGGTGACGTGCGAGATTTCATGTGCCATGACGGATGCCAGCTGGCTTTCATTATCGGTAAAGCGGAACAGCGCCGAGTGCAGCACCACGTTGCCCCCGAAAAAGGCAAAGGCGTTGAGCTCATCGTTCTGGATAAGAAAAAAGTGGAACGGGGTTTTCACCGAGTCGGCGTGCGACACCAGTCTCTGTCCCAGCTGATTAATATATTGATTGAGCAGGGGATCGTTGATTAACGGCGCACTGGCGCGCAGCTGGCGCACATAGAAGTCGCCCATCTGCAGTTCCTGATTAATCGACAGCGTGGAACCTGCCGTGGTGCCAATATCGGGAAGTGAATCACTGACATCGGCATGAGCAGGTGTCAGAGTGGTGAAAATGAGCGTCGGAAGGAGCGCGGCGATCAGCGTTTTCTTTAACCGGTTCAACATGCCTTAATCCTGTAGAGAGGCCCTGAAAATGGACAGATGCGCAGCGGGAATGTTCCATTTTTCACAGATAACGACGGTTCGTGACTATCTTAACCAGAGCATCAAAAGAAAGAAATGTTGTTTTCTGGCTCAGGCCCGAAGTGATTTGTGCAAGATCGCCGATTTTGGCGAAAAAAATTGAATGTCCTTGCAACATAAACCGAAGTTAAACGAATAAAAAATGACGGGATATCACTGGGGTTGTTAACGGTTAAATTACCAATTAGCTACTCATTCCCATTACGCTTTGGAGGATTAGAGCAGAATCTGCTGTCTGGCACCTGAAGCAGTTTGTATTCTTATTTTAAAGTTATGTAAATTCACTCAAAAAAACTGAATATGGCATGCATTTTTCCAGGTCTACTCTGAAAAAACAGCGTGCTCAGCGTCGCTAAATGTCTCTTCGCCATTGATAATTTAAATCGTAGCGCCCGCTTTTATCTTCTCCATTCCAGATTAGCCCGGCTGTTATTTTTTCCGAATGAATTAACAGGTAAAGAATTCAGACGGAATAATCAGGTCCATTTCCAGTAAGACTCTTTTTTCTGCATGATAAAACTTTTCGATTAATTATCACGATGAACCATTTCAGCGGTTATCAGTGGCGTGTTGACCTGAATTTACAGAAGCAAGATTTATGCCTGCGCTGTGGTATAGATAGCCGACCTGATTCAGTCCTGAATCTGCCAGACATTATTTGCCGGAGAGAAGTGTTATGCGTTCAGTTGTTTCATACGCGTTAATCGCCATTATTGGCGGCGTTGTTGGCGCGGCTGTCACACAGAGTGGTGATATTTACGACAAAGTAACACGCCATTTTGCAACCGAGCCACAGGAAGCGCCCGGATTCTGGAGTACACCGGCGATTGAAGGTTACGGAAAAATTCATTATGAGCCCGACGCCGCGTTTAAACCGGTGGCAGGCCTGAGCAACAAAATTGTTTTCCAGATCACCCGCAGCGACGGCGCGATGACCGCACCGAATCTCGGACTGGAGCGTGTGGCGCGCGTGGTGAATTTATATATCGCCTCCGGCATCCCGGCCGACCAGCTGAAGTTCGTGGTTTCAGTCACCGGTGACGCAACCCCTGCCATGCTGGATAACGCCCATTTTAAAAAGTTTTATGGCATCGAAAATCCAAACCTGAAGCTGATTAGCGAGCTGAATCAGGCGGGAGTGAAGGTCTCGGTCTGCGATCAGTCCGTGGCATTCCATCACTATCCCAATAACTGGATTGATAAGTCAGTAATTCATGCGCTTTCCAGTCCGACCACCGTATCAACCCTGGAAAATCAGGGATACGCGTGGCTGGCAATGTAATTGATGTTTTAAACGACCGGGAGAAGAGTTAATGCGTCCAGCAGCTTTAGTGGTAATGGCAGCCGTAGCGGGATTTATCGGGGGCAATGTTTTACAGTTGCCGGAATTAGTCGATAAGGTCAGCGGCAAAATGGCAGATAATAAATCTGAGCCTGCTGATTTCTGGAGTACACCAGCAATCGAAGGCTACGGCAAAATACATTATGTCGATACGCCTGCATTTAAACCCGGCACGACAGCGGGTCTGAGTAATAAAATTGTTTTCCAGATTAACCGTAATGAAGGCGATATTCGTAAGCCGAACCTGGGTCTGGAGCGCGTAGCACGCGTTACCAATCTCTATTATGCGGCGGGAGTTCCACTCGACCAGCTGAAATTTGTGGTCTCGATTAACGGCGATGCCGTTTCATCAGCCCTGAATAATGACCAGTTCAGCAAAGCTTACGGCGTCGATAACCCGAACCTGAAGCTGATCAGCGAACTGAAAAAAGCGGGCGTTCAGGTCACTATCTGCGACCAGTCAGTCGCGTTTCATCAGCTTGATCGCAACTGGATCGACCCGATGGTTACACACACTATCTCCAGCGGCACCACCGTTGCCACGCTGGAAAACAGTGGTTACGCTTTCCTGATGCTTTAATTCCAGCAGCGGCGTCACTGCCGCTGTCACCTGCCAGTCATTTTACCGTGATGCGCCTGTCATATAACGCCGTTAGTTTACGTCGCAATGAGATCGATCTCATTGACGATAAACGAGGCAGGCATGACCGATTTAATCAGCGTAGCCAGACTGGCAGGGGTCTCCCGCGCAACCGCGGCGCGCGCCTTTTCTGATCCTCACCTGTTAAAACCCGTCACGCTGCAGAAGGTGCTTGCTGCCTCCGAACAGATGGGCTTTCGCCCGAATCATATTGCCCGCCAGCTTCGCACCCAACACTCCACCACGTTTGGCGTTCTGCTGCCTTCACTGCTTAATCCGGTTTTTGCCATGCAATTGCAGGCGATGGAGCAGCAGGCCCGGCAGGCAGGGTATGCCCTGCTGGTGGCGACCAGTGATTATCAGGCTGAGCGGGAAGCAGCCATTGTCGAACATATGCTGCACCAGCGTGTGGCCGGTCTGGTTTTGACGGTGGCAGACGCCGACTGCAGTGCGTTGCTGCCAAAACTGGCGGCGACGAAGATGCCCTTTGTGCTGACTCACAGCGTTCCGCAACAGCACGAATGGCCCGCTATATGCGTCGACAACCGCAGAGCCATGGCGGAAGCGACTGCCCATCTCATCTCTCTCGGCCACCGCCACATTGTCATGGCGGCTGGCCCGATGCAGCAATCTGACCGGGCGCGTCTGCGCTATCTCGGCTACTGCCAGGCGATGCAGCAGGCGGGTCTCCAGCCGCAGGCGATGATTGAGATGCCCAGCCATATCCACTCTGATTTCAGGCCGCTGCAGCCATTGATGAATGCCCCTTCGCCGCTGACGGCGGTGATTTGCAGTAACGATCTGCTGGCTATCAGCCTGCTGGGTGCCGCTGCGCGTGCTGGTGTCAGCGTACCCCATCAGCTCTCCGTAATGGGCTTTGACGGGATCGAATTGGGCGAACAGCTTTCACCGTCACTGGCCAGCGTGGTTCAGCCGATTGCGCTGATGGGCACGCGTGCCATTGACCTGCTTCTGAATCCAGGCGGCAACACCCACCTGCTGGCCCATCACTTACGGACTGGGGAGAGTATCGCCCCGGCATTTCATGGTTCTATTTCAGGGAAACATCATGTCACTCACCGTTAATATCAAACAGATCGCCAGCGCTGCGCTGCTGGCCGGATGCACGCTCACCAGTTCGTGGGTACAGGCGGCGGAAAATGCTATCTGCTACAACTGTCCGCCAGAGTGGGCCGACTGGGCCACGCAGCTCCAGGCGATCGAAAAAGCAACCGGCATTCATGTGCCGCAGGACAATAAAAACTCCGGTCAGGCGCTGGCGCAACTGGTCGCCGAGAAAAACAATCCGGTCGCCGACGTGGTCTATTACGGCGTCAGTTTCGGCATTCAGGCCGTCAGCGCCGACGTAGTCAGCGCCTACAAACCGGCTAACTGGGATCAGATCCCGGCAGGAATGAAGGATCCGGCAGGCAAGTGGGTGGCGCTGCACTCCGGAACCATGGGCTTTATGGTCAATGTTGATGCGCTGGGTGGCGCACCGGTGCCACGTGCCTGGGATGATCTGCTGAAGCCGGAATATAAAGGCATGGTGGGTTATCTCGATCCGGCCAGCGCCTTTGTGGGTTATGTTGCGGCGGTGGCGGTGAATCAGGCCAAAGGCGGCAGCCTGCAGGACTTCACGCCCGCCATCAACTGGTTCAAGGCGCTGCAACGCAACCAGCCGATTGTGCCTAAGCAGACCGCCTATGCGCGGCTGATTTCGGGCGAAATCCCGATTCTGATCGACTATGACTTCAACGCCTATCGCGCCCGCTACAAAGATCACGCCAATGTCGAGTTTGTTATTCCCAGCGAGGGAACAGTCACGGTGCCTTACGTCATAAGCCTGGTGAAAAACGCGCCGCATCCGGCAAATGGTAAGAAAGTCATTGATTTCGTGCTGTCAGATGCTGGTCAGGCGATCTGGGCCAACGCCTGGCTGCGTCCGGTGCGGGCTGGCGCGATGTCACCCGAAGCGAAGAAATATTTCCTGCCTGACAGCGATTATGCGCGCGCCCACACGGTCGATTATCAGCAGATGGCTGATGCGCAGAAGGGCTTCTCCGCACGCTATCTGAGTGAGATTCGTTGATGTCACTGTCTGTAATTAATCCGTTTGCCGCTGGCGGGCCGGTTCGCCATCGTCTCCGCCCGCTGGGGGCGAACTGGCCGTGGATGCTGTTGCCTGCGCTGCTCTTCTTTGCCGCTTTCTGGCTGCTGCCATTTGCCCGTCTGTTACAGATCGGTGTAACGGAGGATCGCACCACACATCACAGTGGCTACTGGACGGTGATCAGTCAGCCACAGTATCTGCAAAGCCTGCTGAATACCGTCCTGCTCTCAGCGGCGGTAACACTGGTGACGCTGGTGATTGCTGCGGTGGTGGGCTGCTTTCTGGCGCGGCAGCGCTTTCCCGGACGAGGCACCTTGCTGGCGCTGCTGACTTTTCCTCTGGCCTTTCCGGGCGTGGTGGTGGGGTTCCTGATGGTCATGCTGGCGGGGCGTCAGGGGGTGCTGGCGCAACTCAGCCTCAGCCTGTTTCATGAGCGCTGGGTCTTCGCTTATTCGCTCAGCGGATTATTTACGGGCTATCTCTACTTTTCGCTGCCGCGCGCCATCGTGACGCTGGTGGCGGCCAGTGAGAAGCTGGATCGATCGCTGGAAGAGGCGGCCCGCTCGCTGGGTGCCAGCCAGTGGCGCATCATCACAGACGTCATCATTCCAGGGCTGAAACCGGCGCTGCTCTCCTGTGGCGCACTCTGTTTTGCCACCAGCATGGGCGCGTTTGGCACCGCCTTTACGCTGGGAACCGAACTCGCTGTGCTGCCGCTGACCATTTACGGTGAGTTCACCAATTACGCTAACTTTGCCACTGCGGCGGCACTTTCAGTGGTAATGGGAGGGGTGGCCTGGCTGGCACTGATGCTGGCTAATGGGCTTGCGGGCCGGAAGGAACGATCATCATGAAGCGCCGGGGTCTGTTCTGGCTGCAGGTGGCGATCACCAGCCTCACCGCACTGTTTATGATCGTGCCGGTCATGCTTTCGATGCTGGCGGGCGTTACGCAGAACTACTTCGCGGGTCTGCGCAGCGGCCTGACGCTGAAGTGGGTGGAACAGGTGTGGCAGATGTATGCCGACACTTTCTGGCTGTCACTGCTGATTGCTCTGAGTTGTCTGGCGGTGACGGTCATCGCTGGCGTGCCAGCGGCCTGGGGCTTACTGAAGTCACCGTCACGCTGGGCCTCGCGTATTGAGGAGTGTCTGATGCTGCCGGTCGCGTTGCCCGGACTCGCCACCGCGCTGGGCATCATTCTGCTTTATGGTCAGTTCAGCACCTTGCGCGACAGCTGGCTCTTCATTCTCATCGGCCATGTGCTTTTTACGCTGCCGTTTATGATCCGACCGGTGCTGTCGGTGATGCAGGCGATTGATCTGCCGCGCCTGGAAGAGGCCGCCGCCAGCCTGGGAGCGGGTTTCTGGCACCGCTTCTTTACAGTGGTCGTCCCGAACTGCCGCAACGGCATTCTGGCGGGCGCATTTATGGTGATCACCCTTTCAGTAGGGGAATTCAACATTACGTGGATGCTGCACACGCCGCTGACCAAAACCCTGCCGGTCGGGCTGGCCGACAGTTACACCTCGATGCGGCTTGAAGTCGGATCCGCCTACACCCTGATCTTCATTATGATGATTTTGCCGCTGCTGCTGTTGCTCAACGCCTGTAATCACTGGCTGGAACGGCAAACTTCGCGGCAGCAGAGAGAGGAAACCGTATGAAAGAGGCTGTCACTGTGACGCTGCGCCACTGCTCGCGTCGCTTCAATCAGCAGGTCGCGCTGCATCCGCTCAATCTGCGGGTCCAGGCTGGAGAAACACTGGTTCTGCTGGGGCCATCGGGCTGCGGCAAAACCACGCTACTGCGTATCATCAGCGGCCTGGAAAGCAGCGATTCGCCGGGTGAGATCTGGTTCGATCAGCGTAACGTGACCGCGCTGCCCATTGAGAAACGCAATGTCGGCATGGTGTTTCAGAACTACGCGCTGTTCCCGACGCTAAACGTGGCGCAGAACGTCGCCTATGGCCTGAAGGTGCAGGGCGTGCCGCGGGCCGAGCGTGAAGCGCGGGTCGCGGAGATGCTGGCGCTGGTTGATCTGAGCCATCTGGCACATCGCGCAATTGATAAATTGTCCGGCGGGCAGAAGCAGCGTGTGGCGCTGGCACGTGCGCTGGCCGCCCGGCCTAAAGTGCTGCTGTTTGATGAGCCGCTGGCGGCGCTCGACGCCCGGCTGCGCGATCGTCTGCGGCTGGAGATCGGTGCGCTGCTCAAGCGGCTGGCGATCACCGCGGTTTACGTCACTCACGATCAGCAGGAGGCGATGGCCCTGGGCGATCGCATCGCGGTGATGGAGCAGGGCCGTCTGGTGCAGCTCGATACACCGCAGGGTATCTATCAGCGCCCGGCATCGCGCTTTGTGGCCGATTTTGTGGGGGCCATTAACTGCATTGCGCACGATCCTGACGGTCAGCCCCTGCGTTTTTGTCGCCCGGAAGATGTGTTGCTGGCCGACGACACGCGCTATCCCCAGCGCGGCGTGGTGGTGGGCAGCATGTTTCTCGGTGCTTCGCAGCGTTTACTGATCGATATCGGGCTGGACAATCCCATCCAGGTAGAACGACATGCCCGCGAAATCTGGCAGGCGGGGCAGCGCATCAGCTGGTCGCTGACCCGCCAGGCCATACTGGAATTTAGTTGCTAAGGAGTCTGTTGTGTCTGTTCAACCCACTGTGATCGCCCAGATCAGCGATCTGCATATCAAGGCCAATGGCCGCCTCTCGTACAAACAGGTCGATACCTATGCGGCGTTACTGCAGGTTATCGACACCCTTAACGCGCTGCAGCCGCGACCCGATGTGGTAGTGATTACTGGCGATTTGGTCGATTTTGGCAGGCCGGAAGAGTACCAGACGCTGCGCGAAGCTCTGCAGCGTCTTCAGCTGCCGTTTTATCTGATGGCGGGTAATCACGACGACCGCGAGGCGCTGCGTGCTGCCTTCCCGGATCACCGCTATCTGCAGGCGGGGCCGACCCTGAACTGGCAGTTCAGCGTGGGCGGCGTCAGGCTGCTGGCGCTGGACTCCAGCGTGCCGCAACAACCGTGGGGGGAGCTGGACGAGCAACAGCTGCAGTGGCTGGATCAGGCACTGAGCGCGGCCGCCGATCAGCCCACGCTGGTCATGCTGCATCATCCTCCTTTTGCCTGTGGCATTGTGCATATGGATCGGCAAAGATTACGTCATCCGGAGGCTCTGGCGGCGATTATTGCCCGCCATCCTCAGATTGAGCGGGTGCTCTGTGGTCATCTGCATCGCAGCCTGCAGACCCGCTTTGCCGGGACGTTGGCTTGTGTCGCACCAGGCGTATCGCATCAGGTGGCGCTGGATCTGCATCCCGAGGCACCGGCTCATTTTATTCTGGAGCCGCCCGGCTTTTTGTTGCACTGCTGGCAACCCGGGCAGGGAATGGTCACGCATCAATGCGCAATTGGTCACTTTTCTGGCCCCTGGCCCTTTTACGACAGCCAGGGATTAATCGATTAGTGCCAGCCAAATCTGTATTCAGAGAGGTGAAATTTGTCTTAATACTGCTCAAAAATGCCGACAGCGTGTAGACTTAAGCCCGGATATCAGGGCCTCTGGCACACATAAAAATATAATCAGGCATTTACGACATGACACTCTTCTTCAGGGCGGCGACGCCATGCTAAAGCTCTTTCGGCCCAAGACCGATTTGCGCAATCTGATCGCCCTGCTGGTGATTGTCAGCATTGTTATCACGCTCGGGAACACGCTCTACGCTACCTGGCGGGTTCAGCGCCAGGTACTGATCGATTCCACACTGGAGGCGAACCGGGCCTATGCTGCCAAGCTCGCCTCAACCAGTGAAATTTTCTTCCAGCTGGCGCAGTCGCAACTGCACTACAGCGCCAATCAGCTCAGCCGTGACTTTGGTAATGCGGGGCTGCTGGATAGTGAAGTTAACCGCCTGCGCGAGCAGACCACCAGTTTCAACTCAGTCGCGATAGTGGATGCGCAGGGCGTGATCAAAGCGATCTCGCCCGAATCCCTGACGCTGAAAGGAATGCACCTCACCAGTGACGCCTCGCGGGAGGCGCTGACGCTGCGACAGCCGATCATCAGTAAACCCACACTTTCTGCTGCCAATAATCTGCTGGTGTTTGTCTCATGGCCCATCTGGAGCCCCGAAGGTGACTATCTGGGCTATATCGGTGGCACCATCTATCTGAAGAAAAAAAGCATTCTGAATGCGCTACTGGGTGAGCAGTTCTACCGGGATGGCACCACGGTCTATGTGCTCGACAGTAATAATGAGGTGCTGTATCACCAGAATCGTCAGCTAATCGGCAAAACGCTGCCCGCCATCGTCAGTCCGCGTGATGACCAGACTAATGGCTCGCTGATGATGGCCGGTCCAGGCAAAACGACTCAGCTGGCGGGCTTTGCCGTGGTGCCGACCACCGGCTGGACGGTGGTGGCGCTGAAGCCAGTTAACGTCACGCTGGATCCGCTGTCAGGTCTGTTAATGAAGGTCCTGAAAAACTCGGTGCCGTTCGCGCTGCTGACCCTGCTGGTGGCTGTGGTGCTGGCGCGCCTGATTGCCCAGCCACTTTTCCAGCTGGCCCGTAAAGCCAGCCGGATGGATGCACAGGGCGTCTCAAAAGAGATCGGCGGCATCACCGCCTGGTATTTCGAGGCGGCGCAGGTCAAGCGCGCGCTGCTCACCGGGATTGGCCTGGTGCAGGACAAAATTGGGCGCCTTAGCTCCGAAGTGCAGACCGATCCGCTGACTCAGCTACTGAATCGCCGCGGTCTTAACGCGGTGCTGGAGTACTACCGCACGGTGCACCAGCCTTTCTCAGTGCTGGCACTGGATATCGATCACTTCAAAAACGTTAACGACAGCTGGGGGCACGACGTGGGCGACCGGGTCATTCAGCAGGTGGCGAGCACACTGCGTGCCAGCGCCCGCCAGTCTGATGTGGTCTGTCGCAACGGCGGAGAGGAGTTTCTGATGCTGTTGCCGGCAACGGTACTGGATGAGGCGCAGGTCATCGCGGAGCGCGTGCGGCTCGGCATTGAAGAAGCCTGGCTGACCGATGTGGGGCGAATTACCCTCTCTATCGGCGTCGCGGCCTGGAACGGGTCGCAGGATGCCGGACTGGAAAACAGCTTAAAACAGGCCGATGCGGCGCTTTATGAAGCGAAAAATGCCGGGCGTAACTGCGTTATTGTTGCTGCATCTTAATCAATCGCATGAACGCTGGAGGTTTCGCAACGGCAGCATAAAGATGTGCGGGGGCAAGGGAGTTAAGCAGGGCGCGGCGATCAAACTACCGCGCCCTTCAACATCAGGCTGACTTAATGTAATCCAGCACCATGTCGTGGTGATTCGAGGTCTTAAAGTTATCAAACACTTTTTCGATCTTGCCCTCAGCATCCACCAGGAAGCTGATGCGATGAATGCCGTCATAGGTTTTCCCCATAAACGTTTTTTCACCCCAGACGCCAAACGCCTGGCAGACTTCATGATTTTCATCTGACAGCAGCGTAAAGTTCAGCAGCTCTTTTTCGACAAACTTTGACAGCTTTTCTGGTTTGTCGGTGCTGATACCCAGCACTTCCACACCCGCTTTCTTCAACTCATCCATGTTGTCACGCAGACCGCACGCCTGCACGGTGCAGCCTGGTGTCATCGCCTTCGGGTAGAAGTACACCAGAACGCGCTGTCCCTGGAAGTCGGTCAGATTCACGTGTTCGCCGTCCTGATCAGGCAGGCTAAATGCAGGTGCAGTATCTCCGGCTTTCAGTGGATTCATCACATCTCTCCATTTTCTTATTCAGGCTGTGGGTAATACACCATTCGGCCAGAAACGGCCAGAGGCAAGATTACCATCAGGGGGTATTTCACCACATAGCCGCGCACGCGTCAGTTATGTGGAGAAATAACTCCGGCTTATGAACCAAAGCTTAGCGTACTGCGCTGACAGATTCGCTGCTGTCGGCGTCAGACACACTATAGAGACGCAGTGTCCCCTGCGCATTCAGCTCCTGACACAGGGTATTAAATGCCTGTTCAAACGTCGTGCCACGGGTTCGCGTCGGGCTGTGGGCGGTCATTTGAATATAGAGCGTTGGCGGCAAATTGTGTTGCGCAGGTGTGATGCGCGACACCAGTTCGGCCACATTCATCTGATGCTTATCGATAAGATCGGTGAAGCGCTCAATGATATGCGGCGAATCGGCGACTTCAACCTGAATGAAGGCGGTGTCCGGCATCGGTGGACGGAGCCGGGCGTTGGTGCGCTTCATCACAATCAGCAGTTCCAGCTCTGCGCCTTTCAGCGGCAGGGTCGATTCAATGAGTGTGATCGCGTTCCAGCTGCCCGACAGCAGCATAATAAAGGTGAACTCATCCCCGAGCATGGCAAGACGGCTATCTTCAATGTTGCAACCGCAACTGCTGACGTGTCGGGTAATGGTATTGACGATACCCGGACGGTCAACACCGAGTGCGGTGATCACCAGATGATGGGGCTGAGATTGCGGCAAAATGGCTTTTCCTCTGCTTTCGCTAATAACCATAAGGTAAACATAAAAAAAACTGCTGACAAGCGCGGGAATGGCGTGGCTTGCTTGCTTTTCCCTAAGTGTAAAACGTACCATGAAGCACTTGTTTGTCGAGGGGATCGCCAATGTTTACGGGAAGTATTGTTGCACTCGTTACGCCAATGGATGACAGCGGTAATGTCTGCCGGTCGAGTCTGAAAAAACTGATTGATTATCACGTCGCCAGCGGCACCGCGGCGATCGTTTCCGTCGGCACCACAGGCGAATCTGCAACCCTGAGCCATGAAGAACATGGTGATGTGGTGATGCTGACCCTGGAACTGGCCGATGGCCGTATTCCAGTGATTGCCGGAACCGGTGCAAACGCCACCGCTGAAGGCATCTCTCTGACGAAGCGTTTTGAAAATTCCGGCGTGGTGGGTTGCCTGACCGTGACACCTTATTACAATCGTCCGACGCAGGAAGGGCTGTTCCAGCACTTTAAAGCGATTGCGAATAGCACCAGCCTGCCACAGATGCTGTATAACGTTCCCTCACGTACCGGTTGTGACATGCTGCCGGAAACCGTTGCCCGTCTGGCCGAAATCAAAAATATTATCGGAATCAAAGAGGCAACCGGGAACTTATCGCGAGTTAGTCAGATCCAAGAGCTGGTTAATGAAGATTTCATTCTGGTGAGTGGCGATGACGCGACTGCGCTGGACTTTATGCAACTGGGCGGTAAAGGCGTCATTTCGGTGACCGCAAACGTCGCTGCGCGCGAAATGGTCGAACTGTGTCAACTTGCACAGCAGGGCAATTTCGTCGAGGCACGTCGCCTGAATCAGCGTCTGATGCACCTGCACCAGACGCTTTTCTGTGAACCCAATCCTATCCCGGTGAAATGGGCTGCGAAACAGCTAGGATTAATCGCTAACGACACGCTGCGTCTGCCAATGACGCCACTGACTGCAGCCGGCCAGCCGAAAGTGGAGCAGGCGCTGGTGAAAGCGGGTTTGCGATAATTTAGGGAGTTTGAATGAATTACTCAGTAAAGCGGTCAACAGTAGCCACAGTGGTGGGGCTTTCTACCCTGATGCTGTTGTCGGCCTGTTCAAGCGATCAGCGTTATAAGCGCCAGGTCAGCGGTGACGAATCTTATCTTGAAGCCAGTCAGTTAAATGAACTGAAAGCGCCTGCCGGAATGATCCTGCCGGTTCAGCGTGGTGATTACGATGTGCCGCGCACCACCAGCAAGGCCCCGACCGGCAAGCAACTCGACATTCGTCCGCCAGCTCAGCCGCTGGCGCTGATGAACGGCACCCGCGCGCAGTTCAGCAACAATACTGGCGCACTGATGATTGATAGCAACCGTGGTTCAGTCTGGCCTCGGGTCGTCAGCGTCGTGCAGTCAAACAAGTTCCCGATTGCTTCACGTAATGATGCCGGCCAGCAGCTGACGACTGACTGGGTGCAGTGGAACCGTGCTGATGAAGACCAGCAGTATCGCGGCCGCTACCAGATCAGCGTGCAGTCGCAGAGCTATCAGCAGCAGCTTACCGTGCGTCTGCTGGAGCTGCAGCAGGATGGAAAAACCATTACTTCTCCTGTACAGATTCAGCGTTACACCGCGCAGATGCTGAATGAACTCAGCACCGGTCTGGACAAGATTGATACCGCCAGTGAAAACGCGGCGGCGGGTCGGGTGAGTGGTGCCATTGACGTGCAGAGCGGCGCAGATGATACCGGCCTGCCAATGCTGATTCTGCGTACGCCATACAACGTGGCATGGCAGCGTCTGCCAGAGGCGATGAAACGCGTCGGGATGGACGTGACCGATACTACTCGCTCCACCGGCAGCATGAAGGTGACCTACAAGGCCCTGAGCAGCAGCGACTGGGATTCAGTTGGCGCGAAAGATCCGGAATTAGAAAACGGTGATTACAAAGTGCAGGTGGGTGATCTCGACAACCGCACCAGTCTGCAATTCATCGACCCGAAAGGGCATGTGCTGACCCAGTCGCAGAACGATGCGCTGGTGGCCGTGTTCCAGGCGGCGCTGAACAAATAAAGTTGCCTGAGGCCGGAGATTCTCCGGCCTTTTTATTTTGTTTTTGGCATAATAGCGCGCGGCGAAGTAAACGATTGCGTCAAGGCAATCGCCGCAGCGGCACTGGCCGCTGAACACCCGTTATTTCAAGTCTGGAGTGAACAAGATGCAAAAGCGAGCTGAGTTGTATCGCGGTAAAGCGAAAACCGTATACAGCACCGATAACCCGGATCTGCTGATACTCGAATTCCGCAACGATACGTCAGCAGGTGATGGCGCCCGAATTGAGCAGTTTGATCGCAAGGGAATGGTTAACAACAAATTTAACCACTTCATCATGACCAAATTGCAGGAAGCGGGTATCCCGACCCAGATGGAAGCGCTGCTGTCCGATACCGAAGCGCTGGTGAAGAAGCTGGAGATGGTGCCGGTAGAGTGCGTGGTACGTAACCGCGCAGCAGGCTCGCTGGTAAAACGTCTGGGCGTGGAAGAGGGTATTGTGCTCAATCCACCGCTGTTTGATCTTTTCCTCAAAGATGATGAAAAGCATGACCCGATGGTCAACGAATCCTACTGCGAAACTTTTGGCTGGGTCAGCAAGCAGAACCTGGCGCGGATGCAGGAACTGACCTTTAAAGCCAACGAGGTGCTGAGCAGGTTGTTCGACGATGCAGGTCTGATTCTGGTCGACTTCAAACTGGAATTTGGTCTGTTCAATGGCGAAGTCACGCTGGGCGATGAGTTTTCACCAGACGGTGCACGCCTGTGGGACAAAGAGACGCTGGATAAAATGGACAAAGACCGTTTCCGCCAGAGCCTTGGCGGCGTGGTCGAAGCCTATGAAGCCGTGGCGCAGCGACTGGGTGTAAAACTCGACTGAGTTTGTCTTTAGCGCACCTGGAAAGCAGAAAGAAAAAGGAGAGCCCCGGCTCTCCTTTTTTCATTTTGGTGTAAAGCTGGTGATTGCTCCCTCACACAACTAAAATCATGCCATCTGAAAAAATGACTGAGGGAATACAGCATGCGCTGGCAAGGGCGTCGCGAAAGCGACAATGTAGAGGACCGTCGCGATCAATCGTCCGGTTTAGGCGGCGGAGGCCGTCAGATTCGTCTGCCGCGCGGTAAAGGCGGTATCGTGCTGCTGATCGTGGTAGCTATCGCCGGTTATTACGGTTATGACCTGACCGCACTGCTGACCGGTGGCGAGGTCGCACCGACCAGTCAGCCGCAACAGCGCAGCGTCAGCGCCAATGATGACGAGGCCGCCAAATTCACTAAGGTGATTCTGGCGACCACGGAAGATACCTGGGGTAAATTGTTCAAACAGATGAACAAACAATATGTCCCACCGAAGCTGGTGATGTATCGCGGCGCAACCCGCACCGGCTGCGGTACCGGACAGTCTGTGATGGGACCGTTCTACTGTCCTGCCGACCAGACCGTCTACATCGACCTCTCTTTCTATGACGAGATGAAAACCAAACTCGGCGCGGACGGTGACTTTGCCCAGGGCTACGTTGTCGCGCATGAAGTGGGCCACCATGTGCAGAAGCTGCTGGGCATTGAACCGAAAGTGCGTGAAATGCAGCAGGGCGCGAGCCAGACCCAGGTCAATCAGCTTTCTGTGAAAATGGAACTGCAGGCAGACTGTTTTGCCGGTGTCTGGGGACACTATATGCAGCAGGAGAACATCCTTGAAGCCGGCGATCTGCAGGAAGCACTGAACGCTGCTGAGGCGATTGGTGATGACCGCCTGCAGCAGAAAGGCCAGGGCCGCGTGGTGCCGGACAGCTTTACCCACGGGACTTCTGAGCAGCGCTACACCTGGTTCAAGCGCGGATTCGATGGTGGCGATCCAGGACAGTGCAATACCTTCGCCAGCAACTGATGATCCCAACGCAGGTTATGCAGCAGGCCGGTGTGCGTCGTCTGGCAGTCATCAGCGGCGACCCGGCCTGGTGCGTGGATCGGGCTGTGGAGTGGCGTGAAGCGTTGCCGGGTGACTGGCTGACGCTAAGCGCGGAGCCACTCTTCTCTGCTTCCTCTGAAGAGTCACTCCTGCATAAAACGCCAGGCGCGGTTCGCACGCTGCTTGGCCGTGAATTTCGTCATGCGATATTCGATGCCCGTCAGGGCTTTCATGCTGAGGCTTTCGCTGCGCTGGCTGGCACGCTGACTGCCGGTAGCTGGCTGCTGCTACTGGTACCGCCCTGGGAACAGTGGTCGCAACAGCCTGACACCGACAGCCTGCGCTGGGCGGACGTCGCTGAACCCATCCCAACACCTCATTTTGTTCACCACCTGCAACAGCTGATCCTGGCGGATGATCAGGTGCTACTGGCGCGGCAGCATCTGCCTTGCCGTTTTCCGGTGCAGCCCGCCTGGCCGCAGTGGCACTGTCAGGCACCGCAACAGCAGCAGGCGATACTCAATCAGCTGATGACGCTGCCATCGGGTGTCGCCGTGCTGACCGCCGCCCGTGGACGGGGTAAATCGGCGCTGGCGGGGATGCTGGCACGATTGAATGGCCGTTGTCTGGTCACCGCGCCGGCGAAAGCCTCAACGGAGGTGCTGGCCACCTTTGCTGGCGAGCGCTTTCATTTTATGGCGCCTGATGCGCTGCTGGCGCTGGAGACGTCACCCCAGGCGGACTGGCTGATTGTGGATGAAGCCGCGGCAATCCCGGCACCGCTGCTACGGGCGCTGGTCAGCCGCTATTCCCGCGTGTTACTCACCACCACTGTGCAGGGTTACGAAGGCAGCGGACGCGGCTTTATCCTTAAATTCTGCGCTGGCCTTACGGATGCACACTATTTCACGCTGGATGAGCCGCTGCGCTGGTCGCGTTTCGATCCGCTGGAGCAGTGGCTGAATCAGGCGCTGCTGTTTGACGATGCCAGCGCCGCTGCCCCCGATTCTCCCGTAACGCCGCATCGGGTTGAACGTCACGATTTCAGCACGCTGGAGGCTGCCTATCGTCTGCTGACCAGCGCGCACTACCGCACTTCGCCGCTTGATCTTCGCCGCCTGCTGGATGCGCCGGGTATGGCGTTGTGGCGGGCGGGAGAGGCACCCGCGTTACAGGGTGCGCTCTGGCTGGTGGAGGAGGGCGATCTTGAACCTGATCTGGCGCAGGCGGTCTGGGCGGGCACCCGGCGACCGCGCGGAAATCTGGTGGCACAGTCACTGGCAGCCCATGCCGGTCTGGCTGAAGCGGCAACCCTGCGCTCGCTACGGATTAGCCGCATAGCCGTGGCGGCAGAGAGCCGTCGCCAGGGAATCGGCCAGCAGCTTGTTGCGGCAGCGGCCAGTGCGGCTGACGATCACGACTATCTCTCCGTCAGCTTCGGCTACACTGAATCACTCTGGGCGTTCTGGCACGCCTGTGGCTTTACCCTGGTACGGATTGGCAGTCAGCGTGAAGCCAGCAGCGGCTGCTACGCGGCGATGGCTATCCTGCCCTGTTCTGCTGCGGGCAAGGTATTAGCGCGCCGGGCGGCAGCACAGCTGGCACGTGACTGGCCGCTATTGCGCCAGCATATCGCGCTGGACCTGCAGTTTGATAAAGCCACAGACGACGGATTGACCGCGCAGGATATTCATCTGGCCGTTGGTTTTGCCTGGGCGCAGCGGCCTCTGGAGGCGAGCCTTCCGGTATTGCAGCGTCTGGCACAAGCCAGCATCGCGCCCGCCCCGTTGCTGGCCGCAGCCGTTGCCACACCCGATGCGCTAAGCGAGCTGGCCCGGCAGGCAGGCGTGAGCGGCCGCAAAGCGCTGATAGCGAAGCTGCGTCAGCAGGCGGCAACGGCACTCGAAAGCCTGGGTGTTGCTGCGGACTCGCTGCATCGTCCGGTGAAATAATTCGACCATCTGCCTCAAATTATCCTCATATCATTTTGCTCCACGCGGCGTAGAGTAAACACAGGAGGTCAACATGACACTGAAATATGTAATCGTTCAACAGCCTGCCACCACAGCGCAGCTGTTGCTGCTCTACCACGGCGTTGGCGATAATCCTGACTCAATGGGTGAGATTGGCAACTGGTTTGCCCGCACGTTTCCTGACGCGCTGGTGGTGTCCGTCGGTTCGCCGGGCACGGTTCGTCAGTGGTTTGGCGAAACCGATCTGCACGATCAGACGGTGCAGCAGCGGGTGGATGCGGCGATGCCGCAGTTTGTTGAGTCTGTGCGCCACTGGCAAAAAAAGAGCGGGGTGCGGCCCGAAGCGACAGCGCTAATCGGCTTTTCGCAGGGCGGCAGTATGGTGCTGGAAGGGGTTAAAGCGTATCCGAATCTGGCGGGCCGCGCAGTGGTGTTCAGCGGCCGGTTTATTACCCTGCCAGAGAAGGCCAGTACCCGCACCACGATTCACCTGATCCACGGTGATTATGATGAGCAGATCCCGCTGCACCATGCTCAGCAGGCAGAGCAGCGGCTGACCGCCTGCGGTGGCGACGTCACGTTGGATATCGTTGACGATCTGGCGCATGCCATCGATCACCGCAGCATGGAACTGGCGCTGAATCATCTGCGTTATACGGTGCCGAAACGCTATTTTGATGAGGCGTTAAGCGGCGCAAAACCCGGTGACGATGACGTTATTATGATGATGTAAAAAAGCCCCTGCATTGCAGGGGCTTTTTCATTTACTTCTTCTTCGGCCAGTTGTCGTCGTCATCCCATTTATCATTGAAATCACGATGCGGCGGCAGGTCCGGTTTGTTATCCATAAATTTTTTGTGATCGATGCGTTTCAGATCTTTATAAACGTTCATCAGCACGCCAACCATCAGCAGGATCACCAGGATCCACCAGTAATCTTTAATAAATTCCATTTGCTGCTCCTTAAAACCGCCGTCAGGCGATCAGTTGTTCCATGATGCGTTGGTACATCCGGCTCAGCATCTGCAGGTCAGAGGCTTTCACACACTCATTGATTTTATGAATGGTGGCATTCACCGGCCCCAGTTCCACCACCTGCGCGCCCATCCGGGCAATAAAGCGGCCATCGGAGGTTCCGCCTGTGGTCAGCAGCTGCGGCTTAATTTCATTATAGTGCGCTACAGCTTTCACGACGGCATCAACCAACTTACCGCGCGTTGTCAGGAAGGGCTGACCAGAGAGTTTCCACTCAATGGTGTAACGCAGCTGGTGACGATCCAGCAGGTCTGCGACCCGCTGGCGAATCATCTCATCGGTCAGTTCGGTGCTGAAGCGGAAGTTAAACTGCACAAACAGTTCACCAGGTATCACGTTATTGCTGCCGGTGCCCGCCTGGACGTTGGCGATTTGCATGCTGGTAGCCGGAAAGAACTCATTTCCCTGATCCCACTCTGTCGCGACCAGCTCAGTCAGCGCAGGCATCGCCCGGTGAACCGGGTTATCCGCCAGATGCGGATAGGCGACGTGACCCTGCACGCCATGCACCGTAAGATTGGCGGTAATTGAGCCACGGCGGCCATTTTTTACCACGTCACCGACCACCTCAGTGCTGGACGGCTCGCCGACCAGGCAATAGTCGAGCCGTTCCCGGCGCGCCATCAGTCGTTCAACCACTTTAACCGTACCGTTGGCACCGCTGGCCTCTTCATCAGAGGTAATCATAAAGGCGAGCCTCCCTCTGTGATTAGGGCGCACCGCAACAAAACGTTCGGCCGCCACCACCATGGCTGCCAGCGAGCCTTTCATGTCCGCCGCACCGCGGCCAAACAGCATGCCATCGCGGATGGTCGGTTCAAATGGCGGATTAATCCAGCGACTGGCATCACCAGGTGGCACCACATCAGTGTGACCGGCAAACGCCAGCGTTTCACCTTCGCCACGGGTGGCCCAGAAATTCAGGGTGTCGTCGATGTTCATCGTTTCAATCTTAAAGCCAATAGCTTCAAGACGGGCGATCAGCAGAGCCTGACATCCGGCATCATCGGGACTGAGAGAGGGGCGACGTATAAGCTGCTGCGTCAGCTCAATGACCGGGCAAAACATATTATGACTTCTCCTGGATAGCATTCTGATAGGTGGCTTCGCTGAAACCGGCGAGCAGGGAGCCATCCGGGGTGCGCAACAGTGGACGCTTAATCATGGCGGGATGCGCCAGCATCAACGCTTTGGCGCTGCTGGCATCGGTCACCGCTTCACGATCAGCGTCGGGCAGTTTACGCCATGTGGTGCCGCGGGTGTTAAGCAGGGCTTCATAGCCCAGCGAATCGATAAACGTCTGCAACAGGTCATCGCTCAGGCCATCGGCACGGTAGTCGTGAAAGTGATACTCAACGCCTGCGTCTGTTAAAAAGCGCCGGGCTTTTTTTATGGTGTCGCAATTTTTAATCCCGAACATCACCCACTGCGTGCTCATTGCCCGATCCTTATTGTCCTGTGAGAAGAGAAAGCTGAAAAAAGCAGCCAAAGCGCGAGTTTAGCATAGTGTGATCCGTTGCGGCATCTGTGCGGGCGCGGTAATCGTCCTCGATATCCTGAACGGCGTGTCGCTGTTTCGCACCAGGTAAACGTTATCAATTTCGCAGTGAATTATTACCCTGATCATCAATGGGTGCTTAAGAATTTCGCCATGCTGATAAAATAGTCTACCGTTGGGCTTATAAAAAATTATTTCCAATGGTGTTAATGGGTTGCTGAAATGTGCGTCAGCTTCCAGAATCAGCAACATTCATGTTTTTGTGAGGCTTGCCGATAGATATAACAGGTGTAAACGTATTCACCTGATTAAAAAAAGAGCGTAGTATTGCCAGCACAATAAGAGAGGGCATTATGATTGACACCGAAATGGGAACCTGGAAAGAATTTATCGAAGCGATGTTACGTAACAAGTAATACGCTAAGAGAAAAGCAGGACAATCCCGCTTGCTGGAATTCTTAACACACATAAATAAGGCGGTCACTGAAATCAGTGGCCGCTTTTTATTTGTCTCTAGTCGTGCGGCTTCTCTTTAAGCGGGAAGCGACGGCGGACCAGCACAAAGAACAGAGGCACAAAAAAGATCGCCAGCAGTGTGGCGGAGATCATTCCGCCCATCACACCGGTGCCCACCGCGTGCTGACTGCCGGAACCTGCGCCGCTGCTGATTGCCATTGGCAGAACCCCGAAGATAAAGGCCAGCGAGGTCATCAGAATCGGCCGCAGACGCTGACGCGACGCCGCCAGCGTTGACTCCACCAGCTCGCGTCCCCGGCTGTTAATCTCGTTAGCAAATTCCACAATCAGGATGGCGTTTTTGGCCGACAGGCCGACCACCGTCAGCAGGCCAACCTGGAAGTAGACATCATTTTCCAGCCCGCGCATCCAGGTCGCAATCAGCGCGCCCACCACGCCGAGCGGCACCACCAGCATCACCGAGAACGGGATCGACCAGCTCTCATACAGCGCGGCCAGACAGAGGAACACCACCAGCAGCGAAATCACATAGAGCGCCGGTGCCTGCGAACCGGAGAGCCGCTCCTGATAAGAAGCACCGGTCCACTGGAACCCGACGCCCAGCGGCAGGGCATTCACCAGCTTTTCCATCTCATCCATCGCTGTGCCGCTGCTGACGCCATTGGCCGCTTCGCCAACAATCTCCAGCGATGAATAGCCGTTATAGCGTTCTAGACGGGGCGAACCGGTTTCCCAGCGGCTGGTGGCAAAGGCGGAGAAGGGCACCATTTTGCCGCTGCTGTTGCGCACATACCATTTGTTGACGTCGTCTGGCAGCATGCGGAATTCGGCGGCGGCCTGCACATAGACCTTTTTCACCCGACCACGATCCAGGAAGTCGTTCACATAGGTGGAGCCCCAGGCCGTGGTCAGGGTGTCGTTGATGGTATCCAGCGATACGCCCAGCGCCTGGGCTTTGCGTGCATCCACATCGATCTGCAGTTGCGGGCTGTCATCCAGTCCATTATGCCGGACCCGTGATAGTGACTTATCGTTGCCCGCCATCTCCAGCAGCCTGTCGCGCATTGCCATCAGTTGGGTATGACCGATACCGGCGTGATCCTGCAGTTCCATGTCAAAGCCGGAGCTGCTGCCCATACCGGTGATGGCAGGCGGACTGCTGGCAATCACCCGGCCCTCTGTAATCTTCTGAAATGCTTTCGTTGCGCGATCGATAATCGCGAACGAGGTGCGATCGGAACCGGGCCGCGCTTCCCAGTCTTTCAGCCGCACAAACAGACGTGCCACGTTCTGGCCATTGCCGCCCGGACCTGCGCCGATGGTGGAGAAAACCGACAGCACGTTGGCCTTCTCCTCGGTGAGATAATAATTTTCGACTTTCGCGACTACGCTGGCTGTCTGCTCAAGCGTTGCACCTGCCGGAAGCTGAACCTGCGTCAGAAATACACCGCGATCTTCCTGCGGCAGAAATGACGTCGGCAGACGCAGAAACAGGAACGCCATCAGACCGATAATACCGAGATAGAGCAGCAGCCATCGACCTCCCGTCCGCAGGATGCCCGCGACGCCACGCTCGTAGCGGTCAGCGTTATGATTAAAGTGACGGTTGAACCAGCCGAAGAAGCCGCGCCGCTCATGCTCCTCGCCTGTTTTCGCCGGTTTTAGCAGCGTGGCACACAGTGCCGGCGTCAGGATCATCGCCACCAGCACTGACAGCACCATCGCCGAGACAATGGTGATGGAGAACTGACGGTAAATGGCGCCGACGGTACCGCCGAAAAATGCCATCGGCACAAACACCGCGGAGAGTACCAGCGCAATACCCACCAGCGCGCCCTGAATCTGGCCCATCGATTTTCGCGTCGCGGCGCGCGGCGAGAGCCCTTCTTCATGCATGATGCGTTCGACGTTTTCCACCACTACGATGGCATCATCCACCAGCAGGCCTATCGCCAGCACCATGGCAAACATGGTCAGGGTATTGATGCTGAACCCAAAGGCATAGAGCACGCTGAAGGTGCCGAACAGGACCACCGGCACCGCGATGGTCGGAATCAGGGTGGCGCGGAAGTTCTGCATAAACAGATACATCACGCCAAACACCAGCACGATCGCCTCCAGCAGCGTCTTTACCACATCGGTGATCGACGCTTTAACGAACGGTGAGGTTTCATAAGCGATTTTCGCTTCCAGGCCGTGCGGGAAGTAGTGCGACAGTTCTTCAATGCGCGCCCGCACCAGCTTGTCGGTGTTCATCTCATTGGCACCGGAGGCGAGCTTCACACCCAGACCTGACGCGGGCTGGCCGTTGTACCGGCTCAGATAATCATACTTCTCTGCCCCCAGCGCCACGGTGGCGACATCGCCCAGCGTCACCACAGAACCATCAGGATTGTTCTTCAGGGTAATGGCCCGGAACTGCTCGGGGGTCTGCAGCATCGACTGGGCGTTAACCGTGGCATTCAGCGCCTGTTTCTGCACCGATGGCAGGCCACCGACCTGACCCACGGCAACCTGGGTATTCTGCGACTGGATCGCACTAACGACATCGTCGGTAGTCAGCGCGTAGGCGATCAGTTTGTTGGGATCGAGCCAGATGCGCATCGCATATTGCGAACCGTAAGCATCAACCTGGCCGACGCCATCAATACGGCTCAGCGGGTCCTGAATATTACTGGCGACATAGTCTGAAATATCCTGCTTATCCATGCTGCCGTCGGTGGAGACGAAAGCCACCATCAGAATATTGCTGTCACCGGTCTTATTCACCGTCACGCCTTGAGACTGCACCGCCTGTGGCAATTTGCGCAGTGCGGACTGCAACTGGTTCTGAACCTGCTGGCGGGCTTCGTCGGGATTGGTCCCGGCAGTAAAGGTAAGGGTGATTTGCGCCTGACCGGTGTTGCTGCTGTTCGAGGACATGTACATCAAGTTATCGATGCCGGTCATGTTCTGCTCGATCACCTGAGTAACGGTGTTTTCCAGCGTTTCGGCGGATGCGCCGGGATAGTTAGCAGTGATACGCACATTGGGGGGAGCCAGATCGGGGTACTGCTCAACAGGCAGCGAAATAATCGAAAGTGTGCCACACAGGCACAGCAGAATCGCCAGCACCCAGGCAAAGATGGGGCGGTCGATAAAGAAATTCGACATTAAATCGACACTCCTCAGAACTTATTATTATCGGTCAGGCCCACCGGCAACGGGCGCACAGGCAGAAAAATCGGAGGGGCTTTGCCACGATTCTCCGCCGCCTTTCACTTTACGTGCGGCAGCGGGGGAAATCGTGGAGAAAATGAGGAGAAAATGTAAATTCGTTGGCTATTTGCGGCTTTCAAGCCACATCACGGTGGCGGCAACGCGCGAGCGGACATCCAGCTTACGCAGCAGGTTGCGGATATGCACTTTCACTGTCTCTTCTGAGATATGCAGAATGGCGGCGATCTCTTTGTTCGACAGGCCGCGTGCCACCTCCTGCAACACATCCCGCTCGCGATCAGTGAGCTGACGCAGGGGATCGGCGCTATGCTGACGATTGTCCAGATAACTGGCGACGCCCTCACTGAAGACTTTCTCGCCGCGCGATGCCTGCAGGATATGTCCCAGCAGGGTCTCCGGCTCGCTGTCTTTAAGCAGATAGCCATCAGCACCGGCATCTGCCATGGCGAAAATATCACTGCGGGCGTCGGAGACGGTTAACACCAGAATGCGTGAGCTGATCCCTTCGTGGCGCAGTGCCTTCAGCGTATCCAGTCCGGACATGCCTTTCATATTCAGGTCGAGCAGAATGATGTCAGGTTCCTGACGGCGGGCTTCCGCCAGCGCTTCGGTGCCGTTGCTGGCCTCGGCGATGACGTCCAGCCGGGGATCCAGCGCCAGCAGCTGACGTACGCCGCGCCGCATCAGCGGGTGATCATCCACTATCATCAATGTTAATGCCGACTGTTGCATATTTTCTCCGTTTTATCGGTTCAGATTGCGGTGGGGCAGAGCCTGGTGCTTGCTGGTGCTTCCCCGTGCCTGGAATAGCCTGCTGTCTGCTGCCGATAGAGTGTGTTAATTAATTGAATGGTAAATTACGCCAGCTGCCGTGTCGGTTGTGGTGGAAAGCGCAGCTCCACCCGGGTACCCCGTTGCTGTGCATGAATAGTCAGGTTGCCACTCAGGCGCTGGGCGCGTTCAGCCATAATGGTCAGGCCGTAATGACCCGGCGGTTCGTCGGTACTGTTGATGCCTGTGCCGTCATCCGTAATCGTCAGTAAGTGCTCACCTTGTTCACTGTGCTGATAATCTACGCGGATAACCTGCGCGCTGGCGTGACGAATCGCATTCAGCAGCGCCTCACGGGCGATCTGCAACACATGCACCTGCTGTTGCGCCTCCAGACTCTGCAGACCGGTCTGATAGGTAAACTGTATCTCTGCGCCACTCTTTTCCCGCAGTGAGGCGATCATCGCCTGCATCGCCGCCACCAGATCCGCCTGCTCAATGGTCAGACGGAAGGTGGTCAGCAGTTCACGCAGCTGGCGGTAGGCATCGGCCAGCGCCTGATCGAAGTCAGCGATAATGGCGTGGGCGGCGATGTCCTCTTTATCCACGGTGCGGCGTAACAGCGTCAGTTGAATGCGTAGAAAAGAGAGCGACTGCGCCAGTGAATCATGTAATTCCCGGGCGATAGTGGTGCGCTCTTCAATCAGCAGCATCTGTTGATACTGCTGCTGCGCCTGCCAGATCCAGAGCGCACGTCCCAGCATCGCCGCCAGACTGCGCATCATCTCATCCGGCCGGGAGGCGCCCGTCGTCTGCCAGCGTAGTTCACCCATCTGCTGCTCATCCTGCTGCAACGGCTGGCGTTGCCACTCCCCGGCTGCCTTTTCATCACCTGCATGGAACTGAAAATGGTCGCTGTCGAGCCGGATCGCCGTCAGCTTTTCGCGCGTCAGTACATTGCTCAGTACCGCTTCAAACAGCGCCGGATGCAGCGGGCTGGCGGTCAGCATCTGTGAGCTGTCATAAAGCAACGACAGCGTGCGATTTGCCTGGGTTAAATCTTCTGTTTTCTCGCGTACCGTGCTTTCCAGCAGCTGGTAGTGCGAATGCAGACGGGCCGCCATGCCGCTAAAGGCGTGCGACATCACGCGCAGCTCATTCTGCTGCTCAACGTGCAGCGGCGGAAAAGCAAAATTGCCGCTCTCGACGTAGCGACTGGCCGTGACCAGCGCGTTCAGTGGCCGCACGACCTTCAGTCGGGTAAAGCGAATGGTCATCAGCGCCAGCGCCAGCGCCACAATCGCAATGACACCCACCAGGCTGCTGACGGCAACCAGATGCATTTTCAGTTCGGTATAGCGTTGCAGACCCAGAACAAAGCGATCGATTTCACCGACGTAAATCGGCACCTGCTGCTGATACGCCACGGTATCGCCCTGTTGTAACTGCTGCTGCAGGGCAGGCCAGGCGGCGCGCAGCCGCTGGTAGCGAACGCTTACTTCGCGCGGTACCCAGGGCCGATCCAGTTTTTGCAGCACCGGCGCATCCAGCGTTTGCTGATAGCGCGCCAGATGATGCGCCAGGTTTTGCGGCTGACGGCTGGCATCCCAGGCCATGCGATAACTCTGCATGCGCAGTGAACCCGCCAGATTGATCGCCTCTGCGTCGCGCTGACTGCTAAGCAGCGTGACTAAGGCCAGGCCGGTCGTGAGCAGTGACAGCAGGACAATGGCGCTGAGCGCCTGGGCGATGCTTTGAGTAACTGAACGTTTTACGATCACATGAATGGCCCTGTTCTGAGTGCGGGAATTATAAGAGCGCAGTAACGTAACGCAAATGATCCCGCTCCTGTTTATCGCACAGGACGTAACACATCGCACACAAAATGACCGCGACTGACATTTCCCAGGATGCGCTACCGTTTTACGGTTAAAAAAGGGACAGTTTTACATCGTCCCGATGTTGCTTTTCATTGCAGCGTTAATAATCCCTTCAGTCATCAGCTCAACCCCTCTCAGATTAAGGAGCATCCAATGAAAAAGCTGAATGCTGTACTGGCGGGTGCATTACTGTCTACCGCCTCATTGACGACTTTCGCCGCCGCGCCCGTCGACCACTCTCAGGCGCAGGGCATGCAGAGCATCGGTAGCGTGTCGGTCTCGGGCGTTCGCGGCTCACTGGACGATGCTAACCGTCAGTTGTCGCAAAAAGCGGAAGAAATGGGCGCCAGCCATTACCGTGTTATTGGTGTCGATAATCCAGGCGATTCCAGCCTGTGGAGCGGCACCGCAGAGATTTATCGCTAACCCAACCCGCCTGTTTCCATCCCTGTAGCTTTTACCGGCCTGAAAATGGCCGGTTTTTTTGTTTTTGTGCATCAGGATGGATTCTTACAAATCAGCCTGTGCATCTGCCCGGTATATTTTGCTTCGTTCTTGCAGAACGGGTAGGATTCATCGCCGTAAATTCCCGCGTTGCCCGGCACTCACTCACGGGCAAAGGCACAGAGGAAAATCCCCCAGTTTGCAGGACGTTACGTTCGCACTGGGGAGACGACGACTGATGGTCCGGACAAACAGGAATGCTATGAAATCTAAAAAGAAAACCCCAAGTGAGATGCGCGCTGCGAAACGCCGCTGGCTGAACTCTCACGATGCTGGCTACCAGAAAGCGATGGGTAACCGTCACGTGCAGATGATTGCGATTGGCGGTGCTATTGGCACCGGTTTGTTCCTGGGTGCAGGTGGCCGTTTGCAGGCTGCTGGCCCCGCCTTAGCCATCATCTATCTGGTGTGTGGCATCTTCTCCTTCTTCATTCTGCGTGCACTGGGCGAACTGGTTTTACACCGTCCCAGCAGTGGCAGTTTCGTCTCCTACGCCCGCGAATTCCTGGGTGAGAAAGCCTCCTACGTGGCGGGCTGGATGTACTTCGTTAACTGGGCAATGACCGGCATCGTCGACATTACTGCCGTTGCGCTTTACATGCATTACTGGGGCGCGTTTGGTGATGTGCCACAGTGGGTGTTCGCCCTGGGCGCGCTGGCGATTGTCGGCACGATGAACATGATCGGCGTTAAGTGGTTTGCTGAGATGGAGTTCTGGTTCGCGCTGGTGAAAGTGCTGGCGATTGTCATCTTCCTGGTCGTGGGCGTGGTGTTCCTTGGCACCGGCAAACCACTGGATGGCAACAGCACCGGCTTCCATCTGATCACCGATAACGGTGGTATGTTCCCGCACGGCTTACTGCCGGCGCTGGTGCTGATTCAGGGCGTGGTGTTCGCCTTTGCCTCTATCGAACTGGTAGGTACGGCAGCCGGCGAATGTAAAGACCCGAAAACCATGCTGCCGAAAGCGATCAACAGTGTGATCTGGCGTATCGGCCTGTTCTACGTTGGCTCTGTGGTCCTGCTGGTGCTGCTGCTGCCATGGAACGCCTATCAGGCGGGTCAAAGTCCGTTTGTGACCTTCTTCTCTAAGCTAGGTGTGCCTTACGTGGGCAGCATCATGAACATCGTCGTTCTGAGCGCGGCGCTCTCCAGCCTGAACTCCGGCCTCTACTCGACCGGACGTATTCTGCGCTCTATGTCGATGGGCGGCTCTGCACCGAAATTCATGTCTAAGATGAACGGTCAGCAGGTGCCTTATGCCGGTATTCTGGTGACCATCGCCGTTTATGTGATTGGCGTAGTCCTTAACTACTATGTGCCTTCTCAGGTGTTTGAGATCGTACTGAACGTTGCCTCGCTGGGCATCATCTCTTCCTGGGCCTTTATCGTGGTTTGCCAGCTGCGTCTGCGCAAAGCGATTAAAGAAGGTAAGGCGGATGATGTCAGCTTCAAGCTGCCAGGTGCACCGTTTACCTCATGGCTGACGCTGCTGTTCCTGTTCAGCGTGTTAGTCCTGATGGCGTTTGACTACCCGAATGGGACTTACACCATCGCCTCCATTCCGCTGATTGCGTTGTTACTGGTGCTGGGATGGTTTGGCGTGCGTAAGCGTGTGCATGCCATAGCTGAGACCGAACAGGATCATCACGAAGAGGAACCTCAGCCGACCCGACTGGCTGACGACACCTCACACTAATAAGTTCTGTAGCGATCAGGCCAGCCTCCGGGCTGGCTTTTTTTTGGCCGGAAATCGACACTTCAGAGTGCGAATTAGGATAGTTTTCTCATCGGCTTACCCCTATGATGAACGACTCCCTTTATGCGGTAGCGGAGTCTTCATGTCGTTTAAGATCAATATCATCAAAGATAAACTCCTGTCTGAAAACTGGTTTGTGCTGCGTAACTACACCTATGACATCACCGATCGCCGTGGCGAGGTTATTCGCCATAAACGCGAAGTCTACGATCGCGGAAACGGGGCGACCATCCTGCTTTATAACCGTGAAAAGAACAGCGTCGTACTGACTCGCCAGTTCCGTATTGCTACTTACGTCAACGGTAACGACGGTGGCATGTTAATCGAAGCCTGTGCGGGACTGCTGGACAACGACTCCCCGGAAGATTGCATCCGCAAAGAGGCGATTGAAGAGACCGGGTATGCGGTGGGCGAGGTGGAAAAACTCTATGCCTGCTATATGTCGCCGGGCGGCGTAACCGAACTGATCCACTTTTTCGCGGCCGAATATAATGAATCGCTGCGTGACAACGCAGGCGGGGGTGTCGAAGATGAGTCAATCGACGTGCTGGAGCTGCGTTTCCCTGATGCACTGGCGATGGTTGCTGATGGCCGCATTCGCGACGGCAAAACCATTATGCTGCTACAGCATGCGCAGATTGCTGGCTGGCTGAAGCCATAGAAAAACGTGCTGTAAAACCTGTTGCCGCGCGACAGTGTTGAAAGGGGATGGGTGAGGCTTTATCCACTTTATGCACGATTTTTAAGCAGTTAACGGCGCTTTTTGCACAGGTTCACAGAATGCGGACCCTGGCAGACCCGTTGATGCGCTATCCTCTCCACTCTGGGTATTCGGGGATCGATCTTCTTAATGTCGTATTGGATGAAATCGCTGTGGCTGTTGCCGTCTCTGTGGGTTGCCTGTGTTCAGGCGGAACCGTTGCAAAAGTCATTCAACGACTGGCAAATCACCTGCAATAACGAAGCCTTTTGCGTGGCGCGCAATATTCCCGGCGACAAAGGGCTGGTGATGACGATTTCGCGCCATGCGGGCGTCAACGATCGTCCCTTGCTGCGAATCGATTACGGTAGTGCCTACAGCGGTGCGCTGCCTGGCGGTCCGCTTCAGGATAACCTGCTGCTCGACCAGCGCCGCCTGAAACCCGACCTCAAACACTGGACGGTAGAACCCCATCATCTCGCTACCAGCAATGCCATCGCCATTGATGAGTTCCTGGATCTGGTGATGGAGGCGAAAACCCTGCAGCTCACCTTTGATCCTGATGCGCTGATCTCGCTGCGCGGCATGAAAGCTGCCCTGTTGCTGATGGATGACACCCAGGGGCGGGTCAACAGCCTGAGCGCGTGGATCAAGCGTGGCGACCGTGCCAGCTGGGACGTTCCGCCGCCGCCTGCGCTGCCGCCCTTGCCACCTGCGGTTGCCCCGCCTGCGGCACTAACGCGTGATGAGACCAGCGGACTCATTGATTACGGAACCTGGCGGGTCAATACCGATTCCTGCTCACTCGATCCGCTACGCCGGGAAGTCAGCGTTGCCCCCCTCACCGACCAGCGCGCGTTGCTGCTGGTGAGTTGTGAAATGGGGGCATATAACGTGATCGACCTGGCGTTTGAGGTGACGCGCAGCCAGCCTTACGTGGCGAGAGGCATCACCTTAACCCTGCCGTTTACACCGCCGGGTGCCAGTGATCGACAGCTTGAGCTGATTAACGCCGAGTATGATGCGGCCAGCGGCCAGCTTTACACCTTTGGTAAAGGACGGGGACTGGGTGACTGTGGCAGCGCGACACGCTGGCAGTTTGATGGCACACGTTTTGTGTTAGCAGAGTATGCAGAAGAGTCGACCTGTGACGCCTGGCACAGCAGTGATGACTGGCCAACCCTGTGGGTCAGCCAGTCTGACGGTAGCGTACAGCAGCGTTAGGGAATGGCCTGTACCATCATCGGTGAGCCAAGCTGGTTACCGACCAGTTCAGCCAGCATATTGTTCACGCCGTCGCTCATTGGCGTAAAGCGGGTCAGCGGCGAGCGCGTCACCACCACAAAAACCCCCACGTTATGCTGCGGCACCATCGCCATATAGGTGATGAACCCGCCGCCGCCGCCGGTTTTCTGAATGATGCCAGGGCGACCATTTTTCGGTCCCATAAAGACCCAGCCCATGCCCAGCGCATCCGCTTTACCTGGCACGTCCATGCCTTCTACTTTGTTCAGCTGATCGCGACGATAAATCAGTGTCTGAAGCCGATCGATCTGTGGCGTGCGATGGTTAACTGAAGAGTTAAGGAACTGCTGCATCCAGCGGCCCATATCATCCGGCGTGGAGTACACACCACCGCTGCCAATGGCCGCCAGGGTGTTATTGCACGGACTGGCTCCTTTTTCCGCCACCATCAGGCGTCCGCACTGCTCAGGCGATGGCGTAAAGGTGGTGTCTTTCATGCCGAGCGGACGGGTAATCAACTGCTGAAACAGCGCCGGGTAGGGCGTACCAGCGGCGCGTGACAGCGCATCACTCAGCAGATCGTAGCCCAGGTTGGAGTAGGCGGCACTGCTGCCTGGCGCCGCTTTAAGGTTTGCGCGCGCCAGCCACGCCCAGCGTTCGTTCTTCGTCGGCCAGACAAACACCGGACGCTGCGCTTTGCCGCCAGGCTGTTCGCGCGGCAGGCCGCTGGTGTGGGTCGAGAGATTAATCAGGCGAATCGGCTGTCCATTGTAAGTGGGTACACGTGCTCCCGGCGGCGCATATTTACTCAGGGGATCGTCGAGGCGAATTTTTCCGCGCTCAGCCATCTTCACCATCACTTCACTGGTCATCAGCTTACTCAGTGAGGCGATGCGAATCAGCGAATCTTTCTGCGGACGGATATTGTTACCGGGACGGGTTTCACCGAAGCTGGCGAACACCCGCTGATTGCCATCAATCGCCACCAGCGCCATGCCGGTTGCACCGCTGCCATAAAAGATATGTTCCGCATAGCGATCAACAATCTGAGAGGCCAGTAGTGGATCGGGCGCGACCTGCGCCATGCTTTTTAAAGGAAGCAGTGAAACCATCAGGGCCAGTAAATAGGGGGTGCGCATGTTCAACGGAAGTGGCTTCGCTATAAATATCGGAAGAAATCTGCCTTCACTCATGGGGAGACACCCGGTCGGCGAACCGCTTTATCCCGGCAGGAACAACAGCAGGTACAGACGGACAGTCAGTGCACAGGCAGCATTAAGTATGACGGCTCTATAGTAATGAGTTTGCGCAGGGCGGGAAGAGGGGAATAAAGATATTTTTCTGTTTCGGGCTATAGGATGAAATGGCCCTTCCCGGTAAACCGGGAAGGGCAGAGGCATTAAACTGGCTTGAGTAATGCTTCAGCGTGGCTGACGATATTCTCTACCGTGAAGCCAAACTCGGCGAACAGCTGACTGGCCGGGGCTGACTCACCAAAGGTCGTCATGCCGACAATCGCGCCATCCAGACCGACATACTTGAACCAGTAGTCAGCAATACCCGCTTCGACTGCCACACGCGCTTTCACGCCACTCGGCAGCACAGATTCGCGGTAAGCGGCATCCTGCGCATCGAACAGGTCAGTTGAAGGCAGTGAAACCACCCGCACCTTGTGACCGCCCGTAGTGAGCTTCTCTGCTGCACCCAGGGTGATCTCAATTTCTGAACCGGTCGCGATCAGAATCACGTCTGGTGTACCGTCGCAATCCTTCAGCACGTAGCCGCCGCGTTTGATGTTTTCGATCTGCTCCGGGGTACGCTCCGGCTGCAGCAGATTCTGACGGGAGAGGATCAGCGCGGTCGGGCCGTGATGGCGCTCGACAGCGGCTTTCCACGCCACTGCGGTTTCAACCTGGTCACAAGGACGCCATACGCTCATGTTTGGCGTCAGACGCAGGCTGGCAATCTGCTCAACCGGCTGGTGCGTCGGACCGTCTTCGCCCAGACCGATAGAGTCATGGGTGTAGACCAGAATCTGACGTGCCTTCATTAATGCCGCCATACGCGCCGCGTTACGCGCATATTCGACAAACATCAGGAAGGTCGCAGTGTAAGGAACGAAACCGCCGTGGTGCGCGATACCGTTACCAATCGCCGTCATACCAAATTCACGCACGCCGTAGTGAATGTAGTTACCGGCTGGGTCCTCTTTGATCGATTTGGAGCCTGACCAGATAGTAAGGTTACTTGGTGCCAGGTCAGCAGAACCGCCCAGGAATTCCGGCAGCATTTTGCCGTACGCTTCCAGCGAATTCTGTGATGCTTTACGGCTGGCGATTTTCTGCGGATTAGCCTGCAACTCCTGAATGAAACGGGTCGCTTCGGTTTCCCAGTTGGCAGGCATTTCGCCATTCATGCGGCGCTCATACTCTTTCGCCAGCTCTGGATGGGCTTCCTTATAAGCGGCAAATTTTGCGTCCCAGGCTTTTTCACGTTCAGCACCCGCTGCTTTGGCATCCCACTGCTGATAGATGTCAGCCGGGATTTCAAATGCCGGATAGTTCCAGCCGAGCTGCTTACGGGTCAGGGCAACTTCGGCCTCACCCAGCGCCGCGCCGTGCGACTCTTCTTTACCAGCTTTGTTCGGGGAACCGAAACCGATAATGGTGCGGCAGATGATCAGTGAAGGCTTATCGGTGACGCTCTGCGCTTCCTTGATTGCCTGACGAATTGCATCGGCGTCATGCCCGTCGATGTCGCCAATCACATGCCAGTTATAGGACTCAAAGCGTTTGTGAGTGTCGTCGGTAAACCAGCCTTCGGTCTCGCCATCGATTGAAATACCGTTATGGTCGTAGAAGCCGATCAGTTTGCCAAGACCCAGGGTGCCCGCCAGTGAACAGACTTCGTGCGAGATCCCTTCCATCAGACAGCCATCGCCCATAAACACATAGGTGTGGTGATCGACGATTTCATGGTCCGGACGGTTAAACTGTGCGGCCAGCGTGCGTTCTGCAATCGCCAGACCTACGGCGTTTGCCAGTCCCTGACCCAGCGGGCCGGTGGTGGTTTCAACGCCAGGCGTGTAGCCGATTTCCGGGTGGCCCGGCGTTTTAGAGTGCAGCTGACGGAAATTTTTCAGCTCTTCAATCGGCAGGTCATAACCGCTGAGATGCAGCAGGCTATAAAGCAGCATCGAGCCGTGGCCGTTGGAAAGGATAAAGCGGTCACGATCAAGCCATGCGGGATTGGTCGGATTGTGCTGGAGGAAGTCGCGCCACAACACTTCGGCGATATCGGCCATACCCATCGGCGCACCGGGGTGGCCTGAATTTGCCTTCTGGACTGCATCCATGCTCAGTGCACGAATCGCGTTTGCCAACTCTCTGCGTGAGGACATAAAGTTCTCCCTTGTTATGCATCAGGGCGGGAAAGTCCCGCCCGACTAAAATGAAGACTACAGGCGTGCGGCAAGCACATCTTCCAGCTTCTGCTGGTCAACCGCGAACTGGCGGATGCCGTCTGAGAGTTTTTCAACTGCCATCGGATCCTGGTTATGTTCCCAGCGGAACTCCGCTTCAGAGAGCGGCGACGGCTGATGGAAACCTTCGGTAGATGGCTCCAGCTTGCGCTCCAGCGGCGCATCGCTGTTCTGCAATTCTTCCAGCAGGTTCGGTGACAGGGTCAGGCGATCGCAGCCGGCCAGTGCCACAATCTGCTCCACTTTACGGAAGCTGGCACCCATGATGACGGTGCTGTAACGGTGCTTTTTATAGTAATCGTAGATGCGACGTACAGATTTCACGCCAGGATCTTCATCCGCCACATAGGGTTCCATTGGCTTGCGTGAGTTGTACCAGTCGTAGATGCGGCCCACAAACGGCGAGATCAGGAACACGCCTGCTTCGGCACAGGCCCGCGCCTGGGCAAAGGAGAACAGCAGTGTCAGGTTGCACTTAATGCCATTTTTCTCCAGCTCTTCCGCCGCGCGGATGCCTTCCCAGGTCGAAGCCAGCTTGATCAGCACACGTGAGCGATCGATACCGTGCTCTTCGTACATGCGAATCAGTTTCTCTGCTTTGGTGACACACATGCCACGATCGAAGGAGAGGCGCGCATCCACTTCGGTCGAAACACGGCCCGGTATGCTCTTCAGGATTTCCATACCGAGGTTGATCGCCACTTTGTCGCTGGCGTTGATGATCTGTGTCTCTTTGCTGCCGCCCTGTTTTTTGGCGTACTCAATCGCGTCGTCCATCAGGTGTTTATACCCTTCGAGACCGGACGCTTTCAGAATGAGTGAGGGATTGGTGGTGGCGTCTTCCGGATGGTAATTACGAATCGATTCGATATCGCCACTGTCCGCCACCACTGTGGTGAACTGTTTTAGGGCTTCTAGCTGGTTCATCTCTAAACTCCTTGAAAAGAAAAATGAAAGCGAACAGGGAGCACCTCAGGCCTCGCAGCCGATCTGTGGCATGTTCTGCTACCGGTAACGCGAACCCATAACATTGCAACAGAGACTCTGTGATGGAAATGCGGTTTCTCTGATTGTTGCGCTGCGAGGCGGTGCGAAGGAGCCGTCATGCGGTATTTACCGTGGGATGCGCCATATTCCACCTATAAGCATAGCAGTCAGGCGGAATGACGCAGGCCACACTGTAGCAATCTGTGCCCTGTCAATAATAAGAGGCCAGCCAGGCGGGTGGTAAGCGCAGCGCGGGGCGAAGGCCCGCGCTGCAGCAGCAGAAGCAATCAGACGGGCAGGTTCAGCCAGTTCTTCACCGGCAGGAAATCGCGATAGAGGGCAGCTTCAGGCGAGTCAGGTTCAGGCTGATAATCATATTCCCAGCGTACCAGCGGTGGCATCGACATCAGGATCGATTCTGTGCGACCCCCGGTCTGCAGACCAAACAGGGTGCCGCGGTCCCACACCAGATTAAACTCCACATAGCGGCCTCGGCGGTAGAGCTGGAACTGGCGCTCACGATCGCCCCACGGGTGATCTTTACGGCGCGCCACAATCGGCCGATAGGCATCAATAAAGCCCCGGCCTACCGCCTGCATAAAGCTGAAGCTCTGCTCAAAGTCTGGCGTATTGAGATCGTCAAAAAACAGGCCGCCAATGCCGCGCTGCTCATCACGATGTTTCAGATAGAAATAGTCATCACACCATTTTTTATAGCGTGGATAGACATCCTCGCCAAAGGGCTGACAGATACTGGCTGCGGTCTGATGCCAGTGCAGCGCATCTTCTTCGAAACCATAAAAAGGGGTCAGGTCAAACCCGCCGCCAAACCACCAGACCGGATCGGCATCCGGTTTCTCGGCGATAAAGAAGCGCACGTTGGCGTGGCTGGTAGGTACATAGGGATTGTTTGGATGGATCACCAGTGACACGCCCATCGCTTCAAAGCTACGACCCGCCAGTTCTGGCCGGTGAGCGGTAGCCGATGCCGGCATCTGATCGCCATGTACATGCGAAAAGTTAACGCCCGCCTGCTCAAACACCGCGCCGTTGCGCAGGACGCGGCTCTGACCGCCGCCGCCGCCAGGGCGCTGCCAGCTATCTTCGGCAAACTGTGCGCCGCCATCTTCAGCTGCCAGCTGGTTACAAATCTCATCCTGCAAGGCGAGCAGGAATGCTTTTACGCGTGAAATATCAGCCATCTTTTCGCTTATTGTTGGTCAAAGTCTGACGCGATTATACGCAAAACCGCGCAGCTTGCATGAATGCGGCGCGTCGCCCGGCGTAAACACACGTCTCGAATCAGGCGTTGCGGCGGTCAAACTCATCAAAGTAATTGACGATGCCGCTGGCAATCGCAGAGGCAATTTTCTGGCGAAACGCGGTAGTGCCGAGCAGCTGCTCTTCGCGCGGATTGGTAATAAAGGAGGTCTCGACCAGCACCGAGGGGATCGACGGTGACTTGAGCACCGCGAAGGCCGCCTGCTCGGTGTGCTGGCTGTGCAGATGGTGAACCGGACGGATCTGGTCCAGCACGTGTTTGCCCAGCGTCAGGCTGTTCTTGATCGTGTCGGTCTGCACCAGGTCGAACAGGATCTGCTGCAGATAGTGATCCTGCTGCTGTGCTTTCACGCCGCCCAGTTTGTCTGCATCATTCTCGCGCTGTGACAGGTAACGTGCCATTGAGCTGCTGGCACCCCGGTTAGAGAGCGCGAACACGGAGGCACCGCTGGCATCGGGGCTGGTAAAACCGTCGGCATGAATCGACATAAAGAGATCGGCGCCGTGCTGATGGGCGATCTCTACACGCTGATAGAGTGGAATAAAGTGGTCGCTGTCGCGGGTCAGGCGCACTTCAATGCGCGGATGGCTCTGCAACTGGCGTTGCACGTTGCCAGCGATCTCCAGAACGATATGTTTCTCTTCAGACCCTTCTTCGCCAACGGCTCCGGAATCGATGCCCCCATGGCCTGGGTCGATCATCACGATACGCTTACCGTTTTTCGCCGGTGGAGCCGGGCGGGTGTGATGGTTTGCCCCGGTAAGAGCCTTTTCTTTAGCCTGAACCGCGCGCGGCGATAAGATGGCGAGAGCCAGCCCGGAAAGCAGTAACTGGCGACGATGAATCAAACGTTTAAGCAGGTGCATGTACGGGTCCGGTAACAGGAATCTTGCCGGTGTTATAGCCTAAGCCTCTGTTCCCTGCGATCACAGAACCATTTCAGGGCATTACTTTGTATTGCAGGTCACGAACAGGAAATTTACGCTTTTTTATTTGTCGCCCGTCATGGAGGGTTGCGTGCAGCAGAGAATGCGTGATAATCAGCAAATTGTGCTTATTTGCAGGTAAAGAAGATGGAAATCCGCGCCTTCCGCCAGGAAGATTTTGAAGAAGTGATCACCTTATGGGAACGTTGCGATTTGTTACGGCCATGGAACGATCCGGAGCTGGATATCGAACGCAAAATGAATCACGACCCCGATCTTTTTCTGGTCGCTGAAGTGGGCGGTGTGGTCGTCGGTACGCTGATGGGCGGTTACGATGGTCATCGTGGCGCGGCGTATTACCTGGCGGTGCATCCTGACTATCAGGGACGCGGCTTTGCCAATGCGCTGATGAACCGTCTGGAAAAGAAGCTGATTGCACGCGGCTGTCCGAAACTGCATCTGATGATCCGCGAAGAGAACGATCAGGTGGTGGCATTCTATGAGAAGCTTGATTATGAGCCGGTTGATGCGCTGCTGTTTGGTAAACGTCTGATCGAAGATCGTGAATACTAATCCGTTGCCTGGCTATCAGCCGGATGAGTATGACGGCAGAGGGCAGCTACGGCTGCCGTTTCTTTTTTGGATGATCCTGTTACTTCAGTCGCGTACCTGGCTGCTGCTGGTGATGGCCGGGGCGTCGCGGCAGCAGGGCAACGATCTGCTGGCGCTGTTCTATCCGGATCGCCAGGCGTTCTGGGTCGGTCTGGCGCTGGGCTTACCCGCGCTGGCGGGCCTGCTGCTGACCGGTTATCGCACGCGCCTGCCGCGACTCTGGCACGCCTGGCGCAGCGTACTGGCGCTGTCGTTACTGATAAACCTGCTCTGGCAGGGCGGGCAGTTTGTGCAGGGGGATCGGCTCAGCTCACCGCTGCCTTTGCTGCTGACGCTGTTCGACCTGCTGGCGCTGATCTGGCTGCAATTCAATCGCCGCTGCCGCGACTGCTTTCTGCCCGAACATCATCTCAACTAAACTTTTTGTCGCTTTGCGACTCCAATCAGTTCCGCCTTTCCGGCATCGCATTTACAGGAGTTCTCATGAAAGCTGTTCGTTCGACGCTACTGATCGCCGCCGTTGCACTAAGCGGTTGTGCCAGTTCGGGTTCCGGCGCTGACAGCAGCCAGCAGGCAAGCTGGTGGAATCCGCTGACGTATCACTGGTCTTCGGCGCTGCCTTGGAACTGGTTCGGTTCGACACTGACCGCGACTGAACAGGGTGTGGGTGGGTTAACCGCCTCGACCGCTATGAAAGAGGACGCGATTAAGGACGGACTGAACGGTGACTATACCCTGCGTCAGGGCATGCGCAGCCAGAACGGTCAGGTGATTTCATTCTGGCAGGCGCTGAATGATGGCAAGGTTAAGCTGGTGATTTACGGGCAGTCACAGGTCGACCGTATTGAGGTCATGGACAGCGCGATTGCCAGCAGCGACGGCAGCAAAGTGGGTGATGCTTTCAGTAATAAGTTCAGCAAAGCCTTCGACAACTGCACCTTAGCCAGCGGCACCGACGCGCGGGACGTGGCGTGCCGTGCGCCCGGCAGTCAGCACCTGACCTATGTCTATCATGGCGACTGGCATGGGCCGGAAGGATTGATGCCTTCTGACGATACCCTGAAAAACTGGAAAATCAGCAGGATTGTCTGGCAGCGTTAAGCCAGCCTTATCAGCAGCCGCCCGTCAGGCGGCCGCTGAACCCCCAAAAATCCCTGTTAGCCCACGCGACAAGCGGTTCCTTATCTCCATCGGCTTTTGCTGATTTGTGCATAAACTCTCCTGGCGTCTTATGCTTTTTTCGACTTTGAAATCATCAAACGATATATAAAACCGTTACTGGTTTTCACTGAGTTATAAATAAACTGGTGCCTCAGCGGGTGAGATCCGCATCAAACTTTTTCAGGGTGCCAAATGACATTACAAGCGATGAAAAAAATCGTGAGCGGTATCGCGTTGTCGCTGAGCATGGCCGGCGCAGCCAATGCCACTGAACTGCTTAATAGCTCTTACGATGTGTCGCGGGAGTTATTTGTTGCCCTGAATGCTCCGTTTGTTAAACAGTGGGATGCCAGCCATCCTGCTGATCCCCTTACCATCAAAATGTCGCACGCTGGCTCATCGAAGCAGGCGCTGGCTATTCTGCAGGGACTGCGCGCGGATGTGGTGACCTATAATCAGGTTACGGATGTGCAGGTGCTGCATGACAAAGGCAACCTGATTGCCGCAGACTGGAAAAGCCGCCTGCCGAACAACAGCTCACCTTTCTACTCCACCATGGCGTTTCTGGTGCGCAAAGGAAATCCTAAGCAGATTCACGACTGGTCAGATCTGACCCGCAGCGATGTGAAGCTGATTTTCCCTAACCCAAAGACTTCCGGTAATGGCCGTTATACCTATCTGGCCGCCTGGGGCGCAGCGGACAAAGCCGATGGCGGCGATCAGGCCAAAACCCAGGCCTTTATGACTCAGTTCCTGAAAAACGTGGAAGTGTTTGATACCGGCGGCCGCGGCGCGACGACGACCTTTGCTGAGCGCGGGCTGGGTGACGTACTGATTAGCTTTGAGTCGGAAGTGAATAATATCCGCAATCAGTACGGCAAAGATGAGTATGAAGTCGTGGTGCCGAAAACCAACATTCTGGCGGAGTTTCCGGTGGCGTGGGTGGATAAGAACGTCGGCATCAATAAAACCGCTGAGGCGGCCAGTGCTTACCTGAACTATCTCTATACGCCCGAAGCACAGAACATTATTACGCACTACTACTACCGCGTGAACAACCCACAGCTGATGACAGCGCAGAAAGATCGCTTCCCGGAGACCCGCCTGTTCCGGGTTGAAGATGCCTTTGGCGGCTGGGACAAGGTGATGAAGACGCATTTCGTCAGCGGCGGTGAGCTCGATAAATTGTTAGCGGCGGGGCGCGGATAATGTTTGCAGCCAGCCAGAAACGTGTATTGCCCGGCTTTGGTCTTAGCCTTGGTACCAGCCTGCTCTTTACCTGCCTGATTCTGCTGCTGCCGATCAGTGCGGTGATTATGCAACTGTCGCAGATGACGCTGCAGCAGTACTGGGATGTGGTCACCAACCCGCAGCTGATAGCAGCCTATAAAGTGACGCTGCTCTCTGCCGGTGTCGCCTCTCTGTTTAATGCGGTGTTCGGCATGCTGATGGCATGGATCCTGACCCGTTATCGCTTTCCGGGTCGGGCATTGCTGGATGGCCTGATGGATCTTCCTTTTGCATTGCCAACGGCAGTGGCGGGCCTGACTCTTGCCGGACTCTTTTCCGTCAATGGCTGGTACGGACAGTGGTTCGCCCATTTCGACATCAAAATTTCCTACACCTGGATAGGTATCGCCATTGCCATGGCCTTTACCAGTATTCCGTTTGTGGTGCGTACCGTCCAGCCAGTGCTGGAAGAGTTAGGTCCTGAGTATGAAGAGGCGGCCGAAACGCTGGGAGCCACGCCATGGCAGAGCTTCCGCCGCGTGGTGCTGCCGGAAGTGGCGCCTGCGCTGCTGGCCGGTACGGCGCTTTCTTTTACCCGCAGCCTGGGTGAGTTCGGTGCGGTGATCTTTATTGCCGGTAATATCGCCTGGAAAACGGAAGTCACCTCACTGATGATTTTTGTCCGGTTGCAGGAGTTCGACTATCCGGCGGCCAGCGCCATCGCCTCGGTGATCCTGGCGGCCTCTCTGATTCTGTTATTCGCGATTAACACATTACAAAGCCGCTTTGGCCGTCGTCTGGGAGGTCACTAATGGCTGAGGTTTCACAACTGAATCATGCGGCGCATCAGCCTGTGAACTGGGGCAAGTGGTTGCTGATTGGTATCGGCACGCTGATCTCGATTCTGTTGCTGGTGGTGCCGATGGCCTCTATCTTCTGGGAAGCGCTGAATCAGGGGCTGATTGTCGCTCTCCATAATCTGGCTGATCCTGACATGCTGCACGCCATCTGGCTGACAGTGATGGTGGCACTGATTACCGTACCGGTGAATCTGGTGTTCGGCACGCTGCTCGCCTGGCTGGTGACGCGCTTTACCTTTCCAGGTCGCCAGCTGCTGCTGACCCTGTTCGATATTCCTTTTGCTGTGTCGCCGGTAGTCGCCGGTCTGATGTATCTGCTGTTCTGGGGCGTTAATGGCCCGGCGGGCGGCTGGCTGGATGCACATAACATCCAGGTTATGTTTGCCTGGCCTGGCATGGTGCTGGCGACGGTGTTTGTGACCTGTCCTTTTGTGGTGCGCGAACTGGTCCCGGTCATGCTGAGTCAGGGCAGTCATGAAGATGAAGCGGCGGTGCTGTTAGGTGCGTCTGGCTGGCAGATGTTCCGTCGTGTGACGCTGCCAAACATTCGCTGGGCGCTGCTGTATGGCATCGTGCTGACTAATGCCCGTGCGATTGGTGAATTTGGTGCGGTCTCGGTGGTATCGGGATCGATTCGCGGTGAGACCTACACATTACCGCTTCAGGTTGAATTATTGCATCAGGACTACAACACCGTTGGCGCATTTACCGCAGCCGCTCTGTTAACCCTGATGGCAATTGTGACACTGTTTCTGAAAAGCATTGTGCAGTGGCGTTTAGAGCAACAGCACAAACGCCTGCAACAGGAGGGAAATCATGAGCATTGAGATTAACAAGATCAACAAGTCCTTTGGTCGCACCTCGGTGCTGAACGATATCTCTCTGGATATTGCCTCGGGTGAAATGATGGCGCTGCTTGGCCCATCAGGCTCGGGTAAAACAACGCTGCTGCGTATTATCGCCGGGCTGGAGCATCAGAACAGCGGTCAGATCCGTTTTCATGGCAACGATGTAAGCCGCCTGCATGCGCGCGATCGTCAGGTTGGTTTCGTCTTCCAGCACTACGCGCTGTTCCGTCATATGACGGTGTTCGACAATATCGCCTTTGGCCTGACCGTGCTGCCGCGTCGTAAACGCCCTTCAACGGCGGAGATCAAACAGCGTGTTACCCGTCTGCTGGAGATGGTGCAGCTGTCCCATCTGGCGAATCGCTTCCCGGCACAGCTGTCGGGCGGCCAGAAACAGCGTGTGGCGCTGGCGCGTGCACTAGCGGTTGAACCACAAATTCTGCTGCTGGATGAACCTTTTGGCGCGCTGGATGCGCAGGTGCGTAAAGAGCTGCGTCGCTGGCTGCGTCAGTTGCATGAAGAGATTAAATTCACCAGCGTGTTCGTGACCCACGACCAGGAAGAGGCGATGGAAGTCGCGGATCGCGTTGTGGTGATGAGCCAGGGCAACATCGAACAGGTCGGCACGCCAGATGATGTATGGCGCGATCCGGCAACCCGCTTTGTGCTGGAGTTTTTGGGTGAAGTGAATCGCTTTGATGGTGACATTCAGGGATCGCAGTTCCACGTTGGCGCGCATCACTGGCCGCTGGGTTATACCTCGGCACATCAGGGCGCGGTTGAACTGTTCCTGCGTCCGTGGGAAATCGACGTTTCACGCCGCAGCAGTCTGGAAACGCCGCTGCCGGTTCAGGTGCTGGAAGTCAGCCCGCGTGGTCATTTCTGGCAGCTGGTGGTTCAGCCCGCTGGCTGGCAGAGCGAGCCAGTTTCGGTGGTGTTTGAAGGTGAGCAGACGGCCCCGATTCGCGGCGAACGCCTGTTCGTTGGCCTGCAGCAGGCGCGCCTCTATAAAGGCGATACACCGCTGCGCCCGGTTGCCTTTGCACAGAGCGCCTGATATTTTCTCATCAACAGCGGGCGGGAGTGTGACTCCCGCCTTTTTTTCGCCTCTCGTTTGTAACAGGCCAGGAAGCAGACCGTGACGACTCTTGAAAATACCATCGGCAATACCCCGCTGATTAAGTTGCAGCGCCTGACGCCTGCCAACGGCAGTGAGGTCTGGCTCAAGCTGGAAGGCAATAATCCGGCGGGCTCGGTAAAAGATCGCGCGGCCTGGTCGATGATTAATCAGGCAGAGCTGCGTGGTGATATTTCGCCCGGCGATCAGTTGATTGAAGCCACCAGTGGCAACACCGGTATTGCACTGGCGATGATCGCGGCGATGAAAGGCTATCGTCTTCGCCTGCTGATGCCGGATAACATGAGTCAGGAGCGGCAGGACGCGATGCGGGCTTACGGCGCGGAGCTGATTCTGGTGCCGCAAGAGCAGGGCATGGAAGGGGCGCGCGATCTGGCGCAGGCGATGGCGGCGCGTGGTGAAGGCCGGGTGCTGGATCAGTTCAATAATCCCGATAACCCGCTGGGTCACTATCAAACAACCGGGCCAGAGTTGTGGCAGCAGTCGAATCAGCGCATGACCCATTTTGTCTCGAGCATGGGCACCACTGGCACCATCACCGGCGTGGGGCGTTACCTGAAAGAGCACAATACGGGCGTGAAAGTGATCGGTTTACAGCCGAGTGAAGGCAGCAGCATTCCCGGTATTCGTCGCTGGCCGCTGGCCTATCTGCCGGGGATCTACCGGCCCGATCTGGTGGATGATGTGATGGATATGACGCAGAAAGAAGCCGAAGAGACCATGCGGGCGCTGGCTCGCCGTGAAGGCATTTTCTGTGGCGTCAGTTCAGGTGGCGCGGTAGCGGGCGCGCTGCGCATTGCACAGGCAAATCCGGGCAGCGTTGTGGTAGCGATCGCCTGCGATCGCGGCGATCGTTATCTCTCGACCGGACTCTATCACCAGTAACCTCTGCGGAGGCAGAAATCAGGCCTGTGCGCGCGTTTGCTGCCCACAGGCCTTTTTTTCAGCCAGGATTTCACGCGCCGGATAGGCTGAATCTGTAAGGATCACGTAAATCAGGCTGCGCGAATGCCCGGCACAGGACAAAATAGCGCCAATTCTGTTGAGAGATAACCATGAAAATTTTGCTTGTTGATGATGATGTCGAATTAGGCACGATGCTAAGCCAGTATCTGATTGCCGAAGGATTTGATGCACAACTGGTTCTGACCGGCAGCGCCGGTATTCAGGGCGCGCTGTCGGGAGAATTCACCGCCATGATTCTGGACATCATGCTGCCCGACATGAGCGGCATCGATTTGTTACGTCAGGTGCGGCAGAACAGCCGGATACCGGTGATTATGCTGACGGCTAAAGGCGATAACATCGATCGCGTTATTGGTCTGGAGATGGGCGCGGATGACTATATGCCTAAGCCCTGTTATCCGCGCGAGCTGGTGGCCCGCCTGCGTGCGGTATTGCGTCGTTTCGAAGAACAGGTGCCGCAGCCAGGCGCCAAAGAGCCGCTGCGCTGGGGGGATCTGATACTGAATCCTGCCACACGTATAAGCGAATGGCAGGGGCGAGCCTTCGATCTGACTGCGTCAGAATTTAATCTGCTGGATTTGCTGCTGCGTGCGCCAGACAGAGTGGTTTCGAAAGATGAGCTTTCTGAAAAGGGGCTGGGACGTCCGCGTGAAGCCTATGACCGCAGTGTCGATGTGCATATCAGTAACATCCGTCAGAAGCTCAGCGCGTTAACTGCTGACACTATCAACATCGAAACCGTCCGCAGTATCGGTTACCGCATTCGATGAGGCAGAGTTACCGTGGACGCATGTTCTGGAAGATCTTTATTGGCTTCTGGGTCGTTTTTGTCATCATGAGCCAGCTCATCTGGCTTGGCTTCACGCTCTCCGGTAAGCGGCACGAACCCCCGGAAATCCTGGCTATCCGTCGTATTGTGGATCTGCAGATGACTTCTGCCGCGTCGGTGCTGGAACGGGCCGGACCTGATGCGCTGAATGCGATGCTGTCGGACTGGGATAGCAGCGATCGGCAATTTTTCCACGTGACGCAGCAGCCAGAATCAACACAATCACAAAACAGCGGCAATCTGGATTACGTGGGGCGTCTTCCTGAAGAGGTAGTGCGCTGGGTTCGCGGTGCCGATGGCAAAGAGTATCAGCTGCGCTACGACCTGGATGGCATGCGTAAAGACAGCACACATGACATGATGCGGCGCAAATTTCTGAATATTCCCGAGCCGATGTTTATCTTCGCCGGTTCGGTGGGCTTGCTCTTCAGTCTGCTGCTGGCCTGGAATCTGACGCGCCCCATGCGTCAGCTGCGGGAAGGATTTTCACGGGTGGCTGAGGGCGATTTAAGCGTACGGCTGTTCCCGATTATGCGTAAGCGCCACGACGAAATCTCAAACGTGGCAGAAGCCTTCGATGCTATGGTCGAGCGGCTTGATACGCTGGTGCGTGCCCGTGAAGAGCTGCTGCACGATATCTCACATGAGCTTCGTTCACCGCTGGCACGACTGCAACTGGCGACCGGTCTGGCCAGGCAGACGCCAGAAAGTGTAAACAGTTCGCTTGACCGCATTGACGAAGAGGCGCGGCGGCTGGACAAGATGATCGGCGAACTGCTGACGCTGTCGCGAGCTGAGCATGAAAGCATGCCGGATGAGCAATATTTTGATCTGACGGGTTTGCTGCAGGCGGTTATCACCGATGTCCGTTATGAAGCGCAGATTCCTGGCGTGCAGGTAGAGTTGCAGGTCGATAATGAGGCCGATTACACCGTGCGGGGCAACGCAGAGCTGATACGGCGCGGCGTCGAGAACGTGCTACGTAACGCGCTGCGCTTCTCCCTGCCAGGCCAGCGTATTGAGGTCGATTTACGTGCAGAGCAGCAGTGGCTGGCGATCCAGGTGCGCGATCAGGGGCCAGGCGTCGATGAGGAGAAACTCTCCAGCATTTTCGATCCGTTTGTGCGGGTGAATTCGCCGCTGATGGGCAAAGGCTATGGTCTGGGGCTGGCTATCGTGCGCAAAGTGGTGCTGGCACATCATGGTGAAGTTGAGGCTCGTAACCGGCCTGAAGGCGGACTGGAGCTGACGCTGCGTCTGCCACACTGGCAGCCCTGAAAACGGATGCCCCAGAAACGATAACGGCACCCGTGGGTGCCGTTATGTTATGAACGAATGCTTACTTTCTGATGCGAATCACCGGCGTTTCGCCGACGGTGACCTGGCCAGACAGCTTAATCAATTCCTTGATTTCATCCATGTTGGAGATGACAACCGGTGTCAGGGTTGATTTCGCTTTCTCTTCCAGCAACGGCAGATCGAACTCGATAACCACGTCGCCTTTTTTGACCTTCTGGCCTTCTTCAGCGATGCGTTTGAAGCCTTCACCTTTCAGTTCAACCGTATCGATACCGAAATGGACGAACAGCTCAATGCCGTTGTCTGATTCGATCGAAAAAGCGTGATTAGTTTCAAAAATCTTGCCGATAGTGCCATCCACAGGCGCAACCATTTTGTTGCCGCTGGGTTTAATCGCAATACCGTCGCCCACGATTTTCTCTGCAAACACCACATCTGGTACGTCTTCAATGTTCACGATTTCGCCTGACAGAGGCGCTACGATGTCAATTGTCCCAGCGCTATCCGTTTTTTCGCCAAAAAGTTTAGAAAACAAACCCATGATCTTCTCCTAAGCAGTAATTTGGGGCCAGCATCATGCAGATTAGCAGAGCGTCTTTTCCTTAATGAACTTGTTGACCAGGTTCATTAACTCATCCGCAGTAGGTTGAGCCAGTGCCTGCTCTGCCAATGCCTTCGCATCTTCAAAATTAGTATTACGAATGATTTTCTTGATGCCAGGGATAGAAATGGCACTCATGCTGAACTCGTCCAGCCCCATTCCCAGTAACAGTAGTGTAGCACGTTCATCACCTGCCAGCTCACCACACATGCCGGTCCATTTACCTTCAGCGTGAGATGCATCAATGACTTGCTTGATTAAGTTAAGCACAGACGGCGACATTGGGTTGTACAGGTGTGAGATCAAATCATTACCACGATCGACCGCCAGAGTATACTGCGTCAAATCGTTTGTCCCAATACTGAAGAAGTCGACTTCTTTCGCCAGATGATGCGCAATCACAGCTGAAGCCGGGGTTTCCACCATAATGCCGACTTCAATGCTCTCATCAAAGGCTTTACCTTCTTCACGCAACTGCGCTTTCAGCAGTTCAAGTTCCGCTTTCAGGCTGCGGACTTCTTCAACCGAAATAATCATCGGGAACATAATGCGCAGCTTACCGAAGGAAGAGGCGCGCAGGATGGCACGCAGCTGCGCATGCAGAATCTCTTTGCGGTCCATGGCGATACGGATCGCGCGCCAGCCGAGGAACGGGTTCTCTTCTTTCGGCAGGTTCATGTAAGGCAGATCTTTGTCACCGCCGATGTCCATGGTACGCACGATAACGGCCTGTGAACCCATCGCTTCAGCCACGGCTTTGTACGCCTGGAACTGCTCTTCTTCACTCGGCAGAGAGTCACGGTCCATGAACAGGAATTCGGTACGGTAGAGGCCAACGCCTTCGGCACCGTTACGCTCAGCACCGGCGATATCGCGCACGGTACCAATGTTGGCGCAGACTTCAACCTGATGACCATCCAGCGTGACGGCTGGCAGATCTTTCAGCTTGGCTAATTCGTGTTTTTCCGACAGATACTGGTTCTGTACGGCTTTCAGCTCTTCCTGAATCGCTTCTGAGGGATTGACGTGAATCGCATTATTAACGCCGTCCAGGATCAGGAAATCGCCGTTTTTAATCGTGACGGTCACATTGCCGGTTCCGACAATAGCTGGAATCTCCAGTGAGCGCGCCATGATTGAGGTATGTGAGGTACGGCCACCCAGATCGGTGATAAAGCCCAGCACCTTTTTCAGATTCAGCTGTGCAGTTTCTGACGGCGTTAAATCTTTGGCCACCAGAATGGATTCGTCCGGAATAGCGCTCAGGTCAACGATGTGCAGACCGAGGATGTTTTGCAGCAAACGCTTACCGATGTCGCGCACGTCAGCCGCACGCTCTTTCAGATATTCGTCATCTAACTCTTCCAGGGCTTTTGCCTGGCCATCGATGACAGAATAAGCAGCAGCATCGGCAGAAGCGTGATCTTTTTTAATCAGATCGATGATTTCCTGCTCCAGCTCTTCATCTTCCAGCAACATAATGTGGCCTTCGAAGATGGCTGCTTTCTCTTCACCGAGGGTTTCACCCGCTTTGACGCGAATCGCTTCCAGTTGTAATGCCGCTTTGCTACGGCCATCGAGGAAGCGTTGTACTTCCTGCTCAACCTGGTCATCAGAAATTTTCTTACGGTTGATGACGATCTCGTCTTCTTTCAGCAGCAGTGCTTTGCCGAAAGCGATACCTGGTGATGCTAAAATGCCTGAAATCATAACGCTACCTTTTAATCACGATGGCTGATGGGACTCTATGCGGTGCCATTGTCGCGGGACACGTACTCTACGAAAGCAATAACGCGGACAGGTTGTCCGCGATCAAGATGTTTGCACTCAATGGCGCAGAGGAGTCGATTGGCTGGCGAGCTGAGCGGAGATTACTCCAGTTCAGCCATCAGTTTGACCAGATGCTCAACTGCTTTCTGCTCGTCTTCACCTTCCGCAGAAAGGGTCACAACCGTTCCCTGGGTTAAACCCAGTGTCTGCAGCTTGAACAGGCTTTTCGCGCTCGCTGATTTACCGTTTGAGGTCACGGTAATTTCTGACTGGAACGCTTTGGCTTCTTTTACGAATTGCGCAGCTGGGCGAGTATGCAGACCGTTTGGTGCAGTAATGGTAACTTCTTGCTGGAACATTCTATTTCCCCAACGTTATCAGGATGAGTGTTATGGATCTAAAGTCTAGCCTGGAGCCTTCACTTTAGCCTGTGTAGGTGCGCGGGTATAGCTTCATGCTGACCAAAGACGCGCATGCGTCAAATCTACAATCCGTTGCGTCTCAAAACCGATTCTACACGTCACCGGTTAATTATGCCGTGATTCGCCGTTTCACTGAATCTGTAAATCGATTCAGCTTGATCCACTTCAAGCGCGGATTAATTTCAGGCATCGAAATAATTGGCAGTCTGAATACCAGATCGGTATCACTGAAATCAATCTGCCGGGTGATGAAAGTGAGATCTGCACCACAAAAAAGCACCCGGTCGGGTGCTTTTTTCTCCATTTTCAGACTATCCGCTTCTGCTACTGGAGCTCTTTTTCAGTGAAGAGATCGGCGAACAACGCGGTACTCAGATAGCGTTCGCCAGAGGAGGGCAGAATCACCACAATGTTTTTATTGGCGAAGGTTTCATCTTCCTGCAGCTTCAGTGCTGCGGCTACGGCAGCACCGGATGAGATGCCGGCAAGAATACCTTCCTCTTCCATCAGCCTGCGTGCCGTACTGATCGCTTCTTCGTTGGTGATAGCCACCACGCGGTCAACCAGATTCAGCTCCAGGTTACCCGGAATGAAACCTGCACCGATACCCTGGATTTTATGTGGGCCAGGTTTGATCTCTTCACCGGCCATTGCCTGAGCAATGACGGGTGAATCGGTCGGCTCAACCGCGACCGTAATCAGATCTTTCTTGCCTTTGGTGTTCTTGATGTAGCGGCTCACACCAGTCAGTGTCCCGCCAGTGCCGACACCGGCAATAAAGACATCCACTTCACCATCGGTATCTTCCCAGATTTCCGGGCCGGTCGTCTTTTCGTGGATTTCCGGGTTAGCCGGGTTGCTGAACTGCTGCAACAGCACATATTTGTCCGGATCGCTGGCGACAATCTCTTCCGCTTTGCCAATGGCACCTTTCATGCCTTTGGCGCCTTCAGTCAGTATCAGCCTGGCGCCCAGCGCTTTCAGCAATTTACGGCGTTCCACTGACATGGTTTCCGGCATGGTCAGCGTGAGTTTATAACCGCGCGCAGCGGCAACGTAGGCCAGGGCAATACCGGTGTTACCGCTGGTCGGTTCAACCAACTCAATGCCTGGTTTCAGAATACCGCGTTTCTCAGCGTCCCAAATCATATTGGCACCGATACGGCATTTAATGCTGAAGCTCGGGTTACGGGATTCAACTTTCGCAAGAATGCGGCCGTTACCGATGCGGTTCAGTCGAACCAGCGGCGTATGACCAATTGTCAAAGAGTTGTCTTCATAGATCTTACTCATAGCCTGCCCTTAACTGTATGAATTATTGGGAACCCTATGAGCATACCTGTTCTGCCTGGGGGCGGAAGGAAAGAAATCGTATATCTATATGTCCCCTGGCAATAAGCCCTGCTAAAAAGAGCATAAGGCGCGCGGGTCAGTTTAACGCACCTCACGGCGGGCAAGTTGTGGTCGGTAGCGATCGACCCACATGGCGGTGGCACCGCAGACGGCAACAGGCATGATCACCAGGTTCAGAATCGGAATCATAGTAAACAGGCTGGTTAGCGCGCCAAACTGCATATTGGCCGTTTTATGCCGACGCAGGGCGTTACGCATCTGTTGAAACGGCACTTTGTGGTTATCGAAAGGATAGTCGCAGTACTGAATGGATAACATCCATGCACTGAACAGGAACCACAACACCGGTGCAACCGTCTGACCAAAACCAGGAATGAAGTAGAGCAGCAGCAGTCCCAGCGCGCGAGGCAGGTAGTAGCCCAGTTTTTGCATTTCGCGTTTCATAATGCGCGGCACATCTTTGATCATTCCCGCCCAGCCACTGTCAGGCAGAGGCTTACCGGTCAGGCGGCCTTCAAGTTGCTCGGCCAGCAGGCCACAAAAAGGGGCGGCAATGAGGTTTGCCAGCGTCGAAAAGAAGTAACTAAAGACCAGCACAATCGCAATCACCGACAGCGGCCATAACAGATAGCTCAGCCACTGCAGCCACTCCGGAACATGTGCCATCAGGCGTGGGATCCAGTCACCGAGACGGAAGAAAAGCCAGACGAATGCGCCGCCCAGCATGATGATGTTGATCAGCAGTGGCATTACGACAAAGCGGCGAATGCCAGGAAGACGAACCAGTTTCCAGCCCTGGCTAAAGTAGTGCATGCCGTTAAAATTTGAGACGGAATTCTCAAGGGCCATAAAGCCAATTCTCCTGAAGGTGTTAGGGCGCGCTCACTATAACCTGGCTTTTTCTCCAGGCCAGGTGCTGTTTGAGTAAAAAAACAGCAAAAAAGCGTGGGTTGTCTATCTTATTTGTCAGAAAATACTGCACAGACTTGCACTTGTGTAGCAGGGCAAATACAGTTAGAGGATAAAGTTTGCCGCGGTGGCAAGGTATTGGAACAACAGAGAATACAATGATGCAGGATTTGCGTCTGATATTAATCGTTGTTGGCGCGATCGCCATTATAGCGCTCCTTCTTCACGGGCTGTGGACCAGCCGTAAAGAGCGTTCGTCAGTGTTCCGCGATCGCCCGCACAAACGTCTAAAACAACGTGATGAACATGATGAGCAGGACCTGATTGACGACGAAGATGACGGCGTCGGCGAAGTTCGTGTTCGTTCTGAGCGCAACGTCCATCAGGAACCGCGTTTCGATGAGATCCGCGAGCCACAGCCAGAAGCGCCGCGTAAGCAAGCGCCTGCTGAGCCTGTGCGTCAGCCTGCGCCACGACCCGCACCGCAGCCCGAAACTGAAAGCGATCCGCTTTTCAACACGGCGCCGAAGTCTGCTCCGCAACCGCGCCCTGAACCGGCTCGTCAGCAGCCTGCACCGACTTTTGTCGCGCCGCCCGTCCAGGCCGACCCGCTGCTGGATCTCGATCCACTTGAATCTGTACAGCCGGCACCACAGTACCAGGCCGAACCTGAACCTGAGCCACAGCCTGAAGTGTCATCGGCTCCTGTACCAGAACAGCCTGCTGCTAAAGCGCCAGCGGAAAAACCGAAAGAAGCGGTGCTGGTGTTACATGTTGCCGCACATTCGGGCGGTGAACTGAACGGTGAGGCATTGCTGCAGGGTATTCTGCAGGCGGGCTTCCAGTTTGGTGAAATGAACATTTTCCATCGCCATCTTAGTCCTGCTGGCAGTGGTCCGGTCCTGTTCAGTCTGGCTAATATGGTTAAGCCAGGCTCGTTCAACCCTGACCTGATGACCGATTTCAGCACGCCTGGCATCTCGATCTTTATGATGGTGCCTTCGTATGGTGATGCGAATCAGAACTTCAAATTGATGCTGCAATCGGCACAACGTATCGCTGATGATGTTGGCGGCGTGGTGTTGGATGATGAGCGTCGCATGATGACACCACAGAAGCTGGAAACCTACAAAGCGCGTATCCGCGATGTGGTTGGCGTCTGAGATCTGCGCTAACCGCTATATGAATTGTTAAAACAAACCCCCGCCTGTCGGGGGTTTTTTATCTGATGGGGCTTTATGAAATCCGTCCTGGATCACATCACCGAACTGCGCACCACGTTGCGCCATCATGAATATCTCTATCATGTCATGGATGCGCCGGAAGTGCCGGATGCCGAATACGATCGCCTGATGCGTGAACTGCGCCAGTTGGAAGAGGAACACCCCGACCTTATCACCCCGGACTCGCCGACACAGCGCGTGGGCGCTGCGCCGTTGACGGTGTTTGAGCAGGTGCGCCATGAAGTCCCCATGCTGTCGCTGGATAACGCCTTTGACGAAGCCACATTTTTGGCCTTTAACAAGCGGGTGCAGGATCGACTTAAAAGCAGTGAAGACATTACCTACTGCTGCGAACTCAAGCTTGATGGCGCTGCGGTCAGCCTGATGTATGAAAATGGCCTGCTGGTTCAGGCGGCAACGCGCGGTGACGGGACGACTGGCGAGAACATTACCGCCAACGTCCGTACCATTCGCGCGATCCCGCTGCGGCTTAAAGGCGACAACATCCCGGCCCGGCTGGAAGTGCGCGGCGAAGTGTTTATGACGCAGCGCGGCTTCGAAAAGCTGAATGAAGAAGCACGTCGGACAGACGGCAAAGTTTTTGCTAACCCGCGTAACGCAGCAGCAGGCTCTTTGCGCCAGCTTGATCCGCGCATTACTGCCAAACGTCCGCTGACCTTCTTCTGCTACGGATTTGGCCTGCTGGAAGGCGGTGAGATGCCGCACAGTCACATGGGGCGTCTGCAACAGTTTAAAGCCTGGGGTCTGCCGGTCAGCGACCGCATTAAACTGGTGCACAACGCGGAAGAAGCTCTGGCCTTCTACCGTGATATTGAGCAACAGCGTCCGAAACTGGGTTTTGATATTGATGGTGTCGTGATCAAGGTCGATTCACAGGCTCTGCAGGAGAAACTGGGCTTTGTAGCTCGCGCCCCGCGCTGGGCGATTGCCTTTAAATTTCCGGCACAGGAACAGCTGACCTGGGTACGTGACGTCGAATTTCAGGTTGGACGTACGGGCGCCATCACGCCGGTGGCGCGCCTTGAGCCGGTACAGGTCGCGGGCGTTATCGTCAGTAATGCCACACTGCATAATGCGGATGAAATCGCACGGCTGGGTTTGCGCATCGGGGATCGGGTCGTCATTCGCCGCGCCGGTGATGTGATCCCGCAGGTGGTGAATGTGGTGATTGCTGAGCGCCCTGATGAGACGCGTGAAGTCCTGTTCCCGGCCCACTGTCCGGTCTGCGGCTCTGAGGTGGAACGGGTCGAAGGAGAATCGGTCACGCGCTGCACTGGCGGCTTGATCTGCGGCGCACAGCGCAAAGAAGCACTGAAGCATTTTGTCTCACGTCGGGCGCTGGATGTTGATGGCATGGGCGATAAGATTATCGACCAGCTGGTGGAGAAAGAGTATGTCAACACGCCCGCCGACCTGTTCCGTCTCACGGCGGGCAAGCTGACCGGGCTGGATCGTATGGGGCCAAAATCGGCGCAAAACGTCGTCGATGCGCTGGAGAAGGCGAAGTCGACCACGCTGGCACGTTTCCTCTATGCGCTGGGCATTCGCGAAGTAGGTGAAGCTACCGCCGCCAACCTGGCTAACCATTTTGGTGAATTACAGAAGGTCATGGATGCCGATCTTGAGGCGCTGATTGCTGTGCCGGATGTCGGCAAAGTCGTTGCCGCACACGTGCGGAATTTCATGGAGGAGGAGAGCAATCGTGAGGTTATTCGCCAGCTGACCGAGGAAATTGGTATCCACTGGCCGCAGGTGGTGGTGGTGAGAGCCGAAGAGATCGACAGTCCGTTTGCGGGTAAAACGGTGGTGCTGACCGGCTCGCTGTCCCAGATGAACCGCGATGATGCTAAAGCGCAGCTGACCGCGCTGGGTGCAAAAGTCAGCGGCAGCGTATCGAAGAAAACCGATCTGCTGATTGCCGGTGAAGCGGCCGGTTCAAAGCTGGTGAAAGCGCAGGAGCTGGGCATAGAAGTGATTGATGAAGCGGAAATGATCCGTCTGCTGGGGACCGGAGGTGGATGAACATCAGCTGGTGGCGATAGCCAATACGCCTATGCCGTTTGGCAAATATAAAGGGCGGATGCTGATCGATCTGCCTGAGGCTTATCTGTTGTGGTTTGCCCGCAGTGGCGACTTCCCGTCTGGTCTGTTGGGTGATTTGATGCAGCTTACCCTGACCATAAAAATAGAAGGTCTGGAGGGATTAGTTAAACCGCTCCAGACCCGCAAGTAAAAAATGCCCGCGCAGGCGGGCGACTGATTTACTTCTGTGACTCCATCACTGAATCTTTAACCTTTATAGTCTGCTGTTTCTCATTGGTCTTCTTGTAACGGCCGGCAATAAACGAGCAGACCATCAACTGCACCTGATGGAAAATCATCAGCGGCAACACAATGATCCCCACGGTACTGGCCGGGAACAGAATATTGGCCATCGGCACCCCATTCGCCAGACTCTTCTTCGAGCCACAAAACAGCACCACAATCTCGTCGGCGCGTTTAAAGCGGAACAGACGCGAGGCCAGCAGGTTGATAATCAGCACGGCAGTTAGCAGGATAATGGAACCCGCCACAATCCACAGCAGCGTAATCAGGCCAACGCGATGCCAGATACCGTTCACCACCGCTTCGCTGAAGGCGGAATAGACCACCAGCAGAATCGAGGTCTGGTCAGTTTTGCCAATCAGGCTGCGGTGTTTCTCAATCCAGCCACCGATCCAGCGACGTGAGAGGTGACCCAGAATGAAAGGCACCATGAGTTGCAGCATAATCTTACCGATCTGTTCCAGACCATCACTCGGCGCGCTGCTGTGAATATCCATCACCAGATTCACCAGCAATGGCGAAATAAACACACCCAGCAGGCTCGATGCCGAGGCGCTGCACACCGCTGCCGCAACGTTACCGCCCGCCATTGAGGTAAATGCGATGGCGGACTGCACGGTAGCAGGCAGGATACAGAGGTAGATAAAGCCGGTATAAATTTCCGGGCCGACATCAACCGGATGCCACCAGACCAGCAGCAGACCCAGTGCCGGAAACAGCACGAAAGTGCTGAACATAATCCACAAATGCAACTGCCAGTGACTGCTGCCTGCGATGATTTTTTCACGTGAAAGTTTGGCACCGTGCATAAAGAACAACAGCGCTATCGCTGCCGTCGCGAGGTAGCTGAAGATATCAACGTAGATTCCTTTCGCTGGCAGGAAAGTAGCCAGCAGCACGGTGATAATGAGTTTAACCATCATCGGATCGAGTTTTAAAAAGCCCATTGTTAAAATCCGGTAAATTTTTCAATAGCGCGATTGTGCGATAAATGGTTTTAGAAATAAAATTGATTTATTGAATTAATCTATGAGTTAAATCGATGAATTACACGCTGCGCCAGCTACGGACTTTTATTGCGGTTGCCCACTACGGTGGTTTCAGTCAGGCGGGGCAGGCGATAGGTCTGAGTCAGTCGGCAGTCAGCCACAGTATTAAAGAGCTGGAAGCGGAAACCGGCGTCCGGTTGCTGGATCGAACAACGCGTGAGGTGATGCTGACCGAGGCAGGTAAACAGCTGGCGTCACGCATGGAGCGCCTTCTGGAAGAGATTCATACGACGCTGCTGGATATCCGCAGTTTCGGTGAGCAGCGCAGTGGCACCGTCAGAGTAGCAGCCAGCCAGACCATTTCCGCCCATCTTATGCCGCAATGTCTGGCTGCCAGCCAGCACCATTATCCCGATATTAAAGTGATACTGCACGATCGCGCCCAGCAGTGGGTACTGCAAAGTGTGCGTAACGCCGAAGTCGACTTCGGGATTGTGATTGGGCCGCTCAGCGACAGCGATTTTGACAGCATCGCGATTCTGGATGAGCCTTTCCTGCTGTTGTGCCGCGATGATGATCCGCTGGCGCAGGTGGAAAGGGCAGAATGGTCGATGCTGGATGGTCGCACCATGGTGTTGCAGGATTACGCGTCTGGCAGCCGGGTATTGATTGATGCGGCGATGCAGCAGCAGAATATCAGGGCTGAAGTGGTGCAGGAGATTGGCCATCCCGCTACGCTGTTTCCGATGGTACAGGTAGGGATTGGCATTAGTATTTTGCCTGCGCTGGCGTTACCGTTACCGGCGGATCGCGCCCTCACAGTGCGGCGTCTTTATCCGGAAATTAATCGGAGTTTGACGCTGATCAAACGCAAAAACCGTTCACTGACGCCGGCTGCCGAAGCGATCTGGCAGGAAGTGCGCCAGCAGGCGGCGCTGCTGGCGCAACAACGTGAGGCCAGACCCGCGTTTTAGATATAGACGTCGACTTTATTGGTATCAGTTGGGCGGTTAATACCGTCCGCTTTGTTTTCACTGACAGATGCGCTGTCACTTTGTGGCTGATCCTGCTCGGCTTGCTTCTGTTCCAGCTGAGCAATCTGCGCCTGCAGCATGGTAATTTGTGACTGATACATCTGCTGCATCTCAGACTTCTGTTCGTCAGTCAGTTCTTTATTGTCGGCCAGCTCTTTGACCTGCGTTAAGACATTCTGAATCTGTTTATTCAGCGCAGCAACCTGCGAGGCCACACTGCCGCCGCCGCTATCACCGCCACTGACTGCACTGCTTAAAATTCCAGTAATTGAAGACATCATTTTCTCCCTGTAAGTGGTCACATACGTTATCGGCACGCTGCGAAACGACTTGAGAGCGGAAATGGTTAAGGTTGCGAAAAGACTGAGACGTTAAATCTGCGCAGCAGAAACAAAAAAAGCGCCCAAAAGGCGCTTTTTTCTGAATTGGTGGGTCGTGCAGGATAGCCTCGGCCCGTCGTGGGCCTCGCCCTGCGGGTGATGCTATCGCATCAGCCTGAATCGCCGGACGATTCAGTCGAACCTGCAGCAGGTTCTCACCCTGCACGGTAAGTCCGTGCTCCGGAAACAAAAAAAGCGCCCAAAAGGCGCTTTTTTCTGAATTGGTGGGTCGTGCAGGATTCGAACCTGCGACCAATTGATTAAAAGTCAACTGCTCTACCAACTGAGCTAACGACCCGAAGTGGTGGGTGATGACGGGTTCGAACCGCCGACCCCCTCCTTGTAAGGGAGATGCTCTACCAACTGAGCTAATCACCCACTTCGTACTTCAGTACTACTTTAACAGGCTGGATATGGTGGGTGATGACGGGTTCGAACCGCCGACCCCCTCCTTGTAAGGGAGATGCTCTACCAACTGAGCTAATCACCCATATCTTCATACCTGTTCACTGCGGGCCACGCTGTTAAGAGTGGTGGGTGATGACGGGTTCGAACCGCCGACCCCCTCCTTGTAAGGGAGATGCTCTACCAACTGAGCTAATCACCCCCGCTGTGTGGAGTCGCATTATAGGGATAGTTGATTTTGAGTCAACGCTTTTTAAAACATAAATGTGCGTTCGGTTTATTTTTAAACATCCTGTCGCGCTTTTAGCCAATACGCTGGTTTTACTGGCAGAAAAGCCGCTTTTCCCGGACGGCAACCGCCGGGCATGCATTGAGGATTCACCATCAGATGCTAGAATGTGCCCACTGTTTTTCGCGACTAACCTGTTTTTTGTCATCCAGACAGAGAACCCGCGCATCTAAGGCAATACTCAATGAAAATCAAAACACGCTTCGCGCCCAGCCCGACCGGCTATTTACATGTCGGTGGCGCCCGTACTGCACTTTACTCCTGGCTCTTTGCCCGTCACAACCAGGGCGAGTTCGTGCTGCGCATTGAAGATACCGATCTGGAGCGCTCCACACCGGAAGCTATCGAAGCCATCATGGATGGCATGAACTGGCTCAGCCTCGACTGGAACGAAGGCCCTTATTACCAGACTAAACGTTTTGATCGCTATAACGCGGTCATTGATGACATGCTGGAAGCGGGCACTGCCTATAAATGCTACTGCTCTAAAGAACGTCTGGAAGCCCTGCGTGAAGAGCAGATGGCGAACAACGAAAAGCCACGTTATGACGGCCGCTGCCGTGACAGCCATGAACATCATGCTGATGATGAGCCGTGTGTCGTGCGTTTCCGTAATCCGCAGGAAGGTTCGGTCATTTTTGACGACCAGATCCGTGGCCCGATCGAGTTCAGCAACCAGGAACTGGATGATCTGATCATCCGCCGCACGGATGGGTCGCCAACTTACAACTTCTGCGTCGTCGTAGATGACTGGGATATGGGCATCACCCACGTTATTCGCGGTGAAGACCATATCAACAACACGCCTCGTCAGATCAACATCCTCAAAGCGATTGGCGCGGAGGTGCCGGTCTATGCCCACGTCTCAATGATTCTGGGTGATGATGGCAAAAAGCTCTCCAAGCGTCATGGCGCGGTAGGCGTAATGCAGTATCGGGATGATGGCTACCTGCCTGAAGCGCTGCTTAACTACCTGGTTCGTCTGGGCTGGTCACATGGTGATCAGGAAATTTTCAGCGTCGCTGAAATGGCTGAGCTGTTTACGCTGGATGCTGTCAGTAAATCTGCCAGTGCGTTCAATACTGAGAAATTGCAGTGGCTGAACCATCACTATATCAATACGCTGCCGCCAGAATATGTGGCGACACATCTGCAGTGGCATATTGAAGAGCAGAAAATTGATACCCGCACCGGGCCTGAACTGGCGAAGCTGGTCGGGCTGCTGGGCGAGCGCTGCAAAACGTTGAAAGAGATGGCTGCATCCTGCCGCTACTTCTATGAAGACTTTGCTGAGTTTGATGCAGACGCGGCGAAGAAACATCTTCGTCCTGTGGCGCGTCAGCCGCTGGAAGTGGTGCGCGATAAGCTGGCCGCGATCGCTGAGTGGACTGCTGAAAACGTACATCAGGCTATTCAGAGCGCCGCAGATGAGCTGGAAGTCGGAATGGGCAAAGTGGGCATGCCATTGCGTGTGGCCGTGACCGGTGCCGGTCAGTCTCCGGGTCTGGATGTCACCGTAGAAGCGATCGGCCGCAGCCGCAGCGTTGCGCGTATTGAGCAGGCTCTGGCCTTCATCAGTGAGCGTGAAGCACAGGCTTAATAAACTCCAACCGGAAGCGTCACGCTTCCGGTTTCTTTACGCCTCACCGATTCCCAGCCGCTCCAGCACGCCTTTAATCCCTTCGCGTAAAATTAATGCAGTGAACTGATCCTGTTCAGCCTGACTCATTTGCTGGATGGAACTTATCAATAACGCAGGTAACGAATTCGCTACTGCACCATAAGTTGCAGCGGGTTCGTTGAGATTGCGGGTCGACTGAATAAAGCTTTTTACGCGCTCATCAATATGAATCAGACGTGCCTTACCGCCCTGTACACCGGGCTTTGGCGTGGTTGTCCAGTTCTCCCGCTTGATCCATTTATTCACCGTTTGCCGACTGTAACCCGTTTCTGCAGCCAGTTCTTCGGGGGTAAGCCATTCCTTTTTCACGATGCTATCCCTGTTAAATACATTAGCGGTACATCTTACAGGAAAACGTAACGGTGAAAAGTAACTGAGGCTGAAATTGCCTTTTGTCTGATGACAAAAGGCAAAACAGGATTACTGCGGATTGCTGGCGGGTTCAGCGGCAGGACGGTATGCAAGGAAATAGGCCAGACCTACGAAGACGGCACCACCGACGGCATTACCTAAGAAGACGGCAACGAAGTTAGGGAAGTATTCTGCCCAGCTCATCTGACCGGCAAAAATGGCGGCCGGGATAATAAACATGTTGGCGACGACGTGCTGGAAGCCGATAGCAACAAACGCCATCACCGGGAACCACATACCGAAGATCTTACCGACCATATCTTTACTGGCAAATGCCAGCCAGACCGCCAGACAAACCAGCCAGTTACAGCCAACGCCGGAAATAAAGGCGTGCAGGAAATCGGCATGGACTTTTGCAGAGGCGATAGCCACGGTCTTTTTCAGGTAATCGCCTTCGGTCATACCCAGCATGTGACCGAAGAACCACGCGACAGCTACGCTGCCCACGAAGTTTGCCAGGGTCACCCAAAACCAGTTACGCGCTACGCTCATAAAACTGATGCGACGGGCGAACCAGGCCACGGGTAACGTCATCATATTGCCGGTCAGTAACTCGCCACCCGCCAGCACGGTCATGATGATACCCACCGGGAAGACGGCGGCACCTAACAGGCCACTAAAAGAGCCCCATTCAGCGGGCAGGGAGTTAATAACATGAAGATCCAGCAGGAAGCCGGTCGCAATAAATGCGCCCGCCATAAAGCCGAGAATCAAGAGGATGCTCACAGGCGAACGGCTTTTAGCCACGCCTGACTGGATCGCCAGTTGTGCGATTTCTTTAGGTGTATGCAGCGACATAGTATCTCAATAGTTTTTTTATGATTAATGGGGACGATTACGCCTGGTGGACGCGTGGCGCGCGGGAGAGGGTCCTGGCGGCCACTAAATTAGCGGGCTAAGTTTTGCATGCGAAAAAGGCGAAGACAAGAAAATTCCTATAACATATTTAACCGTGCTTTAACCTGATGGCAGTCTCTATAACAGTAAAAAAACGGTCCTGCCTGACCAGACACCGTTTTTACCTGCAGCATGCTGCTGAAACTGCGCAGGTTGCCGCCTTTTTCAGCGATCAAACAGAGAATGTCATTTTGCCGTTGACACCCCGGAGGCGGTTTCATATTATGCCGTCCGTCGCTTAACGCGACAGTTTTTCGGTTCGGGGCTATAGCTCAGCTGGGAGAGCGCCTGCATGGCATGCAGGAGGTCAGCGGTTCGATCCCGCTTAGCTCCACCAAACTTCTTCCCAGACGTTTGGCACTGAAAAACAATTCCAGATGTGGGGGTATAGCTCAGCTGGGAGAGCGCTTGCATGGCATGCAAGAGGTCAGCGGTTCGATCCCGCTTATCTCCACCATTTTCTGACACGTCGTTGTCAAAATTCTTTCCGATTGATCATGCATTCGCCTCTTTCTGCGAATCTTAGTGCTATGGCTTTGCCATTCCCGCCTAATGCCTTATTTACCGTAATCGATCTTCTGTGATGCCTCCAGCGTCCCTGACCAGAGGCTATGCTGCCTTTTAGGCGTGGATTGAATGCAGAATGGTTCGTCATGGAAGTGGCGAAGCGGAGAGGGCGAATCAGCGGGAAGCAGAGCAGGGATGGCGCAAAATGAGAAGGGCGAGCCATGCTCGCCCTTTGAGGTTCAGAACGATATTCAGAACGCCAGAACCAGACCGGCAATAGCGGCGGAGAGCACGCTGACCAGTGTAGAGCCGTACAGCAGCTTAAGGCCAAAGCGGGAAACGACGTTGCCCTGTTCTTCGTTCAGGCCTTTAATTGCACCGGCTACGATGCCGATTGAGGAGAAGTTAGCGAACGACACCAGGAACACGGACAGAATACCTTCTGAATGTGGCGACAACTGCCCTGCAATTTTCTGCAGATCCATCATGGCCACAAACTCATTCGAAACCAGCTTGGTCGCCATGATACTGCCGACCTGCAACGCTTCACCAGCGGGCACACCCATCACCCAGGCAAACGGATAGAAGACAAAGCCGAGAACGCCCTGGAAGCTGATGCCGAAGATCAGATCAAACAGTGCATTCAGACCTGAAATAAGCGCGATAAAACCAATCAGCATGGCAGCAACAATGATCGCGACGCGGAAACCGGCCAGGATATATTCGCCCAGCATTTCAAAGAAGCTCTGACCTTTATGCAGATCCTGTAACTGCAGATCCTCTTCGTTCTCAACGCGGTAAGGGTTGATCAGCGACAGTACAATAAAGGTGCTGAACATGTTGAGTACCAGCGCAGCAACCACATACTTTGGCTGCAGCATGGTCATATAGGCACCGACGATAGACATCGAAACGGTCGACATCGCCGTGGCAGCCATGGTGTACATGCGACGCTGTGACATTTTGCCCAGGATATCTTTATAGGCGATGAAGTTTTCTGACTGTCCCAGAATCAGAGAACTCACCGCGTTGAAAGATTCCAGTTTTCCCATACCATTCACTTTCGACAGAACAGTACCGATACCGCGGATAACCCATGGCAGGATACGGAAATGCTGCAGAATACCGATCAGTGCAGAGATAAAGACGATTGGGCACAACACGTTAAGGAAGAAGAAGGCCAGGCCTTTATCGCTCATGTTGCCAAAGACAAAGTTGGTTCCCTGGGCCGCATACTTCAGCAAATGGTCAAAGAACCCTGCGAATCCTTTGACGAAACCCAGTCCAGCTTCAGAGTTCAGGAAGAACCAGGCGAGCACAATTTCAATCACCAGTAGCTGTATAACGTAGCGAATGCGAATGCTTTTACGATCGTGACTGACCAGTAAGGAGAGTATCCCGACCACCACCAGTGCTAAAAGAAATTGCAAAATATGGGACATGGTTGCTCCAAATTTGAGGAGGGTTGTATTTTGTTGCGTATTCTATGTAACGCGTTACTTAAAAACGAGATCTGAACCACAATATAAGTATTCGCTATCGCTATATTTTCCAGAAAAGTTCCAGAGATCACGTCCTGTTTACAAATTCTTCACTTCAGATAACCACATAATTATTGTCTGAATTTTACACTGAGCGTAAAGTGACACTGTTGCTCACATTTTTAGCAATCACTTCCTTTACTGTAATGTATAGCAATGGCTATACTTTATAGCAGCATCTATTACACCGATAACAATAAACGAATTTCACTTGCACATGCTAACCCCTAAGCTCCCGGGGCAGGCAAATGTTCAGACAGGGTACCGGATATGTTTGAAAGTCGTACCGCCGAGCGCGCTGCTCGCGGAGTCAGAAAAGTCAAACTCGCGCTGCTGGGCCCCGCCTTTATCGCCGCTATCGGCTATATCGATCCGGGTAACTTTGCGACCAACATTCAGGCTGGCGCGGCTTACGGCTACAAATTGCTGTGGGTGGTGGTATGGGCCAATATCATGGCCATGCTGATTCAGCTGATGTCCGCCAAGCTGGGTATCGCCACCGGCAAAAACCTCGCCGAACACATCCGCGATCGTTTCCCCCGGCCCGCCGTCTGGTTTTATTGGGTGCAGGCGGAAATTATCGCGATGGCCACCGACCTGGCGGAGTTTATCGGTGCCGCACTGGGGTTCAAACTGCTGCTCGGCATTTCACTGATGCAGGGCGCGGTGCTGACCGGTATCGCCACGTTCCTGATACTGATGTTACAGAGCCGCGGACAAAAGCCGCTGGAGCGCGTGATTGGCGGACTACTGCTATTTGTCGCTGCGGCCTATATTGTCGAACTCTTCTTTTCCCAGCCCAATGTTAAAGAATTGGTCGTCGGCATGGCATTGCCCGCGTTACCGACGTCGGATGCCGTGTTTTTGGCAGCCGGTGTGCTGGGGGCAACCATTATGCCGCACGTGATTTATCTGCACTCTGCGTTGACGCAGGGCAAAAGTGAGGACAGCAAAAGTCAGCGTTACTCCTCAACCAAACTGGACGTCGCGATCGCGATGACCATCGCCGGATTCGTTAACCTGGCGATGATGGCGACCGCGGCAGCCGCCTTTCACTTCAGCGGCCACAGTAAAATTGCTGAGCTCGATCAGGCCTATCTGACGCTGCAACCCCTGTTAGGTCAGGCTGCGGCGACGGTGTTTGGTCTGAGCCTGGTGGCTGCTGGATTATCCTCAACGGTGGTCGGTACGCTGGCGGGGCAGGTGGTGATGCAGGGCTTTATCCGTTTCCATATTCCGCTCTGGGTGCGTCGTACTGTCACCATGCTGCCCTCCTTTGTGGTTATCTGGGCAGGCTGGGACCCAACAAAGGTGCTGGTGATGAGTCAGGTGCTGCTGAGCTTCGGTATCGCGCTGGCGCTGATTCCATTGCTCTCCTTTACCGGCAACCGCGAGCTGATGGGCGATGATATGGTTAACTCACGCCTGATGCAGAACACCGGGCGACTGATCGTGCTGGTGGTGATTGCGTTGAATCTTTATCTGCTGGTGGGTGAAGCGCTGGGGTTGTAAGGGTTCCTGAAAATAAAAAACGCCCGGCACAGCCGGGCGTTTTTTATTAGTGACGATCGTGGCCATGAGGACCGGGTCCACCGGGTCCGTGAGGCCCAAAACCACGCGGGCCAGGACCCGGACCACGGCGGTCATGATGATCCCAGTCACGATCGCGGCGATACTGATGATCCCAGCGGCGCTCGCGGTTGCGCTCCTGCCAGCGGCGTTCACGCTCCCACTGCTGCTGACGACGCCACTCTTCATGTCGCCACCAACGGCGTTCATTGTATGAATAGCGATCATTCCACCAGCGCGGTTCACGCCAGCGACCGCCATCCCAGTAATATCCACGATTATCGCGATCGCCCAGATTCAGGGTGACGCCAGGGGCCAGAGAAATAGAGGCACTGGAGGCCTCAGCTGTGTGATATGCCAGCGGCGAAAACAGAGCCAGCAGGGCAGCAAAAATTAGAGCTCTTTTCATTATATTCTCCTCATCAACAGACAGATGCTGTTGCGGCGCAGTGATTATGCCTGCGTATTACTGTTGTTACCGCATCATTGTGTCGGAAGATTGTGAGGAAATTGGGGAGAGAAAGGGGATTGAGACTATTCTGGCGAAAAAAACGCCCGACCTGCGCCGGGCATTGAACCCTTACATCAAAGCCGCGTCAATGGCCGCTAATTCGGTTTCGCTGAACTGACGATGGGCAAGCATTGCCACTGCGTCATCAATCTGGGCCGTTTTACTGGCACCAATCAACACCGAGGTGACGCGATCATCGCGCAACACCCACGCCAGCGCCATTTGCGCCAGCTTCTGTTCGCGCTGCTGTGCAATAATATTCAGCCTGCGAACCTTCTCCATCTTCTCTTCGGTCAGCTGACTTTCACTGAGGAACTTGCTGCCGCTGGCTGCACGCGAATCTTCCGGGATGCCCTGCAGATAGCGATCGGTAAGTACGCCGCCTGCCAGCGGAGAGAAAGCGATACAGCCGACGCCTGCATCGCCCAGCGTCTGAATCAATCCCTGTTCCGGCGTGCGTTCAAACATCGAATAGCGTGGCTGGTGAATCAGGCACGGTGTACCGAGATCGCGCAGGATAGCGATCGCCTGGGCAGCAAGGTCGGCCGGATAGTTAGAAAGGGCCACATAAAGCGCTTTACCCTGGCGCACGACATGATCCAGCGCGCGCATCGTCTCTTCCAGCGGTGTCTCAGGATCGGGACGGTGATGATAGAAAATATCCACATACTCCAGTCCCATACGCTTCAGGCTCTGATCCAGGCTGGCGACCAGATACTTACGCGAACCCCAATCCCCATAAGGCCCCTGCCACATGGTATAGCCTGCTTTGGTGGAGATAATCAGCTCATCACGATAGGCCCGAAAATCTTCACGCAGAATACGACCGAAATTCTCTTCCGCTGAACCAGGAGGCGGTCCGTAGTTATTCGCTAAGTCGAAATGGGTGATGCCGAGGTCAAATGCATGACGCAGCAGCTCACGGCTGTTATCAACCCGGGTGCTATCGCCAAAGTTGTGCCAAAGTCCCAGCGAAATGGCGGGTAGTTTGATGCCGCTGCGGCCGCTGCGACGATATTCCATCTGTTGATAGCGATCGGGATTGGGAAAAGAGGACATTCAGCGCTCCTGAGTAAAAACGGGGATATGTGCCAAAAGTCTATCAGTGTATACGGTTACACTCAGTGACAGCGCACAGCAGTTCGCGTTTTTACAGAATAATCCGCCAGCGTAACGTCGACTTTCCAGGTATTGCGGCTGGCATAAATTGCCGCTTTCCTCGCTAATTTCATCCGCTGTCAGATACTTAACCCGACTCTTCCCTGAAAGGAATGCGCAATGTCCACGTTTACTGTCGGAGATTACCTGCTGACCCGTCTGCAGGAGATGGGTGTAAAGCATCTGTTTGGCGTGCCGGGCGACTATAACCTGCAGTTTCTTGATCGGGTCATCGACCATCCGGAAATCGCCTGGGTTGGCTGCGCTAATGAACTCAATGCAGCTTATGCGGCGGACGGTTATGCGCGCTGTAACGGTGCGGGGGCCTTATTAACCACCTTCGGCGTTGGCGAGCTCAGCGCGATTAATGGCACTGCGGGCAGTTATGCCGAATATCTGCCGGTGATTCACATCATCGGCGCACCCGCGTCGCAGGCGCAGTTGCAGGGTGACTGCGTGCATCACTCGCTGGGCGATGGCGATTTCCAGCATTTTATTCGCATGGCCGCAGAAGTCAGTGCCGCAACCGCACAGCTTACTGCCGACAATGCCACGGCTGAGATTGATCGGGTGATCAGGAGTGCGCTGCAGGCCCGTCGTCCCGGTTATCTCTCGCTGGCCGTCGACGTGGCGACTATAGAAGTGCAGCCACCTGCGCAGCCTCTGAACAGTAATCAGCCCTCTTCGGCTGAGGCGCGCCGCGCTTTCAGGGCCGCGGCAGAACGCTTACTGGCACCCGCACAGCGCGTTTCATTGCTGGCAGATTTTCTGGCGTTACGCTGGCAGCAGCAGCCTGCGCTTGCCGCGCTGCGCGAACAGAGCGCCATTCCCTGCGCCAGTCTGTTGATGGGCAAAGGGGTACTGGATGAGCAGCAACCGGGCTATGTTGGTACCTATGCCGGTGAGGCCAGCGCAGGGCGGGTATGTGAACAGATTGAGCAGGTGGATGTGGCAATCTGCGTCGGAGTGCGTTTCACCGACACGATTACCGCAGGTTTCACGCAGCAGTTTAAGCCAGAACAACTGATTGATCTGCAGCCCTTCAGTGCCAGCGCAGGCGGTGAAAACTTTGCTCCGTTGTCGATGGCGGATGCGCTCAGTGAACTGCAGCCGCTGTTTGAACGCTATGGCCATCAGTGGCGGCCTGCCGCCGCGATTCCGGCCGCGCCGCCAGCAGAACCCACGGCGGTAATCAGCCAGAACGCCTTCTGGCAGGCGATGCAGACATTCCTGCAACCTGGCGATCTGATTCTGGCCGAACAGGGGACGGCGGCTTTTGGTGCCGCCGCGTTGCGACTGCCCTCGCAGGCACAGCTGGTGGTGCAGCCATTATGGGGATCAATCGGCTATACTCTTCCGGCAGCATTTGGCGCGCAGACTGCCGACCCTGAGCGCCGGGTTATCCTGATCGTCGGAGACGGCTCGGCGCAACTGACCATTCAGGAACTGGGTTCAATGCTGCGCGATCGGCAGCGGCTGATAATCTTTTTGCTGAATAATGAAGGCTATACCGTCGAACGGGCCATTCATGGCGCAACACAACGTTACAATGATATTGCCCCGTGGAACTGGACGGCTTTACCGCACGCTCTTAGCCTTCAGGGCCAGGCGCAGAGCTGGCGTATCAGTGAAACCGTGCAGTTAGACGAGGTAATGGCGCGACTTTCAGCGCCTCAATGGCTGTCGCTGGTTGAGGTGGTTATGCCAAAAGATGATTTGCCGCCACTGCTACGAAAAGTCACCGCCTGCCTGAATCAGCGCAACGGCGGCTAAGATTCAGATAGTTGCCGCTGTGCAGGGTGGACTAACACGGTTAGGCTGTAGCACAACTGAGTAAGACGCTCACCAATCGCACCGGTGAGCGTTGTTGTTTTATGGGCAGAAATTTATAGTGTCCACCAACTCTTAAGACCCCAAGCGGAGCAACAGAAGAATGACAACCTATGCCTTGGTCGGCGATGTCGGCGGTACTAACGCGCGCCTCGCCCTGTGTGAGGTGGAAAGCGGCAGCATCACCCAGGCCAAAACATTCTCAACATCAGATTACGACAGCCTCGAAGCCGTCATCCGCCACTATCTTGATGAACAACAGCAGGACGTTAAAGATGGCTGTATTGCTATCGCCTGCCCGATTACCGATGACTGGGTTGAAATGACCAACCATGACTGGGCTTTTTCAACACGCCAGCTCAAAGAGAACATCGGTTTTGAACACCTGGAAATCATTAACGACTTCACCGCGGTATCCATGGCGATCCCGATGCTGACTGCCGAAAACGTGATTCAGTTTGGCGGCTCAGAGCCGGTCAAAGATAAACCCATCGCCATTTATGGGGCCGGTACTGGCTTAGGCGTCAGCCATCTGGTGCATGTGGACAAGCGCTGGGTCAGCCTGCCGGGCGAGGGCGGTCATGTCGATTTCGCGGCTAACAGCGAAGAAGAAGATCAGATACTGGAAGTACTGCGCGAAGAGCTGGGCCATGTTTCAGCCGAACGTGTGCTGTCAGGAGCGGGTCTGGTTAACCTCTATCGTGCCATTGTGAAAGTCGATAATCGCGTGCCGGAGAATCTGAAGCCGAAAGATGTCAGCCAGCGTGCACTGGATGACAGCTGCACTGACTGCCGTCGTGCGCTGGCGATGTTCTGCGTCATCATGGGCCGTTTTGGCGGCAATCTGGCGCTGAATCTGGGCACCTTTGGTGGTGTCTATATTGCGGGTGGCATCGTGCCACGCTTCCTGGAGTTCTTTAAGTCGTCGGGCTTCCGTGCTGCGTTCGAAGATAAAGGCCGCTTCCGTGACTATGTTGCCAGCATCCCGGTCTATATGATTACGCACGATCAGCCGGGCCTGCTGGGCGCGGGTGCACATCTGCGCCAGACGCTGGGTCGCGAAATCTGATTCTGTATTACCTCGCACGTACGGCCATTGTGTGTGCGAACGATTTTCCCGACCTGACTGGTTCTGTGGGTCAGGATCGGGAAATCACCCCTCACGTCTCAAGCGGTTTCCACGGCTATTTCTTTTAAACCCGTTCCCTTACCTGAATCGATCCGTAACCGTGTGAAGCTACAGGCGCATCAGCTGTCTGAACTGCTTTACCTTACTGCGGCTGACGGGCACCTGAAATTCCAGATCGCGCAGCTTTAGCAGATAGGTGTTGTTAAACCACGGCTCGATTTCGCGAATCTTGCTGAGGCTGACGCAGTAAGAGCGGTGGCAGCGGAAGAACTGCTGTTCCGGCAGACGTGAACAGAACTCGGTAATATTCATCGACATCACATAGGACTCGCGCCGGGTATACACAAACGTCAGCTTCTCATGCGCCTCAACGTAGTAAATATCATTCACGTCAGTGACGATAATGCGCTCATCTTTAATCAGATTAACCGTCTGCGGCGCAGGCGTGGCACTGAGTTGGCTCACCGCCTGCTGTGCCTGCGCAGTGGCTTCCAGCTTGTTCAGCATGGTGATAATCCGCGACTCCTGATAGGGCTTGAGAATGTAGTCAAACGCCTCCAGCTCAAACGCCTCCACCGCATGCTCTTTCCACGCGGTAATAAAGACAATCAGGGGTTTATGAGCAAATTGATGAATATTCTGTGCCAGCAGCATGCCATCCAGCGAGGGAATGTTGATGTCGAGGAAAATCACATCAACCCGATGCTGTTGCAGATACTTCAGCACGTCCAGACCATCGTCAAAGCAGGCTTCAATCCTGATGTTGCTATGATGCTGAATCATCCAGCTCAGCTCCTGCTGCGCCAGAAATTCATCTTCAACGATAATGGCTTTCATAACAGATTCTCCGCCAGGCGCTGGCCATTTTTACTCAGCGTAAAGGAAATCTCGGTGCCCGGCTGACGCCGCACGATGTTCAGTCCCTGTCCCGACAGGAGTTTTACCCGATGATGCACATTGAGCAGGCCGATTTTATTACCCGGCATCTCGTTGCGCGCCACCCGCTCCATCACTTCGTCACTGATGCCCTGACCGGTATCCCGCACTGAGATCCGCACCTGGTCGCCCAGATCCCGCACGCTCAGCGTTACCACGCCTTTGCCTTTACAGGGCTGGATGCCATGCACAATGGCGTTCTCTACCAGAGGCTGGATCAGCAGACTCGGCAACAAAAAATGGAGATCTTCATCGACGTCATAAATCATCGTCAGCTTATCGCCAAACCGCGCCTGCTCAATAGCGATGTAATCTTTCACCTGCCACAGCTCTTTGCGGATGTCGATCAGCTCATCGTCATTCAGTTCAAGGTTATAGCGCAGGTAGCGTGACAGGTTGATCACCAGCTGGCGGGCAGTATCGGGATTGAGCCGGATAGAAGAGGAGATAGCATTCAGCGCGTTGAACAGGAAATGCGGATTTATTTTACTTTGCAGCGCACGGAGTTCCGCTTTATTGGCCATCTCACGCAGCTGCTCAGCACGCGACACTTCGAGCTGGGTTGAGATGATTTGTGACAGGCCGATCGCCATCTCCTTCAGCGAGCCTGTAATACGATGTGCGCGGCGATAGTAGATTTTCAGCGTGCCGGTAACGTTGCCTTTTTCCCAAAGCGGGATGACGAGCATCGAATGGATATCTTTGGTGCGGTGTGCTTCATCATTGTTCTTAATGATAATTTTACCGCTGGTGATCGACTGGGCCGTGGTGGGGCTGATGCCATCATCCCCATGCTTATAGTTGTGTTCGCCATAGCCGACGTAGGCCAGAATCTGTTTTTTATCTGTCATCGCCACGGCATCGGCTTTGATCTCCCGCCGGATAATGTCACAGATGTTGCGAAGCGAGTCGCTGTTCACCTGACGAAACAGTGGCAGGGTTTTGTTGGCTATTTCCAGCGCCAGTTTGGCCTGACGGGCAGCAATGGCCTCTTTTTCTCCCTCGACGCTTTGTACCAGCAACACAATGATGCCAATGCTGGACGCGCCGAGGATCATCGGCAGGGCAATCTCTGACACAATCGCCAGCCCGAGTGAAGTCGGGCGCGCCCACAGGACAATCAGCAACATCGTCAGTGCTTCACACAGCATGCCGCCGACGATACCGGCGCGCCAGCGATGCTCTTTCAGCACCCGGCGATTAATGCCGCCCGAAACGACACCGGCAATGATGCTGGTAATCAGACAGGGTACGGAAGTCACGCCGTGAATATCGATCATAAAGCGGTGCAGACCCGCAATGATACCGGTAGCGATACCGACCCAGGGACCAAACAGAATGCCGCCTGCCATGACAGCGATCACCCGTACATTCAGCAGCGAGCCGTCGACATTGACGCCCGACCAGGTACTGAACAGCGCAAACAGGGAAAAGATAGCCGTCACCGCCACTTTTTCAGCGCGTGTGTGTTCATCTTTTTGCAGCAGCTGACGAAACGGGCGGGTGCGCGTCAGGAAGAACAGGCAGATCAACATCAGGGCGGCGCGGTCAAATACTGCCAGTAACATCGTGAAGTGGGAGGACACAGGCGACTCGTCGGCAATGGAAAGTGCCGCTATGATAAAAAATGTGATCGCGAACCGCTAGCGCCCCGATCAATCATGCCGGGGGTTCGTGTTTCAGATCAATTTTTAAGGCCAGTCTGTAAAAAAGGGGAAAGCCTGAGTGCAATAAAGGGGAACAGTTTTTCAGCCTGCCAGGACTGGTCGCTGCGATGCCGTTTTGCTATGTTGCGCGATGACGCGCGCCAGCTGTCGCTGGAAAACCGCGCCCATCGGGAGCCGCAGATGCAACTTGTCACCGCCAGATTAACCCTGAGTAAATTACAGCCAGAGGACTGGCAACTGTTTCGTGCTGTCCATGAAGATCCCGACACCATGACCTGGGTTAGCGAAATCCCCGATGAAGCGGATATCCGCCAGCGCTTCACCACGCGTCTGGCACCCTGGCAGCCGGGCAGTTTCCACATGCTCTGCCTGGTGGTGCGACGGCGTGACAGCGGTGAACCCATTGGGCTGTTTGGCTGTAGCCCCGAATGGGAGCCTCACCGTCAGGCGGAAGTGGGTTATATGCTGCTGCATCGCCACTGCGGTCAGGGCTATGGCAGCGAAGCGCTGGCGGCGCTATGCCAGTTTTTGCTTGAAGCCGATTTCCATAAACTCAAGGCGATGGTGGTTGAAGGTAACTGGGCGTCACGCCGTATTCTGGAGAAAAACGGCTTTCAGCTGGAGGGCACGCTGCGGGATAATTATCTGCTGAATGGTCGCTGGGTGAACGATTGGCTGCTGGGACGGCTGAATCCGCAAAAATAAAAAAACTTTCCGCCAGCCTCGACAAAATGATCCTTGCCACGTTATGTTCGTAACGGGTCACCGCAGTGACCCGCGTCGCTCGGACGGTCCGGGCGCTTACGTAATCCAGAGGACATCATGGCTGATAACAGCACACCCCGTCGTTTCTCGCGTATTGAACGCTTACCCCCTTACGTTTTCAACATCACCGCTGAACTGAAGATGGCTGCGCGTCGGCGCGGCGAAGATATCATCGACTTTTCAATGGGCAATCCTGATGGCCCGACCCCGCCGCACATCGTCGAAAAGTTATGCCAGGTTGCGCAGCGTGACGATACCCACGGTTATTCCACCTCGCGCGGCATTCCGCGTCTGCGCAGGGCGATCTCGCGCTGGTATGCCGATCGCTATCAGGTGGAGATCGATCCCGAATCTGAGGCGATTGTTACCATCGGTTCCAAAGAGGGGCTCGCGCACCTGATGCTGGCGACGCTGGATCACGGGGATACCGTGCTGGTACCCAATCCCAGCTATCCGATTCACATCTACGGTGCGGTGATTGCGGGTGCGCAGGTGCGCTCTGTACCGCTGGTGGCGGGTGTCGACTTCTTCAATGAGCTGGAACGTGCTATCCGCGAAAGCTACCCCAAACCAAAAATGATGATCCTCGGCTTCCCGTCCAACCCGACCGCACAGTGTGTGGAGCTCGACTTTTTTGAGCGAGTAATTGCGCTGGCGAAGCAATACAACGTGCTGGTTATCCACGATCTGGCCTATGCCGACATCGTTTACGACGGCTGGAAAGCGCCATCGATCATGCAGGTACCGGGTGCACGGGATGTTGCCGTCGAATTCTTTACCCTGTCAAAAAGCTACAACATGGCGGGCTGGCGCATCGGTTTCATGGTGGGCAACAAAGAGCTGGTCGCCGCGCTGGCGCGAATCAAAAGTTACCATGACTACGGCACTTTTACGCCGCTGCAGGTGGCAGCGATTGCGGCGCTGGAAGGGGATCAACAGTGCGTGCGCGACATCGCAGAGCAGTACAAACGTCGCCGTGATGTGCTGGTCAAAGGATTGCATGAAGCGGGGTGGATGGTAGATAACCCGAAAGCCTCGATGTACGTCTGGGCAAAAATTCCTGACCATTATGCGCATCTGGGGTCGCTGGAGTTTGCCAAACACATGCTGCAGGAGGCGAAAGTCTGTGTCTCACCCGGCATCGGGTTTGGTGACTATGGCGACACGCACGTGCGATTTGCGCTGATTGAAAACAGCGATCGTATTCGTCAGGCGGTACGGGGAATTAAAGCGATGTTTCGTGCCGATGGCGTATTGCCGGGCAGCATGAAAACAGAAGAAGAGAGCTGACAACCAGCAGGGGCGACGCAATGGTCGCCCCGTGGCGGCACTGTCACGCCATTACTTCAGCAACAGAACAAAGGTTCCGAACCAAAGTAACGCGAAAAAAGATATTCCCATCAAGGCATATTTCACAAAGCAACTCCTCTGAGCGGTTACGATGATGGCGATCCCAAACCAGTGCAACGCGAACAGATGTGGAAAAGAGATCGCCATTTCACGCATGGTCTGCTCTCTTCCGGGTCGATCTGAATAACTCTCAGAACAGGATCAGGCGCTAATTTACGCGTAATCCCGCCCAAATGAAATAGGTCCGTTCTGAGATATTGCTCACAATTTTAGGGTACCTGGATTTCAGGGATCGCCGACATGCCGACACGTAACTGAGCCAGATGCTGTTGGTCACCATCCAGCACAATCTTCACCGGCAGACGTTGGACGACTTTAGTGTAGTTGCCTGTAGCGTTATCGGGAGCGATCGCCGAAAAAGTTGCGCCGGTGGCGGGTGCGATGCTGTCTACATGGCCGGTAAAAGTCTCGCCCGGCAGGGCATCGACACTGATTCGTACTCGCTGGCCCGGACGCACATCGCTTAACTGCGTCTCAAGATAGTTAGCGGTAATGTAGGTTTGCTGCAGTGGCACCACTGCCAGAAGACGGGTTCCGGCTGATACGTACGCGCCGGTCCGCGCCGAGCGCTGACCCACCATGCCGTCCACCGGAGCCGTAATCCGCGTATAGGAGAGATTAAGCCTGGCCTGATCGACGCTGGCTTTAGCCGCGGCGACGTCGGCTTCCGCTGAACGCACCGCAGCCTGTAATACGCCGACCTGTTTCATTGCTGATGCCAGCGCGGCCTGACTCTGATGCACGGCTGCCAGCGCTGAGCGCTGATTTGAGCTGGCCTTTTGCTGATCGTCGGCTGCCACGGTGCCGCTTTTATAGAGTCGGTTATAGCGATCGGCGCTTTGACCGGCATACTGTGCAGAAGCCTGGCTGGCCGCGACGCTGGCTTTCTGCTGATCAATCACCGACTGCTGCTGCTCCAGTTGAGCCTGACTGCTTAGCAGTTTTGCCTGACTCACCTGCAGGTCAGCTTCGGCACTCTCCAGTGCCACACGGTAGTCACGATCATCCAGCGTTACCAGCAGCTGGCCCGCTTTGACCTGCTGATTATCCTGCACCTGCACATTGCTGATATAGCCTGAGACTTTTGGCGCCACGACGGTGTAATCCGCATTAACGTAAGCGTCGTTGGTGCGATGATCGTTGCCGGTCATCAGCGACCAGACTAAAAAGGCGATGCCCAGTAACACCAGCAGCAGCAGACTCAGCAGCAGGGTTCTTCTCATTTCGAAAGTACGCATATTCAGTTATTCCGGGAAGGGTTTTGAATCAAAGTTTGAGGCGGCCAGACCCGTTTTGGCAGGATGGCGGTAAGCAATAACAGGCAGGCGGCAAAGCTGGTCAACATCAGCCAGCTGTCGCTCAGGCTCAACACCGTGGCCTGATGCCGGACCAGCGTGGCGAATCCGCTGAGATTATCGCTGGCGCTGATGCTGCCATCCGGCAAAAGCGGCAGACTGGGGCTGGCCTGACTGACCGTCGGCGCGGTCATCAGCCCGCTGCGACTGGCGGCCTGATTAATCAGGACACTGGAGTGAAACTGCTCACGATGAGAGAGGAAAACCTCAACCAGTGTGGAGGCGGCGATGCTGGAGAAACCGCGTACCGTATTAAACATCGCCGAGGCAAACGGGCCTTCTGGTGGGGCCACAACGCTGGTGGCGCTCATCAGTATCGGCAAAATGATCATCGGTTGTCCGAACGCCTGCAGGACCTGCAACAACCAGAAATTCTGCCGGGCCCAGTCACTTGTGATCTGTGTGCCCATAAGACAGGCGATCACCAGCAGGCCGACGCCCGCCGTCAGCATCCAGCGGCAATCGATCCAGCGGATATTCAACAGGGCCGCAACCAGTGGGGCAATAAGCAGTTGCGGCAGGCCTACGGTCAGTGCCAGCGGGGCAAACTCAAGAGTGCGAAAGCCGCTGACCTGAGCAAAATAGGCCGACGGCAGCGCGGAGCCTGAAAGCCCCAGAATAAGCACACAGGCCAGTCCCAGCAGACCGTGTGCCAGATTAGGCCGTCGGAGCATCTGCAATTTGAATAGCGGCAGCGGGTGGAACCACTCGTTGATCAGAAAAACCAGCATCAGCGGCAATGCGGCGAGCAGCATACCGGCAATCAGTGGCGAGTTCAGCCAGTCGAGGCGCTCACCCTGGGTCAGGACCAGAACCAGCAGCGCGACAGCACTGCAACCGGTCACCATGCCGAACAGATCGATTTGCTGAAAGCGTTCCGGACGCAGTGGATCCTGGGGTATCCCCCAGCTGATCAGCACCATCGCAATCAGCATGCCGGGCACGACCTGCCAGAACACCATCATCCAGCTGACATGGTCGGTCCACAACGAGGCCAGCGAGGCTGCCATATTGGGGCCAAACGTCGCGGTCAGGGCATAACCTGCCAGGCCAAACAACTTAAAGGGCGGCGGCAGAAAGCGCAGGGCGACGGTCATCAGCATCGGCGGCAGTGCGCCACCAAACAGGCCCTGCAGTACGCGCAGGCTGATAAACAGCGTCGGATCCGGCACCAGTGGCAGCAGAATGCCGGTCAGCATAAATCCCGCCGACACGCCGAGCGTAAAACGCCGCAGCGACAGGGTGACGGCAAACCAGGGCGCAATCATCATGGCGGCCACTTCTGCTGCCTGATAACCGGAGATAATCCAGCTACCCTGATCAAAACCGATGCCGATCGCGGCACGAATATCGGCCAGCGCGATATCACTGACGCGGTCGTTCAGCCCGGAGGTCAGCGCAGCGATGAGGACGCCGACCAGGCCGAGGGCCAGTCGCAGTGTAAAAGGATGAGGGGCCGGCGCGGCGGCTGGCTTAGCGTTCATGGCAGGCGATCTCGTTATTATGATGCAGTGTACTGCGATGTGATACAGGGTGTAATATTACATCCCGGTATGCTGTATTGCAATGTGGTACAGGCTGTAAAAAGTGCGGCATTCGCGCTACAGTAAGGCAGCTCAAACAGGACGACGCTATGGCACATCAACCCTCCAGCCGCGAGGAGGAAAAAACGGGCGGCATTCAGGTCATCGCCCGTGCGGCAAAAATTCTTAATGCGCTGGGCGAACAGCCGGGCGGCATGAGCCTCGGCGAGATTGCTCAGGCGGTGGAACTGCCCCGTTCAACGGTGCAGCGCATTGTCGCTGCGCTCGACAGCGCCGAACTGGTGCGAAGCAGCGGGGCGGGTGGACTGCGGCTGGGGCCGGCACTGTTAAAATTGATCTCCAGCGTGCACACCGACGTGGTCGATCTGGTCAGTCCGCTGCTGGAAAAACTCTCTTCCGACACGAATGAAACGGTCTCGCTGGCCCGCGCCAGTGGCAGCCAGCTGGCGATTATTCACCATGTGGTGGCATCGCGGGAACTTCGGGTGGTGCCGCATATGGGACTTAATCTGCCACTCTACAGTACCTCTGGTGGGCGGGCGTTGCTGGCGCTGGAGTGTGAAAAAGATGTGCGAACGATCGTCGGCGACGCCTGGCAGGAGTTAACCGATATGACGGTGAAAACGCTGCCGCAGTTGTTGCAACTTATCAGGGAAGTGCGCGAAACCGGTATTGCCGTGGATCGCGGTGAAACGCTGGAAGGGATCTCTACCATGGCGTTTGCCCTGGATACGCTGTTTGGTCGCTTTTCAGTCTCTTTGCTGGTGCCCTCTGCTCGTTTTCTTCGACACGAAGCCCGTTTTCGTGACGAGATGCTGAAGTGTAAAGAGGCGCTGGTGCGTGAAATCGGCAAAATCGCCGCGATTGAAGGATAATCAACTAATGAAAACCCTGCTGATGGCCATTGACCACTCTCCTGTCGCTGAGAAGGTGGTTGCGTTAACCATTGAAGAAGCGCTGGCGCATCGTGCCGATGTGGTGGTGCTGTGCTGTGTCGATCCTGCCTACTCCTCCTGTAATCAGCCGATGGAAATCGATGCGGGTGAAGATCCGGCCGATTTTGTGGCGGCGCAGGATGAGCAGAATACGGCGGAAATGGTCGTGCGTCATGCGCTGGCACCGTTACTGCGAGCGGGAATTAATGCACGAGGCATGATACTGGCGGGTGATGCGGCAGATACCATCGTTGCCCAGTCGCAACAGCTCAAGGCCAGCATGATTATCATGGGACGTCGCCATCTCTCTTCTTTTAATCGGCTGTTAAAAGGCTCCGTCAGCGCATCGGTTATCGAGCGTGCTTACTGTCCTGTGCTGATCGATGTGCGTAAGGATTAACTCCGCAGCATGAATTCTCTGCTCTTCATTACGCTGGCCGCCTTTGCGCTGCTGGCGTTTATCGTCATTGTGCTGATCAAAACTACCCGACTGCGTTTGTGGCAGGGGCTGATCCTCTTTCTGCTGCCACTGATACTGGCAAATCTGGTCTGGTTCAGTTGGGTCGCGCCGCATCAGGCACAGACCGCGCAGCGTGAGCAGGCGGTAAATCAACTGGCAACTATGCCAGGCTATCGGGTGCTGAAGACGCAGGAACCGGCATTATGGCTGTTGCTGACCCAGGAGCTGAGCCATCGAATCCGCGCGGGCGAGCCGGCTGACAAGGCGACGGGCGAGCTACGTGGCTGGCTGATTGAGGTGATTAACCAGCGACTGATGCGCGGAACGGATACTGCGGTCGTTAACTATATCGGCGTCTCGGTAGAAGAGATGCGGGCGCTGAACCAAATCGACCCTGGCCTTTGCTTCCGATATCTCTATCCACAGGTGAGTGGGGGCATCAATTTGCTGACCACACTGCCGTCTTCGCTGAATCACAAAGAGGCGGATGCCATGGAGCAGTTGTTGCTGAACAGTCCTCCACCCGAGCAGCCGCTGGATAAGACCCAGGCCCAGGACGATCTGCAAAAAATCGTCGCACGGCTCTATCTGAAATGGGGCGACAGGCTGCAGCAACTGAATATGCCTGCTGATACGGCAGTTGATCGTTCATCGCTGTGTGCCATGTCGATTGATCTCTACAGTGCCATCCTGGCATTACCGGACAAGCGCGCCGCTAACCTGTTACGTAGAATGGTGGCAATGACGGGCCAGTGAGCGACGGCGGAATAGCAGGCGAAAAAAAGCCCGCTAAACGCGGGCAGGGAAGAGAGAGGAACAGATTTCTTATTTTGGCATTTCCTGGTGTGGTGCAGTCTTCATTTCGTTTGGTCTGAGTACATCCTGTCACTTCCGTCATGATAGTGATAGCCGTTTAATCGTATTGCATTAATCGGTAAAAGCTTCTAAATTTTTGATTTTTCGCGCATTAATCCTATGGATGCGTGACTGGCTGCGTCATAAACTGCGCGGCAACATGAGGATAACTAAATGAAAAAACTGATTACCGGCGCAATGGCGCTGATTCTGCTGAGTGGTTGTACTGCCAGCAAACCCGGGGCATTTGAACGCGTTGATGAAGATCCAGACTCAAACACCGTGCAGTATCGTTTTGATCCGGCAAAGGTCAATCGTGACGCAATGGATATAGATCTGGCGAATTACTGCAATAAGAAAGGATTTGATAAAGTTGAGGCATTGCCTGCGCAGGAAAGTCATATTCCAGGACTGCAGAAAATGTGGTTCCAGTGTAATTACGCACTTAAAGGCTGAATATAAAAACGGGCGGGATAATTATCCCGCCCTTTAATTTTAACGCTTTTATTTTATGCTGTGTGACATCTTTGCCCGTTAGCGGCGATGGTAACCGCCATGATACCCATCGTGATAACCTCCATAGTAACCTCCATGATATCCGCCGCCACCACCGCGATGCCAGCCATTGTCGTGTTCTGGTCTGATGATACAACCGCTTAATAACGTCATCAGTGCAACCACAGAAGCGACTTTAATTAATCTCTTCATCGGAAGCTTCTCCTCTTTTCCAATGACTGTGACACTACGCTGGAAAAGTGGAGTGAAGATGCAGGCTTTGTAGAGTTATTAAGGAAGATATGACGGAATATTTCAGAGTGGCGAGTTTTGCAGCAGAGATAATTAAAGAAATCGGAATGAACTGAATAATAAATACTATCAGAGAGAATAGTCTCAAAATCAAGCCAAAATAATTCTCATTTAAAAGTTTTTACCACTACATTATTAGCATGTCAGTTCAATGGGAGAGAAACATGGCGCATGACGTTAAAAATATTCTGGCTTTACAGGCTGAACTGGGCGAATGCCCGCTCTGGTCCGTCGAAGAGCAGGTGCTCTACTGTGTCGATATCCTGGCACCCGCCATTCACCGTTTTGATCCGGGCAGCGGCGAGTTGCAGACCTTCCCCCAGGCGGAAGAGGTAGGATGTATCGGTCTGCGTGAGCAGGGCGGGCTGATAGCTGCACTGCGTGGTGGTGTCTGGCTGCTGGATGCTAAGGGTAAGCCAGAAAAAAAAATCGCAGAGAATCCCGGTATCGCTGCGCAAAGTCGCTTTAATGATGGCCGCGTCGATCCCTGGGGTAACTTCTGGTGCGGCAGCCTGTGGGAACCGCAGGACAAAAACGGTGGCCTGCTGTGCCGTGTGACGCCTGACCTGAAGCTGGAGGTGAAGGCGCGCGACATTAAAATTTCCAACGGGCTGGCATTCTCCCCCGACCAACGCTGGATGTATCACAGTGACACGCCGAATGAGGCACTCTATCGCTACCCGTTGAACGAGCAGGGCGAACCGGGCGAACGCACCCTGTTCCGTCATTTCGACGCGAAAGGTGGCTTGCCGGATGGTGCCGCTGTAGATAGCAAAGGCTTTTACTGGTCAGCACAGTTTGATGGCGGACGCGTGGTGCGCATCGATCCACTGAGCAGCGACATCGTCGATGAGATCCTGTTGCCAGTGAAGTGGCCAACCATGGTGGCCTTTGGCGGTGCTGATCTTAAAACGTTGTTCATCACCAGTTCACGCGAAGACCGCACTGAAGAAGAGCTGGCGCGCTATCCGCAGTCTGGCGATATCTTTGCCGTAGACCTGGCGGTGGCGGGAATGGCAGAGCCGCGATTCCGCGGCTAAACGTAAACGGGCCGCTTAATCGCGGCCCGTGGTAATTGTCTGCAAGCATTAATGCCGTTGCAACACAGGTTCTGCTGTGACGGAACTCTGCGGCAAGCGAATGGTGAGTGACAGGAACAGCGAGATGACCAGCAGCGTCATAATCAGGCTGAAGGTGACGGTGAAACCACCAAACAGTGAGGCAACCAGCGAACCCAGTACGCTACCGATACCAAAGCCGAGATAGAGCAGGCCATAGTTTTTGGTCAGGTTATTGAGGCCAAAGAAATCACTCACCAGCGACGGGAATACTGTGATAGTGCCGCCAAAGCTGAAGGCCACACAGGCGAGTGACAGGAAGAAGGTCATCTCATTCATCCGGGTAAACAGCAGCACGCTCATTCCAGTCAGCGACACGATTTGCGCCAGCGAAATAACTCGGATGCGCAGCATTTTGTCGGAGAGCACACCTAATACCAGCCGACCACTCAGGTTGGCAATCGCGATAACCGTTACCGCGCTGGCAGCGGTCTGTGTGGAGAGATGCACCAGTCCTTCGCCGATATCTTTGGCAACGCCTATCACATAGAGGCCACTCATGCAGGCGGTCAGGAACATCAGCGCCAGCATCCAGTACTGCGGCAGTCGCACTGATTGCGCCAGCGTGTAATCCCGCACATGTTGCTGACCCAGGGTAGCCGGTCCGTTCTGCTGCAGTGGCGCTTCGCGCATCAGTAGCGCGCCGAGGATGATCATCGACATCGCCAGCACGCCCCAGATCATGAAGGTCTGTTCCAGACCGACCGTTGCCAGCAGCGTCCCGCAGATAAATTTGAATCCCAGGCTGCCCAGACCGTATGCACCAATCGCACAGGCAGAGATCATCCCTTTGCGTTCCGGAAACCATTTCACGCAGTTTGACAGCGTCATCAGGTAACCTGCGCCATCGGCCAGACCCACCAGCAGTCCGGCACTGAAATAGAGCATCATCAGGTTACTGGCGTGCGCGGTGAGCCAGAAACCCAGCGCCATCAGTACACCCGCACCGATAGTGACGCGGCGTACACCAAAACGTTCCTGTAATTTCCCGGCCAGCGAAGAGGCGATAGCCAGACCTAAACTCAGCAGGCCAAACGAAAAAGCGACCTGGCTGACGGAGGCATCCAGCTTCTGTGACAGCTGCCCATTAAACAAACTCCATGTGTAGACTGACCCTAGTGCGAACTGAGTAATGACGGTGCCGAACAATGTAAGCCAGCGGGAACGCTGGTAAGAAGCCTGTTGAGTCTGGTTCATGATTTTCTCTCCCGTCCGGGAATCTGGACACTGCGGTCAGAATAAAGCAGTGATTCGCGCGCGTGAGCAGTAAAGGCATGAACGGAACGGATCAGGGAATGAAATGCCCTTCAGGCGGTATGAATGGCATCGCGGGAGTTAAGCCCCGCCGAATCAGAAGTAACCAAAGCCCCGCCGAATCAGAAGTAACCAAAGCGGCAACTTAATAATTAAGCGTAATTAGCCGTAAGATAATGTTTCAATCAGATGATTCTATGAGCAGGTTTCCAGATTACTTGCCAGGCTTAGAGTTCACTTAACAGGAGGAAATATGAAAGACCGGACATATGAATCCAGCACCAGTGAGGATGAAGTTTGCTGCATCATCGGTCAGGCGGTGATTGAACTCAGTACAGAACAACAGCCTGTGACCAAATCGACGCTGGCATTAAAACTGCTGTCGATGGCCGATCGTGATAGTGACGATGAGCGTGTTCTGCTCTACTGGATTGCGCGTAAAGCGATCAATAAACCCCAGAAACTCCTTCAGCAACAGTGGGCGTAACGCCCATCCGGCAGCGGGCCTCAGCCCGCTTCGGCGTCAGATGATTACCCGGCGACGGCTTGCCGGCCAGCGGGCAAACATCACGATATTGCCCAGCAAAATCATGACAAGGCCAGGGATGGCGCTGGCATGCCACTCATACCCCTCAAAGTGGGTAGAAAGTGTCAGCGCAACCAATGGAAACAATACTGTTGTGTAGGCAGCCCGACTGGCGCCGATACGTCCCACCAGCGTAAAATAGGCCCCGAATCCCATCACCGATCCCACGATGGCCAGATACGTTAAGGCCCCAATCCACTGCGTATTCCAGGCTGGCTGCAGCGAAACACCCTGTAGCAGCGAGACCAGTGCCATCATCAGCGCACCGTATAACATGCCATAGCTGTTGGTTGTCAGCACGTCGCGCTGGAGACGCTGATGCCGCTGACTGATCATATTGCCGAAAGAAAATCCCAGCGTGCCCAGCGCACTCAATCCAATGCCCAACATCAATCCGGCAGAGGCCTGCGTACTGCGCAGATCGTGCCAGAACAACGCAACAATGCCTGCCATGCCCAGTGCTATCGCCGGAATCAGGCGTGCAGAAGGACGCTGACGGAAAAATATCCATTGATTAATAGCGTTGTACATCACAGCCATTGAGAAAATCACTGACTCCAGCCCGCTGCTGATAAAGCCAGAAGCGTAATAGAAGCAAACAAAGTTGAAGCCAAAGACGCAGCCCCCCTGCAGCACACAGAAGAGGTGATCCTGTAGTGTTAGCCTGTGCAGCCGTTTTATCAGCTTAAGCAGCAATAGCATGACCAGTGAAGCCAGCAAGAAGCGCCAGAAGACAGCGACGGTGACGGCATTGATGCCCGCAGACTGTTGCGCATAGATAGCAATCCAGGTGGTACCCCAGATGAGGACAACTGAGAGATACAAAAAAAGATTCATTGCGAGATTCTCCACTGCAAAACGCCGAGTCTGCGCCAGTAAACCGATCGGTTCTTGCAGCAGCTTGCGCAGCATTTGCAAAATCTTGCGCATTTTTGCCGTCCGTCCCATTGTGGCCTGTTCTCTGTCCCGCGCAATCCGTAAACTGGCCCTCTGTTTATCTGAGCTGATACCCCGATGAGCCGTTACCAGACCTTTGATATGCTGCAACGCCACAAAGCACAACTGCGTGATCAGGTGCAACTTCACAGCGGCATTCAGCTGGCGGCCTGGTTCAATAGTGGCGATCGTGTAACCAACCTTAGCGATCATCACACGCTGAGCCTTTATGTGGCGGGCGGCTACGATACCTGGCATAAAACTGCGCACGGCTGGCGTAACGGTGGTGCACCGGATCGCTTCTGTCTGATGCCTTCTGGCACGGAGTCAACCTGGGATCTGCGTGCCGATCTCGCTTTTGTTCATCTTTATTGCAGTGAAAATCAGCTGCGGCAGCTGGCCGAACAGGTCTGGAACCGCAGTCCGGCGCAGTTAAATTTGCATGAAAAAGTCTTTTCTACGGATGACCGTATTACCCAGCTCTATCGGCACTTCCTGCTGAGCAGTGACTGGCAACAGCCCGCCAGCCAGCTGACATTAAGCAGTGCATCAACACTGCTTCTGACCCATCTGTTGCAACACTACAGCGACGTAAAGTGGCAATTGCCCCGGGTGCGCGGCGGACTGGCTCCGGTGGTATTACGACGTGTTCTGGAATTTATTGAAACCCATCTCGACCAGCCTTTAACCCTGACGGTGCTGGCGCAGGAAGCGGCATTAAGTGAGTTTCACTTTGCCCGTATGTTTCGTCACACCACGGGCGAAGCGCCACACCAGTTTGTGATGCGTCGTCGCATGGATCGCGCGAGGACATTGCTTGCGCATCCCGATTTGACGCTGACCGTGATTGCTCTTCAGTGTGGTTTCCACTCTTCTGCGCATTTCAGCCATCGTTTCCGTCAGGTCTATGGCATGACGCCTTCCGCGTGTCGACGGGGGAGTCGCTGATCTTCCTGGCAGCAAAAGGCGTTATGTGAAGCGCATAATAACACCAAAAATAATTAACATTTTTTATGTTTAGAATTAACCCTTATGGGTTAAGTTTCGTCATCAATTTCTGACTCAATTCTATTAAATAGTCATTAACCGCACTTTTTAGCCGTCAGTCATTTTACGGCTCAATTCTCAATTGAACAGTGAAATGAAGTATCTTGCAATCCCAGATTTCATGCACCCGCGAGCGAGATTCTTAAGAAAACTCTTATATATCAGATCACTAGATCCTGACTTCTCGCACGTCCTCTCTGTTACATTTTGTTTCATCTTATCATTTCCTTTACCTGTTCTACTATTTTTACACTCACGCTATTGGTGTTTATCTGAAAATTAAATTTACGGATTCACGCTTCTGAACCGCGTCATATCGCCAGTAGATGGATTGAACTCGCTTCTTCCCGCAGCGCCTGTTTTGAGATGAATGTTTAATATCAGGAATGATTTATGGCAGGGGTAGCCGTTCTTAACATTTGACACTGGCTGTGGCGGTTTCTATCACTCCAGAGAACAGGGACAGCCATGTCTAACTCTTCCTTTCAGTCCGAAATACCCAAGGCACGTATTAATTTAAAACTTGATTTGCATACGGGCGGTGCGAGCAAGAAAACCGAACTCCCCCTGAAATTACTGGTGGCAGGAGACTTCAGTCATGGGCAGGAGTCTGCACCTCTGTCTGAGCGAAAAAAAGTTAATCTGAACAAAAATAACTTTGACTCAGTACTTTCCGAATATTCCCCAAACGTCAATCTGACCGTTAAAAACACGCTGGCTGATGACGGCAGCGAAGACAACATCAGCCTGACCTTCCGGAGCATGAAGGATTTCACCCCGGAGCAGGTCTCCCGTCAAATACCTCAGCTAAAGGCGATGCTGTCCATGCGCAATCTGCTTCGCGACTTAAAAGCTAACCTGCTGGATAATCAGGCTTTCCGAAAAGAGCTGGAAAAAATTCTGCTCGACCCGGCATTAAGCGCAGAACTCCGCGCAGAACTGTCTGCTCTGGCCCCGAAACAGCCATAACGGTCAGGATGATTTAACGGATTAATAAGGAGGATATTGATGTCTGTAAAAATTGAGAATGTCGCGGGTGGCGAGAGCGTGGTGCTGGAACGTCCGGCTGCTGGTGGGGTTTATGCGTCTCTGTTTAAAAAAATCAATCTGAACCCGGTCTCCGAACTCAGTGCACTGGATATCTGGCAGGATGCGCAGGCGATGTCGGATGCGACTGCGGATGAACGTTTAACGGCGGGGATGCAGGTATTTCTGGAATGCCTGACGAAAGCGGGCTCAAAAGTTGAAAAACTCGACAAAAACCTGATTGACCATCATATCGCGGAGCTGGACTACCAGATTAGCCGTCAGCTGGATGCGGTAATGCATAGCGAAGAATTCCAGGCGGTGGAGAGCCTGTGGCGGGGCGTGAAATCGCTGGTCGACAAAACTGATTTCCGTCAGAACGTGAAAGTTGAACTGCTGGATATGTCCAAAGAAGACCTGCGTCAGGACTTCGAAGACTGCCCGGAAATCATCCAGAGTGGATTGTATAAACACACCTATATTAATGAGTATGACACCCCTGGCGGTGAGCCGATTGCCGCGCTGATTTCCGGCTACGAATTTGATGCTTCCGCTCAGGATGTAACGCTTCTGCGCAACATCTCTAAAGTGTCTGCTGCTGCGCATATGCCGTTTATCGGCTCCGCAGGCCCGAAATTTTTCCTCAAGGATTCGATGGAGGAAGTGGCGGCTATAAAAGATATCGGTAACTACTTTGACCGCGCTGAATATATCAAATGGAAGTCCTTTCGCGAGACGGACGATTCCCGCTATATCGGTCTGGTGATGCCGCGTGTCCTGGGCCGTCTGCCATATGGCCCGGATACCGTGCCGGTGCGCAGCTTCAATTACGTGGAAGAAGTGAAAGGCCCGGATCACGACAAATACCTCTGGACCAACGCCTCATTTGCCTTTGCATCCAACATGGTTCGCAGTTTTATTAATAACGGCTGGTGTGTGCAAATCCGTGGCCCGCAGGCCGGTGGTGCCGTTCAGGATCTGCCTATTCATCTGTACGATCTGGGCACCGGCAATCAGGTCAAGATCCCATCTGAAGTGATGATCCCTGAAACCCGTGAGTTTGAGTTTGCCAATCTCGGCTTCATTCCGCTCTCCTACTACAAGAACCGTGACTATGCGTGCTTCTTCTCGGCGAACTCGACCCAGAAACCAGCCCTGTATGACACCGCGGATGCCACAGCCAACAGCCGCATCAATGCCCGTCTGCCGTACATCTTCCTGCTGTCACGCATTGCTCACTACCTGAAGCTGATTCAGCGTGAAAACATCGGCACCACCAAGGACCGCCGTTTGCTGGAGCTCGAGCTCAACACCTGGGTGCGTAGTCTGGTGACGGAAATGACCGATCCGGGCGACGAGCTGCAGGCGTCTCACCCGCTGCGCGATGCCAAAGTGGTGGTGGAAGATATCGAAGATAACCCGGGCTTCTTCCGTGTGAAGCTGTATGCGGTACCGCACTTCCAGGTGGAAGGGATGGACGTCAACCTGTCACTGGTTTCCCAGATGCCGAAGGCGAAATCCTAAGTAAGGCAGGAAGCCCATGAAAACGGAACAACCGTTATGGGGCAGAGGCCAGATGGTCTCTCCCCAGCACTTCCAGCAACAGGCCGCGTATGCGGCCTGGTCTGTGGAATGTATCGCCCGGCTGGGTCTTGCCCAGCCCTGGGGAATGATCGAGGCCACGTTTGAGCCGGATGCACTGAAGCTGGGCTGTCTGCAGGCCCGTCATCTGCATATCCGCTTCCCTGACGGGACGCTTATCGATACGGATAATGCGGACGACCTGCCACCGGTGCTGTCGCTTGAGAGCGAGTCGCAGGCCGTGACGGTGGTCCTCGCCCTGCCGCTGCTGCGGGCCAATGGTGGCAACTGCCTGAAGCCTGATGAAGTGGCTGAACGCCCGGTACGTTTCCGCCAGCGCTGGCGGGATGTCCGCAACCGCTTTGGTGAAGATACCCGCCAGATTGCGGTCATTCAGCCTGAACTGACTTTGCGCTTTGCCCATCAGAACAACAGCGATTACCTGACCTGTCCGGTTGCCCGTCTGCAGCAGAACTCGCAGGGTAACTGGGCACCCGATGAGGCCTTTCTTCCTCCTCTGTTAGCGCTGCAGGGCAGCCGCTGGCTGGTCACCCAACTGGACCAACTGATGACGCAACTGCGTGCGCGTCTGACTCGTCTGATGGCCATGCGCCGTGAAAGCAATGAGCGGATGGCCGATTTTGCCGTGGCCGATGTGTCCCTGTTCTGGTTGCTCAATGCGCTGAACAGTGCTGAGCCGGTACTGGGGCAGTTCCAGCGTCACCCGCAAAGTCCGCCTGAGCGTCTGTATCCAGAGCTGGTAAGGCTCGCGGGCAGCCTGCTGACCTTCTCACTGGAGCACCAGGTCAGTGCCATTCCGGCCTGGCAGCATGAGCAGCTGAATAACGTCTTCCCGCCGCTGTTTGATTTGCTGGGCGATCTGCTGGAAGCCAGTCTGCCGTCGCGGGTGGTTTCCATTGAACTGGATTACGATCCGCGTCTGCATTTCTGGCAGGCCCGTCTGCACGATCCGCGTCTGCGCGAAGGCGCCGATTATTACCTCTCCGTTCGTTCGCCGATGTCGGTGGCACAGCTGCAGGAGCAGTTCCCGCGCCAGTGCAAGGTCGGCAGTCCCGATCACGTTCGCAGTATCGTCAACTCCTCCCGCGTGGGGGTGCCGCTGATGCCACTGCGTCATGTGCCGGCTGCCATTCCGCTGCGCCTGGAAAATCAGTATTTCAACCTTGATGTGACACACCCACTGGCCACCGAGATGTTGCAAAGCGGCAGCTGCATGTTTTATGTCCCGGGGATGCTCGGCGAGCCTGAACTTGAACTCTTTGCGGTACTGAGAACATGAGTGAGCATAAACGCGGTACGGCCGCGTCCATCGATATTGATGAGCTGCTGCAGGATACCTGGCTGCAGGCCATCAGCCTGCGCCACGGCCCGACGTTTCAGGACGGTGAGGGGCGGGTCCTGTGGGAGCGCTGTATTGCCGATGTGGAGCGGGTCCGGCAAGAGCTGAAAGCGCGTGAGCTGGACGAGGAGGGCTGTCAGCACATTCTTGCCGCGCAGTGTGCCCTGCTCGATGAGGCGGTGAAAGGTCGGGGCGTGGAGGATGACGCCTGCGTGCAGTGGTACAACATTCCGCTGCAGGGGCATTTCCTGGGCACCATGGATGCTGGCGATACGCTCTGTGACCGGATGCATGATGTCCTGCGTGAACCCGCCCCCGATGCGGCAGTACTGACCTGTTTTCAGCGGGTGATGATGCTGGGGTTCCTCGGCAGCTACCGCTCTCTGAACGATCCGGCGCGGCAGTCCCTCGTCAGTACGCTCAGTGAGCACGTCGCCCCCTTCAGCTATCCGCAGCCCCCCCCAGTACTGGCAGAAAGTCGTGCCGGACGGGGCATGGGGGGCTGGCTGGCCTCCTGGCCGGCGCGTATCGGCCTGAGCCTGCTCGTTGTGGCGGTGCTCTGGTGGGGGCTGGACTGCTGGCTTGACCAGACCCTGAAAGCCCTGTTGCCGGGAGCGGTGAAATGAGTCCTGCACAACAGCGCGGACTGGCATTGTGGGCTGCTCTGCTGAGCGCCGTGGTGTGCCTTGGGTTTCTCCCGGTGTCACAGCCGGTCTCGATCCTGCTTCTGCTGGGGACGCTGGGGGGCATCGTGGCGTGCTGGTTTGTGGCAAGCCGTCGCCAGAAGCAGGGCGATACTCTGAATCTGAATGACCTGCCTGACGCCACTTACCGCCAGCCGGTGCTGCTGGTCTGTGGCGATCTGCCACAGGCCTGGTCACAGCCGTCTCAGGTTCTGACCGTCACCCAGGGGTGCTGGATCCGGGTTGAAGACCATCAGGACCTGGAGCAGGTGGCGTGTCAGCTGTTATGGCTTCGTCCGGACTGGGGGCGGCAGCTGTCGGTAATGGTCAGCGTTTGCCCTCAGAAGCACGCAGACCGTGAAGCTCTGACCAGTCGTCTGCTGGCTTTGCGCTGGCAAATCAGCCAGCTGCGTAAGAAGAGTGGTCATTCCGTGCCACTGGTTCTGAACGGTCAGGCAGGCAGCGTCATGATGAACGACATGCTCTGGCAGGCGGCAATACCTGGCGAAGGGGTCAGCGTCTGGCGAGGATCGTCAGCGCCCTGCTCGATTGCCAGCTGGGTCACCACCGGCGGGGCGATGGCGATGCAGCAACAGGTACTGATGAACAGCCTGATGAGCTGGTTCCACCATCACGTTAAAGCGGTCTTCATGGATGAAAATCCGGATATCCCGGCCATTGCCCCGACCGCCGTGCTGTGGGGAATTGGGCCCATTCTGGCTGGCAGCCTGGCCTCATCCCTCTGGACAGCATCATTATCCCGCCACACCGCGATGCAACACGTCGCCGGATGGCAGCCCGTTGGCACCGACAGCACGGTGATGTCACTGTTCCCTGACTTTGTTCTGCCGCTGCTGCCAGAAGGCCAGGGGCTGACACCGCGGGGCAGGACGCTGCGTTGTGCTCTCGGGATGTTCACCCTGGCGGCGATGGCGGCACTGCTCAGCAGTGGCTGGAATAATCACCAGCTGCTGCAGCGAGTGAGCTTTGACATCACCCACTATGACCGTATTTCGATGGATGATTACGGCCCGAAGGCAGAGGCCGTGAAGGTGCTGCGTCAGGACGGCGCACTGCTGGATAACTGGTCGCGTAACGGTGAACCACTGAACATGAGTCTGGGTCTGTATCAGGGCGGGCATCTGCGCATGCCGGTGCTGGAAGCGATCCGCTCGTATGTGCCCCCGCCGCCGCCGCCCAAACCGCAGCCGAAACCCAAACTGGTTCCGAAAATCGTTCGTCTCGACAGCATGTCGCTGTTCGATTCCGGTAAATCTGAACTGAAATCGGGCTCCACCAAAATGCTGGTGACCTCCCTGGTCGGCATTAAGGCCAAACCGGGCTGGCTGATTGTGGTCAGTGGCCACACCGATAACACCGGCAACCCTCAACTGAATCAGACGCTCTCCCTGAGGCGTGCCGAAGCGGTACGCAACTGGATGCGTGACACCGGCGATGTGCCGGAAAGCTGTTTTGCGGTGCAGGGCTATGGCGAAAGCCGCCCGGTCGCCACGAACGACACCCCGGAAGGGCGCGCACTTAACCGTCGTGTCGAAATCAGTCTGGTTCCGCAGGCCGACGCCTGTCAGATACCGGGCAATCCCCTGGCGTCATCGGATGATGGCGCAGATAAAACTGTAATGGAGTAAATCACATGGCAATTCCTGTTTATCTTTGGCTGAAAGACGACGGCGGCGCGGACATCAAAGGGGCTGTGGACGTTCAGGATCGCGAAGGCAGCATCGAAGTGGTGGCACAGAAACACGATCTGTACATCCCGACCGACAACAACACCGGCAAGCTGACCGGTACCCGTATCCACACCCCGTTCCTGTTCACCAAGGAAATCGACTCCTCAAGCCCGTACCTGTACAAGGCGGTGACCACCGGTCAGACCCTGAAGTCTGCTGAATTCAAGTGGTACAAAATCAACGACGCGGGTCAGGAAGTGGAGTACTTCAACACCAAACTGGAAAACGTGAAAGTGGTGAAGGTGAATCCTGAAATGTATGACATCAAGGATCCATCCAAAGAGAAGCATAACCACCTTGAGCGCATTGAACTGCGCTACGAAAAAATCACCTGGACCTACAAAGACGGCAACATCATTCATTCCGATTCCTGGAACGAACGCGCCACCGCGTAAGACCAGAAGTGGGCAGCACATCCTGCCCGCTTTTTTGTTTTTGCTGAACGTCTGCCCTGCGGGCGCTGAGCAAAGAACCCCACAAACTGCCAGCCTGACCGTATGCGCTTTGGTACCCTTCCCGGGAAACAGCGATGGGCGGTAGCGTGTCCAGGAAACGACAAAGAGAGAAAGTCATGGAAAATCCAGCCATTCTGCTGCGACGTCTGAACCCTTACTGTGCCCGTGCGATGGAAGGGGCGGCTTCGCTCTGCCAGACCCGGGCGCATGCAGAAATTTTGCCTGAGCACTGGCTGCTGAAACTGCTTGAGCAGGGTGAAGGTGACCTGACGGTGCTGGCCCGCCGTTATGAGTGGGATATGGATGCGCTGTGGCAGGATATGCTGGCCTGGCTGGATAATCAGCCCCGCTCAGTTCGTCAGCGTCCACAGCTGTCCGCCAGCGTTCAGACCCTCCTGCAGGAAGCCTGGCTACTGGCATCCCTTGCCGGGGAAGGACAGATCCGCAGTGTTCATCTGCTGATGGCGCTGGTTGCTCAGCCAAAGCTGGCGCGCTGCGATGGCCTTTGGCCATTGCTGACGCTGGGCCAGAGCCAGCTTGAGCGACTGCGTCCGTTGCTGGATACGCAATCTGACGAGCGCCCGGACATGCAGCTGGAGGAAGAATTAGCCAAAAGCGATACGGTTGAGTTCGTGGGTCGCCCGGTCGGCGTTTCTGAAGGCAAAGAAGGCGAGTTGTCGCCTGCGCTGCAGAACGCGCTGGATAAATTCACCCTCGATGTCACCGCCAAAGCGAAATACGGCAAAATCGACCCGGTGTTTGGCCGTGATACCGAAATTCGCCAGATGGTGGACATCCTCTCCCGTCGCCGTAAAAACAACCCGATCCTGGTCGGCGAGCCGGGTGTCGGTAAAACGGCCCTGGTGGAAGGCCTGGCGCTGCGGATCTCCGAGGGCAATGTGCCCGAAAGCCTGAAAACCGTGGTACTGCGTACTCTGGACCTCGGTCTGCTACAGGCGGGCGCTGGCGTGAAGGGTGAGTTCGAACAGCGCCTGAAAAATGTCATCGATGCCGTGCAGCAGTCGCCGGTGCCTGTCCTGCTGTTTATCGACGAAGCGCACACCATCATCGGCGCGGGGAATTCGGCCGGGGGCGCGGATGCGGCCAATCTGCTGAAGCCTGCGCTGGCACGCGGCGAACTGCGCACCATCGCGGCCACTACCTGGTCCGAATACAAACAGTATTTCGAGCGTGATGCCGCGCTGGAGCGCCGCTTCCAGATGGTGAAAGTGGACGAGCCGGACGACGACACCGCCTGCCTGATGCTCAGGGGCCTGAAATCCCGCTACGCGGAACACCATGGCGTACATATCACTGACGATGCCGTCCGTGCCGCCGTCACGCTTTCTCGCCGCTACCTGACGGGCCGCCAGCTGCCGGACAAAGCCGTTGACCTGCTCGATACGGCCTCTGCCCGTGTGCGCATGAGTCTCGACACCGTGCCGGAAGCGCTGACGCAGTTTCGGGCGCAGCTCACCGCCCTGGACATCGAAAAGCAGGCGCTGCTGGAAGATATCGCGCTGGGTAATCATCGCCACGGCGAACGCCTGGCGGCGATTGAACAACAGCAGAACGATCTTATTGTTGAGCTCGACGTGCTGGAAACCCAGTATGGTCGCGAGCTGAGCCTGACGGAACAGCTGCTCGACGTGCGTCAGGACATCAGCCGTCAGACCGATATCAACAACCTGCAAAACCAGCTCTCCACGCTGCAGGGCAGCACGCCGCTGCTCTCGCTGGACGTGGACCCCCGCACCGTGGCCAACGTGATTGCCGACTGGACCGGCGTGCCGCTCTCCTCACTGATGAAAGATGAGCAGACCGAACTGTTGACCCTGGAAGCTGAAATCGGTAAGCGCGTGGTGGGTCAGGATATGTCCCTCAATGCCATTGCGCAGCGACTGCGGGCGGCGAAAACCGGTCTGACGTCTGAGAACGGCCCTCAGGGCGTGTTCCTGCTGGTCGGTCCGAGTGGAGTCGGTAAAACCGAGACCGCGCTGGCGCTGGCCGATGTGCTGTACGGTGGTGAAAAGTCACTCATTACCATCAACCTGTCCGAATATCAGGAGCCGCACACCGTTTCCCAGCTGAAGGGCTCCCCGCCGGGTTACGTCGGTTACGGCCAGGGCGGTATTCTGACCGAAGCGGTGCGCAAGCGTCCGTACAGCGTGGTACTGCTCGATGAAGTGGAAAAAGCCCACCGCGACGTGATGAATCTGTTCTATCAGGTCTTTGACCGCGGCTTTATGCGCGACGGCGAAGGGCGTGAAATTGACTTCCGTAATACCGTTATTCTGATGACCTCGAACCTTGGCAGCGACCACCTCATGCAGCTGCTGGATGAACAGCCAGACGCCAGCGAAAGCGACCTGCACGAACTGCTGCGCCCGATTTTACGTGACCACTTCCAGCCCGCGCTGCTGGCCCGCTTCCAGACGGTAATTTACCGTCCGCTGGCAGAAACGGCCATCCGCACCATCGTGGAGATGAAGCTCAGCCAGGTGAGCCAGCGCCTGAAGCGTCACTACGGGCTGACCACGCAGATTGGCGATAGCCTGTATGACACGCTGACCGTGGCCTGCCTGTTGCCGGATACCGGTGCGCGTAACGTTGATAGTCTTCTCAACCAGCAAATCCTGCCAGTACTGAGTCAGCAGTTGCTGACCCATATGGCCGCGAAGCAGAAGCCCAAATTACTGACCCTGGAGTGGAGCGACGAGGAGGGCATTGTACTGGAGTTTGATACCCCAGCCACTGAACCAGAAGGAACTGACGCATGAGCACGAATTTTAAAATCCTCTTCAGCCACAATCACCACGGACTTTCGGTAAAAGGCTGTGAGTCCGGGCTGGACGTTCTGGCCTTTGAGGGTCACGAAGCCCTGAGTCAACCGTTCAGCTACCGTATTGAGTTCACCAGTGGCGATCATGCCATCAGCAAGGAAATGATGCTGATGAAAGCCGCTTCCCTGACGCTGCAGGCACCGGTGGATCAAGGCTATGGCATTAAGGTGCAACAGGCCGTTCGCGTCATTCAGGGGATAGTCAGCGGTTTTGAATGCCTCAGTACCTCAAAAGACGAAACACACTATGCCCTGACGCTGACCCCACGTATGGCGTTGCTCAGCCGTTCACACCAGAACGCCATCTACCAGGATATGTCGGTTCCACAGATTGTTGAAAAAATCCTGCGCGAGCGCCACAACATGCGCGGCCAGGATTTTCTGTTCTCACTGACTCAGGACTATCCGCGCCGCGAGCAGGTGATGCAGTACGGCGAGGACGATCTGCATTTTATCACCCGCCTGCTGGGCGAAGTGGGCATCTGGTTCCGCTTTACCACCGACACGCGCCTCAATATTGATGTGGTGGAATTTTACGACAGCCAGCAGGGCTATGAGAAAGGCCTGACCCTGCCATCTGTGCCGCCATCCGGCCAACACTCAAAAGGGGTGGACTCGGTCTGGGGCATGGAGTGCCACCACGCGGTGGTGCAAAAGCAGGTCAGCACCCGCGATTACAACTACCGCGCGGCAAACGAGGACATGAACATCCAGGTCGATGTGACCCGGGGGGACGCCACCACCTACGGTGATGCCTATCACTATGCCGACAATTACCTGACGCCGGGCAGTAAATACGACCGCCATCCGGCCCCGGAATCCGGGGCGTTCTGTGCCCGTATTCGCCACGAACGTTACCTGAATGGTCAGACACAAACCCGCGCCATCACCAGCTGCCCGACACTCTTTCCGGGTATGCTGTTAAAGGTCACCGGCGGCTATGAGGTGGCAGAGGTGTTTGCGCAGGGCGTGGCCATCACGACGATGCACACGCACGCCCGTCGTGACGAAGATTTTGGTGTTAATTTTGAGGGTATCCCGGACAGCCCCGATTTTTGCTTCCGTCCTGAGCCTGGCTCACGCCCGGTGATGGCTGGCACATTGCCGGCACGCGTCACGAGCACCACCGGGAACGACACCTACGGCCACATCGATAAAGACGGGCGCTATCGCGTCAACATGCTGTTTGACCGTGATAACCGGGAGGCCGGGTTCGAGAGCCTGTGGGTGCGCCAGTCCCGCCCGTATGCCGGCGACACTTACGGTCTGCACCTGCCGCTGCTGGCGGGCACCGAAGTGGCGATTGGTTTTGAGGACGGTAACCCGGACCGGCCGTACATTTCCGGCGTGCTGCACGACTCGGCGCACGGCGACCATGTCACCATCCGGAACTACAAACGTAACGTCCTGCGCACCCCGGCGAATAATAAAATCCGCCTCGATGACAGCCGCGATCAGGAGCATATCAAGCTCTCAACCGAATATGGCGGCAAGAGCCAGCTGAACCTCGGCCATCTGGTAGACAGCGAGCGGCAAAAGCGCGGCGAGGGCTTTGAGCTCAGAACCGACAGCCGGGGAGCCATCCGGGCGCAGAAAGGGATGTTCATCAGCGCTGATGGCCAGACGAAAGCACAGGGTCAGGTGCTGGAGATGCAGCCAGCCGTCAGTAACCTGGGCGATGCCCGGGAGCAGATGACATCCATCTCAGAGGACGCTCAGAAAGCGACGGCGAATCCCGCTGACCTGCAGGCGCAGGTCAAACTGCTGGAGCAGCAATTAACGGAGCTCAGGAAATCGGTACTGCTGATGAGTGCGCCCGACGGTATGGCGCTGACCAGTGGACAGCATCTGCAGCTCTCAGCCAGTCAGAACCTGATCGCCACAGCCGGCAAGAATGCCGATATCAGCGTAGTGAAGAATCTGTTTGTGGGGGTTGGTAATGCGCTCAGCATGTTTGTGCGCAAGCTCGGTATAAAGCTCATTGCTAATCAGGGACCAGTAAAAATTCAGGCGCAAAATGATCTGATGGAATTGCTGGCACGTAAAGAAATCAGCATTGTCAGCACGGAAGATGAAATCAAAATCATCGCGAAGAAGAAGCTGACAGTAAATGGCGGCGGGAGTTATATCACTCTGGATGTTAATGCCATTGAATCTGCGACGATGGGTGATTTCAGAACAAGGGCCGGGCATTATGCCAGACAAACGCGAGCGCAGCATAAGCCTGATATTTCACCTTTAGCCAATGCTATCGACGACGGCAGCCACAATATTCGTTATTTGTGTGCAGATGATAATGGAATACCGATGCTGAATACTCCTTACAGGGCATTTTTGGCTGATGGCTCAGTACTGGAAGGTGTTAGTGATGATGAAGGGTATACGAGGCTGTTTACTTCTGCACAGACTCAGGATGTGTTGCTGCATATGATGCCGGGAGTTATCAATGCCTAAGTATAATTTCTACACAAAAATTGAATCGAATGTTCCAGTATCCAATCTGTTTTACGATCTTAATGTATATAAAAATGATGCTAATAATAAAAAACATATTCTGCTGTCAGTGACGCAACAACCAATAGATCCTGGTTATTATACTCAGCCTCATGATACGAATGAGACTGATGATGATTTGTCAGTGATCTACATCATAGAAATTAATTTGTACCGTAAACACGGTGGCAAGTTGATTTCGGTGCTATCATCCCCGGCGAAAAAAATGTATACACTTGGTGAAATAGCCTCCGGGAAAGCATACTCTAAAAATAAAAGAGAAAATATCTGTTATTTTGAGACTAAAACTCAGACTAAACCCACGAATGATAACGGTGATGAAAATATTCATAATGTAAAGATCACTTGTCTGGAAAGATCATTTATAGCGAAAGAGTATCCAATCGGCAGTCCTGATAATCCTTTTGATAGACGAAAGATAGAAAACCAGATTGCATCAAGGATGAATCATAGCAGTTACCCTGATCAGGGGCGAACCAGTTTATGCGGGCCTGCTTCCTTCTTTTACTGCCTACAAATGGACAGGCCGGATGTATATAAACAGGCTGCGTATGAACTCTGGTTGTATGGGAAAACTAAAATAGGTACTCTGGATATTTCGCCAGGAGATGGATGCAGACACCCTAAAGGAGCATTCTATGATGATTACGGTAGAGAAGCAGTATCAGGTTTGGACTGGATCACATTAGCTAGCTTGAGGGATTCTGAAAATTCACTAATGAGTTATGATGAAGTGGACGATCAGCTCGCAGGAATAACTATGTGGGGGAAGTTGAGTGAATGGTTTGAAAAAGCAGGATATGAGAAAATATTCGATAATATTAGCCTTACACATGCTAACGAAAAAGATATAGTAAAGCTTAATTCATATGCTAATCAAGGATACAGAGTTGTAACTCTCATATCCGCAGGGATGTTAAAAGGATGGGGGGATGGTGATTCATCGTCAAAGAATCATTGGATTGTTTGGGATAAACCTGTTTGTAAGGTTGTTGGTGGAGATATAACTACCAAAGATAGTGATGAATTAATTGAATTGAAGCTTTTCTCTTGGGGAAGAGTGGATTGGCAAACAAAAGATAAAAGCAGTCTTAGCTACTTTGCTAAGCATGTTTTTGGAGGGTTGGTTTTTAAACCAATAAAATGAGCATGAAAAAAATAATTATTTTTATTATTTTCTTTGTTTCTGCCTGTGCAAATCCAGCACCGAATTTTTCACCAAAAGGAAGTAACCTCCCTGATGGGGTTGTGTGGCAGGACTATTTGGCTGAAATTGAAATAACCAATGCTGTTTTATTCAAAAAAAATATCGATGTAGATATCTCACCTATAGATTCAGGTTTGAAATGGAAGCCTGAAGTGAATACCTTAAAAAGGGGAGGGAGGGAAAGAGAAGAGGAGGACTATCATCATATAATAATTAGTGGTAAACCTAAAAAGATAGGTGAAATACTGATTCATATTCATGGATACTCTATGGGGACATCAACGCCGGGAAGCCAAATTGATAAGACATATATGATAAGAATAATTAATTATGAGGATGGCATTATTTATCGGTAAATTTGGAATATACCCGTAAACATGTTTTTAGAGGCTTGACTTTCAACCTGTTGAGTTAAATGTTTTATCTTTTTCTTTAGCTTTATTGTTTCCAGTCGTACCGGGATTCACCCAGTGGTACTGTCTGAAAAATCTTTCTTGGCAAAAGATATAAAGTTGTAAGCTTAATCTCTGCTGGCATTCTATCGGATTTTCCTGGTGATAGCTCATCAAAGAATCATTGGATATTTGGGGCTAAACAAGTGAAGTGCAGTAATGGAGTAGTTATATCCGAACTTACCTCCGGTGAAGATGCTGTGGATTTAAATTTATTCTCGTGGTGGACAGTTGGAAGTCAACTGAAGAATAACATTAGTTTGGGTTTTTTTATGAAACATACATTCGGAAGGTTAGTTTTTAGACCAATTAAATAACATATAATTTTTAGAGTGATTATATGCCCCATTATCTTACTGAGTGCATCATGCTCTTCATCTTATATTGATTATAATCCATCTGGAGATTTCTTGCCGAATGGGAAAGTCGGTGTGATTTATAAGCAAGAGATTATTATCGGAGCTGGTCTAGATGATAATCCGGCATTTCTGACTGATAAAAATGCAAGTGTAAATGTCTATCCCTATGATATAGGACTGCATGTAGTAGCTACAAATAAAAGAAAAGATGGATTGCCTATATACAATCATATTATTACTGGGGTGCCATTAAAATCGGGTGAGGTGAAGATATCTATATCTGGCTATACTTATGGCTCTATGTACACGAAAGCTAGTAGAATTGATAAAACCTATTCATTAGAAATTAAATAAATGCAAGGCCAAGTCGATCAATTAGTGAGATCTGTTAATTGAAATGAAGTTTTTCTCTTGGAGTGAGGCTTAAGATAATTCACTTCGAGCATCATCAATATTAGTTGAATTTTTAAGTTGTACTTTTGGAGGAATGGTATTCACAAAAATACCATAATTAAAATGAAAAAATATTTTTCGTCATTTCTTTTTACTTTGTTTATGACTGGTTGTGGCAATAATGTTGCATTCGAACCCAATAACTTGCCTGATGGATATGTTGGTCAGAAATATTATGTGCCCATAACTATTTCTGGAGGGACAGGGCCAGTTGTTGATTTTAATTATGATATTCACCCATCAAATTCAGGTTTGAAATTGACATTTGCTGAAAAAAATATCATACAAAATATATATATAATAACTTCACTATTCAAGGTAAGCCAAAAACAAAAGGAATTATAACAATTAGCATAACTGGCGGTTTGGTTGCTAGTGCTGGGGGAACTTTCGTAAAGAAATACGAGGTTAATGTTTTGAATTAGATTGATGGCGTAAGTGTTACTGTCAAAATTTTAAATTGATTTGAACTAATATTTTTTCTTTGTAGGGATTGGCGAAAGATTATAAAAGCAGGATTGACTACTTATCTAAGCATTTTTTGGGGGGAGTGATTTTCAAACCGCTGAGCTAAATGAAATGTTTTATTTGTATTTAAATTTTTATTGTGTCCGACTGCACCGCTTCTCGCCTAACAGTTTTGCCTGAAAAATGAACTCATAATTGCAACAGTTAATTACAATTACCGGGATGTTATTGAAATAAATGGTGGTGCTGTTAATGAATTCAGTGTGTCAGTAAGTATAACTCCAAATGGTTCAGGGCTGGTATGGAATCCGAAAGAAATAAAATATAGTTTTGGTGGAGAAGATGGAGTAAATAAAGATTACCATCGTATCATTATATCTGGTATCCCGAAAAATCAGGTGATTATCCCGTAACTGTTTCTGGGTTTACTCTTGGTACGTTGCATTCCGGTCAAGATTTCTATAATAAATATACGATAAAGATCAAACAGTAGCTAATTCACTTAGTGCATATCTGGTGTTTTAGAACATAATTTTTCTGCCAATGTGAAGGAATACAATGAGCATCAATCCCCCGATCAGATTCAGCCACAATCATCACCAGCTGTCGGTTATAGGATGTGAAGCAGAACTCGATGTGCTGGCGTTTGAAGGCTATGAAGCCCTGAGCGCGCCGTTCAGTTACCGTATTGAATTTACCAGCGCTGAACATGCCATCAGTAAAGAGACGATGCTGATGAAAGCGGCTTCCCTGACGCTGCAGGCCCCGGTAGACCAGGGTTACGGCATCAAAATGCAACAGGCCGTTCGCGTCATTCAGGGGGTAGTCAGCGGTTTTGAATGCCTGAGTACCTCAAAAGACGAAACACACTATGCCCTGACGCTGACCCCACGTCTGGCGTTGCTCAGCCGTTCACACCAGAACGCCATCTACCAGGATATGTCGGTTCCACAGATTGTTGAAAAAATTCTGCGCGAGCGCCACAACATGCGCGGCCAGGATTTTCTGTTCTCACTGACTCAGGACTATCCGCGCCGCGAGCAGGTGATGCAGTACGGCGAGGACGATCTGCATTTTATCACCCGCCTGCTGGGCGAAGTGGGCATCTGGTTCCGCTTTACCACCGACACGCGCCTCAATATTGATGTGGTGGAATTTTACGACAGCCAGCAGGGCAATGAGAAAGGCCTGACCCTGCCATCTTTGCCGCCATCCGGCCAGCACTCAAAAGGGGTGGACTCGGTCTGGGGCATGGAGTGCCACCACGCGGTGGTGCAAAAGCAGGTCAGCACCCGCGATTACAACTACCGCGCGGCAAACGAGGACATGAACATCCAGGTCGATGTGACCCGGGGGGACGCCACCACCTACGGTGATGCCTATCACTATGCCGACAATTACCTGACGCCGGGCAGTAAATACGACCGCCATCCGGCCCCGGAATCCGGGGCGTTCTGTGCCCGTATTCGCCACGAACGTTACCTGAATGGTCAGACACAAACCCGCGCCATCACCAGCTGCCCGACACTCTTTCCGGGTATGCTGTTAAAGGTCACCGGCGGCTATGAGGTGGCAGAGGTGTTTGCGCAGGGCGTGGTCGTCACGGCGATGCACACGCACGCCCGTCGTGACGAAGATTTTGGTGTTAATTTTGAGGGTATCCCGGACAGCCCCGATTTTTGCTTCCGTCCTGAGCCTGGCTCACGCCCGGTGATGGCTGGCACATTGCCGGCACGCGTCACGAGCACCACCGGGAACGACACCTACGGCCACATCGATAAAGACGGGCGCTATCGCGTCAACATGCTGTTTGACCGTGATAACCGGGAGGCCGGGTTCGAGAGCCTGTGGGTGCGCCAGTCCCGCCCGTATGCCGGCGACACTTACGGTCTGCACCTGCCGCTGCTGGCGGGCACCGAAGTGGCGATTGGTTTTGAGGACGGTAACCCGGACCGGCCGTACATTTCCGGCGTGCTGCACGACTCGGCGCACGGCGACCATGTCACCATCCGGAACTACAAACGTAACGTCCTGCGCACCCCGGCGAATAATAAAATCCGCCTCGATGACAGCCGCGATCAGGAGCATATCAAGATCTCCACCGAATACGGCGGCAAGAGTCAGCTGAATCTCGGGCATTTAGTGGATGCAGAGAAGCAGAAGCGCGGCGAGGGATTTGAGCTCAGAACCGACAGCCGGGGAGCCATCCGGGCGCAGAAAGGGATATTCATCAGCGCCGATGGCCAGACGAAAGCACAGGGCCAGGTGCTGGAGATGCAGCCGGCGGTCAGCAATCTGGGTGACGCCCGGGAGCAGATGACATCCATCTCCGATGACGCGCAGAAGGCGACCGCGAACCCGGCGGACCTCCAGGCACAAATCAAAGTGCTGGAACAGCAGCTTACAGACCTCAAAAAATCGGTACTGCTGCTCAGCGCGCCCGACGGTATGGCGCTGACCAGCGGACAGCATCTGCAGGTATCTGCCGGGCAGAACCTGATAGCCACTGCCGGCAAGAATGCCGATATCAGCGTGGTGAAGAATCTGTTTGTGGGGGTTGGTAATGCGCTCAGCGTGTTTGTGCGTAAGCTCGGGATAAAGCTCATTGCCAATCAGGGTCCAGTGAAAATACAGGCACAAAATGACCTGATGGAACTGGTCGCGCGCGGCGGGCTGAATATTACCAGTACTGAGAATGAGATCCACATAACGGCAAATAAGCGTGTAGTGATCAATGGCGGCGGGAGCTACATCAACCTGGATGCCAACGGGATTGAATCCGCCACTCAGGGGGAGTACCGGACTAAAGCCGGGCATTATGGGCGAAAAGATAAGGCCAGTGAGCCAAAAGACTTCCCGAATGTGGCACCTGAAACGACCGAACCTTCCAGTAACTTCAGCTTTTCCTGACAGGGAGTCACAACATGATCATCAGTCCTCCGTTTCTGAGAGATAAAGATGCCACTCAGTCTGACGCAGACTGGATTGAAGCGATGATGCCTGTCAATGCTCGCCGGGGATATCCTCTCAATACATCAGAGTCCTGGCATGGGGGCATCCATATATCGCATACGGACGCAGGGACAACGCCGGAGAAAGTAAGGACAATTGCTGACGGGACGGTGGTATCGTTCCGTAAGCCCGCCCCGCCAGAGAAAAGAGACCAGTTCCCACTGAAGTATGCTCCTGTCAGGGGAACAGATGATGGCTATGTCCTGTTGAAACATGAGACAGAAATCGGTTCCGGGGAGGACGGTAAGGTTGTTTTTTACTCTCTGTATATGCATCTGAAGTTTCTGGAGGCAGAGATAAAAGCGGATGCCAAAATCTACCGTAAAGACCCGCTTGGCTCTTCCGGAATGACTGACGGCCAGAATGAATTTCACTTCCAGGTTTTCTGCGACGATGACAACATCAAAAAAATGACAGGCAGAAAAACGAAGGCGCTGGATATTTCGAAAGATGGTCGAACCGATGCAATTTACGGTGATATCCATTTTTATCTGCCACCAGGAACAAAGTTTTATGACAAGGCGCCGGCAGATAACAGCACCTCCATCACCGGGCTTTCTGAACTCTATACCAGCAATGCGCCTCTGTATGCCAGCATGACTCTGGCACAAGGCAACTGTACGATGGTGACCCGGCAAAAAAATACGCAAATTGACGGGAAGTATAATCTGCTGGGCGAGCCGCAGGTTAACGCCGATGGCGAAGACTATGAATACAATCTTTATAAAACCGCGATGCGGAATTATAAGGAGAGCCCCAGCGCCGGATTTGAGCTGCTTCGTTTTGGCCGGGTCATCAATACGGAGCATGAAACGCTGGTGCCGGCAGATGCCCCACTTTGGATGACGGTTAATTACCCGGGCGGGCAAGGAGTGGTCAATTTGGCTGATCCTAATATTAAAAAGTTCAGTGACGCGGATTTTCCACACTGGACTGGCTGGCAGCTGGTTGACGATGACGCGGATTCCAATAGCCAGTGCAATTCCGCAGCGATCGCTTCGCTGAATGAAAATGGTGACTATGACAATCAGTGCAGCAAGTTGATATGTCATTTCCCGTTTGAGTGGGAAAAAAGTACCGTAGATACCCGGTTCTCGTGGCTGAAAATCGGCAGTGACGAGCATGATCCTATGTCGGAAGAAGATTATGCGAAGTTTAAGGCTCACGCTGAAGCGCTGTGTTTTGATTCTGGTTCTTTGGCATCGGGGCGTTTGTGGCACTTTGAGCCAAAGGCATTTATTCGGCAATTTAGAAAATGTGGCTGGCTTGATAGTGAAGTAATTGAAAAAATAATGGTGGCAAATACTAAGCCAACGGCAAAGTTGCAAATCAGTAAGATAAGTAAGAAGGTAACTGAATATTACGGTGATATAAATGCCATACTTAATAAATACAATCTTTATAGTGCCAATAGAAAATGTCATTTTCTTGGGCAGGGGGCTGTTGAATCCGGGAGTTTGCTGTCAATGCAGGAGATTAGTCAGCAACAACTGATAGAGAACGGTGTCCACAAAGGTGGTGGGATTGTTGACCTGTCAACCAAAAATGAAGCGGAGCTCGCGCATTGGTATGGAGAGTTAACAGAAGAAAAAGACGATTATTTTTCTGGTAAAAAATACAATTCAAAAGGGAATGTTATCACAGGGTCCTACAGCTGGATTAATGGGAATTGTGGTGATGTTGATGCCCAGAAATACAGAGGGCGTGGTTTTAAAATGCTCACTGGGCTCGATACTTATTCTAGCTATTGGGTATATCGAGGGTGGCTCTCAGTAAGTGACTTTGATCGATATTGGTGGGATGACCCTCAATACAAAAAGAAAAATGCAGCAAAAATGAAAAAACGTAGTCCTCAGATAGACTCACCACAAAAAATAACAGAAAGTAGTTATAATTGCATTGATACTGGCGGTTTTTTCATCGTTGGGTTTAAAGATAAAACGGTGAAAATAATGGATGGGGATAAAAATGGCAAAGCAGATGATGATCAGGTTATTGAAAATGTTACCTCTGCAATAAATGGTGCTGACAAAGGTCTTGCAGAGAGAAAAATCTTTAAGAAAAGAGCTAAGGAGGTGATTGGTGATGACGTTTAATAAAGCATTTTTAACTTCAATGATGTACTTTATGGCTACGTTTAGCTCTTGGGGGGCATATTACAATACCATTAAAGTTGATGGTTATATGATTAGTCTTAATAAAAATAACCAAGGGGTGGTTGATGTACATAGTGACACCTCGAAAGTTTCCGCTTCATGTAAAATTAAAAATTGGAATAGCAAGTACTATTTAGGGGCTGGAATACTCGCTTTGACAAGTGATAAGGTTGGTGTGATTGTTGCTGGGAGCAATATGTTTTTAAAAACAAAGGAGTTGGAGGCTTGTAATAACAAATTCGTAAATCTATATAGCGTAGATTATTTAGACCAAAAATTATCTACTCTTGTCGATGTTAACTTCGATAAAAAACTGATTCTCGCTTTAATTCCCATTGATGCCCAATCACGAGCGCACCAAGCGATACTGTCAAGTTTTGATGGGAAAAAGAATGTTATCTCTGGGAAAGGTTTTTGGAATCCACGTGTAAAGGATGTGAATATTTTGGATGATACATTTCCTGTAACTGATGACTTTTACATCGGAAAAATATCAGCTAATGGAATGTACGTTGCTCCTAACGATCTTGATTGTTCTGTAGATTCTTTTCCTGGTGTGTGGGATATAATCAAAAAAATGAAGGTGACATTCCCTGATGATAAAGATGATGCTGTGATTGACAGTAAATGCAAAAAGCTTTTTTCGGGTGATAAAACACTTGATGAGTTGGATGGGAAGCTTATCAATACGAAATGATGCTATTACAAATGACTATTTATTATCAGGGCATCAATTTTCTTGTGAGTCATCAGTAATTGATCACAATCTTACTTTTTCATGAGGTGTAAGCTATGGATTATCAATCCTCAGTAAATTTACTCTTTTATATTTTCAGTAAGAAACAGCTAATCTTCACCATGAACATTTGGCCAATTCTCTGACCGATTAATTATCGTTAACAATCCATAGGTATCTGAATTGGAGAACGTTTTTTATTGGTCGTATTTGGGGAAGGGTATGAATGTTAAAAGTTTAGGTTTACTTTTATTCTTGGTTATTTCTTGGTCAAAATTTGCAGCAGGCAATCTGAAAAGATCATGTGGGGTACTTATCAACTCTGGAGGCGACACATTATTATTTTATGATAAGAATGGTGTTAAAGAATTCGAAACAGAAATGAAAGATAAACGGTTAATGTCGAAAAAATATTCATGCGCATGCATGACTTATAAATCTGAGAATGAAGAATAAATTCGCGGGATAACAAAAGTTGAATTTGTGAATAAAAAACTTGCTCAAGAAAGAAAGAAATAGGTGAAGTTTACGTTTCAAAAATTGACAGGGCTGGATATGGTATGCCTCCAGCAGGTATAGATAATGACAAAAGAAGTAATTTATATTTGGGTTGTGCTTACACATCCCGATTAGAAAATAAATTTTTCTTCTACAAGGGAGATATAATCATTATTTATACATTTAAAAAGAGTGGGATTGCATTTGCGAAATTTGGCTTTTGTTCACTTGATGGTAAAAAAATGAAATGCCGAAGATATTTTGAGTCAGGCATTGAGAGAGGCCGTCCTAATGAAGAGATTAATTATGTTTGCGTAAAAGGGAACTATGTAGAGGAAGGCGTTCATGTGATTTATGTTCGGAATGGTGATGTGGCATTTGTTGAAATTAAAAATAGAGATTTTAAAAAAGATAAGGTGCTTTTTGATAGATACCCCGAGAAAACCAAACGATCTTTCTATTTTAGTTGATTTTTATAAATATTGACATATGAGAGTTTGAATGCCGTATTCCCTTAAGCATCTTCCTGAACGTTACCCTCGATCAGCCCCACCAAAGACATTCCGGTGGTTTGCTGTTCTGGCGTTAATGCTGGTCATTAGTGTGATCCTCATGCGTATATTTGGACGCTACATCGATAACAGCTACTTCTGGTTAATTGCTATTGGCACACCAGTCGTTGTGTGGATTGTCAGTTTCGGTATTCGCATGTGGTTCTGGTCATTACAGGACAGTAAAGCGAATGGTTTCGACAGCCGCAGGGAACAATGGATTTTACGCGAGACCCGGAGGGCTAGGCGCGCGCTTCAAGTGCTGAATACTACATATATAACGGCTTATCCTGAGATTGAGAAGGACGTTGTTGCTACCGCGATGCTGAACAATCGAAGCATCATCGCCTCCCAGGCTGACTGGAAAGGAGAAAAAAGTAAACGGTTGAGCCGCATTCTGGTGGGACCAGAAGATACACCGGAATTACTCATATCACGCCTGCTTTCAGAACTCATTGCTGGTCTGCCTGTCGATCGGTTCCCCGCACATGCCTTACTGGTTGTTGTTCTTGATATTTCATCATCAGTGTCGCTCGATGCTGTCCGTGATATCTGGCAGCAAAAATGGCAGGAGAGTGGCATAACCTGCGCTGTTGAGTATCTCGATGGATCTGGTCCTGGCGTTATTGATAGCTGGATGAACAATCGCTTTAAAGAGACCGCAATGCTGCTGATTGTGTCACTTCAGATTGCACCAGTGGTTTCAAATAACTCTGCTGAAGCGGCAGTGGCCATTCTTCTCGGCAATCGCCTGACACAGGAGGCTCTCGAACCTGTTGCTTTGTTGCATCGCCCGGACCCCGCCCCACCAGGAGGGCTGGAAGAGGGGATGCGAATGGCCGCCTATAACGTTCCGGTCAAAGAAAATATCGTCAAACACCTGTGGCTTGCCGGCTTGACGAAAGAGCAACGCGCAGAAGTGGTCGGGAGCCAGAATAAACACCCCGCCCAGTCCGTTGAAGACGACGCTGTAGTAAACCTTGACGTATCAATGGGACATGCCGGTGCAGCCGCTCCCTGGCTGGCTATTGCTGCAGCCACAGACATCGCCCGACAAACTCAATTACCGCAGATGATCATCAGCGGCGACACCACACAGGATGTGCTGTGGAGCACACTCGTTACCCCGATTGCTTCCCGACAGGAGATGGACGCGTGAGGTTGAAAGCTCTATTACCGAAAACAACGGAAGGCTGCTACCGTGCTGTCGCCCTGCTCTTCCTGGTCCTGCTGGCCGCCATGACATTTATTGTCTGGAAACATCCTGATATGGCAGGCCTTCAGCCTGACAGCGAGCAACAGACTTACTGGCTGATTGCCGGAGTCTGCATCACGGGATGTGCGCTGTTTGCTTCACTTTTGCTTTTGCTCGCAGTTCGAAGTGCCGGGAAGACTGAATTTGATGAGCTGGTGGATGGCACAAACGGCGATGATGAAAAAAAGAAACAAGAAACTGAGAAGGTCGCTGTTCATCCGGCCGTAGCGATGTGTAACACCCTTAGACGCCATTTGCATTCACGTTTCGGCCTTTTCTGGCACCGTAAGGTCTGCCTGTTACTGATATCGGGTAACGAAGAAGCCATTGAGCAACTGGTCCCCGGCCTGCAGAAAAATCAGTGGCTGGAGGGGAACCGCACGGTGCTGATTTATGGTGGCAGTCTGACCGCTGAACACGACAAAGAAAAATATACTGCCCTGCGCAAACTGCGTCGGGGCCGCCCTCTGGACGGTATTGTCCGGGTACTACCACAGACGCTGAATCTCACCTCTCAAATCAGCGATAACGACCTGCGCGGGTTTGAAAAAATCAGCGAGCTGTTGCGCTATTCGGCTCCCGTCTGGATATGGAAGCTGTGCGACAGTGACTGGTCGCAAACGAACCGCACCGAACAGGCCGTTGGGGCGTCGTTCCCGCTGCGTGCCAGGACTGACGATGTGACCCATCAGCTGGAGTCGATGCTCTCCGGGTTACGGGAACAGGGGGTGAGTCACATTGCTCAACACCGGCAAAACGACTTTCTGCTGCGTCTTGGCCAGTCTCTGAAAACAGGCGGTATCCGCCGCTGGGCAGAGCAACTGGCTCCCTGGATGTATGCCACTCAGCAACGCATCCCGTTACGTGGCCTAATGTTCAGCCTGCCACAGAGCCAGCCTGCAGAAGACCCGGAGGGAGCCACACCGGTGACGGCCGGTGAAGAGAAATTTATTCCGGTATCACAGCGCCATGCCCTGACGTTACCTGTCACCTGGCAGGGGATTGTGGACGACTGTACCCGGGTACGCGGTCGCCGTGTCGGGATGGCCTGGGAGCAGACGCTGGCCTGGTCGCTGATGGCTGTCATCGGCGTCTGGGGTGCGGGAACGCTGCTGTCGTTTGCGGTAAACCGGTTGCAGATTTTTTCTGTTGCCGAACAGGCCTACGCCCTGGTGGAACACCCTTCCGTTTCCGATGACCAGCTGACTGCACTGCATACCCTGCGTAACCATGCGGGTCGCCTGAAGCATAACATCAGCGAGGGTTCGCCGTGGTACCAGCGGTTTGGCCTCGACCATAATCAGCAACTGCTCGATGCCATGCTGCCGTGGTACGGCGTGGCGAATAACCGCCTTATTCGTGACCCGGCAAACCTTGCCCTGCAGCAGAAGCTCAGTGCGCTGGCAAACTCGGCCCCCAATAGTGACCAGCGCGCGCAGCTGGCGAAACCGGGGTATGACCAGCTCAAGGCCTGGCTGATGATGTCACGTCCGGATAAGGTTGACGGCGTGTTCTATGCCGAAACGATGAAGTCCGTGCAGCCTACCCGAACAGGCATTTCCACCGGATTGTGGCAGAGCCTGTCACCGGATTTGTGGGCCTTCTATCTCTACGAACTGCCGAAGCAGCCGCAGTGGAAAATCACTCCGGACGCGCAGCTGGTCAGCCAGAGTCGTCAGGTGCTGCTCCAGCAGATTGGTCGCCGTAACGCCGAAAGCACGCTGTATGAAAACATGCTCAAATCCGTTCGTCGCAACTTTGCGGATGTAACACTTGAAGACATGACCAGCGGCACTGATGCCCGCCGCCTGTTCACCACTGAAGACGTGGTGCCGGGGATGTTCACGCGTCAGGCCTGGGAAGGGGGCATTCAGCAGGCGATTGAGAAAGCAGCAACTTCCCGTCGTGATGAAATCGACTGGGTGCTGAGTGACAGTCATAAGGCACTATCTGCTGACCTGTCGCCGGAAGCCCTGAAAGCGCGCCTGACGCAGCGTTATTTCACCGACTTTGCCTGCCGCTGGCTGAACTTCCTCAACAGCCTCCGACTTAATTCGGCGAACAATATCGCCGATGTCACCGACCAGCTCACGCTGATGAGTGATGTTCGCCAGTCCCCGCTGATTGCGCTGATGAACACCATTGCCTGGCAGGGCCAGACCGGTCAGAAAAGTGAAGGGCTGTCTGACTCCATTATCAAATCAGCCAAAGACCTGGTGGGCGGAAGTGAGAAGCCAGCCATTGACCAGACTGCATCCGGTCCACAGGGGCCGATGGATGAAACCTTTGGTCCTCTACTAACCCTGATGGGGAAAAACACTGGCAGCAACGTGATGTCGGCCGACACCTCGCTCAGTCTGCAGACCTGGCTGACGCGCATCACTCGTGTCCGTCTGCGCCTGCAGCAGGTCGCCAGCGCGTCGGACCCCCAGGAGATGATGCAGACTCTGGCCCAGACGGTATTCCAGGGTAAAAGTATCGATCTGACCGATACCCAGCAGTACGGCAGCCTGATTTCGGCAAGTCTTGGCGAAGAATGGAGTGGCTTTGGCAGCACGATATTTGTGCAGCCGCTGACCCAAGCCTGGGAAACGGTTCTGCAACCGTCAGCCGCGAGCCTCAATGACAAGTGGAGTCGTTCGGTGGTGGCCAACTGGCACACGGCCTTTGATGGCCGCTATCCGTTTGCCGCCAGTAAAAGTGACGCCTCGTTGCCGATGCTGGCGGAGTTTTTGCGTAAGGACAGCGGACGTATTGAGCGCTTCCTGACCACGGAGCTCAGTGGTGTGCTGCACAAAGAGGGCAGCCAGTGGGTGCCAGATAAAGTGAACAGCCAGGGGCTGGTGTTTAACCCGGCGTTCCTGAAAGCGGTCAACCAGCTGAGCCAGCTGTCAGACATTCTGTTCACCGACGGCAGTCAGGGCATTAGCTTCGAACTTCAGGCCCATGCGGTACCGCAGGTGGTGGAAACCCAACTGACCATCGATGGTCAGCAGTTGCACTACTTCAACCAGATGGCCGACTGGCAGACCTTCCGCTGGCCGGGAGACACTTACAAACCCGGTACGATGCTGACCTGGACTTCGACCAGCGCAGGTGCGCGGCTGTTCGGGGATTACAGCGGAACATGGGGTTTCATTCGCTGGCTGGAGCAGGGTAAACGTCAGCAACTTGATCGCAGCCAGTGGATGATGAGTTTCACCGCTCCAGATGGTCGCACACTGCAGTGGGTGCTGCGTTCCCAACTGGGCAAAGGCCCGCTGGCACTGCTTGACCTCCGGGGGTTCACCTTACCGGACCAGATTTTCAGTGTGGACAGCGCCGCCACGGCGCAGGCTCCGATGAGTTCAGGAAACAGTGATATGGACGGAGTGGAATAACACAATGAGCACACTGCAGAACCTTGTGACTGCCTGTCAGGCTGATGAAACCCAACTGAAACAACAGGCACAGGCGCGAACGGAAAGCTGGCATCGCTGGACAACACCCGTCAGCGACAGTCACCCGACCGGTGAAGATCCCGGATACGACGATGATTTCCAGCGTATCCGTGAAGAGGTCAATAAACTCTCCGGCATCGATACTGCACTGATTTGCCAGCTGGCGGAAAAGCTGCTCACCACCACCGCCCTGGACATTCGTGTTGCCACCTATTACTGCTGGGCGCGCCTGCATCAGGATAGCGAAGCCGGGTTCGCCGAAGGACTGGAGTTGCTGGCCGGGATGCTGCAGCACTTTGGCACGCAGTTGCATCCGCAGCGCGACCGAAGCCGTAAAGCCTCACTGGAGTGGCTGGCGGGCTCCCGCGTGCTCGACAGCCTGTCGCTGTATCCGGAAGTCGTGGGTGATGACGCACAGCGTACTGTCGGCGCGCTGTTGCTTATCCGGGAATGCCTGGAGTCAGAGCCGGAAGCCTCCCGGCCAGAGCTCAATGCGCTTTACAGCGCACTGGGATCCCGTCTGATGAAAGCTGGCGGCGTGGATGCGGTGGTACCGCAGAACGCCAGCAGCACGCCAGCATTCGTACCTGACATGACGGGGAGCACGGCTCCCGTGCTGACCCGCATCACGTCCGGACAGGATCTGCTGGCACAGGCCCGCACGCTGACGGGCTACCTGCGTGAACAGCCTGATGGCTGGCTTGCCGCACACCGGCTGATGAAAAGCCTGCGTCATGACACGCTGAGGGCGATCCCGGCTCCGGATGCGGAAGGGAAAACGCGCATCGAACCGCCGCGAGCAGATCAACGGGCTATGCTCAAGCGCCTGTACCTGCAGAAAAGCTGGTCGGAAATGCTGGAGCAGGCTGACAGTGCCTTTTCCCGTGGCGCCAACCATCTCTGGCTGGATCTGCAATGGTATATCCATCAGGCGCTACTGAAATCCGGGCAGAACGTCCTCGCAGAGATTATCGTGGCCGACCTGAAAGGGCTTCTTCGCCGCCTCACCGGGCTGGAAACCCTGGCCTTTAATGACGGGATGCCGTTTGCCGATGAGGTCACGCTGAACTGGATAAGCGAAAGCGTGCTGGACGATATGCCGGGCTGGAAAGATGAGCCCGTCACCGCCATCAGTGCCATGGACAACGATATTCTGGCCCTGGAGCCGGAAGCGCTGGAGAAAGCGGACAGCGAAGGCCTTGATGCCACACTGCAGTGGCTTCAGACCCGGCCGGGAACAGACAACGCCCGTGATAAATGGCTGCTGCGCCTGCTGATGGCCCGCGTGGCTGAGCAGAAGGGAAAGAATGAGCTGGCCCTTCATCTTCTGGGTGAACTCGATGGGACTGCACAGTCCATCACCCTGACACAGTGGACGCCAGAGCTGCTGTTTGAAGTCAAATCACGCCGCCTCCGGCTGCTGCGCATGAAAGCCACCCGCAGTGAAACCGACAAATCGCGCTTCCAGCCCGAGATGGATCTGCTTCTGGCGGGTCTTATCGCGCTTGACCCGGCAAGCAGCGCGGTACTGTGCGGATAATCAGGACTGAATTTATCAAGGAGAGCCACACATGGCAGAAGGTAACTATCTGGTACAGGGTGATAAAACAACCTGTGGCGGGAGAATAACGACGGGTGCAGAGGATCACACCCTTTTTGATAAACCCGTTGCCAGAGAGCGGGACAGTGTGACCTGTGGTAAGCATGCCGGGCTTTTTAAAATTGCCGGCGGTATCGATAACGACACCATTCATGACCGGCGTATGGCTGGCACCCTCGACAGTTACAGCACCTGCCCCTGCAAAGCAAAATTTATTCCGTCGATGCTGGATGATACGTATGAGGAGAGCAGTGGAGCATCTACAACAGAATCAGCAGCAGGCTTTGCAGCACCTGTGCAAACTTCGCCAGAATTGCCGGGTTATCTGACCGGTAAGCAAAAGCCGACTGGCTTTGTACCTGATTATCCAGTTTTACGGAATACTCATGATTTACCAGATGGTAATTTGAGGGCTATGCTAAGGCAAACTAATCAGGATGTGATGCTGCTTACTCTTCTTATGTCGCAGCCGCTTACAGGACTATTGATTTCATTTTGAACGATGAGAGGTCTTTAGCGGAATTCATAGGATCTCTGGCTACTGATGTAGTGAAAATCGGCATTGTATCAGTAGTCACATTTGTCGTTGGAAGTGTCGTAGTGACCCCGTTGATTGCATTTAACCTTGTAATCGTCATTGGCGTTGGATTTTTTGCTGCCTGGGGTTTAAATAAGCTGGACCAGAAATTTGGTGTGACAGACAAAGTAGTTGAGTACATTGATGCGGCTCAACAAGAATTTGCTGAAAAAGCTAGAGAAATGGAAGATGGTTTTTGGGACTTAGGTTCTATGCTTGCAGGGAAAATGTTAATAAAAGGAAAGCAAATTATAGAATCAGAGATTAGAGGATATTTGAGAGGTTCGATTGGTGATATTACCAAAAGGACATACTAATATATGAATAAAAAAGCCAAGACTGTTTTTTCAGTTGTTATATTGTTGGTTGTTTCTATTGTGTCATTTTGCTTTTGGTTGAGCGAAATCTCTGATTATCTGGAATTCCCTGAAGAGATTGTTTTTTCGTGGATATCATTAAGTCTTATATCGATACCGATAATGTTTGCATTTCCCTTATACTGGTTTTTCCTCTCACTTCGACATGGGGAGAAATATGCACTAAAAAAAATTAATGGAATTATGCCGCTTTTTAAGCTTATGTGTGTGTTTACTTTTGCATTATCATGTGCAATGTCGTTTGGTTATTTATCAGCACTAAAAAGCAAAGGTTATACTCTTTGCTCGGGAGTACCCTCTGGATGGACACCAGGAACAGCAAGTAAATATGTAGTAGATAAAAAATTATGTTTCAGTTCGGGTTTGCAACATGAAAGATAGAGTCCGCGCATTTTTCGCTATCATTATCATTCCTGGGTTGTGCTCTCTGAGTTTTTATCTTGAGGGAAGTATATTTAAAGAATATTTCAGCGTTGGTGATGAGATTGTTTTTTTCATGGTTAACCGTTGCTTTGGTTGCGTTGCCTTTTGTAATGATATTCCCACTGGTCTATTTTATTCTGGCCCTCTTCAAGGGCAAAGAGTTTGCTTTCAGGAAGATTGATTACTATGTCGTTTATTTAAAATGGTGTTGCATTACTATCGTTGTACCAGGTTTGTTGTACTCCATCCTCTATCCAAAAGAGCTGATTAGCAGAGGATATGTACGCTGCAATGGCATTCCATCGGGTTGGACGCCAGGTACAGCCACTCGTTATGTAAAAGAAAGATTTTCCTGTAAACCATATTGATGAGCGACCTTTTCTATTTGAAGTCGCCTGTCGATTTTTGGAATTCCCTTCATCGCTCATCATGCAGTAATTAACTAAACAGAAACTACTATGGACGACTTAACCCTGCGTTATTACGACGCCGAAATGCGCTACCTGCTTGAAGCAGGTGAAGAATTTGCCCGTGCTCACCCCGAGCAGGCGGCGATGCTCAATCTTGATAAAGCGGGCGCCCGTGACCCGTATGTCGAACGCCTGTTCGAAGGCTTTGCGTTCCTGATGGGGCGTCTTCGCGAGAAGCTGGACGACGATCTGCCGGAACTGACCGAAGGGCTGGTCAGCCTGCTGTGGCCGCATTATCTGCGCACCATCCCATCGCTATCCGTGGTCGAGTTTTCTCCCGACTGGCGTGAAATGAAGGAGCCGATGCGGATAGCAAAAGGCTTCGAGGTCCATTCCCGACCCATTGGTGAGAAGGGCACGCGCTGCCGCTATACCACAACAAAAGAAATAAGCCTCCAGCCGCTGTCGCTTGCGCGGGCGAGTCTGGCCACCGATCCGGATGGCCGCTCCGTCGTGACGCTGCGTTTCAGTTGTAGCAAACTGGCGGACTGGAGCCGCATTGATCTCAGCTATCTTCCTCTCTATCTCAATGCTGACGCACCGCTAGCCTGTGCCATGCACGAAGCCTTTACTATGAACGTGGCCCGGATGTGGTTGCGTCTTCCCGGAGATGTGGACAGAAGACCATTTGATGGTCACTTTACTGCGCTTGGGTTCGGTGACGACGATGCGCTGTGGCCGGCGGGAAACAGCATTTTCAGCGGCTACCAGCTGCTGCTGGAGTACTTCACGTTCCGTGAGAAATTCATGTTCACCGGGCTGCGGAGTCTGGATACCGTGGCTTTCCCGGCTGAGCTTCCCTGGTTTGAAGTCGACGTCGTGCTGGCCGAACGCTGGGAGCATGACTTCAGCTTTACGGAAAAACATTTGCGGCTGAACTGCGTGTCGGTGATTAATCTGTTCCCGCTTGAATCTGATCCGCTAACGCTCAACTCGCTGCAGACGGAATACATGCTGCGCCCGATGCGCGTGCAGGATGGTCATACCGAGATCTACGCGGTGGATTCGGTGGTGCCATCGAGCCAGCATACCTACGTGCCGTTCTCAAGCTTCCGGCACAGAGGCGGCATGATGCGCCATGAAGCACCGGAATATTATTATCACACCCGCGTACGGCGCGGTCCTTCAGGGTTGCATAACACCTGGCTTATCCTCGGCGGCGAAGCGTTTGATAATCACACCGTGCCGGAAGACGAAAGCCTGTCGCTGGCGCTGACCGGGACCAACGGGCAGTTGCCGCGCCGCGCCCTGCAGAGCACCGTTCTCGATACGGTAATGAAAACCACCTCCGCCAGTATTACCGTGCGTAATCTCTGTGCCCCAACGCTGCCCTGTTATCCGCCAGCCCAGGATCGTTTTCACTGGCGTGTGCTGAGCCATCTTGGCAGCAGTTTTCTTTCGATGATGGATAACGCGGAAGTGCTGCGTGGGACGCTGGCGCTGTATGAGTGGACTAACAGCGAGATAAACCGCCGTCGCCTCGAAGCCATCATTGAGGTTAAACACAGAGAAACCGAGCGCTTTGAGCAGGGCTATCTGGTCCGTGGCGTACAGATTGAGGTGACGCTCGACAGCCATGGCTTTGCCGGGCGCGGCGACATCTGTCTGTTTGGTGAAATGCTGAGCCGCTTCTTTGCCCTCTATACCGATATCTACCTGTTTAATCGCCTGATTATCATCTTGCAACCAGCCGGAGAGCGCCTGGAATGGGAAGAGAAGCACAATCGCCGCATTCCCGGCTGACCCCGCGGCTGGAAGCCGACCTGCACCGCATTAACTTTTACCGCTTCTGCCAGCTACTGGAGAAACGCAATCCAGGCAGACCGCTGATGGGTTCAACCAGCCATCCGGCTGATGACCCGGTGCGTTTTGCCCCGCATCCGGGAATGGGCTTTCCGGCCAGTGAGCTGAAGGCCGTCGAATACGACGAGGATGACGACCGTAAATCGCCGGTTGTTCGCACCACTTTTATGGGCATGTACGGCGTCGATTCACCATTACCGACAGCCTATCTCGATGACATCACGCTGCGCACGGAAGGGCACGAGGCGCTGCAGAGTTTTCTCGATATCTTCAGCCACCGCATTCTGACGCAGTTTTACCGCATCTGGCGTAAATACTCTTACCCGGCAAGCTTCGAGCCCGGCGGGACTGACAGTATTTCACAGTCGCTGCTGGGCCTGGTAGGACTCGGCATTCCCGGAACGGCGAAAAATATCGCCACTCCGGTCTCGCGATTTCTGGCACTGCTTGGTGTGTTACAGCAGCCCGGAAAAACCCAGCAGGGGATGCAGGCACTAGTCAGTTTGCTGGCGCCGCATACCCGGGTACAGGTCAGTCCGTACTGTCTGCGCCCAGTAGAAATCATCCAGCCGCTGGGCTTTTACGGCGATGAGGATTTTCTGCTGGACGGCAACACGCTGCTCGGTGAGGAAGCGATGGATGCCAACAGTCAGCTGCTGATTGCACTCTCGACAGAAGATGAAAAAGAGTCGCAGGGCTGGAAACCGGACGGTCTGCTGTACCAGGATTTTCTGGTGATGCTGCGGGTCTATCTGGGCTGGCGCTTTAAGGCAAAAATCACCCTGACCACCAGTATCCGTCTGCTGGCCGCGCCGCCTCTGGGCGAAGGCCCGTTCTGGCTCGGCATGAATGGCGTGCTGGGCGCAGAAGAAGGGGAGCTGGCGGACGATATTCCGCAAACCTTTACCACAGAACTGGGTTATTACATGGGGCTGGAGCCCGCCACACCACAACAAGGAAACCGATGTGTTACGTACAAGTTTGATTAAATCCACATGCTGCCTTCTGGCACTCAGCCTGACCGGCTGTGGCGTAACGCAGGATATCTCTGATGGCACCAAATCGGCCTACACAGCCATTTTCTACAAGAAGATAAAGTTGCTGCACCTGGACTTCACGGCCCGCGAAGCCCTGAACACGGATGCCCGTGAAAGCAACGCGTTATCCGAATCCGTTATGGTTCGTGTCTACCAGCTCAAAGACCGCAAAACCTTCGACAAAACGGTTTATCAGCAGCTCCTTAAAGATGGCGACACTATTCTGAAAGACGACCTGCTGGCGACGCGCGATGTGGTGGTGAAACCGGGCGGTGATGCGAACCTGGATATGCCGATGGAAACCGATGCGCAGTTCGTGGCCGTAGTAGGACTGTTCCGCCATCCGGATATGGTCAACAACACCTGGAAGCTGGTTATCCAGCGTGACGACCTGGATCCGGATAAGCCGCGTATTCTGGAAGCCGGGAATAACCATCTGACGCTGCAACCATTGAAGGATGACTAATGCCCCAGGGACATCACACGCCGTCGCTGTATGAAATGCTCACCGGCCATTTTACCGGCGGGCTTCCTCTGCAACAGGTCAATGAACAAAACCAGGTCATCCTCTCAGTGCTCGACAACATGCAGCGCATTCTCAACTGCCGCGCCGGGACGCTGGCGCATCTTCCTGATTACGGCCTGCCGGATATGACCAAAATTTTACAGGGGATGCCGGGTACCGCCCATGAGCTGATGGGGACCCTGTCTGAGGTGCTGCTGAAATATGAGCCCCGCCTAAAAAAAATAGCGGTCGTTCTGCTGGAGCAGAACGTTCCCGGTGAACTGCGCTACGCCATTGATGCTGAGCTGAAGGGCATTGGCTTCGTGCGCTATGGAACCGAGTTTATGCCGGAAGGGCGTGTTCTCCTGCGACATCTTAAGCAACAACAGTATCTTGACACAACAACCCGTCTGTAAGGCCAGATAACACCCTGTCAGTAAAATCACAGTTCCTCAAAAAACTGCAGGCCAGACAGTCTGCCCCGGTCTCGTTTGCCAGCAAGACTCAGGCCGATATTGCAGACTTTCGCCTGCGAATAACGCAGCTTCAGGAACAGATGGACATGTGGCTGGTGGATACCGGACTAAGTGTGGAGGCGTTCACGGCATCCGTCACGGACCTGCTGGTGGAGGGCGGGGCTTTTGATATTTCCGGTATCGTCCTGCGTGTCGACAACCGGGCCGTAAAGTTTGTGCCGGTATTTTTGTACGGCCAGGGCATGACCGGATGCATGGAGGTGACCTTTCATGATGGAGGGAATGTGACGTCACTGGGACGTTTGTTCATGCGGTCAGGTACCACGAACAACTGGATCTTTACTCCCCCATGTACATTATCTCGCCCTGGCAGTGTTTTGATGAAAGTACATTTTTAGTTTGATCCTAACGCTTCTGCCATAGCTGCGGATATTACAGTACCTGTCTCCTTGAATATGCAGAAAGCGAAGCTGCTAAACGATAACCTTCAATAGTTCCTTATACGCCAAATGGACGACTGGTCATGAATGACATCAACCCGCGAAAAATTAAAACCGGTGGCGACCCCAGGGCGCTTCCGGATTATGCCGCCTTGCGTGGTGAGCTGAGTAAGCTGACACATCCGGCTCGCCCGGATGTGAACTGGCATTATGTCGAAAAACTCTGCCTCTCACTGTTTGAGCAGAACGGTGTGGAACTGCAAACGGCGGCCTGGTATACGTTTGCGCGTACGCAGCTGGCCGGCTTATTCGGGCTCAATGAAGGGCTGACGATACTTGAGGCCCTGGTAAGCCATCAGTGGGGGGCGCTGTGGCCTCAGCTAGTCCATGCCCGCATGGAAATCCTCAGCAGTCTGAGCCAGCGCCTGCATCAACGGATGCGTTCGCTCCCGCTGAATTACAGTGACCTTAGCCAGTTGTACCGTGCGGAGCAACTGCTTACAGGTCTGGGAGAGGTATTGCAGCGCCTGGAGCTAAAACATCTCAGCCAGCTCGATACGTTGCGTACCCTGATGTACAGCAGTGCTGTCCGGCTGGAAAACAGCGATGGCATTACCCGTACCGGGTCGGCCATTCAGCCAGGTATTGTGTTGCCTGCCACCGTGATGAATGATGCGACAGCATCCACGAGAGACTTTGCTGGTGAACCGGATGAAGATACGCCAGAGAGTGCAGTGAAGTGGGTTTACGTTGCGCAACCGGAACCGCAGCCAAATGTGGAAGTGCTGTTGACAAAGCCTGCTCCGGTTAAAAAGTGGAAATCCTTCGCTGCTGGCATGTGTACCATGTTGGTGGGAAACGTTGCGGCAATGTGGGGCTGGCAGCATTTTCACCAGCCTGACCCGCTACAGACCCAACTTACAGCCTCACTGATGCCATTTCCTCCACCTATTACGCCTGAACAGCTGAATATATTGCGTCAGCATACTCCGTTACCGCAGAACCTTATCGCCCAGACACAGCAGCAGCTCGCCCGGCTGGAGAAATTGCCTCCTGACTGGGATATTGCATACGGCAGAAAACTCATCGAACAGGTTCAGGCATTGTGGCCGGAGCAGGCAAAGTCCCTGTTACAACAGTGGCAGCAACAGCTTAATGCAGCCGCATTACCAGCAGAACAGCTTAATGGCTGGTATCTGGGAATGACCACGTTACAAAAGCTGAGTGACCGGCTGAACGGACTGGATGAGCAGAAAGGTAAGTACATAACGGTCAGTGAGCTGAAGTCAGTGGTTTTTACGGCTATGCAGTCTTTTAATCAATCAATCCCTGCTGAAGAGCAATTACGGATATTGTCACAAAAGCCATCAGGCGAACCTTTACCCGCTGCTGCCACAGTTCAACTGGAGATGCATCTGAAGCAACTGATTGCCCGCTATGCAGAAATAAAACAGCATGCGTTAAAATAAAAAAGATATTAGAGGGGTACGTCTGCCGCCCGTAATCCAGATCTGACAGGTAATGCTCACAATTCATTGACTGATGTTCATTGATTTATCTGAACAAGATAGTGCGTGTTTTAAAATGTTTGTGAGTTATTGAGCAGATAAAGGGCGAAGAATATAGCCGTTGTGAATAAATTCTTGTTGATTGTAAAGGATTTTAATTGACTGGGCGGGTTCAGTATAGTGTGAGCCTGGCGTCCCCTGCAGAAATCGAACTAGTAGTTAATTTACTGATTTAAAAGGTTTTTACTGAAGTTAAACATTTTATACCATCATAGATACCAACACTCAAAAATAACCTTAAAAACTGTTGTGAGGCACTGAAAAAAGCGTCTTAATTATACTCAATTTTATCGGCCGTTGTTACTGTTTCACAGCTTGTTGATTGGAGAGCTGGTTTAAGGTGATGAGCTGACTTCTACATTGAGCTATAAAAACACAAAGGTAAGGCCTCGGTATGGATACGGTTCAGATCTACAAAGAGCTACAGGCTTGGTTTGACTACGACAACTATGTTGATGTTGAGTCTTGCACTTTGAAAGGTTTACATAAGGAGTTACAGGTCAGAAAGAACATTCTGGCCTCAATTGAGTTTTTTGGAGAAGGGGATATTTATTTTGACCAGATCCTTGCAGGTAAACCTCTATTCAGTAAAACAATTGACCTCAAAACACATCTGGCAGAAAGCCAAACGCACATACGACAAGTCACCTTTGGTCATATTGAAAGCCTCAAAAGATCTCTTGAAATGTTCTCGCAAGAATCGTTTGTCAAAGGTGGTGATCAACTTAAGAAAGAGGTCAGTGAGAAGCCACTTACTCAAAGTATGAGAGCCGTTTTTCTGGGAACAAACGAAAGCCGTGTGTATACCTTTTTTGATCTCGAAAGCTCATCTGATGACGAAATCATAGGCTCGCTTCGTGCGCTACTCCCTGTGTGGAGGAAAGAGTATGGAATCAAAGGCAGGAAGCAAGAGGCTTTCGGGCTGGGAAAAATTCTAAAGTTGGCTGACTACCGTATCCTTCCAATGATGGATCTGCTTATGTGGGCTAAGTTAAAAGATGTCACTCTTTCAAACACTCTCCTTTCCAGAGTGCTTTATCCTAAGCTCACAGATGAAGTTCGAGGAGACGAGCAACTAAAGGACACAGATCGTCCAATAGCTGAAAAAGCATTGTCAGGTGAGACCTGTAAGAATATTGAGAGTTTTATAAACAAAAACCTGCATCTTATAAATGTTACTTTATTACATTTAAGAAGCATATGATTTTATTGGTGGCAACATGCTGTAAAATTTAGTTTTATTAAGTAATCTTAGCATCTAATTTAAGTAAGCCTAATGTTACAGACTGGTCATTATAAATACAGGCTGCAATGAAAATCATAAATCAAGACTACCATTTTGAATGAATTTTAAATTTTGCTCAAGATGCATCAAATTTGTTGTACTTGGTATTGGGAAAAGATTTGGAGAGTAGTTCAGTAGCCATGATATTTCAGCAGAAACCAGTTGACTATTTTTTGACAAAATATCATTAGTCTTGGCTCCTTCTAAGCACTTTCCAATACCAAAAGGGGCATAAGGTACAAAAGCAATATTATTAGTTTCACACCATTTAATTATCTCATGTGATTCCGTTTGATATAATCTGTTGAATTTATTTTGGATGGCTGCAATTTTTTCTATTTTATTAGCCTCTTCAATCTGTTGTAAGGTAACCTTGGAAAGCCCAATGTTCTTTATTTTACCTTCTTTCTTCATATTAGACAGTTCATTTATCTGGACATAAAGTGGAATTTCCTCATCGATACGATGCAAATAGTATAAATCAATTGCTTCAAGTTTTAATCTAAGCAGACTGCCTTCAAGACACTTTCTAAGATATTTTGGATCTCCATTAGCCTGCCATTCTCCAGGCCCACCTCTTGTGAAACCACCTTTTGTAGCTATCAATAATTTTTCGTTATATGGATAAAAGGCTTTCTTAATTATTTCTTCTGAAACATTAGGTCCATAAGCATCAGCAGTATCAAAATGGTGTATTCCTAACTCTGAAGCTAATCTTAATAAGCTGATTAATTCTCTCTCATTTGAGGGTGGACCCCATATACCAGGACCTGTAATTCTCATAGCACCGTAACCTAACCTACAAACTTTTTTACCTGCTATATTTCCGAAAAAAGAGGTATTCATTCACTTTCCTAATTTTAGAGTTATTTCGCTGTGTAATTTGAAAATTGTTTCTTGATGCTGATTAGATTTGAGCGTTGAAAAAATAAAAGGCATTCTTGTTTTTAAATCATGTAAATGAAAATCTACACTTTTACGAAAATCAAGGTCGCAGTCACGGTCTGGCGCAAGCGGAATTAACGAATCTAATTTGGTTGCAAATAAATATGAATAACATTGTGAATGCTCGATAATGATTTTTTCAATATTTTCTTTTTCCTTGATAATGTGAGATTCTTTTCTAAAGTCCATTGCTGCGTTCCAATACGCAAGTGTATCAAACTCAGGGCGGTCAACAATGATTACCTCAGAATTAACCATTGCTTTCTCCCTTTCCTCTGAGGTTTTATTAATAAACCAAAGTGTTGAACTGTAATCGTGTTTTTTTAATAAAGGCATTCCCAAATTATATGCTGTTTTACCAAATGATGGAACCAACGAAACTCTTATACCAATAGTTGTTAGTGTATCGCTTAAAGCTTTACAAAAAGAGCTTTTACCAGTTGAATGTGCGCCAGCTATACCGATCACTATTTGCATTACCAAAGTTCTCCTTGCTGTGGAAGTATAGGCTTAATTTTTTTTGAAATATTAACTTGGCATACTTCACAAACTTCACTCCAATTTCGAAAACCTGATTTTGATAGTAAATAACTAAATAATTTGGATGTCGCTTTTGCATCATAGCTTGCTCTATGAAAAGAGTTCGATTGATCTCTATAAAAAGATTTCGATTTATGAAAGTGTAATTTTGTAAAGTTTATTAGATTCTCAAGGGAATAGCTGGTAGCTTCCGGCAAAAAATGTTTAGCAAGTTTCATAGTATCAATGATACCCGCAGGTTCCCACTCAGGGATATGCATTTTGATGATGTTATAATCGACTTTAGCATTATGCGCAATAAGCCAGGCTCCATTGAGATGACTATGAACTTCATCTTTTATTTCATCCCAAACGGGGCAGTTTTCTACATCGGAATTTTTTAAACCATGTATCTTAGTTACTATTCTGTTAATAGGGTTAGGTGGTTTGATTAACCAATTGTATATATCTTCTTTTTTCTTAGCCTCTAAATTAGATTTTAGAATTGATATTTCAATTAAATCTGGAGGGCTATGGCCATTACCCTCTGTATCCACAAAAAGTATTGGTTCTGGAGGTAAACTTAATTTCTCATTTTTCATCACTAGTGATCCAGCCTGTCTCAGCTCTGCCATGACGTTTGTAAAAATGGGGTTTATCTATGTCATGAACTTGATATTCAAATGTATGTTGTAAAAAATACCTTTTCTGTTCATCAAGACCTTGAACAATTATAGCTTTATCAGTAATTATGGGGGGAGAAGTAGCACCAAGGTCTTTACACATATTTAATATAGTATCATTATCAGGTTTACGCCATTTTTGCTGGCAGCGAAGAACTTGCATTTTGGGACATATATCACAAATTTCATTAATGCCAAAATGACCATTATAATCAGCTTTTTTATGGACAAATGATATTCCACATGATGTTTTTCTAAAAAACGGAGTAGAATCTGAGTTATGTGAACGGAAAAAATTTAGAATCTTTTTTTCACTATACTCAGGTAGTATCTTTCTACGCATTGTTTTTTGATATAGTTCAGGCAGATTGTTCCTCTTATAATAATCAGAAATTTCATCCCTGTAAAATAGTCCGCTAAAAACTACCGCGTGTGCATGCATGGTTAAATTTTTTATTTTTAACAGATCTTCGTCAGTGTCATTAAGACCTGGAATAATAGGTCTCCAGTAAAGAATGACTTTGTAGTTGACTGAGTTTTTAAATAACATAATTAATGAATCTGAAGCAATTTTGGAATTTACTGGTTCTATTTTTTCATCTTCAATTCCTGAATAAGTAATAAATATAGTTAGTTTGATGTTTTTTAATTCATTGAATCTTTTGCAATCATCTTCTGTTACTTTCCAGCGTGTAATTAATATAACATTGTTCTTTAGACCAAGATTATCTAAAAGATGTAATACATTATGAGTATGCTTTTTTACTTTAGGTAGCATAGGATCAGTCGCCCTATTAAACAACTGAATAGGCGTGATATCTTTCTGGAAATAGATATGATTAATAAGAGATCTAACAGCCATTTCATCACTACATAATGCTTTAGGAACTCTTTGCTCAAAATTTCCAAAAAGGTGTCTAACACAATAGCTACAGTCAAGTGGACAACCAACAATATGGTTCAAACTCAAACCGCTTTTCCTGTACTCTACAATTGATTTCAAGGATTGATTGATTTCTTTAAGTTGGTCGATACTGACTATATCTATGAATTGCTTCATTTTTTTCCTAAATGTTATTATTAAATTATTCTAATGTATATTAATGAGTTTTTTTTTAAATTCAACAAAAATTAGGACTAAGCCCTGTTTCGGTTGGTTAAAAGCCGTTGAGTTGGATAAATTTTTAATTGATATCTTTTGCGCTAATTTCACAATGAATCTCTTTAGTCAAGAGATGTTATAAAAAAAATAGATTCATGATAAATATGCTGCGTGAATGCCTTTAGAAAACAATGTCCACTACATCCCTTCAAAGCCTGTCCCCGTCTACTTAGTATCAACTCATCGACCAGACGAGGAGATACAATTATGAATACAACAACCCCAAGCGCTACACGACTCATCCGCTTACCTGAAGTGCTACATAAAACAGGTTACAAGAAAGCATGGATTTACCGATTGATTTCCGAAAATAGATTCCCTAAACCTATCAAATTAGGTTCGAGAGCTGTGGCCTTTATTGAGGCGGAGATCGATCAGTGGATTTCTGACGCCATTAGCAATTCGAGAACAGCTTCATAGTGAGGCTCCAGACGAACAACATCGACAAAGTGAGGACAATGTGGAAATTAAAGAATTCCTGAAAATTGGAAACCTTTCAAGGCTTGTGAGTCAAAAAACCTTCGATAAGATTTTCGATGCTGAAGCTATCAGGTTATTACCTGTGAATACATTGAGTAAGAGAGCCGTGGCCTGTTTAAGCTATTACCTCGAAGATAGCGAATACAATCCATTCCAAGTTTTACCCGAGTTAAATAAAGATAGTCGAAACTGTATCTATGAAACCATACTGTCAGTGATCAAATGTAATAGGCTACTCAGAAAGTTATCGAAGAAAATCACCCAGAATGAAATTAATATTGCTGTAACAGAGACAGAAAAGGGCGAAAACCATGTATTGCTCTGTAGCTTAAGTGTGCAAAAAGGGATGTTAGACGATTATGTGAAAACAATGCCGGATCTTCTCCCAGATGAAGATTCATTCATGACAGATGACATAAATCTTCTCAAGCTAACGGTTGAAGATATAACAAAAATTTTGCTGGGTGACATGTTGGAAAGAGGAGCATTGGTAGTTCATATGGGAGATGAACTCCGCAGTAAAGCTAAAGTTATCCAAGAGGAATACTGGAATGAGGTAGAAGATATTTACCATGGGAAAACGGCAAGATGAATATTTATTTTAAATCTCATGATTTTAAAAATTGTAAAGTTTTAAGATCAAAAAACATGAAAACTTAACAGAATACTTTCCAAATTAGTTTTTGGCGCCGCTGTATTACTTATGCAATAAGGCTTTATTAGTTTTTATTCTTAAATCGGGTATGACTACCAGGTATATGCTTCCAAACGGTTCATAAGCTCTGGCAATCGTTCCAGAGAAAGGGCAGGGCGATGGACACTTTTAGCGGAAACAACTGCACCAGCGAGGTCGTTTGCAGGATTCTGTTCAATCAATGCATTGTGAACGGCATACCTCATCACCGCCGTAATGCGTTGTTGTAATCGGGAAGCTAATTCATTGTGTCCTGAAGCTTCTGCTTTTTTCAAAGGAACCAATAAATCACGAGTTTTTAGCTCGCTGATATTACGTTTGCCGATGACTGGGAACACATGGGAAACAAGGCTGTTCAAAACAGTTGTTCTATGACTGTCTGACCAGGTTCTGTTACTGGTATGCCATTGTTGTGCAACTTGCTCAAATGTTAGCAAGCCTTTGCTCTCAATCTTTTCTGCTTTGCGCTTCTCACTTGGGTCTACATGGTTTGCAACGAGCTGACGGGCTTCATCTCTTCTTCGTCTGGCTTCTGACAATGAAACCTCTGGATAAACTCCCAGTGCGAGAATTTTCTGTTTACCAGCGAAGCGATACTGAAAACGCCAGTACTTGGAACCACTTGTGGTGATCAACAGGTGCAGACCATTACCGTCGGTCATTTTGACAGGTTTATCAGAAGGCTTTGTATTTCTTACTTTTAACTCTGTGAGCGCCATACTAAAAACCCTCAGATGATGGTATCTGCAATATCGAACTTAACATACCAACATATGTACCAACTAAACAGAGTGGATTTTGAAATACAGCGGTAAACGTCAATGGGCTATTAACGGGAGGTAAGTGTTTGAAGTTAAAGAGTTGACTAGACTTTGAAATACTTAGGTGGGCTAACATTTGGCGTCCCCTGCAGGAATCGAACCTGCAACTAGCCCTTAGGAGGGGCTCGTTATATCCATTTAACTAAGAGGACAGCGGCGTGCAGTATAGCGAAACAGTCCTGAAGATTCACCAGGCTGCCGCGCGTTTGCTCATTCTGCCAGCAATCCCGATATTGCGCTCGCTGCTGTCGCGGGCGAATCGCTGAAATCCGCTCACGCTGAAAATGACGCTTTCCCGCATGCTGCAGCCAGGTTCTCAATGTTACCTATTCAGCCAGCATGCCTGAAGGCAGACAACGCAGTCACATCTGCTCTGTCTGCCTTTGCCGTTTACTCCGCCTCTTCCTTCTCTTCACGCTGGCGGCGTTTCTCCTGCTTCTTCTTATCAGCCTTCGCTTTCGCCACGGCCGCTTCACTCATATCATTACGGATCTGCGCGTGGCTGATCAGCGCAAAAATCAGCGTGCCGCCAGTAATGTTGCCCAGTAAGGTCGGCAGGGCAAAAGGCCAGAAGAATTCATGCCAGCTGATGCTGCCGTTAAACACCAGATAGAGTACTTCCACCGAGCCCACCACGATATGCGCCAGATCGCCCAGCGCAACCAGCCAGGTCATCATCACAATCACCAGTAGTTTGGCGCCGCCCGCCGAGGGAAACATCCAGACCATGGTGGCGATAATCCAGCCGGAAATCACTGCATTGGCAAACATCTCACCGGGGGTGTTTTCCATTACTTTCATACTGATGCTGGTAAAGGCCTGACGGGTGGCCTCGTCAAATATCGGCATCTCATTGAATGCCAGCGCACCCAGTGCCGTGCCGATCAGGTTACCCAGCAACACAATGCCCCATAACCGTAACAGCAGACCCGCATTACCCCAGGTCGGTTTGTGCATTATCGGTAACACGGCTGTTACGGTGTTTTCTGTAAACAGTTGCTGGCGCGCCATAATGACGATAACAAAACCAAAGGTATAACCGAGGTTTTCCAGCAGGAATGCGCCCGGTACGCCATCCAGATGTACATGGAATATCCCCTTAGCCATCAGCGAGGCGCTCATGGATAAGCCGGCCGCAATAGCTGACCAGAGCAGCGCCATGCCGTCGCGCTCCAGCTCCTTTTCGCCGTCCTGGCGAATCTCTTCATGAATTGCAGCAGCGCGGGAGGGTAAAGCCTCTTCATCAACTTCGATGTCAGTGCCCTTGTCCTTCTCTTCGCTCTCTACGTCGTTAGGACCCTGTTCATTATCTGATGAAGGCTTCATATTTTCTCCTGGTGATAGTGCTGTAACGTTATAAGCGTAGCCGTTTTTTATTTGTCGGAAATGTAACGGCCGATGCGAATAAGCGTAACAACGTTTTTCGGAACTGCATTTTTATTCCGACTACTGCTGATACCGCACGAATAATCCCTCACCAGCCAAACTGAGCGCTGGCTCACACTTCGGCCCACAGCAACATTGTGGTAATATCCCGGCCACTTTTAGCTGGTGCGACTCCCCCCTGAATGCTGGAAATCATTACACTCACTTGTGCATACGACGAACGGTCGCTGTTCCAGCGGCTCTCATTTCACGTATCCGCAGGTGACATTGTGCAGATTGAAGGCCCCAATGGTGCCGGTAAGACCTCGTTATTGCGCCTGCTGGCTGGCCTGAGCCGTCCGGAAGAGGGTGAAATACGCTGGCAGCATCAACCGATTCTACGGCAGCGCGAGGCCTGGCATCAGGCGATGCTCTATCTGGGCCATCAACCCGGTGTCAAAGGCGTGCTCACGCCGCTGGAAAATCTGCGCTTTTACCATCCCGATTGCAGGGATGCGCAGATTTTTTCTGCGCTGGAAAGCGTCGATCTCACTGGCGATGAAGAGGTGCCGGTCAGCCGGTTGTCGGCAGGGCAGCAGCGTCGTGTGGCGCTGGCGCGGCTGTGGCTTAGCCAGGCCCGCATCTGGATTCTCGACGAGCCACTGACCGCCATCGACAAAGCGGGCATTGAAAAATTAATGGCGAAATTCGTCAGGCATGCCGATAACGGCGGTGCAGTGATCCTGACCACCCATCAGGATCTGCCTGTAGAGGCAGCGCGGGTGCGTAAAATTCGCCTCGGCGACGTGGAGGCAGACTGATGTTGTTTCGCCTCATCCAGCGTGAACTGCGCATCGCCTTTCGCGGCGGTGCGGATGTCGTTAATCCACTCTGGTTTTTCCTGATCGTCATTACCCTGTTTCCGTTGGGTATCGGACCGGACCCGCAACAGCTGGCGCGCATTGCACCGGGCGTTGCCTGGGTTGCCGCACTGCTTGCGTCGCTGCTGGCGCTGGAGCGGCTGTTTCGTGATGACTTCAGCGATGGCTCGCTGGAGCAGCTGGTGTTGCTGCCGACGCCGCTGCCGGTGACAGTTATCGGCAAGGTGGTGGCGCACTGGCTGGTCACGGGTGTGCCGCTGATTATCCTGTCACCGTTGGCCGCGCTGCTGCTGTCGCTGGATTTTAACGGCTGGCGGGCAATGGCTCTGACGCTGCTGCTCGGCACGCCAACGCTGAGTTTCCTCGGTGCGATTGGCGTGGGTCTGACAGTGGGATTACGGCGCGGCGGCGTGCTGCTGAGCCTGCTGGTATTACCGCTGGCTATTCCGGTATTGATCTTCGCCAGTGCGGCGATGGAGGCGGCCAGTCAGGGGCTTCCGATTGGCGGCTATCTGGCAATTCTCGGCGCTATGCTGGTGGGCAGCGCTACGCTCGCGCCGTTTGCCACGGCCGCGGCGCTAAGAATTACGTTGCAGTAACCGCGCGTAAAAGACGCGGCAACACTCTTTTATCGTTAATGTGAGCATTTGATATGTGGAAAGCGTTACATCAGCTGGCCAGGCCCGAACGGCTCTATCAGTTTTCGGGGCGACTGGTTCCGTGGTTCGCCATCGCCGGACTGGCGGCGTTGCTGCTGGGCTGGGTCTGGGGATTTGGCTTTGCCCCCGCTGACTATCAGCAGGGCGACAGTTTCCGCATCATGTACATTCATGTACCCGCCGCGATGTGGTCGATGGGCATCTATGCTTCGATGGCTATCGCCGCCTTTATCGGCCTGGTGTGGCAGATGAAAATGGCCGATCTGATCTCTGCCGCCATGGCTCCGGTGGGCGCGGTCTTTACCTTTATTGCGCTGGTCACCGGCTCTGCATGGGGCAAGCCGATGTGGGGTACCTGGTGGATCTGGGATGCCCGACTCACGTCAGAGCTGGTGCTGCTGTTCCTCTATATGGGCGTGATTGCGCTTTATCACGCTTTTGATGACCGCCGCACCGCAGGCCGGGCCGCGGGTATTCTGATTCTGGTCGGCGTGGTCAATCTGCCGATCATTCACTTTTCAGTACAGTGGTGGAACACCCTCCATCAGGGCTCGTCAGGCATTCTCCAGCAGGCGATTGCGCCGGTCATGCGCACGCCGCTGCGCTGGGCAATCCTCGGTTATCTGCTGCTGTTTGTCACGCTGACCCTGATGCGGTTGCGCAACCTGATTCTGTTAACCGAACGCCATCGTCCCTGGGCGATTGATGTGGCGAAGCGGGGGGAGCAGGCATGACTCCAGCCTTTTCCTCCTGGCACGCCTTCTTTGCGATGGGAGGCTACGCCTTCTACGTCTGGCTTGCGGTTACCTGCACGTTGCTTCCACTTGTCGGCCTGACGCTGCATACCCTGTTGCTGCGCCGCCGCCTGCTGGCTGAGATCCGCCAGCGCGATGCGCGGGAACGCCGTATCCGGGCGGCGAAATCTAAAAAAGCCGCGGCTGAAGCGGCAGGAGAGACAGTGTGAATACCCGTCGACGCAACCGCCTCTATGCCGCAGTGGCCATTCTGCTCGGCCTCGGCCTGGCCACCGCGCTGGTGATGTATGCACTGCGCTCAAACATCGATCTCTTCTATACCCCTGGCGAAATCCTCTACGGCAAAGGTCAGGCGCACGAGAAGCCTGAAGCGGGACAGCGGCTGCGCGTGGGTGGCATGGTCATGCCGGGCAGTGTCCGGCGCGATCCGAAAACGCTGGCGGTCTCGTTCAAACTTTATGATGCGCGTGGCGTGGTCAGCGTCAGTTTCGAAGGCATCCTGCCAGACCTGTTCCGTGAAGGGCAGGGCGTCGTGGCGCAGGGCGTGCTGGCGGCGGGCAATCAGGTGATCGCCAAAGAAGTGCTGGCAAAACATGATGAGAAATATACGCCGCCGGAGATTGAAGACGCGATGAAGAGTAATCACACCGGCCCGCAGTCGCTTTATCAGGCGGGAAATAAATCATCATGATGCCCGAAATTGGTACCTTTCTGCTCTGTCTGGCGCTGGGTCTCTCTCTGTTGCTGAGCAGCTATCCGCTGTGGGGCGCAGTGCGCCAGGATGCCCGCCTGATGGCGATGGCGCGTCCGCTGGCCAGCGGTCTGTTTGTCTGTATTGCGGCGGCTTTTGCGCTGCTGGTCTGGGCCTTTATCAGTAACGATTTTACCGTTGCCTATGTCGTCACAAACTCCAACAGTCTGCTGCCGGTTTATTATCGCATCGCCGCCACCTGGGGCGCGCATGAAGGATCGTTGCTGTTGTGGGTGTTGCTGCTGAGCACCTGGACACTGGCAGTGGCGATATTCAGTCGCGGTATGCCGCAGGATGCGCTGGCCCGTGTGCTGGCGGTGATGGGAATGATCAATCTCGGCTTCCTGCTGTTTATCCTGCTGACCTCTAATCCGTTTGGCCGCACGCTGCCGGACTTCCCGATAGACGGCCATGACCTGAATCCGATGCTGCAGGATATCGGCCTGATCTTCCATCCACCGCTGCTCTATATGGGTTACGTCGGTTTTTCAGTGGCATTTGCCTTTGCTATTGCCTCACTGATGGCCGGACGACTGGATACCGCCTGGGCACGCTGGTCACGTCCCTGGACGACTGCGGCCTGGGTCTTTCTGACCATCGGTATCGTACTTGGCTCTGCGTGGGCCTATTACGAACTGGGCTGGGGCGGCTGGTGGTTCTGGGATCCGGTTGAAAATGCATCGTTTATGCCATGGCTGGCGGGTACCGCCCTGATGCACTCACTGGCGGTCACTGAAAAGCGTGGCACCTTTAAGGCATGGACCGTGCTGCTGGCGATTACCGCCTTTTCGCTGAGCCTGCTGGGGACGTTCCTGGTGCGATCCGGGGTACTGGTGTCGGTGCATTCCTTTGCTTCCGATCCGGCGCGTGGCATGTTCATCCTCGCGTTTCTGGTGATTGTCATCGGCAGCTCGCTGCTGCTCTACGCCATCAAAGGCGGGCAGGTGCGTGGCCGGGTACAGAATGAAACCTGGTCGCGCGAATCGTTTTTGCTGGGCAATAACGTGCTGCTGATTGCCGCGATGCTGGTGGTCCTGCTCGGCACGCTGTTGCCGCTGATTCACAAGCAACTGGGACTGGGCAGCATTTCGGTGGGCGAGCCGTTCTTCAACACGATGTTCAGCTGGCTGATGGCGCCGTTTGCGCTGTTGATGGGAATCGGTCCGCTGGTGCGCTGGCGTCGCGATGAGCCGCAGAAGCTGGCAAAACGGCTTGCGCTGGCGCTGATCGTGACCCTGGCCTGTTCCGTCATCATTCCCTGGTGGCTGCAGGATCGCATTGAAGCAATGACCGTAGTTGGCCTGCTGATGTCACTCTGGATTATCGTGCTGACGCTGCTGGAACTGCATGAGCGCGCCACCCATCGTCATCCGTTCTTTGCCGGTTTACGTCACCTGTCACGCAGCCACTGGGGCATGGTGCTGGGCCATCTGGGTGTGGGTGTAACGGTGATTGGGATAGCGTTCAGCACGCAGTACAGCGTGGAACGCGATGTAAGGATGAAGGCGGGCGATAGCGTCGATATTCATCACTATCACTTTGTTTTCCGCGGCGTGCAGAATCTGCAGGGGCCTAATTACAGCGGTGGCATGGGCATTATTGATGTGACCCGCAACGGCAAACATGAAGCGACGCTGCAGGCAGAAAAACGCTTTTATACGGCTGCCCGCACCATGATGACCGAAGCAGCGATCGATGGCGGTTTCAGCCGCGATCTCTACGCGGCACTGGGCGAAGAGCTGGAGGATGGTGGCTGGGCCGTGCGCATTTACTACAAACCTTTTGTCCGCTGGATTTGGTTTGGCGGCGCGCTGATGGCGCTGGGCGGGCTCTTCTGCCTGTGTGACCCCCGCTACCGTTCGCGTAAAAAAGCGGAACCGGAGGCGCGGCCATGAACAAGAAAATCCTGTTTATTCCCCTGATGCTGTTTCTGCTGCTGGCGGCGGCGCTGCTGTGGCAGCTGACCCGTAATGCCGATGGTGACGACCCGACCCGTCTCGAATCCGCGCTGATTGGCAAACCGGTGCCGCTGTTCCGGCTGGAAGCACTGGATCAGCCAGGCAAAATCTACGACCAGCGCGTACTGACCGATGGCAAACCGATACTGCTGAACGTCTGGGCGACCTGGTGCCCGACCTGCCGCGCCGAACATCAGTATCTGAATACGCTGGCGGAGCAGGGCATTCGCGTTGTCGGGCTTAACTACAAAGACGATCGTCAAAAAGCAGTGAACTGGCTGAACACACTGGGCAACCCCTACGCGCTGAGCCTTTATGATGGCAACGGCATGCTGGGCCTGGATCTCGGCGTCTATGGCGCGCCGGAAACCTTCCTGATCGACGGTAAAGGGATTATCCGTTATCGCCACGCGGGCGATTTGAATGCGCGCGTCTGGGATCAGGAAGTGAAACCCTTGTGGATGAAATACAGTGCGGAGGCGGGATCATGAGAACGCTGTTACTGCTCTGCGGTCTGCTGTTCAGCATCAACCTGTGGGCGACTATCGACACGCTGCAATTTGACTCGGTGGCGCAGGAAGAGCAATACCGCGATCTGACGGCTTCACTGCGCTGTCCGAAATGCCAGAACAACAGCATCGCCGACTCGAACGCCATGATTGCCGCCGACATGCGGTTGAAAGTCTATCAACTGATGAAGCAGGGGCAGAGTCGCCAGCAGATTGTTGACTACATGGTGGCGCGCTATGGCAACTTCGTCAGCTACTCGCCACCGGTGACGCCTTCAACCGTGATTCTTTGGGCTGGCCCGGCGCTGTTTGCGCTGCTGGGCGGCGTGGTAATCATCCTGCGCAGCCGTCAGCGTAAAACCCGCAGTGAGCTGGATGAAGATGAGCAACAGCGTCTTAATGCGCTACTGAAGTCAGACAGGAAGCCGTAATGAGTGCATTTTGGATCACCCTTTTTCTGTTACTTCTGGCCGCCTGCACACTCTTTCTGGCGTCGGGATGGCGGCAACGTCAGGCCAGCGCAGGCGATCGCGATCGCCTTAATCAGCGTTTCTACCATCAGCGTGTAGAGGAGCTGGCCCAGGATGAAGAGCAGGGCGTTGTCACTGAGCGACCGCTGATGGAGCAGGAATTACAGCAGACGCTGCTGGCAGATATTCCGCCGGCACAGACGATGCAGCCACACAGCAGCAGCCGCTGGATTTTGCTGCCAGGCCTGATCGTGCTGATTGCGGTATCACTGGGGACTTATCTGAAAACCGGAGGACTGGCGCAATTCACCGGCTGGATGCAGGTGCAGCAGGCGTATCCTGAGCTGCGTGCCCGACTGATGGACCCTGGTGCTAAACCGCTTAGCATGGAAGAGCTGGCACGTTTACAGCTCGGATTGCGTACCGCGTTGCAGACTGAACCGGATAATCTGGCCGACTGGACGATGCTTGGGCGGCTCGGCATGGTGCTGAATAATGCGGAGATCGCCAGCCAGGCGTTTGAGCATGCCTTACAGCTGGCCCCCAACGATCTGGCGCTGAAGCAGGATTATGCAGAAGTCCTGACGCGATCCCCTGATCCGCAGGATAACCGTCAGGCGTCACTGCTGCTGCAATCATTGCTGAAAGCCGATCCGCAAAATCTGCGGACGCTGAGCCTGCTGGCATTTAATGCCTATGGCCAGCAGCAATACGATCAGGCTATCGACGCATGGCAGACTCTTTTAAGACTGTTGCCTGCCGATGATAAGCGGCACGCGATGATCGCCCGCAGCATTGAAAAGGCAAAAAGTGAGGCAGGGCAGCAGAGTCGTCAGCTGGCACTGACCGTGACGCTGACACCAAAGGCAGAAAAAATGTTACCGCCGGACGGAGTGTTGTATATTTCGGTTTCTGACGGAAATTCACCCGTGCCGGTGGCGGTTAAGCGGATGCCGCTTAGCCACTTCCCGCTGTCGCTGACGCTGGATGACAGTAACGCCATGATGCCGGATCGTCTGCTTTCGGCGCAGCATCAGGTGGAGGTTCGGGTGCGAATCTCCCGCGATGGCAGCGCCAATCCGCAGCCGGGTGACTGGCTGGGGCTGAGCGCCGTAACGCCCTGGGATGGGCATCAGTCAATCGCGGTAGAGATCAATAAGCAGCTTCCCTGAACGTAAAAATTGATAACGTTAATAATGATGCGTGCCATTGCCTCCTGCCTCTGGCACAAAGTCAGCTATGCTCATCGGGTAAGCCGGTTCGACACCGGGCTGTGACCTGAACGATGGGTAGACCTTTTTCATCCGCACAGGGAGATTGGAATGAATTATCGCCTGACCAGCCTGGCTGTGGCCAGCGTCCTTCTGGTGGGTTGTGCCAGTTCAAAGCCGGCGAATAGCGATCCTGCTCAGCGCAGCGATCCGTTCGAAGGCTTTAACCGCACGATGTTTAACTTTAACTATAACGTGCTGGATCCGTATGTATTGCGTCCGGTCGCTGTGGCCTGGCGTGATTATGTGCCGGTCCCGGCCCGCACCGGCCTGAGCAATTTCCTCGGCAACCTGGAAGAGCCTGCCAGCATGGTCAATGCCATCCTGGTCGGTGACGGACGTGACGCGGGTATTCACTTCACCCGTTTCTTCCTGAACAGCGTGCTGGGTCTGGGCGGTTTCATTGACGTTGCTGGTAAAGCGAATCCGGAACTGGCGCGTGAAGAACCGCACCGTTTCGGGACGACGCTGGGCCATTACGGCGTTGGCTATGGCCCTTATGTTGAACTGCCCGCTTACGGCAGCTTCACGGTGCGTCAGGATGGCGGCGACTACGTTGATACCCTCTATCCCATCCTCGGCTGGCTGACCTGGCCGATGTCGATCGGTAAGTGGACGCTTGAAGGCATCGAGACCCGCGCGCAGCTGCTGGATTCCGATGCGATCCTGAAACAGCAGAGCGATCCGTACGCCTTTATCCGTAATGCCTACTTCCAGCGTCACGACTTCCTGGCGCGCGGCGGTAAGCTCAAGCCGGAAGACAATCCTAACGCCGCCGCGATTCAGGATGACCTGAAAGATATCGACGCGCAGTAAATGCATGCTCTCTGAGCCAGCCAGCGATACGCAGCCACGAAAAAGGGCGACTCACTTGAGTCGCCCTTTTTGATCCTGCTCGCCAGTCAGAACTTGTAGTTAAAGTTCGCGCCGTAGAGCCAGGCTTTGCCTTCAGAGGTAAAGGTATAAGGACCTTCTTTCACCGTTACTTTCTGACCATGCATATAAGAAACACCTAAATCGACCGAAGCATCATCGTTAAAGGCATAAGAGGTACCGGCACTCAGCCATAAACGATCCTGGTCAGGAATAGAGATTGAACGCTTATCAGCCGGCACCGGGCTGTCATCAAACGCAATACCGGTACGGAACGTCCAGTTCTTGTCGTAGGAATAGGTGGTGCCCAGCGCGATGCGGTATGCATCGTGGAAGCTTTCATCTTTATAGAACAGCGTCTGGCCGTTTGAACCGGTGGCTTTCAGCTCCTGGAACTGGCTCCAGCTGGTGTACGCCATGCTGTAGTGAACCGCCCACTGCGGTGCCACTTTATGCCAGCCCGACACTTCCCACATCTCTGGCAGATTCAGAGTTAACGCGCCCGGAACGGTAGTGCCGTTGGTGCCAAAAGGTACGCCTGACACTTGCGGATTATTCACCGCATTCAGCCGGGAGGAGAGATTACTTTTGTAATCGCCATCGAAATCGACTTTCACTTCTGAACGATAGGTAAAGCCGAAGCGGTTATTTTCATCCACTTCATACAGGATGCCAGCATTCCAGCCGTAGCCCCATTCATCACCTTTCAGATGAGCCACCTGGGTATCAGCCGGAACCCCCAGCCTTGCACCTGACTCACCCGCATAGCGTTCAATCTTGGCTTTGGCATAAACGGCATCAAAACCGACACCCACACTAAAATGTTCATTAAAGCGGTAGGCGGTACTGAGATTTAAATTGCCGGTCATCAGGTCGGTTTTACCGCCATAGCCGCCTGCGGTATAACCATTATTAAACTCTGTTGCTAAGCCGTAATTTGACGTTGCGGACGCCCCAATCCACCACTGATCGTTGATAGGCTGAACGTAATGAATATTGGGGACCCACTGATTCGGGGCAATATTATTGGCATCCAGACTGCGGCCACTGGGACTGCGACCACTGATGTTGACATCCGGCGCAATATACACTGCCCCGAGTGAAAATTCCGGGCGATCCATTAACGCCATCGTGGCCGGGTTACGGCTGGCTGACGCCGCCGTATCACCCATTGCCCCTTCGCCTGAATATGCGCGACCTAAACCAATCGTTGAGAATTCATTTAACTGAAATCCAGCTGCGTAAACGTGTGAAGAGACAAGCGCCACTGCAGCCGCCACGGCTGACTTTGCAAACAGGTTTTTATGGTTCATGACCACAACCTCATGTGAATTATTATTTAACGCTATAACGTCGCGTAACAAAGGACGGCGGATTGTAGGGACTGATGTAAAGCGCACATATCAGACCAGTGCGGAGAGTATAGGTCCGACCTGTGTGCATGTTGCAATATTGTTTTTAAAATATTTCAGGGTTGATCGCTTAAAATTCGATCTGCTTAACAAAACAGCCCCGATTCTGCACAGCATACCGATTCCAGTTTGTTCTGGATCAATTTTTATTGTGATATTCGTCACTTAGCGCCATGCGCGTGGCGCATTTTTCAGCGAGCAGGTAAAATTTCGACGATAAAATCGCGTAACCCGCCAGATTACTGGTCAGGAGAATGAAATGACTGATGCCATTAAAAAATGCAGTGCGACCGAAACCGCAGCCTGTTGTTGTGTTGATGTGGGCACAGTAATGGATAACACCGATTGCACCGCAAGCTGGTCGGAGTGGTTTGTTCAGCGTGCGGATGCTGAAACTAAATTAGCGCAACTCACCCAGCGCGCGCGTGAGGTTGAGTCAGAACCTTGCCTGATTGAATCGCGCTTCAGCGAAGTGAATCAGGGTGTACAGCTGGATATCGATTTCACCTTCAGCTGCCAGGCTGAAACCATGATTTTTCAGCTCGGTTTGCGTTAAGTCCCAAAGCGCTGCGTTAATGCGGCGTTTTTCATTTTCGTGTTTCCCTTCGCACTTTTTCCCTTCCGATATTGGCGGCTCACCCGCTTGTGGTTAACACTGATCAGGTCAGACCTCTTCAGGCAATGATGCCACAGTCCCAGCCACAGGTGAGAACAATGAGCAAAGCGCAGCCGCTGCTGACGCGTGATGGTGAACGCATCGCAATAACCCACGGGTTACGCACCCCTTTCTTGCGCCAGGCGACCGGCTTTCATGGCATTCCCGCCATTGAGCTGGGACGTATGGTGGTCAGCGAATTAATGGCGCGCAGTGAACTTCCCGCTGAGGTGATCGAGCAACTGGTCTTTGGTCAGGTCGTGCAGATGCCGGAAGCACCGAACATTGCGCGTGAAATTGTATTAAGCAGCGGACTGAGTGTGAACACCGACGCTTACAGCGTCAGCCGTGCCTGCGCCACCAGTTTTCAGGCGGTAGCGAATGTGGCAGAAAGTCTGATGGCGGGCACCATCTCTGCGGGCATGGCCGGCGGCGCGGACTCCTCTTCAGTGCTGCCAATCGGCGTCAGTAAAACGCTGGCTCGCGCGCTGGTGGATCTCAACAAAGCCCGCAGCTTTGGGCAGAAACTGCACATCCTGCGACGTCTGCGCCCGCGCGATCTGCTGCCAGTGCCACCCGCAGTGGCGGAGTATTCGACCGGCCTGCGCATGGGCGATACGGCAGAGCAGATGGCCAAGAGTCACGGCATCACCCGTGAGGCACAGGATGCGCTGGCGCTGCGCTCCCATCAACATGCCGCCAGAGCCTGGCAATCCGGCGTACTGAATCAGGAAGTGATTGCAGCCTTTGTGCCGCCGTGGAAAACCGCTATCGATCAGGACAATAACGTTCGCATAGACGCCAAAGCGGAGGATTACGCCCGACTGCGTCCGGCGTTTGATCGCCAGCACGGTAGTGTCACTGCGGCCAACAGTACGCCACTTACCGACGGCGCGGCTGCCGTGATTCTGATGCGCGAAGGCCGCGCTCGTGAACTGGGTATCAGACCGCTGGGTTATCTGCGCAGCTATGCCTTTACCGCGATTGGGGTGCAACAGGATATGCTGCTGGGCCCGGCGTATGCTTCACCGCTGGCACTGGATCGCGCTGGCGTAACCCTGGCCGATCTGACGTTGATCGATATGCATGAAGCGTTTGCCGCCCAGACGCTGAGCAATCTGCACATGTTTCGCGACGAGCGCTTTGCCCGCGAGGTGCTGAATCGTCCGCATGCGCTGGGCGAAGTGAATGAAGAGCGCTTTAACGTGCTGGGCGGTTCAATCGCCTATGGTCATCCTTTTGCCGCCACGGGCGCGCGCATGATCACCCAGACGCTAAATGAATTACGCCGTCGCGGTGGCGGGTTAGGACTGGTCACCGCCTGCGCAGCAGGTGGTCTGGGTGCGGCAATGATTCTGGAGGCCGAATAATGGAGCAAAATGCGTTTCATCTGAAGATGCGACTGGATCACGTCGGCATCATTACGATCGATGTCCCTGGCGAGAAGATGAACACCCTGAAAGCGGAATTTGCTGCGCAGATCACCGACATTATTGCGGAGGCGCGGCGCGACCCGCAGCTGGCGGGCCTGGTGTTGATCTCCGGCAAACCGGACAACTTCATCGCTGGCGCGGACATCAGTATGATCGATCGCTGTCAGAGTGCGCAGGAAGCCGAAGCGCTGGCAAAGCAGGGTCAGGAAGTGATGGCTGCGATCGATGCGCTGCCTTTCCCGGTGGTTGCGGCTATCCACGGTGCCTGTCTGGGTGGCGGGCTGGAGCTGGCGCTGGCCTGTGATGCACGTATCTGCTCGCTGGATGAGAAAACCCGGCTGGGATTGCCGGAGGTGCAGCTCGGCTTGCTGCCAGGCTCTGGCGGCACTCAGCGGCTGCCACGCTTAATCGGTGTGCAGCAGGCGCTGCCGCTGATTCTGACCGGCAAAACGCTGCGGGCTAAACAGGCACGTAAGCTGGGTGTAGTGGATGACGCGGTGCCGCAGGCGATTCTTCTGGAGACCGCCATCGCCCGGGTGAAAAAGGGCAAGGTCAGTGGAAGAACGCTGCCGCTGCGCGATCGTCTGCTGCACGGTCCGGTGGGTCGTCAGGCACTGTTTGCGCTGGCGACCCGTCAGACAGCCGCCAAAACACAGGGTAACTATCCGGCAGCAAATCGCATTATTGAGGTGGTGCGCACTGGTCTGGAACAGGGAAGCCGGGCCGGACACGACGCTGAAGCGCGTGCCTTCGGTGAACTGGCGATGACGCCAGAATCGGTTGCGCTACGCGGGATCTTTTTCGCCACTACAGCGATGAAAAAGGAGCGGGGCGGTGAAGCGGAACCCGCCACAATTAAGAGCGTCGCTATTCTCGGCGGTGGCCTGATGGGCGGCGGCATCGCCAGCGTCACCGCAATCAACGCGGGCTTGCCGGTGCGCATCAAGGATATCAGCCTGGAAGGGGTAAACCATGCGCTCAAAAGCAGCTGGGAACTGCTGAGTAAAAAAGTCAGACGACGTCAGCTGACGCCGGCACAGCGGCAGCAGCAGATGGCACGTATCACAGGCGGGACGGATTATCAGGGCTTTTCACAGCGCGACGTTGTGATTGAAGCCGTATTCGAAGACTTAACGCTAAAGCAGCAGATGGTCAGCGAAGTGGAGGCACACTGTCAGCCGCACACGCTGTTTGCCTCGAACACCTCTTCATTGCCGATTGAAGAGATCGCCGCCAAAGCGCAGCGTCCGGAAAACGTCATCGGCCTGCACTATTTCAGTCCGGTCGATAAAATGCCGCTGGTGGAAGTGATCCCCCATATGAACACCTCCACCGCAACGGTGGTGACGACTGTGGCGCTGGCGCGCAACCAGGGCAAAACCCCGATTGTGGTGGCGGACAAGCCGGGTTTCTATGTTAACCGCATTCTGACGCCCTATATAAATGAAGCGATGCGTTGCCTGCTTGAGGGCGAGCCAATTGACCATATTGATCGGGCGCTGGTGAAGTTTGGTTTTCCGGTCGGCCCGATTCAGCTGCTGGATGAGGTCGGCATTGACGTCGGCAGCAAAATCAGTCCCATACTCCATCAGGCCTATGGCGAACGCTTTGCCGCGCCAGCCGCTTTTGATGCGGTACTGAAAGATGGCCGCAAGGGGCGTAAAAACAGCAAAGGCTTTTATCGCTATGACCAGCCGCGCTGGCAGCGTAAAAAACCTGACGCTTCGTTGTACACATTGCTGAGGATCACGCCGCAGGCCAGGCAGAGTGAAGCGCAGATTGCTGAACGCTGCGTAATGATGATGCTGAATGAGGCGGCCCGCTGTCTTGATGAGCAGGTGATTCGCTGCGCGCGCGATGGCGATATCGGTGCGGTGTTTGGCATCGGTTTTCCGCCATTTTTGGGCGGTCCGTTCCACTACATCGACAAACTGGGGGCGGCAGACGTCGTCAACAGATTAACCCGGCTTACGCAGCAACATGGGGAACGTTTTGCTCCCTGTGAAGCGCTGATTGAGGCGGCCAAAAAATAGACGAAATTTTACATTTCTGCTGAAAATGGAATAACCAATCCGATTCAGCGGCTTAGAAAAAGGCTGCCAGAGTGTGCGGCGCAGCATGATTCTGAGAAGTGCTTATTTAATAAACAACCGGTTGACTATACTGAAGCCATTAGGGTAAAACACAGCGTTCATTCGCAGAGTGAAGAGTCAGGCGCTACGCGTCGGGCGATGTCGACAAACAACAGCGGTGCTTTATGCAAGTTTTTATCATGCGTCACGGCGATGCGGCTCTGGAAGCAGCCAGTGATTCAGTCAGGCCTTTGACCTTATGTGGCTGTAATGAATCACGTCAGATGGCCAACTGGCTTAACAGTCAGACGCCGGACATTGAGCGAGTTCTGGTGAGTCCCTATTTACGCGCGCAGCAAACGCTGGCAACCGTGCGTGAAGCTTTTCCCCTGCCGGAAGGCCAGGACGTTCTGCCGGAGTTAACGCCGGGCGGCGATGCTGAAATGGTGGGGTGCTATCTGCAGGCCCTGGCGAATGAAGGCGTGAAATCGGCTCTGGTGATCTCACATCTGCCGTTGGTGGGGTATTTAGTCTCGGAACTGTGCCCGCAGGAAGCACCGCCAATGTTTGCCACTTCCGCTATTGCCTGCGTGGAATTCGATCCCGCGGCAAGTGCCGGTAAACTGCTGTGGCAGGTCAGTCCCAAAAAACTGGCTAAAGCAATCTGACATCTGTGGGCCGATTATTCCGGCCCCTCTCCTAAGGCAACTCAGGCGGTTGCCACTCCTCAATCTCAATCAAAACTAGCAGCGCGGCGTCACCGCCAAACATCTTTGGTGCCTGATGAAAAGCCATCACCCACGGATGCTGGGCCAGCCACAGCGGCGTCTGCTGTTTCAGGATATGCTTTCCATGACCGGTCATAACGCTGGCGCAGAACAGATGTTCACGGCGGCAGGCGGCGATCAATGCCCCCAGTTCCTGCTTGGCCTGCTGCTGCGTTAAACCGTGCAGATCGAGGAAAATCTCCGGCGTATAGTCGCCACGACGCAATTTTTTCAGCTCAAAGTGGCTGACATCGGCGCGTACGTAACGGGTAGCGCCTTCGGTTGAGAGCAGCGGCTGAAACTCATCCGAAAAGTAGTGACTATTATCCGCCTGCTCTGAAAGCAGACGCTTTACCGGGATCTGGCGGGTTTTCACCGGCGCTTTGTGGACAAAGGTGTCCTGTTTTAACTGCCGCGTTCCCGTCATTAACTGGCGAAATAGCGCTTGATCATCCGGGCTTAGTGGCGTTTTTTTACTCATGGCAGGTCAGTCATATCAGAAAAGGCTGTCACACAGCAGAGCCGCTACCTTACCGTTAAGTGTCATTAAATGTCAGCTTTTTCACCTCGCTGCGCTGAATTCTCCCCGGCTTCATGGCACACTACTGGCCGATTTAGCAAAAGGCCTGCGGAGGGCTACGTGGACAAAATTTTCGTCGATGAGGCAGTGAATGAACTGCACACCATTCAGGACATGCTGCGCTGGGCGGTCAGCCGCTTTTCCGCTGCCGGAATCTGGTACGGACATGGCACAGATAATCCCTGGGACGAAGCCGTTCAACTGGTCCTGCCGTCACTCTGGCTGCCGCTGGATATTCCGGAAGATATGCGCAGTGCGCGTCTGACCGCCAGCGAACGTCTGCTGATCGTTGAGCGCGTTATCCGTCGCGTCAACGAGCGCATTCCGGTCGCCTATCTGACCAATAAAGCCTGGTTCTGCGGCCACGAATTCTTTGTGGATGAGCGCGTGCTGGTACCACGCTCACCGATTGGCGAACTGATTGAGAACCGCTTTGCCGGTCTGGTCAGCACGCCGCCCCGTCATATCCTTGATATGTGTACCGGCAGCGGCTGCATCGCGATTGCCTGCGCCTATGCCTTCCCGGAAGCGGAAGTGGACGCCGTGGATATTTCCACCGGTGCGCTGGCCGTCGCCGAGCAAAACATTGAAGAGCATGGATTGATTCATCAGGTGACGCCGATTCGTGCTGACCTGTTCCGCGAACTGCCACAGCTGAAATACGATCTGATCGTCACGAATCCGCCGTATGTTGATGCGGAAGACATGGATGATCTGCCAAACGAATATCGCCACGAACCTGAGCTGGGTCTGGCGGCAGGCAGCGATGGCCTGAAGCTGGTGCGCCGTATTCTGGCCTGTGCACCGGATTATCTCAGCGAGCAGGGCGTCCTGGTCTGCGAAGTGGGCAACAGCATGGTGCACATGATCGAGCAGTATCCCGATGTGCCCTTTACCTGGCTGGAATTCGACAACGGCGGTGACGGCGTCTTTACGCTGACGCGCCAGCAGATTGTCGACGCACAACACCATTTCTCTTTTTATAAAGACTAAAAGTGGGGCGAAGCATCGCCCGCCAAACCCTGAGAAGGAAACAGCATGGCCGGAAACAGCATCGGGCAATTTTTTCGAGTAACCACCTTTGGCGAGTCCCACGGTCTTGCGCTGGGCTGCATCGTTGACGGCGTACCACCAGGTATCCCGCTGACCGAAGCCGATATTCAGCATGATCTCGATCGCCGTCGTCCAGGCACATCGCGCTATACCACCCAGCGCCGCGAGCCGGATCAGGTGAAAATTTTGTCCGGTGTGTTTGAGGGGGTGACCACCGGTACCTCGATTGGTCTGCTGATTGAGAACACCGATCAGCGATCGCAGGATTACGGCGCGATCAAAGATCTGTTCCGTCCGGGCCATGCTGATTACACCTATGAGCAGAAATATGGTCAGCGCGACTACCGTGGCGGTGGCCGCTCGTCGGCGCGCGAGACCGCGATGCGCGTGGCAGCCGGTGCCATTGCCAAGAAATATCTGCAAATGAAACATGGGGTTGTCGTGCGCGGCTATCTGTCACAGATTGGTGATATCGCCTGCGAGCTGAAAGACTGGAGCATCGTAGAAGAGAACCCATTTTTCTGCCCGGATGCTGACAAGCTCGAAGCGCTGGATGAGCTGATGCGCGGCCTGAAAAAAGAGGGCGACTCCATTGGGGCTAAAGTCACTGTCATGGCTGAGAACGTGCCGCCAGGCTTGGGCGAGCCGGTCTTCGATCGACTGGATGCCGATCTGGCGCACGCGCTGATGAGCATTAATGCCGTGAAAGGCGTTGAAATCGGTGACGGCTTTGCGGTGGTTAACCAGCGTGGTAGCCAGCACCGTGACGAGATCCGCCACGATGGTTTCCAGAGCAACCACGCGGGCGGTATTCTGGGCGGCATCAGCAGCGGCCAGACCATCAGCGCCAATGTGGCGATGAAACCGACCTCCAGCATCACCGTGCCGGGCAAAACCATTACCCGCGACGGCGAAGAAGTGGAGATGATCACTAAAGGTCGCCACGATCCCTGCGTGGGGATCCGTGCCGTGCCGATCGCGGAGGCGATGATGGCGATCGTCCTGATGGATCATCTGCTGCGCCAGCGGGCGCAGAACGGTGACGTTAACAGCTCCGTGCCGCGCTGGTGATGGGATGAAGGCGCTTCTCCTTACCCTGAGTGCGCTGCTGATCAGCGCCTCCAGCCTTGCGGCGACGCCGTGGCAGAATATTCAGCAGCCGATTAGCGGCACACCGCAGTCCATCGGTGGGTTTGCCAACGGCTGTATCGTTGGCGCGCAGTCGCTGCCGCTGAATTCACCTTACTATCAGGTGATGCGTCAGGATCAGCGGCGTTACTTTGGCCATCCCGATCTGATTCAGTTTATTCAGCGGCTCAGCACCCAGGTGCATAATCTGCAACTGGGTAACGTGCTGATTGGTGACATGGGCATGGCAGCTGGCGGGCGTTTCAGCAGCGGTCACGCCAGTCATCAGACCGGACTGGATGTGGATATCTGGCTGCAACTGCCAAAAACCCGCTGGAGTGCGCAGAAGTTGCTGAAGCCGCAGCCGCTTGATCTGGTCGGGCCGGGCGATAAAAATGTTATTGCGCGCCACTGGCAGCCGGAAATCGACAGCCTGATCAAACTGGCGGCGAAAGATGACGATGTGACGCGCATCTTCGTCAATCCGGCGATTAAAAAGCAGCTTTGTGCCGATGCGGGCAACGATCGTGACTGGCTGCGTAAAGTCCGCCCGTGGTTTGCTCATCGTGCCCATATGCATGTGCGGCTGCGCTGCCCGGCCGGCAGTATCGGTTGTGAAGATCAGCCCGCACCGCCTCCGGGCGATGGCTGTGGCGCCGAACTGCAGAGCTGGTTCCTGCCGAAACAACCGGGTTCTGGCGCGCCGGTGAAACGTGAACCACCGCCGTTACCGCCTGCCTGTCAGGCCCTGCTGGATAAACATTTACTGTAAGGGATCCCATGGATTGGTTTGTGGTCAGCCCGCTGCTGGTCGGGCTGCTGTTTTCAATCGCCATGCTCGCCGGTTTCATTGATTCAATCGCGGGTGGCGGGGGATTACTTACGGTACCTTCGTTGCTGGCTGCGGGCCTCTCTCCGGCTCAGGCGCTGGCGACGAATAAACTGCAATCGGTAGGCGGATCGTTTTCCGCCAGTCTCTACTTTGTCCGGCGTGGTGCGGTCAACCTGAATGAGCAGTGGCTCAACATCGCCATGACGCTGCTGGGATCGGTGCTGGGCGCGATACTGATTCAGCGCCTGCAGGCGGATTTCCTGCGCCAGATGCTGCCGCTGTTTTTAATCGCTATTGGCTTGTGGTTCCTGCTGATGCCGCGCCTGGGTGAAGTCGATCAGGCGCGACGCCTGCACGGCCTGGCCTATGCGCTGGTCGGTGGCGGAGCCGTGGGATTCTACGACGGATTTTTCGGACCGGGCGCAGGCTCCTTTTATGCGCTGGCTTTCGTTACGCTCTGCGGCTATAACCTGGCCAAAGCGACCGCCCATGCCAAGGTGCTCAACTTCACCTCAAACCTTGGCAGCCTGCTGTTCTTTATTTTTGGCGGCAAAGTGGTGTGGGGAACTGGCCTTGTTATGATGCTCGGCGCTTTCTGCGGTGCACGTCTGGGGGCCCGGCTGGTGCTGAGCCGCGGACAGAAACTGATCCGCCCGATGGTGGTGATTGTCTCTGCCGTCATGAGCATTAAATTACTGTGGGATAGCCACGGCAGCGACGTTCTGGCCTGGCTGGCCACGCTGCATTCGTAACCTAAAACGTGATACCGTCATGAACCCGACTCATCATTATGAACAGCTGATCACGCTGTTTGATCGCTGTTTCAGCGATGAATTTCAGACCCGTCTAATCAAAGGCGATGATGAACCGATCTATCTTCCTGCTGATGCAGAGTCCCCGTGGAACCGCGTGGTCTTCGCCCACGGCTTTTACGCCAGCGCTCTGCACGAAATCTCTCACTGGTGCATTGCTGGTGAAGCCCGCCGTAAACTGGTCGATTTTGGCTACTGGTATTGTCCGGATGGCCGCGATGCGCTGACGCAGAGCCAGTTTGAAGCGGTGGAAGTAAAGCCTCAGGCGCTGGAGTGGATGTTTTGTACGGCGGCAGGCTTTCCCTTCAACGTGAGTTGTGACAATCTCGACGGAGATTGTGAGCCGGATCGCATTGCGTTCCAGCGTAAAGTACATGCTCAGGTTATGAGCTATCTGACGTCGGGCATTCCCGACCGTCCCGCGCGTTTTATTACCGCCCTGGCGGAATTTTATGGCAGGCCTTCTTTAACCGCGTCACAGTTTCCCTGGCCGGACGATCTGTGATGCAGGAAGGCATTATTAAAAGAGGAATTGAGATGATCGCAGAATTTGAAGCGCGTATTCTGGCCCTGATTGACGACATGGTCGAGCATGCCAGTGACGATGAACTGTTCGCCAGCGGTTATCTGCGCGGACATCTGACCCTGGCGGTCGCTGAAGTGGAGCAACTGGGCGAACATACGCCAGAAGCGCTGCAGATTCAGGTCTCCCGCAGCCTGCAGAATGCCATTGCTGCCGGGGAACTCTCACCGCGCGATCAGGCATTAGTGGTCGGGATGTGGGATAACCTGTTTGTTCAGGCACGCCAGCTCTCCGCATAACGCTACAGGGCGGCGTGCCGCCCTCAGCATCCGCTAAACCGCTTTTCCCTTCAGTAATTTCCTCACCCAGTAACGATTCGGATTGAGCGCTGCCAGTGTACTGGCATCCAGAGGCTGCGGTTCGCCCGTCAGTTGGGCTGCCAGAACTTCGGCCGCCAGCGGTGCACTGCACAGGCCGCGCGATCCCAGCGCCCCAAACAGATACAGACCCGCAAGATCAGGTGCGTCCGGGATATCATGACCTGCGAGCCGCTCAGCCGGTAAATCGGCGTACTGCATAAGCGTAGCGTTATAATGTGGCACGCTGCCGACCATCGGCAGATGATCCCGCGTGGCGCAGCGCACACCCATTCTTGCTTCACCGTCGCTGACATCTACCGACTCTGCCCACGGGCTGTCAGGCAGACACTGCACCAGGCGGCTGCGGTTCTCCTGCTGGTCGTCCTCCCGATAAGCGGTTGCAGTATCGCCACGATGATAGCTGGCGCCAATGCAGTGGGTGCCAGACTGCGGGCTGACTGGCGTCAGATAGCCGTCGTAACAGAGTACGGTTTGCAGTGCGTCGAGGCCCGGTGTCGAGGGAACATGGCTCACCTGACCAGCCACCGGATAGGTTGGCAGCGGGGCGCTCTGCGCAAAGTCGGCAATCGCATGGCCATTTGCCAGTACCACCGTTGCATGACGGACTGCCGGACGATCGCTGAACGTCAGCGTCCAGAGATCATCATCCCGGGACAGCTCGCTTACGCGGTGCAGCCAGTGGATACGCAATCCCTGGGTTTCGGCATGCGTCAGCATCGCAGTAGTCAGCTCGGCCGGTGAGAGCCAGCCCCCCTGCGGGTAGAAAATGCCGCCGCAGCCGTGTTCGACATTCGCCAGCCTCTCAGCCTCTATCGTATCGACGCCATGGGCGATAGATTCAGGCAGGCCCATCGCCAGCATCTGATCAATCTTCTTACGGCTTTTCTCATCCCAGCCCAGCTGCAGCACACCGCTCCAGTGATGCTCATAGGTTACGGTTAACTGATCGTAGAGTCGTCGGGCAAAGCTAAAGGCCGCCGGGAAAAAGGTGGCAAGTGCCGGATCATGCTGGTTGAGCAGCGGATAGAGCGCTCCCTGACGATTGCCGGACGCGCCCCGGGCGGGCGCGTCATCGGCGCAGTAAAGCGTGACCCGCCAGCCGCGGCGCAGCAGCGCCAGCGCCAGCGTGGCACTGGCAACACCGCCACCAATCACGGCAATGTCGCGCTGCTGTGCAGATTGTCGATGATACCAGGGCTGCGTGCCGGGTAACGGCGGCGCATCCTGCAACGGCCCGCATAACATTTCGCGCTTCGGGCCAAATCCTTTGCGGCGGATGACCGCAAAGCCCGCCTGTTGCAGGCCGCGCCGGACAATACCTGCGGCAGTAAAGGTCGCGAAAGTTCCCTGCGGGCGCGCCAGTTTTGCCATCATGCCGAACAGCTCTGGCGTCCACATGTCCGGGTTCTTCGAGGGCGCAAAACCATCCAGGAACCAGGCATCCACCTGACGATTCAGGCTGTCATCAAGCTGTCCCATCAGCAGGTTAATATCGCCCAGCCACAGGTCGAGCGTGATGCGACCGCCGTCAAACAGCAGTCGCTGACAGCCGGGCAGGGCAGCGGGCCATTGCGCCTGCAGTGCTTCGGCCCAGGGGGCCAGTTCAGGCCAGTGCTGCTGCGCTGCCGCCAGGTCGTCACGAGTTAACGGAAATTTCTCAAAGCTGATGAAATGCAGACGTTTTAAAGTGGCATCGGGCTGTTCGCGCTGAAATGCATCGAATGCCTGCCACAACGTCAGAAAATTGAGGCCGGTGCCAAAACCGCTTTCCGCCACAATCAGCAGATCGCGCGGATGCCCGGCAAAACGCTGGGGAAAACCGTTGCCGCCAAGGAAGACATAGCGTGTCTCTTCCAGACCATTGTCATTAGAGAAATAGACGTCGCCAAACGCTCGGGAAACAGGTGTACCCTGTTCATTCCAGTTTAGCTGCGCATGTTCAACCGGTGTTAATTTCACGGTAAAGGCTCGTTTTTCAGGCAGTGGCGCGATTCTAGCGACCCACGTGACATGACGCAAATTTACAAAAGGAAATAGCAGATCGGACTTGTTCGGCGTACAAGTGTACGCTAGAGTGCATGCCAATTAAGAAGAAGTGGATGAGGAAGATTGAATGAAACGTGCTGTGATTACTGGCTTAGGGATCGTTTCCAGTATTGGTAATAACCAGCAGGAGGTGCTGTCATCTCTGCGTGAAGGACGCTCTGGCATCACCTTTTCTGAAGAGATGAAAGATTCCGGCATGCGTAGTCACGTCTGGGGTAACGTTAAATTAGATACCACCGGCCTCATCGATCGCAAAGTTGTGCGTTTTATGAGTGATGCGTCCATCTATGCTTATCTTTCCATGGAAGAAGCGATTAAAGATTCCGGCCTCACCAATGAAATGTATCAGAGCAACCCACGTGTGGGTCTGATTGCAGGTTCAGGCGGCGGTTCTCCACGTTTCCAGGTGTTTGGTGCTGATGCAATGCGCAGCCCACGCGGCCTGAAAGCGGTTGGTCCTTACGTGGTCACCAAAGCGATGGCTTCGGGTGTTTCTGCCTGCCTCGCCACGCCGTTCAAAATTCATGGCGTAAACTACTCGATTAGCTCTGCCTGTGCCACCTCGGCGCACTGTATCGGTAATGCCGTTGAGCAGATTCAGCTCGGCAAGCAGGATATCGTTTTTGCGGGCGGCGGCGAAGAGCTGTGCTGGGAAATGGCCTGTGAGTTCGACGCCATGGGCGCGCTCTCTACCCGTTACAACGACACACCAGAAAAAGCGTCCCGCACTTATGACAATGAGCGCGACGGTTTTGTTATCGCGGGTGGCGGTGGCATGGTGGTAGTTGAAGAGCTGGAACATGCGCTGGCACGTGGTGCGCACATCTATGCCGAAATCGTCGGTTACGGTGCAACTTCAGACGGTGCAGACATGGTCGCACCATCAGGGGAAGGTGCAGTGCGCTGCATGAAGATGGCAATGCACGGTGTCGATACACCTATCGACTATCTGAACAGCCACGGAACCTCTACCCCGGTGGGCGATGTGAAAGAGCTGGGTGCGATTCGTGAAGTGTTTGGCGATAACACGCCACACATCTCAGCTACCAAAGCGATGACCGGCCACTCGCTGGGTGCCGCGGGTGTGCAGGAAGCGATTTACTCGCTGCTGATGCTGGAGCATGGCTTTATCGCGCCAAGCATCAACATCACCTCGCTGGACGCTGCCGCAACCGGTATGAACATCGTCACTGCGCCGATGGAAAAAGAGCTGACCACCGTGATGTCTAACAGCTTTGGTTTTGGCGGCACCAATGCCACGCTGACCATGCGTAAATATCAGGCGTAATCATTACGTCAGCACTCTGAAGGGCCGGCTTGCCGGCCCTTTTTGTTTTTACAGCCCATCTGCGTTACCGCATTTATCCCTCGGTATTAACTTTCCCGCTGCAGTAGCCGCAGCAACTTAAACTTTCCACATCGCGGGATGGACGCCATCACGACGGCCCGGCTTGACCGCAGCAAAGTGTATGTCATTTATTGTGACGGCATTGGCTGTAACGGCTCGACGAAAGCGGCCCTGAAGCTGGCATCGCTGGGGTTTCAGGTGAAGGAATTAATTGGCGGGCTGGATTTCTGGAAACGTGACGGTCATCCGTTGACCTGGGGTGATGCACCGGGCGAATGGCCCCTCGCCGCGCCCAAAGCATCCTGTGGCTGTTAACTCAGAGTACCAGCCAAAGTATCAGGGTGATGGCAACCAGAACGACAAAGAAACCCAACAGGGGACGCTGTGCCAGAGGCTGAACTGCAGGCGGCAGTGACGCGACAAACGGCGACCAGATCGGCTGCGGTCTGATCTCGCTGGGCGCCAGCGGCTGCTCGAGAATTTTTTCTGCCCGATCAGCGCGACGGCTGAACAGGAAGTTCAGCAGATCCTGGGTCTGAGTCACCGTCAGCACCGTCTGGGGTGTAGCCTGGAAACGCTGCTGACTGTAATCCTCCAGCTGCTGCCGCTCCTGCTGATCAAGCGGCTGTTTCAGCGAGGCTTCGAGCAAATGGAGCGTCGGAGCGCTGTGCTGACTCAGCGTCTGCCGCACCTGGAGATACTGGGTCAGCAGCGGGAAGTGGCGCGACGGGATCGGATCGCCGCTGGTCAGATTCACCAGTTTCAGCGCAGCCGTCCAGAGCTTACCAGTGGACTCGCCGGTAGCCGCGGCAAGGCGGACCACCTGCTGATTCAGCGTATGGTGCTCGGCAGGCAACAGCGTGCGGTCACTGACGCGGATCTGCTGCGGCTGAGGAATCGTCATTTGCCCGTTCTGCAGCATTGTCAGCACCTGGCGCAGCTGATCCTGGCTCAGCGCGCTCAGTACGGTCTGACCAAACTGCTGACGGATGAAATCACTGACGGCCTGTCGGTTATTGCCTTTTGGCAGCAAATCGGTGAGCTGGGTCATCAGCTGGCGTGTCGCATGTCCGTTCTGCGTCTGCGTGAGGCGATTATTCAGATACTGTTCTGCTGCCGGAAAATGGCGCGACTGCAGCTCCGCTTCACTTTTTACGCCTACTTCATGACGGACGCCCGCCCACAATTCAGGTGCCTTAAGATTGCTGAGCGACGAAATGCGCACGATCAGACGTTCTAACGTCGTGCGCTGCGCAGGAGAAAGCGGCTGTTCACCGGCCACAGAACCCTGGCGCGTGACGCCGGTTTGTGGATTGACAGATGAACGATCGACCGGCGCACCGGGGCCGCTGAGAGGTTGCATGGCGGATTCCTTGGGAAAACAGAACAGCGTGGGGTGCGCCGGAAAAAGAATAGGCCATGATAGCAAAAGCCCCCGGGAAATCCCACGGGGGCGTACGCGTTTCGGCAGGAGAATTATGCCTCTGTCCGCTTCAGTTGATGACGACGCCAGCGCTTCCAGACCGGCGGCACCAGCAGGACGCCAATCGCCAGCACCAGCAGGATTTTACAGATCAGACTTTCCCACAGAATCACCATGTTCCCGTTGCTGATCGACAGCGCACGACGGAGGTTCTGCTCCAGCATTTCACCCAGCACAAACCCCAGAATTAACGGCGACATCGGAAAATCCATTTTACGCAGGATATAGCCGAAGATCCCCAGCCCGACCATCAACAGCAGATCGAAGGTGGTGCTGTGTACCGCGTAAACACCCACGGCCGAGATGGCGGCGATAGCCGGTACCAGAAACCACAATGGAATGGTTAACATGCGGGCGAAGACGTTAATCATCGGGATATTCATGATCAACAGCATCACGTTGCCAATCAGCAATGCGGCAATCAATCCCCAGACAATATCCGGCTGTTCAACAAACATCGCCGGTCCAGGCGTGATGTTATAGAGCGTTAAGGCACCGACCATCACCGCCGTCGTCCCTGAGCCGGGAATACCCAGCGTCAGCATCGGGATAAACGAGCCGCAGGCAGAGGCGTTGTTCGCCGCTTCCGGCGCAGCTACACCGCGAATATCACCTTTACCGAACTGATCGCTGCCGCTGATCTTTTTCTCAGTCATGTAGGCGATGGCACTGGCGATGGTTGCGCCTGCGCCCGGTAACACACCCACGAAGAAACCGATAAACGAGGATCGCAGCGTTGCGCCAGTTGCCATGGAGGCTTCTTTCATATTGAACATCATGCGACCGCTGGCGCGGACCGCTTTCTGTCCGGTATGGGTGGACTCCAGCATGAGCAGAATTTCACTGACTGAGAACAGACCAATCACCACCACCACAAACTGAATACCATCGGAAAGGTGAACGCTGTCAAAGGTAAAGCGGTACACCCCGGTATTGGCATCGACGCCCACCGTGGCCATGCTAAGACCTATCAGCGCCGCGAGGAATGACTTCAGGGGATTGTGGCTCATCATGCTGCCAAGACAGGCGATGGCGAATACCATCAGCGCAAAATATTCCGCCGGGCCAAACGCCAGCGACCAGCTGGCCAGCAGCGGAGCGAACAGAATAATGCCAAGGATAGCGATGGTCGAACCGATAAATGAACTGACGGCTGAAATAGACAGGGCAACACCCGCCTTGCCCTGCTGTGCCATCGGATAACCATCCAGCGCGGTCATGATCGCCCCGGCATCACCTGGCACGTTAAGCAGAATCGAGGAGATTCGCCCGCCATATTCACAGCCGATATAAACCGTTGCCAGCAGAATCAGCGCCGACTCTGCCGGTAAGTGCAAGGCAAAGGCCAGCGGCATCAGAATCGCCACACCGTTAATCGGCCCCAGCCCCGGCAGCAAGCCGACGATAGTACCGATAAAACAGCCAATCAGGGCAATCAGCAGATTCTCTGGCGTCATGGCGACGGCAAAGCCCTGCATTAAAAAGGACCAGGTATCCATGATGCTCTCCTTAACTCAGCCAGCTGCCGACCGGAAGGGTCACTTCCAGCAGACGATCAAAGGCATAAAAAAGTGTGGTGCCCATTACCACGCCGGACAGGGCCGCTGCCCACCAGCGCGCACCAAACAGCAAGCCAATGCCAAATGTCAGCAGTGTTGTACTGATGGCAAAGCCCAGCGTTTCAAACAGCCAGCCATAGAGCAGCATCATCGTCGCCAGCGCCACCAGACGTTTCAGCGTGCTGGGGGATGGCCAGTGAATGGTGTCGGGTTTACGAAACAGCATCAGCAGGGCACAGACGGCCATCAGGCCAAGGACCGCCATCGGGAAAGGCCGGGGACCCACCGGTTCGTAGCTGTATTCGCTCTGAATTTGCCAGGCTACCACCATGCCGCCGAGACACAGCGCCAGCCACAGGCCAGCAAAAATACGATCGCTCATGATGCGCTCCGCTTATTTGGCCAGGCCAAAGGATTTCGCTTTCTCACGATAATCCGCCACCTGCTTTTTCACGTAGCTATCGAGTTCCTGTCCGAACAGGTTAAATTCGAACAGACCACGCATATCACGTTGCTTTTTAAACTCCGGGGTATCCACCATCTTTTTAAACGCCTGCTCCCACCATTGATAATCGGCATCGCTGACTTTGGGACCGAGGTAGTAGCCGCGAATGACAGGCCAGACAATGTTAAAACCTTGTTCTTTGGCAGTGGGGACCTTAGCCAACGGACCGGGAAGACGCTGATCGGACATCACCGCCAGCACCCGCATTTTTCCACCCTGCAGGTGTGGCACCATCTCACTCATGTCGCCGGAGACAACCTGAATGTGATTGCCGAGCAGGGCCGTTACCGGTTCACCACCGCCTTCAAAGGCGACATAACGCATCTTGCGGGGATCGATGCCCGCTTCGCGCGCCAGCAAGGCCGTTTTCATCCAGTCCTGACTGCCGATTGAGGCACCGGCACCGACAACCACTTTGGTCGGATCTTCTTTCATTGCTGCCATCAGTTCGCCCAGGGTTTTCCACGGCGCATCTTCTCGTACGGCGACCATGCCGTAATCAGTGCCCACCGCTGCCAGCCACTTCACATCGTCGACCGAATAGCGGCCAAATTTGCCCTGCGACAGATTCAGCAGCGATCCGCCAGAAAAGGCGACCACCGTGCCCGCTTCCGCCGGACGCTGGGCAATGATGGCGTTATAGGCCACCGCACCCACGCCGCCTGGCATATAGGTCACGCGCATCGGGGTTTCAATTTGTTTCGTTTCCTGCAGCGAGACCTGCAACAGCTTACAGGTAAGATCGAATCCGCCGCCCGGTTTGGCTGGAGCAATACATTCGGTACGGCCAGGGCCTTCAGCGGCATTCGCAGCAGGCATCATCAGAGCCAGCAAAGCAGAGGTAAGGGCGGTATGGATTATTTTTTTCATCGTGCGCTCCATTCATTCTTCCAGAGTGTGATTACAGCCGTAATATCGGCGTTACTGAATTGTTAAAACAGTTACCTTTCATTTACCTTTCACTGCCCGGATTTAATGACAGGATGTGATATGCGTCTCTTACTGGTGGAAGATACGGTTGAGCTGGCACGCTGGCTGCAAAAAGCGCTGACCCAAAAGGGGTTCGCCGTTGACTGGGTTGCGGATGGGATCGCCGCCGATCACGCGTTGCAATGTGAAGCCTATGCGCTGGTCGTGCTGGACGTTTCGCTGCCACGCATTGATGGACTGGAAGTGCTGACGCGGTTGCGGCGGCGAGGACAGGGTGTGCCCGTGTTGCTATTAACGGCGCGCAGTGCGCTGGATGATCGGGTGCGCGGCCTCAATCTCGGGGCGGATGATTACCTGACCAAGCCGTTTGAACTGGATGAACTGGAAGCGCGATTACGGGCGCTGTTGCGGCGTAGTCAGAGCCAGGCCGCGCAAAGTCAGTCACTGGGCCAGCTGGTGCTGGATGGCGAAGGTTATTTTCTGCTGGCAGAACGGCCGCTGGCGCTGACGCCGCGCGAATCAAGTATCCTCACCACTCTGATGCAACGTCACGGCCGGCCGGTTTCCCGCCAGCATCTTTATGAACAGACTTTTACCCTGGCGGATGAGGCCAGCCCGGAGAGCATTGAATTGTATGTACATCGGGTGCGTAAAAAACTGGCGGGCAGCGACGTGGCTATTGTGACGCTGCGCGGACTGGGCTACAGCCTGGAAACGCTGTCGTGCGGCTGATTCACTCGCTGCGCGGCGAGTTGCTGGCGTGGCTGGGTCTGCCACTGTTATTGCTGTGGGCGCTGTCGGTGTATACCCATTATCAGAGCGGGCTGGCGGCAGCCAACCAGGCATACGACCGCTCACTGCTGGCCTCGGCGCGTACCGTGGCAGAACGGCTGGTGGTACGCCAGCAACATCTGGAGGTGGATGTTCCCTGGGTGGTGCTCGACAGCTTTGAACGCAATATGAATGATCAGCTGTTTTATCAGGTGATTTCTCCACAGGGAAAAACCCTTTCCGGTTACGACGATCTGCCGCCGATTCCGCCCGCCAGTAAAATGTCGACCGCCTATCCGGCGCTGGTGCACTTTTATGATGGCCGCTATCACCAGCATCGCATTCGCGTTGCGGCACTCTGGCAACCGGTGAGCGAGGCGGGTGTCGAAGGGATGGCGCTGGTCCTGGTGGCTGAGACGATTAATTCTCGTCAGGAGTTCGCCAGCGGACTGATGCGCACCGCACTAATCAGTCAGAGCGGGCTGGTCCTGATGACGCTCCTGCTGGCCAGTCTGATGCTGCGCAGGGTATTACGGCCCCTGCGCCGACTGTCACGTATTGTCTTACAGCGTGACGGGGGGGAATTAACGCCACTGCCATCGTTACCCTGGTCAGAGCTTCAGCCGTTAATCATCGCGTTTAACCGTTACCTGGAACGTCTGCGCGGGCTGCTGGCACGTCAGGATCGCTTCAGCGCCGACGCGGCACACCAGCTTCGTACCCCGCTGACCATTCTGAAAACCCAGGTCAGCGTGGCACTCAGCAGCGATCGTCCGGAACAGTGGCAGGAGAGCCTGCTCGGCATGCGCCATACGCTGGATGAGACCATTTTACTCACCGATCGTCTGCTACAGCTGGCCCGCATCAAGGCGCGGCATGGTGAAGATAAGCCGATGGCGCGCGTCGATCTGGCAGCCATTGTGCGTGAAGCCTGTTTCAGCCGCTACCCGGCGGCGCGAACCCGGTTGATTGACCTCGGTTATGAGGGCGAAGAGTGTCATCAGGTGGTGGGTGACGGGGTGCTGCTGGGGGAGTTATGCGCCAACCTGCTGGATAACGCGATTAAATATACGCCTCACAATGGCGTGGTGACGGCGCGTGTGACAGCAGGAAAACTGGAAATTGAGGATAGCGGTCCGGGCATTGAGGATGCCAGCCAGGCTAAAGCGCTGCAGCCTTTTCAGCGGCTGGACAATGTGGGCATGCAGCCTGGAGCGGGTATTGGTCTGGCGCTGGTTCAGGATATTTGTGCCTGGCATGGCGCCACGATGCAGCTGGATCGCAGCCCGCAGCTCGGGGGGCTGCGGGTAACCGTTCTGTTTACCTCTGTCGCAGGCTGACCGCTTTGCGACGGGATAACGGTGTACGTAACCGTTGCGCCAGAATGACCCCGGCCAGCGTCAGGCCGCCACCAATCCAGTGGTAACTGTGCAGTTGCTCATGCAAAAACAGCACCGCAATCACCGCGGTAAATACCGGGGTCAGATTCATAAAGATGCTGGTGGTGCTGGCTCCCAGACGCTGCACACCGTGGATCCACAAAAAGGGAGCGATGATGGAGGCGAACAGTCCGGCAAACGCGACCAGTGGCAGATTGTGCCGGTTGAGCGCGACGTCGGGTGCCAGTAAAAAGCCGGGCAGTAACAGCAGCACGCCGAATAAAATCTGCACATAGAGGCTTTGCCAGATCGGCAGTGGCAGCCCCCAGCGTTTGGTCAGAACGCCATACAGTGCGTAAGAGGTGGAGGCGGCCAGCATCATCAGCTCCCCTTTGCCCATTCCATGATTCAGCAGCTGCATCACGTTGCCCTCACTGACCAGCCACACCAGGCCGCCAAAGGAGATGATGCTTCCCAGCAGGATACCGAGCGTCGGCGCAATCCGCAGAATCACCACGCTCAGCAGCACGGTAAGCAGCGGGATCAGGGCGCCGATAATGCCCATAAACAGTGCGCTGACGCTGTGAGCCGCGTAGTAGGCCAGGCTCTGATAGAGCACCATGCCGAGCAGGCCAAGGATCGCCAGACGCCAGAGGTGCGGTTTAATGACCTGACGCGCGCGCCACGCGCCCGGCAGTACAAAGGGCGTCAGCACCAGCAGCGCCAGCAGCCAGCGATAGAATGAGATCGCCGCGGGATCAATTGCACTGGCCGAGAGTTTGCTGACAATTGAATTGATCGACCAGATCATTACCGCAAAGAGCGGATACAGGAAAAACATGCTGACTCTCCACACGCCATTAATGAGGCGCAGTGTACGCTTGTCCGGATTTATCCAGATAGTTAATATCGGACAAAATGAGTCGTTGAGCGGACAGAATGACCCTGAAAGTGACCTACCAGCCGCCGGTGGATGCGCCACAGTTACGCTACTTTATGCGTGACGAACAGGCCAATGCCCGTACAGAATATCTGCCGCATGCCCATGCCTGGGGCCAGCTGATCATGGTGAAAAGTCACGTACTGGAGATGCAGGTCGAGGGTGAACGATTGCTTACCCCGGCAGATATTCCGGTCTGGGTCCCGCCCGGTCAGCTTCACAGTAGCTATAACCATCGTCAGGCACAGTTCCGGACCTTTAATCTGGCAGCCCCTTTATGCGCCGACTTACCCCGGCGCGCCTGCCTGCTGCGGGTCGATCCGATCGCTCACGCCATAATGGATGCGTTTGCTGAGCAGCAGATCGAGCAACCGGAAACGGATGCGCAGTGGCGGCTGTGCGAGGTCCTGCGCGATCGCCTGCAGCTGGCGCAGGTGCAGGAAAGCTATCTGCCCACCTCTGACGATAAGTTTCTCGCGCCGGTGTTACATGCGTTGGAAGCGCATCCAGGCGACAACACCACGCTCGCGGGCTGGGCGGCGCGGGTCTTTACGACCGAAAGGACGCTGGCGCGGCGCTGCCAGCAGCAGCTTCATATGACCTTTGGCGAGTGGCGGCAGCGGCTGCGGTTTCTGCGTGCCATCGTGCTGCTGGAGCAGGGGGAAAGCGTGCAGAGCATCGCCCATGAGCTGGGATACAGTTCCGCCTCGGCGCTGATTGTGATGTTCCAGCAACAGGCGGGAACGACGCCCGAACGCTACCGTGCACGGTTAGGCTAACGCGTCGCTTTGTGCCAGAATAATCGCCTGATAGGTAACTGACAGGAAAGCCGCAGTGAAAATTCTGGTCGATGAAAATATGCCTTATGCCCGCGAGTTATTCAGCCGGACTGGCGACGTGGTCGCGGTGCCGGGACGTCCACTACCGGTGACTGAACTCGCCGATGCCGATGGCCTGATGGTGCGCTCAGTCACCCAGGTGAATGAGGCGCTGCTGGCAGGAAAACCGGTGAAATTTGTCGGAACCGCTACGGCGGGCACCGATCATATCGACGAACACTGGCTGCAGCAGGCGGGCATTGCGTTCTCTGCCGCACCTGGCTGCAACGCCATTGCGGTGGTGGAATATGTTTTCTCTGCGCTGCTGCTGCTGGCAGAACGCGATGGTTTTACGCTGCGTGACCGCACGGTCGGCATTGTCGGCGTCGGTAATGTTGGCGGGCGGCTGCAAAAGCGGCTGGAAGCCTGGGGCATCAAAACCCTGCTGTGCGATCCGCCGCGCGCCGATCGCGGTGACGAGGGGGATTTCCTGTCGCTGGAAGCCGTGACAGAGCAGGCTGATATTCTGACGTTCCATACCCCGCTGTTTAAAGACGGTCCCTATAAAAGCTGGCATCTGGCGGATGCGGCGCTGCTGATGGCGCTGAAACCCAACACCATTCTGATTAACGCCTGTCGCGGCCCGGTGGTGGACAACAGCGCGCTGCTGGAGGTGCTGAAAATGCGCCACGATCTCAGTGTCGTGCTGGATGTGTGGGAGCCGGAGCCGGATCTCTCGCTGGCGCTGCTCGATAAGGTCGACATCGCCACACCACACATCGCGGGCTACACGCTGGAAGGCAAAGCACGCGGCACGACTCAGGTGTTTGAAGCCTGGTGTGACTTTATCGGTCAGCCGCAGCAGGTGCCGCTCAGTAGCTTGCTGCCGGTGCCGGAATTCAGTGAAATCACCCTGAATGGCCCGCTGGATCAGCCAACGCTGAAACGCCTGGCGCATCTGGTGTATGATGTGCGCCGCGATGATGCCCCCCTGCGTAAAGTGGCGGCCAAACCCGGCGAGTTTGATCGCCTGCGCAAGCAGTATCTGGAGCGTCGCGAATGGTCGTCGCTGCAGGTGACATGTGATGACGCCACAACGGCTGAGATGCTGAACCAGCTGGGCTTTAACGCAATCATCTCCCCGAAATAACGGGCGCTGCCGGTCAGTCGTCCCGGCGCGGTTTCCCGCACTGAATCATTCAGTGAACGGAAGACGCGCAAGGCTGGCATGTCTGCATGACGGCGGTTTCTGGGGGGATATACCCATTGGATTTCGGGTTGCATTGAGGCGGCGAAAGAACGAATCCCGATGAGCTTACTCAGGTAAGTGATTCCGGTGAGTGAATGCAGCCAACAAAGATGCAACGTGAAAGACGACGGGGATAAATCTGAATCCCTGGGCGGTGAATATCACCGCCTTCTGTTTTTATGTCATTGTCTGGAGTAAACCAACATGTCTGACGGCTGGAATATTGCGCTACTTGGCGCGACAGGCGCAGTAGGGAACGCTGTACTGGAACTGCTGGCGGAACGCCAGTTCCCGGTTGGTGAATTATATTTGCTGGCCAGCGAAAACAGCGCGGGCGAAATCAAGCGTTACGAGGGCCGCTCGGTGCGGGTCGAAAATGCTGAAACGTTCGACTGGTCACAGGCGCAGCTGGCCTTTTTCGTGGCGGGCCGTGATGCTTCGGCGCGGTTTGCCGATGAAGCGGCCAACGCCGGTTGTCTGGTGATCGACAGCAGCGAGCTGTTTGCGCTGGAACCCGATGTGCCGCTGGTGGTGCCGGATGTGAACCCACAGGTGCTGGCAGATTATCGTAATCGCAACATCATCAGCGTGGCGGACAATCTGGTAAGCCAGCTTCTGACCGCAATTAAACCGCTGGTGGATGCGGCCGGATTAAGTCGTTTACAGGTGACTAACCTGATTTCGGTCTCCAGCTACGGCAAAGTGGCGGTGGATGCGCTGGCCGGGGAAAGTGCCCGCTTGCTGAATGGTATTCCAGCCGATGAGCACCATTTTGGTCGTCAGCTGGCGTTTAACCTGATGCCGCAACAGGCCGACGCAGAAGGCAGCGTTGAAAGCGAACGCCGTCTGATTGATCAGGTGCGTAAGGTACTGCAGGACGAAGGCTTACCGATTGCGGTCAGCAGCGTACAGGCGCCGGTGTTCTACGGTAATGCGCAGATTGTGCACATTGAAAACCTGCGCCCGCTCTCTGCGGAAGAAGCACGTGCTGAGCTGGCGCTGGCGTCAGATATTCGTCTGAGCGAAGAGGATGAAGTGCCGACGCCGGTTACGGATGCCTCAGGCAACGGCGAGCTGAGCATTGGCGCGGTACGCAACGACTACGGTATTCCGGAGTTGCTGCAGTTCTGGTCAGTGGCGGACAACATTCGTTTTGGCGGCGCGCTGATGGCGGTGAAAACTGCTGAGAAACTGGTTCAGGAGTATCTGTAACCATGTCCGATGGTCAGACGCAAAAACTGGCGCTCGGCATCGAGTATGACGGTAGCCGTTACTACGGCTGGCAGCGTCAGAATGAAGTCCGCAGCGTGCAGGAGAAGGTAGAGCGCGCGCTGTCGAAAGTCGCCGATCATCCGGTCAGCATTTTTTGTGCGGGCCGCACCGATGCAGGCGTTCACGGAACGGGGCAGGTGGTCCATTTCGAAACGACATCGCAGCGACCTGATGGTGCCTGGACGCTGGGCGTGAACGCTAACCTGCCGCCGGATATTGCAGTGCGCTGGGTGAAAGCGGTACCGGATGAGTTTCATGCCCGCTTCAGCGCCACGGCCCGACGCTATCGCTACCTGATCTACAATCAGCGTCTGCGTCCGGCCGTGCTGGCGCAGGGCGTGACGCACTTCTACCATCCTCTGGATGCGGAGAAGATGCAGCGCGCCGGGCAATGTTTGTTAGGCGAGAATGATTTCACCTCATTCCGCGCGGTGCAGTGCCAGTCGCGTACCCCATGGCGCAACGTGATTCACCTCAACGTGACGCGTCAGGGCCCTTACGTGGTTGTGGATATCAAAGCCAACGCCTTTGTGCACCACATGGTGCGCAATATCGTGGGCAGCCTGATGGAGATAGGCTGCGGCAATAAGCCGGAGTCATGGATGGCAACGCTGCTGGCGGCGAAGGATCGGACATTAGCCGCAGCCACAGCCCGGGCGGAAGGGTTGTATCTGGTGGCGGTGGATTACCCATCCCACTTTGCGTTACCACAGCCGTCGATGGGACCATTGTTCCTCGCGGATTAATTCACTTTCAGGACTTAAAAGGGCGCGCTATGGAGTTTCTCCATTTTCTGGTCGATTTTATTCTGCACATCGATGTGCATCTGGCCGAACTGGTTGCACAGTACGGTATCTGGATTTACGCTATTTTGTTCCTGATTTTGTTCTGTGAAACCGGACTGGTGGTGACGCCATTCCTTCCGGGTGATTCGCTGCTGTTTGTGGCGGGCGCTCTGGCCGCGCTGCCGGGTAACGATCTCAATGTGCACATTATGGCGGCATTGTTAGTGGTAGCGGCGGTTCTGGGCGATGCGGTGAATTACACCATTGGCCGCTTGTTTGGCGAACGGTTGTTCAGTAACCCGAACTCGAAGATTTTCCGTCGCAGCCATCTGGATAAAACCCATGCGTTTTATGCCCGTCACGGCGGAAAAACCATTATTCTGGCGCGCTTTGTACCGATCGTCCGGACGTTCGCGCCGTTTGTGGCCGGTATGGGCCATATGTCCTATCGCCACTTTGCACTGTTCAACGTGACGGGTGCGCTGTTGTGGGTGCTGCTGTTCTCCTACGCCGGCTACCTGTTTGGCGATCTGCCGGTGGTGCAGGAAAACCTGAAGCTGCTGATTGTTGGCATTATCCTGGTCTCGATTCTGCCAGGTGTGATTGAAGTCTGGCGTCATCGCCGTCAGGCTAAGCAGCAGAAGCAGCCATAAGACTTCGCTCAGGGGTAAGACCAGATTTTTATCCACAGTCTGAACAGGTTGTGGTTTAATGAGCGACATTTACCGTCTGCTGAAGCGGTTTTCAGCAGTATCAAGACGACTGGACCAGGTCAGTTTTAAACAGAAAGGTCATCAATGAGCTGGATTGAACGCATTCTTAATAAAAGCACCGGAACGCCTGTGCGCAAAGCCAGTATCCCGGAAGGGGTCTGGACCAAATGTGACAGCTGTGGTCAGGTTCTCTACCGCGCCGAGCTGGAGCGTAATCTTGAGGTCTGCCCGAAGTGCGACCATCACATGCGTATGCATGCCCGTGAGCGCCTCGTCAGTGTCCTGGATCAGGGCACAATGGTTGAACTGGGCAGTGAACTTGAACCTAAAGATCTGCTCAAGTTCCGTGACTCCAAAAAGTATAAAGACCGTCTGGTAGCGGCCCAGAAAGATACCGGCGAGAAAGATGCGCTGGTCGTCATGAAAGGTCAGCTTCACGACATGCCGGTTGTTGCGGCAGCCTTTGAATTTGCCTTTATGGGCGGTTCAATGGGTTCTGTCGTCGGTGCGCGCTTTGTGCGTGCGGTTGAGCAGGCATTAGAAGATAACTGCCCGCTGATCTGCTTCTCCGCCAGTGGTGGTGCCCGTATGCAGGAAGCGCTGCAATCGCTGATGCAGATGGCGAAAACCAGTGCGGCTCTGGCCAAAATGCGTGAGCGCGGTCTTCCGTATATTTCCGTGCTGACTGACCCGACCATGGGTGGCGTTTCGGCCAGTTTTGCGATGCTGGGTGACCTCAATATCGCAGAACCCAAAGCGCTGATCGGTTTTGCCGGTCCACGCGTGATCGAGCAGACCGTGCGTGAAAAACTGCCGCCTGGCTTCCAGCGCAGTGAGTTCCTGATTGAGAAGGGCGCGATCGATATGATCATTCGTCGTCCGGAAATGCGTTACAAACTGGCAAGCCTGCTGGCAAAAATGATGAACCTGCCGGCACCGCTGCATGACGGTGAACAGTCCGCTCCTGCGACGACTGAATCGGAAAGCAACGAGGCCTGACAGGAGATAGAGAGGCGCGCCCGTCGCGCCTCTTACCAATGCACCGTATACCGCAGCACCAGTCTGCCAGGTATAAATAAGCAAAACGGGACATATGGACAATCTTCACCTTCCTCAAGCCACGTCGCCTTTGGCCACGTGGCTTTATTATCTTGAGCACCTGCATACTCAGGCCATCGAACTGGGTCTGGACCGTATTCGTCAGGTTGCGCTTCGTCTCGACCTGCTGAAACCTGCTCCCTTTGTCTTTACTGTGGCCGGTACCAACGGCAAAGGCACGACCTGTCGCACTCTGGAAACGCTGCTGATCGCGGCGGGCTACCGCGTTGGTGTTTACAGCTCGCCGCATCTGGTGCGCTACACCGAGCGTGTTCGGGTTCAGGGAGAGGAGCTGCGTGAAGCGCAGCACTGCGCCAGCTTTGCGGAGATTGAAGCCGGACGTGCGGATATTTCGTTAACCTATTTCGAATTTGGCACGCTCTCTGCGCTCAATCTGTTCCGCCAGGCGCAGCTGGATGTGGTGATCCTCGAAGTTGGCCTCGGCGGACGGCTGGATGCCACCAACATCGTGGATGCCGATGTCGCCGTGGTCACCAGCATTGCACTGGATCATACTGACTGGCTTGGGCCGGACCGCGAAAGCATCGGGCGTGAAAAAGCGGGTGTGTTCCGGGCGGGAAAACCTGCGGTAGTCGGTGAACCCGATATGCCTCACAGTATTGCTGTGGTCGCGCAGGAAAAAGGGGCTCAGCTATTACAATGCAAGCGTGACTGGTCCTGGCGTGTTCAGGCTGAAAGCTGGTCGCTGCGTGATGCGCAGGGCGAGCTGAACGATCTGCCACTGCCCCAGGTGCCGTTACCTAACGCGGCGACAGCACTGATGGCGCTGCGTGTCTCGCGGCTTGAGGTTAGTGAAACCCAGATTCGTGCCAGCCTGCCGCTGGCGATGCTGCCAGGGCGTTTTCAGACTATCAGTGAATCACCGCGCGTGATTCTGGATGTCGCCCATAATCCGCATGCGGCGTCCTGGCTGGCGTCGCGGCTGGCGACCCTGCCGAAACGCGGCAAAGTGCATGCCGTCGTGGGCATGCTGCATGATAAAGATATCGCCGGTACGCTGGCGGCGCTTGCACCCATGGTCGATGCCTGGTACTGCGCACCGCTTGACGGTCCACGCGGCGCCAGTGCTGAGCAACTGCTGGATTGCCTGTCGCAGGGCGAAGCCTTTAGCTCGGTTGAGCTCGCCTGGCAGCAGGCACGCCAGCGGGCAGCGCCGCAGGACACTGTGCTGGTCTGTGGTTCATTCCACACCGTTGCACAGGTCATGGAATCGATTGAAACGGAGAAAGGACGTGGCAAGTAAGTTTCAGAACCGTTTAGTCGGCACCGTTATTCTGGTCGCCGTTGGCGTGATTGTGCTACCAGGGCTGCTGGACGGTCAGAAAAAGCATTACAAAGAAGAGTTCGCTGCCATTCCGCTGGTGCCGAAACCTGATGATCAGCAGGACAGCGAAATGGTGCCACCGGTCACTCAGTCGCTGCCGGCACAGCCGCCGGAAGGCGCGGGCAATGCGGTCAGCAGCAGTAATGGCAATGGCAAAAACAACGCCACGGCAGAGCAGGGGCGGACTCAGCCGGATGAAGAGAGCGATCCGGTAGTGGTCTCGCCGCCGCCGGTTCATCAGTCTGTGCCTGCACAGACGGTGACGAAGCCGAAAGCGGTAGAGCAGCAGAAACCTAAAGTCACTGAGCAGCCTAAGCAGAAACCGGTCGAACAGCAGAAGCCAAAAGCCGTGGAACAGCCTAAACCGAAGTCGGAAGAACCGCCTAAAGCGGTCGAACAGCCGAAGCAGCAAGAGGCACCTAAAGCGGCCGAGACAACGGCACCGGCAGGGCAGGCTTATGTGGTGCAGTTAGGTGCGCTGAAAAACGCCAGCAAAGTCAATGAGATCGTCGCGCAGTTGCGGTTGTCGGGCTATCGCGCCTTTACTGTGCCTTCAACGCCGGTACAGGGTCAGATCACCCGCATTTACGTGGGGCCGGATGCCTCGAAAGCTAAAATGCAGAGCGCGGTTGGCGAGCTGAAAAGCATCTCAGGACTGGGCGGTGTCGTAAAACCGTACAGCGCCCGCTAACCCTGTGATTGGCGCTGCCGATAGCAGTAACAGGCAGCGTCTTTTGCCCGGCAGGTAGTGCGTAAAAGGCGCACTACAGCGAAAAATAGTGAAGATTTTCAACGATCTATTCGGCTGAGAATCACCCGGGCGATTGAGGTTTTTTTCATCGCCTTTTTTATGGATGCAGAAAAAGAAAACCGCTACGCAAACGTTTTCTTTTTCTGTTAGAATGCGCCCCGAACTGGATGCAGGGGTGCAATTGCACTGGCGCTGGAAGAGTTCATGATCTGGATTGATTACGTCATTATTGCGGTAGTTGGTTTTTCGGCTCTGGTCAGCCTCGTTCGTGGGTTTGTCCGGGAAGCCTTATCTCTCGTTACCTGGGGATGTGCGTTTTTTGTCGCCAGTCATTACTACGCCTACCTTGCAGTCTGGTTTACAGGTTTTGACGACGAACTGGTTCGTAACGGTATCGCTATTGGTGTGCTGTTTGTGGCTACCCTGATTGTGGGGGCGATTGTGAACTACGTTATCGGCACGCTGGTGGAGAAAACCGGCCTGTCGGGAACCGACCGGGTGTTGGGCGTCTGTTTCGGGGCGTTGCGTGGGGTGCTGATTGTAGCCGCCTTGCTATTCTTCCTTGATACATTCACTGGCTTTTCCAAAAGTCCGGACTGGCAACAGTCTCAACTCATTCCCGAGTTCAGTTATATCATCAGGTGGTTTTTTGATTACCTGAAAAGCACGTCGAGTTTTTTACCCCGGTGATGTGACCGGGAGTGCGGCTTAATGAGGAAATGACAACATGTGCGGTATTGTCGGTATCACCGGTTTCATGCCGGTCAACCAGTCGATCTATGACGCGTTAACGGTGCTCCAGCACCGCGGGCAGGATGCCGCAGGCATTTGTACCATTGATGCGCTGAAATGTTTTCGCCTGCGAAAGGCAAACGGCCTGGTCAGCGACGTTTTCGAAGCACGCCACATGCAGCGTCTGCAGGGCAATATGGGGATCGGCCACGCGCGTTATCCAACCGCGGGAAGCTCCAGTGCCTCAGAAGCGCAGCCATTCTATGTAAACTCCCCGTATGGCATCACCCTGGCGCACAACGGTAACCTGACCAACGCCCATGTGCTGCGTAAGCACCTGTTTGAAAAGGGCCGCCGTCACGTTAACACCACCTCAGATTCTGAAATCCTGCTGAACATCTTTGCGCAGGAGCTTGATCGTTTTCAAAATGATCCGCTGGAAGCCGACAACATTTTTGCTGCGGTGGCTGCCGTACATCAGCAGGTACGCGGTGCTTACGCCGTCGTGGCGATGATTATCGGTCATGGCATGGTCGCTTTTCGTGATCCCAACGGTATCCGTCCGCTGGTGCTGGGCAAGCGCGTTATCGCTGATGGTCGCACTGAATATATGGTTGCCTCCGAGAGCGTGGCGCTGGATACGCTGGGCTTTGAATTCATCCGTGACGTCGCACCGGGTGAAGCGGTTTATGTTACTGAAGCGGGCCAGCTGTCTACCCGACAGTGTGCTGAAAACCCGAAAAGCAATCCGTGTCTGTTCGAATATGTCTATTTTGCCCGTCCGGACTCTTTCCTTGATAAAATTTCCGTCTACAGCGCCCGTGTCCGCATGGGCACCAAGCTGGGCGAGAAAATTGCCCGCGAGTGGGAAGATCTTGATATCGACGTCGTGATTCCGATTCCGGAAACCTCTACCGATATCGCGCTGGAAATTGCCCGTATTCTCGACAAGCCTTATCGTCAGGGCTTCGTGAAAAACCGTTACGTAGGCCGTACCTTTATCATGCCGGGCCAGCAGTTACGTCGCAGCGCGGTTCGCCGCAAGCTCAACGCTAACCGCGCCGAATTCCGTGATAAAAACGTTCTGCTGGTAGATGACTCCATCGTACGCGGCACCACCTCAGAGCAGATCATTGAGATGGCGCGTGAAGCCGGCGCAAAACGGGTTTATCTGGCCTCCGCAGCACCGGAAATTCGCTTCCCTAACGTCTACGGCATTGATATGCCAAGCGCCACGGAACTGATCGCGCATGGCCGTGAAGTGGAAGAGATTCGCCAGCTGATTAAAGCCGATGCGCTGATTTTCCAGGACCTGGACGATCTTATCGAAGCGGTGCGTGAAGAGAACCCGGACATTGCCCAGTTTGAGTGCTCGGTGTTCAACGGTATTTACGTGACGAAAGATGTCGATCAGCAGTATCTGGAGTATCTGGAGTCGCTGCGTAACGATGATGCCAAAGCGCTTCAGCGCCAGAACGAAGTCGAAAACCTCGAGCTGCACAACGAGGGCTGATACGCTCAGCAGGCGGGCAGCATAAAGCAGGGCGGGAGCAATCCCGCCCTGTTTGTTTTCAGAAACCCGCTGGCCGCGTATGATGGCGCATTGGCTGACATAAGGTTGGAATATGAAACGACTCATCATTGGCATCTCTGGCGCAAGCGGGGTGATCTATGGCGTGCGCATGCTGCAGGTATTGCAGCAGGTAGAAGAAGTAGAAACGCATCTGGTCATGAGTCAGGCGGCCCGTCAGACGCTGGCGCTGGAGAGTGATTATTCGCTGCGTGACGTGCAGGCGCTGGCCGATGTGGTGCATGACGTGCGCGATATTGCAGCAAATATCTCGTCAGGATCGTTTAAGACGCTCGGCATGGCGATTTTACCCTGCTCAATGAAAACGCTTTCAGGCATCGTGCACAGTTACAGTGATTCGTTGCTGACCCGAGCGGCTGATGTGGTGCTAAAAGAGCAGCGCAAGCTGGTATTGTGCGTACGCGAAACCCCGCTGCATGTCGGTCATCTGCGAATGATGACCACCGCCGCGGAACTGGGGGCGATTATCATGCCGCCTGTGCCGGCATTTTATCACCGGCCTGAAACCATCGATCAGTTGATCGATCAGACCGTCAACCGGGTTATCGACCAGTTTGATATCGAATTACCTGAAGATCTCTTTGTGCGCTGGCAGGGCGCATAAAGTTCCGCTGGCGCACTTATTTAGTGCATAAGCGCGCCTCGGATCACTCTTCGTGCATTTGATGCACCAAAAGTTAACAACGTCGCTTTTTCTCTTTCACTACACTGCTATATTCCCCTCACAAATACAGCGTTTTCGCCTGTCTGACATCACGCTAACAGCGTGGATAACTTGCAGATCTGGCATGAAACATGCAAATTACTTTGCGCAAACACATCACGAACCACATAACAAAAAGCACTTCACTTGAGGGTAATCTATGAAAAAGCGTGTTCTGGCTCTTTCCCTGATGCTGGGCTTATCCAGTGCTGCCAGCGTCTTCGCGGCAGTGCCGGGTTCAATCCGTATCGGTACAGATCCAACTTACCCACCGTTTGAGTCGAAAAACGCGCAAGGCAAGCTAGTGGGCTTCGATATCGATCTCGCTAACGAAATCTGTAAACGTATTCATACCCAATGCACCTACGTTGAAAGCGACTTCGATGCGCTGATCCCTTCGCTGAAAGCGAAGAAAATTGATGCCATCATCTCCTCACTTTCCATCACAGCAAAACGTCAGGAAGAGATCGCTTTCTCGGAAAAACTTTACGCCGCTAACGCACGTTTAGTCGCACCGAAGGGATCGAAAATTCAGCCGACTATCGAGTCGCTGAAAGGCAAAAATATCGGCCTGCTGCAGGGCACCACGCAGGAAACCTATGCCAATCAGAACTGGCGGCCTAAAGGGGTTAACGTAACCCCTTATGCTAACCAGGATCTGGTTTATCAGGATCTGAATGCGGGTCGTATTGATGCTGCCTTCCAGGATGAAGTGCAGGCCAGCGAAGGTTTCCTTAAACAGCCAGTCGGTAAAAACTACGCTTTCGCCGGTCCGTCGGTGAAAGATGACAAGATCTTTGGCGTCGGCACCGGTATGGGACTGCGTAAAGATGACAGCGAACTGAAAGCGGCCATCGACAAAGCCTTCTCTGACATGCGTAAAGATGGCACCTACGACAAGATTGCGAAGAAATACTTCGATTTCAATGTGTACGGCGACTAACCATCCTGTCGCTTTACCCTCTGTTTCCGTTATGCCGGGACTGAGCCCGTTCTGCCCGAGGCAGAAACCGGACCAGTCCCGCTGATGGCGGATAGCATCTTCAACGGAGAGGTAAAGTTAAACTGCCCGTCTCGCTTGCGGGCAGCGTTTCGTTTTCACCCCACGACAGGACCCTTTCGATGCTGTATGGCTATTCTGATGTAATTCTTCGGGGCACGCTGGTGACGCTGGAGCTGGCACTCACCTCCGTCGTACTGGCCGTGCTGCTGGGCCTGATTGGCGCAGGCGCGAAACTGTCGCGCAGCCGGCCGCTGGCGATGATTTTTGAAGGCTACACCACGCTGATTCGTGGCGTGCCTGACCTCGTACTGATGCTGCTGATCTTCTACGGTCTGCAGATTGTCCTCAACCAGGTAACCGATGCGCTGGGCATGGCGCAGTTTGATATCGATCCGATGGTGGCCGGTATCATCACACTCGGCTTTATCTATGGTGCCTACTTTACCGAAACCTTCCGTGGTGCCTTTATGGCTGTGCCTCAGGGGCAGATTGAAGCGGCCACCGCATTTGGGTTTACCAGCGCGCAGGTGTTCCGTCGCATTCTGTTTCCGGCCATGATGCGCTATGCGTTGCCGGGCATCGGCAACAACTGGCAGGTGATTCTGAAAGCTACCGCACTGGTCTCACTGCTGGGACTGGAAGATGTCGTGAAGGCAACGCAACTGGCGGGGAAAAGTACCTGGCAGCCATTCTACTTTGCCATTGTAGCCGGTGTGATTTATCTGGTATTCACCACGCTGTCGAACGGTGTGCTGTGGTGGCTGAACCGTCGCTATACGGTCGGTGTGAAGAGGGCGAGTTATGATTGAGATTATTCAGGAATACTGGAAATCGCTGCTCTGGACTGACGGTTATCGTTTTACCGGTGTGGCTATCACCTTGTGGCTGCTGATCCTGTCGGTTACCGTTGGTGGCTGTCTGGCCATCCTGCTGGCGATAGCGCGGGTTTCGCCCAATCGGTTTATCAGTTTTCCGGTCTGGCTCTTTACCTACGTATTTCGCGGTACGCCGCTTTATGTGCAGTTGCTGGTCTTCTACTCCGGCATGTACACTCTGGAGATTGTGAAAGGCACTGAATTGCTGAACGCGTTTTTCCGCAGCGGCCTGAACTGTACGTTACTTGCCTTCACCCTGAACACCTGCGCCTACACCACGGAAATCTTTGCGGGTGCCATTCGTTCGGTGCCACACGGTGAGATTGAGGCAGCGCGGGCGTATGGCTTCTCCACCTTTAAACTCTATCGCTGTATTATCCTGCCCTCGGCGCTGCGCACGGCACTGCCGGCCTACAGCAACGAAGTGATTCTGATGCTGCACTCCACGGCGCTGGCCTTTACCGCTACGGTGCCCGATCTGCTGAAAATCGCACGGGATATTAACTCAGCGACTTATCAGCCGTTTACCGCCTTTGGCCTGGCGGCTGTGTTGTACCTGATTATCTCTTACGTGTTAATCAGCCTGTTCCGCCTGGCGGAACGTCGCTGGCTGGCCCACGTGAAACCCTCTTCATCGCATTGAGTAGAACTATGGCTGACAATAAATTAAGCGTCACCGAATTGCATAAACGTTACGGTGAACATGAAGTGCTGAAAGGGGTCTCGTTAACTGCTAAAGCGGGCGATGTGATCAGTATCATTGGGTCGTCCGGTTCAGGGAAAAGTACCTTTTTACGCTGCATCAACTTCCTCGAAAAACCAAGCGAGGGCAGCATCGTGGTCAATAACCAGCAGATTACGCTGGTTCGCGACAAGGATGGTCAGCTCAAAGTGGCTGACAAAGAGCAGCTCCGCGCATTGCGTACCAGCCTCACCATGGTGTTCCAGCACTTCAATCTCTGGAGCCACATGACGGTGCTGGAAAACGTGATGGAAGCGCCGATTCAGGTGCTGGGCCTGAGCAAAGCGGAAGCGCGTGAGCGCGCAATTCGCTATCTCGATAAAGTGGGCATTGATGCACGGGCGCAGGCGAAGTACCCGGTACACCTCTCTGGTGGACAGCAGCAGCGTGTGTCGATCGCACGCGCGCTGGCGATGGAGCCGGAAGTGTTGCTGTTTGATGAACCGACGTCGGCGCTGGATCCGGAACTGGTAGGCGAAGTGCTGCGCATCATGCAGAAACTGGCGGAAGAGGGCAAAACCATGGTGGTGGTTACCCACGAGATGGAGTTTGCCCGTCACGTCTCCAGTCATGTGATTTTCCTGCATCAGGGCAAAATTGAAGAGCAGGGGCCACCTGCGGACGTGTTCGGCAGCCCGAAAAGTCCACGCTTACAGCAGTTCCTCAAGGGATCGCTTAAGTAGTCCTGCGCCCGCGTCTGGAAGGCGCGGGCTTCAGGTTAATGCTTCACCACATCCTGCAACGCCTCCTGCAGATCGTACCAGCGGAAGGCAAACCCTGACGCTTCCAGCTGCTTTGGCAGCACATGCTGTCCTCCCAGCACCAGTACCGATGATTCGCCCATCATCAGCTTAATAGCGCTGGCAGGCGTGCGCATAAAGGCCGGACGATGCATGACCCGGCCCAGCGTGGCGGCAAACTGCTCATTACGCACCGCGTAAGGTGCAACCATATTGAACGGCCCCCGCAGATTGTCGTGATCCAGCAGCCAGATAATGGCGTTAAGCATGTCATCAATGTGGATCCACGGCATGTACTGTTTGCCACTGCCGATCGGCCCGCCGATGCCGAGCTTAAAGGGCAGCTTCATTTTGCTGAGCGCGCCACCCTCGGGTGCCAGCACCACGCCGGTACGCAGCAGACAGACGCGGGTGCGTTCGCTTTCAGCGGTGAGCGCCAGCTGCTCCCAGCGGGCGCAGAGCTGATGCGTAAACTCATCCTGCCCCTGATCCTCTTCGGTCAGCACCAGATCGCCGGTATTGCCATAAAAGCCGGTTGCTGAACCTGAGATGAATACGGAGGGTGGCGTGGCGCTGGCGTTGATCAGTGAGGCGATCTGCTCCGTTATCTGCCAGCGACTTTCGCACAACTGCTGCTTATGCGGCTCTGTCCAGCGTTTGTCGGCGATAGGTTCACCCGCCAGATTAATCACCGCATCGACGTTATTCAGATTCGACTGTTGCGTCAGTCCTGACCATAGCGAGACGTTATCGCCCAGTTTTTCACGTGCGCTGACCACATCGCGCGTTACCACACTGAGCTGATGGCCCAGCTGTTGCAGGCGAGGAATCAGGTGACGGCCAATCAGTCCTGTGCCACCGGTAATAAGAATGTGCATGTTGCAGCTCCCTTGATGTTTTTGTTATTTGCACCTTTCAGCATAGAAGAGTGGAGCCACTCTAGAGTGAGTCGCGTCGCGCTTTCTTCTTCCGGAAGCAGAGATCGGATCAGCTCAGCGTTGCCTTCGCAAAAAAAAATCGGTAAACATGATGCAATCCTGACAGCCAATTGAGGTAACCGATGAATTATCCGTCCATCACCCTGTGGTCAGATTCATCATTTTTTAGTCCTTACGCCATGTCGGCCTACGTTGCCCTTAACGAAAAAGGGATCCCTTTCCATCTGAAACGCGTCGATTTGTCACAGAATCAGCAATACGCCGCGGCATACCGTGAGCTGTCGCTGACCTGCCGGGTTCCAACCCTGCAGATTGATGACTTTCTGTTAAGCGAATCCTCGGCGATTGCCGAATACCTTGAAGAGCGTTTTCCGGCACCTGAGTTTGAACGCCTTTATCCACGTGACCGCGAGAAGCGCGCGCGCGCCAGAGAGATTCAGGCCTGGTTGCGCAGCGACTTCCTGTGGATTCGTCAGGAGCGTCCGACAGAGGTGCTGTTTGCCGGTGAACGCTTTGCGCCGCTGACCACGTCAGCCCAGCAGGCAGTAGATAAACTCGTTACGGCTGTCGATCGTCTGCTGCCAGACGGACAGCAGAACCTGTTTGGCGAGTGGTCAATTGCAGATACCGATCTGGCGGTGATGCTTAACCGGCTGGTGCTGCATGGCGATCCTTTGCCTGCACGCTTACAGCATTATGCTGAGTTTCAGTGGCAGCGAGCCTCGGTACAGCTGTGGTTAGCAGAAAGTGGTAAAAATCGGTAACAGCCAGGGCTTGCTCAGGCTGGCGGAAGTGATTACCTTACGCCACATAAAAATAAAGACGTGGCAAACTGCGTACACAACTGTACGCCAAACAGGAAAGGGTTACGGATGGTGGATCAAACTGCGGGTGACGGCATCGAGTGGGTCGATATCGTAAACGAAGAGAATGAAGTCGTTGCTCAGGCGACCCGCGCGCAGATGCGTGCTCAGTGCCTGCGTCACCGCGCCACCTATATCGTGGTTCATGACGGTATGGGTAAGATTCTGGTACAGCGTCGCACCGAGATAAAAGATTTTATGCCGGGCAAACTGGACGCAACCGCAGGCGGCGTGGTGCAGAGCGGTGAAGATATGCTGGAATCTGCGCGACGTGAAGCGGAAGAGGAGTTAGGGATTGCCGCCGTGCCGTTTGCTGAGCATGGCAAATTCTACTTCGAAGATCAGCATTGCCGTGTCTGGGGCGGTCTGTTCAGTTGTGTGTCACACGGCCCATTCGCCATGCAGGAATCGGAAGTCGATGAGATTATCTGGATGACGCCCGATGAGATCACCGCACGCTGTGATGAGTTCACCGACGATTCGCTGAAAGCACTCTCCCTGTGGATGAGCCGCAACGGCGATAACCGGGCCTGATAACAGAAGCTCTGACGCGTGTCAGCGACCCGCGTTTACGCGTACAGCGTTTTTACCGGCGAAAAAAAGGCATGCTCTGGGGCATGCCTTTTTTGTTCCTGACAGACGCTTAGCCTTCAGCCTGCTGAGACTGAATAGCCGTCAGGGCGATGGTATAGACGATGTCGTCAACCAGCGCACCGCGCGACAGATCGTTGACCGGCTTACGCATACCCTGCAGCATCGGTCCGATTGAGATCAGATCGGCTGAACGCTGTACCGCTTTATACGTGGTGTTACCGGTGTTGAGATCCGGGAAGATAAACACGGTAGCGCGACCTGCAACCTGTGAATCAGGCGCTTTCGATTTCGCCACATCTTCCATGATCGCGGCGTCATACTGCAGCGGACCATCAATGACCAGATCAGGACGTTTCTCCTGCGCAATGCGCGTTGCTTCACGCACTTTCTCAACATCGCTACCTGCACCTGATGTACCGGTAGAGTAGGAGATCATCGCCACACGCGGATCGATACCGAAGGCGCTGGCAGAATCAGCTGACTGGATAGCGATCTCAGCCAGCTGTTCAGCGGTCGGATCCGGGTTAATCGCGCAGTCACCGTAAACCAGTACCTGCTCCGGCAGCAGCATAAAGAACACGGATGAAACCAGTGAGCTGTTCGGCGCGGTTTTGATCAACTGCAGTGGCGGACGAATGGTGTTGGCGGTGGTGTGGACCGCTCCTGAAACCAGACCATCCACTTCGCCGCTCTCCAGCATCATGGTGCCAAGCACCACGTTATCTTCCAGCTGCTCCTGCGCGACCACTTCGGTCATGCCTTTGCTCTTACGCAGCTCAACAAGACGTGGCACGTAGTTTTCACGCACCTGTTCCGGGTCAACAATCTCGACGCCTTTGCCCAGTACGACACCCTGAGCCGCAGCGACACGCTGGATCTCATCCGGATTGCCTAACAGTACGCAGGTGGCGATACCGCGCTCAGCACAGATAGAGGCCGCTTTGACCGTACGCGGCTCATCACCTTCTGGCAGTACGACGCGTTTACCCGCTTTACGCGCCAGTTCAGTCAGCTGATAACGGAAGGCTGGTGGCGACAGGCGACGGCTGCGCTCTGAGGTGGCGGTCAGTGACTCAATCCAGTCAGCATTGATGTAGCTGGCCACATATTCCTGCACTTTCTCAATGCGCTGTGTATCGTCAGCAGGGACTTCAAGGTTAAAGCTCTGCAGGCTCAGGGAGGTCTGCCACGTATTGGTTTTCACCATAAACACCGGCAGGCCGGTCTGGAAGGCGCGGTCGCAGAGACGGGCGATGCGATCGTCAATCTCGTAGTTACCGGTCAGCAGGATTGCACCAATCTCAATGCCGTTCATCGCGGCCAGACAAGCGGCGACCAGCACATCAGGGCGGTCTGCGGACGTCACCAGCAGTGAGCCTGGACGGAAATGCTCCAGCATGTGCGGGATACTACGTGCGCAGAAAGTGACGGATTTAACCCGGCGGGTCTGAATCTCACCTTCGTTGATGATACGGGCATCCAGGTGACGGCACATATCGATCGCGCGGGTGGCGATCAGATCAAAGCTCCACGGAACGCAGCCCAGCACCGGCAGCGGACTGTCTGAGAACAGCTGTTTAGGATCGATATTGGCGATGCTGGCTTTTGACGAGTCATCAAAGATCTCTGACAGGTCAGGGCGGGTACGCCCCTGATCATCGACCGGCGCGTTGAGTTTATTGATAATCACGCCCGTGATATTTTTGTTTTTCTGACCACCGAAGCTGCTCTGAGTCAGTTCAATGCGCTCTTTCAGTTGTGCCGGAGAGTCATTGCCCAGCGCCATCACGAAGACGATTTCCGCATTCAGGGTTTTGGCGATTTCATAGTTCAGCGCGTTGGCGAACTGATGCTTACGGGTCGGGACAAGCCCTTCAACCAGCACCACTTCCGCATCCTGCGTGTTGGCATGGTAGCGGGAGATGATCTCTTCCATCAGCACATCCTGCTGGTTCGATCCCAGCAGTGATTCCACACGTGACATCTGCAGCGGTTCAGCGGCAGGAATCGAGGAGTTCTTACGGATAATAGTGGTGGTTTGATCCGGCGTATCGCCGCCGCTACGCGGCTGAGCAATCGGCTTAAAGACGCTGAGACGAACGCCTTTGCGCTCCATGGCGCGGATTACGCCGAGGCTGACACTGGTCAGGCCGACGCTGGTGCCGGTCGGAATGAGCATAATTGTACGTGACACGTTTGAACCTCTCAGTAATGGCAGGGTGTCAAAAACAACTCCGCCAGCCTGAGCTGACGGAGAGAAGTGTTTTACGCAGTCAGACGCGCGGCGTCCTGGGCGATGACCAGTTCTTCGTTGGTCGGAATCACCAGCGCCGGGCGGGTGCCTTCTTTATTGATGTAACCAGACTTGCCGAAACGGGCTGCCAGGTTGCGATCGTGGTCAACGTCAAAGCCCAGTAGCGCCAGTTTTTTTAGTGAGAGTTCACGCACCATCGCGGCGTTTTCGCCGATACCGCCAGTAAACACTACAGCGTCAAGACGGCCATCCATCAGCGCGGTGTAGCTGCCGATATATTTTGCCAGACGATGACAGAAGACATCCATTGCACGCTTCGCATCTTCTTTGGTGGTGTAGTTATCTTCAACGTAGCGGCAGTCGCTTGTGACTTCGGTCAGACCTAACAGGCCAGACTCCTTGGTCAGCAGTTTATTGATGGCGTCAACGCTCATACCCAGCGTATCGTGCAGGAAGAAGATTATAGCCGGGTCGATGTCGCCACTGCGCGTACCCATCACCAGGCCTTCCAGCGGAGTCAGACCCATTGAGGTGTCCACACACTCGCCGTTGCGAATAGCAGAGACCGAACCGCCATTGCCGAGGTGGCAGGTGATGATGTTCAGTGACGCCAGTGGCTTGTTAAGCATTTTGGCCGCTTCGTGAGTCACGTAGAAGTGGCTGGTACCATGCGCGCCATAGCGACGAACGCCATGTTCTTTGTACAATTTGTACGGCAGTGCATAGAGATAAGACTCTTCCGGCATTGTCTGATGGAAAGCGGTGTCAAATACCGCCACATTCTTGTCTGACAGGTGAGGGAAATTTTTCATCGCTTCATCAATGCCGATCAGGTGAGCCGGATTGTGCAGCGGTGCGAAAGAGGAGGCGTCTTTAATGCCCTGGACGATTTCTTCAGTGATGATGACTGACTGAGTCAGCTTCTCGCCGCCGTGAACGATACGATGGCCGATTGCAGCAATTTGTGCCGAAAGCTCAGGTTTTTGTGCCAGAATGGATTTAACGATAAAGTTCAGCGCTTCGCTGTGCGCGGCGCCAGCACCCAGAGGCGCTTCCTGTTTTTCGCCTTCCAGCTTCCATTTGATGCGGGCTTCAGGCAGATGGAAACATTCCGCCAGGCCTGACAGAAACTCTTCACCGCTGGCAGGGTTGAGAATGGCAAACTTAAGGGAAGAGCTGCCACAGTTCAGAACCAGAACTAACTTACTCGACATGGAAGTACCTATTTTTTGAGAGTGGCTAAATAAAAGGCAATCAGACTATCAGCGTAGCCCATGAAAGCTGGTAGATTAATGACAAACATCATGCGGTAGACAGATATCTGCGATTCCGCAAAAAATTTCGGCAATCTTACGCGAAAATTTGAAGATTGCCTTGTCGAAACCTGGCTCAGGGCTCTTCCCAAAGGCGCATTCCGCTTCCGGAGAAGTGTTAAAACGGCGTCAGAATAGCTGGAGTCATCTTTAAAGACAAAAATAATTGAAGGTTGTTACGTAAAGTTGTGTCTTTATAACTATTTTTTAATCTTTGCAGTATTAGTTGAGGTGAGCCATGGCGAATGAATCTGGCAGTACCAATTGGTTTCAGATGTTTCAGCGCGGCCAGCACTATATGAAGACCTGGCCTGCTGATAAGCGCCTGGCCCCCGTGTTCCCGGAAAACCGGATTTCATCGGCAACGCGTTTTGCCATTCGTTTTATGCCACCTCTGGCGATCTTTACGCTGACCTGGCAAATCGCGATGGACGGTCAGTTAGGCCCGGCTGTGGCGACGGCGCTGTTTGCCTGTAGCCTGCCGATGCAGGGACTGTGGTGGCTGGGCAAGCGTTCAGTGACGCCACTGCCCCCAACGCTACTTAGCTGGTTTCATGAAGTGCGGACCCGGCTGGAAGAGGCGGGGCAGGCGATAGCACCGGTAGAAGGTAAGCCGACCTATCAGACGCTGGCCGATCTGTTAAAGCGGGCCTTTAAACAACTCGATCGTACCTTCCTGGACGATCTCTGATCCATCTCAGGTTAGCGGTAAAATAATTACCGCTAACCTGCGGCCAAATCAAAGAAAGGCGATACGGCGATTTCCGTGTCGGTGACGCTGTGCAATCATTTCTCCCTTGTCGACTGACTGAGCGGTCTATGACCGGGAGTAAATGATGGAAATGACCCATGCACAGCGTTTGATTCTTACCAACCAATATAAAATCATGGCCATGCTTGAGCCTGAAAATGCTGAACGCTTTCGCCGTTACCAGACCATCATCGAACGCGGCTATGCGCTGCAGATGCATGAGCTGGACAAAGAGTTTGGCGAACTCAGCGAAGCTGTCTGTCGGACGGTGATCGAGTTTATGGAGATGCATCACGCTCTCCACGTCTCCTGGTCAAATCTGAAAGCTCAGAGTCCGCTGGAAGAGCGCCGTCTCGCCTTTCTGGGCTTTGATGCGGCAACGGAAGCTCGCCTGTTGGGTTACGTCCGCTTTATGGTCAATACAGAAGGGCGTTATACCCACTTCGATTCCGGCACTCATGGTTTTAATGCGCAGACCCCGATGTGGGAAAAGTATCAACGCATGTTAGCTTTATGGCAGACTTGTCCGCGCCAGTACCATTTAAGTGCAAACGAAATTGCGCAAGTGATCAATGCCTGATGAGGAGGAGCGCGTGACCTACAGAGGTTTTCTATTTGATTTAGACGGCACGCTGGTGGATTCACTGCCAGCGGTTGAACGAGCCTGGAGCCAGTGGGGTGCGCGTCATGGCATCGCCGCTGATGAGATCCTGGATTTCATTCATGGCAAACAGGCGATTACCTCTTTGCGTCATTTTATGGCAGGCCAGTCGGAAGAGGCTATCCAGGCGGAGTTTGTCGCGCTGGAACAGGCTGAAGCGGCGGACACCGACGGTGTGCAGGCGCTGCCCGGTGCGAACGCGTTGCTGAACCGGCTGAACGAACTGAATATTCCCTGGGCAATTGTCACCTCAGGCTCGGTGCCGGTCGCTCATGCCCGTCATAAAGCCGCAGGGTTACCAAAGCCTGCTGTGTTCATTACGGCTGAGCAGGTGGCGAAGGGTAAACCTGAGCCTGATCCCTATCTGCTGGGTGCGGAGAAGCTGGGGTTAGCGGCGACATCGTGCGTAGTAGCAGAAGATGCTCCCGCCGGAATTTTATCTGGCCTGAACGCGGGCTGTACGGTTATTGCAATCAATCCTCCGGCGGAGACACCCCGACTGCATGACGTGGCGCTTAAGCTCGAATCACTGGCGTCGCTGGTGGTTACCCGCCAATCTGACGGCACTTTTACCTTTAGCCAGCAGGGTTAAGGGTCGGCCCGGCGGCCAGACCGCCGGGCTTACAGAGGCGTATCCTGCGAGATTTCATCCAGAGACAGGCTGAAGCTTGGAATGAACACTTCAACGAAGTAATCCATCTCCGGCGATCGACGCTGCGCTAACGTCTTTTCCAGCCGCGCTTTGGCCAGTAAAAATTCATTATTCCCGGCAGACAACTCCTCAAGACACTTAACATAGGCACAGAGCGCATCCGCCTGTTTCACAACGGCCTGCTCCTCTTCGCTATGCAGATGTTCATCAATCAGCGGGCGATAGATTGCCTGAAATTCTTCCGGCAGCATCTCAATCAGCTTCTGCTGGGCAATCTTCTCGATTTTTTTATATTCGTGGGCGATCTGCGCGTTGTAATACTTTACGGGCGTGGGTAAGTCGCCGGTAAGCACTTCGCTGGCATCGTGATACAGCGCCAGCATGGCAATGCGATCGGCATTAAGCGACCCGCTGAACTTGAGATTTTTGATCACCGACAGGGCGTGCGCCACCATGGCGACCTGCAGACTGTGTTCAGAGACATTTTCGGTGCGCACATTGCGCATCAGCGGCCAGCGATTGATGAGCTTAAGACGGGAGAGGTGAGCAAAGAAGTGGCTTTGTGTCATGAGCGTTCCTGTTGGCAGGCAGGGGAGAGACAGGCTCTCCCCAAATAGCGTCAGTATACGCGGGCAGGATTACTGACGATAGCCTTGCAGGAATCGACCAAATTTATTAATCGCCATCTCAAGATCGTCGACGCGCGGCAACGTAACGATGCGCAGGTGATCGGGCCACGGCCAGTTAAAAGCACTGCCCTGAACCAGCAACACTTTCTCCTGTAACAGAAAATCCAGCACCATCTTCTGATCGTCGAAGATATTGAATTTTTTGGCATCAATTTTAGGGAACATGTAGAGCGCGCCCTGCGGCTTCACACAGCTGACGCCAGGAATATCGTTGATCAACTCCCAGGCGCGCTGGCGCTGTTCGTAGAGACGACCGCCAGGCATAATAAATTCGCTGATGCTCTGATAGCCGCCCAGTGCCGTCTGAATCGCATGCTGCGCCGGTACGTTGGCACACAGACGCATGGAGGCTAGCATTTCAAGCCCTTCAATATAACCTTTCGCGTGTTTCTTCGGCCCGTTCAGTACCATCCAGCCCTGACGGAAACCGGCCACGCGATAGGTTTTGGAGAGGCCATTGAACGTCACGGTCAACAGATCGGGTGCCAGAGCCGCGATGCAGTGGTGCTGTGCGTCGTCGTAGAGAATCTTGTCATAGATCTCATCGGCGAAAATAATCAGGTTATGCTGACGCGCAATTTCAACCACCTCTAACAGCAACTCTTTGCTGTAAACCGCACCGGTAGGGTTATTCGGGTTGATAATCACAATGCCACGTGTACGCGGTGTTATCTTGCTGCGGATATCATCCAGATCAGGGAACCAGCCTGCTGACTCGTCACACAGATAGTGCACTGCTTTACCACTGGAGAGGGAAACGGCCGCCGTCCATAACGGATAGTCGGGTGCGGGCACCAGCATTTCGTCGCCGCTGTTCAGTAACGCCTGCATCGCCTGCACGATAAGCTCTGAAACACCATTACCAATGTAGATATCTTCTACCGTGACATCGCGCATATCGCGTGCCTGGTAATGCTGCATGATGGCTTTACGGGCGGAATAGAGACCCTTGGAGTCGCAATAACCCTGAGAGCTGGGAAGGTTACGAATGACATCAACCAGGATTTCATCCGGTGCTTCGAAACCAAACGGCGCCGGGTTGCCGATGTTCAGTTTCAGAACTTTATTACCTTCCTCTTCGAGGCGCTTAGCCTCTTTTAGTACCGGGCCACGGATGTCATAGCAGACGTTATCGAGTTTTCCGGATTTATCAATTTTAAAAGTCATTGTTACCGCCTTATGGGCAGAATCCTTTTGGCTGCCACAGAAATCGAACCAGCACAATGTACTCTCCTCACGGTCACAAAAGAAGGGTGCCGCCCCGTTTTGGCGGGTTTAACAACTTTTTGCACAGTGCGCAGCGTAAAAAATAATGGTTAAAGCCAGGTCTGGTTAATAAAACTATAAATAGGTGTTAAGGCAGTATTTTAACTTGTCCAAAGCGCGGCTGAGACGACATCTGGCTCTGGCATTATGAAAGCTATCTGGAAGTTATCGAATTGAAACTTTTCTTTGCACCCGAAATATACCCTTAGAGAAATAGTTAAATGATATTGTATTAATGTTCATTTTTTGGACGATTTTATAACGTGCGTAATGATTACGCCTTAACGCTGCTTAAGAGTGCCGCATTTAAGGCCTTGTGATTGCCGGAAAAGTATCAAAAGAACCCCTTTGTCCGGCATACAAATCGCAGGATAGTGAGCACTACTTAACACTTCCGCACTAAATTTCAGAACATTGAAGGCTTAAAAAGTGATCAATAATATGGCATAAGGGTCCGGAAATGCCTTTAACGCAAAATTTACAGCGCTTTTCACAAAATCATTTCCATTTTGAAGTCAAAAATGATTAAGTATAATTTATTATTTAATGCACTAAGCCGCTTCGTCTTGATAGCCCGCAAAGTGCGATTTTTATCCCGCCCGAGTCTTTCTGGCGGGAATAAGACAACTACGCAGCTTCCTGCATTTGCGCACCCAGCGCCATCGGTTCAGAAGTTGTATCTGTCTTGACTAGCGTGGTGACCCCTTCCGGTGAGTCATTTGCGCAGGTTCCACATAAAATTTTTTTGTGTCAGTCTTCACACAGGACTGTCATTAAGCACCATTACTGCTTATCACTTTGATAAGCTTGTAATAACACCAGGGTAGTAGTTCGTAAAAATCTTATAAGTGAAGAAAAAACATGACTAATGCAAATCGTCCGATACTGAATCTCGACCTCGATCTGCTGAGAACCTTCGTTGCCGTTGCGGATTTGAATACCTTTGCAGCTGCCGCTGCAGCGGTCTGCAGAACCCAGTCAGCAGTCAGTCAGCAGATGCAGCGTCTGGAGCAATTGGTAGGTAAAGAGCTGTTTGCCAGACATGGACGTAATAAGCTGTTAACAGAGCACGGCATCCAGCTTTTAGGCTATGCGAGAAAAATTCTTCGTTTTAACGACGAAGCCTGCACATCTCTGATGTACAGCAACATACAGGGCGTCCTGACCATTGGGGCCTCTGATGACACTTCTGATACTATTTTGCCGTTCCTGTTAAACCGGGTGACCTCGGTTTATCCGAAACTGGCAATCGATGTGCGGGTTAAACGTAATCCATTTATGATGGAAATGCTCAATCAGGGTGAAGTGGACCTGGTTGTGACAACGTCCAGCCCGGGCAATTTCACCTATCAGGTGCTGCGTACTTCACCCACGTTGTGGTACTGCGCAGCGGACTACATCTTCCAGCGCGGTGAAGCCATTCCACTGGTGCTGCTGGATGAGCCAAGTCCTTATCGTGATATGGCCATTGATCATCTCAATGAAGCCGGTATTCCGTGGCGCATCTCTTACGTCGCTTCCACACTGGCTGCAGTGCGGGCCGCAGTGAAAGCGGGTCTGGGCGTAACTGCACGTCCGGTAGAGATGATGAGCCCGGAACTGCGTGTTATGGGTGCGGCTGAAGGTCTGCCTGTTCTGCCGGATACTCAGTATCTGCTGTGCCGTAATCCTGACAGCGATAATGAGCTGGCGCTGGCTATCTTTAATGCCATGCAGTCCACCAATGACCCGTATAACCTGAGCAATAATCCAGAAGGGACATTGCTGCTGGATGACGAAGAGTAATTTCGCTAACGTGTTCTACTCAGCATCCGCGTTGTTGTCTTAACAAACGCTTATAAATAGGCCTCTCATTTCCCTTACAGAATGAGAGGCTTTTTTTATCTCTGACTTCCTTCAGACACTTTCATCTGCCCCCGCCCTGATGTAATCCCCTCAATGAATTTCACTGCCTCACAAATTGAAATCTGCCATCCACCTGAATGAACCATTTGTTCCGGAATGTTGCTTCAGGTGGAGGAATTTAACGCAAAAAGGGCAAAAGTGTGTTCTGGATCAAGAAAATACCCCTGGTAAGGGGAAGGAAAACAGAGTCATACCTGTCAAAATATGTTTGTTAAATGCACGATCCATGCATGTGAATACCCGCTACACTAAAATTAACCCTACAGACTGAAGCGATTTAGCTGGAAAGCGGGGCATCATTTGTTAATAATATGATGCAGGTGTGAAATAATGTTTGGATACTTTTGTCAAAGTTGACAAAAGGTTATAGAAAGGAGTAAAAAACCCCATTAAATAGCTGTTTATTACGTAATAACAGCGATGTTTAAAAGGTTTTTACCCCTTCCCTTGAATCGATGTGGTCAGTTTGCTGCGGGAAACGCGTGCAGGATGCCAGCGCCACTTTTGATGAGTAAGCAATGAGTATGTCAACTACCACCGAAATCATCGCTCAGCACTGGGCGTTTATCGTATTTATCGTCATTGCCTTTGGCCTGTGTGCTTTCATGCTGACCGGAGGATGGCTGCTTGGCGGCAGAGCGCGCGCCCGCTACAAAGACACGCCATTCGAATCGGGCATTGAATCCGTTGGTGATACCCATATCCGCCTGTCGGCGAAATTTTATCTGGTTGCGATGTTTTTCGTCATCTTCGACGTCGAAGCCCTCTTTTTATACGCATGGGCGACTTCAATCCGCGAAAGTGGTTGGATCGGCTTTGTGGAAGCCGCAATTTTCATTTTGGTGCTCCTGGCGGGTCTGGTCTATCTGGTACGCATTGGCGCACTGGACTGGGCTCCAGCTCGCCGTCGCGTGGTAGTGAAAACTACTACGGTCAGCCACACCAATCCTCATAAGCAGTAAAAGAGAGGCAATAAGATGGACTATACGCTCACCCGCATAGACCCGAACGGTGGTGAGAACGACCGTTATCCTCTGCAAAAGCAGGAAATCGTCAGCGATCCGCTGGAGCAGCACGTTCATCGCAGCGTTTACATGGGCAAACTCGAGAATGCCCTGCATGACATGGTGAACTGGGGACGTAAAAACTCCCTCTGGCCTTATAACTTTGGCCTGTCCTGTTGTTACGTTGAGATGACAACATCGTTTACCGCAGTCCATGACGTGGCTCGTTTTGGTGCTGAAGTTATGCGCGCCTCGCCACGTCAGGCGGATTTCATGGTTATTGCCGGTACGCCATTTACCAAAATGGCCCCGGTTATTCAGCGTTTATACGACCAGATGCTGGAGCCAAAATGGGTGATTTCCATGGGTGCGTGCGCCAACTCGGGCGGCATGTATGACATCTATTCGGTGGTGCAGGGCGTCGATAAATTCCTGCCGGTAGATGTCTATATTCCAGGCTGCCCGCCACGCCCTGAAGCCTACATGCAGGCACTGCTGCTGTTACAAGAGTCGATCGGCAAAGAGCGCCGTCCACTTTCGTGGGTTGTTGGCGATCAGGGCGTCTACCGCGCCAACATGCCTTCAGAGCGTGAAAGAAAACGCGGCGAGCGCATCGCAGTAACGAACCTGCGAAGCCCGGACGAAGTTTAAAACCGTATGGATGGAAAACAGCGCCTGCAGCAGAACATCACAATTTAATGCATGGCCCCATCCTGACGCCTTCATTTGAGTGCCTGAGACCAGGCCGGAATGGTGAGTAACGTATGACAGATTTGACCACGCAAGATCTCGCTCAGCCTTCATGGCAAACCCGTGATCACCTTGATGACCCGGTGATCGGCGAGTTGCGTAACCGTTTTGGGCCGGATGCCTTCACTGTACAGCCAACCCGCACCGGCATTCCGGTGGTCTGGGTTAAGCGTGAACAGATACTGGAAATTATCGAGTTCCTGCGTAAATTACCCAAGCCTTACGTCATGTTGTATGACCTGCATGGGGTAGATGAGCGTTTACGTACCCACCGTGCAGGCCTGCCTGCAGCGGATTTTTCCGTTTTCTACCACCTGCTGTCGATTGAACGCAACCGCGACATCATGCTCAAGGTGGCACTCTCTGAAAACGATATGCATCTGCCGACTATCACCCGTCTTTTCCCTAATGCCAACTGGTATGAGCGTGAAACGTGGGAGATGTTTGGTATCACTTTTGATGGTCACCCGCATCTGACGCGCATCATGATGCCGTCGACCTGGGAAGGCCATCCGCTGCGTAAAGATTACCCGGCGCGTGCCACCGAATTCGATCCTTTCACGCTGACTAAGCAGAAAGAAGATTTAGAGATGGAGGCGCTGACCTTTAAGCCTGAAGACTGGGGCATGAAGCGCAGTACCACCAACGAAGACTTCATGTTCCTGAATCTCGGGCCTAACCACCCGTCGGCGCACGGTGCGTTCCGCATTATTCTGCAGCTGGATGGTGAAGAGATCGTCGACTGCGTGCCTGACATCGGTTATCACCATCGTGGTGCCGAAAAGATGGGCGAGCGTCAGTCGTGGCACAGCTACATTCCTTACACTGACCGTATCGAGTACCTCGGCGGTTGCGTAAATGAAATGCCTTACGTGCTGGCGGTGGAAAAACTGGCCGGTATTGTGGTGCCCGATCGCGTGAACGTGATCCGCGTGATGCTCTCTGAGCTGTTCCGCATCAACAGTCATCTGCTCTATATCTCTACGTTTATTCAGGACGTCGGTGCAATGACACCGGTGTTCTTTGCCTTTACCGATCGTCAGAAAATCTATGATGTGGTTGAAGCCATTACCGGTTTCCGTATGCATCCGGCCTGGTTCCGCATCGGTGGCGTGGCACATGACCTGCCACGAGGCTGGGAACGTCTGCTGCGTGACTTCCTGGACTGGATGCCGAAGCGCCTGAAGGAATATGACAAAGCGGCACTGCGTAACACCGTGCTGATTGGTCGTTCTAAAGGCGTTGCTGCTTACAATATGGAAGAGGCACTGGCGTGGGGCACTACCGGTGCTGGTCTGCGTGCGACAGGTCTCGACTTTGACGTGCGCAAATGGCGCCCCTACTCCGGCTACGAAAACTTCGATTTCGAAATCCCGGTCGGCGACGGCGTCAGCGATGCGTACAGCCGTGTTCAGCTGAAGATGGAAGAGATGTGGCAGTCGCTGCGTATTCTTGAGCAGTGTCTTAACAATATGCCAGAGGGGCCGTTTAAAGCGGATCACCCGCTGACCACGCCACCACCGAAAGAGCGTACGCTGCAGCACATCGAAACGCTGATCACCCACTTCCTGCAGGTTTCGTGGGGACCGGTGATGCCAGCCAATGAATCGTTCCAGATGATTGAAGCGACGAAAGGGATCAACAGCTATTACCTGACCAGCGATGGCAGCACCATGAGCTACCGCACCCGCGTGCGTACGCCGAGCTTCCCGCATCTGCAGCAGATTCCTTCAGTAATCCGTGGCAGCCTGGTATCCGACCTGATCGTATATCTGGGTAGTATCGATTTTGTTATGTCAGACGTGGACCGCTAATTATGCACGATCAACACATTGCCATTAAAACGATCGACCCTAACGAGGTCTTCGTGCTGAGTGCGGAAGAGCATCACGCTATTGAGCACGAAAAACACCACTATGAAGATGCGCGTGCAGCCTCAATTGAAGCGCTGAAGATCGTGCAGAAACAGCGCGGCTGGGTACCCGATGGCGCGATTAACGCGATTGCCGACGTGCTGGGTATCCCGGCAAGTGATGTTGAGGGGGTGGCGACGTTTTACAGCCAGATCTTCCGTCAGCCGGTTGGCCGTCATGTGATCCGTTACTGTGACAGCGTGGTCTGCCACATTACCGGTTATCAGGGCATCCAGTCAGCACTGGAGCAGCAGCTGAATATCAAGCCGGGCCAGACCACTGCCGATGGCCGCTTTACGCTGCTGCCGACCTGCTGTCTGGGCAACTGCGACAAGGGCCCAACGATGATGGTGGATGAAGACACGCATGTTCATCTGACGCCGGAAGGCATCCCTGGATTACTGGAGCAGTATCAATGACAATTAAACAGATCATTCGTACTGCTGAAACTCATCCGCTGACCTGGCGGATGCGTGACGACAAGCAACCTGTCTGGCTTGAGGAATATCGCAGCAAGAACGGTTATGCCGGTGCGGAAAAAGCACTGAAAAGCATGTCACAGGATGAAATCGTCACAGCAGTGAAAGATTCCGGCCTGAAAGGGCGCGGCGGCGCAGGCTTCTCTACGGGTTTAAAGTGGAGCCTGATGCCGAAAGATGAGTCGATGAACATCCGTTACCTGCTGTGTAACGCCGACGAGATGGAGCCGGGCACCTATAAAGACCGCCTGCTGATGGAGCAGATGCCTCACCAGCTGGTGGAAGGGATGCTGATCAGCGCCTTTGCGCTGAAGGCCTACCGTGGCTATATCTTCTTACGTGGTGAATACATTGAAGCCGCGGTGCATCTGCGTCGTGCGATTGCTGAAGCGACGGAAGCAGGTTATCTCGGTAAAAACATTCTCGGCACCGGCTTCGACTTTGAGCTGATTGTCCACACCGGTGCAGGGCGTTATATCTGCGGCGAAGAGACAGCGCTGATTAACTCACTGGAAGGCCGTCGTGCTAACCCACGTTCCAAGCCGCCATTCCCGGCGAGTGCAGGCGCATGGGGCAAACCGACCTGCGTGAACAACGTGGAGACCCTCTCCAACGTTCCGGCGATTCTGGCCAACGGCGTGGAGTGGTACAAAAACATCTCTAAAAGCGAAGATGCCGGAACCAAAATGATGGGCTTCTCCGGACGGGTTAAAAATCCCGGCGTCTGGGAGCTGCCATTCGGTATCACTGCACGTGAAATCCTGGAAGATTATGCGGGCGGCATGCGTGACGGACTGAAGTTCAAAGCCTGGCAGCCCGGCGGCGCAGGGACCGACTTCCTGACCGATCAGCACCTGGATCTGCCGATGGAATTTGCCAGCATCGGCAAAGCAGGCAGCCGTCTGGGGACTGCGCTGGCGATGGCCGTCGATCACGAGATCAACATGGTCTCGCTGGTACGTAACCTGGAAGAGTTCTTTGCCCGTGAGTCGTGCGGCTGGTGTACACCGTGTCGCGACGGCCTGCCGTGGAGCGTAAAAATTCTGCGTGCGCTGGAGCAGAAGCAGGGGCAGCCAGGGGATATCGAAACCTTACTGCAACTCTGCCGTCAGCTTGGCCCGGGGAAAACCTTCTGTGCGCATGCGCCAGGTGCGGTTGAGCCGCTGCAGAGTGCGATTAAATATTTCCGTGAAGAGTTTGAAGCTGGCATGGCACCGCAGGTGTTTGGCAATACCCGCGCTATTGGCGGGATCCAGCCGAACCTGCTGAAAGCACGCTGGTAATTCACCAAAGAATACGGAACAGGCCTGGTGCCGCCGCCCCGACAATGTCGTGCGTCGGGGCAAGAATATGATTAACGCTCGTCTCTGACGAGCCTTACGGAAGCATGTCACTATGGCTACAATTCATGTAGACGGTAAAGAGTATGATGTGAACGGAGCGGACAACCTGCTGCAGGCATGTCTCTCTCTGGGCCTTGATATTCCTTACTTTTGCTGGCATCCGGCGCTGGGAAGCGTTGGGGCCTGCCGCCAGTGTGCGGTAAAGCAATTCCAGAATGCCGAAGATACCCGCGGCCGTCTTGTCATGTCCTGCATGACACCGGCCTCTGACGGTACATTCATCTCCATCGATGATGGCGAAGCGAAAGAGTTCCGCGAAAGCGTGGTGGAGTGGCTGATGACCAACCACCCGCACGACTGCCCGGTGTGCGAAGAGGGCGGTAACTGTCACCTGCAGGATATGACAGTGATGACCGGCCACAGCTTCCGCCGCTATCGCTTCACTAAACGTACCCACCGTAATCAGGATCTCGGTCCATTCATCTCCCACGAGATGAACCGCTGTATCGCCTGTTACCGCTGTGTGCGTTACTACAAAGATTATGCCGATGGCAAAGATCTGGGTGTCTACGGCGCGCACGACAACGTCTACTTTGGTCGCCCGGAAGATGGCACGCTGGAAAGCGAATTCTCCGGCAACCTGGTTGAAATCTGCCCGACCGGCGTCTTCACCGACAAAACCCACTCTGAACGCTATAACCGAAAATGGGATATGCAGTTTGCACCGAGCATCTGCCAGCAGTGCAGTGTCGGCTGTAACACCAGCCCGGGTGAGCGTTATGGTGAGTTACGCCGTATCGAAAACCGTTATAACGGCACCGTAAACCACTACTTCCTGTGTGACCGTGGCCGCTTTGGCTATGGCTACGTGAACCGCAAAGATCGTCCACGTCAGCCAATGCTGCTGCGCGGCAACGACTGGGTTACGCTGAATGCAGAGCAGGCGGTCAACGCCGGTGCAGATTTGCTGCGTCAGGCAAAAAAAGTGATCGGTATCGGCTCGCCGCGCGCCAGCATTGAAAGTAACTTCGCCCTGCGTGAACTCGTGGGTGCAGAGAACTTTTCAACTGGTATGCCAGCGGACGAACAGGCCCGCCTTGAACTGATGCTCAACGTCCTGCGTGAGGGCGGTATCTATACGCCATCACTGCGTGAAATTGAAAGTTATGACGCGGTGCTTGTGCTGGGTGAAGACCTGACACAGGTTGGCGCACGAGTGGCACTCTCTGTCCGTCAGGCGGTGAAAGGCAAAGCGCGCGATATGGCCGCTGCGCAGAAAGTCGCCGACTGGCAGATCGCCGCCATCATGAACATTGGTCAGAATGCGAAACATCCGCTGTTTGTTACCCACGTTGATGAAACCCGTCTGGATGATATTGCGGCATGGAGCTATCGTGCGCCGGTTGAAGATCAGGCGCGCCTTGGCTTTGCTATCGCCAGTGCGCTGGATGAATCTGCGCCAGCGGTTACCGATTTCGACAGCAAGCTCAATGGAAAAATGGATGTTGTCGTTCAGGCGCTGGCCGGCGCGAAAAAGCCATTAATCATCTCCGGTACTCACTCAGGCAGCAGCGCAGTCATTGAAGCAGCGGCTAACGTGGCGAAAGCCCTGAAAGCACGCGGCGCAGATGTCGGCATTACTTTGCTGGCGGGGCACGCTAACAGCATCGGTCTGGGCATGATCGGTGGTAATCCGCTGGAGCATGCGCTGGAGCAGCTGAGTAACGGTGAAGCCGATGCGCTGGTAGTGCTGGAAAATGATCTCTATCGGCATGCACCGAAAGCCGTAGTGGATGCGGCGCTGGCTCAGACCACCAACGTTATTGTGGTTGATCATCAGCGCACCGCAACGCTGGAGAAAGCGGGTCTGGTATTATCTACCGCCAGCTTCGCAGAAAGCGATGGCACTTCGATTAACCATGAAGGCCGCGCACAGCGTTTCTTCCAGGTTTACGATCCTGCCTATTACGACAACACTATTGTGATGCTGGAAAGCTGGCGCTGGCTGCATTCGCTGCACAGCACGCTGGAAAGCCGTCATGTGGACTGGACTCAGCTTGATCATGTGATCGATGCCGTGGTTACCCGCCTGCCACAGCTGGCGGGTATCAAAGAAGCGGCGCCTGATGCCAGCTTCCGCATTCGTGGTCAGAAACTGGCGCGTTCTCCGAACCGTAACAGTGGACGTACTGCGATGCGCGCGAATATCAGCGTTCACGAACCGCGTCAGCCACAGGATCAGGACACCATGTTCGCCTTCTCTATGGAAGGGAACAATCAGCCATCGGCTCCGCGTTCGCAGATTCCATTTGCCTGGGCACCAGGCTGGAACTCACCCCAGGCGTGGAACAAGTTCCAGGTTGAAGTGGGCGGCAAACTGCGTCATGGCGATCCGGGCGTGCGCCTGTTTGAAGCCACCAATAGTGAGTTGCCATGGTTCACCACTGTTCCTGACGCCTTTGTCAGTGATGCACAGTGGCGTGTGGCGCCTCTCCATCGGTTGTTTGGTAGCGAAGAGATGTCACAGCGTTCACCGGTTTTCCAGCAGCGTATGGCGGAGCCTGCTCTGGTGATTAACCCGGAGGATGCAGCGAAACTGGGCGTCAACAATGGCGCGGCGGTTGAGTTTAGCTGTGCCGGTGAGACAGTCCGTCTGCCGGTCCGTTTCTCGGCGTCACTGCAGGCGGGACAGATTGGTCTGCCGCTGGGCATGCCAGGCGTTCCGCCATTCCTGGCGAACGGTAAAATCGACACTCTGCAGGAGGCGGTGCAATGAGCTGGTTAACACCGGACGTTATCGACATTCTGCTGGCCATTGTTAAAGCCATCGTGATTCTGCTGGTGGTTGTGGCCTGCGGCGCGTTCATGAGCTTCGCCGAGCGCCGTCTGCTCGGCTTGTTCCAGAACCGTTACGGACCCAACCGCGTAGGCTGGGGCGGCTCGCTCCAGCTGGTCGCGGACATGATCAAAATGTTCTTTAAAGAGGACTGGGTCCCGCCGTTTACCGACCGCTTTATCTTTACCCTTGCGCCGGTTATCGCCTTCGTTTCTCTGTTGCTGGCCTTTGCTATCGTGCCGGTTTCGCCAACCTGGATGGTGACAGACCTGAATATCGGTCTGCTGTTCTTCCTGATGATGGCGGGCCTTGCGGTCTACGCAGTGCTGTTTGCCGGCTGGTCGAGTAATAACAAATACTCGCTGCTGGGCGCAATGCGCGCCTCGGCGCAGACCCTGAGCTACGAAGTCTTCCTGGGCCTGTCGCTGATGGGTGTGGTGGCGCAGGCGGGCTCGTTCAACATGAACGATATCGTCAACAGCCAGACGCATCTGTGGAACATCATTCCGCAGTTCTTCGGTTTCGTGACCTTCTGTATTGCTGGCGTGGCGGTGTGTCACCGTCATCCGTTTGACCAGCCAGAAGCGGAGCAGGAACTGGCGGACGGTTATCACATTGAATATGCCGGTATGAAGTTCGGCCTGTTCTTTGTCGGCGAATATGTGGCGATTACCACTGTTTCAGCGCTGATTGTCACGCTGTTCTTTGGTGGCTGGCACGGACCTTTCCTGCCGCCGTTCATCTGGTTCGCCCTGAAAACGGCGTTCTTTATGATGATGTTCATCCTGATTCGTGCTGCGCTTCCGCGTCCACGCTACGACCAGGTGCTGTCATTCGGCTGGAAAGTGTGTCTGCCGTTGACGCTGTTGAACCTGCTGGCGACTGCCGCAGTGATTCTCTACACAGCGCCGTAAGGGGTTAACAAATGACTTTGAAAGATATTGTCGTAGGCTTTGGCACGACAGTTCGCAGTATCTGGCTGATAGGGCTACACGCTTTCGCCAAACGTGAAACTCAGATGTACCCGGAAGAGCCGGTTTATCTGCCACCACGCTATCGTGGTCGTATCGTGTTAACCCGCGATCCGGATGGTCAGGAGCGTTGCGTCGCCTGTAACCTGTGTGCGGTAGCCTGTCCGGTTGGCTGTATTTCACTGCAGAAAGCCGAAACCAAAGATGGCCGCTGGTACCCGGAGTTCTTCCGCATCAACTTCTCACGCTGCATCTTCTGCGGCATGTGTGAAGAAGCCTGTCCAACCACGGCGATTCAGCTGACACCCGATTTCGAACTGGGTGAGTTTAAGCGTCAGGATCTGGTGTATGAAAAGGACGATCTGCTGATTTCGGGGCCGGGTAAATATCCGGAGTACAACTTCTACCGTATGGCAGGTATGGCGATTGACGGTAAAGATAAGGGCGAAGCGGAAAACGAAGCTAAGCCTATCGACGTCAAAGGCTTATTACCTTAAGGAGCAAGGCATGGAATTTGCGTTTTATCTTTGCGGACTGGTGGCGGTGCTGACGACGTTGCGCGTCATTACCCACACTAATCCGGTACATGCGTTGCTGTACCTGATCGTTTCGCTGTTATCGATCGCGGGCGTCTTCTTCTCGATGGGTGCCTATTTTGCCGGTGCGCTGGAGATCATCGTTTACGCCGGTGCCATCATGGTGCTGTTCGTCTTCGTAGTCATGATGCTGAACCTGGGCAAACAGACTGAGAAGCAGGAGCGGGAGTGGCTCAGCCCGTCACTGTGGATTGGTCCGGGCATCGTTTCATTGTTGCTGCTGGTCGTGATGGTCTACGCCATCCTGACGGCAAATGACCAGGGCATTGATGGCACCATCATCGACGCCAAAGCGGTCGGCATCAGCCTGTTTGGTCCTTATGTACTGGCGGTTGAACTGGCCTCTATGCTGCTGCTGGCAGGTCTGGTCGTGGCGTTCCATATCGGTCGTGAAGAGCGTCAGGGCGAAGTCCTGAGTAACCGTAATGCTGACGCCGCTCAGGTGAAAAAGGAGAACGCATGATCCCGTTACAACATGGATTGATTCTTGCTGCCGTGCTGTTTGTCCTTGGACTGACGTCGCTGGTGATACGCCGCAATCTGCTGTTTATGCTGATCGGCCTTGAAATCATGATCAACGCCGCCGCCTTAGCCCTGGTGGTTGCCGGGAGCTATTGGGGTCAGGCCGATGGACAGGTGATGTATATCCTGGCAATCAGCCTGGCGGCAGCGGAAGCCAGTATTGGCCTGGCACTGCTGCTTCAGCTCTATCGTCGTCGTCAGACGCTGAACATTGATACTGTGAGCGAGATGCGCGGATGAATCTTCTCTATTTAACTGTCTTGTTTCCGCTGATCGGCTTTCTGCTGTTAGCGTTTTCCCGCGGTCGCTGGTCAGAAAACCTGTCGGCTACGGTGGGTATGGGATCCGTGGGTCTGGCAGCACTGACCACGGCAATGATCGGTTTCGACTTCTTCGCCAATGGTCAGCAAGCCTACACCCAGTCACTCTGGACCTGGATGCATGTCGGCAATTTCGACATGAAGGTGAATTTGGCGCTGGACGGCCTGTCGCTGACCATGCTGTCGGTGGTGACCGGAGTCGGCTTCTTTATTCACATGTTCGCCTCCTGGTACATGCGCGGAGAAGAGGGCTACTCCCGTTTCTTCGCCTATACCAACCTGTTTATCGCCAGCATGGTTGTTCTGGTGCTGGCCGATAACCTGATGCTGATGTATCTGGGCTGGGAAGGGGTAGGGCTCTGCTCTTATCTGCTGATCGGTTTCTACTACAGCAATCCGGAAAACGGCAAAGCGGCGATGAAAGCGTTCATCATTACCCGCGTGGGCGACGTCTTCCTGGCATTTGGCCTGTTCATTCTTTACAACGAGCTGGGCACGCTCAACTTCCGCGAGATGATGGAACTGGCTCCGGCGCACTTTGCCGCAGACAACCATATGCTGCAGTGGGCAACGCTGATGCTGCTGGGCGGCGCGGTCGGTAAGTCGGCACAGCTGCCGTTACAGACCTGGCTGGCGGATGCGATGGCAGGTCCGACCCCGGTTTCGGCACTGATCCACGCCGCGACCATGGTGACGGCAGGTGTTTATCTGATTGCCCGCAGTCACGGTCTCTTCCTGCTGACGCCCGAAGTACTGCATCTGGTGGGAATCATCGGGGCAATTACCCTGGTGCTGGCAGGCTTTGCTGCACTGGTGCAGACCGACATCAAACGTGTTCTCGCTTACTCCACCATGAGTCAGATTGGCTACATGTTCCTGGCGCTGGGTGTTCAGGCCTGGGATGCGGCGATTTTCCATCTGATGACGCACGCCTTCTTCAAAGCGTTACTGTTCCTCTCCTCAGGTTCCGTGATTCTGGCCTGCCATCACGAGCAGAACATCTTCAAAATGGGTGGCCTGCGTAAGAGCATTCCGCTGGTCTACACCTGCTTCCTGGTCGGCGGCGCGGCGCTGGCGGCACTGCCGCTGATTACGGCGGGCTTCTACAGTAAAGATGAGATTCTGTTTGGCGCACTGGCTAACGGTCACATCAATCTGATGGTTGCGGGTCTGGTGGGGGCGTTCCTGACCTCTATCTACACCTTCCGCATGATCTTCATCGTGTTCCATGGCGAAGAGAAAATTCATGCGCACGCCGGTAAAGGCATTACCCATCATCTGCCGCTGATTGTGCTGCTACTGCTCTCCACCTTCATTGGTGCGCTGATTACGCCACCGCTGGCGGGTGTATTGCCAGCCAACGAGTTTGGCGAAGCGGGCAAAGTGGGACTGGAAATCACCTCAGGCGTTGTAGCGATTGTCGGCATTCTGATCGCTGCTGCGCTGTGGCTGGGCAAACGTGAACTGGTTACCCATATCGCAAACAGTGCGCCAGGCCGCTTCTTCGGCACCTGGTGGTTTGCGGCCTGGGGCTTCGACTGGCTCTACGATAAAGTGTTCGTCAAACCTTACCTGGGTATTGCGTGGCTGCTGAAGCGCGACCCACTGAATGGTCTGATGAACCTGCCTGCGCTGCTGTCACGCATTGCCAACAAAGGCCTGGTGGTCAGTGAGAATGGCTACCTGCGCTGGTATGTTGCGTCAATGAGCCTGGGTGCCGTACTGGTGCTGGCTCTGCTGCTGGTGATTTAAAGATTGATGAGCGGGGCAGGTTAGTTAATCTGCCCATTGAGAATGTCAAAAATTGTCCTGAGCAAGGGCGTTATCGTCGCAGCCAGTTTGGTTACCGCCAGCGCGCAGCAACCGCAGCATACCGAGGTATGTGAGGATTGCGAGCACTGCCGGGAATCAAAATGGCAAGCAAGATAGCCCGAACTAAGACAAAGAAAAGGGAAGTGTGCCGTGTTATTACCTTGGCTAATTATCATACCCTTCGTCGGCGGTCTGATCTGCTGGCTCACTGAGCGCCTTGGCGCGAAGGTGCCACGCTGGATCGCGCTGATTACCATGGGACTGACGTTGGCGCTTTCGCTGCAACTCTGGTTGCAGGGAGGCTATTCACTGACGCAGGCAGCGGGCATTCCGCAGTGGCAGTCAAGTTTCTCCGTTCCGTGGATCCCACGCTTCGGCATCAGCTTCCATTTAGCCATTGATGGTCTGTCGCTACTGATGGTGGTGCTGACCGGCCTGCTCGGTCTGATGGCGGTGCTCTGTTCCTGGAATGAGATCTCAAAGTATCAGGGCTTCTTCCACCTGAACCTGATGTGGATTCTGGGCGGCGTAATCGGTGTGTTCCTCTCCATCGACCTGTTCCTGTTCTTCTTCTTCTGGGAAATGATGCTGGTGCCGATGTACTTCCTCATCGCGCTCTGGGGTCATAAAGCATCGGACGGCAAAACCCGTATTTCCGCCGCGACCAAATTCTTCATCTACACCCAGGCTTCGGGTCTGGTGATGCTGATTGCAATTCTGGGCCTGGTGTTTGTTCACTACAACGCAACCGGCGTATGGACATTCAACTACGAACAATTGCTGCAGACGCCAATGTCGAGCGGTGTTGAATATCTCCTGATGCTGGGCTTCTTTATCGCCTTTGCGGTGAAGATGCCGGTCGTACCGTTGCATGGCTGGCTGCCGGATGCACACAGCCAGGCACCTACAGCCGGTTCTGTTGACCTGGCCGGTATCCTGCTGAAAACCGCGGCTTACGGCTTACTGCGTTTCAGCCTGCCGCTGTTCCCGAACGCGTCAGCGGAGTTTGCGCCGATCGCCATGTGGTTAGGCATAATCGGTATCTTCTACGGTGCCTGGATGGCTTTCTCGCAGACCGATATCAAGCGTCTGATTGCTTACACCTCGATTTCGCACATGGGCTTTGTGCTGATTGCCATCTACACCGGCAGCCAGCTGGCGCTTCAGGGTGCGGTGATTCAGATGATTGCACACGGTCTGTCCGCCGCAGCACTCTTCATTCTGTGTGGTCAGCTGTATGAGCGTCTGCATACCCGTGATATGCGTCAGATGGGTGGCCTGTGGTCGCGCATCAAATGGATTCCGGGTCTGTCGCTCTTCTTTGCTGTCGCCAACCTCGGTATGCCGGGCACCGGTAACTTCGTCGGCGAATTTATGATTCTGACCGGCAGCTTCCAGGTGGTGCCGATGATTATCATCATCGCGACCTTTGGTCTGGTGTTCGCCTCGATTTACTCGCTGGTGATGATGCAGCGCGCTTACTATGGCGAAGCGAAATCAAAAGATCCGCTGCCAGGCATGTCGCCGCGTGAGTTTATGACCATCGGTGTTCTGGTGGTGCTGCTGGTGCTGCTGGGCGTCTATCCACAGCCGATTCTGGATACTTCGCACGCTGCCATGAGCAATATTCAGCAGTGGTTTACCGCTTCAATTTCAACTACAAGGCCGTAATTCGCCATGACAATAACTCCTCACCAATTGATTGCGTTGCTGCCGCTGTTAATCGTCGGATTGACGGTGGTGGTTGTGATGCTGTCCATTGCCTGGCGACGCAACCACTTCGTTAACGCCACGCTAACGGTAGTTGGCCTGAACCTGGCGCTGCTCTCTCTGTACTTTGTCGGTCAGGTGGGGGCGATGGATGTCACGCCGCTGCTGCGCGTCGATGGCTATTCGATGTTCTACACCGCGCTGGTGATGCTGGCGAGTCTGGCGACCTGTACCTTTGCCTATCCATGGCTGGCGGGCTACCCGGACAACAAAGATGAGTTCTATCTGCTGGTGCTGATTGCTGCGCTCGGTGGCATTGTGCTGGCCAGTGCTAACCATCTGGCCTCGCTGTTCATCGGCATTGAGCTGCTGTCGCTGCCACTGTTTGGTCTGATTGGCTACGCTTTCCGCCAGAAACGTTCGCTGGAAGCGGCGCTGAAATACACCATTCTTTCCGCAGCGGCCTCATCGTTCCTGCTGTTTGGTATCGCACTGATCTACGCTGACTCCGGTAACCTGAGCTTCGTTGCGCTGGGTCAGAGCCTGACGGACAGCATGATTCACGAGCCACTGCTGCTGGTGGGTCTGGGCATGATGATCATCGGTCTGGGCTTCAAGCTCTCCCTGGTTCCGTTCCACCTCTGGACACCAGATGTTTATCAGGGTGCGCCTGCGCCGGTTTCAACCTTCCTGGCTACCGCCAGCAAGATTGCGATTTTTGGTGTCATCATGCGTCTGTTCATGTATGCACCAGTGACCGACAGCGAAGCGGTGCGCACAGTGCTGGCCATGATCGCCTTCGTGTCGATTCTGTTCGGTAACCTGATGGCGATCTCGCAGAGCAACATCAAGCGTCTGCTGGGTTACTCCTCTATCGCCCACCTCGGTTACCTGCTGGTGGCGCTGATTGCAGTGAAAGATCATCAGCTGTCGCTGGAAACCTCAGGTGTTTACCTGGCCGGTTATCTGTTCAGCAGCCTGGGTGCCTTTGGTGTGGTGAGTCTGATGTCCAGCCCGTATCGTGGCCCGGATGCCGATTCGCTCTACTCTTATCGTGGTCTCTTCTGGCACCGTCCTATCCTGTCAGCGGTAATGACCGTGATGATGCTGTCGCTGGCGGGTATTCCGATGACGCTGGGCTTTATCGGTAAATTTTACGTTATCGCTTCAGGTGTGAGTGCTCACCTGTGGTGGCTGACCGGTGCTGTGGTCGCAGGGAGTGCGATTGGCCTCTACTACTATCTGCGCGTGACGGTCAGTCTCTACCTCAGCCCGCCGGAACTGCATACCCGTGATACCCCGGCTAACTGGGCATTTACGGCCGGTGGTGTGGTAGTCCTGATCTCTGCCATTCTGGTGCTGCTGTTAGGGGTCTACCCGCAGCCGCTGATCAGACTGGTGCAGATGGCCCAGCCACTGATGTAAGCAGATAACTGCCACTGATGAATCAGGCCTCCGGGCCTGATTTTTTTTTGCCTGTCAGACGAGGTCATCAGCAGGTGATGCTGACACCGTGCTGATGTAGAGTGTTTGGTTTAAAGGAGAGACCATGAATATTGACTGGCAGGATAAACACCATAGCGCACTCACCACATCAGAACTCTATGCGCTGCTGGCATTGCGCAGCGCCGTGTTCGTGGTCGAACAGCAGTGTGCTTACCTTGATGTGGACGGCAGGGATTTACAGGCGGAAAACCGGCATTTGCTGGGCATGGCGGACGATGAACTGGTGGCCTATGCGCGACTTATCACGCCAGAGGATGAGAACAGCCCGGTGAAAATCGGACGCGTAATCGTTTCAGATCGGGTTCGCGGTGCGCGTCTGGGCAATCGTCTGATGGAGCAGGCGATCAGCAGTTGTCAGCAGCACTGGCCAGGCCGTGACATGTTTCTCTCCGCTCAGGCGCATCTGGAAAACTTCTATGGACAGCATGGCTTTGTGGCGGTGGGAGAGAACTACCTGGAAGATGGCATTCCTCACGTCAATATGCTGAAGAATGCGCCATAAAAAAGGCGAGACCTGAGCCTCGCCTTTTTCCATCAACCCACCGTCATCTGACGGTCATCGACATATTTGCGCTGATCCGGCGCAGGCGGGAAATACTGATAGAGCCAGGTTTCACTCAGCGTCTCATCCTTGCTGCGCAGGAACAGACGCATCTCCACCGGCTCGGTGGAATCGCTGTTCGGATACCAGTCAAACAGAATGCGGTAACCCTTGAGCGGATCGACATACAGAATCTCAACCTGCTTCACGCTGCCGGATGAAACGGTAATAACCGGCTCAATGCCTTTCGGTGCAGCGGCCTGCAGATCACCACCAATAAAATCGATGGCGAAGCGGCGACACCAGGTTTCCGGGAAGTGTTCGCCGGGCGCCCAGCCTTCCGGGAAACCACCGATACCGGTTCGGGTTGCATCCACGCGCGCCAGTCCGCTACGCACCGGTGGCAGACCACTCCAGTAAAGCTTGTAGGAGAAGTTCAGCTCGCTGCCCGCTTTGACCGGCTCAGCCGGTTGCCAGAAGCAGACCACGTTATCCAGCGTTTCACCGGTGGTCGGGATCTCCATCAGGTTAATCGCGCCTTTGCCCCACTTGCCGACTGGCTCAACCCACAGGCTCGGACGTTTGTCATACCAGCCAATCACATCCTGATAATCTTTGAAGTCGTGATTCAACTGCAGCAGGCCAAAGCCACGCGGATTCTCATCTTCATAGGCGTTGAACTGCAGACGCTGTGGATTATTCAGCGGACGGGCAATCCATTCGCCTTTACCGGTCCACATTGCCAGACGATCGGAGTCGTGGATCTGCGGATGGTAGGTGTTGCACATGCGGCGCTCGTTGGTGCCGCAGCTGAACATACTGGTCATTGGCGAGATGCCAATCTGACGGATCTCTTTACGGGCAAACAGGTGGTTTTCCACCTCCATCACCACACGTTTCTCTTCACAGTGGATGATGAACTTATAGGCACCGGTGACACTGGCACCATCCAGCAGGGCGTAGCAGGTAAACGTCGTATCGTCCGCTTTTGGCGTTTCAAACCAGAAGGCGGTGAAATCGGGGAACTCTTCCTGGCCATTACTGAAGGTGTTGATCGCGACACCACGCGCCGAGAGGCCGTACTGGTAAGTATCGTCCACCGCACGGAAGTAACTTGCGCCAAGGAAAGAGACGATGTCGCGACGGGCCAGTTCCGGTTTTTTAAAGGCGCGGAAACCGGCGAAGCCGAGGTCCGTTTTGCCCTCCAGCTGCTTCGTATCGACGTTGGCGTTGTTGTAGTTGAACAGTTCGGGGCGGAAGTGAATTTCGCGCGCCTGGCGGCTTTCGCCGTCAACAGAGAACATGCGGATGCGGCGCTTGAAGCCCATACCGACGTGGAAGAACTGCACGTCCAGCTGACGATCGGGCAGGTTATTCCAGAGTGAGTGGTTGGCGTCATACTGAATTTCGTTGTACGCCTGCGGGGTCAGTGTGGCCAGCGTCTCCGGCAATGCGCCTGGTGCACCGCCCCAGGGTTTCTTCGCCAGCGCAGCCGCGTTTTTCTTCAATACGTCGAAATCGAAGCGTACGGCGGTTCCGTCAGCAATGCCATCTTCTGCCCATGCGGATTGCGCAAACAGCGTTGACAGGCCGGTCATGCCGCTGACGGCAGAGAAGGCCATTGACGCTTTCATAAACATTCTTCGATTCATGCCAGAGATCATTCCTTAGCTGTTCGAGGGTGTCGTGACTGTTGTGCAACATGCACTTTCATGGCCCGATAATCACAGGCAACAGAGGGGTACGACAGTAGGGTTACTGGAAAATTCAGTCACGACAAAATTTATCAGATTAATCAAAGAAGCGAAGCGAAATTCGGCAGTTGCCGCTGCGTCTTACACTTCTTTGCGTAGCGAAACGGCGCACAGCCTGCACTGAGCAGGATTAACAGATGAAAAATCAGGGGATTCCTGGAGCAGGAAAACGGCAGAGCGCCAGATTATGTCTATAGTTAATGAACTGCTTTGCAATTCACACGGAGGAAATGATGGTAAATCAGACAAATCAATTCGAATCGGGCCTCGATGACGATATTGCGTTACTGACCGAAACCCTGGAAGAAGTGCTTAAGGCATCAGGCGATCCAGCCGATCAGAAGTACATTGAGCTTAAAAGCAAAGCCGAACAGGCGCTGAACGATGTGAAATCCCGTGTCAGCCAGGCGTCCGATAGTTACTATTATCGCGCTAAACAGGCGGCTTACCGTGCAGATGATTACGTGCACGAAAAGCCGTGGCAGGGTGTGGGTATCGGCGCAACCGCCGGTCTGGTACTCGGTCTGCTGCTGGCGCGTCGCTAATCGCGACTCGCTGTTAAATTTTAGCAGGCATCTGCAGTAAAAAAGCGGCGGGGAAATCCCGCCGTTTTTATTGATTTTTTAACGTGCTCAACATAGCCCTTTCCCTTCAATCCTGCTTTGCCCTCACTCTCTTTTAGGCGCAACGTGCCTTAGGCGCAACGTGCCTTAGGCGCAACGGTGACAAACACGCGTGATGCCGATTGTGTTTCGCATGAAGAATTCCTACAGTAAAGCAAACGTGAAAAGGAGAATCCGACGTGATTAGAGTAGAGATGCTGTCGACCGGGGATGAGGTGCTGCATGGCCAAATCGTCGATACCAATGCCGCCTGGCTGGCGGATATGCTGTTCCAGCAGGGTTTACCGATGACCAGCCGCACCACGGTAGGGGACTCACTGGCGTCGCTAATTGCCACGCTGCAGGCGCGCAGCCATGAAGCTGATGTGCTGATAGTCAATGGCGGCCTGGGGCCAACCAGTGACGATCTCAGTGCTCTGGCAGCGGCCAGGGCCTGTGGGGTTGAACTGGAGATGCAGCAGAGCTGGCTCGAACAGATGGAAGCCTGGTTCGCTAGCCGCGGACGGGTGATGGCGGCCAGCAATCGCAAGCAGGCTGAAATCCCGGCCAATGCGGAGCTGATTGATAATCCGGTCGGAACTGCCTGTGGCTTTGCACTGCAACTCAATCGCTGCTGGATGTTCTTCACGCCTGGCGTGCCATCTGAATTTAAGGTGATGGTGGAGCAGCAGATCATTCCCCGTCTGAAAGCAAAATTCTCGCCGCCTGAACCGCCGATTTGTCTGCGACTGACCACCTTTGGCCGCGGTGAAAGTGATATTGCCGCCGAACTGGAGCCGCTGGCGTTGCCGGAAGGTGTGGTGATGGGCTATCGCTCATCAATGCCGATTATCGAGATCAAACTGACCGGCCCGGCAAGTCAGCGCGTAGCGATGGAGCAGGTGTGGCAGCAGGTGCGTCTGTTACTGGCGGAGTGCACTATCTTTGAAGGCACGGAAGGCTTACCAGCGTTGCTGGCCCGTGAGCTGGAGCAGCGCGGGGAGTACCTGACGGTCAGCGAGCAATACACTGCCGGGCTGCTTTACTGGCAACTGGCTGCCGCCAGCGTGCCGTTGCGTGGCGCTGACATCCTGGCAGGCCAGCAGGAGACACTGGAGCAGCAGATGACACGCACCCGCAATCTTGCCGTACAGCAGCAGGCAGCGCTGGCGCTCTCTGTGGGTCGTCTGGATCAGGAAGAGATTTCTGTGGCACTGCATACACCGGAAGGCAGTTTTGGCCAGCGCGTGAAGTTCAGCACGGGTCGCTATAATCTGGAGACGCGGCAGAAGGTGGTGGCGATGATGGCAATGAACATGCTGCGCCGCTGGTTACACGGCAGCGAAGTCAGCACCGGTCACGGCTGGATTGATGTGGTTGAAACTGTCAGACAATAATGTCAGTGCAAACAAAACGGGCGCCTGGGGCGCCCGTTTTGTTTCAGTTTGATGATCAACTTCATGCAGGACCATTACTGCAGCAAGAGATAAGCTAACGCGATCTCAACGCCAATCAGGCCAGACGTGTCCCATCTCAGTTATAACTCAAGCTCAATCTCGCCTTTAGCTTTGCAGCAGCAGGGCAGGATCTCATCCTGCTGCACAAAGGCCAGCGGCCGCTGAGGGTAATGCACTTCGCCTTTCAGCAGCCGCATCCGGCAGGAGCCGCAGTAACCTTCCCGGCACTGAAACTCCACGCAGAGATTATTCGCTTCCAGCAGCGTCAGCAGATTTGTATGCTCGTCTGTACATTCCAGCCGGGTGCCGGAACTGCGCAGAATAACAACGTCGCGGCTCATGATTAAAGCTGGAAGTCGTCGAAGTCGTTAGCGCCCACTTCAGAATCGATCTGACCCACCAGATAGGAGCTCACTTCCACTTCCTGTGGCGCAACCTGCACGTTGTCAGACACCAGCCAGGAGTTGATCCATGGAATCGGGTTAGAGCGCGTCTGGAAGGGCAGATCAAGACCAACCGCCTGCATACGGATATTGGTGATGTACTCAATGTACTGGCAGAGAATGTCTTTGTTCAGGCCGATCATTGAACCGCCGCTGAACAGATATTCCGCCCACTCTTTCTCCTGCAGTGCTGCCTTCTTGAACAGCTCGAAGCACTCTTCACGGCACTCTGCCGCGATCTCTTTCATCTCTGGATCGTCTTCACCGCTGCGCAGCAGGTTCAGCATGTGCTGAGTGCCGGTCAGATGCAGCGCTTCATCGCGGGCGATCAGCTTGATGATTTTGGCGTTGCCTTCCATGAGTTCACGCTCGGCGAAAGCGAATGAACAGGCGAAGCTGACATAGAAACGGATCGCTTCCAGCGCATTGACGCTCATCAGGCAGATATAGAGCTGCTTCTTCAGAGCGCGCAGACTGACCACAACCGGCTTACCATTGACCTGATGGGTGCCTTCGCCCAGCTGATGCCAGTAGTTGGTCATCTCAATCAGATCGTCGTAATAGCGAGAGATATCCTGAGCACGCGCCAGAATCTGCTCATTGGTGACGATATCGTCAAACACCACCGCAGGATCGTTAACAATATTACGAATGATATGGGTGTAAGAACGCGAGTGGATCGTCTCGGAGAACGCCCAGGTTTCAATCCAGGTTTCCAGCTCAGGAATCGAGATCAGCGGCAGCAGGGCGACGTTCGGGCTACGGCCCTGTATGGAATCCAGCAGTGTCTGATACTTCAGGTTGCTGATAAAGATATGCTTCTCGTGTTCCGGCAGCGCCTGGTAGTCGATACGATCGCGGGAAACATCAACCTCTTCCGGACGCCAGAAAAAGGAGAGCTGCTTTTCGATCAGCTTTTCAAAGATGTCATATTTTTGCTGGTCGAAGCGCGCCACGTTAACCGACTGACCGAAAAACATCGGCTCTTTCAGCTGATCATTTTTGTTCTGTGAGAAAGTGGAGTAAGCCATAAAAGTTGTCCAAAAGTAGACGAAGCCAGGCCTCGTGAAATGAGTGAGGCGGGAGCATCTCCCGCCTGGCCATTAGATCTTACAGGCGCCGCTCTCGCAGCCATCATCCTGGATAGAAGGTGCCAGATCATCCTGCGCATCTTCCGCACCGTCACGGGTGTTCTGATAGTAGAGCGTTTTCACGCCGAACTTGTATGCCGTCAGCAGATCTTTCAGCAGCTGTTTCATCGGCACTTTGCCGTTGGTAAAACGTGACGGATCGTAATTGGTGTTGGACGAAATCGCCTGGTCGATGAATTTCTGCATCAGACCCACCAGTTGCAGGTAGCCGTCGTTGTTCGGCATTTCCCACAGCAGTTCGTACTGATCTTTCAGACGCTCATACTCTGGCACGACCTGACGCAGGATGCCATCTTTCGATGCTTTGATGCTGATGTGACCACGTGGTGGCTCAATACCGTTGGTGGCATTGGAGATCTGCGACGAGGTCTCAGACGGCATGAGCGCAGACAGGGTCGAGTTGCGCAGGCCGTGTGTTTTGATCTCTTCACGCAGGCTGTCCCAGTCGAGATGCAGCGGTTCGTTGCTGATCGCGTCCAGATCTTTCTTGTAGGTGTCGATCGGCATGATGCCCTGCGCATAGGTGGTTTCGTTGAACCACGGGCAGGCACCTTGCTCTTTCGCCAGCGCGTTTGAGGCTTTCAGCAGGTAATACTGAATCGCTTCAAAGGTTTTGTGGGTCAGGCCATTGGCACTGCCATCGGAGTAGCGCACACCATGCTTCGCCAGATAGTAGGCATAGTTGATGACGCCGATACCCAGGGTACGACGACCCATTGCGCCACGCTGGGCAGCCGGAATCGGGTAATCCTGATAATCGAGCAGCGCATCAAGCGCACGTACTGCCAGGGTAGCCAGCTCTTCCAGATCGTCGAGGCTTTCGATGGCACCGAGGTTGAACGCAGAGAGCGTGCACAGGGCAATCTCACCGTTTTCGTCGTTAACATCTTCCAGCGGTTTGGTCGGCAGGGCGATTTCCAGGCAGAGGTTAGACTGGCGAACCGGCGCGATGCGCGGATCAAACGGGCTGTGGGTGTTGCAGTGATCGACGTTCTGAATATAGATACGGCCGGTTGACGCGCGTTCCTGCATCATCAGTGAGAACAGATCGACCGCTTTAACACGCTGCTTGCGGATGCTCTGATCCTGCTCATATTTGGTATAAAGGCGTTCGAACTCGTCCTGATCGGCGAAGAACGCATCATACAGGCCAGGTACATCAGACGGACTGAAGAGGGTGATATCTTCGCCTTTCAGCAGGCGCTGATACATCAGCTTGTTGAGCTGTACACCGTAATCCATATGACGCACGCGGTTGCCTTCAACACCACGGTTGTTCTTCAGCACCAGCAGGCTTTCTATTTCCAGATGCCACATCGGGTAGAACAGCGTCGCTGCGCCGCCACGCACGCCGCCCTGAGAACAGGACTTCACCGCAGTCTGGAAATGTTTATAGAACGGGATACAGCCGGTATGGAACGCTTCACCGCCGCGAATCGGGCTGCCCAGCGCACGGATACGACCGGCATTGATGCCGATACCAGCACGCTGAGAGACATATTTCACAATCGCGCTGGAGGTGGCGTTGATGGAGTCCAGGCTGTCGCCGCACTCGATCAGCACACAGGAGCTGAACTGACGCGTCGGGGTACGCACGCCTGACATGATTGGCGTCGGCAGCGAGATTTTAAACGTTGAGATCGCATCATAGAAACGCTTGATGTAATCCATACGCGTGTCGCGCGGATAGCCAGAGAACAGGCAGGCCGCGACCAGAATGTAGAGGAACTGCGCGCTCTCGTAGATTTCACCTGAGACGCGGTTCTGCACCAGATATTTGCCTTCCAGCTGCTTAACTGCGGCATAGGAAAAGTTCATGTCACGCCAGTGGTCGAGGAAAGCGTCCATCTGCGCGAACTCTTCCTGGCTGTAATCTTCCAGCAGGTGGCGATCATATTTGCCCATGTCGACCATCTTAACGACCTGGTCATAAAGCTTCGGCGGCTCAAACTGACCATACGCTTTTTTGCGCAGGTGGAAGATTGCCAGGCGGGCAGCCAGGTACTGATAGTCAGGGGCATCGCGAGAGATGAGGTCTGCTGCGGCCTTGATGATGGTCTCATGAATGTCAGAGGTTCTGATTCCATCATAGAATTGAATGTGAGAGCGCAGTTCCACCTGTGACACTGAGACGTTGTTCAGCCCTTCAGCTGCCCAGTCCAGCACACGGTGAATTTTGTCGAGATCAATGCGCTCCTGGCGGCCATCGCGTTTAGTAACGAGCAGACTCTGGTTCATGTCGCGTATTTACCTTTGCGTGAGTATCCAAAAATTAAAAGAAATCCCAGTTTATACACAGCCTATTCATTGTGAATAATGTGTGGATAAACACTACATCTAGGGGGTGATGAGAAAAGTCATAACTACATGGGGGCATATTTTAGTATTTTACGGCCGCTTAACAAGAGCAAAAAATGATGGCTGGAGGGGTTGTAATTCTTGCGAAATTTCTTAGCCCACGCCTTGTAAGGCCTGGCAACATGTCAACCAGATCACACTTTTTTTTCTTAATATGATCGGGCGCGTGTTTCTTATTCAATCCTTAAGATTCAGCAGGAAAAGGGATGAAAAATGGGTAAAAACCGCTAGCAGGGGACTGCAACAGTGAACGCACGGGGTTTTGGATGACGTAACCTATTGGCAACCATCAGAATGCCTGTGATGCAGCGAGGGCAGCGACTGCTCAGGCAGAAAGCGCGGGCAAAGGAAAAAGTGCCCGCCCGGATGCAGGCGGGCAGATTGCTCAGCTGGCGCGGTGAGTATGCACCATATAATTCACGTCAGTGCCGGGTGCCAGTTTGAAGCGGTTGGTCACCGGATTGTAATGCAGGCCAATAATGTGGCGTTCACGCAGGGCTGTTTCATCGACCCAGCCAAGCAGTTCGGAAGGACGAATAAACTTCTTCACATCATGGGTGCCGCGCGGCAGCATGCGGAGCACATATTCCGCGCCAAAGATCGCCAGCAGCCACGCTTTGGGATTGCGGTTCAGCGTAGAGAAAAAGACTTCGCCGCCGGGTTTAACCAGCTTCGCACAGGCGTGAACCACGGAGCGTGGATCCGGTACGTGCTCCAGCATCTCCATACAGGTCACCACATCATATTTTCCGGCGTTCTGATCGGCATGCTCTTCAACGGTCTGCTGCACGTAGTCCAGCGTCACGCCGCTCTCCATGGCATGCAGGCGCGCCACGGCCAGGGGTTCCGCTCCCATATCCAGACCGGTCACTACCGCGCCTTCACGCGCCATGCTTTCGGATAAAATACCGCCACCGCATCCGACGTCGAGCACGGTTTTACCGAACAGGCCATTACTGTGCTGCGCGATGTAGCCCAGGCGCAGCGGGTTAATACGGTGCAACGGTTTAAATTCACCCTCCAGATCCCACCAGCGCGAGGCAACGGCCTCAAACTTGGCAATTTCCTGCGCATCGACGTTATGCTGATGATTCTGCGGTTGTGCATTCATTGAATCGTAACTCCTGACAAAATGTGCCCATAGTATAAACGCTTAACCGCAGTTGGCACACCTTTCAGGGGCAATGAAAAGCGGGGGAAATCGGTGGTTAACGTTCACCAGAGCATTGCAGTGTGATATACTTTCGCACCTTTAAAATCCGGGATTAAGTAGAGGGATAGCGGCTCCATGAGCGACCTTGCGAGAGAAATTACACCGGTCAATATCGAAGAAGAATTAAAAAATTCTTACCTCGGTTACGCCATGTCGGTCATCGTTGGCCGAGCTTTACCCGATGTGCGTGATGGCCTGAAGCCGGTTCACCGTCGCGTTCTTTTTGCGATGAGTGTACTGGGTAACGACTGGAACAAACCCTATAAAAAATCTGCCCGCGTCGTCGGTGACGTTATCGGTAAATATCACCCGCATGGTGATTCTGCCGTTTACGACACCATTGTACGTATGGCCCAGCCTTTCTCCCTGCGTTACATGCTGGTGGACGGACAAGGCAACTTCGGTTCCATCGACGGCGACTCCGCCGCGGCGATGCGTTACACCGAAATTCGCATGTCGAAAATCGCCCACGACCTGTTAGCTGACCTGGAAAAAGAGACCGTCGATTTCGTCCCGAACTACGACGGCACTGAGCAGATCCCTGAAGTTCTGCCGACCAAAATTCCTAACCTGCTGGTGAACGGTTCTTCCGGTATCGCCGTAGGTATGGCAACCAATATTCCACCGCACAACCTGCGTGAAGTGATCAACGGCTGCCTGGCATACATTGAAAATGAAGACATCAGCATTGAAGAGCTGATGGAGCACATTCCGGGGCCTGATTTCCCGACCGCCGCCATCATCAATGGTCGCCGTGGCATTGAAGAAGCGTACCGCACCGGTCGCGGCAAGATTTATATTCGTGCACGTGGCGAAGTGGAAGCCGATGCGAAAACGGGCCGCGAGACCATCATTATTCATGAGCTTCCGTATCAGGTTAACAAAGCGCGCCTGATTGAGAAGATTGCGGAGCTGGTAAAAGAGAAACGCGTCGAAGGCATCAGCGCACTGCGCGATGAGTCTGATAAAGACGGCATGCGCATCGTGATTGAGATCAAGCGCGATGCAGTCGGCGAAGTGGTTCTGAATAATCTCTATTCACTGACCCAGTTGCAGACTTCATTTGGTATCAACATGGTCGCGCTGCATCAGGGCCAGCCAAAGATTATGGCACTGAAGGAGATTCTGGACGCCTTCGTTCGCCATCGTCGTGAAGTCGTGACGCGTCGTACTATTTTCGAACTGCGTAAAGCCCGTGACCGTGCGCATATCCTGGAAGGTCTGGCGATTGCGCTGGCGAATATCGATCCGATTATTGAGCTGATTCGTCGTGCACCCAACCCGGCAGAAGCGAAAGCGGGTCTGATTGCGCAGGCGTGGGATCTGGGTAATGTGTCAGCGATGCTGGAACGTGCAGGCGATGACGCTGCCCGTCCGGAGTGGCTGGATCCGCAGTACGGCATCCGTGAAGGTCAGTACTATCTTACCGAGCAGCAGGCTCAGGCGATTCTGGATCTGCGTCTGCAGAAACTGACCGGCCTTGAGCACGAGAAGCTGCTGGATGAGTATAAAGGTCTGCTGGAGCAGATCGCAGAGCTGTTACGCATTCTGTCTGACGCCGAGCGTCTGATGGAAGTGATCCGCGAAGAGCTAGAGCTGATGCGTGATCAGTTCGGCGATGAGCGTCGCACAGAGATTACTGCCAACACCGCTGATATTAATATCGAAGACCTGATCAATCAGGAAGATGTTGTGGTGACATTGTCGCATCAGGGCTATGTGAAGTATCAGCCACTGACCGACTATGAAGCGCAGCGTCGTGGTGGTAAAGGCAAGTCAGCCGCACGTATCAAAGAAGAGGACTTCATTGATCGTCTGCTGGTGGCCAATACCCATGACACGATTCTTTGCTTCTCAAGCCGCGGCCGCCTGTACTGGATGAAGGTTTATCAGTTACCGGAAGCGAGTCGTGGTGCGCGTGGACGTCCAATCGTCAACCTGCTGCCGCTGGAAGCCAACGAGCGTATTACCGCGATTCTGCCGGTACGTGAGTATACCGAAGGCTTCAATATCTTTATGGCGACCGCGTTGGGAACCGTGAAGAAGACCGCGCTGAAAGAGTTCAGCCGTCCGCGTAGCGCCGGCATTATTGCCGTGAATCTGCGTGACGACGATGAGCTGATCGGTGTGGCGCTGACCAACGGCAATGACGAAGCGATGCTGTTCTCAGCGGCCGGTAAAGTGGTCCGCTTCGCAGAAACCGCAGTCCGTGCGATGGGTCGTACCGCTTCTGGCGTTCGCGGCATCAGGCTGGCTGAAGGCGATCGCGTTGTCTCTCTGATTGTGCCGCGTGAAGAGGGTGCAATCATGACCGTGACGCAGAATGGTTACGGTAAGCGTACTGCCAACAGTGAATACCCGACTAAGTCGCGTGCGACGCAGGGTGTGATTTCAATCAAAGTGACCGAACGTAATGGTCCGGTGATTGGCGCTGTTCAGGTTGTCGATGGCGATCAGATTATGATGATCACCGATGCCGGTACGCTGGTGCGTACCCGCGTGTCAGAAGTCAGCATTGTGGGCCGTAATACCCAGGGTGTGATTCTGATTCGTACCGCAGAGGATGAGAACGTAGTCGGTCTGCAGCGTGTTGCCGAGCCGGTTGAAGAAGAAGAGCTGGATTCAATCGACGGTAGCGTGGCGGAAGGCGAGGATGATATCGCGCCAGAGGCAGAGATCGACGATGAAGAGAGTGCACCGGAAGCGGACGCAGAAGACGAAGAGTAATTTGTCTGACGTAAGCTGAGGTTCGTTGCAGAAACGGCAGGTCAGGGGAAACCCGGCCTGCCGTTTTTTTGTGCGCGAGGGGAGCCAGGAACGCGTTGCTGTGAGTCGGGAGCCGCCGACAGGCCCGTAATACCCGATCGCAAAGGATTCCCGCATCCCTGGCGTGGAGGCTTTGCTCTTCGGGCATTACGGGTCTTTCTGATTCTGAATGTTGTCTCGCTGTGCAGGAATGCAGGCGTGTATTTGTTTGAAGGACAGATGCGGCCACTTGATGTTGGGGTAAAGATGTCGCTTTCACTATCCTAAAAGATTCCCAAACCTTCCGCTAAGCCTGCGGCTGGCTGGCTTTTTTCGTCCGATAAAGCTAGTGTATGGGCATTAAAAATCGATGATGCGACTAACCTTGCCAACTGCGAGTTACCTTTGAAATATCCTGTCTCTTTCCGCACTACGCTTCGCATCTCGCGCTACCTTTTCCGCGCGCTGGCGCTGCTAATCTGGACGCTGGGCGCTGTTCTGACGGCGTTTTACATTATCAGCGTGCTGCACAATAAAGAGACGCAGGTTCGGCAGGAGTTTGCCAGCAACTACGGCACCATTCAGTGGTATGTGCGCCATTCGGCGGACATGATGCGTGAGCTGAAATATATCACCGAGAACCGCTTAACCAATGCCAGCAGTGGCCTGGATGTGCTGACTGGCATGATGCCGGGTAAAGCCACCCAGCCGCAGTTTACGCCACTCTTTTCAGATGGCGACTGCACCTCAATGAGTAACACCTGGCGCAACTCGCTCGATTCACTCAGCTACTACATCAATTACTGGAAAAGTAACTTCGCCTCCTCGTATGAACTGAATCGGGTGTTCTTTATCGGGGGCGAGAGCCAGTGTCTGGCTGACTTCACTATTGGCAGCAACAATGCTGACCGTGACCGCAGCCTGAAATCGTTGCGCGAAAATGTGCTTCGCTATCGCAACAGCAGCGAAGAAGAGCGCCGCAATCCGATGTATTGGATCAACAGTAGTGCTCAGCCCGGCGTCGGAACCTTCTACATGGTGGTGCCGGTTTACGTGGCTAATAAATTACAGGCGCTGCTGGGTGTAGAGCAGAATATCCGCCTGGATGAGTTTATCCAGCCGGGCAGCCTGCCGATCGTCGCGTCCATTACCGATGAAAATTATCGCCCACTGCTTAACTCGCGGCGTGGTGGGCTGGGCTTCTCGCTCGACAATCTGCCGGATGATAAAACCTGGTTTGGTTATCTGAATGGTTATCGTCAGCTGGTCCTGAAAAAGCCGCTGCCACCTTCCGATCTTAACGTGGTGTGGTCGATACCCACCGACGTGATGATGGATCAGCTTAAGCTGATGATCATTAATGCGCTGCTGCTCAATATTTTTAGCGCCGTGATCCTGTTTACGCTCGCCTGGGTGTTTGAACGGCGGATGTTCCTGCCGGCGGAGGAGAATGCGCACCGGCTGGAAGAGCATGAACAGTTTAATCGTAAGATTGTCGCCTCTGCGCCGGTCGGAATCTGTATTTTACGCACCAGTGACGGCACCAATATTCTGAGTAACGAGCTGGCGCACAATTATCTGACGTTGCTGACGCAGGAAGATCGCCTGCGGCTGAATGAAATTATCGGCGGCCAGCAGGTTAACTTTGTCGATGTGCTGACCGGCAGCAACACTAACCTGCAAATCAGCTTTGTGCATTCGCGCTATCGTAATGAGAACGTGGCGATTTGCGTGCTGGTCGATGTCTCGGCACGTGTCCGGATGGAGCAGTCTCTGCAGGAAATGGCCCATGCGGCAGAGCAGGCGAGCCAGTCAAAATCGATGTTCCTCGCAACCGTCAGTCACGAACTGCGCACGCCGCTGTATGGGATTATCGGTAACCTTGATCTGCTACAGACTAAAGAGCTGCCCAGCGGTATCGACTCGCTGGTAACAGCGATGAACAACTCCTCCAGCCTGCTGCTGAAAATCATCAGCGATATTCTCGATTTCTCGAAAATTGAGTCCGAGCAGCTGAAAATTGAGCCGCGTCCGTTTGCCCCTCGTGAAATTGTGACGCACATCGTCGGCAACTATCTGTCGCTGGTGGTGAAAAAGCGACTCACGCTCTACTGCTTTATCGAAAACGACGTTCCGCAGGTGCTGGACGGCGATCCGCTGCGCCTGCAGCAGGTGATTTCGAACCTGCTGAACAACGCGATTAAATTTACCCATACCGGCTGTATCATCCTGCATGCCTATGTTGCTGAGGGGTATCTGGCCTTCCGCGTCCGGGATACCGGCGTCGGCATTCCGGCGAAAGAGCTGCCGCGCCTGTTCGATCCCTTCTTCCAGGTGGGAAATGGCGTTCAGCGTAATTTCCAGGGCACGGGGCTGGGACTGGCGATCTGTGAAAAGCTGATCAATATGATGGACGGTGACATTGAGGTGGACTCAGAGCCAGGCATGGGCAGTCAGTTCATTGTGCGAATCCCGATCTACAAAGGGCAGAAGCCGTCACTGATGCTGCTGGAGGATCTGCAGGATAAGAAAATCTGGCTGGCGATGCGCAACGCGTATCTTGCAGAGTTTATTACGCGCCAGATTCAGCAGCAGGGTATTCAGGTCGCGGAGTATAACGGTAAGCCAGGGCACGACGATGTGGTAATGACCGACTACGATCTGGAGACAGATCTACCGTTGCGCGCGCTGGTCACGTTTGACGGATCGCATGTGGATATGCCGCGTGAACGTCAGCCGGGACGCTGGATCCACTCCACCGCCACGCTGCACGAGGTGCCGGCGCTGCTGGCGCGCATCTATCGGATCGCGCTGGGCCATGACGCGGCAGATGCACTGTTACTGACTGCACCGGTCGAAGAGAAAGTACATAACGATGACATCATGGTGCTGATTGTTGATGACCATCCGATTAACCGCATGCTGCTGTCAGAACAGCTCGGCACGCTGGGCTATCAGGTGAAAACCGCGCAGGATGGCGTTGATGCGCTCAATGTCCTGAGCCGTAATGAGATCGATATTGTGCTTACCGATGTGAACATGCCGAACATGGATGGTTATCGCCTGACGCAGCGTTTACGTCAGCTGGGTCATCTCTTCCCGGTTGTCGGCGTGACGGCGAATGCGCTGGCGGAAGAGAAACAGCGTTGTATGGATGCGGGTATGGATAACTGCCTGTCGAAACCGGTGACGTTAGATGTACTGAAAGTGACGCTGGCGATCTATGCTGAGCGGGTGCGTAAAACGCGGAGAGGATAGGGCAGAGGTGAGGTGGTGCAGGCTGCACCACCTCAGAGGTCACTTAGTCTCTTTCGACCTGACTCTGGCTGACAGAGGACAGGTAGTTCAGCAGTGCGATATCGTTATCCACGCCCAGTTTCATCATTGCTGATTTCTTCTGGCTACTGATGGTTTTGATACTGCGGTTCAGCTTCTTGGCAATCTCAGTGACCAGGAAACCTTCTGCAAACAGACGCAGCACTTCGCTCTCTTTCGGTGACAGGCGTTTGTCGCCATAACCACCTGCACTGATCTTCTCCAGCAGTTTCGCAACGCTTTCCGGCGTGTACTTCTTGCCTTTCTGCAGTGCAGCCAGTGCTTTTGGTAAATCGGTAGGCGCGCCCTGTTTCAGGACAATCCCTTCGATGTCGAGATCAAGCACGGAACTCAGAATCGCGGGGTTATTGTTCATGGTCAGAACAATAATCGAGAGATCCGGATAGTGGCGTTTAATGTATTTAATCAGCGTAATACCATCGCCATACTTCTCACCTGGCATAGAGAGGTCGGTGATCAGGACGTTGGCGTCAAGCTTGGACAGATTATTGATCAGTGCTGTTGAGTCTTCGAACTCACCTACAACGTTGACCCATTCAATTTGTTCCAGAGACTTTCGGATACCGAAAAGGACAATTGGATGGTCATCGGCAATAATTACGTTTAAGTTATTCATCTTATTGGTTACCTTGCTGCAGCAGTTGATTGACGTAAGCGTCAATATCACTGGTGGTATTTGTAATGTTTGAATCGTCACACGCTTTAATGTGGTGTTCTAACTCTTCACAAAGCTGTTTGCCGGGAGTCAGATTGAGCATGGCAAACACGCCCTTAAGGCGATGCGCTGTCTGAGCAAGCGAAGCGTAGTCCTTTTCCGCTGACTCAGTATACAGTCTCTTCACATCAACCGGAACTGTCTCCGTAAACAGCTGGAAATAGCCGCCGCTCATCAATGGCGTGGCCGCGTCGTCTTCCATGTCGTTATCCATCACATCATGCGACAGTTGTTTCTCAATCAGGGCCAGCAATGCATCCAGCATTGCATTACTGAGATTGAAATTGACCCGATACTGCTGGTCGTTCAGTGCATGATGACCCAGTTCATCTTCAGCCAGCAGCAGTGCCCAGCCGCTGAGCTTTGATGGATCGTCGGTCACCATAACATCGTGATCCTGGCCGGAGATGCGCTCATCAGGCGTCAGACAACGCGCTCCCCAGTTTTCCAGATGGCGGCAGACGATTTTACGCACGTCCTCCACAGTGATCTCCACCAGCGCGGTCACACCATCCAGAATTTTTTCCTCTTCTTCTTCGCGCTTCTCTTCCAGCACCAGCGGCAGCTGCATGTTGTAGCGTGTGCCGATATCCACTTTTGCAACGATATCGAGGCTGCCACCCATCTGCTTGCAGAGCTGTTTACACAGGAAGAATGCCATGCCCGAAGCCTGTCCGTAGCGATCCTGACTGGTATCGCCCAGGAACGGGAAGTCGACATTGGCCAGTTCATCCACCGTCAGGCCCGCACCGGTATCCACCAGTTCGATGAACACTCTATCGGCCTGCTTTTCGGCAGCCTTAACTTCCAGGGTGATTTTGCCCCAGCGGGTGGTGGTCAGGGCATAATGCATCAGCGTGGTCAGCACTTTGCGCAGGGCACGACGGTCGCCGAAGCGCGTCTCGTCATTCGGCAGGTGATTATTCACCACCAGCGACAGCCCTTTGCGGCGCATCAGCGGCAGGCTTTCCAGTGCGATCTCATCCAGCAGTTCCTGCAGGTTAAAGACGATTGCATCCGGTGACCAGTCGTGCGCCTCAAGTCGGTTCAGCAGGACGATATCATCCACCAGTCGTGCCAGGCCCTGACTCTCATCAAGCAGGTCCAGCACGGTTTCATCGGCATCACGCTGGCTAAGCTGCACCAGCTGCGTCACCATCTTCTCCAGTGGCTGATTCAGCGCATGGCCCAGATTGTGCAGCAACTGCTGACGCATCTGATGGTTACGATCCAGCACCTGCTGCGCTTTCTGCAGTTTTTTGTTCACCAGCAGCTCACGATCCTGGTCACGCATCATAAACAGCTGCGTATGCGGCGACAGTACGCTGCGGGCGTGACGGATTTCATACACTTCGTTATTAATGGTGGCCTGCAGCACGCCCTGATGCTGGTCGGACATATTAATGATCTTCTGCAGATTGAGGTGAGGCAAAAGGTGTTCAGCAATCTTATTGCTCAGCAGGGTACGGTTGCTGGCAAAGTCATACACCAGCAGGCCGACAGGCAGGCTGGCAACAATCTCTTCATTTAATACCCGAAGCGAATCGAGTTCAGCGCTCTGGTTTTCGCTGGGACGCAGTGACTGCTGGCGCAGCAGCACGATACCCGCCAGCGACAGCAGGAACAGCAGCAGGTTGATCAGCAGCGGCCAGAGCAGATTGTGCAGGGTGTCGATAATCAGGCGAGTAATCGGCACCTGATAGACCAGCTGCAGCGACGTACTGGGCAGCGTGGCCGCAATCTCGATATTGGGATTAACCAGTGAAACATGGGTGTTTTCGACCTCCTGCTGTTCACTGCTGCTGGCAGGCATCGAGCTGTCCTGACGCAGCTGGAAGTTTTCCAGCGGCATATTCTGCGGAACGAGATCGTTAACCGGCAGATCAAAGGCCACGACCGTGGCCAGATGGCCCGGCTGGTTAAAGGTGGTGCGCAGCGTGAAATAGTGATCGTTCTGGAAGGCCAGGTGGCGCAGCGGCGAGAAGCTCTCGCGCTCATCCAGCGCATTGGCCTGCTGCAGCATCTCAGCACGACGGCCATCCACCATCGAACTGATGGCACTCTCTTTATAGCGCGTCGCCATATCTTTCAGCGGCAGGGTCGAGATCATAATCAGGCTATTGTCCTGACCATTCAAAAAGTACATCGACCAGGTTGGATTTTCCGCGCCCCACAGCGTGTCGAGATAGTTTGACATTCGCATGGTCATGTCCAGCGTGCTGCTGTCATGGGAGCCGAAAATCAGCGCTTCGGTTTTACGGCGGGTTTTTTCCAGATAATAGACGTCAGGACGCAGCCGCGTCTCCTGCAGGTTACTGCCAGGCGTCGCACCGGCTGCGCTGGTAGAGAGGTTTTCATAGATCTGCCAGGTGGCAAACCGATAGGCGTCTATGCGCTTCTGCACGTCGCGCGCCAGATCGTCCATGGCATAGCGTTTCCCGGTCAGCCAGGCGTTGACCGAGTTATGCACCATAAAGCCCAGCGCCAGCAGGAGCACCAGATTGAAAACCACAAAAAAGCGGGTGACATTGCCGGAGGTCAGTGGAAACTTATACAACATAGCGTGTCGGGTACCTGAATTATCGCGCAACTTTTCGCGCACTGACGGCTACCGCTAACAGCAGCAGGGCGATCACTAAAAATGCGCCGCTGAGGCTGATCCATTGCGAAATGAATCCGATTAAAGCCGGACCTGAGAGAATACCCGCATATCCCAGCGTTGTCATGGCAGAAATCGCCAGGTTCGCAGGCATATCCCGTTGATTCCCGGCAGCATTGAACAACATCGGCACCGTGTTGGATAAACCAAAGCCGACCAGCAGGAAAGCGAGCAGGGCGATCTCCGGCCACGGCAGCAAAACGGCCAGACTCATGCCTGCCGCAGCGGTCAGCGCGCCGGTGAGCATTACCGGGTAGCGGCCAAAACGCTGGATGATCTTATCGCCGCTAAAACGACCCAGCGTCATCGCCACGGAAAAGACCGCATAGCCGAGTCCGGCCCAGGCGGGTGTCATTTCCGGATTCTGCAACAGCAGCAGCGCGCCCCAGTCCAGCACGGCTCCTTCCGCCAGAAACAGGATAAAGCAGAGCAGGCCAAGAAACGCGACCCAGCCGCGTGGGATCACAAGCCAGGGCTGATCGGGCTGGTGCAGACGTTCATTCATCAACACCGGAAGTCGCCACAGCAACAATAAAAGCATCACCGCCATCACCACCAGCGTGGCCGTCAGCGGCGTCAATGACTGGCTCAGCAACAGGCTGACCGTCCCCGCGCCCAGAATCCCGCCCAGACTGAAGAACCCATGGAAGCCGGACATCATGGGTTTATCCGCAGCCTGCTCAACCTGAACTGCCTGATAATTCATCGCCACATCCAGCATGCCCAGCCCGGCACCAAAAATCATCAGTGCCGCCGCCATCACCAGCTGTGAGTCAGCCGTCGCCAGCAGCGGCATCATCATCAGAATTAACAGCGTAGAGAAGCACATTACCCGACGGCAGCCAAACTTCGCCACCAGCGTGCCGGTCACCGGCATCGCAGCCAGTGAACCGATACCCAGACAGAGCAGTAACGCGCCCAGTGATGCGCCACTGAGCTGCAGACGATCGCGGGCAAAGGGCACCAGCGGTGCCCAGGCTGACATCCCTAATCCATTGATTAAGAAAATGGTGCGGGTGCCCCAGTTCAGGCGGCTCTGATGTTTATGTTGTTGTGCAGCATCCAGTGCGGTCATAGGTCAGATTCATCAATGGTAAAGCGGAAAAGTGTAGCACTGGCCGCGAATCAGTGGCCGTTATGCCTCTTATCAGAAGGGTGCAGCAACATCATATAAATGACAAAACCGGGAGTTTACCGACTTTTATTGCGCCGCGAATTTTTTCCAGAACTTTCCTGGTATGACCACCGAAGGCGTGAAGTCACTTAACCCAAACTTCACTGCCGCCTTTCAGCAGCGTGCTGCTGAAAAACAGGATCAGGACCCCGTATAAATGATGGCTGAGTCGCATAATGGATAAATTTTTTCTGCAGCCCTGAAGTTTATAAAATGGCGTTTTTTTAACCTATCTGCATCATTTCTGGAAACAGTCAGCAATAAATTGACATGAAAAAACAAAGGCAAAGTGCATTTTCTAAAAACCTTGCTTCATAAATGGCTAATGTAATTAAAATAAAATCATAACTAAATCTGTTGATTGAAATTGATTTTTAACATGGTTACGCTAAAAATTAGTTCGTCAGAATCGTTTCATTTTGCGTAATTCCGTACACGTTAAACTAACAATAATACCGTCATATCCCGCTTTTTTTTGGGTTCGTGACGCGGCTTTGCTTTGCCGTTTCTGCCTGCACCAGGTTAAGACACCTTCTGAATGTCAGAAGGTGAAACTATGAATGAAGATCGTAATCATAAAATAAATTTATGTTTATGGATTCAGTATATTAGCTAATCTGGTGGAATAGAGGTTGCAAATGGCAGAACTCACGCAAGGCCGTGTAGACATCATCTCGCGCGAAAACGGCACTCTCATCTCGCAGTCCGTTGGTAGTTCGTCACAAACCATTAACCTCACCGAGCCCAGCGTTGTCCGCATCAGCGGCACTCGCGATATGGTGACGCAGTATGAGCGTCAGGGTAACGATCTGGTGCTGCAGATGCGTGACGGTCAAACTGTCCGCTATCAAAAATTCTTCCTTGACGACGCCGAGGGTCAGCACAGCGAACTGGTGTTCGATGATGGCGTCAATCCACCGGAACATGCGCTCTTTCCCCAGACTGCAGAAGGGGCTGAACTCGCTTCCAGCTCGGTTACGCCAACCTATGAATCACTCGACAGTGTAGAGCCACTGCTGCTGGCGGATAACGCCAACACCTCAATGGGCGTCATCACCGCAGGCGGCCTGGGTGTGCTCGGCTTAGCCGGACTGGCGGTTGGCATTGGTGGCGGCGGCGGCGGCGGCGGCGGAGGAGGTAACGGCGGCGGCAACGCCGGTGGCACCGATCCGGGAACACCGGTCACTCCGGGGACGCCTGCCATTACCCTGAATGCTTTCGCTGGCGATAATGTACTGGATAATGCGGAAAAAACCACCGAACAGGTGCTGAGCGGCACGACCAGCAATGTCGAAGCCGGTCAGATTGTCACGGTTACGCTGGGCGGCCAGAGCTACAGCGGCAGCGTTGCCGGTGATGGCAGCTGGAGCATCACCGTGCCTGCGGATGCCTTGATAGCACTGGCTTCCGGCACCACCACGGCCACCGCAACCGTCACTAACCAGGCAGGCACCGCCGCCAGCGGCAACCTGACCTTTAATGTCGAGCCGCCCCTGACCGAGCCGGGTACGCCCGTTATCACCATCAATCAGTTTGCCGGTGATGATGTCCTCAGCAATGCGGAAAAAAGCAGCGACCAGCTGCTGAGCGGTTCCACCAGCAACGTGGAACCGGGTCAGGTTGTCACCATCACGCTGGGCGATCAGACCATCAGCGCAGTCGTGGATGCGCAGGGCAACTGGAGTGTCACGCTCTCGCCTGCGGCGCTGAATGCGCTCAATGCCGGTTCGCTTGCGATTTCTGCGGTCGTTACTAATCAGGCTGGCATCGAAGCCAGTGAAAACCGCGCGATCAGCGTCGATACGCCCGCTATTCCGGGCCCACCTGCGGTCACAGTGGATGCGTTTACCGGTGACAACCAGCTAAGTAACGCGGAGAAAACCACCGATCAGACAGTGACCGGCAGCACCAGCAGTATCGAGCCGGGTCAGGTAGTGACGGTCACGCTGGGCGGACAGACGTACAGCGGCAGCGTAGACGCGCAGGGCAACTGGAGCGTGACGCTTCCCTCAGCGGCCCTGAGCGTCCTGGCGTCAGGTGAAACGACACTGACGGTTTCGGTCAGCAATGCGGCCGGTAACACCGTGACCGGCAGCCTGCCCATCAGCGTGGAAGCGCCGGTGACGCAACCTGGCGAACCGACCATCACCATCAATGAATTTGCCGGGGATGACATCCTCAGCAATGACGAAAAAGGCACTGCTCAGACGCTTTCTGGCACCACCACCAACGTCGAAGCGGGCCAGACGGTCACGATCACCTTCGGTGGCCAGACTTACGCTGGCATCGTGGATGGCAGTGGTAACTGGAGCGTGACTGTTCCGGCCGGTGCGCTGGGCAACCTGCCTGCGGGATCCAGCGCCATCAGTGCCACCGTCAGCAACGTCGATGGTGTGAGCGCAGGCGAAACACGGGATATCTCAGTTGAGACGCCGGTGACTGAGCCGGGCGTGCCAGCCCTGACCCTGAATGAATTTGCCAGCGATAACGACCTGAGCAACGCCGAGAAAGCGTCCGATCAGCCTGTCAGCGGCACGACCACCAACGTTGAAGCCGGACAGATCGTCACCGTGACCCTCGGTGGTCAGACCTACAGCGCCAGCGTGCAGGCTGACGGCAGCTGGAGCATCACCGTGCCATCCGCCGCGCTGAACGCACTGGCAGCTGGCACGACCACCCTGACCGCCTCGCTCAGCAATGCGGCGGGCGACACCGCGACAACCTCGCAGTCGATCACCGTCGAAGCCCCGGCGACGCAGCCGGGTGAAGCCACCCTAACCCTCAACGCGTTTGCCGGGGATGATATCCTCAGCAACAGCGAGAAAGCCAGCGACCAGCTACTGAGCGGCACCACCACCAATATCGCTGAGGGCCAGCAGGTCACTATCACCCTGAACGGGGAGATCTTTACCGCCACGGTTGGCGCGGAAGGCAACTGGAGCGTCCCGATCCCAGCCAGTTCGCTGGCGGCGCTGGCCGCCGGTAGCGCGACCCTGAACGCGACAGTTATCGATGCGTCTGGCGCACCCGTCAGTGAAACCCGTGACTTCCTGGTGGCGTCAGCGGGCACTTCACCGAATGCCCCAACGTTAACCATCAATGCCTTCGCTGACGACAACATCCTGAGCAACGATGAGAAGCTGGAGGCGCAGGCGGTCTCCGGCAGCACCACCAACGTCGAAGCGGGCCAGATTGTGACCGTTACGCTGGGCGGAGAGAGTTACAGCGGCACGGTCAATCCTGACGGCAGCTGGAACATCGCGATTCCAGCCGATGCACTGAGCGCGCTGGCCGCAGGATCTGCCTCGCTGGTAGTGACGGTCAGCAACGCAGCGGGCACCAGCGTCAGCGACACGCTGCAGATCACCGTCGAGCCACTGGTGACTGAGCCGGGCCAGCCCACCATCACCATTAATCAGTTTGCCGGTGATGACGTTCTGAGCAACGATGAGAAAACCAGCGACCAGCTGCTGAGTGGCAGCTCCACCAACGTCGAGGCCGGTCAGCTCGTCACAGTCACGCTGGGGGACCAGACTTACAGCGCCACGGTTGGCGCGGATGGCAGCTGGAGCCTGAACGTCCCAGCCAGCGCGCTGGCAGCACTGGCGGCGGGCAATGCGACTATCGCGGCCACGGTTTCCAGTCAGGCGGGCGTAACCGCCAGCGAAGATCGGGCGATTGTGGTGGATACCCCAGCGGAACCCGGTACACCCACAGTGGCTATCGCCCTGTTTGCCGGTGACGATCTGGTGGATAACAGTGAAAAAGCCCTGGATCAGACGCTCTCCGGCACCACCAGCAATGTGGAGGCGGGCCAGACGGTCACCATCACCCTGGGCGGTCAGAACTACAGCGCCACGGTTAATCCTGACGGCAGCTGGAGCACGCCGATTTCGTCTGCGGCGCTCAGCGCACTGGCGGCGGGCAGTACCGCTATTGCGGTCAGCGTCACTACAGTAGCCGGTGCGTTAGCCACCGACACGCGCGATATCAACGTTGCTCCGGCGGCAGGTGAATCTGGCGTAGTCACTATCAGTGAACCGGTCAGCGTGGATGGTTTCCTCAACCAGCAGGAGCTGAGCAGTGATCTGATCCTCAGCGGTTCGGCGGTAGGCGTCAATCCCGGCCAGGCGGTGCAGCTTAATTTTAACGGCAATAATTACAGCGGGGTGGTGGGCAGCAATGGCTTCTGGAGCATCACCGTTCCGGCAGCCGCGCTCACCGGTATCACTGACGGTGTGAAACAGATTTCAGTGACCGCCATCGACACCACGGGCGCGCTGCTGACCGACTCAGCCTCGCTGAACGTGGTCGCGTCTGCGCTGCCGCAAATCACGCTGAACGAGAGTGCGATCACCGGGGGTATTCTCAACCGGGCGGAGGCGGGCACCGACCTGCTGATGACCGGCAGCACCGGCAAAGCCGTGGAGGGCCAGCGGGTTGAGGTCGAACTCAACGGCAAAACCTACAGCACCACGGTCAATGCCGACGGCAGCTGGAGCCTGCCGCTGCCGGCCAGCGATCTCGCTTTACTGGCGCAGGGCGCTAACAGCCTGCTCATTACCGCAATTGACGAGGCGGGTAACCGCGCGGACCAGACGGTGAACTTCAGCGTCGACACGCTGCCACCGACGCTGATTGTGGCTGAGGTCGCAGGTGGCGATAGCATTCTCAACAGCAGTGAAGTGGCGGCGGGTGTGCCGGTCAGTGGTTCAGGTGCATTGCCGGGCGAGCGGGTTTCTGTTTCGCTGAACAACCAGAGTTACAGCGCCACCGTCGATGAGCAGGGCAACTGGACGATTGATCTGCCGCCAGCAGCACTGCAGGCCTTGTCTGATGGCAGCAGCTATGCGCTGACCGTCACGCTGACCGACGCCAGCGGGAATATCGCCACCCAGACGCAGACGCTGTTAGTCAACACGCAGCGCCCGGTTGCGGCCGTGACCGCACCGGGCGGTGATGGGGTTCTGACCAACAACGAACTGACTCAGCCGCTGCTGATCAGCGGCACCGGCACCACGGGCGACACTGTGACGGTAGAGTTAAACGGCAAGCCTTATACCGCCATTGTTGATGAAAACGGAGAATGGGTTGCTTCCGTTCCGGTTGCCGATCTGGGCTCGCTGACCAATCAGACCTATCCGGTAACGGTCACCGTGACCGATCCGGCCGGTAACAGCAGCACGCAGGATACGTCTTTGCAGGTTGCTATAGCCTTACCGGCTCTGACGCTGAACGATCTGAGCGATGATGGTGCAATTAACAACAGCGATGCGCAGCAGCCGCTGACCGTCAGCGGCACTGGTGACGAAGGTGACATTATTCGCGTCACGCTGAATGGCGTGCCTTACAGCGCCGCGGTGGGGCCGGATGGCAACTGGAGCGTCAATATTCCTGCTTCTGATCTGGCGAATGTACCTAATGGCACCCAGACCGTAACGGTGGTGGCGACTGACGCCGATGGCAACACCACAGAGACCGTCAGTTCATTGATTTTCGCCACCACGCCGCCGCTGCTGGACGTCTCCCCGCCGGGCAGCGATGGTTATATCAATATTGCGGAGCACACCCAGAATCTCATTCTCGACGGGCGCGGCGGTGCGCAGGGCGATAGCGTCACGGTGACGTTCAATAATGAAACCTACACCGCCACCGTGGATACCAGCGGCGCGTGGAGCGTGACGGTGCCCGCCGCGATCGTCAGCCAGCTGGGCGACGCGATCTATCCGATCAACGTGGCGATCAGCGATGCGTATGGCAACACCACCTCGCAATTGACCAGCGTCACCGTGCTGGCGGCTACGCCACCCGCACTGACCATTAATCCGGTGACCTCCGACAACCAGGTCGACAGCGCGGAACAGCTCACCGACATTGTGGTCACCGGTAATGTCACCGGCGTACCGGCCGGTTCGCCGGTATTACTGACCCTTAACGGGCAGTCTTACGACGGCGAGGTGCTGACGAACGGCAACTGGCGTGTGACGCTGCCCGCCGGATCGCTGGGTGGCGCAGGAAATAAAACCTTTACCGTGGCGATTACCGACGCGGCGGGTAACCCGGCACTGCCTGCTGAAGGGCAGTTCAGCGTGGTTACCTCACCCGTACCCTCGCTGTCGGTTGCCCCGATCAGTGACGATAATGCACTTAATGTGCTGGAGGCGCAGAGCGATCTCACCATGAGTGGCGGTTCTGCGAACCTGCCCGCTAACAGCCCGATTAGCGTGACGCTGGAACCCAACGGCACTGCCTACACCACCACAACCGATGAAAACGGCAGCTGGACCCTGACCGTGCCCGCTGCCGACCTGGCGAACCTGCCCCAGGGCACCACCACGGTTACCGTCTCCTCGGGTGATGTGCAGATCAATCAGCCGCTGCTGGTGGCGACCACGCCGCTGGCCGATCCCCAAATCAACACGCCATTCACTGACGGCATACTCAACACCGATGAAGCCAGCGTGGCGCAGACGCTGACCGGTACAGTTCTGCCTGGCCAGGCCGTCAGTGTGACCCTGGGCGGCACCAGTTATCCGGCTACGGTCGACGCTAATGGTCAATGGAGTGTCACGCTGCCACCGGCTGCACTCCAGACGCTGGCGCAGGGCAGTAATCCGATGACGGTGACGGTGAGCGACACGGCGGGTAACAGCACCAGTACCAGCGTACCGCTGACTGTTGATACCGGTGTACCGGCACTGACTGTTAACCCGATTGCCACCGATAACATTATCAATGCGGCTGAAACGGCTACGGATCTGATTCTGAGCGGCACCGCTGCGCCGGGCAGTAGCGTCAGCCTTGAGCTGAATGGCCGGCCCTATAACGCAGAGGTTGCTGCAGATGGCAGCTGGACCGCTACCGTGCCTGCGGCCAGTCTGCAACAGCTGACTGATGGACGTTACGATTTGAACGTGACCGTCACGACTGTGGGTGGCAATGTGGTCACCACACCATTCCCGGTTACCGTGGATACCACGCCACCCGACTTCAGCTTTGTTACGCCTGCTGGCGATGGCGTGCTGAACATCGCTGAACAGGCCAATGGCTTCAGTTTCAGCGGTGCAGGCACTGAAGGGGATCGCGTTAGTGTTACGCTGAATGGCGTGACGTACACGGGTACCGTTAATAGTGAAAACAACTGGGCGCTGACCGTACCGCCAGCGGCACTTGCCGGTCTGACCAATGGCAGCACCTATCCGGTGGTAGTCACCGTCACCGATGAGGCAGGGAACAGCAGCAGCCAGGACAGTGCGCTGACCATTGCCACCACGCCGCCTCCGCTGGTGGTCGCGCCGGTCAGCGGGGATAACGCGCTGAACGTCGGCGAACTGGCGCAGCCGCTGGTTATCAGTGGCAGCGGCCAGAACGGCGATATTGTTACGGTCCAGCTTAACAACCAGCCCTACAGCACCACCGTCGGCGTGAATGGTCAGTGGGCGCTGCAGATCGCCCCGGAAGCGCTGGCGGCACTGCCTTCAGGCAGTAATCTGGTCACGGTCACGGAAACCAGTGCGAACGGCAATCAGACCAGCCAGGTGGTGGATCTGAATGTGGCCACCTCGCCTGACGATCTGCCTGAACTGATCCTCGACAGCAGCACCTTTGCCGGTGACGGCATTGTTACGGCGGCTGAGCAGCTGCAGCCGATTACGGTGCGTGGCAGCAGCAACAATGTCGAAGCGGGCCAGCAGGTGATCATCTCCCTGAGCGGCACGGAATACAGCGGTGTGGTCGGGGTCAGCGGTAGCTGGAGCATTATTCTGCCTGCGGGCGCCCTGGCTGAACTGGGAGAGGGCAATCAGACGCTCAACGTCAGCGTGATTAACGTTGTGGGTAATACGGCCATCAGCCCGGTTAACTTCAGCGTGGACAACACCCTGCCGTCGGTTGCGCTGGCACCGATTAGCGACGACAACTACCTCAACGCACAGGAAGTGAATGGGGCCATCGTCGTCAGCGGCAGTACCAGTGGTCTGCCTGACGGCAGCATTGTCACCGTCGTAGCGAATGGGACGCCGGTCAGTGCCACCGTGGCGGCAGATGGAAGCTGGAGCCTGACCTTACCGGCAGGCACGTTTACCGGGGCAGCAGACGGCCCGCAGACCCTCACCGCCACCGCCAGCGACGCAAACGGGGTACAGCTTGCAACCGGTGACACCACTCTGACGGTCGTTGCAGGCACACTGCCTGTGGCGACCCCAGGCATCGCCTTTGAAGATGGCGTTCTTAACGGCGAGGAAGCGGCTGCGGGTAGCGTTATCACCGGCAGCACCGGCGTAACCGGTGACGGCCAGACGGTTGTCGTGACGCTGGGCGGTAACAACTACAGCGGCACGGTCGATGCACAGGGCAACTGGCAGGTTGCGGTTCCGGCCGATGTTCTGGCTGCGCTGCCACAGGGCAACGCACCTTACACCGTGCTCGTGAGTGATGTGGCGGGCAACACCAGCCAGGCGAATGGCAACGTCGTGGTGGATACTGCGCCTCCGGTGCTGAACTTCATCACGCCATCCGATGGCATTATCAGCGCTGCTGAGAGCCAGCAGCCTCTGACACTGGCTGGCAGCAGCGAAGCGAATGCGCTGATTGTTGCCAGCTTCAACGGCACGACGCTGAGCACCACCGCCGACGTCAACGGCACCTGGTCGCTGGAACTGCCTGCCACGGTTTACACCGGGCTGGGCAACGGCAGCTATCCACTGACCGTGACCGCCAGCGATGCGGCAGGTAACGCCACCACTACCAGCCGCGATCTGGCGCTGAAAGTGGATCCAGGCACGCTGCCAACCCTGACGCTGGATGCCTTTGCCGGTAACAACGTGGTCGATGGCGCGGAACGCCTCACCGATCAACGTCTCTCCGGCACGACCACTAACGTCGAGGCGGGCCAGCTCGTCACTGTAACCCTTGATGGCACAGTCTATAGCGCCGCCGTGCAGGCGAGCGGGGCATGGAGCCTGACCGTGCCAGCCGGTGCGCTGGCGGCCATTAATGATGGCAGCGCCAGCTTTACCGTGGCGGTCAGCGACGTGGCGGGCAACACCACCACCAGTAACCTTAACGTTGAGGTCAACAGCACGGCCTCTGGCCTGGCGATGGATGCCATCAGCCAGGACAACTACCTGAATGCACAGGAACTGGGCCAGGCGTTAATCGTCACCGGCACCTCGGTGAATGTGCCTGAGGGCAGTACGGTTACGCTGCTGTTTAACACTATCAGCTATACCGCCCAGGTCTCGGCCACGGGCCGCTGGAGTGCGATCGTTCCGGCTGAGGCACTGACGGCGCTCGCCGATGGGCCTTACACCGTAACCGTCACCGCCACGGACAGCGGCGGGGCGACACTGAGCAGCGAGGCGACGCTCAGCGTGCTGGCGACCAGTCTGCCCGAGCCGCAGATTGTCTCTGCCTTCGGCGATGGTCTGCTCAACAGTAGCGAGATCACCTCGGCACAAACCCTGAGCGGTACCACCGGCGTGAACGGTGATGGCCAGACGGTGAGCGTGGTACTTAACGGCGCCACTTACAATGGCACGGTCGACAGCAACGGCAACTGGCAGATCAGCCTGCCTGCCACGGTGCTGTCCACCCTGCCGGAAGCTGTCCTGAACTATACCGTTACGGTGCAGGATGCGGCGGGTAACACCGGTAGCATCCCAGGCAGCGTCACGGTGGATCTGACACCGCCGACCCTGACCCTGAACACGGTCGCGGGTGATGACAGCGTTAATATCGCCGAAAGCCTCGCACCGATTGTGCTCAGCGGCAGCAGCACTGCCGAAGCAGGGCAACAGGTCACCCTCAGCCTCAACAATCAGATCTGGACCACTACCGTTACTCAGGATGGGGACTGGAGTCTGACGCTGCCTGCGGGTTCGCTGGCCGGAATTCCGGCCGGCGCCTATATCCTGACTGTGACGGTCAGCGATGCGGCGGGCAATCCGGTCACCGAAACGCGTGAAATTACCGTATCGACAGCGGCACTGGCTGTCAGCATTGACACACCGTTTGGCGATGGCTATCTGAACCTGACAGAACAGGGTGTTAGTCAGACGCTGACCGGCAGCACCGGTGTGACAGGGGACGGCCAGACCGTCACCGTGACGCTGGGCGAAAATGATTACACTGCCACTGTGGATGCGCAGGGCAACTGGACGCTGAACTTAACCCCGGCACAGGTGCAGACGCTGGGCGAGGGGATCAATACCCTGGTCGTCAATGCCAGTGATGCGGCCGGTAACACGGGCTCGCTGACCAGCGCCGTCACGGTTGATCTCACCGCGCCAGTGCTCAGCGTCAACCCCATCGGTGGCGACAACATCATCAATTCCCTGGAGGTGCTGGAAGCGGTCGCCATCAGTGGTACGGCAACGGTGTCGGATGCTGGCCAGACAGTGACAGTGAGTTTCCAGAATGTCGATTACACCAGCCTGGTGCTTTCTGACGGCACCTGGCAGGTAACGTTGCCTGCCAGCGTCGTGCAGGGGCTGCCGGATAACACCTACCCGGTTACAGTCTCCATGACCGATGCAGCGGGCAACCCGGCTGTTGCTGTTCAGACCACACTGACGCGTGATGCTGATAGCCTGAACCTGCCGACCCTGACCCTCGGGACACTCAGTGGCGATAACTTCCTTAACCAGGCGGATTCGCAGCAGGATCTGAGCATCGGCGGCACCAGTACGAATCTGTCAGGTCAGCTGGTGACCGTGACGCTGAACGACGTTCAGTACAGTGGCACGGTGGCAGCCAACGGCAGCTGGACGGTGACCGTTCCGGCCGCCGCGCTGGGTAATCTGCCGGATGGCGATCAACTGGTGCAGGTGGTGGCAACGGATACGTCTGGCAATCCGGCCAGCAGCAGCGCCAGCCTGGTCGTGCTGGCCAGCGCGCAGGTTCAGCCAACGCTGAGCATGAACGTGGTGGCCGGCGATGATGTGATTAATATCACCGAGGCCACTGCCGATGTTGTCGTCAGCGGCAGCAGCACCCAACTGGCCGAAGGTACGGTGGTGACGGTGACATTCAGTACGGATTACGCCACCACGACCACACTCGACGCTAACGGCAACTGGACGGTGACGGTGCCGTCGACGGTCTTTACCGACGTGGCGCCAGGCAGCACTCAGACCTTTACCGTGACGGCCACGGATGTCGCGGGTAACCCGGCAACCGCCACTCAGGAGGTGAGTTTCAGTACGACACCGCCTGTGCTGACGGATATCACGGTCAGCGCGGGTGACACCCTTAACGTGGCGGAGTCGCTGGAGGATCTCACCGTCACCGGTACCACCACGGGCGCATTGCCAGTGACGGTGACGCTGAATAACGTTAATTACACCACCACGGCAGATGCTGACGGAAACTGGACGCTCACCATTCCGACGGCAGACGTGCAGCAGCTGGCGGATGGCCCTAACGCGATCACCGTTTCGGTCACCGATGCAGCCGGCAATATCATCACAGATACTGCCACCTCGCTGGATGTGGCGTTTAATACCCTGCCAGCGCTGACCCTTAATACGCCGTTTGGCGATTCGCTGCTCAATCTGGCAGAGACCGCAGGCCCGATAACGCTGAGTGGTGACAGTACTAATCTGCCGGAAGGCAGTGTGGTAAACATCGCTGTCGGCGGGCTGACTTTCAGCACCACAACGGATGTCAGCGGCAACTGGGCGCTGAACCTGGCACCGGGGGCGCTAACGACCCTGGACGATGGACTGACCCAGGTGGTGGTCACCGCCGCAGATGCTGCCGGTAATCCGGCGCAGGCCACTGCAGGCGTTGAGATCCTGCAGACCCCACCGGTTTCCGCTGACTTCGCTGTCACGCAGTTCGGCGATAACGTCATTAACATCACCGAAGCCGCTTCGGTTCAGCTGGTGACCGGCACCTCCACCGTCGTGGCGGGCCAGACCCTGAGCGTTACGGTGGGCGATGACAATATCCCGTTGTCAGTCACGGTCGATCCCAGTGGCAACTGGACGGCAAGCCTGACCCCCGCGGTGATTGCCAGTCTGGGGGCCGGGGAACAGACCTTGACGCTCACGACCACGGATCGGGCCGGTAACAGCATCGAAGCGACCCAGACGTTTGTCGCGGCGATTACGCCGATTGCTTTACCGACGCTGGATACGCCCTTTACGGATGGCCGTCTTAACGCGGCGGAAGCGGCAGTGAACGGTACGCTGACCGGTGCAGTCAACAGTGATGATCCGGCCGCGGTTGCGGTGACCGTTAATGGCACCATCTATACCGCGACGCTCACGAATGGTGGGGCAAACTGGTCACTGGAATTGCCGCCTGCTGTATTGCAGTCACTGCCGGATGGCAACCTGCCGATTAATGTGACTGTCACCGACGTGAACGGCAATACCGGCACGACCAATGGCGCCCTGCTGGTGGCGGTGAACACACTGCCGGATGTCACCCTGAATCTGCCGTTTGGTGACGGTGCACTGAACGCCACCGAGGCGGGAACTGAACAGATCCTCACTGGCAACACCGGCATTACCGGTGCCGGACAGACGGTCTCAGTGCTGATCTCCGGCTTTAACAACGGCCAGCCGCTGGCCGCCACGGTGCAGACCGATGGCAGCTGGTCTCTGGCCCTGTCGCCAGCGCAGCTGGCCACCTTCACCAGTGGCACCCACACGATTACCGTCACGGCTACCGATATCGCAGGTAACAGCGACGCAACGGCGCTGAGCGTGGTCACCGAAGTGGCCGTGCCGTTGCCAACCTTTAACCCTGGCGCGTTTGGCGGCGACAACCAGCTGAACATCAGTGAAGCCGCAGCAGGCGTGACCCTGACAGGTACCACCGGCAGCGTGGGAGCGAACCAGGCGGTCAGCATCACCGTAGAGGTTAACGGCAGCCTCTATTCTGGCTCGGTGGATGGCAACGGAAACTGGACCGTAAACATTCCCCCGGATGCCCTGAGTTCGCTGAGTAGCGGCGATCAGACTCTGACGGTTAACGTGGTGGATGCGGCGGGCAACAGCGCGTCGGCACAGCTGCCATTCACGGCGGATCTCACCGCGCCGTTGCCAGCGTTCAATCCGGAATTCCTGGGCGGCTATGTAAATAGCGGCGATGTTGATGCAGGCATTACGCTGAGCGGTACCACCGGTGAAGCGGGTGCGAATCAGTCGGTGCAGCTTACGCTGGGCGGCACGGCTTACTCTGCAACCGTGGATGCCAATGGCAACTGGACAGTGCCACTGACAACCGCGCAACTTTCAGCGCTGCCGGATGCCACCTATCCGGTCACTGTTACGGTCACCGATGCAGCGGGCAACAGCTCCACAATTAACAGTTCGCTGGTGCTCGACAAAACCCCACCGGTACTGAATGCAGCAGCCTTCGCCGGGGACAACGCACTGAACTACGCCGAGAGCATTCAGCCGCAGATCCTCAGCGGCACCGCGACAGGCGCAGAGACGGGCGCCGTCGTCACGGTTTCGCTGAATACCACGACCCTCGGCACCGCCGTCGTTGACGGTAACGGCAACTGGAGTGTGACGCTGACGCCAGAGCAGATGGCCACCTTTACGGCATCGACCACGCTGACGCTGGCAGTGACCGATCTGGCCGGCAATACCGCAACCGTGCCGGTCGCGCTGAAGGTGGATCTGACGCCACCGCCAGGCCCGCTGGTGACGCTGGGCACCGTCTCGGGCGACAACATCATCAGCACCCAGGATGTTGCGGGAGGGGTGGCGGTAAGTGGCACCTCGGCTAACCTCGGCGCGAACGGGTCAGTGGAGGTGGTGATCAAGGGGGTGACCTATGCCACCACGCTGGATGCGTCGGGCAACTGGTCGACCGGGACGCTGCCGGTCGGCGCCTTTGGCAACGCGGACGGCAGCGTCGGCATAACAGTGACGGCCACTGATGGCACGACGCCGGTGACCACCAGCGGCAACGTCCTGATCGACCTCACGCCACCCACGCTGTCGATCAATACCTTTGCGGGTGATAACCAGGTTAATGGCAATGAAAGCATCATCAGCCAGGCGATTACCGGCACCGCCGATGTCGCTGAGGCAGGCCGCACGGTCGTTGTGACCTTCAATAGTCAGACCTACAGCGCCGTGGTGCAGAGCAACGGCACCTGGTCCACAACCGTTCCTGCCAGCGCGATGCAGGCACTGCCTGATGGTAGTGCACCGGTAATTACCGCGCAGCTGACGGATGCCGCCGGGAACGTGGGAACGGCTACTCAGACAGTAACCGTAGACACCATCGCGCCACTGGTCGAAGTTGACGCATTCCTTGGCGACAACCTGATCAATGCCGCTGACCTGGTCAGCAGTCAGGTGCTGACCGGCAGCGCACAGGGCGCCGAAGGCCAGACTATCGGTCTCTATCTGGGTGATGCCTCGCCGATCGCCACCGCGACGGTGGGAGCTGACGGACGCTGGAGCATCGATCTGGCGCCGAACGTCCTGTCGAGCCTCACTGACGGTGCGCTGGTGTTTGGCGTGCGGGTGAATGACCTTGCAGGCAACCAGACTGACGCCACGCTGACGGTCAATAAAGTGGTCAACAGTGCGCTGACGCTGGTAGTCGATTCTGTGTTCGGCGACGGTACGCTCAGCGCGCTGGATACCACCGTCGCACAGACGATCTCCGGAACCGCACTCTCCGCGGGCGTCGGTGCAACAGTTTCAGTGGTACTGGGCGGGACCACGCTCTCTGCCTCAGTGGGTCAGGATGGTAAATGGGCCATCGTGGTGCCACCCGCAGTGCTGGATCTTGTCACCGACGGCAATCTGCTGTTAAACGTCACCCTGACGGATGCCGCAGGCAACACCCGCACGGTGGGTGAAACCGTGACGGCGATTGTCGATGCGGTGCCGGTGGTTGGCCCGCTCACCGGCTTGTTTGGCGGCGATAACCTGCTGAACGTTGCGGAAGCGGCAGCTGGACAACTGGTCGGTGGCGTGATCAGCAATGCAGCTGCAGGTTCACAGGTGACAGTGACCTTTGGCAGCAAGACGTACAGTACAACGGTACAGGCGGGTGGCGTGTGGAACGTTAGCCTGCCAGGCAGCGATCTCACCTCACTGCTGGATGGTAATCTGACGCTGGGCGTCAGCGTCAGGGATGCAGCGGGCAACGTCGCTTCCAATAGTGCGTCAATCGGCATCTTTACCCAGACGCCATCCATCTCGCTGACTTCACTGTTTGGCGATGGTGTGCTGAATCTGGCTGATATCGCTACCGGACAGGCGATAAGCGGCGTGGTGAACAACATTGCGCAGGGCCGTGTGGTCACCATTTCGGTGGGCAACAGCCAGGTGACCGCGACAGTGGGTGCAGGCGGAGCGTTTAGCGCCACAGTGACGCCGGATATTCTGGGCACCCTGGCGCAGGGCAACGTGACGGTGGGCGCCTCGGTAACGGATGCGGCAGGTAATACCGCCAGCACCAGCGCCGGTGTCCGCGTCGACACGCTACTGCCGACCCTCACGGTGAATCCGCTGTTCGGCGACGGTCTGCTTAACGTGGCGGATGCGCTGGTGACGCAGGTCATTGGCGGCGTTGTGGGCGGTGCCGAAGCGGGGTCGCGCGTGGTGGTGTCGGTGGGTGCACAGCAGTTAGTGACGGCGACCGATGCGAGTGGCAACTTTAACGTCTCGCTGACGCCAGCCCTGCTGCAGGGGATTGCCGATGGCAACCTGACGGTGGGTGTCAGCGTCACCGACAGCGCCGGTAACACGACCAGCACCACCGCCGGGGCGCTGGTGGGTATTCACAATCTGCCAAAAGTGACGCTTAATCCGCTGTTTGGTGACGGTGTGCTTAACCTGGCGGAATCGCTGGTTACGCAGACCATCAGCGGCACCGTCTCCGGTCTGGCCGCGGGCAGCAGCGTCAGGCTGGCGATTGGCAATACCAACGTCAGTGCGCAGGTCAATCCCGATGGCTCCTTCTCAACCACCGTCTCCCCAGCCGTGCTCTCGACGCTGCTGAGCGGTAACTTCACCGTTAGCGCGGCGGTCACAGACCCGGTCGGTAACGTCAGCAGCACCAGCGCGGGCGTATCACTGGGGCTGATCCCGCCAACCCTGACAGTGAATACGGTGTTTGGCGACGGCATTCTGAGCGCCTTTGATCTGGCCTCAAACCAGACCCTGAGCGGCACCTCCAGCCTGTCCGCGGGGTCTGCCGTCAGCGCGACGCTGAATGGCCAGACCTACACCACCAAAGTGGTAAGTGGCGGCAACTGGAGCATCAGCGTGCCAAAAGCGGATCTTGCCGCGATAACTGACGGCACGAAAACCGTGGCGGTTACCGGCACCGATACTTACGGTAACACGGTGAACAGCAGCGGCACGCTGAGTGTAATCAGTCAGTCGACGCCTGTCGTCGCCATTACTTCGCTGTTTGGCGATAACGCCCTGAGTGCGGTGGATGTGAAAAGCGCACAGACCATCAGCGGTACTGCCAGCAACGCCGAGGGATCGGTGGTGCGGGTGGCGCTGGGCGGTCAGACTTACAGCACTACCGTGAGCAGCAACGGTAACTGGAGTCTCTCTGTTCCGGCGGCTAACCTTGCCGCCATTGCGGATGGACTGCAGACTGTCACCGCCAGCGTCATCAACGGTGCAGGTACCAGCGGCTCCACTTCGGCGTCACTGGGTGTAGTGAGTCACACCACGCCGACGGTCAGCGTTAACAGCTTCTTCGGTGGGGATGGTTATCTCAATATCTCAGAAGCCAATGCGCCTGAGACCATCAGAGGAACCAGCACTAACGCGGCGGGCGGTACGGTAACGGTGAACGTGTCGGGCAACATCCTTACCACTACCATCGGTGCGAACGGCGCATGGAGCCTCAGCGTGCCGTCAGCGACGCTGAAAGGGATCCCGGATGGCAGCCATCCGTTGACCGTAACGGTGGCGGACATCGGTGGCAACACCGCGACCAGCACCAGCAGCTTTACCGCGCTGTCGCATAGTCAGCCGCTGGTAGGGGTCGATCCGGTGCTTAGCATCGTCGGTTCTTTGTTTGCCGGTCTGGTAGTGCAGGGCGGATCGCTGAATGCTGCACAGGGATCGAAAGTCAGCGTCACGCTGCTGCTGGCCAACGGTAACAATGGACCGACGCTGAATACCACGACCGATGCGCTGGGGCGTTATGCGGTTAACTTCACACCGTCACTGCTGTCGGTGGGGGGCCTGCTGCTGTCGCTGGGGACGCTGGCAAAAGTCTCGATCACCGATGTAGCCGGTAACAGTTACACCACCACAAACACGCTGTTGTTGGGTGCGGTACTTCCGGTCACGCTGGCGGCATCCGAGTCACTTGCGTTGTTCTCAGTGGCGGATGACAGCGCCACGGTCGCCAGTGCCACCGTGGAGACGCAGCACAATACGAGCACCAGCAGCGAGGATAACAGCGCCCATGTAGCCGTGGCCTCGACGCTGATTACCGAAGCGGATACCGTAACGCCGGTCAGCAGCAGAGAAACTGCGGTGGCTGATAACGCCGCAGTGTCGGCACCCCCGGCAGAGGAGTCTGGCTACACCATCGGCGGCGTCGTGATTACGCTGGCCGATGGCACCAAAGCAGAGGGCGCCACGGTCACTGGCAGCAGCGGCGCGGATACCGTGACGGTCAGTGACCTTAACTTTACGCATATTGATGGCGGCGCAGGCACCGATACACTGGTGCTTAACGGGGAGCATCTCAATCTGGATCTCACCACGCTGGGCCTGAAAGTCGAACACATTGAAGTGCTCGATTTGGGTAAAACCGGCACCAACTCCGTGAAGCTCAATCTCAATGAAGCACTCAGTATTACGGATAAACAGAGTGATGATTTGATGATCAAAGGCGCGGAGGGCAGTCAGGTGACGCTGGCGAACAGCAACGGCGGTATCTGGGAAGTGGCCGGTGAGCGCACGGTAGAGGGAAGAGTGTTTGAGATCTACCACAACTCGGCGCTGACCAGCGAAAACACCCTGGGCGATGTGCTGGTGCAGCAGAACCTGCAGGTGCATGTCGTGTAGCCACGATAACCGCCGTCAGGTTGATCTGAGAAGCGGATGCGAAAGCACCCGCTTTTTTTTGTTCATGTCACGTGATAAGTGCATTTTCCAGATTATCGCCACTATTCATTAGCAGGATGAAAGATTAGGGTAGGCGCAGCAAACGGCGTCACGCCGTAATACACTATTCTGGCTCCATTTGGCGCTTTTACTGGCGTCTTCTTTCTTCATCCTTGTTACCTGCGGGTAATCAGTTCCGACCAGCGGAAACGGGCAGCATTGGCTGACCCATTATCACGTCGTCAGACTTCACGATCGGTTTATCCGAAGGTTTTAGTCTGCGTTTCTGTTCTGAACTGAGGTTACCTATGTCAACACGCGATACGCTTCGTCCCATCCGGCTTGAATCCATTTTCCAGACGGCAGTGAGCGACTTTGCCGTCACCGACAGCGCGCTGCCTGCCATTGCGCCTGTCGCCACGGAGAGCCTGAGCCTGCCGATCACCACATTCTCCACCGAAACAGTGCATAGCAGCCCGCTCAACTACAGCGCCCTGGCCGTCAGCGCAGCGGCGAGTACACCACCCGCTGCACTACAGCCTTACGAACCGCTTGCCATGGACGGAATCATTGCCGGCTGGGAAGCGCAGCAGCCAATCCATCTGCGCGGTCATGCTGAAGGCGAAGCGGGTTCTACCGTCACGCTGGCCTTCAATGACCAGAGCTGGCAAAGCACGGTTAATCAGTGGGGCTACTGGAACGCTTCCATGCCCGCTGACGCGTTAAAGGGCGTGCCAGATGGCAATCACAGCCTGGTGCTGACCATTACCGATCAAGCCGGACAAAGCACCGCAACTACCGTTGATTTTGGTCTTTATGTCGATCGCACTATCAAACCGACCCTGACGGTGGACACGGTCAGTGGTGATAACGCGGTGAATATCGCCGAGAGCATTTATGGTGTCGAGATCAGCGGCAGCGCAACGCATTTGCCGGTGGGGACAGAGCTGCAGCTGACCCTGGGCGACCGAACGACCACCGCCAGCATGGGCAGCGATGGCAAGTGGTATGGCACTTTTCATGAGATTGATATGCAGGCACTCAAGGATGGCGTTTACAGCCTGAAAGTCACGGCAACCGATCCCAATGGAAATACCGCCACTGAATATCATGATCTGACGTTGATCACCCACCTGAGCAGCCTGCCAATCATCACCTTCGATAAGGTTACGGCGGATGATGTGATTAACCTCGCCGAAAGCCAGCAGGATCTGCTGCTGAGCGGCACGCTCAGCACCATCATGCCGGGTCATCAGCTGGTTCTTAGTGGCGCCAACGGAAAAGATTATAACGCCACGATAGGGCAGGATGGACACTGGAATGTGGTGATCCCGGCGGCGGATGTGAATGCATTTATCAGCGTTGGGGAGGTCCGTGCCTGGTCCATTGATGGGGCAAAAAACTACACCAACGTCACGCATGAGCTGAATATCCATACGGACTTACAGCAGGTCTACACCGAAATGGATCTCGGTGATGACATGATCCTCAACTACCAGGAAGCGCAGCATGATCTGAGCTTTTATGTTGAGGGCTGCAGAACGCTGGAGATCAATGGGATCACCTACCAGCCCGATGCGAAAGGCATGGTCACGCTGACCTCCAGCGAGCTTATGGCGCTGCCGGATGGACCGGTCGCCGCCACCTTCCATCGCCAGGATGACTATGGCAACAGCGACACGCAGAGCTGGGACACACTCTTTACCGTCGCCGTGCATCAGCGGCCAACCCTGACGCTGGACACCGCCTTTGGTGACAACAAAATTGATGCTGCCGATGTGAACAGCTGGCATCTGATTCAGGGTAGCTCCAGCCATCTGCAACCGGGCAGCCAGGTGGAACTAACCCTGGGCGATCAGCACTACAGCGCCAGCGTAAAAGCGGATGGTGGCTGGGCGCTGACCATTCTGGCCGGGCAACTGGCTCCGCTGGATGATGGTGAATACCCGATGACGGTCAGCGCCAAAGATAGCGCCGGTAATGTGGCCACAGCCAGCCAGACAGTGCTGGTGGCATCGCATACCGAAACGGCCAGCCTGATGGAGGGGCAGACGGTGGATCAACTGCTGGAAACGGTCAGTCTGACCCAGCAGGCAGAGACTGCGCACGTGACGCAGTCCTCCACCGCTGCGGCCGTCCCACAGGAGAGCCATCTCTTCTCTGATGTTTCTTACACCCTTGCCGATCACCTGCTGCTGCATCCTGCGGCACAGCCCATAGTCTGACGCCAACATATTAGTGAAATCACTACTTTCCAGGCAGGTCTGTTAAGTCTGTCTGGATTGGCGTGGAAGTGTTCTATGTTTACTTTTCAATCGGTCGGTAGAAATATCAGATATTTCATCTGCTTTAAGCAGGAATAAGTAACGGATATGATCTAATAATGTTAAGGGCGGTTTATCGTCTGGCTTGCTAACCATAAATAAAATAATGCAATAAATCTGTAAAGCCCTTAGTGACGCACCTTTTTGCATGCTTTGTTCACCGGGAAAAAACCATGAAGATAAGACCTCCTGTTGGTAGAGATAATGAACAAAGCGCGATTAACTTTTTTGTTGTGCGCCCTGAGTGGCGTGGCAGTGCATGCGGCCTGTGCCGCACCCTTACCTAAAGCAGAATTTAACTGGCGCGCCGCGCCGACCGAAGAACAGATTGCCAGCTTAACGCTGCGCGACGCCATTCTCCGGGCCTTCGCCCGCAATCCGAAAATCTCGGAAGCGGCAGCACAAATCCACGTCGGTCAGGGCGATCTTGATGCCGCCCGCAGCGCCTGGTATCCGCAGATCTCACTGCAGGGTGCGGCGGGCCGTTCTCATCAGACCGACTCCGCGGGCAGCCTGAACAACAATGGCTCCGGCGGTATCATGCTCAGCCAGCTGCTCTACGACTTTGGCCGTACCGGCAGCGCCATCGATGAGCAGCATGCGTTGTCAGATGCTTATCGTTACAGCCTGTTCGACGCCATGACCACCGTGGCGGAAGATACGCTGCAGGCCTACCTCGAAGTGAAACGTTACCAGGCGCTGGCAGAAACGGCGCACACCAATATCGCCTCGCTGCAGCGGGTGCGGGATATCGCGAAACTGCGCGCCGATGCGGGGCTCAATTCCCAGTCAGACGTGCTGCAGGCGGAAACCCGCATCGCCGCAATGCAGGCCACGCTGGAGCAATATCGTGCCCAGCACCGTTCCGCCACCGCGCAACTGACCGTGCTGACCGGCGTGGTCCCCGCCACGCTGCCTGAACTGCCACAGGCGCTGCTGAAACAGCAGATCACCCTCGACAAAATCGCCTATGAAAGCAGCGCGGCGGTGCGTAGCGCGCAGTCGAAACAGGAAGCCGCCCGGGAACGGGTGCGCCAGGCAGAGTCCGGTCACTGGCCGACGATTAAAGTCCAGGCAGGCCGGACCCGCTATGAAAACGATCGTCAATCTTACTGGGATGATGAAGTGCAGCTGCAGGTAGAAGCGCCGCTTTACCAGGGCGGCCTGGTGAATGCGAAAACCCAGTCAGCGGAGGGCGATCGTGAAGCGGCGCAGGCCGCGATTCAGCAGGCCAAGCTCGCCATCAATCAAAACGCCTCTACCGCCTATGCCGACATGATTGGCGCGCAGCAACGGCAGGCGGCCGGGGAAGTGCAGCTGGCCAGCGCCGACCATACCCGTAATGTCTACGCCGATGAATATCGCCTGAGCAAGCGCAGCCTGAACGATCTGCTTAGCGTTGAACAGGATGTGTTCCAGGCTGACAGCTCACGTATCACCGCGCTCTACGATGGCTGGGACGCCACCGTGCGTTATGCCGCCGCGGTAGACAATCTGCTCGATATCATGGGTATCGATCGCCAGCAAAGCAGCGGCGATCTCCTTCCTTCGCTGCAATAGCGATAAGGCATAAATAATGAGTACTTCAACCCTGAATACCGATAACTGGATTGCCGCCATGCTGCGTGTCGCCGCGCGATTCGGTAAACCTGCCGATGGCAAAACCCTGCGTCAGCAGATGCGCTGGTTTGAACATCTGCCGGTGTCACAGCAGCTGGAGCGGCTCTCCGGGCTGCTGGGACTGCATCTGACCATGGTGCCGCAGAACAAACTGCGCTGGCGTCAGGAGATCACGCCGGTGGTGCTGGTGCTGGAAAATGCCAGCGTGGCGGTGCTGGAGAATATCGATTCGGACGGCAGCGCGCGTTACTGGCTCAGTGAAGGCGGCGATGTGGTGCGTGAAAGCGCCTTATCGGACTTGCTGACACGCGCTCAGGGCGATGTCGGTGTGATAGGGGTGGCGGCGCGTGGCCGTGATGCGCGTATCGACGAATTCATCCAGCCCTATGAGCCACACTGGTTCTGGAAAAATTTTCGCGGTATGGGTCGTCGTATCACCGAGATTTCACTGGCCTCGGTCGTCAGCAATGTGCTGGCGCTGGCCGGTATTCTCTTTTCGATGCAGGTCTACGACCGGGTTATTCCGGCGCAGTCGCAGTCCACGCTGTGGGTGCTGTTTGTCGGCGTGCTGATCGCTGCGGCCATTGAGTATCTGATTCGGCTGATGCGAACCCAGGTGTCAGACTTAATGGGCAAACGCATCGATCTGAAAGTCTCCGCCATGCTGTTTGCCCGGGCGATGAGCATCCGTAACGAAGCACGGCCGAAATCGACCGGCTCATTTATCTCGCAGCTGCGTGAGATCGACCAGGTGCGTGAGCTGCTGACCTCGACCACGGTCGGCGCAGCGGCCGATCTGCCGTTTGTTATCCTTTTCCTGTTTATTATGTCATTTGTGGGTGGCTGGCTGGTGCTGATCCCGCTGGCGGCGATCCCGCTGATCGTCATTCCCGGCCTGCTGGTGCAGATCCCGATGGCGCGACTGGCCAAAGAAGGGCTGCGCGAGGGCGCGCTGCGTAATGCGGTGCTGGTGGAGACCATCGAAGGCATTGAGGATATCAAGGCGCTGCAGGCGGAACCCTATTTCCAGCGTCAGTGGGAGCAGACGCACGAAGTCAGCGCCGCCATCAGTAATCAGCAGCGGTTGTGGGGCGCACGCCTGACCGGCTGGGCGTCAACGGTGCAGCAGCTTACCTATGCGGGCATGCTGGTGTTTGGGGTCTATCTGGTGCTCGATTCACAAATCACCACCGGTACGCTGGTCGCCTGTAGCCTGCTCTCATCCCGCACCATCGCCCCGCTGATGCAGCTGACCATGGTCTTCTCACGCTGGCAGCACGCTAAAATGGCGATGAAAGGGCTGGATGAGTTGCTGAAAAAGCCTCTTGATCAACCTGAAGCGGCTACGCTGGCGCACTGTCCGACGCTCACCGGCCAGTATGATCTGCGCAATGTGCATTACAGCTATGACGAAGAGAATGAAAAGAATGTGCTCAACGTTCAGCAACTGCAGATTAAACCCGGCGAGAAGATAGCCATTCTGGGCAAAGTCGGGGCAGGGAAGTCGACGCTGCTGAAGATCCTCGCCGGTCAGGCCCAGGCCAGCCAGGGCAAGGTGATTGTCGATGGCGTCGATATTGAGCGTATCGATCCTACCGATTTACGCCGTCAGCTCGGCTGGCTGTCGCACGACTCCCGACTTTTCTTTGGCACGCTGCGACAGAACCTGATGCTGGGCAATCCCCATGCCAGCGAACAGGAGATGCTGCAGGCACTGCGCATCAGCGGCGCACTGTCGCTGGTCCAGCAGGATGCCGCCAGCCTGGATCGTATTATCAATGAAGGTGGGCGTGGGCTTTCGGGTGGGCAACGTCAGATGGTGATGCTGAGCCGGTTGATCCTGCGTCAGCCGCAGGTGGTGCTGCTGGATGAACCCACTGCGGCAATGGATGAACAGCTGGAGGAGCATGTGATCCGTCAGCTGCAGGGCTGGATTAGCGGCCGGACGCTGGTGCTGGTGACGCACCGTCCGGCACTGCTGAAAATGGTCGATCGTATTGTGGTGATGGATAACGGCCGGATTGTAGCGGATGGCCCACGTGACGAGATCCTGCGCCGCGCGAATCCGCCCGCGACGCCAGGTAAAGGAGGTGCCGCATGAGTCTGGTGATTGTTGATAAAGATCTTGCCCGTCATGAGCGCCGGACCTCGGCGATTATCTGGCTCTGCACCGCCGCGCTGGCCATATTTCTGATCTGGGCGCACTTCGCCATTCTGGATGAGGTGACGGTTGGCACGGGCAAAGTCACCCCTTCCAGCCGCGCGCAGGTGATCGACAGCCTGGATGGCGGCATCGTCAAACAGCTTAACGTGCATGAAGGCGATATAGTGGAGAAAGGGCAGGTGCTGGCGACCCTCGATCCGACGCGCTTCCAGTCGAACTTTGGTGAGGCGCAGGCCAAAGTGCGCACGCTTCGCGCCTCATCCGAGCGACTGGAGGCGGAGTTGTCAGGTACGCCGCTGGCGTTCAGCGCAGAAACGCTGAAGGAGCCGAACCTGGTCACGCGAGAACGGCAGCTCTATGAGTCACGTCGTCGTAATCTCACCGAAACTATCAGTAATCTGCAGCAGTCGCTGAAACTGGTGCAGGATGAGCTGCGGCTGACCGAACCGCTGGTGGCGAAAGGCGCGGCAGGCCAGGTTGAGGTGATTCGTCTGCGTCGCCAGGTCAGCGATCTGCGCGGCAAAATCGACGAGGCGCGCAACGACTATCTGGTGCGCGCGCACGAAGAGCAGGTGAAAAACAATGCCGAACTGGATGCGCAGTTGCAGGTTGCCGCAGGCAAAGAGGATCAGCTGACGCGCGCCACGCTCTACTCGCCGGTGCGCGGTATCGTCAAAGATATTCAGGTTACTACGGTCGGCGGCGTACTGGAGCCGGGCGGCAAACTGATGGAAATCGTGCCGCTGGAGGATCAGTTGCTGATTGAGACGCGTATCAATCCACGCGATATCGCCTGGATCCGACCCGGCCTGGCTGCCACCGTAAAAGTCACCGCCTATGACTCCTCAATCTATGGCGATCTGCACGGCGAAGTGGAAACGGTCTCGCCAGACACCCTGCAGGATGAGGTAAAACGTGATCAATATTACTATCGTGTCTACGTGCGTACCCAGAAAGCCGAGCTGACCAATCGCGCTGGCCGGAAATTCCCGATTGTGCCCGGAATGGTGGCCAATGTAGAGATTAAAACCGGTCAGAAATCTGTCATGGATTATCTGGTTAAGCCGCTGAATAAAGTCAAAGAATCGCTGCGCGAGCGCTGAGGATCGGCACCAGCTCATCTATCCGTTTTCTTAATTACGGTGATAAATTAACATGGCGGATATTTGGGCAGTTATGGGGCAAAGCGTGCGCAATTTAACAATCTGTGCGGAAGCAGATTGGCATTAATTTAACGCGATTAAGAAAGTTTACAGAGATATAACGCGACGGTAAATTGAAGGCAAAAAAATGCCGGACAATTTGTCCGGCGGGAAATAATAAGTTGTACATCTCATTCGGGGAGAATGAAGGTAATAATGGAATAAATGATGATAGCGGGGTCTATTCTATTACCGGATGCCGTAAAAGTTTTATCATTCAGTGCTTCAGAATAATCCTATGTAACTTGTTGATAACAATGAAATCAAAATGAGATTATCAATTTGTGCGCCATTTTTTACCGATCCGTGCTGCTTATAAGTTCCCCGTTATTTACATTATGAAATAACTGTTTCGATGTATGAAACAGTTTTGGAAATTTAGTAGCATTTTCCTGGTGGATTATTACCCGTTATAAAACAACAATGGCCTGCCGGCTGAATTTTTAATCGTTCAGTTAGCAGTGGCAAATAATAAAGGCACATAACAGAGGGTAATAAAATGAAACGTCGCGTTCTCTCCCTGATGATCCCTGCGTTGCTGGTTGCAGCAGGATCAGCAAACGCAGCTGAAATCTATAACAAAGACGGCAACAAATTAGATCTCTTCGGTAAAGTTGACGGTCTGCACTACTTCTCTGACAACAGCAATTCTGACGGCGACCAGTCATATGTTCGCTTCGGCTTCAAAGGTGAAACTGAAATCAGCAATCAGCTGACCGGTTATGGCCAGTGGGAATACCAGGCCGCACTGAACAACTCTGAAGCTCAGGGGACGGCTGACAGCTTTACGCGTGTCGGCTTTGCCGGTGTGAAATTTGGTGATGCGGGATCGTTCGACTACGGTCGTAACTACGGCGTCGCCTACGATATTGGCGCATGGACCGACGTCCTGCCGGAGTTCGGCGGCGATACCTATGGCGCGGACAACTTCATGTATCAGCGCGGTAACGGCATGGCAACCTACCGTAACAATAACTTCTTCGGCCTGGTGGATGGCTGGAACTTTGCCGTCCAGTATCAGGGCAAGAATGGCAACAGCAGCGAATCATCTAATGGCCGCGACGTACTGGGCCAGAACGGCGACGGCTGGGGTCTGAGCACCACGTATGATCTGGGTTCAGGTTTCGGCATTGGTGCGGCAACCTTCCAGTCTGACCGTACCAACGACCAGAACAGCGCAACATCAGGTATCCTTGGACGTGGTGATAAAGCGGAAGTGTATACGGGCGGTCTGAAATATGACGCGAACAATGTCTATCTGGCAGCGATGTACTCACGTTCGTTCAATGCGACCCGCTTCGGTGATAGCAGCAATACCTCTTCAGCTTATGGCTATGCGGATAAAGCGGACAACTGGGAACTGGTTGCGCAGTATCAGTTCGACTTTGGCCTGCGTCCATCCCTTGCGTATGTCACCTCACGCGGCACCGATATTCAGAACTGGGGTAAACAGAATCTGAAAAAATATATCGATGTAGGCGCGACGTATTACTTCAACAAAAACATGTCCACCTATGTTGATTACCAGATCAACCTGCTGGACGACAACGCCTTCACCGACGCAGCCGGTATCAATACCGACGACGTGGTGGGTGTCGGTCTGGTTTACCAGTTCTGAGTTATCAGGGAGCGCAGTTACGGCTGCGCTCCTGCGTTATTTTCCGGGCTTAGCACTTCACCCTTTGGCCACTTCGTTGCTTCCGGTGCCGTTGTCACTGACGACATGACACTGCCGAATCGTGCCCCTTCAAACGCCACGCCTGCCAGAGTGAAGGCTGAAAAGCTCAGCCAGTGATGCCATGCTGACTGCCACTTCTGCGAATTTTTCATTCTGCACCTCTCAGAGATAAACACTGTTTCAACAGTGCAGAATTCATGCCAGCTTTACCGCTCTCACAGCCACAGACTATACGGCCGTTTTGATACACTTGCCGCGCGCGTCAGGGATAAGTTGCCCCAAACCGGTGCAGCTAAGCCTGTTACTGGCGCGGCCGTGAAGGGGTCATGTGACGATGACGGCGCTGTTCGACAACTTTATAGCTGCCGTAAACAAACAGGCCCAGGGCAACGGCGAGAATCATATAAATCATCTGTAGCTCCTTACTTTCATTAATGTTAATCGCCTCATCAGAGGCGGAATCAGGATAGATGACCGATGAATGCTCTCCTGGTTCACTAAAATATTCAACTTTATTTAAGTTAATTTACTGGGATTTTATGCTTCGTAGTGGCTATTAATAAAGTGTTACAAGCGAGGAATGATGCGTTATAAGATTAATCTGCTCTTTATGTCTGTTTTAATTCTGGTGGTGGCGGGCTGTGATGAATCTGCCCCGACAACCCCGATGGTGCTGGAAGGAAAAACCATGGGCACCGTCTGGCGGGTCAGCCTGGCGGGGGTGGAAAAGGAGCGCAAACCGATGCTGCAGCAGCGGATTCAGCAGCTGCTGGACGCGGATGATGCTGAGCTTTCAACCTGGAAGCCAGACTCCGCGTTATCGCGCTTCAACCAAAGTCGTGACCTGTCACCGCAGCCGGTGAGTGAAAACATGGCGGACATTGTTACGACCTCGCTGCGGATTGGCCGTAAAACCGGCGGGGCGATGGATATCACCGTCGGTCCACTGGTTAATTTATGGGGCTTTGGCCCGACGAAACTGCCCATTCATACACCGGATGCAGCCCAAATTGCCGCCGCCCGTGCGCAGACCGGATTGCAGCATCTGAGAGTGCTGCAGGGTGCGGATGGACAATGGCTGCAGAAAGATCTGCCGGACCTCTATGTCGACCTCTCGACGGTGGGTGAGGGCTTTGCCACCGATCATCTGGCACGACTGATGGAGCAGCTCGGCATCAACAACTATCTGGTGTCGGTGGGGGGCGCCGTGCTGAGCCGTGGTCTTAATGCGCAGCAGCAGCCATGGCGGGTGGCGATCCAGAAACCCACCGATCGCGAAAATGCGGTTCAGGCTCGCGTCAGTCTGCAGGGACACGGTATCAGTACCTCCGGCAGCTATCGCAACTATTATGAACTGGACGGCAAACGCATTTCCCATGTGATCGACCCCGTTACCGGGCGGCCCATTGAACATAAACTGGTTTCCGCTACGGTGATCGCCACCACGGCGCTGGAAGCCGATGGCTGGGATACCGGACTGATGGTCCTCGGCACTGAGAAAGCCAAAGCGCTGGCGACACAACAGCATCTGGCGGTCTATCTGATCAGCAGGCAAGGCGATAAATTTGTCAGCTGGATGTCGCCGCAGTTTGCTGCTTTCCTGATCCCCACTGAATCCGGAGAACCCTGATGTTAGATCTTTTTAGTGAAGAGCAGCCCTGGCAGGAGCCGCTGGCTGAAGGTGCCGTGATCCTGCGGCGTCGCGCACGTGAGGATGCAGAGATGCTGTATCAGCAGATACAGGCGATTGCCGCTCAGAACCCGTTTGCCCATCGCATTACGCCCGGCGGCCATCGCATGTCGGTGGCGATGACCAACTGCGGCGATTTTGGCTGGTCGGTGGATTCACGCGGTTACAATTATCAGCAGCAGGACAACCTCAATGGCCGCAAATGGCCGCCAATGCCGCCGCTGTTTCGGACTCTGGCGCAGCAGGCCGCGGCGGAGGCGGGATTCCCTGGCTTTAATCCGGATGCCTGCCTGCTTAACCGCTATGAGCCGGGTGCGAAGCTGACGCTGCATCAGGATAAAGATGAGAAAGATCTGCACCAGCCTATCGTTTCGGTGTCGCTGGGTTTACCGGCGGTGTTTCAGTTTGGCGGCTTCGAACGTGGCGACAGCACCCAGCGTGTGCTGCTGGAACATGGCGATATTGTGGTGTGGGGCGGGCCGTCGCGCCTGCGTTACCATGGCATCCTGCCGCTTAAGCCAGGCATTCATCCGCTGGCCGGAGCCTGGCGTTATAACCTGACATTTCGTCGCGCCTTTTAACTCACCACGCCAGCAAAGGCGAGGTGAGAATAACTATTGCTATCATTTGGCATCCCATTACACTGCAGGCTGTTTTTTAGCTGATGGATGCCTGCATGACGTTGTTAAGCGTTGTTTTTCGCCAGTTCCGCTGGCCTTTTATCGGGGTGATTGCGCTGACGTTGTTAAGTGCCGTGCTGGGTATTGGCATGATCGCCTTTATCAACCGCGAAATGATTGTCGCCATCAACACCTCTTTTGCGGTCCTGCCGCAGTTCCTGTTGCAGCTGGTGGTGTTGATGGCCGTGACACTGGCCTCTCAGCTGGCGCTGACGATGCTTGGCCATCAATTTGTCTGGCGACTGCGCGGCGAATTTATCAAGCGTATCCTCGATAGCCGGGTCGAACGCATCGAGCAGCTTGGCAGTGCGCAACTGCTGGCGGGACTGACCAGCGACGTGCGGGCGATTACGCTGGCCTTTGTCCGCCTGCCGGAGCTGTTTCAGGGCGTTATCATTACAATCGGCTCAGCCATCTATCTTGCCTGGCTGTCGCCAAAAATGCTGCTGGTGACCAGTGTCTGGCTGGGTGTCACGCTGGTGGGCGGCTGGATGCTGGTCTCGCGGGTTTATCAGCACATGGCAAAGCTGCGTGAAATCGAAGATAACCTCTATCGCGATTACCAGACGGTGATTGAAGGACGCAAAGAGCTGCAGCTTAACCGCTCGCGCGCGCAGCAGGTTTACGACACGGTTTATCAGGAAGATGCCCGTGCCTGGCGTCACCATATTGTGCGTGCCGATACTTATCATCTGAGTGCGGTCAACTGGTCAAATATCATGACCCTGGGCGCTATCGGCATGGTCTTTTTTATGGCTAACAGCCTGGGCTGGGCCAATACCGCTGTCGCCGCGACCTTCTCTCTGACGCTGCTGTTCTTACGTACGCCTCTGCTCTCTGCGGTGGGCGCATTACCCACGTTGCTCAGCGCCCAGGTCGCCTTCCGTAAGCTCAATGCCTTTGATCTTGCGCCTTATCAGGCAGGGTTCCACACGCCATCGGTGTCGTCAGACTGGCAAACCCTGGAGTTGCGCGACGTCTCTTTTCACTATGGTGACAACGGCTTTCAGGTCGGCCCGATTAACCTGACGCTGCGCCGGGGCGAACTGGTGTTTCTGATTGGCGGCAACGGCAGCGGGAAATCGACGCTGGCGATGCTGCTGACCGGGCTTTATCAGCCTCAGTCCGGCACGCTGCTGTTGGATGGCAAGCCGATAACGGCTGACGCGCTTGATGTCTGGCGCAGCCAGTTCTCGGCGGTCTTTACCGACCTGCATCTGTTTGACCGGTTAATCGGGCGGGAAGGGATTGCGGCCAATCCGGCGCTGGTGCAGCAGTGGCTGGAAAGACTGAAGATGCAGGATAAGCTGAAGATTGAAGGCAATAAAGTGCTGAATCTGCGGCTCTCTAAAGGACAGAGTAAGCGACTGGCGCTGCTGCTGGCAGTGGCAGAAGAGCGCGATGTGTTGCTACTGGATGAGTGGGCGGCGGATCAGGACCCGCATTTCCGGCGTATCTTCTATCGTGAGCTGCTGCCATGGTTACAGCAGGCGGGTAAAACGGTATTTGCTATCAGCCATGACGATCACTACTTCATCCATGCCGATCGGCTGCTGGAGATGCGTGAAGGCCAGTTAACGGAGCTGACCGGTAATGAACGCGACCTCGCCACGCTCGACTCAGTTAAACGCACGGAGACCGGGCTTTGACGGCAGATGGCAAAACGCAGCAGCTACCGTGTTAAGTTCCGTGCAGGTCGCTGAGCACTGTGTCTAAGCGTCAGCTGCAAGCTGCCGTGCTGCATACGCAGTACATCACGCATAACAGTCATGGATGGCAGGTCATCTACAGTGCGGTCGATGAGTGAAAATTGGCCTCCTGCCAACGCAGGAGGCCGCGGATTAGCGGGCGAAATGTTGATCAAGCGGTGCGCTGAACCAGCGATTGTTCAGTACGTCTTTGATAACACTCTTTTTGTCTGCAGCTGACAGGGCGTTGTCCTGCTCAATACGGGTGAGAATATCTTTATAGCTATAAGTCTTATTGCTCATGTAGATAATGGCTTTCTGCTTGTTAGCATCCATCACCAGCAGTGATTGCCCCGCCGCGGCATTTTCCGGCGTCCATTTCTTCCATTCCGGAAGGGTCTGATCGTTTGGTGACCCTGTTGCCAGGAAGTTTTTAATGTAGGAATTAAAAGATTCACCTAATGCCTGAGAGCCTTTTAGCTTCAGCGCATCCTGTGTAAATTCAGCATACTTATTTTTATCCCAGAAAGGCATAAATACGCCGTGAAAAGAACCGATGGCGGATAATTTATCACCCGTGACAAACGCATCCGTGCCATATCGGAACTCCATGCCATACAGCGGCGCGTGATAATTTTTATACATCACCTCAGCAGACTGATTAACATTAAACAGGCTGTATAGCAGTCCGCCATAATGATTCGCAAAGGTGTATTTATTCAGCAACGGGGTGTTGTTTACAAGCGCACCTTCTTTTACTTGTGTTGCAAACATAGGGTCGTTACGGGCGAAGAAAGAAAACTCCTGTTGTCCTGTGGCCATGATGGCAGGGACGGCATTATAGTTTTTTGTCTCAAAGCCATCCTTCGGGATCACCACACCATCGCGGTAGAGATGCGGAAATTGATTCATGCGAATCCCCGCATCGCCAAAAAGCATGGCCAGATCTGCTGCCGGTAGCTGATAAAGAAAATGACGTACCTCTGGTGAGCCTGACAGGAGCCAGGTTTTCGCCGCGTCGGCATCCGGTTTAATCCCCTGTTTGACGACCAGAGGTGCCAGTCTTTGTGCGAAAATGCTTTCCGCTTCATGTTTGTCAGAGGTGGTCATGCCACCACTGAAAACAATGGCTTTGTTGAAAGTGTTTTTAAAATAGGGCGATATAAGCATCGCCATCACGTCTCTGCCACCCGCTGAAAATCCGGAAACGGTAATATTATTGCTGTCACCACCAAAAGCCGGAATATTGTCTTTGATCCACGCCAGCGATTGTTTGATGTCGAGTAAGCTGTAATTCCCGGAATCATCCAGTGGGTTGCCATCGTTCAGGGCTTTCAATGGATTAAAGCCGAGTGCGCCAAGACGGTAGTTTACGGTGACAATCACGGCATTGTATTTTTCAGCGATAAACGCCGGCGCGAACTCAGTGGAACTGCCCAGCTGATTATTGCCACCATGAATATAAACCAGCACCGGAAGCGGTTTGCTGCTCTCTGTCGGGCGATAGATATTGAGATTCAGGCAATCCTCTTGACCTTTGGCTCCGTCCGGAGAAACCTGGATACAGTTTGTGGCGGGCCGGGTCGCATCGAAAACAGTTTGCCATGCGTCAGGGGAAATCGGTTTTTTCCAGCGCAGTTCTCCGACCGGTGCTTTTGCATAAGGAATACCGGTCCAGGACAGCGTATTTAGATGCTCTGCGCCTTTGACTTTGCCAGAGTGCGTCGTAATTTCAGGGGAGATATTTTGCGCAGTGGCTGATGAGGCAAGCAAAAAGAGTAAAAATGCCGGGGACAATCTGAACAGAGAATTTTTCATGCGAATCGTGTTCCAGGGAAATATTTCTTATACATGAAGTGTCGCAATACCCACGCATGTCTGGCTCACAAAACAGGATAAATCGAGCCATTATCGCGTGTTACTGTTTTTTGGCGGTGAAATATGCCTGTCGCTGGCAGAACGCATCGACCCTGTTGTGCCTCTGCTTATTGTGAATTCTGTTTTAGTGGTGGTCGCTAATCACCACGCAGTGTCAGACCCAGAAAAAACAGACTGGCGTCCTGTTTAGCCGCTTTTTAAAGCCGATGGGTGATCTGCGTAATCACCTGATTATCCCGCCACATAAACTTCCCCTTCAGTAACGTTCCCGGCGTAAAACGCCCACCGAACTCCTGAGTCAGTCGCAGTGTCGCGCACTGCTGCACGAAATCTACCGACACCAGTGCTGCATCCAGGAAGTCCATCGGTTGATGCAGCTGTGGCCACAGCGCTTTGAAAAGGCTCTCTTTAAGGGAGAAGAGCAGGGTAGCGGCTTCATGGAAGGAAACGGGCAGCGTCCGCAACAACTGCTGTTCCTGCTCATTCATCAACAGCTCAGCCGTTTCCTGTGCCGTCGTCTCCGACATGAACCGCTCGACATCGATGCCGACAGCGCAGGGCTGCCGGGTTGCCGCCACCACGACAATGCCTGCACTGTGTGACAGTGACGCCTGAATACCAGCGGGCCAGCAGGGGGAACGATCGGGCGCGTTGGTCAGTGTGAAATCAGCAATCCCCAGCTCTGCCATTACTGACCGGACCAGCAAACGGCTGGCGAGATATTCAGCGCGTCGTTTACTGACAGCCTGCTGCAGTCGGGCGGGTAATGGAATACCCCATTCGACAGCCAGCGCATCATGGTAATTTTGCGGATCAAAGTGACTCACCGCGAGTAAAGGATCGCTGCGGTTAAGGTGAGCGGAAAGGATAAAGCCGCCTGTGAGAGGCGGCAGCGGCAGGTCGGGATAGCGCATGCGAAACCATTTAAGCCAAAAAGGCATTAAATCAGGCGCAATGGATCAGGGCAAGCAGCCCGCCGGAATCAGTCGTTGGGAGGAATGGCAAAACTCTTTAGAGAAACAACGAAATGGTGGTGACCCCTGCTGATGCGTGCACCCCGGTCGCACCAGTGGCTTGCCAGACGAAAGAAGTCGTCGCTGCCAATGTCATACGCCAGTTCCACTTTGCTAATGCCTGAATGCAGTAACGCTTCCGCATCTTTCAGGCTTTTCGCTTTGATCGCCATAAAAATTATCCGTCAATTTGTGGGGATTTCAGGGTAGGCATTTTCTGTGACATTTTTGTTTCAGTTTGATGAATAAGCGCAGCCGGTAGCCAGTTTTGTGAGGCAGATCAGATTATGTTGCAAGGGTTAACCTGCTGATTGTAAAAGAAATGTTAATGGGCGCGCAGGACTAATCTGAATGTTAAACGGAGGGGGTAAGCTGACATAGAAAGGCCGCGTCAGACGCGGCCCCGTGGGTTACTTCTGGTCTGGCGGGGAAGGTTGCTTATCGCCGGACTCGGGTGCTTCGGTTGGATCGTCTTTTTCAATAACTGTCATAAACTCTCCTCTTGTTACCCACACATTTTCAAGTATAGATCGGATTGCGGGAGGTGCGAGGAAAGTTAAGATTTGATGACAGAAACGAAAAAAGCAGCCGTTCAGGCTGCTTTTCAGGGAATTTGGTCGGCACGAGAGGATTTGAACCTCCGACCCCGGACACCCCATGACCGTGCGCTACCAGGCTGCGCTACGTGCCGAACACTGGAGGATTAGTCTACTGGTTATCTTCATTAATGCAAGATACCTGCCGACTATTTGCCTGATAATTAATCAGTTAGCGATGAATCGCTTCTCCTCCGTTAATACCTGCAACAGCAGTGCCAGTTCGGGCTTGTGATCTTTCAGCGCGTTGCCCTGCGCATCATAGGCGCGATAGCTGCCGTTGTTGTTGAGCACCAGCGTCACCTGCGGTGTGGTAATCACCAGCTTGTTCTCTTCGCTGCTGGCGACCCAGTCATGGCGACGACGCGCAGCAAACAGATCTTCACCCTGCGAGTAGTTCACCGGATTGGTGCGCACATGCAGCAGGCGCTGCATCAGCGTTGCCATCACATCCTGATGATCAGAAAGGCGATCAACAGTTTGTGCCGGGGTATCAGGCCAGTGAATCACTAAGGGTACCTGCAATGTCTGGCGGTTTCCGGCGCTGTCAGGATCGCCATCCAGTGCCAGTCCACGCTGCGCGGTAATAACTACCACGGTATTCTTCAGTAAATCACGTGCCTGCAGGCTGTTGAGCACGGCATGAATCTGCTCATCAACGCCTGGCGCCTGGCGCAGATAACTGCGCTGACGCGCTTTAGCATTGTCGCCGGTAACATCAGGACCGTTCAGGGCAATCCAGGAGAACCACGGAGCCTGTGAACCCTTCTGTTTCTCCAGCCAGTTCTGCCATTGCGCCACGGTGCTGGCGTTGGGCTGGCTGGTTGTCGGCGGCAGTGAATAGTCGGTCAGCAGCGCCTGGCGGTACAGCGGCGGGTTAAAGCCTTCAGAGGAGAACAGGCCAAACTGATACCCCTGAGTGCTTAGCGCGCCCAGCAGGGCTGACGGCGTTCGGGAGGCAAGAATACCGTTCATGTAGCTGGAGGAGATACCATAGAACAGGCCAAACAACCCTTTCTCTGGCGTATCCCCCGCGCTGTAGTGCTGGGTAAAACGCACATTCTCGCTGGCGAACTGATTCAGTTCCGGCAGCGCTTTGGCGAGCGTCGCGTTGTTCAGACCATCGACTGTCAGTACCAGCAGGTTATTGCGGGTACCGGTATCGCGGAAAGTAATGTCGCTCAGTGGATACTCTACGGCCACCGCTTCCGGGTCGCCCTGCTGAATCAGCCGACGCTGATACTCCTGCGCATCCAGCAGACCGTGACGCTCAAGGAAGCGGCGGGCAGTCATCGGGTAGGAAAGCGGCAGATTGGCGCGCTGCATGGTAATCGGGCGATAGAAGTTGGCATCAGCCCAGATATACATCAGGTGACTGGCAAAGAAGGCACTGATAAACAGGGCGGCAACAGGCTTACCAAACGAGCGGCGATTCAGGCTGCGCAGCTTCTGCCAGCTCCAGGTCGCAAACAGCATTTCGACCAGAAAAATCAGCGGCACGCTGATAAACATCAGCTGCCAGTCGCGCGCCATCTCGCTCTGATCGGGGTTAATCACCAGCTCCCACACCACCGGGTTAAGGTGCAGGTGGAAGCGGCTGAACACCGCACTGTCGACCATCACCAGCGTCAGCCCGGAGGTCGCAATAACGGCGGACAACACCCGCATCAGCCGTTGCGACATCACCACAAAGGTCAGCGGGAAGATAATCAGCAGATAGGCAGCAAAAACGACAAAACTGAAGTGGCCAACCCAACTGGTATAGGCGTAGATACGCCCCGCCAGCGAAGAAGGCCAGTCGGCAACCAACAGGTAGCGACTGCCTAAAATCAGCGCGAATAAGATGTTAAACAGAGCAAACCAGTGCCCCCAGCTAATCATCTGGGAGACTTTTTCGCGGTAGCGCTGCCGGTTGGTTACCATATTATGAAGTCAAATCAGCCAATTAATGGGCGTTATCGTCACGCACTGATGCCTGAAGGGCATCGGCGAAAGATCGTGCCAGAGAACGACGTTGTGCCGGGGCGACATCGCTGTTAATTAAGTTGGTCACCATATTTCCCAGAACCATCAGAGAGAGATCGGTGGGGGCCTTATCCTTGTGCAGAATCTGGGCCATTTCCGCGAGGAGTTGTTCCACGCGTTCGTCACTGTAACGGGATGATTGTGCCATATCGTCGTCTAAGCTCATTTCAAAAGGCGATATATTACCGGAATAGCGCACTTTTTACCGCAATTTTATCGAAAGCAGCACGTTCGCTTCACGCATAGAGTTGAAAGCCGATGCTGGCGGTGTTTGAATACGCGCCTGTGCTAAAAGGAGAGTCTACCATGAGTCTGGATATCGACCAGATTGCCCTGCATCAGTTAATCAAACGCGATGAAAACCAGCTTGAACTGGCGCTGCGCGATTCGCTGCTGCCTGCCACCAACACGGTTAACGCGATGGTGGAGGAGTTACACCGGGTTTACAGCGCAAAAAGCAAAGCCTATGGCCTGTTCAATGCCGGGAGTGAACTGGCAGAAGCGCTGCGTAATTGTCGTAAGGGCAACGATGATTTTCTCGCTTTTAGCCGTGCTGCGACCGGCCGTCTGCGCGACGAGCTGGCAAAATATCCGTTCGCTGAAGGCGGCGTGGTGCTGTTTATACACTACCGCTATCTGGCGGTGGAATATCTGCTGATTGCAGTGCTGAACAGCCAGTCCAGCATGCGCGTCAATGAGCAGATGGATATCAGCAGCACCCACTATCTCGACATCAATCATGCCGACATCGTGGCGCGTATCGATTTAACCGAGTGGGAAACCAATCCGGAATCGACCCGTTACCTGACCTTCCTGCGCGGCCGCGTCGGACGTAAAGTGGCTGACTTCTTTATGGACTTCCTCGGTGCCGAAGTGGGATTAGACACCAAGGCGCAGAACCGCGGTCTGTTGCAGGCTGTCGATGACTACTGCAACGAATCCGAACTGGATAAGCAGGAACGGCAGAACTATCGCCAGCAGGTCTATAGCTACTGCAACGAGCAGTTGCAGGCGGGCGAGGAGATTGCGCTGGAAGATCTGTCGAGCGAACTGCCACCACTGGGCGAAAAAACCTTCCAGGCTTTTACTCAGGAGCAGGGCTACGAGCTGGAAGAGAGCTTCCCGGCAGATCGTGGTACGCTGCGCCAGCTGACGAAGTTTGCCGGAAGCGGCGGGGGACTGACCCTGAATTTCGATGCGATGTTGCTGGGCGAACGCATTTTCTGGGATCCAGCCACGGACACCCTGACGATTAAGGGCACACCCCCTAATCTGCGGGATCAGCTCCAGCGCCGTACCAGCAGCAAATAAAAAAGCCGGGATTAGCCCGGCTATTGTTCCCTGACACGTCGGTTAATGTCGTCTGTCAGGGACAAAATAAAAGGGCCGGTTTCGCAACCGGCCCTTTTACCTTTCAACGTAATTCGCGATTAAGCGCGAACGAAGTCGATGTGGAACAGTTTTGGCTTGAACGGGTGACGCTGAACAGCCTGAACTTTCACTTTAGTTTCTTTACCGTCAACTGACAGGGTCAGCACTTCGTCGTAGAAACCTGGCTTAGATTGCAGGTTCATTACGGAGTCGTGATCCAGGTCGATGGCAACAGCCGCTTCAGAACCACCGTAGATGATGGCCGGGAAACGGTTTGCTAAACGCAGGCGGCGGCTCGCACCCTTACCCTGCTCTTTACGTTCTACTGCATTGATAGTGAGCATTAATATATCTCTTCATTTAAATCCTGCTACAGGCGACCCAGTAACAGGCAGGTTATTCAATACCGCTGATGCACATGCAAAAGCGGGCGGCAGTATAGCCCTTATGCAAGGTGGTAGCAAACGATATACCCGCTGGCGGGATTCAGCATCCGGTCAGACCTGCCGGGCATCACCGATCAGCGCAGCTCATTGGCACGGCGATAGCGGCCCTGATAATCGAACATTTTCTCACGGATCTGCCAGAACTGGCCTTTAGCACGCGCGACGACAAAGTCGGGATGACGCAGTAACGGCTGCAGTGCCAGGACGTCAGCGGCGGTCTGCCAGCCCAGAGGTACGCCGGGCGCGCGCTGATGCGGCCGCATAAAGAGCTGTTCAAACGCCTTACGCTGGGCTGGCGTCTGCAGACGAAAGCGTTCGCTGACGCTGGTGCCTTCCTCGTCGTAATAGGTCGCCTTCAGCCATTCGCCTTTAGCGTCGCTGCCCTGTTCAAGTGTCATGCCGCCACAGCGCAGCACCAGCGCATCTTTCAGTTTCAGCGCCGCTTTAAGCATATCGTCGGGATCGACCAGGATTTTGTCGCACTGGTGACAGCGCCGGGCAGCAATATCATTCTCAGCACCGCAGTCAGGGCAGCTTTTAAAGCGGAAGCGAAAATCACACTGTTCGCGCTCGCCCTCATCATCTTCCAGTACGCCCTGACAGCGTCGGCCAAAATGCTCGATCACCATGCCATCTTCGGTCGCCTTGCCCCAGAAGGTGTTGGCGAAACCGCAGGCGGGACAGAAAACCTGAACCGGCTGATTGTCGCTGGCCCCTTTGGGAGCGCCGACTTCGGGGGTAAAGAGGTCGTGCGGATTACCCGCGTAATCAAGGATCAGGCAGTCGGTTTTACCAGGCGAAAGCCGCAGGCCGCGTCCGACGATCTGCTGATAGAGGCTGACTGACTCTGTCGGGCGCAGGATCGCAATCAGATCCACGTGCGGAGCATCAAACCCGGTGGTCAGCACCGCCACGTTCACCAGGAATTTCAGCTGCTGCGCTTTAAACGCCAGTATCAGTGCATCACGCTCTTTGGCTGGCGTGTCGGCGGAGACCAGCGCGCTGTTTTCTGGCAGCAGTCGCAGGATTTCACGCGCATGCTCCACCGTCGAGGCGAAAATCATCACGCCCAGTCGATCTTCGGCGAACGCCACAATCTGCCGGATAATATGGGGCGTGACGCGCTGCTGCTGTTTCAGTTCACGGTTAAGATCGGCTTCGCTGAACAGGCCGTTTGACTGTGCCGTCAGGCGGCTGAAGTCATACTGCACCACTGGCATATCCAGCCGCTCCGGGGGCACCAGAAACTGATGCTTGATCATGTAGCGCAGCGGCAGTTCATAGATACAGTCGCGGAACAGCGATTTTTCGTCGCCACGCACCATGCCGTGATAGTGGAACTGGTAAATCCAGCCCTTACCCAGCCGGAACGGCGTGGCAGTCAGGCCCAGTAAACGCAACTGAGGATTGTGCTGACGCAGATGATGAAAGATCTGTTGATACTGACTCTCTTTATCATCGCCGATACGGTGACACTCATCGACAATCACCAGCGAGAAGGCACTGTCGAACAGGTCCAGATTACGTGCAACCGACTGCACACTGCCAAACACGACTTTGCGCTGACTTTCTTTGCGCTGAAGTCCGGCGGCAAAGATATCCGCCTCCAGCCCGTAGGCCTGATATTTACTGTGGTTCTGCGCCACCAGCTCTTTGACGTGCGCCAGCACCAGTACCCGGCCACGCGCCAGCCGTGCCAGCTCGGCAATCACCAGACTCTTTCCGGCACCGGTCGGCAGCACAATGACGGCAGGTTCCTGATGACGACGGAAATGCGCCACGGTGGCATTCACCGCATCCTGTTGATAGGGGCGTAAGGTAAAAGACATGTTGCTCACTTTTGTATAACTGGCGGTAATTATGCCATGAAAGTGCGGTAAACGCGCTGTCAGGCTGGCGCGGATCACGTTATACTTCCCGCACATTTTCAACGGTTAACCAGGCCGTTTCAGATTCCCTCCGCAGTAACAGGCAAAACGAATTCATGCGACTCGACAAATTCATCTCTCAGCAACTGGAAATCAGCCGCGCCATCGCTCATCGCGAGATCCGTGGCCAGCGTGTCACCGTTAACGGGGAAGTTGTACGCGATACTGCGTTCAAACTGCTGCCCGACCACGAAGTGGTCTATGACGGCAACGTGCTGCAGATGCAGACCGGTCCACGCTACTTTATGCTGAACAAACCGCAGGGTTACGTCTGCTCAACCGACGATCCCGATCATCCCACCATCATCTATTTCATTGAAGAGCCGATGTCATTCAAACTGCACGCAGCAGGACGTCTGGATATCGACACCACCGGACTGGTGCTGCTGACAGATGATGGCCAGTGGTCACACCGCATTACCTCGCCACGTCATCACTGCGAGAAAACCTATCGGGTTACGCTGGAATCGCCGATCAGTGACGATACGGCCGCGCAGTTTACAGCGGGCGTGCAACTGCACAATGAGAAGAGCCTGACGAAACCGGCACAGCTGGAGGTGATTACCCCCACAGATGTGCGGCTGACACTGAGTGAAGGTCGCTACCACCAGGTGAAACGGATGTTTGCAGCCGTCGGCAATCGTGTCATGGAGCTGCATCGTGAACGCATTGGTGACATCGTGCTGGACGAGGATCTGGAACCGGGCGAATATCGTGCGCTGACAGAAGACGAGATCGCCAGTATCGGTCTGCCGAAAGAACTGCAGACCAAATAACCGGGCGGGCCAGGCGGCCCGACTCAGACTCATTCGGGCAGGAGATGGTGTGCGTAAGGAAAAGAACTCGCCAACAGGACTGGTGGTTATCCTCGGTCTGTTAGCCATGCTGATGCCGTTGTCGATCGACATGTATCTGCCTGCCATGCCGCAGATTGCGCGTGAGTTCGGGGTGTCAGCCGGTAGCGTGCAGATGTCGCTTAACCTCTACATTCTTGGTTTCGCGATTGGCCAGCTTATCTATGGGCCGCTGGCAGACAGCTATGGGCGTAAGCCGGTGATAGCCCTCGGCACCCTGATCTTCGCCTGTGCTGCTGCGGCCTGTGCACTGTCGCAGACCATCGATCAGCTGATTCTGATGCGCTTCCTGCATGGACTGTCGGCAGCAGCAGCCAGTGTGGTGATCAATGCGCTTATGCGTGACAGTTACTCGAAAGAGGACTTCTCGCGCATGATGTCCTTTGTGATGCTGATTACCACCATCGCGCCGCTTCTGGCCCCCATTATCGGTGGCTGGCTGCTGGTGCTCTGGAGCTGGCACGCGATCTTCTGGGCGCTTGCGGGCGCGGCACTGGTGACCACCGTGCTGGTGACCACGCAAATCCGCGAAACCCTGAAGCCGGAGCAGCGACAGCGTTTTCATCTGCGCACTACGCTCGGCAATTTCGTGACGCTGTTTCGCCACAAACGCGCGTTCAGTTACATGCTGTCGAGCGGTTTCTCGTTTGCCGGACTCTTTACCTTTCTTAATGCGGGTCCCTTTGTTTACATCGAACTGAATCACGTCTCACCGCAAAACTTTGGCTACTACTTTGGCCTCAATGTGGTGTTTCTGTTTGTACTGACGCTGATTAACAGCCGCGCCGTGCGACGCTTCGGCCCGGTGGCGATGTTCCGGCTGGGCCTGCTGATACAGTTCTGTATGGGAATCTGGTTGCTGATTGTCAGCGCCTTCAGTCTCGGCTTTGTGCCGCTGGTGATGGGGATCGCGATGTTTATCGGTTGCGTATCGATAGTCTCATCGAATGCGATGGCGGTGATCCTGGATGAGTTTCCGCATATGGCCGGAACGGCATCCTCTCTGGCGGGCACGCTGCGTTTTGGCGTGGGTGCTTTTGTCGGTGCGTTGCTGTCGCTGGTGAGTTTCAATAGCGCCTGGCCCATGGTCGGCACCATTGCGCTGTGCGCGACGATCTCTCTGCTGTTCTTTTTCTACGCTTCACGTCCCCGCACTGCGACCCGTTAACCGGGCGCAGTGGTTTTTCTCCCGATTGCCCGCCGCGATGAAGATTCCGCCGCTTTTGTTTCGTTATTGTGAAAATTTTTAGTTAAAAAAGTAATCACAATGCGTCTAAAATGATTGTTAACGGCGTTTGAACGCGGTACATATAGGCTGAAGTGCGATGTAAGTCGCAAAAATGCGCTTCTGGCCTCCGCAGGGCCAGGCCTGTAAACGCTGTCCGCACTCAGCGGTGATCAACCCGCTTTCAGCCAGGCAGGTCGGTGTTGCGACATAAACTCATCCGGGGAAGTAAACTATGCTGCAACTTTCAATTGTGCATCGTCTGCCACAGCATTTTCGCTGGGCCAGCGATCGCCACAGTGCCATCGAATCCGATGACCTGACGCTGGATGAGCAGGATTTCGTTGCGCTGCGATTAATCAGCCATGACGGCATGCCGGCGTGGGAGATTCTGCAGCAATTAAAAGAGGTCCTGGCGGGTATTCAGGTCGATTGCAAAGTGGCCGAGTGCGAAGGGCAGCCCTGTCTGTTCATTCAGCGTCGTGATGAAAGTGCCACCAACTGCTGCCTGAAAAATCAGGGCGTAGCGATTGCCGAAACCTTTATTGCAGGCTGATGTGCGCCGACTGCAGTAGCTCGCGGGTATACGCCGCTCCGGGTGAAGTAAACAACCTTTCACACTCTCCCTGTTCCACCACTTCCCCCTGACGCAGCACGATGAGCTGATGACACAGGGCGCGAACCACATCCAGATCGTGACTGATAAAAAGATAACTGAGCTGCCGTTGCTGCTGTAAGCGACGTAAGAGCGTCAGGATCTGCTTCTGCACCGTGCGATCCAGCGATGAAGTCGGCTCATCCAGCACCAGTAACTCCGGTTCCAGAATCAGTGCCCGCGCGATAGCAATACGCTGGCGCTGACCGCCAGAAAATTCTGCCGGATAACGATGGCGACTTTCCGCTTCAAGCCCGACTTCCTCCATCACCGCGATGACCCGCTGTGCCTGCTGCGCACTGTTCAGTTCTGGCTGATGCACCGCGAGACCTTCAGCAATGATTTGCTGCACCGTCATACGCGGATTGAGCGAAGAATTCGGGTCCTGAAACACCACCTGAATGCGCTGACGCAGAGGCAATAACTGACGGCGCGACAGCTGATGCAACGGCTGGTCATCAAACCAGACCTCGCCGCGTGAGCTAATCAGCCGCAGCAGCGCCAGGCCGGTGGTGCTTTTACCCGAGCCGGACTCACCCACCAGCCCCAGACTTTCACCGCGCCGCAGGCTAAAACTCAGTCCGGAGAGCACCTGTTTTTCACGAGGCTGTCGGCCGAACAACCCGCGCCGTAGTGGAAAACTCACCTGAAGCTGCTCAACTCTGAGAATGACCGGCGCGTCTGCGGGCAGCGGCAACGCTTTTCCTTCCGGCTCGGCGGCCAGCAACTGCTGGCTGTAGGGGTGTTGCGGCTGGTTCAGCAGCGTCTGGCAGCGGTTCTGCTCCACAATGTGGCCATTGCGCATCACGCTGACGTTATCCGCCAGCTGACGCACGATATTCAGGTTATGGGTGATAAACAGCATGCCCATGTCCAGCTCCCGCTGCAGTTCGCGCAGCAGCGTCAGGATCTGTGCCTGTACTGTCATATCCAGCGCCGTTGTCGGCTCATCGGCAATCAGCAGCTGCGGCTCAGTCAGCAGCGCCATGGCGATCATCACCCGCTGGCGTTCTCCGCCGGAAAGCTGATGGGGAAAATCATTGAGCCGGGCGGCGGGCTGCCGGATGCCGACCCGATCGAGCACGCTGAGAATCTCACCGCGTGCCGCCGGACGACGCATTCCGCGGTGCAGCGACAACACTTCATACAGCTGCTTCTCCACGGTGTGCAGCGGATTAAGCGACACCATCGGCTCCTGAAAAATCATCGCGATCTGGTTGCCACGAATCCCCCGCAGTCGCTGCTCGCGGGCGCACAGCAGATCTTCACCGTTAAACAGAATCTCGCCGCTGGGATAAACCACCGCAGCCTCATGCAGCAGTCGCATCACCGACAGCGCTGTAACGCTCTTGCCGGACCCCGATTCGCCCACCAGCGCCAGCGTTTCGCCCGCGTCGATGCGCAGTGATACCTCATTCACAACCTGGCGAAGCTGCTCGCCCTGACGAAAGGCGATCGAGAGATTGTTAATGGCAAGCAGTGGTATCGTCATTCAGGCTCCTTTGCCCGGATCAAAGGCGTCGCGCACCGCTTCGCCGATAAAAATCAGCAGCGAAAGCAGGATCGCCAGCGTGAAAAAGCCCGCCAGACCTAACCAGGGAGCCTGCAGGTTATTTTTACCCTGCAGCAATAATTCACCCAGCGAGGGCGAGCCCAGCGGCAGACCAAAGCCAAGAAAGTCGAGCGAGGTCAGCGTGGTAATCGATCCGCACAAAATAAACGGCAGAAAAGTCAGGGTAGCCACCATCGCATTGGGCAGCATGTGGCACAGCATAATGCGGCCATCGCTGACGCCCAGCGCCTGCGCCGCGCGGATGTAATCAAAGTTTCGGGTGCGCAGAAACTCTGCCCGGACCACACTCACCAGGCTCATCCAGCCGAAAGCCACGGTGACCAGCAGCAGCCACCAGAAGCCTGGCTGGATCACACTGGAGAGAAGGATTAGCAGAAACAACGACGGCATACCGGACCAGACTTCAATCATCCGCTGCCCAATCAGGTCAATTCGTCCGCCGAAATAGCCCTGCACCGCGCCGACCACAATCCCGATGACGCTGGAAAGGAGTGTCAGCAGCACCCCGAACAGCAGCGAGATGCGCGTGCCGTAGAGCAACCGTGCCAGTACGTCGCCACCGTTTGCATCTGTGCCAAGCAAGTTCTGCGCGGAGGGCGGAGAGGGGAAGGGCACCTGAGTAGCAAAATTGAGGGTACTGTCGCTGAAACGAATCGGTGCCCAGAGAGCCCAGCCATTCTGCTCGATGCGCTGCCGCAGCCAGGGATCCTGATAATCCGCCGCTGTCGCCAGTACACCGCCATAGTCGGTTTCGCTGTAGTCAAACAGCAGCGGCACCGTCCAGCGCTGCTGGTAATGGACCAGCAGCGGCTTGTCATTGGCGATCAGTTCAGCACCCAGTGACAGGATAAAAATGATCAGAAAGATCCACAGCGACCAGTAGCCGCGCCGGTTATGACGAAAGCGCTGCCAGCGTTGTTGATTCAGTGGCGAGAGCGTCATGAGCGGCTCCCGAAATCGATGCGGGGATCGACCAGTGTATAGGTCAGATCGCTGAGGATATTCATCAGCAGTCCGATCAGCGTAAAAATATAGAGCGTGCCGAACATCACCGGATAGTCACGTTGCAGCGTCGCTTCATAGCCGAGCAGTCCAAGCCCGTTAAGCGAGAACATCACTTCGATCAGTACCGAACTGGTAAAGAACATGCTGATAAAGGTGGCAGGGAAGCTGGCAATCACCAGCAGCATCGCGTTGCGAAACACATGGTGATAGAGAATACGGCGCTCCGGTACCCCTTTGGCGCGCGCGGTCACTACATAGAGCTTGCGGATCTCATCCAGAAAGGCGTTTTTCGTCAGCATCGTCAGCGTGGCGAAGCCACCGATCACCGTCGCCAGTACCGGCAGGGCGATATGCCAGAAATAGTCCAGCACTTTGCCATACCAGGGCAGCGTGTCGTGCTGCGCAGAGGTGAGCCCGCGCAGCGGGAACCAGTCGAGATAGCTGCCACCAGCAAACAGCACGATCAACATGATGCCGAACAGAAAGGCCGGAATGGAATAGCCAATAATGATAAAGGCGCTGCTCCAGACATCAAAGGCGCTGCCATCGCGCACCGCCTTGCGGATCCCCAGCGGGATCGACACCAGATAGATAATCAGCGTGCTCCATAGTCCCAGACTGATCGAGACCGGCAGGCTCTCCTTAATCAGCCCGATCACCGGGGCGCTGCGAAACAGACTGTCGCCAAAATCGAAACGCAGGTAATTCCACAGCATCTCGCCGTAGCGCTGCCAGAGCGGTTTATCGAAGCCGTAACGCTTTTTAATCTCAGCAATCACTTCCGGATCCAGCCCGCGTGCGCCACGGTACTGATTATCGCCAGGATTGAGATGAGTGACGCTGGCGCGTGAACTGGCGCTCTCCGCACCGCTGCCGGGCAGGCCGGTTGTCTGGCCAAACTGAATGTTAGCCAGCGCCTGATCGACCGGGCCGCCGGGCGCGATTTGCACGATAAAAAAGTTAAGCGTGATGATCGCCCATAAGGTCGGGATGATCAGCAGCAGTCTGCGCAGAAAGTAAGCGGCCAACGGTCATCTCCTTAGCGTTTGCTGGCCGGCAGGCGTCCGGCTTTGTTGGTGTCATACCACCAGTTTTCCAGCCCGGTGCTGTAGGCGGGCCTGCGGGCAGGGTGAGAAAACTTATCCCAGTACGCCAGCCGCTGTTCAGCGTTGTACCACATCGGGATCATATACGCATTCCACAGCAGCACCCGATCCAGCGCCTGAGCCAGCGGCCGCAGCGCGGCGGGATCCCCCTGGTGCGCCACAATCTGTTTCACGAAGTGGTCGACCAGCGGATCTTTGACCCGGGCGGTGTTCCACGATGAGGTGATGTAGTCGGATTGCCAGAAGATCTGCAGGCTGGAAGACGGGATCGGCATCGCTGAATAGACGGTGGCAACCATGTCGTAGTCACCTTCACGCAGTCGCCGCAGATACTGCGAGTTGTCGATCTGCCGCAGGTTCAGGGTAATGCCAAGTCGGGAAAGATTGTGCTGGAACGGTAACGCCCAGTCGGTATTGGTGCCGCCGCGCAACAGCAACTCGACGGTGAACGGCTGACCGGTTTTGTCGTTTACGAGGCGGCGATTTTTAATCTGCCAGCCCGCCTGTTTCAGAAGCTCAAAAGCGGTTAACAGACTGGCGCGGTCATAGCCACTGCCATCGGTTTTGTGTGGCTGAAAAGGCTGGCTGAACAGCTCAGGCGGCAGTTGCGCGCGCCAGGGGTCAAGCAGCGCCCGTTGCTGTGCATCCGGCAGGCCGCTGGCAGCATACTCCGTGTTCTGGAAATAGCTGCTGGTGCGCTGCCAGGCACCGTAATAGAGCGCTTTGTTCATCCACTCAAAGTCGAACATCAGAGAGAAAGCCTGACGCACGCGGCGATCGTGAAACTGCGTTTTTTCATTGTTAAAAGCCAGCCAGCGGGTATCGATAGCGGCATCGTTGGGCGAAGTCTCTTTGACGATGCTGCCCTCGTCGAAATTGCGGCCGCGATACTGAGTGGCCCATTTCTTCGCTGAGGTCTCTTCGCGCAAGTCGTAAGCACCTGCCTTAAAAGCCTCAAACGCCACATTGTCATCCAGATAATAGTCATAGCGCAGGCGATCAAAATTAAAGCGCCCGCGATTCACCGGCAGATCGGCGGCCCAGTAATCTTTTACCCGGCTGAACTCAATAAACTGGCCCAGCTTCCAGCGGGTGATGCGATAAGGTCCGCTGGATAACGGCGGTGCGCTCAACGGCTCGTTAAACTTCTTATCATGCCAGAACGACCCGGCGATAACCGGCATCGTCAGTAACCCAAGCAGCAGATCTTTTTCCGGCTTCTGTGCCTCAATGCGTACCGTGAGATCGTTCAGTGCTTTAACGGTTACGCCGCGATAGGCGACGCGGAACTGGGGCACGCCCTCAGTCATGAATTTTTGAAAGGTGAACGCCACGTCGCGGGCGGTGATCGGTGTGCCATCCTGGAAACGAGCGCGTGGATTGAGATGGATCTCAATCCATGAAAAATCGCTGGCGTAGCGCGCCGACTCGGCAATCAGCGGATAATAGCTACCTGGTTCATCATCTGAGCTGGTGTAAAGTCCGTCATAAAGCGTGCCGGTATTAATGCCCGGATTGCCGCGTGAGGCATAGCGGTTGAAGTTGTCGTAAGTGCCGACCACCGCCTGAGTCATGCTGCCGCCCCTGGGGGCGTCGGGATTGGCGTAGTCGTAATGACTGAAGCCAGGCGGATATTTCGCTTCACCGGCCTGAGTGAAGGCGTAGCTTTGCAGGACCGTCGCAGCCAGCAGCGGGGTGCTGAGCAGGCTGCACAGCAGCAGAAGTCCGTAACGAAACAGCATGCTCTCTCCTGTTAAATACCCGGCATCTGCCAGGCGGGCCATGTCAGGCGTTATGATGCCGGAAATAGTCTATCAGCGTTTCTGGCCGCAGCGGACGGCTAAAAATGTACCCCTGCAAATGAGTCACACCTCGGTTAATCAGCCAGGCAGCCTGCTCGCCGGTCTCTACACCCTCGGCCACACTTTTCAGGTTCAGCTTCTTCGCCAGCTGCAGCACGGTATCCAGTACCGGCGAGGTCTGATTATCATGACCGATGCTCTGAACAAAACCACGATCGATTTTCAGGTAATCAAAGTTATAACGTTCCAGATAGATCAGCGCGCTGTGACCGGTACCAAAATCGTCAATGGCGATATGGATCTGCTGCTGATGCAGCCAGTCGAACAGTTCTCCGACGTTTTCGCCGCGCACCATAGCCCGCTCGGTGATCTCAAACACGTAATTAAAGTGGTCCGCAGGCATGGTATCAAGCCAGTGCAGCACATCCTGACGAAAGCGGTTATCAGCCAGATGCAGGGGCGAAATGTTGAGGCTCAGGCAGGCATGACGGGGAATGGTATGACACAGCAGGTGTGCATCACGGGAAACCAGCTGAAACAGATGCTGCGTCAGCGGAATAATCAGGTTTTGCGACTCGGCGTACGGAATAAACGCATCGGGTGGGATGGGCCCTTTGGTTGGATGAGTCCAGCGTAACAACGCTTCCATGCCATATGGCTGACCATCATGAGAGGTGACCAGTGGCTGATATTCAACGTGAAACTCGCCGCGCTTTATACCCTGGATCAGCTCTTTACCCGGACGCTGATAAACCGACAGCAACAACCAGCAGCCGCCAGCAACCATAAGCGACAGCAGAAGGCCGCACAGCACAATAGTCTGATAATCGATGAACGCCAGCGTGGTGCCGTACAACACAAACTGCAGCGGATAACCTGTCAGCGCCTGCCGGACCAATGGCTGCGGCAGATTTGTATTCTCAATAACGCCGGACTGCCAGCTGGTTAAGGCGCTGCGCTGGGCCATCAGTGCCATACCGGTAATTTCCGGATGCCGTGACGCCAGCAGCTGATAGGGTGCCAGGGTAATATTGATCGTCGCGAATACGCCTGACTGCAGGGTACCGGGATTTTTAACCCATAATGCCAGCGCCGGTTTGTTCGGCTGTAACGGTGTGCCTGGCATCAGCTGTACATCGAAATCACGTGAAATATCACTATGAGGCGCAATGACATTAATCGGCAAATTAAAATTGCCGGTGGCCGAAGAGCAAAAGGCATTACCGTTATTAACCAGCAGGATAGCGCGAAGGTTGCCGGCAAAGGCGGCGCGTGAGGTGAGTTCACGATTAATGGTATGACAGGCAGTGTGGGTAAACGGAAGCAGGGGACTGAGGGTATTGTTGAGCAGGCTGGAGAGCGTTTGCTGTAAGGCTGTGCGGCTCTTCTCCAGCAATTGCTGATGTTGTCGTTCGCGCTTCTGCCATGTCTGGTGAAGCGACAGTGCGGTAAATAAAAGAAAGAATAAGCCGCCAGCCATCGCGCTACTCCATGCGATGCGGCGAGGATAGGTTGCATGGCGCTGTAGCGCCCCCGACAGTGGCATGAGGAACTTCCCCTGATCAAATTATTATTATGTTATTGCGCACGACTGCTTCGGTTTAAGCGACCGAGAATATAACGAGAGTGTCTGAAAAGTCTCGATATTAATCTGAATTGCAATGCATTTAACTTATCTGTCTGCTGCCCGTAAAAATAAGAGACGAAAAAAAACGCTGCATAAGCAGCGTTTCATGTTCTCTGGCTGAGAGAAGATCGAAGGTGATAATCAGGTCGGGTTACGACTTAATACACGGCGTCCTTCACGATAACGTTTTTTCCAGTAGTCATCATTAAGACTGGAGATCATGACGCCACTGCTGGTGGAGGCATGAACGAAGTTATCATTACCCAGGTAGATACCGACATGACGGCCCGTTGAACCGGCACGAAACATCACCAGATCGCCAGGACGCAATTTACCGCGGGTAATCTCTTTGCCGGTATCCTGCTGCTCAGAGGTCGAGCGGGGTAGTTCTAAGCCAAATTGATCGCGGAAGGTGCGTTGTACAAAGGCGGAACAATCGATCCCGCGTTTGGTATCGCCACCGAGGCGATAGCGCACACCTTTCCAGACGGCGTATTGTTCCATGATGCGCGACTTAACGTCGACATTACGCACCATTTCTTCAAACTCATCCTGAGACGCCTGAAGTAAAAAACCATTGTGGTTGTTAACTTCATGATTCTCGTTATTCGCGTTCTCACTACTATGGGTACTGCTACAAGCTGAGAGGAGTGTTGCCAGTGCCAGGGCGGGCACGATCCGCAAGATATATCTCAGTATTGGTTGAGACTTGACCATTATTCAGGTTTTCCTTCGATTTCCTTACGACAAAATTGTCGCCAGCCAGATGACAAAACAGGGAGATTAATAAGCGCAACAGACTAAGACAAATCCTTAATTACTAAAATGTGTTAATGGACACATTTTAACGGTAAAAAATCCGAATTTTCTGCCGCTGTAGCCTCACTGCGACTGAGGTTAACTGATTACAGACGCCGTGGCGAGTGCTTTTAATCAATTTCATATAGGTTTTTTTGATGAGAATCAAACCGTAACACACTGACTACTTTAGCGACAATTGTGGTCAGATGATGAAGAGAACAGGGGGAGAAAGGGGCGCTAATTCAGGACATAGACCCTGTTTTTAGATATTTCGTTATTGACAGAGAAAGTGGGTGGATATTTAGCCTGCCAGCAGGGTCATAACCTTTTCTTTTCGTGATTTTAATTAGCAGGCTAATAGTGATTATCTGTTTTTAATAAGCGCTGAGGGTTAAGACCAGGGCGGTTTAACCGACAGCGCTTAACATTTACATCACGGGCTTATATTTGCCCGGTAATTTGCGATAAAACCAGTTAACCAGCACATCACTGGCAGGCGTTAATAGCCACCAGCTCAGACCCACTAATATCACTGACAGCGAACCGACAGCAATATCGGTAAACCAGTGTGCGCCCGCCATGACGCGCGGCAGTGAAAATAGAATCACAATCGCGGCGGCAATTAAAAAACGGCTGAAGCCAAAATAACGCCATATAAAGCAGGCGAAAATAATCAGCATCATCCCGTGGTCGCCAGGGAAACTGTCTTTGGAGGCATCTTTTGCGGGGATACCTGTCAGTTCACTGACGCGATGCACGTTCTCGAAGAACAGTGTCGGACTGGAATGTTTCACTGGCAGCAAATGCCCAAGCTGATTGAGTACCACTGCGGTAAGCAGCATCGTAATACCAATCGCCAGCATTCGTCGGCGCGCCTGAGGGGCTTCCCGCTGCCAGATCGACAGATAAAGCAGGCTCATCGCCAGCAATGACACCGCATCAAAACCACGGAAATTCGTGATGGCAACGATCAGCGCGAACAGGGGATGGGTGACCATCTGATTATTGAAGCCAAAGAAAACAGATTTATCGATGCCAAACCAGAAACCATGTTCAGGCGGCAGATACCACGAAAGAAATAGCACTATGCCCAGTGCATTAAGCAGCAGGATAGTAATGAGGCGGGTTGCGCGCATAATCAAAAACTCATTATTAAAAAAATAACCGCCGACAATACCTTTCTTAGCGTAAACGGCACTTCAACAACGCCGATTGTAGCCGATTCCAGTCAGTCTGCTGAGAATGGATGATCTCAATGCGACTATCGGGTGGCGGTGAGGTGAGCGTTTCACTTTGCAGGTCTTTTGCCTGGCAGTTAATACGCATCGTGCCTTCTGCTGTGCGCATTACGCCTTTAATGCGATCGACCTGTGCCTGCCTGACCCATTCCAGTAGCGCGTCGCTATCAAAAAGCGTATCCGCATCGAACAGCCAGCCGCAGGCGCTATAGCCCTGGCCGTGGTTCAGCGCCCGACGCCAGCGCGCCTCGCCATCCAGTCGTAGCGCCGCCAGCCCACTCGCGTGATTGGCCGGATGATGGTGATGGGGCACGGGAAGCTCGCGGGACTGATAAGGCGTATCCAGCAGGGAAAGGGGGATCTGACCAAATTCTGTTTCTATTAATGGACGCAGAGGCTGCATCTGTTGCTGCCAGTCAGCCAGGCGCAGGCGATCCTCTTCATCCCAGCAATCACGCTTATTGGCGATAATTATGTCGGCTGCAGCCAGTTGATCGCGAAAGTTTTCATTGGCAACGATACGCGGATCGGCGAGCTGGCGCGCATCCAGCAGTGTCAGGGTGGCGTTCAGTTGCAGCCACGCCTGATAAACCGGCGCACTTAGCATCTCCAGCACCTGACGGGGATGGCCCAGACCAGTAGGCTCGATCAGCAGACGATCGGGATTGCTCTTCAGCAGCATGTTCAGCCCGACCTGCATTGGCAGGCCATTCACGCAGCAGAGGCAGCCGCCAGGGATCTCTTTGAGGGTGGCTCCGCGATCGGCCAGCAGGGCGCCGTCGATCCCGATCTCGCCAAATTCATTCACCAGCACCGCCCACGTTTCTCCGGCAGGCCGGGCTGCCAGCAGATGGCAGAGCAGCGTGGTTTTGCCGCTGCCCAAAAAACCGGTAATCAGATTTACGTGTGTCATGGGACTGACTCCTGCCTGGGAATAGCGTGATAATGTAATACTATAACACTATCACGATCGGCAGCGTGTCAGGGGTTAGTCTGCACGGCCCATATAGCGGCGTTCAGCAATATGGATGCGGATGCGGTCACCGTTGCTGAGATATTCCGGCACCTGGATAGAGAGGCCTGTGCTCATCCCGGCTGGCTTGGTGCGGGCGCTGGCGGAAGCGCCTTTAATGCCTGGTGAAGTATCTACGATTTCCATATCCACGGTCTGTGGCAGTTCCAGCGCCAGCACCTGACCCTCCATCGTCAGCACATGAATGCCAGGAATGCCGCCTTCAGGGATAAACAGCAGCTCTTCTTCAATCTGCTCCTGTTTAAAGGAGTAAGGGGTGTAATCCTCATCATCCATAAAGATATATTCGTCACCGTCTATATAAGAGAAGGTCACGCTGCGACGGCTGAGCGAAATCGCATCAATTATCTCGTCGCCTTTAAAGCGTTCTTCGACTTTTAAACCGGTGCGGACATCGGTAAAGCGCATTTTATACAGAGTGGCGGCACCGCGTGCGCTGGGGCTCTGGACATCAATGTCTTTAACCAGCAGCAGTTTACCGTTGTGTGTGACGGCCATCCCTTTTTTGATTTCATTGGCTTTTGGCATTGCTGTTCTCGCTATCTTGAGAGTGAAGTGCGCGCAACGTTACCCGTGCCGGTGAAAACTGGCAATATGGCGGATGCGAAATTTTGTGTCAGGCTGCGGCTTTCATGGCAATTGCAGCCCCGGACTGCTATTGTCGCCACGACATTCTCTGCCGGAGCACAGCATGCAATGCCGTAGTCAATGCGGTGCCTGTTGCACAGCGCCCTCTATCTCTTCACCCATTCCTGGCATGCCTGACGGCAAACCTGCGAACACGCCCTGCGTTCAGCTTGATGACACACTGCGCTGCAAACTCTTTGGCTCACCACTGCGTCCTGCTGTCTGCGCAGGCCTGCAACCCGCCCACAGCATGTGTGGTAACTCGCGCCAGCAGGCGATGACCTATTTACTTCAGCTCGAGGCCGATACTGCGCCCTGATGCGCTGACGTTGCTGAATTTTCTGGTCCACTCATTTCTGGTTTACAGCAGCCGCGTCAGCCTGTTCACTTTTTATTCCCCTTAACTACCCCGAAATGTGCGTAACGTCAAAAATCTGGTACGCCGTTTGCGCATTTTCTTGCCTCCGGAAAGTTGCTGTACCACAATCCCTGAAACGTTTCAGCGGTGACTGCGCCACCTGTTTTTAACAGCATGGCGTAAAAAAATCCCCACTGGCTGAAACGATTCAATCTCAGCAAGCGAGGAGAATTATGTTCCAGCTCGAATTGCAGGCCATCCATACCGGAGCCAGCGCCAGTAATAAAGAAGAGGCCATTCGTCAGGTTGCCGCCGCGTTAACCGCTGCGGGCAATGTTACGGAAGGCTACGTTAACGGCATGCTGGCGCGTGAACAGCAGACTTCAACCTTCCTCGGCAACGGCATCGCAATCCCTCATGGCACCACCGATACGCGCGATATGGTGCTGAAAACCGGTGTTCAGGTGTTCCAGTTCCCGCAGGGCATTGCCTGGGGTGACGATCAGACCGCCTATGTCGCCATCGGGATTGCCGCTAAGTCGGATGAACATCTGGCGCTGCTGCGTCAGCTGACGCATGTTCTGAGCGATGACACCATTGCCGAACAGCTAAAAACCGCCTCTGCTGAAGACCTTCGTGCGTTGCTGATGGGCGAGAAACAAGCCGCCGAGTTCAGCTTTGACACTTCATTAATTACACTCAACGTGGCTGCCAGCGATCTGATCACTCTGCAGGCGATGAACGCCGGCCGGCTGCAGTCCGCGGGCGTGGTGGATTCCAGCTACGTTGCAGATGTGGTCTCAACGGCTCCGTTGAATCTGGGTCAGGGTATCTGGCTCAGCGACAGCAGCCTCGGCAACCTGCGCAGCGGCGTGGCCATCAGCCGTGCTGAACATGCATTCGACCATCAGGGCGAATCAGCGGCGCTGTTAATCAGCGTGTCGGCGACCGATGAGCGTCCGCTGGAAGTACTGGGTTATCTCAGCGCATTGCTGCAGCAGGGCAAAGCAGATCGTCTGCTGAAAGCCGATGCGGCAGGCGTCTACGCGCTGCTGACCAGCGAAGTTGATGAGCAGGCTGACGTGCTGACCGCTGAATTCACCATTCGTAACGAACATGGCTTGCATGCCCGTCCGGGCACCGCGCTGGTCAGCGTAATCAAGCAGTTCAACAGCGACATCACCGTGACCAATCTCGACGGCAGCGGTAAACCGGCTAACGGTCGCAGCCTGATGAAAGTGGTTGCGCTGGGCGTGAAGAAAGGTCATCGCCTGCGCTTTACCGCCAGCGGTGAAGATGCTCAGCAGGCGCTTAACGCTATTGAAGAAGCGATCACCAGCGGTCTGGGTGAGGGGGCATCATGAGCAGACGCGTTGCCACCATCACGCTGAATCCGGCGTACGATCTGGTGGGGTATACTCCTGAAATTGAACGCGGCGAAGTCAACCTGGTGAAAACCACCGGGCTGCATGCGGCGGGCAAGGGCATCAACGTCGCTAAAGTTCTGAAAGATCTGGGTATCGATGTCACCGTGGGTGGCTTCCTGGGTAAAGAGAATCAGGACGGCTTCCAGCAGCTGTTCAGCGAGCTGGGCATTGCTAACCGTTTCCAGGTGGTGCCAGGCCGAACCCGTATCAACGTCAAACTCACTGAACAGACCGGCGACGTTACCGATCTGAACTTCTCTGGTTTTCAGGTAACCGCTCAGGACTGGGATCGTTTTACGACGGATTCTCTGACCTGGCTGGGCCAGTTTGATATGGTCTGCGTCAGCGGCAGCCTGCCAGAAGGCGTCGATCACGATGCCTTTACCCGCTGGATGACCGAACTACGCACCCACTGCCCATGCATCATCTTTGACAGCAGCCGCGAGGCACTGGTGGCAGGACTGAAAGCCGCACCGTGGCTGGTGAAACCTAACCGCCGTGAGCTGGAGATCTGGGCTGGCCGCAAACTGCCTACGCTGCAGGATGTGATTGGTGCTGCGCATGAACTGCGTGAGCAGGGTATCGCCCATGTAGTGATTTCACTGGGTGCTGAAGGCGCGCTGTGGGTCAACGCTTCAGGCGAATGGATTGCTAAACCGCCGGTGTGTGAAGTTGTCAGCACCGTGGGTGCCGGTGATTCCATGGTTGGCGGCCTGATTTATGGCCTGCTGATGCGCGAATCCAGCGAACATACGCTGCGACTTGCGACTGCCGTGGCGGCGATGGCCGTCAGCCAGAGCAACGTTGGCGTTTCCGATCGTACTCAGTTGGCCGCCATGATGGCGCGCGTCGACTTACAACCCGTTAACTGACAGCAGGAGAGCGATAATGAAAACGCTGCTGATTAAAGACCCTACACTGGGACTGGCTTCCGCATACATGGCGCAACAACGTCTGGCTGCTGCCGCAGCTGCTGCGGGCCTGACCCTGACTGATAACCCTGCCGACGCTGAACTGGCGATTGTGCTGGGTAAAAATGTGCCGGACGATGCGGCGCTCAACGGCAAAGCGGTCTGGCTGGGTGATATCCAGCTGGCGGTACGCGAGCCGGAAACCTTCCTGAACCGCGCGAAGGCTGAAGCCAAAACCTGGCAGGCGCCGGCTGCGGTGGCAACACCTGCAGGCGCACCTGCTGCGGCACCGGCTCAGGCTGGCGCGCAGAAACGCGTGGTTGCGGTGACCGCCTGTCCGACCGGCGTGGCGCATACCTTTATGGCTGCCGAAGCCATTCAGGCTGAAGCGACCCGTCGCGGCTGGTGGGTGAAAGTTGAAACCCGCGGTTCAGTGGGTGCCGGTAACGCGATTACGCCTGAAGAAGTCGCTGCCGCCGATCTGGTTATCGTCGCAGCAGACATTGAAGTCGATCTGGCGAAATTTGCCGGGAAGCCGATGTACCGCACCTCAACCGGTCTGGCGCTGAAGAAAACCGCACAGGAACTGGATAAAGCAGTCGCTGAAGCGAAGCCGTACAAAGCGGCGGCTGGCGGGCAGAGTAATGAGAGTGAAGAAGAGAAGAAAGGCGGCGCAGGGGCTTATCGTCACCTGCTGACCGGTGTTTCTTACATGCTGCCGATGGTGGTCGCGGGGGGGCTGAGCATTGCCCTGTCGTTCGCTTTTGGTATTACAGCCTTTAAAGAGCAGGGCACCCTGGCCGCTGCGCTGATGCAAATTGGTGGGGGAAGCGCCTTTGCCCTGATGGTACCGGTGCTGGCGGGCTTTATTGCCTTCTCTATCGCTGACCGTCCAGGTCTGACGCCAGGTCTGATTGGCGGTATGATCGCCACCAGCATCAACGCCGGTTTCTTAGGGGGTATCATCGCGGGCTTCATTGCCGGTTATGCAGCGAAGCTGATCAGCGGCAAAGTAAAACTGCCGCAGAGTATGGAAGCGCTGAAACCGATACTGATTATCCCGTTATTCGCGAGCCTGATCACCGGTTTGCTGATGATCTACGTGGTGGGTAAACCGGTTGCGGGCATCATGAGCGGCCTGACGCACTGGCTGGCCAACATGGGTACGGCGAATGCGGTCCTGCTGGGTGCGATTCTGGGCGGCATGATGTGTACCGATATGGGTGGGCCGGTGAACAAAGTGGCTTACGCATTTGGCGTCGGCTTACTGAGCTCGCAGACGTACGCGCCGATGGCCGCCATCATGGCAGCCGGTATGGTGCCACCGCTGGCGATGGGTCTGGCAACACTGGTTGCCCGTCGTAAATTCAACAAAGGCCAGCAGGAAGGCGGTAAAGCGGCTCTGGTTCTGGGTCTCTGCTTTATCTCTGAAGGTGCGATTCCTTTCGCTGCCCGTGACCCGATGCGCGTTCTGCCTTGCTGTATTGTGGGCGGCGCAACGACCGGCGCGATCTCCATGGCGATTGGCGCAAAACTGATGGCACCGCACGGCGGACTGTTTGTACTGCTGATCCCTGGCGCGATTACCCCGGTTGTCGGCTATCTGATGGCGATTATTATCGGCACTGCGATTGCAGGTCTGAGCTACGCGGTACTGAAGCGTCCTGAAGAGCAGCTGGCGAAAGCCTGATTTGCAGAAGTGCCTAATCTGCTGAAGTAAAAATAGCAGGGAGCCGGATGGCTCCCTGTTTGCTTTTGTGAGGGACCTGCTCCCTGAGCCAGCATTCGGTCTGAACGAAAAGGGAGCCAGCGGGCTCCCTTTTTCTATCCCTGCTGTTCGGCTTTCAGCCAGGCAATCTCATCTTTCCAGATATCAGGATTAATGGTTTCCAGAATCAACGGGATGCCATCAAACCGTGGATCTTTCATCAGCCAGCTAAACGCTGTTTTACCGATATTTCCTTCACCCAGGCTGTGATGGCGGTCAACGCGACTGTCGAAAGTACTTTTGGCATCGTTCAGGTGCATGCCGCGCAGATAGGTAAAGCCGACAATGCGCTCAAACTCGGCAAAGGTTGCCTCGCAGTCCGCTTCGGTACGCAGATCATAACCGCCAGCAAACGCATGACAGGTATCAATGCAGACACCGACGCGCGACTTATCTTCAATATGTTCAATAATGGTGGCGAGGTGCTCGAAGCGAAACCCCAGGTTACTGCCCTGACCGGCGGTGTTCTCAATCACAGCGGTCACGTTCTGGCTCTGATCAAGGGCGATATTGATCGACTCAGCGATCCGCTTCAGACAGGCCTCTTCATCAATCTGATGCAGATGGCTGCCAGGATGGAAGTTCAGCAGCGTCAGACCGAGCTGGTCACAACGATGAAGTTCATCAATAAAGGCAGCGCGGGATTTCTCCAGCGCCTCTTCAACCGGATGACCGAGGTTAATCAGAAAACTGTCGTGCGGCAGGATTTGCTGCGGACTGTATTTGTACGTCTCGCAGGCGGCGCGAAAAGCATCAATCACGTCAGTGGAGAGCGGGGCGGCCTTCCACTGACGTTGATTTTTAGTAAAGAGGGCGAAGGCGGTGGCTTCTATTTCATGGGCGCGGATCACGGCCTGATCCACGCCACCTGCCGCACTCACGTGTGCGCCAATATATTTCATGCCTTTCTCCTGGGGCTATGCACGGATGAAACGGCATGATACCCGATGCCGTTAGCCCATGAAATGTTGCACCAGCAGATTGATGGTGCCGCCACCCACAATTAACCAGCTAAATACCAGCGCACCCAGCAGCAGCGGTTTAACGCCCGCCTCACGTAATGCGCCAAAACGAGTGGTTAATCCCAGTGCCGCCATCGCCATTGCCAGCAGCAGACCCGCCAGCTCGTTCAGCGTGGCAACCACTGTGGCAGGCAGCAGCTGCAGCGAGTTAAACAGGGCGACTGCGATAAACAGCAGGGCGAACCAGGGAAACGTCACCGGCTGACGCGCTTTGCTCGCTTTGCGTTTGCCGCGTAACACTGCACTCAGGCAGAGCAGGAACGGGGCCAGCATCATCACCCGCAGCATTTTGGCAATCACCGCGCTGTTTTCGGCGTCCGGGCTGATACTGTGTCCGGCGGCGACCACCTGTGCCACTTCATGGATAGTCGAGCCAGTGAAAACACCAAACTGCGCCGCACTGAGATCCGGAAACAGGTTATGCGCCAGCGGCCACAGCAGCGGATAGATAAAAATCGCCAGCGTGCCGAACAGCACCACGGTCGCGATAGCCACCGCGACTTTCGACGGCGCAGCTTTCACTACCGGTTCCGTCGCCAGAACGGCTGCAGCACCACAGATACTGCTGCCCGCACCAATCAGCCAGACGGTATCGCGATCCAGCTTCAGCAACCGGATGCCCAGCAGGCAGGTCACCAGGAAAGTACTGCTCAGCGTCAGTGCATCAATCAGAATGCCGCTAAAACCAACGTCAGCAATCTGTTGTAAGGTGATACGAAAACCAAACAGGATGATCCCCAGCCGCAACAGCTTCTGTTTAGCCAGTACCACGCCGCTGTCGCAGCGCGACGCCAGGGGCGTATAGACGCTATTGCCGACCAGGATGCCCAGCATAATCGCCAGGGTCAGTGAACCCAGCCCTGCTGCTGCAACTGCCGGTTGCTGTGCGAGCCAGCTGGCAGCAGCGGCTATCGCGGCAGTCAGCAGCAGACCGGGGAACCAGAGCGTAACAGGATGATGTGCTTTAGCGATGCTCAGTTCGGTCATGATGGTCACTCCTCGTGGTTGAGTCATGATCATGAGGGTCACTGGCTTAAAAGTGAAATTGATAATATATTTATAATTGACCAGAATAAACGATAAGGCAGCAATCATGATAGTTTCGCGTCTGCGCCGCTGGGCGACGCTGATCAAAAAAGATGTGTTTGTGCTGTGGTTCGCCTTTCGCGATCCGCGCACGCCCTGGTGGAACAAGCTGGGGATGCTGGGGCTGGTCGCCTACGGTGTCAGCCCGATCGATCTTATCCCGGATGTCATTCCCTTCGTCGGACTGCTGGATGACGCGGTTATCATCCCCACGGGAGTCATGGTGCTGTTGCGGTTGCTGCCGCGTGAGGTGCGCATCAGCAGCAGCGAGCGGGCGCAATCCCAGCGTTCCCGTGGCAAAAAAATCGCTGGCTGGCTGGGGGTAATAGGGCTGATCTGGCTGGCGATAATCATTTACCTGGTCAGGCATTCACTGAGTTAAGAGGCGACGATGCACATTACGCTGCGGCAAATCGAAGTGTTCACCGAAGTGCTGAAGAGTGGTTCCACAACTCAGGCTTCACAACTGCTGGCGCTATCGCAGTCGGCAGTCAGCGCGGCGCTGGCCGATCTGGAAAGTCAGATCGGCGTGCAGCTGTTTGATCGGGTCGGCAAAAGGCTGGTATTGAATGAGCACGGCCGGCTGCTCTATCCGCGAGCGGTCGGGTTGCTGGAGCAGGCAGGTGAAATTGAGCAACTATTCAAAGAAGATAACGGCGCGATCCGCATCTTCGCCAGCAGCACCATCGGTAACTATCTGCTGCCGGGCATGATGGCGGCTTATCGTCGTGATTTTCCCGGTCTGCCCCTGGAGCTGAGTGTTGGCAACAGTCAGGATGTGATTCAGGCGGTTTCCGATTTTCGTGTAGATGTCGGTCTGATTGAAGGGCCGTGCCATATGACCGAGCTGGTCAGCGAACCCTGGCTGGAAGATGAGCTGGTCGTGTTTGCCGCGCCTGACGCCGCAATCCTGCAACAGCCGGTGACGCTGAAAACGCTGGCGGAAGCGCCGTGGATCCTGCGCGAACGCGGCTCGGGCACCCGGGAAATCGTCGATTATCTGCTCCTCTCACACCTGCCAAGTTTTCAGCTGGGCATGGAACTGGGCAACTCCGAAGCGATCAAGCATGCGGTGCGGCACGGTATGGGCATCAGCTGTCTTTCGCGCCGGGTGATTGCCGATCTGCTGGAGGCGGGCACGCTGACAGAGCTGGCGATTCCGTTACCGCGTCTGACCCGGACGCTCTACCGCATTCATCACCGGCAGAAGCATATTTCAAAGGCACTGACGCGCTTTTTGTCCTATTGCCGTGAGTGACCGCTAATAATTCGGGCGCGATCATGAACTTAACTTATAACAGCATGGCATCGCTATACAGAGTCGGTCTGGCTGCTACAATCGCGCCTCATTTTTACCCAGCGTAGCGTTAACACATGCATAATGACTCAAAAACAACACAACAACCTGCATTACGACGTGCGTTAAAAGCCCGTCATCTGACGATGATCGCCATCGGCGGTTCCATCGGTACCGGCCTGTTTGTCGCCTCTGGCGCAACCATCGCACAGGCTGGCCCTGGCGGGGCACTTCTCTCCTATATGCTCATCGGCCTGATGGTCTACTTCCTGATGACCAGTCTTGGTGAACTGGCCGCCTTCATGCCCGTATCGGGTTCCTTCGCCACCTACGGTGCAAAATATGTCGAAGAGGGCTTTGGTTTCGCGCTCGGCTGGAACTACTGGTACAACTGGGCGGTAACCATCGCGGTTGACCTGGTCGCGTCACAGCTTGTGATGACCTACTGGTTCCCGGACACACCTGGCTGGATCTGGAGCGCACTCTTCCTGGGTCTGATATTCCTGCTTAACTACATCTCGGTGAAAGGCTTTGGCGAGGCAGAATACTGGTTCTCGCTGATCAAAGTCGCCACCGTGATCATCTTTATCATTGTTGGTGTGCTGATGATCACCGGCATTATGCGTGGTGCAGAGCAAGCGGGCTGGCAGAACTGGCAGGTAGGCGATGCGCCGTTTGCGGGTGGCTTTGCGGCGATGATTGGCGTGGCGATGATTGTGGGATTCTCCTTCCAGGGCACCGAGCTGATGGGTATCGCGGCGGGCGAATCTGAAGACCCGGCGAAAAATATCCCGCGCGCGGTGCGGCAGATTTTCTGGCGTATTCTGCTGTTCTATGTGTTTGCCATCCTGATTATCAGTCTGATCCTGCCGTACACCGATCCGCAGTTGCTGCATAACGACATCGACGATATCAGCGTCAGCCCGTTTACTCTGGTATTCCAGAACGCCGGTCTGCTCTCTGCGGCAGCGGTGATGAATGCGGTGATTCTGACGGCGGTGCTGTCAGCCGGTAACTCCGGCATGTATGCCTCAACGCGTATGCTTTACAACCTGGCCAGCGAAGGCAAAGCGCCGCGTATTTTCGCGAAGCTTTCTAAGGGCGGCGTGCCGCGCAATGCCCTATGGGCGACGACCGTGGTGGCCGGACTGTGCTTCCTGACCTCTAAATTTGGTAATCAGGAAGTGTATCTGTGGCTACTGAATACCTCAGGAATGACCGGTTTTATCGCCTGGCTGGGTATTGCTATCAGTCACTATCGCTTCCGTCGCGGCTATGTCGCTCAGGGACATGACCTGAACGATCTGCCTTACCGCTCTGGTTTCTTCCCCCTTGGACCGATTTTCGCCTTCGTGCTCTGCCTGATCATCACGCTGGGTCAGAATTATCAGGCCTTCCTCAACGACAGCATTGACTGGTATGGCGTGGCGGCAACCTACATCGGCCTTCCGCTGTTCCTGATTATCTGGTTCGGCTACAAGCTGACGCGCGGAAGCCATTTCGTGAAGTACAGCGAGATGGAGTTCCCTGTTCATAAAGAGTAATGCTGATCTGGCGCTGCAGCGCGGCGCCAGAAACCGCCTTTACAGACCAGCGATAAGCGTAAAGCGATGGGCGTATTCGCCCCAGCTGCGGCTCCGCAAACCTCTAATGAATCAGGCGTCGTCAACAGAAACCCCGCTTCACTGATGTCAAACCCACCCTCAACCGTAAGCATTACGCTAACGGCCGGATGGCGTGTGAACATCGAAAGATGGGGGCCGAAAAGGCTACATATATAGAAATGCCAGCTACGCCATCCAGATGCGCACCTCACTTCTGAACCCCTTGATCATCGCCATCACATGTCTGTCAGCGCTAAATATTAACTTGCGCGCTATTTAGTTGTTTACAATGTGACTGCTGCCTGTCATTCTGCTCAAACTAAATAGCACACTACTTAATAGCGAATGTAAGGAAGCCACAAATGAACGTGAAACTCACTGCAGGGGCTTTATTATTAGCCAGTCAGATCGCTTCAGCATGGGCAAGCCCGGCGGAGAATCTGCCGCAACCTACCGCCGGTGTTGCCGCCTTTCTTAAAGCTCTGAACAGCAGCGGTGGCAAGCCCATCGAAACCTTAGCGCCTGTCGAGGCGCGCGCAGTGTTAACGGGTGCTCAGCAGGGTGCGTTGCTGCCACCCGCACAAATTTCTGAAAAAACCATTACAGCACTGGGTAAACCGCTCAAACTGACGATCGTAAAACCTGAGCACAGTTCTGGCGTGCTGCCCGTATTTATGTTCTTCCATGGGGGAGGCTGGGTGCTGGGTGACTTCCCGACCCATGAACGTCTGGTAAGGGATCTGGTGAATGAGTCCGGCGCTGCTGCCGTATTTGTGAATTATGATCCTTCCCCGGAAGCCCATTATCCGGTCGCCATTACACAGGCTTATGAAGCAACAAAATGGGTGGCCGAAAACGGTCATGAAATTGGCGTAGACGGCAAGCGACTGGCACTGGTCGGTAACAGTGTCGGCGGCAACATGGTCGCTGCTGTCGCGCTTCAGGCTAAGCAGAACAATGCGCCGTCCATTCGTTATGATGTCATGTTGTGGCCTGTTACTGATGCCAGCTTTGATGATGCTTCCTATAAGCAGTTTGCCAGCGGCTATTTTCTGACCCGGAATATGATGAAATGGTTCTGGGACAACTACACGCCTTCAGAAAAAGATCGGAATAACATTCTGGCCTCTCCGCTGCGTGCAACCCAGGCCCAACTGGCTGGTTTGCCACCCACGCTTATTCAGACTGCTGAACTGGATGTATTACGCGATGAAGGCGAAGCTTTTGGGCGCAGGCTGGATAACGCTGGCGTGCCGGTGACCGTCACCCGTTATAACGGCATGATCCATGACTTTGGGCTGCTGAATGCGCTGAGTAAAGAGCCTGCAGTGCGCAAAGCGATTGGCCAGGCGTCTGCGGAGCTTAAGGAACACCTTAAGTAAACCCTGCCTTAATGCCTTATCCCGGACATTCTTCGCAGACTGTCCGGGTCATTATCACCACTGAGCGCAGTATAGCGTTTGATGCCATACCTTTACGGCGCAGAGTCCGCTAAACAGCGTTAGTTTTTCGCTTGTAACGGTCATGAAAGTTGCGGACCTTGCGCACACAGGTCATCATGCTGGATCCGGCGCCAGTATCCTTCCCATAACAACACCGTTTTTTACTGTTTTTTCACGTCTCGCTTATGTTCTCGAATTGATAATTATTATCACCTGCACTATTGTGGCTGCGTTTTCTGACGTGATAGCCACACAGGGTTCAAACATGACTACCGAAACTTCGCTGCTGGCGGGGGAAGAGACGCTTCACCACACCATGCAAAATTACCATCAGGTGCTGCGCCGCCGCCTGATCTGGATTGGCGTATTACTGGTGGCAATTGTCGCCTCGCTGATCCTCGACTTCACACTGGGTCCGGCCGGACTCTCCCTTGAAACGCTGTGGAATACGCTGCTCAGCCCCGACAGCGTCGATGCCGGCACCCGCGTTATTGTCTGGGACATTCGTCTGCCCTATGCGCTGATGGCGCTGGTGGTGGGGCTGTCGCTGGGTCTGGCGGGTGCAGAGATGCAGACCATCCTGAACAACCCGCTGGCCAGCCCGTTTACGCTGGGTGTCTCATCGGCGGCGGCGTTCGGAGCCGCGCTGGCGATCATTCTTGGCGTAGGTATTCCCGGCATACCCGATCAGTGGTTAATTTCTGCCAACGCCTTTGTGTTTGCGCTGTTTGCTGCGCTGATGCTGGATGCGGTGACCCGCTGGACGCAGGTCTCCTCTGCAGGTGTGGTGCTGTTCGGTATCGCCCTGGTGTTTACCTTTAACGCACTGGTCTCGATGATGCAGTTCATCGCCAGCGAAGACACGCTGCAGGGCCTGGTGTTCTGGACCATGGGCAGCCTGGCGCGTGCCTCCTGGGAGAAGCTGGGCGTACTGACTGTGGCGCTGGTCATCCTGGTGCCGTTCTCAATGATGAGCAGCTGGAAGCTGACGGCGCTGCGCCTGGGCGAAGACCGCGCAGTGAGCTTTGGCATTGATGTGCGTCGTCTGCGCCTGACCACCTTGCTGCGTATCAGTATTCTTTCGGCGCTGGCCGTGGCGTTTGTCGGACCCATCGGTTTCATCGGTCTGGTCGCACCCCACATTGCCCGCATGATGTTTGGTGAAGATCATCGCTTCTATCTGCCTGCCAGTGCGCTGGTCGGTGCGCTGGTCCTGTCGCTGGCGTCGGTCGCGTCGAAAAACCTCCTCCCCGGCGTAATCATCCCGGTTGGCATCGTCACCTCACTGATCGGCGTGCCGTTCTTCCTGAGTATTATTCTGCGTCATCGGGGGACAGTATGATGGAACAGGGTCTGACGTTACGCGGCTTCAGTGCCGGTTATCCAAAAAATAAAGTCATTGATAATCTCAATATCGCGCCGCTGCCACGCGGTGAAATCACCGTGCTGCTGGGACCAAATGGCTGTGGTAAATCGACGCTGTTGCGCGCGCTGGCCGGTCTGAATAAAGGCCAGGGTGAGATGTGGCTCAACGGTGAAGATCTCATGACCCAGCCGTTTGCCCGCCGGGCGAAGAATGTGGTCTATCTGCCGCAATCGCTGCCTGCGGGCGTGCATCTGCATGTGCTGGAATCGATTATCGTGGCGCAGCGCGCCTCCGGTGGGTTGCACAGCGCCAGCAGCGAAGCGGAGATCATGCATCTGCTGGAGCAGCTTGGCATTGCGCATCTGGCGATGCGATACCTCGATCAGCTCTCTGGCGGACAAAAGCAGCTGGTCGGGCTGGCGCAGTCCCTGATCCGTCGTCCTAAGCTGCTGCTGCTGGATGAACCGCTGAGCGCGCTGGATCTTAACTACCAGTTCCACGTCATGGATCTGGTACGCCGCGAAACAGCCCAGCGCAACATCGTGACGGTGGTGGTGGTGCATGACATCAACATCGCACTGCGCCATGCGCAACATGCGCTGATGCTGAAGCAGGGCGCACTGGTGGCAGAAGGGCAACCGGATAAGGTGATTACGCCGGCTACGCTGGCAAAAGTGTATGGCGTCAATGGCCGAATCGAACACTGCTCGCGCGGCATTCCGCAGGTGATGATCGATGGGCTGACGGGGCCGGCACTGGTCTGAGAGTCGGGCGAGGTCTGGCGTTGAGCCCGCGTTTGCGGCAGTAAAGTATGCAGAAAAATTCAGGGCCGCAATGGCGGCCCTGATGAGTTACTACGCCAGCAGATGCTGCGCATGGAAGCGCAGATGATCTTCCACGAAGCTGGCAATAAAGAAGTAGCTATGGTCATAACCCGGCTGAATACGCAGCGTCAGCGGGAAACCCACCTCGCGGGCGATTTCCTCTAACCGCTCTGGTTGCAGCTGATCGGCCAGGAACTGATCGCTGTCGCCCTGATCGATTAGCATCGGCAACCGATGGGATACTTCCGCCATCAGCTGGCAGCTGTCATATTCCCGCCACGCCGCACGATCGTCGCCCAGATAGGCCTGAAACGCTTTCTGGCCCCACGGCACCTGCATCGGATTCACAATCGGCGCAAAGGCAGAAGCCGAGGCAAACCGGTTACTCAGTCGCAGCGCCAGCATCAGCGCCCCGTGTCCGCCCATAGAATGACCCATGATCGACTGACGTTCACTGACCTTGAAATTATCCGCAATCAGGGCGGGTAACTCGCTGCTCAGATAGTCGAACATGCGGAAATGGCTGGCCCAGGGTTGCTGGGTGGCATTGAGATAAAATCCCGCGCCCTGACCCAGATCATATCCCTCATCATTCGCCACCTCGTCACCGCGCGGGCTGGTATCTGGCATAATCAGCACCAGACCCAGTTCCGCCGCAACGCGCTGCGCGCCCGCTTTGGTGGTGAAGTTCTCATCGTTGCAGGTCAGCCCGGCCAGAAACCAGACGACCGGCGGCGGTGCATCACCGTGCGGGGTTGGCAGATAGATGCTGAAGGTCATCGGGCAGATCAGCACGGCTGACTGATGACGCCAGCGCTGCTGCCAGCCACCAAAAATACGGTGTTCTTCCAGTAGCTCCAGAGTAGATGCCATAACGCCTCCTGATTACTTGTTAAAGTGCACGACCGAGCGAATCGATTTTCCTTCGTGCATCAAATCAAAGGCATCGTTGATCTCTTCCAGCGGCATGGTGTGGGTAATAAAGTCGTTCAGCGCAAATTTACCGTCGAGGTAATCCTGCACAATGCCCGGCAGCTGTGAACGGCCTTTCACGCCGCCAAAGGCGGAACCGCGCCAGACGCGACCGGTTACCAGCTGGAACGGACGGGTGGAGATCTCTTCACCGGCACCCGCGACACCGATAATCACAGATTCGCCCCAGCCTTTGTGGCAGCACTCCAGTGCGGAACGCATTACGTTCACGTTGCCAATACATTCAAACGAGAAATCCACGCCGCCGTCGGTCAGCTCGACAATCACCTCCTGAATGGGCTTATCATAATCTTTCGGGTTGATCAGATCGGTAGCACCCAGCTTGCGAGCGAGATCGAATTTGCTGGTGTTGAGGTCAATCGCGATGATGCGGCCGGCTTTCGCCATTTTCGCGCCGATGACCGCAGAAAGACCGATGCCGCCGAGACCGAAGATTGCCACGGTGTCGCCTTCTTTCACTTTGGCGGTGTTCATGACCGCGCCCATGCCGGTTGTGACGCCACAACCCAGCAGGCAAACCTCTTCCAGTGGCGCTTCTTTACTGATTTTCGCCAGCGAGATTTCCGGAATAACGGTGTACTCAGAGAAAGTCGAGGTACCCATATAGTGGAAAATCGGTTTGCCATCTTTAAAGAAGCGGGTGGTGCCATCCGGCATCAGGCCTTTGCCCTGGGTCGTGCGGATCGCCTGGCAGAGATTGGTTTTACCCGACAGGCAGTACTTACATTTGCCGCACTCCGGGGTATAAAGCGGGATGACATGGTCACCCACTTCGACGCTGGTTACGCCTTCGCCCACGGCTTCCACGATGCCGCCGCCTTCATGGCCGAGAATCGCCGGGAAAACACCTTCCGGGTCAGTGCCGGAGAGGGTGTAGGCGTCGGTATGACACACGCCTGTCGCGACAATGCGCACCAGCACTTCACCTTTCTGCGGCGGCATCAAATCCACTTCTTCAATTTTCAGCGGTTCGCCAGCAGCCCAGGCAACAGCGGCACGGGTTTTGATCATGTTCATGCAATCCCTCTTTCAGTCAGAGTGGCGCGCACAATGGCGCCGGGTGGTCGTGATAATGTAAACATAGCGTGGAACGCTTACTCCGCCGCCTGTAATGGGTGAATCAGCTCATCATTGAGCGGACGATCGTCAAATTGTTCAATAATCAGGTATTTCAGTGCTTCAACATTCGGGGTAAAAGCGTCACGTCGCCACATCAGCCAGGTGGCGGTATCACGATAAGCCGCGGGTAAGGTATGTGCCTGCACCCGTGACCGGTCCGCCATCTGCTTTAATACTGAGGCCGGAATCATCGCGACGCCTGCGCCACCCGCTACGCAGGCCAGCATGGCGTGATAGGACTGGATCTCCATTACATTATCCGGCGCCGTCTGGCTGTCGCGATACCAGCTCTCCAGCTTCACCCGATAAGAGCAGCTGTTGCGAAAGGCAAACAGGGTGTCGTCCTGCACGTCGCGCGCTGTACTGATCGGCCCATGATCCAGCCCGGTGATGAGGACCATCTCCTCGCGAAAGGCGATGCAGCCATTCAGATCATCATGGGAAACCGGGCCATCAACCAGCGCGGCGGCCAGGGTGCCCTCGCGAACCCGATCAATAATTTCGCCTGAGGTGCCGGTAATCAGCGACAGCGCCACTTTGGGAAAGCGCTGGTGGTAGGCGGCGAGCAGGCCAGGCAGGCGGGTCGCCGCAGTACTTTCCATGGAGCCCAGTGCAAAGTTGCCCGCCGGTTCGCCGGTTCGGGTCATGCTCATCGCTTCTTCACTTAACGCCAGAATACGCTGCGCATAATTCAGGAAATTATGGCCCATCGGCGACAGGCGAATGCGCTGCTTCTCACGAATAAACAGATCCACACCCAATTCTTCTTCCAGCTGGCGTAGTCGCGTGGTGAGATTAGAGGGGACGCGATGCAGCTGTTCTGCTGCGCGTGCCAGAGAACCGGTTTCGGCGACGGAACAGAACATACGCAGCTGAACTAAATCCATATCTTCTCTTCCCGTAAGCAAGTTGGTTAAAATTATTCACTTTCCGTGAGTTTAGACATCCTGCATGCTGTTGGCAAGTCAGAAGAGATCTCAGGGCAGAACAACAGGAGTTCAGCAATGGCGTTACGCGTCGCGCTCAGCGCGTTTTTAACTTTATTTGTGGCGATGGGCATTGGGCGCTTCGCCTTTACGCCGCAGGTGCCGCTGATGATTCAGGCACATCAGCTGACACTCACCAGTGCCAGCCTGGTGGCAGCCTTCAACTATCTTGGCTATCTGTGTGGCTCGTTTGATGCCATGCGCGCGCACCGGCGGGTGGAGTTGCGACTGCAGGCGGGCGTGTGGGGCGCAGTGATACTGACGCTGGTCTCCGCTCTGGCAACGGGCCCCTGGCTGCACGGCGTAATCCGCTTTCTGATTGGCTGGGCCAGCGGCTGGGCGATGGTGCTGGTGGCGGCCTGGAGCAATGAACAGCTGCATCGGCATGGCCGGGCAGGGCTGTCGGCGGCCGTTTTTGCCGGGCCGGGCTGCGGCATTTTCGTCAGCGGTTTGCTGGGCGTCGCGTTGCACACCCTGCAGGTCTCTGCCGGTCTGGCCTGGGCCGCTTACGGTGCGCTGGCACTGCTGCTGATTGCGCTCATCACCCGTCATCTGCCGCGGCGGGGCGAACTGCATCGTCCGGAACAGGCACCTGAGCCTCTGGTGCTAAATCGCAATCTTAAACGTCTGGTGCTGAGTTACAGCCTGGCGGGCTTTGGCTACATTCTTCCTGCCACCTTTTTGTCGCAGATGGCCGCTACGCGTTTTCCTGACGGTATTTTCGCGCAGTTTGTCTGGCCGATATTCGGCGGCGCGGCGATGATCGGCATCCTGCTGGGTATCCTGACGCGGCGCTGGGGACACAGCCATGTCCGGCTGGCGGTGGTGCTCTGGGCGCAGGCACTGGGCGTATTTGCCGCGGCGCTTCTGCCAGGCTTTAGTGGCCTGCTGGCCGGTGCGCTGCTGGTGGGGGGCGGCTTCCTCAGCGTGGTGCAACTGTCGATGCTCTGTGCCCGTGAACTGGCACCCAATCATCTGCGTTACATGGCTGGCCTGCTGACTACGGGCTATGCGGTCGGACAGCTGGTCGGCCCGCTGCTCTCTTTCCTCTCTACGGCCCTGTTACATCGGCTGGAACCAGCCCTTTGGGTGGCCGGGGTCAGCCTGGTCTGGGCAGGCCTGCTGGTCTGGCGAAGAATTGAGTGAAAAGCTTTCATCGCCAATCTGATTGATTGCTGGATTCCCCGCAAAGAAAGTTTCACAATACGCGCCTGATTACAGGGCCCGCAGGCAAAAGCTCGCGGGCGCAACACCAGCCGGAGAAGAGTAGATGAGCACCCTAAGTCAGGAAGCTGCCCTGGTTCACGAAGCGCTGCTTGCGCGTGGACTGGAAACCCCGTTACGTGCACCGACGCGCGACATTGATGATAAAACGCGTAAGAGCCTGATTGCCGGGCACATGACCGAGATTATGCAGCTGCTGAATCTGGATCTTGAAGATGACAGCCTGATGGAAACGCCACATCGCATCGCCAAAATGTATGTTGATGAGGTTTTTTCCGGTCTCGACTACGCCAACTTCCCGAAAATCACCGTCATTGAGAATAAAATGAAGGTCGATGAGATGGTGACTGTACGTGATATCACTCTGACCAGCACCTGTGAACACCACTTTGTTATCATTGATGGCAAAGCGACTGTCGCCTATATACCCAAAGAAAAGGTGATTGGTCTGTCGAAAATCAATCGCATCGTGCAGTTCTTTGCCCAGCGCCCACAGGTGCAGGAGCGTCTGACGCAGCAGGTTCTGGTAGCATTGCAGACGCTGCTGGGCACTAACAATGTAGCTGTCTCGATTGATGCGGTGCACTACTGTGTCAAAGCGCGTGGTATAAAAGATGCGACCAGCGCCACCACCACGACTTCGCTGGGTGGCCTGTTCAAGTCCAGCCAGAATACCCGCCAGGAATTTTTGCGCGCAGTGCGCCATAGTTGAGTCAACTGCGGGCGCATAACGGTGCCCGCCTCAATGGGGCAGGGTGCCGCATGCAACGCTATCACGCACTGGATTTCATTCGTGGCTGTGCCATTCTCGGCATTCTGCTGCTCAATATTGTCGGCTTCGGCCTGCCTTCTGCTGCCTACCTGAATCCGGCGTGGCAGGGCAGCGTCAGTCTCTCCGATACCTGGACATGGGCGCTCTCTGACACTTTCGCTCAGCTCAAATTCCTCACTCTGTTTGCACTGTTGTTTGGCGCGGGTCTGCAAATGCAGCTGCCGCGCGGTAGCCGCTGGCTCACAGCCCGACTTTCCATTCTGGTCCTCATCGGTTTTGTGCACGGTATTTTTCTCTGGGAAGGCGATATCCTGCTGGATTACGGCATCATCGGACTGGTGGTCTGGCGGGTGCTGCGCGATGTCCCCTCCACCCGCAGCCTGATGAATACCGGTATTCTGCTCTACCTGGTGGGTTGCGGCGTGCTGCTGGTGTTTGGGTCGATCTCCGCTCCTGAACCGACTCATTCCTGGCTGCCGGGCGCAGCCGATCTGCAATATGAACAGTACTGGAAACTCACCGGCGGCTGGGAGGCGATACAGAACCGGCTGGACCATCTCTCGTCAGGGCTGATGGCGCTGGCGGCACAGTATGGCTGGCAGCTGGCGGGTCTGATGATGATGGGTGGCGCACTGCTGCGCAGCGGCTGGCTGACGGGCGAGTTTCCTGCACAGCATTACCGTCAGGCGGCGGCGCTGCTACTGACGATGGGATTCTGCATTGCGGTGGCCGGTGTGGCAGCGCAATGGCTGTTACACTGGGCGTTCCGCTGGACCGCTTTTTACCTTCAGGCCCCACGCGACCTCGCCAGTCCGCTGATCAGTCTGGGCTATGCCGCGCTCTGTCTGGCTTACTGGCCGAAGATTGCACGCTGGCGCATCAGCTACGCCATCCAGTGTGTGGGCCGCATGGCGCTGACCAACTACCTGCTGCAGTCGCTGATTTGCACCACGCTGTTTTACCGCTTTGGCTTCTATATGCACTTCACCCGGCTGGAACTGGTGATGATGGTGCCTGCGGTATGGCTTATCAATATCCTGTTTTCACTCATCTGGTTACATTTCTTCGCACAGGGTCCACTGGAATGGCTGTGGCGGCGGTTTACGCTGCTCTCAGCCAGTAAATCACGCCTCACGGACAACACAGGATAATGACCGCCATCACAAAGGTTACATAATTGTATGTAACCGTTTTCATTGATGTGACGCAATTCACGCTGTATGCCTCCTGCCCCTGACAGAATAGCGCCGGTATATAACCCGGCGTGATGCCCTATTTTTCCTTTCTGGAACTGCTGCATGATAACTATTCGTGATGTTGCCCGTCAGGCTGGCGTGTCAGTGGCGACCGTGTCGCGCGTCCTTAACCAGAGCAACGCCGTGACCTCTGATACCCGTGACGCTGTGTTACAGGCGGTGGAGGCGCTGGGCTATCGCCCTAATGCCAACGCCCAGGCGCTGGCGACACAGGTCAGCGACACGATCGGGGTAGTGGTGATGGATGTCTCCGATCCCTTCTTCGGAGCACTGGTTAAGGCGGTGGATACCGTGGCGCAGCGCGTGCACAAGCATGTGTTAATCAGCAACTCCTGGCATCAGGAAGAGAAAGAGCGTCATGCTATTGAAGTCCTGATCCGTCAGCGCTGCAGCGCTCTGGTAGTGCACGCGAAAACGCTGCCGGACGCTGAACTGGCGGACTTTATGCAGCACGTTCCCGGCATGGTGGTGATTAACCGCATCGTCCCTGGATTCGAACACCGCAGCGTCAGTCTGGATAATGTCACTGGCGCACTGATGGCTTCAAGAACGTTGTTACAACAGGGACATAGCCGCATTGGTTATCTCTGCTCCAGTCATCCCATCGAGGATGTCGCGCAGCGCCGTGAAGGGTGGATACAGGCAATGGCAGAGCAGGGTATCCGGCCGCAGGAGAGCTGGATAGCCAGCGCAGAGCCTGACATGCAGGGCGGCGAAGCGGCGATGGTAGAGTTGCTGGGGCGCAATCTTAACCTCACTGCGGTGTTTGCCTACAACGACGGCATGGCGGCGGGCGCACTCACTGCGCTGAAAGACAACGGTATTCAGGTACCACAGCATTTTTCTGTCATTGGCTTTGATGACATCCCCATTTCCCGTTACACCGACCCGCAGTTAACTACCGTTCGCTATCCCATTGTTTCAATGGCAAAAATTGCGACTGAACTGGCTTTGCAGGGCGCGGCCGGACTGCTGGACGACACCGCAACACACATCTTTATGCCCACCCTGGTGCGGCGTCATTCGGTGGCGCAGCGGCAAAATGTGGAGTCCGTCACTAATTTAGGCGATTCAGGCATGTAACCGTTTTCAATCTGTGATTACATTCACAGTTAATTAACATTGCTCTCACTATGATGGCAGCGTCTTACCGGACTGAAACATTATGTAACGCCAGTGTAACGGCATCAGTTGTGGTCTCAGTAGCCGGTTAAAGGGTTCACCCCCTCTTTAAGGAAGCATTCTGGCACAGGGAAGTCAGGTTTTAGACGGTGTCGAATGGCTTAACCTCCTCATTACGTTAGCCAACGCGCCGATCTGTTTTACCGATTGCTCTGCCGCCTCTATGGCGCGGTAGCGCTAAAAAGACCCTGCATAATAAAACCGGAGATACCATGAATAAGAAGGTTTTCACGCTTACAGCACTGGTTGCCAGCATGATGTTTGGTGCAACCGCTCACGCAGCTGACACCCGTATCGGCGTGACCATTTACAAATATGATGACAACTTCATGTCAATGGTGCGCAAAGACATCGAGAAAGAAGCGAAAGCGATCGGTGGCGTGCAGTTGCTGATGAATGATTCACAGAACGACCAGTCCAAACAGAACGATCAGATTGATGTGCTGATGGCAAAAGGCGTTAAAGCGCTGGCGATTAACCTGGTTGACCCGGCGGCGGCTGCAGTAGTGGTAGACAAAGCGCGTGCCAATGAAGTACCGGTTGTCTTCTTCAACAAAGAACCGAACGCCAAGGTCCTGGCCGGTTATGACAAAGCGTATTACGTGGGTACCGACTCTAAAGAGTCTGGCATCATTCAGGGTCAGCTGATCGAGAAACACTGGAAATCGACGCCAGCCTGGGATCTGAACAAAGATGGCGTGATTCAGTTCGTGCTGCTGAAAGGCGAGCCGGGCCATCCTGATGCAGAAGCCCGTACCAAATATGTGATCGACACGCTGAACAAAGATGGCCTGAAAACCCAGCAGTTAGCGATGGATACGGCAATGTGGGATACCGCGCAGGCTAAAGATAAGATGGATGCGTGGCTGTCAGGCCCGAATGCTAAGAAAATCGAAGTCGTCATCGCGAACAACGATGCGATGGCGATGGGTGCAGTTGAAGCGCTGAAATCGCACAACATGACTTCAATCCCGGTCTTCGGCGTCGATGCACTGCCAGAAGCCCTGGCGCTGGTGAAATCCGGTGCGCTGGCGGGTACCGTGCTGAACGATGCAGAAAACCAGGCGAAAGCGACACTGGATATTGCCAACAATCTGGCGAACGGCAAAGCGGCTACCGACGGAACGAACTTCAAGATGGTTGATAAAATCGTCCGTGTTCCTTACGTACCCGTCGATAAAGAAAATCTGTCTCAGTTCGTGAAATAAGATCGATTACGGGCGCGGCTGCTGTCGCGCCTTTTTTATGTCACCACCGTTTTTTAGCCAGGTAAAATATGGCCAGTGATAACACGACCGCGCAGCGAGAATATTTGCTGGAAATGACGAATGTCTCAAAATCATTTCCCGGCGTTAAAGCGTTAGATAATGTTAATTTGAAAGTGCGGCCTCACTCTGTTCATGCATTAATGGGCGAGAACGGTGCCGGGAAATCCACCTTATTAAAATGCCTGTTTGGTATTTATAAAAAAGATACCGGCAGTATCCTGTTTCAGGGTAACGAGATCGACTATAAAAGCTCCAAAGAGGCGCTGGAAAATGGCGTGTCGATGGTGCACCAGGAATTAAACCTGGTTCTGCAGCGTACCGTGATGGACAACATGTGGCTGGGGCGTTATCCACGCAAAGGCTTCTTTGTCGATCAGAATAAAATGTATCAGGACACTAAAGCGATTTTTGACGAGCTGGATATCGATATCGATCCGCGTGACAAAGTTGCCAATCTTTCTGTATCACAGATGCAGATGATTGAAATTGCCAAAGCGTTCTCTTACGACGCGAAAATTGTGATTATGGATGAACCGACCTCCTCGTTAACCGAGAAAGAGGTTAATCACCTGTTCACGATTATTCGTAAGCTGAAAGATCGCGGCTGTGGCATCGTTTATATTTCGCACAAGATGGAAGAGATTTTCCAGCTGTGTGATGAGATCACGATTCTGCGTGATGGTCAGTGGATTACATCTCAGTCGCTGCAAGGGCTGGATATGGATAAGATCATCTCGATGATGGTCGGCCGTTCACTGAACCAGCGTTTCCCTGACCGCACTAACGTGCCAGGTGAGACGATTCTTGAGGTGCGTAATCTGACGTCTCTGCGTCAGCCATCCATTCGCGACATCTCATTTGATTTGCGTAAAGGGGAGATACTCGGCATTGCCGGGCTGGTGGGTGCCAAACGTACCGATATCGTCGAAACGCTGTTTGGCATTCGCGAAAAATCGGGCGGCACCATTAAACTGCATGGTAAACCGATTAATAATCACAGCGCCAACGAAGCCATTAACCACGGCTTTGCGCTGGTAACGGAAGAGCGCCGCTCTACCGGTATTTATGCGTTCCTCGACATTGGTTTTAACTCGCTTATTTCCAATATCAAAAAATATAAAAACAGTATGGGACTGCTGGATAATAAACGCATGAAGAGTGATACCCAATGGGTGATCGATTCAATGCGGGTTAAAACACCAGGCCACCATACTCAAATTGGTTCGCTTTCGGGTGGTAACCAGCAAAAAGTGATTATTGGCCGCTGGTTATTGACCCAGCCTGAAATCCTGATGCTTGATGAACCAACACGCGGTATTGACGTTGGTGCAAAATTCGAAATTTACCAGCTGATTGCTGAGCTGGCGAAAAAAGAAAAGGGCATCATTATTATCTCATCTGAAATGCCGGAGCTGTTAGGCATTACCGATCGTATTCTGGTAATGAGTAATGGACTGGTAGCAGGCATAGTTGATACCAAAACGACCACGCAGAACGAAATATTGCGTTTAGCGTCATTACACCTTTAATGAAGCAAGGGCTGTTAACATGAAAGCGACTACAAAAAAGAATGCGCTAACCTGGTTAAAAGAGGGCGGCATTTATGTCGTCCTGCTGGTATTGCTGGCTATTATTATTTTCCAGGACCCATCATTCTTAAGTTTAATGAACCTGAGTAATATTCTGACCCAATCTTCGGTGCGCATTATTATTGCACTGGGTGTGGCGGGTCTGATTGTGACCCAGGGTACAGACCTGTCAGCCGGACGTCAGGTTGGTCTGGCCGCTGTAGTAGCTGCAACGCTGCTGCAGGCGATGGATAACGCGAACAAAGTCTTCCCGACGCTGGATACGGTGCCGATTCCACTGGTTATTCTGACCGTGTGCATCATCGGCGGTGTGATTGGTCTGGTCAACGGTGTGATTATTGCTTACCTGAAGGTAACGCCATTTATCACCACGCTGGGCACCATGATTATCGTTTACGGTATCAACTCACTTTATTATGACTTTGTTGGTGCATCACCGATTGCCGGTTTTGATGCAGGGTTCTCGAAATTTACTCAGGGCTTCTTACGCTTTGGTGATTTCAAACTTTCGTTCATCACGTTCTACGCTGTGATTGCCATCATTTTCGTCTGGGTGCTGTGGAACAAAACCCGCTTCGGCAAAAACATTTTTGCTATCGGTGGTAACCCGGAAGCGGCGAAAGTGTCTGGCGTCAATGTGAACCTGAACCTGATCCTGATCTATGCGTTGTCAGGTGTGTTCTATGCCTTCGGCGGGATGCTGGAAGCGGGTCGTATCGGTTCGGCGACCAACAACCTTGGCTTTATGTATGAGCTGGATGCTATTGCGGCCTGTGTGGTCGGCGGCGTCTCCTTCGCCGGGGGTGTGGGTAGTGTGGCAGGTGTTGTGACCGGTGTATTAATCTTCACCGTTATCAACTACGGTCTGACCTATATCGGCGTCAACCCTTACTGGCAGTACATCATTAAGGGCGGCATCATCATCTTCGCCGTTGCGCTGGATTCACTGAAATATTCACGTAAGAAGTAAGTCTGATTCAACGCTCAGGAAGCGACCTTCGGGTCGCTTTTTTTATGGGCGAGTGCCAGGGGTGTTGCTATGAGATTAAAGTCGCGAAGGGAGCACGGTCAGATTGAAATGACGCTAAGGCCTAATCAGGCACTATCAATGAGTTATTTCCGCAGCTTCTGTTCCAGCTCCAGCAACTGCTCTGGCGTCACAGCAGGGTAACTCTGCGCATCTTCAGGAACATCATGTACGGCAGGAATCGGCACCAGCGGCCCTAAGAAACGGGGTTCGCGCTTAAGCAGGAAAAGGTCCGCCAGCGCGCCCAGTCGGGCACCCACTTCGCGGAAACGCACGCTAAGCATGTTTTTCGGGGAGGGCACGGCATAACACTGCGCCTGAATACCCAGCTGTAAGGCGATAAACAGCGCGCGCTCACAATGAAAACGCTGGGTGATAATAATGAAATCATTGGTATCAAACACTTTGCGGGTGCGCACAATCGAATCTAGCGTGCGGAACCCGGCATAATCCAGCACGATATCGGCCGGATCGACGCCCGCTTTGATCAGGTCGCGGCGCATGGTCATCGGTTCGTTATAGCTCTGTTGGGCATTATCACCGCTCAGCAGCAGATAGTTCACCTTTCCGCTGTTGTAGGCATTCAGTGCGCCCTGCATACGATAGAGGTAATACTGATTGATGACGCCAGTACGATAATATTTAGCCGTACCCAGCACCACACCGACCTGACGATGGGGCAAAGAAGCGACATTTTCGTAGATAAAAGGCGCAGTTTTCCAGCTGATCCAGCGATCAAGGCCGAGCGCGGTTGCCATCATCAGTAAGATGATGAAAAGCAGACCAATGAGAACGCGTTTCAGCATGCGCCTGGAAACTCGATGTCAGAATGTTGAGATGGGACAAGGCTACTTGAGCTGTCGCAGCGAAGCAAGCTACTGCCGGCTGGCTGTGCTCTTTTTGAACACTGCCGGATCAAAGGGATCCGGCAGTCTGACGATTAAATCGAGGTACGACGATAGTGACGATACTGCGGTAGCCAGAAGTTATTGGCGATAGCCTGTGACAACACATCTTCTGAGGTCACTACGGCGACACCCGCCAGCTGAGCGGCTTTACCCACTTCCATCGCGATGATTTTCGACACGCCCTGAATATCTTTGATCTCAGGCAGCACCGGGCCTTCGCCTTCATTCACCAGCGGTGAGCAGTCAGCGAGCGCGCGGCTGGCCGTCATCAGCATGGTATCGGTAACGCGGCTGGCACCCGATGCAATCACACCCAGACCAATGCCCGGGAAGATGTAGGAGTTATTACACTGTGCAATCGGATAGGTTTTACCGTTCCAGCTCACCGGTGAGAATGGGCTACCGGTTGCGACCAGCGCGGCTCCGTCAGTCCAGGCAATGATATCAGCCGGCGTCGCTTCCACACGTGATGTCGGGTTCGACAGTGGCATCACGATAGGGCGTTTACAGTGCTTGTGCATCTCGCGGATAATTTCTTCGGTGAACAGACCCGGCTGGCCAGAAACACCAATCAGAATATCGGGCTTCGCATTGCGCACGACGTCCAGCAGCGAAATGGAATCATTGTTGATATCCCACTGCTGCAGATTTTCGCTTTTCTGCACCAGCTTGCTCTGGAAATCGAGCAGGTTAGGCAGCTTGTCCGTCAGCAGACCAAAGCGATCCACCATCATCACCCGGCCACGGGCTTCATCATCACTCAGACCTTCTGATTTCATCTGCGCGATGATTTGTTCAGCGATACCACACCCCGCAGAACCGGCACCCAGGAACACGACTCTCTGCTCGCACAGTCGGCTTCCGGCCGCACGGCTGGCGGCAATCAGCGTACCCACGGTTACGGCAGCGGTACCCTGAATATCATCGTTAAAGCAGCAGACTTCATCGCGATAGCGGTTCAGCAGCGGCATGGCATTCTTCTGGGCGAAATCTTCGAACTGCAACAGCACTTTCGGCCAGCGGCGCTTAACAGCCTGAATAAATTCGTTCACGAACTCATCATACTCTTCGCCGGTAATGCGCGGATGACGCCAGCCCATGTAGAGCGGGTCGTTCAGCAACTGCTGGTTATTAGTACCAACATCCAGCACGACTGGCAGCGTATAAGCCGGGCTGATGCCGCCACAGGCGGTATAAAGTGAAAGCTTACCGATCGGGATGCCCATGCCACCGATGCCCTGATCACCCAGACCCAGGATACGCTCGCCATCGGTTACCACTATCACTTTCACATTCTGCTTGGTGGCGTTTTGCAGCATATCTTCGATGTGAGCGCGGTTAGGGTAGGAGATGAAGACGCCACGTGCACGACGGTAAATTTCAGAGAAGTGTTCGCAGGCTGCGCCGACGGTCGGGGTGTAGATAATTGGCATCATCTCTTCGAGATGGTTATCCAGCAGGCGGTAGAACAGCGTTTCGTTGGTGTCCTGAATGTTGCGCAGGTAGACATGCTTATCGTTATTGTTTTTGAAGTCCTGAAACTGACGCCAGGCACGCTGCGCCTGCTCTTCGATCGATTCCACCGCTTCTGGCAGCAGACCGTTGAGGTTGAATTCGTTACGTTCTTCGATGCTAAAGGCGCTGCCTTTGTTCAGCAGGGGAAATTCCAGCAAAATCGGGCCAGCATAAGGGATATACAGCGGGCGTTTACTTTCGTAGTCGAGTTCCATGCAGTGATGCTCCGGTTGCAGTGTTGTCTGGCGTCACGCCGGAAAGGTAGCGCCAGTTTTCTTACCCGTTATAGCTCAGACTGCAGGCCCGGCAGCGGCAGGGTAACAGCTGCGGAAACATTCACGACCGTGCTGCCATCCTGCAACCTGAATTATTCAGAGTAATTTGTGATGACGTGAATTCTGGCGCCAGATCCTATGAAATTTCCCACAGAAGTACAGCGTTTGTTCATAAAAGCTCACAAAACTGTGGCCTCTCTGACAGCGGGTTATGCTTTGTACAGCGTTACCTGCAGCAGCTCACCGCAACCAAATGTCGCAAGCGTCGCCTGCGTGGCGGCGAACTGGCTTAATGTGGCATTTTCCACTTCCGCTAATACCGCTTTTTTTATCTGCCGGGCATCGCCGCCCTGCATGTTCAGCAGGACCAGCGCCGCCTGCAAAGGCGGGAAGCTCGGGTTAAACGCCGCGTTTTCCGCATAGCGACCGGCGACAATCTCTCCATCCGTGGTCAGCAGTGCGACACCGGCGTGGGACTGGCTATAGGGTGCGTGGCTGGCATTGGCGGCGGCAACGGCGGCTTGTACCAGTTCATCGCCCTCGGCCACATAACCGTGATCGACCTTGTCCATCAGGAAAGTGGTGATGCCGAGATCGCGGGGGCCAAAGGCATCCGGCAGATAATCGGCCAGGGTGCTGATCGCACGTTGTGGCAGGCTGATACGAATGCGGGTGCCGCTGTTCAGCTCGTTCATAAACTGACGGCAGTGACCGCATGGCGTGTAGTTAACGGTGATAGTCTCAAGCTGGCGTTCGCCACGCAGCCACGCATGGGTAATGGCGCTCTGCTCAGCGTGAACCGTCTGCTGCATCGGCGTGCCGACAAATTCCATATTAGCGCCGAAGTACCAGTTACCGCTGACGCCACGGGCAATCGCCCCGACGTTAAAATGCGATACGGTAGCAACGGCACACGACGCCGCCAGAGGCAGCAGTGCCAGCGCCAGCGCATCGGCATCCATTTGGGTCTGTTGTTGCAGTGAGGCGACCTGGTCTGCGCTCAGCACCGCATGGAAGCCAGGATCGTTCAGCAGGGGAGCAAGTGCAGTTTGCAGCGTTGACGGCAATGCCTCAAAAGCGGAGAGGAAACGGGATTGCATGTGAGCCTCATTAAATTCAGCAGGGCGATGTGCCAGTCACCGGTTTATATGTGATCCACATCGCTCTGACAATGTAACCTGTGTTGCATGTTTCAACTTTGCGAGATCTCTCGCAAACTTTCAGCCAAACCAGTGCATCATTAGCGGAAAAATAAACGGCGCCAGCAGTGAGGTGATGATGCCGCAGATCACCAGCGCCAGTGAGCTGAAAGCGCCTTCCTGATAATCGAGTTCGGCAGCGCGCGCCGTGCCGAGGGCATGTGACGCATTACCAATCGCCAGTCCGCGCGCCGCTTTAGATTTTACGCCCAGCAGGTTCAGCACCGTGTGGCCGAATACCGCACCCAGAACCCCGGCAATCAGCACGCAGATGGCGCTGATGGCGGGAATGCCGTGCAGCGAACCGGAAACGGCCATCGCAATGGGCGTGGTAACGGATTTAGGCACGATAGTCGCGGCAATTTCAGGCGTGGCACCCATCCACAGGGCAATCGCGGTACCTGACGTCATGGCGGTCAGGCTGCCGATAAAGCAGACGCCAATAATCGACTTCCAGCGGGCGCGGATCTGATGCATCTGCTCATACAGCGGCAGTGCCAGGGCGACCACGGCCGGTTGCAGTAGCTGATTGAGAATCTCACTGCCCGCGAAATAGCGCGAGTAGGGCAACTGCAACAGCAGCAGGATTGGGATAATGATCGCCATCGCCACCAGCAGCGGATTAAGCAGCGAGATTTTGAGCCGTATCGCCAGCTTGCGCGCCAGAAAAAAGGCCACCAGCGTCAGTGGCAGTGACCACCACATTTCACTCATCGGCTGACTCTCCGGCCGCACGGCGGCTGTGAAGCTGGTGGGCGCTTACGCCAACAATGGAGAGGACCAGCAGGGTGCTGACGACACAGGAGACGACGATGGGGCCAAACTGCGCGGTCAGAATATCGGTGTAGCTCATTACCCCGACGCTTATTGGCACAAACAGCAGCGCCATATAGCGAATCAGCAGATGGCAGCCCGGTTTCACCCAACTGACCGGCAGGATCTGCGAGGCGAGCAGAGCGAACAGAATGAGCATCCCAAGGATGCTGCCGGGCAGTTTAATGGGCAGCAGCGAAGCGATGCCGACACCGGCGTATAAGCAGAGATAAATGATGATAAAGGCGCGAAGATAACGTCCGCAGACAGACAGCACGGTGAGCATGGCAGGCTCCTGTTTTCACTGAGCTTCATCATACGCATTAACCCCTTAGCGTGCTAGCGATCACATTTATGGGATGATGTGGCAGGACCACGCGCAGCGTGTCAGTAAACGAAGCTGGACTGAGGTGAGGCTGAGGAGGGAAAGGTAATCCTTCGCGCCAGAGAAAAGGCGCGAAGGGCTTCAGAACGGCACTGCGCTAAGCTGTTTCAGCCGCCGGGTGCAGCGGTTACTTAACCGGCATACCCGGCACAGCACCGCTGTCGACGGACAGCACAAACAGATCTTTTCCGCCCGGACCCGCTGACAACACCATACCTTCGGAGATACCGAAGCGCATTTTGCGCGGGGCCAGGTTGGCCACGATGATGGTCATTTTACCGACCAGCACGGAGGGGTCAGGATAGGCGGCGCGGATGCCCGAGAAGATCTGACGCTTTTCACCGCCCAGGTCGAGCTGCAGACGCAGCAGCTTGTCTGAACCTTCAACCAGTTCCGCCTGCTCGATCAGCGCGACGCGCATATCAACTTTGGCGAAATCGTCGATGGTGATGGTCTCACCGACCGGCGCATCGGCCAGCGGACCGGTTACGGCTGGTGCACTCGCTGCGGCAGCATCCTCTTTCGAGGCCTCGATCAGTCCCTCAACCTTCGCCATTTCAATGCGGCTGTACAGCGCTTTGAACGGCGCAACCTGATGATCCAGCAGCGGCTGCGCAATGGCATCCCAGCTCAGTTCACAGTTCAGGAAGCCTTCTGCACGTGCGCTCAGAGACGGCAGCACCGGCTTCAGCCAGGTCATCAGAATGCGGAACAGGTTAATACCCATTGAGCAGATCGCCTGCAGATCGGCATCACGGCCTTCCTGCTTCGCCACCACCCACGGAGCCTGCTCATCCACATAACGGTTCGCCAGGTCGGCCAGCGCCATGATTTCACGGATAGCACGGCTGTATTCGCGCGCTGCCCAGGCGTCACCAATCTTCTCAGAGGCCTCTACGAAGGTCTGATAGAGCGCCGGATCGGCCAGATCTGCCGCCAGTTTGCCGTCAAAGCGTTTGGCGATGAAGCCCGCGTTACGTGACGCCAGGTTAACCACTTTGTTGACGATGTCGGCATTAACACGCTGGACGAAATCTTCCAGATTCAGGTCGATATCATCAATACGTGAAGAGAGTTTCGCCGCGTAGTAGTAACGCAGGCTGTCGGCATCCAGATGCTGTAGCCAGGTGCTCGCTTTAATAAAAGTGCCGCGCGACTTCGACATCTTGGCACCGTTAACGGTGACATAACCGTGCACGAACAGGTTGTTCGGCTTGCGGAAGTTGCTGCCTTCCAGCATCGCTGGCCAGAACAGGCTATGGAAATAGACGATATCTTTCCCGATGAAGTGATACAGCTCGGTCGTGGAATCTTTACGCCAGAATTCGTCGAAGTCGATGTCGCCGCGCTTGTCGCACAGGTTCCTGAATGAGCCCATGTAGCCGATAGGCGCATCCAGCCAGACGTAAAAATATTTGCCTGGCGCGTCCGGAATTTCAAAGCCGAAGTAGGGGGCATCGCGGGAGATATCCCACTGCTGCAGGCCCGACTCAAACCACTCCTGCATTTTGTTCGCCACCTGATCCTGCAGCGCACCGGAGCGGGTCCAGGTCTGCAGCATGGCGCTGAAGGACGGCAAATCAAAGAAGAAGTGCTCAGAGTCGCGCAGTACGGGTGTCGCACCAGAGACCACAGATTTCGGCTCAATCAGCTCGGTCGGGCTGTAGGTCGCGCCACACACTTCGCAGTTATCGCCATACTGATCGGCAGATTTACATTTCGGGCAGGTGCCTTTCACAAAACGGTCCGGCAGGAACATCCCTTTTTCCGGGTCGTAAAGCTGGGAAATAGTGCGGTTTTTAATAAAACCGTTCTCTTTCAGGCGGCCGTAAATCAGCGCTGACAGCTCACGGTTTTCTTCGCCGTGCGTCGAGTGATAGTTGTCATAGCTGACGTTGAAACCGGCAAAGTCGGCTTCATGTTCGCTTTTCATTTCTGCAATCATCTGCTCTGGCGCAATGCCCAACTGCTGAGCTTTCAGCATGATAGGCGTGCCGTGCGCATCATCCGCACAGATGAAATAAACCTGATTGCCACGCATTCGCTGATAACGCACCCAAATGTCGGCCTGGATATGCTCGAGCATGTGGCCGAGATGGATTGATCCGTTCGCATAAGGCAGTGCGCACGTTACCAGAATTTTTTTAGCGACTTGAGTCATAGTTTGCGTAGCTTTCTGTTGATTGAAAAAACGGGCTTAGATGGTAACTGAAGGCTTCACCTGCGTAAACACAAGGGATTCACCCCGCCAGTCGCCGCAGATCCACGAGCATCTGATATCATTGACATTACATCGCTGAAACACAGCGTAAGCACAGCCGAAATAAGGAGCAGGGGATGACAGCACAATCCCGGGAACCGCACACGCCAGAGGGCCTGCGCGCCATCGTAGCGGGCGCATTGAAAAGCTTTGAGCATCCGACCCTTAAACAGAATCTCACCGCGCTGAAAGCGCTGCATCACGTGGCGCAGCTTGATGGTACGCTGCATGTTGAACTGCTGATGCCGTTTGCGTGGGCCAGCGGGTTTGACGTCCTTAAAGAGCAGGTCAGCGCCGAACTGCTGCGTCAGACTGGCGCACGCGCCATCGACTGGCGACTCAGTCACGATATCGCAACCCTGAAGCGGGTGAAAAACCAGCCGGGTGTTAATGGCGTTAAAAACATTATTGCGGTCAGCTCCGGCAAAGGCGGCGTGGGTAAATCCAGCACCGCCGTGAATATGGCGCTGGCGCTGGCAGCCGAGGGCGCGCGGGTCGGCATTCTCGACGCGGATATTTATGGTCCGTCTGTGCCGAACATGCTTGGCACTCAGGATCAACGGCCAACCTCACCGGATGGCACCCATATGGCACCGATCATGGCGCACGGGCTGGCAACTAACTCCATCGGTTATCTGGTCACGGATGACAATGCGATGGTGTGGCGCGGGCCGATGGCCAGCAAAGCACTAATGCAGTTGCTGAATGAGACGCTGTGGCCGGAGCTGGATTATCTGGTGCTGGATATGCCGCCCGGTACCGGCGACATTCAGCTGACGCTGGCGCAGAATGTGCCGGTGACCGGTGCGCTGGTGGTGACCACGCCGCAGGACATCGCCCTGATTGATGCCCGCAAGGGCCTGGTGATGTTCGAAAAGGTCAATGTGCCAGTGCTGGGCGTGGTGGAAAACATGAGCCTGCATATCTGCAGTCAGTGTGGCTTCCACGAACCCATTTTTGGCACCGGCGGCGCGCAGAAACTGGTGGAGGATTATGATACGCAACTGCTGGCTCAGTTGCCGCTGCACATTGACCTGCGTGAAGACCTGGATGAAGGGGAACCAACGGTCATTCGCCGGCCCGATAGCGAATTTACCGCGCTGTATCGACAGCTGGCCGGACGCGTCGCGGCCCAGCTTTACTGGCAGGGCGATGTTATCCCTGGTGATATCGCCTTCCGCGCGCTTTAAGCCCGACCCGACCCGCTGGCGTATTGTGAGGCCAGCGGGTAATGCATCAGCACGTAACCGCCATGCTCGCCTTCGCCCTGTGAGATCATCTTCCAGCCATGCTTCAGATAAAATGCCTGCGCCGCTTTGTTCTTCTGCAGGCACTTAAGCGCGCCGGTTGAAGTAAAGTGCGTTTCTGCCGCCTCCAGCAACGCGCTGCCCACGCCGCGACCCTGCCAGTCAGGATCGACATAGAGGCTGTGCAGGAAGTTATCGTTCTTCAGCAGGCCCGCAAAGCCGACCCGCTGCCCATCAGCTTCCGCGACCAGCACGGTTTCCCCGAGGATGACCCCATCAAAATCTTCCAGCTGCCACTCGCTGCCATCCAGCCAGCGCCAGTTGTGTCGTCGCGCCGCCAGAAACAGCGTACGCAGGAAAGGACGATCGGCTTCCGTAAACGGACGAATCTTCACAGGTCAGCTCCCTTTTAATCCGGTCTTACAAAACTAGCAGCGATTCGCAGAGACGCGCGAAAAGATAAAGCGGGTTAAATGTCACGTAAATCGCTGTACACTGCCTGCCGGGCCAGAGAGCATAAGGCTCTCAGCGTTTGATAGCTTTCGTTTATCAGATTGATAACGTCCGCGTATTAGATGTTGGCCCGAAAATTATGTAACCTGCATCACATATTTTAACGGAGGCCACCAGATGTCTATTATCAATACCAAAATTAAGCCGTTCAAAAACGCAGCATTTAAAAACGGTGAATTCATCGACGTAACCGAGAAAGACGTTGAAGGTAAATGGAGTGTGTTCTTCTTCTATCCAGCTGACTTCACTTTCGTCTGCCCGACCGAACTGGGCGACGTGGCTGACCACTACGAAGAGTTCCAGAAACTGGGCGTAGATATCTACTCCGTTTCTACCGACACCCACTTTACCCACAAAGCCTGGCACGGTTCTTCAGATACCATCGCGAAGATCAAATACACGATGATCGGTGACCCGACTGGCGCGCTGACCCGTAACTTCGAAATCATGCGTGAAGACGAAGGTCTGGCTGACCGTGGTACGTTCATCGTTGACCCGGAAGGCGTTATCCAGGCAATCGAAATCACTGCTGAAGGCATTGGCCGTGACGCCTCTGACCTGCTGCGCAAAGTGAAAGCGGCTCAGTACGTGGCATCTCACCCAGGTGAAGTGTGCCCGGCTAAATGGAAAGAAGGTGATGCAACACTGGCTCCGTCTCTGGACCTGGTTGGCAAAATCTAAATCCGTTTCGCTCTTTCGATCATTCTCCAATCGGGTGCTGCGGCACCCGATTTTTTGACCAGGATATCACTATGCTCGACACAAATTTGAAAACTCAGCTCAAGGCCTACCTTGAGAAATTAACCAAACCTGTTGAGTTGATTGCCACCCTGGATGAGGGTGCAAAATCAACCGAGATCCGTGAACTGTTGGTTGATATCGCCGGTTTGTCTGACAAAGTCAGCTTCCGCGAAGAGAACGATCGTCAGGTGCGTAAGCCCTCATTTCTGATCACCAACCCAGGTTCGAACAGCGGCCCGCGTTTCGCCGGTTCACCTCTGGGTCACGAATTTACCTCACTGGTGCTGGCACTGTTACAGACTGGTGGGCATCCGTCGAAAGAAGCACAGAGCCTGCTTGATCAGATTGCCGCGCTGGACAGTGACTTCCATTTCGAAACTTACTATTCACTTTCATGCCATAACTGTCCTGATGTCGTCCAGGCGCTGAACCTGATGGCGGTAGTTAACCCGCGCATCAGCCACACCGCTATCGACGGTGGTTTGTTCCAGAACGAGATTCAGGAACGTAACGTGATGGGTGTGCCAGCGGTTTACCTCAACGGTAAAGAGTTTGGTCAGGGCCGCATGAGCCTGGCGGAAATCGTCAGCAAAGTAGACACCAACGCGGACAAACGCGCAGCGGAAGAGCTGAACAAGCGTGACGCCTATGAAGTTCTGATTATCGGCAGCGGCCCGGCGGGCGCAGCGGCAGCCATCTACTCAGCGCGTAAGGGCATCCGTACTGGTCTGATGGGCGAACGTTTTGGCGGCCAGGTGCTGGACACGGTGGATATTGAAAACTATATCTCCGTCCCAAAAACCGAAGGCGCAAAACTGGCGGGTTCACTGCGCGCACACGTTGATGATTACAACGTGGATGTCATTGAAAGCCAGAGTGCCATCAAATTAATCCCGGCTGCGAAAGAGGGCGGACTGCACGCCATCGAAACCGCCTCCGGCGCAGTGCTGAAATCACGCAGTATCATCCTGGCGACTGGCGCACGCTGGCGTAACATGGGTGTGCCGGGTGAAGAAGAGTATCGCACCAAAGGCGTCACCTACTGCCCGCACTGTGATGGCCCGCTGTTTAAAGGCAAGCGCACAGCAGTGATCGGCGGCGGTAACTCCGGCGTGGAAGCGGCCATTGACCTGGCCGGTATCGTTGAACACGTTACGCTGCTGGAGTTTGCCGGTGAGATGCGTGCCGACCAGGTGCTGCAGGATAAACTGCGCAGCCTGAAGAACGTTGATGTGATCCTGAACGCGCAGACCACCGAAGTGAAAGGCGACGGCACTAAAGTGACTGGCCTGCACTATATCGACCGTACCACGCAGACCACCCATGAGCTGCCGCTCTCCGGTATCTTCGTTCAGATCGGTCTGCTGCCAAATACCCCATGGCTGGAAGGCGCCGTTGAGCGCAACAAAATGGGTGAGATCATCATCGATGGTAAATGCGAAACCAGCCTGAAAGGCGTGTTCGCAGCGGGCGACTGCACCACCGTGCCGTATAAGCAGATCATCATCGCCAGCGGCGAAGGTGCTAAAGCCTCACTGAGTGCTTTTGACTATCTGATTCGTACTCATTCGGCTGAATAACTTTCACCAGCCAGACAATAGCCCTTCAGCCTCCGAGCTGAGGGGCTTTTTTTTAACCTGTTAATAGCCTGCCAGCGTCATCAGCATCATCCAGACTGGCGTCGTCACCGCTGCCAGTACCGTAGAAAAGAGCATGCTGGCCGCCGCCGGGCCGGTAATGACATTAAACTTCTGCGACATCAGATAGACGTTAACCCCGACCGCCATCGATCCCAGCAGCACCACCACTTTACTCTCCAGCGGCGGCAGACCGGTCAGCCACGCGATAGCCCATACCGTCATTGGTTGCAGCACCAGCTTCAGCAGGCAAATGGTATAGCTCTCTTTCAGGCCATCCCGCACCCGATAGTGCGCCAGGCTCATGCCCAGCGTCACCAGCGACAGCGGCGCGGCCAGCGAGGCCAGCATTTTTAGCGGTTCTGCGGCCAGCACCGGCAACGGACGTTGCAGAAAACTCCAGGCTGTTCCACTGAGAATGCCAATGATCAGCGGATTCTTCAGTACGCCGAGCAGGGTGCGCCAGAGACCTTCCAGCGAGAAGCTGCCTTGTTTTGCCCACTCGACCGAAACGGTCAGTAAGGTCCAGAGGATCAGGCTGTTAAATACCAGCACCAGCGCCACCGGGGGCAGGGCTTCCGGCCCGAGCAGTACCGTTGCCACCGGGATGCCCAGCATCACGTTATTGGAAAAGATGCCGCCCAGCGCAAAGACCGAAGCCGCCACGCCATCCAGATTAAACACTCTGGTTGCCAGCACTCTCCCCACGATAAACACCAGCAGGCAACTGCCAAAGAAGGCCAGTAACAGGCGCGCATCCACCGGCGGACTTTGCGAAAAGGTGCTCATCACCCGAAACAGCATGCAGGGTAGCGCGACATTAAACACAAAGCGGTTCATCCCTTCGCTGATGCTGGCAGGCCATTTTCCGAGGCGCGTCAGGCAGTATCCCAGCAGAATCAGGATAAACAGCGGAGCTGAGAGATAAATTTGATGGCTTAAGCTTTCAAACAGGCGCGGCATAGAGAGAGTCTGATCAGACGATGATTAGTTACCAGACTAACAAATTGCTAACTAACTGTTAACTGTAACGGTGCCTGGAATGAGCGTTGCCGGGACGCTAACCTAACCAGCGTCGCGCCTGTTGATCGCTGATATCCCGGTAATAGACGCGATGAATGATTTCGCCGCAGCCCGGACAATGGGCGGAAATATAGGTGGAGAAGTAATGTCTGCCATTGGGTGCGACGGCACCCTGACGTTCAATAATAATGTCCTGCCATCGATGGCGGTGGGGAATAAGCACTAAAAATCGCATCATACATCCTGAATAGTATGAAGTTCCGCTTCAGGAGCGTTTAACTCCATGAAATAAAGTGTTTTTTACGATGATGCTGCGCGCAGGTTAATTATTATGGGGCGGCCTCAATTCTGCGGAAATTATTACCGGTAAGATTCATCAATAACGGGTACCTATAAAGAGGTATTTTCTGACGCCGGCGGCATTAAGCCTTTTTTTACATCGATAGGCGTTGATCAGGATCATAGGAAATGTTGCATGGTCTATTAATTACTAACGACTCTGTTTTTTCTGCTACGTCTTATTGCATGGACTCAGGCGTAACACGACCCGGAGACTGATCTCAGCAGGGTAAAGCTGAACAATCTGGTTCTGAACAGAGTCAGAACCCTGGCGTGGACCACATTTAACGTTCAGATCATTTCATGACAATATAAAGAGTAATAACAGAGTGCTTATAAAGCGGGTTAAAGCATGGTTGATATTTTTGAGGAAAAACACTTTATGAACAATTTTCTTGAATAGAGTAGTAAACCTCATTATTTATCACATTGGTTTAACACTAAATCAATGAAAGCTTATCTTATTTGATATATTGATTCGAAAATAAAGCGATAAAAGAAATATCAAATGAATATTGATATTTCTTATTTTTATAAACAATAATATTGTATGCTAATAAATTAATTATTTTTAGGTTTAAATTCTGACTTAAAGCTATATATCCCGCACCTCGTAATTTTTTATTTTGATAGATATGTCCTTTACGGAATAAGTCTCTTAATTTATGATTCTATAAATAATTACACAATGCTTTTGCTTGATAGAATTTCAGTGATGTCGTTCTGGAGGTTGCTAGGTGCTATTTTTTGTTTTAATCAGAAAGTTTTCATTTTTTTTCATAACGGCTTTTTTATTTGCTTCTTTTTCTGTTTCGGCTGCAGGTGGCGTTTCAATACAGGGCACGCGTATTATCTATCCTCAGAACTCCCGTCAGGAAAGTATTTCTCTACGAAATTCCTCTGCAACGGATTCGTTTCTGGTCCAGTCATGGATAGAAAATGCCAACGGAAAAAAATCAAAAGACTTTATTGTTACGCCTCCGTTATATCTCAGTGGCCCTAAAAACGAGAATACGCTGCGATTGATGCTTGCCGCACCTGATATAGCGGGAGACAGAGAGGTTTTATACTATTTCGTGGCCAAAGCGATCCCTTCTATTGATAGCAAGGACACTTCCGGGAGAAGTGTTATTCGTATTGCTGCAGCAAGTCGAATTAAACTCTTTATTCGCCCGTCTGGCCTTAAAATAAAGCCAGAGAAAGCACCCGCTGAACTCAGCTTTAAACGGTTGGGTAAAAAAATAGAAATCACTAACCCTACACCCTATTATATTACGATGACAGAGATTAAACACAGCGGACGTTCTATCGCTGGAGTAATGGTTCCACCTATTGGCACCATGCTGTTAGATACCCCTTCAGATAGTAATAATACGCTGACTTTTAGTACTATCAATGATAGCGGAGCCATTACTAAACCCCAGACAGTTATAATAAAATGATAAAGTTAAAATAATTTATTATAAAAGATAATGCTTTTGCCAATGTAATTTTTATCCGGGTGAACAGGTTTTATTTTGAAAAATAATAAGCAGGGGATATCTTGCATTGCGTTTTCTGCCTGGGGTGTTTTAATGGCAATTTCCGGCGTTGTTCATGCTGAAATCCAGTTTGACGCATCAATGATTTCCAATGATATTGATTCTGTGGCGGATTTATCACGATTTTCCAGCAAGGGTGCTCAGCTTCCAGGGACATATTTCGTCGATGTTTATCTGAACAGAAATAGCATTGCTTCCCGGAATATACGGTTTGTTTCCGCCGATGATGAAAAGCCTGAAAATAATTTGCGTGATTCAACCGGTCTGATGCCATGCCTTACCACAAAAGACCTTGTTGAAATGGGGGTGAAAACTACTGCGTTTCCTGAGTTAACCAGGCGTCCAGTGGATCAGTGCCTCTCTCCGGGCAGATATATTCCTGATGCCAGGGTTATTTTTGATTTTCAGAAAATGCGCCTGGACATCAGCATTCCGCAAGTCGCCTTACAGAATAATCCTCGCGGTTGGATTCCACCTGAGCAATGGGATGAAGGCATCAGTGCAGCTTTAATGAGCTGGCAATTCAGCGGAAGTGAAAACCATGGCGAGTATGGTAACAGCCACAGTCAATATCTGAACCTGATGAGCGGGTTTAATGTTGGCCCCTGGCGTCTGCGGGATAATAGCACCTGGAGTTATTACGAAAATCGTTACAGCCGTAAACAGCAATGGCAACACATTAACACCTACCTCCAGCGCGCTATTATCCCGTGGCGTAGTGAGTTGACGCTTGGCGACAGCTCGACGAGTAGCGATGTGTTTGATCCTCTGGCTTTTCGCGGGGTGAGAATAGCAACAGATGATGAAATGTATCCGGAGACCATGCGTGGCTATGCGCCTGTTGTAAAAGGAATAGCAGGGAGTAATGCAGAAGTCAGTATTCGGCAGAATGGTAGTGTTATTTACCGTACCTATGTTGCCGCAGGGGCTTTCGTTATTAACGATCTATATCCACTCTCTTCGGGTGGCGATCTTGAGGTGGCAGTGACCGAGGCCGATGGCTCCGTAAGGGTATTTACGGTTCCTTATTCTTCTGTACCGGTGCTGCAACGTGCAGGGCATATTCGCTACGGTATGACTGCTGGTCGCTATCGCAATACGTCAGATCGCTATGATAAACCGGCATTTATGCAGGGAACTCTCCTTATGGGTTTGCCTCATAATTTAACCGCCTATAGCGGTGTTCAACTGGCTGATCAATACCGAGCGTTCGCGTTGGGTGCAGGGGTAAATTTAGGTATGTGGGGGGCGGCATCTGCCGATATTACCCAGGCAACCAGTACGCTGGCAGACGGTTCCAGGCACCAGGGGCAGTCGTTGCGTTTTCTTTTTGGTCGCTCGCTGGTTTCCACAGGAACCACGTTTCAATTAGTTGGATACCGTTATTCTACAGAGGGATTCCACACGCTGGATGAAACGGCACTGAAGAGAATGTCGGGATGGATGAATAACACCCTGGATGTGGATGCGGCAGGACGTCCGCTGAAGCAAAACTGGGTTGATCACTACGATCTGTACAGCAATAAACGTGACCGATTTCAGGCAAATATCACTCAACGTCTGGGGGATATGGGCTCTTTGTATCTCACGGGGACCCGTCAGACCTATTGGAACAACGCATCAACGACTCATTCTCTTCAGGCTGGTTTTAGCAGCGTCTTTAAAAAGATTAATTACAGCGTTTCTTATGGACAAACCCGCTACAGCGGGCAAAAGAGTGCCGATAAAACGCTTTATCTCACACTGTCAGTGCCACTGAATGATTTATTTGCAGACGGCAACAACCACTCTTTGTGGGCGAATTACAGTGCGAATCGAGACAATCAGGGACATATCACAAATCAGGTTGGTCTGAGCGGTACCGCACTGGAGGAAGGAAATCTCAACTGGGCCGTTTCTCAAGGGTATGGACGTCGGGATGGCGGAAGCGGTGATGCTTCCCTGGCCTACCAGGGGACCTATGGCAATGCCTCTGCGGGATATGGCTACAGCCGTAACTATAAGCAGTATCGTTACGGGCTGTCTGGTAGTGCAGTTCTGCATAGCGGCGGGTTAACACTCGGGCAGCCGCTGGGTATCACCAATGTATTGGTGGCGGCGCCGGGCGCTGCCGGTGTTCCGGTAGCAAATGCCACAGGCATCCGCACGGACGCCAGGGGATATACTTTGTTGCCTTACGCCAGCATGTATCGGGAAAACAGAATCGCGCTGGACGTTAATCAACTGGATGACCATACGGAAATCGATAACGCAGTAACCCGTGTTGTCCCTACGCATGGGGCGCTGGTGCGAGCAGATTTTAAGACTCGCACGGGATTTCGCGTTCTTATGACGCTAATGCATAAGAATCAACCCTTACCATTTGGTTCTACCGTCAGCATCGTCGGCGGAGAAAACAGTGGTCTGGTTGGGGATGGGGGACAGGTTTATTTGTCTGGAATGGCTTTGAAAGGAGAACTGAAAGCGAAGTGGGGACAGGGCGCCGAACAGCAATGTACGGTGCGATATGTGTTGCCAGTGAAAACGCAGTCCGTTCTCGTTCAGCATCAGGAAGTCTGTCGTTAGTGGCTAAAGGATTGGCTTTTTATTCACACCCCATTCGCGGTGATGTGAATTTCATTTAACTATCAAATTTTAAAAAAGGCTCTGCACAATATGAAGTTTATTAAATTTAAAAATGCTTTTGTTATGGGTGGCATTGCGGCTGCAATGTTAACGGTTTCTATTGGGGCGCAGGCTGCTTCCGAATCCGCAACGATTAATATCTCCGCCAACGTAGTAGCGAATACCTGTACGCCGGATTGGACAGCGGCTGGAAAAGACGTGAACATGAACCGGGTATCGGTAGATGATTTTGGGAGTGACAAAATTGGTGCCACGCAACAATTCACTCTCAATTTGACAGAGTGTGGGGCGGGAACAACCAAAGTCAAAGTGACTGCTTCAGGTATAGCTGATACTACCGACAGCACTCTTTTTTCCAATACGTTGGCTGAAGGTGCGTCTGGAGTAGGTGTTGGGGTATGGGGAGGTCCGACTCAGGCAACTCAGCTCAATCCAGCAGGTAATAACAGCGTTGAATATGCGGTGTCAAACAATGCTGTCAATATGACGTTTTTAACCAAATTGATGAAAACGGGTACGGAAGCCGTTACCGCAGGTAATCTGAAAAGTATCGTTACACTGACTGTCGACTACGAGTAATTCAAAAGGCAGTGGTCCTTAGATCACTGCCTGTTTATTTATTATTCAGAGAGAGTTTTATGATTGCTGTATTATCCAGAAAAAATGAAATCTATAAATTCAGCGGATCAGTTTTTGTTTTTCTGACAATGTTAAATTCATTGCCCGTTAACGCTGTAACCATTGAGGCTAACTCTCCAGGTTTAGCCGCGGTGGGAAAAAATACTACTGTTGTACTTGGTGGCGGTGGCGTCTATACGTTTGCGCTCAAAGCTACCGCCGATGGCAATGCTGTTCGTGATAGGGCAGCAGAGCAATGTCTGGATATCGTCTCGGGTACAATGACCGGAGTCACTATTACAGGTTGGGGGGCGTTAACCTCATCCCTGGCATGGGGAGCTTCACTTAATTATTCAGCAACGCTGAGTAATCATTGTAATAATGAACTTCGGCGGTATGTGGGTTTGTGGAGTACAAAGGCGCCTGGCATATTCAGTGGCGACTGGGTAACTGTACCCGCAAACAGAACCTGCTCTGTAAATGTTGTCACCTCTCCAGCCATCCCTGACCTTGTACCAGGCAAAGCAGTCAACGCGATACAAATTACGTCTGCGTCAACCGGCACGGGAATGCTCGCTTTCAAACCCAATGCTAATAATGGCAGCAAAGGGACGATTACTGACGGAACACATTTTTTGACTTATTCTGTACCGGGTACAACGTGGAATAGTGGCACAGGGCAATGGACGGGAGGGTTGGGTGATTACTCGCTGAAACTGGATAATATTCCTGATCCAACAACGCCCGGTAAATATAAAGGAAATATGACAGCCACAATTTCATGTGACTAATCAGCGAGACCAGAATCGTAATGCAGTTAGGGTTGTGACCCATATGAAGAAAAGCGTAATGACACTGCAGAGACTGCGACAGTGAACATTATCGCCGCTTACAGTGCAGGCATTTCTCTGAACCGGTCAATTTCCGATCAGATTTTTTGCGACATATTCTTTGTCTCCCCTGGAGATTACTCTGCGTGAAACTCAGTTTTGTAGGTATCCGACAATCAATATGGCTTTGAGCCTGAAAAACATCACATTGATTAAATACCCTCAATATTCGTAATGTCTTCATCAGAAGCATGAATACATTACCCTCTGAATGTATTTTCCGACGAACAGATCATCAAAAATGGCTATCAAGACGTGATGGAACTGAAGTGGATAAAGTGCCATGAACAGCAGCACACCCGTCTGAAGATAGTGGTAAGAAATCGAATAATTGTCCTGCCCCAGCAGACCCATTTTTACTATAGGGTTGAACAACGATTTGAAAAGGAGGGCGAAGGGTAACATCCAGCGTTGTTATAGGCTCGCATACATCACTAACAGGCGGATTTGCATTGCCCTCATTGTTTTGTAACCCACACTCGTTTTCAGCAAGCTGAAAAGACGGATTGTCTTTGCCCTGAAGCAGGCTTGTGCAAACAAGCCCCTTCCCTTAAGCTGCTAATAGATGGAGTAATATCTATATGACTCGGGGTGCCGCTTTCCACACGGAAAGGGCTGAGAAAAACCCGCTGACCTGAACTGGATAATGCCAGCGTAGGGAAGTCTGATGCCTGACCGCATTCGCCTTCTTGTTCGCCGGTTGGGAGCTACGATGACTCATCAATCTCAACACCTTTCTCTCGCGCATTTCGCGCCCATTCTGCACACTTTCCGCCTTCACTCACCGCTGGTGCACTGCATGACTAACGACGTGGTGCAGAACTTCACCGCCAACGTCTTGCTGGCACTTAATGCTTCACCGGCAATGGTTATTGATGCTGAAGAAGCGGCAGAGTTTAGCCGCATCGCTGATGCGCTGCTGATCAACGTGGGCACCCTGACCCGCGAGCGCCAGCAGGCGATGCAGGCTGCGGTAATCGCGGCCCAGGAGGCGGGCACGCCCTGGACACTCGATCCGGTCGCTGTCGGCGCGCTGACGCTGCGCAGTAACTTCTGCCAGCAGCTATTAAGCCAGCAACCGGCGGTGATTCGCGGTAACGCGTCAGAGATTCTCGCGCTGGCGCAGCAGGCCAGCGGCGGACGCGGTGTCGATACGCTGCATCAGGCGGATGCGGCACTCGATGCGGCACAGCAACTTGCTGACACCTGGAGCACGCTGGTTATCGTCACCGGTGAAGTGGACTATGTCACGGATGGTCAGCGGACCCTCGCTATAAGCGGGGGAAGCCCCTTAATGACGCGGGTGGTCGGGACCGGCTGCGCGCTCTCGGCCGTGGTAGCGGGGTTCAGCAGTCTGCCGGGCGATCGGCTGATGAACATTGCGACGGCCTGTCAGGTAATGGCTCTATCGGGTGAAAAGGCGGCGGCGCTGGCCACCGGACCGGGTAGTTTCGCCACCGCGTTTATTGATGCACTCTGGACGCTGGAGGTGGAACATGAAGCGCATTAATGCCCTGACAATTGCCGGTACCGATCCCAGCGGCGGCGCAGGGATTCAGGCCGATCTCAAAACCTTCTCGGCACTGGGAGCCTACGGCACCAGCGTGATCACCGCGCTGGTGGCACAGAACACGCTCGGCGTTCAGTCGGTCTATCGCATTGCACCTGACTTTGTCGCCGCCCAGCTCGATTCGGTGCTGGACGACGTCCGCATCGACAGCGCAAAAATCGGCATGCTGTCAGAAACCGCTATTGTAGAGCAGGTTGCGGCAAGGCTGAGGCGAGCTGCGATCCCGTTCGTGGTGCTGGATACGGTCATGGTCGCGAAAAGTGGCGATGCGCTGCTCTCGCCAGATGCCGTGGCCAGCGTTCGGGAGCTATTGTTGCCGCAGGTCTCGCTGATTACACCTAATCTGCCGGAAGCGGCGGCGTTGCTCGATTGTGCTGTCGCCAGCGATGAGGAAGAGATGCGCGAGCAGGGAAGGGCATTGCTGGCTCTGGGCTGTCAGGCTGTGCTGATGAAAGGCGGGCATCTGACGGCGAAGGAAAGTCCGGACTGGCTGATCACGTACTCAGCAGAGCAGCGATTCAGCACACCGCGCGTGAATACCCGTCATACGCATGGCACCGGCTGTACGCTGTCGGCCGCCTTAGCCGCGTTGCGGCCGCGCCATGCTGACTGGGCAGCGACGATTGGGGAAGCCAAAAACTGGTTACAACAGGCGTTATTACTGGCGGATTCGCTGGAGGTCGGGAAGGGTATCGGGCCGGTTCACCATTTTCATCAATGGTGGTGACGGCAAAGGCCCGCATCAGCCTTTTAATCAGGCGATGCGGGCGATGAGCGATTAGGGTGCCTCAAACCAGGCGCTGTTACGCTCCGCAATCGGGGTGATGGAGAAGATCATCTCCTGCAGATGGCGACGCATCGCTGCTTCGGCGGCGTCGGCGTCGTGATGTTTCAGCGCGGCAAAAATCTCTTCATGCTGCTCAATCAGCTTCTCCGGTGGAGAGACTTCACTCAGCGTCAGAAACCGTACCCGGTCCATGGCGGCTTTAATGTTTTCCACCGTCTCCCAGGCCAGCTTGCAGTCAATACTTTCAGCGATCAGGCGATGAAACTCATCGTCCAGAGTCAGAAAACCCTGGCTGTCATGGCGCTCACCGGCCATGCGCTGCAGCTGCAGGTTATGTTCCAGCGCCATCAGGGCTGAATCGTCTATCTCCAGCGCTGCACGACGCACCACTGACACTTCAACCGCCTCACGGATAAAACGGCCATCCGCCACCCGCTTAGCGGAGATTTTACGCACGAAGGTGCCGCGCTGCGGTAATACCTGTACCAGTCCGGCTTCGGCAAGCTTGATGAACGCTTCGCGCACTGGCTGGCGCGAGACGTTGAAGCGCGCGGAAACCTCTTTTTCAGAGAGCAGCGAACCCGGCTGAATGGCACAGGTAACGATATCTTTGCGCAGATAACGATAAATCTGCTGATTCACCGGTTCGCTGGTGGTAATGGTATAGGCGATCGACATGCAGCAATATCCATATTACGGCTGGCTAAGGCCAGCACGATGGGAAAGTGTCAGTCTAATCAGGGCGCTGCATCTGCGCCAGCGCTTTGTTAACCGCCATTATCCACGCTTGAGACACTGATGGACCGTGGCGCGAGCGCCCTGCGTGGTCAGTTGCTGATACCAGGCAGTCAGTCGGGCAACCACGTCTCCATTTTGCAGCAGGTCCTCGCCAAACACTTCGCGAAGGGAGAGTAACGCCCGCACGCGAGCCTCGCCATCGTCGCTGGCGGCAACGCACTCAGCCAGTTGCTTCTGCATCGGGTCGCGAATCTCAATCGGTTGATGCTTCTCGTCAATGCCGCCGACATAGCGCATCCAGCCCGCCACGCCCAGCAGCAGCAGGTCGCAGTCGCTGCCGCGCTGCAGGTGCCAGCGCAGGCTATCGAGCATACGTTGTGGCAATTTCTGGGTGCCGTCAGTGGCAATCTGTCCGGTGCGATGTTTAATCGCACGGTTTTCATAACGGGCTATCAGCGAATCAGCGTATGCATTGAGATCCACGCCCTGAGTGCGCAGCGTCGGGGCTTGCTCATCGACCATCAGTGAACGGGCGGCGGCGCGGAAATGCGGATCGGCCATACAGTCGCTGATGTACTCATAACCCGCCAGGAAGCCAAGATAAGCCAGGAAAGAGTGACTGCCATTCAACATCCGCAGTTTCATCTCTTCATAGGGCAGGACGTCGCTGACCAGTTCTGCGCCCGCTTTTTCCCACGCCGGACGACCATTAACGAAGTTATCCTCGATCACCCACTGGAAGAAGGGTTCCGCTTCAACCGCAACCGGATCGCTGCAACCCAGGCGGGCGTTCAGCGCGGCAAATGCCGCATCGGTCATGGCCGGAACGATGCGATCCACCATGGTTGAGGGGAAGGTGATGTGCTGCTGAATGTAGTCTGCCAGCGCCGGATCCTGATGCTGTGCCAGCTGCACAATCACATTACGGGTGACGTGACCATTTTCCGGCATGTTGTCGCAGGACATGACGCTGAACGCAGGCAGATCCTGCTCCCGTCGGCGGCGAATCGCGGCCAGAATCAGACCCGGCAGCGAGCGAGGCGAGTCCGGATTCTGCAGATCGTGCACGATATCAGGATGATCGGGATTTAAATTTCCACTGACGGGCTGGTGGCAGTAGCCTTTCTCGGTGACGGTCATGGAGACAATGGCCACGTCTGGCTGACACATTGCGTTAATCACTGCCTCAATACCGTCACTTTTACCGTGTAGCGCCTCGGTAATAACGCCAATTACCCGGGTCTGCAGTGAATCATCGGCCATCTCAGTGAGGGTATAGAGCAGATGCTGCTCACGCAGTGCCTGAATCAGTGCGCCACTGTTGAGGTTAACTTCGCAATACCCCCAGTCGCTTCCCTGTGCAGCAAGCTTATCGCTGCACAGTGCCTGATGAGCACGGTGAAAGGCACCAAAACCGATATGTACCATGCGGGTTTTTAATTTGCTGCGGTCGTAAACGGGGCGCTGTACGTCAGCGGGCAGGCGATCAAGCTGTAACATAATCCGTCCTTAATGGAAAACGGGGCGCAAAGCGCCCCAAAATCATCGTTCTGTTAGTGGAACAACACTCAGACCGAAACCGGTTTATCCCCGGTTTTCGGACTGCGAATCACAAACAACACCAGGAAGGCACCCAGCGCCGCGACACAACCGGCAAGGATAAAGGCGCTATCGAATTTGCCGGTGTGCTGAACAATAAAGCCTGTGACGATCGGCCCGATGATACCGGAGAGGCTACCCACCAGATGGATAAAGCCGCTGATGCTGCCGATACGACTCTTGTGCACCACATCCTGAATAATCGCCCAGTAGATCGCACCGGTGATGTAGAGAAAGAAAATCGACACCGACATCATCATCACGGCGGGAACAACTTCTTTTATCGTACCCGCCAGTGCTACACAAATTGCGGCTGCCAGCAGTGAGACCACCAGCACAATTTTACGGGACAACAACAGTTTGCCGGTGATATTGAAGATTTTATCGGAGATCCAGCCACCCAGCGCCAGGCCAACGAATCCGACAATCCACGGGATCATGGTGGTGATGCTCATCGATTTGATATCCAGGCTGTGCGCCTGCACCAGATAGGCCGGGAACCAGCTCAGGAAGAAGAACAGGATGTAGTTGTAGCAGAAGAAGGCAAACGCGGTGACCAGGATAATCGGCTGACGGAGGTAGTAGCCAAAGGGATGTGGCGTTTCTGCCAGGTCGACCTCATCATTCGGGTTGGTGGCTTTCAGGCGATCAATCAGCAGACGCTCCTCTTCGCTCACGCGTTTGCTCTTCGCTGGGTTATCTGCGGCGAAGAACAGCCAGAACGCCATCCATATCAGACCGATACAGCAGACGACCACAAACGCCGGACGCCAGCCGTAGGCCAGGGCCAGATAACCAATGATCGGACCGGCGACCGCGCCACCCAGTGGTGAGCCGGCGCTCAGCAAGCCCATAGCCGTTGCGGCCTGTTTCTTCGGAAACCAGCCATTAATCGCCTTGTTAGCGGAGGAACAGATCGGGCCTTCAGCCATGCCAAACAGCACGCGCAGGATCAGCAGCGACCAGAAGCCGGTCGCCAGCGCGGTCATGCCGCAGAAAATGGACCAGGCACCGACCGCCACAGCCAGCACCACTTTAGGTCCAAAACGATCAACAGCGAGGCCGCCGACAAAGTTAAACAGGGCATAGCCAAAGAAGAAGCTGCCGAAAATCATGCCGAACTGCTCAGCATTAATCGCCAGATCTTTCTCCACCAGCGGCACCGTCAGCGACAGGGCGACACGATCGAGGTAGTTGATCATGTAAACCAGGAACAGCAGTAAAACGAGGGTCCAGCGCAGATTCTTGAACATAAAAACTCCGTGATCTGTTTTATCGTTATCGTTGTACCGGCGCGAACGTCGGCTCAGGTGACCTGGTGTTGAGCAGAGACTTAACCCATCTGAAGTATGACTTTGCAGCAGGTGCGGGGATCTTTTTCGAACAGGGTCATCGCGCGTTCAATCTCCAGCAGCGGGAAGTAGTGGGTGACCAGTTTCTCTGGCTGGATTAATCCTTTCTCTATCCAGTCAATCACCTGCGGGAAGCGGTTACTGTTCAGGCGGGAGGTAAACAGCGACAGCTCTTTGCTGGTCAGGCTTTGCTGAGTAATGCTGCACGGTTCGCCGGAGAAGCCCAGCAGGCCGATGCGCGCGGCCGGAGAGGCGAGCGCTGCGGCTTCCGCCAGAATAGAGGGATGGCAGGCCGCATCAATAATCAGCGTTGGCTGGATGCCCTCAAGCTGTGCCGCCAGCGGGATTTCGCTGTTATCGAACAGCTGATCGGCACCGCTCTGCGAAGCCAGCGCCAGACGTTCCGGCAGGCGATCCACCACCATCACCGTTTTGACCTTATAGACGCCTTTCAGCACCTGAATGGCGGTGAGACCCATCGGACCGGCACCATAAATCAGCGCCACATCGTCTGGCTGCGGTTTGAGGAATGCCGTGATGTTGGCCGCGATAGTGAAAGGCTCTACCAGACTGGCGAGTTTGTCGGGAATGGCGTCCGGCAATGGCCAGGCATTTTTTGCCGGAGCCAGCGCATAGTCGCTGAAGCCGCCGTCGCGATGCACGCCAATCACCTGCAGCGTGGTACAAACATTGGGACGACCCACCGAGCAGGGATAGCAGCTGCCGCAGCTCACCACCGGATCGACCGCCACGCGCTCACCGAGTCGGGCCGCGTTGACACCGTCGCCCACCGCATCGATAACGCCAAAAAATTCGTGACCAATGACACGTGGATATTTCGCAAACGGATTATGACCATGCCAGATATGCACATCAGAACCGCAGATGCTGGCATACGCCACTTTAACCCGCACTTCGCCTGACGCCGGTTGTGGCAGCGGACGTTCAGCAATCACCAGCTGGCCCGGCTGTTCGATAACAACACTTTTCATAGGGTTCTCCTTACCAGTTCCACAGGGTGCCATCTTCAAGACGGGCGACCGGCAGATAGGCAGGTTCATAGGGATATTTCGCGGCCAGTTTCTCATTGAACTCAATGCCGAGGCCCGGCTTGTCACCTGGATGCATGTAGCCCTGATCAAAGGTCCAGTTTGCGTCAAATAGCTCCATCATCTGTTCAGAGAAGCCCATGTACTCCTGCACGCCGAAGTTCGGCACCCAGAGGTCAAAGTGCAGCGCCGCCGCCATGCAAATCGGGGAGAGATCGGAAGGACCATGCGAGCCAGTGCGCACCTGATAGAGCGAGGCAAAATCAGCGATACGGCGCATACCGGTAATGCCGCCCGCATGTGTGATGGTGGTGCGGATGTAGTCGATCAGCTGCTCTTCAATCAGCTGCTTACAATCCCAGATGCTGTTGAACACTTCGCCCACCGCAATTGGCGTGACGGTGTGCTGACGGATCAGACGGAAGCACGCCTGATTCTCAGCAGGCGTCGGATCTTCCATCCAGAACAGGCGATAATCTTCCACACTCTTACCAAAACGCGCCGCTTCAATCGGCGTCAGGCGGTGGTGCATGTCATGCAGCAGATGCTCATCGAAACCAAACCTGTCGCGGATAGCGGCAAACAGTTTCGGCGTGAAATCGAGGTATTTCTCAGTTGACCACAACTGCTCTTCCGGCCAGTTACCTTTGGTTGCAGGCTCGTAAGCCAGGCCTTTGCCTTTTGCCATCCCGTATGTGGTCTTCATGCCCGGCACGCCGCACTGTGCGCGAATCGCTTTGAAGCCCAGCTCTTTGTGCTTCGCGTAGTCATCCATCACTTCATCGATGGAATGGCCGGTGGTGTGGCAATAGACCATCACGCCAGTCCGTGAGGCACCGCCCAGCAACTGGTAAACCGGCATATTGGCGGCTTTGCCTTTGATATCCCACAATGCCATATCAACTGCAGAAATAGCGGACATGGTCACCGGACCACGACGCCAGTAAGCGCCTTTGTAGAAATATTGCCAGATATCTTCGATCTGATGGGCATCGCGGCCAATCAGCTGCGGACAGACGTGATCTTTCAGGTAGGAGGCGACCGGTAATTCACGGCCATTCAGCGTGGCGTCGCCAATGCCGGTCAGTCCCTGATCGGTGGTGATTTTCACGGTGACAAAGTTTCTGCCTGCGCAGGTTACAAATACTTCCGCCTTAACTATTTTCATCCTGTTTGCCTTTCAGTCAGCGTTCAATGACGAAAAAGTACGCGCTTTAATACTACCATACAAGTCAGGCTGGCAGAGTTGTGAACCCAGTCACAGAGAGTTTCAGGGGGACCAAAGCACGGCAAAAAGGAGAAATGAAAGAGGCATTTTTTAAAAACAAAGATTCAGACCGGTGTTAAAAGGGAGCTTTCGCCCCCCTTACTCAGGCTCAGGAAAGGAGTTCACACTGCGGTGGCAGACGACAGCTCAGCGCGCCCTCCATCACCTCAATCACGAATTCCCGTCCTGAGAGCGGCTCGCCATCAAGGTTAAAGGTCATCTCATGCGGCGAACGGATGGTCAGTGACGCCAGCTGCGTCGTGACAATACCAGGATTGTCATCGTCGCCGGTCAGCGAGTGCAGCAAAGTTGGCAGCAGCTCCTGCGCGGTGACAATGCTGACGTCCAGGCGGCCATCATTAATCAAAGCAGACGGGCACAAGCGCTGACCGCCGCCCGCCTGACGCCCGTTACCGATACCGATCACCAGAGCATCACCCTGCCAGGCGAAATCGGGACCGCTGATCTCGCAGGTATCCGGCTTCAGGGTATCCATGCGCATCAGGCCGTGAATAAAGTAGGAGACACCGCCCAGCGCCGACTTCAGTTTTTCCGGGGTTTCTGTGGTGATGCGGGTGCCAAATCCGCCCGTTGCCATATTGATGAAGTAGTGGCTCTGGTTCACTCTGGCCAGATCGATGGCATTCGCTTTGCCCTCAATCGCCAGCCGCAGTGCCGGTTCCATCTCTTCCGGGATGCCGACGCTGGTGGCAAAGTCGTTGGCGGTGCCCAGCGGCAGGATGCCCAGCACCGGACGATGATCGGCGCTGGATGCCGCGAGCGCCGTCGCGATCTCATTGATCGTGCCATCGCCACCGCCTGCCACCACGGTCTCGGCCTTCAGCGCAATCGCCTCTTTGACATACCTGTCGCCGTCACCTTTTTCAAACGTGACACGCACCGCAATATCGAAGCCTTCTTCACGAAGGGTAGTAATGGCTTCGCGCAGATCATCATTGCCTGCGCCTTTCCCATTCAGGATGAGTAGCGTAAGCGGTTTATTATCCATTTTGCGTTCCTTGAAGATCTACAGAGTAAGAAGGGGAATTTATAACATAGCTGCCAGCAGTAAATAATTGGCGAAAGAGAGAAAAAAGAAAACCCGCACGGGGGAGCCGGGCGGGTAAATGAGGTGGTTCCAGGTAAATCTGCCGTTTGTTGTTACTCATTAGCAGCAGGCGGGACTATAAAGCAGCCCTGCACAGGGGTCTGTGATCCTGTTCTGATTTCCTCAAAATGTTTCCGTTAGTAAACGATTATGTGGATCACGAGTATCTTCGCCGTGATCGAAGTTGCGCAGCAGCAGCGCAAAGCGCAGATCAACCTCTTCCGGCACCCGCAGCCAGACGCGATGGCCATCGCCCGGTGCCACTTCAGTGGGTTCACTGCGGGCATTCTGCAGCGCATCCAGCTGGCAATGCAGGTTTCCGTCAGGCGTCATGATCTCCACGCTGTCGTGCAGCATAAACTTATTCTTCACGGCGACTTCAGCCCATTCGCCCCGGCGCTCGCCGGTGAATTCGCCGACAAACTGCTGGCGATCGGAAACTGAAAAGCCCTGCTGATAATTCTGGTAGCTGTCGTGCGTGTGGCGGCGCAGGAAGCCTTCGGTATAGCCGCGATGTGCCAGACCCTCCAGCGTTAACAGGAGTGATGGGTCAAACGGCTTGCCGGCAGCGGCATCGTCAATCGCCCGACGATAAACCTGGGCAGTGCGGGCGCAGTAATAGTAGGACTTGGTGCGTCCCTCAATTTTCAGCGAATGCACGCCCATCTCGCTGAGTCGCTCAACATGCGCGACCGCGCGCAGATCCCGCGAGTTCATTATGTAGGTGCCGTGTTCATCTTCGAACGCGCTCATCACCTCGCCGGGCTTCATCTTCTCTTCCAGCAGAAATACCTTGTCGGTGGGCTGCCCGATACCCAGCACAGGCGTGACATCCTGCACCACGACAGGCTCGTGGATACCGACGATATTCCCCACCTCATCCTGCTGGCCTTCCTGCACGTTATATTCCCAGCGGCAGGCATTGGTGCAGGTGCCCTGATTCGGGTCGCGCTTGTTCATATAGCCTGATAGCAGGCAGCGACCGGAATAGGCCATGCAGAGCGCGCCATGAACGAAGACTTCCAGCTCCATCTCCGGCACCTGCTGGCGGATCTCAGCGATCTCCTCCAGTGACAGCTCGCGTGACAGAATCACCCGGCTCAGCCCCATCTGCTGCCAGAATTTAACCGTGGCCCAGTTGACCGCATTAGCCTGCACCGATAGATGAATCGGCATGTCCGGGAAAGCATCACGCACCAGCATGATCAGGCCGGGATCGGACATGATCAGCGCGTCAGGCTGCATCGCTACCACCGGCGCTAAGTCGCGAATAAAGGTTTTCAGCTTGGCGTTGTGCGGCGCAATGTTCACCACCACATAGAATTTTTTACCCATCGCGTGCGCTTCGTTGATGCCCAGTGCGAGATTTTCATGGGTGAATTCGTTGTTGCGCACCCGCAGGCTGTAGCGCGGCTGGCCGGCATAAACGGCATCGGCACCATACGCAAAGGCATAACGCATATTTTTCAGCGTACCGGCGGGGGAAAGCAGTTCGGGTTTCATGGTTTTCTCACTGATGTCAGGTCAGTATGCCGCCTCAGGCGGCAGGTGCAGGGCCATCAAGCCCTGCAAAGGGTGCGAAATTGTAGGCAGTGAGAAAAAGGAAGTAAATTGATCGGGATCAAACTAGATCAAATGACAGGCATCAGCTTCCCAGCGATAGCCCATGCCATAGACGGCGCGGATAAAGGGTTGCTCGCTGTCCAGGTTCTCCAGCTTGCGCCGCAGATTCTTGATATGGCTGTCGATGGTGCGATCCGTGACGACCCGGTAGTCATCATAAAGATGGTTGAGCAGCTGTTCGCGTGAAAAGACTTTGCCGGGCTCCAGCGACAGCGTTTTCAGCAGGCGGAACTCCGCCGGGGTCAGGTCCAGCGGCTTTTCGCGCCAGCTGGCGAAGAAGCGGCTCTCATCGACCCGGAGTAACGACGCGCTCTGCGGCTCTTCTGATGATCGTTTTACGCGGCGCAGAATCGTTTTGACCCGTGCGACCACTTCACGTGGGCTGAAGGGTTTACAGATGTAGTCATCTGCGCCCAGCTCCAGCCCCAGCAACCGATCGATCTCCTCGGTGCGGGCGGTGACCATAATAATCGGCAGCTCGGAATGACGGCGGATTTCGCGGCACAGTGTTAAGCCATCGGTACCCGGCAGCATCAAATCCAGCAGCATCAGGTCGGGCGGCGTCTGGCGCACATACTCCAGCACCGCATTGCCGTCGGCGATGTGATGGGTCTGGTAATTCGAGGCGTGCAGATAATCGATCATCAGCTGCGCCAGTTTCGGCTCATCTTCGACTACCAGAATCAGCGGATCGTGGTTTTCCTGGCTCATAAGCGTCTATACAAGGGGAACATAGCGCAAGTGTAGCGCGATTTTCAGTCCACCTAAATCAGAGTGCGTCGCATGAATATCGCCGCCGTGAGCGTCTGCAATATTTTTACAGATAGCCAGGCCCAGGCCGGAGCCGCCGCTGGCGCGATTGCGTGAGCCTTCGGTGCGGAAGAATCGCTCAAAAATCTGCGCCTGATGTTCCCTGTCGACGCCGGGTGCGCTGTCATCAAAATCGATGCGCCAGTGGGGGGGTTCATACTTCAGTGTGACTTCAACCCGCCCGCCGCTGTCCGTGTAGCGCAGGCTGTTCTCCAGCAGATTGGTGAATAACTGCATCAGGCGGTCGGGATCGCCAAAGAAGGGAGCGCTATCGGGCAAATTTAGTTTCAGCGTCAGACCATGCGCGCGATAGCGTTCGGCAAAGCTGCCGGCCGTCACTTCCAGCAGCTGCACCAGATCGGTGGCCTGTTTGCGGTAGGCGAGGGCACCCTCATCCGACAGCGACAGCTGATGCAGATCGTCGACCAGCTTGGTCAGCACCACCACTTCGCTCTGCAGCGATGCGATCGCTTCTGGCGTCAGTTTGCGTACCCCATCCTGCATCGCTTCCAGTTCACCGCGCAGGATAGCCAGCGGCGTGCGCAGTTCATGGGAGATGTCGGCCATAAAGGCACGCCGCATGCTTTCGTTTTTCTCCAGCGAGCTGGCAAGAAGGTTAAAGTCACCGGCCAGCTGGCCCAGCTCATCGCGGCTGCTGACCTCCACGCGGGTAGCAAAATTACCGGCCGCCAGGTGATGGGTGCCATCCACCAGCCGTTTGACCGGGGCAAGCAGGCCGCGCGCCATCAGCCAGGTCGCCAGCGCCGCCAGAAGTGTCGACAGACCGACGATAATCCAGCTGGTGCGTCGCTGCTGTTGATCGAAGTTAATGTCGGTGCTGCGCGTCAGCCGCTCCGGCGGCGAGCCGATCACCCAGCCAACGACTTTATTATTGCTGGTGGTGATATTGCGTCGGGTGCCTTCGGGCGGCACCGGTGATTTTGGTCCGGCCAGTACTTTATATTGCTGGTCGAGGATCCAGAACTGGGTGCGCCAGCCGTGTGGTGGCAGCTGACTGTTGCTGTCCGGATTCTGCTCCAGCGAGCGCAGCATGGTGAAGACCAGCCGATCGTTGTGGCGCAAAAAATCCCAGTTGCCGTGCTGCTCATACTGATCGGCCAGCGCATCGCTGAGCAGATTTAACCGCTGCTCGTTGCCGCGCTTGATGTAGTCGACAAAGCCATGCTCGAAACTGAGGCGAACGCCCCAGTGCATGGTGATCAGCACCAGCATGCAGGTGGCGAAAATCGCCATAAACAGTTTGGCCCCGATACCCAGGCGCAGGTTGAGTTTCATTTTTTTCTCCGGCGTCGCAGATCGACATGGGTATTCACCTGTGGCGGGACGCGCCAGAACACCAGCGCGGGCAGGATGATAATCAGCGACATGCAAAGGTAGGTATAAATAAACATCTGATGTTCCGCCGTGCTGCTCGCAACGCTCTCCTGGGCAAACGCCCCCAGCAACAATCCGGCCACGGTGACACCAATACTCATCGACAGTTGCATAATCATCGACAGCAGGCTGTTACCGCTGGACGCCAGCTCATCAGGCAGGTCCTTCAGCGTCAGGGTATTCATCGAAGAGAAGCGAATGGCATTGACCATCCCCTGCAGAAACAGCACCAGCGGCAGCAGCCAGACCCAGCCCAGCAGCGCCACCAGCGGAAATAGCAGCACCACCAGCGCCAGCGCTACGGTCGACATCACCAGCACGTTACGGTAGCCATAGAGATTGACGATGCGCACCACAATGCGCTTCATCCCCATATTCCCCAGCACCATCGGAATCATCATCAGACCGGCGTGAAACGGGCTGTAGCCCATGCCGAGCTGGAGAAAGATAGGCGTCATAAAGGGCAGCATGCCGCTGCCGATGCGGCCGGTAAAACTGCCGAGCAGGCCAATGGCGTAAACGCGATTATCAAACAGCTTCAGGCTGAACAGTGCAGTGTCATTGCCGCGTGCATGCATCAGGTAGAAGAGCAGAGAGAACATACCGATGAGGATCATGGCACCCAGCAGCAGCGGAGAGCCGCCACTACTGCGCTGACCATCCAGCGCCAGTGTCAGGGTTGCCATCCCGGCGGCCAGCAGGATAAAGCCACCAAAATCAAAGCGACGCGTCTGCATGCGGTAATTGGGCATCAGGATCAGAGTGGCGATAGCGCCTGCGATGCCAACCGGAATATTGATCAGAAAGATCCAGTGCCAGCTGGCGTACTCCACCAGTACACCGCCCAGCGCCGGACCCAGCAGCGGGCCGATCTGGCCGGGCAGCGTCACAAAGGTCATGGCGGACATATACTGCTCGCGCGGCACGATTTTCATCACCGTCAGGCGACCTACCGGCACCATCATGGCCCCGCCAATCCCCTGAACCACCCGTGACAGTACCAGTTGATCCAGCGTGCCGGAAACGGCGCACAGCAGCGATCCCAGGCTGAATAGCACAATTGCGGAGAAGAAGATATTGCGCACGCCAAAGCGATCCGCCAGCCAGCCGCTGACTGGCAGCATTACCGCCACGGTCAGCACGTAATAGACGATCACCGAATGCATGTGCAACGGACTGACACCCAGGTCATGCGCCATCGATGGGATCGCGGTATTCACGATGGTGGTATCCAGCGTCTGCATAAAGAAGCCGATAGCAACGATCCACAGTTGCCAGCGGACGTTAGTGCTCTGCGTAGTCATCGATCCTCCCGATAAAAGCGTCACGTCCCATGCCGGCCGACTTCGCACCCATTACGGCTGCTGCGCGGCGGTCAGCGGGCGTTTTTTGCGCCGCAGTTTATCCATCATTAAATAGACCACCGGTGTGGTGTAGAGCGTCAGCAGCTGGCTCATCACCAGGCCGCCCGCGATGGTAATCCCCAGTGGCTGACGCAGTTCGGCACCGTCGCCGCTGCTCAGCACCAGCGGCAGCGCGCCAAACAGTGCCGCCAGCGTGGTCATCATAATCGGCCGGAAGCGCAGCAGGCACGCCTGGAAAATCGCATCCCGCGGGCTGAGCTGGCCGTTACGCTCAGCCTCCAGTGCAAAATCGACCATCATGATGGCGTTCTTTTTCACAATACCAATCAGCAGCAGAATACCGATGAGCGCAATCAGACTGAAGGGCGTATCAAACAGTTCCAGCGCCAGCAACGCCCCGACACCCGCCGAGGGCAGGGTAGAGAGAATGGTCAGCGGATGCACATAGCTCTCGTAAAGGATGCCCAGCACGATATAGACCGCCGCAATCGCCGCCAGCATCAGCCAGAGCTGGCTGCTTTGTGACTGCTGAAAGACCTGCGCCGTACCGGCAAAGCTGCCGCGCACGCTGGATGGCACACCAATAGCGGTCATCGTGCGCGCAATCGCTTCGGATGCCTGTGACAGTGACACTCCCTCTGGCAGGTTAAACGAGATAGTCGAGGCGGCCGACAGCCCTTCGTGGTTCACCGACAGCGGGGCATTCGTGGGTTGCCAGTGGGCGAACCATGACAACGGAATCGCTTTACCGTTGCTGTTTATCACAAACATCTGTGACAGCGCGCTGATATCCTGGGTGTAACGCGGATCGATCTCCATCACCACTTTGTACTGGTTGAGGGGCTGATAGATGGTAGAGATCTGACGCTGACCAAAGGCGTTATTCAGCAGGGCATTGGCCTGCGAGACATCAATGCCAAGCCGCGCCATGCTTTCCCGATCGTAGGTCAGCGCCATCTCGCTGCCTTTATCCTGCTGATCGGAGTTCACATCGGCCAGCTGCGGCAGCGCAGAGAATGCCTCGCGGATTTTCGGCTCCCACGTCCGTAGCGCACCGAGATCGTCCGACAGCAGGGAATATTGATAAGCGGCGTTCGATTCCCGACCGCCCGCGCGCAGATCCTGCACCGCATTCAGATAAAGACTGGCACCCGGCTCTTTTGCCAGTTTAGTGCGCAGCCGGGCGATAATTTCGATAGCGCTCTCTTTACGTTCCGAGAGCGGTTTCAGCGAGATAAACATGGAGCCGCTGTTCGTCCGCATCCCGCCGGTAAAGCCCACTACGCTTTCTACTGCCGGATCGGCGCCGACAATCTCCATGAAATCCTGCAGCTTGCTGCGCATCGCCTGAAACGAAATGCTCTGGTCGGCAGAGATAAAGCCAGAGAGTCGCCCGGTATCCTGCTCCGGCATAAAGGTTTTCGGGATATGAACAAACAGCCAGCCGGTCAGGGCGATGGTAGCGAAAAACAGCAGTAGCACCCAGCGTGCATGGTTCAGCACCACGCTCAGTGACCGGCCATAGCCCTGCTGGATCGCCATCAGCAGCCGACCCACGCCGCGCTGACGCGGCTGGCTGCGTGGCGCGTGCGGCTTCAGCAGATACGCACACATCACCGGCGTCAGGGTGACAGAAATAAATAGCGAGATAAGAATCGACACCGACAGGGTAATGGAAAACTCAGAGAAGAAGCGGCCAATCAGCCCGCCAATCATCAGCAGCGGCAGGAATACCGCAATCAGCGACAGACTCATCGACAGCACAGTAAAGCCGACTTCACGCACCCCTTTCAGTGCGGCAGCCAGTGGTTTCATGCCCGCTTCTACGTGGCGGGCAATGTTCTCCAGCACCACTATCGCATCATCCACCACAAAGCCGGTGGCAATGGTCAGCGCCATCAGCGACAGATTATTCAGGCTGAAGCCGCACAGGTACATTGCGGCGAAGGTGCCGATCAGCGAAACCGGCACGGCGACGGCGGGGATCAGCGTGGCACGGCCCGAGCGCAGGAAAACAAACACCACCAGAATCACCAGTACCACGGCGATGATCAGCGACTGCTCCACTTCATGCAGCGAGGCGCGAATGGTAGGCGAGCGATCCTGAGCAATCTGCAGATCGATGGCGGCGGGGATCACCTCATGCAGCAGCGGCATTTCGGCGCGGATCCGGTCTACAGTGTCGATGACATTCGCTTCAGGGGTTTTGCGGATCAGCAGCAACACCGCAGGTTTACCGCGCGACATCCCGGCATTGCGCACGTCCTGAACCGAGTCCTCAACGGTTGCTACGTCCGACAGCCTGACCGCTGCGCCATTGTTGTAGTGCACCACCAGCGGCTGATATTCACTGGCGGTCTGCAGCGCGTCGTTGGTTCGCAGCTGCCAGCGCTGTTGCGAATCATCCAGTGCACCCTGTGGCCGCCGCTGATTGGCGTCAGAGATGGCGGTGCGCACCGCATCCAGCGACACGCCCTGATTAAACAGCGCCTGGGGATTCAGCGCCACGCGCACCGCAGGCAGCGAACTGCCGCCTACGGTGACGTCGCCTACGCCCTCAATCTGTGACAGCTTCTGCGCCAGCTGGGTCGAGGCGTAGTCATAGAGCTGTCCCGGATTGTAGGTATCTGAGGTCAGCGTCATGATCATAATCGGCGCATCAGAAGGGTTAACTTTGCGATAGGTCGGACGCGACGGCATCCCGGTCGGCAGCAGGCTTTGCGCCGCATTAATCGCGGCCTGCACATCGCGCGCCGCGCCGTTGATGTCGCGGTCAAAATCAAACACCAGAATGATGCGGGTGCTGCCCAGCGAACTGGTGGAGGTCATTTCACTGACCCCTGCGATGCGTCCCAGCGAGCGTTCCAGCGGCGTGGCTACCGACGACGCCATGATCTCCGGTGAGGCACCCGGCAGGGACGCCGAGATAACGATCACCGGGAAATCGACCTGCGGCAGCGGCGCCACCGGCAGCAGGCGAAAACCCAGTATCCCGGCCAGCGCGATGGCCAGCGTCAGCAGGGTGGTGGCGACGGGCCGATGGATGAACAGGGCAAAGAACTTCACTCTGCGGCCTCCGTGCGGCCAAAACGACGACGCGTAGCGTGCGCCAGGCGATCAAACAGGAGGTAGATCACCGGCGTGGTGAAGAGCGTCAGCACCTGGCTCAGAATCAGGCCGCCGACCATCGCAATCCCCAGCGGATGACGTAGCTCGGCACCGACGCCGGAACTGAGCATCAGTGGCAGCGCGCCGAGCAGGGCGGCCAGTGTGGTCATCAGAATCGGCCGGAAGCGCAGCAGGCAGGCCTGATAGATAGCATCAACAGGCTTCATGCCCTGTTCGCGCTCAGCCGCCAGCGCAAAGTCGATCATCATAATGGCGTTCTTTTTCACGATGCCGATGAGCAGGATGATGCCGATGATCGCCACGATATCCAGCTCATTGCCGCTGAGCATCAGCGCCAGCAGTGCGCCGACACCCGCCGTGGGTAGCGTTGAGAGAATGGTGATTGGGTGAATAAAGCTCTCATAGAGCACACCCAGCACGATGTACATCGCGACAATGGCCGCCACAATCAGCCAGACGGTGCTGCTCAGTGCCGCCTCAAACGCCAGCGTGCTGCCCTGGAACTGTGTCATCAGCTCGGCAGGCATGCCAAGCTGTGCTTCCGCCTGCGACACCGCTTTCACCGCATCTTCCAGCGAATAGCCGTCAGCCACGTTAAAGGAGAAGGTCGCTGACGGGAACTGGTCGAGATGATTAATGGCGAGCGGTGTGTGACGCTGTTCAATGCGGGCGATGGCGCTCAGCGGTACACTGCCGCCCTCGCTGCTGTTAAGGCGAATGCCCTCCAGGCTCGCCAGCCCCGGTGTGGCGCTATTGTCCTGCTCCAGCACCACACGATACTGATTCGCCTGGGTGTAGATGGTGGAGATGAGCCGCTGACCAAACGCGTTGTAAAGCGCGTTATCGACGTCAGCCATGCTGATGCCGAGGCGGCTGGCGCTGTCGCGGTCAACGTTGACATAGGCTTCCAGTCCCTGATCCTGCCAGTCACTGCTGACATCGCGCAGCTGTGGCAGGGTGCTGAGTCGGGTCAGCAACGCCGGAACCCAGGTACTGAGCGAAGACAGTGAACCCGACTGGAGCGTGAACTGGTAGGGCGTACGGCTCGCCTGGGTATCAATGGTGAGATCCTGCACCGCCTGCAGCCACAGCTGCACGCCCGGTAACTGGCTGACTTGCTGCTGAAGGCGCTGCTGAATGGCCGGAATGCGGTCTTCGCGTTGATCCAGCGGCTTGAGGTTGATCTGCAGCCGCGCACTGTTCAGCGAGGCATTGGTGCCATCCACGCCAACAAACGAGGTCATGCTCTCCACTGCTGGATCTTTCATGATGATGGAGGCAACGTCGCGGGTTCGCTGCGCCATGCTGGCGTAGGAGACCGACTGCGGTGCCTGCAGCGTACCCTGAATAATGCTGTTGTCCTGCTGCGGGAAAAAGCCTTTGGGGATCACCATCCACAGCAGCAACGTCAGCACCAGGGTGCCAAGTGCGACCGACAGCGTCAGCCAGGGATGATTCAGCACCCGTTTCAGACCCCGGCCATAGGCGGCCACGATACGATCAAACATCGCTTCGCTGGCACGCGAAAAGCGGTTCTGTTTGCGCAGCGACTCTGCACTGAGCATCCGGGCACACATCATCGGCGTCAGAGTCAGTGAGACCACCGCGGAAATCAGAATCGCCACTGCCAGCGTGACCGCAAATTCCCGGAACAGGCGGCCAATCACGTCGCCCATAAACAGCAGCGGGATCAGCACGGCAATCAGCGAGAAGGTGAGGGAGATAATGGTAAAGCCGATCTCGCCGGCACCTTTCAGCGCGGCGGTCAGCGGCTTTTCCCCTTTTTCGATGTAGCGCGAGATGTTCTCAATCACCACGATGGCATCATCGACCACAAAGCCGGTGGCAATGGTCAGCGCCATCAGCGTCAGGTTATTAATTGAAAAGCCGAGGAAGTACATTGCCGCAAAGGTGCCGATCAGCGACAGCGGCACTGCCACGGCCGGAATCAGCGTGGCGGGCACGTTGCGCAGGAACAGATAGATAATCATCACCACCAGCGCCATTGCCAGTATCAGCTCAAACTGCGTGTCATTGACTGAGGCGCGAATATTGGTGGTACGATCGGTAAGCAGTTTAACGTCTACCGACTTCGGCAAAGCAGCGGTCAGTGCGGGCAACATGGCGCGGATGTTATCTGCCGTGGCGATAATATTGGCGCCAGGCTGACGCTGAACGTTGAGCACAATCGCCGCATCGCGGTTAGCCCAGGCACCGAGCCAGCTGTTTTCGGCGCCCTGTTCGATGGTCGCCACATCACCCAGACGCACCGGCGCACCATTTTTGTAGCTGATAATCAGCTGGCGATAATCCTCCGCAGACTTCATCTGGTCATTGGCTGACAGGGTGATAGAGCGGGTCGGACCATCCAGGCTGCCTTTAGCCGAATTGACGTTGGCATTGCTGATCGCGGTTCGCACCGTTTCGCTGGTCAGACCTAATGCCGCCAGCGCCTGTGCATTCATTTTTACCCGCACCGCCGGACGCTGACCGCCTGAAAGAGTAACCAGCCCGACACCACTGACCTGCGAAATTTTCTGGGCGACACGCGTTTCTACCATGTCCTGAACCTGCGTCAGCGGCATGCTGCGCGTAGTCACAGCCAGCGTCATGATCGGCGGGTCGGCAGGGTTGACTTTGCTGTAGACCGGCGGATTGGGCAGGTCGTCTGGCAGCAGGTTAGTGGCAGAGTTAATGGCTGCCTGCACCTCCTGCTCGGCCACATCCAGCGGCAGCGTCAGCTGAAACTGCAGCGTCACCACCGAGGCCCCGCCGGCGCTTTGCGACGCCATCTGTTTCAGACCCGACATCTGACCAAACTGACGCTCAAGCGGGGCGGTAATGGAAGAGGTGACCACATCCGGGCTGGCACCCGGATAGAGCGTGACCACCTGGATGGTCGGATAGTCGACTTCCGGCAGCGCCGAGACCGGCAGAAAGCGGTAGCCCAGCACACCGGCCAGCAAAATCGCAATCATCAACAGCGTCGTGGCGACCGGACGCAGAATAAACTGGCGTGACGGCCCGCCACTGTGATCGGGAGGCATGACCTGCATTACTCACGCTCTCCTTTTGACGGCAGAGTGGCGCGGGTGGCGCGCGGTGCGTTGCTCTGCGGCGCGACTATCTCTACTTTCGCGCCTTCGGTCAGGCGATCCAGACCATCGGTCACCACGCGTTCGCCTGCCTCCAGACCGGCGCTGACCACCACTTTCTCACTATCCTGCAGTCCAGCCACCACACTTTTCTTGCTGACCTTGTTGTCACTGTTCACCACCCAGACAAAGTGGCCCTCGTTGCCCATCTGCAATGCAGCAGGCGGGATCACAACCGCATCCTGCAGGGTGTTGACCTTGAGTCGCACATTCACGAACTGATTGGGAAACAGCGTGTCGTCCTGATTATCAAACCGCGCTTTAATTTTGATGGTGCCGGTGGTGACATCAATCTGGTTATCGAGGCTCAGCAGTTTGCCGCTGGCGATCAGATTCTGATTACTGCGATCCCAGGCCTCCACCAGCAGTGACTGGCCGCTTTTCTGCGCCGTGAGAATGGCGCTGATGCTGTTCTCCGCCAGGGTAAAGACCACATCAATCGGATGCGTCTGGGTGATCACCACGATGCCGGTGGTGTCACCACTGGTGACGTAGTTACCGACATCCACCTGTTTCAGGCCGACACGACCCGCAATCGGCGCGGTGATGCGGCTGTAAGTCAGATTAAGCTGCGCACTGGCGACACCCCCTTCATCGGCTTTCAGGGTGCCGAGCGTTTCGCTGACCAGTGAGCGCTGGGTATCCAGCTCCTGTTGCGACACCAGAGAGGTTTTTGCCAGCTTCTCGAAGCGCGCCAGGTCGCGACGGGCGTTGGCCAGCGTCGCCTGATCTTTCGCCAGCTGGCCCTGAGCCTGGGTTAACGCCACCTGATAAGGCCGTGGGTCGACTTCTGCCAGCAGATCGCCCGCGTTGACCTGCTGGCCTTCAGTGAAGTGGATCGCCAGTAAATCGCCATTGACCCGGCTGCGTACCGTGGCCGTGTTCGCGGCCGTCACCGTACCCAGCCCGCTGAGGTATTGCGGCACGCTCTGACGGGTGGCGGTCGCAGCCTGCACCGGCGCGAGTAGCCGACGAGCACCGTCTCCGCCTTTGCCGCCACGTGGCGCGGGCGAATCTGTCTGGCTGCTGCTCTGCGGCTGGGCGTGGCGCTGCCAGGCATAGTAGCCGCCCGCGGCCACAGCGATCAGGGCCAGCACGATCAGGGTTTTTTTCATAACAGGATGTCGGGTGCTCATGATTGTTGATGCTCTCCAGCAGTGACGTAGTCCCAGGCGCAGGCATCAAATGGGGAGCCTGCAAACGACAGAGTGTAGTCGCCTCTGACAGGCAGAAATTGAAGGAAATAAGGAATATCTGTCAGGGTCGGGTAATTATGCCTGTTCTTACATTAATCGCAGCACAATCGTCATAAAGCCGTGAAATCACTTTGCTATGCTGAGAGACAGGCAGTTTTTGAGGCAAATAAGGAGCAGATAATGAGTCAGAATCAAACCCGGCAGTTGGGTGACAGTGGTATTACGGTGCCGTTACTGACGTTTGGCGGCAATGTGTTTGGCTGGACAGTGGATCAATCCACCTCGTTCTCTCTGCTGGATGCGCTGGTGGAGCGAGGGCTGTGGTTTATCGATACCGCCGACGTCTATTCCCGCTGGGCACCGGGTAATAAAGGCGGGGAGTCAGAGACAATTATGGGTGAGTGGCTGAAGAAAAGCGGCAAACGCGACCAGATTGTGCTGGCAACCAAAGTTGGTATGGAGCTGTCTCCGGAGAAGACCGGGCTGAAACCGCAATATATCCGTCAGGCAGTCGAAGATTCACTGCGCCGGTTACAGACCGACTATATCGACCTCTATCAGGCGCACCGTGACGATCAGGATACGCCACTGGCGGAAACGCTGAGCGCCTTTGACAGCCTTATCCGCGAGGGAAAAGTGCGGGCCATTGGCGCGTCGAATTACAGCGCGGCACGGCTGCAGGAGGCGCTGAAGGTCAGTGAGTCGCAGGGGCTGGCGCGGTACGAAACCCTGCAGCCGGAATATAATCTGTATGACCGCCAGCCTTATGAGGCTGAGCTGGAGTCGGTGGTCAGAGCGCACGGCTTAGGCGTTATCAACTACTATTCTCTTGCCAGCGGTTTTCTCAGTGGCAAATACCGCGATGCAGCAGATGCCGGTAAAAGCGCACGCGGCCAGGGCGTGGTTGAGAAGTACCTTAACTCACGCGGTTTGCGGATTCTGGATGCGCTGGACGTGATCAGTGAAGCGCATCAGGTGACGCCGACTCAGGTGGCCCTGGCATGGCTGATTGCCCGTCCCGGTATCACCGCCCCGATTGTCAGTGCGACTTCGCTTAAACAGCTCGACGATCTGACGGATGCAATGCATCTGACGCTCACCCCGGCGCAGATTGATCAGCTGAATCAGGCAAGCCGTTAATTAAAGGGGGCGCTGGCGCCCCCTTTAACGTTGTGTCTGTTAAAAGAACGCATCTCTGCTCAGAGAATAACCATTCAGAGATCCCGATCACACTTGCTTTAATAAACGGATGTTACGGGTAATGGTGCGCACATTTTTATAAAAAACAGAGGCTATCCAGCACTATCCTCTGCGCGTCACTTTCCTTAACACATAAGAATAAGCAAGATGAAAAACAGAAAAGCCCCTGTCTTTTCCGCTGCCCGTGTGGCATCCGGTACCCTGATTCTGGCCATGTTTTCCTCACAGGCGCTCGCCGCTGACGCCCTGAGTCCGGACTCCGAATGGATGTTTGGTGACTGGGGCGGCTACCGAACGCAATTGCAGGATGACGGCATTAAGTTTGACGTTAACTACACCCTGGAGAGCGCCGCTAACTTAGGCGGCGGTGCCAATACCAACACCACCATGCGCTACAGCGATCAGTGGACGTTTGGGACCAATTTTGATTTGCAGAAGCTGCTGGACTGGCAGGATGCCGAGTTCCAGATGACCGTGACCAGTCGAAACGGACAGAATCTGTCTGATCAGGTCGCCGATCAACGCACCGGGATGCTCTCCTCGGTGCAGGAGGTTTATGGTCGCGGCCAGACCTGGCGTCTGACGCAGTTCTGGTTGCGCAAAGGGCTGTTTAACGATGTGGTCGATCTGAAAGCCGGACGCGTGACAGTGGGAGAAGACTTCGATAACTTCGACGGCAATCTGTTCCAGAACCTGGCGCTGGGTAGCGGGCAGGCGGGGAACTGGCGCGGAGACCGCTGGTTCAACTGGCCGGTATCGCAGTGGGGCGGTCGGGTTAAGTTCAATATCAGCCCGGACGTCTTCTTCCAGGTCGGTTTCTATAATCAGAACCGCGCTAACTACGATCGCGGTGATGGCTTCCGTCTGGATACCAGCAATTCCGAGGGCAATCTGGTGCCGGTCGAACTGGGCTGGAAACCAACCTTCGGGCCGGAGAAATTACCGGGTAATTACCGCATCGGTTATTACTATTCGTCGGTGGATGGCGATGTCTACGGCAGCTGGCGTAACGGCGGCTATCAGGATCAGGCGCATTCCTATGGTGGCTATCTGCTGTTACAGCAACAGCTCACCGCGCAGGATGGCGATGTGAATCGCGGTCTGGGCGTGCGTGTTCAGGCAGTGATGAACGATCACAAGACCTCGAAGACCGACAACTACCAGTCTATCGCCTTTACCTGGACAGGACCGTTTGATGCCCGCCCTCAGGATGAGATCGGCGTGGGCGCGTCGCGAATTCATGTGAACAGCGACTATACCCGCTCACTGCGTCAGCAGAATCAGGCTAATGGTGAGAGCCGCTTTGACAGCCCGACCTATCTGCCAATTCAGGAAGGTTCAGAGTACAACTATGAGGTTTACTACAACGCTAAAGTAACTAACTGGATGTCACTGCGACCTAACCTGCAGTATGTGGTTGCGCCAGGCGCGGTGAGCGAAGTGAAGGATGCATTTATCGGTGGTATCAGCGCCAATATCGCCTTCTGATTCTCAATAAAAACAGCACCTGAACAGACGACTCTCAGACGTAAAGCGATGGGAGCATACGCCAGTAACAAAGCATAGCGGGCCAGGGATGGCCCGCGCTGAGCCCGCCATGGATGGCGGGTTTTGCGTCTTTGCGAAAGGCGTATGCTCCCTGAGCCTGCTCTCTGTTATCCGCAAACAAAAACGACACCCTCAGGTGTCGTTTTGGGTATTACAGTGCCAGCCTAGCGGAACATCACTTCCGCCCAGCGGGCCAGCCCTGCGGTGACGGAGGCGAAATCATCGCCGCCTGCAATCGGCGTGTCCGGCAGCGTCTGCTGCAGTGCCGCGCGCAGTAACGGTGAACGCGCACTGCCGCCGGTCAGGTAGATAACATCCGGTTTAATCTGGCTGGTGGCCAAAGCCAGCTGCACCTGCTCCAGAATTTTCTCCAGCGGCTGACTGATGGCATCCTGCAGCTGCTCCACACCAATTTCTGTCTCTAAAGCAGCGGCAATAAAGTCGAGAGAGGCGGTATGCGCCGGGCTGGCTGACAGCGCAATCTTGCTCTCTTCCGCTGCCCGCACCAGGCGATAACTGAGCTTCTGCTGCCACACTTTCAGCAGGCGAGCGACCACATCACCCTGTTCCGCATCCCGCACTAAATCCCGCAGCCACTTTCCGCAGGCCGGACTGTAGAAATCGCTCTGCGCCGGAACATCGTTAATGGCAATGGCGTTCCACCACGGCAGGGCAGGCAGGGCGGTGCCTTTCTGGGTATTACCGCCCAGACCGAGTAACGGCATCAGGGTCTTAAACGTCAGCATAATATCCAGGTCGTTTCCGCCGACGCGGCAACCGCTGTGGCCCAACAGGCTTTCGCGACGGTCCGCCTTATCACGCCACTTTGGTCCCATCAGCAACATCGAGCAGTCGGTGGTACCGCCGCCGATATCTACCACCAGAACCCGTGTCTCCTGCTTCAGCGTCGCTTCAAAATCGAGTCCCGCAGCCACCGGCTCAAACTGAAACTCCACGTCGCGGAATCCGGCACGATGCGCGGCCCGCAGCAGGATGCCTTCAGCCTGCTGGTTAGACTCTTCGCTGCCTAAGCCCTGGAAGTTTACCGGTCGTCCGATCACTGCCTGATCGATAGTGTGATCAAGCTGGCTTTCGCCCTGCTGGCGGATGTGCAGCATCATGGCGCAGACCAGATCTTCAAACAGAGCGATCTGTTGGGGCTTAAGACCAGTGGCACCGAGGAAGGATTTGGGGGATTTAACGAACCAGACATCTTCGGGATCGACCATATAGTGCTGCAGCGCGGTAAGGCCAAACTGCACACTGTTGGGCTGGACGTCGATATCTTCTTCGCGGTTGTAACGTAGCGCACGCTGCAGCAGCGCCGTGGTTTCGCTGTCCGGTGTCGCCACCTGATGATGACGATAGAGCCATTCGCTGATCGACTCGCGGGTCGGCGCACAGATCATCGACGGCAACAGGCGCTGATCATTTTCCAGCGTTAACAGACGTGGCGTGCCATTTTCGCTGACTGCAATAGAACAGTTAGCCGTGCCGTAATCGAATCCTATGAACATTTTCGCCCCCATGCCGGAAAAAAGGGGGCGACTTTAGCGCAGCTTCAGCAGGGTAGCAAGCGGGCAAAGAGGGAATTAACGTATGGCGAAGATGCGATCTTCAGCAAGGGAGCGCAACGGCTGACGTTCAGCCACGGCACTGCCCCAGACACCATCGACATTCAGGTTTTCCAGCGTACTCAACAAAGCAGGCACCGTAACCGGACCGGCAAGCACCGAAATATTGCGCTGCGTTGCCTGGCCCTGAATGATGGTCAGCAGCATCTCATCCATCAGATTATTGTGCACGTTGGCGACCAGCTCCGGTGCCAGCAACAGATAATCGACCATCTCGTCACTCAACAGATTAAAGGCATCCAGGTTACGGCCAAAATTATGCAATACGATGCGGCAGCCACACTGACGCAGTTGCAGCAGCGCGGCATAGCACTGATCACCCTTGCTCAGCACACTGGCGGCAGGGAAAGCGAAACCACAGTGGCTTTCGGAAAGACCGGCGGCGATAAAGCGCTGACAGAGCTGCTGCACAAAGGCGGCATCATTCAGTAGCTCAGCATTGAGCGGCAGAATCACCGGAATGCCTTTTTGATTTAGCTTTTCCACATCGTGGCGGAAAAAAGCCTCAAGAATATTGTTATCGAGACGGCGTCTCAGCAGCGTTTCATCGGGCAGGTTATTGCGCAGCAGCGTCTCATCTAACAGCAACCCGTCTGCGGTTAACAGCTGCACATCAAGCAGCCAGATAAAAGCCGACTGCGGCGTGTTTGGCGGCGCAACGGCCCAGGCGGGCAGTTCGATCTGCAGCGCATCAATCATTGCAGCATCCATATCCTGATGCGTGCCCGGCAGCGGTAAGCGATGCTGTTCGTAAATCATCAGCCGCCCGCGTCCGCTACGTTTGGCGTTGTAACAGGCGATATCCGCCTGCGAAAGCACGTCGCTGCTCTGACAGTTTTCTGGCGAAATCTGTGTCACACCGGCGCTGGCGCCCACATGATAGAGGCGACCCAGCCACTGAAAACGGTAATCGTTTACTGCGGCGACAATGCGTTGCACCACGTCATGTGCCTGATCGACATCGCAATCGGGCATCAGCAGCGCAAACTCATCGCCACCCAGTCGGGCCAGGAAATCGCTGCTGCGCAGATGATGCTGCATCAGATCGGAGAGTTCGCGCAGGAGCGCATCGCCAGCAGCATGACCCGCGCTGTCGTTGACGGCTTTAAACTTGTCGAGGTCGATAAACACCAGCACATGCTGATGCTGATGTTCAGCGGCATCAAACAGCAGACGCTTAAGCTGAAGCTCAAAGCTGGCCCGGTTAGGCAGGCGCGTCAGGGTGTCATGCAGCGCGCTGTAGCTCAGGCGCTTCATCAGCTTGCGTGACTCACTCACATCCTGAATGACCATGACGGCACCCTGTTCCAGACCGGCTTCCGAACGCAGTGGCGTGATGCTGTAGTGAATGTCGATGTGACCGCCATCCGGGGTGTGCAGCACCAGATCATCCGCCAGGCTGGGGGTGATTTTTTCCGGCGGCAGCTGGCATAACAGCAGATTCTCTACCTCGGGGCCGTTACGCCCCTGAGTAATGTGCAGCAGCTCACTCAGCGACTGGCCAGCGGCCTGCTCCTGTGACAAGCCACTCATCTTCTCCGCTACCGGGTTCATAAAGGCTACGCGCATCTCTTTGTCGGTGCTGATCACCGCTTCGCCGATCGAATCCAGGGTGATGGCCATGCGCTCCTTCTCCTGAAACAGCGCTTCATTCAGCTTGCGGAGCGGCGTGATGTCCTGGCAGATGCCCAGCATGCGCTCAATCCGACCTTCTTTACTCAGTAGCCGGTTAGCCTGGGTACGAACCCAGCGCTGCCCCTCGGCATTGACCACGCGATACTCCATATGAAAAGCGCTGCGCAGCTCAATTGCCTGCTGCACTGTCAGCGCGACGTGTTCGCGATCGGCGGGATGCAGCAAATGGATCCAAAGGTCATAGCTGGGCGACTCATGAGGAGCAAGGCTAAACAGGGCGTACATGCGTTTGTCCCATAACATCTCACCGGTCAGCAGGTTCCATTCCCAGACACCGATGCCCCCCGCTTCGTTGGCCAGCGTAATGCGCTCCATCAGCCTGCGATTCACCTGCTCGCTCTGCTTCAGCTCAGAGATATCGATAATCTGCGCAATAAAGTACAGCGGCGCCTGGCTGCCATCGCGGACCAGCGACACCGTCAGTCTTGCCCAGACAATCTCACCATCTTTACGGAAATAACGCTTCTCTAAGGTATAGGTATCGATCTCCCCCTCCAGCAACCGATTCGCATGTTGCAGGTCAAGGCTGAGATCGTCGGGATGGGTAATCTGTTGAAAATTCATTCGCTTGAGCTCCTCGTCGGGGTAGCCCAGAATCTGGCACAGCGAACGGTTGACCTGCAGCCATTTGCCCTGCGGTGCGACCAGCGCCATGCCGATCGCAGAGTACTCCATAGCGTGACGGAAGCGGGTTTCGCTGTCGGTAATGTGGAGCTTTTCACGCCGGAACGCATCCATCACCAGCGACATAATGTGGCTGGGGATCAATACCAGCAGAAACGGCAACCAGCTGGAGACCGGTCCCAGCACGGTGTTGTTGTTAACCACACTGACCAGGTCAACGGCGAGCAGAACCGAGATAAAACTGGCGTTAATAAAGAACAGTACAAATGCCTGCAGTTTGGGCAGGCGGACCGCGCACCAGAAAAGGATCACCACAATAAAGGTAAAAGGCCACGGCAAAAAGCGCAGCGCCAGATAACTGGCCCCGAGGGTGAGCAGCAGTGTCAGCAGGGATTCCGCCAGGTGCAGATCGCTGAAATGCGAGCGACGAAGCGGCCAGGGCAGCAGCAGCAACATCGGACCTAACACCAGCATGCCGATGATCTCGGAGATCACCCAGGTATAAAAGAAGGGAAACGACGCGTGACCGCGGACCTGCAGTGTCCAGAGCGCCAGCAGACCGCCGAGCACCGGCGTGACAATGCCCACCGACAGCACCATCCTGGCCCAGTCGCTGAGCGAATTCAGCGGAGCACGACGATCCAGCAGGACGCGCAGCAGCATGCCACCCACACCAGCCTGGATAAGATTGAGCAGGGCGAATTTAATATTTGAGAGGGCCGGCCCGATCATGATGGCGTTAGCCCCGGCGGTGCCCAGCACGCAGGCGGTCAGCAGCAGCGGTAACTGTCGTGATGGACAGCGGAAAACGACCACGGTCATTAAGGTGGTCGGGAACCAGAGCGGGGAGATTTTCCCGCTGACGACGATCAGTTCAAGACAGAACAGGGTCAGGATAAACACGACGCAGCCAATGATCAGCGCTGAGAGCCAGCGGTTTGGCGAACTATTTTGCGGGGACAGGATCTCTATCGTCATGCGGACTTCCGGCAGGGTGCGACGCTCCGCAACGGCGAATCAGGCACCAGTCATTCTCTGACTGAATGCTAGCACATCCGGCAAAGAAAAACGGGGTGAAATCAATATTGCCCGTTATTCGGTGAATTGACGGGCAGGCTAAGATTGATTGCCAGTATGTTGATTACTGACGAAAAAGGTCGGCGCGGGTATAAGGCTTCTCCATCCCGGCGAGGCTGGCAGAGAAACGTTCCAGGAACTGCTGCGTGGTGGCAACACGACCATGACCCATCAATACAAACGGCACTAACAGCGCAGCGCCGACCTGCGGCCAGCTGAAGCCTTTGAGTGAGGTGCGGCGCTGAGAGATCAGAAACGCGGTGCTCAGCGTGAAGCCCAGCAGCAGACCGGTGACAACTTCACTTTTTGAGTGCGCGTGAATGACCAGGCGCGAGAAACCGACCATCAGCGGAATCAGGTAACCGACGCCGATCGCCGCAATGCGCCACCTGGCCGACCATCGCCCGGAAATCAGCCACAGCATCACTGGCCACAGCGTGGCGGACATGGCGCTATGACCGCTGAACCCGGTAAAATTAAAGCGTGCACTGCCGATGCCAAACCCCAGGAACAGAATTTTAGAGAGGCTGACGGTGAGGCCAGCCAGGCCAAAGGCCAGAATCCAGTAAAAGACCGTATGACGATTGTCACTTTTCCACGGCAAAATCAGCGCAATAATCACCGCTGTCGGAATCAACAGCATGCTGTCGCCAAAATAGGTCAAAGTCTTCCAGTGCATACCACTCCTGATGCATCATTCGGTCGGAACGTTTGCGACACGCGTTGTCTGAACAGCGCGCCGCGCAGGCCATTTTTTTTATAGTATGGTGTGCCGTTAGTTTATCGGTGAAATGAGTGGCGTCCAAAGGAGAAAGTCTGAAAAGACAGCCGCGCCATTTTTCTGGCATCAAAAGGCCGAAATCCCTATACTTAGCGCGAACACACCCTCTCCATTTCGGCCCGTCCGCTGCCCGCGTAATGTGTGACCAGTGGCAGGCTCCAGTTATCAGGTCTTAAAAAAGTATGACTGACAAGTCTCATCAGTGCGTGATTGTAGGCATTGCCGGCGCTTCCGCATCCGGTAAAAGTTTAATTGCCAGCACGCTCTATCGTGAAATCCGTGATCAGGTAGGTGACGAGCACATCGGGGTTATCCCGGAAGATGCTTATTACAAAGATCAAAGTCACCTCACCATGGAAGAGAGGGTTAAAACCAATTATGACCATCCCAGTGCGATGGATCATGATTTGCTGTTGCAGCACCTGCAGGCGGTGAAAGCCGGGCAGGATATTGAGCTGCCGGTCTACAGCTATGTGGAACACACCCGCACCCAGCAAACGCAATACCTGAAGGCAAAAAAGGTCATTATCCTTGAAGGCATCCTGCTGTTAACCGATGCCCGTCTGCGCCAGGAACTCAACTTCTCTATCTTCGTGGACACGCCGCTCGACATCTGTCTGATGCGCCGTATGAAACGTGACGTCAATGAGCGTGGCCGCTCAATGGATTCGGTGATGAGCCAGTATCAGAAGACCGTGCGTCCGATGTTCCTGCAATTTATCGAGCCATCAAAACAGTACGCCGATATCATTGTGCCGCGCGGCGGAAAAAACCGTATTGCCATCGATATCCTCAAGGCGAAAATTAACCAGTTTTTTGAATAACGCACGTCCGTCCGGACGTGGTGCAGACCGGCGGCAGCCACGCTCTCGCCGGTTCGCTACACTTATGTCATGGAGTTCCCGCAATGAGATTATGCGATCGCGATATTGAAGCCTGGCTGGACAATGGCAAACTGGCCATCGAGCCACGCCCGCCGGTCGAGCGCATTAATGGGGCCACCGTCGATGTGCGCCTGGGTAATCAGTTCCGCACCTTTAGCGGCCACACCGCGGCCTTTATCGATCTGAGTGGCCCGAAACAGGAAGTGAGCGCGGCACTGGATCGGGTCATGAGTGATGAGATCGTGCTGCCTGATGGTGAAGCCTTTTTCCTCCATCCGGGTGAGCTGGCGCTGGCGGTCACCCTGGAGTCCGTGACGCTGCCGGATGATCTGGTGGGCTGGCTGGATGGACGTTCATCGCTGGCACGACTGGGTTTGATGGTTCACGTAACAGCCCACCGCATTGATCCAGGCTGGCAGGGGCGTATCGTGCTGGAGTTCTACAATTCAGGTAAACTGCCGCTTGCTCTGCGTCCCGGTATGTTGATTGGTGCGCTAAGTTTTGAACCCCTTTCCGGCCCGGCTGCGCGTCCTTACAACCGGCGTGAAGATGCGAAATATCGCGGTCAGCAGGGCGCTGATGCCAGCCGTATCGATAAAGACTGATTTGAGGATGTAATGAAAAGAGTGATAACCACGCTGGCCATCCTTTTAGTGGTGGTCGTAACGGGAATGAGCGCGCTGGTGCTGCTGGTCAATCCCAACGACTTTCGTGCCTATATGGTGCGAGAGGTCGAACAACGCAGTGGTTATCACCTTGAGGTCAGCAGCGATCTGCGCTGGCACGTCTGGCCACAGCTCAGTATTCTGGCTGGCCGGATGAGTCTCACTGCGCCGGGTGCCAGTCAGCCGCTGGTTTCAGCGGAAAACATGCGGCTCGATGTCGATCTCTGGCCACTGTTATCCCATCAGCTCAGCGTCAGCCAGGTGTTGCTGAAAAACGCGATAGTGCGGGTAACGCCTGATAGCAGCGCGCAGCGCGCCAGAAATGCCCCGCAGGGGCCACGTGATGCGGAGCCGGCCACGCCGTCTGCCGGCTGGTCATTTGATATTGCTAAACTGCGCGTAGCCGACAGTCTGCTGATCTGGCAACAACCCGGTGGTGACGAATATAATTTCCGCGACCTCAACATTAATATGGAACAGGACGCGAATAAGCTGGCGACACTGTCGCTGAGCACCACGCTGATGCGCAACCAGCGTAACGCCATGCTGAATCTCAAAGGGCAGCTCGATGCCGCGCAATATCCGCATCATCTCAGCGGCCAGTTGCAGCAGCTTGATTACACCTTATCCGGCGCCGATATTCCGGCTCAGGGCATTAAAGGATCGCTGAGCCTGCAGGGCGAATGGAATGGCGATCGCCAGCAGTTCTCCTTCAGCAATCTGCAGCTTACCGCCAATGACAGCACGCTGACCGGGCAGGGCAGTGGGCATATTGCGCCGCCGCAACAGCTGGCGCTGGACCTGAAAGCCAGCAATCTGAACCTTGATAATTTACTCACCAGCGCACCTGTCTCTGAGGCACCTGGCGTGCAGCACGCCACTGTGGCGCGTTCACCGGTGATTGCTGCGCCACGCGAACGCACTAATGCGGACTCTCCGCTCAATGATATGGACCTGGCCCTGAAGCTGAATGCGGACACTGCGTTATGGCGCGGACTCTCAATGACCCATTTCGCCGTAAACGCCAGCAACCAGCGGGGACTGATGACGCTGAATACCCTCAGCGGTAAACTGGGTAATGGCACTTTCTCGGTGCCTGGCAGTATCGATATTCGTCAGCCTGAGACGCGGGTCAGCCTGAAACCACAACTCCGGTTAATTGCCATTCAGCCGTTGCTAAAAGCGTTCGAGCTGCCAGAAAGTCTGCAGGGCAATCTGAGCGTCGACGGCGAACTGTCGGGCAATACTCTGACGGTTGAAGCGGCGAAGCGCAGCTGGCAGGGCAGGGCGACCATCAGCGCCAGCAACCTGAAGCTGGCACAGCTTAATCTGCAGCAGATGGTGCAGCGTGCCGTAGCGCGGGTCAGCGATAAAGTCAGCAGCCAGGAAGCCGTCGATGAAGGTATTGAGTCGATCAGCGGTCAGGTCGCGCTGAATAAAGGTGTGCTGAGCTTCAGCGATATCAATGGCAACGGCCAGAATCTGGGCCTGCAGGGTGCGGGCAAAGTCGATATGGTGCAGCAGCAGCTGGATGTGACGCTGGGCCTGAAAATCAGTGGCTGGCATGGCGATGACGCGCTGGTGAAAGCGCTCTCGGATCAGCCTATTCCGCTGCGCATGTATGGCGACTGGAACAGCCTGCAATACTCCCTGCCGGTGGATGACGTTCTGCGTAATCGCCTGCAGAGTGAGGCGAAGTCACGGCTGAATCAGTGGATCGATCGCCAGCAAGAGGGCGGGAACAAAGAGAACCTGAAGAAAATCATGCGCCCGTAGCGGGCGCATGACCTCATTGAGGGTAATGGCTTAAACCTCGTCATCCCCCTCGGGCTGCAGCAGGATTTCAACCTTCTGAACCCGATGATTTTCGACCTGCAGGGTTCGCAGCAGATAATCACCCAGTTGCAGCACTTCGCCTTCCTGCGGAATGTGTTGCAGTTTATCCATCAGTAATCCAGCCAGCGTATGATAGTCACGCTGTTCATCCAGCGGTAATTTCACATGGAGCGCCAGATCTTCCAATGGTATATGACCATTGGCAATCCAGTGTCCTTCACCCTGAATCTGAATATCGTAACGTGCATCGATCTCTCCCGCCTCATTCGGCAGATTGCCGGCGATGGTTTCCATCACATCGCTCAGCGTCACCACGCCTTCCACTGAACCAAACTCATCCACTACAAAAGCGAAGTGAGTGTGGGCCTGACGGAACTGTTCCAGCGCCTGCAGCAGCGTCAGTCGCTCAGGAAAGACCAGCGGCTGCCGAATCAGAGCGCGTAAATCGAGCGAATTATGATGCAGCGACTGATGGAGCAGATCGATAACGTGCACCACGCCCAGCGGTTCGCTGGAGTTTTCGGTTATCAGGATGCGTGTGTGCTGGTTGCGGTCAAGGCGCGACATGATTTCTGTCGGATCATCACTGAGGTCGATATGGTCGACGTCGTGGCGTGAGGTCATGATGCTATTAACGTGACGCTGACCCATGCCCAGTACGCGGGCAATCATGACGCGCTCCTGCCGGTTAAACAGCATACTCGCATCGCTGTCCGCGATCAGTGATGACGTTTTCGCATCCAGTTCCGCCGGTTCCGCCGTGCCACGTAGCATCCGTAACACCGCTTCGGCCGTGCGCTGGCGCAGCGGACGGCCTGCCGATAGCACGCGACGACGATTGAAGTGCGCCAGCTGGTTCAGCGCTTCAATCACAACCGAGAAACCGATCGCCGCGTAGAGATACCCTTTGGGGATCACAAAGCCAAAGCCTTCCGCCACCAGACTGAAACCAATCATCAGCAGGAAACTTAAGCAGAGGATCACTATGGTAGGGTGTTTGTTCACGAAACGGGTTAACGGTTTGCTGGCGAGCAGCATCAGCAGAATAGCAATGGTGACCGCAATCATCATGACCGGTAAATCATTCACCATGCCGACAGCGGTAATGACCGCATCCAGTGAGAAGATGGCATCCAGAACCACGATTTGCGCCACCACCGGCCAGAATTTAGCGCCGCCTTTTTGTTGACCGGACTCCTCATCGTGTCCTTCAAGGCGCGCGTTCAGCTCTGTGGTGGCCTTAAAAAGCAGGAAAATCCCGCCCGACAGCAGCAATAAATCACGCGCACTGAAGGAATGTCCCCCCAGTGTCATCCAGGGTTCTTTCAGCGTAACCAGCCAGGAAAGCGATGCCAGCAGCAATAATCGGCACAATAATGCCAGCAGCAGCCCGATCACGCGCGCGCGGTCCCGAAGTGGCCCTGGAAGCTTCTCCACCAGGATGGCAATAAAAATGAGATTGTCGATGCCTAAAACCAGTTCCAGAACGATTAGCGTGACTAATCCCGCCCATAGCGAGGGATCTGCAATTACCTCCAGCATGTCTTGTTCACCTGAATATCTAAAATTGAGTTTTCTCTGATGATAGTGGAGTGCGAAGCCACGTACAAATGGCAGCTCAGGTGAGTTTTGACCTGAACCTGGCGATATTTCGTGCGAAATGTGAACATATCATTATGACGCTTTGATTAACTTCAGAGGGAGCAGGGGAGAGTATTCTGAGTCAATTTCTATCATGAATGAGATATTCACCTGCCGCGCTTATGCGATTTATCTCATCCGGAGTATGGCATTAATCCTAATTTTGAAGAAAGCATTGCACTGGCTGTCAGGCATCAATACTAATCGCTGGTAGTCTTTTTCCTAAAATAGTCCAGGGATAGCGGGACCTGCTTGTAAACAAGCCAGTAATAACTAGTATAGCAACAAGTTAGCAAACTCTGCCCCAGAGTCGTAATTCGCGTACCTATTCGACATTAATCGCAATGTGACGAATCCGTAATTCGTCGATGTACGACTGTGCGATGCAATGCGGTTATGTCATTGCATTTTGGGGAGCACTATGAATGATGACAGCGATATTGGCAGCGACAGCCAAGGGCGGTAGCGTGCCCGAATCGCGTTTTTGTTGATAAAGTGAGCATCGCTGGCGGGGGTTAAGTCAGAGTAATCTGTTGGTAATTATCACAATATTACTGGTTTCATGGTTAAGATCATTGGCGTAAACGCCGCAGGAGCTCCCCTTAGAAACGGCTCAGTCTGGAGAGGTTTCATCGCTTAATGATTAAACAGGCGATAGCCGTTGCGGGTTTAAGGAAATAAAATAAAAGAGTTAAATATGCGCGATACAGAATTTACGTTTAAAAGTCTTATTACCAAATTAATGCTGGCATGTTCAGACTTAATTTGTTTCAACGCAGCATTATTTCTGGCGATGATGCTAATTAATCTTCACTCGGGTTCGCCGCTGGCAGATATTTCTGAAAAAGAAATGAATCTGCAAATTGCAACGCACATCTGTCTGTCAATAATTTGTATTGGCTGGTTCTGGGTAAGGCTTCGTCACTATACTTACCGCAAACCTTTCTGGTTCGAATTAAAAGAAGTTTTTCGTACCATTCTTATATTTTCTATCATCGACCTGTCGATTACCGCACTGTCACAGTGGCAGATGTCGCGCTTCGTCTGGTTACTGACCTGGATTCTGGCACTGATCTTAATTCCGACCTGCCGCGCGCTGTCTAAACGTCTGCTGAATAAAAAAGGGCTGTGGAAGAAACAGACCATTATTATCGGCAGCAGCAAAAATGCGCACGAAGCCTGGCAGGCACTGCAAAGTGAAGAGGTCATGGGTTTTGACGTTATCGCCTTCTACGACGTTGACAGAACCTGTCCGCAGGAGATCATGAACGGTGTGCCGGTGCTGCGCGACGAGCAGGAGCTCTGGAGCCTGACCAATAGCGAAACCCAGTTCATTGTGGCCGTGGAGTATGAGCAGAGTCAGTATCGTGATGTGTGGCTTAAATCGCTGGCGATGCACAACTGCCGTTCAGTCTCTGTCATCCCGACCCTGCGTGGTGTGCCGCTTTACGGTACCGATATGGCTTATATCTTCAGCCACGAAGTGATGATTCTGCGGGTTCAGAATAACCTGGCGAAACGCACCTCGCGTTTCCTGAAGCGGGCATTCGATATCGTGGGTGCGTTCTCGATTATCCTGATGCTGATGCCAGCACTGCTGGTGCTGGGCTTCCTGGTGGGCCGTGATGGTGGGCCACCGATTTATGGTCATGAGCGTGTGGGTATGAATGGCCGTAAATTCAAATGCCTGAAATTCCGCTCAATGGTCATTAATTCTAAAGAAGTGCTGGAAGAGGTGTTGCGCACCGATCCCGTTGCCCGTGCGGAATGGGATAAAGATTTCAAACTCAAAAATGATCCACGTATTACGAAAGTGGGTCACTTCATCCGTAAAACAAGCCTCGATGAGCTCCCGCAGCTCTGGAACGTGGTGCGCGGTGATATGAGTCTGGTTGGACCTCGTCCGGTCATTGAAGATGAACTCTGTCGTTATGCTGGTGATGTTGATTATTACCTGATGGCTAAGCCAGGCATGACGGGATTGTGGCAGGTCAGCGGTCGTAATGACGTTGATTATGAAACCCGCGTCTATTTCGACTCGTGGTACGTGAAAAACTGGTCACTGTGGAATGACATCGCCATTCTGTTTAAAACAGTGGGCGTAGTGTTAAAACGCGACGGTGCCTATTAATCGTGAGTCGAAATGAGCGTGCTAACGTGCGCTCAGAGGTGTTTTGCCGTTGTCAGGCGTGTCGTTAAATAGTGACCATCATCAGGGATATCGCAGTGCACCCATAGTCCGCTATGATGCCAGGCGTTCCAGGTAGACCCTGATAGATGGCCACGACTTATAACAAGTGGAGCAAGGATAATGAACGACAGGTTCAGAGCTTAAGGCTGACGTCAGCCAGGATTTACTTTTTGTTGGACGCTTACACAGCGGCGGTTTCGCCTCTATCAATAAATAACTGATAGCGAAGATCTAAATGATTACAATCAAAATGAAATTGATACCCTTGCTGGTATCCGCCACATTCCTTGTCGGGTGTACGATCGAACCCGGTTCTCGCCTTTCTACATCAGGAAAAGATGTCGTCGAGCAGCAGGATAGCAACTTTGACATCGACAAATATGTCAACGTCTTCCCGTTAACGCCGTCACTGGTTGAGAAGATGCGTCCTAAGCCACTGGTGGCTCAGACCAATCCTTCACTGCAGAACGAAATTCAGAACTACGAATACCGTATCGGTGTGGGCGATGTCCTGACCGTGACGGTCTGGGATCACCCGGAACTGACGACCCCAGCAGGTCAGTATCGTAGCGCCAGCGACACCGGTAACTGGGTACATTCTGACGGCACCATCTTCTATCCCTACATTGGCCGTGTCCGTGTAGCGGGCCGTACCGTCGGCGAAGTGCGTGACGAAGTGTCGCGTCGTCTGGCTCAGTACATTGAAAGCCCACAGGTTGATGTCAGCATCGCCTCGTTCAAATCGCAGAAAACCTATGTTACGGGTTCCGTCACGACGTCAGGTCAGCAGCCAATCACCAACGTACCGTTGACGGTGCTGGATGCGATCAACGCCGCGGGCGGTCTGGCCCCTGATGCTGACTGGCGTAACGTCGTGCTGACGCACAACGGTCGTGAGCAGCGCGTCTCTCTGCAGGCACTGATGCAGAACGGCGACCTGAGCCAGAACCACCTCCTCTATCCAGGCGATATTCTTTACGTTCCGCGTAACGACGATCTGAAAATCTTCGTGATGGGTGAAGTGAAGCAGCAGACAACCCTGAAAATGGACCGTAGCGGCATGACGCTGGCGGAAGCGCTGGGCAATGCGGCAGGCATAGATCAGACTACCTCTGACGCCACCGGTGTCTTCGTTATCCGTCCACTGCACGGCACCGATCGCAGCAAGATTGCCAACATCTATCAGTTGAATACCAAAGATGCGGCATCCATGGTGATGGGAACTGATTTCCAGCTTCAGCCTTATGACATTGTATATGTCACCTCTACACCGCTGACGCGCTGGAACCGTGTGATTTCGCAACTGATACCAACCATTGCAGGTATCAACGATGCGACTCAGGCCGCACAGCGTATCCGCAACTGGTCGAACTAAGGTCTGACCATGATTACGTCCGTGTTAGTCGTTTGCATTGGCAACATCTGCCGCTCTCCTACCGGAGAGCGCCTGTTTAAACGTGCGTTGCCCGATTTAGATGTTCGCTCTGCTGGCCTGGGGGCGCTGGTCGGCCACCCGGCCGACAGGATGGCATCAGAAGTCGCGGCTGCACAGGGTCTGTCGCTGGAAGGGCATCAGGCGCAGCAGCTGACATCCGAAATGTGTCGTCGCGCTGACCTGATTCTGGTCATGGAAAAGCGACACATTGAACAGGTCAACCGCATCGACCCGGCCGCACGTGGCAAAACCATGTTGCTTGGGCACTGGCTCAATCAGAAAGAAATTGCGGATCCGTACAGAAAAAGCCGTGAGGCCTTTGAAGAGATTTACGGATTACTGGAAAACGCTACCCAGAAGTGGGTCAACGTATTAAGCCGATAGTTGGGATTATCCATGAATATAAAAAATAAGGTCAGAACCGCGCCGGGAGAGGAGTCGAATGGATGGGATCTGGCGCATCTTGTGGGACAGCTCATTGATCATCGCTGGATCATTGTTGCCGTTACGGCATTTTTCATGCTGGCGGGAACACTCTACACACTGTTTGCAACACCGATTTATAGCGCAGATGCGTTAGTTCAGGTTGAGCAGAAGAATGCCAGTACCGTTCTGAACGAAATTGACAGCATTCTGCCACCGACGCCAGCCTCTGATACGGAAATCGAGATTCTGGAATCCCGCATGGTCATCGGCAAAACCGTTGACGATCTGGGTCTGGATACCGTAGTTGAGCAGAACTACTTCCCGGTTATCGGTAAAGGTCTGTCACGCCTCATGGGCAACAAACCTGCCAGTATTGCGATTTCGCGCCTGGAAATCCCACGTACTATCGACAAACGTAACGTTGAACTGGAAGTGACCGGTCCGGACAGCTACACCGTCTCCAAAAATGGCGATGAGTTGTTCAAAGGTAAAGTTGGCCAGCTGGAGTCGCATGGCGACATCAGCATGCTGGTGAGCGAGATTCATGCCGATGAAGGCACCAGCTTCACCGTGACCAAGCTGAATGACCTGCAGGCGATTAATTCTGTCCTCTCCAACCTGACCGTGGCAGACAAAGGTAAAGATACCGGCGTTCTGGGTCTGGAGTATCTGGGTGAAGATCCAGACCAGATCAGCAAAGTACTGAACCAGATTGTGAACAACTATCTGTTACAGAACGTTGAGCGCAAGTCAGAGCAGGCCGAGAAAAGCCTGGAATTCTTACGCACTCAGCTGCCTGCCGTTCGCAGCAAGCTGGATGAAGCAGAAAACAAGCTGAACACGTTCCGTCGTCAGAACGAATCGGTAGACCTGTCACTGGAAGCGAAATCCGCCCTGGACTCTTCTGTCAGTGTGCAGAGTCAGCTGAATGAACTGACCTTCCGTGAAGCTGAAGTTTCTCAGCTGTTTACTAAAGATCACCCAACGTACCGCGCACTGCTTGAAAAACGCAAAACGCTGGAAGGTGAGCAGGCTCAGCTGAACAAGAAAATTTCTGGCATGCCGCAGACCCAGCAGGAAATTCTGCGTCTGACCCGTGACGTTCAGTCTGGTCAGGAGATTTACATGCAGCTGCTGAACCGCCAGCAGGAGCTGAGTATCAGTAAGGCCAGTACTGTAGGTGATGTCCGCATCATCGACAGCGCGCAGACCGCTAACTCGCCGGTAGCACCGAAGAAGCTGCTGATCATTGCCGCGAGCCTGATTTTTGGTCTGATCGTGTCAATGGGTCTGGTTCTGCTGAAAGCCCTGCTGCATCACGGCATCGAGAACCCGGATCAGCTGGAAGAGCTGGGCATGAATGTCTACGCCAGCGTTCCACTGTCTGACTGGCAGCGTAAAAAAGATACCGAAGCCCTGGCACGTCGTGGCAGCAAGGTGAAAACCGATCCGCACGAAACGCTGCTGGCGCTGGGTAACCCGACTGACCTCTCCATTGAAGCGATTCGTAGCCTGCGTACCAGTCTGCACTTCGCCATGATGGAAGCGAAAAACAACATTCTGATGATCACCGGCGCCAGCCCGGGTATTGGTAAAACCTTTATCTGTGCCAACCTGGCGACCCTGGTCGCGAAAGCGGGTCAGCGTGTTCTGTTTATCGATGGCGACATGCGTCGTGGTTATACCCACGAACTGCTGGGCGCGGATAACAAATCAGGCCTGTCAAACGTACTCTCCGGTAAAACGGAGTTCAGCCCGGCGCTGATTCAGCAGGGCGTGTACGGTTTCGACTTCCTGCCACGTGGTCAGGTTCCACCGAACCCGTCTGAGCTGCTGATGCATCGTCGCATGGGTGAGCTGCTGGAGTGGGCGAGCAAGAACTACGACCTGGTGTTAATCGATACGCCGCCAATCCTGGCCGTCACCGATGCATCAATTATCGGTAAGCTGGCCGGTACCTCACTGATGGTGGCGCGCTTCGAAGCCAACACCACCAAAGAAGTGGATGTCAGCTTCAAACGCTTTGCCCAGAACGGTATTGAGATTAAAGGTGTGATTCTCAACGCCGTGGTACGTAAAGCCGCTAATGCGTATGGCCATGGTTATGACTATTACGCTTATGACTACAGCAAGCCCAATAAAAGCTGATCATTGAGTAATAACCAGGGGGCGGTCTGACCGCCCCTTTTTATCGTCCTTTTGAATGACGACACGCATCAATTTACACAGGTTATTCTGTCCAAACCCACAAAAGCGATACCTCTATAAATCGCATGGCGAGCGTCACTCAACAGAATTCATCACCAGCATGGCATTGCCTGCACGCAATGTGTGACCGTCTTTTCAGGCTCGCTGCAAAGCCAGTCGGGAAGGTGAAGCGTGTGTATTGCTGGCATGAAAACTTGTGGAATTAAGGAATCACACCATGGCTCCATATTGGTATGTATCAGGCTTTTTGCTGCTACTTTCGCTGTTTGAAATACTGCTAAAAAAAGATGAACGCACCTCCCATATTCTGACTTATCTGCTCTGCATCGCGACCGTGACGCTGATTGTTTTCGGCGGTATCCGCGGGCTCGGCACGGGCATGGATGACTATCAGTACCGTAGCTTCTTTGAAGATTTTGTCCGGCGTATTGAAGTTAACGGCTTCTTAAACACCGTGGCGTTTTTCCGCTATGAGCCGCTGATCTTTGCCATTGCCTGGCTGACCAGCCTGTTTTCGCACAATGCCAGCATTTTCCTGTTTGTATTCTCGATCCTGGCGGTTGGGACCAATGCCATCTTCTTCAAAAAGATGTCACCCTATCCGGTGCTGGCACTGGCGCTCTATTCGGCCCATATCTTCATTAACAAAGATGTTAACCAGATCCGCTTTGGTCTTAGCTCGGCATTTTTCCTGGGCGTGGTCTGGACGCTTTATATAAAGCGTTACTGGATGGCATTTGGCTTCTTTGTTCTCTCATTCATCAGTCACAATACCGCTGTCATGGTAGTCACACTGATTCCTTTCCTGTTCCTGCGTGAACGTCGCTGGTTCCCGATTGCAATTATTGTGCTGAGTATTCCAGCGTCGAAAGTCGGTGGGATGGGCTTTGTTACAGCAATTGCCGGTCACCTGGGTGGATTAGGTGAAAGGGCAGCTGGCTACAATAATGACAACGCAGCGACAGCCAGTACCGGCAGTGTTTTTTCGGTATCGAACCTGAAAAACGTGGCGCTGGTCTTTATTTTTGTCTACTTCATGCTGTCGAACCGCCTGAAGCGTGACAATTATGATGCCTGGCGACTGAACTACCTGCTGATTATCACCTTTGCGGTCGGGGGAGCTATCAGGATCTTTTTCTACAACTACTCCTCGGGCGCTCGTCTCTCAAACTACCTGCTACAGGTAGAGCCGATAGTTCTGACGTTGTTGATATATCAGTCAAAAAGAGCCTGGAAGCCCGCAATGTTTGCGATGTTTGTCTTCTTCCAGGTGTACTACCTCTACTACAACACCATTTCGCTTAAACAGGCGGTGGTAGGGTATGAAGTGGCGCGTGAATTTAAGTTAGTTCACTAAGACGAGAGCTGAAAATGATTCGATTACTCCCCCTGCTGTTGATTGCCTCGCCGTTACTGGTACAGGCAACAGATGCCCCGGCCACGATTGTGATCGCCGCGTATGGCGACTCGACTACCGCTGGTGTGACCTCCTCCGGCGGTCGTAACGTCATCAGTAAAGAGAATGAAATGACCTATCTGCAGCAGATGCTGCAGGAAAAATATGGCCATGATGTCCGTATCGAAAACCATGGTTCGCCGGGCGCGCAGATCTCAGAACTTGTTAACGGCAAGGAGAGCTGGGAACAGCGTATGGCGCAATCGGATGCCAGCATCATTCTGATCAATTATGCCATCAACGATGCGCGCGTCTTTTCGGGTAAGAACCGATCTCATGGCGCGGAAAGTCCGCAGGACTTTAACCGCATTCTCACGGATCTGGTAAAAACGGCCAAAGCGCATGGCAAACAGGTGGTGCTGCAGCAGCCTAATCCCCTGTGTGGCCGTGCAGAGCAATGGAACGTCTGGCCTTATGTTTATCAGATCAATGCGGTGGCGCAGCAGCAGCACGTACCGGTCGTGAAGCAATATGAGCTGATTAAGCAGCAAAAAGAGTGGAGTAGTCAGATGTCACCGGACTGTATCCACCCGACGAAAGATCTTTATGAGATCAAGGCGCAGCAGACGTTCGCCTTATTAAGTGAAGATTTTGATGCTGTTTTTAAATCGACTCACTAAGCCGGTTATTTAAAACCCGAGGAGCAGGGCGATATGTACGTATTGATGATGGTGCTGTCATTAGTAATAGCACTGATGGTGTTACGCTTATTTTCTTTCCATCGCGGCGTTTATAACGGCAGCGGTATTAAAAGTATCTCTGGATTGCGCGCGCTGCTGGCGAGCATTGTTGCCTTCTCACACTTTGCACATTACGTCTATTCACTCGATCATGAGTGGATTTTTGATAAAGACTATTTTGCATGGGTGTCGCAGGGTAACTTTTTTGCCAACTCCGGTAAGTTCGGTGTTGCCCTGTTTTTCATGATCTCTGCTTTTCTGTTCTATCGCTGGCTGGACAATGACAAGCTGACCACCGCTGAACTCACACGCAAATTGCTGAAGTCCCGGGTGCGACGCATTGTGCCGATGTTCTGGTTCTCCGCACTGCTTATCGTGGTCATTGGCTGGTTTAGTGGTGACGTTGTCGCCAGCGGCGCAATGCTGGTTGATGGTCTGCGCTGGTTCCTGTTTGTCGGTAATTACCATATCGGTTCGATTCCGACGGCCAATATCAATGCCGGTGTCGAATGGACGCTGCGACTGGAATGGCTGCTCTATCTGTCGATTCCGGTGATCTATCTGTTGAATCGTGCCACCGGTGGTCGCTTCAGGATGTTACTCATTATGGGATCGATTGGCGGGATTTTAGCCATCGCTATAGCGCTGCGCCTCTGGGGCACCGCCTATACCGATCCTCGTCCGGTACTGGGCTTTGCCACAGGTTATCTGGCATGGCATTACCGCGACCGCTGGATGGCATTCCGCTCCTCGGGTTTAGCGGCCTCACTGGCGATTGCTCTGGCTGTTATCGCACTGTTCTTTACCAGCAGTACGTTCTACTACCTGATTTTCCTCTGCCTGTTGGCCGTGGTGTTTTTCATCATCAGTAGCGGCAATTCCCTGTTTGGTCTGCTGGAAAGCAAAACCCTGATGTCGGTAGGCGAAGTCAGCTATAGCCTCTATCTGATCCACGGCATCGTGCTTTATTTTATCAAAAAGATACCAGAGTCATTGATTCAGCATAACTTTTTCTTCTATACCCTGCTTTCCACTCTGTTCTTTGTGGCGTCATTCTATGTCGCCAGACTGACTTATCTCTACGTTGAGAAGCCATTCATCACGAGTAGCCAAAAGAAAAAAGAGGCAGCCAACGCTTCGGCAACAATTTAGGACATCACCGGTTACCCTGCCACGTCCGAACGTTATATCTTTGATATTGGAAATGTTTTTAATGAGGTGCTGGCAATGAAGGACATTCGCTTCTCTATCGTAATCCCCGCTTACAATGCGTCAGAATCGATTGTAACCACGCTGGATTGCGTTAAAGCGCAGACGTATCGCAATTTTGAAGTCATCATCGTGGATGATAAATCTGCGGATGCCGCCGCGCTGGCAGATGTGGTTCGCAGTGAACGCTACCAGGATCTTGACATCAATCTGGTGCTCTCTGAGGTCAAACTCAACGGGGCCGGTGCGCGTAATAAAGGTATTGAGCTGGCGACCGGTGATTATGTCAGCTTTCTTGACGCCGATGATGAGTGGGCCGCTGATAAACTGCAGCAGGTGAGTGAAAAAATTGCTCAGCTGGAAACCCAGGGCAAAAAGAATTTCGTCATTTTCAGCCAGGTGAACATTTATCAGGACGGCACGTTCCTGAAAGTGATGCCAATGCAGCCACCGGGCAAAAATGAAACCGTCGCTGAGTATCTGTTCGGCTGTTACGGCTTTATCCAGACCAGCACCATCGTGCTGAAGCGGGAAGACGCGGCGAAAATTGAGTTCGATACCCGCTACATCCGTCATCAGGACTATGATTTCTGCATTCGTGCCGATCGCATGGGCTATGACTTTGTGATGATCGCTGCACCGCTGGCGAACTACCACCTTGTCACGAAATTTGGCTCGAAGCACAAAGGCGAATCGGTGAACTACTCGATGTTCTGGCTTGATAGCATGAAGCCGCATCTTACCCCGCGTGATATCCACACCTACAAAGCTTTTAAGCTGCCGCTGCGCTACAAAATGGATGGTAAGTCGCTGATGGCGAGCCTGAGCTTTGCTCGCTACTTCTTCCTCACCAACAAAGACAACCGTGCTTATTTTATGAACCGGGTTAAAGACAAGGTCAAAGCACGTTTCGGCGGTGAGAAAGCGATCTCCTGACGCGCACTGCGCCTCGCTCTGCTCCTGATGTCAGGAGCACCTCTCTTTTCGATTAATTCAGGGTTGAAGATGAATACTTCTGTTGGAACCGTTGGCATTGTCATGCCTATGTATAATGCCCGTCAGACGGTATTACGCGCTGTGCAATCGGTTATCAATCAGCACTATACCGACTGGCACCTCTATCTGGTCAATGACAAATCCACCGACGACTCGCTGGCGTTTGTGCGTGAACATTGTCAGGACCCACGCATTACCATTCTGGATAACGCCGTTAACATGGGCGCAGCAGAGACCCGTAATGTGGGACTGCGCGCGGCAACTGAAGAGATTATCGCGTTTCTCGACAGCGACGATGAGTGGCATGCGGATAAGCTGACCCAACAGGTTGCTGCCATTGCGGCGGGTGATAATTTCGTGATTACCGAATATCACTATAAAACCCGCAAGGCTGAGCACGATATTACCTACGGCAAACCTTACCTGCAGCAGGAAAACTTTGTGAAGAAGCAGTATCGTGTCTGTTTCTCCTCTGTCTGTTTCCGTCGTCCGCCGCAGGGTCTTTTCTTCCAGCGCAAAGGCCACGAAGATTTCCTTTTTTTATATGAATTGTTCACCCGCTATAAGCAGGCGCGCGTAATTCAGACGATTCTGGTCAACTATTACGAATTAGGCGATTCCCTTTCGCGTAATAAGAACAAAGCAGCCCAGTGGCACCTTGAATTATTAAGAATTATCTATAAAAACAATCCGTTAAAAATCTATTACTATTACGCCTGGTATATGGTGAATGGTGTGCTATTTACCCTTAAGCATCGTTAAGCCTGTCGGCAGGATTGTCTTTAAAATTTGAGGTGGATAGCGTTTCATGAAAAAAATTGTCCTGGTGATCAAAGATGCTTATTCGTATGCAGGCACCGAGAACATCTGTAACTTCATGTCAGAGTGTCTTGGCGAAACACATGAAGTCACCATCTACTCGCTGGAAGGCAGCGGTAAAACCTTTTATCCGTTTGAACATGTCAAACAGATCGTCAGCTTCGAAGGGCAGAGCAACCCGATCAAAAGCGCAGTAGCCCGTATCAACGAAGAGGGTTTCGATACCGTCTTCCTGATCAGCATGGGTCGCCTGAGCGTGATGTTCGCCTTCTGGAATCTGCTGGCAATGAAGAAGAAGCGGGGCAAGGCCTACGCCTGCGAACATATCGCCATTAACTCCTTCAGCAAACCGATCAAGTTCCTCAAGTTTCTGCTGCTGCGCTACTACGACCGCGTGATTGTTCTGACCGAAAAAGATCATCAGGTGTTCAGCCGCTGGCGCATTCCCAGCAAGCCAATCCCAAACCCGGTGGTTTACAAAGATTATCAGCGCCAGACCCGTCATCGTCAGGCGCTGGCGGTGGGACGTCTGGATAACCAGAAGGGCTTTGATTTGTTGCTGGATATCTGGCGCGACTTCGCACGCAACCATCCGGACTGGACACTGGTGATTGCCGGTGATGGCGAACTGCGTCAGCAACTGCACGATCAGGCTGCCGTGCTGGGCATCACCGACAGCGTGAAGTTTGTCGGTAAGGTCAGCAATATCAATGACTACTATCGTGACAGCGATATGGCGCTGATGACCTCACGCTATGAAGGCTTGCCGCTGGTGCTGCTGGAAGCAAAATCCTGGTCACTGCCGGTGGTCGCGTATGACTGCCCGACCGGACCACAGGAGATCATCAACCATGGTGAAGATGGTTTCCTGGTTCCGATGAACGATAAAGCCACCTTTCTGGCGCGCATGGAACAACTCGCCAGCGATGACGCGCTGTTCTATGCCATGAGCGAAAAAACCAAACAAACCGCGCTGAAATTCGACGGTAACCAGATTAAGCAAAGCTGGCTGTCATTGGTTTAAACGGAGCTGGAAACGCTCACTTGCGACGTGCCTCAGGGACACCGCCATGGCCATTGGCCTTATTGACTACGGGAATTGATGCATGAAAAGAAGAGAAGTTTTACAGACCGCCGCCTCCGCTCTGGTGGGGGCTCTCTCCGTGAGCACCTTTTCCAGCTACGCTGCAAAAAGTAACGGTATCGCCCTGAAGCCGGTTGATGCCACTGACATTCCTAAAGGCGACGTGCCTATCCTGACGCCGGAAAATGTCTACGCGATGCCACCGCAGTTCTGGCAGGGCTTTGAAGGCAAACTCTGGATTGGTAAAGCGGGTGTGGATGCCAGTAAACCCGGCAACCAGATCCCGGTTTTCCTGCGCGATGCCAGCGGTAAAGTCTCCGGGATTGCTCAGCCTATCCCACTGAACAAAGGTAACTTTGCGCAGTTCATTCAGGATAATGCCGCACTGATTGCCAATCCCTCGCATTCGATGGCTGTCGAGGACAGTAACGGTCAGACACTGTTCAACATCGCGGATGTCAGCCGTCCTGGCGCTGCAGATTTCAGTCAGCGTCTGGCGCAGCCAGCAGGTTATCAGCTGATTGGTGAGATCCCGTCCGTAGAAGAGTTACGCAAAACCCGCCCGCTGTTTGAAGGGGCCAAGATTAAGCTTAAAAGCTGGCATGAAGGGCGTGAAGTCGGCGGCGGCGAGTTTGTCGGCAGCTTCCAGCCTGCTCAGAATGATGGCGGCGTAAACTTTGCCGGTGAGGGCTTTCACTGGCGCCGCGTGGTAGATGATTATAACCGCCTGACGCTGTTTGATTTCGGTGCAATTGCCGATGGAAAAACCGATACGGCGCCCGCCATTATGGCGATGTTCCAGTGGTCACAGCAGGCTAACCAGCAGATCTGTGTCCAGTTCCCGGCCGGCACCTTTATGGTTTCCGCCTGCAACCTTGGCAATAAGAATCTCAATTTATTCCGCATCTCAGGGGCAATGGTTAACTTCGGGTACTTCCCTGCAACAACCATTGTCTCGGATGGCAAGTCAGATTTCGTCTTTGAGATGAATGCCCGTCGCGTCGAGCTTTCTAACCTGATTTTTAACGGTAACAGTGATAAAAGCCCGAATCAGCAGGGCTTTTTCCATAACACCTGTCCTGGCGGACAATTTTTCCGTGGGGCCTGCCTGCGCTTTAACGCTGTCGGCGGCACCGCCATCAGTCTGCAGGATACCCTCGATTGCAAAATTGATCAGTGGTACGCCTCACGCTGCTCAGGTGATGTTATTAAGTCGGGCTGGTCAGGCCAAAAGCAGGGCAACTGGGATCATAGCACCGCAATCGAGCTGTCAAACTTCAATGCGCAGCACTGTCGCGGCGGCAAGGTTCTTAACCTGGCGCGCTGCGCCCAGTCGATTATTCACAATGGCTGGATTGAGCACTGTGAAAATCCAGGCGATATCTCCAACGGCCAGTGGATCATCGATGCGCTAAGCCTGGAGGATTGTAAGAATCCGCTTATCGCCCATAACAGCCGCCTGAATATGCGTCAGACCAGCCTGCAGTCGGGCAGCTGGATAGACAACTCCATGCAGGGTGAACGTCTGCTCAACATCTGGGAGATGGGATCAACCCGCGTTGAATCTTATGGTGTCGCCCTGGATGGCAGCCTGAATTATAACTACATCACTTCGCGCTGGCGTTTAGAGAACAATACTAACCAGGAGACCTGGTTTGATCTCGGCAGCCTCTACTCACCGACGGTCGGTGATTCGTGGGAGGTCGAGATTTTCGGTCAGTCGCAGTTCAGCAACGGCAGTGGTGATCAACCGCTGATGAACCTGATCGGTGATAAGACGACGGGCGGCCGTGCGGTGATCCATGTGCAGCGCAAGAAAGGGCTGTCGGAAGCGAGCTGGTCTGCCGAAGGCAGCAGTCCGATTGTCGACGTACGTTACGTCGCTGAGCATGACACTGATGTCCGCCTCTTCGTCAAACTGGCAGGCTGGACGCCGTCAGCCGTCGTGCTGGTAAAAACCACCGGTAAAGACCGCTTTGTTACCGGACGCTGCGCGCGGGTTAATGCGGTAATGGAGAAAGGCAATCCGCCGTCGGGTGACGCGACTAAACGCGCGCCACAGCGCTTCAGCCTGCATAACGGTAAAGCAGGTGTGGGTGCCAACGAACAGGGCGATCTGCTGATGGCTTCCCGTCCGCTCTCTGCCGAACAGGTCGATACCAGTAAGCCGGAAGGGTTTGTTTCCGTGGTCATCAACGGTAAACAGGTCGCACTGCCTTACTTCGCGATTAAGTCGTAACAGCTTGCATCACGGCCGCCACAATGGAGGCGGCCGGTTTTGACAGGAGTACTACCTTTGGGTGCGTTATCCCGTAAAGCATTACTTTAATCAGAGTTCATTTTGCCCATTGCGGATCTGGGCGGCTTTCAGAATTAAAAAAAATTCATTCGGAGTTGTTATGAAAATTTTATTGGTGGGTAACCATACCTGTGGGAATCGCGGGGATGGCGCGATTCTTCGTGGACTGATTGATTCAATGAGGTCTGCACGCAGTGATTTAGACATTGACGTTATTAGCCGTTATCCAACCAGCTCCGGTTATCTGCTCCAGCAGGATATTCAGCAGGATGCGCTGTATCTGCACAACAGCAAGTCAGGCAAAGGTCTGGTCGGTTCGTTTAAGCGTAAAGTCGCGAACCGCCTGATGCCCGATATCATGATGGCGCATCTGGGCAAGGGCGGGATCTTTAAGTCTTTCTCTGTTCCGCCTCACCTGAAAGCGTTTACGGACAGCCTGGCAAAATATGATGCAATTATTCAGGTTGGCGGATCGTTCTTCGTTGACCTGTATGGCGTGACCCAGTTTGACCATGCGCTTTGTGCGCTGATGGCGAAAAAGCCGATCTATCTGATCGGTCACTCGGTGGGGCCATTCCAGAACCCGCGCGTCAATGCGCTGGCGAATTTTGTCTTTGATCGGGTCGACAGCCTGGTGCTGCGCGAGTCAGTCAGTCTTGATCTGATGAAGCGTGATGGCGTGACCAGCTCTAAAGTGGCGGCTGGTGTGGATACCGCTTTCCTGGTGCGTGCGCGTGAAGTCGAAAATCCGAGCCATAACCTGCTTTACTGGCAGGGTATTATCGATGGCCGCAAAACCATTGCGATTACGGTACGTGAACTGGCGCCGTTTGATAAACGTCTTGGTGTAACCCAGAAAGAGTATGAAGAGGCGTTTGGTCGGGTAATTAATGCCATGATTGCTGAAGGCTATCAGGTCGTGGCGTTCTCCACCTGTACCGGCATCGACAGCTATGCCAAAGATGACCGCATGGTTGCACTGACTCTGCGTGACCACGTGACGCAGCCTGAACATTATCATGTCATCATGGATGAGTTTAATGACCTGGAACTGGGCATCCTGCTGAGTCATTGCCATCTGACCATTGGTACACGCCTGCACTCAGCGATTATCTCCATGAATTTTGGCACCCCGGCTGTGGCGATCAACTACGAGCACAAGTCGATGGGTGTGATGAACCAGCTTGGTCTGCCGCAGATGGCAACCGATGTAAAAAGCCTGATGGATGGCTCGCTGATCGACAAGGTCAAAACGGTCCTTGCCGATTACGACAACATCAAGCTTAAGGTCGACACGGCCGTTGCGAATGAAAGGGAAATTGGCAACCGGATCACTGAAGAGATTCTCAAAGTATTAGGGTAATGTGATGAAACTGACTTTTTTCACCATGCGTTTCCCGGTTGCCTCTGAGACATTCGTACTAAATCAGGTGACCCATTTTATTGATGCCGGTTACGAGGTGGAGATAATTTCAGTCTTTCCCGGCGATTTAGTGAACCGGCATGCTGCATTTGATGAGTATGGTCTGGCAGCGAAGACACACTATCTGCTGCCGGAAGAGAAGATTTCAATTGTCGATAAGCTGAACCAGCGCATCAGGCTGGTGCTGCCAAAAGTGACCCGGCCGTCGCTGCTGCGTTCACTGAATGTGCGCCGTTACGGTGCACAGTCCAGCAAACTGCTGCTGCCGTCGATTGTGGCGAATGCAAAGCAGACCTTCACCGCAGATGTATTTCTGGTACATTTCGGCTATGCCGGTGCGCTGGCGAACAAACTGCGTGAACTGGGTGTGCTCAAGGGTAAACAGGCAACCGTGTTTCATGGCGCCGATATTTCGCGTCGTCACATTCTGGAAGAGCACAAACTTGATTATGTGAATCTGTTCCGCCAGAGCGAGCTGATGCTGCCTATCAGCCATCTGTGGGAGAACAAACTGATTGAGATGGGCTGCCCGCCGGAAAAAATTCACGTTACGCGAATGGGTATTGAGCCGGAGAAGTTTAACTTCAAGCCGCGTCAGGCGTTCCAGACGCCGCTGCGTATCGTTTCAGTCGCGCGTCTGACCGAGAAGAAAGGGCTGGATGTGGCAGTTAAAGCCAGCGCCATCCTGAAACAGCGTGGCGGCCAGTTTCAGTACACCATCATCGGTAACGGTGATCAGGATGAGATGATGCGTGATTTCATCGCCCGCGAGGGAATGGAAGATTGCGTTAGCATGCCGGGCTTTAAACCGCAGGAGGAGATCCGTCGTGCACTGAGCGAGGCTGATATTTTCCTGTTGCCATCCAAAACTGCCGCAGATGGGGACATGGAAGGCATTCCGGTCGCACTGATGGAGGCAATGGCGGTCGGCCTGCCGGTGGTCTCAACGTTCCACAGCGGCATTCCGGAACTGATTGAGAACAACGTTTCAGGCTGGCTGGTGGAAGAGGACGATCCTGAGGCCCTGGCGGAGACGCTGCTGAAGCTCTCTCAGGGCGAAGTGGATGTGGCACCGGTCGTCGCGGCCGCACGTCACAAAGTTGAGACTGAATTTAATCAGCATATCGCCTACGGCGAACTGGCACAGATTCTGGAGCAACTGGTGTGAGTGGATTTAAGTCACAGGCGATTTGGCTGTTCGGCAGCACCTGCTTTTCGGCGGTGCTGCAGGTTGCACAGCTAAGTTTTCTCGCCCGCAAACTGGAAACCCACGAGCTGGGGCTGTTAGCCATCATCAACGCCATCCTTGCGGTGGCGGGTGTGCTGCAGGATATGGGGATGAGCAGTTATCTGGTGCATCGCCAGAACATTACCCGTCGTGAGCAGAGCACCATCTACTGGGTGAACGTCTCACTCAGCTTATGTACCGGTCTGATCATGCTGCTGATCGCCTTCCCGGTCTCCTGGTTCTATCATCTGCCAGAGCTGGTGGGTCTGATCATGCTGACCAGCCTGAACTTCCTGGTGCTGGGGCATCTGTCGCAGTATCAGGCGCACTACATCAAAACCAAGCGGATGGTGTCGCTGGCGAAGATTGAGATGGGCACCAAGCTGTTTGCCTTCCTCTGTGTGGTGGCGATGCTGGAGTTCACCTCGCTCACCGTGGCGGCGGCGATTCTTGGCTTGTTCATCAACGCCTTTACCCGCATCCTCTGCATGATTGCATTGGGTGAGAAGTCCTGGCGGCCGACCTGGGAGTTTGACAAAGCGACCTTCATTGGCGCGATTCGCTACGGCAGCTATCAGCTTGGTTCGCAGACCATTAACCAGCTGCGCACCCAGGCCGATGCCCTGGTGGTCGGTAAAGTGATGGGCGCTGAGATGCTGGGTGTGTACTCGCTGGCGAAAGAGCTGGTGCTGCAACCGCTGAAGCTGGTGACGCCGGTGATCAACCGCCTGGCACTGCCGCGCTTTGCTGAGAAACAGCACGATGCCGAGCAGCTGAAGAAGCTGTTCCTGAAGGGCACGCTGGGGATCATGCTGTTCAGCAGCGCGATGTACCTGGCGATTGGCATCCTGTCACCCGTCATTGTGCGTGTCCTGTATGGCGCATCGCATGAGCAGGTCTATCACCTGATCCCGCTGATGCTGCTGTTTGGTATGCTGCGACCAATGGGGGGGCTGACTGGCGCGATTTCGCAGGCCAACGGACGGACCAATGTTGAGTTCTACTGGAACATTGTGGCGAGTATTGTGGTTCTGGCGGTGCTGGCGACCACCTTTATCTGGCCAAACGTGCTCTATGTGGCGCTGACGCTCTCTATCTCGCAGATCCTGATTTCGGCACTGGCTCATCCGTTCTTCATTAAACCGGTTATTGGCATTCGGTTTATTCCTTATGCCCGGCAATGGGTGGCGGTGTCGGTGGTATTTGTCGGCATCATGTTGCTGGTGAATCACTTTAATCTGTTTGTGATGCCGGAGTGGTTTGAAGGCTGGCTCTGATTACAGCACAGATATATCAACGGGCGACCTCAGGGTCGCCCGTTTTCATTTATGGCTGGCCTCAGCCACCTGGTAACCGTGGAGAGAAATCGCAGTGGCGATATTCGATTACTGATTGTCTTTACTCAGTTTATGTCGTCGCTGGCAATGGGCAAAATGCCGAATTTCCAAGTTACGACAGAGAGTTACTGTCCGCTTTTCAGATAAAGATTATACTTGCTCTTCCGGCCGATCCTGCATAATCGACCCACATCTTCATTTTATTAAACGGAATAAATATGACCAAGCTTAAAGCAGTAATCCCGGTTGCGGGCCTCGGTATGCATATGCTCCCTGCGACTAAAGCCATTCCGAAAGAGATGCTGCCTGTCGTCGACAAACCGATGATCCAGTACATCATTGACGAGTGTGTTGCCGCGGGCATTAAAGAGATTGTGCTGGTCACGCATGCATCGAAAAATGCGGTAGAAAACCACTTCGACACCACCTATGAGCTGGAAGCACTGCTGGAAGCGCGCGTGAAGCGCCAGCTGCTGAGCGAAGTGCAGTCTATCTGCCCGCCAGGCGTAACCATCATGAACGTGCGCCAGGCGCAGCCGCTGGGCCTGGGCCACTCGATTCTCTGTGCCCGCCCGATGATCGGTGATAATCCGTTCGTGGTCGTGCTGCCAGACATCCTGCTGGATGATTCGACTGCTGACCACATGCGTTATAACCTCGCTGCGATGGTTGCCCGTTTCGAAGAGACCGGCCACAGCCAGGTCCTGGCGCAGCATATGCCAGCGTCCAATCTGACTGAGTACTCGGTGATCACCACTGAAGAGCCGATTGATCACCCTGGTGACATCAGCACCATTACCGATTTCGTTGAGAAGCCAGAAGATACTGCCGGACTGAACTCCGATCTGGCGGCAGTCGGCCGCTATGTGCTTTCTGCTGATATCTGGGCGGAACTGGAACGCACTGAGCCAGGTGCCTGGGGCCGTATCCAGCTGACCGATGCGATTGCCAGCCTGAGCAAACACAAAACCGTTGATGTTTCGCTGCTGACCGGTCACAGTTTCGACTGCGGTCGTAAACTCGGTTACATGCAGGCGTTTGTCTCTTACGGCCTGCGCAGCAACGCACAGGGTCGTGATTTCCGCGAAGCTATCCAGACCATCCTCGCAAAACAAAAGTAATAAATTCGCCGCGTTCTGCGCGGCAGATTGAAAGGAGCTCACATGGCAATTTTAGTAACGGGTGGAGCAGGGTATATCGGCTCCCATACGGTACTGGCGCTGTTGCAGCGCGGTGATGATGTTGTGGTTCTGGATAACCTCTGCAATGCCTCACGCGAAGCGATTAACCGCGTTGAGAAACTGGCGGGTAAAAAAGCGACCTTCGTTGAAGGCGATATCCGTGACCGTGCCTGTCTGCGTGACCTGTTCGCCTCCAACAGCATTTCAGCCGTTATCCACTTTGCAGCCCTTAAAGCCGTAGGTGAATCGACCCGTATGCCGCTGGAGTACTACGAGAACAACGTAGCGGGCACCGTGGTACTGCTGGAAGAGATGCGTAATGCTGGCGTCTGGAACTTCATCTTCAGCTCATCAGCGACCGTCTATGGCGCAGATGCACCGGTTCCATACGTTGAGACCACGCCGATTGGCGGCACCACCAGTCCTTACGGCACGTCTAAGCTGATGACCGAATTCGTGATGCGCGACTTCGCTAAAGCAGAGCCGAAGTTTAAATCGATTGCTCTGCGTTACTTCAACCCGGTTGGCGCGCATGAGTCAGGCGAAATTGGTGAAGATCCGGCCGGCATTCCGAACAACCTGCTGCCGTACATTGCACAGGTCGCGATTGGTCGTCTGGAGAAGCTGGGTGTGTTTGGCGGCGATTACGATACGCCAGACGGTACCTGCCTGCGTGACTACATCCACGTGGTTGACCTGGCGGAAGGGCACCTGAAAGCACTGGATCATCTGAGCAAAGTGGAAGGCTACACCGCCTTCAACCTGGGCGGCGGCAAAGGCTTCTCCGTGCTGGAGATGATCAAAGCGTTTGAGAAGGCGTCTGGTAAAGCGATTCCTTTCGAAATCAAACCACGTCGTGACGGCGACCTGCCTGCGTTCTGGGCCGATGCCTCCCTGGCAAACACGACGCTCGACTGGCGCGTGACGCGCGGCATCGATGAGATGATGCGCGATACGTGGAACTGGCAGAGCAAGAACCCGGATGGGTTTCGGTAACATCAAAAAGGCGAACTCAGGTTCGCCTTTCTTATCTTTGATTTGAATTATCTCATCAGACCTTTCTCAAAATTCTGATTGCATCACTCTGACGCATCAGCAACCATCACCTGCCCGATAAAATGCTCATTAGTTGAACTAACACCTGTCACATAATCGCATTTTATTCGTAATAGCTATACCTGAGTGATAGAATTTACGATTGTTGAATGATAAACCCACTTAAACAATTTCATTAATAAAGTGATATCAATCAACTGAATGCTGAACATCTGGCAGGTTTATGTTGTCAGCACACTCATTCGGTCAAAGATAATCAGCATCGTGGGAGCTGTAACCCAGGGGCGGTAGCGTGCCCTGAAAACGCCTATGATTGTCTGCTTTTTATTCAGGCGCCCATGCCTCAGATAGCTTGTCAGGAATAAACACGTTATGAAGATACTTATCACTGGTGGTGCAGGTTTTATCGGTTCAGCGGTTGTGCGTCATGTTATCAACAATACGAATGATGAAGTCATTAACGTTGATAAACTAACCTATGCAGGCAATCTTGAATCGTTGAAAGAGGTTAGCGGTAATCCACGCTACACCTTTAAGCAGATCGATATCTGCGACGGCCAGGCTATCACTGAAGCATTAAATGAATTTCAGCCTGATGCCATTATGCATCTGGCCGCTGAAAGCCATGTTGACCGCTCGATTACCGGCCCGGCCGAGTTTGTTCAGACCAACGTGGTTGGCACCTACGCACTGTTAGAAGCGACCCGTCAGTACTGGAACGCATTGCCTGAAGAACGTAAAGCAGCATTCCGTTTTCATCACATCTCTACAGATGAAGTTTATGGCGATTTACCGCATCCGGACGAAATGGACGGTGAACTGCCGCTGTTTACTGAAGAAACCCCTTATGCACCCAGCAGCCCTTACTCTTCAACCAAGGCAGCCAGCGATCATCTGGTTCGCGCCTGGGGCCGCACCTATAAATTACCGGTGATTGTGACCAACTGCTCGAACAACTACGGTCCTTACCATTTCCCGGAAAAACTGATCCCGCTGATTATCAGCAACGCGCTTGAAGGCAAACCGTTACCTATCTATGGCAAAGGCGACCAGATTCGTGACTGGCTTTATGTTGAAGATCACGCGCGCGCGCTCTATACCGTAGTGAAAAATGCAAAAACCGGCACGACTTATAACATCGGCGGTCATAACGAAAAGAAAAACCTCGATGTTGTGATGAAAGTCTGCGAGCTGCTGGATGAGCTGCGTCCAAAAGCGACACCTTATAGCGATCAAATCACTTACGTTCAGGACCGTCCAGGGCATGACCGTCGCTACGCGATCGACGCCGCGAAGATTGAGAAAGATCTTGGCTGGAAACCGGAAGAGACGTTTGAAACAGGTCTGAAGAAAACGGTTGAATGGTACCTAAACAATTCACAGTGGGTTGAGCATGTGAAGAGTGGTGCATACCAGAACTGGATTGAACAAAACTACGAGAAACGTAGCTAATGGATATTCTGCTTTTTGGTAAAAATGGTCAGGTGGGTTGGGAGTTACAACGAGCGCTGGCCCCGCTTGGAAAATTGACTGTCGTTGACCGTCAATCAACTGATTACTGTGGTGATTTTGAAAATCCTGCTGGCATCGCCGAGACAGTCCGCAAGCTCAGACCCACCGTGATCGTGAATGCCACGGCTTACACTGCTGTTGATAAAGCTGAATCTGAGCAAGATAAAGCGCGCCTGGTCAATGCAACCTCTATTGATGCATTGGCACAGGCAGCTGAGGAAATCGGCGCGTGGCTGGTTCACTACTCAACAGATTACGTTTTTGACGGTTCAGGTGATAGACCCTGGAGCGAAGATGATGCAACCGCTCCGCTGAATATCTACGGACAGACGAAGCTGGAAGGGGAGGAGGCCATCGTCAGCAATATGACGAAATATCTCATCTTCCGCACCAGTTGGGTCTACGCAGCTAAAGGCAATAACTTTGCCAAAACGATGCTGAAACTGGCAAAAGATCGGGAATCCCTGTCAGTGATAAACGATCAGTTTGGCGCGCCTACTGGCGCGGAGTTGATTGCTGACTGCACGGCTCATGCAATCAGAGTGGCACTGAACAAGCCTGCTGTTGCTGGTACCTATCATCTCATTGCTGCAGGTGAGACGACCTGGCATGCTTATGCATCTAAAGTGATAGAGTTTGCGAAAGCACAAGGCATCGAACTGCAAGTACAGGCGATCAATGCTGTGCCAACCAGTGCATTCCCTACGCCGGCTAAGCGACCTGCTAATTCGAGACTGAATACAGAGAAGTTTCAACAGGCCTTTGGTCTGAATTTACCCGACTGGACGGTCGGCGTTGAACGTATGTTGCTTGAAACTCTTATTTAATAGAAGCAGGCCGCAATAGCGGCCTGGCCAATTAAGGTGAAATAGTGAAAAAGAATAAAGGTATTATTCTCGCAGGTGGTTCTGGAACGCGTCTTTACCCTGTAACCATGGCAGTCAGCAAACAATTGTTGCCAGTTTACGACAAGCCGATGATTTACTATCCCCTCAGTACGCTAATGCTGGCAGGGATCAACGATATCCTGATCATCAGTACGCCGCAGGACACACCGCGTTTTGAGAGCCTGTTAGGTGATGGTTCCCAGTGGGGCATCTCCATTCAGTATAAAGTACAACCAAGTCCGGATGGACTGGCGCAAGCCTTCATCATTGGTGAAGAGTTTATTGGTGACGATTCAGTCGCACTGATTCTTGGCGACAATATTTTCTATGGTCACGATCTCTACAAGCAACTTGAAGCGGCATCATTAAAAGATGATGGGGCAACCGTTTTTGCCTATCACGTCACTGACCCAGAGCGTTATGGCGTTGTTGAATTTGATAAAGATGGTAAAGCCATTTCTCTGGTAGAAAAACCTGAACATCCACGCAGCAACTATGCCGTGACCGGTCTTTATTTCTATGACAACAGTGTTGTGGAAATGGCAAAAAACCTTGCACCGTCACCCCGCGGTGAACTGGAGATTACGGATATCAACCGTATCTACATGGAGCAGGGCAAACTTTCAGTATCAATTATGGGGCGCGGTCATGCCTGGCTTGATACCGGTACGCATCAGAGCCTGATGGAAGCAAACAATTTTATTCAGACTATTGAGTCACGTCAGGGCTTAAAAGTTGCCTGCCCGGAAGAAATCGCATACAGAATGGGATTCATCGATCGTGAACAGGTGGCAGAACTGGCTAAACCTTATCTCAAAAATGACTATGGCAAGTACTTGATGGCTCTGGTTGAAGGACGTTTATAATGAACATTATTGATACTAAAATTGCTGATGTGAAGATCATTGAGCCTAAAGTGTTTGGCGATGATCGCGGATTTTTCCTGGAAAGCTTCAATCAGTCAATTTTTGATAAAGCTGTTGGTCGTCATGTCGATTTTGTTCAGGACAATCACTCCATGTCCAAAAAAGGCGTGTTGAGAGGTCTGCATTATCAACTTGACCCGCATGCGCAGGGTAAACTTGTGCGTTGCGTCGAAGGTGAAGTATTTGATGTGGCTGTTGATATCAGACGTTCATCAGAGACATTCGGACAGTGGGTAGGTGTGCATTTAAGCGCTGAAAACAATCGTCAGCTCTGGATTCCAGAAGGTTTTGCTCACGGTTTTATTACATTATCAGAACGCGTACAGTTTATTTATAAAACCACAAATTATTATGCGCCACAGTCTGAGAGAAGTATTTTGTGGAATGATCCACAGATAAATATTGAATGGCCTGAAGTTGAAGAAATGACTTTATCTGGCAAAGATAAAGATGGCGTATTGCTTAACAACGCAGAAACTTTCGACTGAAATGGATAAAACATCAAGCATCGCTGTTCTTTTATGTTCCTACAATGGAAGCCAATATATAAGGCAACAGATTGATTCTATTATAAATCAGACTGAAACCGAGTGGACGGTGTTTGTCTCGGATGATGGCTCAACTGATGGGACTCTTGATATATTACGATCTTATCAGGACAAGTTGGGCAGTGAGCGTTTTGTTATATTCAATGGTCCAGGCAAGGGATTTGCCTGGAACTTTTTATCATTACTTGAAAAGAGCGGTGATAATTTCGACTATTACGCTTTTTGTGATCAGGATGATGAGTGGATGCCCAACAAGTTAACCATGAGTGTATCTATTCTATCTGGTTATGATTGCAATACTCCATCTGTTTATTGTGGTCGAACATCGTTGGTTGATGAAAATTGTCTCCACTTAGGTGAGTCGCCACTATTTAGTAAACCTCCTTCTTTTAAAAATGCCCTTATCCAAAGTATAGCTGGCGGTAATACGATGGTATTGAATCGAGCCGCCAGAAATATCATTAATAAAACGCCTGGAGATGTAGAAATTATATCTCACGATTGGTGGATATATATAGTCATTACAGCTGTAGGTGGAAATATTTTCTACGATCCGAAACCATCTATTAGTTATCGGCAACATACTAATAATATAGTTGGCTCGAATTTAGGCTGGCTGGCCAGGTTTAAACGCATTTCGGGTCTTCTGGATGGGCATTTTAAGAAGTGGATAGACTCCAATATTTACGCTTTGAATAAAACAGACGTAAATATTACCCCGGAGAATAAATGTATTCTTGATAGCTTTAATGAGGCCAGGAATAGTAATTTATTTAAAAGACTGTATGTATTCAGGAAATTAGACATGTACCGACAAACTTTTTTAGGTACATTAGGTCTATATGTTGCCATTATCCTGAAGAAATTATAATGGATAGATAAATTTATTCGTTAAAAGGTGAAATTTTGCAGCAGAATACTAAACACGATACATCCCTGTGGTCGTTATGCAAGAATACCTATATTAATAGACATATTATTTTCGAAATGACCAAACGCGATGTTATAAGCAGATATAAAGGGTCGGTGATGGGCATCTTCTGGTCTTTCATAAACCCTGTTTTTATGCTGGCTGTATATACACTCGTGTTTTCAGAAGTGTTTAATGCACGCTGGGGGAATGCTGCGGCAAATGAGTCAAAAGCACAGTTTGCTATTATCCTTTTCGCTGGGCTAATTGTGCATGGAATATTTGGCGAGGTGCTGACTAAATCACCCACGTTAATACTTAACAATGCTAATTATGTCAAAAAAGTTGTTTTCCCACTTGATTCTTTTCCTGTAATAGCTTTGTTGTCTGCATGCTTTCAGGCGTTAATCAACATTTTTGTACTGTTACTGGCATTTACTTTTGCGAATGGATATATCCACTGGACGGCGGTATTGCTTCCTGTTGTATTTATTCCCGTATTGATTTTAGTATTAGCTTTAAGTTTTTTGATTTCTTCGCTGGGCGTATTTATCAGGGATTTGGGACAGTTTATAACGTTGTTAATTACGGTAATACTTTTCCTTTCGCCTGTTTTTTATCCACTTTCTTCTGTGCCTCAGAAATATCAGGTCATCATATTATCCAATCCATTGACATTCATAATCGAGCAAACCAGGGAAGTTGTTATCTGGGGTAGGCTGCCTGATTTTAATGGACTGTTAATATATGGTTGTATCTCAACAGTAATATTATGGTTTAGTTACTTCTGGTTCCAGAAAACACGTAAGGGATTTGCTGATGTTATCTAAAGATAATGCATTAGAAATAATCGATGTTAGCAAATGCTATCAGGTCTTCGATAGTCCTGTCAGAAGACTCAAGCAATTTATAGTACCTAATATTGAACGTAAACTTGGTAAAGTACCCCGGGTATACCATGAAGAATTTTGGGCGCTTCAGGATATAAGTTTTAATTTACCCAAAGGCGAAACACTGGGTGTGGTCGGACGAAATGGCTCCGGTAAGTCAACTCTATTGCAGATTATTGCAGGCACATTGTCCCCTACCCAAGGATCTGTAAATATTCAAGGACGTGTCGCTGCCTTACTTGAATTAGGGGCTGGATTTAATGGCGATTTTACTGGACGTGAAAATGTCTATCTAAACGGTGCACTCTTAGGTCTGACTAAAGAAGAAATTGATACTAAGTTAGATGATATCTTATCTTTTGCCGACATTGGGCATTTTATTAATAACCCTGTTAAAACTTATTCAAGCGGAATGATGGTTCGTCTTGCATTTGCTGTACAGGCGCAAATTGATCCAGAGATATTAATTGTTGATGAGGCATTAGCCGTCGGGGATGCTAAGTTTCAGGCAAAATGCTTTGCCAGACTGAAACAACTTAAAAATGATGGTACATCAATTCTTTTTGTATCCCATGCAACTGAACAGATCATTACCCACTGTGATAAAGCAATACTACTTAACGATGGTTCAATTGTAGATAACGGTGCTCCAAAAGATATTGTTAATAAGTATCTCGATCTACTTTTTGGAAAGTCATCCTCATCCAATGCGAAGCGAAGCAAAGAGGATAATCATCTTAAGTCAGCCAGCAAGATTGAAAAAGACCAGACTGAAAGGTTTAATGTAAGTCAGGAGATTGAGCCTGTCGTCGCTTTAGAAGAAAATGGCTTCGAAAAACGTAATAATTACAATTCCAACGAATTCCGCTGGGGCGACAGGGCTGCTGAGATTCAGGATTTCTCAATCGTTCAAGGTGAGCACCTCTATCCGTTCAGTGTATCGGGTAATGGAAGTATCAAACTTAAGTTTCTTGTTAAATTCAACTTGACCATTTTCAGGCCTATATTTGGTTTTGCTGTTAAAACCAAAGAGGGGGTGACAATTTATAATACCAACACAAATATATTAGAAATACCTTTTATTGAAGTTGGAGAAGAAGGAAAGTCACATATAGTTAATATTGAAATGCCAATGCGCCTTTTCCAGGGCGACTATTTTATTTCAATAGGCCTTGCCAGCTATGATACATCAGGAGAGGTAGTTCCGCACGATCGGAGATATGATTCAATTCATATTACAGTAGAACCTACCCCAGAGTTTTTAGGTCTGGTAAATTTAGAGGCTTCGATTAACTGTGAATAAAGAAAAACTTTCAACGGTACTGTTATCGTCTGATTTTGTTTATGATGCTGAAATTAATATCTGGATCGAAAAAGATCAGCAGGAATTCAATTATAATGACGGCGATTATCACGAAAACTATATTTTAGATGTCGTTACCAAGGCTCAGGACTGTTCCGTGCTTTCGCAGGAGCTCGCTGGGTATATAAAAGACTGGCCTTCACAATATCATTTAACTTCAAAAAGATCTAACTTACTGAGACCTTTCGGGAAAAAATTCAAGGGTAAGCGTGTTCTGGAGATTGGATGTGGCTGTGGTGCGATAACACGTTTCATAGCTGAAGCTGGCGCTGAAGTCATTGCCATCGAAGGCAGTAAAAGAAGGGCATCAATAACACGCAATCGCTGCAAAGACTTATCAAATGTTACTGTAATCAATTGTTCTAGCGATAAAATTCCAGATATTGGTGAATTTGATTATGTCTTGTTAATCGGCGTCCTTGAATATGCTCAATGTTTCTTGGGGAGTGAGGGGCAGTTATCACTTTTGTCATTCTGCAAGAAGAGATTAACATCAGATGGTTCATTATTTGTAGCCATTGAGAACCAACTCGGCATGAAGTACTTGTCCGGGGCCAAGGAGGATCATTTGGGTATACCAATGGTGGGTATCAACAATGCCTATCATATTAATGGTGTCCGCACTTTTGGTAGAGTGGAACTACTCCAAATGATGAAAAATGTAGGATTTAGCAACGTTGAGGAATTTTTGCCTTTTCCTGACTATAAGCTTCCTACTCTGGTGATTACTCCTTATGGACATCAAAAACGAAGTTCTGTAATTTATCCTTTAGTAAGCGAAGTCCATCATAAGGATGCTCAGGCACCGGATTCTTATACATTCTCATTAGAAGAATCAACTAAAATAATTTGGAATAATGAGCTTGCATCGGATTTGTCAAATTCGTTTTTGATGATCGCTTCGGTCGCACAGGTAAGTCACGAAAGCGATAATACATTAGCATGGTACTATTCCGATGCCAGAATTAACGATAGTCAGAAGAAAATAAAGTTTCTTGAAGTTAATGGCAATTATAAGATTGAAAGTTACAAAATCTCTGGTGAGTTTATTAACGAAGAGCCTTTCCATCAAGGTGAAAGCCTGTGGTTAAGCTTGGTAAGTATTATAAATAAACACGGATGGCAACTAAGCACTGTTGTTGAATGGGCCAAACTCTGGATTAGTAAAGCACTGATTACTGGAAATGATTCGGATTCCTGGACATGGAACACTGAGCTTCCTCCTGAATATCTGGACGCAACTCCGTTTAATATTATTAAAACGGAGCAAGGTTACAAAATATTTGATTTGGAATTAAGCTCTGATACGCCATTGATGCTTTCATATTTGGTTTTCAGAGGCGTGTTCAACTCATTATTACGAGTGACATCCATCGCTCCTACAAAAGATTTGTCAGATTCTAATGTATTTACCACCACAAAGTTTATAGTAACGCAAATTTTCCCAGAGCTAACCGAAGAGCATTTTAATGAATACTTAAAACAAGAGGTTGCTCTGGTTTCGAAAGTAGTAAACGTTGATAATAATGATCTTTTTGAGCGCTATAAAAATTCGTTTTTCGTTGTCCGTGATTTCTTGAATGATTATAAAAGCGAACTCGCCAGAGTCTATAATTCTAATCAGGATCTCTCATCAACTGTAACCAATGTTGAAAATCAAATTAAGGATGTCGAAAAGCAGATTAAGGAGAAAGGCGAAGAGATATTTGGTAAGAATACTTTATTGGATGTAAAAGAGAAAGAGTTGATAGATGCACAAGAATCCTGTTCGCGGTTGCAGGCGCAAATTGACAATCTTCTTAGCGTTGCCGCTGAGCAAAAATCCAGAGAAGAAAAACTTACGGAAGAGATTAAAGTAAAGACGGATAAATTACAGAAAATCACTTCATCAAGAGCATGGAAATTAGCTTCATTTTTCAGTCGGTCTGCTAAATCGCTGAATAAATATTAAACTGGCAATCTGAAATCAGATAAGGGTGTTGACGTTGAAAATCTATCGTTTTGCAAGAAAGATGTTATCCTCTGGAGATCGCGATCTTTTAAAATATCGTATTAAACTGGTCTCGAAGCTTTATAGGGAAGAAGGAGTTAAAGCTGTCTATAGCAGACTACAGTCAGCCTATAAGAATAATAACCCTGGCATTTATGCTTATAATCCTAATTCTGCAAATACCTTTGATGAAACGTCTATCAACGATAGGTCTTCGCTAATTGAGGCTTGGTTAAAAACTGATTTCAAAAAAGCTTCATTGAAAGTTAACGAACAAAGCCATTATGTACCTAAGGCGCTTGATAGTCTCGAAGGTATTGATTTACCCGTAAAGGTTATTGCCTACTATCTCCCGCAATTTCATCCATTCAAAGAAAATAACGAGTGGTGGGGTGAAGGTTTTACTGAATGGACAAATGTGACTAAAGCAAGGCCGCAATATCTTGGGCATCAGCAGCCACGCTTACCTGGCGAACTCGGATTTTATGATTTACGTTTACCCCAGGTCATGCGCCAGCAAATTGATCTTGCTAAGCAGTATGGGGTCAACGGTTTTTGCTTCCATCATTACTGGTTTGGTGGAAAGCGTCTCATGGAAACGCCTGTACAGAATTTTCTTAAGGATAAATCGCTCGATATTGATTTTTGTTTATGTTGGGCTAATGAGAACTGGACACGTCGTTGGGACGGCCTTGAAAATGATGTTTTGATTTCTCAAAATCATTCTCCAGAAGATGATATTGCCTTTTTAGATGATATCATGCCTGCACTTAAGGATGAGCGTTATATTAGAGTGGATGGTAAGCCGCTGCTTATTCTTTATCGTGCAAGCTCACTTCCTGATGCCAAGGAGACGGGTAAACGCTGGCGTGAGCATGCCATTAAAAATGGATTACCCGGTCTTTACCTGGTTGTCGTCAATGCCTTTGATGTCTCAAGTCCGCAACCTTATGACTTTGATGCTATTGTTGAATTCCCACCTCATCAAATTGGCGCAAAAGATATTACGGATAGCATCACGCCATTAAATAAGAACTTTTCTGGTCGGGTGTATGACTACGAAGAGTTGGCGTTGCGAGCAGGTAAGATTGATAATGAGAATTTCACCTGTTTCAAAGCAGTAATGCCATCATGGGATAATGAAGCCAGAAAGCCTACTCAAGGTTTCTCTTTCTATAATGCTAAACCTGAGCTCTATGCTAAGTGGCTTGATAGTGCTATTAAAACCACAATGAAACGCAAACCTGAAGAACGCCTTGTGTTTGTCAACGCCTGGAATGAATGGGCTGAAGGTGCACATCTTGAGCCTGATCGTCATAATGGCTATGCATATTTACATGCTACAGCAAATATTTTGCGTAATTCACTCTTGAAATATGATTGCGATAATCAACTTATTGCAGATATTAATCAGGAATTTAAACCCCGCTTCAAATCTGCTGTTATTCTGCATGCTTATTATGAAGATTTGGCTTGCGAATTGGTCGAAAAATATATTGCTCAGTATCAAGATAAGCTTGATCTCATTATTACCATGCGAAGTGATGTTAAATTAAGCACTCTTGAGAAAATAAAAGCATCATTTGCTAATGTGTTTTTTGTGATGGTGGATAATCGGGGACGGGATATTCGACCTTTCATAAAGGCGCTCAAAGTCGCTGATGGTTTCGGTTATAAATATATTTGTAAAGTTCATACTAAAAAATCACCTCATCGGGTTGATGGCCAGCAATGGCGTGAAAGTCTTTTCGCAGATCTTCTTGGATCTCGCGAACATGTCTCCAAAATCATCAACCATTTTGAGCTTCATGATGATATAGGAATAATTGCACCAAGAAATTCCATTACTGATCTTTCCATTCCTGAAATAAATTTGGGCAACAGATATTGGCTCGAAAAGCTCTTTACAAGAATGGATTCACCAGAATTGTTTAAAACATTTAAAACCAGCTTCCCGGCTGGTTCAATGTTCTGGTTCAGGAAAGATGCTCTCGATCCTTTAGCCAGCAATTTATTGGATGAAGAAGAGTTTGAACTTGAGGCGGGTCAGCTAGATGGCACTCTTGCTCACAGTGTCGAAAGGGTCACTGGTGCAGTAGCTAATGCACAAGGTTTTAAAGTGGTTGATATTACCTCACTTTAACTGTTCGTCAGGCATCAATGCTCATTAAGGTTGATGCCTGCTGGCTAACATTGTTTTTTAACTTTTTATGCCTTTTGAACTGATAAACCGCGTTTAGTATCACTAACCTATTAGGTTGATTTTTCTTAACATAATTTCATCACGCGACCGCACCATTCATTACCTCTAATCCGCTATCCTGAGTTAACATACTGATCACTTACAAAGTGGTGTTACGGGTAACACCATGCGAGACCACAGACAGGAGTATGTAATGTCCAAGCAACAGATCGGCGTTGTAGGTATGGCAGTGATGGGCCGCAATCTGGCTCTTAACATTGAGAGCCGCGGTTACACTGTTTCAATCTTCAACCGTTCACGCGAAAAGACTGATGAAGTCATCGCCGAGAACCAGGGCAAGAAGCTTGCTCCTTTCTATACCGTTGAAGAGTTTGTCGAATCGCTGGAAAAACCTCGTCGTATCCTGCTGATGGTTCAGGCGGGTGAAGCGACTGACAAGACTATCGCCTCGCTGACTCCACATCTGCATAAAGGCGATATTCTGATCGACGGCGGTAACACCTTCTATAAAGACACCATCCGTCGTAACAAAGAGCTGTCTGACCAGGGCTTTAACTTCATCGGTACCGGTGTTTCCGGTGGTGAAGAGGGCGCACTGAAAGGCCCATCCATCATGCCTGGCGGCCAGAAAGAAGCCTACGAGCTGGTTGCACCGATTCTGGATAAGATTGCAGCACGTGCAGAAGATGGCGAAGCCTGTGTGGCTTACATCGGTCCGGACGGCGCGGGCCACTATGTGAAGATGGTTCACAACGGCATTGAGTATGGTGACATGCAGCTGATCGCAGAAGCGTATGCTCTGCTGAAAGGCGCACTGGGCCTGAACAACGAAGAGCTGGCTGAAACCTTCACCGAGTGGAACAACGGCGAGCTGAGCAGCTACCTGATCGACATCACCAAAGATATCTTCACCAAGAAAGACGAAGAAGGTAAATACCTGGTTGATGTAATTCTGGATGAAGCCGCTAACAAAGGCACCGGTAAATGGACCAGCCAGAGCTCACTTGATCTTGGTGAACCTCTGTCACTGATTACTGAGTCCGTCTTCGCTCGTTATCTCTCCTCACTGAAAACGCAGCGTGTGGCAGCCTCTAAAGTACTGAGCGGGCCACAGGCTAAAGCGTTCACCGGTGACAAAGCAGAGTTCATCGAGAAAGTTCGTCGTGCACTTTACCTGGGTAAAATCGTCTCTTATGCGCAGGGCTTCTCACAGCTGCGCGCAGCGTCAGAAGAGAACAACTGGGATCTGCACTACGGTGAAATCGCTAAAATCTTCCGCGCTGGCTGCATCATCCGTGCCCAGTTCCTGCAGAAGATTACTGATGCTTATGAAGCAGATGCAGGCATCGCTAACCTGTTGCTGGCGCCATATTTCAAAGATATCGCGGATCAGTATCAGCAGGCGCTGCGTGATGTGGTTTCTTACGCGATTCAGAACGGCATCCCGACTCCGACCTTCTCTGCGGCGATTGCTTACTACGACAGCTACCGTTCAGAAGTGCTGCCTGCCAACCTGATTCAGGCGCAGCGTGACTACTTCGGTGCGCATACTTATAAGCGCATTGATAAAGACGGTGTGTTCCACACCGAGTGGTTAGATTAAGCACTAAAAAGGGCTTCCCTCGGGAAGCCCTTTTTTTATCCTACCAGCAAATCCCCGCTCCGAATCTCCTTCTCACCCGCCAGCCGCACCACCAGCATGCCTGCCGTTGCAAATCTCACCCAGTGTCTCGCATAGAGAATACCGCCATATTCTGCCACCAGAGGCGTGATCTGGTCGGTCACTGGATCGACAATCTCAGCCACCACTTCTCCCGGACGAATCAGTGCGCCCAGTGGCTTACGATGCAGAATCAGACCTGACACCGGTGAATGAATGTATTCACAGCCCGCTAACGGCGTAGGTGGATTTTTCAGGGCAGGGGAAGCCGCCGCCGATCCTTCGCTGTGACGCTCTTTGATTACGCCAGTCTCTCCCGGTGCTTCAGCCAGGTCGGGTACGTTTAATCCAATCGGCCCGTCATTGATTGCCACGATATCGTCACCGCCCGCGCTCGCCGGGACCAGCTCATCACCGCCAATGACGGGTGCGGCCACTTCCACTGAAATCGACGGTTCGCTGTAGCCGATATAACCGCCTTCCTGCAGCGACGAAATAATGGCCTCCGCATCTTTCTCCGCCTGTTCAGGCGAAACATCACGCACACCACGTAGCTCCAGCGTCACCGGCAGCAATCCACGCGGCATCGGGTAATCTTTGCCAAACCGCTCTGCCAGCGTCAGCCAGGGTTCACAGCAGGCCTCATCAAACGGCTCACCGCCAGAGATCTGCGCCAGCAGCTGGACTTCACTGCCCAACCAGCGCGCCAGCGGCTCAATGTCCGGCCAGGCATGGGGCGTGGTGTAGAGATGCGGTACGGCTTCCCAGTCACAGTGCAGGTCAATCATCAGATCCGCCTGACTGGCCATCCGCATCAGCGTGTAGCGCTGCGCATCCAGCTCAGTTTTCGGCACGGTATCGCGGTAATGACGATCAATTGCCTCACGGATCAGGCTCTTATTCTGCGTCTCACTCTGCGTAAGACTCTCAGCCAGCCCAGCGGCCAGTGTGGTGCCCAGTGACGGGAAACGGCGGTTAAAATCCTGACCCGAGAGCGTATGGAAGCGACCCAGATGCGTGCCATGCCAGTGCTGTCCCAGCGCCAGAGGATTCGCAACCGGAACCAGCGTAAACGCGGCTTTGAGCTGTCCGGCGGACTCCAGTGCCTGCAGTCGCTGTTTCAGAAACCACGCCACCGCCATACCGGGCAGTTCGTCACCATGCAACGCAGCCTGGATATACACCTGACGCTCGTTGTCCGGAGCAAAATGGAAACTGATAATTTCACGCTGGGTGCCTAAAGAGGCGCTTAACAGTGGATGATGTTGTTGATGCATACCGTGTTAATGTCCTTTAATCGGCAAAGGACGACAGCGCGCCGTCCTGAAAAAGTTAAAGTATAGTTCTGGATCGCGGTGAGGACGAAAAAGGGCGATCGCGAGGTTACTGCTGGATAGAGATATCCGTAGCGAAGTAGCGCTTTTGAATCTGGTCAAACGTGCCGTTCTTTTTGATTTCGGTGAAGGCGTTATCCAGCGCGGTTTTCAGTTCAGCATCACCTTTGCGCAGGCCAATTGCCGTCCCGGGCCCAATAATCGGATCCTGAATAATCGGGCCAGCCAGTTCAAAATCTTTGCCCTGCGGATGCTTCAGGAAGCCAATGGCCGCCTGTGCCGCATCAGTGAAGACAGCATCCAGCCGGCCTGAAACCAGATCGCTTTCCACCTGTGCCTGATCGCCATAAGGCACAACGTTCACACCATGGGGCTGCCATTTCGCCAGTGCATAGCGCTCCTGTACCGTTCCCTGCTCCACGCCGACTGTTTTGCCTTTCAGGGACTCAACCGTTGGCAGTATGCCTGCGCCTTTACGGGCGATCAGCTGGGTGTGGGTGTCATAGAGCGGCACGGTAAAATCGATTTGCTTCAGGCGCTCTTCGGTAATGCCCATGTCGGACAGAATGGCATCAAATTTCCGCGCCTTCAGTGCCGGGATCATGCCGTCGAACTGGCTTTCGACCCAGACACATTTCGCCTGCATCTGGGTACAGAGCGCATTGCCCAGATCGATATCAAAACCCACCAGCTTACCCTGCGGCGTTTTCGATTCAAACGGCGGATAGGTTGGATCGACCGCAAAACGCACCTGCTCGATTTTCGCCTGCGCGCCAAAAGCGCAGCCTGTCATAACGGCCACAGCCAGCGTCTGACGCAGGCGTTGAGTGAAAATGTTCATGATTTTGCTCTTATTCTGTCGTGATGAGTGATTATGCAGAGTATCGCCGGCCTGCCGGGATGGCAATTACTGCGTTATCTTCACCACGTCAGCCGTGCACAGCGTCCGGTAATCTTCGGTGTTCAGAATCACTGAGCGCTCCAGCAGCCCGGCGTTAAACGCAATCTCCGGATAACGTTCAAACAGCGCGGGGTCAACCACCAGCCTGAGGTCGGGATGAAAGCTGAACGGCGGGATAGCGCCAGACACGCAGCCGGTCAGCAGCGTGGTCTCCGCCGGACTGGCGAGTGAGGCACGTCGTCCACCGACCGCTGCCGCGACTTTGCCCAGATCGGCCTGCTGATCGGCCGGTAAAACCGCCAGCACATGCTGTTTCACGCCATTGCCTTTCACATGACAGACCAGCGCTTTCGCACCCTGGCCGATTTCGGTGCCGCGTATTGCCGCAACGGCTTCACATTTACCGGTCGCCTCATGCTCCATCAGACGATAGCGAGCCTGGTACTGGTCGAGCAGGGCAATTAATTTTTCATGGGTGGTCACGGTTCTCTCCCTGAGGTTTGAGTCGCCGTTATTGTGCGGGATGGGGGTGAGGATTGAGAAGGATTCTGCTCAGAATCCGTATAAAAACGAAATTCTGAGCAGGTTATTGCACCGTTACTTATGGCGGGCGCGCAGGTTGTTGATCACGGCACTGAAGTCCAGATCCTGATCCTGCAACAACACCATCAGGTGATAAACCAGGTCTGACGCTTCATTGGTCAGCTCATCCCGATCGTTGACGGTAGCCGCCAGCGCGGTCTCAACGCCTTCTTCGCCCACTTTCTGCGCGATGCGCTTGGTGCCGCTGGCGTAAAGCCGTGCGGTGTAGGAGCTTTCAGGGTCGGCCGTTTTGCGCGACGCCAGCAGCTCTTCCAGCTGATAGAGGAAGGTCCATTCCGGTACGGCCGGTGAAAAGCAGCTGGTGGTGCCCAGATGGCAGGTCGGGCCAATCGGGTTCGCCAGCACCAGCAGCGTGTCGTTGTCGCAGTCAGGCGTAATGCTCACCACCTGCAAAAAGTTGCCCGAGGTCTCGCCTTTGGTCCACAGACGGTTTTTGGTGCGGGAGAAAAAGGTGACATTGCCTTCTGCCAGCGTTTTTTCCAGCGCCTCTGGGTTCATGTAGCCATGCATCAGCACTTCGCCTGAGACGCTGTGCTGAACGATGACCGGCATCATGCCCTGTGTTTTGTCCCAATCGAGAAGAGCCTGTTGTTGTTCAGTTAGCACGCGCGAATCTCCACTCCGTTGTCGATCAGAAAGCTCTTCAGCTCGCCAATATTAATAATCTGCTTATGGAATACTGAGGCGGCTAAAGCACCATCCACATTTGCCTCAGTAAACGCGTCAAGGAAGTGCTGCATCGTGCCTGCGCCGCCAGAGGCGATCAGCGGGACGTTGCAGACCTCACGCATTTTCTTCAGCTGCACCAGGTCATAGCCGTTACGCACGCCATCCTGATTCATCATGTTCAGTACGATCTCGCCGGCGCCCAGCTTCTGCACTTCCTGCACCCACTCCAGCGTTTCCCACTGTGTCACGCGGGTACGCGCTTCGTCACCGGTGTACTGATTCACCTGATACTTGCCACTGGCTTCGTCAAACCAGGTATCGATGCCGACCACAATACACTGCACGCCAAAACGATCCGCGAGGCGGGTGATAAGTGAGGGATCGGCCAGCGCTGGTGAGTTAATCGAAATCTTATCCGCACCAAACTCCAGAATGCGCGCCGCGTCTTCCGGCGTTTTAATACCGCCTGCCACGCAGAACGGAATATCGATCACTTCCGCAACGCGTGACACCCAGCTTTTATCGACGACGCGGCCATCAGATGAGGCGGTGATGTCATAGAACACCAGTTCGTCAGCACCTTCGGCAGCATAGCGCTGCGCCAGCGGCACGATGTCGCCGATGATCTCGTGATTGCGAAACTGTACGCCTTTAACCACCTGGCCGTCACGTACGTCCAGGCAGGGAATTATCCGTTTTGCCAGCATGCGATCGCCTCCGAAACTGTGAATTTATCTTCCAGCAGCGCACGTCCGACAATTACGCCCTGAACGCCGCTGCCGCGCAGGGCGGCGATATCATTGAGATCGCCAATGCCCCCCGAGGACTGGAAAGCAATTGCCGGGAAGCGCGCCGTGACTTCCTGATAGAGTGAAACATTGGAGCCGCTGAGGGTGCCGTCGCGCGAAATGTCGGTGCACAGCACGTGCTTCAGACCCACCTGCTGAAAATCAGTAATCACTTCTTCCAGCGTTACGCCCGCCGCTTCCTGCCAGCCACTGATCGCTATTTCCTTGCGGTTGCTGGCATCAATGCGTACGTCCAGCGCGAGCACAATCGCCTCTGCGCCAAACTCCGCAAACCACTGCTTTACCTCTTCAGGCTGTTTCACCGCGGTGGAACCAACCACCACACGACTTGCGCCGGCTTCCAGCAGCGCGTGAACATCGTCCCGGCTGCGAATGCCACCACCGACCTGTACCGTGACATCAACGCCGTTGAGCAGGGTTTTCAGCAGCGCAATCTGGCGTTTCGCCGGATCTTTCGCACCGGTTAAATCCACCAGATGCAGCACGGTCGCGCCCTGGCTTACATAATCCTGCAGACGGGGCAGCGGATCGCTGCCGTAATCGCGCTGCTGACCATAATCGCCCTGATGCAGACGAACCACTTTGCCGTCAATTAAATCTAACGCGGGGATAATCATTACATCTCCAGGAAGTTTTTCAGCAGCTGTGCGCCCGCTTTACCCGAGCGTTCCGGATGGAACTGGACGCCGAAGAAGTTATCTTTCTGCACCGCTGCCGTGAAGGCTTCACCGTAGTGACACTGGGCGATGGTGCTGGCGTTGACCGGCATCGCGTAGCTGTGGACGAAGTAAAAGTAGCAACCTTCATCGATGCCACGGAACAGATGATTGCCCGCCTGCGCGGTAATCTGGTTCCAGCCCATGTGCGGCAGCGGCAGTCCGTGGGTGTCCATTAATGACACCGGCTCATCGATAATGCCCAGCGTCGGCACGCCACCGTTTTCATCGCTGCCGCGTCCCAGCAGCTGCATACCCAGGCAAATCCCCAGCACCGGCTGGGTGCAGGCTTTCACCAGATCGATCAGGTCACGCTCTTCCAGCTGATTCATTGCCGCCTGTGCGGTGCCCACGCCTGGCAGGAACAGTTTGTCGGCGCGCAGCACCACATCAGGATCGCGGCTCACTTCCGGGGTATAGCCCAGACGTTCAATCGCCCATTTCACCGAGGAGAGGTTGGCACAACCGGTATCCATGATCACCACGTTCATCACAGCACTCCCTTCGAGCTCGGCAGGGTATTGCCCTCAACGCGGATCGCCTGGCGTAGCGTACGACCAAAGGCTTTAAACAGGCTTTCGACGCGGTGATGGTCGTTCTTGCCTTTGGTTTTCAGATGCAGGGTGCTCATCATGGCGTAAGAGAGCGAGCTGAAGAAGTGCTCAACCATCTCGGTGCTGAGGTCGCCCACGCGCTGATAGTTGAACTCCGCCTTAAACTCGATGTGCGGACGGCCGGAGATATCCAGCGCACAGCGCGCCAGACATTCATCCATCGGCAGCACAAAACCAAAACGGCCGATGCCGCGTTTGTCGCCCAGCGCTTTCAGCAGCGCTTCGCCCAGCGCCAGACCGGTATCTTCCACCGTGTGGTGATCGTCAATGTAGAGATCGCCTTTCACTTCGATATTCATGCGGAAGCCGCCGTGCACTGCAATCTGGTCCAGCATGTGGTCGAAGAAACCCACGCCGGTATTAATTTTGCTGCCGCCTTCGCGGTCCAGCCACAGTTCAACCCGCACCTGGGTTTCTTTGGTGTTGCGTTGCACCAGCGCATGGCGATCGCGCTGGGTCAGACGCTGCTGGATGGTCTGCCAGCTCTGGCCATCAGCGCCGTAGCGGATAGCCTGAATGCCCATGTTCTCCGCCAGCTGCACATCGGTCAGACGATCGCCAATCACATAGCTGCTGGCAGTATCCAGCGCACCCTCTGCCAGCCAGGCTTCCACCATTTTGGTTTTCGGCTTGCGGCAGTCGCAGTGATCATCCGGCATATGCGGGCAGATCAGCACATCATCAAACGCGATGCCCTGCGAGGTCAGAACCTGCATCATCAGATTGTGCGGGCCCTCGAAATCGGCCTGCGGGAAGCTGGGGGTGCCAAGACCATCCTGGTTAGTGATCATCACCAGACGATAACCGGCGGCCTGCAGCGCCAGCAGCGCCGGGATAACGTCTGGCTCAAAGGCCAGCTTATCCAGACGATCCACCTGAAAATCTTCAGGCGGCTCAGAGATTAATGTACCGTCACGGTCAATAAAAAGGGTCTTCTGGCTCATGCTTGCTCCACAGAAAAGGCTTGCAGCGCGGCGATCACTCGTTCGCACTCTTCACGCGTGCCGATGGAGATGCGCAGGCATCCCGACAGGCCCGGATTTTTGTTCTGATCACGCAGGATAATGCCCTGATCCCATAAGGTTTTGAAGACTTTTGGTGAATCGGTAAAGCGCGCCAGCACATAGTTGGTCTCGCTGGGGAAAACCTGCTCAACGCAGGCCAGCTGAGGCAGTTCGGACAGAAGCCAGCTGCGGTTCGCATTCAGCTCTGCAACATGTTCACGCATTAACGCAATACCCTGTTCACTCAGTGCCTGACCGGCCACATCGGCCACCGGCGTGGCCAGCGGGTAGGGCGCGATCACCTTCATCAGCAGGTCGATCACCGGCTTATTCGCCAGCGCAAAGCCACAGCGCAGGCCCGCCAGCGCAAAGGCTTTTGAAAGGGTACGCAGGATCACCAGATGCGGATAATCCTTCAGCCAGCCGGTCAGCGTTGCCTGCGGGCAGAACTCAATATAGGCCTCATCGGCCACCACCAGCGCTTTACCGGCAGTCATTGTCAGCAGCTGGTGGATGTCGTCCTGATTAATCAGGTTGCCGGTCGGGTTGTTCGGACTGCAAAGATAAACGACTTTGACGCCATCCAGCTGTTCCGCAATAGCAGGCAGATTCAGCTGCCAGTCGCTGAGCGCCGGGACGGTACGGTATTCAATGCCAATGGTTTCGGCGCTGACGCTGTACATGCCATAGGTCGGTGGGCAGAACAGAATCGCATCCTGCCCCGGCTCACAAAAGGCGCGCATGATCAGTTCGATGGCTTCATCTGCGCCACGGCTTACCAGCACCTGCTCCGGCGTTAATCCTGCGTAAGCGGCATAGCGCTCAATCACTATTTTCGGCTGACATTCCGGATAGCGGTTCAGCGTCTGCTGCGACAGCTCAAATGGCACCGGCAGCGGAAACTCGTTGGCATTGAGCCAGACATCGCCGTTACCCCCCAGACGACGCGCCGACATATAGGGCGTCAGAGCGCGCACATTGGCGCGCGCCAGCTGCTCAATATCCTGACTCATGCTTGCTCCTTCAGTGCGGCAACGCGCAGGGTGACGGCATTTTTGTGGGCATCCAGCTGCTCGGCGGCGGCCAGCGTTTCAATCGTGGCGGCCAGATTCAGGAAGCCCTGCGGCGTCAGCTCCTGCACCGTCATGCGTTTCTGGAAATCGGCCAGGCCCAGGCTGGAACAGGTCGAGGTATAACCGTAGGTCGGTAACACGTGGTTGGTGCCCGAAGCGTAGTCGCCTGCGGACTCCGGCGACCAGTCGCCTAAGAATACCGAACCGGCGCTGGTGATTGACTCCACCAGTTCGCGCGGCTGGCGGGTCTGCAGAATCAGGTGTTCCGGGCCGTAAAGATTAGAGATGGCGACACACTGCTCAAGGTCGCGGGCCACAATCAGGCGGCTGCTCTCCAGCGCCTGACGCGCCGTGGCCGCACGCGGCAACTGCGCCAGCTGTTGCTCAACCGCCACCGCGACCGCGTCGGCCAGCTTTAACGACGGCGTCAGAAGAATCACCTGCGAGTCGGGGCCATGTTCGGCCTGTGAGAGCAGATCAGACGCGACAAACGCGGGGGTGGCACCTTCATCAGCAATCACCAGCACTTCTGACGGACCGGCGGGCATGTCAATCGCCGCGCCATCAAGACGCTGACTCACCTGACGTTTCGCTTCGGTCACCCAGGCATTGCCCGGACCAAAAATCTTGTCGACGCGCGGCACGGTTTCAGTGCCGAAGGCCAGCGCGGCGATAGCCTGCGCGCCGCCCACCTGGAATACCTCCTCTACACCGCACAGTTGCGCGGCATAGAGGATTTCATCGGCAATCGGCGGGGGTGAACAGAGCACGACACGGCCACAACCGGCGATACGGGCAGGTGTCGCCAGCATCAGCACAGTAGAGAAGAGCGGGGCGGAGCCACCAGGAATATAGAGTCCGACTGATTTCACCGGGCGGGTGATCTGCTGGCAGCGTACGCCAGGCTGCGTTTCCACATCCACCGGCGGCAGAATCTGCGCATTGTGGAACGTTTCGATATTCCCCACCGCGACGGCCATCGCCTGCTTCAGCTCGTCACTCAGGCGAGCGCTGGCTTCTGCGATTTGCTGCGGCGTCACGCGCAGGTTTTCCACCTGCGCGTTGTCGAAGCGGGCGCTGAACTCGCGCAGGGCGTCATCACCGTTCAGCTTTACCTGCTCCAGCACATTACGCACTGTCAGTGTGACGTTTTCAGACGCTGCGATGGCAGGACGTAACAGCAGCGCCTGCTGCTGTTCGGGGGTGCACTGCTGCCAGTCAATCGGGGTAGAAAAGGCCATGGCTTACTCCATCATCTTCTCAATAGGCAGCACCAGAATTGAACTGGCACCCAGCGCTTTCAGTTTTTCCATGGTTTCCCAGAACAGAGTTTCGCTGCTGACCATGTGCATGGCCACGCGGCTGACATCGCCTGCCAGCGGCAGGACGGTCGGGCGCTCAGCGCCAGGCAGCAGGCTGATCACTTCCTCCAGGCGTTCACTCGGCGCGTGCAGCATGATGTACTTCGATTCACGCGCTTTAATCACGCCCTGAATACGCGTCATCATCTTGTCGATCAACTCCTGCTTGGCGGCAGGCATCTCGCCGTCACGCTGAATCAACACCGCTTTTGAACGGTAGATCACTTCTACTTCGCGCAGGCCATTGGCTTCCAGCGTGGCACCGGTGGAGACCAGATCGCAGATGGCGTCTGCCAGACCGGCGCGGGTCGCCACTTCTACAGAGCCGTTCAGTAAACAGGTTTTGAAGCTGACGTTTTTCTTGTCGAGGTACTGTTTGAGCAGGTGTGGATAGGAGGTGGCGATACGGGATTTATCGAGGCATTCCGGGCCGGTGTATTCGGCGTCTGTCGCCATCGCCAGCGACAGACGGCAGCCGCCGAAGTCCAGGCGGCGCAGCGTAAAGTAACGCGGATCGTCACCCTGGGCACGGCGCGAAAGCAGCTCTTCTTCCAGCACGTTCTCACCGATGATGCCTAAATCCACTACGCCATCCATCACAAGGCCAGGGATATCGTCATCACGCACACGCAGGATGTCGATCGGCATGTTCTCCGCAAACGCAATCAGGCGCTGTTGCTGAAGGTTGATTTTAACGCCGCAGCGCGCCAGCAGTTCGCGTGAATCATCACTTAAACGGCCGGATTTCTGCATAGCTATGCGTAAACGGGTGTTATCTAACATGGTTCCTGTCCTCTTAATCCTGTCCTGAATGTGTGGTTACGTCAGCCCATAAAAAAACCCCCGGAAGACGATCTTCCGGGGGTTCTCTTGCGTTCACACCACTGGAAGATCTTGAAAGTCTTCCAGCACCAATCGCCTGAAAGACTAGTCAGGATGATGGTGGTGATGATGGTTGAACTGAACGCGTGTCATAATAATCTCGTCGATGAATGAGTATTCATTTGTGGGGTTTAACCTAGCGAAGATGGCTGCGCTTGGCAACACTTTTTTAAACAGGCGGTTCGGAAAGCGCTGAAACAGGTTGTTCTGGTTTGCAATCCGGGGGCAAACTACGGTGAAGTCAGGGTTGATGTTTCACGTCAGGAGTCAAAATGAAGAAGGTCGCGATTGTGGGACTGGGCTGGTTGGGTATGCCGCTGGCCACGGCGTTAACCGCGCGAGGCTGGCAGGTCACCGGCAGCAAAACCACGCCAGATGGTGTTGAAGCCGCACGCCGCTGCGGCATTGAGGCGTTCCAGCTGGAACTGACGCCGGAACTGCTGTGTGATGCCGCCGATATTGAGCCGCTGTTCGATGTAGATGCGCTGATCGTCACGCTGCCCGCCAGCCGGACCGCAGAAGGTGGCGAGGCCTATCTGCAGGCGGTGCAGAATGTGGTCGACACCGCGCTGGTGTATAAAGTGCCGCGCATCATCTTTACCAGCTCAACGTCAGTTTATGGCGGCAGCTCCGGCGTTAAGCGGGAAAACAGCCCGCTGATGGCAGAAACGGTGGCGGGAAAGACGCTGGTTAAACTGGAGAACTGGCTGCACGATCTGCCTGGGACCAGCGTAGATATTCTGCGTCTGTCCGGTCTGGTGGGGCCAAAACGCCATCCGGGCCGCTTCCTGGCGGGTAAGCAGGATGTAGCGAATGGCTCGCAGGGCGTGAATCTGGTGCATCTGGATGATGTGGTCGAGGCGATTACGCTGCTGCTGCAGTCGCCGAAAGGAGGGCGGGTTTACAACCTTAGTGCGCCAAAACATCCGACGCGTGACACCTTCTATCCTGCGGTTACGCGCCAGCTTGGCCTGCAACCGCCGCAGTTCGCGCCAGAAGCCGTCAAAGACAGTGGCAAGCTGATTGATGGTTCGCGAATCTGTAGCGAACTCGGTTTTGAGTACCGCTATGACGATCCGGTGAAGATGCCGCTGGAATAACAAGCGGCAAGGATTGTTGCGGGGGCAGGGCGCCCCCGCTGGATTATCGCCGCCTTTGAATTGCCTTCATAGTTACAACATACTTTTAAAGCGTCATCTGCAGAGCAGAATGTGCCCCGCAGCCAGACCGGTGTTCACCAGGCCAGACAGCAAAGTCTGGCCCTCAGTCTCACACCCCTAATCGATCCCTTAGCGCATACCACACTGCGCCCATCGCCGTCAGCGGCACTTTAAAGCGCCGGCCACCAGGAAACGGCAGGTGAGGCAGGCGGGCGAAGGCATCAAACCGTTCGGCGTCGCCGCGTAACACTTCGCTGATCAGCTTGCCGGAGAGATGCGTGCTGGTCACGCCGTGACCGCTGTCGCCCTGCATGAAATAGACATTTTTTTCCAGCCGGCCAAACTGCGGCATACGCGACAAAGTCAGCAGGAAATTGCCGCTCCAGCTGAAGTCCAGCTTCACGTTCTGTAACTGCGGGAAAGTGCGGAGCAGCTTGGGTCGTATTAACGCTTCAATATCCGCCGGTTCGCGCGCGCCATAGACGACGCCACCGCCATACAGCAGCCGGTTGTCGGCGGTCAGACGGAAGTAATCCAGCAGGTAGTTGCAATCCTCCACACAGTAGTTATTCGGCATCAGCGACAACGCCTGGTCAGGCGTCAGCGGCTCGGTTGCCACAATCTGCGATCCGCACGGCATGCTTTTTCTGCTGAGGCGAGGCTCCAGTTGCGGTGACAGATAGGCGTTACCGGCGAAGATCACAAACGTCGCGCTGACCTCGCCCTGAGCGGTTTTCACCCGGTTAGGCGTGCCATAAACCACCTCTGTCGCGGCGGACTGCTCATAGATGCGTCCACCATGACGCCGGATGGCCTCTGCTTCACCCAGTGCCAGGTTCAGCGGATGCAGATGACCGCCGCGCCGATCCAGCAGTCCACCAACGTAGCGTTCGGTGGCGACTTCGCGGCGAATGCCGCGTTCGTCCAGCAATTCCAGATCGTAATTTCCATACTGTTGCCACAACGCTTTCTGTTTCTGCAGATGCGCCATCTGGCGCGCATTCAGGGCTGCAAACACGCCGCCAGGCCGGTAGTCGCACTCAATCGCATACCGCTTAATGCGATCGCGGATAATCTCAGCGCCTTCAAACATCATGCCGCCCAGCATGCGGGCGCTTTCTTTGCCGTAGCGCTGCTCAATCACATCCACGTCGCGACTGTAGGAGTTCACCACCTGACCACCGTTACGCCCGCTGGCACCAAAGCCAACGCGGGCCGCTTCAAGCACGACCACGTCGTAGCCGACCTCGGTCAGATGCAGCGCCGCTGAGAGACCGGTAAAACCGCCGCCAATAATACAGACGTCACACTGAATGCTGTCCTGTAAGGTCGGCCAGGGCGCATGCGGATTGGCAGTCGCTGCGTAATAACTCTCCACATAATTCATAACACTCTCCGGAATGCGCCTAAAAGTTGGCTGGCGTATGGGCACTGACAATGCGGCAGGGAATTTCAGCACGGTTGGTGAAGCTGTGCGGTAAGCCAGTATCAATTACATAGCTCTCTCCCGCAGAGAGATGAAACTGCTGTCCGTTAATGACCAGCGTAATTTCTCCTTCCAGCAAAGTACCGGTCTCCTCGCCGGGATGACGCAGCTTCTCGCCGGTGCTTGCGCCGGGTTGATAGGTTTCCAGCAGCATACCCAGCGTACGCTGCGGACGACCGTTGTCGACCAGCTTCAGTGAAACACCCTGGCTGCCAATCTCAAGCAGGTCGCTGGCACGGACAATCACCTTCGGCTCCGCATCCGCTTTAGGTTCCGAGAAGAATTCTGACAACGACAGTCCATAAACTTTCAGCAGCTTCTGCAGCGTGCTGACCGCCGGGCTGACCTTATCCTGCTCAATGGTGCTGATGGCGCTGTGGGTCAGTCCGGCCAGTTCGGCAACCCGACGTTGCGACAGCCCCATCGTCTGCCGGATCTGCGCCAGCCGTCGTCCCGGTGCCAGCGTGGCATCACTCATCTGCTTTTCCCCTGTGATAGCGAATGGCGGCCTGAATAAAGCCGCTGAACAACGCCTGCGATCCTGCCGTGCTTTCCGGTTGCCACTCGGGATGCCACTGCACCGCCAGGGCAAAGGGATGATGGCGAAGACTCACCGCCTCAATCAGGCCATCCGGCGCGCGCGCTTCAACGCGCAGTTGCGGGCCTGGCTCACGTACGCCCTGATGATGCAGAGAATTGACCCTTAGCGGGCTATCACTGTCGAGTAAGGTCGCCAGCACGCCATCCGGTTCGATAGAGACCTGATGTGCCGGCGCGTACTGCTGATCCAGTGGCAGCGTCTCATCTTCATGATGACGCTGAAACGGCGGCTGCCCGCTGACCTCCCTCCACAGCGCACCCCCATTGGCCACCACCAGCTCCTGCATACCACGGCAAATCCCGAACATCGGCATTTTGTGGCTGGTGGCCCAGGTAACCAACTGAAAGGCAAGACGGTCCCGGCCGGGATCGGCATGCGGCTCTTCGCCTGTTTCGCCATAATGCCAGGGTTCGATATTGCTGGGGCTGCCAGTCAGCAGCAGGCCATCCAGAACAGCCATAGCGTTTTCTAATAGATGAGGGGCATGCATCAGACTGTGGGGCAGGGCCAGCGGCACGCCACCCGCAAGGACAATCGCATCCATGTACTTGTTGTGGACCGTCTGGGTTAAGTGACCCCCCAGATCTTTCTGGCACATCACTACGCCAATCAACGGCTTGTCAAAAATAATGCCCATCTCACGTCCTCGCATCGCTGGTCGAAATATCTACCGAAAGGGCACGTCTGGCGGTTAAGTGTGCAATATTTTTTCAATCTAGCAATCCGGTGGTTGTTCTTCAAACAGATTTGTTACATTTGCACACTTTTTATGTTGGCGCTATGTTAGTGGTGTGGCTGTTATTTTGAGCATTACGCAAACCTAATAGGGGCGGGTGAGATCATGACTAACCTGGTAGAAGTAGAAGACTTTATGCTTCACAGTGAAGAGAAGCGAACCAGCGCGTTCCAGCATGAGGTGAAAACCTGGCTGGAGCGCCATCCTGAAACGCAGTACGTCGACATCCTGTTAAATGATTTAAATGGTGTATTCCGCGGCAAGCGCATTCCTATCTCTGCGCTGTCTAAGCTGGAAAAAGGGTGTTATTTCCCCGCCTCTGTGTTTGCCATGGATATCCTCGGCAACACAGTAGAAGAAGCGGGACTCGGCCAGTCACTGGGCGAACCCGATAATCTTTGCCTGCCCGTCTCCGGTACCTTAGTTCCCTCTGCTTCTGACCCTCAACACATTGCGCAATTGTTGTTAACCATGTGCAACCAAGATGGCACTCCCTTTGACGTTGAACCCCGGAATGTCCTTAACCGGCTGTGGCAACAGCTGCGTAACCGAGGTCTGTTCCCGGTGGTAGCGGTAGAGCTGGAGTTCTATCTGGTGGACAAAAAGCGCGATGCTGAGGGCTTTATTCAGCCACCGTGTTCGCCCGGCAGTGATGAACGCAATATGCAGAGCCAGGTTTATTCGGTGGATAACCTCGATCACTTCGCCGATGTGCTGCGCGATATCGACGATCTGGCGCGTCAGCAGGGCATCCCGGCCGATGGCGCGCTGGCGGAAGCCTCGCCCGGACAGTTTGAAATTAACCTGCATCATACCCGCGACGTGCTGCGTGCCTGCGACCACGCGGTGCAACTGAAGCGCCTGATTCGTCAGGTGGCGGAAAATCACGGTATGACCGCGACCTTTATGGCCAAGCCGTATGAGGAGTATGCGGGCAGCGGGATGCATGTGCATATCAGCATGCTGGATGCCGCGGACCACAACGCCTTCGCCTGTGACGACGGCAGCGATTCTCCGCTGATGAAACGGGCGCTGGCCGGCATGATCGACCTGATGCCGGCTTCGATGGCGCTGCTGGCACCCAATGTGAACGCCTATCGCCGCTTTGTCCCGGACGCCTATGTGCCGTTACAGGCTTCGTGGGGCCATAACAACCGGACTGTCGCGCTGCGCGTGCCCTGCGGTGATATCGACAATCACCGTATTGAGTATCGCGTGGCGGGTGCAGACGCTAACCCCTATCTGGTGGTATCGGCTATCCTGGCCGGGATGCTGCACGGGCTGGATACCCAGTTGCCGCTACCGCATCCGGTCACCGGTAACGGCCACCATGCTGAGGGGCTGGCACTGCCCATCCGCCAGAGCGATGCACTGTATGAATTTGACAGCAGTTATCCGTTGCAGAAGTTACTGGGCGAGCGTTTTGCCAGGGTCTGGCACAGTTGCAAGCATCATGAACTGATGCAGTTTGAGCGGCTGATTACGTCTACGGAAATCGACTGGATGTTGAAAAACGCCTGAAACGCCGGTTATCGGGTATTTATGCGCGCTTTTTTTGCATAACATGCCCCAGCGGCTTGTATTCCTGCCACCGGTTAGGGCAGAATACGCGGCCTGCAAAATCAGATGATAACCGACGCTTCACGCGCCGGTTATTTTTTTGCATCCTGTTTTATAAAAGCGTTTTTGCTGACTTAACCGAGGCCGGGCACGCACCCGGATAGATAAACACTGAAAACACGCGTAAGCGTGAGATTGAGGATTAAAAGATGGGGATGTTTTTCACTCTGCCAGCCAACGCTGGTACGCGTTTTCGTGATGACTACGGCGCCGCGTTAACCGCTAACCTTACTCCCTGTCGCGTAATGCGCAGTTGCCCTGTGACCCAGCCCAGCCAGGTTGTTGTACAGGGGGGACTGAAGCATGTCGCTTAATACCTCCGCCGCACCGCAGCGTGCGCAGCTCAAAAAAACACTCACGTTACTTCCGGTCGTCATGATGGGCTTAGCCTACATGCAGCCTATGACCCTGTTCGATACCTTTGGCATCGTTTCTGGTCTGACCGAGGGTCACGTCGCCACCGCTTATGCTTTCGCGCTGATTGCGATTCTGTTCACTGCCGTGAGTTACGGTAAGCTGGTACGCCGCTTCCCCTCTGCGGGCTCCGCTTATACCTATGCTCAGAAGGCGATCAGTCCGCACGTCGGCTTTATGGTCGGCTGGTCATCTCTGCTGGACTACCTGTTCATGCCGATGATCAACATCCTGCTGGCTAAAAACTATTTCGAATCACTGGTGCCGGGCATTCCGTCGTGGATTTTCGTGGTGTTGCTGGTCGGATTTATGACGCTCTCTAACCTTAAGGGCATCAAAACTGTTGCGAACTTCAACAGTGTGATTGTGGTGCTGCAGGTGGTTGTCATGGTCGGGATTACCGCGATGGTGATCTACGGTGTGGCAAGCGGCGTCGGCTCCGGCACGCTGGTGAGCAGCCGTCCATTCTGGTCTGAGAATGCGCATGTGGTGCCGATGATTACCGGTGCGACGATACTCTGCTTCTCGTTCCTCGGCTTTGATGGCATCAGTTCGCTGTCGGAAGAGACCAAAGATGCAGAACGCACCATCCCGCGCGCCATTTTCCTGACTGCGCTGATTGGGGGGGTGATCTTTATCGCGGCGTCTTACTTCCTGCAGCTTTACTTCCCGGACATCACTCGCTTCCAGCATCCGGACTCCTCACAGCCTGAAATCATGCTGTTCGTGGCTGGTAAAGCGTTGCAGGTCGGCATCCTGATCTTCTCGGTGGTCACGGTGCTGGCATCCGGTATGGCAGCGCACGCTGGCGTATCGCGTCTGATGTATGTGATGGGGCGTGATGGCGTGTTCCCGGAGCGTTTCTTCGGTTACATCCATCCAAAATGGCGTACCCCGTCGCTCAACGTGCTGCTGGTCGGTGCGATTGCGCTGATGGCGATTAACTTTGACCTGGTGACGGCAACCGCGCTGATTAACTTTGGTGCGCTGGTGGCGTTTACCTTCGTGAACCTGTCGGTGATCGCGCAGTTCTGGGTCCGTGAGAAGCGTAACCGTACGCTGAAAGATCACGTTCAGTATCTGATCCTGCCGCTGCTGGGTGCACTGACGGTCGGTGCGCTGTGGGTAAACCTGGAAGAGAGTTCTATGGAGCTGGGCCTGATCTGGGCCGCCATCGGGATTATCTACCTGGCCTTTGTGACCCGCAGCTTCCGTAATCCGGTGCCGCAGTTCAGCGAAGAAGTTTAATCGCGCTAACGTTGCCGCCTTCCTGGTCTTCCGGAAAGGCGGCAACCGTTTAACTGGCCAGTATCAGCTCCCAGCTACCCGCACTCAGCCATTCCTGCCCTGCATCACTCAGCTTTTTGTCGGTCACCACCACATCAAACTTCTCCAGCGGTAACGCCAGAAACGTCGCAATCCTGTTGTACTTCGAACTGTCACTCAGCAACACGCGTTTGCTGCTGACCTCACTCACTGCCTGCTTCACCGTGACTTTATCCTCATCCGGCGTAAACAAGCCTCGCGGCCCCCAGCAGGAAGCGGAAATAAAGGCAATATCGATGGCCAGATGACGCAGGCTTCGTGCCGCCGACTCGCCGACACACGAGCGGTTCTCCCGGCATACGGTGCCGCCAGTATGAATAACCCGGCACTGACTCGCCTCCATCAGCAGATTCGCCACCATAAAATCATTGGTCACCACCAGCAAATCATCCCGATCCACCAGCTCTCTTGCCAGTGCTAACGTCGTGGTCCCGGCATCCAGATAGATGCAGCTGTTACGCGGTATATGCCGCGCTGCGGTACGACCAATGGCGCGCTTTTCATCGTTGTAGAGCGCGCTTTTCGTCAGATGTGACGGTTCAGCCGCCAGCCGATCAGCAGAGCGCACACCGCCCGAAACCGATAACACCGCACCTTGCTCCTCCAGTTTCTGTACATCGCGGCGTATGGTCATGTGTGACACACCCAGCCGCTCTGTGAGTTCTGCAATGCTCACCACGCCACGATCGGCAACCAGCGCCAGAATCTGCTGATGACGTTCAACCGGAATCATATCGGCTCCCTGATAATTATCATTTTTTCACATTATAAAGTATCTGCCAGTTAACCAGAACAAAAAATAACAGCTGAAATCACAACGATGCCTGCTTTTTCAGGGGTTCGGTGCCGTTGTGGCTGAGTATACGGTGATGTTAAAAATTGTTCTCGTTCACAAGGGTAATGGTTTTTTGTGAGGCCGGGCACATTTTTACCGACAGGAAGCTGGCAGGATTAACAGTAACAAACAAATAATCACTTAATTTAACAGTGGAGGCGTAACGTGCCAGCTGAAAACATCTGTGTTATCGGGTTAGGTTCTATGGGCATGGGTGCCGCGAAATCCTGTCTGCGTGCCGGTCTTAATACCTGGGGTGTCGATTTAAACCCGGAAGCACTTGAGCGTTTACGCCAGGCTGGCGCGCGCGATGCGCAGCCATCCGCCTCAGCCTTCGCTGACCAGCTCGATGCCATTTTATTGCTGGTAGTGAATGCGCAGCAGGTGAACGCCATTCTGTTCGGTGAAGCGGGACTGGCTGCAAAACTGCGTCCAGGCACGGTAGTGATGGTCTCTTCCACGCTGTCCGCTCTGGATGCGCAACAGATTGAAAAGCGGCTCGCCGAACACCAGCTGCTGATGCTGGATGCCCCGGTTTCTGGCGGCGCGGCCAAAGCGGCCAGCGGTGAGATGACCGTGATGGCCTCAGGCAGTGACGCGGCCTTTGCACAACTGCAACCGGTGCTGGATGCCGTCGCGGCCAAAGTATATCGCGTGGGCAGTGAGATCGGCCTGGGTTCAACGGTCAAAATTATTCATCAGTTGCTGGCGGGAGTTCACATCGCGGTGGGCGCAGAAGCGATGGCGCTGGCGGCGCGTGCCGGCATCCCGCTGGAAACCATGTATGAAGTCGTCACCAATGCGGCGGGCAATTCATGGATGTTCGAAAACCGCATGCGACATGTGGTAGACGGCGACTACAGCCCAAAATCGGCGGTCGATATCTTTGTGAAAGACCTCAACCTGGTGGCCGATACCGCGAAGTCGCTGCACTTCCCGCTGCCGCTGGCCTCAACCGCACTCAATATGTTCACCGAAGCCAGTAACGCCGGTTATGGCCGTGAAGATGACAGCGCCGTGATTAAAATCTTCAGCGGCATCACGCTGCCGCAGGCCAGGGAGAAACACTGATGCGTCTTGGTGTCATAGCAGACGATTTTACCGGTGCCACGGACATCGCCAGTTTTCTGGTGCAGAACGGGCTGACCACCATTCAGTTCAACGGCATCCCCGTCAGTGAAGAAATCACCGAGGCACAGGCGATTGTGGTCAGTCTTAAGAGCCGGTCCTGCCCCGCAGAGCAGGCGGTTACCCGGTCGCTGGCTGCGCTGGCATGGCTGCAGAAGCAGGGCTGCGAGCGCTTTTATTTCAAATATTGCTCCACCTTTGACAGCACCACAGAGGGCAATATTGGGCCTGTGACTGACGCCCTGATGAAAGCACTGGGTGAAACGCAGACGGTCATCTGTCCGGCGCTGCCAGTGAATGGGCGCACCGTCTACCAGGGCTATCTCTTTGTTGGCGACCAGCTGCTGTCAGATTCCGGGATGCGGCATCATCCGGTCACGCCAATGCACGACAGCAACCTGCTGCGTCTGATGACGTCGCAGGCGACAGGCAAAGCCGGGCTGATCGCGGCGGCGCAGGTCGATCAGGGCGCAGAGTCAGTGCGTCAGGCACTGGGCCAGCTGGCGGCGCAGGGGATCAACTATGTCGTGACTGACACTCTGCATCAGGCGCATTTGTTGACGCTGGGCGCGGCGCTGAGTGAGATGCGGCTGGTCACCGGCGGGTCCGGGCTGGCTATCGGTCTGGCACGTCAGTGGGCGACGGCGGAGACCGACGCTGAGGCGGAGCAGGCAGGCCGTCCACAGGGCGATCGCACCGTGGTGCTTTCCGGTTCCTGCTCGCAGATGACCAATCGTCAGGTGGCCGCGTACCGCCAGCTGGCACCGGCCTGCGAAGTAGAGATTGAACACTGTCTGGAAGATGTCGGGGATTATGCCCGTCAGCTGTGCGACTGGGTGGAAGCAAACAGTCAGCAGACGCTGGCACCGATGCTTTTTGCCACCGCCGACGCGCACCAATTGCAGGTGATTCAGCAGCGCTATGGTGCGCAGCGCAGCAGCGAGGCCGTTGAGCAACTTTTCGCGGCGGTTACCCGCGAGCTGAAACAGCGCGGCTGGCAGCGCTTTATCGTGGCGGGCGGAGAAACCTCCGGCGTGGTCGCGCAGAGCCTGGGTGTTACGGCCTTTCACATCGGCCCGACGATTTCGCCCGGCGTGCCCTGGGTTCGCGACATTCATCAGCCGCTCTCTCTGGCGCTGAAATCGGGAAATTTTGGCGACGAAGATTTCTTCCGCCGCGCGCAAACGGAGTTCACTTATGACTGACACTTTTTCTTTAGCGGAGCAGCAGGCGCGTGACGAGATGGTACGTCTTGGCGCCTCGTTCTTTCAGCGCGGCTATGCCACCGGCTCGGCGGGCAACCTCTCGATGCTGCTGGAGGATGGCAATCTGCTGGCGACACCTACCGGCTCCTGCCTTGGTGAATTAAAGAGTGACCGGCTGTCGAAAGTGACGCCTGAAGGTGAATGGCTCTCCGGCGATAAACCCTCCAAAGAGATAGCGTTTCACCGCGCGCTCTACCTGAATAATCCTGAGTGCAGGGCGGTGGTGCATCTGCATAGTCACTACCTGACAGCACTCTCCTGTTTACAGGGGCTGGACCCGGACAACTGCATTCGCCCGTTTACCCCCTATGTGGTGATGCGGGTCGGTGACGTGCCGGTCGTGCCGTATTACAAGCCGGGTGATGGACGACTGGCTGAGGATCTGGCGGCGCTGGCCCCGCGCTACCGCGCTTTCCTGCTGGCGAATCACGGTCCGGTGGTGGTGGGCAAGTCATTACAGGAAGCGGCAGATAACACCGAAGAGCTGGAAGAGACCGCCCGATTGATCTTTACCCTGGGCGACCGCCCGATTCGTTATCTCGATGATGCCGAAGTGGCGGAATTAAGGAGCCGATAATGCCGAAGTTTGCTGCTAACCTCTCGACACAGTTCACAGAATTTCCGTTTGCTGAACGCTTCGCTGCAGCGGCTGAAGCCGGTTTCACGGCGGTCGAATTTCTGTTTCCTTATGACTATCCCGCTGCGCAGATAAAACAGTGGCTCGATGATAACCAGCTGCAACTGGTGCTGTTCAATACTGCCCCGGGCAACGTCGCGGCGGGCGAGTGGGGCGTCTCCGCCATCCCCGGACGGGAAGCAGAAGCAAAGGCGGATATCGATCGCGCCCTGAGCTATGCGCTTGCACTGAACTGTCCGCAGGTTCACATCATGGCTGCGACGGTGCCACCCGGTGCCGACCGCCAGCGCTATGTTGAGACCTTTATCAGCAACATGCGTTATGCGGCTGAGTGCTTTGCGCCGCACGGCATCATCCTGCTGATTGAAGCGCTCAACCCGACAACGAAACCCAACTATCTCTATGCCAGTCAGTATCAGACACTGGAGATGGTCGGGCAGATCGACCGGCCCAATGTCTTCACTCAGCTCGACCTGTTCCATGCGCAGCGGGTGGACGGCAACCTCAGCCATCTGATTCGCCACTATGCCGGACGCTATCGCCACGTACAGATTGCGTCGGCACCGGATCGCCATGAGCCGGATGAGGGGGAAGTTAATTATCCCTGGCTCTTCTCACTGCTGGATGAGGTTGGCTATTCCGGCTGGGTGGGCTGCGAGTATATCCCGCGCGGCAACACGACCGAGGGCCTTGGCTGGTTTGCGCCCTGGAAGATAAAAGCCTGATTTAACGCGCTGTAAAAACCGGTGTTTCGGCACCGGTAGGAGGCGGCTTGCCTTTTTCTTGCCCTGCACCTGCTATTTCTCTACGCCGATAACCCAAAAAATATAACAATTTCTGAGGTTTACTATGTCCACCGCACTGCTGTTAGCCATAGCGACCGCCAGCATCGTGATTCTGCTGCTGCTGGTCATCAAAGCCAAAGTTCATCCGTTTGTCGCCCTGTTAATTGTCAGCCTGCTGGTGGCTATCGCAACCGGCATTCCGGCTGAAAAAATCATGGAAACGATTATCACCGGGATGGGCGGACTGCTCGGTCACATCACCATCATCATCGTGCTGGGTGCCATGCTCGGCGCAATAATTGAAGCCTCGGGCGGGGCTGAATCGCTGGCGCAACGCTTCAGTAAAACGCTGGGGCTGAAGCGAACCGTTGCGGCATTGACCATGGCGGCCTTTATTCTGGGTATTCCGGTGTTTTTCGAAGTGGGCTTTATCATCGTCATCCCGCTGATTTATGGCTTCACCAAAGTGGCGCGTGTCTCACCGCTTAAGTTTGGCCTGCCAATGGCGGGCGTAATGCTGACGGTGCATGTGGCGCTGCCAACCCATCCGGGCGCAGCGGCTGCGGCCGGGATCCTGCACACCGACATGGGATGGCTGATGATACTGGGTATCGCGATTTCAGTGCCGGTCGGGATCATCGGTTACTACGTGGCGAAGGTCATGAACCGTCGCCATTATCATCTGTCGGTCGACGTGCTGGAACAGTTGCAGATGGCGAAGCCTGAGGGACAGGAAAAGAAAAATGAGCCAGCACCGCCCGGCGCACTGACCATCAGCGGTCTGATTGTGGTGCCGATTGTGTTGATTGTACTGGGAACGCTATCCCATACGCTGCTGGCTGAGGGGAGTCTGCTGCGTAACGTCATGACCGTGATCGGTACGCCACCGATTGCTCTGCTGATTGCGTTTGGTCTGGCGGCCTGGCTGCTGGGCGTACGGCGTGGCTGGAGCAAAGATAAGCTGGAAGATCTGACTGGCCGGGCCATTCCCACCTCCGCCAGCGTGATTCTGGTGGCCGGTGCGGGTGGAGCATTCGGCAAAGTGCTGGTGGAGTCGGGCGTGGGTAAAGCGCTGGCGGTCACACTTGAAACGCTGCACCTGCCGCTGGTGCCGGCTGCGTTTATCCTGTCGCTGGCGCTACGCGCGTCACAGGGTTCAGCCACAGTAGCCATCCTGACCACCAGCGGTTTGCTGACGCAGGCGGTAACCGGCGTGACGGATATGCAACGGGTTCTGGTCACGCTGGCGGCCTGTTTCGGCGGCCTGGGACTGTCGCATGTCAATGATGCGGGTTTCTGGGTGGTGACCCGTTATCTCGGATTATCCGTCGCCGATGGTTTACGCACCTGGACGGTGCTGACGACAATAATGGGATTAAGCGGTTTTGCGCTGACCTGGCTGGCGTGGACCGTGCTCTGATTAATTGACATCAGACAATCTGACCCGGCAGGGGATGCCAGGTCAGATTGCTTTCGTGATTCAGGAAACCAGCTCCTGCGCATACAGATAAAGCGCTTTCAGCTGCCCCACCTTTTCTGCATCAGCTTCATGCAGATTGGCCAGTCCCTCCAGCTCCTGCATAAACGCCTGCACCCGCTCAGCGTTCAGCACTTCACGACGATGCTGCAACCAGCGTTGCTGCTCGGCATCATCCAGCGTGCCGGGGAAATTACGCGCCCGGTAACGGAACAGCAGTTTCGCCACGCGCTCACTTTCAAAGCTCAGATCCAGCGCAGGCAGATTCGCCGGCGCGGTCTGGCGGATAATATTCATCCCCGCGCGGTCGGCATCACTGAAGAAGCCATCATAGAGTTGCGTGTCCACGTCGTCTGACGGCGTAAATGGCTCCGCTTCGGCAAAAAGCGTGACCAGTTTTTCCCGTACATCCGGCTGCTGACGCAGCAGCGCCAGATTCGCCAGACAGTGCTGACGATCAATGCCCAGCCGGGCCGCATCTTCCGGGCGCAGCGTACTGGCAGGGGCCAGCACCGGACACTTATTGATATGCACCAGTTTGACCGGCACAGGGGGCAGATCGCCGAGATCGTTTTTCGGCGTATAAAGACGCTCACGCAGCGTGTCGGCATCCAGTTGCAGCAGCGGCGACATATCGCCCGCCAGATCCACCACAATCAGCGCGTTACGGTTATCAGGATGCCAGGCCAGCGGCACGATCCAGCTGGTGTTACCCCGCGCGGCACCGAACATGCCGGAGACATGAACCAGCGGCTTCATCTGCGGGATGTCGATCAGGTTCATCAGCTTGTTTTTGTTACGATGGGTAAACAAAAACTCAAACAGTTTGGGCTGCTTCTCTTTGACCAGTTTCGCCATCGCCAGCGTAGCGTACACATCGGACATCGCATCATGCGCATTTTCATGGGATACGCCGTTCGCTTTGGTCAGATGCTCCAGCCGGAAGCTGGGAAAGCCTTCTTCATTTTCCGGCCAGTTGATCCCTTCGGGGCGTAACGCATAACAGGCGCGCATCACGTCCAGCAGGTCCCAGCGTGAGTTGCCGTTTTGCCAGGCCCAGCCGTAAGGGTCATAAAAGTTGCGATAGAAGATATTACGCGTCACTTCATCATCGAAACGCACATTGTTGTAGCCCACCACACAGGTTTGCTCCGTGGTGAACAGCCCGTGGATGCGTTCAGCGAACGCTGCTTCGATCACGCCCCGACTCATCGCTATCTGTGGGGTGATGCCGGTAATCATCACGGCTTCAGGCTGGGGCAGATAGTCATCAGGAGGGCGGCAGTAAAACACTTCAGGCTCGCCAACCGGATTAAACTCACTGTCGGTGCGCAGGCCGGCAAACTGGGCTGGCCGGTCACGAGACGGGCTGGTGCCGAAGGTCTCATAATCGTGGAAGAGGAAAGTGGGCTGTACGCGGTCGTTATTCAAATTTCATATCCGTTCATTGCGTTCACTGACTTTATGAACAGAAAGCGAGTCACCGGCTTTCTGTTCGCTCTGAATCTCTCTGCGCGCAGCAGGGTGCGTTATGATCGTTCTGTCTGATGTGCGCTGACCGGGGTTCAGCCATACAGTGTCATTATAGCGGCCCATGGCTGCGCCTGACGCCATCCCTGTATGGTAAACCATATTCCGGCACGCCTGAAGTTAAGGGTTTAGCCAGCCTGACATCTGTTTTTGCCGCCAGGCAGCAACAATCGCAGCTTCAGACGCATAAACCCCTATTGCTGAAGACTGATGCCATTCGGAAACCGGAAGCCGTTTCGCATTTTTTCAATGCCTGGGCTGACTACGCCCAGGCTATTTCACACGACTACACCTGCATCTTCTCTTTCCTGACGACGCCAGCTGACTGCCGTAAGCTGACAAACCACAGGCATCTGACACCAGCCCGGTTCATACTTTTTTTCAATTTATTCAAACCTTCACAACGCTTTTGCCGTAAAACGTGCGGCTGTTTCCGTTTCGTTTTAGAAATTTTCTCTCCCGTGCAATTAAGGATGAAGTGTTGAAAAGGCGTCTGCTGTTCACCGTTACCGTTACTGTTTTCTGGGCCTCGCTGGCACAGGCTGATGCGATCTCCTTTCCTGTGACGCCTCCGGCCATTGATGCCGCTTCCTGGGTGCTGATGGATGCCACAACCGGACAGGTCCTGACGGCGGGCAATCCCGATGAACGACGCAACCCCGCCAGTCTGACCAAGCTGATGACCGGTTACGTGGTCGATCGCGCCATCGACCAGAAAAAAATCAGTCGCGATGACATGGTCACGGTCGGAAAAGATGCCTGGGGGGCGGGTAATCCGGTGTTCAAAGGCTCTTCGCTGATGTTCCTGAAGCCAGGCGATAAGCTGAGCGTCCGCGATCTCAGCCGTGGTGTGATCATCGATTCCGGTAACGACGCCTGCGTTGCGCTGGCTGATTACGTGGCGGGTAGCGAAGCGAACTTCGTCGGCATGATGAATCACTACGTTGAGAAACTCGGTCTTCAGAACACCCATTTTGAAACCGTACATGGTCTGGATGCGCCGGGCCAGTTCTCCAGCGCGCTTGATATGGCGAAGCTGTCACGCGCCATTATTGATGGTGAGCCTGACTTTTATGCCATGTACAGTGAGAAGACACTGACCTGGAACGGCATCACCCAGAACAACCGTAATGGGCTGCTGTGGGACAATAATCTGCACGTGGATGGCCTGAAAACGGGTCACACTGAGACCGCAGGCTTTAACATTATCGCCTCGAATGTAGTGGGCAGGCATCGCCTGATCGCCGTCGTTATGGGCGGTAAAAGCGCGAAAGGCCGGGAAGAGCAGGCGCGTAAACTGCTGGTCTGGGGCCAGAACACCTTTGATACCGTTCAGCTGTTCCATGCCGGTAAAAAGATTGGCACCGAAAACGTCTGGTATGGCAATCCTCATCAGGTTGATGTCGGCACCGCAGACGATATTTATCTGTCGCTGCCGCGCAGTGAAGTGCAGAACGTGAAGGCGAAGTACGTTATCGATCGCAAGGATCTGGAGGCGCCGTTGAAAGCCAACGAAGTGATCGGTGAAATTCAGGTGATGGATAAAGATCAGCAGATTGCGCACTATCCGCTGGTGGCGCTGAGTACGGTTGAACCTGCAGGTGTTATTACCCGCCTGACGGATTATCTCAGGCAGAAGTTCTGATTATCTGATTTGCAGCACTAAACGGGTAGCCTGTGGGCTGCCCGTTTTCACATGGATGCGCCATGCAGGTGACTGAGTGCCGATAAAAGTTACAAAGCCGTAGCCAGTTGTTTTTAACTTGCGGGCGGTTATGTGAGAGGGATGTTGATAATTGTAAGCGAACGTCAAAACTGTTTGAAAAATCCCGCCCGCGCTAAGCCTGAGCCTCGTTCAGGGTTAAGATAGCCGCAATATGTTACCGCAACCGGAAAGTCACTTTGCGTCCTGATAAGCCTATATCAAAACTGGAATTCTGGTTTTATCGCCATTACCGTTCCGTTCACGGCGTGCGCATCGCCATCGCCTTTATACTCTGCTTTATTTTTGTCCGGGCGACCCATATCCCTGAAGGCACCTGGCCACTGATTACGCTGGTGGTAGTGATGGGGCCGATTTCCACCTGGGGAAATGTCTTTCCACGCGCGCTGCAACGCATCAGCGGCACGGTGGCGGGGTCCATTTCGGGTCTGATTGCCCTGAAGCTGGAGCTGATCTCAATGCCGATGATGCTGGCCTGGTGCGGCATCATCATGGTGATCAGCGGCTACCTGACGCTGGGCAAACACCCCTATATGGCACTCTTGATCGGGATTACGCTGAGCGTGGTCGTGGGGGCGCCAACCGGCGATTTCACGATGGCACTGTGGCGCGGCGGGGATGTGATACTGGGATCGCTGATGGCGCTACTGTTTACCGCAATCTGGGCGCAGCGGGCCTATATCCACTGGCGTATTCAGCTCTCTGACGCGCTGGCAGAAATGGCGAAGATTTATCACGCCGGTTTTTCGCCCAACCTGGTTGAAAAGCCGCGTCTCAACAAGCCGCTGGGTAAATTGCTGACCAGCGTGATCAAAATGCGGGCGCTGCTGGAGCCGTCAAGCAAAGAGACCCGCATCCCGAAGTCGGTGCTTGAAGCCATCCAGACAATAAACCGTAATATGGTTAACACCATTGAGATGCAGATTAATGCCTGGTGGGCATCACGCGAGAGTCATCTGATTATGCTTAACGCACCTGCGTTACGCCGCACCCAGCAGATGACCGAAAACACACTGCGGGCGCTGTCAGTGATGGCGATAGAGGGGGAAACGGAAGAGGTGATCGCCAACAGCCATGAGCTGAACGAAATCAGCGGCGAACTGCGGCGGCTGATCGCCGAGGCGGGCAGCGACGGCCTCGAAGAAACGCCGATCTACGGCTACGTCTGGCTGACGCTGGAACTGGCGAAACAGCTGGAACGGATGACCGATCTGATGCGGATGGCGCTGCGCAAATAATCACCTCAGACAATGACTTAATGTGAAACCGGGTTTCTTTGCGCTAAGATAAGAGCCAGTCTGAATTTAGCTGTGAAAATTGCTTACCTGGCGGGCTAGCCGCTAAGCTGATCGTTTTGACTCTCTCCCTGCGTCAGCAGGCTCAAAGAAAGGTGCCATCATGGAAAATGCCAAGCAGTCATTTCAGGACGTACTGGAGTTCGTGCGTATGTTCCGCCGCAAAAATAAACTGCAGCGTGAAATTGTCGACAATGAGAAGAAAATCCGCGACAACCAGAAGCGCGTACTGCTGCTCGACAACCTGAGCGAATATATCAAACCGGGCATGAGCGTTGAGGCTATTCAGGAAATCATCGCCAGCATGCGTGTGGATTATGAAGATCGCGTGGATGAGTACATCATCAAAAACGCTGACCTGTCTAAAGAGCGTCGCGAGTTGTCTAAAAAGATCAAGGCGATGGGTGGCGAACACCCGAAAGCCTGATTGTGAGGCGCTTGCGCGCCTGACGTCCGCTGCGAACCCGTATCCACTCTGGTGGAGCGGGTTTTTTATTGCCCGCATAACCGCAGATTTATTTGCCTGCCAGCCTGCGCGCAATCCCCTGTAACTGCTGTGACAGCGCCACTAAATCGACCTGCTTATCAGCGGGCGGGGCGGTGGTCTCGCGGATCACCAGCGTGGTTTCCAGCCCGATATCTGACGCCTCCTCACTCTGAAGCCGGGCCAGCATCCGCTCGACACTTTGCGCGCCAAGAAAATGCAAATCCTGCCGTACTGTCGTCAGCGGCGGCTGATACCAAGCACTCTCGGCGGTATCGTCATAACCAATGACTGAGATATCGCCCGGTATCGCCACGCCATACTGATGCAATGCCCGCATAGCACCCAGCGCCATCTGATCGTTCGCGACCAGCAGCGCCTGCGGCAGGTCGTCGGGCAGCGTTGCCAGTAGCGCCTGATAGCCTGACTGCGCGCTCCAGTCACCGCGCAGGGAACAGTGGGGCGTTAACTGATGCTCGGCCAGCACCTGACGCCATGCGTTTTCACGCTGACGGGCTGAAACAGAGCGCAGCGGTCCGTTTAACAGACCAATCTCACGATGGCCCAGCGCGACCAGATGCTCGACAGCAGCACGCGCACCAGATTCATTCGGGTACTGACACTGCGCGACCGCCGCCTGAGGTTCGACATCCAGAAACAGCACCGGCTTGCTGCCACACAGTAACTGGATCTGCTGAGCCTCATCCGCCTCCAGCGGCAGGTTAATCAGCAACCCGTCGACCCGCTGTGCCAGCAATTCATTCACCGTGGCGGCCGCATCGTTACCGCTGTCCATGGCGATCACCAGATGATAGCCCGCTTCGGCGGCCCGTTGCTGAATCGCCGAGGCGATCTGCGCCGGTGCCATCAGGGCCAGATCGCTGGTGGCGAGACCTAACGTGCGCGTGGCTTTACCTGCCAGCTGCTGCGCCACCCGATTGGGCACATAATTGAGCTGCTGCATTGCCGCCTCAACCCTTTCCCGCGTACGGGCAGACACCTGTTCAGAACGATTTAAAACACGTGAAACGGTTTGATATGAGACGCCGGCCAGTTGAGCGACATCATCGAGGGTCACGGAGCGGGAAGTCATGGAACTCTCCAAAAGATGAAGCGACGAGTGTAGCAAATTTTCCTGCTGCGCTGCTGCTGTCGGGGACACTTTTACCGCCACGTGGTCGGGGCCATTCCAGCACCCGATCAGCGCAGGCTGCGGTTATTTAACGCTGTTGCAGATAAACCTGCAGATTTACATCCACCGCATTCAGCAGGGGTGTGGCAAGGCCATTTCTTTTCGCCCGCAGCAACAAATCGCCTATCACCTGATCGGCTTCGATATCAAAACCCTGGGTGAGATCGCGGTACATGGAGGAGGTCATTGGTGTGGAAGGGTTATTTAACAGCTCATAAATACGGGCGGTAACCGCCGGACGTGGCTGATAACCTTCGGCAGTGATGACAGACAGAATCTCCGCGAAAATCCCCTGCAACAGCGCTTCGCCACCGTGCGAGGTGAGGATCTGCTGCGTGTTGCCGCGCGCCAGGCAGCAGACTGCGCCGAGCGTGCTCAGCAGCAGCCACTTTTCCCACAGCTCATCCATGATGTTTTCACTGAACAGGGTATCCACCTGGCTGACGCGCAGCGCCGCATCAACCCGCTGCAGCCGCGCATCGTTGTTGCCATCCAGCGCGCCGTATAAGAGCTGATGCAGCGGCGTCATCTGGATCACTTCGCCCTTGTCGCCCAGCGTGGCGTTGATTTTGCACAGTCCGCCAATCACTTTATCGTCACCGAAACGCTGTTGCAGCGTCGCGATGTGCCGGATGCCGTTGAGAATCGGCATGATCAGCGTGTCCGGGCCGACTGCTGGTGCAATGTCATCCATCAGCGGATCAAGCGCAAAGCTCTTTACCGTCACGATGATCAGATCATAGTGTCCCGTCAGCGTGCTCGCCTGGGCCAGTTGTGGCTGTAACGTCTCCGTGCCCGCTGGCGTCTGCAACACCAGACCATTGGCCTGAAGCTGCTGATAACGCCGTGCGCGTACCAGAAAGGTCACATCCTGGCCCGCCTGAGCCAGTCGGGCACCAAAATATCCACCGGTCGCGCCGGCACCTGCCATCAGAATGCGCATCTCACTTTCCCTTTGCTGAAAACCTCTACCTTAAAACGCCGTGACCAGGCTTACCAGCCTTAGCAGGGCATTGATGATGTTAAGAAATCAGATTTCCCGTTCAGGTGAGCGAAATAGCGCCGGGCATTACAGACGGGTGACGCCCAGCGTAGCGGCCTGCTGCTCCCACGCCAGCACGCCCTGATAATCGTCCCGCAGTACCGGGCTGAATCCGCCGATCAGGTTATCGTCGCAGACGTCACGCCAGGCAGGATCGCTCACCAGCTGACGCAGCGTCGTGCGTAACGTCGCAAGCCAGGCCGCTGACGTCGAAACTGCCGTAATCAGCGGTAATCCGGGTGCGGCTGGCGTCTCACCGATGATGTGCAGGCCGCGCAGGTCATCCGGCGCATAGCGTGCCAGCAGCGCCCAGCTGACGCAGTCGATAGCCGCGATATCCGCCTGTGAATCACGCAGTGCCGCCAGCGACTGACGATGCCCGCCGCTCAGCAACAACTGTGAAAACGCCACACCCTGAAGCGCGGCCATCAGGCGCAGCGCGTTATAGCCAGAGTGCGAGTCCATGCTGTTAGCCACGGCCCGCTGTCCGTCAAAATCGGCCAGTGTCGCCTGTTTATCCCGCGCCACCAGCCAGCTGCGATAGTCATGACCGATGCAGCCCGGTGCGTGATAGTGAAATGCGCCGACCAGCTGCACTTCAGGCAACTGACTGACCAGCGGATAGCCGCAGGTCTGGCTCAGCAACAACCGGTCATCCTGCCAGTGTGTCAGCAGATCGTCAGGCCAGACTGGCTTCGCGGTTATGCCGTGTTGCGCCAGCAGGGCAACCATGGCCTGCATCAGAGCCTGCGTAGCAGGCGGATGAATCGCATACATTGGCAACGCGAGCAAATTAGTCATGCGTTTTCTCCGCTGTGTTTCCCGGAAAGTCGTGATGCAGTGAAGGGTAGTTCAGATTCAGCCGCCACTGGCGCCCCGGCAATAGAGTGGGCGCGCCAGTGCCTGACAGCGGAAACCCAGAGAGTGACAGTAAAGTTGGTCAAAAACAGCGTGGATAAGCTGCAGGCTATGTCGAAAATCCTGAACATAGCGCTGAAAGATATTGACTATCAGTGGCCGCGCGGAGGGCGTAACCTTTCCCTATCAAAAATCGCCTTATGTCCACGGGCGTTTATCGCCTGTCAGGAGAATTAAAGATGAAAAATATTGGCTTCTTATCCTTTGGTCACTGGACGCCTTCGTCTCAGTCTGCCACCCGCACAGCGCAGGATGTATTACTGCAATCGATCGACTTAGCGGTCGCCGCCGAAGAGCTGGGCGCTGATGGCGCTTACTTCCGCGTCCACCATTTTGCCCGCCAGCTCAGCTCACCATTTCCGCTGCTGGCTGCCGTTGCAGCGCGTACCAAAAAGATTGAGATCGGTACAGGCGTTATCGACATGCGCTACGAAAACCCGCTCTACATGGTGGAAGATGCCAGCGCGGCAGATCTGATCTCCAACGGTCGTCTGCAACTGGGACTGAGCCGGGGTTCACCTGAACAGGTGATCGATGGCTGGCGTTACTTTGGCTTTGAACCGAAAGCGGGTGAAAGCGATGCGGATATGGGCCGTCGTCACACCGAAGAGTTTCTGGAAGTACTGCGTGGCGAAGGTTTTGCGAAGCCGAATCCACAGCCGATGTTTCCGAATCCACCGGGACTGCTGCGCCCTGAGCCGCTCTCTGAAGGTCTGCGTGACCGTATCTGGTGGGGCTCCGGCTCTAACGCCACCGCTGAATGGGCAGCAAAAATGGGCATGAACCTGCAAAGTTCAACCCTGAAAGATGATGAAACCGGCGAGCCTTTCCACATCCAGCAGGCGAAACAGATCCGCGCCTACCGTGAGGCCTGGAAAGCGGCGGGGCATCAGCATGCGCCACGCGTCTCCGTCAGTCGCAGCATCTTTGCGCTGGTGAATGATATGGACCGCGCGTACTTTGGCCGCAGCGGTAACGACCAGGATTCCGTCGGTTTCCTCGACGAGAAAACCCGCGCCATCTTTGGTCGCAGCTATGCCGCAGAGCCAGAGGCGTTAATTAAGCAACTGGCGCAGGATGAGGCCATTGCCGAAGCTGACACGCTGCTGCTCACCGTGCCTAACCAGCTTGGTGTCGCCTACAACGCCCATGTGATTGAGGCGATTCTGAAGTATGTCGCCCCGGAACTCGGCTGGCGTTAATTGATGACACAGCGCCCTTAAACGGGCGCTGCAGCCTTGACAGCATCCCGCCATGCCGTGGCCGTTTCATCTCTGTGGCTTTCACGCGTTCTTCTGCACTGCCTTCTCTGATCAGATCTGATTACTCCGTTCCTTACCGCCGTCAGGCGAACCCGTTCGGCTCTCCCGCATGTCCGCATTAGTGCCACCTGATTCAGCATGCAGCTGGTTTGCCTGCGGCGTCACATTCTGCCCACTGGAGAGCGACAAGCTGATTGTGCATCCGGCGCCGTGGGAATAATCTGATGGCAGTCTGTGCCGCTTCGCTGTGGATTACGCAGGGAATTGCCGGTTATGCCATCGCTGGAAGCTGTTAAAATATTTTTATTCAAAGGCATAAGCTATCGAACATATAGGAGCAGACAGGTGTGCGATCCTGAAAATCCTCTATAGAGTAGCGATGAAAATACACAAAGAGGTGTGACCATGAGCAATTCCATTGATGAAGATGCAAAAGATGCAAAGCCTATTGTTGAAGCCGATCGCGAAGCGCCTGAAAGCAAATGCCCTTTTCATGCGGGCAAGCCAGCGCAGCCAAATCAGGCGCCAGGTGGCGGAACAACTAACCGCGACTGGTGGCCTAATCAACTTCGGGTTGACCTGCTGAACCAGCATTCATCCCGTTCGAACCCGCTTGATGAATCCTTCGATTACCGTAAAGAATTTGCCAAATTAGATTACTCTGCACTGAAAGCTGACATCAAAGGGTTGCTCACCGAATCACAATCCTGGTGGCCCGCTGACTGGGGCAGCTATATCGGCTTGTTCATCCGCATGGCCTGGCACAGTGCCGGAACCTATCGCTCCGTGGACGGACGCGGTGGTTCGGGCCGTGGTCAGCAACGTTTCGCCCCCTTAAACTCCTGGCCAGACAACGTCAGCCTGGATAAAGCGCGCCGCTTACTGTGGCCGATTAAACAGAAATATGGTCAGAAGATCTCCTGGGCCGACCTCTACATTCTGGCGGGGAACGTTGCGCTGGAAAACTCAGGCTTCCGCACCTTCGGCTTTGGTGCCGGACGTGACGATGTCTGGGAACCGGATATGGATGTGAACTGGGGCGAAGAAGCGGCGTGGCTGGAACACCGTCATCCGGAATCCCTGGCACAGTCGCCACTGGGTGCTACTGAAATGGGCCTGATCTACGTGAACCCGGAAGGTCCGGAACACAGCGGCGATCCGGCTTCTGCGGCCCCGGCTATTCGCGCCACCTTTGGCAACATGGGCATGAACGACGAAGAGATCGTGGCATTAATCGCGGGTGGCCATACCCTGGGTAAAACCCACGGTGCCGCACCAGCCAGCCACGTCGGCGTCGATCCTGAAACCGCACCGATTGAAGCGCAGGGTCTGGGCTGGGTCAACAGCCACGGCAGCGGCGTTGGCGCGGATGCCATCACCTCCGGCCTGGAAGTGATCTGGTCGCAGACACCGACCCAGTGGAGCAACTACTTCTTCGAGAACCTGTTCAAATATGAGTGGGTCCAGACACGCAGCCCGGCGGGTGCCATCCAGTTCGTGGCAGCTGATGCGCCGGACATTATCCCGGATGCGTTCGATTCCACTAAGAAACACAAACCGACCATGCTGGTAACCGATCTGACGCTGCGTTTCGACCCGGAGTTTGAAAAAATTTCGCGTCGATTCCACAACGATCCGCAGGCGTTCAACGAAGCTTTTGCCCGTGCCTGGTTTAAGCTGACTCACCGTGATATGGGGCCAAAAGCGCGTTACATTGGTCCTGAAGTGCCGCAGGAAGATCTGATCTGGCAGGATCCGCTGCCTGCACCGGTTTATCATCCAACGGTGGCAGATATCGCCCAGCTGAAAGAGAAGATTGCAGCATCCGGCCTCAGCGTCAGTGAGCTGGTTTCCGTTGCCTGGGCGTCGGCATCGACCTTCCGTGGTGGCGACAAACGGGGTGGAGCCAACGGTGCCCGACTGGCGTTGCTGCCGCAGCGTGAGTGGGACGTTAATGCCGTTGCAGCACGCGTACTGCCAGCGCTGGAAGCCATTCAACGCGAAGCCCACAAGGCTTCACTGGCGGATGTCATTGTGCTGGCGGGTGTGGTCGGTGTTGAGCAGGCGGCGAAAGCGGCTGGCATTTCAATCGACGTGCCATTCACGCCGGGCCGTGTCGATGCGCGTCAGGATCAGACCGACATTGAGTCGTTCGATCTGCTGAAACCGCGTGCGGATGGTTTCCGCAACTACGGCACCGGATTCGGCAAAACCACCACCGAAAGCCTGCTGATCGACAAAGCGCAGCAGCTGACCCTGACCGTGCCGGAGTTAACGGTGCTGGTGGGCGGGCTGCGTGCGCTGGGTGCCAACTTTGATGGCAGCCAGCACGGTATCTTCACGCACCATGTAGGTTCGCTGAACACGGACTTCTTCGTGAATCTGCTGGATATGCGCACCGAGTGGAAAGCCACCGATTCAACCAATGAGAAATTCATTGGGCGCGATCGCGTCAGCGGCGAAACCCGTTTCACTGCCACGCGTGCTGACCTGGTGTTTGGTTCCAATGCGGTGTTACGCGCCTCGGCGGAAGTCTACGCCAGCAGCGACGCCCGTGAAAAATTCGTCAAAGACTTTGTTGCCGCCTGGACCAAAGTGATGAATCTGGATCGGTTCGACCTCTGATTGCTGTTGACGTGCTGAAATCTGAAACCCGCTGATGCCAGCGGGTTTTTTTATGGGCTGATTAACGGTTCCGCGTCATGTTTAAATTTCGGTCACAGCCAGTAACGTCATTCTTCGGGCAATATAATCAAGCACGACTACCCGCTGTGATTCAGGCATATGGCTTTCGGTATAGGTGTCGATGATAAGCTGATGATGAGTCACCACCCCGGAAAGCCATTTTCGCGCCAGAGCCGGATTAATATCCATGCCCTGCGCAAGCAGGATAAAGTCAGCGCCCAGATATTCCCCATATTCTGAATTCATTCCCGGCGCGTTTCCTGCATCCTTTTCTTCCCGTTCAAGTAGGGGCAAAGCTAAATACTCACCAAATGCTGCAGGGTAGGGCACCACGCTGATAAAGTCATAAATCGGGGCCAGAAAGGGAGAATTCTTTTCAGGCAGGATGATCCCGATATTGCGCAGATGAAAATCATTGTTGCCCAGCACATACGCATAAACGATGCGCAAAAAGAGGTCTCGCTTACTCTTTAAACTATTGCTCACTCTGGCATTCAGAAATTTAGCGGCTTTCTCGTAACTGATAGTTTTATTATTATCAACCCTGCCATATTTATCGCCGAGATCCATCGCGCCATCCAGCTGTTCCTGATGTAATCTCGTTTTACCTGATTCTGTACGGTCATATCTTTTGATAACGAACGCCAGTTCATCTGGCCGATTTTCATCATGTCTGAATGCCATAAGCCCGAACGGGGAAACATCAAATTTCAGACGCTGCATAACACACATAGTGGCATGCTCGTTTTCTGCAAGATGTGGATATTCTTCCGGAGAGGGTTTCAGAATATAGGTGCCGTCATTGCTGACGACCACCAGCTCGCCTTTTTCCAGGCGAAGGGACAGCTTAGGCTGATAGCCTGAAATGCTCATCCCTTTCTGACGTTCGGGGAGTTCCTGAATAAACTGACTGCGCGTGAAAGGCAGCTTAAGAGCCACGTTAAGGCTGCCCAGCAGATGCCGGATGCCTTTTGAAGAGTAGCCGGTTTTCAACTCCGATTCTTTAAGCAGGTTCAACGTGATCAGGCAGCGCTGTGTATTCATGATGTTATCTCTTTGAAGACGACGGCCCCAAGCATATCGTTACCATTTTTCATCAGTAAACCGAAGAAATCGTTATCATCAATTTTTTGAATTTCAGAATAGCGTTTTCGCAGCCAACCCTCCGGCGCTAAACCTTTAAAGAAGGGATGTAGCTCTTCACTTAAATAGGGCTCTGACCTTACCGGCATGCTGAGGGATATCGCACAGCCGGTATAGGCTGGCAGGTAGCAGAAAGTATAACCATTTTGTTCTTCACTCAACGTACCTGCCAGTTTGTTGTAAAGCCATACTTCTATTTTTCGAGCCATACTTTTATACCCATTTCTTTAAGCAAAGCATGAAGATTGATTGCTTTTGCAGAAGATGGCTTAGCGATCAGTCGTTTAAATGTTGAGAGTGATACACCGATCTGAATCGCCATCTCTTCATAGGTGATGTTTTGTCGTTTGAGTTCACTGCTCAGTAGTTCTGGCAGTGTCTGAAAAGTCAGAGCACTCAAAACAGATCGGGTGTCCGGTTCGACCGTTTTTATCGCCCCTCTTGCGGCCTCCTCACTGAACGCTAACCCAGCCAGTATCTCTCTCCGCTCTGACTCAGAAAGGCTTATCAGCGAAGATTTAATTTCATTAAGGTTCATTTTTGACCTTTTCTGTGTTTTCAGCATGATTTTGATACGGGATAATCCGACTATAGAGCGAAATGGGTCATTTTTGAACCGTTGGCTTATCTGGTTCTAAAATTGTACAGCTGCAGGATAAATTGCGCTAATAAAAGGTCATTTATGACCTTTTAAGCGATTATTGGTTCTTTTGATTAAAGGAGTAAGAAGTTAAGTGTCAGAAATGACCCTTTCAGTCATGGCTGAATTGAATAGTTGAGCATCAGTTAGATAACGAAAGGACCGTTAATTTTAGGGATAAAAGTCTTCACAAGACACAGGCATTTTATCAGGAGAAGAAAAAGCAAAAAGCCCGCTTAGTTTCCTAAGCAGGCTTTTTTAATTTGGCTCCTCTGACTGGACTCGAACCAGTGACATACGGATTAACAGTCCGCCGTTCTACCGACTGAACTACAGAGGAATCGTTTGAACGGGGCGCATAGTAACGGCCACGCCGGGCCATGTCAAAGCTCTTTTTCATAAATTAGCGTGACTGCTGAAATAGTCGCCACAATGGTGTGTTAAGCCTCGAAAGCACGGCTCGCAGGACGTGTGGGAACAGCAATAAACGTCAGCCAAAACTGAGGTGTTTATGAGGTGTTCTGGTGAGCCATAGCCCTTGTCAGACGGCAGTGCGCGTGATTTAACCGGATAGTTTTTTATGGCCGTCACAAAGTCCCGATTCTGGCTTTGTCAGCAACCAGAACGAAACGTAGATTTCATTTCAACCCTGAACAGAATCTCTGGAGTTGAAATGAACAAAGTCAGAATCGGCATGATCGGCAGCGGTTATATCGGGCGCTGCCACGCGATTGCTTATGCCCAGGCGCCCACCGTGTTTGCGCTGAAAGGCGAAATCGTAAGGGAGATGCTGGCTGAAGTGAATCCTGAACTGGCGGCCCGTCAGGCGGCGACCTTTGGTTTTGCGCGTTCCACCGGCGACTGGCACGCGCTGGTGAGCGATCCGGCCATTGATGTGGTGGATATCTGCGCGCCGAATTTCCTTCACAAAGAGATGGCGCTGGAGGCGATACGCCACGGCAAACACGTCTATTCAGAAAAGCCGCTGTCGCTGACCGTGGCGGATGCGCAGGAGATGGTGGCGGCCGCCGAAGCGGCAGGGGTGAAAACCCTGGTCGGCTTCAACTATATGAAAAACCCTACCAGCCAACTGGCGAAAGAGATCATTGCAGGCGGCGAGATTGGTGATGTGGTGCATTTTTACGGCACCCATAACGAGGACTATCTCGCCAGACCGGAAACGCCGCTCGACTGGCACTGCCAGAAAGCGCTGGCCGGTCTTGGTGCATTGGGCGATTTGGCAGCGCACATCGTCAATATGGCGCACTACCTGGTGGGGGACATTGCAGAAGTGAGTGGCGATATGATGACGGTCATCACTTCACGGCCCGACCCGAAAGAGCCTGCCCGGCAGTTACCTGTAGAGAACGAAGATCAGGCCAGCGCGCTGCTACGCTTCTCGAATGGCGCGCATGGCGTCATTGAAACCTCTCGCATCGCCTGTGGTGCAAAGATGGGGCTGACCTACGTCGTCACCGGCACCAAAGGTACGCTGCGCTACACCCAGGAGCGCATGGCGGAGCTGGCGCTTTATCTGCATGACGATCCCTCCGGACGGCAGGGTTTCAAAACAATCCTGACCGGACCGGCCCATCCGGACTACGCGAACTTCTGTGTTTCTGCCGGACACGGCATCGGGTTTAACGATCAGAAAACGGTAGAGATCCGTGACCTGATTAATGGTATCGCGGCAGGTGACCGCATGTGGCCCGATTTCTCAGAGGGATTACAGGTGCAGAAGGTGCTTGAAGCGATTGCCCACTCAGCAGAGCAGCGACGCTGGATTGAGGTGTAATGCAGAAGCAAAGGCAGAGACTGTTGCTGCTCTCTTGATTAACGCAGGCGGGCAGGGCGGGAACACGGGTTTCCCGCCCGGACCGAATCAGATCAGGCCGCTTTTTTCCCACCACAACTTATCCAGCGCATAAAAGCGATCGCGCTGGCTCTCGGGCTGGTTGAGATCGCGCTTCCACGGTTTCGCCAGAATGTAGTGCAGGTTCTTGACCTCCTCATCCTGCCAGAGTCCCCGGTGCTGGAAGGGCAGCGTTTTTAACGCATTGTAGATATAAGAGAGCGGTTTCCAGCGTTCCGCGAACACTTCATTCAGCAGATCCTGTTCAGAGAAAGGATAAGCGCTGAGATCATCAATCGCGGCAATACGCTTTTCCAGTGCGTCGAACGTGGCATTGTCAGGCTTCAGCACCAGAAAACCGCCGTTCAGATAATAGTCGACGCTTTCCGGAGCCTGCTCACCCCGTGCCTGCCAGGTGTAGTGACACTGCTCAGGCTGCCATTCTGGCGGATAAGAAGCAATCTGGTTGGGGTTACAGCGGCAGGCGTGACAGGCAGCCAGCGGGTTATCACCCAGATCCAGGGTAAACAGCTCGTCCATGTTCTGCAGCACCAGCATATCGGCATCCAGAAACACCACGCGCTGATAATCGGTAAGCTGCCAGGCGCGCAGCTTGGTCCAGACTTCACCGAACTGCGCCGAGGCGTAATGCTGATCCAGATCGTCGCGCGGATAGAGGGGGTCGACCGGTTTAATCACACAGCCTTCATTCTGCAGAATCTGACAATCAGCGTCTGAAATCGCCGAGGTGGTCATCACCACCAGCGGCCACTGGCTCTGGCTCTCTTTCAGCGAACGGTGCAGCGCTTTCACGCCCACCAGATAATCGGGTTGTGTTAACAGCGTTACCCAGGCAAACATAGTTTTCCTCAATCAGTCAAAAAGTGGCGTGATGTAGTCGTTACCCAGTCGGCCCTTCGGGTCGAGCTGGCTGCGCAGGGCGCGGAAGGCATCCCACTGCGGATAGATTTCACGCCAGTTGTAGCGTTGTTCGTCGTAATACTTGCCCCAGTGCGGGCGTCCACCCTCTTCGGCCAGCAGTTTTTCCACTTCGGTCAGGAAGTGCAGTCCATCCTGTGACAGAGAACCATCGTCGGCGTAATAGACCACAAAGCCGAAAAAGCAGGTTGGCTGCCCGGCAGCCGGACTGAGCCAGGCCGACGAGGCGCCGGTGCAGCGCAGGATAATCGGATAGTGCATATGCGGACGGCTTTCGGCATACCATTGCTTGATGCGGCGAATGATCGCCGGGGTTTTTGCCAGCGGCACGCCGATTTCCACATTGATCTGCGGCACCGCAATGCCGCGACAGAAGAGCTGGTAAATGTCACCGGTAACATCGGTGAAGTCGCGAAAGCGAGTAACCGTACGAAATTGTTTTCCACCTTTTCCCTGGATCTGGGTGTCGCGGTGCATATGCGCCAGCGTCTGGTCGATGGTATCGTTAAGACTTTCATCAACGTCGCCGTCATGCTCGACCACCTGGCGGCCCTCTGCTTCATAGCGCTGACGCTCTTCGTCACTTGCCTCATGAGCGTTCCAGACGTGCATCAGATTATCGTCAACAAACCACCAGGCTTTGCTCAGCGGATAGTCGTTGTTCCAGCGCAGAAGATCGTCTTCCAGCGTATCGGCTGACACGGCATTTTTGTGGCAGGTGAAGATCTGAAACGGCTGGGTACGCAGGGTGACCGCGGTCACAATACCCAGTGCCCCCAGTGAAACCTGTGCCGCCGGGAAGTCAGCGTCGCCACGGACAAACTCGCGCACGCTGCCGTCGGCCAGCACCATTCTGATTGCCAGCGCTTCATCAGCAATCGAACTCTGCTGCAAACCCTGACCGTGCGTGCCCGTCGCCATCGCGCCCGCCAGCGTCTGAATGGCAATCACGCCTGGCGATGAAGCCAGCATGCGGTTCATTTCGGTCAGGCTGCAATAAACCTGCTCAAGCGGGGTCGCGCCACCAAAGGTCACACTCTCTTCATCACTGGCGAGCTGGCCACTCAGAGCGCTGAGATCGAGCAGCACATCGTCATCCGCGACATGCAGCATCCGGCCTGGCGACAGCTTGCTGCCGATCACCCGTATCTGGCCGTGTGACTCCCGGATAAGTCTCTGTAATTCCGCTTCACTGGCAGGACGCTGAACCTGCTGACGACGGCCGATCTGCGCGTTCTGCGCCCAGTTCCACAGCGCATCATCATCGGGTCTTATATGTGTCTGGCGAAGCGGATAGAGGCGTGCATCTCTGCTCACAACAGCATTCCTTATTATTGCATTTAAAAGACAAGTATCACTAAGCGTAGACTATGGAAAAGCGGAGCCCGACTGGCGGGCATTTATTTGCGGATATAGCGTAAGGTTGCGGTGACAGCCAGCTGACGATTGCGGCGGATACTCTCTTCTTCGCTGTTGTCAGGGCTGAACAGGGCATTGAAGGTGTAGCGGTTTGAGACGTGATGAACACAGATACTGCTGATAAGGCGATGGACATCGATGGTCTGCACATCAGCAATGAATACACCCTGCTGCTGACCGCGTGCCAGAATGTCATCCAGCAGATCCAGCGCACTGCGGTTAAGTGCTTTAATCTGCGGCGACTGGGATATATAACGACCGCGCAGGAGGTTCTCACTGCAGACCAGCCGCATAAAATCGGGATGGGCAACGTGATAGTCAAAGCTGGCTTCCACCAGGCGCGTCATCGCCAGTTCCGGCGCCATCGCCGCCAGATTCAGGCCGGTTTCATGCTGACGAATCTGCTGATAAACCTGCTCCAGCACCTCGATATAAAGCTGCTCTTTGCTGCCAAAGTGATAGACGACCATGCGTTTCGTGGTTTGCGCATGTTCCGCAATCTGCTCCAGTCTGGCGCCCTGCATGCCAAACTCAGCAAAGGCTTTCAGCGCCCCTGCAATAATGCGTTTCTTCAGCCCTTCGGGGTCATTTTTACGTTTTGTTAGTTCTGACATGGTACTCAATAAGGTGATTCTGACCGGGGAATGTTAGCACAGTGTTGGGAGGCTGCCCGCAACCGCGAGCGCAGCAAATGCGGCAACCTGGCACACGCCGGACGATTGCAGGTATAATCCCGGACAATATTTAACAGGTTCAGAGACGACAATGACAAAACTCACCTTGCAAGAGCAGATGCTGAAAGCGGGATTAGTATCCAGCAAAAAAATGGACAAGGTTCAGCGGACAGCAAAGAAATCCAGGGTTCAGGCGCGCGAAGCCAGAGCGGCAGTGGAAGATAACAAGAAAGCGCAGCTTGAGCGGGATAAGCAGCTGAACGAGCAGCAGAAGCTGGCTGTGCTGTCGAAAGAGTACAAAGCGCAGGTCAGGCAGCTGATTGAAATGAACAAAATGGTCGTAGAGAGAGGCAACATCAGCTTCAATTTCACCGACAATAACCTGATTAAAAAGATCATGGTGGATAAGCCGACGCAGACTCAGTTAATCAATGGCCGTCTCGCGATTGCCCGCCTGGCGGCTGACGCGAAAGGTGAGCACCAGTACGCTATCATCCCGGCCAGCGTGGCGGATAAAATTGCCCAGCGTGATGCCAGCGCCATCGTATTAAACAGCGCGTTAAGCGAAGAAGCCCAGGACGAAGATGATCCTTATGCGGATTTCAAAGTGCCTGATGATTTGATGTGGTAATGACACGTTAACGCATTCAAAACGGGCTGTCGGCAGAGAGATGCATTACCTCGCCGCTGACAGGATGAACAAACGTCAGCGCACTGGCGTGCAGCATCAGTCTTTCCGCCTGCTCAGCACCAGGCATCAACAGCCCGCCGTAAAGATCACAGCCCAGAATCGGGTGCCCCAGCTGCTGACAGTGAATGCGCAGCTGGTGGGTGCGTCCGGTTTCTGGTGTCAGTTCAACCCGTGTAACCGGCAACGCCTTTCCCTTTTTTCCCTGATAATCACTGCGCTCAATGACCCTGTAGCGTGATCGCGCAGGTTTGCCCTGGATCGCGCATATCACCATCCGGGGAAACTGCGCCGGATCTTTGGCTATCGCGGCATCAATCATCCCTTCGTCAGCGGCAAGGTGTCCGCACAGCAGTGCCTGATAGGTTTTGCTCACGCTGCGCTGGCTGAACTGCTGGCACAGAGCAGCGTTAATCGCCTTGTTGCGTGCGACGACCATCAGCCCGGAGGTGCCAAAATCGAGCCGATGAACCAGCGTGCAGCCGGGAAAAAGCGTCACCAGCCGATGATGCACTGAATCGAGGTTTTGTGGGTTTTTGCCGGACAGGCTCAGCAGCCCGCTGGGTTTGTTGATGACCAGCAGATGCGCGTCCTGAAAGAGGAGTGTGATTTCATCAAAGCAGGGTGGGGCGATAAACGTATCGATAATGGCAGACATCGGGTATCCGGCAGGTAAAGGGCACAGGATCATAACCGATTACCCGGTTACTGACGACGCCGGGCCACGCGATCATTCTTCTGTCATGGTTTCGCCGCTTTGCGTGGAGAGCCACTGGCTGGCCTGATGCGTTGCGAATCCGCCATTGGCAGCAAATACCGAACATACCGTTGCGGCTAACAACGTGAGAAGAACAGAGAGTTTCATGGTGGCATCCAGGGCTGATAAGACCCGCCAGTCTGGCAGGAAGGACGGCAGAGACAAACAGAACAATCCGGAAAAAAACATTAAGTACATTTGATCAGTAGCTTGCATGATTTTCAGTGATTAATTCGGGCAGTTCTCACTTTTACGACTACAGTCTCTGGTGAGGTTGTCATCAATTCGTACTAATGGAGGATTTTCTGTGTTATTTCAAAACAACGAGAAAGGCCACGTCATTATTGGCGAAGCGGCACTCAGCCTTGCCCTGGGTGAGAAAGAAATCAGTATCGCAACACTCTTTACTCAGCTGGGTTGTATGGCGAAATCCGAAAGCAACGCGAAGCGACTGGCGCAAATCACCGAGGCCAGAAACTGGCTGACGAGTTTTGAGTCACCGACAGCTGCGCTGAAACAGGTGCCGTACCTGCAGACGCTTGCAGGCCTGAACGAAGAGTTGAACTACCAGTAAGAGAACTGATGCCAGTGGACGTAGTCCGGCTCCGGCCGGAAAACGACGAAGCGGATGACCTCAACGGTTGCGCGAAAGCGTATACCGGCCGGAGAAAATGTCAGGGACGACACTTCCTCCTGTCCACCCATCCGCTAAGCTGGCCGGTGGCTTTCATACCCCTCCCTTTGATTTCTCAGCGCCGGCATACCCGCCGTATTTAACCTGCTCCCAATTCAGAAACCTTATTCGTTTCAACGTGGCCTGGGGTCAGCCCTGTTCCGCGAAGAAAGAGGGCATCTGGCAGGTGCTGATCCATGCCCCGGTGCGTAAAGATGACGTCGGCAGTTCCTGAGAAAAATGCGCATGACTAAATCATACTTTGGTCACTCAATTTCCATCATCCTGCAACACCATTACCCGTAAAACCCCTGGCATTTTACTTAACCTCTCCGTCGAAACCTGACTGTTTTACGGGTGAGCAAAGGCAGTAGAGTGCATAGCAACGGTTTCATCGGTTGATCCTGTCGGGTTGAGAACGTACTCAGAAGTGGATTCACCAGAGTTGTGACTGTTGACATTATTGGTCACTGGTCTGAGAATGCGCTGACTCTCTTCATGAATGCGAAAGGTAAACCATGCTCAGGCTCAAACCTGCCCTCCTTGCTGTTAGCTTATTGCCGCTGGCTCTGGTGGCCTGTAATGACTCCTCGGGTACGCAGGATCCGCGTAATCAACCGCCGTTGGTCAGGACGGCGACGGTGATAAGTGCCGGGGCGGAGAGTCGCTCAAAGGCCTATACCGGGGTCGTGGTTGCACGGACTCAAAGCGATTTAGGATTCAGGGTTCAGGGAAAAATTCTTGAACGTCTGGTGGATACCGGCCAGAGCGTGAAACGCGGTCAGCCGCTGATGCGTCTGGATCCGGTCGATCTGGGCCTGCAGGCGCAGGCGCAACAACAGAATGTCGCCGCAGCGCGGGCTCGCGCCAGACAGGCGATCAATGATGAAGCGCGCTACCGCGGGCTGGTTGCTACGGGTGCAGTTTCCGCGTCGGCGTATGACCAGATTAAAGCAGCGGCAGAGACGGCCCGTGCAGAGCTCAGCGCGGCCCAGGCCCAGGCAAGCGTAGCGCAGAATGCTACCGGCTATGCGGTGTTGCTGGCAGATGCAGATGGGGTGGTTGTGGACACGCTGGCAGAACCCGGCCAGGTTGTTGCGGCGGGTCAGGCGGTCGTGCGTTTAGCCAGGGCAGGGCAGCGTGAGGCGATCGTGCAACTGCCGGAAACGCTGCGCCCTGCGCCCGGCAGCGCAGCGCTGGCCACCCTGTATGGCACCGGACAACCACCGGTTGCCGCGACACTGCGGCTGCTTTCTGACGCTGCTGATCCGGTAACGCGCACCTTTGAAGCGCGCTATGTGCTGGCTGGCACGCTGGCCAATGCCCCTTTAGGGTCCACCGTCACGCTTCGTATTGCCGAAGAGAAGGATGCCCATCCGGTGATGCAGGTTCCATTAGCGGCCCTCTATGATGCAGGTAAAGGCCCCGGTGTCTGGCGCATTTCCGATCAGCCCGCTAAGGTCTCGTGGCTCCCGGTTCATGTACTCAGTCTGGGAGATGATGCGGCACAGGTGACCGGCAACCTTAAATCGGGTGAACAGGTGGCCGCACTGGGGGCACATCTGCTGCATGAGGCTGAAGTTGTCCGGACTGCCCGGCAGGGTGATGGCAGCATTGCAGGAGGCCAGCCATGAGCCATGGACGCTTCAATCTTTCCGCGCTGGCGGTTCGCGAGCGCTCGATCACCCTATTTCTTATCATCCTGATCACCGTCGCCGGTATCCTCTCCTTCTTTGGGCTGGGACGGGCAGAAGATCCCCCTTTCACCGTCAAACAGATGACGGTGATCACCGCCTGGCCGGGTGCCACCGCGCAGGAGATGCAGGATCAGGTAGCGGAGCCACTTGAGAAGCGAATGCAGGAGCTGAAGTGGTATGACCGCAGCGAAACTTTTACCCGTCCGGGTCTGGCTATTACTCTGCTCTCGCTACAGGACAGTACACCTCCGTCAGACGTGCAGGAGGAGTTTTACCAGGCGCGTAAAAAGCTCAACGATGCCACGACAAGCCTGCCAGCCGGTGTTATTGGTCCCATGGTCAATGACGAATTCTCTGATGTGACCTTTGCGCTGTTTGCGCTCAAAGCGAAAGGCGAGCCGCAGCGCATGCTGGTGCGCGATGCAGAATCCCTGCGCCAGCGCCTGCTACACGTGCCCGGGGTCAAAAAGGTCAATCTGATTGGGGAACAGTCAGAGCGCATCTTTGTCTCTTTCTCTCACGATCGCCTGGCGACGCTGGGCATCACGCCTCAGGATATTTTTTCAGCGCTTAACAGCCAGAATGCGCTGACCCCTGCCGGGTCGATAGAGGCAAAAGGCCCGCAGATCGCTATCCGTCTGGATGGTGCCTTCAACAAGCTGGAGAAAATCCGTGAAACGCCCATTGTGGCACAGGGCAGAACGCTGAAACTTTCTGACGTGGCGAGCGTTGAGCGGGGCTATGAGGATCCGGCCACCTTCCTGGTGCGTAATCAGGGAGAGCCAGCGCTGCTGCTGGGCATCATCATGCGTGAAGGCCGGAACGGGCTGGATCTCGGCAAAGCGCTGGATGCTGAAACCGCCCGTATCAATGAGAGTATGCCGCTGGGCATGTCACTGACCAAAGTCACCGATCAGGCGGTCAATATCAGCGCTTCGGTTGATGAGTTCATGATCAAGTTCTTTGTGGCATTGCTGGTGGTGATGGTGGTCTGCTTCGTCAGCATGGGCTGGCGCGTCGGCGTGGTTGTTGCTGCCGCCGTGCCCTTAACCCTGGCGATTGTCTTTGTGATTATGGAGGCAACCGGAAAAAACTTTGACCGGATTACGCTGGGCTCACTGATCCTGGCGCTGGGACTGCTGGTCGATGATGCCATTATCGCCATTGAAATGATGGTGGTTAAAATGGAGGAGGGGTATGACCGCATCAAAGCCTCTGCCTATGCCTGGAGCCACACGGCCGCCCCGATGCTGGCGGGAACCCTGGTCACGGCGGTGGGCTTTATGCCGAATGGCTTTGCCCCCTCGACGGCCGGTGAATACACCAGCAACATGTTCTGGATTGTGGGCATCGCCCTCATCGCCTCCTGGATCGTTGCCGTGGTCTTTACGCCCTATCTGGGCGTGAAAATGCTGCCGGCCATCAGGGCTGTTGAGGGTGGCCATGCGGCTATCTATAACACCCGTCACTACAACCGTTTCCGTGGCGTACTGTCACGCATCATTGCCCGGAAGTGGTGGGTAGCCGGAAGCGTTATTGTTCTTTTTACGCTGGCGATTGTCGGAATGGGCGCGGTGAAAAAGCAGTTCTTCCCGGCCTCAGATCGTCCTGAAGTGTTAATCGAAGTGCAGATGCCTTATGGCACGGCGATTGAACAGACCAGTGCTGCCGCAGCCAAAGTGGAAAACTGGCTGAAAAACCAGAAAGAAGCAAAAATCGTCACTACCTATGTCGGCCAGGGCTCACCCCGTTTCTATCTGGCAATGGCGCCTGAGCTGCCCGATCCCTCTTTCGCGAAAATTGTGGTACTGACTGACAGTCAGGATGCGCGTGATGCGTTGAAAGTGCGACTGCGTCAGGCGGCGGCAGAGGGGCTGGCACCTGAAGCGCGTATTCGTGCAACGCAGCTGGTGTTTGGGCCTTATTCACCTTATCCGGTTGCTTACCGGGTGATGGGGCCAGATCCTGCTGTGTTGCGCGACATCGCCAGCAAGGTCGAAAGCATTATGCTTGCCAGCCCGATGATGCGGACAGTTAACACAGACTGGGGTCCGCGCGTGCCCGTGTTGCACTTCACACTGAATCAGGATCGCCTGCAGGCGGTGGGGCTGACATCCAGTACGGTCGCGCAGCAACTGCAGTTCCTGCTATCAGGCGTGCCGATCACCGCGGTGCGGGAAGATATCCGTTCGGTGCAGGTCATGGGACGTGCCGCGGGAGATATCCGGCGCGATCCCGCCAGAATCGCGGACTTTACGCTGGTTGGCTCAGCGGGGCAGCGCATTCCGCTGTCGCAGATTGGCAACGTAAAGGTAGAGATGGAAGATCCGCTGCTGCGCCGCCGTGATCGTACGCCGACCATTACGGTGCGCGGTGATATCGCCGATCATCTTCAGCCACCGGATGTCTCCACCGCCATCCTGAAACAGCTTCAGCCGGTCATCGATGCGCTGCCTCCGGGCTACCGGATTGAGCAGGCGGGTTCGATTGAAGAGTCAGGTAAAGCAACCAAAGCGATGGTGCCGCTGTTCCCGATTATGATTGCGCTGACGCTGCTGATCATCATTCTGCAGGTGCGTTCGATGTCAGCGATGATCATGGTGTTCCTGACCTCACCACTGGGGTTGATAGGCGTGGTGCCGACGCTGTTATTGTTTAATCAGCCATTTGGAATTAATGCACTGGTGGGGTTAATTGCACTGTCAGGCATTCTGATGCGCAACACCCTGATTCTGATTGGGCAGATCCATCACAACGAGCAGGAGGGGCTGGACCCGTTTCATGCCGTGGTTGAGGCGACAGTGCAGCGTGCCAGACCGGTTCTTCTCACTGCACTGGCGGCCATTCTGGCGTTTATCCCGCTGACCCATTCTGTGTTCTGGGGCACGCTGGCTTACACGCTGATTGGCGGCACATTAGTCGGCACGCTCATTACGCTGGTGTTCCTGCCTGCCATGTATGCCATCTGGTTCAGAATCCGTCCGGGCGCACAGCAGGAGCATGACGCCCATCGGCAGATCATTAATCGCTAAAGAGGCAAAGGCTATACGGCATAACTGAAATGAGTGCGCCGGGCATGGACCAGCAGACCAGGCAGCCAGCCTTATTGACACCAGGCTGGCTGCTCGCCGCATCTTTACGGCAGGATTAAAGACGGTTAAAAGCTTTCCCAGCTGGCATCTGCGGATGCCGTCACGGGCAATGCAGGCACTAAACGAGGTGCCTGGGCAGGAGCGACCCGATTTTGCCCTGGAGAGAGACGGAACACGGCTACCGTTTTTTCCAGTTCGTCTGCCTGAGACTCCAGTGAGCTGGCAGCAGCGGAAGACTCTTCAACCAGCGCCGCGTTCTGCTGCGTGGTGGTATCCATCTCGGCCATTGCGGTGGCGATCTGGGAAATGCCGCGATTTTGCTCGTCGGATGCGGCAGCAATTTCACCCATAATGTCTTTGACCTGACTGACAGAGCGGACGATGTCATCCATCGTGGTTCCGGCGCGCTCCACAAACTCAGAACCGTCATGAACCCGATCCAGTGACTCGCGTATCAGCGTTTCAATCTCTTTGGCGGCCAGTGAACTGCGCTGGGCCAGATTCCTGACTTCACCAGCCACTACCGCAAACCCGCGACCCTGTTCACCGGCACGTGCTGCTTCAACGGCGGCGTTAAGCGCCAGGATATTTGTCTGGAAAGAGATGCTGTTGATGACGTTAATGATTTCGCCGATTTTGCCTGAACTCTGGCTGATGCTGTTCATGGTGACGATAACGTCACGGATAATCTCTCCACCGCGTCCGGCATTTACCGACGCATCTGTCGCCAGCTGACTTGCATGATGGGCATTCTCCGCATTCTGTTTCACCGTCGAGGAGAGCTCTTCCATACTGGCAGCCGTCTGAACCACGGCAGCAGATTGCTGTTCAGTGCGGGATGACAGGTCGGTGTTGCCCGCTGCGATTTCTGCCGAAGCACGCGCCACGCTACTGACACCATCGCGCACGTTGGCAATGATGTTTTGCAGGCTGAGGTTCATGGCATCCACTGCCTGCATCAACTGACCAAACTCATCGCCACGCGTGGTTTTCAGCGAGGTTGTTAAATCACCGCTGGCAATACGTTGCGCAGCGCTCAGCGTTTCTTTAAGAGGTAGCGTTATGCTGCGGGTAATCCGCCAGGCAATCAGCAGGCTCAGAACGACACCAATCAGCGCAGCAAACGCAATGCGCCACTCTGCCTGTTTGATAAATTCGGCCGAGAGCTGGGACTGGAAGGCAAAGGTCTCAGTGACCGCCGTATTGAGCCGTTCTGCAGAAGCCGTCAGGCCTGCAGATTCACCCTTTTCTTTTTCCGAAGCATCAACATAGCGTGTTAAAGCCTGGCGTTGCTGCGCAAGCGTGTTGATCACATTGCGCGTGGCGTCATTAAGACTGGGCTGGGCAAAACTGTCCAGTTTCTCACTCAGGGTGTTGAGTGCCGTGTATTCCTCAATGACGGCATCTCTGCTGGCTTGAGTGGGTTTATCGAGAAACGCTTTTTCAACATTAGTTGCATCAAACAGCGCGGCAGCCATGTGCATCACCGGTAGCGCTGCATCGGGTGCCAGACTCATATCAAGCGATTCAAACTGATGCGCAAGCGTGAACAGGGCATCCGGTTTAATGGCACTAAGGGCGGCGGATGTCGCTTCCGCTGAAGTCACGAACTTCTGACGCTGGTTCTGATAATCGGTGAGCAACTGTCCCATCAGCGTGACTTTCTGCTGACCAATCTCATCCCACTTGAATTTATCCAGTCGTTTATAAAGGACATCTAACGCCTGCAGGGCCTGAGCGTTCAGCGAAGCAAATTTCGGGTCTTTGGTGTACTGGTAGAGGGTGCGATTGAGGCGTGCCTTGCTTAATGTATTCACCATCTCCACGGTAATTGTGCGGCGGGCAGAGTTGTCTTTAATACTGCGGAAACAATCGAAAGCAATAAAGGTAATGGCAAGCGAGGCAGCAATGACGACGATAAAACCGACGCCCAGTTTCTTCCCTATCTTAATATTGGAGATGTGTTGAGCAAGACCCATGAGGTTCACCTTTAATGAGGTTTCAGAAATAGAAAAAAGGAAATTAACTAATCTAAGATGATCTTCTTATCGACCAGGTGGGATGAAGCTTTAATTTTATTTATGATTGCATGGGACGCTAATTAATTCACCAGAAACTATTCTGGTAAGCAATCATTGGGTTTCAAAGTAAGAGGTTTGATGCTTAATTTTTTGAAAAAAATACTGTTTTTTCGGGTTCGTTATTTTTTTGAAATTATATGAATATTTATTGATCCTGATCAAATCTAAAAGTTCGTGGCTCGTAGTGACGCTTATTGTTGAAGTAAATGGTTTTTCAGGGATAACTATTCAATAGTGTTAAACCAACCAAAGCATTGCACAGGCATAAATGTCAGAACCCAATATCGTGACTGGCTCTGTTGCATAATCACTGCTACCGATTACGGGTCCTATCCGATAGAGTAGAAATCCGACTATTAAGGGAGAGCATAGCCAATGCCAGACTACTGTTTCTATACGCAGGGAAAACAGACCGTTGCCCTGGCACGATCAGACGTGAACCGTGCCACTGATCTGCTGGCGCAGGGATATAAGAAAGAAGATGAGGAAGTGCATGCTGCCGATGAAAAGCAGGCCGCTGCACGGTTTGCAGATATCAGAAAAGAGAATGCCATTGATCGACATAACTTTCTGGCAGGTGCGGGTACGATGCCGTTGATTGGTGTGCTCACCGCGCTGGCTGCCTTTCTCTTCTGGCGTAAAAAATAACCCTGATTGCAGGCAGATTTTCAGAAAATAATCGACTGACGATCTACTCCAGCCGGGCACCGCATCAACACAGGACGTCTTGCCCGGTCATGACCTTAAAAAGACTTATATGAAAACGATCACCCTGATACTGCTCTCTGTTGCTTTGGCAGGCTGCACGCCTCTTGCTCCCCGCGAATGTGATAAAAAGACCGCGCTCGAAAGCTGCAGCTATAAACGATCAGGTAAAGTGGGGGACAAGGATAGTTATGGTCAGCAGGCGTCGGGCATCAAGAAAGCACTGGATGCCGCGCTGTCAAAGCCACATGCCTGGAATGGAAAACGCTGTAATGCGCATCTGGATTTCAACATTGATGGCACCCTGGATAATTTCATCGTGAAAGGGGGCGACAAAGATTACTGTCAGGCACTGACAGAGGCCGCAAAACGTGCCCGGTTCCCGGCGTTCACCGACCAGCATGTTTTCGATGTGATGGGATCGGCTCGCTGGAATATGGAAGGGCAACCCTGAGCCTGTAGAGGTCGTTTTCACCATCAGAACGTTAATTATCGTCGCGGGCCGTTCATGCCTCGCCGATAATTAAACCACATTGATGTCCTCTCTCATCAAACGGATCCCCTTTAAGCGACAGCACCGCGATAACACACTCACCTTGCGCTACGTCGTTGCGATGGAGGCTACGCGGCGGCGGCGCTGCCGGACGGCTCGCCCTGACTGAAAACAGAAATGCAAAAAGCCCGCTCGGGTTTCCCTGAGCGGGCTTTTCTAATTCTGGCTCCTCTGACTGGGATCGCCTTTGCCATTAACTGGCTGAATATCAAGTTAAATTAAAAAAAACTGATTTGTCAAGACCACCAAAATGACCCCCTAAAATGATTGCTATGACGTTATTGGTTACCATCCTGCAATTTACGGAAACTAAATGATCACTCCTGCCCCTTGTTTGCGATATTGCTAACTACACCCAAAAGAAGATGATTACGGAGTTGCTCAGGATCGCCCATTGAGTACTTTATCAATTCATCATTAGACAGAACGTCCCGATAGTTTTGTGATAGGCGGTCAATCAGGGAATTGCATTCGTCCTGTATTGATATTATGGCGTTTTCAACCTTGGGCGCTTTTGTGAAGAGTTGCAACCTACTGGACAATGCAAAAATCCACAAATTCACAAAATGTGAGTAACTATAAATTCTCCAGTCCACCTGAGCTGAAATAGGTTTTCTGATATTACGAGCCATCTTATCAGCTACTTTCTCGATGTTATTAATAATTCTCAACTGATCTATTTCGTTTAAGCAACTGAAAATAATCGCCAACTCATCAGTGAAAGCACCTTCACGTTTCATATCGAAAAATATATGCTGTTCCGGTCTCCATTGTACAATTAGGTCTTCCAGCCACTGGCTGGCTATCTGGCGTGGATTAACTACCCCTTGTTCCAGCATTGGAACAAGCAGTGCCTCCAAAATCCATGCTGTCATATGATGCAACCTTCCAGAATGGCCGCGAACAGGCTCGAGCAGTTCCTGAAATTCCTGATCCGCTAATGGTTGCTGAATTAACGTTCCCAAGTGTTTAACGAGTGCTTCGCGACTATCTGATTGAAAATAATTCGCCTCATTAATCAGCCAACAAAGGATGTAGAGTTTTTCCTTGGTACTGAAACAATCTAATTTGTCAAAATGTTGTATTGCATCATCATTATTCTTTATTTGGTCGCTCAGAAAATGCAGGCCAATCCATTGTAAAATAGGGGTGCCACTTGATATAAGTGCGTTTACGGATTCCTGACGATTCCCGTGATATGGGTCAACACATATATGGCGGAGGGCTGTCGTGATAAGGTCATACAGGCGAACTTGAGATTTAGCCCACTCAACATTACCACGTGGCCATGCGTTGATTTGTTCAGAAAGCCACCTGATAAACCTAACTGGTGATTTCATCCACATGAGTGTAATTGCGTAATAATCTCCATACAGGTAACTTCCGGGGGAATAGCTAAAAATTCGCTCCGGTGAACCGCCATCTTTGAGCCAAAAGTGAAGATCTTTATCAAGGTATCTGTCATAGTCTATGAGTAACCTTGAGTGCTTCCTGTGATCAAGATGTATTTGCCTGTTAGCGTCAAGGTATTGAACAAGTTTATCCTCTAGGGATGACAGTAACGGTCTATTACCCATTCTGTACAATTCACCTGCAGGTAAATTGGCTAGAATATTACCAAAAGCATCCCAAGTGCTGTTGAATGGTTCCAGATCAAATCCCTTTTCCCAGAAGTGTGAAGGAATGTCGCCAAATTTCTGCTCATTGAGGCTATCATCTTTGTACAAATCCAGTTTTTCAGCCGTTTCTCTAAGCTTTTCACCGTACAATCCCTTCATCTCAGGGAGATTTAGCCACCAGAAAAAAACATCACCACTGTGATTAAAATCAAACGGTGTCAAATACTTGAAGTTAGCTGTTCCGGGATTAGTATCATGATTCCTCGAATCGAAAATCACTTTCTCGATTTTTGATTCTTCCGCCGTATGTAGTGACGATTCAATAAGATCATCCATATAACGGAAAACATCTGGCAGTACATCTCCGGGAATAGATGTTACCAGCAATGGATTATTCTCATTTGCCAGTTGTATAGAGTTTGAGACATGGTAACCCACAACAGGGAGACCTTGAGGAGAACGAACAAGAATCATACGATCATGTATTTTTTCTGCAGGCAGTGCAACAACACGCAGATGCACGTTACCAAAAGAAGAATTTCCCCATTCCTGGCATTTCTGAATTAGTTTTTGGATACGATCTTGCGTGGCTTGAGAGTCTGTAATTTGTTGGGAGCTTTCATTAATTTCTTTACTGACATCGACCTGTATTATGGCATTGATTTTCTGCAAATTGGTAGAACTCTGCGGCTTTTCGGAAGTAAAAACTAAATAGTCCCCAGCTTCCGTCCCCATACGATTGAGTAGGTCTATACCCACATCCTCCATGTATGGATCAAACCAGGCAATTTGTGCGGCGGGATATGCATCGAAAGTCTTGCGGAGCCACGCCACCAGTTCCAGACGGCTCATGCCTCTACTGTCGGAAAGTTTAGGAAAGAATTGAGATTCTGATTTTTTCGGGAGCAAACGAGTCAGAGACCTTGCAATAGAATAATTAAGATCAACCCATTGGTCGTCCTGATAATCACCGTAAACGTGTCGTGAATGTGTGGTTGAACGACTTACCTCCCATGCACTTTCAAGTCTGTGTAGTTCTCCTTTGGGGACCTGTTTTGCCAGCCAGTCAGTCTTACCTGCGGTTCTAATTGTCTGATGTACATTTAAATTCATATTCATGCTGCGATTAAATGTATATCCATTTAAAACACACATAAATGCTTCGTTGGTATCATCTGGTTGTGCCAAGATTTCAAGAGTACAGGCAGTAGCGGTTTGTTTTTTAAATGAATCCACATCAAATCGCTTCGTGATAGGGTAGGTTTCGTTTTTGTCTATGGTTGTTACATGCGTCGATTGCAGGCAGCCGCCACTGAAGGATTTAATAATTACAAGAAGCTTGGCTGGAAAGTGTGTAAGTGATTCAAAAAGTGTCAGTGAAGCAAACTCACCTTTAGCTTTAAAAGAAACTCGAGAGGTTTCTTTACGGTTGAGTGCTGGTGCACAAAGGAATTCAAAATCACCAAAACGCCAGGCGTCATATTCAGCGAATGCCATACCGGTATCGGCATCAATTGAATCACAAGCAATTCTTGCAACATGAACTGCATTCCTACTGCCGAAACTCTCAAACAGAGATGCTTTACTTACTAAGGAGATGGCCCCACTGTCGTAACTGGCATATGAACTGGGACTGAGTCTTTTTGTCACGGATTTGAAATGATCACGTGTCGGTAAATGCATTACGGGCCGAACACATATGTCTGGTTTAAAAGTTACGAACTTAAAAATTTTAACAGTTCTTTCATCGGCATTGATGTTTGCAGCGATGCTGGCATCGTGGAGCGTTGAACCTTTAATTAAGCTCTCAGCAAAGTGTTTCAGAGAACTAGCTGAAATATAAACAGTAAATGGGAGGACGCGAACAGAATCTTGTTCTGACAGTTTTATCATTTTTCCATTAACATTACCTCTCCATTGGCTACCAATAAAATCTGCTGGAAGCGCACGGCCATAAAGCCATTTAACCTGTGTTTCCTCAGCACTCTTGAATTCCATAAGCCAAATCTGGAGAGCGCAGGCTTGCTTGTCCGCTCCAAATATGTCATACAAACGCGGATCTGATATTAAATTATCAAAATTCATAGTTCCCTCAAAAGATAAGTGAAGTAGACAACTTCTTAGTGATGATGTGTCAGTTTTATGCCGGTTTTAGTTCAATGTGCTTTTTTGAGATTTCCGTTTTTCAGTCATTATTCGGTACTCTATCAATATCGAGTAAATCAGGAAATTATGAAGTTGCGGGCTTTTGTATTCCGTCAATCAGCATTTCGTGCTCCCCAGAGCTTCATTCAGCATTCAGAACAGATAAAAAGTAAGATTGTTAAATTGTTGCCTTACTAAGCCGTACTAATCATTAAAATTAGTAATGTCAAAAAGTTGTATCATCTTCTGTTTGCGCATCTTCAATTGCTGGTAGGGCTTCAAGTTGTGATTTTAGTTGTACGTCTAACTGAGTGGCCAATGAAAGAAATGCTGCAAGTTTTTTTTGCCGTTTCTCTAAGATTCGCCTTTGCACATTATTGGGATTACTTTTGTTGGACGGATTGCCGCGTAATTGAAAAACACGAAATTCAATTAGATCGATATCTTCGTCTAACCCAGCTTTTTGTGCCAGTTCCACCCATTCTTGAGATTTATCAATAGCATTTTCTGCGGCTAAAGAAAGACAATAATCAATCAGGATTTTGGATGTCGAATCGATGCTTTCTGCGGTTTTTAACCATTTTTGTGACTCAGTAGATTCTTTTTCTATATTAGCTTGTCCTGGGTAGGGGAAGAAATATCTCGGTTGCTGATTTTCAGGGTCAAGACTTCTTAAAGCCCGTAGGATGGGCTCAAGTTCCTTAAATGGTTTATTACCAATCGGCAGTTCATAGCGGTTAGCCCAGAAGGCCCAAACAGAGTCCCTGATCTTCAACTGTTTCGCGATGCGCGCAGTTTCATCTGTGGTATTTTCTGCGTCGTAAATCAGTTCCGCGATATGGTGTGCCATCCAACGGCCTAATGTATCAACAGAGTCATTTAACGCAAGTTCTTCAACCAGCTTTTTCCCCAGCTTTATAATTGCCGTATAACGTTCTGAAGGTTCCGTCATGCTTGATGAGGAAGATTCTAGTACTTGTGGGGATATTCTCGAGCTCATCTTCATTACTCCGTCCATATCTGTCACTCCGCGAGTAGCGATTTACATCAACCTCTATAATGAGATCCATGTTTAATGTTGTTAACACGTTTTTGATAAAATCCACCGAGGCGCAAAGTCTGTAACCACTTGGTTTCTCGGTTTCATTTTTTTCTGATAGATGGCCCCATATACTGGATATCATATCTGGCTCGGTATTATGGGCTGAGAGCCACACTCTACGATCTTCATCCGTAGCCAATTTCATTGCTTTAATAATAAATGGTGCAGGCTCTGGCACTGGAAATTTCACATCGCCTGCCCAAGGATCGTATTCGTCAATCCCATTGTATTTATCGGTATCTGTGACCCATCCCTTTAATTGAAAAAGGGGATGTTTAATTTCCAAATGATCTCCTGCGTCAGGAATTTTGTAGTCATATGCATTTTCAGTAGTTTGCAATGCCCTAAGCAAAGAGAATGAACTTTCCGGTGATACAAGTGCAGTATAAACCGCGACAGATTCTCTTCTGTCAGAGCAGCTTTCTGACCAGTGCCCCCATACGGTCAACAATCCAGCAGCGGGATTTAGTGCTTTGTCAAAAATGTTTTCTGAAATTGATCCTAGCCATTCATTGAGATTACCAGAAGTGTCATTAATCCAGCTTGGCCTGATTTCGGGTTGTGGATCTCGCCGATCGGCTAACCAGCGCCCATCACTACGTGAAATATCATGCCTTTTTAGCCAATCCTGAAAAACGTCATCTATTTCATCGTAACGGCTATCCACTAATGGCTTGGTTGCCAATAGTTTTCCAGCCGAGATGAACATTGCATGGTAGGAGAGGTAAAAATGGTAATCATCAACACGTGGATAGGAACCATGGCTGTGATAATTATCTCTGTCTCGATAATAACGCCGTTTGTTCCGCTCATCTTCTTCCCAGTTACGGGTTCCTTTAAAATCAAAATCATCGCGAATAATGCGTAACATTTCGGGTTCAAGCTGTTTTTGAGATACTCCAAAACAGCGGCCTAAAGGTTCCAGCCAATATGGGCCAAAATCAATACCAAAAATGTATGAATCCTCGCCCACTAAACTTTCAGAGTCACTCACTGTTGGATCATACGTTGACCGGTTTATGTTGGAAAGGTTGTCTCTTTCTTGAGCGGTTATAGATATCAATCCAGCTTCATTAAGCGCGAGCAGGGCTCTGGCGGCAAAAAGGCGGATTAATACATGTGGTTGTTCAGTTGTCGCGTAGCGATAAAAATAATCGGTATAGGGTATCAGCGCTTTTCCGTCATATTGCGCGGCACGTGCAACAGCAATTAATAACCATAATTGAGCATGGAGGTTATAGAAGGGAAGATTGCGATCGCAAAAGGGCTGTGTTGAGCAATTTTCAGCATGTTGAAATATTGCTTGAAGCACTTCGGAACGTTCTAATCGGCAGAGCATAAAAACGGCATGAGCGGCTTCCCAGCGAACAGTTGATTCTGGCGACGCTAGCCTGGCCCATATATACCCCGCAAGAGAATCCTCTACCTGAGTTGGGGGAATTAATGTTGGTCCCCATGGACCATCACCATCTTCCTCTTTCAATACTTCATTGAATAAGTCCAGCCCATAAGATAGGACATTTAATGCTTCTTCTGGGGGCAACTTATTAACCAAAAGCCCTACTAGGCTAAACAGTTGTCGTGAATCTGATGGTTCTGGTGATTCAGATGTCGCATTTAGAACAATACTGATTAACTCATCTTCATTGAGCCCGGAAAGTTCGCTGGCAACCTTAAAAGGGAACACTTCGTAGTAGCGATGCTTTCTAATAAGCATGCAGAAACGCTGGCAGTAACTTTTGGTTACTGAAGCAATAGCTGTTTTTATGCTTAACCGGGTTGTCCATTCCTCAGGGATGGATTCAAGAAAAGCCCCGAAGCTATAAAGGCTGATCTCAGATAATTTACCAAAAGCGTTAATAAAGTCTTTTTCTTTGCCAAAACTAATACGAGTTATCGCCTCTTGAATAAATAACTCGGTTGAATAGAGATCAGGTTCATGACGGAAGTTTTGGTATGCAATAGAAATCCCTTGGGATGTAGATAAATCAAACATGTTGAAAACTCTTTGCCATGCTGCTTTAGATTTTTCGTCAGTTTCAGTGGTGTGGTCGCTTGTTGATTCCAAATCTGATCTGGACTGATCTTCAACTGAAATGTTTATATTAAGATCAGTGATATTTATTCCGATGGACAAAGCTATGGTTTTAATTCGTGTTAATTTTTCTGAACGCGGTGAGGTGAATTGGATGTAATTATAAACCCATTGAAAAAGCGTTTGTTTGTCCTGATCGCTTTTACATAAAGGCAGAGCAGCTATTAGTAACTTATCTTCGTCCCACTCTTCCCGGAAGGGGATTAATGCTGTTGCATCAAGTGGATTGATTTTATTTTTCTTTACTAGTTGTTCTATCGTTAACGCCAGTATACTTCGGTGATCACCAAACGTACGATCTCGCCAACGACTAATGATGGCCAGAGTGGAAGATGGGCATAATTCAGACAACGCTTTGATCGTATCGTTCCATGCGAAATGTTTATCACGATCAACATATTCTCGAGTTACTTCGGCACAGCGTGAGAATTTATAGGCCATTTCTGGTGATGCTATGTTTTTGTCGGCAATGTATTCCGCCAGATCAAGTAATGCTCCCCATCGTTCCAGATTTTCATCACCGAGTTTATTGGTGACTTCAATAGCGTGGTTAAAATATTCTTGAGCTTCTGACTTATCGAGTAAAATAAGCGATCTAGCTATATCGATATAGTTCTCAGCCTTGGTTTGTGCGTCAGTGTGGTCATCCTTCCACAAAGATAGTGCCTGTTGCGCGAAGATAAATGAAAATTTTTCAAGCCCAGTTATCTGCGAGCAAAGACGGGAAAATCTGTGCAATGTCGGTGTAAAGATCCTGTTGTCCTTATGTTGATACCATGCAGTGATTTGTTCGATATCAGCACAACTAATATCTCCGACTTCAGATAAAATATCGAACCAGATATTAGCTATTTCATCACTGCTAAAAGAATGCTCCGAGTATGAATATCCTTTTATTTCCGCTGATAACTTTTTTGCATCCGCGAGTTGATTGTCTAACTCAGCCTTGAATACTTTCCCTAAAAGAGCTTTAGCCCATAAGTTATACCAAGGAATTAACACACCACTATATTGCTTTAATTCGCGAAGTTCCTGTGATTCACTATGCTTTCTTTCAGCGTTTATCTCTTCAATGACCTTTTCAGATGCAATATCACTCAAACTTAATGGTGAGTTAGTTAATGTCGCGCGTAGCGCATACATTCGTATATATTGCACACGTTCTTTACTGTGTTTAGAGGACAGGGCATTCGGAGCGGATTGGGGTAAATAGCGGTTTAAAAGTGTTATAGCTTCGTTGTCATTACAGACATTAAGCTGTAGCGCCATTTCAATCATGCTGGTTATTGCTGCTATTTTCTGATTATCAAATGAGTATCTGATTTTGATTTTCAGATGAGAGCTAGCTAATAAACGATAGCCTCTCTTTATAGATTGTTCAGGTAATTGGTAATGGAATTTTCTGGCAATCAATACAATAGCTAAAATTAATCCAAGATCATTTCCTGCCGCGATAGATAACTGGTTCAGCTCTGTATAACGGCCGTGATCCAGTAATTGTTTGGCAATGATTATGCCGGCACTGAAAGATAATTCTCGAGGTCGCCATCGGCGAAGGCTTCTTGACGCTTCATCAGCCCCATGAATATTCAGATAGGCGATCGCCATAACAGCCCTGTCCTGAGCGGTTACGTTTTCTCTGCTGCGTTCATCATCGTTTAGTGAACTCCAATTATCTAACCATTCCAGAGCAATACGTAGTCGGCTACGGGCGTCACCAGAGAGCTCTGGAAATTCCGATAAAAGCGCAGAGTTATAGACGTTTTGTGACCCAACCCAACCAGTATCAGAAAAGGCACGACGTGAAATAAGCTCCTGAACACTGTGGCTGCCCATAAATTTTGCAGTCAGATCAAGATTATCCTGCAATAATTTTCGCTGCCTGCTGTCGCCTGCACTTTCTCCACCTGCTTTGAGCGCAAGTTTTGCCGCATCCTGATACTTCTCAAGGCGTAACGCAGCTTTCAGGGCGAACTGCAGTCTTTGAAGTTCAACATCTCGGCGTTCGATAGGACTCGTTTCTGGTAACCCTTGGGATGTCATTGCCAGAGTGACGAGTTCCGAAAATTGCCCAGCCTCAAGCATTAGCGGTGGTAATACTGACGCAGCGTAGGCACTATTTTTTGTTAATGGCGTCAGTCGGGCAATAAACTGACGAAGCTCTTTTTCTTTAGGGTGATATCGTTCCTGAAACCACGTTTCAGCAGGTTCATCAAAGAACTGGATAGTATCCCCATTGACGATTAGCGGCCGCCCAAGATCCAACGCAAAACTTTTTATTGCGGATTGATCAATTTCGGCGATGGCAGACAAAATAGCGATAGGAATGAGTGGGCGAAGTACCGCCAGTGCTGCACAAATAAAATCGATCTGCGTACGTTCTGTATGCCCAGTCGCATCTTTCAACTGGCCGATGGCGGCTTCGAGTACTTCTCCGATAGTATCTTCCACCGTTTTGGGATTAGGACCTAATAATCTCAATGTTTCTGGCAGTGATAAACGTCGCGAAAGTGACAGTGCCTGAACTCTGGGGTTATGAGAGCTCAGTCTATGGAATTCATCCACATCCTGCTCATTTGCATCCGGGAATATTCCACGCAGGTGTGCGGCAGTTTCGTTACGATCGAAAGGTTGTAACGTCAGGCTGGGCGTGCCGGGGCGTGGATCGAGCAGACTCTGCCTATGTGGTCTGCATAGTGCAACAATACAAACTCCTGAGGGAATATTCTCTCTGAGTAGATCTCTTATAAATGAACGTGATTCGTTGATTTCCTCTGCAGCCATTTGAGCATTATCTGCGGCATCAACAATAATGCACAATATTGCCTCAGGATGTGACGCTCGAAGCGTGGAAATTCCCTGAGAAATACGATGCATAAATGCACGCATATAGTGAGAAATGTCAGTACTGGCGTTCGGAATTAAAGGATGACATAGGCCATGTGACGCTATCTCATTGGCAATCTGCACTAATGCGGTTCGGTGGTGATGACGATAGGCCGAAGCATTGCGGTATTGTCCATTACCAAAGCAGTCATACAGAATACTGACTGACCCCTCAGGCAGGTGTTGATGAATGCGGGTTGAGAAAATTGATTTGCCTACACCTGCGTCAGCATGAACGATGATAGGTGAGTCCATAGACTCAACAATATTTTTGACGAGTGAAATCTCTTGTATTCGAGGTATCACATTTTCAATTTTCTCTATCAGACAAGGTGCGGGGAATAGATCTGTTTCGTCTACCCCTAACGCACGTAAAACATCCATTCTGGTAATCGCTGGATCTGATGCACTTTCTGATAGCGCCTTCCTAGTAATAAGTTCTTTTAGATTCAGTGGGGCTTGGGTGTCAAGATCAGGGAGATATCCGTTAGATTCTCTCAGGAGAATATTTCGCTGTTCCCAGTAACCATCCTGTCGTTCTTCAATGTGAAGCATTTGGCAAAAGGATACCAACCCTTGATCATCCAGACCTGTAAATTTTTTAAGTTTAGCAAGTTCGTCTGGATGGCGAGGAGGGTGTTGATTTGCCATATCGGTAATCGCTTCACTGAAACTAGTACTCACAGGACGGTTAGTGACAAACCATAATTCCAGCTTACTATGCAAGGATTCAGTAGGAAATCGCTTCAAAAGTTCTTTATAGCGTTTGGTGAATCCTTCTATCGTTTTCTGTAATCCGCTAGGGGGCCATGCTGTTTCAGCATGTAATGTTGAATGCTTCAATTGCATATATCTGACAGTAGTCGCTTGCTCGAACTCATTACTGCCATAGTATTCGGCAATATCAATGATCTCTTCGCCTTCCTCCACCGATGGTTGTGATCCCATTTCCGCTGTCGAAGCACCTTCAATTGTAATTGCAGCTAAAGACGCTTTAGGGTCTAACAATCGGAGGGCTCGGCGGGCAGCCCAAAGATAGTGAAATTGATCTCCATCCCTACTGGCTCGAACAAGCAAGCTGTCTGACATTGAAATGTATCCTTAGATTCCGATAGGCTTTTGGGATTATAACCCCTGATATTTTAAGTGACTATCTGCACGATGGAGTTGATGCGAAATAGACCTTAGCGGCGTAAACGCTCCCGTCTTAATCGGCACTGATGACCATTTATCTACGTTTATCACGAAGAACTAAAATCATTCGCCCAAACCCCAAACCCCAAACCCCAAACAATTTCACCTCTGCGAACCAAGGGGCGCTACGCCCGGCTATGCATGGGGCAGTTTTTTCTCCCGTGCGTTTTTCGTTCTTCTTATCTGCTTCCGCTTAATCGTTTCCCAATACAACCCGTCCCGCAAGGGTAAATGGCACGCATTCTCGGCCCTTGCTGGCCAGAACGATATAGAGAAAGCGACTGTCAGGCGATACGAAGGCGAAAATCGCACTACTGACGAAGAAAAAACCATAACGATTTCCCTGCATATCCAGACTGGCGCCCCTAATACCGCAGCGGCGACCAGCGGATCCCCGCTGGAGCAGTCAGGCTCCTCAAAAACGAAATTTTCTCAAACCAGAACAGATATTTATCAGACCGTCACCTACAACATCATTGCATCACTTGAGCCAGTGTAAAACCGTGGTCTTGCCCGTGGCAACGAGCGCCGGGCATGTCTGGGTTGCCTCCAACTTCGCAACCGATGGCGCGTATAGCGGACAAGTACGTATGGGAGAGCATGGCACTACCGCGATTCTCTATTCCATGTTGGAAAAGAAAAATGACGACGGAGAAACTTGCTATATCCCGATGCTGAAGACGTTCACCGTGTTTAATATTGAGCCAATTGACGGTTTGCCCCTGAGTGAGGAAGCAGTTTGCTCGGCAGAGACCTTTGAGTCGTTACCGCGTGCGGAAGCGCTTTTCCGTAAAAGCGGTGTAACCATCATTGAGAAGGGACAGAATGCCTTTTTTGTACCGTCAATCGACGAAAACCTTTTACCGAAACGATATCTGATTGCCAATACTGCCAATTTCTACGCAACTGGCCTGCATGAGCTTGTTCGCTGGAATGGGGTAAAAGTCGGCTGAACCTTGATATGAAAGGGAAATTTGGTAGTAAGGGGTATGCGTTTGAAGAGTTGATCGCAGAGTCGGGGATCGCATCCTTGATGGCAGAACTGTGGATTGATAGAAAGGTACAGCATGAAAGCTATATCACTTCCTGTCTGAAAGCACTGAAGAACGACAAACACTATATTTTCAAGGCTGCCAGTGCGGCGTCCATAGAGCATCTTTATTTGGTGGATAAAATCCAAGTCAGTAAGAGATTCACCAATCGTACCAAAGCAAAAAGCCCGCTCAAGTTTCCTTGAGCAGGCTTTTCTAATTTGGCTCCTCTGACTGGACTCGAACCAGTGACATACGGATTAACAGTCCGCCGTTCTACCGACTGAACTACAGAGGAATCGCTTGAACGGGGCGAATATTAGCGGCGCTAATCCCGCTTGTCAAAGCCCTGTTTACTGAATTGCGTTCAGATGCTCGTAAAAGCAGCGGATTGGTGATTTTTACCTGATTCTGCTGGATTTTCAAACTGCCAGCAGGATCTCACTTTGCGGGCATTTCTCAGTAGATGTTAGAGGCATGTCAAAGTTTTGTTATTTGCCGATGTTAAAACAAGCGTTTCAGTGCTTTTATGATAAAAATTTCAAAAAGAGATTAGATGGAATAAATAAACTGCTTATCATCACGTTCGTTATCATCGTCCGAAAATGAAAGCGCGTATTGAAACTAACTGTCGGTAGATCAAGTGATTGTGAAAAGGAGTGGTCGATCACAAAAATAGCCAGAACCTAAAGTCTTACCTCAAATTTCCCGAAACAGACGCCAGACAGGCTGGGTGAATGTAAAAGATATTTTTCATTCGCAGTCACAGCCGCTGAGCAAGTTAACAAATAAGAAGGGTCCCTATGAACATTAAAAAAACGATTGTCGCCTCACTGTTAGCCTGCATGTTACCTGCCGCGGTTATGGCAAAAGATATTTCCGTTGGCGTCTCGATGGCGCTGTTTGATGACAACTTCCTCACCATTCTGCGTACTTCAATGCAGAAAGAGATGCAGAAAGATGGCGTCAAAGGGCAGGTTGAGGATGCAAAGGGCGACGTTTCACAGCAGCTGCAGCAGGTTCAAAACTTCATCGGTCAGGGTGTTGATGCCCTGATCGTCAACCCGGTCGACACCAATGCGGTGAAACCGATTATGGATCAGGCGAGCAAAGCGGGGATTCCGCTGATCTTCGTAAACCGCCGTCCACAGGCTGAACTGACGGGCAAAATGGCCTATGTCGGTTCTGATTCAGAACTGGCCGGGCGCTTACAGATGGAAGCACTGGCTAAAGCAATGAACGGCAAAGGCAACGTTGCGATTCTGATGGGTGACCTTGCGAATGAAGCGACCCGCGACCGTACCAAGGGCGTGGAAGAAGTTGCGGCTAAATTCCCTGGTATCAAAATCGTGCAGAAACAGACTGCCAAATTTACCCGTAACGACGCGGTGGATGTGGTCAGTAACTGGATGACGGCGGGTGATCAGATCAATGCCATTGCCTCAAACAACGATGAAATGGCAATCGGTGCGCTGCAGGCCCTGGGTAAAAACCCGGACAAAATCCTGATCGCTGGCGTCGATGGTACCCCGGATGCGCTGCAGATGCTGAAGCAGGGCAAGATGGTCGCCACGGTATTCCAGGATGCGCAGGGTCAGGGTGAAGGTGCGGTGCAGACGGCAGTAAAACTGGTGAACGGTGAGAAAGTGCAGAAAGTGATCAACATCCCTTACCAGCTGATTACCAAAGATAATATGGAACAGTTTGCTAACCGTAACCTGAAATAATCGTTCCCGACCCAGCTGTACGGAGGTGATGTATGAACGCGTTTGCGCTTGAAGCCGAAGGCATCAGCAAGTTCTTCCCCGGCGTTAAAGCCCTCGACAATGTGTCGTTGCGGGTGCGTCCGGGAACGGTACATGCCTTGATGGGCGAAAATGGCGCGGGCAAATCCACTTTAATGAAGTGCCTGATCGGGATGTATCGTCCCGATCAGGGCACGATTAAAATTAAAGGGGAGCCAGTGCAGTTTCAGGACACGATGGACGCGTTGCGTTCCGGCATTTCAATGATCCACCAGGAACTCAATCTGGTGCCTTACATGACCGTCGCTGAAAATATCTGGCTGGGTCGTGAGCCGATGAGATTTGGTTTTGTCGATCACGCCCGCCTTAATCAGAAAACTCAGGAACTGCTCAACCGCCTGAATATTCGTCTGAAAGCCGAACAGATGGTGGGCGAACTCAGCATCGCGTCACAGCAGATGGTCGAGATTGCCAAAGCGGTCTCCTGGGATTCAGACATCGTCATTATGGATGAACCGACCTCAGCGCTGACGGAAACTGAAGTGGCGCACCTGTTTACTATCATTCGTGACCTGCGGGAGCAGGGCAAAGCGATCATCTACATCAGCCACAAGATGGATGAAATTTTCACCATCACTGATGAAGTCAGTATCTTCCGCGACGGCACCTGGATCGCCAGCGATCAGACGGCGAAATATACCCGCCAGTCGCTGATTACCCAGATGGTAGGGCGCGAACTGACCCAGCTGTTCCCGAAATTCAACAATGCCATCGGGGAAGAGGTGCTGACGGTGCGTAATCTCACCTGTAAGGATCGTTTCACCGATGTCAGCTTCAGTGTGCGCAGGGGGGAGATCCTCGGCGTTGCCGGACTGGTGGGTGCCGGTCGCAGTGAGGTGATGGAGAGCCTGTTCGGCATGGAGAGTTTCGACAGCGGCGAAATCTTAATTGATGGTGTTCCGGTGACGATCGACTCACCTTCAACGGCGATTGAAAAGGGCATGGCGTTCCTCACTGAGGACCGTAAAAAGTCCGGGCTGTTTCTGGTGTTATCGGTGATGGAGAACATGAGCATCGTCAACATGCCGGAGTACAGCGGCAAAAGCGGTTTTGTCAGCCATGTGAAGATGGCGCAGGACTGCATGGATCAAATCCGCCGCCTTAACATCAAAACCCCGACCATGGATCAAATCATCAACAACCTCAGCGGCGGTAATCAGCAGAAAGTCCTGATTGCCCGCTGGCTGCTGGCACAACCCAAGATTCTGATTCTGGACGAACCGACGCGCGGCATTGACGTCGGTGCAAAAGCGGAGATTTACCGCTTAATCAGTGAACTCGCCAACCGTGGCGTGGCTATCATCATGGTCTCTTCTGAATTGCCGGAAATCCTTGGCATGAGCGACCGGGTGATGGTGATGCACGGCGGGCGTATAACCGGCATCCTCAATAAAGAAGAAGCCGATCAGGAAACCATTCTGTCGTTGGCATCCGAGTGAGGCGCGAGAACACTATGAGCAATATGAAAGCCACTGCCACCCCGGCAGCCCCGCAGCAACCCTCTTTTTTTGCCAGCCTGCGTCATAAATTGCCGAAAGACACCGGCATTTTTGTGGTGATGGTGGGGATTGCGTTGATTTTTGAAATGTTCGGCTGGTACGTGCGTGACCAGTCTTTTCTGCTCAACACCAACCGTCTGATCCTGATTGTCCTGCAGGTGGCGATTATCGGGATTATCGCCGTTGGCGTAACGCAGGTCATCATCACTACGGGTATCGATCTCTCCTCGGGTTCCATCATCGCCCTTGCGGCGGTAGTGGCCGCGAGCCTGGCACAGACCTCTGACAGTCTGTCGCCGATGTATCCGTCGCTGGTAAATATGCCTGCGGTAATCCCTATTGCGGCTGGTGTTGGCGTCGGTTTGCTGGCGGGTGTGGTCAATGGTGTGCTGATTACCCGAACCGGTATTCCGCCTTTCATCGCCACGCTCGGCATGATGGTATCGGCACGCGGTCTGGCGCAGTATTACACCCAGGGCAATCCGATCAGCTTCCTTTCCGATGGCTTTACCTCAATCGGACAGGGTGCTATGCCTGTGGTGATTTTCCTGGTGGTGGCGCTGCTGTTCCACATCGCCCTGAAACACACCCGCTACGGTAAATATGTTTACGCCATCGGCGGCAACATGACCTCGGCGAAAGTCTCCGGTATCAACGTTAACAAGTATCTGATCATTGTTTACACCATTGCCGGCGCACTCTCTGGCCTGGCAGGTGTGGTACTGGCGGCGCGTGTCAGCAGTGGCCAGTCGAGTATGGGGATGTCCTACGAGCTGGATGCGATTGCCGCAGCTGTTATCGGCGGTAGCAGCCTGATGGGTGGCGTGGGACGGATCACCGGTACACTTATTGGCGCAGTGATCCTCGGCCTGATCAAAAGCGGCTTCACCTTCGTGGGTGTCGATGCGTATATTCAGGACATCATTAAAGGGATGATCATTGTGGCTGCGGTCTCTATCGACATGCACCGTAACCGTAAAAAACGTTAAGCAGCAGGCGTTGCCTTCTTCCACATGCGGGAGAAGGCAACGATGACTTTTTACCCTTCAGTATTTGTCAGCGATAAGAAATCCCGCTGATAACGGTTACATCATTACCCCCCTTCATCACGCTTCGCTTCAGGCCCCGCAGGCTTTCATCAGGTGCAATGCGTTTCCACTGCACTAAAACTGTACAGACTGTCATCACTTTTCTGCACGTCTGACTCGCAGCATCTGCACTATCACAGTGCGCCCGACACCGTCACCCAACCTGATGAGGCATTCCTGATGCTTATTAACTCTTAAGAGGTAATCAGAAACGCTTATTTTCCGGGCCGTTAGGAAAAATCTGGCTGGCGAAAAGCGGGTGTCATTTAAACCTGGCCTGCATCTTGCAAAATTTCCGTTATCAGGGCGATGGGATCAGACCCATTTCGCTATTCGGGGTGAGTGACGGAGGCAAGATGAATTTAAGACGACTGAAGTACTTTGTGAAAATCGTCGATATCGGCAGTCTGACGCAGGCGGCAGAAGTGCTGCACATCGCACAGCCTGCACTCAGTCAGCAGGTCGCGACGCTGGAGAATGAGCTGGATCAGCAATTACTGATCCGCACCAAGCGCGGCGTCACGCCAACGGAAGCCGGTAAGATTCTCTATGGCCATGCGCGTACCATTCTGCGTCAGTGTGAGCAGGCCCAGACAGCGGTCATTAACGCCGGTCAGGTGCTGAGTGGTCAGGTATCCATTGGTCTGGCACCGGGCACGGCAGCCTCATCGCTGACTATGCCGCTGCTGCAAACCGTCCGCGATCAGTTTCCTGAAGTGCTGGTCTACCTGCACGAAAACAGCGGCAGCGTGCTGAATGAGAAAGTGATGAACGGTCAGCTGGATATGGCAGTGTTGTACGATCGCGCACCGACTGCCGGCATCAACAGCATGCCGCTGATGAAAGAGGACCTCTTCCTGGTGGGTGCCACCGACTACCCGGGTGCCAGCGTGGATCTGGCCGATGTGGCGCAGATGAGCCTGTTCTTACCGCGTGACTACAGTGCCGTGCGCAAGCGGGTTGATGAGGCGTTTTCTCTGCGTCGCCTGAGTGCGCGAATCATCGGTGAGATCGAATCAATTTCAACCCTGACCTCAGCCATTTCCAGCGGCATGGGTGTCACCGTATTACCTGAATCTGCCGCCCGTTCGCTGGTGGGTTCAACGGATGCCTGGATGTCACGCATCAATAGTCCGTCACTGAGCCTGCCGCTGTCGCTGAATATCTCTGCCCGTTTACCGTTGTCGCCTTCCGCACAGGCAGTAAAAAATATCCTGCTGTCGCTGCTGAATAAACCGCTGAGCGAGGAGCGGGAGTTGATGTTAGTCGGTTAGAGGAGGCGCTTGCAGCGGGCTGGCAATTAAAAGGTTTCTCATTACAGCGTGTTAGCATTGAGCGGGTTACGCCCGCCAGGCGGTGGGCAGTTTCAGGTCGTCCGTGCAGGCGGACGCGTCAAGGGGCGGACGCCCGCCCCTTAACAATCCCGGCGTCCGGCTGCCTGCGCGCCCCGCTGTGCGGGGTGCCTTCGTCACGTCCTGCGGCCCACGGACCGTCCGGACGCGCCCTCCCTGGCGCGAGCCGTCCTTTCGCCGACGTCCTGTCGGCTCATCCTGGCCTCCGGTTGTTCCTCAGCGCTTCGGATGCCTCTCCCAACCCCCGTCTGAATTTTCTTTAAGTTTTCTGTCATAAAGAGCTGCCTGCGGGTTCAGGAAGTTAATCCCTGATACTCACAGCGATAAATCACCCAACATAAAAATTAAGAGATAACCACGTGGGGTTCAGGGAGGCCGTCAGAACCGCTGAGCGGATGAGGGATTTCAGGACGAGCGGCAGGGATGCCGCGAAGAGGCGGGTTCGCGCCAGGGATGGCGCGTCCCGGCGGTCCGTAAGAAATCCGGAAGAGGCGAAGGAACCGCGAAGCGGCGGTGAAGCAGGCCGGAGCGCGGGGTCAAGGGGGCGCGGCGACTGGCGCCCCCTTGTTGGTCGCCTGCAGAGGCGTGTCTGAAACTGCCCGGCTCACCAGGCGAACGAAACCTTCTCATAGCCCCGTTCGCGCAGCGAACAAACATCAGCTTCAGCTCCGCAGCAAGCCCGTTCGCGCAGCGAACAATCCCACCCATTTATTCCCTAAAGTCATAAAGCCAAATTTTTTAGTATTTCCGGTTATCAATAATAGTTCTTACCATCAGGAAATCAGATTAGGTAGAGGGAGGTAAATATCTTGAATTTCCAGCAGCTTAAAATCATCCGCGAGGCGGCCCGCTGTGAGTTTAACTTAACGGAAGTCGCTAACACGCTGTTTACCTCCCAGTCGGGTGTCAGTCGGCACATCCGTGATCTGGAAGATGAGCTGGGCGTGGAAATCTTTATCCGGCGTGGCAAGCGACTGCTGGGGATGACAGAACCAGGCAAAGCGCTGCTGACGATTGCTGAACGTATACTGGACGAAGCGGGGAAAGTACGACGTCTTGCTGATGTTTTTACCAATGAAACCAGCGGCATCCTGACCATCGCCACCACCCATACTCAGGCACGCTACAGCCTGCCTAAAGTGATCAAAGCGTTCCGTCAGCTCTATCCCAACGTCCGTCTTGAGTTGAATCAGGGATCGCCGCAGGAAATCGTCACCATGCTGCTGGCGGGTGAAGCGGATATCGGCATCGCCAGTGAAATGCTGGTCAATAACAGCAGTCTGGCCGCATTCCCGTGGTTCAGCTGGCATCACGCCCTGCTGGTGCCTGAAGGGCATGAGCTGGTGCAGAACCAGCCGGTCTCGCTCAGCACCCTCGGCCGCTATCCACTTATTACCTACCGGCAGGGCATTACGGGGCGTTCGCGGGTTGACCGCGCCTTCCAGGCGGCGGGCTTAAAACCCGATATCGTGCTTAGCGCTCAGGACTCTGACGTGGTGAAAACCTATGTAAAACTCGGTCTGGGCGTCGGGATACTGGCCGATCAGGCGTGTGAAACCGAAGAGAATGAAGATCTGGAACGCCTGGATGCCACGCATCTGTTCGATGCCAGCACCGTATGGCTCGGCCTCAAACGCGGTCAGCTGCAGCGCAATTACGTCTGGCAGTTCCTGGAGCTCTGCAACGCCAACCTGTCGCTGGAGGAGATCAAACGCCAGGCACTCTCATACGGCAGTGACGACGAACCGGTTATCGACTTCCAGATTTAATCACACTGCGCATCCCGCCGGATGCGCCCCCGTTCCCGCACGGCATAAAATTTCAAATCACTGCAAAAAACTCCTTCACGGACCTTTCTCATCCCGCATAACAACATCCTGCGCTGACCCGGCACGATAAAGTGGAATTAACTGACCACAAGGGGATGCTATGTCGCGATTAACACTTACAGACAGCGATCTGCTGCGCCAGCAGGCGCTGTTTGCCGGGCACTGGCAGGATGCGCATCAGGGCGCTACGCTGCCGGTCACCGATCCTGCTACAGGTGAAACGCTGGCCACCATTCCGGCACTTGGCCGGGCGGAGACGGAGCAGGCGATAGCCTATGCGGAAACGGTGCGCATCAGCTGGGGCAAAACCCCCAATGCCAGCCGTGCCGCGCTACTGGAAAAATGGCATCAGCTGATTGTTGAACATGCTGATGATCTGGCGATCATCATGACTGCCGAGCAGGGCAAGCCGCTGGCGGAAGCCAGAGGCGAGGTGCTCTACGGTGCCAGCTTTGTGAAATGGTTCGCAGAAGAGGCGCGCCGCATCTACGGCGACACCATTCCCGCGCCCAGCGAGGACCGCCGCATTCTGGTGCTGAAACAGCCAGTGGGGGTTGCCGCCGCCATCACGCCGTGGAACTTCCCGATTGCAATGATCACCCGCAAAGTTGCGCCAGCGCTCGCCGCCGGATGCCCGATTATCGTTAAACCTTCAGAGTTAACGCCGCTTTCAGCGCTGGCACTGGCAGTGCTGGCAGAACGTGCGGGTTTTCCGTCAGGCGTGCTGCAGGTGCTGACCGGCCTGCCCACGGAGATTGGTGCGGCGCTGACTGAAAGCCGCACGGTACGTAAAATCTCCTTTACCGGTTCGACCCGCATCGGGCAGCTATTAATGCAGCAAAGTGCTAACAGCATAAAGCGCCTGAGCCTGGAGCTGGGCGGCAACGCGCCGCTGATTGTGTTTGATGACGCCGATATTGAGATTGCGGTCGCCGGCGTCATGCTCAGCAAGTTCCGCAACGCCGGACAGACCTGCGTTTGTGCGAACCGCATTCTGGTGCAGAAAAGCATCTATCCACGCTTCACTGCCCGACTGCTGGAAGCGGTTGCGACGCTGAAAGTGGGCGATGGCTTTGCGCCGGACAGCACCATTGGTCCGCTGATCAACAGCCGCGCAGTGGAGAAAGTGAATGGTCACATCGACGATGCGCTGAGTCAGGGGGCAACCCTGCTGACGGGCGGCATCAGCCAGGGTAATGGCACGTTCGTAGAGCCCACGGTGCTCGGTGGGGTCACGTCCAGTATGCGGATCGCCCATGAAGAGACATTCGGCCCGGTCGCGCCGCTGTTTGTCTTTGGTGATGAAGAGGAGGCGATCGCGATGGCGAATGACACCCCTTACGGGCTGGGTGCCTATTTCTTTACCGAGAATATCCGGCGGGCATGGCGGGTCGCGGAAGCGCTGGAGTTTGGCATGGTCGGCTTTAATACCGGTGCTATTTCCCTGGAGGTCGCGCCGTTTGGCGGTGTGAAACTCTCTGGTATTGGCCGGGAAGGTTCCCGCTACGGAATGGATGAATATCTGGAACAGAAGACATTTCACATTGGCAGTCTGTAATTAAATAGTAATAGCACGCCAGCCGGGAAAACCGGCTGGCTTTTTTTTGTCTGATGCTCAGGATAAATTCTTCGGCGTCAAATAATAGTCTTAAAAAAAGAAAGAATTTATCAGGGTTGTGATGTGCATCGGTAAAGCGGCGGGGACCTGGCACTGTAATGAGCAGCCTGACCCGGAATATCCGCTGTGGTGCAATATCCGTGCAGGTTGCACCAGCAAGGCGCATAAATTTTGTGAAGTAAATCATCTGTTTAATTGTTCGGCAATTCCGCAAAAAAACGCCTGACAATACGGCAGAAAATTTTTTTGCGCTGTTTTAAACGCATTTTTATTTTTTGCCCGGCTGGCATACTTTCTGCATTAGCTTATTAACACCGCAGAAACCGGCCGCTGAAAACGCTAATTAGGCAGCAACTTATGGGTGTAACAAATAAGGAATTCTTCCATGTTAAGTTTCGACCCTGAAAAAGTTTCTCTTCCGGCTGGCCATTATATTGGCGGCCAGCACTGCCAGAGCCAGGGCGCAGCCTTTGAGGTTAAACGCCCCTCTGATGGCAGCGTCTATGCCACGCTGCAGGACGCCACGCCGCAGGATGTTGATCGCGCTGTTACCGTCGCGCATCAGGCACTGAAAACCAGCGGCTGGTCCGGCTGTCCGCCGCGCGAACGCGGCCGTGTGTTACGCCGCTGGGCCGATCTGATTGAGCAGGACACCCTGCTGGCACAGCTCGAAGCGCTGGGCTCCACCCGGCCAATCAGCGACGTGGTGCTGCACGAAATTCCGTTTACCGCCGAAGCGATTCGCTTCTATGCCGAATGCGCCGACAAATACAGCGGCGACCTCTTTCCTACCCGCGACAGCAGCCTCGGCATGCTGATTGCCGAACCTTATGGCGTCATCGCCGCGATTACCCCGTGGAATTTCCCGCTGTCGATGGCGTCGTGGAAATGCGGACCGGCGCTGGCGGCGGGTAACGCAGTGGTGCTGAAACCCTCTGAACTGACCCCGTTTTCAACCGTGCGCATGGCCGAACTGGCGATCCAGGCAGGCTTGCCGGCGGGCGTGCTGAACATTGTACAGGGCAGCGGTGCGGTGACCGGCAGCGCGCTGGTGACCCATCCGCTGGTGCGAAAAGTCTCCTTTACCGGCTCGACCGTGACCGGAAAACGCATCATGAGCGATGCCGCGCAGCACGGTATGAAACCGGTGACGCTGGAGCTGGGCGGGAAAAGCCCGCAACTGGTGTTTGATGACGCGGGTGACCTTGAGGTGCTGGCTCAGCGCATCTTGCGCGGCTTTACCGCCAACGGCGGCCAGGCCTGTGTGGCGGGCACCCGTCTTATTGTGCAGCGCAATATTGCCGATCCGCTGGTTGAGCGGCTGGCCCAGCTCTGCCGCGAACTCAAACCGGGCGTCACCTGGCAGGAAGAGAGCCGCTATGCGCCGCTGATCGACGAACGTCAGGGTAACAAAGTCTGCTCGGTGATTGAGGCGGCTAAAGCGCAGGGCGCAGAGGTGCTGGTGGGCGGAGAGCGTTTTGCCCATACCGGTGATGGCTGGTTCTGGCAGCCCACGCTGCTGAGCCACGTGGCACAGGATAATCCGGCGGTGCAGCAGGAAATTTTTGGTCCGGTGCTGACGGTACAGACGTTTGACGACGAAGAGCAGGGACTGGCGATGGCCGCCCATGACACTTACGGCCTCTGCGCCGGTGTCCACACGCTGAGCCTGCCACGTGCTATGCGGGCGATGCGGGCCATTGACGCGGGCACCGTCTGGATCAACCGCTATGGCCGCTCCGGTGACTTCATCATTCCGACCGGTGGTTTTCTCGGTTCCGGCATTGGGAAAGATTTAGGGCGTCAGGCGTTTCAGGCCTGCCAGCGCCAGAAGAGTGTACTCATCGATTTCTAAGCGCAACTGACAATGACGAGGGTGTTATATGGCACTGTTTAAACCGAAATTCATCACGTTTGACTGTTACGGCACGCTGATTCGCTTCGATATGGCGGGCGCGGCACAGCGCTGTTTCAGCGACCGCGTCGACCCGGAAGCAATGGACGCCTTTACCACTGATTTTTCCAGCTACCGGCTGGATGAGGTGCTCGGCGCATGGAAACCCTATTATGACGTCGTCAGTAATGCGATTCAGCGCACCTGCAAAAAGTGGGGCGTGAAGTGGGATAAAGCCGACAGCGACTTTATCTACACCGACTGCGCCAGCTGGGGACCGCATCCCGACGTGCCCGCCGGGCTGGCAAAAGTCGCTAAAGAGTTTCCGCTGGTGCTGCTGACCAATTCGATGAAAGACCTGATTCCGCACCACGAACCGCGTCTGGGCGCACCCATTTACCTGACCATCACGGCGGAAGAGGCGGGCGCTTACAAGCCACAGATGAAAGGTTTTGAGTACATGCTCGATAAGCTCGGCTGCGGTCCGGAGGAGATCCTCCATGTCTCCTCCAGCTTCCGCTATGACCTGATGACCGCCCACGATCTCGGCATCAAAAACAAAGTCTGGGTCAATCGCGGTCATGAACCCGCGAATCCGTACTACCAGTACACCGAAATCAAAGATATCGGCGGCCTGCCTGGCGTCGTCGGACTCTGAGGAACACCCCATGAAACTGGAATCGTTCTGGCAGACCACCGCTCCGGCCTTTACCGGTGCCGCCCGCGAGCCGCTGCCCGCCCAGGCGGATGTGGTGGTAATCGGCGGCGGCTTCACCGGCGTCTCAACGGCCCTTAGCCTGGCGCGTAGCGGCATCAGTGTGGTGCTGCTGGAGAGTGGCGACGTGATGAGCCAGGCCTCAGCGCGCAACGGCGGCCACTGCAACACCGGTGTGGCGCAGAACTTCGCCTCGCTGGTGGCAAGCCAGGGTCTGGAGCAGGCCAGCCGCTTCTACCGGGCATTTGACGATGCGGTGAGCTACGTCCAGCAACTGATCCAGGATGAAGTGATCGACTGTGACTTCCGGCTGTGCGGCAAGCTCAAACTCGCCAGCAAAGCGTCGCACATGGCGGGGCTGCGGGAGGCGTATGAACTGATGCGCCGCACTGTCGACCCTGAGATTGAACTGCTCGACAAAACGGCGGTGCGCGACGAGATCGCCAGCGACGACTTCCACGGCGGCCTGCTGCAGAAGCGTGGCGGCCAGATGCACATGGGTAAGTTTGGCATCGGGCTGGCGGAAGCCGCCGCCCGCAGCGGCGCGAAGATTTTCCCACATCATGCTGTGACGAAGTTAGACCGCCTGCAGGGCTATCAGCATCGGATACACACCGCGCAGGGTACGATTCTGGCGGATAAAGTGCTGATGGCGACCGGCTGCTCCAATGTCGGTCCTTTTCCCTGGTTCCAGCGCCGCATCGTGCCGGTCGGCAGCTTTATTGTGGTGACCGAAGCCCTCGACCCGGCGTTGCTGCGCCAGGTGCTGCCCAATAATCGGACTTACGTCACCTCGCTGAATATCGGCAACTACTTCCGGACGACGGCTGACAGCCGTCTGGTGTTTGGTGGCCGCGCCCGGTTTGCCGTCAGTAACCCGACATCAGATTCGCGCAGCGGCGAAATTCTGCGCCACGCGATGACGCAGATGCTGCCGCAGCTTGGGCAGGCAAAGGTGGATTACTGCTGGGGCGGCATGGTCGACATGACTGCGGATCGTCTGCCACATGCGGGTGAACAGGATGGCCTGTTCTATTCGCTGGGCTACAGCGGTCACGGCACCCAGATGTCGGTGTGGATGGGGCGGGTGATGGCCGATCTGCTGGCCGAAAAACGCACTGAAAATCCCTGGCAGCGCGACGCATGGCCCGCGCTGCCCGGTTATCACGGCAAGCCCTGGTTTTTACCGCTCGCAGGACTCTATTACAAAGCAAAGGATCGCCTTTCATAACATCCCGTCGGGTGCTGGCCGCCAGATGTCCAGCACTGCCTGAAAAATGATCCCCGGTTCGCCTGACTATTGAGGGTACAGAGATGAGTAAATTTGATAATAACGACGCTGATGCGGTAAATCCGGCACTGACGCGCATGATCACCGAAGGCTCACTGTCACGTCGCAGCCTGATGAAAATCCTCTCCGCAGGCGCGGTGATGAGCAGCGGGATGATCGGTTTTTCCGGGGCGGCACTGGCAGACGACAAGCCGGTCAAAGGCGGTAAACTGCGTGCGGCGATGTCGAATGCTTCAGCCACCGATACGCTCGATCCGGCCAAAAGTAACAACAGCGCGGACTACACCCGGCAGTTCATGTTTTATAGCGGGCTGACCGAACTGGATAAAAACCTGATGGCGCAACCCGCGCTGGCCGAATCGCTGGACTCCAGCGACGGGATCACCTGGCATATCAAGCTGCGTAAAGGGGTGACCTTTCATGACGGCAAACCGCTGACCGCCAAAGATGTCATCTTTTCGCTCAGCCGCCACAAAGATCCGGCCATCGCCTCGATCGCCTTTAAGCTGGCCGATCAGTTCAAAACCTTCAGTGCCATCAACGATAACGAAGTGCAGCTGGAGCTGAACAGCGCCAATTTCGACGTCCCTTATATGCTGGCGACGCCACCGTTTTTGATCGTGAAGGACGGCACGACCGACTTCAGTAAAGGCATCGGCACCGGGCCGTTTGTCTGCAAAACCTTTATGCCGGGAACGCGCACCATCGGCACCAAAAATCCCAACTACTACAAGTCTGGTCTGCCGCATCTGGATGAGGTGGAGCTGATTGGCGTCACCGACGGCGCAGCACGCGTCAATGCCCTGATGTCGGGCGATCTGCAGATGGTCTCAACCCTGACCGCCGCTGACTGCAAGCGCATTAAAGCCAGCGGTGAGTTTGGGGTGCTGGAGAGTAAATCGGGCATGTATACCAATCTGATTATTCGTACCGACGTGAAGCCAGGTAATAACGAAGATTTTGTTCTGGCGATGAAATACCTGCAGCCGCGCGAAATGCTGGTGAAAACGGTGCTGCAGGGCTACGGCGACGTCAGTAATGACACCCCGGTGCCGCCGTGGCATCCGCTCTACAACGCCGACCTCAAACCCCGTCCGCTCGACGTGGAAAAAGCGAAGTTCCACATTAAAAAAGCGGGCATGGCTGGATCCACAGTAGAGATCATCACCACACCGAATATCGAAGGGGCCAACGAAGGCGGTCAGCTGATCCAGCAGATGGCGCGCGGGGCCGGGCTAAACGTGAAAGTGCGACGCGTACCGTATGATGGTTACTGGTCTTCGCACTGGATGAAAGATCCTGTGGGATACGGCTCGATAAACCCGCGTCCGACGCTCGACATGCTCTTCTCACAGTTTTATCTCTCTACCGCACCGAACAACGAGTCGGGCTGGAAAAATCCCCAGTTTGATCAGCTGGTGGTCGCCGCACGCGGTGAACGCGATCAGGCAAAACGCAAACAGATGTATGGCGACATGCAGACGCTGATTTATGACCACTGCGGCACGATCATCCCGACCTTTATCAGCTCCACCGATGGTTACAGCAAAAAGGTCAAAGGTGTCGAAGCCTGGCCGTCAGGCATGATGATGGGCTATCGCTTCCATGAGTTTGCGTGGCTGACCGCCTGATTTTATCTGAGTAAGGAGTACGCCGATGAACCGATACATGCTGTTCCTGATTGCCCGGCGGATTGGCGCGGGCATCCTGACTTTGCTTATCGTCTCGGCGGTGGTGTTTTTCATCACCAGCCTGCTGCCGGGTGACGCGGCGCAGATGATCCTCGGCCAGAACGCCACGCCGGAAACGGTGGCGGCGTTACGGCAGCAACTGGGTCTCGATCAGCCTTTGCTGATGCGCTATATCCACTGGCTGACAGGCATGGTGCAGGGTGACTTTGGCACCTCGTTTGCCAGCCATCTGCCCGTCTCGCAGCTGGTGGCGCAGCGTATTCCCGCCACCTTTGAACTGGCGGGTATCACCACGCTGATCTGCGTGCCGATGGCGCTAATCATCGGCATTATCGCGGCAATGCATCGCGGTTCCCGGCTCGATCGGGCGCTGGTCATCGGCACCATGGCCACAGTCGCCGTGCCGGAGTTTCTGGTGGCGACGGTGGCGGTGCTGATTTTCGCCGTGAAGCTGCACTGGGTGTCGGCGATGTCGTTCGGCAGTCCGGATAGCGGCCTGCTGAGCTACCTCAAAGCGTATGCGCTGCCAGTGCTGACCCTCTGTTGCGTCCTGGTCGCGCAGATGGCACGCATGACGCGGGCCGCCATTATCAACCAGCTCGACAGCCCCTATCTGGAGATGGCGTTGCTGAAAGGGGTGTCACCGCTTCGCGCCGTGCTGCGTCACGCCTTGCCCAACGCCGTCGGACCCATCGCCAACGCGATCTCACTCAGCCTCTCCTATCTGTTTGGCGGGGTGATCATCATCGAAACTATCTTCAGCTATCCCGGACTGGCCAGCCAGCTGGTGGATGCGGTCAGTAACCGCGACCTGCCGGTGGTGCAGCTCTGCGTGATGCTGTTTGCAGCCTGCTACCTGGTACTGCTGCTGGCGGCCGACATTCTGACTATTGCCTTTAACCCGAAATGGAGAAGCGCATGAATACTCTCTTGTTGCCCTGGCGTTTCTTACAGTCACTCTCCTGGTCGGGTCGGCTGGGTCTGATGATGTCGCTGTTCTGGCTGCTGATGGCCCTGTTCGGCACCTCGCTGGCGCCGCACAGCATTGATGACATCGGCGGCGGCCCGCTGATGGGCGGCCTGACGGCGGATAACCTGCTGGGCACCGACTATCTGGGACGCGACATGCTGAGCCGTATCCTTTATGGCGCGAAATTCTCTATCGGCCTGGCACTCAGTGCGGCGCTGCTGGCCAGCCTGATCGGCACGCTTCTGGCCTTGCTGGCGGCGGTGACGGGACGCTGGCTGGAGGAGTTACTCGGTCGCGTCAACGATGCCCTGCTGGTGCTGCCAGGCAAAGTCCTGTCGCTGATGATCGTTGCGGTGTTTGGCTCCTCGCTGCCGATGCTGATCCTGACGGCGGTGTTCACCTACTGGCCGGGCGCATTCCGCATCGCGTTTGCCATGGCCAGTTCGCTGCGCAGCATGGATTATGTTCGCGCTTCACGACTGCGGGGCGAAAGCCGTTGGTATATCGCCATACACGACATCCTGCCCAACATGGTGCATCCGATGCTGACGGACTTCGGCCTGCGCTTTGTCTACATCGTGCTGCTGCTGAGCGGCCTGAGCTTCCTGGGGCTGGGCGTGCAGCCGCCGTACGCCGACTGGGGCACGCTGGTACGTGAAAACATGCAGGGGCTGTTTGACGGTTCGCCTGCGGTACTGATGCCCGCGCTGGCGATTGCCAGCCTGACCATTGGTGCCAACCTGTTTATTGACAGTCTGCAGGCGATGCGTCCGATGACGCTGGCGAGGGAGGGAGCATGAACGTGACACCACATACTGCTATGCCGGTGATTTCGGTCGATAAACTGCGTGTCACCGCGCAGACCGATCGCGGTGAAGAGATCGACCTGGTTTCTGACATTCATTTTACCGTGCAGAAAGGTGAGGTGCTGGCGCTGATAGGCGAATCCGGCTCCGGTAAAACCACCATCGCCATGGCGGTAATGGGCTATGCCCGCAGCGGCTGCCGCATTGCCGAAGGGAATATTCACGTTGCTGGCACGGATGTTAACAGCCTGACGCCGGGCCAGCTGCGCGCCTTTCGCGGCAACAAAGTCGCCTATATCGCCCAGAGTGCGGCGGCGTCCTTTAATCCGGGGATGAAAATTCTCGACCAGGTGATTGAGCCGGTGGTTATTCACGGCACCCTGACGCGCAAAGCGGCGAAAGAGAAGGCGATAGGCCTGTTTCGCGAACTGGCTCTGCCGAACCCCGAGACCATTGGCGATCGTTTCCCGCACCAGGTATCGGGCGGCCAGCTACAGCGTCTGATGACGGCGATGGCGCTGATTGGCGATCCGGATGTGGTGATCCTGGATGAACCGACCACCGCACTGGATGTGACCACCCAGGTAGAAGTGCTGAAAGCGTTTCGACGCGTGGTGGTGCAGCGTGGCGTTACCGCGATTTACGTCAGCCATGACCTGGCCGTGGTGGCACAGATGGCCGACCGGATTCTGGTGCTGTTGCGCGGCAAAATGGCGGAGTATGGCAGCACTGAGCATCTGATTGGCGCCCCAAAGGCGGAGTACACCCGCTTACTGATGGATGCCGCGCGGCAGAAAGAGCGGCCCAGCAACTGGTGCCCGGCCGCTGCCGATATTCAGCCGCTGCTGGAAGTGCGCGACCTCAACGCAGGTTATGGCCCGCGCGACAGCGAAGGCCATTCGAAAGTGCGCATTCTTGAGGAGATTAACCTCAAACTGTGGAAGGGGCAGGCGATTGGCATTATCGGTGAATCAGGCTCGGGCAAAACCACCCTGGCGCACGCCATTGCCGGACTTAACGCCCCCAGTCACGGCCACATCCTGTTTAACGGCCACTACATCGCGGGCGATATGCAAAAACGCCCTGACAACGAGCTGCGGCGCATTCAGTATGTGTTCCAGATGGCGGATACCGCACTGAATCCGGCCCACAGTGTTGAACGTATCCTGTCGCGACCGCTGACGCTGTTTCATGGCCTGAGCGGGGCAGCCCGCCAGCAGCGACTTTATCAGTTGCTGGATCTGGTCAAGCTGCCACGCAGTGTGCTGTGGCGACGTCCCTGGGCGCTTTCCGGTGGACAGAAGCAGCGCGTCAATCTGGCGCGTGCGCTGGCGGCAGAACCGGACCTGATTCTGTGTGATGAAGTGACCTCGGCGCTCGATACCGTGGTTGCCGCCGCCGTGCTCGACTTAATCAGCGAACTGCGCCGCGAGCTGGGACTCTCGGTGATCTTCATCAGCCACGACATGCATGCCGTTCGCGCGGTGTGTGACGAAATTGTGGTAATGAAGAGTGGTCGCATCGTCACCCAGCTGGCACGTAACGACTACGACAAGCCGACCAGTGAGTTGTATTTCGAGCGGCTGAAGCGCGCGGTGCCGGAGCTGCGTCAGGGCTGGCTGGATGAGCATGAAGAGATTTTAAAAGCAGAGTGAGTTAGCGCGCTCTGATTTACCCGCCTGAACAGCCTTTATTGCTGTGCAGGCGGCGCGGGTCAGCGTTCGGCGGCGATGCCGCTCTGCGCCAGACCAGAGAATGACAACAGAGGTTATTGTGTTATGCCTGCACCGATTCGTTATGTACAGGACAGTGCGAATTTCCCCGAGTCCGCTGATGTGGTGGTGATTGGCGCCGGTATCGCCGGTGCCGCAGCCACCTGGGAGCTGGCGAAGCAGGGATTGAAGGTTGTGCTGATTGAAAAAGGCCTGGTAGGCGCAGAGCAATCAAGCCGCAACTGGGGCTGGTGTCGCCAGCAGAACCGCGATGAGCGTGAACTGCCGTTGATTATCTATGCGCTGCAACGCTGGGGTGAGCTGAACGATGAAACCGGCGAAGAGCTGGGGTTCCGCCGCAGCGGGCTGGTTTATGCCACGCAGGAAGAGTCGGACATCGCGGCCTGGGATAAGTGGATCCAGATGGCAAAAGGCTATGGCGTAAACAGTGCGATTCTCACGGCGGAGCAGGCCAAAGCGATGACGCCCGGCAGCACCACAAACTGGCGGGGCGGTCTCTCAGCGCCGACTGACGGTCATGCTGAGCCACGTCTGGCCGCGCCAGGGCTGGTGGCGGGCGCGCTGAAAAAAGGTGCGCTGCTGTTTCAGCAGTGCGCGGTGCGTGGGCTGGATACCGCCGGCGGCAGAGTCAGTGGCGTCTGGACTGAACGCGGTCTGATCAAAACCAGCCGGGTCATCTGCGCCGCCGGGGCCTGGACCTCGATGTTCTGCCGTCGTCATGGCATCGATCTGCCGCTGGGCAATGTGATTGGCACTGCTTTCCGTACGCAGCCCATTGAGCAGGCGATCGCCATGCCGCTCTACACGCCGGGCTTCGCCTGTCGGCCGCAAATGGACGGTAGTTACACCGTCTCAGTGTCAGGGCGCGGGCGTCTGGAGCCGGGCGCGCAGGGCCTGCGTTATGCCCGCCAGTTCTATCCGACCTTTAAAAGCCGCCGCAAGAATCTCACCCTGAATCTTGGCCTTTCGCCGTTCTTCAACGGCCCGGAAGCGATGGGCGGCTGGGCATTTGACCGCGAGTCGCCGTTTGAGCGCATGCGTATTCTTGATCCGGCTGCCGATGCAAACATCGTGGAAGAGGGCCTGGCGGCGATGCGGCGTGAATACCCGGCACTGGCAAATCTCCGGCTGGCGCAGTCATGGGGCGGCATGATTGACAGCACCCCGGACGCGATTCCGGTGATCTCTACCGTGGCGAAACTGCCGGGGCTGGTGCTCTCGGCGGGTTACAGCGCCCACGGCTTTGGTATTGGACCGGGTGCCGGACGACTGGCAGCCGACCTTGCCACCGAAGCCACACCGATTGTTGATCCGACACCTTACCGCTACAGCCGTCTGGTTGACGGCAGCGGACTTGAAACGCCAGGCATGATGTAAGGAGACCTGTAATGAGCCTGATAATACGCGCAATGACGCCAGACGATATCGAGCAGTGTTACGCCTTAACGCAGGCGCTGAAATGGCCCCACCGACGCGAAGACTGGCAGCTGGCGCTGCAACTGGGCGAGGGCACGGTAATTGAAGAGCAGGGCAGGCTGATTGGCAGCGCCGTACTCTGGCGCTGGGGAGACAGGGCCGCCACGCTGGGAATGATTATTGTCGATAATCAGCAGCAGGGGCGCGGCCTGGGAAAACAGCTGATGCTGGCGCAACTGGAGAAACTGCCCGACTGTAATGTGCGTCTGCACGCGACTGAAATGGGCAAAGGTTTGTATGAAAAGCTTGGCTTTGTCAGCTGCGGTGAGATTCGCCAGCACCAGACCCGAGCAGTGACGACACTGCCGGACATGGTGATCCCGGCGGGAATGCAACTGCGACCCGCGACTCAGGCCGATCACGCCACGCTGGTGACACGGGATCAGCAGGCAAACGGTATGCATCGTCCTGCGCTTATTGCGCATTTACTGCGCGACTGCCAGACGGTGCTTTTAGAGGACGCGGCACAGCAGATTCAGGGCTTCGCCAGCCTGCGCCGCTTTGGTCACGGCTGGGCGATAGGCCCGGTCATCGCGGCGGACTTCCCGATCGCTCAGGCGCTGGTCGCCTCGCTGATGCAATCGCTGCAGGGTGAATTCCTGCGCATCGACACGGATGCAACGCTGCCGATGGCCGCCTGGCTTGAGAGCCTGGGCATCCCTCAGGTCGATGCCCCCCCCACTATGGTGCGCGGCACGCCCTGGACGCCAAAGGGGATGCAGGCGTTTGGACTGATGACGCAGGCAATGGCCTGATGCATATCGTCTATAAATCGGAGCCGGAACGTGGCCGGATCTGGCAACGCTGGCTGGCAGAGCATGCGCCTGACATTCAGCTGCATATCTGGCCTGAAACCGGCGATCCAGAGCAGGTTGAGGCGCTGGTTGCCTGGCAGCCACCCGCTGACATTCCGGCGCTGTTTCCCCGGCTGAAATTGCTGTTCTCGGTGGGTGCGGGCGCCGATCAGTTTGACTTCAGGGCGCTGCCACCGGACCTGCCAGTGATCAGGATGATCGAGCCTGGCCTGACGCAGGGCATGGTGGAATATGTCACTTTCGCCGTGCTTGGTCTGCATCGCGACATGCCACGCTATTTCCATCAGCAGCGCCAGCAGCAGTGGCTGACCCACGCGGCAAAACCGGCCGCGCAGCGTCGGGTAGGCGTGATGGGCCTGGGTGAACTGGGTCAGGCCGCATTAGCGCAGCTGGTGGCGCTGGGCTTTGACTGCGCAGGCTGGAGCCGCACACCACGCCAGATTCCCGACGTCCGCTGCTGGCACGGTAACGACCAACTTGAGGCGTTTCTGGCACACAGCGAGATTCTGGTCTGCCTGCTACCGCTGACTAACACCACACACGGTTTACTTAACCGCAGCCTGTTTAATCAGTTGCCACAGGGCGCGGCGCTGGTGCAGGCCGGGCGCGGCCCGCAACTGAATCATGACGATCTGCTCGACGCGCTGGAGAGCGGTCAGCTCCGTGCTGCCGTGATCGATGTCACCGACCCGGAGCCGTTACCGGCGGGTCATCCCTTCTGGCACCATCCCGCCATCTGGCTCACACCCCACATCGCCAGCCAGACGCAGAACGAGAGCGCCATTGCGGCCCTGCTGGAAAACCTGCGGCGTTACCAGCGTGGCGAGCCGCTGCACGGTGAGATTGATCGTTCGCGAGGATATTAAGATGGAACATTTAGTGGCACTGCGCCGCGATCTGCATGCGCACCCGGAGCTGGGCTTTCAGGAGCAGCGCACCAGCGACATCGTGGCGAATTTCCTGCAACAGCTGGGCATTGAAGTGCATCGCGGTATCGGTAAAACCGGCGTGGTCGGGATACTGAAGAAGGGCAGCAGTGAACGCATGATCGGCCTGCGCGCCGACATGGATGCGCTGCCGATGCAGGATCAGAGCGGCACCGACTGGCAAAGCCAGGCAGAGCAGGTGAGTCACGCCTGCGGCCACGACGGTCACACCGTGATGCTGCTGGGGGCCGCCGAAAAACTGGCGCGCGATATCAGCTTTGATGGCCGCGTCTGTTTTATCTTCCAGCCCGCCGAAGAGGGGCTGGCAGGCGCGAAAGCGATGATCGATGACGGCCTCTTCAGCCGCTTCCCCTGCGAAGCAGTCTACGCCATTCATAACTGGCCGGAACTGCCGCTCGGGCAGGTACAGACCCGGCCCGGCGCCATCATGGCGGCGGCTGACCGCTTTGATATCCGGGTGCTGGGCGGAGGCGGTCACGCCGCACAGCCTCACCTGACTCACGATACGCTGCTGGCGACCAGTGAGCTGGTGGTGCAGCTGAATACGCTGGTCGCGCGCGCCCTGGATCCGTGCGAAACGGCACTGCTCACCGTCACCCGAATGCAGGGCGGTTTTTCGCACAACATGATCCCGGCAGAGGCAAATATCACCGGCACGGTGCGCACTTTCAGCCCGGCGGCACAGAATACGATTGAAACGCGGCTGCGCCAGATGGCGGAGCACATCACCGCCGCCCATGGCCTGCGCACAGAAGTGAACTATCTGCGTTACTACCCGGCAACCCTTAACAGCGCGGCGGAAGCGCAGTTTTGCCTGGAGGTGCTGAAGCAGGCGGGCATTCCTGCGGAGGCCGCGCCCAGACCCGCGCTCACGTCGGAAGATTTTGCTTTTATGTTGCAGGCGCGGCCCGGTGCCTATCTGTGGCTGGGATCGGCACCCTGCAAGCCGCTGCACCATGCTGCTTATGACTTCAACGATGCGCTGATCCCGCATGGCATTAACGTTTTTGTCACGCTGATTCGTCAGGCGCTGGCAGAGAAATTTCCCTGCTGAATGCAGCGGGATTTTGACAGGAAATGCCGCTGCCCGGGCAATTACGGCAGCGTGAGAAACCAGCAGATTGCGATACTTGAACCAACCGAACGATACGTGGATGAGGGTTTAAAATGCAGAATGTCATGGCAGAACAGCAAGCATATTCCGATAACAGCCTGTTACTGGATGCACGCGAGCAGAATGTGCCGCGCGGTGTCGTTACCGCCCATCCGCTGGTGATCGAACGCGCCAGAGGCAGTGAAGTGTGGGATGTGGAGGGTAATCGCTATCTCGACTTTGTCGGCGGGATTGGCGTGCTGAACGTCGGCCACAATCACCCGGCGGTGGTCAATGCGGTGACCCGCCAGCTCGGGCTGGTGTCTCACGCCTGTTTTCAGGTGGTGGCTTATCCGGGCTACATCGAGCTGGCGCAGCGGCTGAACAAACTGGTCGGTGGCGATGAAGCGTATAAAAGCGTCTTCTTCACCAGCGGCGCTGAAGCGGTAGAAAACGCGGTGAAGATTGCCCGTTCACACACCCAGCGCCCCGGCATCATTGCTTTTGATGGGGCATTTCATGGACGCACCCTGCTGGGGGTCACCCTGACCGGCATGTCCGCGCCTTACAAACAGAATTTTGGCCCGTTCCCTGGCGATATCTACCGTCTGCCGTTCCCGAACCCGCTGCACGGCATTACCGAAGCAGACTGCCTGAAGGCGATGGATCAGCTGTTCGCGGTGCAGATCCTGCCGGAGCGCGTCGCGGCCATTATCATCGAGCCCGTGCAGGGCGATGGCGGCTTCCTGCCCGCCGGGCCAGCCTTTATGCAGGCGTTACGCCGTATCACCAGCCAGCACGGCATTCTGCTGATCTGTGATGAAGTGCAGTCCGGCTTTGGACGCACCGGCACGATGTTCGCCTTCCAGCAACTGGGAATCAAACCGGATTTAATCACCCTGGCGAAAAGCCTGGGTGGCGGGCTGCCGATTTCCGGCGTGGTGGGCCGTGCGGAGATCATGGATGCGCCGACACCCGGCGGGTTAGGCGGCACCTACGGCGGTAATGCGCTGGGCTGTGCGGCGGCGCTGGCGGTACTGGATCTGTTTGAGCATGAGAACCTGCTGCAGCGATCCTGTCAGCTCGGTGAACAGCTCAATGCCCGTCTGCGACAGCTGGCAGATAAATATGCCTGCATTGGTGATGTGCGCGGCGTGGGCTTTATGCAGGCGGTGGAAATTCTCGACTTCGAAACCGGTCGTCCGGATGCGGCGCTGACCCAGAAGATCCTCGACAGTGCCTGTCAGGAAGGATTGCTGCTGATCAAATGCGGCCTGCATCGCAACACCATCCGCTTCCTGGCGCCGTTGGTGACCACCGACTCACAGCTGGAAGAGGCGCTGCATATCTTTGATATTGCGCTGGCGCGCGCCACAGGACGGTTGGGTTAAATCTGTATTCCTCATTGATTTTGTTAAAGTAATTTTAAAACCTCCCGGTGGTATAACCACTGCGAAGCGCTGGCGCGTTTACGGTAAAGCGTGTTATATCTTCGGGAGGTTCTGAACATTTGATTAAGCGCCTGGCCCGACAGGCTCTGACAATGAGGGGGGTGCTATGAACGGCTTAATGAAACTCGACCGCATCGACATCAACATCCTGGTGCAACTCCAGAAAGATGGCCGTATCAGCAACGTTAACCTCGCCGACGCCGTAGGCCTTTCGCCCAGTCCCTGTCTTCAACGGGTCAAACGTCTGGAGCAGGCCGGTTTTATCACCGGTTATGAAGCACACATTAATCTCACCCGCATTACCGATTCGGTGACCGTTTTTACCGAAGTCACCCTGTCCGGCCACCGCCGCGAAGATTTCATGAAATTCGAAAGTGCAATGCGCGACGTTGATGAGCTGATGGAGTGTCATCTGATCACCGGCGGCTATGACTATCTGCTGCGCTTTATTACCCGCAGCATTGAACACTACCAGGAAGTGATTGAGAAGATGCTGGATGCGCAGATCGGCATCGACAAGTACTTCAGTTATATCGTGATTAAATCCCCCATCATGAAAAGCAGCGTGCCGCTGCGATCGTTGATCAGCAAGCACAACTCAGTGGAGTTCGGCGCATAACAGTCGGTCGCCCCTCTTTCACTTTCACCGGAGAGAGGGCCGTCACCGCTGTCCCGCTTTGTCACTGCTTTTTAGCTTTACCCCTTCACCTTGTTTACCGCTTAAATCTGCCCGATTCTCCTCAGCATAAAATTTCTTTCCGCTGCCAAATTCAACGGCTGTGCCAGGTTTTGTGGCGCGCTACAGCCTCAACCGTCGGGCAAACCCTTTTACACTGTTTTCAACCGATACAAGGAGTTGTCATGGACTCATTACAGATTGCTGACCAGCAGTGGCAGCGCGATGCGTTCACTGTCTCGACCGATCGCCAGTGGCTCGACCTGGACTGGATCCATGTCCAGCTGGCGGAAAAGTCTTACTGGGCTAAAGGCCAGCCGCAGGCCAAAACTGTGCGGGCGATTGCCGGTTCGCTGCCGTTTGGCCTCTATCACCAGCAGGCGCAGGTTGGCTTTGCCCGACTGATCACTGACTACACCCGTTTTGGCTGGTTGTGCGACGTGATCATTGATGAACACTGGCGCGGTCACGGGCTGGGCAGCTGGCTGGCGACCTGCGTCCGTGAACATCCGGAGCTGCAAACGGTGCATCGCTGGATGCTGTCAACCCAGGATGCCCATCAGGTCTATCAGCGGCTTGGCTGGCGTGTGGTGCAACATCCCGGAACGCTGATGGAATTTCCCCCTTCCTGACACTGGAGTTAACCCGATATGCGATACCGCGTTGGCGTGGATATTGGCGGATCTTTTACCGATTTCGCCGTGCTCGATCAGCAAACTAACCAGATCCACACACTGAAAGTTCTGTCGCGCCCGGACAAGCCCGGCAGTGAAATCGTGACCGGGCTGGCGCAGTTTCAGCAGCATCAGGGCATCGATCCCGCTGAGATTGGCTACTTCACCCACGGCACCACGGTAGGCATTAACGCCGTGATCCAGCGGCGCGGCGTGCGGCTGGCGCTGTTCGCCACCGAGGGCTTCTGCGATGTGCTGGAGCTGGCCAGGCTGAAAATTCCGCATATCCATGACCTTTTCTCACGGCGTGCCGCACCGCTCATCACCCGCGACAGGGTATTTGCCATCCGTGAACGCAGCGATGCCCACGGCAACGTGCTGCAGCCGGTGGATCGTCAGAGCGTGCTCGACGCCATTGAGCAGGCACGCGCCGCAGGTTGTCAGGGCATTGTCGTGTCGCTGCTGCACAGCTACCGCAACCGGCACAATGAAGCGGCAGTAAAGGCAATTATCGACGAGGTTGCGCCTGAACTGCTGACCTCCTGTTCCGCCGATATCTGGCCAATTATCCGCGAATATGAACGCACCATCACCGCCACCATTAACGCCTACGTGCAGCCGATGGTCATTCACTACCTCGAATCTTTTGAGCAGGCACTGAAACAGCTCGGTGTGAAGCCGCCGCCGCGCATCACCAAATCCAACGGCGGGGTGATGGGCGTTGATCAGGCGAAACGGGAATGCGTGCAGATGGTGCTTTCCGGCACCGCCTCCGGGGTGATTGGCGCCAGCTATCTGGCCAGCGCCTGCGGTTTTGACAAAATTCTCAGCCTGGATATCGGCGGCACCAGCGCCGACGTGGCGGTGATCATCGATGGCAAAGTGGCGCAGGGCAACGGCGAAATTATCGGAGATTTTCCGATCTTCATTCCTTCTGTTGCCGTTACCTCGGTGGGTCAGGGCGGCGGCTCGCTGGCGTGGATTGATGGTCAGGGTGTATTGCAGATGGGGCCGGACAGTGCCGGTTCTCTGCCGGGTCCGGTCTGCTTCCAGCGCGGCGGGACCCAGCCTACCGCCACCGATGCCTTTGCCGCCTGCGGCATGATGGGCCACGGTGCGCTGGGGTATAACGCGGTCACTGTGGATGTCGCCGCAGCCTGTGCGGCCTGGCAGCCGCTGGCCAATGCGCTCGATATTTCCGTAGAGGAAACCGCTGAGACCGCTATCCAGCTGGCGATCTCCAGTATGTACAGCGATACCAGTGGTCTGCTGTCGCGCTTTGGCCTCGATCCGCGTGAATTCTGGTTCCTCGCTTTTGGCGGAGCGGGGCCGATGATGGGCTGCTTTCTCGCCCGCGAGCTGAACATGAAAGGGGTGATTGTGCCGCCGACGCCGGGCGTGCTGTCCGCGCTGGGCGGGCTGGTCGCGGACATCCGTAATGACTTTATTCGCACGCTCTACGGCGACCTGACGCCTGCGTTAGCCGACACCCTGGCCAGTGAAGCCGAAGCCTTGCAGCAGCGCGCCTGCGGCTGGCTGGCGCAGGAGCACGGCAGCGACATGCCCTACAGCCTGCAATTCAGCGCGGATATGCGCTATCGCGGTCAGTCGTTTGAGATCGACGTGACGCTGGAGGCGAGCTGGCTGACGCAGGCGGATTTCCCAGCGCTGCATGACGCTTTTGACCGCCAGCACCAGCAGCTGTTTGGTCACTGCGATCCGCAGGCGCCGGTGCAACTGATCAACCTGCGGCTGGTCATTACCTCACCGACGCCAAAACCGGTGATTAACCGGCTGGATCCGGCCACAGAACCGGTACCGGTACTGAAGCAGACCCGGGCGTGGATGGATGGCGGCTGGCATCAGGTGGATTTAGTGCTGCGTTCGGTACTGCGTGCCGGGCATCAGATTGAGGGTCCGGTCATCATCGCCCAGGATGACTGCACCACCTGTGTGCCGCCCGGTATGGGCGTCACGGTCGATTCATTCGGTAATCTGCTGATCACGGCGAGCGAGGCATAACATGGCGATTGATGGACGTAATTTACAGATCCTGGCGAACTACTGCGCCGCCGCTGCCGATGCGATGGCCTTTACCCTGATGCGCACCGCACACTCGACGTTTGTTAAAGAGACGGAAGATTTCTCCTGCCAGATTGTCAGCCGCAGCGGGCTGGCATTTGCCTCGCCACGCAGCTTCGGCGCGCCCTGGTACAGCGGCATCGACTATGCGCCGGTGCTGGCGCTGATAGAAGAGTACGCCGACGGCGATATCTGCATCACTAACGACGCCTACGCCGGGAACGTCGCGACCCACTCGCCCGACATCCACATCTGGAAACCGGTGTTCCACCAGGGCGAAATCGTCTGCTTCGTAGTGGGTCATATTCATAACACCGACGTCGGCGGCGCGGTGCCCGCCTCGCTGTCGCGCTCGCTGACCGATATCGTGCAGGAGGGGATCCGCATTCCGCCGCTGAAGATCATGCGTCAGGGTCAGCTCAACGAAGAGGTCGCCAGTATCATGCGCCTCAATGTGCGGGTGCCGGATCAGAACTGGGGCGATTTCAAGGCACAGCTGGCCTCGGTGAACGTCGGTGAGCGTAAAATTCATGACATCATCGCCCGCTTTGGCCTCGATGATTTCCTGCAGGGCATCGAGGGCATTCTCGATTATGCCGAAGCGCAGGCGCGCAGCATTATCAGCACCATTCCTGACGGCGAATACTTTTATGCCGACTACGCCGATGAAGATGGCGAGGGCGGCTATCCCTGTCGTATCGCCATTACTCTGCGGGTGCAGGGCGATCAACTGGAGCTGGACTACACCGGCAGCGACCCGCAGCTGGCCTCGTCGCTGAACATGCCGACCGGCGGACGTGAGCGGCATCCGCTGGCACTGGTGGGCGTCACCTATGTGCTCTCTACCCTTGATCGCTCGCTGCTGCTGAACGCCGGTACGCTGCGGCCGACCCGGGCGATCCTGCCGCCAGGCACCGTGATGAACTGTGAAGCGCCTGCGGCGGTGGGCATGCGTTCGCTGACCTGTGCGCTGTCGCAGATCGCTACTGTCGGCGTCTTCTCGCTGGCGATGCCGGACCGTCTGCCTGCGAATTCACCGGGCGGCAACTCCATCATGAACATTCGTACCCAGACGCAGAACCGGAGCGTGGTCGCCTCGCTGGGCCCGGTGGGCGGCGGCGCGGGCGGCACGCCGCGTCACGACGGGCCTGATGGTTCTGGCGGGCTTTCTGCTTTCCTGAAAAATACCCCGATTGAGATCAACGAAGCGGAAGTGCCGATTCGCTTTCATCGCTACGGACTGGCGCAGGACAGTGCCGGCGCCGGTCGCTATCGCGGCGGCTTAGCGACCGAAATGTCCTTCGAGATTTTCTCGCCCAATACCACCATTACCGCGCGCAACCGCAACCGGTCGGTATTTGCCTCGGCGGGTGTGGTGGGCGGACAGAGCGGGGCGCTGTCATATTTCAGGACCCGGCGTGACGGTGAGGTTATCAATCACGGCAACACTGACGTGATCCAATGCCAGCCAGGTGACGTGGTCGACGTGCGCGGACCCGGCGCGGGCGGTTACGGTTTGCCGTCGCAGCGCGAGATTGAGGCGGTCATGCAGGATGTCCGTTGCGGCTATCTCAGCGTCGCGGCAGCCAGGGCGCAGTATGGCGTGGTGGTAACAGATAACCGCGTGGATCAGGCGGCAACAGCGCGCCTGCGCGCCGCCATGCCGCAGCAGGCCGCGCATCATTTTGAGCACGGCGAAGCACGACGTCGCTTCGAAACGCTCTGGACACCACAGCGGTATCACTTACTTACCCTCTTTCTTGCGGAAGCGCCGGTAAGCTGGCGTCACTTCCTGAAAACCCAGATATTCCGGGCGGTGGCGGAGACAGGCGAAACGGCGGATATGAATCAAATATTCAGTGCGTTGCGTCAGCGATATCCGGCAATGTCGAACAATTAAGAGTCCTGGTGCATCGTCTACTACGCTTTAAGTCTGCATGGACTACAAGGGACAACGCGACGATGAGCATGAAAACCAGTGATTTTTTTGTCCAGCGCCTGAAAGAGTGGGGCGTCACACGTATTTACGGCTATCCGGGAGACGGGATCAACGGCGTGCTGGGGGCCATTCAGCGCGCTAACGCCAAAGGCGATGGCATCGAATTTATTCAGGTGCGCCACGAAGAGATGGCAGCCTTTATGGCGGCCGGGCATGCCAAATTCACCGGGGAGCTGGGCGTCTGCCTTTCTACGGGCGGGCCGGGCGCAACCCATCTGCTGACCGGACTCTATGACGCCAAAATGGATCACGCCCCGGTGCTGGCGATTGCCGGACAGGCGGAAGCGACCGCACGGGGTGCCAGTTATCAGCAGGAGATGAACCTGGATCGCATCTTCTCGGACGTGGCTAACTTTGTTCAGGAAGCCTCAACCCCGACGCAGGTGCGTCATCTGCTGGACCGTGGCGTGCGCATCGCCAAAGCGCAAAATGGCGTGGCGGTGATCATCATCCCTAAAGATATTCAGGATGAAGAGTGGCAGCCCCCGCAGCATCTGCACGGCTTCACCCATTCAGGCAGCGGCTATCAGCGTCCCAAAGTTATTCCTTACGAGGCGGATCTGCAACGCGCCGCCGAGGTGCTCAACGCCGGCAAAAAAGTGGCGATTCTGATTGGCGCAGGCGCACGCAACGCCGCTGTTGAAGTGGTGCAGGTTGCCAACGTGCTGGGCGCGGGTGTGGCAAAAGCACTGCTCGGCAAAGATGTACTGCCGGACGACGCGCCGTTTGTGACTGGCTCGATTGGCCTGCTCGGCACGAAACCTTCATCCGATTTAATGCAAAACTGCGACACCCTGCTAATGATTGGCAGCGGCTTCCCGTGGACGGAATTTCTGCCGGAAGAGGGCAAGGCACGTGCGGTGCAGATAGACATCGACCCCGCCATGCTGGGACTGCGCTATCCCAGCGAAGTGAACCTGCATGGCGATGCGGCAGAAACCCTGCGCGCGCTGCTGCCGCTGCTGGAGCACAAAGAGGATCGCAGCTGGCAGGAGGATATTGCGGTTCAGGTACGTGACTGGTGGACGCTGATGGAAGAGCGTGCGATGGCACCGGCCAATCCGGTCAACCCGCAGCGGGTGGTGTGGGAGATGTCGCCACAACTCCCGGACAACGCCATTGTTACCTCGGATTCCGGCTCCTGCGCCAACTGGTTTGCCCGCGACTATCGGGTGAAGCAGGGGCAGCGCGCTTCGCTCTCAGGCGGCCTGGCCTGTATGGGCGCGGCGGTGCCCTACGCGATTGCGGCTAAATTTGCGCACCCTGAAAAGCCGGTGGTGGCGCTGGTGGGTGACGGCGCAATGCAGATGAACAACATGGCCGAGCTGATCACCATTCAGAAATACTGGCAGCAGTGGGCCGATCCACGTCTGATCGTTTGCGTGTTCAACAACCAGGATCTTAATCAGGTTACCTGGGAGCAGCGCGTGATGGAGGGTAATCCCCGCTTCGATGCTTCTCAGCAGCTGCCGGACGTAAAGTATGCCGAATTTGCACAGTCGCTGGGGATGATCGGCATCTTTGTCGATAAGCCTGACGATCTGGCCGGTGCCTGGCAGCGTGCGCTCAGCGCCGATCGCCCGGTCCTGCTGGAGGTGAAAACCGATCCTGAAGTCGCCCCATTACCGCCACACATCACCTTTAAGCAGGCGAAAGCCTTTATGGCATCAATGGTGAAGGGCGATCGCGGCGCAGCGCAGATTATCAGCGACACCGCCAGCCAGCTGTTTCATAAAAAGCATTAAGGGCTAAGTGGGGCGGTCGCGTCTCACTAACCTTTATTCCCGGATGCCCTCGCGTCCGGGTTTTATCCCCCTAATCACACTCAACGGGAGTCTTGTTATGACTGCTCATTCCAGCCCTGTCTGGTTAATCTCGGGATGTTCGACCGGTTTTGGTCGTGAACTGGCGCAGCAGACCATCGCGCGTGGCTTTAAGGTCGTCGTAACGGCGCGTGACACTTCGTCCATTGCCGATCTGGTTGAAGGACACGACAACGCACTGGCGGTGGCGCTGGATGTGACCCAGCAGGCGAGCATCGACCAGGCCGTCAAAGCGGCAATTGACACGTTCGGCACCCTGGATGTGCTGGTGAATAATGCCGGTTACGGTTACCAGAGTTCGGTGGAAGAGGGTGTGGAAAGCGAAATCCGCGCGCAGTTCGATGCCAACGTTTTCGGCCTGTTTGCCCTGACCCGCGCCGTGCTGCCCGCCATGAGAAAGGCGCGCAGCGGTCACGTCATCAACATTACCTCGGTGGCAGGCTTAATAGGTTTTGCCAGCTCAGGCTACTACTCTGCCAGCAAGCATGCGGTGGAAGGCTGGTCCGATTCGCTGGCGCTGGAAGCCGGTCCGCTGGGTATTCACGTTACCTGTGTCGAACCCGGCCCGTTCCGCACCGACTGGGCCGGACGCTCACTGCATCAGACGCCGAGCACGCTCCCGGACTATGCAGAGACAGCTGCGGCGCGGATGAAAGCAACGTCCGAATACAGTGGCACTCAGAAGGGCGATCCCGCACGGGCTGCCAGAGCAATGATCGCCATCACCGAACATGATAATCCGCCGCGCCATCTGGTGATGGGCGCCTGGGGACATGAGGCCGTGACCAGCAAGCTCAAAGAGCGTCTGGCTGAGATCGACGCGTGGAAAAAGACGTCTGTGGAAACGGATTTTCCGGAATAGAGGTGAATGCACTGTGGTGGGCGGAAAGCCGTCTGCAGGTGAGTCTGAAGTTGATAAAAATACGAAAGGCCCGTTTATCGGGCCTTTAAAAGCTAAGCGCTGATTTTAGCTTTCTGCATTTCACGCGCATTCAGCGCTTTCAGCTTGCGGCGTAACAGGGCAGACGACGATCGTTTTTTCGACTGCGCTAGCTGGGCTTTAATGGCGGGCAGATCCGGCCTGGCCAGCCATTCAGCGACCAATAGTGTCCTTAACTCCTTATATCTGGTTTCGACCGGAGCCAAAGGGGGTGTGTCATCGTGTTTATTGTAAAACGACATAGCAAGCTCTCCCTGTAGTCACTACTTTATAAGCCCGGAAACAGTCCGGGATTAAAGGTTGCGGCGCTTTCTTTGGCAACCCTGTCCGGCGATTGTAGCGTAGTTCATTTTTTAACCCAAGCATTGCGTCGTAGATCTCCTCAAGGGGGGTGGGACGATTACGGTCAACAATCTCTCCTGACGCAGGCTGGAAAACAAAACCGCCAATAGAGAAGCTTTCATGGTGTGTTATTAACGCGAGTACTACGCTTTTTAAAACGACAGCACTACCTAATCCGGCAATGTTGATATGGCGGAAATCACCCAGGCATTCCAGACCATCGAACACGTCAAAACAGACCTCAGCCAGGCCGTTAACCGGAAAGGAAATACCGGGTGGCATCCGGTATCCGATACGGGTAAAGGTCTGTTCATCTATCCGGTCGCCAACGATGACGGTGTAAGCCTCATTACCGACAACAAACACATAGCTGTGATAAACCTGGCGATCGTAAATGAATCTTTTTCGCCTGAACTCGAAGGTTTCAAGATAAATATCTTCTTCAATGCGCACTTATCATCCCTGCCGCAGCCTATGAATCCCTGAGACTCGATTTTCAGTGCCTGCTCAGTAACATCAAATATCCTTATTAAAAAGATGGCTATTCATTCCAGCGTTTCAGCCGTTGTTGCTGATTATCGACATAGTTTTGTAAGCCAGCCCGCAAACCATTCAGCTGTTACGCACCCTTATCGCGCAGCCCTGCGCCATCACTGTGCTGAAAAAATAAACAGCGGCCCGCTTCTGACATCATAAGAATTCGATCTTGTATCCCAGCCCGTATTCCACCTCGCATCCCTGTCTCAGACCCGTACTTCGCGGCTATCTGGCACGCTTCATGCACTCGCTGACAGGTACACTTTTGGCGAGGTAATCCATGTTTGACTCCTTATTAGACGAAGATGCCACCACGATGGCCGCGCTGATCCGCAGCGGGGACGTCTCGGCCTGCGAGCTGACCGGGGCGGCGCTGGCGCGGATGGCGCGGCGGGAGCCGGCAATACAGGCCTTTTGTACGCCGACGCCGGAACGGGCGATGGAACAGGCCAGAGCCGTGGATGCCCGACGGGCACGCGGAGAAACACTGGGCGCGCTGGCGGGCGTACCGCTGGCGGTAAAAGATCTCATCTGCACCGCAAACGTCAGAACCACCTCCGGTTCGGCGGCGTACAAAGCGTTCGTCCCGGAAGATGACGACATCACAGTGGAGCGCCTGCTGGCCGCAGACGCTATTCTGCTGGGCAAAACCACCGCACCGGAATTTGGCTACAGCGGAGTCGGACACAATCCGCTGTTTCCGTCGCCACGCAATCCCTGGAATCTGGCGATGACGCCAGGCGGGTCCAGCGCCGGATCGGGTGCGGCGGTGGCGGCGCGGCTCTGTCCGATTGCGCTGGGCAGCGACGGCGGCGGCTCGGTGCGCATTCCGGCGGCGCACTGCGGTATTTTTGGGTTTAAGGCGTCGATGGGCCGGGTGCCGCTGTGGCCCGGCTGTCGTGATGAACGTTATCCCGGCGTGTCGAGCTGGGAGTCGCTGGAGCATATCGGGCCGATGACGCGCAGCGTACGCGATGCCGCGCTGATGATGTCGCTGATGGCGGGGCCGGATATGCGCGACCGCCACTCTATTCCCTGCAGCGACGTTGACTGGCTGGGCACAACGCAACATCTGCCCGGTAAACTCCGCATCGCCTTCAGCGCAGATTTTGGCTATGTGGCTGTTGACCCGGAAGTACGGGCGGTGGTCAGCGCAGCGGTGAAGCGTTTCGCCGCTGAAATCGGGGCAGAACTGGAGTTGGCCGATCCTGGCTTCCCTGATCCAGCCGCCGCCTTTGGCGCGCTGGTGGCGATGGAGAGCGATCTCACCGGCATGCGCCAGATGATGGCGGAGCAGGGCAGTGAGATGTCGCCGCATCTGGTCGCCATGCTGCAGCGCGACTGGCGGGCGGAAAACTTCACCGATGCCATCGCCACCCGCAAAGCGGTCAGCAACAGCCTGTGGCGCTTTATGCAGCGCTTTGATCTGTTGATCACCCCCACGCTGGCGGTGCCGCCGTTTCCGCTGGGGATGCAGGGACCGGAGATCATTGATGGCCGTATGGTCCGTAACGATCACTGGCTCTCGTTCTGTTACCCGTTCAACTTCACCGGTCAGCCCGCCGCGTCTGTGCCCGCCGGTTTCACCGCCAGCGGCCTGCCTGTCGGTCTGCAGATTGTCGGACGTCATCTTGATGATGCTTTAGTGCTGGCTGCCAGTGCCGCTTTCGAGCGCATTCAGCCGTGGAATCACCTTCAACCCGGAATCGCCCAATGAAAACCTCTGATACACCTGCGCTGGAGCAGGAGTTTGAACATGAGCCGGTGCCGTTGTCGCATCGCCATTCAACCCGCTCCGTCTCGGCGGTCTGGTTTGGATTCCCGATGATCCTCACCAATGCGCTGTTTGGCGGCATCATTACCTGGCATCTGGGCTTCTGGCCCGCGCTGATCGCCATTCTGCTGGGCAACCTGGTGCTGTTCGCCTATGTCGGCGCGCTGAGCTGGTACGCCGGTAACAGCGGGATGAACTTTGCTTTACAGGCCAGACGCACCTTTGGCAGCAAAGGCTACATTCTGGTCTCGGGTTTTCTCTCGACGGTGGTGATCGGCTGGTATGCCTTCCAGACCGGCCTTACCGGCACGGTGATTAATCAGACCTTCGGCTGGAATGCGCTGGCGGTGACGGCCTTTGCCATGATCCTCTACACCGGCATCACGTTTCTGGGCGTGCGGGCGCTGTCGGTGCTGGGGATGATCGCCGCGCCGCTGTTTGTGGTGCTCGGGATGGTGGCACTGTGGCTGATCAGCAAACAGCACGACTTCTCTATCGTGACGCAATGGAAGGGCAGCGCCAGCGCCGCCGGGGCAATGAGTATGGGCACCGCCGTCACCATGGTGGTGGCCGGGTTTGCCGACTCCGGCACCATGACTGCTGACTTTACCCGCTGGTCGAAGAATGGCCGCTCGGCCGTGATCGCGGCGTTCTCTGCCTTCCCGGTCGCAAACGTCATCTCCTATCTGTTTGGCGTGGTGATTGTCGCAGTAGGCGCAGCGGTTGATCCCCTGTCCAGTGGCGGTAACTTCCTGCCGATGCTGATGGGGCACAACGCCTTCCTGTCGGTGGTGGCCTGCCTGTTTGTCTTTATCAATCTGGGGTCGGTTTGCACCCACTGCCTCTACAACGGCGCGGTGGGTTTCAGCCATCTGTTCAGCAGCAAAATGCGGCTCTGGACGCTGATTCTCGGCGCCATTGGCGGCGCGCTGGCGCTGGCGGGCGTCTGGTCTTACTTCCTGGCGTGGCTCAGCCTGCTGGGGATTGTGGTGCCGCCGTTTGGTGCGGTGATGATTGTGGATTTAATCTTTATGGCGCGCATCAGTGAGCAGCGTCCGGCGCAGCGTTTCCGTGGAACCGCGTTTGCGGCCTGGGCGATTGGCAGCCTGTGTGCGGTGATCGCCCATGTGGCTTTCCCGCAGTTCGGTGAAGCCGTAATTGGTCTGGTGACCGCCGCCATCAGCTACAGCGTGATCAGCAAAATGCGCATGCCGCGCCCGGTAATGGAGAACAGCAATGCCCGACTACAGCGTTAATTCAACACCCTACGCCTGGCCGTTTGATGGCCGCTTTACCCCGGCTGACACGGCACTGATCGTGATTGATATGCAGACCGACTTCTGTGGCGTCGGCGGCTATGTTGATAGCATGGGTTATGACGTCAGCCTGACCCGCGCACCCATCACCCCGTTGCAGCAGGTGCTGGCGGCAATGCGCGCCCGGCAGTTTCCAGTTATTCATACCCGCGAAGGGCACCGGCCCGATCTCAGCGATCTGCCCGCCAACAAACGCTGGCGCTCTCGCCGGATGAATGCAGGAATTGGCGATGTCGGACCGTGCGGCCGTATTCTGGTGCGCGGCGAGCCAGGCTGGGAGATTATTCCGGAACTGGCCCCGTTGCCGGGTGAAGTGGTCATTGATAAGCCGGGTAAGGGGTCGTTTTATGCCACCGATCTGGAGTTAATCCTGCGCAGTGGCGTCATCCGTAATCTGATCCTCACCGGTATTACCACTGATGTCTGTGTCCATACCACGCTGCGCGAAGCCAACGATCGCGGCTTTGAGTGCCTGGTGCTGTCCGATTGCTGCGCTGCAACCGAGCGGCGGCATCATGAGGCGGCGCTGAGCATGATCCATATGCAGGGCGGCATCTTTGGCGCGGTTGCCACCTCTGCCGCGTTACTGGATAGCCTGGGCATTTAACCTTTCTGGCGGATAACCTGAGCGTATCACTCCGCTCAGGCTATCCCTTAAGGCGGTGACACCTGTCTCTGTGTTTCCACGCCTTCAGCTGTGACCAGCAGGCCCATGACGTGACCCGGCTTCACCACCGATTTAATAATCGCTACGCCGGGCGGGATAGTCCGACGGCTCTCTTCGGCAATCAAGATAAATCCACCGCGTCACCACGCATTTCCAGCCAACTTCGTCGCTATGGTTCATACTCATGGGCGCTAAATGATTTACGAACGGATAACCGTGAAGACAACGGTTACTGAGTTTGTTACTTCGCTGACAGCCTGAGGTTGTCAGCTGACCAGAAGGGAAAATAATGCCATTGTTATTCGGTGAGTTATCTGGCTTCCCGTCATGGGTGCCTGTTGTATTACTCGTCTCGCTTTCGTTTATCCTGGGCTTCCTGGCCCGGCTTATCCTGCTTGCCTTTATCCGCTACTGGCAGATTCGTGACAGAAAGCTGTTCAAATCCCTTGAGAAGCACCTTAGCGGCTCCATGTTCTTTTTTGTTCCGCTATTAATGATCAATGTCGGGATTAACTACATTAACTTTCATCCTGAGTCGCTTGAGTTAATCACGAATATCATCAACGTCTTTATTATTATGTCATTCTGCTCGGTCCTGATACGGCTGACCAATGTGGCGCAGGATATGCTGTATATCCGCTACGACATTAATATCTCTAATAATCTGCGTGCACGTAAAATCCGTACGCAGATTATCTATGTCAAAAAAGTCGTTATTGTCATCCTGGTGCTGTTCTGTGTTTCTCTGATTCTGCTGAGTTTTCCCGGCGTCCGGAAATTCGGCACCACTATTCTGGCCGGTGCGGGTGTTGCCGGTATCATTATCGGGTTTGCCCTCCAGAAGTCGCTGGTTAACCTGTTTGCCGGTATTCAGATCGCTTTTACCCAGCCCATCAAAATTGATGATGCGGTTGTGGTGGAAAAAGAGTGGGGCTGGATTGAGGAGATCAACCTGACTTATGTGGTGGTGCGCATCTGGGATCTGCGTCGGCTGGTACTGCCGATCACCTACTTTACGGAGAATCCGTTTCAGAACTGGACACGCAACAACGCCCAGATTTTAGGCTCAGTGTTTCTCTACGTGGATTACTCCATGCCGCTGGAGCCACTGCGCAGGCAGTTTGAAAAAGTCCTCAGTGAAACCAAACTCTGGGATGGGGAAACCTCCGTGCTTCAGGTGACCGACACCACTGAGAAAACAATGACCATCAGGATGCTGATGACCGCGCAGAACTCCCCAATTGCCTTTGATTTACGCTGCTACGTGCGGGAAAAGATGATTGAGTTTATTCAGCAGACTTACCCTGAAAGCCTGCCACAGGTCAGAGCCTCACTGACGGATAGCGGGGGTGAAAAGTCAGCAAGGGCAATGGCTGAATAGCCGGGTTTAAGGTGCGGAACGGCAGTGTACTGTTGCAAAAAAGCGTAAAGGTCCGATGCCCGAAAAAAAAGAGGAGCCAGGCTCCTCTTTAGTCATGCATAGGGATATTAACGAACGATATGCAGGAAGTGCAGATGCTTCTCATACTGGTCGAGAATATCGTTGATGATCTGCTCCTGGTTCCAGCCCATCACATCATAATCCTGCCCCCCTTCCTTGAGGTAGACAACCGCACGGTAATATTTCTGCTCTTCAGCTTTATCACTGTCAGACATGCCTGCCAGAGCAAAGGCGGGTTGCAGATAGGCGCGCGCACGAACTTCATAAACAAAGTTGAGTTCTTCACCCAAATCCACCTCAAAGCGCACGCGATCTTCGACCTCATCCTGGGTATGCGACACGGTATTCTGTTTCGCCAGTTCCTGCTCTACCATTTCCATAGCGGGGTAGATGACCTCAGTCATGAAGCGCTTTACCTGCGAGCGTTTCGGGAAGTAGGCAATATTACGCAATCGTCGCTGCCAGGGAATAGGGTTACGCGCTGCTGTGGGTGCGATGGTCGCAATCTGCTTACTGTCGCGCTTCCAGGCGTCAACGCGTAAAGCCTTGAACAAGCCATATATCGACATGAGCAGGATAACCGCGAAGGGCAGCGCACTGGCAATGGTTACCGTTTGCAACGCCTTCATGCCGCCTGCCAGCAGCAGCGTGACCGCCACGACCCCCATCATGGCAGCCCAGAATATGCGCTGCCAGACGGGAGTCTTGTCGGTGCCGCCCGATGCCAGCGTATCGACCACCATAGCGCCTGAGTCCGCAGAGGTGACAAAGAACACGACCACCATCGCCATGGCAATAAAGGAGAGCACCGAGCTGAAGGGGAAGTGCTCAAGGAAGTTGAACAGTGCCAGCGTCTGATCGCTCATGACCGTCTGCGCCAGGTCAGTGGCACCCTGCTGCATAATGAGCCAGATTGCGCTGTTGCCGAAAAAAGTCATCCAGAGCAGTGTAAAGCCTGCAGGCACAAACAGTACACCCGTCACGAACTCACGGATGGTGCGGCCACGCGAGACACGGGCGATGAACATACCCACAAATGGCGACCAGGCCAGCCACCAGCCCCAGTAGAACAGTGTCCAGCCGCCGAGCCACTTACTCGATTTTGGCTCATATGCGTAGAGGTTGAAGGTTTTGGTGACCAGCTCGGAGAGGTAGCCGCCGGTATTTTCCACAAAGGATTTCAGCAGCAGAACGGTTGGGCCGAGTGCACCCACCATAATCAGCAGCAGTACTGCCAGACCCAGGTTAATTTCCGAAAGAATACGGATACCTTTATCGAGCCCGGAGACCACGGAAAGTGTCGCCAGCGCGGTGATACCGACAATCAGAATCACCTGCATGGTCTGATTAACCGGCAGGCCAAACAGGTGATTCAGTCCGGCATTAACCTGCAGCACGCCGTAACCCAGCGAGGTCGCCACACCCAGTACTGTACCGATCACGGCAAAAATATCGACGGCATGGCCCATCCAGCCGTAGATGCGGTTACCGATAATAGGGTAGAGCGCCGATCTCAGCGTCAGCGGCAATCCGTGACGGTAGCTGAAGAACGCCAGAATCAGCGCCACAATGGCATAAATTGCCCAGGCATGCAGGCCCCAGTGGAAGAAGGTGATTCGCAGTGCTTCCCGTGCGGCCTCCACGGTCTCCGGCTGGCCGGTAGGGGGGGCCATGTAGTGCATCACGGGTTCCGCAACGCCGAAGAACATCAGTCCAATACCCATGCCAGCCGAAAAGAGCATGGCAAACCAGGAGTGGTAGCTGAAGTCGGGTTCTGCGTGGTCGGGGCCCAGTTTGATATCGCCATAACGGGAGAAACCTAAATAGGCTACCGTCAACAGGATCAATGCCACTGCGAGAATATAAAACCAGCTGGCGTTCGCAAACAGCGCGTTTTGCAGGGCACCGAACTGCTTATCAGCCAGTTCAGGAAAAAGGGCTGCAAAGGCAACAAGAATAAAAATAAGGGCGGCAGAAGTGAAAAATACCGGTGGATTAATCTGGCTTCTTTTGTGTGGCGTTTCGGTTTCTGATGAAGACATAACTATCCTGCTCAACGTGAATGAAGACCAAATGTAACAATCAGTATGAAGGAGTAAAAGCGAAACGACATTAGTTGAGCAAATATTCAGCAATTCATCGCGGTGTGAGGGTATCTGCCTGCCAGCGGGTAACATGCTCCAGAGCAGCCTTGTCCGCTTCACAGGTCATGGCGTGAGTAGCTCGCATCAGCGCAAGCTGTGCGTGGCGTTTTGCATCATTGGCGTAACGATGAGGGGTAATCATCGCCAGCGCATGCAGTGCTTTCTGCAGGCGCAACTGTACTTCAACCAGGGCGGCGCCATCACGTGCAATGCCGGTAAACATATCGTCGAACATATCGCTAATCTGAGCAGGCCGCATAAAGAGCTGAGAATACTGCGTCGTGACAGAATCTGCAGAAAAAGGCGGGCTGAACAACCTGACTGCCCGCCCGATAATATCGATGGCAGTGCCAGGATCGTTAACGGCCGGAGATAAGGCACGAGAAGCAATTTCAGACAGGACACAGAGTCCAAAGCGCGGATCCTGCTCAAAGGAACGCTGTTCACCCAGCGTAAACGCGTTACGTAGTCTCTGCTGCTCATCATCGGAAAGCGGCTGGTTACACCACAGGAGCGGGGCACCACAGTGAACAAAACTGCCTGGCTGTGAAGCAAGATAAAGATTACAACTCTGTTCCTGTGCAAAGTCAGAGAGATGCTGCAGGTCCAGATGCTGCAAATAGCCGGTCTTTAGCGGGTACACGCTTTGCCGTAAAGCCGCTTCCGGCAGGAAGCCGTCCCAGAAAGAACAGCCCATACAGGGTTCCTGCAGGCGATGATGAAGCGCCGCGGTCGTGGCTTCCTCAACGCGACGCGAAGTGTCAGACATACGACCAAACTGTGCCAGATGCTGTATCCAGCGCAGCAAGGTAATAACAATCATCGCAATGACCGCCAGGGTAACAAAAAACAGAACAACCCGCCCCTGTGAGCCATAAGCGCCCATGCCGAGTGCGATAATGCCCACCAGACTGTAAAGAAAGGAGCCGATAAAGGTTGCCAGTACATTCTGCGTCGTCCCATCTTCAAGTAACAATACCGTGGCGCGCGGTGTGACACTGCTGCTGGCAGAATTGTAAGCAGACACCATGATATTGAGCGAAAAGGTGGTCACAGCCAGCATGCTTGAGGCGAGAATGGCCAGTATTTTATCTACTGCGTCACTGCCCACGATGCCTGATACTGAAAGGGGTATGAAGGATTTAATCGCGATAGCCACCAACGCTGTAATAATCGCCAGCCCCGCAAATAACGAACTGCGAAACCAGAGTTGTCGGGTCAGCCGGTGAATCAGCCATTGCGTTTTAGACATCATGTCACCTGTTGTTATGAGCGGGTCAGTTGTAACTCACTAGTGTGCTTAACCCTGCGGCGCAAAACAGCGCGCCAGCACGGCGTCCATACAGAGCTGAACGCCCTGAAAAAAGCGTATTATCAGTGAGTTGAGGAGCAACTGCATAGCATTGCAGAACGTCGTCACATAGACAGTTTCAGTTATCGGCCGCGGCGCGGGGCTGCCTTCGCGCCCGTTTTCAGGCTTATTCTCCTGTATCTGGCTCAGGAATAAGAGTAGCCCTGCGATACAGTATTAACATCTGCACGCCCTGATAAAATCCTGCCGGACTGAACAAAATGAACGCGCCTGTGACGTATCCAGCGACGTCTCACAGGGCTTTCTTTTGCCCTTCAGCGCGCAGGTCTGGCCGGACAACGATTGAACTCATCGTACTTTCGTTTATAGTTATTTGCCTGTTCTGATCTGTTTTCCGCTGAGATCAGACTTCGCTGCCAGCGTTCATCACCGCGATGCGCGGGTTAACCTCCGTCCTGAAGGCAGCCTGTTGCCGTAAAGGAGAAATCAAAAAATCATGCGTCTTACGCCACCCTGAGTCGTCACCCTCCTCTGTCGCACTGAGCAATCTCAGTCGCGAATCCGTAAACATCCCCTCTGCGGATGTGCTTTTTCGTCCCTGAAATTTTGTGCCCTGACGGGCTGACTTTATTCACAATCTGAGAAATGACTATGCTGCTGTCCTCGACGCGTAAGGACTGGCTGGGTAACGTCCGTGGTGACGTCCTTGCTGGTATTGTTGTCGCGCTCGCACTTATTCCTGAAGCGATCGCCTTTTCCATCATCGCTGGCGTAGATCCGCAGGTCGGACTCTATTCCGCATTCTGTATCCCCATCATCATGGCCTTCTTTGGCGGCCGTCCGGCGATGATCTCCTCCTCAACCGGCGCGATGGCGCTACTGATGGTCACGCTGGTTAAGGACCATGGGCTGCAGTACCTCCTCGCGGCTTCGGTGCTGACCGGCGTATTACAGTTGCTCGCCGGATATCTGAAGCTCGGCAGCCTGATGCGTTACGTGTCCCGTTCGGTCGTGACCGGCTTCGTGAACGCGCTGGCGATACTGATATTTATGGCCCAGCTGCCAGAGCTGACCAACGTCACCTGGCACGTCTATGCGCTCACCGCTGGCGGTCTCGGGATCATTTATCTCTTCCCGTACCTGAATAAAACCATTCCCTCTCCCCTGGTCTGCATCATCGTGCTGACTGCTATTTCGATGTGGCTGCACCTGGACGTGCGCACCGTGGGTGACATGGGCAGGTTGCCGGACAGCCTGCCCGTGTTCCTGATTCCGGATATCCCGCTTAACGTTGATACCCTGCTGATCATTCTGCCGTACTCGGCGGGACTTGCCATCGTGGGACTGCTGGAGTCCATGATGACCGCCACCATCGTAGACGACATGACCGATACGCCGAGCGACAAGAACCGCGAATGTAAGGCGCAGGGTATTGCTAATATCTGTACCGCATTCATAGGCGGGATGGCGGGCTGCGCCATGATTGGTCAGTCGGTCATTAACGTGAAGTCTGGCGGACGGGGGCGGCTTTCCACACTCACGGCGGGCGTGGTGCTGCTGTTAATGGTGATATTTCTGCGCGAGTGGGTGTCGCAGATACCCATGGCGGCGCTGGTTGCAGTGATGATTATGGTTTCTATTGGCACCTTCTCATGGCGGTCCATTGCGAACCTGCGCACCCATCCGGTTTCAACCAGCGTCGTGATGCTGGCGACTGTTGCCGTGGTGGTGGCCACCCACAATCTGGCGTTTGGGGTACTGACCGGCGTGCTGATTGCGTCTCTGAACTTTGCCACCAAAGTGGCCCGCTTTATGACGGTCTCCTCGGTGCTAGAGGGCGAGACACGTACCTATACCGTAACCGGGCAGGTCTTCTTTGCCTCAGCTGACCGGTTTACCCATCATTTCGACTTCCACGAGACGCTGGAGCGCGTAGTCATCGACGTGTCGCTCGCCCATTTCTGGGACATTACGTCGGTCAGCGTGCTGGACCGCATCGTGATTAAGTTCCGCCGCGAGGGCACCGACGTGGACATCAGGGGCATGAACGAGGCGACCCGCACTCTCGTTGACCGCTTTGGTGTGCATGACAAACCCGAAGACGTTGAAAAGCTGATGGGCGGCCATTAATTCAGCGGAGATTCATCATAAGTAACAGCGTTATTGCCTGAATTAACGGCTCGCCGTCAACCCGTTTTGTCTGTGAATATGCGGCCTGGGCAGCCGCAAAACCGGATGTGCCGCCAGCCCTGATGCACGAGCTGGAAAAAAGATCCTCCCGCAGGTTCCGGACTGAATGTTAAAGCAGGCCTGTTAATCGTTTTTCATTTACGTAATTGACTGCTTATAAAATCAAGTAACGCGCTGAACTCGCATTCTTATTCTGAAAGACAGGAAGGCTGATATGCCCTTTATGCCTATCGTTCCGGGAATAAATTTTCAGGTGAGCAGATAAAGCTTAATAAAACCTTAAGATCTGACGGCGATTTCTAACTATTTATTCAGCTAACATCCCATTCTATCTCATGGATTTTTTTCAAAACAAAATCAGTAACCTGCGGAATAAGTTGCCGCTTTTCTTCACCAGAGTTATTCAGAGTAGAGTCTGAATGATAACCTGGTAAATTATCAGGGGTCTTAATTTAAACAGCTAAATATAAATATTAAGAGAAGTGATCTACATCAATAAATACCATTATTTAAGGGCGGGCAATGAGCGCAGGTGTAATAAATATCGTTTCTATGCCGATAGGTAATGTAATCCTGAGGAAATGTCAGTCTCAGGTTCTTTTCAACACCAGGGTTATTAAAATGAATATTATAAAAAAAGTTTCAAAATTCAATATAGGCAGAAAACTTACGCTGGGATTTTTGCTGGTTATACTGGCGTCACTGGCTATATCAGCCCTTGCTGCCCTCTGTTTTTTAAAAATTCAGGATAACTCGGAAAAGCGCGATGTCACGGTACAAATGGTTGATGCACTGGCGAAAGCGAGGCTGAACCGCACGCTATTTCAGTACACCCGCGACACTAAATTCATTGAGCTCAACGGTGAGGCGATGAATCAGTTATCTGCTTTGTACAAAAATCTTGAGAAATATTCCTGGTCAACAGGCGGTCGTGAAAAGCTTTCTGCGCTCAGTACTGTTCTGGCTCAGTATCAGGAAAAGCGTCAGCACTTTCTCGCAAGCAACCACAGTGCAGCCCTTTCTCTGAATGACATTCAGGCTCTCGGACTGACGTCAGTGGCGGAAAAACTGGCTGCCCGTCAGGCTTATGTCCCGGCAGACCTTGCTGCACCCCTGCTGGCTCTCAGCCTCAAAACTGAACAGGCTGCATTTTATGTTCAGGCGTTCATGCAAAAGCCAGATGCTTCCACACTGAATAAGTTTAACGAAATCAAAGACGGTTTTTCACCACTTGTCAGTCAGCTTAGTGGTCTCGCTGACACCTCACTCGGTGCGCTTCTGGCCGATGTGGCGCAAAAAACCACCTCAGGCACCACGCTGTTAAATAATTATCTCCAGTCAGTGCAGGTCGAAAAACGCGCCTCAGATGAAATGACCGAAGCTGCGGGAAAACTGAATCAGTCAATCACAGACCTCGCGTTCTTTCAGTCTGAACAGGCTCAGAAGTATATGCATACCGCACTGTGGCAGATTGGTTTTGCCACCCTTGTCTGTATCACCCTCAGTCTGCTGATTGCCTGGAGAATGACCCGCAGCATCACCGTTCCGCTGAGAGAGACGCTTTCTTCGGCACAGCGTATCGCTGAAGGTGACCTGACCGCTGAAATAACCAGTTCCCGCACTGATGAGCTTGGCGAACTGATGACTGCCATGGGTGCCATGAACCAGAGCCTGCGTAACATCATCTCCCGGGTCCGGGATGGGGTGAATAACGTCGCCCGCGCCTCGTCTGAGATTGCAGCAGGAAACACCGACCTCTCATCACGCACAGAACAGCAGTCGGCTGCCGTGGTTGAGACGGCTGCCAGCATGGAGGAATTAACCTCCACCGTTAAGCTGAATGCGGAGAACGCCCATCACGCCAGTCAGCTGGCCACGGATGCGTCGCACAATGCCAGCTGCGGCGGGGAAATCATCAGTGAGGTGATAACCACAATGGGTGGAATAAGTCAGAGCTCAGGCAAAATCGGCGAAATCATCACTGTTATTAACGGTATCGCTTTCCAGACGAATATTCTGGCGCTGAATGCGGCAGTAGAGGCCGCACGCGCAGGTGAGCAGGGCCGGGGCTTTGCCGTTGTGGCAGGCGAAGTGCGCAATCTTGCACAGCGCAGTTCACTGGCTGCAAAAGAGATAGAGGTGCTGATTCGGGAATCACTGGACAGAGTAAGCAACGGTACTGAGCTGGTAAACCGTGCCGGTGTGACAATGGAGGGTATCGTCAGGTCCGTGACGCAGGTAAGGGACATCATGGGCGAAATTGCCGCTGCATCAGACGAACAGAATCGCGGCATTACCCAGATTGCGCAGGCCATGACGGAAATGGATAGCACAACCCAGCAGAACGCTGCGCTGGTTGAAGAGTCTTCCGCTGCGGCCAGCAGTCTCGAAGAACAGGCGCTTGAGCTTGAAAAAACCGTTGCCGTTTTCCGTGTGCCGTCTTCCGGGGCGTTTACACCCAGGGCGCAGACCACCAGGCGCAACGTACAACCGTCAGTATCCCTGATGGCGTCGAAAGCAAACTGGGAAACCTTCTGATCATCGTTGTCCTGCATTCTGAGGGGCCGCCCGACGTCGTTTCTGGCATACGGTGGTCTCCTTTCCGGGTTTATGTCATCGGAGGTGGTAAATGTGTGACGATAACGCCGTTAATGCAATGCATGTTCACATTGGTAAAGCGGTGGAGGCTCTTTTTTATGATGGCGAGCCAGTCACCCGTGCAAAAGTCATTGCCCAGTTATGTCTGCTGTTAGATGAAGAACCGGACTGCATCCTGCAAAACGAAATAGCAGGCGCAGTCAGCCTGCTCACTTACCCGTTCGCCACAAAGTGAGAGTGAACGGGTTCCACTAATCTCTGGCGACAGACTTTTGCGTGCGATGAGAGGTTGATCTGAAGAGGACGTGCTTAACCTCCGCACTGCATGAATGATCGGGCATACCCGCGTTGCGGTAGTGACAGACATTCAGATTTATTCCTGTGATCCTCAATCTCCCTGGCAACGTGGCGCGTTCAGACGAGCGCAGGGAAGGGGGGCTGCTAACCCGGCGGCTGAACGCATTACCCGCTGGACGCTGTATCAGTCCGGATAAGCAAACCTGTGAAATCGCTGACAGATATCAGTAAGTATTCTGATGTATTCAGCAGGTCCGGGGCTGATGCATTCCGTTTTTTACAGTAATTTTATTAATTCAAACAGCCGCTTAAGGAGCAGGTAATTGACCTGCAGGTGAATTTTAGCTTTTTCCGCTCTGGGGTGTCTGGCAGTGATTTGCCAGCGTTTCTCGCTTATTCCCTTCATGGTGCCGCGTTATGGACGGGCGTCGCCGGTCATGCCGCGTCACCTGTTTATTCGGAAAAGGTCACTTACCGTAATGAGTGTAAACTTTGATATCTCTCAAAAAACATAAAAATTACTGCTTAGTTTCACCGCCTGACCATAAAGTGTGTTTTAGGATAGCCGATAAACGAAAGGTATCTTGACTTCTCCCTCGGGTAACCTTTCATGACAATTTTAAAGAAACTTACGCTGGTCTTTACCTTTACACTTCTGGCGCTGCTGTTCCTGGGCATCATCAGCATCCGATCTCTGGGCGGCGCACAGGATCGGTTCGAGTATGTGGCGACCAACTCCCTGCCCAGCATCAACAAAATCAGTGAAATCTCTCAGCTTCGTGAAGAAGCAAGACGGCAGATTCTGATGGGTCTTCTGGTTACCGATAAAGCGATATTTGAAAAGCATATGGTCACCGCAAAGGAATATCTGACCAAAACGCGCGAGGCAATGGATTATTATAAATCCCACCTGATTACAGACGATAACGACGGCCAGATGATAAGCCAGACTATTCAGAATTTCGGGGTCTATCTTGAGAAAGTGAATAAGATGGTGGGCGTTTATCAGACCGGCGGCATTGATGCGGCCAGGGCTATGGTTTCCGATCAGGGAGAGACAGCGGCGGCTTCGGTTGTGGTGAGCCAGAATCTGAAGGACATCCTGGCTTATAACTATCAGGTTGCCAACAAATTTGCAGCGGAAAACCATGCCGAGTATCTGCATACGTTATGGCTTCTGAGCAGCATTATTGCAGCCGCGGTGTTACTGACAGCCCTTTCTTCGTACTCTGTCCTGAGCTATATCAGAAAAGGCCTGCAGAATTTACAGAGCACCATGAAAACCATCGAGGAAAACCTGGATCTGACTCTTCGGGTAAATCTCAATAAAAAAGATGAACTGGGCGCAACGGCGGGCAGTTTTAATGCCCTTGTGTCTAAGTTCCGGGAGGTTCTGTCAGGCGTCCGGGATGCCAGCAAAGAGGTGGATACGGCGTCAGAGGAAATCGCTCACAGCAATGATGATCTGTCATCACGCTCAGAGTCTCAGGCTTCTTCACTTGAGCAAACCGCAGCCAGTATGAACGAGCTGTCGGCCACCGTGAAACACAATATGGATAACGCGACAGAGGCGAATAACTTCATCGGAAAAGTGCAATCCATCGTCAATCACAGCAACCGTGAGCTTAATGATTTAACAAGTGCCATCAACGATATCTCTGTCTCTTCAAATAAGGTTTCAGAAATTATCTCCATTATTGATGGCATTGCGTTTCAGACCAACATTCTGGCGCTTAACGCTGCAGTGGAAGCGGCCCGTGCCGGTGAGCAGGGCAAGGGGTTTGCCGTGGTCGCCGGCGAGGTCCGCTCTTTGTCACAGCGTTCTTCTGTTGCAGCCCAGGATATCCGGGGCCTGATTGAGGAAGCCATCCAGAATGTGGATAAAGGCGTGGTATACGCAGCGAATGTGTCGTCGCGAATGAATGAAGCGCTGAGTGTTGTTGATGAAACGACGCAATTGATTAATCAGGTCAATACATCATCTAAAGAGCAGAGTTATGGGATCGACCAGGTGAACATTGCGGTCACACAGATGGAAAGCAATCTGCAGCAGAATGCCGCAATGGTAGAGCAGATGTCTGCCGCTGCCGGCTCACTGAGTCAGCAGGCGGGCAGACTGCTGACAGAGGTCAGCTCATTTAAGCTTTGATCCAGGCCGGATTCAGTCAACGTTTTTACCGCACAGGCTGAGAGCATCGCGTGGCTGGCCCTGTTTTACCGGTTCAATCCCGTGTAGGGCAGGGTGCAGCCTGAATGCCTCAGAACGGAAGGTTCGCTTTGAGAATGTTATCGACGCACGCAGCAGGCGATAATTTTGCGGTATCCAGCTGCAGATGATCCCTTCCCCAGGGTTCATAATCACGATCCATGACGGCCTGCCAGTCAGGCACGTTTAAGCCAGGAATTTCTGAGATTCTGTTCTCTACACGCGCCCGATGCTGTTCCGGATCCGAACAGAGGATTTCGATTTCCAGAAAGGGAACACCTGATGATAGTGCGATATCACGAAAACTATCCCGCACCAGATTAAGATCATTCACCGAGTCAGTGACAACAGGTAGTCCCAGTCTGAGATTCTCCCGCGCAAGCGCATAGAGGATAAAATAGCCTTCAGGGCCAATCTCTGTGAATGCTGCTGATTCATTACGCAGTGCCTGTTCGATCGTATCGACGCGTAAATACACCGCTTTTAATTTTTCAGATAACATTTTAGCGACCGTGCTTTTTCCACAACCGGGAAGGCCACTGAATATGTACAGCATAACGACTCCTGTTTAACTCCGCGCGCCAGCGTTAAATTCTGACCTGTTTGCACAGCATGCTGCGCGCGATTATCCATACACATTACGGGTGCGCATCACCCTTTGCCCGCAGCGAACGTGGGTGATTCTGCACAGCTATTTATCTGGCAAGGCTTCAACATTAGCAGAGAGGATTGCCGGGAGGTTTTGAGTAATCTTCTCCACAGGCCAGTCCCACCAGGCCAGCTTCCCGAGTGTTGATATGGCCTCATCGTTGAAACGCTGCCTGATAACCCTTCGCCAATACACGGGAAGTGATAAAGGACATTGCGCTCGACGTTTTCTGCGCCTTCAGGGTCATCATAATACGTAAAATCACCGATGATGATGTTGGGTTTTTTCACCCTGTTTTTTGTAAAACAAACCTGTGAAAAACTTCAGTTTCCTGATTGGCTGCTTATTAGATCCTGGGTAAATAATACGCAAAATTTTCATTCCCTGTTCATCCCTTAATTATCAATCATTGAGAATCAGAAACGATTTTATTAATGCCGTTTCGCCCGTGTGAAGCGCCACATGACGCCATTTTCATAGCGGCTGGTTTCAGATTTACCACTCAAAAATAAAAATATTGCACTTTTGTCAGTTTATGCAAAGGCAAAGGGTTCTGATTCTCAGAATTTATTTTGATTTTAAATCAATTATTTATATGAATAATGATTTTAGCTATAGGGAGGGCTTGGTAGGAAAGCGAAACGCTGAGAAACATAACTTTACATTGGTTTTTTTATATCACGCTCAGAAGGCCAGTAAAAGACGTTAATTTAATCAGATTGCTTAAAATTAACAGGGTAAATTTCGCTCGCCGGGCAAATTATCTATATCGCCATATACTGACAGCATATTCGTTGCATGAATATAACCGTCTTTTATTAACGCTAATTCATCGCGGTATGGCTGGCACGATACCGGCGTCTTAGCACAGGAGAGAGTAAAATGGATCAAACCGCATTTATGATTGGGTTTTCGGTCATGGCCATTGCGTCACTGATTATTTACGCCACCGGTGACAAGAAATATCCCTTTGGTCACCATACACTCGTGCACGCGTCAGTGCCGTTTATTGCCGCCACGGCCTATCTGGCGATGGCGTTTGGGTTTGGCAATCTCACGCTGGACAGTGGCACGATAGTGTACCTGGCGCGTTATGCTGACTGGTCCATCACCACGCCTCTCTTACTGGCCGGTCTGGTCATGCTGGCTTTTCATGAACAGGGTAAACCCGGCGAAATGGGCGGCTTTCTAACGGCCATCATTGTGCTGGATGTGATGATGATTATTACCGGTCTGGTCTCTTCGCTGGCGGAAAATTCTGTCGCGAAATGGGTGTGGTATTCATGGTCGTGTGCGGCATTTCTGGGCGTTGTTTATCTGCTCTGGGGGCCACTGCGCGCACTGGCCGCGACGCGAGGCAACGCGCTGGCAGGTGCCTACAACAAGAATGTGGCCTTGCTGACCCTCGTGTGGTTTATCTATCCGATCGTTTTTCTGGTCGGTCCGGAAGGTCTCAGCATCATTACTGATGCGACATCTGTTCAGGCATTCCTGATTCTGGATATTATCGCTAAAGTTTTCTACGCCTTCTACGCTGCGGCTAACATGAAAAAAGCGCTCTCTCATACCACGCCTGTTGGTGCTGTGAGGAGATGACAGGCCCGGTGCGGTTCGGCTGGGCAGGACTCTGGGGGGCAGCGCTGGCTGCCTCTTTCAGCCCCCCTGCGGGGCAAGTGCTTTTTGCGACTCTGGCCATTGGCGTTATCGGCATGGCACACGGTGCCAGCGATCTTGACGTCGTTAAACGCGAGCGTCAGTTCCCGTTTCTTGCCGCCTATGGACTGGTCATCCTGATCTGTCTGTTCTGGTGGCACGGTGCTCCGGCACTGGCATTGCCCGTTTTTCTTCTGGCATCTGCCCTGCATTTTGCGCTTGAAGACGCTCCAGATGGACGCAGCCCCGAACGTCTGGCGCGGGGGATAAGTATGATAGCGGCCCCAGCGACACTGCACCTGCAGGCATTTAGCGCGATTCTGCATGAGGCGGCACCAGGATTTTCAATGCCGGACGCTCTTGCTGTGGGCATTGCCATTATGGGCGGGGCCTGTGCTTCAGGGCTGATTGCCGTGGGTTTAATCCGCCAGGACAGGCGTCTTGTTACGGGTACACTGGCGTTGTTGCTGCTTCCACCTTTCGTCGGTTTTTCAATGGGATTCTTAATTTTGCATGCGCTGCCGCAAACCCGACAGCGGCGCGATCAGCTGAACTGCACCAGCTACCTCCGCTACCTTCAGGCCACCTGGCCGGTACTGACGGCGGCCCTTTTGCTGGCTGCAGGAACCATTGTGGTGATGCATCCTGTGGGCAACGCGGGCATTCAGCCATTGTTTGCTGTACTGGCCGCACTGGCAATCCCGCATATGCTCATTACGCCCCTGTTTGAATCACGGCATCAGGCGTGAATCTGTCCCGCTAACAGGGTAAATGCCCCCCACATTCACCGCTCTTTCACCCGCGCGTCACGGTTCTGTCATCTGATCCCTTCAGGCTAACACCATCCCGCAGCGTCTTATCACTGCGTTCCCACTCTGTAACCCGTGAGGATTTCATCGTGATGGAGTTATCCAGACATCCGACCACTGTCTATCAGGCTGTTGCCGCACAACTGGAGCAGGCGCTGAAAGAGCGCTACCGCTGCGGCGACTATCTTCCTTCTGAGCAACAGCTGGCCGATCACTATGAGGTGAATCGCCACACGCTGCGCCGGGCTGTAGACGAACTGGTGCACAAAGGGCTGCTGCAGCGCCGTCACGGCGTCGGCATCCTGGTGCTGATGCGTCCTTATGACTATCCGCTGCATGCGCAGGCGCGCTTCAGTCAGAACCTGATGGAACAGGGCAGTCACCCGACCAGCGAACGGCTGCTGGCGGTATTACGTCCGGCCAGCAATGACGTCGCCAGTGCGCTGGGCGTCAAAGAGGGCGACAGCGTCATTCATCTGCGCACCCTGCGCCGCGCCAACGGCGTGCCGCTCTGCCTGATCAACCATTTTCTCGCCGACCTCAGCTGGTGGCCCCAGCTTCAGCAATTTAACAGCGGATCGCTGCACGACTTCTTAGTGGAGCACACCGGCAAACAGCTGGTGCGCACCCAGACGCGTATCAGCACCCGCCGGGCGCAGGCCAAAGAGTGCCGACAGCTCGACATCGCCCTGCACGCGCCGCTGCTCTGCGTGCGGACGCTCAACAAAACCCGTGATGGCGCGGTGGCGGAATATTCCGTCAGCCTGACGCGCGGCGACATGATCGAACTGACTCTGGAGCACTAATGGAACAGCAAACGGATCGCCAGCGCTGGCTGTCGGTGCTGGCACACAGCAGCGCCGCGTTACTTGAAGCGCACTGGCAGGCGCTTAACCTCCAGCCAGCATTCACGCTGGTCCGTCCGGCAGAGATCGGGCTGACGCGGTTACAGGCGCGGATGGGGGCCACGGGCAAACGCTTTGTGATGGGCGACGCCACGGTAACACGTGCGGTGGTGCAGCTGGGCGACGGCACGCTGGGTTACAGCTATCTGCTGGGGCGCGACAAAGCCCACGCTGAACGCTGCGCCCTGCTGGACGCGCTGTTACAGCAGCCGGAAACCCGGCAGTTGCTGGAAGAGAAGATTATTACCCCGCTGGCGGCGTGGCGCGATGAGCAGCGACAGCTGCGCGCCCGCGAAATCGCCAGTAGCAAAGTGGATTTCTTTACGCTGGTTCGCGGAGATAACTGATGACTTTACTGGCAAGTTTTAACCATCCGGTCGCGGATGCACAGCGCGCGTTTCGCCGCATTCTGAAAGCGATGAGTGAGCCGGGCGTGATGGTCTCGCTGCCGCTGCAGCAGGGCTGGGGCGCACTGTCACCGGCGGCCACAGCGTTGCTGCTGACGCTGGTCGATCAGGAAAGCCCGGTCTGGCTGGATGCGCAAATCGACAATGAACAGCTGCGTAATAATCTGCGCTTTCATACCGGCGCGCCCATCACCACGCAGCAGGACGCACCATTTGCCCTGAGCCATGCGGCGGCGCAGCCCGATCCGACGCAGTTCGCGGCGGGTGACAATATGTCGCCGGAAAAAAGCACCACGCTGATCATCGAAGTGCCGTCACTGAATGGCGGCCTGACTCTGCGCCTCTCCGGCCCTGGCCTGCGTGAGACACGCGCCATTGCGCCACAGCTGCCGGAGAGCGTACTGGAATATCTGCGTACCCGTCCGCATCCCTTCCCGCAGGGCGTGGATCTGATCTTCACCTGTGGCGAAGCGATCATGGCCGTGCCGCGCACCACCGTTGTGGAGGTGTGCTGATGTATGTCGCGGTGAAAGGGGGCGAAAAGGCCATCTTTAATGCCCACCAGTTGCAGGCCGATCTGCGACGCGGCGATCGGGCGATAGCCGAACTCGGCTGCGATCAGGTGGCGCAACAGCTGGGGCTGGCGGTGGATCGGGTGATGACCGAAGGCGGGATATACGATCCGGAACTGGCGGCGCTGGCGATTAAGCAGGCCAGTGGCGATCTGGTCGAGGCGATCTTTCTGCTGCGTGCCTATCGCACCACGCTGCCACGCCTGGCGGAGAGCACACCGCTGGCGACCGGTTCGATGCGCATCGAACGCCGTATCTCGGCGGTCTATAAAGATCTGCCGGGCGGCCAGGTGCTGGGGCCAACCTATGACTACAGCCACCGTCTTCTCGACTTCACCCTGCTGGCCAATGGCGAAACACCTGCCGCGCCGCGTGACGATCGCTCGGTGCCTGACCAGTGCCCGCACATGTTCAGCATGATGAGTGAGGAAGGTCTGGCTACCGCCGAGAGGGATGACGGCAGCGAGCCGGTTGACATCACCCGCGAGCCAATGAGCTTTCCCGCTTCGCGCGCTGCACGGCTGCAACAGCTGGTGCGTGGCGACGAAGGTTTTCTGCTGGCGCTGGGCTATTCGACTCAGCGCGGCTATGGCCGTACCCATCCGTTTGCTGGCGAGATCCGCACCGGCTATCTCAGCGTCAGCATCTGTCCCGAAGAGCTGGGTTTTGAGCTGGAGATCGGGGAACTGCTTGCCACTGAATGCGAAATGGTCAACGGCGTCGCCCACAGTGATGACGCCGCGCCGCAGTTTACCCGTGGCTACGGGCTGGTGTTTGGCCGTGCCGAACGCAAGGCGATGGCGATGGCGCTGGTGGATCGGGCGCTGCAAAGCCGCGAGCAGAATGAGCGCGTGACCAGCCCGGCACAGGATGAAGAGTTTGTGCTGTCGCACGCCGACAATGTCGAAGCGGCGGGCTTTGTCTCGCATCTCAAGCTGCCGCATTACGTCGATTTCCAGGCGGAGCTGGAACTGCTGAAACAGTTGCAGCACGATTATCAGGAGCGCAACCATGGCTGAACTCACCGGCTATAACAACGGCTATCTCGACGAGCAGACCAAACGCACCATCCGTCGCGCCATCCTGAAAGCGGTGGCGATCCCCGGCTATCAGGTGCCTTTCGCCGGACGCGAGATGCCGATGCCCTACGGCTGGGGAACCGGCGGCATCCAGATCACCGCCAGCGTGATTGGCGATCAGGATGTGCTGAAAGTGATCGATCAGGGCGCAGATGACACCACCAATGCGGTGTCGATCCGCCAGTTCTTCAAGCGGGTCAGCGGTGCAGCGACCACCGAACGCACCGCCGATGCCACGCTGATCCAGACCCGTCACCGTATCCCGGAAACGCCGCTGGAAGAAGATCAGATCCTGATTTTCCAGGTGCCGATCCCGGAGCCGCTGCGTTTTATCGAGCCGCGCGAAACCGAGACCCGCACCCTGCATGCGCTGGAGGAGTACGGCATCATGCAGGTGAAGCTGTATGAAGATATCGCCCGCTATGGCCATATCGCCACCACTTACGCCTATCCGGTCCGGGTTAACGATCGCTACGTGATGGATCCGTCGCCCATTCCCAAATTCGACAACCCGAAGATGCACATGATGCCCGCGCTGCAGCTGTTTGGGGCCGGGCGTGAAAAGCGCATCTACGCCTTACCGCCTTATACCCGCGTGGAGAGCCTCGACTTCGACGATCACCCCTTCACCGTACAGCAGTGGGATGAACCCTGCGCGCTGTGCGGATCGCGCCACAGCTACCTCGATGAGGTGGTGATGGACGACCAGGGAACGCGGATGTTTGTCTGCTCCGACACCGACTTTTGCCATCAGCAGCAGGAACAGCAACATGCACAGTGAACAGCCGCTGCTTGCGGTGAACCAGCTCACCCATCTTTATGCGCCGGGCAAAGGGTTTGAGCAGGTCAGTTTTGATCTCTGGCCTGGCGAAGTACTGGGGATTGTCGGCGAGTCCGGCTCCGGTAAAACCACGCTACTGCAGAGCCTGTCGGCCCGTCTGACGCCGCAGCAGGGCAGCATTCACTATCAGAACCGCGACCTCTATGAGATGAGTGAAAGCGACCGCCGTCAGCTGCTGCGCACCGACTGGGGCGTGGTGCATCAGCATCCGATGGACGGGCTGCGTGCGCAGGTCAGCGCGGGCGGTAACATTGGCGAACGGCTGATGGCGACCGGCCAGCGGAACTATGGCGAGATCCGCGCCGAGGCGAGCCGCTGGCTGCAGGCGGTGGAGATTGACGCCGGGCGCATTGACGATCTGCCGACCACCTTTTCCGGCGGGATGCAGCAGCGTCTGCAGATTGCCCGCAACCTGGTGACGCAGCCGCAGCTGATGTTTATGGATGAGCCGACCGGCGGGCTGGACGTCTCGGTGCAGGCGCGATTGCTGGATCTGCTGCGCACGCTGGTGCGCGAGCTGAATCTGGCGGTCGTGATTGTCACCCACGATCTCGGCGTGGCGCGACTGCTGGCGCATCGCCTGCTGGTGATGAAACAGGGGCGGGTGGTGGAGAGCGGTCTGACTGACCGCGTGCTGGACGATCCTCATCATCCTTACACTCAACTGCTGGTCTCTTCGGTGCTCAATTAAATGACGACTCTCACTCCGCGCCTGCGGGTAGAAAATCTGTGTAAAACCTTTGTGCTGCATAACCAGAATGGGGCGGCGCTGCCGGTGCTGCACAATGCCAGCCTGACGGTGGGTGAGGGCGAGTGCGTGGTGCTGCACGGTCACTCCGGCAGCGGAAAATCCACGTTGCTGCGCGCGCTTTACGGCAACTATCAGCCTGACAGCGGTCATATCCGGGTTGCACATCAGGGCGAATGGATCGACATGGCGCAGGCGTCAGCGCGGCAGATTATCGCCCTGCGTCGCGACACGCTGGGCTGGGTCAGCCAGTTTCTGCGGGTGATCCCGCGCGTGCCGACGCTGGAGATTGTCATGCAGCCGCTACTGGAGCGCGGCGTCGGGCGCGAATTCTGTGAAGCGCGGGCCGCCGACCTGCTGACCCGACTGAATGTGCCGCAGCGTCTCTGGTCGCTGGCCCCGTCTACGTTTTCTGGCGGTGAGCAGCAGCGCGTGAATATCGCTCGCGGCTTTATCGCCGACTATCCGGTGCTGCTGCTGGATGAACCCACCGCCTCGCTCGACAGCGTCAACAGCGAGGCGGTCGTGAGCTTAATTAAACAGGCGCGCGCCCGGGGTGCCGCCATCGTCGGTATTTTTCACGATCGGGCGGTACGCGAGCGGGTCGCCGACCGGCTGCATCTGATGCACCCGATCGACACAGGAGTGCAGGCATGATCATCAATAACGTCAGACTGGTGCTGGAAAACGAAGTGGTCAGCGGATCGCTGGAGTTTCGCGATGAGCGCATCAGCAGCTTCAGTGAAACCACCAGCCAGCAGCCCGGTGCGCTGGACGGCGAAGGGGCCTGGCTGCTGCCAGGGCTGGTGGAGCTGCACACCGATAACCTCGACAAGTTTTTCACGCCACGACCGAAAGTGGACTGGCCCGCACACTCCGCGATGAGCAGCCACGATGCACTGATGGTCTCCAGCGGCATTACCACCGTGCTGGACGCGATAGGCGTTGGTGATGTGCGCGACGGCGGGCACCGGCTGGATAACCTCAGCAAAATGATCGACGCCATCCGCGACAGCAACCGCAAGGGGCTGAACCGGGCCGAGCATCTGTTGCATCTGCGTTGTGAACTGCCGCATCCCACCACCGCGCCGCTGTTTGAAGCACTGATGGGCACGCCGGAGCTGGCGCTGGTCTCGCTGATGGACCATTCGCCGGGACAGCGTCAGTACGCGTCGCTGACCAAATATCGCGAATATTATCAGGGCAAATATCAGCTCAACGACGCGGAGATGGATCAGTTCGAGCATGACCAGCTCACCCTGGCGGCCGCGTGGTCGCAGCCTAATCGTCAGGCGATTGCCGGACTATGCCGGGAACATGGCATTGCCATTGCCAGCCACGATGACGCCACGGCGGCGCACGTGGAAGAATCCCATGCGGCAGGCAGCCGCATCGCGGAGTTTCCGACCACGCTGGAAGCCGCGCGTGCCTCACGCTATCGCAACATGCAGGTGCTGATGGGGGCGCCTAACATTGTGCGCGGCGGCTCGCACTCCGGCAACGTTGCCGCCTGGGAGCTGGCATCACACGGCCTGCTGAATATTCTGTCGTCCGATTACTACCCGGCCAGCCTGCTGGATGCGGCGTTCCGGCTGGCAGATGACGAGCGCAACAGTCTCGGCATGGCGCAGGCTATCGCACTGGTGACCTGTAACCCGGCCCGCGCGTTAGGATTGGAGGATCGCGGCGTCATCGCCGAAGGCTGCCGCGCCGACCTGGTGCTGGCGCACACCGCACATGGCTATCCACACGTGCGGCACGTCTGGAGCAAAGGTCGGCAGGTGTACTGATGGCGCGGCTGATCTGGCTTACCGGCCCCTCCGGTTCAGGCAAGGATAGCCTGCTGGATGCGCTGCGGGCGTCACCGCCACCACGACTGCTGATCGCCCATCGCTACATCACCCGCGCCGCCGATGCGGGCGGTGAAAACCATGTGGCGCTGACCGAGGCGGAGTTTGCCCGTCGCGCCACACTCGGTCTGTTTGCGGTGAGCTGGGAGGCGCACGGCTTCCGCTATGGCATTGGCTGTGAGACGGAGCAGTGGCTGCTGCGCGGACAGAATGTCGTGGTGAACGGTTCGCGGCTGCATCTGGCGCAGGCGCAGGGCCGCTTTGGCTCAAAGCTGCTGCCGGTCTGTCTGCAGGTGTCGCCCGACGTACTGGCGGCGCGGCTGCGCCAGCGCGGACGGGAAGATGAGGCGGAAATCGCCCGTCGGCTGGCGCGCGCCGCCCAGCCGCAGCCTGATGGTTGTCTGATCCTCAATAACGACGGCGCGCTGGCAGAGACCGTCTGCCAGCTACGCCAGATACTGGAGGCGCATCAATGAAACTCACTTTTCTGGGCACCGGCGGGGTCACTGCGGCACCGCTGCCAGGCTGCAACTGTCGCGCCTGTCAGCGGGCGCAGCGCAACAGCGCCCATGCGCGGGCGCCCTGCAGCGCGCTGATTGAGTTTGGCCACGAACGCATCCTGCTGGATGCCGGTCTGCCGCTGCTGGCATCACGCTTTCCGCCCGGCTCGCTGACCCGCATTCTGCTGACCCACTATCACATGGATCATGTGCAGGGCCTGTTTGCGCTGCGCTGGGGAGTGGGCGCACCAATTCCGGTCTGGGGACCGCCCGATCCACGTGGCTGTGACGATCTTTATAAACATCCCGGCCTGCTCGATTTCCGCCCCGCCTTAACCCCCTTTATGGCGCACGCCTTTGGTGAGCTGGACGTTACGCCGCTGCCGCTGCAGCACTCGAAGCTGACGCACGGCTATCTGTTTGACTGGCACGGCACCCGGCTCGCCTGGCTGTGTGATACCTGCGGGCTGCCGCCCGACACCGCTGACTTCCTGCGCGGCCAGCCGCTGGATCAACTGGTGATTGACTGCAACGATCCGCCGCGTGCCGAGCCGCGTAATCACAATGATCTGACCCAGGCGCTGGCGATAGCAGAGAGGCTCCAGCCGCGTCAGACATGGCTGACCCACCTCAGTCATGAGATGGATAACTGGTTAGCCGAAAACCCCTTGCCGGAGGGCGTGCTGCCTGCCCGTGACGGCCAGACACTGCTGTGCGGCGCGCACTGGCCTGTCACGGTTTGATCATCTCGCTGTCATCTCGTGTTCATCGCGTCACGCCTTAATAACCGGCAGAACGCAATCAGCGATGACGGAGAACACCATGGCACAGGCACTTCTGAAAACGGTGGTCGATAACGATCTGCCCCCGGCCAGCCTCAGCGGACAAAAAGTGTTGTCGGTGCAGAAACTGAGCAAAGCTTACGGCGACACGCAGGTGCTGGATCAGGTCAGTTTCGACCTGCACGCCGGGGAGCTGGTGGCGGTGATTGGCCGCTCTGGCGCAGGTAAATCGACCCTGCTGCACATGCTCAACGGCACGATTAACGCCACGTCCGGCGCGATTATCAGTCTGCATCAGGGCGAAGCGGATCGTAACGTGGTCACGCTCAACAGCCGCCAGCTGCGCGAATGGCGCAGCCAGTGCGGCATGATCTTTCAGGACTTCTGTCTGGTGCCGCGCCTTGATGTGCTGACCAACGTGCTGCTGGGCCGTCTGAGCCAGACCAGCACGCTGAAGTCCTTCTTCAAAATTTTCTCTGACCAGGATCGGGCGCACGCCATCGAACTGCTGCAGTGGATGAACATGCTGCCGCAGGCGCTGCAGCGGGCGGAAAACCTCTCTGGCGGACAGATGCAGCGCGTGGCGATCTGCCGCGCCCTGATGCAGAACCCCAAAATCCTGCTGGCCGATGAGCCGGTGGCATCGCTGGACCCTAAAAATACCAAACGCATCATGGATGTGCTGCGTCAGGTCAGCGAGCAGGGCATCAGCGTCATGGTCAATCTGCATTCGATTGAGCTGGTGAAAAGCTACTGCACCCGGGTGATTGGTATTCAGCGCGGCGTGGTGCTGTTTGACGGACATCCTTCCCGACTCACCGACAGCCTGCTGCACCAGCTGTACGGTGATGAACTTAACCAAATCCATTAACGTCCACAGCAAGAGAATAATTCTGAATGAAACTGACTTCTTTAGCACTTCTGACCAGTGTCATGGCGTTTGGTGTCAGCGCAGCGGATGCGCCGAAACAGCTTAATCTGGGGATTCTGGGCGGGCAGAACGCCACCCAGCAGATTGGCGATAATCAGTGTGTGAAAACCTTCTTTGATAAAGAGCTGGGTGTGGATACCCAGATGCGCAACGCCTCAGACTACTCCGGCGTGATTCAGGGCCTGCTGGGCGGGAAGATCGATATGGTGCTGAGCATGTCACCGGCCTCGTTTGCGTCGGTCTACATTCAGGACCCGAAAGCGGTGGATGTGGTCGGCATTGTGGTGGATGACAAAGATCAGTCACGTGGCTATCACTCTGTCGTGATCGTCAAAGCGGACAGCCCGTACAAAAAGCTGGAAGACCTGAAAGGCAAATCATTCGGTATGGCCGATCCCGACTCGACGTCCGGCTTCCTGATGCCGAACCAGGCGTTTAAGAAGATGTTCGGCGGCTCGGTGGATGACAAATATAACAATACCTTCTCCAGCGTCACCTTCTCTGGCGGCCATGAGCAGGACATTCTGGGCGTGCTGAACAACCAGTTTGATGGTGCCGTCACCTGGACCTCACTGGTCGGTGACTACAACAGCGGCTATACCTCTGGCGCATTTGGCCGTCTGATCCGCATGGACCATCCGGACCTGATGAAGCAGATCCGCATCATCTGGCAGTCCCCGCTGATCCCGAACGGCCCGGTGCTGGTCAGCAATAAGCTGCCCGCTGACTTCAAAGCGAAAGTGGTGTCGGCGATTAAAAAGCTGGATAAGGAAGATCACGCCTGCTTCGTGAAAGCGGTGGGCGGTGAGCAGCACATCGGTCATGCGACGGTCGCCGATTATCAGAACATCATTGATATGAAGCGCGACCTGATGAAAGGCAGCCGCGGCTAAGGCTGGCGACGCCCTGACTTTCCCCGCCCAGGCGGGGAGAGCGGGACGCGGCAACCCCGCCTGCGTCCCGCTGCTTTAGCGCCGGAGATCCCCTTTGACCGAATTCGAACACTACTACCAACGCATCCGCCGCCAGCAGAAACGTGACACGCTGCTCTGGTCATTGCTGCTGGTGGCACTCTATCTGGCGGCCGGCAGGGTAGCAGAGTTTAATCTGCTTACCGTCTGGCAGTCGCTGCCGCACTTCTTCGACTATCTGCATGAAATCCTGCCGGTGCTGCATCTGCCGCTGCTATTTGCCGACGGCAAGACCGAAGGCTCGCTGGCCTACTGGGGCTACCGCCTGCCGATCCAGCTGCCGCTGATCTGGGAAACCCTGCAGCTGGCGCTGGCCTCAACGCTTGTCGCGGTGGCCATGGCCGCGGTGCTGGCCTTTTTCGCCGCCGACAATACTCTGACGCCGGTCAGCGTGCGGATGACGATTCGTGCCTTTGTTGCCTTTCTGCGCACCATGCCAGAGCTGGCGTGGGCGGTGATGTTTGTGATGGCGTTTGGCATCGGGGCGATTCCCGGTTTTCTGGCGCTGGCGCTGCACACCGTGGGCAGCCTGACCAAGCTGTTTTACGAGGCGATTGAGTCGGCATCAGATAAGCCAGTGCGCGGCCTGGCCGCCTGCGGCGCCAGCAAGCTGCAGCGGATGCGCTTCGCCTTCTGGCCACAGGTTAAGCCGGTTTTTCTCTCCTACAGCTTTATGCGCCTGGAGATTAACTTCCGCTCCTCAACCATCCTCGGACTGGTCGGCGCGGGCGGTATCGGCCAGGAGCTGATGACTAATATCAAACTGGACCGCTACGATCAGGTCAGTATCACGCTGCTGCTGATCCTGATTGTGGTGTCGCTGCTGGATACGCTATCCGGCCAGCTTCGTCGCCGTGTGACAGGAGACCGGACATGATCAGCGCCGCACCCGATATCGCGCTAATGAAGCAGCAGCATCGTGAACTGTTTGCCGCGCAGCCGCGCTATCTGCGCCGCATTGGGCTGATGGCGCTGGCGGTGCTGCTCTATTACCTCTATTTCTTCTCGGTATTTGGCCTGGAAGGGTCGCGCCTGCTGATGGGCTGCCAGCAACTGGGGCGCTATTTCCTGCGGATGTTTGTCTGGCATGACTTCCTGAACTGGCCGTTTGGCTACTATTTCTCGCAGGTCGGGATCACCCTTGGGATTGTGTTTGCCGGAACGCTGACCGCCTCACTGCTGGCGCTGCCGCTGTCGTTTCTGGCGGCGCGCAATGTGATGCACGATCGCGCCACGAAACCACTGGCGTTTATGATGCGCCGCGTGTTCGATGTGTTACGTGGTATCGACATGGCGATCTGGGGGCTGATATTCGTGCGTGCGGTAGGCATGGGGCCGCTGGCCGGGGTGCTGGCGATTATCCTGCAGGATGTCGGCCTGCTCGGCAAACTCTACGCCGAAGGACACGAAGCGGTAGAGCGATCTCCGGGGCGCGGGCTGGGCGCCGTGGGTGCCAACAGTCTGCAGAAACACCGCTTCGGCATCTTTACGCAGTCATTCCCGCAGTTCCTGGCGCTGAGCCTTTACCAGATCGAGTCCAACACCCGCTCGGCAGCGGTGCTGGGCTTTGTCGGCGCGGGTGGCGTCGGTCTGGTCTACGCCGAAAACATGCGCCTGTGGAACTGGGATGTCGTGATGTTCCTGACGCTGATTCTGGTGGTGGTGGTGATGGTCATGGATGTCCTCTCCAGCCGCCTGCGTAAGCGCTACATCAGTGGGAAGCCGGTGCCGTTGTGGCAGCCTGCTGCGCGCGATTAAGCCGTTCGCTGCGCTGCCAGGCGCGCTGTAGCGCCTGCACCAGTTGTGCCTGCTGCCAGGGTTTCGCCAGCCGTTCGCACAGCGGCAGCGTCACCGGCTGGTGGCGCAGATCCTGACCGCTGATGAGCAGCGTCGCCAGCTGCGGCCAGTTCTGCTGCGCCTGGCGGATCACCTCCGCGCCGTTGATGTCGCCGGGCAGCATCAGGTCGCTGATCAGCAGGTCGATATCCGGTGTCTGGCGCAGCAGCGCCAGCGCCGCTTCACCGTCGCCGCACTCCAGCGTCAGATAACCCAGCTGATGCAGATGTTCACAAAGTGTCTGGCGCACCGCCGGTTCATCATCCAGCACCAGTATCAGCCGGTTACTGGCTGCATCAATGTTCGCTTCAACAGGCGCTTCAACGGGCGGTGGCGGGGCGATGACTGTGGCGGCTTCCGCTGCACGCGGCAACAGCAACCGCACCGTGGTGCCCTGGCCTGGCGCGGTTTCCAGTTCGATCTGCCCGCCTGACTGACGCACAAAGCCGTAAACCATCGACAGCCCCAGTCCGCTGCCACTGCCGGTCGCTTTGGTGGTGAAGAAAGGCTCGAATACCTGCTCGCGCACCCCGGCGGCCATGCCGCAGCCATGGTCAATCACCTCAATTGTGACCCGGTCACGTTTTTCATCCCCTTCCAGGCGGCGCTGATTCCAGATGCGCAGCCGGATTTCGCCGCTTTGCTGATGCATCGCATCGCGCGCATTCACCACCAGATTCATCAGCGCGTTTTCCAGCTGGCTGGCATCGATCCAGGCAGGCCAGCCGGGACGCTGCGCATCAATAATCAGCTGCTGTCCCGGCAGCAGCGAATGCTGCAGCAGCCCCTGCAGGTTATCCACCAGCGTGACCACCGACACCGCGCGCGGAAAGAGCGCCTGTTTGCGTGAGAAGGCCAGCAGCCGCTGGGTCAGCTGGGCAGCGCGATCGGCCGCCTGTCGCGCCCGCTCAATCCGCGTGGCGAGCGGGCCGGGCATCAGCTGGCCCTCGGTCAGCGCCAGACTGCCGATAATCACCGCCAGCAGATTGTTGAAGTCGTGCGCCAGTCCGCCGGTCAGCTGACCGACCGCCTTCATCTTCTGGCTGTGCTGCAGCGCTTCCTCCAGCGTTTTACGTGAGGTTCTGTCCAGTACGGTATTGACCATGCCACGCCGCGGAATCGGGCTGAAGCGCAGCTCCAGCGTGCGGCCATCAGCCAGCCGAATCTCCTGCGGCTCGCCGGGATCGTGCAGATCGACCGCCAGCGGGGCCAGCAGCTGTTGATAATGGACGCCGCGATGGACCTCACGTGGTGCAAGGCCGAGCAGTTCGGCATACTGCGCATTCCACACCACCAGCTGACCGTTGTGATCAAACAGGGCAAAGCCGTCGCGCATCGCCAGGAAGGTGGACTCCAGTTGATTGCTCTTCTCTTTCAGCAGCCGTGAAGTGTGGGCCAGCGAGGCGGTATTACGGGCAAAGACGTTAAAGGCTCGCGCCAGTTCGCCCAGCTCGTCGCGCCGTTGCAGCCCCGGCACGCTAACATTCTGCTCGCCCTGCGCCAGCCGCGTCATCGCGCCGGCAATCGCCGTCAGGCTCGACCCGAGATTGCGGTAGATATAGATCCCGGCATAGCCGGTGATCGCCAGCGCCAGCAGCACAAACAGGGCGATAAAGCCGATGATGGAGTCGAGTTCGTGGTGGGTGGCCTGGGTGCGCGCCTCACTTTGCAGCGCCACCTGCTGCACCGACGCATTAATATCGTCGTTCAGCATCGCCACCAGCGCTTTAACCCGGTAGGTGGCGTAGGCGATTGCCAGGTCGCTCTGCTCCAGCGCCTCCGCCAGCGGCAACAGACGCTGCTGGGTGGCCAGCAGTCGCTGCACGTTCTCGCCGGTGACGCCGGTCAGCGGCACAGTGCGCCACGGCGTCATCAGCTGCTGAAGTTGCTCAATAACGGCGATGGGCGAGGGCGTGCGGATGGCGATGGTGATTAGCCGTTCGGTCTGCTCGCGCAAGGCAGCATCCGGCTGCGTCCGCTGTTCCCGCTGCACCAGCTGGTCGATATGGCTGAGCAGGATCTGCGCCTGCCACAGGTCACTCAGCATGTTGTTGCGCTGCAGATGTCGCTGATGACTGTTCAGCAGCAGGCTGTTAATCGTCTGTTCCAGCATCAGGCTGCGGGCGCGGATCCGGGCGATGCGCTCAGGCTGACGGGCTGCCAGCGGCGCGCTGGCCAGCAGGCTCAGCGACTGCTGCAACGCCTGCTGATTCTGTTGCAGCCGCTGGGATTCGCTTTGATATTCCAGCGCCCCGACCACCTGCGACAGCCGTACAGCCGCCGTCGCCACATTGGCGGTATCACGCGCCAGCGCCAGGCTGCCGTTCATATCCGCCAGCGTCTGCGCCTGTGCCTGCTCCTGAATCGCCCCGGCATGACGAAAGCCAACGATCGCCACCACGCTAACCATCAGCGTGACCGACACCACCAGCAGATTGAACATCAACAGGCGTCCACGCGCCCCGGCCTGCCACGGATAACTGCGCTGCATCCCACGACCTCTTAATCACTGCAACGATGCGCCGAGTATAGGAGCGCGATGTCAGGCGTTTATGACAAATATGAATGGCCGCTGACATTTTCCATTTATCTGGCGTTGCTTTACTGGCGGCTATCCACAGTCCGCAGGAGCGAGGCGATGACAGCCACACCGATACTGGAAATGCGGGGAATTACCCGACGCTTCGGCAATTTTTATGCCCTGAAGGGCGTTGATCTCACGGTGTATCCCGGTGAGGTTCACGCGCTGATGGGAGAGAACGGCGCGGGTAAAAGCACTCTGATGAAGATTCTGGCCGGTGCCTATACCGCCAGCAGCGGGGAAATTCTTATTGAAGGCAAGCCGTACGCCCTCAAAGGGCCGAAAGAGGCGCTGGCCGCCGGGATCACCCTGATTTATCAGGAGATCAACCTGGCACCTAACCTGACGGTGGCGGAGAACATATTTCTGGGCAGCGAAATCGCGCCCGGCGGGCTGGTGAAGCGGCGACAGATGGCTGAAGAGGCGCAGCGGGTGATTGACCGGCTCGGCGCGCAGTTCAGCGCATGGGATCTCGTCAGCCGCCTGAGCATTGCCGAACAGCAACAAGTGGAGATCGCCCGCGCATTGCAACGTAACAGCCGCATTCTGGTGATGGATGAGCCGACTGCTGCGCTCTCCAACCGTGAAACCGAACAGCTCTTTGCGCTGATAAAACGGCTGCGCAGCGAGGGTATGGCGATTATCTACATCAGCCACCGCATGGCGGAGGTCTATGAGCTGTCGGATCGCGTCAGCGTGCTGCGTGACGGAGAGTATGTGGGCAGCCTGACGCGCGACCAGCTCAACGCCAGTGAACTGGTGCGGATGATGGTTGGACGGCCGCTCAGCGATCTGTTTAACAAAGACCGCGCGATTCCTTTAGGTGATATCCGGCTGGCGGTGAATCACCTGACCGATGGCGGCAAAGTGCATCCCAGCAGTCTGGAGGTGCGTGCCGGAGAGATTGTTGGCCTGGCCGGTCTGGTGGGCGCCGGTCGCAGCGAACTGGCGCAGCTGATCTTCGGGGTACACAAGCCGAAAGAAGGCGAAATCTGGATCGATGGCGAAAAAGTCACCATTCATTCGCCGCGCGATGCGATTGCGCGTGGTATCGGCTTCCTCACCGAGAACCGCAAGGAGCAGGGGCTGTTTCTGGAGATGGCCGCGCAGGAGAACATTGTCATGGCGACGCTGGAGCGCGATGCCAGCATGGGGCTGCTTAACCGCCGCAAAGGGCAAACCATCGCCAGTGAGGCGATCGCCTCACTCAATATTCGTGTCCCGCATGCTCAGGTGCGTGCGGGCGGCCTGTCAGGCGGCAACCAGCAGAAGTTGCTGATCTCGCGCTGGGTGGCAATTGGCCCGCGCATCCTGATCCTCGATGAGCCGACGCGCGGTGTCGACGTCGGGGCGAAAAGCGAGATCTACCGCATCATGCAGGAGATGGCGCGACAGGGCGTGGCGATCTTAATGATCTCCAGCGAACTGCCGGAAGTGGTCGGCATGAGCGACCGCGTTTACGTGATGCACGAAGGCACCATCGTCGGTGAGCTGGAGGGCAGCCACATCAGTCAGGAAAATATTATGACGCTGGCAACCGGTGCGCACAGCGCGTCAACAGGCGAAATCTAAGGAGACCACCATGACACAACTGGCCCGCACCAAAGCGCCGACGCTGAAACGCGCCCTGATGGGCGATCTGCTGCAAACGGTGGGTATCCTGCCGATTCTGATCCTGATCGTGGCGGTATTTGGTTTCGTTACGCCAAACTTCTTTACCGAAGCCAACCTGCTCAACATCACCCGTCAGGCCTCAATCAACATCGTGCTGGCGGCAGGCATGACCTTTGTCATTCTCACCGGCGGTATCGATCTGTCGGTGGGGTCGATGCTGGGCACCACGGCGGTAGTGGCGCTGGTGGCGTCGCTGGACCCGATGCTTGCCTCACTGACCATTCCGATGGCGCTGGGCGCGGGTCTGGTGATGGGGCTGTTTAACGGCATTCTGGTCGCCTGGGCCGGATTGCCGCCCTTTATTGTCACGCTCGGCACCTACACCGCGCTGCGCGGAGCGGCTTATCTGCTGGCGAACGGCACCACGGTGATCAACTCCGATATTAACTTTGAGTGGATCGGCAACGGTTATCTCGGGCCGGTACCGTGGCTGATTGTGATTGCCTTTGCGGTGATTGCCCTCTGCTGGTTCATCCTGCGTCGCACCACGCTGGGCGTTCATATCTACGCGGTCGGCGGCAATATTCAGGCTGCGCGTCTTACCGGGATCAAGGTGGGCGTCGTGCTGCTGTTTGTCTACGGCATGAGCGGTCTGCTGTCGGGGCTGGCCGGTCTGATGAGTGCCTCGCGACTCTACAGCGCCAACGGCAACCTCGGCGTCGGCTATGAGCTGGATGCGATTGCCGCAGTGATCCTCGGCGGCACCAGTTTTGTCGGCGGCATCGGCACCATCACCGGCACGCTGATTGGTGCACTGATTATCGCCACACTAAATAACGGTATGACGCTGATGGGTGTCTCCTATTTCTGGCAACTGGTGATCAAAGGCGCGGTGATCATCATCGCGGTCCTGATCGACAAATACCGTACCCGTCATCATGTGAGTTGAGGCTTAAAAGGGCGGATGGGTCCTTTAGCCTCCGCTCCCCCAAAAACGCCATTAAGCGGTTGGCACCTTGAAAACAGCAGGAGAAGGTCTATGCGTTTTAATCCGATTGTAACCGGGCTGCTGGCGGCAACGCTGTTCAGCACCGGCCTGGCTCAGGCAAAAGAACTCAAATCTATCGGCGTCACGGTTGGTGATCTGGCTAACCCCTTCTTCGTGCAGATCACCAAAGGCGCAGAGATGAAGGCGCGCCAGCTGGCGGGCGATAAAGTTAACGTCACGCTGGTCTCCAGCGGGTACGATCTCGGTCAGCAGGTCGGCCAGATTGATAACTTTATTGCGGCGAAAGTCGACATGATTATCCTCAACGCCGCCGACTCCAAAGGGATCGCCCCGGCGGTGAAGCGTGCGCGTGACGCCGGTATCGTGGTGGTGGCGGTTGACGTGGCAGCCGATGGTGCGAATGCGACCATCACCTCCGATAACACCGAGGCGGGCGCAATGGCCTGTAAATATATTTCTGACCGCCTGAAGAACAAAGGCAACGTGGTGATCATCAACGGACCGCCCGTCTCAGCCGTGCAGAACCGCGTTGAAGGCTGCATGAACGAGCTGAAAACCCATCCGGACATCAAGCTGCTCTCCTCCAACCAGAACGCCAAAGGCAGTCGTGAAGGCGGACTGGAAGTGATGACCGGTCTGCTCTCGGCTAACCCGAAAATTGATGCGGTATTTGCCATCAATGACCCGACCGCGATTGGCGCCGATTTAGCGGCGAAACAGGCGCAGCGCAGCGAATTCTTTATCGTGGGCGTCGATGGATCGCCGGATGGGGAAGAGGCGCTGAAGCGTAAAAACTCACTGTTCGTCGCAACCCCAGCTCAGGACCCGCAGGTGATGGCGGCCAAAGCGGTCGAGATTGGCTATGACATCCTGCAGGGCAAACCCGCACCGGATAAGCCGGTGCTGATCCCGGTGAAGCTGATCGATCGTAATAATATCGGCAGCTACCAGGGCTGGACGGTGAAATAAGCGTTAATGCGGCACCTTCGGGTGCCGCCTTCAGGAGGCCACCATGCTACGTTCAGAGGTTAACGACTACCTGCAACATACCCGCGAATTTTTCTGGCAGCAGGATGTCCATCTGCCACCGTGGGCTGATTACAGCGTGAGCCAGTGGCGCGCCCAGGACCGTGAGGCAGCGCAGGAGATTCTGGCACTGCGACTGGGCTGGGATCTCACCAGTTTTGGCGCGGCGGATTTTATGCACACCGGGCTGACGCTGTTTACCCTGCGCAACGGCTCGCCAGGCGGGCAGCCATGGCACAAACCCTACGCCGAAAAGATTATGCACGTGCGTGAAGAGCAGCTGACGCCGATGCACTATCATCCCCGCAAGATGGAAGACATCATCAATCGCGGCGGCGGCAATCTGATTGTCGAACTGCACAATCGCGACGGCGATGGGCTGGCTGACTCGCCGGTGGCGGTGTCGCTGGATGGCCTGCGTCAGACCCATGCCGCCGGAACACAACTGCGGCTCTCTCCGGGTGAAAGTGTGACGCTGGAAGCGGGCATCTGGCACAGTTTCTGGGGCGAAAACGGCTTCGGCGACGTGCTGGTGGGCGAAGTGTCGATGCCCAACGATGATGAAAACGACAATGTATTTTTGACGCCGCTGGCCCGTTTCAACCCGCTGGATGAGGATGAAGCGCCGCGCTGGCTGCTGTGTAATGACTATCCGAACGGCTTTTTCTGAAACGGTGTGCAGGTCCGCCGCCATCACAGCGTCGGGCCACCCCGATCTTCGCTCAGCTGCAACAATTCCGCACGGTGTTCAGCACCGTTCTGCCTGAGTTTTCTGATGCTGCGGGCGGGCGGCTCACCGAACAGCCGCGCATAGTCGCGGGTAAACTGCGTCAGACTTTCGTAGCCGACATCCGCCGCGACGGCGGCGACATTACCGGGCCGCAGTGCCAGCCTTTTGCGCGCCGCGTAAAGCCGCAGATGTTTCTGATACTGCAGCGGGGAAAGCCCGGTGCAGGCCCGAAAGCCCCGATGAAAAGCTGACAGACTCATGCCCGCAATCGTCGCCAGCGCCTGAATACGAATCGCGGCGGTATAGTGCGTGCGAAGCCAGACCAGCGCCTTTCTGATCTTCGCGAAATGCCCGTTCACTTCCGCCGCCTGACGCAGCACGCCGCCCTGTGGGCCCTGCAACAGCCGGTAAAGAATCTCGCGCTCCACTAACGGTGCCATCACTCCGATCTCCTCCGGCTTTTCCAGCAGGCGCACCATCCGCAGCCACGCATCCGCCAGCGCATCATCGACCCTGTTAACTGACAGGCCACTCTTCGTCGCAGAAAAATCGGTAACGGGCATCTGATGTAGCAGATCGCTGATGGCCGCGTAATCGAGCGTCAGACGCACGGCCAGATAGGGCGAGGCTTCGCTGGCATGGGTAATGTCACCCGTGGCGGGCAGGTCGAACGACGCCGTAAACATCTCTCCAGCGGAATAGCGTATAGCGCGGTCGCCCACCTGCAGCCTTTTTTCTCCCTGCAGGATCAGGCTGACGAACGGCGAGTAGATTTCCGGCGGCAGGGCCATCGGCTGGCTGACGCGATACAAATCCACGCGCGGAATCGCCGTCGCGGTGAGTGCGTCCGCCGCGCACGCCAGTATTTCCTCTCTCAACGCTTCAATACCCTTCATGCCACGTGTCTCCGGGGGTTTCCACGCCTGTCAGGAGAAAAGCAGGAACAGGCAAATTTTAGGCAGGATTGCAGCCGCCGCGCAATCGGCTGAGGATTATTCTCGCTGTCTGATCGTTTTACAGGAAAAAATTAAATGAGAATTGAAGACGCAGTGATCATGATTACCGGCGCATCGTCGGGGATTGGTGAGGCTACGGCGCGTGCGGCGCTGCAGGCGGGGGCGCGGGTTATCCTGCTGGCGCGGCGCAAACAGCGTATTGACGCTCTGGCTGAGACGTCTGTCAATGCGCTGGCGGTAGCCTGTGATGTCACCCAGGCTGACCAGATTGAACACGCCGTCAGACTCGGAATGGCACGCTTTGGCCGGATTGATGTGCTTATCAACAATGCCGGGCAGGGGTTGTTCGCGGCGATTGAGGAGATTGATGTGGCGGAATTCAGGTCGCTGCTCGACCTTAACCTGATTGCGCCGCTGATGATGATGCAGGCGGTGATCCCGCAGATGCGGCGGCAGGGCGCTGGGCGCATTATCAACATCAGTTCCGGGGCAACGCTGGCGACGTATCCGGGATCGGCGGCCTACACCAGTTCCAAGGCGGGGCTGAATAAGCTCTCCGGCGTGGCGCAGCTGGAGCTGGCTGATACCGGAATTACGGTCTCTGTTGTTCATCCTTTTATGACCGCCACGGAATTTTATCAGTCGGTGAAATCGGGACAGGACGTAGCGACTGAGCAGTCGCAGCAGAGCGCCGCGTTCGCTCACACTCCTGAACGCGTGGCCGAAACGATTCTCGCCGTCATCCGAAGCGGGGAAGCGCAGGTCGATCTGGTGCCGCGCGCCTATGGCGGGAGTTACGAGGGATAAGAGCGGGCCGCTGTTCACAGGCCCGGCAAGATGATTCAGGCGATCTGGCTGGTGCGCGGCGCGGTTTCGGGTTTCATCACGTCTGCCGAAAAGACGTAACCCAGACCGCGAATCGTGCGGATCAGGTCGGGCTGATGTGGGTTGGTTTCGATTTTACGGCGCAGGCGCATGATCAGCACGTCAATGGTGCGGTCAAACACATCGAGACTTTCGCTGTGCGTCAGTTCAAGCAGCTGATCGCGGGTCAGAACTTTGCGGGCATGACGCACCAGCGCACGCAGCAGGGTATATTCTCCCTGCGTCAGTGGCACCAGCTCGCGCTGCGGATTAAACAGCTGACAGCGGCCATCGTCCAGTTGCCAGCCGCCAAAACGCCAGCCCGCCTGTTCTGGATCGGGCTGCGTAATGCGTCCGCTGCGACGCAGAGCCGCCCGGGCGCGCGCCACGACCACGCGGGGATTAAAGGGTTTGGCGATGTAGTCGTCTGCACCCATTTCCAGACCCACCACCATTTCCGCCTCCGAACCCATGCCGGTCAGCATAATCACCAGCACGTCCGGGCGCTGCCGCTGAAGCTGCTGCAACACCAGTAGTCCATTGGTATCGGGTAGCATCATATCCAGCATCACCAGCGAAATTTCCGGGTGCTCGCTAAGCATGGAGAGCGCCTCGCGTCCCTGATGGCAACTGTAGACCGTTAACAGATGTTCACTTAACGCATCCTGCAGGACGTCGCAGACAGCAGGATCATCATCCACCACCAAAATCGCTGGCTTCATGGCGCGGCCTCAATGTTACGAAAGAGTTAATTCTGGAGTCTACACAGGCCATAAAAGGTTGCTGAGGCAGCGTGCTGAAACGTGACCCGCTTCGCCTGTGAGAGTACGGAAGCGTGCGCTGGCGCAGAGTTTTTCGGGGTTGCCTGTTTACAACAGGAAAACGATTGCGCGGGATCGGTGCATTGCACCATAATCGCGCCCTGTTTTGATTCGGAATCTTCTTAGACGCGTCCGGCGCTGCCAGGTAATCGATTGCGTCGGCAGATGGCATGGCAATTGCTTTGGGCAGTGGGTAAGACAGGGATTTCAGGCGATTCTGGCACGCACGCAGGCGGCAGCCGTTATCAACGTCCCAAAAACAGAATAAATCAGCATGCAAACCCCTTTGGCAAGTGAGACTGATGTCTCCTGTATTGAGAGATGATGATGTTAGAAAAACTATTCAAACTCAAAGCGCATAACACCACGGTTCGTACCGAGATTATCGCCGGGATCACCACCTTCCTGGCGATGGCGTATATTCTGTTTGTAAACCCGAGCATTCTGGGCGCGACAGGCATGGACAAGGGCGCGGTGTTTGTCGCCACCTGTCTGGCGGCGGCGATTGGTTGCGCGCTGATGGGGCTGATAGCCAACTACCCGATTGCGCTGGCACCGGGCATGGGGCTTAACGCCTTCTTCACTTACACCGTCGTGCTGCACATGGGCTACACGTGGCAGATTGCGCTGGGCGCGGTGTTTCTCTCGGCGGTGATTTTCTTCGCGATGTCACTGTTTAAAATCCGTGAGTGGATTATTGCCAGTATCCCGCTGCCGCTGCGCGCCGGGATTGGTGCCGGTATCGGGCTGTTCCTGGCGATTATTGCACTGGAAGGGGCGGGCATTGTGGTCGCTAACCCGGCCACGCTGGTGGGTATTGGCGATCTGACCAAACCTGGCCCGCTGCTGGCGATGCTGGGCTTTGTGGTGATCGTGGTACTGGAAGCGCGTCGCGTAACCGGTGCGGTGCTGATCGGCATTCTGCTGGTGACCTTTATCTCCATGGGCATTGGCCTGTCGCCGTTTGCGGGTGTCTTCTCTGCGCCGCCGTCGATTGCACCGACCTTTATGCAGCTGGATATCGCCGGGGCGTTTAACGTTGGCCTGATCAGCGTGATTTTTGCCTTCCTGTTTGTCGATGTGTTTGATAACACCGGCACGCTGCTGGGCGTGACCAAACGCGCCGGTCTGGCGGATGAGCAGGGCAACGTGCCGAAGATGGGCCGCGCGCTGATTGCTGACAGTGCGGCTGCGCTGTTTGGTTCACTGCTCGGCACCTCGACCACGACCAGTTATGTGGAGTCTGCGGCGGGCGTGAGTGCCGGTGGCCGTACCGGACTGACCGCGATTGTGGTCGGTGTGCTGTTCCTGCTGGCGCTGTTCTTCTCGCCGCTGGCCTCCAGCGTGCCGGTTTATGCCACTGCGCCTGCGCTGCTGTTTGTGGCGGTGCTGATGGCCTCCGGTCTGGCTGATATTGACTGGAAAGATATTACAACTGCCGCGCCGGTCACCGTCACCGCGCTGACTATGCCGCTGACCTATTCGATCGCTAACGGCATCGCGTTTGGTTTTATTACCTGGACGCTGGTGAAACTGCTCAGCGGTCGTGTGAAAGAGGTGAATGCGGCGCTGGTGATTCTGTCGATTCTGTTTGTAATTAAGCTGGGATGGCTGAGTGCTTAGCTGTTGCCTGGCGGCAGGGATGTTACGCCTTGCGGCGGGCTGGCGCTGAGCGGGTTACGCTGAGAAGGTTACGCCCGCCAGGCGGTGGGGAGTTTCAGGTCGCCCGTGCAGGCGGACGCGTCAAGGGGCGGACGCCCGCCCCTTAACAATCCCGGCGTCCGGCTGCCTGCGCGCCCCGCTTCGCGGGGTGCCTTCGTCACGCCCTGCGGCCCACGGACCGTCCGGACGCGCCATCCCTGGCGCGAACCGTCCTTTCGCCGACGTCCTGTCGGCTCATCCTCGCCTCCGGTTGTTCCTCAGCGCTTCGGATGCCTCTCACAAACCCTCGTCTGTGAGTTTTTTGAGCTGTCTGCTGCCTGAAGACCTTTTCTGAGACGTAAAGCGATAACGTACTCAACACAAAAAGAAGAGATAAAAGCGGGGAAGGAGGCCGTCAGAACCGCTGAGCGGATGAGGGATTTCAGGACGAGCGGCAGGGATGCCGCGAAGAGGCGGGTTCGCGCCAGGGATGGCGCGTCCCGGCGGTCCGTAAGAAATCCGGAAGAGGCGAAGGAACCGCGAAGCGGCGGTGAAGCAGGCCGGAGCCCGGGGTCAAGGGGGCGCGGCGACTGGCGCCCCCTTGTGGGTCGCCTGCAGAGACGTGACTGAAACTGCCCAATCCGCCAGGCGAACGAAACCTTCTCATAGCCCGTTCGCGCAGCGAACACCACCCTCGCCAGCAGCGAAAAACTTACCTGAAAGGCGGCTCATTAAACGTCCGCAGCTTCCGCGAATGCAGCTTATCGCCTTCGGCGCGCAGCAGCTCAACCGCATGGATACCAATCTGCAGATGCTCTGAAATCGCCCCCTCATAGAAGCGGTTTGCCTGACCCGGCAGCTTGATCTCGCCGTGCAGCGGCTTGTCGGAAACGCACAGCAGCGTGCCGTAGGGCACCCGGAAGCGATAACCCTGTGCGGCAATGGTGGCGCTCTCCATATCGACCGCGACGGCACGGCTCAGGTTAAAGCGCAGGGCTGACGCAGAGTAGCGCAGTTCCCAGTTGCGATCGTCCGTGGTGACCACGGTGCCGGTGCGCAGTCGCTGCTTCACTTCTTCACCTGGCATATTGCTGACGGCTTTCGTGGCGTCATACAGCGCACGCTGGACTTCGGCAATGCTTGGCACCGGGATGTCGGGCGGCAGGACGCTATCGAGCACGTGATCGTCGCGCAGATAGGCGTGGGCCAGCACATAATCGCCAATTCGCTGGCTTTCACGCAGGCCGCCACAGTGACCAATCATCAGCCAGGCGTGGGGTCGCATTACTGCCAGGTGATCGCAGATGGTTTTGGCATTCGACGGGCCAACACCGATATTGATCAGTGTAATGCCGCGACGATTCGGTGAGGTGAGGTGCCAGGCTGGCATCTGGTGCTTCTTCCACGCCAGGTCAGAGAGCATCGACTCGCTATCGGCGGTGTCGGCGGTCAGCACCACATCACCGGCGCAGGCCAGGCTGTCATAAGGGGTATTGGGATCGCGCACCTGTTCGATCGCCCAGCGCACAAACTCATCAACATAGCGGGTGTAGTTGGTGAACAGTACAAACGGCTGGAAGTGCTCCACGCTGGTGCCGGTGTAGTGACGCAGACGGGCCAGTGAAAAGTCGGTGCGCAGCGCGTCAAAGTGCGACAGCGGGAATTTGGCGTCAGCGTGGAACAGACCATCGGTGGTCTCATCGCCAATCTGCGACAGTTCGGTGGTCGGGAAGTGGCGCGCGATACCGGCGCTCATGGTGCGATCCAGTGACAGATCGGAGCCGTCGATCACGTAAGGATAGGGGATCTCCTGGCTGGACGGCCCCACGTCGATCTCCAGCTGATACTCCTTCTCCAGCATCTGAAGCTGTTCCGAAATGTAGTGACGCAGCAACGCCGGACGGGTAACCGTGGTGCTGTAGCTACCGGTGTGGGTGAAACGTCCCCAGGCACGCGTGCGGTTCTGTTGTGGACCTTCACCGTGCCAGGTAATGCGCAGCTCCGGGTAGACAAACAGTCCCCTGGCGCGATCGGCCTCGTCGGGCAGCGTGCCGTTTTCGGTAAAGACTTTAATCGCCGCGCGCAGCGCATCAACGGCACCGTCGTACAGGCGTTCAAGTTCATCCAGCGCCTGCTGGCTGGTCAGGTTTTTCCGTAATGTCGGCATGGTTTCTCCTTCCATTTTTTTCCGCAATTTGCCCCAAGCTTAGCGGGTTTGTTGCAGAGATTGGTGAAGAATCTGTGATCGCCTTTTTTTTGCACTAACGGCGAAGATAATCTGAGCAGTGCTGTTTTAAGAAAGAATCCGGCGCCCTTAAATCCATTAAGAAAATCTTTACTATTTCAGAAAAGAATCGCCATATTCAAATGCGATTCAGATAACAAAAGAGTGGCAAAGCAGGCAGCGGCAAAGCATTAACATCGGGTCATAACGTCAGGGAAATAATCAGGTTTGCTACAGCGGACGGGGCAGTGAGGCAGAATCTGCCGTAACGGGATTAAAAAGTTTGTAACCATGATTAATTTGCACCGGAAAGACTTTGCATATTTCTCTGCCCCCTATCATCATTAGATCTCGTCTGTCACTTCTGATTTGGTAATCCTTTGCAAAATCCTGGCGTAGCAGTGATGCAGGCGATCAAACGCACGGCGTGGTATCCGAAACGCCGCTCGTATCGCACGCTCTACTGGCGTGAAATATCGCCATTAGCAGTGCCTATCTTCTTCGAGAACGCCTGTGTGCTGTTGATGGGCGTACTGAGCACCTTCCTGGTCAGCTGGCTGGGTAAAGAGGCGATGGCGGGCGTTGGCCTTGCCGACAGCTTCAACATGGTGATCATCTCGTTCTTTGCTGCCATCGATCTCGGTACCACGGTAGTGGTGGCGTTCAGCCTGGCAAAACGCAACGGCAAGCGCGCGCGCGCCGCCACGCGTCAGTCGCTGGCCATGATGACGATACTCGCCTTTGTGCTGGTGATCGCCATTGAGTTCTGGGGCCACCTGATTGTTGATGCAATCGCTGGTGCGGCCGATCCTAAAGTGAAAGCGCTGGCGCTGAGCTATCTGCAGACCTCTGCCTGGAGCTATCCGGCTGCCGCCATTACGCTGATCGGCAGCGGGGCGCTGCGCGGTGCAGGCAACACCAAGATTCCGATGCTGATTAACGGCGGCATGAACATCCTGAACATCATCATCAGTAGCGTGCTGATTTATGGCTGCTTCTCGTGGGAGGGATTAGGGTTTGTCGGAGCCGGACTCGGGCTGACCATCACCCGCTACATCGGGGCGATCGCGGTGATTTACGTGCTGATGATCGGCTTCAACGCCTCACTGAAAATCACGCTGTCGAGCTATTTCCGGCGCTGGAACAGCAGCATTCTGATGGAAGTTTTAGGTATCGGTGTGCCAGCCAGCATCGAGTCTGTGCTGTTCAACGGCGGTAAACTGCTGACTCAGGTGTTTGTGGCTGGCATGGGTACAAGCGAAATTGCCGGTAACTTCATCGCGTTCTCGGTAGCGTCCCTGATTAACCTGCCGGGCAATGCGCTGGGTTCAGCATCCACCATTATTACCGGCACCCGTCTGGGCAGAAATCAGGTGTTTCAGGCTGAGCGTCAGGTGCGCCATGTCTTCTGGCTGGCGACGTTGTGTCTGAGCGTGATAGCGCTGCTGACGGTTCCCCTGGCCGGGGTGCTGGCGCGTTTCTACACCAGCGATCCAGAGGTGATCAATGTGACGAAGCATTTGCTCTGGCTTAACGCGCTGTTTATGCCGCTGTGGGCCGCGTCATGGGTGCTGCCCGCCGGACTTAAGGGCGCGCGTGATGCACGTTACACCATGTATGTCTCGATGTTCAGCATGTGGTGCGCCCGTGTGGTGGTTGGTTATTTGCTTGGCATTGTGCTGGGGATGGGCGTCACTGGTGTCTGGCTGGGGATGTTCCTCGACTGGACGGTGCGCGGCATCTTCTTCTGGTGGCGGCTCAACAGTGGTAAGTGGCTCAATCGCTACCGGAAGATGATCGCCAAAACCGGTTAGCGTTCTGCTTACGCCTTCCCTGATCCCGGGGAAGGCGTCAACTCTCATTCCCGCCCCAAAAAATAACATCTCCGTCACATCTCCAGACTTCCGGTCCTAAATTCAGACAGTTGCACAAAGCCAGCCTCGCCGGACAGGGTTAGCGTAACGCCTGCTGCGCACTGACGCAGAGACTACTTATCAAGGTGACCCTATGATCCGTCCTAAAACGGCGCTGGCGCTCCTGCCGCTGCTGTGTAGCTGCCCGCTGTGGGCGACAACCTTTGTCTATGTGTCGAATGCTGAATCCGGCACCGTTTCACGCTATCAGCTCAGTGAGGCGAACGGCAGCCTGCAATGGCGGGGCGATACGCCGGCCGGAAAAAAAATCATGCCGCTGGCGGCCAGCCCGGATGGTAAACATCTCTATGGTGCGCTGCGCAGTCCGCCTTATTCGATCATCAGCTGGCGCGTCACCGGCCCGCACGGCGATCTGAAGAAACTGGCGGTAACGCCGGTTGCAGCCAGCTTTCCGTGGATCACCACTGATAAGAGCGGGCGCTATCTGCTGGCCGCCTCCTATGACAGCGATATCGTCACCAGCAACCGGATTGATGACAAAGGGATTGTGACCGCTCAGGTCACGGGCGAGGTGAAAACCGGGCCACATGCTCATTCCGTCATCACCGACGTCACTAACCATTCACTCTACGTTGGCAATCTTGGCGCGGATCGGGTGCTGCAATATACCTTTGCCAGTGATGGAGCCATCACGCCGCTGGGCACCGGTTTTGTTCAGGGTGAGAAGAACAGCGGTGCGCGGCATTCGGTGATCTCGCCGGATAATCGTTTTCTCTATAACCTCGCGGAAATGAGCGGCACCATCACCCAGTTCCGGCGCGCGGCGGATGGCTCACTAACAGAGCTGAAACGCTGGCCGAATGCGGTGGCGAAGAAATATAACCTGCAGCATGGCGAGCAGCGCCCGGCGGGTTACAGCGATCCGACGCCGCGCATCTGGGCGGCAGACATCAAAATTACGCCGGATGGACAATTTATTTACGTAACCGAGCGCACCTCCAGTACCGTCAGCGGTTACCGGGTAGATAAACAGTCGGGCGAGTTAACGCTCATCGGCAGCTGGCCAGTGGAAAAACAGCCGCGCAGTATAGCTATTGATGCGCAGGGCAAATGGCTGATCGCCAGCGGAGAGAAGAGTGCCGTGATTGGCAGCTACGCTATCGATCCTGCCAGCGGCGAACTCAAACGGGTCGCTGAAGCGCCGGCCGGTAAAGGCGCGAACTGGGTGACGCTGATAAGGCAGTAACAGGCCAGTGTCTGGTGCTGGCTAATTGGCCAGGCAGGTGGCTTATGCCATTTCCGGCATAAGCAGCGCAGAAATTTTTGCTTCAGATTGCGCGCGCAAGCAGGTTTACTCAGGTTATTAACTGATGCGGAGAACCTGAGATGAAACAGAAACTGATAGCCTGGTTTGAACAGCTGCTGAACGGCTCTGCCGGGAATGCGCATAGCCATGACATTCACGTGGAACTCCTGCTGCCGCTGAGTCAGCTGTATGGACTGGAATATTATCCGGCAGTGCATCGTTATCATGAAAAGTAGGGATCGGGTATAAAGCAAAAAGCCCGCTCAGGTTTCCCTGAGCGGGCTTCTCTAAATATGGCTCCTCTGACTGGACTCGAACCAGTGACATACGGATTAACAGTCCGCCGTTCTACCGACTGAACTACAGAGGAATCGTTTGAACGAGGCGAATATTAACGGCGTCGCTCTAAGGTGTCAACAGCAAAAAATACATTATCATTCAACTGGCTAGCTTTAACGCAAAGCGATCGTGATTTAAGCAGTCTGAGCCGTATCACCAGCCATTCGGGTGAGCGGATCCTGCTGGTAAAACTGGCGCAGATGCTGATACATGGCGGGAAAACGCTCGGCCAGCAAAACCGGAGCCGTAAAGAAATATTCAGAGAGCACGGCGAAGCATTCAGCCGGATCGCTGGCAGCGTAAGGATCAATCGTGGCAGCCTGTTCGCCCACCAGTTCAACCTCACTCTCAATCTCTGCCATTGCGGCACGCAAATCTTTTTCCCACTGCGCCACGTCACGCAACGGTATCACCGGAACGCCGCTGGTATAACCGCTGCCGCGCGCATCCAGCTTGTGTGCGACTTCATGAATGACCAGATTAAAGCCGGACAGATCGAAAGAGTCCTGAATATCAAGCCAGTTGAGCACCACCGGCCCCTGGGTCCAGCTCTGCCCCGAGTGAACAGCAGGCGTGCTGTGAACCAGCCCATCTTCATCCTGCCAGTGGTCGTCAACTTCGAACGGTTCAGGATAGATCAGCACATCGTGAAAACCGTCCAGCCATTCCAGACCCAGTTTCAGCACCGGCAAAGAGAAGAGCAGGGCGATGCGCACGCTGCGCAGTTCATCCAGTTGTGCACCTTCAAGGGGAACCAGTTTTTTCTGTTGCAGAAAGCGCTTCGCCAGCTCAACGAGCGCCTGTTGTTCGGCATCACTGAGCGGGCTGAATACCGGCTGGGCAAGGCCCCGCTGCCACGGCAGCGCAGCCAGCATGTCATCATGCGTTTTCCAGGGCCATTTAAACATCGCAACTCCCGCACAGAACCGGACTATTTCGCTATCCTGACGCGCCAGACATAAAAATGCCAGCATCGAATGCTGGCATCAACTATCTGAGTGCAGGGCTGAAGACTGTCTATTCAACCCGTTAGCGCGACCATTGTCTGTGATTAAACCCGCAAAGCTCAGGGCTGAGGCATCAGTTGCGTTCGATGCGCTGAAATTCAATGACCCAGACCCAGGGATTCACTTCCCAGCTGGTCGCACCATACTGTTTTTCCCAGGCTTTGCGATACGCCTCTTTGGGGGATTCAGAGTTGGCTTTTATGGTGAAGAAGTTATTCAGGAAATGCGAGTCGGTTTGTACGCCCTCGGCCCGGATGTCATCTTCACTGATGTCCTGAATCTTCTCTGCACGGACGCCGGTAATTTCAAGATTGATGCGGCTGGCCCAGCGCGGCATATGAATGGCAGTCTGCCAGCCAAACTCTTCGGCTTCCGGGGTGCTCAGTGCATGCTGTCCCAGCTCATTGCTGTCGGCACGATACTGACAATATTCTGGCAGGCGAAATGGTGTCGGGTCACGTTCATACTCGGCCAGATCGCGCTCAGGCACCATCGGGCCACGCCAGGTTTCACGCACCCAGAGTATGTCACCTGGTTTGCCATAGGGGCATTGATAGCTGATGTCGGTCATCGACATCATTTTGTAGCCATGCAGATGGTTAGCACTCACATCGAAGGCGTGTACGCCCTCGTGATGATCCTGTCCCGGACCGAAAGCCTGAGTTTTCATAATGCGCCGGGTTTGCGTTTGCTGGCCAACCAACAGGGCACGAACACGCTGTTCGGAAAAAAGAATCGGCCGTTCTTTCATTGATTACCTCTTTTTATTAGTAGAACCCGGTTACTGCTGTATAAGTCCATTTGCTTCACATCTGGTAGTTAGCATAAAAGCTTTAAATCATTTTGCTTAATAATTTTTCGCCTGATAGTCGCCTGGAAATTGTCACGTTGGGTATCAAAAACCAGCAAAATGCAAAAAGCGCACCAACGCTTTTTTCACAACGGGCTGATCGCGACGAACAGCACGGATACAGTACGTTATAACGATAAAAATAGGAACCTTTTCAGACTTTCTCGCCTGTCATTGCGCACACTTTTACAATTAATTGCGTGACAAAAAAATGTTCAGCAGGGTCTGTATAATGGGTTAAGCACTTACAAAACATTACTGCTGTTAAACTAATTTTCTTAGCAGAAATTGACTGAGTAAAGGCTGAAAACGGCCAAAATTGCGGTTATTGTGTAACAGAGATGCTATACAGATGATCCAGATCTCATTTTTCTGCCCGAAAACACTGGCAGCGCCGCTCTTTTCAACACCACTGTAAGAAAAGTGTCATTAGCCAGTCGCTATGATGGCTTGCCGTTCGCGCACTGGCGCAACGAATCTGCGGTCGATCACTACAGGGAGAAAGTTTATGTCACTCACACTCTGGCAATCTCGCTATGAAAGCTGGTTTCAGGCGAACTGGATCCACGACGACGGCGCGCACGATATCGCCCATTTACGGCGCGTCTGGATGAGCGCACAGCGCATCATGTCCGGTACGCCCGCTGATCCGCTGGTGGTGCTGACCGCCTGCTATTTTCACGATGTGGTGAATCTGCCGAAGAACCATCCGGAACGCCATCTCGCCTCGACCTATGCCGCAGCGGAAACCCAGCGCATTCTGCAGCAGGATTTCCTCGATTTCCCTGCTGATAAGATTGATGCGGTGATGCATGCCGTTAAAACCCACAGTTTCAGCGCCGGGATACCGCCGCAAACGCTGGAAGCCAAAATTGTGCAGGATGCTGACCGGCTGGAGTCGCTGGGCGCAATCGGGCTGGCGCGTGTCTTCTACACCGCTGGTGCACTGAATCGCCCCTTGTTCGATAGTCAGGACCCACTGGGTAAAAATCGCGAGTTGAACGATGTTAAGTGGACTCTGGACCATTTTCAGAAGAAGCTGCTCCGGCTGCCGGAAACCATGCACACCGAAACCGGTCGCCTGCTGGCTGAGCATAACGCCGACTTCCTGGTACGCTATATGGCAAAGCTTTATGCCGAGCTTCAGGGCAATCTGGTGGGAATGGATGAAGGCGTGCTGCGGGACTTCACCCCTTTGCAAACCGAATATTAAATTTTTATGACAGTATGTTAATCGAAACGGTCATCCGGTAGCGTGTAGCGATAACAAAAAGGAGCTGCCCGATGACCGAAACTGTTAATTTAACGATTAAAATTGATCCCGAGCTTAAAGAAACGATTAAGCAGCTGGCGCTGGAAAACCAGATTTCAATGAGCCAGGAAATCGTTCAGCGTTTGCAGGCGAGCCTGGAAACGCATCCCCATCCGGCAATTGATAATCAGGACATCACTGAAGAGGGGACGGAGGGAGCCGGTGCCACGGATGCGAAGACCGATGGATTAAGCGCCTCTGAGTTGAAGCAGATCCGCCTGCTGCTGAAGAAGCAGACCAAGAAGAAGAAATAAAACAAAAACCCGTCTCAGGACGGGTTTTTTCATTTCAGAGCATTGACGACTTCAGCTGGCGAATATGGGGCAGCAGCAGCTGTGCGACCGCAGCAAATACCGGCACGACCACCGAGTTACCAAACTGTTTATACGCCTGGGTATCCGAGACCGGAATGCGGAACGGCTCACGGCCTGGCACATCAAAGCCCATCAGGCGCGCGCACTCGCGTGGGGAGAGACGGCGTGGCCGCCGCGCCATATTATCCGCATCCTGAAACGCCGCTTCACCCAATGCGCTATCCCAGCCGCGATCGATCAGAATCTCTGAGCCATCTTTATAGTAACGCGCCGACAGCGTACGCACGCAGCAGTCAGGATTGCGCGGATCGTTGAGGCCAAAGCCAAACCCATTGCCTTTCGCTTTATGTTTTTTTGCATACTGATAGAGGTAGCGCCACAGCACTGGCGACAGAGTATATTTGTCGTCAGGCGCGCTTTCCAGCAGGCTTTGCAGGCTGGGCACCTGCGCCGGATAGAAACGACGGATATCGCGCAGGGTGAAATCCTGCTTTTTCAGGTCACGGCGAATACCCACCAGCACAATGCGTTCGCGATGCTGCGGCAGGAAGTGACGCGCATCGATCACTTTGGCATCCGGGCTGCTGGCGCCGGCATCCGCCACGTCATAGCCCAGCTCATCCAGCGTCTCCATGATAATGGCGAAGGTGCGGCCTTTATCGTGGCTCTTGAGGTTTTTCACATTCTCCAGCACAAAGAAGGGCGGCTTCTTGGCAGCCAGAATGCGGGCGACATCAAAAAACAGCGTGCCCTGTACCTGACACTCAAAACCGTGCGCGCGGCCCAGCGCATTTTTCTTGCTGACGCCCGCCAGCGAAAAGGGCTGGCAGGGAAAACCGGCCAGTAACACCTGATGATCGGGAACCGCGGCATCAATCGCGCGGTATATCTCGTCATCGTCAGTCAGACCTTCCGGCTGGGTCACCTGACGGATGTCGGTATTGAAGTGATGCTCCAGTGGATCGCTGTAGTGGTTGGCTTTGTAAGTGCGCACGGCTTCTTTATTCCATTCACTGGTAAAGACGCACTTGCCGCCAATCGCTTCGAATCCTTTGCGAATACCACCAATCCCGGCAAAGAGATCGATAAAACGAAACTCAGGATGATCATAATGGGCCGGTCGGGTCGGCAGCAGACCCTGTAACAGCGACAGCTCCGCCTCACACAGCGGTGGCAGGGCGCTTTTACCCTGCCGAATCCGGTTCAGCAGGGCCGGCGTCCAGCAGGAAAATCCCGCCTGCTGCAGGCGGGTCGTGACATCACGAACCGAATAGATTGCCAGCACCTGCTGAAAAAGTTCAGACGCATCAGCAGATGAAAGTGCAGCAGAGAGTGGTTCAGCGAGGGCGGCGGGATGCATGCGTTTTTCCTTAACAGTAAGGTGCCTATGCTATCACTCCAGACGCTGTGTGGAAATTGCCGGGATGTGCCCTGTACCCGCGCCCCGGAAAGTTCTGTTTTTGCGGTGCTTGTTCCGAAGTCGTCTGGCGACAGCTTTCGCTTTTCGTGGCGCAGACTAAAGTTACTGAACCAGCAAAAAAGGAGAGGTTATGGCTGATGTTCACTCCAGCGAAACACGCAGCAAAAATATGCGTGCCATTCGCGCTCAGGATACGGCCATTGAGCAACGTATTGCGCTGTTGCTGAAAGACCGGGGGTTTAGCTTTCGCGTACAGGATAAAAATCTGCCGGGACGGCCCGATTTCGTTCTGACAGAACAACAGGCGATTATCTTTGTTCATGGCTGCTTCTGGCATCGTCATCACTGCTATCTGTTTAAAATGCCGGCGACGCGCACAGAGTTCTGGACCGGCAAAATCAACAGTAATGTTGAACGCGACCGGCGCTATGTGCGCCTGCTGCAGGAAGCCGGCTGGAAAGTACTGATCATCTGGGAGTGCGCGCTTCGCGGCAAACTGCGCCTGGGCGATCAGGACCTGCTGGAGCGGCTGGAGGAGTGGCTGATGGTGATGTCGGAGAGTGCCGAGGTCGACCATCAGGGCATCCATCATTACAACGCCGATTGCTAATCAGGGACATAATTGGTTAGATCTGCGCTTTCTCCGTGGCCAGGAGCCTTAATGAGCAGCATAAAACTGACGGTAAAACGCCTTTACCAGATTCGTGACGAGCGAATGGTGAATACCAAAGCGACCGCGCGGGTCTACTGCGGCGACAGGCTTATCGCCACGGAGGAGATCACTGGCATGACTGAAAGCCCGGTCAGCAAATATTTGCATGCTGAAGGAGCAGCAGGCGAGACGGTGCGGGTAGAGTGGGATTGTGAGGGCATCGCCGAGATGACCGTAACGGAAATTGAGCGCTGCCCATGTTGTCAACATAACGAACCAGACTAAGGATAAGATTTTGGCAGGCACCAGTTTACTGACTTTACTTGATGATATTGCAACACTTCTGGACGATATTTCCGTCATGGGAAAAGTGGCGGCGAAAAAGACCGCTGGCGTACTGGGCGACGATTTGTCGCTGAATGCACAGCAGGTCACCGGCGTAAAAGCCAACCGTGAACTGCCGGTCGTATGGGGCGTGGCCAAGGGATCGTTTCTCAACAAACTGATTCTGGTGCCACTGGCGCTGATTATCTCCGCGTTTGCCCCCTGGCTGATTACGCCACTGCTGATGATCGGCGGTGCCTATCTCTGCTACGAAGGCGTTGAGAAGGTGATGCACACGCTGCAGCAGGACAAGCAGAGCAAATCACCGGAAGCGCGTAAGCAGCGACTCGATTCGCTGGCGAACCAGAATGCGGCTGAGTTTGAAAAGAAGAAGATCAAAGGCGCAGTGCGCACCGATTTTATTCTGTCAGCAGAAATTGTCGCGATTACCTTAGGCATCGTGTCGGAGGCGCCGCTGCTCAACCAGGTGATTATTCTGGCGGGCATCGCGATTCTGGTCACCATCGGCGTTTACGGCATCGTGGCGGCCATTGTAAAAATTGATGACCTCGGCTTCTGGCTGCGTGAAAAAACGTCACGCATCGCGCAGGGCATCGGTAGCGTGCTGCTGGCTGCCGCGCCCTGGCTGATGAAGATTCTTTCGGTCGTCGGCACCATCGCGATGTTCCTGGTCGGCGGCGGTATCGTGGTTCATGGCATTGCGCCGCTGCATCATCTTATTGAGGAAGTCAGCGGCGGCTTCAGCGGCTGGATCGCGATGCTGCTGAGCAACGGCGCCAACCTGGTACTCGGTTTTATCATTGGGTCGATCGTGCTGTTAGTGGTCAACCTTATTGCCAGAGTGCGCGGAAAATCGGTATAAAGCGCACTGTGATTTACGGTCAGGAGAATGACGATGAACGACGACATGTTTGAATTTGATATCGACGCACAGCTTGAGCAGGCTGAAGCGAAAGCAGAGAAAAAAGCCAGCGAAGTGCCGGATGATCCTGGCGACGAAGCCGATTGCGAAGGCTGTAAAATCTGACGTCAGCGTCAATGCTTCATCAAAGCGGATATGTTTTCTTATCCGCTTTTTTATTTTCCGCATATCCAGCTGATTAATTCCGAATTTGCCCGTTTTTTACTTGCCTTAACAGGCAGGTGTCGGCTTTGCCTGCTATAAAGATAATAATCACTCAGGTTAGTAACATCCATTTAAGGAGCGCAACATGGTTTTCGCAATCAGTGAAGAAGTGCAGCACAAGGAACAGGGTCAGACGATGGTGGTGACCGGCTTCGCGAGTGGCATGGTGGAGTGCCGCTGGTATGACGGCTATGCCGTGCGCAGCGAAGCGTTTCGCAGCGATGAGCTGAGCGCACTGAATGCTGAGCAACTGGCGAGCTGATAACATCAGGCCTGTGGGTCCTGCGACCCGTCAGGCCCGCTTTCTGCTTATTGAAGGCCCGGCACGCTCCCTGTGCCGCCCTGTTTCAGACGTTACCGTCGTTATCCTCTTCCACGGCCTGATAGATGCGCTGCAAGACGTCCGGGAAAGCGGACTGCACGCGACTCCAGCTCGGTATAAACGGCTTATCGTTAGGACGCTCAATAAAGGCCTGTCCCGCTTCAAGAATCGACTGGGTAAACATTTCTACCGCTGCCTCTTCTACGTGCTGATCAAACTTCAGCCCGTTCATCGCCGCCTCATGGTTATAGGTCTCCATCATATCCAGCGCATTACGATAATAGGTGGCCTTCAGAACACGGAACGAGTCGCTGGTCAGTGGCACACCCATGGTGGCGAGCTTACGCAGCAGTGACTGGACGATATCACTGCTCATGCGCTTCAGGCCGCCGGTGCCATCATCTTCCGCCAGAGGCTGGTGTTTGTGGTCGTAATTGTCGGCGATCTCAACCTGGCATGACTGACGGGTGGTGTAGTTACGGTAAATCTCCGACAGCACGCCAATCTCCAGACCCCAGTCGCCAGGAATTTTGATGCCGTTCAGCACATGCGTCCGCATGGCGAACTCCCCGGAAAGCGGATAGCGGAAACTCGACAGGTAATCCAGGTACTCTGAGTGACCATAAACTTTCTGCAGCGAGCGCAGTAGCGGCCCAACCAGCAGACGCCCTACGCGGCCATTAAGCTTGCCATCCGCGACGCGCGCATAGAAGCCCTTACAGAACTCATACTGAAATGACGGGTTGGCCAGCGGGTAGAGCAGACGGGCGAGCATGCCGCGCTCGTAGGTCACGATATCGCAGTCATGCAGCGCGACACAGCTGGTGCGGTCCGACGCCAGCGTATAGCCGGTACAGAACCAGACATTACGGCCTTTTCCAGGATTAGTGGGCGACAGACCTTCTTTATCCAGCTCTGCATCAATCGCCTTCAGACGCGGGCCATCGTTCCACAGAATGCGATGGCGTTGCGGCAGGCGGGAAAAGAACTCGCGGGCAAACAGGAACTGGTCGCGGTCGGCCCGATCCAGTCCGATGACGATCTCATCCAGATAGGGCACTTTCGCCAGCTCATCGACGATTTTTGTCAGCGCCGGGCCTTCAAGTTCAGAAAAAAGCGATGGCAGGATCAGCCCCATTTTGCGTTTGCGGGCAAAGCGAACCATCTCTTTTTCCAGCGACTCCACGCTACGGTGGGTAAGGTTGTGGAAGTTGGTGATTACGCCATTCTGATAAAAGTCACTCATCGCATCATCCTTTTAATGCCCGTGGGCAGCTTATTGAGGTTGAGTCAAAAAATAGTCCAGCCCTTCACGCCAGCCTTCAGGGCCATGATGGGCGGTATGATAAACCTGCTGCTGGTCGGTCCGGCTGAGTGTGACCGGTGTTTTACTGTAGCCCCTGATGACCACGGCAAAATCAACCGCATCCAGCATTGGGGCATCGTTGGGTCCGTCACCCAGACCGATGGTCGTGCGCGTCTCACCGGGCGAGTGGTCCAGTAGCCAGCGCAGCGCTTCGCCTTTGCCACTGCCCGCCGGCATCACATGCCAGAAACGACCGCCCTGCGTCAGTGCCAGACCTTCTGCGCGCAGCGCGTCATGGAACCGGTCAAAGGCTTCATCACTGTCGCGCCAGACAATCACTTCTGACGCGTCGCGCTGACGGGACAGCGCCGATTCCGCCTCGCTCAGACCAGTCATTGAGGCCACTTCCGGATCAGAGAAGTCATGGAAGCCGGTAAAACGGTAGTCGGTTTTCAAAGTAGCAAGACGCTGGCAGAGGGTGTCATAGGTCAGCGTATTGTCGGGCAGGCGGATTTGCTGCTGATCGAGCGTCTGCACCACGGCCCCGTTTTCAGCAATGAATGGTGAAGCACTGATGCCGAGCCTTTTTTGCAGCGGAATAATTTCAGCTGCCGTTTTGCTGGAACAGATCACCAGCGGAATGTCGTGTTGCTTCAGTGTGGTGAGCCACTCGGTGGCCGCATCCCAGCGATAGGTATGATGGTCAAGTAATGAACCATCCAGATCGGTGATAATCATTAACGGCTGGTGGAGATCGGGCATTGACAGGCTCCTTTCATCACGTTCGCGGCTAAAGCAGCGGATTTTCAATATTATAGTTGAATATGGCTCACACTTTTTTTCCTGCCACGCTGTCGCGAAATCCAGGATAATTCTTAAAAACAGAGGACTGAAAAAAGGGAATGCATGAAGTGTGCGGGGCTAAGTCACTGACTGGTGCGATATTTTGATTACAGTAGCGCTAAAATTACCTGGCAGGTTGCAGAAACGTGCATATCTGATGCTTGTTTCGAAATCGGGATCGCGTAATCTGCAAGGGTGTTAAGAATTCCCTGGTGTAACGAATTGAATTTTTTACCCGGCCATCCCGCCGGGTATTTTTTTGAAATCGATTTCATCGGCTGATTTCTCAGGCGCGATAGTTAGAAATGTCAATTTCAAACGCCTCCGCCAGTTCGGTATAGGAAGAGTAAATGTGTCCTTCAACTTCCAGCCGTGGCGTCTGACCCTGATCCATGTACTCTCGTATTTCTCCTGACGTTCTGGCCTGAATCGCCGCCAGTAAACCCTCGACATCAACCTGCAAATCCGACGGCTGACCCTCGCTGTGCTGTTTTTCGTCTGTCATTTTCTTACTCCTGAGAGCAAACAGAATATTCAGTATAGAACGCGATACCGAAAGGCGGGGGCGGGCAGATCGCAGGCAAAAAAAAGCCCGCGCTGCGCGGGCAAAATCCTTGTTACTTTCAGGTTGTGGCTGCACCTATGGGGTGGTGCAGTAGAGAGAAGTTTAAAGGGCAGACGCGTAAGAAGTCTTGCAGTGAAATGTTAAGACATTGCAAAAGTCCGTCCTTACTCAGATTTACCTGACTTTAAGCCTCAACAGAGCAGATTCAGCTATAGTTAAAAATAAAGCTGATTTTTATCAATACCTAAAGGAATGGTTATGGACATTTTAAGAATTATTATTGCGATTTTGCTGCCACCGCTGGGCGTGTTTATGCAGGTCGGTTTTGGCGGTGCCTTCTGGCTGAACATCCTGCTGACGATCTGTGGGTATATCCCTGGTATTATTCACGCCGTCTGGGTTATTGCCCGCCGCTAACGCGCTGCATTGGCACGGTTCTTCGTTTAGACTGTACTCAGTAAATAATCAGGAGAACCGAAATGAAGGTAAATGACCGCGTCAGCGTCAAAACCGATGGCGGCCCGCGTCGCATTGGCACCATTCTGGCAATGGAGCCGTTTAATGAAGGCACCATGTTTCTGGTGGCGCTGGAAGATTATCCGCTAGGCATCTGGTTTTTTAATGAGACACACCAGCCGGATGGCATCTTCGTGGAGCCCTGCCACGACGCCTAAGACTGACACGCATGAAAAAGCCGCCTTTCCGACTGCCGGAAAGGCGGCTTTTTACTCTGGGTGATTCATCGACTGATGTCAGTCGATGAATATCACCCGGCATACCCTTAGAAGGTTTCCCAGTTATCCGTGCCAGAGGCCAGCGCTGGACGGGGTGCCAGAGCCGGTGTTTTTAACGGGGAAGAAGCACGAGGCGCCACGCCTGCGGTGGCGGTTAAGTCCTGCAGGCGGAATGCTGCTACCGCCTGCGTTAGTTTGCCCGCCTGATCTTCCAGCGAGGCCGCTGCTGCGGAAGCTTCTTCCACCAGTGAGGCGTTCTGCTGAGTAACATTATCCATCTCAGTGACGGCCTGGCTCACCTGCTGAATACCGCGGCTCTGCTCGTCCGAGGCGGCTGCAATTTCCGACATAATATCGGTAACGCGACGAACCGCTTCTACAATCTCACCCATGGTGCTGCCCGCTTCACCAACCTGATGCGATCCATCCTTGATCAGCGTGACCGACTCAGCAATCAGGGATTCAATCTCTTTAGCCGCCTGCGCACTGCGCTGGGCCAGACTGCGTACTTCGCTGGCTACCACCGCAAAACCACGACCCTGTTCACCGGCACGCGCCGCTTCTACCGCTGCGTTCAAGGCCAGGATGTTGGTCTGGAATGCAATGCTATTAATGACGTTGGTGATTTCAGCAATCTTCTTCGAGCTGCCGGAGATGTTGGTCATGGTTTTCACCACGCTATTGACCAGATCGCCACCGCTGCGTGCTTTGCCGGAAGCATCCGCAGCCAGCTGGCTGGCGTGATGGGCATTCTCGGCATTCTGTTTCACTGTTGCGGTCAGCTGTTCCATGCTGGCTGCCGTCTGCTCCAGCGCCGCCGCCTGCTGCTCGGTACGGGAAGAGAGATCGGTGTTACCGGCGGAAATCTCACTGGAGCCCTGATAAATCGCCACAGCGCCTTCGCGCACTGTTCCGACTGTGGTTACAAGCGACTGCTGCATCAGTTGCAGATTATGGATCAGTGTACCAATCTCACTGCGACCAAAGGGCAGGGGAGCGGAGGTCAGATCGCCCTGTGCAATACGTTCGATACGCATCACCGACTGACGCAGCGGATTAATGACCACCCGGCGCAGGAAGACAAAGGTCAGCAGCACCAGCACCAGAGCGGCACCGAACGCCACGGCCATGGCGATAAAGCCGATACGGGACTGGTGGTCGGCTTCGACGGTAATGGCATTGGCGCGGTCAGTACGGATCCTGATGGCCTTCAGTAACACCGCATTATAGTCTTCATCCAGCTTGCGGGTTACGTCCGTTTCCTGCGCGATGATGCCCTCAAAGCTGCCCTGTTTACCGGCGTCGATCATCGGTATCAGGCCTTTATTAATGTAATCGTTAAAGCGAGCCTGCAGCGTGGCATCCAGGTCAGTGTCAGCAGGGGTCTTCACTTCACGTGCCTGATAGACAGCGAAGCCATCTTTTGCCTGCTGAATACGTTTTTCAGCCGCAGTTACATTGGCGCGAAACTCATCCATGTCACCAATACGTGCGGCGGCACCGGCCTGAATGATCGTCAGACGCGCAGTACGCAGGTGGTTTGAACTGTTAGAGAGGCCCATGCGAACCTGAATTTCGTCCGTGGCATCACTGAGGGAATGATTACCTAAAATCAGAAAGTAACTGGCGACACCAATACAGAGTGCGAACAGCAGCAAAATGCCGCCGAAGATCAGGCTAAACAGTGGTACCAGGCGGAGATTCTGCCAGATGCCAGCGCTCGTATGTCCATCATTATCTAATGCAGTGTTCATATCCTTGCTCTCTTGAGGCTGTTGTTATAGGGCATAACATCGGCAAAAGAGCGTAAAAGCTTAGCGGTAAGAATGAGACATAGATCGCAATTCAGCGCAAAAAAAAACCGGCCATAATGGCCGGTTCTTCAGGTTTTACGATCAGCGAATATTAACGTAAATACCCGAGGTCACATTATCGGTTAAACGCACCACATGATAAATAACCTGCTTATTATGTGTTTTAATTTTGCGTTTAATATTACCTTTGTGTGACGATACCGTTTTGGCCTTAATTTGCATTTTATCTGAGATCTGGATGGTATCATGACCTGACATCCACATTTTCAGCATGTTTGACTCAGTCTGGCTCAGGGTTAATGGATGAACATCCATGCCCGAAGAGATACGTGCAGACTGGTTAAGCTTCTTCTGCAAATAGGTACCAAGTAAAGAGTCCAGGGTCGATGTCTTCATCGATTTTGACGTAATAATCAGGTTCTTACGAACGTAGAGATATTCCTCAAAATGGATATTGCTAATCGCCATGAATATAAAAAACAGTGTATCGGGATGCTGCGTAATAATAGTGCGGATACGTTCACTGGAATCTGACTCATGAATGAAACAATCTTCATTAATAAAGACGACACCAGGGTTTAATTGCTCACATTTTTGCTGTAGTTGCTCAATATCGGAGACAGAAGAGATATTTTTCTTCTTAACTCCTTTTAAAGACATATAGTCTGATAATCCCAGGCGTGTGTAGTTGCAGGAATCCATAATAATAGTTGGCATAATAGCGACCCTCACCAATTTGTTATCCGTTTAAATCAACGATGAATACGCGTTGCGGTACGAGAGAGATTTCTTAGATACTTTTTTATTCTGCTCGTGCAGTGTGGTAACGGACAAACGCCCGTAAAAGTCTTCATCCCTGACCCGTTCTGCAAAAAATTTGTGCTGCCATAACGTCACATATCCTCCGGCAATGGCGGGGAATGCCAGTGAAGTGCCGGAGATTCAGTAAAGCTCATTTTTTTGAGAGCTGTGTCACTATCCCTGAAAACAGGATGTTTTCTGATAGGACAATTCTCAAAAACATTTGTTTTACGAAAGTGTGATGTCTCAGCGTGCGGTGACAATGCCGGAAAAAACATTTTTTAACAAGAAAAATCACTTAAAGATTTTTTTCCTGTAAATACAATGCATTGCCGATTTTGCCTGCACATTCACAGTCTGACAGCTTCTGTGAACCACCCCACTAAAATACGCGAAGCCAGGTTTAATAAGAATTATTTTCAGACTCTCTGCACATTTATCAGAATTTCCTTAGTTGCATTCTGGAAAACATGGTTCTGAAAATGCATGGATGGTTTTGCGATACTTAAGTGTCTATGTACGAAGATAGTTAGAAACTTAATGTTCAGGGACGGGATAGTTCGGTCAGAAACAGGGCGAGTAAATCGAATATTTCACCGAACAAACGCTCACAGAACGGGGCTAGCAGGGGCATCAGCAAGCTGATGGTTAAAATTCCGACTGATAAGGTAATCGGGAAGCCAATTGCGAAGATTGATAACTGTGGTGAAACACGGTTTAACAAACCCAGTACCAGATTTACCATGAGTAACAAAACGATTAACGGCAGCGCTAACATCATGCCATTAAGGAAAATTAATCCGCCTGACTTCACCAGCGCCATAAACGCATTGGCATTTATCGGCTCACCGCCAATCGGCAGTGTATGAAAACTGTCCACCAGCAGCGAAATCAGCCACAAGTGTCCGTTAAAGGTCAGGAACAGCAGCATCGCCAGCATGTCGAGAAAACGGGCCAGTACCGGCATGTTAAGACGGCTGCCTGGATCGAAAAAGGTGGCAAACGAGATGCCCATCTGCAACCCAATCACTTCACCGGCAAGGCGCACAGCAGCAAAAGCGAACTGCATAGTGAAGCCGAGCGCAATACCAATCAACATCTGCTGAATCAGTAGCAAAAAGCCGGGCGGTGAGAACAGGGTGACGTTAACAGCCGGTAACAGCGGCATCACCAGCCAGGTGATCATCACCGCCAGACCGATTTTGACACGCTTGCTGATAGATCGTTCATTGAGGATCGGTGCGGTGGCGAACAACGCCATGATGCGCACCAGAGGCCAGAAGAACTGACTGACCCATTGAACCAGCTGGCTGCTATCGAGAGTAATCATCAGCCGATGATGTAAGGCAGGTTGGTAAAGACGGTACGGATATAGTCCAGCAGCAGATTCAGCATCCACGGGCCGGCAATGATACCGGTAGTCGCTACCGCCAGGATCTTAGGAATAAAGGATAAGGTCTGTTCGTTGACCTGGGTCGCAGCCTGGATAAGGCTGATCAGCAGACCGCTGACCAGGGCTGCCAGCAGCAGCGGGGCGGCCAGCATCAGGGCGACGCGCATCGCTTCCTGTCCCATTACCATTACTGATTCGGGTGTCATGTGTTGCTCCGGTAAGAAAAGGGGGATCAGGAGTAGAAGCTTTGTGCCAGTGAACCGACCAGCAGTTGCCAGCCATCGACCAGAACAAACAGCATCAGTTTAAACGGCAGCGCGATAGACGCTGGCGGGACCATCATCATCCCCAGTGCCATCAGCACGCTGGCAACGACCAGGTCAATAATCAGGAACGGGATAAACACGGTAAAGCCAATCTGAAACGCGGTCTTCAGCTCGCTGGTTACATAAGCAGGCAGCAGAATACGCATTGGCACCGCTTCAGGACCCGCAATCGGGGCGGTATTCGCCAGACGTGCAAACAAGGCTAAATCCGCTTCGCGGGTCTGGCGCAGCATAAACTCGCGCAGCGGCTGAGCACCCTTATCAATCGCCACCTCCATGCTGATCTTGTCCTGACTGAACGGCAGGTAGGCGTCCTGATAAATTTTGTCGAAGGTCGGCGCCATAATAAAGAAGGTCAGAAACAATGACAGTCCGAGCAGCACCTGGTTAGGCGGCGCTGATGGCGTGCCCAGGGCGTTACGCAACAGACCAAACACAATGATGATACGGGTGAAACTGGTCATCATCAGCAGCACGGCCGGAATAAAAGTCAGCGCAGTGATAAAGACCAGCGTCTGTACCGGCAGTGACCAGCTCTGACCGCCATTCGGCAGTGAGTGACTCACCAGGCCCGGCAGCTGGGCATGGGCAACCGGTGCCAGTAACAGCAGTGGCAATAAAGGAAGCAGTCGACGCATCATTGTGGTTTTCCGGGACGTTTAACCAGATTCTGTAACAGCTGACGAAAATCCTGTGGCGCACTGTTTACTGGCGTCACAGAGACCGGTTCACCCGGCGGCAGCGTATGCAGATGGGTAATCTGCTGTGCGGTGACGCCCAGCACCAGACGGGCATCGGGGGTATCGATAATCACCACCCGCTCACGCTGGCCTACAGAGACGCTGGCGGTGAGTTTAAGCTCCTGGCTGCTGACCTTTTTCGGCGCGAAGCCGACACGGCGCGCCAGCCAGGCGCAGGCCAGAATCAATAAGATAATCACGGCTAACACGCTGCTGACCTGAGCCAGCATAGAGCCGGTCGAGATCGCCTGAGCGTGCGGTGCAGCCGGTTGCAGTGTTTGATTCTGGCTATTCATAATGTGACTCTTAGCGACTCAGACGACGCATACGTTCAGAAGGGGTGATGATGTCAGTGATGCGAACGCCATATTTGTCGTTCACAACCACGACTTCACCCTGCGCAATCAGGTAGCCGTTGATCAGTATATCCAGCGGTTCACCCGCCAGGCCATCCAGTGACACCACGGAACCCTGCGCGAGACGCAGCAGCTCTTTGATGGTCATTTTGGTGCGACCCAGTTCCACGGTAAGTTTTACCGGGATATCCATAATCAGATCGATATCCTGCAGCGATCCAGCGACATTGCCGCTGTCGAATGATTTGAAGACGTCTTCGGTCTGCGGCGCACTGCTGCTGCCGACCTGCTCATTCATCGCTTCAGCCCACAGATCGTCCGCAGAGACATCGTCAGACGGTTTATTACTGTCAGTCATGGGGCTGTTCCTCGTTCAGCGAATTCAAAATCGGGTTAATCAGGTGTTCAACACGAAGTGCGTACTGACCATTCATCGTGCCATATTGGCTGGTTAATACCGGGACACTATCGACATGCGCGATAATACGTTCCGGCTTCTCAATCGGCAGCACATCACCGGGTTTCAGCTGCAAAATCCGTGACAGACGCAGTGAGGTTTCGGCAAAGTGAGCAATCAGTTCCAGCTCAGAGTGCTGCACCTGTTTGACCAGGTTGTCGCGCCAGTGGTTATCTTCCTGACGGGAGTTTTCGAGCGGTGGGTTCACCAGCAGCTCGCGCAGCGGTTCAATCATTGAAAACGGGATGCAGATATTAAACTCACCCACCAGGTTACCAATCTCCACCTGGAACGGCGTGTTAACCACGATGTCGTTCGGTGAAGTGGTGATGTTGGTGAACTTAACCTGCATCTCTGAACGTACATACTCGACGTCCAGAGGATAAATGGCCTTCCATGCATCGCTGTAACCATCCAGCGCCAGCTTCAGCATGCGGCGAATCACGCGCTGCTCGGTATGGGTGAACTCACGGCCTTCGACTTTAGTCGGAAAACGTCCGTCACCACCAAACAGGTTGTCGACAGCGATAAACACCAGGCTCGGTGAAAACACCACCAGCGCGGTGCCGCGCAGCGGCTTCAGGTGGATCAGATTCAGGTTGGTTGGCACCGGCAGATTGCGGGCAAACTCATGATACGGCTGAATCTTGATCGCCCCGACGCTGATATCCGGGCTACGGCGCAGCAGGTTAAACAGCGCCATACGGAAACTACGGGCAAAACGCTCATTAATAATCTCCAGCGCCTGCAAACGCTCGCGAACCACACGGCGCTGGGTATTCGGATCGTAAGGACGTATATCGCCTTCCGGTCCGTTTTGTTTCTTTTCTTCTTCCGCGCTGCCGCTGTCGCCGTTTAAAAGGGCGTCAATTTCAGCCTGGGAGAGAATGCTATCGCCCATTGATTCACCTCAAAATGAAGGCAGTAAACAGCACGTCGTTTACAGCCTGCGGAGGTTGACCTTTTACCAGCGGGGGTGTCAGCGCCTGTTTGATTTGTTCAACAAGCGCCTGCTTTCCTTGCTCTGTCGCCAGCGCCGCAGCACTCTGACGCGAGAGCAGCAGCAGCAAACGGCTGCGCACCTCAGGCAGATAGTCATTCATCCGACGTCGGGTATCCTCATCGGCCAGACGCAGGGTAAAGCCTACGTAGAGCACGCGGTCAGGATCGTTATCGGGATTGACCAGGTTAACCGTAAATGTATCAAGTGCAAAAAAGACCGGAGCGGGAGGCGGTTCAACTTTCGCCACCTCAGGCTTATCGCCCTCATGTTTATTCATCATTCGCCAGACTGCATAGCCTGCCACGCTGCAAGCGGCCAGCGTCAAAATGAGCAACACTGGTATTAAGAGTTTACGTTTGCTGCCTTTTGCTTTCGCGTTATCAGACATGGTGCAGTTACTTCCTGTGAATTATAGGCAAGCCTCTCGGCTCACGAGACAGATTATCCGCGTCTTAAGTCAAACCAATGGGTAGATAAGACGCGGGTTTTACGCTTACCTTCAGCGTTTGCCGCTGTCAGGCGAAAGTATCGACGGCGCTATTGCCGCTGACGCGAGCCTGAAGGGCAGCGGGAACGGCGATCGGCGTAATGTCGGTGTCACTGTCCTGGGTGAGGGAGAAGCGGCCATGCTGTCCATCGCGGCGCGCCTCCTGTTGCTGCTGGAATTGCTGGCCCTGCGCGGAACTGTCACTGCTCACCTGACTCTCGCCCAGGTTGATACCGCTTTCTGCCAGCGCGCTGCGCAGCTGCGGTATCGCGGCTTCCAGTGCCGCTCTGACGTGGCTATGGCCGGAAACCAGATTAATTTGTGCCTGATCGTTATCCAGTTTCAGGCTGATCTGGATAGCGCCAAGGTCTGCCGGATGTAAACGCAACTCTGCGTTCTGCTGGCCGTTGCGACTGAACATCACAATCTGCTGACTCAGCGCCTGCTGCCACTCGTCGCTGCCCAGCTGTGAGTTCAGCGTCGGCGTTGACGGGGTGCTGATGGTCGCGGAGGCGGTCACCGGAGCAGGCAGGCTGCTGGCGGTGGCGACGGGCATCGCGTTGATCGTGCTGTCGCTGGTACTGGCTTTAATCGCACCCTGATCATCCTGCTTAACCATGTTGCTCAGTGCCTGCTGGAAGCTGCTATCAAGCGTCAGGCCATTGCTGGCTGCACTCTGCGCGGCAGTGTTGCTCTGGCTGGCGGCAGCCGTGACGCCAGGTTTGCTGTCGCTGGCGGCAGTGGTGACGGCAGGTTTGCTCTGTGCATCGCTTCTGACTTCAGCCTTCTCATCATCACTTTCTGCATGGCCCGGCTGTGCGCTGGTCAGCAGTTGTGCCAGCGAAGTCTGACTTTTCCGGCCGGTGTCGGTCTGGGCAATCAGCTCGCCCGCCTCACTGCTGACCGGGGTCGAAGGCGGCGCTGTCGGCGTCACCGCACCGGGTAACATGGCGAACAACGCCTGCACATTCTGCATGTCGGTGGCGCTTAAAGGTGCCACGTCCGGCTTGTCTTTATCATCGGCTGATTTTGACCCAGCTTTAATATTTTCAGGTTTAAACAGGGCGGTCAGCGCAGCTGGATTATCCAGCGCCGCCATCAGCGCATTCAGGGGCGCCTTAGGGCGGGCATCATCGACAGTTTCTGCTTTAGTGTCAGCGGTTTGTGCCACTTTCCCATGCTGTTTTGCCAGGCCGATCAGCTGGTTTCCCAGCGCAGTCAGAAAGTCCTCAGGCAGGGCATTTTCACCCACAGCAAGGTCGGTTGAGACTGATGGTTCCGCGTTAGTTTTAACCGACGCTTTCATGGCAATGTTTGGCAGCGTAATCATTCGCCTCTCCTCGATGCGGCCCGTTGGGCAAATTCATCCATCCGTTTCTGATCGAGACGGTTTTCCTGTCGTAATGCATTTTCCGCTGCCCGCGTAATCAGAGTCTGATAGGCGTTGAGCCGTTGCTGTTTGTCGCGCCAGTTAATCAGTGCCTGCTCCAGTCGCTGATTCCAGTTATTAAGCTGGTTGCGGTGCTGCTCAATCGCTTTTTCCAGCGTCTGAATAAACTGGTGGTAGTTCGTCCAGCGGGTGCTGGCGATACCGGATGACATATCATCGTTGAGCTTATTGCGATACTCGTCCTGATAATCGAGCAGCATCGTCAGCTGCTCGTTAGCGGCGTGCTGGCCGCGACGCATATCGCCTAAATAGATGGCGGCACGTTCGAGATCCTGCTCCGCTAAGTCGCGCAGCGTATCAATGGCATTTGCAGTTTTCATTGCCGTTACCTCGTGTTAATTCGTGTGACTAGCCAAACAGCGCATGCAGATGCAGGCTGGCGTCGTCGTAATCGCTGCGCTCAAAGATGCCCTGTTGCAGGAAGGCTTCCATCTGTGGATAGAGCGTGATCGCTTTATCGAGCATCGGATCGCTGCCGGCTGCATAGGCCCCGACGCTGACCAGATCGCGGTTACGCTGGAAGCTGGAGAGCAACTGCTTGAACTGGCGCACCTGCGCATAATGGTTCTCATCGATCAGCGAGGTCATCGCACGGCTGATCGAGGCTTCAATATCAATGGCCGGATAGTGGCCGGCTTCGCCCAGACGACGCGACAGCACAATGTGGCCGTCGAGAATAGCGCGCGCGGAGTCTGCAATCGGGTCCTGCTGATCATCGCCTTCGGTCAGTACGGTATAAAAGGCGGTAATCGAGCCGCCGCCGTCGATGCCGTTACCGGCACGCTCAACCAGCGCAGGCAGTTTGGCGAACACGGAAGGCGGATAGCCTTTGGTTGCGGGCGGTTCACCGATGGCCAGGGCGATCTCACGCTGCGCCATGGCGTAGCGGGTCAGGGAATCCATAATCAGCAACACATGCTTGCCGCGGTCGCGAAAATCTTCTGCAATACGGGTGGCGTAAGCCGCACCCTGCATACGCAGCAGCGGCGACACGTCAGCCGGCGCGGCGATGACCACCGAACGGGCGCGGCCTTCAGCACCGAGAATGTTCTCGATAAAATCTTTTACTTCACGGCCACGTTCGCCAATCAGACCGACCACAATCACGTCGGCTTTGGTGTAACGCGCCATCATGCCCAGCAAAACACTTTTACCCACGCCGGAACCGGCGAACAGGCCCATACGCTGCCCGCGACCCACCGTCAGCAGGGCGTTGATCGCCCGCACGCCGGTATCCAGCACGTCGGTAATCGGCGTACGCTGCAGCGGGTTAAACGGCGGGGTGTTCAGCGGTGCGCGATAGCCGGTATCCGGTGACGGCAGACCATCCAGCGGTCGGCCGCTGCCATCGAGTACGCGGCCCAGCAGTTCCGGGCCCAGCATCATCTGTTTACCCGCCTGCGGGTTCTCACCATTCTGGCGCGCATAGACCCGCGCACCCGGTAAGATGCCGTCCACTTCTTCCAGTGGCATCATCAGCAACTTCTGACCATTGAATCCCACCACTTCGCTTTCGATTTCGCTGATGGTTTTGCCATCGTTGCGTTCGATCACGCAGGTCGCACCCAGCGGCAGCTGTAAGCCGGTCGCTTCCAGCACCAGGCCGGTGGCGCGGGTCAGGCGGCCATAGCGGCGCACCGGCTGCACCTGGGCGATACGTTTCTCAAAGGCGTCGAGCGAGCCAAGCCAGCGATTCAGACGGGTGGTCATTAAATTTCTCCAGGTGCAGCAAGACGGCAGAGTTCCTGCCAGCGCGTCGCGACGCTGGCATCCAGGTCGCCATCTTCTGCGCTGAGTTTGCAGCCGCCAGGATGGAGGGTGCTGTCAGCAATCAGGCGCCAGCCGTGCAGATCCAGCGTTGGCCCCAGGGTCTGCTCAATGCGCTGTAAATCATCCGGGTGAACACGCAGTTGCGGTTTGCCGCTGAACATCGGTTCCTGCTGCAGTAAACCCTGAATCTGGCGCAGCAGGGCGGTGCCATCTACTGTGGTCGCCTGGCCAATGACCGAGCGAGCCGCTTCCAGCGCCAGCTGCATCAGACGGGCAGCGATGACGCTGTCCAGCGATTCCAGCGTGTTCTGGAATTCCGTTACCAGCTGCTGCATCCGCGCCTGAAGGGGCGCCTGCTGCTGCTGGGCATCAGCCAGACCCTGCTGAAAACCGGCGTCATAACCTGCTTTCTGACCTTCGGTTACACCCTGCTGATAGCCTTCGTTGTAACCCTGGCTCTGTGCCTCTTTGCGCATCTGCTGCTGCAGGCGTTCGAGCTGCTGTTGCTGCTCATCAACGCCCTCCTGAGGTTCGTAAATTTCGGGTTGCAGCTCCGGTTCAGCAGGCTCGTCGAAACGGCCTAAATCAGTGGGCTGCCACAGCTGCCAGGGGCGCGCAGAAAATGCATCAGACATAAGTTTCCTCGCCACCACCAATCACCATCTCGCCAGATTCGGCCAGGCGGCGTACCACCAGCAGGATCGCTTTCTGTTCGTTTTCCACTGCGGACATACGCACCGGACCGCGGTTGGCCAGATCGTCGCGCAGGATGTCGGCCGCACGGGCTGACATGTTTTTGAGGAACTTCTCGCGCAATGGCTGTTCGGCACCTTTCAGTGCGACCAGCAGCTGCTCGGACTCCACTTCCTGCAACAGACGCTGGATGCTGCGGTCGTCCACGGCCACCAGGTTTTCGAACAGGAACATCTCGTCGATAATTTTCTGTGCCAGTTCGCCATCGAAGTCGCGTACCGCTTCGATAACGGCTTCTTCCTGCTGCGTTTTCATCAGGTTGATGATCTCGGCTGCCGTTCTCACGCCGCCCATCTTCGCGCGCTTGAGGTTGGTGCCATCCAGCAGGCCGTTCAGTACTTCGGTCAGTTCGGCCAGCGCGGCTGGCTGCACACCACCGAAGGTCGCGATACGCAGCATCACATCGTGACGCAGACGTTCGTCGAACAGCGCCACGATATCGGCCGCCTGGGCACGCTTGAGGTGCACCAGGATGGTCGCGATAATCTGTGGATGCTCGTCGCGAATAAGGTCGGCGGCGGCCTGCGGTTCCATAAAGTTGAGCGTTTCCATACCGCTGGTGGTTTCGCGTGTTTCGAGAATGTCCTCCAGCAGGCTGGAGGCGCGCTCTTCGCCCAGGGCACGAGTCAGCACTGAACGCAGGTATTCGTTCGAGTTCAGACTCAACGCCGCGAACTGTTCAGCATCCGCTTCGAACTCGCGCAGTACTTCGGTCAGCTGTTTATGGGACACCTGACGCATGTTGGCCATCGAGGCGCTCAGATGTTGCACTTCACGCTGGTTCAGGTGTTTGAAAACTTCCGCGGCGCGCTCTTCGCCAATGGTCATCATGAGGATGGCGCTTTTTTCGGTTCCGGTCAGACTCATAGCTCTTTACTCATCCATTCGCGAATTACCAGCGCTACAACGCGCGGATCGTTTTCTGACATGTCGCGGATGCGTTGACTCATCACTTCTGCGCTCATGCGGTTGTTAGACTTACGTTCCTGATCCAGCTCATCTTTGCTGAGCTGCACATTAAAGGCTTCTTCTTCCGGCTGCTCTGTCGCACGAGCGGCAATGGCTTCAGCAGCGGCTTTCTCTGCGGCCTGCTTGCGAACCAGGTGCGGACGAACCAGTTTGCGGTAGAGGATGAAGGCTACCAGGGCAATCAACAGCCACTTACCGGCGTTCATCAGCTGATCAAAGAAGGACTGCTGTTGCCAGAAGGGCAGGTCTGCGGTCACTGGCTCAGTCGTATTGAACTGCGAGTTCACCACGTTGATGCTGTCACCACGCGTCTGGGAGTAGCCCATCGCTTCGCGGGTCAGGTCCTCAATCTGCTTCAGCTGCTGTTCGTTCAGCGCAACGGCTTTGCCTTTATCATCTGCACGGAAGTTCACCACCACCGCCACCGACAGACGCTGTACGTCGCCGACATTGACCTTGGTATGACGGATGGTGCGATCCAGCTCGTAGTTCACCGTGTCATCACGACGCGAGTTAGTGGGTCCTGAGCTGGCCGGTGCAGTGCTGGTGGTCTGGTTAGCGTTGTTCGCTGCGTTGTTCTGACCATTCGCGGCCTGACCGTTGGCTGCATTGTTGTTAGGCGTCGTCACCGCCGCGGTGTTGGCTGGCGCAGGCTGGTTAGACAGTGCGCCCGGTACGCCGCCCGGATAAGGGCTGCCTGACTGATCGCTGGTGCTGGTCTGACGCGAACGAATCGCTGAGTTCGACGGGTTCGCGTTAGGCTGATATTTCTCGTCAGTCTGCTCGCTGGTGTCGAAGTTAATCTGCGCGGTAACCTGCGCATGCACATTGCCCTGGCCGAGAATCGGATTCAGGATTGCTTCAATACGTTGCTGGTAACGCGCTTCAACTTCAGAAGAGTACTTCAGCTGCGCATCATTCAGGTCGCGACCGGCAGAATCAGAGCGGGTGAGCAGACGACCGGTCTGATCGACGACCGTCACGTTGCCCGGTGGTAAACCGGCGACGCTGCTTGAAACCATGTGGGCGATGGCCTGAATCTGACCTTCATCCAGCGCACGGCCAGGCTGCAGCGTTAAGGTGACAGAGGCGGATGGCGCTTTCTGCTCACGAACAAATAAGGTCGGTTTTGGCATCGCCAGATGAACGCGGGCGCTTTTGACCGGGCCGAGCGATTCGATGGTGCGGGCCAGTTCGCCTTCCAGCGCACGCTGGTAGTTAACCTGCTCGCTGAACTGGCTGATACCGAACTTCTCTTTATCCAGCAGCTCAAAGCCAACTGAACCGCCTTTCGGCAGACCCTGCTGAGCCAGACGCAGACGCAGCTCATGCACGTTGGCTTCAGGCACCATTAATGCGCCGCCGTTTTCGGCGAAGCGATAGGGGATGTTCATCGCTGTCAGCTGCGTGACGATGGCACCGCCATCCTCATCAGTGAGGTTGTTATAAAGGACGCTATACGATGGCTGTTTCGCCCAGAGCACCATCGCGACCACAATTGCCATGACGGCAGCAGCGGCGATGATTAAAGGAATACGCGGATTTGCGCGCAGGCTAGCAAACAGGTCACCGAAGCCTTTCTTTTCTTGTTCTGTTGTGGCGGCTGTACTCGCATTCATGACCGTTTCCTGCCTGACGTAATTGACCGGGTAAGTTGAGATGGCAAAACAGACTCCCTGACCTGCGTAGATAAAATTTCCACTTCAATGCCAGGCATTATTAAGTGATAACCAAAATTCGATGGCTGGATAAGGTAGGGTTTTTGATGTCATTTAGCGGCTTTGTCTCATTGACAACGTGCTAACTTTTGCTCACATCAAAAATATCACCCTCTTTATAAGGTATCGTTCATGTCCATTCAGGCAATTGATGGCGTACTGCAGCAGCTACAGGCGACCTCACTGCAGGCCAGTAACCGCAGCAGTGAATCCCCTAATCAGATCGATTTCGGCGCGACCATGAAAGCCGCGCTGGATAAGATCAGCGAGACGCAAACCACCGCACGCACCCAGGCGCAGGATTTTGAGATGGGGAAACCCGGTATCGCCCTGAATGATGTGATGGTCGATCTGCAGAAATCTTCAATCTCAATGCAGATGGGGATTCAGGTCAGGAACAAGCTGGTGTCGGCGTACAGTGAAATTATGAATATGCAGGTTTAGGCGGGTAACTGTCTGAAGATGTTGAGGTTTATCATACTGCCACTTGAGTAGAGCACGTATGTAGCACAAGATCGCGCATTTTCATGTTGATGAGCGATAGCTGGTCGGTATTGTTCTCTGACATTCAGGCGCCATAAACCCGGTACATCATCTGCGCATCGGAGTGCCCCATTTGCGATGCAATGTAGTTCGGGTTTGCGCCTGCTGAGAGCGCCCAGCAGGCGAACGTATGATGGGACTGATCATTAATACGCTCTCCATACTCTCAGGTATGAAAGGTGAATGAGGTCTGAGGATACATCTGAGGCAACTCCCTTTGATCACGCAGAATATCAACGGCTGCGTCTATAAGACAGATGACGCGGTTTCCCGCTTCCGTCTTCGGCGGCGTGAATAAACCCTGCGGCGTCAGGTTGCGGCTGACTGTCAGCTTCTTCGCTTCAGGGTCTACATCCTCCCACGCCAGCGCGCATATCTCGCCATGGCGTAATCCCGTCAGGATGGCGAGTGCCCACATGTTTGACGTCTGACGTGTTGAGCATGCTGCGATGAGGCGAGGGGCCTCTTCCCGCGTAATCGGGTCCGGCCGCTTACTGGACTTCTTCAGAGGCTTGATGCCCGTCATCGCGTTTGCCTCTATATACCCGTTGCCATGAGCAAAGTCGAAGATCGCTTTCAGGTCTGCCATGCTGGAGTTAACCGTTGCCGCCGTCCTGCCTTTCTTTTCGATATTCATCTTCCTGCCGGTAAAGTAGCTGCCATTCAGAAGCTCAATACGGAGATTGAGGATATCTTTCTGCATGACTGACCGGATAGCCTTCCAGTCATAAAAGCACATGCTGTTATCACGCGGCGAGCCATCGGGCGAAACGTGCTTGTATTCGCGATCCTCCATCCATGACACTTCGCGGGCAGTCTTAATGGTGTTCTTCTTCATGCCGGTGATGGTCATCAGCACTGATTCAGATACCCACTTGCTCGGCATCAGCTGAACAATGCTTTCCATATCTACTCCTTTGGCGGCCAGGGCCACGTATTAATCAGGGCAATAAAAAGGGCGAGGTCAACTAAGATCTCGCCCGGGGTGATTTCGTCGCATGTGGTGTTCATTTTGCAGAGGCTGCCTCCTTATCTACCTGCCACACGTAATAGCTCAGCCATAGCTTGGCTGAAAACGTATCAGGCGGCAGGGCGATGATTGATTTGGCGTGTTTATCGAGAAGTGATGTGATGATGCGGTCGTGTTCTTTCCTGGGCCTGCCATCTATAACATTAATGATTTCGTTCCTGTACTTACACGCTACCGCCCTAAGCGCATTCTCCTGCGTCAGGCTGAAGCAACTCTGCGGTGCTGCTTTGCATGCTCACTGCCCTCGTAATCGCTCCGGCAATCCTCGTCGCAGAAGCATTCCGCCTGCACCACCCCTTAGCAGTAATAGCAGGCGCCCGTAAACACCATCTCCGGATGCTTGCGGTTTGCCAGGGCAATCTCAATCATCTGCTGCTCGCGCTCTGCAGCTTCATCCATAATATCTGCGTGCATATCAGTCTCCAGATAATAAAAACCCCACCGTAGCGAGGTTCTTGTAGTGAGTTTTAGATAGGCTTGACGTTCTTAAGCCTGATTGCTCTGGTGACTTCTTCCAGGCTTAACTTGTAAAACGAAGAAACGTAATATGATTTTTCAACTTTGCCCGGATCAACCTACGGCGTAAATTTCTCTATATCAGTTATATGAAATTCGCCGCTCTTTTGTTCGATCCTTACGGAGTCACCTATTTAGTTACTTTGATAAACAGTCGGTTCTCTATTTTCATCAAAGTACAATATCTCAATCATTTCCCTTCCTCTTTGAAATAAACCGGGTCCGTGCCGTGCGGGAATTGCAGCGCAACGTTCCTGTAATAATGCAATCTCTCTTTGAAATTCTCTCGCTGGTTCTCAGGCCGCTGCATCTCCGCTTCCATTGGGATAATCTGCTGGTTCATGCGCTCCTTGTAAGCGGGGCCTGATGCCGATAAGTGAACTTTATTAAGGTCGTGATCTGGTTTGATTTTACTAAGATAAATTTGGGGTAATTAGACTAGTGTTAGAATAGTGATGCATTTGACATATTAGGAATAATGCTGGTATAGAGAAACCTTATCTAATTTTTATTTTTTAAGTTAAATGTTTCTTACCTTCATCTTTTTCTTGTTAACATGGTGGGTAGCGATGAGTTCTTAAAGTTAAAGTTTAAATGATTATTAAAGGTAAGTTTTTTATTAAATTGTTAAGTATTTCTTCTTTCGAAAGCCCAACATTTTCAGGTGTGGAAGCATGATATAGATGAGAATATATCATGGCTCGTCAAGCCATAAAAAGTGAGGGCTTGCCCAAGCACTTTTTTTAGCATTCCTGAGATTTCATTTTGCGCTGGTTGAGCCATCCAATGAAGTTTCTGCCTAGTCTATTTCCTTTTTTTTCTATCATCTCATAGCTCAAAGTTGATAATGTCAGAGTTATAGTCAGGACCGACAGCAGGCAAAGAACATAAGCCCATCCATTATAAATATGCCCTTCAAGTAAGGAAGATATGTAAGATCCAGCAAAATAAATTACATTAGCATGTATAAGGTAAACAGAGTAACTAACTTTGCCAACATACATGGTAAATTTATTTACAACTGCTTTAAATGGAACCCTTGAGACTCCGATTAAAAGCATAGAGAATAATAACGAGCATGAAGTGCTTCTATCCCCAAGGATGTTATAGCTAATTACTTTGTAAGCGATTAACGTAAAGATCAATGCTGGCATAGCCAGTAAAAATACCAAGCAAGCAATTCTATTTAAACTCTTATCTTTGGTAGCCTCATAAATGTGATAGGTTACAATCCCCATAATGAAATGTGGTAGATGATGCAGGATGCTTGTTGAGTAAAATGTGGAAGCCTCAGTAGTTCCCATCATGTTAAAAATAAATAGCTTCCAAGCCCATCTAATTATGAAGGATAAAAGCAAGATCATTAACGAACTACTCAAACTTCTGGATAACATAAAGACTAATGGAAAGATGACATAGAACGCCATTTCAGCGCCAATGGTCCAGCTAGCCCAAACAAATCCCTGCTCACTACCGGGGAAAAAGTTTAGAACAAAAAATGTACTCTTAAGTACTTCGCTCCATGGTTGCCATACGCCAAAAACATAGATATCTCTGAAGTAGGTAGTAATCATTACTACGTAAAAAAGTGGAGCTATTCTGAAGAATCGACGAATGAAATAATTTCTTAGAGGATTGGATTCATCCTTCCTTGAGTTCATGGAAAGCGATAAGGTGAACGCACTTAGAACGAAGAATAATAATACACCAGTACCGCCTATGTCAGTCAGTGGGAATATCCATGCCGGAACATCTATCTTCGGTGTTGTAAGCCTACCTAAGTGCACGATTAGAACACTTAGCGCAGCTATGCCTCTTAAAGAATCAATGAAATCGTAATGCCTTGGGTTCATCGTATATCTCGAATAAACTATAAATCTGCATGTTAGGGTACGTGAAACTTTTGTAGTGCAAAACAAAAAATCGCTTACATGTTGCATGATCATAAAAAAGCCCGGCGACCGAGCAATGACTTAACCTCTCCTGCCTGAGAAGGTTACGGGGCGGGTCAATTGAGATTAGTCACCCATCACCATGACCGGCCGATTAAAAACACTTCCCGATCAACCCCTTTACAAATCTGTGACCTGTTCCGCCTTGATTAATCATACCGATCGATATTGCTGATTAACCATATAGTATCTATCAGAGGAGGATTTATCATGCTGCGAGATTATGAAATCAAAGACGCATTTTCCAGCGCGATAAAACGATACCCATTAGGATACTACTTCGTCACTACCCTAGAGTTTGTGCATTAGTTTGAACGCGTTAACTGGCACTTCAGCCTGCGTGAGGTGCATCAATGGGTAAAAACGAATACAACGACATTTCGTGACGTGTCCACGCAAGAGAGGGAAGCGAAGACGTATCAGCAGTCCAATCCGAACGGGAGTATCTGACATAGGATTTCCATCACCAGCAACGGACTACATTGAGCGCCGTCTCGATCTGAACGACATCCTGATGTCTCACCGTAATAACATGGTGCTGATTGAGATGCCTGACGGGTTCGTGCTGGCAGACAAATCAACGAAGCGTGTACCAGGCGATAAAGTCACGTTCCAGCTCGACGAGTTTCCGCAATTGGGCAGACTGTTCAAAACAGGGATTATTACTTCCGACGGTGAGACGATCGACGGAGAGGGCATGGACGGAATTATCGTGCCGGGCAAAGTAACGGCCGGGATAGTTTCCATGCCTGAGCCAGGCAGGCCTATCATTTAGCCGTAGCACAAAAAAATACCGCAAATCACCTCAAAACCGCCACCCCGGCAGTTTGTGACTTGTAGTATGTCTCTGTAAAACCACGCTTCAGCCTGCATTATTTTAAAGGCTATGATCTTCAAAGTGAAATTATGAATATACCGTCGTAGTGAGCAAGTCACGCTGATCTAAGTACATCAGCGTAGTCGCGGATTAGGGTGTGTAATGGCAGCATAAAAGCCGATTCCTTAATTGAGTCTATGACCCTTTACTGCTTATGATGCAGGCGTCATTGACTATACTGCTTTTTATTACGAGTCGTGCAGCAGGGAACTCACTCTTCGGCGCAGCCGGCTCATCACCCACCAGCAGGACGCCACCCCATGCTTAAAAAAATCATCCTTATCGCATCGTTAATCGGCTTAACAGTTCCAGCCTTTGCCGCGACGCAATGCGGGCCGTTCTACCTTAAGGCAGACAAAAGCGGCTGGTTCTCCGTGAACGGGGAGCGGGCAAAAACGCAGAAGGTGACGTTTGCGAAAGAGAAGGGTGATTACGACAATGCCACGGTCAAACTGCTGGTTAAAAACAGCAAAGCGCCGGGTATGGTGGAAATGGAGCAGACGACACGGAATGGCAAAGGATTATTGAGAGCGGAAATCGTTCGCACCAGCCAGAGTCAGATCCGTATCCGGGGTGACTATGATTGCGAACCGGCAAAATAGGTCATGCACACTTCTGCAAGTGTCAGAAACCTGAAGTGGGCCTGATTAAAATTTTCGTTGAGATGAGTGATTGAGGTTGTCAGGCAAGTACTGGTATTCCTGCTGACCTGACAACTGAGCTCAATATTTTAGCGACTTACCATGCCATTCTTACAATGCCACTAAAGCGATGTTTTACACGCCGCAATAATGGCTGAAACGGATGCGCTTATCTCCGGTGCTTTTGGGTCATAGTAAAACGTCGCGCTGGTCTGATGATGACTGAACTTTGACATTTCAACCCAGGCGACTGTTTCATTATCCTGCACCAGGTTAAACCGCTTCTCACCAGCAGGCAGCGGATCATCCTGCTCAAGATAGAGTCTCCGATCCTGTGCCGCTACGGTAAGGCAGGATTCAACCTGATAAGGATGACCGTCAAAATAAGCGATTTTCGTTTCCGGGTGCAACCCAACCCGTCCCATATCCACGCATCCACCCAGCAGAGTCAGGCTCAGGGCAATAATTATCTTCTTCATCGGCTAAACCAACATGATTATTTTGTCGAATGATAATATCCGGAATTCGTCTGCTCCGCTCTTTTTCAATCAAAAAATGGCGCTTAATATTGCTAGCGTTGCTGAGTAAATGTAACATCCGGCCTGATAAATAAAGCAGCGAATAAGCCTGAACCTCAATATTATTTTATTTCATTGCTATATTGTTAGCCGGCTTACTATAAACACGGAAAGTTTAACGCAGCAAATGACTCCATCCATCAGGCTTACCTGAATCAGGCTCATAAACAGGTCACTTCACCTCTGTTATGCTTGATGTACAGAGGTCTGCCGATGAAAATTTTTCTTCTTAAGTGCCTCTGATTATTATGATTTATGACTGTTTCTTATACTATGACGAAGATATCCTGCTTGAAATGCGTCTGAACACGCTTGAGCATGTTGTTGACCGGTTTGTGATTGTGGAATCACGCTATACCTTTACCGGAAAACGTCGGGAAAAGCTTCATTTTGATATTGAGAAGTTCGCTCGTTTTCGCGACAAAATTATTTATGTCGTTAACGATATTGCGCCTGTGTTTTATCAACAGGCGTTTAAATCGAATAGCTCTCTGGTTAAAGCGGGCGAGACAGACCCCTGGGAAAATGAATCCACTGCACGCAATCAGATTATGCAGGGACTGGCTGGCGCGCAGGATGATGATATTATTATTGTATCAGACGTCGATGAAATTCCCCGGCCCGAAGCGATTAAAGCCTTCAGCAGACGTCATCTTTGCACAACGTTGCATCAGCAATATTTTAATTTTAAATTTAATGTCCGGGTTTTAAATGACGATGGCACACCGCGCTGTGCCACACTGGCAAAAATGGTGACCTTTAAAACCCTGCGTACCTTTTTTATGGGGCAACCGGAATTGCTGCGTAACGTTAAGCGCCGGGGTACCCCGATACGCGAAAGCTGGTGGCGCCGGAAGTGGCTCAATGTCCGGACAAAGGTCATTAAAGAGGGAGGATGGCATTTTTCCTGGGTCATGAGCGATGAGCGCATCAGTGAAAAAATGGCGTCGATTTCTCATACCGAACATAACTGCCCTGAATTCAACAACCCGGATCACATCCGGCGGTGCGTTGAGAACAATATTGATATCTGGAACCGTCCGCGAAAGATGGAGATAGTGCCGGTCACATCAGAATATTTTCCTGCCTGGCTGGTTGAACATCAGCATCAGCTTACAGAACTCATTAAATCATCACACTGACCAGCGCGCCCATCGGGCGCGCCTCTCGCACATCAGCTTGCTTTGTAGGGATCTTTTTTGTCATCCTGGCTGTCATCATTTTTCCGCGGCACTTCGCCATGATCCTTTGGGGCATCAGTGGCAGGGTGATCATCTTCCTCATAAGCATTACCGGCATGTGGCGCGGCTTCCGGCAAGCTTTTGCTGACATCACCTTCTTTCTTACGTTCTTCATTCGTATTGTGCTTAAACATACTTCACTCCTTTTAATCCAGTCCCTTAAGTCTAGACCAGCACTGGCATCCCGCATACGCAACGGATTAAAGATGAAAAAAAAGCCCGCCAGAGGCGGGCTAATCGGAGTTTCTCTCATACTGAACACGTCATTTTTCGATGTTTGGGTGTGTACAGCAGGTTCATGCTAACCGGGAATCACTGATGCAGTAATGGACAAACCTGTCATGTCGCTTGCGGCAGGTCACATTCCCGTCGATAACTACATCGATAAATAAATTCGATTGAACGGATTAGCAAAAGGAATATAGTGACCAGCGTTACCAGGAGATAGAAATTATGTTAAGAGACCATTTAAAGATTGAAGCTGAAGATCAGTTAATCGAACAACGCTCGCTGAGCCTGAGAAATCGTGGTCAGGAAGAGGTCACCGAATGGATTATTGTAAACCGCCAGGGTGTTAAAAAAGGCGGTGTAACCCTGTTCGATAAACTGAGTACCCGCCGCTCATGGCCGGTTAATTACCGCATTATGCAGACCGATCTGCAGGGCAAAGTCGTGGTGGATCAACTGACCGACGCCCTGTAACTGTTCGGCCAGGCCACTGTTGTACAATGAAAAAGTGAACCCGCGTCCGGCGGGTTTTTTTATGGCTGGCGATAGCGGCGTAGCTCTACCAGCGTACCCAGCAGCTTCAGGCTATCCCGGCTTGAATGTAGCTCAGGGAAATTGATATTGACCGGTGCAAGTTCAAACTGCATGACGCCATTTTCGCTGCCGCGCTGACGCCAGGTGCGAAGCAGTACGACCTGTTGCTGCAATGCCAGCACGCAGTCGCCGGGCTGAGGTGCCTGCCTGGGATCGATAATCACCACATCGTTACGCAGAATCGCGGGCGTCATCGCCTGTTCTTCTACCCGGAATGCAAAGCTCTGCTGTGAAAGCGCCATGTCGTTGTGCATCAGCAGTTCATGCCGGACGGAACTGGCTTCACTCAGCCATTGCGGCACGTCGCGCTGTGCAAGTAGTGGGATCTGGTGCATGCCGCTCCAGGCGCTTTCGCTGAAAACAGGTCCATCCCCATCTATCAGAAAAGCCGGTGTGCATCCCAGCGCTTCGGCGAGCCGCAGCAGGTTCTCACCACGCGGCAGCGTCTCCTCTTTTTCCCATTGAGAAATGGCCACATGGGACACTTTTACCTGTTGTGCCAATTGCTTCTGCGTTAACTGCAGTGATTTACGTCGGAGTCGGATGCGGTCACCCAGCGTTTCGTTTTTCATAAGCTTGACTTTTTGGTTGAGAATGACTTAAGTATACTTAAGCCTGGTATTTAAGCAATCTTAAATTTCATGCGGGGGACGTGGCTAAGCAGCACGCAGTAAGTTCCAGAGACCTTACCGTAAAAAGGGGTGTGGCATGGAAAGTAGTCTGATTACCAGTATGGGTGCGTTAGTTCTGGGTGGGGGGGCAGCAGCACTGTTCTGGAAACCATTATTGGCGGGAATCGCGTCAATCGTGACCAGTAATCGAGCCGGCGGCGAAATTATTACCAGCTACAAAGAGCAGGTGGTGTTGCTGAAAGAGAGCAACCTCATGATACGGGAGGAAAACGATGAATTACGCGAACGGCACGACAAGAATCTGCGTCGTATCTCGACACTGGAAACCGATCTTCGGTTAATCAAGAATGCGGTAGGGATTTTACTGGCAATGACAGAAACCGATCAGAACGATAAATTTCGTAATGAAGTCGATCGGCTTATCTCAACTCTGGAGGATCGCAGCAATGGTAATGATTAATAGCGGCAAAGAATCCCTGCCATACCGGCGCAAAGTGATCATCGGCTGCATTATGCTGAGTTGTTCGATGATTTGTATCCTGATGACAATTATTTTTCTTTATGTCAGTAACACCGCAAACAAGCGGGTTGAGGAGATTCGTGCGGATTACCGGGCAATAGCGGCACGGCGTGATGAAAGGGTTGATGTGCTGACAGAAAAAGTCACCACACTTCAGCATAAGCTTGATGTGATACCGGATAGTACAGCCGATAAAACGCTGAATAAAGTTAAAGAGGTAGTCATCGAAGGCAGGCAGACGGCGGCAAAACCCGGCCAGAAACCGTAACTTCCGATTATTCTTAGTGCGGCTTCGCTATTATCGACTAGTTTTAAATCTCCGGGCAACATTTTGTACCTGAATGCAGGCCCGCTGATTGGCCGGTTGATGAACCGCTAAGCCTACTCACTTTGGATAAATGACCAGAAGGAAATTTAGCATGAGCGATTCAACAGAAACCAAGACCAAAACTGAATATCTGCGTGACGTGACTTCTCAGCTAAAAGAGATGCGTCACTATGCTCAGACCAACACCGAAACCCTTTCCAGCCAGTGGTTGGCGTTTGATGCCGGTGAGTATAAAGATAAGACCAATGCCGACCGAATCGATGCATTGCTTAATAAGCAGGGTAAGCTGCTGGAAGATCTGGATGCCGCGATTCAGGACATCGAGATTGAAATTAATCACAGTGAGCAGGAGAGTTAAGTCATCTCCCGCTAACTGATGTGGTGGCCGTTAAGGGATTAATCGGCCACCAGCCACATCTCCGCTTCGTCGAACATCTCTTCAACAATCCGCGCAACTGTCGCTTTATCGTTCTTACTCAGATCCGTATCTATCGCGTTACGTTCCATCGGCTTAACCTTAACTTCAATGTCAGGAAACACCCGATGCACCCGTTTTTCCAGTTCCTCACGAATCATCTCGCGCGCACCCGGTAAACCGGCAACGTTGCGCTTGTCATAAATTAACTCAACAAACATGATGGCAATCCATTCAGGGCAAAATCGCTGAGATATAATACTGTAAATAAAAACAGTAGCAAGGTGGCGCGCCTGATTTCGCGTAAAATTTTATGTCGCGTAAACCGCGATCTTCGACTAGCAAAATATGCATGCATCGCGACATAATGGCGGCTTACTTTTCAGGAGGTCCGCGATGCGACAACTGGTAATTGATATTCTGCTAAAACTGGCAAAGATGGACGTCGATGCGAAAGAATTGACGGCGCAGTTAGAAGCGCAATCCCTGCTGGTTGCAGCGCTGCTTGTGCAGGCGAAACAGGACAACTCACTGACCATTTCAGAAACGGTGCAGGATGCCATTGTGACCGCTTCGCAATCATCCACTGAGTTTTTACAATCTGATGTTGACCTGCTGCTGACGCACATTAATCGTCTGCTGGCCGTCGCAAGTTATGTCGAAGTGAAGGGTAAAGCTACGGAAGAAAGAGAGTAGAGCAGGGAAAAAATTCGCCTCTGGAGGTGGAAATCCAGCAACATCTCCAGAGGCAGTGCAAGCGCACTATTCGTTCAGGAAAATCACGACCTGAGTCGTGATCTGAATTTATACAGTTTTCTGTATTTTGTACAATTTTATCCACCATGTTAAGACTGGCAGAAGGTGTTTGTAACAGGCACCTTCTGCCCTGTGCGGATTACAGCTCATTTTTGATGCAAAACTCTTCCCAGCTCATCCCCAGCGACTCAGCATGAGATTTGAGATAGGTCTCAATTGCGTCAGCCGCCACCGCTTTATCCGGCTCAGCCAGCTGAATAGAGAAAATCATCCCATCCAGATTCTTCTGCCGCAAAAAAGCCGCATAGATGCGTTCGGCATGCCATTCGCGCAGCTGTCGCAGGGACAGGTTGGCTGCACGGGCATCACTTTCGGTTAATTCATCCAGTGCAGACTGAAAGTCGGGATGCGCGGTAAAAAACATCTCGCGAGCCTGGGCATAGTACGCTTCTGGCGTTTTCATATTCATATTCCTTAAAGTCTGTTGCAGCGCGCCAGTGTAACGGGTTGGCTTCCGCTTGTCAGGCGTGGCAAAGAACCTAAACTGCCAGCCATTTGCCGTTCAGAACCGTTACCGCTGATTTCGCTGCCGGTTAAAATCTGCTGCAATCAGATTCTCCCGGGTGTTTAGCACCCGGATATCTTGCGTAACGCGGTGGAAAAATTATAACGTAGCCGCCATTGACGTGATCTTAGGGATTAAACATGAAAAAGTGGATGCTGATTGCCGCAATGGCACTGGGTGGCTGTGCGCAAATCAACGATTATGAAAACGCGGTGCAGACACCGGCACCCGCCGATCTGCAGGGAACCTGGCAAACTGTCGGCCCACAGAGCAGCCTGATCAACGAGAAGGCGATGGCCAGTGTGATTATTAATGCGGATGGCAGCACCCTGGATTGCCGTCAGTGGATGCGGGTCATCGCGAAGCCGGGCAAGCTGACTCGCCTGAGCGGTGATTATGTCAATGTGACACGTCAGCTGCGGGTCATGCCGCTGGTGGTGGATAATGGTGAACTGCGCTACGACCGGATGACCCTGCGTAAAGTGGCGCGTCCGACCGTCGAGTGTCAGCAGGCGCTGGAAGAAGTCACGAAGCAGCCCAAAGCCGCCGTGATTCAGAACATCGAACCGCAACTGCTGCGCACACCGATTACTGAAAACAACGCGAAATCGTAACTATTGCCCATAACAAAACCGCCCCGGCCGGGCAGAGCGCACTTCACGCTCATGCCTGCCGGGGCGGTTTTTCATTTTTATAACGTCAATGCTTCTGGAACGCGCTTAGTCAGCAACAACCCAGACGCTGACGCTGCCACCGTTACAGACAAATACCGCAGTGCCGTGCTCGTCGGCGGTAATCGTCTCTTCACAATTCCCCAGGTGATCGCGCCAGACCTTGCCGGCAAAACCTTCACCCATCGGCACGCTTTTCTCGCCCGCATCACCGTTTGACATGATGACGACACAGCCTGGTTGTGTTTCAGTGCCGCTGCGGCTGAACGCCACGCAGTTGGGATGATCGAAATAGTCGGTCTGTACGCCCCAGCCATATTGCTGGCGCGCCCGGATTAACCCTTCCAGTTCCGGGATCACCGGCATTTCAATTTTATGTTTCTCACCGTCGCCGCCTTCATCTTCATAGGTCGCCCCAAACAGATCGGGATAGAAAATGGTCGGCACGCCCTGTTCACGCAGCAGGATCAGTGCATAGGCCAGCGGTTTAAACCAGGCTTCAACCGGCGCTTCCAGCGACTGAAGCGGCTGGGTGTCGTGGTTAGCCACGATCGTTACGGCATGCCATGGGTCAGCCACGACCAGCGAGTTAGCAAAAATCTGGCTCATATCGTAGGCGCTGCCCGCGGTTGAGGCCTGATGGAAGTTCATGTGCAGTGGCGCATCGAACAGCATGGTTTTGCCTTCCACCTGATGCACATACTCCTGCAGCTTCTCGGTTTCAAACGACCAGTATTCTGCGACGATGAACATCGGCTCCTCAGCGACCTCCTGAATATGCTCGATCCACTCTTTGTAAAACCAGGCCGGAATATGTTTTACCGCATCCAGACGAAAGCCGGTGCAGGGCACCTGTTCCATGACCCAGCGCGCCCAGAACTTCAGCTCTTCCCTGACCGCATTGTTGCGGAAATCGATGTTGGCACCCATCAGATAGTCGAAGTTGCCCAGCTCGTTATCGACCTGATCGTTCCAGCCTTCGGCGGTGTAGTCGTTAATGATTTTAAATACGCCGTTTTCATCCGGATTTTCGATGTGGTCTACGCCGCTAAAGCATTTGTGGTCCCAGACAAATTTCGAATATTCCCCGGCGCGGGCCGGAAAGGTGAATTTCGTCCAGGCCTCGCACTCGACGACCTCGTCGTAAATTTCGTCGCGGTTATCCGGGTTGACCCGGTTAACACTGATCGCCTCTTTCTCGTCAGCGCCCATCTTGTGGTTCAGCACCACATCCAGCAGTACCCCAACGTTGTGGCTGCGCAGCGCTTCGGTGGCTGCCAGTAACTGCTTTTTGTCGCCATATTTAGTGGCAACGCCGCCTTTCTGATCAAACTCACCCAGGTCAAACAAATCGTAGCTGTCGTAGCCGACAGAATAGCCCCCTGAACCCCCTTTGTAGCACGGTGGCAACCACGCCATCGTGATACCGATTTCGCTGAGCCAGGCCGCGCGATCGGCGACTTCCGGCCACAGTTTGCTGCCATCCGGGTAATACCAATGGAAAAACTGTAATAACGTTGGGTTTTGCATGTACCACACTCCAGGGGATGATGAAAATCAAGTATGGAGTAAACGGCAAAAAAGAGACGCCGCGCAGAGAAATAAATCTGGCGGCGTGGCAGAGGCGGGGATCAGGAGAGCGTTTCGCGCGGCACCATGACTAAGCCGCCCTGACTGCTATAGGCGGACATCACCGATTTCTGTCGGGTGTTCTGGCCTACCAGCGAGGCCAGCTCATCCATCCGCGCCTGCAGCAGACGTTTCACTTCGCACTCATTATCCAGAATACGGCGCAGCACCGGGCGTAATTGCTCCTGCGTCTGTGATGATGGCGACACAGCATCTGTCGATTCGGCTAAGTTCTGCACCGCACTGACATACTCCATCTCCCTGCTGATCAATTCATCCCATTCGCCTTGTTCTGCATGGCGCAGCATTCCATGGCTGAGATCGAGTAACTTGTGGTAAACGGTAATCAGATGCGGTGCAGTGGTCATTAAACGGCGTCCTGAATCAGGGGAGATTGAACTACTTCTTTCCACGCGTCCGCGATATTGCGCAGCAGGCCTTCGACCTCCTCAACTGCAGCAACATCATTGTGCAGGTTGGCATGCAGCAGGCGACGGGTCATGTAGTTGTAAAGATCCAGCAGATTATCTGCCAGTTCATCACCACGGTTTTCAGCCAGGCCCTCTTTCAGGCCTGCTTCGATAATATTGATTGCTTTGGAGATGGAGCTGCCTTTGCCTTCAATATTGCCATCCTGCATAAACAAGCGGGCGCGAATTAACGCGCTCAGTGCGCCGTCGAACAGCATTCCAACCAGCTGCTGCTGGGTGGCGCTCATGACGGCGCTTTCGACGCCAATTTTTGCATAGGCTTTGGTGCCTGTAGCGCTATACATGGACACTCCTGTTATTTTTTAGATGAATCGGACGTGTCAAACTGCTGCGTCAGATACGTGCTGGTCGAATTGAGTTTACTGATGGCCATATCCAGCTGAGTAAACTGTGTCTTGTAACGTGCGATATCCGCATCAATGCGATCGCTGGTGGTGTTATAGAGCGCAGTTAAGGTATTCAGTGTCTTGCTGACGCCATCGGTGGCAGCCTGAACAATGCCTTTAGATGCCAGCCAGTCAGTGAGTTTGCTGTCAATTTTAGCGGCGATGCCGGTTTTACCGTCACCCACGATCATCGCTTTTACGCCCGCAGCATCTTTATCCAGTGCGGTGCTCAGCTTAGTGGAGTCCAGTTTCAAAGACCCGGTGGTAGGATCGGTGTTAACACCAATCTGACTCAATGACTTAAAAGTAGATGTGCTCTGCGCATTGGTCAGCATGCTTTTCAGCTGCGTTTCAATCGTGCGCAACGTGCTGTCACCCAGCAGGGCACCATTGCTGGAGTCCTGTGCATCGCTATTGGTATCGACTTTGGTGAATTTGGTCAGGGTATTGAACTGATCCAGCAATGTGTTATACGCATCTACCCAGGCACTGACAGCGCCTGACGCTTTTGAGGTGTCTTTGGTAATGGTCAGCGTCTGATTACCGCCCGTCAGAGCATTCAGGTTTAAGGTAATGCCTTCCAGCGCATCACTAATCTGGTTGCTGCTGTTCTCAATGGCCACGTTGTTAACCGTGAGCTGGGCATTCTGCGCCGGTACGCTTTCTGTCATCACATTACTGCTGGCGCTGGCGTCAAAGCCTATAACCCCCTGCAGCGTGCTGTCGCCGGTGACGGCGATGGTTGCCACCGCATTGTCGCTGCCGGTTTTATTGGCGCTCATGGAGAGGCGAAAGCTACCATCCGACACCTTAATGATGCTGGCGGTGATGCCTGCATTCGCACCATTAATCGCGTCACGCATGCCAGCCAGCGAAGTCTGATCGCTGGAAAGCGTCACGCTTTTGCTGGTGCCATCTTTTAAGGTAATTGCGATGCTGCGGCTGGCTACCGAGCTGTCGCCCAGTGCGGCAGTGTTGCTACTCTGTACTCCTGAGGTCAGAACCTGCGCCTGTGCCAGCTGTGTGACGTTAATGGCATATTTGCCGGCTACGGTGCTGCTGCCAGAGGTAGTGGCACTGAATGCCGTCGAACTGCTGGTTGCGGTCGTAGCAGTAAACAGGTCAGCACTGTTCAGCTTGGTGTTCGCGGTCTGAAAAGTTGTCAGTGAACTTTTCAGCGTGGCATAGGCACTGAGCTTGGACGTGTAAGCCGATTGCTGTTTTGAAATCGGTGTGAGCGACGCTTTTTCAGCGGTGGTCAAACTGTCAAGCATGGTACTGAGTGGCAGGCCGGAACCGACACCGAGATTGCTTATACTAGCCATGTTAATTCCTTTATAAGGTCGACAGAGAAATTGATACCTGGGTTATCGGCCTTGAATAAGGAAAGTTTAAGGTTATTTGCCTTAGGGTAATGAGGTAAATAGGCACTATAGAGAAGGGTAATTCAGCGGCTAGAAAATTAATGAATTAAGTCTAAAGAAGTTCGGACGGGTGGCGATAACTTAAAACGTGACAGGTTGAAGCAGAAAAATTCGCCTGGTACTAAAAAAATTCTAAAGGTTGTTAAACGGCAGACGATAACAACTTTGACGGCGCTGAAGCCGGCGGGTTGAAGCCCACACCTTAACCGAAAGACTTGATTAACAGGAAAATTCATCATGGCCCAAGTCATTAATACCAACAGCCTCTCGCTGATCACTCAGAACAACATCAACAAGAACCAGTCAGCTCTGTCTACTTCAATGGAGCGTCTGTCTTCTGGTTTACGTATCAACAGCGCGAAAGATGACGCTGCTGGTCAGGCAATTGCCAACCGTTTCACCTCTAACATCAAGGGCCTGACTCAGGCTGCTCGTAACGCTAACGACGGTATCTCTGCTGCGCAGACTACTGAAGGCGCGCTGTCAGAAATCAACAACAACTTACAGCGTATCCGTGAGTTGACTGTACAGGCTTCAAGCGGTACTAACTCTGATTCTGACAAATCTTCAATCCAGGACGAAATCAAATCACGTCTGGACGAGATTGACCGCGTTTCTGGTCAGACTCAGTTCAACGGCGTGAACGTGCTGGCTAAAGACGGCAAAATGAACATCCAGGTTGGCGCAAACGACGGCGAAACCATCACTATCGACCTGAAGAAAATCGACTCTAAAACTCTGGGTCTGGATAGCTTCAACGTCAACGGTCCTGCAGGCACCCCAACTGCAGCTGGCGCAACTGAATTCAAGGCAGCTTACGGTTCAACTACCAACGTAACTGGCGCGACTGTTGCTGAATCTACTGCTAATGCACTCTCTACCCGTCTGGGTGTGGCAACTTCAGGTGTTGCTGTAGATACCGGCACCGTCTATAAAGATGACAACGGCAAAATGTTCGCTAAAGTCACTGTGACTTCAGGCAGCGATGCTGAAACTAACAACCTGAAAGCGAATGGCTTTGATATCGCCAGCGGCGCAGCCGGCGCGAAAAGCTTCTTCGTAGCGGTTGATCCACAGTCTGCTGATACAGCAACCACTGCTGGCACCGCAGCATTCAAACTGGACACCACTAACATGAGTCTGTCCAGCCTGACCACTGGTGCATCAGCTAATCCACTGGCTAAACTGGATGACGCAATTGCAAGCGTGGATAAGTTCCGTTCTTCACTGGGTGCGATTCAGAACCGTCTGAACTCAGCCGTGACTAACCTGAGCAACACCACGACTAACCTGTCAGCTGCACAGTCTCGTATCCAGGATGCTGATTACGCAACTGAAGTTTCAAACATGTCTAAAGCGCAGATCGTACAGCAGGCTGGTAACTCCGTGTTGGCGAAAGCTAACCAGGTTCCACAGCAGGTTCTGTCTCTGCTGCAGGGCTAATAAGTTCCACTTAGCAACGCAATCAGAACCCCGCTCCGGCGGGGTTTTTTTTTGGCTAAAAACCTGAACGTTGAAGCCGTTCAGGCAGATTAGGCCCTGTTTGCTGTTTTACTTCTCCGATTGAACTGAGGCGCAAAGATTATGCTATGGAAAATATGCGCTGCTCTTAGTCGTTCGTGACTGAGAGGAGTCAGTGAGAGAGAGAAAATGGCTCAACATGATCTTGTTAGCATCATCATTACCGCACGCGTTTCAGCCTGGTTCACTAACGCACTCGACAGCGCGCTCAATCAGGATTATCCGCATATCGAAATTATCGTCGCTGATTACAGCGATGCTTCTTTCATTCATCAGAAGCTACAGGGCTATCTTGCCAAATACAGTCACATTCTCCGTTATTTAAAAATTGATGATGCGACGACACCTGTTTATCAGGCGGCTGTAGACGTGGCGCGTGGAAAATATATCAAGTTTCTGTCAGATGCCGATCTCCTGAAACCATCCTGTGTCTCTACCTTTGTGTCAGGATTGACTGCCTTTCCTGCGTGCCGTGTTGCCGTGTCCCGCCGGGAGCGTATCGGACCTCAGGGCGAAGCGTTGCCCGCGCTTATCTCCACCTCAGCCGTCAACAGTGAAAATATCATTATCAACGGGCAGGATTTGCTGCGTAATCAGACATTGAAAGCTTACAGCCTGCTGGGGGAAATGAGTGCAGCGATGTTCTACAGAGAAGATCTCGCCCTCAGCCTCATCGATCATTCACTGCTGACTACGGGCGACCCGGCACTGCAGGCGGTTCCGGCGCTGGTTATTTTTTATAGTCAGTTAAGCCACAGCCACCTTCTCTGGTTTGCCACGCCGCTGTGTAGCGTGCGCGCGTCAGACGTTGAGCATCAACCTCATCAACGTGAAAGTGACGACCTGTTCAGAAACGGGCGTGAAGCTTTATATGAAAAAATCCGTAACGAAAGCGGGTTTAAAGATATCGACCATGCACTGCATCTTGCGCGAGTTGCTTCCCCTGAAAGACCTGATCTTTTTAGCCTCAAAAATCTTTCTGAAGAGCAGCAAAAGAACTTTACCTTAGAGACGCTTGCGACCTGGAGAGCTTCACGCACCCTGAATCCGTTGCAGCATAATATGCTGGTGGATCTTGCCGCGACACACACGCACCCCATTAGCGTGCTGGTTGTGATTACGGTTACAGAAGAGACCGTCAGTGGTCTGGATCCACTTTTAAAATCGATCAGCCAGACAGCGACAGTAGGCATCCGGTTTGAACCGGTTATCGTTGCCCTCGACGTAGCGCCTGACTCGGACGCTGAATGCTATGCCGCAACAGAGCAGAGCCGAATCAGTGTCATCAATCAACTTATCCATGAACGAGTAGACCATTGGGTCATGTTTCTTGAGGCGACCAGTATTCTGCACACCTCTGGTGTGCTCGCATTGAGCAAAATGCTACTCGTTCAAAACCAATATTTAGCCCTGTATGCGGATGAGTTTTTTTATATCGATAATGCACCACTTGGTGCCGCTTTCAGGCCCGATTTTAATCTTGATTTACTGCTCAGTTCGCCCAAAACGATGGCGCAACACTGGTTATTCCGGCGTGAGCTGCTGTTAGCGGCGGAAGGACTGGATGCTGATTATCCTGCTTCAGCAGAGTTTGATCTCATTGTTAAGCTGATTGAATCACAGGGGTTTGAGGGTATTGGTCACCTCGCTGAGCCGTTGTTAACAGGCCACCTGAAAAGCAGAGATATCCTTGAAGATGTGGCGATCATTGAGCGGCATTTGCATAACCGCGGCTACCCGGATGGACGGGCGGCATTAGATAAATTCTTCAATTATCGTTTGCGATACAACCATCCCGATAAGCCGGTTGTTTCAATCATCATTCTGGCTAACTGGGATCTCGCCTCGCTGATTAGTTGCGTAACGACCGTGCTGGAAAAAACCTCCTGGCACCAGTATGAGTTGATCATCATCTCTGATAACCAGGGTACGCCTGAGCGGGACAAATGGTTATCGGATATCAGTAACGTAGACCCCGCCCGTATAAAAACGGCGAGCTTTAACGGCACATTCAGTCACAGTGTCATGGCTAATCTCGCCGCTGAGCAGGCCACAGGTGACTATCTGCTTTTCATGCATTGTGAAATGGCGGTCACTGACGGTGAATGGCTCGATAATCTCCTGAATCATGGACTACGACCCGAAGTCTTTGCTGTGGGTGGAAAGCATCTCTCCTCTGACAACAAGATCAGGCATGCGGGCTATGTTCTCGGTGTAAACGGTGCAGTGGGTGAAGTTTTCAGAGGTAATGACGACAAAGACGCCAACTATCTTGGGCGCATGAATGTCGATCAGAACTACAGTGCTGTTTCGGGTGATCTGGTGCTGATGCGCAAATCGGTATTCGATGAGCTGGGAGGATTTGATCAGGATAAGCGCTTATATGCTGACGTTGATCTGTGCCTGAAGGCACGGGAGCAGGGCTATCTGACGGTCTGGACACCTTATGCCCGTCTGCATCGTCCTGCAGCACGCACCAGCCCGTTCCCGGATGAAACCGTGCAGACGTCCAGTAAATTAAAACAGCTGGAAGAAGACAAAATTTATGCTGAATGGATGCCGGTTGTCGCCAGTGATCCTGCATATAACCCCAACCTGTCAATGCGAAGTCGTCACTTCGAACTACGAAATGACGATGTTAACTGGCTGCCGGTCAGAGCAGAAAATCTGCCCACCTTCCTTGCGCATAATGCCGACATTTACGGTTGCGGACATTACCGTATTACGCAACCGCTTGAGGCGATGATAGCCGAAGGCGTTGCGCAGGGAAAAAGTGGCATGACACTGCTGACATTGAGCGAAATAGGGCAGTTCAGACCCGATAGCCTGATTATCCAGCGCCGGTATGCACCGGCATTTCATAACTGGATGGAGCGGGTCAGTAAACTTCATAACGTCTTTAAAGTGTTTGAGCTGGACGATTACATCATCAATCTGCCCATGAAACATCATGGCCGTCACGCTTATAAGCAGGAGACGGCAAAATTAATACGTAAAAGCCTGAGCTTCTTTGACCGCTTTGTGGTCTCAACCGCGCCACTGGCCGACGCGATGCGTGATATGCATCCGGACATCGTTGTGATGAAAAATCGCCTTCCTTCAGAGACGTGGGGCAGCCTTCGCTCACTGCGTCAGCAGGGTAAAAAACCTCGCGTGGGGTGGGCTGGTGGGGTCAGCCATCGTGGCGATCTTGAAATGATTTTCGATGTCGTTCGGGAATTCTCGAATGACGTGGACTGGGTCTTCATGGGGATGTGTCCGGATAAACTCCGGCCTTATGTGCATGAAATCCACAGCGGTGTTGACCTGGATCTTTATCCCGCAGCGCTCGCGTCACTCAATCTCGATCTGGCGCTGGCACCGGTTGAAGACAATATCTTTAACGCCTGTAAAAGCAATCTGAGGTTACTGGAATATGGTGCCTGTGGCGTGCCGGTTATCTGCAGCAATGTAGCCTGTTATCGGGAAGATAATCTTCCGGTGACAAGAGTTAATAACCGGTTTATTGACTGGCGCGATGCTATCCGGATGCACCTCGCTGATCCAGATGCGAGCGCAAAAATGGGGTTGGAATTGCAGGCTGAAATCCGACGCAACTGGATGCTGACCGGTGAAAGTCTGCGTCTGTGGGCCAGGGCATGGCAGCCCTGATGCCTGTCGGTAGCTTTACCCTTTCAGGCTATCTGATGAAAATGTCAGATGGCCCGACACAGCGCAGAACGGTTAAGTGATTCCATAAACCTGGCAGGCCGGAGTTGCAATGTCTGAATTTAAACATCCTTATTATATAGTTTCACCTGACTATCGGGAGTCATCCGGCGGTATTCAGGCTTTGCACAAACTCTGCCATCAAATAAATCTTCATGGCGGCAATGCCTGGATGGTAAACAGCGATATCATCAATCCTGCCTGGAATACCCCAAAGCTGGATGTTGAGATTTATGATCAGCATAAAAAATCGGCGCTTATACCCATCGCTGTTTATCCTGAAATCTATTCGGGTAATCCGATTAAGGCTGACGTCTGTGTGCGCTACATGTTAAATCATGAAGCGCTACTCAATGGTAATCGTCTTAATGAAACAGAAGAGGATCTCTTTTTCTGGTACAGCTCACAGCTGATTGTGAAAGAACCTGATGTTGATTTTTTAACGATGGTAGGCCCCGATTTAGAGATGTTCTCGGATGACGGCAGAGTAAAAACGACAAAACTTCTTTATCTGAATCGGGTACCCGAAGAGACCGTTGATTTTACGGGGTTACCTGACGATATCACGATTATATCGGTTCAAAACCCTCGTCCTCTGGCGGAGCTGGCAGAGATGTTAAAGTCGGCGACGGTGATGTACACCTTTGAATGGTCCGGAACCTGTAACCTTGCTGCGCTGTGTGGGGTGCCGGTGGTTTCTCTGGTCGCCCCGGGTTATGAAAAGCTCGCCATCTCTGACGCGTCGATTCGCGATATGGGCGGGGCGGGCGTCTGCTTTAGTGACGATCCCGCAGAATTGCAGCGCACGCGTTCCGGGCTTTATAAAGTCCGTGACCATATGAGAAAGTTTGAAGCAAACTTCTCACAGCAACTAATGCATTTTTTCAGTAAAACGCAGAAAGCTGCACAGAAGAAAAGTGAAGAGAAGTTTTTAGCAACGGAAAACTGGCTGGCCCGCTATCCTGTGCCTGAACAATCTCTGGCCGAAGCGAGTTGCACTTTATCTCTCAGCGTTGTGGTCGTGGATGATCAGCAATCACCGCAGGCACTTGATACAACACTCTCCTTGCTTCATGCATTGGGCGTGGATGTTCAGATCTACTCTGTTGTGGCAACAGGCGATGAGGATGGAAAACCGAAAAATTTCAGCCGCTGGCTGAGTCACCTGCTTGTTGAAGACCAGAATGAATGGATACTTTTCCTGCGTGCCGGTGATCGGATTTACCCGAATATATTCTCTGGACTCTCTGTTTTCAGGGAAAAAATAGGTACATCCCTGGCGTTTTATTCAGACAGGATCGTCTTGCATGAGGAAGAAATCATTGAGTCGCATTTTCTGCCTGATTTCGATCTGGATTACTTTTTAGCGCTACCGGAACACTTTGCCAGGGGGGCTTTCTTCAGACGTGAATTATGCATAGAGGTCATTAAATCGCGCGACATCTCACACCAGACTGTAGAGATGGATTTTATGTTGCAGTTGGTTAATGCAGGGCTTAGCGCTGATATTCAGCATATCCCGCTACCTTTACTGGCGGTATCATCAACAGAAAATGACAATCACCTGTTGAAGCAATCTTTGCTGGCAGAGCATCTGACCCTTAGAGGGTGCAGCAATGCACTAATTGAAAGAAAGAATAATGCTTTTAATATAGATTTTAATGCGTCAGACATTAAAAAGCTTAGCGTCATCATTGTCGTAGAAGATGAAATTCTTAATGTTAAGCGGCTTCTGTCGACCTTTGTGGATACCGTCGCCGATATTGACTACGAAATTATTTTCATTGATAACTATTCAGCGGACGAGAACGTCAGATCATGGCTATCCTCACTGTCTGATATCAATGAGGATGTCTTCAGAGTCTATTTTGTTCAGGAAAAAATCAATATCGTTAGTGCGCTGAATTATGCTCTATCAGAGGCAAGAGGCGATTTTACGCTTTATCTTTCATGCGGGATTTATTTTAACAATAAATTGTGGCTTAACGCCTTATTGAATCACTGCAGCCGACCTGAGCTTTTAGCCTGCGCACCCTTTTTAACAGATAAACGCAGCTATCTCTATTCCCCAGAAGTGCTGGAAGGAGAGATGCGCTGTTGCTACAGTCCGTCCTGCACAGCGGACTCGCTGAACGGGATGCACGCACCGGAACTGAGCGTTCCCCGACAACATTTACTGCTCAGCAGTGAATGTATCATGCTAAGAACCGCGGCGTGCCATGAGGCGGGAGGACTGGATGAACACTTTCCGACGATAAATGAGGCGATCAGCGATCTGCTGCTAAGGGCGTCTGACAAAGAAACGGTAATATTAGCGGTGCCTCAGTCGCGAATATGTTGCGATGACATCGTTTCTGACGCAGAACGCATCCCTGTTGATTCTCTCTTTTATGAAAAATGGATCGACCGCTTATCCCGCGATCCTGTTGTTAATCCTAACCTCTCCTGGAAAGGTGAGCATTTAGTCCGGGAGAATAATCGTTCGCTGATAGCAGCACGGCAGGGTTTAAAACCTGATGTGTTATTTTTATTTAATGCCGAAGACTCCACGGAAGTACAGCGGGTCAAAGAACGCTCGCTGTCAGTTTCGCAAGCCGGTAATGGCATACATACCTTAATGTGTCAGCATTTATCTGTTGCTGAGCTTTACAGAATGAAGCCTGCTTGTGTTGTTCTGAGCGATGTCATTGCCCATAAAAACGGGCGGCTGTTCAGAAACAGACATCTTTTCCCAGACACCCGTTTTATTGTTGAGGCGACCCGGGGGTCGTTCAGCGTGAACTGTCCTGCGTATGGTCATGATGAGATCCTGCGGAACACCGACCTACTGGTAGTGAGAAATACCGCTGCGCTGAAATTGTTCAGCCACAAAAATGTAGTCCTTCAGGCTGACAAACTCGGTACAGACTGGCAGCATTTAATCCGGGCCCGTCCGGTTCCGCCCGAAAATCACGATAAGCCCAGAGTGGGTATCGTGCTGTCGGATCTGCTACCGGAAGACTGGCGACATATTGAGGTGCTTATCAAAGAGATGAGTGAAGATATCTGCTGGATTATTTACGGTGCCTGTCCTGACACATGGAAAACAGCTATTCATGAATATCATCGTAAAGTGCCGCAAAACAGACTGCCAGAGATGTTTCAGTCGCTCAGGTTAGATCTTGCACTTGCCCCCCTTTCAGATTCTTTACTGAATCAGGCGGAAGGGCATCGGGTTATTGCACAGTTAGGTGCCTGTGGTTACCCGGTGCTTGCCAGCGATCATGATGCTTATAAAGAGATAATGAGCGTTGAGCGCATTAAAAATAAAACGTCGCAGTGGCGATTTATGATCAACAAAATGATCAGTAATCCCCTTTTGTTACGCAGCCTGGGTGAAAATATCTATCATGAAGTTAATGCAGAGTGGATTTATCAGCCAGGTGAACTGCCCGCATGGCTGACCCGTAAAGATCATTAAAAGAGGGGGATGGGTACGTCAGCGTATTCATCCTGCTCATGATTTTTCGCAGCTCATGGCTTATATTAGCCAGGTAATGATGATCCCCTGACCCGTTACAGTTCCACCTCAGCCTGCCGATAACCCTCTACAGAACAACATCATTAATGATTTTCACTTTGTGGAGTGTCTATGCGCTTCAATTATGACCTTTTACCGGGCGAGCGGCTGACCTTCGACGAGATCGCCCGGCGTTATGCTTTGCAATACCCGGATGATAAAGAGCTGACGGCGCGCGCCTTGCTGAGTCCGTCAACCGGCCTGCGCACGCTGAAAATCCGTGCCGTTTTCGCGCAGGAAGAGAGCAACAGTCCGCTGGAGGACCTGCTGTTCATCTCCCATGATAACGAGCGGAAAAACTACCTGCGTCGCTTTGAGCACTACCTTAAGCAGAATCTCTCTTTCCTCTATTTTCGTCGTAGTGAGAACGAGAAGCGCGAAAACCTGTGGAAGGTGATGGGCAGCAGCCAGGTTTTCGCGATGATCGATCCGCAATCCGCCACGGCGCAGAACCTGCTTAACAGTCGCGGTTACAAACTGGTGCAGATGCATCAGGATGATGACGACGCTTACTGGCAGCTCTTTAGCCCTCAGGCAGAACCCTGTTTTCCGCAGTCGCAGCGCATTCAGTTCATCGTGGTATTGAGTACGCCGCAGCACAAAGTCCCTGTGGCGGTGATGCCGGGTACTGAAGTCGGACGTCGCGTCAAAGCACGGGTGCTGCAGCGCGCCAGTCAGGCCGAATTCAGCGCCGGTGTCAAAGCCCGCTATGGTGCCTGTGTGATGACCGGAACCGAGCTGACCGAACGCCACGGCTGCCCGTGGGTGGAAGCCTGCCATATCGACACACAGGAAGGCGATGACGGCGTGCTGGCCGATAACAGCGTCGATAACGGCCTGTTTTTACGCAGTGATTTGCAGCGATTATTTCTTAATCGATTGATTAGCATAAATGGTGAGTCGGGAGAGATTCAGGTGCATCCTGGCGAGGAGGCACGGCAGCATATCGCGCCCTGGTATCAGGAGCTGGATGGTCGCATCTGCAGCCTGTGGGCGGCAGTGCCACCCGCCACGCGGCAACGGCTGCGCGCCCGTCGTTAATTGCCACTGATGAGTGCAGAAGGATCTGCACTCTGACTTAACAAAAATGAAATAGCCTCGTTTTACCCCGCCTATTCAGTCAATCGAAAACGCTACAGAATTGCATAATCATGCCGATAACTTCATTAACGCAGGATAGTCACCGTGAACGATTTCTATACCGCCGAAGGTGTGATGGACAAGCATTCGCTTTGGCAGCGCTACGTGCCGCTGGTGCGTCACGAAGCGCTGCGTCTGCAGGTTCGCCTGCCGGCAAGCGTTGAGCTTGACGACCTGCTGCAGGCAGGTGGGATAGGGCTGTTAAATGCCGTAGAGCGCTATGACGCGCTTCAGGGTACAGCTTTTACCACCTACGCCGTGCAGCGTATTCGTGGCGCAATGCTCGACGAGCTTCGTAGTCGGGATTGGGCGCCTCGCAGTGTGCGTCGTAATGCACGCGAGGTGGCCGGAGCAATGCATAAAGTGGAACAGTCGCTGGGGCGCTCTGCCTCTGAGCAGGAAGTCGCGCAGCAGCTGAATGTTTCCATGGAGGAGTACCGGCAGATCCTGCTGGACACCAACAATAGTCAACTTTTCTCCTACGACGAGTATCGGGAAGAGCACGGCGACAGCGCGGAGCTGGTGACGGAAGGCCATGAAGAGGCTAATCCGCTTCACCAGTTGCTTGAAGGGAGTCTGCGTGAGCGCGTCATTGAAGCGATCGAAGCATTACCCGATCGTGAAAAGATGGTGCTGACACTGTACTACCAGGAAGAACTGAACCTGAAAGAGATTGGCGCGGTGCTTGATGTGGGTGAATCCCGTGTCAGCCAGCTGCACAGTCAGGCGATCAAACGCCTGCGGGCCCGACTTGCGGGAGCGCGCTAGCAGTATCAGTTCCTGGCGATTCAAAATTATAAGAAACCGGGGACTCAATAATGGGAGCCAAGACCAAGGCCAGACCGTTAAGTCGTTATCTTAAAGACTATAAACACAGCCAGAGCAATTGTTCACACTGTGGCAAAGTATTAGATCGAATGGCGCTCGTTTTTCGTGGCCAGATCATCAATAAAGAGGCCATCGCACGGATGGACCAGATGATTGATGAGCAGCTGTGGCTGAAGCTTCAGCCCGAACTGACTGCGCTTTGTCGTTTTTGCAGTGATATTTTTTGCAATACCCATCCTAATTATTTCGACATTATGGCGTTCAAACAGTACCTGTTTGAGCAGACAGAGATGAGCCCCAGCACGATTCGTGAGTATGTGGTGCGTCTTCGTAGACTGGATGAGATGCTGAAAGCCAAAAATTTCCCGGCCGACAGGCTTAAAGGAAATAGCTGGCATCAGTGTCTGGAAAGCGATTTGCCTGATGCCGGTAATAACAATTACCGCATCGCGCTGCGCAAGTACGATCAATTTTTAGGCTGGCAGCAGGCGTAAGCCTGATCTGCACCGATTGCTCCCCCTTTTCTTTGCCCGCGAGCCGGGTAAGGGGAAGGGGGAGCACGGCGCTTCTTTCCCCTCGCGTTGATCTCAGTGCCTGTGTCTCACCGCATCTGAGGATACCTGAATCAGGGTGATCCTTTACGCATCTTCTGTAACACTATAAAGATAACTCTCGTGCCCGAATGGAGGCAGCATTGTCTTTACATCTGTTACACCAGTTCCCACGTCTTGAGCTGCTGGGCGCTCCGACGCCGTTAGAACATCTGCCACGGCTCTCCGACTATCTGGGTCGCGACATCTTTATTAAACGCGATGACTTCACGCCTGTTGCGATGGGCGGCAACAAGCTGCGCAAACTCGAATTCCTGGCGGCCGATGCGCTGCGCGAAGGTGCCGATGTGCTGCTGACCGCAGGCGCAATTCAGTCCAACCATGTGCGCCAGACCGCGGCTGTCGCGGCCCGTCTTGGCCTGAAGTGTGTGGCGCTGCTGGAAAACCCGATTGGCACCCACGCTGAAAACTACCTGAGCAACGGCAATCGTCTGATACTGGATCTGATGGACGCGGAAGTGATCATGGTGGATGCGCTGCACAATCCCATTGAACAGCTGGCTGAAGAGGCCACGCGTCTGGAAGCCCAGGGCTTCCGTCCTTACGTTGTGCCGGTCGGCGGCTCAAATGCCCTGGGTGCGCTAGGCTATGTTGAGTGCGCGCAGGAGATCGCTCATCAGAGTGAAGGCGTGGTCGATTTTGCCGCTGTAGTCGTCGCCTCGGGCAGTGCCGGCACCCATGCCGGACTGGCGGTGGGTCTGGAGCATCTGCTGCCGGAAACTGAGCTGGTAGGCGTCACCGTTTCACGTCAGGTCGACGCGCAGTTGCCGCTCGTTGAACGGCTGCGTCAGTCGCTGGCAGAGAAGCTGGAAGTAGAGGCTAAGGCCCCGATCACCCTGTGGGATGACTATTTCGCGCCGCGCTACGGCGAGCCGAATGATGAAGGCATGGCTGCAGTGAAACTGCTTGCGCAGCTGGAAGGGATTCTGCTCGACCCGGTTTATACCGGCAAGGCGATGGCCGGACTGCTGGATGGGATCAGCCAGAATCGTTTCCGCCGTGAAGGTCCGTTGCTGTTTATTCATACGGGCGGGGCACCGGCGTTATTTGCTTATCATCCTTCGGTCTGAGACAAGCGAATAAAACAGTTTATACTCCGTGCGTTATCATTCTGGACTGGCAGCGATAAGCGGTGCTGCCCTTATAAAAACACACACACAATACTGTCAATAATGGGGTGAATATGTCCTTTTCTCGTGCAGGTCGTCAGATGGTGATGGGCGTCATGGCTGTGGCGCTGATCGCAGGCGTCAACGTTAAAACCTTTGCAGCGGAAAATCTGCTGAATAAAATTAAAGAGCGCGGCACGCTGCTGGTGGGTCTGGAAGGAACGTATCCGCCCTTCAGCTTCCAGGATGAAAAGGGCAAACTGACCGGCTTTGAAGTGGAGTTCGCAGAGCAGCTGGCGCAGCACATGGGCGTCAAGGCGAGCCTGAAACCGACCAAATGGGACGGCATGCTGGCCTCACTCGACGCGAAGCGCATCGATGTGGTGATCAACCAGGTAACTATCTCTGATGAGCGTAAGAAGAAGTATGACTTCTCAACGCCCTACACGGTCTCCGGGATTCAGGCGCTGACCATGAAAGCCAACGCGAACACGATTACCAAACCAGCCGATCTGGCGGGCAAGAAAGTGGGCGTCGGTCTGGGTACTAACTACGAGCAGTGGCTGCGTGAGAATGTGAAAGGCGTGGACATCCGTACTTATGATGATGACCCGACGAAATATCAGGATCTGCGCTCTGGTCGTCTGAATGCCATTCTGGTTGACCGTCTGGCCGCACTGGATCTGGTGAAGAAAACCGGCAATACCATGGCGGTTGCAGGTGATGCATTCTCCCGTCAGGAATCAGGCGTTGCGATTCGTAAAGGCAACGACGATCTGCTGAAAGCGATCGATCAGGCCATTGCTGACATGCAGAAAGATGGCTCGCTGAGCAAGCTGTCTGAGAAATGGTTTGGCGCGGACGTGACGAAATAATGCAGGAAAGTCTTCAACTGGTGCTGGACTCAGCACCTTTTTTATTAAAAGGCGCGCTGTTTACGCTTCAGCTCAGCATCGGCGGGATGTTCTTTGGTCTGCTGCTGGGCTTTATTCTGGCGCTGATGCGTCTGTCGCGCTTCTGGCCGGTTCGCTGGCTGGCGCGGGTCTATGTCTCGATTTTCCGTGGCACCCCGCTGATCGCCCAGCTGTTTATGATCTACTACGGTCTGCCGCAGTTTGGTATTGAGCTGGATCCGATCCCCTCTGCGATGATTGGTCTTTCCCTGAATACCGCCGCCTATGCGTCAGAGTCTCTGCGCGGCGCAATTGCCTCGATTGAGCGCGGTCAGTGGGAAGCGGCGGCAAGTATCGGCATGACGCGCTGGCAGACACTGCGCCGGGTCATCCTGCCGCAGGCGGCGCGTACTGCGTTGCCTCCGCTGGGTAACAGTTTTATCAGTCTGGTGAAAGATACCTCGCTGGCGGCGACCATTCAGGTGCCTGAACTGTTCCGTCAGGCACAGCTGATCACCTCGCGCACGCTGGAAGTCTTTACCATGTATCTGGCGGCCTCCTTGATCTACTGGGTGATGGCAACGGTGCTTTCTGCGTTGCAGAACCGGCTGGAACAGCATGTTAATCGTCAGGATTCGGAGTCGAAATGAGCGCCATCGAAGTCAGAAAGCTGGTGAAATCGTTTAACGGCCAGAGGGTGCTACACGATATCGACCTTGATGTGGCTGCTGGTGAAGTGGTGGCAATTATCGGCCCGAGCGGCTCAGGTAAAACCACGCTGCTGCGCAGTATTAATCTGCTGGAGGTGCCGGATAGCGGCACGATCCGGGTCGGGGAGATTACCGTGGATGCGGCGCTGGCCCAGAGTAAGCAGAAAGAGCAGGTGCGACGTCTGCGGCAGCAGGTTGGGTTTGTCTTCCAGAACTTTAATCTGTTTCCGCACCGGTCGGTGATGGAGAACATTATTGAAGGACCGGTTATCGTTAAAGGCGAAGCGAAAGCAGATGCGATAGCCCGCGCCCGCACGCTGCTGGAGAAGGTCGGGCTGCACGGCAAAGAGGAGAGCTATCCGCGCCGTCTGTCGGGTGGACAGCAGCAGCGCGTGGCGATTGCCCGTGCGCTGGCGATGCGGCCGGAAGTGATCCTGTTCGATGAACCTACCTCGGCGCTGGATCCGGAGCTGGTGGGCGAAGTGCTCAGCACCATTCGTGCACTGGCCGAGGAGAAACGCACCATGGTTATTGTCACGCATGAGATGAGCTTTGCCCGCGACGTTGCTGACCGCGCCATTTTTATGGATCAGGGACGCATTGTGGAGCAGGGCGAGGCGAAAGCGTTGTTCAGCAACCCGCAGCAGCCGCGAACCCGTCAGTTCCTTGATAAATTTCTTAATCAGTAACCGCACTGCCTTCTCCGGAAGGCAGTTTTAACCTCTTCAATCCCCCTATTTTTACAGCGGCAACTCGCTAAATTTGCCAGGCGTTATCACAGATAATTATTTAACTGTTAAACCTTCTGCCACATCTGACAAATCTTTTCTTTTCATCGCCTATTTAATGGCTTTAACTGCTGCCGCTTTCTCTTATTTATATTTTGTGGATTATCAAGCGATATTACGCTTTGCTCTGGGCGCAGCGCGTATTATTAATACATTGCCACACTGATTAATAAGTGTAAGGAAACGTTCTGCTAAGTAAATATCTGTGGCAACAGGACCAGTCAGCGGTTTTTAAGAGTTTCGCTACATTCATCACGGGTTCAATGGCGAATAATCGCTGGATAATCATAAAAGCAATACTGATTTTCTCGCTTTTAATTTCCAGCATTCTGACCTACACAGCAGGAGTCATTGAATGAGCCATATTAAGTCAGACCAGATAGCGTGGGTGGATACCCTGAAGGGCGCCTGCATATTGCTGGTGGTCCTGTACCATACGGTTTTACCCGGCTTTGAGGGGACGATGAAATACCTCACTGCCGGATGGATTCCCGCCGAAATATGGATACAGTTTAATACGGTCCTGTCGCCGCTGCGTATGCCCGCCTTTTTCTTTGTTTCAGGATTGCTGGCGACCAATGGCATTATTAACCGGCCCTGGAAACAGGTATTTACCAGTCGTATCACCAATCTCTTTTATCTCTATATTCTGTGGGGCTTTATTCAGTGGTGGTCAATCATTGGTATCTCTACTGAAATTACCGGCCAGCGTATTTCAAAAAATCTCAATGCCGCCTATGCCGGCTCGCTGCTGGAGTTTCTTAAGCTGACCTTTATGGCGATGAGTACCTCGTGGTATCTCTATGGGCTGGGGCTTTATTTTCTCTGCGCCAAAGTTTTCCGCCAATATAAGCTGGCCCTGGTGGCGGTGGCGATCCTGCTCAATTATCTGGCAGTCGAAAAAGTGATTCCGTTCTGGGGACCCCAGAGTCTGGCGCAATATTTCCTGTTCTTTCTGTTAGGGGCGTTCTGGAGCCAGACCATGCTGCGCCTGAGTGAATGGCGGCGGGAGAATCTGATGCCCTGGGCGCTACTGGCTGCCATCGCAGGAATTCATGTGATATTCGGTCTGGATAAGAGTCTGTTCCTGTGTGTGCTGGCGGTGTTATTCAGTATTGCCGCCTGCCGCTGGCTGAATCAGCATTTCAGCATGCGCTATCTCAACTGGGTAGGCCGCAATACGCTGCAGATATATGTCATCCACCGTATTTTTATCGAATTCTTTGGCATGTCGGCAATTCTGTTCGCACAGCGGCACCATCTGTTTGAGCAAGCGTGGTTTTCCTTTGTGTGGGCGTGCTTCTATCCGGTGGCGATCGTAGGGCTTTGTTCGCTCTGTTCAGTGGCAATCTGGTCACTGACCAATCGGGGAGTAGGGCAGTCGCTGTTTGTGTTTCCGACACTGGTTAAGCGGGTGCATGGCAGGGGGTAGGTTCGGTTTGTTGTGGGAATTGCTATGAGCAGGTTACGCCCGCCAGGCGGTGGGCAGTTTCAGGTCGCCCGTGCAGGCGGACGCGTCAAGGGGCGGACGCCCGCCCCTTAACAATCCCGGCGTCCGGCTGCCTGCGCGCCCCGCTGCGCGGGGTGCCTTCGCCACGCCCTGCGGCCCACGGACCGTCCGGACGCGCCATCCCTGGCGCGAGCCGTCCTTTCGCCGACGTCCTGTCGGCTCATCCTCGCCTCCGGTTGTTCCTCAGCGCTTCGGATGCCTCTCCCAACCCCCGCCTGAATTTTCTTTAAGTTTTCTGTCATAAAGAGCTGCCTGCGGGTTCAGGAAGTTAATCCCTGATATTCACAGCGATAAATCACCCAACATAAAAATTAAGAGATAACCACGTGGGGTTCAGGGAGGCCGTCAGAACCGCTGAGCGGATGAGGGATTTCAGGACAAGCGGCAGGGATGCCGCGAAGAGGCGGGTTCGCGCCAGGGATGGCGCGTCCCGGCGATCCGTAAGAAATCCGGAAGACACGAAGGGACCGCGAAGCGGCGGTGAAGCAGGCCGGAGCGCGGGGTCAAGGGGGCGCGGCGACTGGCGCCCCCTTGTGGGTCGCCTGCAGAGGGGTTACTGAAACTGCCCGGCTCACCAGGCGAACGAAACCTTCTCATAGCCCGTTCGCGCAGCGAACAACAGGGACATGCCAGCCAGGAGAACGAAACCTTCTCATAGCCCGTTCGCGCAGCGAACAACCCCGGCGAACGCCCCTTACCCTATGGTCATCAGACTCGCATTGCCGCCCGCTGCCGCGGTATTCACACTCAGCGAACGTTCAATCAGCAGACGCTCCAGCAGCAGATTGGTCTCGCCGCGGGCGAAGCCCTGTACCGACACAATCGCGCCGTCACGGGCCGCAATCTGCTCACACAGGGTGCGCAGCTGATCGGCATCGCCGTGATAAATCACCGCATCAAACTCCGCCGTTAACGGGTCACGCGCCAGTGTAATGCGCGCTTTCACGGCGTCAGGCAGCGAAGTTCGCAGGGCGCGATGCAGCTCATCATCCTGCCACAACGCTTTACTGCCGACGCTGGTGACCGCAGCCAGCTGGATTAATGCATCCTGCTCGTTGTCAGCCAGACAGAGCACCTGATCACGCGGCAACAGCGAGAAGGTGTTGCGCTCGCCCGTCGGGCCTGGCAGCAGGCGGACAACGCCCGCCTGGGCCAGCTCGCCATAATGCTGGCAGAGTTCTGCCAGCGCCGGCTTATCTTTGGCCCAGTTACTGAGCGCCTGATGCGGTGCCAGCAGTGCCTGACGCAGCGTGCTGTCCGCCGGACGTTCCGCATCCTGACGATCAAAGGTCAGACGCAGCGCGCTATCCGGACGATGGGCCAGCAGGCGGTAGAGATAGAGCGGACCACCGGCTTTCGGACCCGTACCGGATAAGCCTTCACCACCAAATGGCTGGACGCCAACCACTGCGCCCACCATATTGCGGTTAACGTAGAGGTTGCCGACCCGCGCATTCGCCGTCACCTGCGCGATGGTTTCGTCGATGCGGGTATGCACGCCCAGCGTCAGGCCGTAGCCGGAGGCGTTGATCTGCTCAACCAGCTGCGGCAGGTTGGTGCGGGTGAAGCGCACCACATGCAGCACCGGGCCAAAAATCTCTTTATCCAGATCGCTGACCTGATTCAGTTCAATCAGTGTCGGTTTAACGAAGGTGCCACTGTTCCACTCTTTGCTGTCCTGCGGGTTATCCTGCACCGCCTGATAAACCGTGAAGCCCTTGTTACGCATGGCCTGAATATGGCGATCGATATTGGCTTTCGCCTCGGCATCAATCACCGGGCCGATATCAGTTGAGAAGCGCTCCGGATTGCCCATGCGGCACTCCGCCATCGCGCCACGCAGCATCTTCAGCGTATGGTCGGCAACATCTTCCTGAATGCAGAGCAGGCGCAGGGCAGAGCAGCGCTGTCCGGCGCTGTCGAAGGCCGAAGCGACGATATCGATCACCACCTGCTCAGTCAGCGCAGAAGAGTCGACGATCATCGCGTTCATCCCACCGGTTTCCGCAATCAGCGGCACCGGACGACCGTGCTGGTCAAGGCGACCGGCCAGATTACACTGCAGCAGTGTCGCGACCGCAGTCGAGCCGGTAAACATCACGCCACGCACCCGATTATCCCCGGTCAGCTGCGCGCCCACGGTTTCACCCTGGCCCGGCAGCAGTTGCAGCACGCCTGGCGGTACACCCGCATCCAGCAGGATCTGAACCGCCTGCGCGGCAATCAGCGGTGTCTGCTCAGCCGGTTTAGCCAGCACGCTGTTGCCTGCGGCCAGTGCCGCTGCAATCTGACCGGTGAAGATCGCCAGTGGGAAGTTCCACGGGCTGATGCAGACCACCGGACCCAGCGGACGATGGGTTTCGTTGTCGAAGTCGTCGCGCACCATTCCGGCGTAGTAATAGAGGAAATCAACCGCTTCACGCACTTCTGCGATAGCGTTGTTATAGGTCTTGCCTGCTTCACGCACCAGAATGCCAATCAGCTGTTGCATCTGGCCTTCCATAATCTGCGCGGCGCGTTCCAGAATTGCCGCACGCTCCTGCGGTGGTGTGGCAAACCAGATCGGCCCACTGTTCACCGCGGCATCCAGCGCCACAGAGACTTCCTGCTCAGTGGCTTCGCGCACCTGACCCACATGATCACCAGGAGCCGCCGGATTGAGAATATCGCGTAACTCACCGGCACCCGCTTTTCCGTCAATCATCGGCTCAGCCAGGCAGGGCTGTGCGGCGCTGCTCAGCAGGGCGCTGGAAAGCGACGCGAGGCGATGTTCATTGGCCATATCCAGACCCGCAGAGTTAACGCGGTTCTCGCCATACAACTCGCGTGGCAGGGGGATCTTAGGATGCGGCAGGCCAATAGCGCCTTCGCTGGCACCCAGTTTCTCGACGGCAGTCACCGGATCGGCTACCAGCTCATCAATCGGCAGCGAGGTATCGGCAATGCGGTTAACGAAGGAGGTGTTAGCCCCGTTTTCTAACAGACGACGCACCAGATAGGCCAGCAGGGTTTCATGGGTACCGACCGGCGCATAGATGCGGCACGGACGATTAAGCTTGCCGTCTGCCACTTTGCCGACCACCTGCTCATACAGCGGTTCACCCATGCCGTGCAGGCACTGGAACTCATACTGCCCCGGATAGTAGTTATTGCCCGCCAGCTGATAAATCGCCGCCAGCGTGTGGGCGTTGTGGGTGGCAAACTGCGGATAGATAAGGTTTGGTACGGAGAGCAGCTTACGGGCGCAGGCCAGGTAAGAGATATCGGTGTAAATCTTACGGGTGTAAACCGGATAGCCCTCCAGTCCTTCCATCTGGGCGCGCTTGATTTCACTGTCCCAGTAGGCACCTTTGACCAGACGGATCATCAGACGACGACGGCTGCGTTGTGCCAGATCGATCAGCTCATCAATCACAAACGGACAGCGCTTCATGTAGGCCTGAATCACGAAGCCGATGCCGTTCCAGCCTTCCAGCTCTGGCTCGAAACAGAGTTTCTCCAGCATATCGAGCGACAGCTCCAGCCGATCCGCTTCCTCTGCGTCGATGTTGATACCGATATCATAGGAGCGTGCCAGCAGCGTCAGCGATTTCAGAATCGGGTAGAGCTCTTCCATCACCCGCTCATACTGCGCACGGCTATAGCGGGGATGCAGCGCGGAGAGCTTGATGGAGATGCCCGGACCTTCATAGATACCACGACCGTTCGACGCTTTACCGATAGCATGGATCGCCTGCTGATAAGAGAGCAGATAGGCTTTGGCATCGCCCGCCGTCAGGGCCGCTTCGCCCAGCATGTCATAGGAGTAGCGGAAGCCTTTCTCTTCCAGCTTGCGGGCGTTTGCCAGCGCTTCGGCAATGGTTTCACCGGTGACGAACTGCTCACCCATCAGGCGCATCGCCATATCCACGCCTTTGCGGATCAGTGGCTCGCCACCCTTACCAATAATGCGGTTAAGCGAGCTGGAGAGGTTGGCTTCGTTGTGGGTTGAGACCAGACGACCCGTAAACAGCAGGCCCCAGGTTGCCGCGTTGACAAACAGGGAGGGGCTGCGTCCCAGATGTGACTGCCAGTTACCGTTGCTGATCTTGTCGCGGATCAGCGCATCGCGCGTTGGCTTGTCGGGGATACGCAGCAGCGCTTCAGCCAGGCACATCAGCGCCACACCTTCATGAGAGGAAAGAGAGAACTCCTGCAGCAGGCTTTGCACCATGCCAGCGCGTCCGGTTGCCCCTTTCTGGTGCCGCAGCTTGTCGGCAAGCTGATAAGCCAGCTGATGGGTTTTCTCTGCCAGCGCCGCCGGTAAGCGCGCCTGCTCCAGCATCATCGGCACCGCATCGGTCTCCGGACGACGCCAGGCAGCAGTCACTGCGGAACGGGTCACTGACTGAGGTAAAATCTGTTCTGCAAAATCAAGGAACGGCTGGTGCGTCTCCTCTGGCTGGATATCGTCAGCTTCCGCTACCACATGGGCAGAAAGAGAAACCTCCGGCACGGCATCGCCGCTTTCAAGCTGGCCCAGGTAGTTAAAAATCGCCTGTTTAATCAGCCAGTGTGGCGTGCGATCAATACGCTGCGCAGCCAGTTTGATGCGCTCACGTGTCGCGTCATCCAGTTTTACACCCATGGTGGTTGTAGCCATGACTCCAGAGCTCCTTGATAGTGGTTCGATACGGCGTTGGCTGCACTATCACTTAAGTTGCAACTTTGTGCAACCGTGTTAAATGTGAGCCAGTTAACACCCTTTTAATGTCGCCGATTGTTAAATTTTGCAATGCGGCACGGATATTGCTGCAAGATCCTCGCCAGGTTGCCAGGCCCGATGAAAAGCGGGTTTCAGACAGTTAATGCGATGGTGCAACCGGATAACTGTGAGCGAGTGCAACCTATTAGCACATTTTCACAAACGGTTAGTGAAATCACTGTAACGCCTGTGTTAAATCCATTGTGCGCACAACGCCTTTCCGGCAGGATACCGCGCCACTGGGAAATAACTGACGCCCTGACGAAGAAAATCGGCCCGCTTTGCCCCGTTCCGGCAGGTGGACAGATGGCGATTTCTCTGGGATATCAAATAATAAGTGGAGAGACAGATGAGTGTAAGTACACCAATGCTGGTGACCTTTTTGGTTTATATTCTCGGGATGATAGTGATCGGTTTTGTGGCCTGGCGCTCGACCAAAAACTTCGATGATTACATCCTCGGTGGCCGCAGTCTGGGTAGCGTGGTCACGGCACTCTCTGCCGGTGCATCCGATATGAGCGGCTGGTTGCTGATGGGTTTACCGGGTGCCATCTTTATCTCCGGTATCTCGGAAAGCTGGATTGCGATTGGCCTGACCATTGGTGCCTGGCTGAACTGGAAAATCGTAGCCGGTCGCCTGCGCGTTCAGACCGAACACCACAACAACGCCCTGACGCTGCCGGACTTCTTTACCAGCCGCTTTGAGGACCACAGTAAAATCCTGCGCGTGATCTCCGCCATTGTGATCCTGGTGTTCTTCACCATCTATTGCGCCTCGGGCGTGGTGGCCGGTGCGCGACTGTTTGAAAGCACCTTTGGTATGAGTTACGAAACGGCCCTGTGGGCGGGTGCAGCGGCGACCATCCTCTATACGCTGGTGGGCGGTTTCCTGGCGGTGAGCTGGACCGATACCGTTCAGGCGAGCCTGATGATTTTTGCGCTGATCCTGACGCCGGTGTTTGTGATTATCGCGGTGGGTGGCTGGTCTGATTCTCTTGCGGTGATTGAAGCGAAGAGCCTGGAGAACCTCAACATGCTCAAGGGTCTGAACTTCGTCGCGGTGATCTCGCTGCTGGGCTGGGGTCTGGGTTACTTCGGGCAGCCGCATATTCTGGCGCGCTTTATGGCGGCAGATTCGCATCGCTCAATCCGTTCCGCACGTCGCATCGGGATGACGTGGATGGTGCTCTGTCTGGCGGGTGCCGTGGGCGTGGGCTTCTTTGGTATCGCCTACTTCCAGAACAACCCGACGCTGGCCACCGGCGTCAATGATAACGCTGAGCGCGTCTTTATTGAGCTGGCGCGTATTCTGTTCAACCCGTGGATTGCCGGCATTCTGCTGTCAGCCATTCTGGCGGCGGTGATGTCAACGCTAAGCTGTCAGCTGCTGGTCTGCTCCAGCGCCCTGACCGAAGATCTCTACAAAGGCCTCCTGCGTAAAAATGCCAGCCAGAAAGAACTGGTGTGGGTAGGGCGTCTGATGGTGCTGCTGGTGGCGCTGGTTGCCATCGCGCTGGCATCTAATCCGGAAAACCGTGTGCTGGGCCTGGTAAGCTACGCCTGGGCGGGCTTTGGTGCTGCATTTGGTCCGGTTGTCCTGTTCGGTGTCTGCTGGAAGCGCATGAACCGCAACGGTGCGCTGGCGGGCATGATTATCGGTGCGCTGACCGTGCTGGTGTGGAAACAGTATGGCTGGCTGGGCCTGTATGAAATCATCCCTGGCTTCATCTTTGCCAGCATCGCGATTGTTGTCTTCAGCCTGATGGGACGTGAGCCGTCAGCAGAAGCACAGCAGCGCTTTGCCGCCGCTGAGGCCGAGTTCCAGACTAAATAAGCGAAGCGTCAGGTCTGAAGGCCCGTCCCGCAAGGGGCGGGCCTTTTTGTTACAAAGATAAATCACCCAGAGATGAAATTATCTCCGTCAGTAACTTGTTTTTTTCGCAGCGATAATGATAATCGGTATCGTTTACACTTTACCTGTTTTTACTGTTTATTGACGCTGCTTAACATTCAAGAGGTTGGCGATGTTTGTTCCTTTTCTCATCATGCTGCGCGAAGGGCTCGAAGCCGCGCTGATAGTCAGCCTGATAGCCAGCTATCTCAAACGCACCCAGCGCACCCAATGGTTTCCGGCGATGTGGGCGGGCGTGTTTATCGCCGCTGCGCTCTGTCTGGGTCTGGGTCTGTTCATCAATGCCACTACCGGTGAGTTCCCGCAAAAAGAGCAGGAGCTGTTTGAAGGCATTGTGGCGCTGATTGCGGTGGTGATCCTCACCTCAATGGTGTTCTGGATGCGCAAAGTGGCCCGCAATATTAGGGTTGAACTTGAGCAGGCGGTCGATCAGGCGTTGCAACGCTCCGGTCGTGGCGGCCTGGCCCTGGTGCTGATGGTGTTTCTGGCTGTGGCACGTGAAGGGCTGGAGTCGGTCTTTTTCCTGCTGGCGGCCTTTACTCAGGATGTCGGTTATGCGCCGCCGATTGGTGCGGTGCTGGGTCTGGCAACGGCGGTTGTGCTGGGCATGCTGCTCTACTGGGGCGGTATTCGCCTTAACATGGCTCATTTCTTCCGCTGGACCAGCGTGTTCATTCTGTTTGTCGCGGCGGGCCTGGCCGCAGGTGCGATTCGCGCCTTCCACGAAGCGGGCTTATGGAATCGCTTTCAGGATATGGCCTTTGATCTCAGCAATACCTTATCGACCCATTCGCTGTTTGGCACACTGCTGGAAGGCATTCTGGGCTATCAGGAGACCCCAAGCGTCAGTGAAGTGACGGTTTACTTCGCCTATCTGATCCCGGCGCTGATTCTGTTCTTTATGCCTGCGCGTCCGGCTGCATCGGCCACGGTTTAATCAGACATTTTTTGGGCGCGGTCGGCGCGCCTGCAACTTAACAGGGAATATCGAGATGACAATGCGTTTCCGCCGCAAGGCACTGCTGCTTCCTCTGCTGGCAATTTCTGCTTCCGCGGCTGCGGCGGTTCCTCAGGTTACCGTTAGCGTCAACGACAAGCAGTGTGAGCCGATGAGCTTAACGGTCAAGGCCGGCAAGACCCAGTTTCTGATTAAAAACAACAGCCAGAAGGCGCTGGAGTGGGAAATCCTGAAAGGGGTGCTGGTGGTTGAAGAGCGTGAAAACATCGCGCCAGGCTTCAGTCAGAAGCTGACCGCCAATCTGGAAGCCGGTGAATATGAGATGACCTGTGGCCTGCTGAGCAACCCAAAAGGCAAGCTGATTGTGCAGGCGGGCGAGGGCGCAGCGAAAAGCAGCACGTCGGCACGGATGCAGCTGGAAGGTCCAATCACCGAATATAAAGCTTATGTGACGGATCAGGTGAACCAGCTGGTCAGCAACACCCAGGCGTTCACGGATGCCGTTAAAGCGGGTGATGTGGAAAAAGCCAAAGCGCTGTTTGCCCCAACGCGTCAGTATTACGAGCGTATTGAGCCGATTGCTGAGCTGTTCTCCGACCTCGACGGCAGCATTGATGCCCGTGAAGATGACTACGAAAAGAAAGCGGCCGATCCTAAGTTCACCGGTTTCCACCGTCTTGAAAAAGCGCTGTTTGCTGATAACAGCACCAAAGGCATGGCGGACTACGCAGATAAGCTGAATAAAGACGTGAAAGATTTGCAGGTGCGCATCAGCGAACTGGCCTTCCCGCCAGCTAAAGTGGTTGGCGGCGCGGCTGGTCTGATTGAAGAAGTGGCCTCCAGCAAAATCTCCGGTGAAGAAGATCGCTACAGCCGTACCGACCTGTGGGACTTCCAGGCGAACATTGATGGCGCGCAGAAAATTGTTGAGCTGCTGCGCCCGATGGTGAGCAAAGCGAATCCGCAGTTGCTGGCCAAGGTTGATGCCAACTTCAAAAAAGTCGATGCAATCCTGAGCAAGTACCGCACCAAAACCGGTTTCGAATCTTACGAGAAACTGACCAGCGCCGACCGTAACGCGCTGAAAGGACCGATCACCGCGCTGGCGGAAGATCTTTCATTACTTCGTGGCACCCTGGGTCTGGATTAATCATGAGTCGTAAGGAAGATGACGCGCAGCCTGCGCGCCGTCGTTTACTGAAAGGCCTGGGTCTGCTGGGCGGCGCGGCGGCAATCGGCGGCGGTTGCCCGTTCCATGCCGCTGCGGCGGACAGCTTTTCGCCGGGTACGGTAACGCCGCAGGCACGTCAGCAGACACAACCATTCTACGGTCCACATCAGGCGGGGATCACGACGCCCCAGCAGGCATCGATGATGCTGGTGGCGTTTGACCTGCTCAGCAGTGATAAAGCGGAGCTGAAGCGTCTGTTTCAGCTACTGACGCAGCGTATCGCCTTCCTCACCACGGGCGGTCCGGCACCCGCGGTGACTAATCCGCAACTGCCGCCGATGGATTCCGGCATTCTTGGGGCGACTATCGCGCCTGATAACCTGACGATTACCGTGTCGGTCGGCCATTCGCTGTTTGATGAACGCTTTGGTTTAGCACCGCACAAGCCGAAAAAATTGCAGCCGATGACGCGCTTCCCGAATGATTCGCTCGATGCCAGTCAGTGTCATGGCGACCTGCTGTTGCAGATCTGTGCCAACACGCAGGATACGGTGATTCATGCGTTGCGCGACATCATCAAGCATACGCCTGACCTGCTGGGCGTACGCTGGCGGCGCGAAGGTTTTATCTCCGACCACGCGGCACGCAGTCAGGGGCAGGAGACGCCAATCAATCTGCTGGGCTTCAAAGATGGCACCGCTAATCCGGATACGCACAATCCTGCGCTGATGAATCAGCTGCTGTGGGTGACCGCCGACCAGGGCGAACCGGACTGGGCGCGAAATGGTAGCTATCAGGCTGTGCGTCTCATCCGCTTTCACGTGGAGATGTGGGACCGCACCCCGCTGGGTGAGCAGCAGACCATCTTTGGACGCGAGAAGCTGAGCGGCGCGCCACTGGGGATGAAGCATGAACGTGACGTTCCGGACTATGCACGCGACCCGGACGGCGATGTTATTGCACTGGATGCGCATATCCGTCTTGCGAATCCCCGCACGCCGGAGACTGCCAGCAGCCTGATGCTGCGACGCGGCTACAGTTACTCCGCGGGTATCTCTGCATCCGGCCAGCTGGAGATGGGATTACTGTTTGTCTGCTATCAGCACGATCTGGAACGCGGTTTCCTCACGGTGCAGCAGCGTCTGAACGGTGAAGCGCTGGAGGAATATATCCGGCCATTTGGCGGCGGGTACTTTTTCGCTTTACCTGGTATTCCTGACGCCAGCCATTATTTAGCGCAGTCACTGCTGGAAGCCTGATTAAATTTTAACCATTGTGGGCGAGCCTGATTCTGGCCGTCCACTTATTCAGTTTCAGCGCTAAGCCTGCTGAGTTTAAACTGAGATTTCACGGATGTCTGGTCCAGATAAAATATGCTAATTCACTGAAATGTATGAATTTTACATTCTGGCGTAAAAGAAAGATCTGCGCGTACTAAGCAATTCCTTTATCAGCAGGTAAAATTACTGTTGCAAAGCTCCAGTAAAATGGTGCAATTTATTAAACAGGCGTAATCGGATGTGTTGATGTATCACACTGGAGTTCGCGCATGGGTCGAGTCTTTAATGGAAAGTCACTGTCACTGAATAAATTGCGCCTGACCGCGAGGGCAATTCTGCCTCGTTATTTCTCCCTTCTTTCAACCCATTCTTTTGTCCTGTCGCATTCTGTTTTATCCGGTGTTCAGCCACGCCAGTGCGTTGTTGTATACCCACTATCCTGTCCTGTCATGGCTCTAAAGGAAGCCAACTGAAACCTCTAAAGCGTTCACGTAATCGCAACAGGCCACCGGCCTCGCGCAGGAAATGAAACCAACTGAAAGGTGCCACTATGGGAAGACAGAAAGCAGTGATCAAAGCGCGTCGTGAAGCCAGAAGAGTGCTTCGCAGTGACTCACGCAGTCATCGTCAGCGCGAAGAAGAGTCGGTCACTTCGCTGGTGCATATGAGTGGACTGGATGCCATTGGCATGGCGCGCGATACGCGCGACCGGTTGCCGATTGAAGCCCGTAATGAAGCTCAGGCGCACTATCTCAATGCCATAGGAACGAAACAGCTAATCTTCGCAACCGGTGAAGCCGGATGCGGTAAAACCTGGATCAGTGCCGCGAAAGCGGCTGAGGCCCTGATTAATAAGGATATCGACAGGATTATCGTTACGCGCCCGGTACTGCAGGCAGATGAGGATTTGGGCTTCCTGCCCGGTGATATTTCTGAGAAATTCGCCCCTTATTTCCGCCCGGTTTATGACATTCTGGTTAAACGTCTTGGCGCATCATTTATGCAATATTGTCTGCGTCCGGAAATTGCCAAAGTAGAGATTGCGCCCTTCGCCTATATGCGTGGCCGCACCTTTGAAAATGCAGTGGTAATTCTGGATGAGGCGCAGAACGTGACCGCTGCGCAGATGAAAATGTTCCTGACCCGACTGGGCGAAAACGTCACAGTCATTGTTAACGGCGATATTACCCAGTGCGACTTGCCCGCTGGGGTGCCTTCCGGTCTCGCGGACGCGCTGGCGCGTTTTGAAGAGGACGAGATGGTAGGCATTGTGCGCTTTGGCAAAGAGGATTGTGTGCGTTCTGCGCTGTGTCAGCGCACCCTGCACGCGTATAGCTAGCGTTTGATTGAGTAGAAGTGTAGCGCCCAAACCCGGCTCCGGCCGGGTTTTCTTTTGTCAGCTTTAACGATCATTCTCTGTTAGTCAGTTTTTTGGCAAATTGCATAGATGGACGTTCTATTAGCCTGAAGCTGGCATAGGCAAGCAGGCCTGAGAGCATAGCTGATAGCAGCATATTGATATAGGGTGAGCCTGGAATGAACGATGCAATAATTTGTTGCATTGGAAACGCCCATAAATATATTCCATAAGATATATCATGCTTGATTTTGATTTTGTTAATAAATGATAAGGAGGAAATATAAAGTAATAAAAAGGATGTGAATATATAAAACAAGGCGGTTTTTGTTAAATCATTATTTGCCAGGAAGAAAATCAGTAAAGCAACCACTGCCAGTACTAAGAACGATGTGGTTGTGATTTTCTCTTTGAATATAGCCAGAAGGCACCCGATTGAGAAAAACGGGTACAACAGATAGATGCTTGGGTCATCTGATTTCGAAATCAGCATTCCTTTAAACGGAGTAAAGGGTTCGATGAGTATGGCTAGCGAGATCATCGCGATAAATGCTTTTTTGTAAGGTCCGAAAACAAGGCTCACTAAATATATGATCAATAAGTAAAAATAAGCCTTCACCTCTATGGGGATAGTCCAGAGAGAGCCATTAACGGCCGTTAGTGTATTGTGGGTGAAGACTCCAGGCAGCGTATACTGGACATTAAATTTCAAGGTCCTGACAATGTAATGTAAGGTCTCTTTGGATGTGAAATACTCTCCAACAGAAACGCTACTTAACCATGGGCCAATAATCAAAGTAAAAGTAACAATAACTACCAGGTATGCCGGATAAACCCTAAAAACTCGCGAGGCTACATAATGCGCTATTCTCCCATTACTAAGCAGGCTATTGGTAACCAGTAATCCACTGATGAGGAAGAAAGCTTTGACGGCTACACCACCAAACGCAACATACCCCAGTAATGTAAAATTATAAAGAATATCATTGCTACCAATAGCAGGAGACAAGGCAAATGCATGCGAGTAAATAACAAAGAGTGCGCATGCAATCCTGATTAAGTCGAGATTGTTATTACCTTTATCCAAAAATTGACTTACTGGCAAATGCTTCATCAGGGGCGTTACTCCAGAATAAATTTATAATTAGTTAGTCTTTTAATACAACCTACCCATATGTACGAAATTAATACGTCTGGCAGAATGTGGCCTTGAAAAGAATGGATTCGCGTCTCTCACCCTGCGAACAGCGTCGCAGGCTTGGTTATACGACGGGCTGCGCACGCGGTCTTGCCCGCCGGGGATTTTTACTCCCTCTTTCTGATGCAAAAAAAAGCCTGAACTTTCGTTCAGGCTCTTCTTTGAAGATGGCGGTGAGAGAGGGGTTCGAACCCTCGATACGTTGCCGTATACACACTTTCCAGGCGTGCTCCTTCAGCCACTCGGACACCTCACCAGATTTACTTCACTGACCGCGCTGGGTCAACGGGGCGGTACTATAGGGAGTCGGCTGAAAACGGTCAAGCACTATTTTCCTCTTTTGTTCTATTCGCTTAAGCTCTGAACGAATCGATTTACTGCGGCATAAAACCGGGGATTTATGCCGCATAGCGTGCCCCGTCAAAGGCTAAATCAGCTCTTTACCCGGTTCGCGAAACTTTTGCGTAGCTTTTGCAGTTTCGGTGGGATGACCGCCATGCAGTAGCCGTTGCGCTGGCCCGCGCCTTCCCAGTAATCCTGATGATAGGCTTCAGCCGGATACCACTCTTTCAGCGGCTCGATAGTGGTCACTACCGGCACCTCATGATCGGCCTGAGCACGGGCAATAGCCGCGTGCGCTTCCGCTTGCTGCTCTGCATTAGCCGGGAAGATCGCCGAGCGATACTGGGTACCGATATCGTTACCCTGACGGTTAAGCTGGGTAGGATCGTGTGTCACAAAGCTGATATCCAGCAGATCGCCGTAGGTCACTTTCTCTGGATCAAAGCCAATGCGTATCGCTTCGGCATGTCCGGTTGCCCCGCTGCAGACCTGCTCATACGTTGGATTAGGACGGGCACCGCCGGTATAGCCGCTTTCAACCGACTCAACGCCGATCACATCCTTAAATACCGCTTCGGTACACCAGAAACAGCCACCAGCGATAACTGCGTATTCGATTGCCATAATAATTTACTCCTGTCAGGTCGAAAGAGGTGAATGGGGGCGCGGCAGACTGCTTTCAACTAGATCAGCATCTCCGGTTTAAAATCGCCGCTCTTATCGAGCATTTTGTCGCTCATCACGCTGAAGCGGCCTTCGCCCGTGTAGTGCAGGGTAGCGGGATATTCCGGCTGCTCGGCGACATGGGCTTTCACAATCTCAAAAATAAACAGGTTGTAGTTGGCGACCATCGAATCGTCATAGAGCTGACATTCAAAGCTGGCAAAACATTCGGCAATCATCGGTGCGCCCACGACCTGAGCGGGTTCCGGGGTCAGACCAAATGCTTCAAACTTATCAAGCTGGTCGCCGTGGCTATTGCCGATGGCGACAACCTCATCAATGAGGGAAGCGGCGGGGATATTCAGAACGCACTGACCGCTATTGCGGATCAGCTCGTGGCTGTGATTCATTCCGGAAATCATGCAGCCGACCAGGGACGGCGAGAACTCCAGAACTGTGTGCCAGCCGAGCGTCATGATGTCGTGCTGATCCTGATACTGGGAACTGAGCAGCAGCACGGGTCCGGGTTCAAGGTACTTGCGGGCTTTGCTGACCGGAAAAGCATATTTGTGCATGCGTTGGCTCATGGCGTAACTCCTTTAACGGAAGGGTGCCATTAAGTGTAGAGCACACTGCGGGCGCAGCAGGAACACCCGTGGTCAGAAATGCGAGGTGGATGAGGGCGTTTGGGCAGATTCAACATTTTTAGCGGCCGTTACGCGAGCCTAAGGTTTCCTTAATATAGCCTCGCGATACTGCCAGCATTAACTGAGGATGATGCTATGAAAACTGCTCCTGTTACCCTGTCTGCCCCTGTTTCGCGTCCGATGAGTGAATATGCTGCATTGCTGATTGCCGCAGCCACCGTTGTTCTTTTCCTGTCAGCCTGGTTTGCTGCTTAAAATTTAACGACGGCGCGGCATCCGCTTCGGTCGCGACGATTCTCTAAGAAAAACTGAAACCGGTGTAGCTGGACGATACGGCTGACGATGCTCAGCCCGAGTCCGATACCGCCGTAGCGACTGTCCATGCGGATAAATGCTTTACTCAGCTCGCCACTTTTACTCTCATCAATGCCAGGCCCCTCATCTTCCACCACCATCATCAGGTGGGGCACAGAGAGCAGCTGTACACTAATAGTGCTGTTCTCCGGGCTATAGCGATGGGCGTTTTCGACCAGGTTTCGCAGCAGCATCTTCAGCAGCGTGGCGTCACCGCGCACAAACTGCTCCTGCGGCAGATCAAGCACCAGTGTCTGCTGATGCGCCTCCAGCATGATACTTAGCTCTGCTTCCATCGGCAGGATCACATCTTCGATCAGCCCGACGTTCTGATAGGTGCCAGAGGTAAACGACTGTCCGGCACGCGCCAGATTCAGCAGCTGCGACACGCTATGCGTCATCTGATCCAAACGCTGCACCAGCGGCTGAACTTTGATATCGCTGTTACGTTCAATTAATTCCAGATGCAGGCGTAATCCCGCCAGGGGCGTACGTAACTCGTGCGCCACGTCGGCGGTGAACAGCCGTTCGCGTTCCAGACTGCTGTTCAGGCGGGCGACCAGCTGGTTGATTGCCTGAGTGACCGCATCGATCTCATGGACCTCACTGTAGCAGGCGACGGGTTCGAGATTCTCTTCGCTGCGACTCTCCAGCTCACGCTGCAACTGATACAGCGGCCGGGTGATCCACTTCACCGCCTGATAGCAGAGCAGCAGCGTCAGGGTAATCATCACCAGACTCGGTACCGCCAGACTGGCCACCGCTTCATGCACTTCACGCTTAACGTGACTGTCCATGTTGCGCTTCTGCAGCTGCGCCTCTACCAGAAACTGAATCTGCTCTTTACTCTCATGCCACAGCCAGACCACGCTGATGACCTGGAATACCAGCAGGATCAGACCAATGGTCAGGATGAGGCGAAAGCGCATACTGCGGTGATCGAAACGTCTTATCATGTTCCCTCGCGAACGCCATCCTGCGTCACCAGTGCATAACCAAAACCGCGCACGGTGCGGATGGCGCTTTTACCAATTTTGTCGCGCAGATTATGGATGTGCACTTCCAGAGTATTAGTAGAAGGCTCGGTCTCCCAGTTATAAATATCCTGATAGAGAATTTCACGGTGTACCGGATTCCCGGCCTTGAGCATCAGCCGTGACAGAATCGCAAACTCTTTAGGCGTCAGATCCAGAAGGAGATCGTTGAGCATGATCTGACGATGCGTCATATCCAGCGCCAGCGCACCCACTCTGACATGACTGTCGCCCTGATTAACGTGACGGCGAATCAGTGCGCGGATACGCGCCAGCAACTCATCCAGCGAAAACGGTTTGATCAGATAGTCGTCCGCACCAGCGTCGAGACCGGCAATGCGCTCGCTGATGGTGTCGCGCGCGGTCAGGATCAGCACCGGCGTCATCTTCTTCTGGCGACGCAGTCGTATCAGGAAATGCAGGCCATCTTCGTCCGGCAAACCAAGGTCCAGCACCACCAGACTATAGAGGCCGCTGGCGAAGTGCGCTTCAGCATCCCGCACCCGCGTCACGCCGTCGCAGACATAGCCTTCACCTTCCAGCGCCAGCATCAGCCCCTGCAGCAGCAGGGCATCATCTTCCACTATCAATATTTTCATTAAGGTTGGCTCCGACACGCCGTCAAAATATCATCCGCAGGCACATATTCATGGGTCGCGGTGCCGGTTAATCCCAGCATGGTTGAGAACAGATTATCCTGTGAAAATTCGTCTGTCGCCGCCAGTTTATTCAGGCAGCCGCGATTAACCGCATAACGTTTCTGATAATCATCGGAAAGCCAGATCAGCAGCGGCACATGTTTCTGGGTATCCGGCGCGATGGCATAGGGCAGGCCATGCAGGTAAGCGCCATTTTCACCCAGCGATTCACCGTGGTCAGAAAGATAAACCAGGCTGGTGGTGAAGCGATCCTGATGCGCACGCAGAACATTTATCGCTTTATCGACGATATGATCCACATTGACCAGCGTGTTGTCATAGGTGTTGATCAACTGCTGTTGCGAGCAGTCCTGAATCTGATTGGTATCACAGGTCGGTTCAAACTGACGGAACTGCGGCGGATAGCGATGGCTGTAGGTCGGGCCATGACTGCCAATGGTGTGCAGCACAATCACCGCGTTGCCTTTTAGCTGGCTGATGTATTCATCCAGTCCGTGAAACAGCACGTCGTCATAACATTCACCTTCAATACACATGCCGGGCAGGTTCAGGCTGGTCATATCCTGATGCGGAACGCGATCGCAGGCACCTTTACAGCCGCCGTCGTTCTCATTCCACAAGACGCTGATCCCCGCGCGCTGAATCACATCCAGCAATCCTTCCTGGTGTGCGGCCAGTACATCATCGTAATGCGCGCGCGGCATGTCAGAGAACATGCAGGGCACGGAAACCGCTGTCGCCGTGCCGCACGAGGTGGTGTGCGGGAAATAGATCACATCATCTTTCGCCAGTAAGGGATTGGTCAGACGACCGTAACCGCCGAGCGAGAAGTTTTGTGCACGTGAGGTTTCACCCAGCACCAGGATGGTCAGATTGGGCTTGCCACTGCTGCGGCTGGGCTGCAGGTGCGCATCTTCACCGATACGAATCAGCGGCGCGTTCTGCAACTGCTCATGCTTATACCAGGAGAGTGTCGCCGCAATGCTGTTAGACGGGCTGAGCGCTTTAACCAGTTCGCGATTGTTGCGGAACAGTGAGGCGTAATCTTTGTAGAAGAGCAGGGCGACCAGCACGATCAGTGCGGCTGACAGCAGCACGCTGAGCAGTCGCGCCAGTACCCCGCGCCACTGCTGCTTTTTGATTCGCGGCCAGAACACCAGCAGCGCCATCAGAACGCCCGAGGTGAGCAGGGTGAGCAGCAGCTTCGGCGTAATCAGCGCAAAGGATTCCGACGCGGTGGTATCCATCATATTGGTGATCATCGAGCGATCGACCACAATATTATAAGTCTGAATAAAATACTGAGCCGACGCCGAGAGCAGTATAAACAGTGCGGCCAGCAGTCGGTCCAGCCAGATAAAAGAGGCCAGCGTAATCACGATGTTAATCACGCTAAAGGCGACCAGCGGCATTGATAAAAACACCAGCGTGGTGTGCAGGTTGTTGAGCGGCATCACCGCCAGTACCTGACGGTAATAGACAATATTAAGGAAAACCGCGATATAAACGGCAGCCAGAATCAGCAAGGTAAGGCGGCTAATCAGCGGCCTCTTGAGAGTAAATGCCATATGAGCAGGAACCAGCGTAATAAAAGTGTCATGAGATTGCGCTTTCAATATTAGGAATACCTTAAGATGCTTAAGGTTCGGGGCAGGTCCTCTCTATAAAGAGCAATACGGCGGTGACTCCAGCCAGCCGTGGATCGGGTCCGGCCTGTTCATGAAAGACCATGTCAATCAGAACGGAACGTTTATGCTGACTTAACCGCAGCGGCTGGCATGAAAACTGCATCTTTCTGGCATTACCCCTGTTAATGACTACACTGAATGTGAAGATGTTCTCAGTTAGGCAGTATTGTCAGCAATGCGCTTGCAAGTTTGAGGAGTGTGACCTATCAAATCACCACGTTTTATCCCTCAATCACCGCTTTATCAGAATTTCCCGCTTGCTGACCTGACTGCGTCAGGACATTCTTGTTTTAACTCAATGTTTTATTAAATTTCGATTTTCAGGAGACGTAACGTGACTCAAGCGGCAGACACCCATGCCAGGTACCCGACATTAACGAGCGGGCAGTACGCCTTCTTTTTTGATGTCGACGGCACGCTGGCAGCGATTCAGTCCCGTCCCGAAGCGGTATTCATTCCTGAGCAGGTCATCGCACAACTCCAGCAGCTCTCTGCACTCTCTGGAGGCGCACTTGCGCTGGTTTCCGGCAGACCTATTGAACAACTTGATGCGCTGGCTGCGCCGTGGCATGGCCCGGCTGCGGGCGTGCATGGTGCTGAGCGCCGTGATGCAGAGGGTAATCTGCAACGTATCAGCCTGCCGACTGAAGTCGAGCAACCGCTCAGAGCGGAGCTGCAGGAGGCAATGGCTTCCTGGCCTGGCACCCAGCTGGAGATCAAAGGCATGGCCTTTGCCCTTCACTACCGTCAGGCGATGCAGCATGAGCAGGATGTGATGCGTCTGGCTGAGCAGTCAGTGAAGCGCTTCCCCGGACTGGCGCTTCAGCCCGGAAAATGTGTGGTTGAGATCAAACCCGCAGGTATTGATAAAGGCGCCGCCATTGGCGACTTTATGCAGCAGTCCCCTTTTGCCGGACGAACGCCGGTCTTTATTGGCGACGATCTCACTGATGAGAAGGGCTTTCTGGCCGTCAATGAACGCCAGGGCGTCTCGATCAAAGTCGGCGAAGGTTCCAGTCAGGCCGATTATCGGCTTAGCGATGTCGATGCGGTTTATGGCTGGCTGGAAAGAACATTATTACTATTAGAGCAAGACAACGTCGGTAAGGAGTTTAGGTTATGAGTCGTTTAGTGGTTGTATCTAACCGTGTCGCCATGCCAGATGGGTCTAAAACCAGCGCTGGCGGCCTGGCCGTCGGTATCCTCGATGCACTGAAAAGCACTGGTGGAATGTGGTTTGGCTGGAACGGTGAAATCAGCGAGTTCACAGGCGAAGACGTTGAAGACGTCAAAGTTCAGGAGCATGAGGGTATCGAGTATGCCTCGTTCCCGCTGAGCCAGAACGATTACGATCTCTATTATTGCCAGTTCTCTAACACGGTTATCTGGCCCGCCTTCCATTATCGCCTCGACCTGGTGCAGTTCCAGCGTGAAGCGTGGGAAGGATATTGTGACGTCAATGATGCAGTAGCACAGCGTTTAAAACCGCTGATTAAGCCTGATGACATTGTCTGGATCCACGATTATCACTTTTTACCGTTTGCCGCCGCATTGCGTCGGGCGGGCATTAATAACCGCATCGGTTTCTTCCTGCATATTCCATTCCCGACGCCTGAAATCTTTAACGCACTGCCTCCGCACAAAGAGCTGCTGGAAATGCTGTGTGAATATGACCTGCTGGGCTTCCAGACTGAATCCGACCGGGTGGCGTTCCTCGACAGCGTCAGCCAGCTCACACAGTTACAGAATAAGGGCGACAAAAAACATCGCGCCTTTGGCAACACCTTTATGACTGAGGTGTATCCGATCGGGATTGAGCCAGACAGTATTAAAGAGATGGCAGAAGGACCGCTGCCGCCGAAAATGGCGGCTATGAAGAAAGAGCTGGGTGATGCACGCAATATTATTGCCTGCGAACGTCTCGACTATTCCAAAGGTCTGCCAGAGCGTTTCCTTGCCTATGAAGCGCTGCTGGAGAACTTCCCTGAGCATCGCGGCAAGATCCGTTATTCGCAGATCGCGCCAACCTCGCGTGGCGATGTGCAGGCGTACCAGGATATCCGTCATCAGCTGGAGACCGAAGCCGGGCGCATCAACGGTAAGTACGGTACGCTGGGCTGGACCCCGCTCTACTACCTTAATCAGCATTTCGACCGTCGCCTGTTGATGAAGATCTTCCGACTCACCGATGTCGGTCTGGTGACGCCGCTGCGTGACGGCATGAACCTGGTGGCGAAAGAGTATGTTGCTGCGCAGGACCCGGATGATCCAGGTGTACTGGTGCTGTCGCGCTTTGCCGGCGCGGCCAATGAGCTGACGTCAGCACTGATAGTCAATCCTTATGACCGTGATGAAGTGGCCGCTGCACTGGATAAGGCCATTACCATGCCGCGTACCGAAAGGATTTCACGCTACAACGACATGATGGCGGTATTGCGTAAGAATGATATTACTGCATGGCGTGAAAGCTTCCTGAAAGACCTGGAACGCATCGACCCACGCAGCGTTGACCACAACACGGCCAACAAGGTTGCGACCTTCCCAAAACTCGCCTGAAATAAGTCCTGATTAAGGTGTTGAAAGCAGTGATACCCAAACGGTGGTATCACTGCTTTTTTTTTGGCGTCGATCACAGAAAGCACGCGACGTATCTGTTAACGACTTACCGTGCGATAGCACGCTGACCCGTTTAAAGACTTCCTGGAGTGGCCTGATTAATGCAGGTGAACCCGTAAACCCCGCCAAATCAGGCTCTGAGACTTTCTTTACCTTCTTAACTCAAGTTCTTCACCAGACTGCCGATAGTAATAGTGCCAACGCATAACCTCTTGTTAATTCATTCGACTTTCTTATGTAACCCCTTGTCAGAGTGGATGTTGGATCCTGAACACACTGCTGTTGCTGTTAATACCAGGTTACCATAAATCTCTCCTGATACCGTAGAAGTCTTAACGATTTCATTACTCACCTCCTGCGATACTCCCCTTAAGTAACTAATTTAGAAGCAATTACCTGTCTGCCTTGTCAGCATAATCTTCTGATAACTCTTGTTTATCTGGTTCTAAATAGGGTGTTAAAACGAATAACACCCAATATTCATTTCGGACTGCTCAAAGCGTCGAATAGCGATGGTTTTACCCCCTATTAAACCTTTCTCAGGACCAATTGGACTTAAAAACGGGATTTTTTGTACAAAAAACGATCAGTAAGTAAGGAACCGTAAAGCTTTGTTGAAGAAATTTGCGTTAAAAGTGTGATCCACGTCACACTTTATCTAAAATTACGCTTCCCTGTCGTTGTATGTGGAAATCAGACGATATAGATTTGCGTTGTTTTCGGAATAGTCCTAAAAAACGTAAGAAGATGTCACGGAAGATGTCCAGAACTCGAAAATAGAATGGCATGGATTTTCGACCTTCAGTGGGTCTGAAACCCACAAAAAAACAGAAGGCGAAAAACGGTGACATTAAGGTTATGTGAGGTTTTTTTTGCCATCTTTTGATTTAACAAACAGCAGCTCGAACTGCAGATAATAATCTGCGATACAGTTACGTCGCATCTCTCAGGATGGAAAAAATAATGAATACCTCTGAAGTACTAAAACATATTTACGACCTCAACTTGTCTTATTTACTTCTGGCGCAGCGTTTAATTAACCAGGATGAGGCGTCTGCAATGTTTCGTCTCGGAATTGACGAAAAAATGGCAAACACATTATCTGAATTAACATTGCCTGAGATGGTGAAAATGGCGGAAACCAATCAACTGGTTTGTCAGTTTCGTTTTACCGAAAGCAGCACCATTAATCGTTTGACGCAGGAATCACGCGTGGATGATTTACAACAAATCCACACCGGAATTTTATTATCCAGCCGTTTACTGCGTAATGCGTCTAAAGATGAAGCGCCAGCTAAAAAGAGAGCAATGTCATGAGTGAGAAAAGTATTGTTCAGGAAGCCCGTGATATTCATCTCGCGATGGAACTCATCACTTTAGGTGCGCGCTTACAGATGTTAGAGAGTGAAACTCAACTGAGCCGTGGTCGTCTGATCAAGCTCTATAAAGAATTGCGTGGCAGTCCGCCACCGAAAGGCATGCTGCCTTTCTCCACGGACTGGTTTATGACGTGGGAGCAGAACATTCATGCTTCTATGTTCTGTAACGCCTGGAAGTTTTTACTGAAAACTGGCCTGTGCAGCGGCGTCGATGCCGTGATCAAAGCTTACCGCCTGTATCTTGAACAGTGTCCTCAATCGGACGAGGGCCCACTGTTGGCGCTGACTCGTGCCTGGACCCTGGTCCGATTCGTTGATAGCGGTATGCTGGAACTGGCAGATTGTAAGAGCTGCAACGGTAGCTTTATTAACCATGCACATCAGCCGGTTGGTAGCTTTACCTGCAGCCTGTGCCAGCCGCCATCACGTGCCGTAAAAAGACGTAAACTTTCTGCAGAACCTGCCGATATGTTTCCACAACTGCTGGATGAACAGGTTAAACACGCCGTTTAAATTTGTTCGCATTGTGGAAGTCATCCAGCAGCGGTTAATACCGCTGCTTTTTTTTTGCTTGCGGTTCAGGAATAACACCTGCGGCTCACTGGCTTAACTTCCACCAACACGTTACGGACGTAAGGATATTTTTGTGCTGATAATTATAGGTTACCTGATTGTTTTAGGCTCCGTGTTGGGCGGATATGCGCTGGTAGGTGGCCATCTGGGCGCGCTTTATCAGCCCGCTGAGTTATTAATGATCGGCGGCGCTGGCGCAGGTGCTTTTTTAGTCGGCAACAATGGTAAGTCGATTAAAAAAACACTGAAAGCGTTGCCTAAGTTATTTCGCGGCTCCAAGTATAATAAAGCCGTTTACATGGATTTAATGGCGCTGCTTTATCGCCTGATGGCGAAGTCGCGTCAGCAAGGGATGTTATCGCTGGAACGCGATATTGAAGATCCGAGCCAGAGTGAAATTTTTGCTAATTATCCCCGCATTCTTGCCGATAAACAGTTAGTAGATTTTATTACTGACTATTTACGCCTGATGGTGAGTGGCAACATGAACGCCTTTGAAATCGAAGCGTTGATGGATGAAGAGATTGAGACCTACGAACACGAGTGTGACGTACCAGCGCAAAGTATTGCTGCAGTGGGTGATGGTCTTCCTGCATTCGGTATCGTCGCTGCGGTAATGGGCGTAGTTCATGCGCTGGCTTCTGCTGACCGTCCGGCTGCTGAGCTGGGTGCGCTGGTGGCACATGCGATGGTGGGAACCTTCCTGGGTATTTTACTGGCGTATGGGTTTGTCTCTCCACTGTCATCAGTACTGCGTCAGAAGTGTGCGGAAACGACCAAGATGATGCAGTGCATTAAGGTGACATTGCTGTCGAGCCTGAATGGTTACGCGCCGCAGATTGCGGTGGAGTTTGGTCGTAAGACGCTTTACTCCGCTGAGCGCCCATCGTTCAGTGAACTGGAAGAGCATGTGCGTAACGCTAAGAACCCGGCTAAACAGACTTCAGACGAGGCTTCATGAAACACGGCAATCGCCCAATTGTGCTGATTAAAAAGCGCAAACATAAAGGCCATGAAGGCAGCCACGGATCGTGGAAAATTGCCTACGCCGACTTTATGACGGCGATGATGGCCTTTTTTATGGTGATGTGGCTGCTGTCGATCGCCAACCCGCAGGAGCTGGTGCAGATAGCAGACTACTTTAAAACACCGCTGAAGGTTGCACTTACCGGCGGGGCGCGCAGCAGCGATAGCGAAAGCCCGATCCCCGGCGGCGGTGATGATCCAACGAAAAAGATTGGCGAAGTGAACAAAGTCGTCGATATGGATGCACAGAAACGCAAGCTGGAAGAGATTCGCCTTAACCGTTTGCGTGAAAAGCTCGACCAGATGATTGAAGCGGATCCGCGTCTGAAAGCGCTGCGCCCGCATCTGATCATCAACATGGTGGAAGAGGGGCTGCGTATTCAGATTATCGACAGCCAGAATCGCCCGATGTTTAAGACCGGTCGGGCCGAGGTGGAGCCTTATATGCGCGATATTCTGCGTGCCATAGCGCCCATCCTCAACGACATCCCTAACCGCATCAGCCTGGCCGGCCATACCGATGATTTTCAGTATGCCAACGGTGACAAAGGCTACAGCAACTGGGAACTGTCGACCGACCGCGCTAACGCCTCACGCCGTGAACTGGTAACGGGCGGCTTAGACAGCGGAAAAATTTTACGGGTGTTAGGCATGGCCGACACCATGAGCCTGAAAAATCGTGGCGGTAATGACGCAGTTAACCGCCGCATCAGCCTGCTGGTGTTGAACCATGACACTGAAGCGGCAATAGAAAAAGAGAACGCAGAAAGTGATGCCGTCCAGATCAGCGATCCGGCGGCCATCCAACAGATTACCGCACCTGCAACACCAGGCAGCGCGGTGAATACAGCAGCCCCCTCACAGCCGAGGTGATTCCCGTGAGTATGGACATCAGCGATTTTTACCAGACGTTTTTTGATGAAGCCGATGAGCTATTAGCGGATATGGAACAACACCTGTTGGGCTTAGACCCGCAGGAGCCAGATTCGGAACAGCTTAACGCCATCTTCCGTGCCGCTCACTCCATTAAGGGTGGGGCCGGAACCTTTGGTTTTACGGTATTACAGGAAACGACTCATATCCTGGAAAACATTCTGGATGGTGCTCGTCGCGGCGAGATGCAGCTCAGCACCGACATCATCAACCTGTTTTTGGAAACCAAAGATATTATGCAGGAACAGCTCGATGCTTATAAAACCGCGCAGGAGCCTAACGCGGAAAGCTTCAAATATATCTGTGAAGCGCTGCGCCAGCTGGCGTTAGAGGCCAAAGGTCTGCCGGTTGACGCACCGGCCAGTGTGACAACTGCCAGCGCAGAGCCTGTCAGTAACAGCGGCCTTCGTGTCCAGTTGATCGATCTCAAAGAGAAAGAAGTCGATCTGATGCTGGAAGAGATGAGTAATCTCGGCACGCTGACCAATGTGCAGAAAGGCAGCAACATGCTGGATGTCTGCATCGATGGCGTTGGTAAAGATGACATCGTGGCGGTGCTTTGCTTCGTGATCGACGAAGCGCAGATCCGTTTCCCGGCTGCTGACGAAGCGGTTGCAGATCCGGTAGCTGTTGCTGCCGTTGCTGCACCCGTGGTGGAAGAAGTTCACACTGCGACCGTCACCGAACTGCCAGTGGCAGCGGCGAAGCGTGAAACTAAGCGCGCCGCGGCACCAGCCAAATCGAGTGAATCCACCAGCATCCGTGTGGCCGTGGAGAAGGTCGATCAGTTGATCAACCTGGTGGGCGAACTGGTCATTACCCAGTCAATGCTCGCGCAGCGTTCCGGTGAACTGGATCCGGTGGCGCATGGTGACCTGCTGAACAGCATGGGTCAGCTGGAGCGTAATGCCCGCGATCTGCAGGAATCGGTGATGTCGATTCGTATGATGCCAATGGAGTATGTCTTCAGCCGCTTCCCGCGTCTGGTGCGTGACCTGGCAAGCAAACTCGGCAAAGAGGTCGAACTGACTCTGCTGGGCAGCTCAACTGAACTCGATAAGAGCCTGATTGAACGCATCATCGATCCATTAACGCACCTGGTGCGTAACAGTCTTGACCACGGTATCGAAACCCCGGAGAAACGTCTGGTGGCCGGTAAAGTGGCTACCGGTAACCTGACGCTTTCTGCGGAACATCAGGGCGGCAACATTTGTATTGAAGTCTCTGATGATGGTGCCGGTCTGAACCGTGAACGTATTCTGGCGAAGGCGCTCTCTTCGGGCCTGCCGGTGCACGAGAACATGAGCGATGAAGAGGTCGGCATGCTGATCTTCGCGCCGGGCTTCTCGACAGCAGAGCAGGTGACGGATGTTTCAGGACGCGGCGTCGGTATGGACGTAGTGAAACGAAATATTCAGGAGATGGGCGGTCACGTCGAAATCGCCTCGAAGCAGGGCAAAGGCACCACCATCCGTATCCTGCTGCCGCTGACGCTGGCCATTCTTGATGGCATGTCTGTTCGCGTCGCCGATGAAGTCTTTATTCTGCCGCTGAATGCGGTGATGGAGTCACTGCAACCGCGCGCCGAAGATCTGAAACCAATGGCCGGTGGCGAGTGCGTGCTGGAAGTACGTGGCGAATATCTGCCACTGGTCGAGTTGTGGAACGTCTTTGATGTGCAGGATGCCAAAACCGAAGCCACCCAGGGCATCGTAGTGATCCTGCAAAGCGCGGGCAAACGCTACGCGCTGCTGGTCGATCAGCTGATTGGTCAACATCAGGTGGTGGTGAAGAATCTGGAAAGTAACTATCGCAAAGTGCCGGGCATCTCAGCTGCCACCATTCTTGGCGATGGTAGCGTAGCGCTGATTGTTGATGTTTCAGCACTGCAATCACTTAACCGTGAAAAACGTGTGGCTGGCGCTGCCGCCTGATTGATAACGAAAGGGTAAATAACATGAATGGAATGGCAACCGTGACAAAAATCGCTGGCGAAACCGTGGGTCAGGAGTTTCTGGTCTTCACGCTGGGCGACGAAGAATACGGCATCGATATCCTCAAAGTTCAGGAAATTCGCGGTTACGATCAGGTAACACGTATTGCGAATACGCCTGAATTCATCCGCGGAGTCACTAACCTGCGCGGTGTTATCGTGCCGATTATCGATCTGCGTGTGAAGTTTGCGCAGCCCGATGTTGAGTACAACGAAAACACCGTGGTTATTGTGCTGAATCTGGAAAACCGTGTGGTCGGTATTGTGGTTGACGGCGTCTCTGACGTGCTGTCACTGACCCAGGATCAGATTCGTCCTTCACCAGAGTTCGCTGTGACCATGTCTACCGAGTACATGACGGGTCTGGGTGCACTCGGTGACCGCATGCTGATTCTGGTCGACATCGAGAAGCTGCTGAGCAGCGACGAGATGGCGCTGGTTGATAACCTGCGTAGCGCGTAATCGAATCTTCACGGGCCAGTTATGGCTGGCCCGTGATAATTTCCTCATGTGATAATCCCTTTAAATTCATAGAATAAAGTTACGTCCTCCCTAATTTCCTGCGATCACCTGCCGATAATCCCTGAGTCACTTTTTAATTACCTACTTTGTTCAGGGTTACTCATGTTAACGAAAATCCGTGTTGTCACCAGCCTGTTACTGGTGTTGCTGGTGTTCGGGCTGTTACAGGCCTTCTCCGGTTCTGTCTTTTACTCCGCATTAAGTCACGATAAGCAAAACTTCGCCGTATCCCAGCTGGCCATGCAAAATACGCAGGGGCTTAATGATGCCTACATGAGTCTTAACCAGAGCCGTGTATTGCTGACCCGCATTCAGCTGCGTTTTGCCACCAGTAAACTGGAAGGCAAACCGGCGGATGTTGCTACGCTGTTTGAAGAGAGTCAGCGTTTCCAGCAGGCGGCCGCGGGCTTCTACAAGGCGTTCAGAGAGACGCCAGAAACCCCAGGAATGGATGAGCAACTCGGCAGCCAGCTTGACCAGCGCTTCAGAGACTATGCGGGCGCGCTGAGCAGCCTGCAGAGCGCGCTGCAGGTAAACGACATGGTCGCGGCCGCTAAAGCCCCGGTCGCACCGAGCCAGAGTGCATTTCTGACGCTCTACCGTGAGTGGCGCGCTGACCAGAGTCGTCTGACCAGCCTGGGCGTGGCAGAAAACAGCAGTGCCTATACCCGTATGATGTGGATCCTCTCCATCATTATGGTCGCGGTGGTGGCGGTGATCGTGCTCTGCTGGTTTGGCCTGCGCAAAATCGTCATAACGCCGCTGAACAGCAGCATTAACCACATCCAGCATATCGCCCAGGGCGATTTAACCCAGCCGATCGTGGTGGAAGGGCGCAACGAGATGACCCAGCTCGCAGCCAGCCTGCATGATATGCAGCAGTCGCTGGTGCGCACCGTGACCAATGTGCGTGAAGGATCGGATGCGATCTTCACCGGCGCCAGTGAGATCGCTAGCGGGAACAATGACCTGTCTGCCCGCACGGAACAGCAGGCTGCCTCACTGGAGCAGACGGCGGCCAGCATGGAGCAGCTCACCGCGACCGTGAAGCAGAACGCCGAAAACGCCCGCCAGGCGTCACAGCTGGCACACAGCGCCTCCGAAACCGCAGAAAAAGGCGGCAACGTAGTGGCGGGTGTGGTGAAAACCATGAGCGAAATCGCTGGCAGCTCGAAGAAGATTGCGGATATCACCAGTGTGATTGATGGCATTGCGTTCCAGACCAATATCCTGGCGCTGAATGCAGCGGTTGAGGCAGCGCGTGCCGGGGAACAGGGGCGTGGTTTTGCGGTGGTAGCCGGTGAAGTGCGGAGTCTGGCGCAGCGCAGCGCCCAGGCAGCTAAAGAGATCAAAGGCCTGATTGATGACTCTGTGAACCGGGTCAATGTGGGTTCACAGCTGGTCGGCACCGCCGGGGAAACCATGAGCGATATCGTCAGTGCGGTTACGCGCGTCACCGACATCATGGGCGAAATCGCCTCGGCGTCGGACGAGCAGAGTCGGGGTATCGATCAGGTCGGTCAGGCCGTCACCGAAATGGATCGCGTGACCCAGCAGAACGCCTCGCTGGTAGAGGAGTCCGCAGCGGCGGCGGCCTCGCTGGAAGATCAGGCCAGCCGGTTAAGCCAGGCCGTGTCGGTCTTCAGAATCAAACGCGAAGCCAGGCAGACGCTGACAAAGCATCTGCCGATTGCCGCGCCCGCCACGGCGACGCTGGCCACTCGCAAAGCCCTGACGGCACCGGTCAGTGATACGCACTGGGAAACTTTCTGATGTAAAGCTGCGCATCCTGCGGGATGCGCAGCATCCACCCCGTTATTCCTCTGCTTAAAGCCAAACTCAGCAGCTCATGCTGATAAAAATAATTACAAAAGCCACTTCTCTTCTGAAAGCGTCGAAAAGCGTTAACTAATCCCGTCAGTACGCCGATATAGCCGCTGCACCTAAATTAACCTGCAGGGGAACATGATGTTAAAAAGAATAAAAGTGGTGACCAGTTTAATCGCAGTCCTGATTATCTTTGGCGCGCTCCAGTTAGTCGCTGGCAGCCTTTTCTGGTCGGCCCTCAATAAAGATAAAGAGTCCTTTGCGCTGTCGCAGGTCTCTAATCGCAACGTCACCGAGATGACGGATGCCTATATTTCCTTAAACAACAGCCGTACCACACTGAACCGCGGCATGCTGCGCTTACAGACCAGCATGGCATCACAGATGAATGGCGGTCAGCTTGAGGATCTGATCAATAAAGCCAGTAAGCAGCTGGTGGAAGCGGATCGCCACTTCAAAATCTATTACCATCTGCCGACAACACCCGGTCTCGATGAGACGCTGGGCGACAAGCTGGAAGCCGATTACGCCAATTACGAAAATGGCCTGAAAGCGATGGTGAAAAGCCTGCAGGCACGTGACCTGGAAGGGATGTTTAAACAGAACATAGAACAGAAACAGGTGGCGATGCAGGAGAGTTACAACAAATGGCGTGAGCTCCAGACCGCGCTGTCCGATAAGGGCATGGCGCAGAACCAGAAAGCCTTTACCCAGATGATGTGGCTGCTGGTCATTATTGGCGTCGCCGTGCTCGCGGTGATTATCTCCTGCTGGTTTGGCCTGCGTCAGGTGCTGATTCAGCCGTTGCAACAGCTGCTGACACAGATTCGTGCTATCGCCTCTGGCGATTTAACCCAGCCGATTGTAGTGGAAGGGCGCAATGAGATGAGCCAGCTGGCGGCAGGTATCCATGAGATGCAGCAGTCGCTGGTCATGACGGTGGGTAATGTCCGTGATGGCTCTGATGCCATCTTCACCGGTGCCAGCGAAATCGCCGCCGGTAACAACGACCTTTCATCCCGCACCGAAGAGCAGGCTGCCTCACTGGAACAGACTGCAGCCAGCATGGAGCAGCTCACGGCGACCGTGAAGCAGAATGCGGATAACGCCCGTCAGGCGTCGCAACTGGCCCTGACCGCCTCCGAAACCGCACAACAGGGCGGTAAAGTGGTGGACGGCGTGGTCACCACCATGAAAGAGATCGCCGGAAGCTCGAAGAAAATCGCAGACATCATCAGCGTGATTGACGGCATCGCCTTCCAGACCAACATCCTGGCGCTGAACGCAGCCGTTGAAGCGGCGCGTGCCGGTGAGCAGGGTCGCGGTTTTGCGGTGGTGGCGGGCGAAGTGCGCAGTCTGGCACAGCGCAGCGCCCAGGCCGCGAAAGAGATCAAAGGCCTGATTGAAGACTCCGTTTCACGCGTCAACAGCGGTTCACTGCAGGTTGAAAGCGCCGGCAGCACCATGAATGAGATCGTGGGCGCCGTGACCCGCGTGACCGACATCATGGGTGAAATCGCCTCAGCGTCCGATGAGCAAAGCCGGGGTATTGAGCAGGTCGGACTGGCTGTTACTGAAATGGATCGCGTGACCCAGCAGAACGCCTCGCTGGTGGAGGAGTCTGCCGCCGCTGCCGCTGCACTGGAGCAGCAGGCCAGCGTACTGACCCAGGCCGTCTCCGTTTTCAAAATTTCCCGCGCCTGATTTCCCGCCTTTCACGATGGCGGCGGCGTAAAGCCGCCGCCGTACATAAAGTTCCCCCTGACTCCGCCGATAAATAAACACGAATCGCCAACCAACGAGGTGTTTATGTTTAGTCGTGTACGAGTCGTTTCCGGCCTGCTGTGTGTGCTGGCGCTGTTTGCGCTGCTGCAGCTTTTTTCGGGCGGAATGTTTTTCAAAACTGTCAGTTCAGATAAAGAAAATTTTGCCTATAACCAGCGCCTGAATACCTTGCAACAGGCGATGGGCACCTCATGGGTTTCGCTGGTTCAGGCACGTAATACGCTTAACCGCGCTGGTATCCGTTTTCTTCAGGATGCCCAGATGTCGGGATCCGGTGCCAGCGTAAAAGAGCTGGTTGCACTGGCGGGTGAGGAGCTGAAACAGGCTGAAGTCAGCTATCAGATCTTCAACGATAACCTGTCAGAACAGGGGAAGACGGCCGAGAACGTCCTGGCATTACAGGCGAACTACAAGGCCTATCACGATGCGCTGGCAGAACTGATGGTGTTCTTCACCACCGGTAACTTCAAAGGTTTTGTCGACCAGCCTACGCAGAGCTTCCAGGACAAGTTTCAGAAAGAGTACAGCGCCTGGCTGGAGAACAACAAAGCGCTGGCACAGCAGGGCGTTGAAACCAATCAGCAGGCGTACAGCCGCTCCATCACGATCGTTATTGCCACGCTGGCTGTGACCTTGCTGATGATTATCCTGGTGTGGAACGTGATGCGTTCAGTGCTGATCCGCCCACTGCGTCAGAGCATTGAGCATATCCAGCACATCGCGCGCGGCGATCTGACCCAGCCGGTGGAGATTAATGTGCGAAACGAAATCGGTGAGTTACTCACCTCGCTGCAGCACATGCAGCAGGAACTGGCGCGCACCGTTCGCACCGTGCGTGATGGATCAGATGCCATCTATACCGGTGCCAGCGAAATTTCCATTGGCAATAACGATCTCTCTTCGCGTACCGAACAGCAGGCCGCCTCGCTGGAGCAGACCGCTGCCAGCATGGAGCAGCTCACTGCAACGGTGAAACAGAATGCTGAAAACGCCCGTCAGGCGTCGAAGCTGGCACTGACCGCCTCTGAAACCGCGCAGCAGGGCGGCAAAGTGGTGGATGGTGTGGTCACCACCATGAAAGAGATTGCTGGCAGTTCCAGGAAGATTGCCGATATCACCAGTGTGATTGATGGCATCGCTTTCCAGACCAACATCCTGGCGCTGAATGCGGCGGTTGAAGCGGCGCGTGCCGGTGAACAGGGTCGCGGTTTTGCGGTGGTCGCCGGGGAAGTGCGCAGCCTGGCGCAGCGCAGCGCCCAGGCCGCCAAAGAGATCAAAGGTCTGATCGAAGATTCCGTTAGCCGCGTTAATACTGGCTCGGTGCTGGTAGAGAGCGCCGGTGACACCATGAGCAACATTGTCAGCGCGGTCACACGCGTGACCGACATTATGGGTGAGATCGCCTCCGCATCAGATGAACAGAGCCGTGGCATTGACCAGGTGGGCCTTGCGGTGACGGAGATGGATCGCGTCACGCAACAGAACGCCTCACTGGTTGAAGAGTCAGCAGCAGCGGCGGCAGCGCTCGAAGATCAGGCAAGTCACTTAAAACAAGCGGTTTCAGTGTTCAATATTGGTAAAGAATTTGTCGCTCAGGCCGTTAACAAGACAACGGCGATGAAAACTCTCCAGTCAGAAGCACCGTTAGCCGTTGGTCGTCCGGCTGCTACACGCAGCGACGACAACTGGGAAACCTTTTAATCGCCCGTGGCCCGGTCGCCGTTAAGCCGCCGGGCATCGCAGCAGAAAAATAATATAGTCAGTTCGGGCCAGGTGCAGAGATGAAAAAATCGACAATTTTAGATCAAAGTGAGACGACAACGCTGCTGTCGCAGATGGTGCAGCGATTACCGCTCTCCGATACGCATTTTCGTCGTATCAGCCAGCTGATCTATCAGCGTGCCGGAATCGTACTGGCCGATCACAAGCGCGAGATGGTTTACAACCGTCTGGTTCGTCGCCTGCGTACGCTGAACATCGATGATTTCGGTCGCTACCTGGCGCTGCTGGAGTCCGATCCGAACAGCGCCGAGTGGCAGGCTTTTATCAACGCGTTGACCACTAACCTGACCGCGTTCTTCCGTGAAGCGCATCACTTCCCGATTCTGGCGGAGCATGCACGTAAGCGACAGGGCAACTTCAGCGTCTGGAGCACCGCAGCGTCAACCGGCGAAGAACCTTATTCAATCGCCATGACGCTGGCGGAAGCGCTGGGGACCGGACCGGGTAAGTTCCAGGTTCATGCCAGCGATATCGACACCCAGGTGCTGGAAAAAGCGGTGTCAGGTGTCTATCGCCAGGAAGAGCTGCGTACGCTGTCACCCGCGCAAATGCAGCGCTACTTTCTGCGTGGCACCGGTCCGCATGCCGGTATGGTGCGGGCGCGCCCCGAGCTGACCAATATGGTCACTTACGCGCAGCTTAATCTGCTGGCGAATGACTGGGCGCTGCCGGGTCAGTTCGACGCGATTTTCTGTCGCAATGTGATGATCTATTTCGATAAAGAGACGCAGGAGAAGATTCTGCGTCGGTTTGTCCCACTGCTGAAGCCGGGCGGCATCCTGTTCGCCGGGCACTCAGAAAACTTCAGTCAGATCAGTAAAGAGTTCTGGCTGCGCGGGCAAACCGTCTATGGACTGACGAAGGAAAGATGATGAGCAAAATCACCGTGATGTGCGTAGATGACTCTGCGCTGATGCGGCAGTTGATGACCGAGATCATCAACAGTCATCCGGATATGGAGATGGTCGCTACGGCGCCCGATCCGCTGGTTGCCCGCGATTTGATTAAGCAGTTCAATCCGCAGGTGCTGACGCTGGATGTGGAAATGCCGCGCATGGATGGCCTCGATTTCCTCGAAAAACTGATGCGGTTACGGCCAATGCCGGTGGTGATGGTTTCATCGCTGACCGGAAAAGGCTCCGAAATTACGCTGCGCGCGCTGGAGCTGGGAGCGGTGGATTTTGTCACCAAACCCCAGCTCGGCATCCGCGAAGGGATGCTGGCGTACAGCCAGATGATTGGCGACAAAATTCGTGCGGCTTCCCGTGCCCGTCTGCACAACCGGACAGCGATGCCGGTGCCAGCGACACTGAAAGCCGGTCCGCTATTGAGTAGTGAGAAGCTGATTGCGATTGGCTCCTCAACCGGTGGAACCGAGGCCATTCGCCATGTGCTGCAGCCGTTACCGGCGACCAGCCCGGCACTGCTGATTACCCAGCATATGCCACCAGGCTTTACCCGCTCTTTTGCCGAGCGTCTGAATAAGCTGTGTCAGATTACGGTGAAAGAAGCCGAAGATGGTGAGCGTATCCTGCCGGGCCACGCCTATATCGCGCCAGGCGCAATGCACATGGAGCTGGCCCGAAGTGGTGCCAACTATGTGGTGAAACTGAATGAAGGGCCACCGGTTAACCGGCACAAACCCTCTGTGGATGTGCTGTTTAAATCGGTGGCAACGTACGCCGGACGAAATGCGGTAGGAGTCATCCTTACCGGAATGGGCAACGACGGTGCGGCCGGCATGCTGGAAATGCATCGGGCAGGCGCCTGGACTATCGCCCAGAACGAAGCCAGCTGTGTGGTATTTGGCATGCCGCGTGAGGCCATCGCCACAGGCGGCGTGAGCGAAGTCGTAGATTTAAGCAACATCAGCCAGCACATGCTGGCGAAAATTAGCGCCGGACAGGCATTGCGTATTTAACAAGCCCGTCCCGCCGGGCGAGACAACTCAGGAGTAGATATGGCTGATAAAAACATGCGCTTTTTGGTAGTAGACGACTTCAATACGATGCGTCGTATTGTGCGTAACCTGCTGAAAGAGCTGGGCTTCAATAACGTAGAAGAAGCGGAAGATGGTGTGGATGCCCTCGGCAAACTAAAAGCGGGCGGTTTCGACTTCGTGATTTCCGACTGGAACATGCCAAACATGGATGGCCTGCAACTGCTGCAGACCATTCGTGCCGACGCGGCAATGAGTTCGATGCCGGTGTTAATGGTGACCGCGGAAGCGAAGAAAGAGAACATTATCGCCGCCGCCCAGGCGGGTGCCAGTGGTTATGTGGTGAAGCCATTCACCGCAGCGACCCTGGAAGAAAAGCTGGGTAAAATTTTCGAAAAACTGGGCATGTAAGGGGATGTGATGAGCGACTTTCCGAAACCAACTGAGGATGCCGCGGCACCCGACATCATTTCACGCATTGGCTCTCTGACGCGCATGCTGCGCGACAGTCTGCGCGAGCTGGGGCTGGATAAAGCCATTGCCGATGCAGCTGAAGCCATTCCTGATGCTCGCGATCGTCTGGATTATGTTGTGCAGATGACGGCGCAGGCCGCCGACCGTGCGTTGAACTGTGTCGAAGCAGCACAACCCCATCAGGATAAGATGGAAGCCGGAGCAACGCAGCTGAAAGGGCGTTGGGATGAGTGGTTTGAGAACCCGATTGAACTGGGTGATGCGCGGGAGTTGGTGACGGATACACGCGAATTCCTCACCGCCGTGCCAGAACACACCGCCTTTACGAACAAGCAGCTGCTTGAAATCATGATGGCGCAGGATTTCCAGGACCTTACGGGTCAGGTTATCAAGCGCATGATGGATGTGATCCAGGAAATTGAGCGCCAGCTGTTAATGGTGTTGCTGGAGAACATGCCAGAAGTCAGCGCTGAGAAGCGTCAGGTTGGCAACAGCCTGCTGAACGGTCCGCAGATCCACAACGATGCCCCCGGCGTCGTGGCGAACCAGGATCAGGTTGATGACCTGCTGGACAGCTTAGGCTTCTAAGTTTCGTCCGCCTGCGGACGGGCAAAACCGCTGCAAAATAAACTAAACAGGGTCACCTTTGGGTGACCCCGTTCTGCATTGTCAGATCCATCCCCGAAAGAACGCCTGTTTCCCCCTTCTTATCTCCGCTTTAACTTAAGCCAGATTTGGCATCCTAAGCTCAGAATTCCTGCCAACCGAGGTTTGTCGTGGCTGAAGATAGCGACGAAGACAAAACAGAATCGCCCACGGCCCATCGACTTGAGAAAGCGCGTGAAGAGGGCCAGATTCCGCGTTCGCGCGAACTGACATCTGTACTGATGCTGCTGGCCGGCATCATGATCCTGTGGATAGGCGGCAACATGATGGCGCACCGGCTGGCGGCGATGGTCGCAACCGGGCTCCGTTTTGACCACGGCATGGTCAGAGATGACAAAGTTATCGTCGGTCACATCGGCAGCCTGATCACTCAGGCACTGATGGCGCTGCTGCCATTGATGGGCGGTCTGGTGCTGGTGGCGATTGCCGCGCCCATGCTGCTGGGCGGTATCGTTTTCAGCGGTAAATCGATCAAGTTCGACCCGAAGAAGATGAGCCCGATGGCCGGTTTCAAGCGGATGTTTGCTGCTCAGGCCTGGACCGAACTGTTTAAAGGCATCCTTAAGACTATTCTGGTCGGCTCGGTGGGCTGGTGGTACATCTGGAGCCACTGGCCTGAGATGCTGCGGCTGATCAGCGAAGCCCCTGTCACCGCGCTGATTCACGGCATGGAGATGATTGCGATTTGCTGTTCGCTGGTGATGCTGGGCCTGATCCCGATGGTGGGGTATGACGTCTTCTGGCAGCTATACAGCCACTTTAAAAAGCTGAAGATGTCGATGCAGGAAATCCGCGACGAGCATAAGCAGCAGGAAGGTGACCCGCACGTTAAAGGGCGTATCCGTCAACAGATGCGCGCCGCTGCGCGCCGCAGGATGATGGCGGATGTACCGAAAGCGGATGTCATCGTCACCAACCCGACGCACTACTCGGTGGCACTGCAGTACAACGAGAAGAAGATGAGTGCGCCGAAGGTTGTTGCGAAAGGCGCGGGTGAGATCGCCCTGAGAATTCGTGAACTGGCTGCTGAACACCGCATTCCGGTTCTGGAAGCACCGCCGCTGGCGCGTGCGTTATACCGACATACCGAAATTGGTCAGCACATACCCGGCGCGCTCTATGCGGCCGTGGCCGAAGTGCTGGCATGGGTCTGGCAGTCACGTCGCTGGAAGCGCGAAGGCGGCCTGATCCCAACCAAACCAAAAGACCTGCCGGTCCCGGCAGAGATGGACTTTGCAGGAGAGAACAACAACGATGGCTAATAACCTGGCCGTAAAGCTACGTTTACCGGGCTTTAAAGATATGCAGTGGCAGGTACTGGCCGGGCCGGTACTGATCCTGATGATCCTGTCGATGATGGTTCTGCCATTACCGCCGTTTATCCTCGATCTGCTGTTCACCTTTAACATTGCGCTGTCGATCATGATCCTGCTGGTGGCGATGTTCACCCAGCGGACCCTGGAGTTCGCGGCGTTCCCGACCATTCTGCTGTTCTCGACATTGCTGCGTCTGGCGCTGAACGTCGCCTCGACGCGTATCATCCTGATGGAAGGGCACACCGGTGCCGCCGCAGCGGGACAGGTCGTTGAAGCGTTCGGCCACTTCCTGGTGGGCGGTAACTTTGCCATCGGTATCGTGGTGTTTATCATCCTCGTGATCATCAACTTTATGGTTATCACCAAGGGTGCCGGTCGTATCGCTGAAGTGGGCGCGCGCTTTGTGCTGGACGGGATGCCAGGTAAGCAGATGGCGATCGATGCCGACCTCAACGCCGGTCTGATCGGCGAAGATGAGGCCAAACGCCGCCGTGCTGAAGTGACCCAGGAAGCTGACTTCTACGGTTCGATGGACGGTGCGAGTAAGTTCGTTCGTGGTGATGCCGTTGCCGGTATCATGATCATGGTCATCAACGTCATCGGCGGCCTGCTGGTGGGCGTGGTGCAGCACGGTATGGATGCAGGCCATGCCGCAGAGACCTATACGCTACTGACCATCGGTGATGGTCTGGTTGCGCAGATCCCGGCGCTGGTGATCTCCACCGCTGCCGGTGTTATCGTGACGCGCGTCGCCACCGATCAGGATGTCGGCGAGCAGATGGTCACTCAGCTGTTCAAGGATCCTCGCGTACTGATGCTCAGCGCCGGGGTGATTGGCCTGCTGGGTCTGGTGCCTGGCATGCCTAACTTCGTCTTCCTGCTGTTCACCGCCGCCTTACTGGGTCTGGCCTGGTGGTTGCGTGGTCGCGAAGCTCAGCCGAAGAAGAAAGTGGACGTTGCAGGCAGCATCAGCAACAAACCGGCAGACACGCCAGCCGCCACCGAAGCGTCGTGGACTGATGTGCAGCTGGAAGATACGCTGGGTATGGAAGTGGGCTATCGCCTGATTCCGATGGTCGATCATCAGCAAAACGGTGAGCTGCTGGGACGTATCCGCAGTATTCGCAAGAAGGTTGCTCAGGATGTTGGTTTCCTGCCGCCCGTGGTGCATATCCGCGACAACATGGATCTGCCACCTGCGCGCTATCGCATCCTGATGAAAGGGGTGGAGATTGGCAGCGGTGATGCCTATCCTGGCCGCTGGATGGCGATTAACCCTGGCACAGCTGCCGGCAGTCTGCCGGGCGAAGCAACCGTCGATCCGGCCTTTGGTCTGGCGGCGGTCTGGATTGACAGCGCACTGAAAGAGCAGGCGCAGATTCAGGGCTTTACCGTGGTTGAAGCCAGTACTGTCGTAGCAACCCACCTCAACCATCTGATTGGCCAGTTTGCCAGCGAGCTGTTTGGCCGTCAGGAAGCACAGCAGCTGCTGGATCGTGTTAGCCAGGAGATGCCGAAGCTGACTGAAGATCTGGTGCCAGGTGTGATCTCACTGACCACGCTGCACAAGGTGCTGCAGAACCTGCTGGTGGAGCGGGTATCGATTCGCGATATGCGGACCATCATCGAAACGCTGGCAGAGCATGCGCCGGTGCAGAGCGATCCGCAGGAACTGACCAGCGTGGTACGTGTGGCGCTGGGCCGTGCGATTACTCAGCAGTGGTTCCCGGGCAATGAAGAAGTGCAGGTTATCGGGCTGGATTCCACGCTTGAACGTCTGCTGTTACAGGCGTTGCAGGGCGGTGGCGGACTGGAGCCGGGTCTGGCCGATCGGCTGTTAAGTCAGGCACAGGCGGCATTGCAGCGTCAGGAGATGCTGGGTGCGCCGCCGGTGTTGCTGGTCAATCATCCGCTGCGAGCACTGCTGGCGAGATTTCTGCGCCGCAATCTGCCACAGCTGGTGGTGCTCTCCAATCTGGAACTGAGCGACAACCGCCAGATCCGTATGACTGCGACCATCGGAGGCAAATGATGCGCTGGCTGGTGACTGCCGTGTTAATACTGCCGCTGATGGCTCAGGCGGCTGGGGGGGCCTGGAGCGGCACGGCCAACGGGCCGCTGCTGGCGAATCGAGGCAGCTGGCAACGGGCGCAACCGCTGACGCCTCCCGCCGACGTCAGTGGGGAAGTCAGCATCATTAACTGGCGTTATGAGCTGAGCAGGCCGGCCCCGTCTGGCATGGAAGTGCGGCTGTGTGGCGAACAGCGTTGCACGTCGCTTGAGGGCGCCAGCGGCACCACGCGCGGTCTGGCTCATCTGAACGCGGGTGAAACGCTGCACATGGTGTTTGGTTTTGCCGGCAGCGGGGCGCTGCCACCCGGCTTACGGGTGGTGAGCAGCGAAGTGATGGTCAATTACGAATAATGAATCAGCAACTATGATTCAGGCGCGGGATACGCCGATGCCCATCAGATATGTGCATCGGCTATTGGGTCGCTGACAGAGCAACGATTAACGCACCTGCTACCAGCCGGTAAATCAGGCACCGACGTATAGGTCAGAATTCAGGCATTAACGCCTTTCATTCCCTCTTCAGAGTAGCGCCCGCCTTTAACCTCAATCTGCTGATGAATACTCTTTAGCAACCGGAGGTCTTGCTCCTCCAGCTCGATATCTGCAGCCTGCGCATTTTCAGTGAGATAAGCGATCTGTTTAGTCCCCGGAATCGGAACAATTTTTTCATACTGTGCCAGTAGCCAGGCCAGCGCGATCTGGCCGGTGGTGGCGTGATATTTCTCCGCCAGCGGCGTCACCGCGTTAAGAAGCTGGAGATTGTGATCAATATTTTCCTGCTGGAAGCGGTCATTGTTTTTGCGGAAATCACCCTCGGCAAAATCACTGTTTTTACGGTATTTACCGGTCAGGAACCCTCTGCCCAGCGGGGAATAGGGCACCAGACCGATACCGAGCTTTTTCACCGTGGGCAGAATGTCTTTCTCAATGTCCCGCGTCCAGAGTGAATACTCCGTCTGCAGCGCGGCCAGCGGGTGGATCGCCTGCGCCCGGTTCAGTGTTGCGGCAGAGGCTTCACACAGCCCAATCCGGGCGATCTTTCCTTCCTGCACCAGACGGCTGAGACACTGCATGCTCTCCTCAATCGGCGTCGCCGGACTGATGCGGTGCAGATAAAAGAGGTCGATACGTTCGACGCCCAGTCGTTTCAGGGAGGCATGGCAGCTGCGGGTAATGTAGTCCGGCTGATTGTTGATGGTGCGGGCATAGGCCTCATCTGCCGGACGCTCAATACCACATTTGGTGGCGACGGTGAACTTCAGGCGTTCAGCCTTGCTCATCCCGGCAAGAAACTGACCGATCAACTGCTCATTGTGGCCACGTCCGTAAAGATCGGCGGTATCGATGAAGGTGATATCCAGGTCGCGCAGCTGGCTGAGCAGTTGCAGGGAATGACGATCATCAGTCTGACCATAAAATTCGCTGAGCCCCATTGCGCCATAGCCGATGGCGCTGACGTCCAGACCCTGAGTTAACGTTCGCTTTTTCATTGTCTCTCCTCGTAAGTGAGACACGATTGTTTCACTCCGCGTTAAAGCAATGAATTGCTCTTTCCGTCATGCAAAAAAGGTATCAGTGAAGTGAGGGATTCAGACAGCAACTGAACGGAGGGTACTTCGACTCAGCCGCGCGTAGAGGCATCGCTTTACGCGGGCTGCGAAAGTGCATGCAGCGCATCAAGAACCGCCGCATTTTTTTCATCGGCGCGAATAGCCGCATAAACATCAATTGCCAGCTGTTGCGCAGCGCCTTCCGTCAGCGGGCGATAACAGAGTCCTGCCTGGTTAAAGGTACATTTTGACTGCGGCATCAGGGCGAATCCCTTGCCTCTGGCGATGTGCGATAGCATCAGCAGGGAATCATCCGGCTCTCTCAGCCGTTTCAGCGTGACGCTGAGCGTGGCGAAGTAGCGCTCGCACTTATCGTAAAACTGCGGATTGGCACTGCGTGCAAACCAGAACAACGGCAGGTCAGCGAGCATGTCCAGCGAGACGTTTTGCCGCAGGCTGGCTGGGTGCGTCGACGGTATAGCGACGAGCAGCGGCTCGCGGTAAACCCAGGCGTACCGGACGACCTCTTCGGCTTCGGGCCCTTTTTCGCCGGTGAGGATCAAATCCAGGTTGTTTTTCGCCAGGCTCTGGAGCAGCTGAGCGGAAGTCAGGCTGGGCATCTCCATCTCATCGCGGGCAAGGAAACTGGCGAGCTGCTTATTGAGCGGCGCGATCAGTTCAAAGTTCAGCGTGCGGGTCAACCCGATGCGCAGCTGTGCGGCGGCGGGCTGTGCTGCCTGCTTTAAGGCACTTAATGCTGTCAGGATCGCTTCTGCTTTCGCGACCAGCGCACGGCCAGCTTCGGTAAGTGTTACCGCGTGGGTTGTGCGACTGAACAGCGACTGACCGAGCAGGTTTTCCAGGCTTTGGATCTGGCGGGTGAGCGGAGGCTGCGTCATGTTAAGTCGTTCTGCGGCACGGCGAAAATTAAGCTCGTGGGCGACAGCCAGAAAGCACTGCAACTGCCTGATGGTGGGGAGGTGGCTGCTGATAAGGTGTGCGGCGACAGACATAACACTCTCCTGTTGCGGAGATTCAGGGGCATTCAGGGAGGTTAACTGAGAGCAGAGACGGAGAGGGTAAACCCTCTCCGTTTCTGAGACTACATGCGCTCGACGGTGTCGATACCCAGCGTATCCAGACCCTGCTTCAGCGTTTTCGCCGTCAGCGCGGCCAACTGCAGTCGGCTCAGACGGGTTGCTTCTGACTCTGCGCTGAGGATCGGGCAGTGCTCGTAGAAGCCAGAGAACAGACCCGCCAGATCGTAGAGATAAGCACACATCACATGCGGTGTACCGTCACGAGCCACCTGAGTGATAACCTCTTCGAACTGCAGCAGACGGGTGGCCAGTTGCGCTTCACGCTCCTCACTGATCACAATCGCCGCATCCAGCGAATCGGCATCAATGCCCGCTTTGCGGAACACGGAGAGCACGCGGGTGTAGGCATACTGCATGTAAGGCGCGGTGTTGCCTTCAAACGCCAGCATGTTATCCCAGTCGAAGATGTAATCGGTGGTGCGGCTTTTTGACAGGTCAGCGTATTTCACCGCGCTGATGCCAACCACTTCTGCCAGCGTTTTCACTTCCGCTTCGCTCATCTCCGGGTTCTTCTCACGCACCAGTGTGTAGGCACGCTGATAAGCTTCATCCAGCAGATCGGAGAGCTTGATGGTGCCGCCGCTGCGGGTTTTGAACGGACGGCCATCCTTGCCCAGCATCATGCCGAATGCATGGTGCTCCAGCGGCACAGATGCCGGTACATAACCCGCTTTACGCACGATGGTCCAGGCCTGGACCAGATGCTGATGCTGGCGTGAGTCGATGTAATAAAGCACACGATCGGCTTTCAGCGTTTCGTAACGATATTTCGCACAGGCGATATCGGTGGTGGTATAGAGGTAGCCGCCATCCTTTTTCTGGATGATGACGCCCATCGGCTCACCTTCTTTGTTCTGGAATTCATCCAGGAACACCACGGTCGCGCCTTCACTCTCGACCGCTAAGCCTTTCTGCTTCAGGTCGGAGACGATGCCAGGCAGCATATCGTTATAGAGACTTTCACCCATGACATCCTTGCGCGTCAGGGTCACGTTCATGCGGTCATAGATTTTCTGGTTCTGACTCATGGTGATGTCGACCAGTTTCTTCCACATCTGGCGGCAATATTCATCGCCACCCTGGAGCTTCACGACATAGCTGCGTGCGCGCTCGGCAAACTCAGGATCTTCATCATAGGTGCGCTTGGCTTCACGGTAGAAGCCTTCGAGATCGGCCAGCGCCATCTCTGCGTGATCTTCATTCTGCTGCTTTTCCAGAAACGCGATCAACATGCCGAACTGCGTACCCCAGTCGCCCACGTGGTTGGCGCGGATCACTTTATGACCCAGGAACTCCAGCGTGCGCACCGCCGCGTCACCAATGATGGTGGAGCGGACGTGGCCAACGTGCATCTCTTTGGCGACGTTAGGCGCAGAGTAGTCGACCACGATAGTCTGCGGCTCGGCCAGCTGCACGCCCAGGCGCTGCAGACTCAGTGCTTCACGGGCGTGGGTTGCCAGCCAGTTGTGGTCCAGGAAGATATTGATAAAGCCTGGCCCGGCAATTTCAACCTTGCTGGCGATGCCGGTCAGGTCGAGGTGCTGAATCACCGTTTCCGCTAATTGTCGCGGTGCCTGTCCCAGCTTTTTTGCCACAGCCATAATGCCGTTGGCCTGATAGTCTCCAAACTGAACCCGGGCGGACTGACGAACCTGCGGTTCGCAATCGGCGGGTGCGCCGGCTAAAACCATTGCCTGACTGACTTTTGCGGAAAGAAGTGCCTGAATATTCACCGGGTTACCTTCATATGCTGAACAATGCCCTGACCTGCTAAGCCGGGCTGTCATCATCTTGCCTGAGTGCATCGCGTAACGGATTGGCGGAAACGGATGGGGCAGACAAAACGGAAAAAAATGAGGGGAAAAGTATACGTGAAATGTGGGTGGGCGTCAGCAGTTGGATGAAGCGGGGAAACAGAGCTGAAGAAGATGTTTCCCTGAGGCGTTAACGACGTCGTAAGTGACGGCGTGGGTTCTTTACGCTTTTATCTTCACGCACCTTCCAATGGCGGGAAATTGCAAATCCCATCAATGCGATCAGGACAGCGACAACGATGAGCATAGACATAGAGCCATTCCTTTTGGTTGTGTTAGGTCAAATTTATAGGAAGGCAGGGAAGGCTGCAATTGTTTGCCCTTCAAATGAGAGTTATCTTATTGTATTAAAGAAGTTGATTTAAATCATTAACTTAACATGCTTTCATCAAGCAACTGGTGGCCCTAAACAGGAGATAAATCCGAAATGAAAGATGTTATTATACGGTTTTGCATTAAATTTCAGCCCAAATAAGATGAATCTTACCATTATGTGACGCTGAGAACGCGGCGCACAATAAACCAGACTGATTATAAATGCTAAACAAATAGAGAGGAATGAGGGTGGTGGAGCGAACTTTTCCGGCAGAATTGGATGATTTAAAGACAGATTTAGGACGTTTTGAGGAATCGTTGCAAAATTTTGCGCAAAGACTGGGTTTGTGCCTTAACGAACTGGAAGTGGATCATATTTCGGTGCGTTGTCATCAGGACACGACGGCGAACCGCTGGCAACAAGGCCTGCAGCAGATTGGCACCGAGTTTTCGGCTGCAATGATCAACGGACGGCAGATTTGCCTGTTTAAACTCCATGATCCGCTGGTGGTCGCGGGCAGGCAGATTGATGTCGTTGAACTGCCGTGGCCGGGTGAAAAGCGTTACCGCCATGAAGGCTGGGAGCATATAGAGGTGGTGTTACGCGGCGATCATCAGACGCTGGGCATGCGAGCGATGGCGTTACTATCCGATGAGGCACTGACGCAGCCGGGTATTTCTTTTAAAACCAGCTCTCCACAGGGCGAGAATGAACGTCTGCCCAATCCGACCCTTGCGGTGACGGATGGGCAGACGACAATCAAGTTTCACCCGTGGCGACTGGAGGAGATTGTCGCCAGCGAACAGAACTAGATGCGGGCGGCCACGGCGCGCTTCAGGCGCGCCACCGCTTCATCCAGGAGGGCACGGGTACAGCCGAAGTTGAGCCGGACAAACTGGTCATTGCCAAACTCGCGTCCGGCCGTTAAGCCCAGCCCGTGCTTCTCAAAATAGAGGGCAGGGCTGGCCACGCCCAGCGCGCTGGCATCGATCCAGGCGAGATAGGTCGCTTCCGGCGCAGCGACGGACAGGCCAGTCATTTTATTGACCTGCGACACCAGCCAGTCACGGTTACTGCGCAGATAGGCGTTCTGTGCGTTCAGCCAGGGTTCACCTTCGCGCCATGCTGCTGCCGCTGCAGTGAGTGCGAGAATATCCACATCCGGCACAATGCCGCGTCGCAACCGGTTAAAGCGTGCGCGCAGTTCGGCGTTGGGTATGATGGCGATGGACGCACCCAGACCGGCAATATTGAAACTCTTGGAGGGTGACATCAGCGTCACACTGCGCTGCGCCGCCTCTTCACTCAGTGAAGCAAATGGAATGTGCTGAACGCCTGGTTCCAGTAACACATCGCTGTGGATCTCATCAGAACAGACAATCAGATTGTGCTGCTGCGCAAATTCCAGCTGCGCCTGAAGTTCCTCGCGGCGATAGACAGTGCCGCCCGGATTCTGCGGGTTGCACAGCATTAACAGCCGCTCTTTACCGCCTGGCTGGCCTTGAGCCGCATCCAGATCCAGCAGCCAGCGTCCTTCTTCCAGCGTTAAGGGCAGATTGACCTGTTCCCGCTCTGCCAGTTTTGCTGCACCACGAAACGGCGGATAGATGGGCACAGGGGTGATCGTCAGCTCGTCGGGCGCGGTAAACGCCCGCACGGTGAGATTCAGTCCACACACCACGCCCGGCAACACCACAATCCACTCCGGATTAACGTGCCACTGATAGCGTGAGGCAAGCCAGGCAACGGCGCTGTCGATAAACGCTACCGGCGTGTCGCCATAGCCAAAAATCCCATGTTCGGCGCGGGCTTTAATCGCATCGATAACGCAGTCAGGCGATCGAAAATCCGTATCTGCCACCCAAAGCGGCAGAATGTCCTGGTCCGCATATTTGTTCCATTTAAGGCTATCGCTGTGACGACGGTCTATCCGTTGGTCGAAATTGAATGCCATAGTTAACTTTCCCGGTAAACTCATTCCAGCAGCCAGACTAACTGATGAATCTGCCTTGAACCAGAGTCATGTAAAGGAGAAGAGAATGACCACACTGGAAATTTGCTGCTATGGCGTGGATTGCGCTGTAACTGCACAACAGGCGGGGGCCGATCGGGTGGAACTGTGTACCGCACCGCGTGAAGGCGGCCTCACCCCCTCAGCGGGCATGTTGAACGCTGTCCGGCGCGACGTTTCGATTCCGGTTCATCCTATTGTCCGGCCACGGGGTGGCGATTTTTGTTACAGCGCACGCGAATTTGAAGCGATGAAATCAGACGTCGCATTAATACGTGAACTGGGTTTCCCTGGCCTGGTGATTGGGATGCTGGACGAGGAGGCTCACATTCATCATGGTCAGATGCGGCAGATTATGGCGCTGTGTGACGGCATGGCCGTGACCTTTCACCGCGCCTTCGATCTCTGCCACAGCCCTAAACGCGCACTGGAAGCGTTAACAGATTTGGGTGTGGCGCGTATTCTGACATCCGGTCAGCAGCAGAGCGCTGAAAACGGAATTGCATTACTCAGGGAACTTAATGAGACCAGTACCGGTCCTATTATTATGGCGGGTGCCGGCGTTCGTCTCAGCAACCTGCAAAAGTTTCTCGACATGGGGATTGAGGAAGTCCACAGCTCGGCCAGTCGCCTGCTGGCGTCGCCGATGCGTTACCGCAAAGCGGGGGTCTCCATGTGTTCAGAAGCCGAGACCGATGAGTTCAGCCGCTATTGTGTAGACGGCGATGTGGTTGAGGCGATGAAAAGCGTGATGCAGATGAGCACCGTTCGGGTCGCCTGAACCACAACAGATTTTGCCGCGCAGCACGCCGATCATTGACGTGGTGTTTGCAAGTACCAAACCCCAGTACAGCTTGCTGGGGTTCTTTTTGTGTAAAGCACGCTCCGTTTGCAGTGGCATCGTTTCGCCCGGTTCAATTAAAATTCCCTGCCTTTTATGAATAATGAATGTCATCCAGGCCGTCAGTGCCCGCCGGGAACCTGATTACAGGCATTCTCCGTCAGGCCCCTGTTGTGTCGCATCACTACTGTTAATCGGGTGATGCAGGCTGAAATCATCACAGATTACCGCTGTTCATCACTGCAGCGTTTACACTGAAAGCAATATCGCCTGGAATTGACCCTATGAAACGCAATCAGATTCTTGTTTTAAGCCTGATGCTGACTGCGCTGTGCAGTGGCAACACAGTGGCCAGCACATGCAGCCCGAACAATACTGCTGTTGCGAACAGCAATACGCTGATTTTGCTGGGCGGTAATGCGAAAGGCGCGGTGAAACAGGTGATTGCGGGTGAATTTGGCAAAGATGTCAATTCGCAAAAGCGGGTACTGGGTCAGTTTGATGCCTGCGGCGATCTGACGGTCGCTGACGTCAGCTATGACAAAAGTGAACGCAACGTCATCCTCAGCATGGAGCAACATATCGCCCGGGTGCAGGGCGGCTGGGTGGCGGAGTATACGTATCTGGTCAAAGTGCTGAAAGAGGGCAAACAGGTCGTGGTTGATAACCGACAGGGGACGATCAACTGGCAGAAAGGCCAGCATGGCAATATCACCAGCGCCTCCGACAGATTTATCAGCATGGGTAAAAGCGGTTTTACCGACACTCTCTATCGCTACGATCGCCAGTTACGACTGGAGAAGGGCATAGCGCGCGGCAGCGATCCGCTGACCAACGGTGAGTTTCACTACCACTGGAATTCTCAGGGGCTGGTGACGCGGACCACCTCCGCCCAGGGCACAGACGAATACACCTACGATCCCCAGTGGCGTGAAGTCAGACTGAATGGCACGGCGAATACCCCGCTGAGCACTGTCCGTTCGGTTGATGAGTGTCAGTCCTGGGATGAGGTCGGCAACTGTACCCTGAGCTACCTGCATGAGACCGAAATCTTCACGCGTGGCACAGTCGAACGCCACCTCAGTTCCGCCTACAAGTATGAGTACTGGGACCAGCCTGCGGCGGCAGAAGAATAAAAGGCGATCGGTTGATCGCCTCTCGGGTGACTATTTTACTGTCTGACTAAAGGCATCCAGCGCCAGCAGGGCGTTGGCAATATCTTCCGGTGAAAGGTGTGGATTAAGGTTTTTCAGCGTGTCGCCTTCACTGTTCGCCAGTGCACCTATCTTCACCAGATTCTCCCAGCTTTCATTTTCCAGATGCAGTTCCCGAAGCGTGGTCGGCATATTGATCGCGCGATAGAAGCGGATATAGCGAGCAATTTCCTCGTCCGGACGCTTCTCAAGCACCATCTGCGTCAGTGTGCCATAGGCGACTTTCTCGCCATGGGTCAGATGATGGATATCACCCTCAATCGCGGTGAAACCATTATGAATGGCGTGTGCAGCTGCCAGCCCGCCGTTTTCAAAGCCCAGCCCCGAGAGCAGCGTATTGGCTTCCACCACCGCTTCTACCGCTGGCGTCACGCGTTTTTCCGTGACGGCAACATAGGCGCTGTAACCCCAGGTAAGAAGCGTTTCTTCACAGGCTCGGGCAATCGCCAGTCCGGCAAGTGTCGGATCACCATTGACCATCGATTTCGAATGCGAACGCGCCACTGCCTGTGCTTCAACCCAGGTCGCCAGCCCATCTGCAATGCCAGAGGCAAAGAGTCGTGCTGGCGCATTGGCGCAAACGGCGGTGTCCACCAGCACTAAATCCGGATTTTTGCTGTAAAAGCGATAGCTCTCAAAAACGCCGCTGTCAGAATAGATGACCGACAGCGCGCTACAGGGGGCATCGGTGGAGGCGATCGTCGGCACTATGGCCACCGGCTGTCTGATTTCATCCGCGACGGCCTTAACAGTGTCCAGTGTTTTACCGCCTCCCAGTCCGACCACCACGTTACAGCCCTGGCTCTTCGCCAGCGCACTGAGACGCGTGATCTCATTACTGGAGGCCTCGCCATTGAATTGCTGCCAGCTGAATTTCACGCCGGCAGACTGCAGGGTCTGTTGCGTTCGTTCTCCAATCAGCGTCCAGACCGTTTCATCTGCCACCAGAAAAGCCTGATCGCCCAGCTCAGTAAGGTACGTTCCCAATTCATCCAGCACACCTGCGCCCTGCACATATTTACGGGGTGAAGAAAAAATAAATTTACTCATAATCCAGAACTCCCTGATATGAATGAATCAACCTGATCCAGCCTGGCACAATCCGGTCATCGTGGCAGTGGATTCCGGGCATTATCCACCCCTGGCTGTTAAGCTGCGTGAACACCCCCCTGTATCTGAAGAGCGACAACGGAGAAATCACCATGAGCGCCACGCTATTTTCATTTCTGTTTGCGATAACGATTCTGACGCTCACACCCGGATTTGATACCGCACTGGTGCTGCGAACCGCTATCGCGCAGGGCTGGCAGCGTGCCTGCGCCGCCGCTCTGGGCGTGACGCTGGGCTGTCTGATCTGGGGAGTGGCTGTAGGCCTTGGGCTGGGTGCGCTGCTGATGGCGTCTGAAATCGCCTATAACACTCTGAAGTGGATTGGCGCAGCCTGGCTGCTCTGGCTGGGTATAAAATTGCTGTTCAAACCCCGCCTTGATCCGCTCGTGATGGCAGAACAGCCTGCCCGAACGCAGGGGTATCTGGCCTGCTTTAGTCGGGGATTAATGGGGAATCTGCTGAATCCTAAAGTGGGCGTGTTTTACGTCACCTTTCTGCCACAGTTCATCCCCGCTGGGGCATCCGTGGCACTCTGGTGCAGTCTGATGGCGCTGGCACACATGGTGTTGGGGCTGGTCTGGAATGCGGTATTAATTGGCGGCAGCCACTACTTCGCCGGTCATCTGCGAAAGCCGCGGGTGCTGAAGGTGATGGATCGCCTGACTGGCTGCGTGTTTATTGGATTTGCGGCGAAACTGGCGGTGTCTCGCCGCTGAAACGTTAAGGTTTGGTGGCGACCAGCACGGCGCGCAGGGGAGCCGGGTAGCCCTCAACCGTTTTGCCCGGGTCATCAGGGTCGAGAAATTCTGCCAGCGATTCGCTGGTCATCCAGTCGGTCCGGCGCTGCTCTTCAGTGGTGGTCAGGGCAAAATCGACAATCCGCACATCGACAAAGCCGCTTTTTTCCAGCCAGCTTTTCAGCGCTTCGGCTGACGGGATAAAGAAGACGTTACGCATCTGTGCATAGCGCTCACCTGGCACCAGCACCTGATGGACATCGCCCTCAATGACCAGCGTTTCCAGCACCAGTTCACCGCCGCTCACCAGCTGATTTTTCAGCTGTAGCAGGTGATCCAGCGGGGAACGACGATGATAGAGCACACCCATTGAAAACACGGTATCGAACGCCTGCAACACCGGTAATTGCTCAATACCCAGCGGAAGCATATGCACCCGGCGATCGTCATTCAGCAGCTTGCGCACCGCTTCGAACTGCACCAGGAACAGCTGCATCGGATCAATGCCGACCACCAAATGCGCGCCCGCGCCAATCATCCGCCACATGTGATAGCCGCTGCCACACCCGACATCCAGCACCGTGCGACCCGCCAGTGGTGAGATGTGTGGTAGCACACGCTCCCACTTCCAGTCAGATCGCCACTCCGTATTGATGTGGGTACCGTAGAGAAAATAAGGCCCTTTGCGCCACGGCATCAGGTTGCGCAGTAGTTTCTCAATACCCTGACGATGACGATCGCTGATGTCATCGCGGTCAGCGGTGACGCTATGCAGCAGGTCGAGCTTTTGTGGCTCCAGCAGGGGCAGATACTCCAGCGACTTGTACCAGTCACGAAAGTGCCCATGCAGGTTTTCACGCTGCCATTCGCTGATCTGCGCCGGTAACACGTCCAGCCACTTCGCCAGCGGACCCACCGCAATTTGCTGATAAAAACGGCCAAAGTCGATCATTTCAACGCCACCAGAGATCCAAAATTAAAGCACTGGAACCAGAGTTCGGCGTGCGGGAAACCGGCCTGTTTCAGGCGGGCTTTATGCGCTTCAACGCTGTCAGTCAGCATCACATTTTCCAGCATGCTGCGTTTCTGGCTGATTTCCAGTTCGCTGTAGCCGTTGGCGCGCTTGAAGTCGTGATGCATATTGAAAAGCAGCTCACCGATCTCAGCATCTTCAAAACTGAATTTTTCTGACAGCACCAGCGCGCCGCCCGGTTTAAGTCCCTGCCAGATTTTTTCCAGCAGCGTCAGACGCGCAGGTGGCTCCAGAAACTGGAGCGTGAAGTTGAGCACCACCAGCGAGGCGTTCTCAATCTCAATGTCGCGGATATCCGCTTCCAGTACCGTGACCGGCGTATCCGCACGAAAGGTATCCAGATGACGACGGCAACGCTCCACCATCGCCGGGGAATTATCTACCGCGATGATCTGGCAACCGGGCACATGAATATTGCGGCGCACCGAAAGCGTCGCGGCACCCAGCGAGCAGCCGAGGTCATAAACCTTGCTGTCAGGGGTAACAAAACGTTCTGCCAGCATGCCAATCATCGAAATGATGTTGGAGTAGCCGGGCACCGAGCGCTGAATCATGTCAGGAAAGACTTCAGCTACGCGCTCGTCAAAAGTCCAGTCGCCCAGTTTTGCAATGGGCGCTGAGAAGAGTTGATCGCGGTCAGACATATCGAAAATCCGAAGAGACGACGGAAAAGGGCGCTATTCTCGCAGAAAGTGGGGCGGCCTGCACCCCTTAACCAGGGACAGCTTAATGGAGCGTCAGCACCAGTTCCCACGGCAGATAGATGAGGTTAAAGATCACCATGCCGCACAGTGAAAACAGCGTCAGCAACATGCCATATTTGCGGCCTGCCATGGCGCTACTGCGTAAACCCCAGGCATGCAGAAACCGGCCGATGAAAAACAGCAGGCCAGTGAGATGCACCATCCAGATATCAGCGCCGTTCATCTCCATCATCACCAGCAGCAACAGCGCAAGCGGTATGGTTTCGATAGCATTGCCGTGAATGCGAATCGCCATTTTCAGGTCGTGATAGCCGCCATCACCATAGGCCACGCGATAGAAACGGCGATAACGCACCACATCCATCGTAAATTTCATCACCAGCAATGCACCCAGTACGACGTATAACGCGCTAATCATTGTCACTCCGGTATCCAGCCGTAAAGCGGCTATTCTATCCAGCGCACAGCATGTTGTCCTGTGCAGTCATCAAAACAGTGACGTCTGTTGCGGCCAGTCAGGCCCGTTGCCAATGCCGGGGTCAATCTGCTGCAGTTGCGGCCACAGCGCCTGCACCAGCGGAAACACCTGACCCATATCAGGCGTATGCAGAAACAGCATGGCGTCGCCCTGTTGCTGCCATTCCGACAGCTTGTCACGCCAGATCTGAAACAGCGGCACGCTCTCTTCCACGCTGTCGCTGCCGATAAAACGCACCATCGGCTGAGAACCGGTTCGCAGGGCATGAGGCGGCACTTTGGGCTTTTGCGAACGCGCGACCAGTGCCGCCGGGCTTTGCGAGGTGGAGGCGTGAACCGGGCGGCTGTCGAGCATCACGCGATTGATGCCGCGCGCCAGCAGGCCGCGATTCAGTGCCCGTTCGGCGTCACCTTTGGCAAAGAAAGCCGGATGGCGGACTTCGACGCCGTAGTGAAAACGGCGCGGCAGGCTATCCAGAAAACGCCACAGATCGTCGAGTTGAGTCGGGGAGAAACTGGCAGGCAACTGCAGCCAGTACTGACCGATACGATCGGCCAGCGGCTCCATCAGGCGCAGAAAATCAGTCAGCAGGTCATCGCTGTGCTGCAGCGCCGACTGATGGCTGATGGTATTGGGAAACTTAAAGCAGAAGCGAAACGCATCATGCGTCATATCGCGCCAGCGCATCACCGTTTCCGCATTCGGTAGCGCATAAAGCGTGGTATTTCCCTCTACACAATGGAAGTAGCGGGCATAGTCCGCCAGGCTCTCAATACCCCAGCGTTTCCAGTGTGAATGATGCCACTGGGGCAGGCCAATACGAAGTGTCACGTGCGCTCCTGGCTGCAGGTTAAGATACCCCATTATCGGCTATGGTCAGGCAGGGGGGCAAATGCATACAGGAAATCGGCGGTTTGGCGCGGATCTGCTTATCCTGTCTGGCTTTTTCCATTATAATGACCGCCATTTTTGCGACAGCATCGCAACAGGTAACGCGGCCGGATGCTGTCAGCTGCAGCGGCGAAGTTAAAAGGATAGTGTTATGCGTACAGAATATTGCGGACAGCTCAATCTGTCTCATGTGGGTCAGCAAGTCACGCTTTGCGGCTGGGTAAACCGCCGTCGCGATCTGGGCAGTTTGATTTTTATCGATATGCGCGACCGTGAAGGCATCGTGCAGGTGTTCTTTGATCCCGATCGTCAGGACGTCTTTAAGCTGGCTTCTGAACTGCGTAACGAATTCTGCGTTCAGATCACCGGCACCGTGCGTGCGCGTGATGAGAAGAACAAAAACAGCGACATGGCGACCGGTGAAGTCGAAGTGTTTGCCCAGGCGCTGACCATTATTAACCGCTCTGAGCCACTGCCGCTGGACTCGAATCAGACCAACAGCGAAGAAGCACGTCTGAAATACCGCTATCTGGACCTGCGTCGCCCTGAAATGGTGACGCGTCTGAAAACCCGCGCAAAAATTACCAGCTTTGTCCGTCGCTTTATGGATGACGAAGGGTTCCTGGATATCGAAACCCCGATGCTGACCAAAGCGACGCCAGAAGGCGCACGTGACTATCTGGTGCCAAGCCGGGTTCATAAAGGCAAATTCTATGCGCTGCCGCAGTCACCGCAGCTGTTCAAACAGCTGCTGATGATGTCCGGTTTTGACCGCTATTATCAGATCGTTAAATGCTTCCGCGATGAAGATTTACGTGCCGATCGTCAGCCCGAATTTACCCAGATCGACGTTGAAACCTCCTTTATGACCGCGCCACAGGTGCGTGAAATCATGGAACGTTTAATCCGCAATCTGTGGCAGGACGTACAGGGCGTTGATCTCGGCGAGTTCCCGCAGATGACCTTTGCTGAAGCGATGCATCGTTACGGTTCCGATAAGCCAGACCTGCGTAACCCGATGGAGCTGGTGGACGTTGGCGACCTGCTGAAAAACGTAGAGTTCCAGGTCTTCTCTGGCCCGGCCAACGATGAAAAAGGCCGTGTTGCCGCGCTGCGCGTGCCGACCGGTGCGCAGCTGAGCCGTAAGCAGATTGATGAATATGGCAAGTTCGTGGAAATTTACGGCGGGAAAGGCCTGGCGTGGATGAAGGTTAACGTCCGTGCCGACGGCCTGGAAGGCGTGCAGAGTCCGGTTGCCAAGTTCCTGAATGCAGAGATCGTTGAAGGTATTCTGAGCCGCACCGGCGCGCAGGATGGCGACATCATCTTCTTTGGTGCCGATCGCGCCAAAGTGGTCGCAGATGCATTGGGTGCGCTGCGCCTGAAAGTGGGTCGCGAGCTGAACATCACGGATGAAAAAGCCTGGGCACCGCTGTGGGTGATCGACTTCCCGATGTTCGAAGAGGACGAGGAAGGCGGTCTGGCCGCGATGCACCATCCGTTCACTGCGCCAAAAGAGATGAGCGCAGAAGAGCTGGCTGCGGATCCAACCCGTGCCGTGGCGAATGCCTACGACATGGTGATCAACGGTTATGAAGTGGGCGGCGGTTCAGTACGTATCCACAACGGCAAAATGCAGCAGACGGTGTTCAGCATTCTGGGTATCGAAGAGCACGAGCAGCGTGAGAAGTTTGGCTTCCTGCTGGATGCGCTGAAGTTTGGTACGCCACCGCATGCGGGCCTGGCCTTTGGTCTGGATCGTCTGACGATGCTGCTGACCGGCACCGACAATATTCGTGATGTCATCGCGTTCCCGAAAACCACGGCAGCCGCCTGCCTGATGACCGAAGCGCCAAGCGAAGCGAACCCGGCTTCTCTGCTGGAGCTCGGCATTCAGGTCGTTAAAAAAGAAAAGCTCGAGAATAAATAATGGGCTATAAACACCCGGTTTCAGTGCTGGTCGTGATTTCGGCGCGCGATACTGGCCGGGTGTTGATGCTGCAGCGCCGTGACGATCCCACGTTCTGGCAGTCGGTCACCGGCAGTCTGGAAGCGGGAGAGTCACCGCTGGCGACCGCGTGTCGTGAAGTGAATGAGGAGGTTGGCATTGACGTGCTGACCGAGCAGCTGGAGGTGGAGGATTGTCAGCGTCAAATCGACTTTGAAATCTTCCCGCATTTCCGGCATCGCTACGCACCTGATGTCACCCATAATCACGAGCACTGGTTTCGCCTGCAACTGCCAGAAGAGCGCGCTGTGACGCTGACTGAACATCTGGCGTTTCGCTGGCTGGCACCCGCAGACGCTGCAGCATTAACCCGATCATGGAGTAACCGCCAGGCGATTGAAGAATTTATCTGAATGCTTGCCATCGCCCGGTATTCCGGCGGCGAATAGATTAAATTTTATGAATCTGGTGAGTTTTAACAGGACTACACCAACCTATTGAACAGTCAGGCGTCATCTTCGCCTCGAAGTTGTTTACCGCCAGCACGACGTCGCACATGTACGGTATGTGACGATGACGCGCGAAGCTCGCCGTTAAGGGCAGACGGGTTTTAAAAATCTGTTTGAGCACGGACGGTGAACAGGTTCGAAGCCAGGATAGCCTGCACCCTGTAAAAGATCGGAGAAAATGTAAAATGGCAGGACACAGTAAGTGGGCTAATACCAAACACCGTAAAGCGGCGCAGGATGCTAAGCGCGGCAAAATCTTCACCAAAATCATTCGTGAACTGGTGACAGCCGCCAAACTGGGCGGCGGCGATCCGGGTTCAAACCCGCGTCTGCGAGCAGCAATGGATAAAGCGCTGGCGAACAACATGACCCGTGACACCATGGATCGCGCTATCGCGCGCGGTGTGGGCGGCGATGACAACGCCAACATGGAAACCATCATCTATGAGGGTTACGGTCCAGGCGGCTCAGCCATCATGATTGAATGCCTCAGTGACAACCGTAACCGTACCGTGGGCGAAGTGCGTCATGCCTTCACCAAAACGGGCGGCAACCTGGGCACTGATGGCTCCGTAGCTTACCTGTTCAATAAGAAAGGCGTGATCTCCTATGCGCCAGGTCAGGATGAAGACGCGGTAATGGAAGCGGCTCTGGAAGCGGGTGGCGAAGACGTTGTCACCTATGACGACGGCGCGATTGATGTCTTCACCGCATGGGAAGAGATGGGCACAGTGCGTGATGCACTGGAAGCACTCGGCCTGAAAGCGGATACCGCAGAAGTGGCGATGATCCCGACGACCAAAGCCGAAATGGATGCGGAAACCGCACCAAAACTGCTGCGTCTGATCGACATGCTGGAAGATTGCGACGATGTGCAGGAGGTTTATCACAACGGTGAGATCTCCGACGAGGTGGCGGAAACGCTGTAATGGCGTCTGTCGCCCTGTTAACCGGAGAGGCGTAATGTCGATTATTCTGGGTATCGATCCCGGCTCACGCATCACCGGTTATGGTGTTATTCGTCAGACTGGCCGCCAGCTCACCTATCTGGGCAGCGGCTGTATCCGCACCAATACCACCGAGTTGCCCGCCCGCCTGAAGCTGATTTATGCGGGCGTCTGCGAAATCATCACGCAGTTTTCACCCGACTTCTTCGCCATTGAGCAGGTGTTTATGGCGAAGAATGCAGACTCCGCACTGAAGCTCGGTCAGGCGCGCGGTGCCGCGATTGTGGCTGCGGTTAACCATGATCTGCCGGTGTTTGAGTATGCAGCCCGTCAGGTCAAACAGACTGTCGTTGGCATCGGCAGCGCCGAGAAAAGTCAGGTGCAGCACATGGTGAGAACCCTGCTGAAGCTGCCGTCAAATCCGCAGGCGGATGCCGCCGATGCGCTGGCGATTGCCATTACGCACTGTCATGTGGCGCAGAATGCGGCGCGCATGAGTGACAGCAAGCTGGTGCTGACGCGCGGACGTTTGCGCTCAGGTTAGCCGTCATCGCTCTGGTCACACTCTCAGGCTGGATATTCATCCAGCCTTTTTTATGTTATAAAATCCGCCACATTCGTTAGTTAAGGAAGCATTCAGGTGATAGGTCGTTTACGGGGCAATATTCTGGAAAAGCAGCCGCCACTGGTGCTGCTTGAGGCACACGGCGTCGGCTATGAAATTTACATGCCCATGACCTGTTTTTATGAGTTGCCTGAACTTCAGCACGAAGCGGTGATTTTTACCCACTTCGTGGTGCGTGAAGATGCGCAGCTGCTGTTTGGTTTTAACAGCAAGCAGGAGCGCGCGCTGTTTCGCGAACTGATTAAAGTGAATGGCGTCGGCCCCAAGCTGGCGCTGGCTATCCTCTCTGGCATGTCGGCGCAGCAGTTTGTAACGGCTGTTGAGAAAGAAGAGATCGCATCCCTGGTGAAACTGCCAGGCGTAGGCAAAAAGACAGCTGAGCGTCTGGTGGTCGAGATGAAGGACCGCTTCAAAGGGATGCATGGCGACCTGTTTGGTGGCGATTCTGCGTTTACGCTAACTACGCCGAGTGCTGAGCCGGAAACCAATGATGCGGAAGCCGAAGCGGTTGCAGCGCTGGTTTCACTGGGTTATAAACCGCAGGAAGCGAGCCGTATGATCAGTAAAGTCGGTCGACCGGATGCGGATTGCGAAACCCTGATCCGCGAAGCGCTACGCGCGGCCATTTGAGGTAAGTCATGATAGAAGCCGACCGCCTGATCTCCGCTGCCAGTATTAGCGAAGAAGAGGTTATTGACCGCGCTATTCGCCCGAAGATGCTGACCGAGTATGTCGGCCAGCCGCAGGTGCGTGAGCAGATGGAGATATTCATCAAGGCAGCGCAACTGCGCGGCGATGCGCTCGATCATCTGTTGATCTTCGGTCCGCCTGGACTGGGTAAAACTACCCTGGCGAACATCGTGGCCAACGAGATGGGCGTTAATCTTCGCACGACCTCAGGTCCGGTGCTGGAGAAGGCAGGCGATCTGGCGGCGATGCTGACCAACCTTGAGCCCCATGACGTCCTGTTTATCGATGAAATCCATCGCCTCTCACCGGTGGTGGAAGAGATACTCTACCCGGCGATGGAAGATTATCAGCTCGATATTATGATTGGCGAAGGCCCGGCTGCGCGTTCGATCAAGCTCGATCTGCCCCCGTTTACGCTGATTGGTGCCACTACGCGTGCTGGCTCGCTGACCTCACCGCTGCGCGATCGCTTTGGCATTGTGCAGCGTCTTGAGTTCTATCAGGTTAAAGATCTGCAGCACATCGTGGGTCGCAGTGCCGCCTGTCTGGGTCTGGCACTGAGTGACGAAGGGGCATTAGAGATCGCCCGTCGCGCACGTGGCACACCGCGTATCGCCAACCGCCTGCTGCGTCGTGTTCGTGACTTCGCAGAAGTACGGGCTAATGGTGATCTCAGCGGTGAAGTCTCCTGCAGCGCGCTGGATATGCTTAACGTAGACAGTGAAGGGTTTGATTACATGGACCGTAAGCTGCTGCTGGCGATCATCGACAAGTTTATGGGTGGGCCGGTGGGGCTGGATAACCTGGCTGCTGCGATTGGTGAAGAGCGTGAAACTATTGAAGATGTGATTGAACCCTTCCTGATTCAGCAGGGCTTCATTCAGCGCACACCGCGTGGCCGGATGGCCACGCAGCACGCTTATCGTCACTTCGGCATGACACGCGAAGAGTAATTACAGGGCCGGTTTGCGTACCATACTGAAGATAAACAGGATGGCAGCGCAGAGCACAACCGACGGCCCGGCTGGCGTGTCGTAGAACGCGGAGAAGGTCAGACCGCCGGTGACGGCAATCACGCCGATAACCACCGCGACGCCCGCCATGCCTTCCGGTGAGCGCACGAAACGGCGCGCGGTCGCCGCCGGGATAATCAGCAGTGAGGTGATTATCAGCGCACCGACAAATTTCATCGCTACCCCAATTGTCAGCGCCGTGACCAGCATCAGAACCAACCGGGTACGCTGAATATTGACGCCATCCACCTGTGCCAGTTCCGGGCTGATGGTCATCGACAGCAGCGACCGCCACTGCCACGCCATGACCAGCAACACAATTGCCACGCCGCCACCCATCATCCAGAGATCGTCTGGCGTGACCGCCAGCAGGTCGCCAAACAGATACGCCATCAGATCAACGCGCACGTTCTTCATCAGGCTGACGACCACCAGGCCCAGCGACAGCGCACTGTGCGCCATAATGCCCAGCAGGGTATCAATAGCCAGATGCGGACGACGTTCCAGCCAGACCAGCCCCAGTGCCAGGCAGACCGTCACCAGAATCACCGCGTAGTAAGGATTCACATTCAGCAGCAGGCCAAACGCCACGCCGAGCAGAGACGCATGTGCCAGGGTATCGCCGAAATAGGACATCTTGCGCCAGACCACAAACGAACCCAGCGGACCAGCAGCCAGCGCTAACATCACACCGCCTATCCAGCCCGGTAATAACAACTCAATCATGATGAACCCTGTCCTTTGCGTAAAACGATACGTCCCTGAAGGTCGTGACGGTGATTATGGTGATGACGGTAGATCGCCAGTTCTTCAGCGCCGCGCGGGCCGAACATAGCGATAAATTCAGGATGCTGCGAGACCGCTTCCGGTGAGCCGGAACAGCAGATGTGATGGTTGAGGCACAACACCTCGTCGGTTTTCGCCATCACCAGATGCAGATCATGGGAGACCATCAGTACGGCGCAGTTCAGTTCCACGCGCAACTGATTGATAAGGTCATACAGTGCAACCTGACCGTTTACATCCACACCCTGTGTCGGCTCATCCAGCACCAGCAACTGGGGATGATTTAGCAGGGCGCGCGCCAGCAGCACACGCTGGGTTTCACCTCCAGAAAGCTTTTGTAGCGGAGACTTGAGCAGGTGACCCGCCTGCACACGTTTCAGTGCCGGCAGGATTTCGTCGTTCCTGCTGCCTCGCGTCAGACGCATGAAACGCTCTACCGTCACCGGCAGGGTAGGATCGATGTGCAGCTTCTGTGGCACATAGCCAATACGCAGTCCGGGATCACGCTGAACGGAACCGGTGGTAGGGGCGAGCAGGCCAAGTACCACTCGCACCAGGGTTGATTTTCCCGCCCCGTTGGGACCCAGAAGGGTGAGAATGCGGCCAGGCTGCAATGTCAGGCTGACGCCTGATAACACATTGCGCTGGTTAAATTTTATCGAAACGTTATCGAGTGTGACAAGTGAGGTCATAGTATTTACAGGTTGCACAGGATTTCGAATGTTATAATATCACATTCCACCTTATGGTCACGATGGAATGACGCAATATGTTACATAATAAAAAAGGCGCAATTTTCGCCTTAACGGCTTTATCTGTTTCAACTCTGTTTACTCTTCCTGCCCAGGCGAATGTCGTGGCTTCACTCAAACCGGTAGGTTTTATTGCTGCGGCCATTGCTGATGGCGTTACGCCCGTTGACGTACTGCTGCCGGACGGTGCCTCTGAACACGATTACTCCCTGCGACCCTCTGATGCAAAACGCTTGAAAAACGCGGACTTAGTCGTCTGGGTCGGGCCTGAAATGGAAGCGTTTATGGCGAAATCGGCGTCTGAACTTCCGGCCCAAAAAAACCTGGCGATGGTGAACATCGACGGGGTAAAACCGTTATTGATTAGCGGTGCTGAAGAGGAAGAAGAACACGCAGCGGAAAAATCCGAAGATCAGGATGCTGAAGCTCACCACCATCATCACGGCGAGTTTAATATGCACCTGTGGTTGTCGCCAGACATAGCGCGGAAAACCGCGGTTGCAATCCATGGAAAATTATTGGAACTTATGCCACAAGATAAGGCCAAACTTGACGCCAACCTCCAGCAGTTTGAGGTAGCTTTGGCGGACACGGACAAACGCGTTAGCGCACAACTTGCTCCGGTAAGAAATAAAGGATATTTCGTTTTTCACGACGCTTACACGTACTTTGAAAAGCACTACGGTCTTTCGCCCACCGGGCACTTTACCGTCAATCCTGAAATTCAACCGGGCGCTCAGCGTTTACACCAGATACGAACACAGTTGGTTGAGCAAAAGGCGGTCTGCGTCTTTGCTGAGCCACAATTCAGACCAGCAGTCATCGATGCTGTCTCCCGCGGAACGCAGGTGCGTAAAGGCACGCTCGATCCCCTGGGCACAGACATCAGCTTAGCCAAAGACAGCTATGTGAAATTCCTCTCACAACTGTCGAGCCAGTATGAAAGCTGCCTGAATGGAGCATGAGGAATAAGTAAAAGTGCAGCAGATAGCCCGCTCTGTCGCCCTCGCATTTAATAATTTGCCGCGCCCCCACCGCGTAATGCTGGGTTCTTTAACTGTAGTCACTCTGGCCGTCGCAGTCTGGCGGCCCTACGTTTATCATCCCACCGATGATGTAACGCCCATCGTTAAAAACATTGAGCTGGATAAGAATACGTTCCGCACACTGTTACCGGAAGCCAGTGAGCCGATCGATCAGAGCACACCGGAACCGGAAGAAGAACTGCCGGCAGACGATGTTGACACCGACGTGCCGGATACGGCAGGCGTTCACGATTACACCGTGTCATCCGGCGATACCCTGAGCAGTGCACTGAATCAGTATGGCATCGACATCAGCGACATTAATGCGCTGGTGGTCAGCGATCGCGATCTGCGTAATCTGCAGGTCGGCCAGCAGCTGAGCTGGACGCTGGATGATGATGGTGGCCTGAAAACCCTGAGCTGGGAAATTTCCCGTCGCGAAACCCGCACTTATGAGCGCACCCCAGCGGGCGGTTTTAAGATGGATTCGGAGATGCAGAAGGGCGAATGGCGCAACAGCGTGATGCAGGGCGAAGTGCGTGGCAGTTTTGCCGCCAGCGCCATGCGGGCGGGGTTGAGCGGGGCTGAAGCCAGCGCTGTGATTAAAGCGATGCAGTGGCAGATGGACTTCCGTAAGCTGCGTGCGGGTGACCAGTTCAGCGTGCTGATGTCACGCGAAATGCTGGATGGTAAGAGTGCGCAGAGTCAGTTGCTGGGGGTGCGCCTGCGCAGCGGTGGCAAAGACTATTACGCTTTCCGCGCCGAAGATGGCAAGTTCTACGATCGTAGCGGCTCCGGTCTGGCTCGCGGCTTTATGCGCTTCCCAACGGTTAAGCAGTATCGTGTCTCCTCTAACTTTAATCCGCGTCGTCTTAATCCGGTGACTGGCCGCATTGCACCGCACAAAGGCGTCGACTTTGCGCTGCCGATCGGTACGCCAGTGCTGGCGGTAGGTGATGGTGAGATCGTCGTGGCGAAGAATGGCGGTGCCGCCGGTAACTACGTCGCTATCCGCCATGGTCGTCAATATATGACGCGCTATATGCACATGAAAAAAGTACTGGTGAAGCCAGGTCAGAAAGTGAAACGGGGTGACCGTATTGGACTGTCCGGCAACACCGGCCGCTCCACCGGGCCGCATCTGCATTTCGAAATCTGGATCAATAATCAGGCGGTCAACCCATTAACGGCGAAGCTGCCGCGCATGGAAGGCCTGACCGGCAAAGATCGCAGCGATTACATGGCACAGGTTAAATCCTGGCTGCCTCAGCTGGGTCTGAAGTAAGCGAATTTCGGCAAACTGCGCAAAAACCGACGGTTTCCCCGTCGGTTTTTTGCTATCTGGCGCAGGATGATTGCAAATTTCAATGTCGTCACTATCATTAGCCGGTCATTGCTTGAGGCGAGTGCATGGAAACCCGTAAAAAAAATAACACTGAATTTATTCCCGTTTTTGAACGTTCTTTTCTCAAACCTAAATACTGGGGCAGCTGGCTGGCAATTGGTGCGCTGGCGGGTCTGGCTTATTTACCGCCGAAAGTACGCGATCCGCTGCTGGGCCGTTTAGGCCGTTTCGCCGGTAAGCTGGCAAAGGGTGCACGTCGCCGTGCGCTGATTAATCTCTATTACTGTCTGCCGGAACTCAGCGAAGAGCAGCGTGCAACGCTGGTCGATGAGATGTTTGCGACCGCCCCGCAGGCGATGGCAATGATGACCGAGCTGGTATTGCGCGATCCGGCGAGTATCGCTAAGCGTGTTGAATGGCATGGCCGTGACATTATCGATCAGATGATGGCGGACCAGCAGAATGTGATTTTCCTGGTGCCACACGGCTGGGCGGTGGATATTCCAGCCATGCTGCTGGCATCAGAAGGCCAGAAGATGGCGGCGATGTTCCATAATCAAAGTGACCCGCTGATGGACTATGCCTGGAACACGGCACGTCGCCGTTATGGCGGCCGGTTGCATGCCCGTAATGACGGCATTAAGCCGTTTATCAGTTCGATACGACAGGGTTACTGGGGCTATTATCTGCCCGATCAGGATCATGGTCCTGAGCATAGTGAGTTCGTTGATTTCTTTGCCACCTACAAGGCGACATTGCCTGCGGTAGGCCGACTGATGAAGGTCTGTCGCGCCCGCGTGGTGCCGCTGTTCCCGGTTTATAACAGCGACACGCACAAGCTTGAGATTTATGTTCGTCCGCCGATGGATGATCTGCTGGAAGCGGATGATCATCAACTGGCTCGACGGATGAATGAAGAGGTGGAAGTGTTTGTCCGCCCGCATCCCGAGCAGTACACCTGGATCCTCAAGCTGCTGAAGACCCGCAAAGAGGGTGATATAGAACCCTATTCGCGCAAAGAGCTTTATCCGCGCAAATAGCAGAAGGGCCGCTAAAGCGGCCTTTTTTGTACGTCTGGTTTGCTTAGCGGTAAGAGCGAGAATGCTCAGGGAACACGGTCAGATCGGAAAGACGCAAAACCGCCATCCATGGCACGCTCGGCCCGGCAACGGGATGCTTTCCGCCTCTGCCCGTGTTCCCTCCGCTTGAGCTAATTCGTTGCTATCAGATGTACCCCACAACCCGCAGTTTTGACAACTTCAGTGCGCTTGTGCCGCTTTTCTATAACGCTTCCAGCCTGCTGCGACGTTTACGCTCGCGCATAAACACGATCACCAGACCAAACCACAGCACGCCGCTGATAAAGTTAATCAGACAGAACCACAGCGTACCGCCGCTGAAGTAGCCACTTTTCGCCAGTTCAATTCCCACCGCCAGCGTCAGAATACTGATCATTCCCAGCATCGCCGCTACACTGCCTTTGCCTTCATTGCTGGCATAAAGCGTCAGGCGATAGAGCCCGGCATTCACCATGCCAGCACCAAAGGCATAGAGGCTCAGGCCGGCCGTAATCAGTAGATAACCGTGACTGTTGAGCAGGCTTGCTATCAGCGCCAGACTCAGGCCAATCAGAATCGGCCAGGCAGCGAACTTCACCGGCTGTTCAATCGGTACCCGTCCGGCCAGCTTACTCAGCGTCAGATTACCGGCGATCATTGCCAGAAACACCGGCAGCTGCAGCAGGGCGTACTGCATGCGTGACAGACCTTCGTCATGCATCAGGATCACCGGCGAAAGGGCAACCCAGGTGAGGATCGGGATAAACACCAGCCCGATAGCAAAGGAGCCAGACATCACCAGCCGATCTTTCATCAGTCGGCCATAGTTGCGCGCCAGATTGGGCAGGGCGATAGAGTGACTGCGGTCGCCTGCGGTCTCGGGCATTACACGCCACAGCACCACAAAGGCGACAAGGCTGCAGGCGGCAAACAGCCAGAACATGCTGCGCCAGCTGCCCACGGTGAGCCAGGCTGCACCAGCCAGTGGGCCTGCCAGCGGAGCCAGTAGCGCTACGTTAGCCATCAGCGCCATCATGCGTACCGCCAGCGCCTCATCAAAGGCTTCCTGAATCGCGGCATAGCCGACCGCGCCGATAAAGCAGAGGCTGATGCCCTGAATGAAGCGCAGGCTGACAAATTCCGTAATCGAGCTGACCCAGTGCGTCAGCATGCAGGCGACAGCAAAGAACAGGATGCCAAAGAGCATCACTGGTCGCCGGCCAAACTTATCGGAGAGCGGACCCAGCAGCCATTGCAACACCACGCCACCAATCAGGTAAGCGGTCAGCGAAGTAGAGACCCACTCAGGGCCAACAGAGAACTCATTGGTAACGATCAGCATACCCGGCTGGATCATGTCGTGAGCAATATAGGTCGCAAACTCGAACAGCACTAACGCCAGAGGGAAGAGTAAAATTCGGCCGGTAAGCTGGCTGATGGGCTGGAAACGGGGCATCTTGCCTCCTTGTCAGAAAAGAAAACGCGACTGCCAGGCAGTCGCGTTGATTATTCTACACCGACAATGTTAACCCGGGCGCAATTAATCCACGCGCAGCACACGCGTGGTGTTGGTGGTGCCGGTGGCGCCCATGACATCGCCCTGTGTCACGATAACCAGGTCGCCGGAGACCAGGAAGCCTTTGTCGCGCAGCAGGTTAACGGCGTCGTGTGCGGCGGCCACACCGTCGTTGTTGCTGTCGAAGAACACCGGCGTCACACCGCGATAAAGTGCGGTGAGGTTCAGAGTGCGCTCATGGCGAGACATCGCAAAGATGGGCAGGCCCGAGGTGATACGTGAGGTCATCAGTGGGGTGCGGCCCGACTCGGTCATGGTGATGATCGCGGTAACGCCCTGCAGATGGTTTGCGGCGTACATAGAAGACATGGCGATCGCTTCTTCGACATTGTCGAACTGCACGTCCAGACGGTGCTTGGAGACGTTAACACTTGGGATCTTCTCTGCGCCCAGGCAAACCTTCGCCATCGCCGAGACAGTTTCTGCTGGATACTGGCCCGCTGCGGTTTCTGCAGAGAGCATCACGGCATCGGTACCATCCAGCACGGCGTTCGCCACGTCCATGACTTCTGCGCGGGTTGGCATCGGGTTCGTGATCATCGACTCCATCATCTGGGTCGCGGTAATGATGGTGCGGTTAAGCTGGCGGGCACGGCGAATTAACGCTTTCTGAATGCCGACCAGTTCCGGATCGCCAATCTCAACGCCAAGGTCGCCACGCGCAACCATCACGACGTCAGAGGCCAGAATGATGTCATCCATCGCTTCCTGGCTGGCAACCGCTTCGGCACGTTCCACCTTCGCGACCAGTTTGGCATCGCAACCCGCTTCACGTGCCAGGCGACGTGCCAGATTCATATCTTCGCCACAGCGTGGGAAGGAGACAGCCAGGTAATCGACGCGGATTTTGGCGGCAGTGATGATATCCGCTTTATCTTTTTCGGTCAGTGCTTCAGCCGACAGGCCGCCGCCCAGCTTGTTAATGCCTTTGTTGTTCGAGAGTGGGCCACCGACAGTGACTTCAGTGAACACTTTCATGTCCTGAACTTCCAGCACCTTCAGCTGCACACGGCCATCATCCAGCAACAGGATATCGCCCGGCACCACATCTGCAGGCAGGCCTTTGTAATCGATACCGACGCGCTCTTTATCGCCTTCGCCTTTACCCAGATTGGCATCCAGCAGGAAGCGATCGCCGATATTCAGGAAAACTTTACCTTCTTTGAAAGTCGATACACGAATTTTTGGACCCTGAAGGTCACCGAGAATCGCAACGTGGCGACCCAGTTTAGCGGCAATCTCGCGCACTTTATCGGCACGTAGCTGGTGATCTTCTGCGGTACCGTGAGAGAAGTTGAGTCGTACAACGTTCGCGCCGGCAGCGATGATTTTTTCTAAGTTATTATCACGATCGGTGGCCGGGCCGAGGGTTGTTACGATTTTGGTTCTTCTGAGACGTCTTGACATCGAGGACTCCGTTAACTGATTAGCGTGTCATGGACTGTGGACACAGCATGGTTATCTATTCTATATGATCGATGGGTTGTGATACGACTCACATTGTAAATGTGATGTTAATTTTTTTGCTGATCATCCTCTTCCCGAAGGGTGTTCTTTTCGTAGCGCGACGCTTTCAACGCTTCTTTGACGCGTTTCAGGTTTTCCCGGAAAGGCGCACCCCGTTTCAGGGTAAAACCGGTCGCCAGCACATCAATCACGGTTAACTGCGCCAGGCGCGACACCATCGGCAAATAGACATCCGTATCTTCCGGTACATCAAGCACTAAAGCTATCGCTGCTTCATGGGCAAGGGGTGAATCGGGAGAGGTGATGGCAATAACGGTGGAACCGTTTACACGGGCCAGGCGAGCCAGTTCTACCATATTTTTTGTGCGCCCAGTATGCGAAATGAGAACAAAAACGTCACCGGCTCGACTATTTATGCAACTCATGCGCTGGATCACAATATCGTCTGACCAGATGACCGGCAGATTAAAGCGCAGAAATTTGGTGAAAGCGTCATGCGCCACGACAGCGGATGCACCCAGCCCGAAAAAGGCGAGTTTATCGGCCTGCGCGAGCAGGGTTACCGCCTGCTGCAGATGCGCGCTATTCAGCTGATCGCGGACCCGCTGTAGCCCGGCCAGCGCCGAGTCGAAGATTTTGTGGCTGTAGTTCTCTACTGTGTCGTCGTCTTCAACGCCCCGGCTGACCCAGTTGCTGCCTTTCACCAGGCTCTGCGCCAGTTGCAGTTTAAAGTCGGGGAAGCCCCGAGCCCCCAGTCGGTGACAGAAGCGATTCACGGTGGGTTCACTGACGCCGGCAATGCCCGCCAGCGTGGCGATGCTGGATTGCATCGCCGCCTGCGGTTCAGCCAGGATCTGACGGGCAACTTTCATTTCCGCTTTGCTCAGCGCCGCAAACTGCGCCTCAATTTTTTCCAGCATATTCATAAGCTGATGACCATAATCACTTTTATCAATTTCAATTATCACTGTCCCGGGAGCCGATTAACAGAGACTATATCGCGCCAGCACCTGGCAAGCGCAACGGCTGACAAGTCGATTGCCCTTTTTTTTGGGATACTTTGACCGGTGCCAGATTTTCCTGACACCAACAGAAACAGAAAAAAACGCCAATCCGCACGTGTCATCACACGCGCTTAGCACATCCGGTACAGAGTTAATGCGGTTGACCCGGCGAGTCGGTTTACCTGGCGCGGGGAAAAAAGTACATTGTGCTGAAAGAAAATAATAACCTGGACCCGGTGGCAGAGGATGTATCACCACCGGACTATCCTGCAACGAGGAGAGGAAAATGGCGGTAACACAAATAGCCCAGGCATGCGATCTGGTGATTTTCGGTGCCAAAGGCGATCTTGCACGCCGTAAACTGTTGCCTTCACTGTACCAGTTAGAGAAAGCGGGTCAGATCCATGAGGAAACCCGCATTATTGGTGTCGGCCGTGCTGAGTGGGATAAAGCGGAATACACCAAAGTGGTACGTGAAGCGCTGGAAACCTTCATGAAGGAGAAGATTGACGAAGCGCTGTGGGACAAACTCAGCAACCGTCTCGACTTCTGCAACCTCGATGTTAATGACACCACGCACTTCCCGAAACTGGGTAAGATGCTGGATCAGAAAAACCGCACAACCATCAACTATTTCGCTATGCCACCCAGCACCTTTGGCGCGATCTGCCAGGGCCTGGGCACCGCGAAGCTGAATGCCAAACCTGCCCGCGTTGTGATGGAGAAGCCACTGGGCACCTCACTGGAAACCTCGCAGGAGATCAACGACAGCGTGGGTGAATACTTTGAAGAGAGCCAGGTATTCCGAATTGACCACTATCTCGGCAAAGAAACCGTGCTCAACCTGCTGGCGCTGCGCTTCGCTAACTCCATCTTTGTGAATAACTGGGATAACCGCACCATCGACCATGTGCAGATTACTGTGGCCGAAGAGGTGGGTATCGAAGGCCGTTGGGGTTACTTCGATAAAGCCGGCCAGATGCGCGACATGATCCAGAACCATTTATTGCAGATTCTGACCATGATTGCCATGTCGCCGCCGTCCGATCTCAGCGCCGACAGCATCCGTGACGAAAAAGTGAAAGTTCTGCGCTCGCTGCGCCGCATCGATCAGACCAATGTGCGTGAGAAAACCGTACGCGGTCAGTACACCGCTGGCTTTGTGCAGGGTAAAAAAGTGCCGGGCTACCTGGAAGAAGAGGGAGCCAATAAATCGAGCGCCACCGAGACCTTCGTGGCGATCCGTGTCGATATCGATAACTGGCGCTGGGCAGGCGTACCGTTTTACCTGCGTACCGGTAAGCGTTTACCGACCAAGTGCTCTGAAGTCGTGGTCTACTTCAAAAATCCTGAGATGAACCTGTTTAAAGATTCTTACTCAGAGCTGCCGCAGAACAAGCTGACGATTCGTCTGCAGCCGGACGAAGGTGTGGATATCGAAATCCTGAACAAAGTGCCAGGCCTCGATCACAAGCACAAACTGCAGACCACCAAGCTGGATCTGAGTTACTCCGAGACGTTTAACCAGTCGCACCTCGCGGATGCTTATGAGCGTCTGCTGCTGGAAAGCATGCGTGGTATCCAGGCGCTGTTTGTGCGTCGCGATGAAGTGGAAGCCGCCTGGACTTATGTCGATTCTATTATCGAAGCATGGGCTGCGGATGGCGATTCTTCCAAACCCTATCAGGCAGGCACCTGGGGCCCGGTGGCGTCGGTGGCCATGATCACCCGCGATGGCCGGTCGTGGAACGAATTTGAATAACTGAAGTGATGATAAAGCCCGCAACGCGGGCTTTTTTTTCGCCGTTAAACCGGGCCAGCGGATGCAGATAAAATTGAACTGCCGTTTCAAAATGGTCGCAGGATGATAGACGCTCAGGAAGCTGATCATGTATGGTAGTGACGCAATTTACAGGGCAGGAGCCGATGCTCCATGACCGGGTCGTAATCCCGGTGTTATCAAGCAAGGGGAACTGATGAAAAACTGGAAAACGAGTGCTGAACAGATTCTGACCACCGGACCTGTGGTGCCGGTCATCGTGGTAAACAAACTCGAACACGCAGTGCCAATGGCGAAAGCGCTGGTGGCGGGCGGTGTGAGAGTGCTGGAAGTGACGCTGCGCACACCGGTGGCGATGGATGCCTTACGTGCGATGATCAAAGAAGTGCCGGATGCGATCGTTGGTGCGGGAACAGTGATTAACCCGCAGCAGTTACAGGAAGTGACCGATGCCGGTGCGCAGTTCGTTATCAGCCCTGGCGTCACCGAATCGCTGCTGAAAGCGGCGGTTGACGGGCCGGTTCCGTTGATTCCGGGTATCAGCACCGTTTCTGAGTTAATGACCGGTATGGACTATGGTCTGCGCGAGTTTAAGTTCTTCCCGGCCGAAGCGAATGGTGGCGTTAAAGCGCTGCAGGCGATTGGCGGACCTTTCCCGCAGGTGCGTTTCTGTCCGACCGGCGGCATCTCGCCGGCCAACTACCGTGACTATCTGGCACTGAAAAGCGTGCTCTGCATTGGCGGATCCTGGCTGGTGCCTAACGACGCGCTGGAAGCGGGCGACTGGGATCGCATTACCCGCCTGGCGCGCGAAGCTGTAGAAGGCGCGAAGTAAGTGATGGCGGTGAGCACCTGCTCACCGCACATCTTTACCCCTGAACCGTGACCGCGGCGGCGCTGGCAATGGCACGCGCAATCGCCTGATCGGTGCTGTCACCGCTGGCGAGCGCCACACCAAGACGACGTTGCCCACTGATCTCCGGCTTGCCGAACAGTCGCAGTTGCAGACCGGCACCCAGTGCCGCTTCGACATTCACAAACTGCACGTTCTGACTGGTCAGTTGCGGCAGGATAACAGCGGAAGCGGACGGACCATACTGACGAATCCCACCAATCGGTAGCCCCAGGAACGCCCGCACGTGCAGCGCAAACTCTGACAGATCCTGCGAAATCAGCGTGACCATGCCGGTATCGTGTGGACGCGGTGAAACTTCGCTGAACACCACCTCATCACCGCAGACAAACAGCTCAACGCCAAACAGGCCATAGCCGCCCAGCGCCTTAACGACCTGCGCGGCAACATCCTGCGCCCGTTGCAGCGCCAGTTCACTCATCTGCTGCGGCTGCCAGGACTCGCGGTAATCGCCATCCTCCTGACGGTGACCAATCGGCGCACAGAAGTGAATGCCATCGACGGCGCTGATGGTGAGCAGGGTGATCTCGAAATCGAAGTTGACGACGCCTTCAACGATGACGCGACCGGCACCGGCACGGCCACCCTGTTGCGCATAGTCCCAGGCTTTATCGAGCTGGCTGGCGTCGCGGATAAAGCTCTGGCCTTTGCCCGATGAGCTCATTACCGGCTTCACAATGCAGGGGAAACCGATCTCTGTGGCGGCTTCATCGAAGCGTACCTTGCTGTCCGCAAAGCGATAGCGTGAGGTCGGCAGTGACAGCTCTTCAGCCGCCAGGCGGCGAATGCCTTCGCGATTCATGGTGAGTCGTGCAGCGCGGGCGGTCGGAACTACACGCTGGCCTTGCTGCTCCAGCTCAACCAGCGTATCGGTGGCGATGGCTTCGATTTCCGGTACCACAAAGTCAGGCTTCTCAACGGCTATCAATGCTGCCAGCGCCGCGCCATCCAGCATGTTAATGACATGGCTGCGATGGGCGACATGCATTGCCGGCGCATCGGCGTAACGATCAACCGCGATCACCTCCACACCCAGACGCTGACACTCCAGCGCCACTTCTTTACCCAGTTCACCTGAACCCAATAACATCACACGCGTTGCCGCCGGACGCAGCGCTGTTCCGAGAGTCGTCATACATTCCCCTAAGCAGTCAAAATTCGCGCGCAAGTATAAACGAAAACGTTTGCTTTCTCATCTTTCGCGCAGTTGATACCGCTTTTTGCCGTACTTTTCCCGCTCTGACGTTTCCTGACATCCTTTTGGGCAGGATAGCGGCTGACATCCTGAAAGGAGTGAATGATGAATAACTGGTTGCAACAGATTCAGTCGGTGCTGACAAAGAAGGGCGGTGACGGAAAATCGGGCGGTGGCTTAAGCGACATGCTGGCACCCGGCGCACTGGGCGGTCTGGCCGCGATGCTGATCTCCAGCAAGTCGTCGCGCAAACTGCTGACTAAATATGGCGGCAAAGCCCTGATTGTGGGGGGTGGCGCGGCGGCTGGCGCGGTGCTGTGGAACAAATACAAACAGCGGGTCAGCGAGGCGCACCAGAATGAACCTGACTTCGGTGTGGCGCAGACGCCTGTTGATCTGCGCGCCGAACGTCTGGTGACCGCGCTGGTGTTTGCCGCCAAAAGCGATGGGCACATCGACGATCAGGAGCGGGCAGCCATCGAGCAGAATATTCATCAATCCGGTTATGGTCAGGATGCAGAACGGCTGATTCAGAAAGCGATGAACCGCCCGCTGGATCCCCAGTGGCTGGCCGCCGATGTGAAAAATGAAGAGGAAGCGCTGGAGCTTTATTTCCTGAGCTGTGCCGCCATCGACGTGGATCACTTTATGGAGCGCAGCTATCTCTCCGCGCTGGGTGACGCGCTGAAAATCCCTCAGGATGTGCGCGACGGCATTCAGCAGGATCTTGAGGCTGAAAAAGCCCGTCTGCCCGCCAGTTAATTCCATTACGACTCCGCTGGCGGCTTACAGGACGTGCTGAGCCAGCGGCAGCTTCTCTCGTCATCTCTGGCTTCCGGCCGCTGAAGTGTTACGCTTACAGATCATTATGTTGATGGAGACGAATGGATGAAAGCACCCATCGCAAAAAAAATACCCCATGAGATGACGCTGCATGGCGAGACCCGCGTTGACAATTATTACTGGCTGCGCGATGACAAACGCGAAAACAGCGAGGTTCTTGATTACCTGCGTGCCGAAAATAATTACGGCAAAAAAATCATGTCTTCACAACAGCCGCTTCAGGACCGGGTATTAAAAGAGATCATTGATCGGCTGCCGCCCGAAGATCACTCAGTGCCCTATGTGAAAAATGGCTACCGCTATCAGAGTCGTTACCAGACCGGTAACGAATATCCGGCCTATTACCGTCAGCCCGCAGCTAGTGAGGAGTCAGGCGAGTGGAGCCTGTTGCTGGATGCCAACCAGCGCGCTTCACACAGCGATTTCTACACCATGGGCGCGCTGCACATCAGCCCCGATAACCGTCTCATGGCGCTGGCTGAAGATTTTCTGTCGCGGCGGCAATATGGCATCCGTTTCCGCAACCTTGAAAGCGGTAGCTGGTATCCCGAAGTATTGAGTAACGCCTCATCCAGCTTTGCCTGGGGCAACGATTCGTGCACCGTTTACTATGTGCGCAAGCACCCGCAGACACTGCTCTCTTATCAGGTCTGGCGACATGAACTCGGCTCGCCTCAGTCTGATGACCAGCTGGTCTATGAAGAGCAGGATGACACCTATCATCTCAGCGTGCACAAGAGCACCTCCAAACAGTTCATCATGATTGCGCTCTACAGCACCAACACCAGCGAAATCCAGCTGATTGATGCTAACTTCCCTGACGCACAGCCGCATGTCTTTCTGCCGCGCCGCCGCGATCATGAATACAGCATCGACCATTACGATCATCAGTTTTTCATTCGATCTAACCGGGATGGCAAAAACTTCGGTCTCTACCGCAGTCGCTATCTGGATGAGTCACGCTGGGAAACGCTGATCCCGGCCCGGGAACAGGTGGTCATGGAAGACTTCCAGCTGTTTCGCGACTGGCTGGTCGTCGAAGAGCGTCAGCGCGGCTTAACCAGCCTGCGGCAGATAAACTGGGCCAGCGGCGAGACCAGCGGCATCGCTTTTGACGATCCCACTTATGTGACCTGGCTGGCCTACAATCCAACGCCGCGCACCAGCAAACTGCGTTACGGTTATTCATCGATGACTACGCCGACCACGCTTTTTGAACTGGATATGGATACCGGCGAACGCCGCATCCTGAAGCAGAGCGCGGTAAAAGGGTTTAACGCGGAAGATTACAAAAGCGAGCATCACTGGATCAAGGTCAGTGATGGCACCGAAGTGCCGGTCTCGCTGGTCTATCACCGCAAACATTATCAGCCCGGTCAGAACCCGATGCTGGTCTATGGCTACGGTGCCTACGGCAGCAGCATGGATGCCGATTTCAGCGTCAGCCGCCTGAGCCTGCTGGATCGCGGCTTTGTCTATGCGCTGATACAGGTGCGCGGTGGCGGTGAGCTGGGGCAGCAATGGTATGACGGCGGTCGCCTGTTGAATAAAATGAACAGTTTCACCGACTTTATTGATGTCACTGATGCGCTGGTGGCACGCGGCATCGGCCACCCGGAACGGCTCTATGCGATGGGAGGCAGCGCGGGCGGCCTGCTGATGGGTGGGGTGATTAACCTGGCTCCGCAGCGATTCCACGGTGTGGTGGCTCAGGTGCCGTTTGTGGATGTCGTCACTACGATGCTGGATGAGTCGATTCCGCTGACTACTGGCGAGTATGATGAATGGGGCAATCCCAGCGATCCGGAATACTACCGCTACATCCGCCAGTACAGCCCTTATGACAATATCGAGGCAAAGGATTATCCGCATCTGCTGGTCACTACCGGCCTGCACGATTCACAGGTGCAGTACTGGGAACCGGCAAAGTGGGTAGCGAAGCTGAGATCGATGAAAACCGATAATAACCTGCTGCTGCTCTGCACCGATATGGATGCCGGGCACGGCGGCAAGTCGGGCCGCTACAAAGCCTATGAAGGGATCGCGATGGAATACACCTTCCTGCTCGGCCTGGCGCAGGGCACCTTACCGCCCGCTCAGGATTACTGAAACTCTGACAGGTATTTATTCAGCGCCTGCCGCAATGGCGGGCGCAGATCGCTGACATTATTCAGTACCCACTTCAGGTAGCCCGGATCTTTCCTTGCTATCACCGCAATTGCCTGGCCGCGATATTTGCCAAACGGCAGAATGTCGTCGCGCTGGGCCGCCGGTTGTGAACGTACAATCATCTCGGAGGCACTCCAGCCAGAGGTCTCCATAATACGGATCAGCAGTGCCGCCGTGACATAGCAGTCATAGAGTGCGCGGTGCGCATGCAGGTCAGCGGGCGGCGTCACATCCAGCTTCAATGAATGACGCAGTGCCTGGTTGCCATATTTAATGCCCGGCCAGAGCTGACGCGCCAGCTGCATGGTGCAGATCCATTCACCGTACATCTCCGGCAGCATCCGGCGATCAAAACTGGCGTTATGCGCCACATAAAAGGCGCTGCCGTAATAGCGCGGTATCGCCTCTTCGATCGTCGGTTTACCGGCGACCATCGCTTCGGTGATGCGATGTACCGCCATCGCCTGACGGCTGATAGGGCGGTCGGGCAGAGTGAGATCGCTCATCGGATTCACAATCTGTCCGTTGACAACATCGACGGACGCAACTTCAACCACGCCGCCCTGCAGGCCGCAGGTTTCGGTATCAATAACGCGAAACATCATTGCTTCATCTTCGGTTCATAAGGAAGGCGCGACAGGCTAAGCGACGCCTGGCGGTATTGCATCAGACGCTGGCGAAACCAGTCACGCAGCGCTTCGGGCTGCTCCTGCGCCACCATTTCGGCAACCACTGGCATGTTATAGCGCTCTTTAAACGCTACGCCCGCTGCCGCCAAATCGACATTGATCTTGTCTTTCTCTTCCTGGGACACCAGGGCAAGGTTATGGCTCATACTATTCTCCTGACGATAGCGGGCAAAAGTAATGTTTTCGGCGGTCTGAATCAAGGATAAAGGATCGCATCGCTGGCCTCGACAGTGTAAAACCAGCAGCGTATCCTTTTGCTACGTTTATCGCCCTGGCGGCGGTTAAAAGGATGATTTTATGCAGAAAAAACGCATTTACCGCATGGTTATTGCATTAGCAGCAGCCGGACTGATGGCATTCAGCTCGCTGGCTGCGGCGCATGCGCATCTTCAGTTTTCCCTCCCGGCGGCCAAAGCGCAGGTCACCACATCCCCCGATGCGCTGACGCTGAACTTCAGTGAAGATATTGAAGCGGCATTCAGCGGCATCACGCTGCTGGATAGCGCTCAGACACCTGTCGCGACCGCCAACGCCCGCGTCGAGTCAGATCAAAAAAACCGACTGATTGTTGGCCTGTCTCAGCCGCTGAAAGCGGGCAGTTATCAGGTTAACTGGCACGTGCTGTCGGTAGATGGCCATAAAACCGCAGGAAGCTATCGCTTTAGCGTGAAGTAACCCCGGTGACCACGCTCTGGATAGTGCTACGCGCACTGCATTTCGCCGCCGTGATGCTGCTGACCGGTAGCGCCTGCTACAGCGCACTGCTGGCACCTAAACGCTATCGTCCAATGCTGGCGCTACGATTAAACCCGCTGGTGAAGGGGAGCGCCTGGCTGGCGCTGCTGAGTGCGCTGGCGATGCTGGCCTGCCAGAATGTATTAATGAGCGGCGACAGCACTAACCTGGCCGATATCGACATATGGCTGGCGGTGCTGGGCACGCACTTCGGTGCAGTGTGGCAGTGGGAAATGATTTACAGCGTGCTGGCCGTTATCGCGCTATTACTGACCGGAAAGCTTCGTCAACAGGTGTTGTTGCTGGCTGGCGTGCTGCAACTGGCTTGTATGGCCCTGATTGGTCATGCCGCGATGCGCGATGGCTGGCCCGGTCTGCTTCAACAGTTTAATCACGCCATACATCTGATAGCTTCTGCGTTCTGGGTGGGGGGATTGTTTCCCTTGCTACTGCTGATGCGCGAGGCGCGCCAGATCGATCGCCGCAGCGACGCCATCCGCACCATGATGCGTTTTTCGCGCTATGGTCACCTGGCGGTCGCGTTAACACTGCTGAGCGGCGTGATAAACAGCGTGATGATCGCAGGCTGGCCACTCATGTGGCACGATTCACGCTACATTGTATTGCTGTTGTCTAAAGTGCTGCTGGTTGCTCTGATGGTGCTGGTGGCGCTGTTCAATCGATACTGGCTGGTGCCGCGATTCCGCCTGGCGGGCAGCGGGACACAGCAAAAATTTATTCGCATGACGCAGCTTGAACTGTTGCTGGCGTGTGGAGTGGTTGGGCTGGTGAGCGTATTTGCCACGCTGTCGCCAGCCTGAATGTGGTTCAAGAGAGAAAAGGGTAGTTATGTTGCTGAAGAAAGTGATCCCCGCAATCCTGTTGTTATCCGTATGCGGCCAGGCGCTGGCGGCACAAATCATTACCGTCAGCCGCTTTGAGATCGGTAAAGAGAAGTGGCCGTTCAACCGTGAAGAGGTGATGCTGACGTGCGAGAAAGATGGTGCGATGTTTGTCATCAACCCAAGCACGCTAATGACCTATCCGCTGAACGATATCGCCGACACGCTGTTCAAAAACAAACAGGTGAAAGCGCAGCCAATCAGCGTGATCCGGGCCGAAGACAAAGCGCATCCGGGCCAGATGATGAGCCTGCAACCGATTGTTGAGCGCACCCAGGCGCTGTGCGGTAAATAAACCTTCTGGGTGCAGCATCGCGCTGCGCCCAAACCCCGATTTTTTGCCGCTGCGATCACAAACTGATCCTGTTTATGGCCCTGAGTCCTGCGTTTGCTGGAATTTTCACCACGCTGTTCTAGTCTTAAATGGCAAGGCGACACCGCCTTCATAAATGCCAACTTTTAGCGCACGGCTCCTTGAGAGCCATTTCCCTGGACCGAATATAGGAATCGTATTCGGTCTTTTTTTGGTTGGCATTTAAAAACAGCATCTTAGATTAAAATCAATGAGTTAAACGCCACCCTGTTGCCTTCTGTTCTACTCTGCTGGACTCTGTGCCGCCACTTTGTCGCCATTTTTCTTCGCCATCAATGCCAGCGGATTAAGTTTAACGAACCCGCCTTTCTATCCTTTAGTGAATAACCATGCAACTTGCCTGAACCCTGACGCGATAAATTCGCTTATATTGCGGTTTCAGCATCAATATCCTGTACGGTGCAGACCATTTTACGACTGTGGTAGAAATTGTGCCCCTATCATCGTTGCCTTCGACGATGCGGACACCGTAATGATCATCAGACATGTGATGCTTGCCGTTTTGAGGGAGTGCTCATGGTCTGACATCAGGTAAAGGGGTACATGCAGTTGCAGTCTGCTAATCCAGGCGCGGTTTTAACCGCGCGGGCGCAGCCAGTGCAGCCAGTAAGTTGTGTTTTTTCCTGTATCGACGCGGCAGAGCCCGCCATCAAGATTGACGGCCGACACGGATCAGGTTACGCAGCAGACACTGGATTTCTGTAAGTTGTTCGTTCATGGGGCTAAAATGCCCCAATTTTTTACAAAGTAGAGTTGTGATTGTTTGCCTGGGAATCAGCAAACATTCATACAATATTCATAAAGAAATATAAAAGTAACTTATAAGCGTATTCTATGTAGCTAAAGCCTCCATGCACATACTCAAACATCATCCCAGAAGCCAGAAAGTTGCAAATAAAAGCAGTAATTGTCCAATGGAAAATATACTTATTAGCTGAATCGAAATCCCTTTCAACTATAAAAGAAAATGAAATATATATAGCACTCAGGAAAAGAAAGATAAATCCTAAGTAGGCAGCAAGCTCAACTAAAAGCATGTTGAGACCTTCCAGATAAGCAATGTTGACGTAAGGTTCTGAAAGATAATTGAAAACTCTAGAGTAAATGCCGGTGTGAATGTAACCCTCATGATATGCAAGATATACTGCATGATACATAAGTACACCAACAATTAACGATGGAATGAGATATACTAAATCATATAAGCGCCTCATGCCTCGCATATATATTTGAAAAGATACACCCAAAAAACATATTACCAATGGTAGCCATGAAAAGGACTTCATGATCCCGATAAATAAAGATGGATAGACTGGAAAGATTACCAAAAGAAATGCCGCTATCATTATCGAGAGGGTCTTAAAGTTCTTTTTATTTATCTTATCCATTTCATATATGTTTATCGTATTATTATTACCATTAATATTGTGACTTTGATTCCTTATTTCCGTCTTAAAATTTATTTTCAAATATTTTATGGTCAGGGCCGCTGAGAAAGTAAGCGCAATGAGTGAATCTAAAGAAAAGAAATTTTCAAATAGCATAATAGCCTCCATTCATGATATTTCATTAAGCGATCGTCCAGTCATTTAAGTTTTATGTCAAAGAATTTATCACCAACTCCTCAATAATTGAAATATCCCGTTTTGAGATACCCATCAATGGTCTTGATTCATACTGCACCTCTTTACCTTTACGCGCTCACCGGCCGCGCAGCCCGAAATGATGCACGCGGGCCATCCGCTGCGCATTACCCGCAAACTTGATAATGGGCCCATCCAGACTGGCCTGCGTCTTCATGTATTTAGCGGTGCGCAGCTTTGCGAACATCTCACGCTTTATCCTGCCCTTTTTGCTGCGCACCTGCTGCGTTTTGCGGGGCTTAAATGGCTTGCTGTCTGGTGCGTGCTGGCGTTTGATATTCTGCTGCTTACTCGCGTGAAGCTTCATCGTAATTATTCGCGCCATTTCCTTACGCACCGGGGCTGACAGGCTGTTAATAAGCGCCTCCAGCCAGTCATTTACCAGCCGCAACTCGCACATGCCTGCCACTCTCTGACCAGCTCACTCTAAACGTAAAGCTGTAGCGGCCGCGCGACATTCTCTGACAGTGGGTTCTCGCCGACGTGGGTCACGCGTAGCCCGTCGTCGGTCTGATTCACTATTACGCGTACGCGCTCGCTCAGCTGCAGTTCAAAGCTGATATCGCTCGCCGATTTACGTGAAGCGAAACATTCTGGCCTCAACGCTTATTCCGCCCCCGATGATAAGTCAGCGGGCGTTCAGCAAGTTCGTGCTGGATTATCTGGTCTTCGGTAACGCCTTTGCCGGGGTGCGCCTTAACAGCCTGGGTAAACCGCTGCGCCTTGAAACTAGCCCGGCCAAATTCACCCGCAGGGGCGTGAAGGATGGCGTTTACTGGTTTGTGAATGACTGGAAAGAGCCGCACGAATTTTCGGCCGGCAGCATGTTTCACCTGCTGGAGCCGGATATCAATCAGGAGCTGTACGGGCTGCCTGAATATCTCAGCGCGCTTAACTCCGCCTGGCTGAATGAGGCGGCAACGCTGTTCCGCCGCAAGTATTACCAGAACAGCGCGCACGCCGGTTACATCCTGTATATGACCGACGCGGCGCAGAGCAGCAGCGACGTTGACCGGATGCGCCAGGCGATGCGCGACACGAAAGGGCTGGGTAACTTCCGCAATCTGTTTATGTACGCGCCGAACGGTAAGCCGGACGGCATCAAGATCCTGCCGCTCAGTGAAGTGGCAACGAAAGACGATTTCTTTAACATCAAGAAGGCCAGCCGCGACGACCTGTTAAGCGCACACCGCGTGCCGCCGCAGATGATGGGAATTATCCCGGACAACTCCGGCGGGTTTGGTGACGCGGTGAAAGCGGCGCAGGTATTTGTGCGTAACGAATTGCAGCCACTACAAGAAAGAATAAAGGAGTTAAATTTTTGGATTGGAATGGAGGTGATAAAATTCAATGAATACCGGTTAGATTGAACGGAGGTCAGGGTTTACCCTGACCTTTATTTTTTAGCTGGTCAATGGAGGCATTTTACACCATGCATTAACGCCCACTTTTGTAATGCTGATGATCGCCAATACAATAACGGGCGCTATAAATATAGCCGTCACCCCAAATACTCCAGCTAGTATTGTTGAAATGGCGCCTACAATCCTTGATTTATTTTCCTCTAAAATACCATTAAAACCTTTTATTTCATCTTGATACTTTTCATCACCACAAATTAAGCTTTTAAACTCATTCCAAAATAATTTTGAAAACTGTCCTCTTGAAGAACCATGAGGCTGACCGGCTCCAAACTTTGATGTATCAGACACTCCATTAGAGCTAAACCATTTATCAATAGCATAAGCCTCGTCACCACTTTTTAAAAATTCATTTATAGTTAAACGCTGATATGGTTTTAATACCGACAACCACTCATCTGCAGGATCATTAGGCAACTGAATCATAGCATGTCCTTTATATACTCGGCAGAAATACATTGTGTGGTTTGGTGTAGCTCGCTTGGATTTATGTTATTTCCAAAAGTCACGTAACCTCCAGAAAGATTTGCATAAGCGCCAATCAAGATGCCGACAACAGAATTATCTTTTTTCGATACAACCGGAGAGCCTGATTGACCAGGCCTGGTTTGAGTATTGATAATAGCAAATTTGGTTTTAATGCCGCTTGAATCTAATAAAACTTTTGCACCTACCGTGGCTTTTTGTAAGGTGAGCACAATCCGTCCATCGCCACAATGCGGATAACCAATTACATCAATGTCATCACCAACACTAGCTCCATCAAACCCTGTTATATTAAGTTGCGGTCCCTTAATAACTTGTTCAGTTTCTAATATACATAAATCTTTAACTGGATCTTCTTCTATTATAGTTGCGAAAAAAGATTGGAATTTCCTTACAGTTGTGTCTTGATAATCATCATAATTCAAAAGACCAGATGGAATAACAACAATTTTTCCTGATCTTCCTGATATTACATGCCTAGCTGTAACAAGTTTTTTTTCTGAAATAAAAAAAGCAGTTCCAAGGGGGTTGATTAAGTTGCTTTCAATGATTCCAATGCATGCTATAAAAACGGGCGAAATCATAATAATCCTCTTTAGGTAGTAGGTAAGAGAAAACTTTAGAACTTAAGTGGTCTATTCAGGTTTTTTCGCATCTGCAGGATGTCAATTCACCTATAGTTATACATGTTTTACTTCTCCGCGCGCAATGCTATCCCCGCCACGCCTGCCCGCTTTATGTATCACTTTTCATGCATCTGCATGTACCACCTCTGAGCGCGCCGGCTCTGGCCTTACAAACACATAGCAATCCAATTTGGATCATGCGGATTCATGCAAGCATATGCACTTTGATGCAGAAGCAAAAAGCCACCTGAAAGGTGGCTAGTGAACGGTAGGGAAGGGGCAACTAATCATTCTGCCTGGCAGTAAATAGCGGCTTCGAAAATAGCTGTGTCGATTGTCCCTGCCATGTCGCTGATCATCGACAGTGCCATTTTTAATTCATCTTCTTTGCAATGTGCGATCAGCGATACGTCAGCAATGAACTGAATGCGTGCAACCGTTTCACTGTGATTATTTATGTTCATCAATTGATTAACTCCTTCTATTCAAAAGAAATACTGTTTGCATGAGCAGAATTATGATGAACTAAAATCGTTAACAATCGTGCGGCTCCGATTAGTCCGGCTGCCGTTTTATTAATCAGGCAACTGTATGCCTCTTTTTCTCGCTAGTGCATTGAAGCGTTTTAATGGGGTGGCATTTTTGCGACGTCTATGGAAGAGATACCCGTTTGTACCGCTCCAGTAAGAAAGCTCACCAACTATCATCTTGTGATCTTTCATCATGCGGACAGCTTCACCGTGGGACAGTGTTAACCTGGAGATCTCAAAGTAACTCTTTTTCAGCGCCTCACGTTCTGCGCAATGACTCCGTTCAGAGTGATATTTGTCCGGTTCAGGTTGCTCCTGAGCTGGCTTTTCTTTTAATCGCTTAATAATCCTTCTTCGCCCGGCACGAGTAAGAGGCTTTGTGAAGTCGATAGTGGCTTTAGAGCCTGTCGTCTCAGTACAGTTATTGACAGAACTCCGAGAGGACGCAGGCGCGTCCTTAAATTCAAAGCCCAAATCAACGGCATGTTTCTGAACAATCTTCCACCAAATAAGGCGAGTTAAGATTGGCATGTCGTCGCCAACTGCAGTTGCGTAAACACCCTTGATACGCACGGTTTCCTCGCGGTACTCATTCACATCTTCGCTTGCCTGATACCAGGTGCGTACAGCCAGATCGTCACGGCGCACGAACGGGCCACCCTGTGCCTAAACGTATTCAGCCCGGTCTGAATGGATGTTCCTTCTAACGTTCTGTATGCTTATAAGATATTACAAATAAAATGGCCATCTCACTCTGACAGGTAATTGTTGTGGATAATAACGAAGAAAAAATCGCTGATGCTTTATATGAGATATTGAATAAATGAAACGTGTTTTTTTATGGCTTATACAATCATTTATCTATTTAATTCCTGCTGTTGTAATTGTGGCAGGGTTGTATATCTTTATTCGGTTCATTCCTGAATATGCTGCGTTTCTTAGCATAACCTGGGTGGTTGTCGTTTCTTTCGTGTATATAAAATACAATCGATGGTATTAGTTTTATACAGAAATCTTTAGTGTTGCTGTTTTATCGATAGCGTTAAAAGTGTGAGGGAAGTGATGTGCTTATTAATGGGTTTAGCTGTCATTTAGCGATTATAGCATCTGGTTTCTCTGGTTAAGATCTGTCAAAGAGATTAGTTAATCAGACTCACGTCTGTCTTATTTTATAAAATAAATCATCTCCCCAACTAATTTTTGAGTCTTATTTTAGGTCCATTTTATGCTCGTGATTCCCCAGCAGACTGCCAGCAGAACAAACCTAACCAGACGATTTTCCCCAAAGTTGGACTTAATCAATATATCTAAATAACCTCCCTCTACGGTTCTCCACGTCTATTAAACGTAAAAAAACCGGGTTGTAACCTGCCCCGGTGAATTTTATCCAGGGTTTATTATGTTCTTAAAAAAAGTTATTCCTTGTGTGATGGTAGCATTGGTGAGTACCTTCATTTCTGGCTGTGTGATGGCAGAGAGGGGACACCATCGTGGCCCATCTTCTGACTGGCATCGTCATCATGCATCTTCTTAGAATGATAAGGGCTTGTAGCCAGCATGCCAGACCCACCGCATCAGAAAATAACGCTTCACAGCATCCGGGGCCACCGCAAGCGACAGATAGTGCAATTCAGCATTTGGGACCACCGCCAGCCGGTAATTACTGCCTGACAAGGTTATTCATGATACATGCACTTCACTGGCATCCAATAAATCACTCCTGATTTACAGAACGTCGACATGCACAAATGCCTTACGAAACTTACCTCAATACTGAGCTTATTCGTAAAGGCTGCATTAACTCTTCCTGACCCGCACCTAAAGCTTACCTGCCATCTTGTCATCATCTCTGTTTGGCTTATTCTTAACCTTCAATCAAAAGGAGTAACGTTTATGAAAGCGGCAATTGCTAATAGTGAACATAAGGTTGAAGTGGTTGAGAAAACGCTGCGTCCGCTCAAAACGGGCGAAGCACGGCTCAGGATGGAGTGCTGTGGCGTATGCCATACCGATTTGCATGTGAAGAACGGTGATTTCGGCGATAAAACAGGTGTGACGTTGGGTCATGAAGGGATCGGTATCGTTGAGGAAGTTGCACCAGATGTGACCTCACTCAAGCCTGGCGATCGTGCCAGCGTCGCCTGGTTTTTCAAAGGCTGCGGTCACTGCCAATACTGTAACTCCGGTAATGAAACGCTCTGCAGAGAGGTCATCAATGCCGGTTTTACCGCTGATGGCGGCATGGCTGAAGAGTGTATCGTCGTTGCAGATTACTCGGTTAAAGTCCCGGACGGGCTCGATCCTTACGCCGCCAGTAGTGTCACCTGCGCCGGTGTCACCACCTACAAAGCGGTAAAAGTGTCAGAGGTGAAACCCGGTCAGTGGCTCGCGATTTATGGCCTTGGCGGTCTGGGCAATCTCGCGCTGCAGTACGCCAAAAACGTCTTTAACGCCAAAGTGATCGCCGTTGATGTGAGCGATGGGCAACTGGCACTGGCGAAAGAGATGGGTGCCGATCTGGTCGTCAACTCTGCCAGCGAAGATGCGGTACGCTTCATTCAGGAGAAAACCGGCGGTGCGCATGCTGCTGTGGTGACAGCGGTTGCCAAAGCGGCCTTTAACTCGGCGGTGGATGCGGTCAGAGCGGGAGGTCGCGTCGTGGCTGTCGGCCTGCCACCGGAAGCGATGAGTCTGAATATTCCGCGTCTGGTGCTTGATGGTATCCAGGTGGTGGGATCGCTGGTTGGAACGCGTAACGATCTGGCAGAAGCCTTCCAGTTTGCGGCAGAAGGGAAGGTGGTGCCGAAGGTGACCAAAAGGAAGATTGGTGAGGTCAATGACATCTTCGAAGAGATGGTTCAGGGCAAGATCCGCGGCAGAATGGTGATCGACTTTACCGGTCAGTCTGCTGATTAAAAACCACTGATGACCCCAGATGCCCGCGCGCTGCGGGCTTTTTTATGCCTGCAATATTAAATCTACGCTGGTTGAATGCCTGTCAGCACATCCCGGCAAACATTAATAAGTTCTGCTTTATGTTTCATGATGTAATTCTGGCTTGCACTTTACCGGTAACATTATAGTTTATGAGGTGATATTGATTACACACAACGGAAGGAGGGTTATTTATGGCGAAGCAACATTTACTTAAATCCATTGAAATTGCGGCAATTGTGCTGTTTGTCCTGATAGTGGCATATCTGGCTGTAACCGGGCTGATGTCATCGGCGGGTGTGGATCACGCCTGGCCTTATCCCACTAAATAACTAAGTGCCTCACCAGGGAAATCATAAATAATATAAATAAAAATGACCCTTACACAGGGCATAAAAAACCCCGCAAATGCGAGGTTAATCAGAATTTAAACCAGACTCACCGACAGCAGCGTCAGCTCTTCAGTATCCAGCGACAGACTTTTTTTAGTCTCAAACATATAGGCTTCCAGTGCCTCCTCGACATCGTCGCCTTCGATAAAGGCATGAGTCGTAACGTGATTTTCACCTTTTGGCTTAATTACGTATGAAACAAACCACTTCTTCTTTTGCATGATGTTTATCCTCTTTTTAAAAATTGAGATGCCGCCTGCCAGCAGTACAGTGCTCATCTGCCGGACATTCAGCGGTAGTGCGGAGCTGGCCGACTAAGGCGAATCAAGCGGGGCAGGATGCAGCAGGTCGATCACGTCATCGATCTCATTGCTGGCCGCGTGACGATCAAGGGCAACTGCGTAGTAGCGTCCCTTGCAGTAGTGCTTTGTTACCGCCACCCGATGGCCAGTATCGCTGTCAGCTTCCTTGCCGGTCAGGGTCTGCAGGTGGGGCGGAATAACCAGCTCACTTTCGAGTTGTTCTGCTTCAATGATCACCGCGCCACCATCGGTGGATAGCAGCAGATGCTGAATGCTCATGTTCTCTCCTTTGAGTCAGATTGCTAACCGGGAAAGTGTAGTTCACCTCAGCAGGTGTGCTGACATCACCACTGCATGAGTGCCTGTGTAGTGCTGCTAACCGGTGACTGAGGCAAAAAAAAGCCCCAGTCAGGGGCTTTTTAATCAGGATTCCTGGCAAACTTAACTGGTCTGATTAGCCAGCTTTGGCTTCAGAACACGTTTTCCAATCTGGATGCCGGGCTTCTCAACATACTTATAGAGTAAAGAGGCGAGTGCATAGGTCACCGGGATGGCCGAGACGCAGACAATCAGGAAGCGAGTCATGTCGCTTCTGAACTCAATGTCGGTGTGCGTGAGCAGCAGTGCGATCATCGGGATCACAATCAGCAGGTGCAGCAGGTAAACCGAGAACGAGACGTCGCCCAGCCAGGTGCTGAGACGGTTGTTCAGCAGTTTACGCGGCAAAGCAATCAGCGTTGCCATCAGGCTGCCCTCCGGGTATTGCCACAAAATCGCCGTCATACCGACGATCATCAGCGCTTCCATAATGACCTGCAGCTTAATCGCCCCCAGGCCCATCGCCACGCTCGCCACCGGTCCAAGCAGCGCAAAAGCGACGTAGAGCAGCGATTTACGGCGAACCGCTTCGGCCATCAGCATGCCTGCCAGGAACATGTTCAGCTTAATCAGAATCATGGAAGGCATCTCAAAGGCCTCATAATAATCTGCCAGCACATACCGACCGGCGCAGCAGAGCGCCATGATGCCAATCAGCGAGGCCGCATAACCGAAACGCAGCGTCACCAGCATAATGAACGGGAACAGCAGATAGAACTGCATCTCCAGCCCGATGCTCCAGTCAGGCAGCACGGTATTAAACCCATATTCAGGCAGCAAGCCAAACAGGAAGCTGAAGTGAGTCAGGATGTTTGCCAGCGACTGGTCGGTGTAACGTGATGATTCAGTGGCGGTGCCGGAATAGAAATGAGCAATAGTATCTCGCATCTCGCCAAACCACGGGCCATAAATCAGCGCGATGATTAACAGCAGATAATAGAGCGGGGCGATACGGAAGAAGCGACGGATCCAGAACTTCTTAATGGTCTCCGCGCTCTGCCACGGCTCTTTCTGCTGGCGCTCGACGTAGTTTTTCGCCATCAGATAACCCGATAACAGAATAAACAGATCAACTCCGATGCCAGGCGATGAAATAAGCGTGATGTGGCAATGAACCAGTAAGCTGATATGGCCAACCAGTACCCAGAGAGATGCGATGCCACGCAATCCCTCCAGCTCCGTAGACCAACCTCGTGTAGCAGACATATCTGTTCCTCATTTTTATCCGACTTTCGGCGCTCACTAAGCCTTAAGGCAAGAGATATGTAAACGGGCCTTTACAAAAGTAAGAAGATTCCGAGCACAGGTAAGAGGAAAAAATCAACAAGAAAGGGGCGGTACAGCACGGGAAGTTAAGGGCATGCAGCTGCAAACCCTTAAACGTTATTACTGATTGAGTGTGCCTGTCAGGCCAGCTTCAGCAGGATCATACCGGCCAGCAGCAGGGTCAGACCGGTCCAGCCTTTCCGGTTCAGACGCTGACCAAACAGCACCCAACCGGCCGCGACAGTGACGATAATCCCAAAGGCGCCCCAGACCGCATAGGCAATCGACAGATCGATACCTTTAACCGCCTGAGCGAGTGCGCTGAACGCGAGCAGCACAAAGCAGAGTGAAAGCAGACCATGTAGCGGTTTCTTAAATCCATCAGAATATTTAAGGGATATATTCGCGGCAATCTCCAGCACGATAGCCAGCGCCAGCCAGGCGGCGTGGACGAAATCAGCGATGACCATGATTAACCTCCGCTGATGATTGAGTGCCGGTCTTGATCAATACAATCCCGACGATCAGCGTCATCAGCCCGCAGATTTTCATCGCGGACAGCGTTTCACCAAACAGCTGCACGCTGAATAATGTAATCAGCAGGATGCCGATTCCTTCCCACAGGGCATAGGCCACGCCAAGAGCAATACGCTTGATGGCAAAACTCAGCAGAATATAGGAGCAGGCAATCATTGCCAGCATCAGCAGGTAACCTGAATGGCTGCCGTTAAGGCTGGACCACTTCATAAAAAGGGTACCAATAATTTCAGTAATAATAGCGAGTGACAATAAAACCCAGGCGCGCATGGGTGCTCTCCAGCAACGAAAATGACGACCTGCCACAGTACAGAGGGCAGACTCAGAACAGTGTCGAAGGGGTGAGCGGACTACAGGGCGTTACGCCAGTGTTGATCGGCGACGTTCCAGCCAGAAAGGAAAGCGGGGGAAAGGTGTGACATGAACATTCTGCTCATAAAATTTTCAACGCATCCACATTGTTGCTTCTCATCAGTGGACGGATAGTGCCTCCGGTTAACTACACGCCGGTTTTATACCATTCTGCACATTATGAAATCAACAGCAGATCCTGCTTCGTTTGGTAATGGTTAAGGTTTGATAGTTTGAAAATGGCCAGTTATATAAAAGGATGTAGAGAAAGGGAGGTTGGGGAAAGAGCATGGGCTAAAATGTACAAAAAAGCCAGGCAACAGCTTGCCCGGCTTTCGTTACGTGACAATGTCACGAATTACTCAGCACGCTGCGGTACCGTGCGCACTGGCGCATCACCCGCGACATAGTAAGACGCCGTGCTGCGCGGCAGCGGCTCGCGTCCACGAATCTTATCGGCAATCTTCTCGCCAATCATGATGGTGGTGGCGTTAAGGTTGCCGGTGATGATCAGCGGCATTATCGATGCATCCACTACACGTAGTCCTTCCAGACCATGCACACGGCCTTCACCATCTACCACGGCCATCGGATCGTTACCCATCTTACAGGTTCCGCATGGGTGATAGGCGGTTTCACCGTGGTTACGCACGAACTCGTCCAGCTGCTCATCTGTCTGGCAATCCAGGCCCGGGCTGATTTCACGGCCACGATACTTATCCAGCGCCGGCTGGTTGATGATCTGGCGCGTGATGCGGATAGCATCGCGGAACTCATGCCAGTCCTGCTCATGTGACATGTAGTTGAACAGAATAGCCGGATGGCGACGCGGATCGCGTGACTTCAGGCGCACATGTCCACGACTCGGAGAGCGCATGGAGCCGACATGACACTGGAAGCCATGGGCATCGACAGCGTTTGAACCGTTGTAGTTAATCGCTACCGGCAGGAAGTGATACTGGATATTCGGCCAGCTGAACTCTTCGCGGCTGCGGATAAAGCCGCCTGCTTCAAACTGGTTGCTGGCGCCGATGCCGGTGCCGTTAAACATCCACTCCGCCCCGATTTTCGGCTGATTCCACCACTTCAGGGCCGGATAGATAGAAACCGGCTCCTTGCACTCATACTGAAGGTACATCTCCAGGTGGTCCTGCAGGTTCTCACCCACGCCCGGCAGATCGTGAACCAGCGGGATATCGAACTGCTTAAGCAGCTCAGGCGAGCCTACGCCAGAACGCTGCAGAATCTGCGGCGAGGCGATAGCGCCGGCACACAACAATACTTCACGGCGCGCAGTCACTTTATTGATGGTGTTGCTGTCGCCCTGGAGATATTCCACGCCAACCGCGCGCTTGCCATCGAACACAATGCGATCGGTGGTGGCATGCGTGATGATCTTCAGATTAGCGCGGCCTTTGGCCAAATCAAGATAGCCACGGGCGGTGCTGGAACGACGACCTTTCGGCGTCACGGTACGATCCATTGGACCGAAGCCTTCCTGCTGATAGCCGTTCAGGTCGTCCGTGCGCGGATAACCCGCCTGCACACCCGCCTCAATCATCGCTTCAAACAAGACATTGTTGCCTGCTTTAGGCGTCGCCACGCACACTGGACCCTCGCCGCCGTGGAAATCGTTCGGACCGATATCGCGGGTTTCAGCTTTACGGTAGTAGGGCAGGCAGTCCAGATAGCTCCAGTTCTCCAGGCCAGGTTCGCTGGCCCAGTTATCGAGATCCATCGCATTACCGCGGATGTAACACATGCCATTAATCAGGGATGAACCGCCCAGACCTTTGCCGCGACCACACTCCATGCGGCGGTTGTTCATATAAGGCTCTGGTTCAGTCTCATACGCCCAGTTATAGCGTTTTCCCTGCAACGGGAAGGCGAGGGCCGCAGGCATCTGGGTGCGAAAATCAAAACGGTAATCGGGGCCGCCCGCTTCCAGTAACAGGACGCTCACGTTGCTGTCTTCGGTCAGACGGGTAGCCAGAACGTTTCCTGCGGATCCGGCTCCAATAACAATATAATCAAATTCCATTCATCGTTCCTCAGGTTAAGTGATTAGAAGACTGACTGAAAACGCGTCAGCTCAACCTGCACGGACTTCACCTGGGTGTAGCTCTGCAGTGTCATCAGGCCATTTTCACGGCCGATGCCGGAGTGCTTGTAGCCACCCACTGGCATCTCTGCGGCTGATTCGCCCCAGGTATTAATCCAGCAGATACCTGCTTCGATCTGATGAATCACGCGGTGCGCCTTATTTAAGTCCTGCGTCACCAGCCCGGCGGCCAGACCAAATTCGGTGTCGTTGGCGCGACGGATCACTTCTTCTTCGGTTTCATAGCTCAGGATCGACATGACCGGTCCGAAGATCTCTTCACGCACAATCTTCATCTCATCACGGCAGTCGGTGAACACGGTCGGTGCAACCCAGGCGCCCTGGTCGAATTCGCCACCGGTCAGACGTTTGCCACCGCACAGGACACGTGCACCTTCAGCAATGCCGGACTCAATGTAGCGCATCACGTTGTCGCGATGACTGAAGCTGACCAGCGGGCCAAAGTTGGTGGCCGGGTCGCGCAAATCGCCGGCCTTGATGCGGGCAACGCGTTCGCTGATTTTCGACTCGAAAGCCGCCTGCAGTTTTGCAGGAATAAAGACGCGGGTGCCATTGGTGCAGACCTGACCGGAACTGTAGAAGTTCGCCATCATGGCGATGTCAGCAGCCAGATCGAGATCGGCATCATCAAAGATGATCAGCGGTGATTTACCGCCCAGTTCCATGGTGACTTCTTTCAGCGTTGAACCTGCGGCATTGGCCATCACTTTTTTGCCGCTGACGACGCCGCCGGTGAAGGAGACTTTGTCGATGCCAGGATGCTCAGTGAGCAACTGACCGGTGACCGAACCAATGCCCGGCAGCACGCTGAACACGCCATCCGGCAGGCCCGCTTCGGTGTAAATTTCTGCCAGTTTCAGGGCGGTAAGCGGAGTCATTTCACTGGGTTTGAAAATCATCGCGTTACCTGCGGCCAGCGCAGGCGCGGATTTCCACAGGGCGATCTGAATCGGATAGTTCCAGGCGCCGATACCGGCGACCACACCCAGCGGTTCGCGACGGGTATAAACAAATGAAGTTTCACGCAGGGGGATCTGCTGACCTTCCAGCGCCGGAACCAGCCCTGCGTAATACTCAAGCACATCTGCACCGGTGACGATATCGACCGCTGAGGTTTCGCTGTAAGGCTTGCCGGTGTCGAGCATTTCCAGCTCGGCCAGCTCATCATTACGCTCACGAAGAATATCAACGGCGCGACGCAGGATACGCGAACGCGCCATGGCGGTCATCGCGGCCCAGACTTTCTGGCCTTTTCTGGCGGCAGCAACGGCGCGATTGACATCTTCCTGGCCTGCGGCATGAACCTCTGCCAGCACTTCGCCGTTGACCGGGTTAATCGTCTGGAACGTTTCGCCAGACGCTGCGGCAACATAAGCGCCATCGATGTAGAGTTTCTGCTCGGTGAATCGGGACATGTTTTCTCCTTCCGTTATTCGTGCTCGCCAGCCAGTTGCTGACGGATGAATTGGGTGGTCAGTGTGAGGGCGATAGCCGGATTAAAGGGCTTACCGCTCAGTGCGGCACGCAGCCACAGACCATCGATCAGGGCAGCCAGACCGTGTGCAGCCAGTCGTGCCTTTTCCAGCGGCAGTTCACGCCGGAATTCGACTACCAGCATTGAGTAGAGCCGCCGACTGCTGACCCGCTCCAGGCGATTAAGCTGGGGCTGATGCATGCTGCTCGACCAGAAGTCGAGCCAGGCTTTCATCACTGCCGTGTGCACCTGAGTTTCATCGAAATTCCCGTCAACGATGGCACACAACCGCTGATCTGCCGGGGCACCGGCCAGCGGTTGTAACCGCGACAGTACCGCCTCACGCAGTTGACGCGTCACATCACGCATCGTGGCTTCCAGCAAGCCGTTTTTATCTTTGAAATAGTGACTGATGATGCCGGTAGACACCCCCGCCCGACGGGCGATCTGGGCGATGGTGGCATCATTAATCCCCACTTCATTAATCGTGCTCAGGGTCGCATCAATCAGTTGCCGACGACGTATCGGCTGCATCCCTACCTTTGGCATAGCTCCAGCTCCACCCTCAAATCGAGCCCCTATTTAAACTTTTTTTGATTGCACGTTCAATATAAAAAGAAACTTTGTTAGGATGCTGTTCTTTAAATGTAGCCAAAGCGAAACGGCAATGAGTGCTAAAATAGGCTGGTTTGCCAAAACGATTAACAGGAAGTGACAGAACGAAACAGGGCCGCACGGCCGGAAAACCGTGGACGGCAAGACTTATCCATTGCGTATTTTCAGGACATTAACCAGAGGTAATCGATGAATAATCCACCTGCCGGTGAAAAAGACGGCCTCAATCACGTAGTATTTTATACGTCTGCGGGATTGATCCTGACTTTTTCACTTGTGACGATTCTCTACAGTGAACTGGCCGCGAGCTGGATCCTCAAGGCGGTAAACTGGGTTTCCGCCACCTTCGGCTGGTACTACATGCTGGCTGCCACGCTCTATATCGTGTTTGTGCTGTACATGGCCTGCTCACGTTTTGGCTCGATCAAGCTCGGGCCTGAGCACTCTAAACCTGAGTTCAGCGTGCTCAGCTGGTCCGCCATGCTGTTTGCTGCCGGGATCGGGATCGACCTGATGTTCTTCTCGGTCGCCGAACCGGTGACGCAGTATATGCAGCCGCCGGAAGGTGCAGGGCAGACGCTGGAAGCCGCCCGCCAGGCGATGGTCTGGACGCTGTTCCACTACGGCCTGACCGGCTGGTCGATGTATGCACTGATGGGCATCGCGCTGGGCTACTTCAGCTACCGCTATAACCTGCCGCTGACCATCCGTTCCGCGCTCTATCCCATCTTCGGTAAACGCATCTATGGCCCGATTGGTCACACAGTCGATATCGCGGCCGTGGTCGGCACTATCTTTGGTATCGCCACCACATTAGGGATAGGGGTTGTGCAGCTGAACTACGGCCTGAAAGTGTTGTTTGATATTCCGGAAGGCTTTACCGCACAGGCTGCGCTGATCGTCCTCTCTGTCGTCATCGCCACCATCTCTGTCACGTCGGGCGTCGATAAAGGAATTCGTTTTCTCTCTGAGCTCAACGTGATCATGGCGCTGGGGCTGATTCTGTTTGTGCTGTTCTTCGGCAACACCGAGTTCCTGCTGAATGCGCTGGTGCTGAACGTCGGCGATTACATCAACCGCTTTATGGGCATGACGCTTAATACCTTTGCCTTTGATCGTCCGACCCAATGGATGAACAGCTGGACGCTTTTCTTCTGGGCGTGGTGGGTGGCCTGGTCACCGTTTGTCGGCCTGTTCCTGGCACGTATTTCACGTGGTCGTACCATCCGTGAGTTCGTACTGGGCACGCTGATTATTCCGTTCACCTTTACGCTGCTGTGGCTGTCCGTGTTCGGTAATGCCGCGCTGTATCAGATCATTCACGGCAATACAGAGTTTGCGCAGGAAGTGATGAACCATGCGGAGCGCGGCTTCTACAGCCTGCTGGCGCAGTACCCGGCGTTTAAACTCAGCGCATCAGTCGCCACCATCACCGGGATGCTGTTCTACGTCACCTCGGCGGATTCCGGCTCGCTGGTGCTGGGCAACTTCACCTCACGCCTGAAAGACATCAACAGCGATGCGCCGAACTGGCTGCGCATCTTCTGGTCCGTGGCGATTGGGGTACTGACCCTGAGCATGCTGATGACCAACGGTATCACTGCTCTGCAGAACACCACGGTGATCATGGGGCTGCCGTTCAGCTTTGTTATCTTCTTTGTGATGGCGGGTCTGTTTAAGTCCCTGAAGATTGAGGATCACCGCCGGGCCAGCGCCACGCGCGACACCGCGCCATATCTGGCTCATGCGACCGATCGTCTGACCTGGAAGAAGCGTCTGTCGCGCCTGATGAACTACCCTGGCTCGCGCTATACCCAGCAGATGATGGAAAAGACCATATATCCGGCAATGCAGGAAGTCGCGAAAGAGCTGGAGCTGCGTGATGGTCGCGTCACGCTGGAAAATGTTGAGGCAGATGAGGCTAACCCGATTGGCTATCTGGATCTGCGCGTCCATCTGGGCGAAGAGCAGGACTTCATCTATCAGGTCTGGCCGCAGCAGTATTCAATTCCAGGCTTTACCTATCGCGCCCGCAGCGGTAAGTCGACCTACTACCGGCTGGAAACCTTCCTGATGGAGGGCAGCCAGGGTAATGACCTGATGGATTACAGCAAAGAGCAGGTGATTATCGACATACTGGATCAGTATGAGCGACACCTGAACTTCATCCATCTCAACCGGGAAGCACCGGGCAGCAACATCAGCTTCCCGAGCGTCTGAATCAGGGCCCGTCAGTGAGCAATTGCTGGCGGGTTTTTTTTTGCCATCGGCTGGGTGAAATGCTCCGTGGCCAGCCGATATCGACTATCTTTAGGGCTTTACGGGCCTGATGCCAGAAAAGCACAGACAGGGAGTCATATGGGAAAAATATTCAGTACGTTTCTGCCGCTGTACACGACCACGCTGCTGATGCTGCTCGGTTCTGGTTTGCTCACCACCTATGTCTCATTACGTCTGGCCAGCGAGCATGTCAATGGCGCACTGATCGGCTCAATCATTGCGGCCAACTACATCGGACTGGTGATCGGCGGCAAAGTGGGGCACAACCTGATTGCCCGCGTTGGCCATATACGCGCCTACGTTGCCTGTGCCGGGATCATCACCGCCTCCGTGGCGGGGCACGGGCTCACTGACTTTATTCCGCTATGGGTCTTTCTGCGTCTGATCATCGGACTTTGCATGATGTGTCAGTATATGGTGCTGGAAAGCTGGCTGAACGATCAGGCTGAATCATCCCAGCGCGGCATGATTTTCGGCTTATATATGGTTGCCACCTACCTTGGACTCAGTGGCGGACAGGTAATACTGAGCCTGCAATCCGGCTTTGGCGTCAGCACACTGCTGATTGTCGCGCTCTGTTTCGCGCTTTGTCTGGTGCCGATTGCGCTGACTACCCGTACCCACGTCAGGCCGATGACACCTGCGCCGATGGAACTGGGTTACTTTATCCGCACCATTCCTAAACTGCTCGGCACCACGCTGGTAACCGGCATGGCGATTGGCGCGTTCTACGGCCTGGCGCCGGTTTATGGCAGCAGCAAAGGCTTCACAACCAGCCAGACCGGCTATTTTATGAGTCTGACGATTTTTGCCGGGCTGGTGTCGCAGTTTCCGCTGAGCTGGCTTTCTGACCGCTACGATCGCCAGCGGCTGTTATTCATCATTGCCATGCTGTTTGCCGTGGCCTGCGTGCCGCTGGTGTTGCTGCCGCATCTGACCTTCCACTGGATGATTGGCATCGCTTTTGTTGCCAGCATGATGCAGTTTGCGCTCTATCCGTTGCAGGTGGCGCTGGCCAACGATCAGGTTGCCGCCGAGCGTCGTGTCTCGTTAACGGCCTGTCTGCTGATGGCGTTTGGTATCGGTGCCAGCATCGGGCCGCTGGTGGTGGGTGCGTTGATGGAGCCACTCGGCAGCAATATGCTCTATCTCTTCTTTATGCTCTGCGCACTGGTGATTGGCGGACTGAGCTTTGTTCGTGCGGCAGGTCCGCTTCCGACAACCGAAGTGCCGCTGCCGCACGTGGTCATGCCTGACAGTCTGGCGACGTCGCCACTGGGCGCCGCGCTGATCCCAACGCTGGAGGAGGAGGTGATTCATGCGTCAATGGGCGGTCAGGAGCCGGAAGAGGAACGTGAGAGTGACGATGACGCGCCTGACGACGAGGAAATGCCGGATGATTTACCCGGGGACCCGCAACATAAAGAGCCATAGCTGAGCATGATGTCCGGATCTGGCGCACTCCTGTCCGGTTACCGGCTCGACATTCGGGCCAGTAACCGCGATGCTGACTGACACGCTTCTTAAGGAGTCACACCATGCTGGAACTTCGCCCTAACTGTGAACGCTGCGACGTTGATTTGCCGCCATCCTCTCTGGCGGCACGTATCTGCTCGTTTGAATGTACCTTCTGCGCTGACTGTGATGAGCATCTTGCGCATGTTTGCCCCAACTGTGGCGGTGAGCTGGTGCGCCGTCCGGTGCGTCCGGCAGAGAAGTTGCAAAAATACCCGGCAAAATTGCGCAGTTGATCTCAAATGACAATAAATATGATTCGGGCCCGATAGCCTGTTGTGCCTGATGTCGTTATCATGAATTCGTCCCTGACAGAGCTACCACCTTAACTGAGTGCCGGAGATAAGCGCCGGAAGGGACACATCTTTCGACCACCGTAAATCACTCTTCGCCTTATAGCCTTGCTCCCTCTGCCCACATCCCTTGCTCTCTGCTTTCCCGTTCGTCATGCCGGTTCAGTTTAGCCCTGACTATACTCTGATGACATTTTCAGCAGAGAAGCCGGGTGCATCAATGTATTACCACGTCCTGAATGGCGCAGAGTGGCGACGGATCTGGGTGGCTGGCGACATTCATGGTTGCCGCCGCGAACTGGAGGCGCAGTTGCAGCAGCATCAGTTCGACCCGCAGCAGGATTTACTGATTTCGGTGGGCGACATCATTGATCGCGGGCCCGACAGTCTGGGTTGTCTGGCGCTGCTGGACGAGCCCTGGTTTCGCTGCGTGCGGGGAAACCATGAGGAGATGGCGCTGTCGGCGTTGCAGGGGCAGGAAATGGCGCTCTGGCGGATGAATGGCGGCGACTGGTTCTTTGGGCTGCGGGGTGCAGCGTTAATCGCGGCACGTCACGCGTTGCGGCGCTGTCGTGCGCTGCCGCTGATACTTCACCTGCAACTCGGTGAGCGCATTATTGTGATCGCCCATGCGGATTATCCGGCCCGGGAATACGCGCTGAATAAGCCACTCGACTGGCAACAGGTGGTCTGGAGCCGTGAGCGGCTGGAGGGCCTTGAGTCAGGCGACCAGGCGGGCATCCGTGGCGCGGACGCCTTTTACTTCGGTCACACGCCGCTGAAACAGCCGCTGACGATTGCCAATCTGCATTACATCGATACTGGCGCAGTGTTTGGCAATCATCTGACGATGCTACAACTCAAGTGAGTTATCGGAACAGGCGTCCGTCGCGTACCAGTTCGCGTGGATAGCTGTTCTTGATGCGGGTGCCGACTTTTTTCGCCAGCCCCAGCGGCTGTTGCTGATAAGTGACAATCATCTCATTGTGAGCGGGTGCTGTTTCCGGATAGATGTCCCGGCCGCGATACCACTCTTCCGCCTCTGCCGCCGTCAGCTCGAAAGTCTGCGTTGCATCAGGTTGCGCCAGCGCGATGACCGCTTCGTGCTGCCAGCGATAACCTTTGGCAAAGGTCTCAGCCAGCTTCAGGCCAATGCGTGAGAAGCGCACTTTGCCCAGCAGCGGGGTGACGGCTTTTGGGAACAGCCAGATCTCTTTATCACGCTGCCACAGCTCCAGTGCGTCATCCCATTTGATAGAGACGGCCGCGGCAGCCTGGGCAATCTCACTTTCCAGCTTGCGGCTGAGGTGAGAGAAGGGCAGCTTACCGACTTTATAACCTGGCGCCGGAAGGGGCTCGACCGACGCAGTTTTACGCAGACGGGCGACAAAAAAGCCCTCGCTGTCAAACATCTGCGGAAAGACATGCAGGTACCCGTTGGACGTTACGGCCTGCTCCGCACCCTCAAATAACCCATTAAGGGGCAAGACCTTAACCGCGTCCGGATAGCGCTGCAGCAACCCGTCGATCACCTGCTGGTTTTCAATCTGATTCAGGGTACAGGTTGAGTAAACCAGCGTGCCGCCGGGTTTAAGTGCGTGAAACGCACTGTCGAGCAGATCGCGCTGAGTGGCGGCGATCGCTTCCGTGCTTGCCAGCGACCAGTTTTTCAGTGCATCAGCATCTTTGCGAATCACGCCTTCACCGGAGCAGGGAGCATCGAGCAGAATGGCGTCGAACTGTTCCGGCAGCGCTGGCCCGAAGACCCGCGCGTCAAAGTGCGTTAATGCACTGTTGCTGACGCCGCAGCGGCTGATATTGGCGTGCAGCACTTTGACCCGGCTGGAGGAGAACTCATTGGCCAGGATAACGCCCTGATTGCCCATCCGCGCCGCAATCTGAGTGGTTTTAGAACCCGGTGCGGCCGCCATATCCATCACCGCGCTGACCTCTGGCTGAGCGTCAAACAGTGCGGTGACGGGCAGCATGGAACTGGCTTCCTGAATGTAGAACAGGCCACTGAGGTGCTCAGCGACGCTACCCAGCGGCAGGCTCTCATCTTCCCGGCGGATCCAGAATCCCTCTTCGCACCACGGCACCGGCGTCAGTTGCCAGTCATACCCGGCGGTCTGACTCAGGAAGTCGGCCACACTGATCTTCAGGGTATTGATGCGAATACTGCGGCGCAGGGGTTGCTGACTGAAGGCGATGAATTGCGCGAAGCTCGTCTCATCGGGCAGGCTCTGACGCATTAACAAGAGAAAATCGGCGGGGAAAAACGAAGAAGCATCTGACACGGGCACATTCCAGTTAAGGCAAAGGCGGCAGTGTATCATGAGCAAAGAAAACGGGCAGCCAGGCTGCCCGTTCAGATTCAATTAACGCGGAGACGGAATCGCCGTTCCCCAGTTACGCCACTCTTTCGGCGCTTCATCCTGCAGCAGGAAATGTTTATCCGGATTCGCCTGCGGTGCCAGCGGGACCGTCGGTGGCGTCGCAAACTGAATGCCGCCACGAATAAACTGCTGGAAGGTTCCGGTTTTCACCACGCCGCCCACCAGACCGAAGTCGAGGTTGTAGCCTGACGCCTGCCAGAACACCGAGTTATTACGCACCAGATGCTGATATTTCTTACTGATGCGCAAGGCGATCTGCACGCGATCCGCCATCGTACCCAGCGAGGTGCCGGTTACTGTACCCACTTCCACACCACGGAACAGCACCGGCGTACCCAGCGACAGTGAACCCGCCTCTGTGGCATCAACATAAATGTTCAGACCATTCAGATAGCGCGAATCGGTAATGGTGCTCTCCTGCAGTTCGAAGGTACGCACGGTACCGCCTTTGCCCGGATCTACGTTCACGTACGGCTGCAACAGCGTTTCCAGATGATTCACACCGGTGGCGGAAATCTCCGGTGAAACCACCGAAAAACGACTGCCGAGACGGGCGAAATCATTCACATACTCCGGATAGAGCACCGCTTTCGCCACTACCTGATTGTTATCTTTGCTCAACGACAGAGACTCAACCTGGCCGACATTAATACCCAGATAACGAATCGGCATACCGGCAGAAAGTTTGCTGGCGTCATAGGTATGCAGCGTAATCTGACTGCCCACGGCGCGGGCCGCGGTCTCAGAAGGATAGAGCACGCGTTTTGCCCCTTTGACCGACTGCGCACCACTCATATTGTCGAAACTGATTGCGCCTTTTAGCGCGCGGTTGAGCGGCGAAGCCTGCACCGTCAGGCCGCTGCCATTGAGGCTGACGCGTGCGCCACCCTCGGCCCAGAAGACGCTTTCGCTGGTCAGCAGCTTACGGTATTCCGGCTGGATATGAACGGCAATATCAAAGGCGTCAGCACGCGGCGTGACTTTGACAATCTCTCCCACCTGATATTTGCGGTAAAGCACGATAGATCCCGCCTGCACATCAGGCAGGCTGGTGGCGGTCAGCATCAGCGTGGTAGACGGGCCATCGCCGGTAATGCCTTCTTCCGCTTTTTCAGCATCGGCAAACAGCGGATAGGCACTTTTAGGCTCACCTTTTTTGCCCGGCTCCAGCCGGATACCGCCATCCACCCACTCACGTGCGCTGGCACCTAATACCTGCATTCCATCAAGGCCAAACTTCACATCGAGCCGACTGTTAACGATAAATTTGCTGTCACCATGGACCAGGTCGCGATTTTCAGGATTCACGGCCACCACGAAATTGACGCCATTTTCATCCAGTGAACGCGACATCACCTGACCAATCTGCATGCCATGCAGCATCAGCGGCTGGCCCTGATCGATACCGTAGCTTTCCGGTGCGCTGAGTTTGACTGTTAGCACGTTCGGTTTCTGCAGCAGGGTCTCATTGGACGCCAGCACGGTGTAGTGCTGTTGCGGCTCGCCTTCGCCCGGCACCAGTTCCAGCGTGTTGCCGGTCAGCAGTGCGCTAAGGCTGGTATCGGTCAGGCTGATTTTCGGGCTGTGCATCTCAATGCGGGTACCACTTCGCATCAGACCAACAACGGACGGATCAATGGTGAGTTCGCCGGTAACCTTGCCGCCATCCAGCAGATTCAGTTTGGTCAGCGTACCGACCTCCAGGCCCTGATACATCAGCGGGGTGCTGCCTGCTTTGAGATTTTTGCCGTTGGGCAGATCCAGCGTGATCTGCACGCCGCGCTGACTGTGCGCCAGATCGGGATAGAGCCGGTAATTTTGCTCAGCTTTGGCCGTTTCCGACCCCTGGGGTGAGTCAAACGCAATCGCGCCATTAACCAGCGCTGCCAGACTTTCCAGCTGCACTTTAGCCCCACTCAGGCTGACGTCAGCATTCACGCCCGACACATTCCAGAAGCGACTGTTAGTTTTTACGAGGTTAATAAAGCGACGGTCAATCAGCACATCAATCGCCACGCCATCGGCTTTATTATCAATGCTGTAGTCATAGACCCGGCCAACCGGAATTTTGCGGTAATAGACCAGTGAGCCGGTATTGAGCGAGCCAAGATCGGGCGCATGCAGATGAATCATCAATTCGCCGGTGTTCACCCGGTATTTAGGCTGGGTATCCAGCGCGGTAAACGCCTCGCTGGGTTTACCTTTACCCGGCATCATCCCGATATAGTTACCGCCGACCAGTGCATCCAGACCCGACACACCCGCCAGCGAAGCTTTAGGCGTCACCAGCCAGAACTGCGTATCCTCACGCAGCGCGTCGCGCATATCGCTCTTGATGCTGGCTTTAATCTGAATTTTGCGATAATCATCGCTGAGATTAATGCCCTGCACGGTGCCCACTTCCACGCCCTGATAACGGATCGGGGTGCGACCCGGCACGATACCATCCGCCGTCTGGAAATTGATGGTGATGGTGGTGCCACGCTCCTGATAATTGGTCCAGAGCAGCCAGCACGCGATCAGCATCGCAATAATCGGCAGCAGCCAGAAGGGCGAAATTTTGCGCTTATTGCGCAGCGTTGCGTTAGTCGGTGTAGTCGGCGTTTCCTGTTGCATGTGCATCCCAGAGCAGGCGGCTGTCCAGCCACTCAACAGACATAATGGTCAGGATGACGGCCGCGCCGAAAAACAGCGCCGCCGGTCCCATGGTAAAAGCCAGCAGCTGGTCACGATTGACCAGCGACATGGTTAACGAAATAACAAACAGATCGAGCATTGACCAGCGGCCAACCCAGGTGACAAACCGCAGCAACCGGATGCGGGTTCTCAGCCCCTGTTCACAGCGAAAATGAATGCTGAGCAGCAGGGTCAGCATGACCAGCACCTTGATAAAGGGCACCAGAATACTGGCAATAAAGACAATTGCCGCCACCGGAATATTGCCTTCACCCAGCCCCAGGATGCCGGAGAAAATGGTGTCTTCGCGCCGTGAGCCGTTGAGGTAAACCACGGAAATGGGCATCAGATTGGCAGGGATCAACAGCACAATCGAGGCGATCAGTGCGGCCCAGGATTTTTGCAGGCTGTGGCGGCGTCGGAAGTCGAGCGGCGTATGGCAACGCGGACAGCGGCCCCTTTCGTCAGGGATGCTGGTGTTGTGACAGTTCAGACAAACCTGCATCTCGTCGCGGGCCATATTGCCGGGGCTTTGCGGATAAAAATGCTCCCACAACTGCTCCATATTCAGATGGATCATCGTCAGCACGCTGAGCACCGTCAGGGCTATGTAAGCCGCCAGGCCATAGCCAATCTCCAGCGAAGCATAGTCCTGCACTTTAATCGACGCCACGGCAATGCCGATCAGATAGATATCGAGCATCACCCACTCTTTAAGCTTTTCCAGCATCAGCAATACGGGTCGCAGGTTCATACCGAGCCGATTGCCGATGCCGAGATAACAGATGCCGGCCACCAGGGTTACCGGCGCGCCAATGGTGCAGAACGCCACCATTGAGGCCGTCAGCACATCACCCTGCTGGGTCATCTGAATCACGCCTTCCAGCACGCTGGCATTAATGCGCATGCCAAGCAGCCGGATATCCACCAGCGGCAGGGAGAACGCAAAGGGCATTAACACGATCATGGTGGCGGCCATCGCCATAAGACGGGTCATAGACCAGTCGCGACCACTGAGAATTTCAGCGTTGCAGCGGGGGCAATGTGCCGACTGATGCGATTTCACATCCGGTAAGGAAAAAAGGGTATCGCATTGCGGGCAACGCTGATAACGTGCGTGAGGCAATGTCTGGCTGATAGCGTGAATTTTCATAGGGTGATGCAATCTTCGCTCTTCAGAAGGAACAGATATCGGTCATTAAGACATTGTCATTGTGCCTGTTTCGGGCATCACGCTTCGATCCACAGAATGCTAAGGGTATAGCAACTAACGCTATGATTCACCTTGTGGCTCTGGATATTTAAAACTTATTTTTAACGAACGGTCTGTATCACCCGTACAGATGTCATTGGTAACGGTTGAATAATGAACAAAACTGCCTTTTACGCCGATTTGAATCGCGATATGCGCGCCTTACTGGCGGGAGAAACGGCGTTCCTCGCCGCGATGGGAAACTTTAGCGCGCTGCTGTACGAACGTCTCGATGGCGTGAACTGGGCAGGTTTCTACCTGCTGACGGAAGCCGATACGCTGGTGCTGGGCCCGTTCCAGGGCAAAATCGCCTGTGTGCGCATTCCGGTCGGTAAAGGTGTGTGTGGCACGGCGCTGGCTGAAGAAAAAGTGCAACGTGTAGATGATGTGCATGCCTTTCCGGGCCACATCGCCTGCGATGCTGCCAGCAATGCTGAGATTGTGATTCCTCTGAAAGTGAATGGCACTGTGGTTGGGGTGCTGGACATCGACAGCGTGGAGTACAATCGCTTTGACAGCGACGACGAATCGGGGCTGGTCACACTGACTGATGGGCTTTGTGAAGTGCTTGCGAACAGCGACTTAGAAAAATATCTGCAGCTGACGCGCAGCTAATCGACTGGATCACATGGCATTTAGCGATGTTGTCATTATAATGTCGCCTGTTCATGCCTGCGCTGGTCGGCAAACCCGTTGTAATCAGGAAATTTCATGGAAAATCAACCTAAGTTGAATAGCAGTAAAGAAGTCATCACTTTTCTGGCGGAGCGCTTTCCGCACTGCTTTAGCGCTGAAGGTGAAGCGCGTCCGCTCAAAATCGGTATCTTTCAGGATCTGGTAGAGCGTGTTCAGGGCGAAATGGGTCTGAGCAAAACACAGCTGCGTTCTGCGCTGCGTCTTTATACGTCAAGCTGGCGTTATCTCTACGGCATTAAAGCCGGTGCTATCCGTGTCGATCTCGACGGCAATGCCTGTGGCGTGCTGGATGAGCAACACGTTGAGCATGCACGCAAACAGCTGGAAGAAGCGAAAGCCCGCGTCCAGGCGCAGCGTGACCAGCAGCGCGCTGCACGCCGTGAAGCAGGCGAAGGCGAAGAGGGCCCAGCCCCGCGTCGTCCACGCAAGCCCGCGGCACGTAAGCCTGCAGAAGGTGACGCTGCGCGTAAACCGCGTCCGCAGACTACTGCAGCACCGCGGGCGACCGCTTCACAGCATCGCAAGCCAGCCCCACGTCCGGAGCAGGAAGCCCGACCCATCACTGATACCTCAACTTTGCAACCCGGCCAGAGTATAAAAGTTAAAGCAGGCAAAAGTGCGATGGACGCTACCGTTCTTGAAGTATCAAAAGACGGCGTTCGGGTCCAGCTCGCTTCCGGCATGGCAATGATTGTGCGCGCAGAACACTTGCAGTTCTGAAACGGAGGCTAACCCCGGCATGAACACCCTTTTTAAAGTTGGACTTATTGCGGGCCTGCTCTTAGCAGGCCCAACCTTCGGCGCGGAGAACATCACGCGCGCCGACCAGATTCCCCAGCTTCACGAAGACCCGCAGGATCCTACGGTCAGTGAGCGTGTCACGTCGCGCTTTACGCGTTCCCACTATCGCCAGTTCGATCTGGATCAGAATTTTTCAGCGAAAATTTTTGATCGCTATCTGAACATGCTCGACTATAGCCATAATGTGCTGCTGGCATCAGATGTGGCGCAGTTTGACAGCAAAAAAACCACCGTCGGCGATGAGCTACGCAGTGGCAAGCTGGACCTCTTTTACGATATTTATAATCTGGCGCAGAAACGCCGTTTTGAGCGCTATCAATATGCGCTGACGGTGCTGGCGCGTCCGATGAACTTCAGCGGCAATGACACTATCGACATTGATCGCGCGAAAGCACCCTGGCCGAAAACGCAGGCAGAACTGAATGCACTCTGGGATGCCAAGGTCAAATATGACCAGCTCAGTCTGAAGCTGGCGGGTAAAGACGATAATGAGATCCGTGACGTTCTGACTAAGCGTTACAACTTCGCGATCCGTCGTCTGGCCCAGAGCAACGGTGAAGACGTTTTCCAGCTGGTGATGAACGCTTTCGCCCGTGAAATCGATCCGCATACCAGTTATCTTTCACCGCGTAACACCGAGCAGTTCAACACCGAAATGAGCCTGTCACTGGAAGGCATTGGTGCAGTACTGCAGATGGATGACGACTACACCGTCATCAACTCGATGGTCGCAGGCGGCCCGGCAGCGAAAAGCAAAGCGATTACCGTTGGCGATCGCATCGTGGGTGTGGGTCAGCCAGGTAAGCCGATGGAAGATGTAATCGGCTGGCGTCTGGATGATGTCGTGGCAAAAATCAAAGGACCGAAGGGCAGTAAGGTGCGTCTGGAAGTTCTGCCAGCAGGCAAAGGCACGAAAACCCGTACCGTAACGCTGACGCGTGAGAAAATCCGTCTGGAAGATCGCGCGGTTAAACTGACCATTAAAAATGTCGGCAAGCAGAAAGTCGGCGTGCTCGATATTCCTGGCTTCTATGTCGGTCTGACCGATGACGTAAAAGTACAGCTGCAGAAACTGCAGAAGCAGAACGTCGACAGCGTAGTAATCGATCTGCGTACCAACGGCGGCGGTGCACTGACCGAAGCGGTATCGCTTTCCGGCCTGTTTATTCCGAGTGGTCCGGTGGTACAGGTTCGTGACAACAATGGTCGGGTTCGTGAAGACAGCGACAACGACGGCGTTGTTTACTACAAAGGTCCGCTGGTGGTGCTGGTCGATCGCTTCAGCGCTTCAGCCTCGGAGATCTTTGCTGCCGCGATGCAGGATTATGGTCGTGCGGTGATCGTTGGTGAACCGACCTTTGGCAAAGGCACCGTTCAGCAGTATCGCTCTCTGAACCGCATCTACGACCAGATGCTGCGTCCGGAGTGGCCAGCGTTAGGCTCCGTTTCTTACACCATTCAGAAGTTCTATCGCATTAATGGCGGCAGTACACAGCGTAAAGGCGTCACGCCGGATCTGCTGATGCCAACCGGCGTAGAAGCAGCTGAAACCGGAGAGAAATTTGAGGATAACGCACTGCCGTGGGACAGCATCAAAGCGGCGACCTATGCCAAAACCGGTGATGTTAAACCACTGGTTGCGCAGCTGACGAAGCAGCATGCTGATCGCATCGCACAGGATCGCGAGTTCCAGTACATCATGAAGGACATTGCACGTTACAATGCCCTGAAAGATAAGCGCAACATCGTGTCACTTAACCTTGCTCAGCGAGAGAAAGAGAATCACGAAGATGATGCGTCACGACTGGAGCGAATCAACGCACGCTATCAGGCTGAAGGTAAAAAACCGCTGAAAAACCTGGATGAGCTGCCGAAAGATTATAAAGAGCCGGATCCGTATCTCGATGAGACGGTGAAGATCGCTAACGATCTTGCGCAGCTGGAGAAATCCCAGCCAGACGCACCCGCGGCTAAATAATCCGCTGTTGCCAGAAAAAGCACCGCTGAGCGGTGCTTTTTTTTGCGCCCGCAAAAGTTTCCAGTAACGCATGAGTAGCGTGCGACAAGCCGCCTGCAGGCTGGGTTACTTATCGGGCGGGTCAGAATGTAAAGTTATGTCTTTTTAGGCACTTAAACGTTAAGGTCGCTTGAAAAGCCGCCCAATGCTCATAGGATATGGATCCGCGTATAGGCGCGTGAACTACTGAGGAAGATTAACAAAAATGATGCGTATTGCTCTTTTCCTGATGACCAACCTGGCTGTGATGTTGGTATTCGGGCTGATTCTCAGCCTGACAGGGATCCAGTCAAGCAGTGTTCAGGGCCTGATGATCATGGCAGGCCTGTTTGGCTTCGGCGGTGCGTTTGTTTCACTGCTGATGTCGAAGTGGATGGCGCTGCGATCGGTTGGCGGTGAAGTGATTGAACAGCCACGCAACGAAACTGAGCGCTGGCTGGTGGATACCATTGGCCGGCAGGCCCGACAGGCGGGCATTGCGATGCCACAGGTTGCGATCTATCACGCACCTGACATCAATGCCTTTGCGACCGGCGCACGACGTAACGCCTCGCTGGTTGCTGTCTCAACCGGTCTGCTGCAGAACATGAGCCGTGATGAAGCGGAAGCGGTGCTGGCTCACGAAGTGTCGCACATCGCTAACGGTGACATGATTACCATGACGCTGATTCAGGGTGTGGTGAACACCTTTGTGATTTTTGTTTCCCGTATTCTGGCGCAGATCGCAGCGGGCTTTATGTCCGGCAACCGTGATGGAGAGGAAAGCAGCAACGGCAACCCTCTGGTCTACTTTGCAGTGTCGATGGTGCTGGAACTGGTGTTTGGTATTCTTGCCAGCATCATCACGATGTGGTTCTCCCGTCACCGTGAGTTCCATGCCGATGCCGGTTCAGCGAAGCTGGTCGGTCGTGAGAAGATGATTGCGGCGTTACAGCGTCTGAAAACCAGCTATGAACCGCAGGAGCCGAGCAGCATGATGGCGTTCTGCATCAACGGCAAAGGCAAATCATTCAGCGAATTGTTTATGTCGCATCCGCCGTTAGATAAGCGTATTGAAGCACTGCGCAGCGGTCAGTATCTGAAGTAGTGCCAGGCAGATCAACACAAGGCGACCCTCGGGTCGCCTTTTCTGTTTATAGCATCAGGCGCGGGTCTGCGTCATGCGCGACACGCTGACCAGTGCAGCCACGGCGGCAAAGCCACCCGCCAGCAGCAGCGAAACGTGCGTGCCACGCTCATCAAACAGATTAAACATCAGCGCAACCAGCGCGGCACCCATACTCTGACCCAGCAGGCGCGCGGTACCCAGCATGCCACTGGCGGCGCCGCTGCGGTTACGCGGAGCAGAGGTGACAATCGTGTGGTTGTTGGGTGACTGGAACAGCCCAAAACCAGCACCGCATAACATCATGCGCCAGATAATATCGCCATCGCCAGGGTTTGCTGGCAGCCAGGCGAGCAGGAACAGCCCCAGGGCGAACATCGCCAGTCCAATTCCTCCCAGCAGCCCGGCATGTACCCGCTCAATCAAGCGACCGGAAACTGGCGCAAACACCATTGTCGCCAGCGGCCAGGGCGTCAGCAGTAAACCGGTTGCCACCTCATTGCGCAGCAGGACGTTTTGCAGAAAGAAGGGCAGCGAGACCATCGCCAGCATCTGCGCACAGAAGGAACAAACAGACGTTCCCATCGATAGGCTGAAAATCGGGATTCGCAGTAGATCAACCGGCAACAGCGGCACCGCCATGTTTAACTGACGGCGAATAAAGAATCCGCCCACCACCAGCAGAACAACCACCTCCGATAGCACCAGCAGATGACTCTGGCCCTGAGCAAAACCGCTCAATGCGGAGATGATCAGACCAAAGAACAGGGCATTCATGATTGCGCTGGGCACATCGAATTTCTGTGCGGTGGTTTTCTGCGGATTGTCAGGTAGTGTGCGCAGCGCCAGCCAGAGTGCAATGGCCCCCAGCGGGACGTTAATCAGAAACAGCCATTTCCAGCTTGCTACCGAAAGGATCGCGGCCGCTACTGTCGGGCCTGCTGCGGTCGAAACTGCCACCACCAGCGAGTTAATCGCCATGCCGCGTCCCAGATAACGCTGGGGATAGATAATGCGTATCAGCGCGGTATTCACACTCATCAGCGCCGCACCGCCCAGGCCCTGCAGCACGCGGGCCAGGGTCAGCATGGAGAGCGTGGTTGAAAAAGCGCAGAACAGCGAGGTCGCAATAAACAGCGCCAGACCCGCCTGATAGACGCGGCGATAGCCCAGCATATCGCCCAGAAAGGAGAGCGACAGCAGCGAGACGATAATCGCAATCTGATAGGCGTTCACAATCCAGATTGACTGCGCCGGGCTGGCATTCAATTCACGCGAGATGGTAGGCAACGCGACGTTGGCAATCGCGCCATCCAGCACCGCCATGGTCAGGCCCAGCGCAATGGTGATGATAGCCATAAAGCGCTGACGCGTCGGTAATCCATCCTGAGGAGGGGAGAGTGTCATAAATTAACTACTAAGGAAGGTGAATATCATCATGCTAATGAAATTAGCGCTGAAATGCAGCGATCGGATAGAGAAAAAACTGTCTTAAAATATGACTTAATGGTTAAAGCATTGCTGCCATCATGTGCCTCACTCTATACTTACGGTCCGTTCCATTTTTTTTGAAACAGGTTTAACAAGGTGCGCGATGTCCTCTGCTGAAAATGATAAACAGCCCGATTCCGTCTCGTCGGTACTCAAAGTGTTCGGCATTCTGCAGGCGCTGGGTGAAGAGCGCGATCATGGTATCACTGAGCTCGCGCAGCGCGTGATGATGTCAAAAAGCACCGTCTACCGTTTTCTGCAGACCATGAAGTCGCTGGGTTATGTCACGCAGGAAGGTGAGAGCGAGAAGTATTCACTGACGCTGAAACTGTTTGAGTTGGGTGCTAAAGCGCTGCAGAACGTCGATTTAATCCGCAGTGCGGATGTGCAGATGCGTGAGCTGTCGCGTCTGACAAAAGAGACGATTCACCTGGGGGCGCTGGAAGAGGACAGCATTGTCTACATCCACAAAATCGACTCACTCTATAACCTGCGTATGTATTCACGCATTGGCCGTCGTAATCCGCTGCATACCACCGCAATTGGTAAAGTCCTGCTTGCCTGGCGCGACCGAAGCGAAGTTGAAGAGATTTTGCGGGATGTGGAGTTCAAACGTAGCACGGCTAATACGCTATTAAGCGCCGAGGCGTTGATTACAACGCTGGATCAGGTCAGAACACAGGGCTATGGTGAAGATAACGAAGAGCAGGAAGAGGGTTTACGCTGCCTCGCCGTGCCGGTATTCGACCGTTTTGGCGTGGTGATTGCGGGGCTCAGTATCTCTTTTCCCACCATTCGTTTTTCAGAAGATGCCCGCCAGGATTACGTGGCCATGCTGCATCGTGCGGCGCGCACGCTTTCATCAGAGATGGGCTATCACGACTATCCGTTCTGACAACAGCGGGCCATCCGGCCCGCCATTCTACTAGTTATCGATCACTTCTCCGTTTTTCTTCAGCAATGGACAATCCGTCACGCCCACGACGCCACTGTCAGTGTGCAGATACTGCGCGTTGATCACGCCGCGCGCGGTCAGATAGCTGCACTGCAGCCCGAGCCCGGCTGCATTCTTTGTACTGCCGGTTAATACGCCATAGCCGGTAAACAGCATGGCCAGCCAGATCACGGCTAGCAAGCCTATTGTGCGAATAAACAGTTTCATCGTATCTCCTTGTGAAAGATAACTCAGCGCTCCACCTGGGCTGCCGGTTATGATGATATCAGCATGCCTCGCTTTTCGGGCGGGATCGATCAGAGATAACTGAAACGGCAAAATCTGCATTGATGTTAACCCCATTATCTTTTGCGATGGCGACAGGTAGAATGAACGGTTATTAATTTTCCCTTAGTTTTACGAGGCAGTTATGAATGAGTTAGCCGCAAATTCGGGACCTCTGGTCAGCTATGGCCTGCTGGTCATTATTTTGATTGTGGCGTTTATCGCCTGGTTCTTCGTTAACCGGGCCAGTGTGCGTGCCGGTGAACAAATCCGTTTACTGGCGTCTTTGCTGGAAGAGCAGAAGAAACAGAATCAGCTGCTGCGCCGTCTGATTGAGATGCAACCCGGCGCAGAGGTTAAAAAAAGTGAAGACGATCGCGAGAAACGCGACTTTATCCGGTTAATCCCGGAACGTTAATCACAGCAGAGAGGCGGGATGGCCTGGAAAAATCCGTGGTATGACAGCAGTAAGGCGCACCACACGCCAGAGGGATTTTGTAATCCTGAACCGGAGGCACGTAAGCCCGGCGATCTTCAGCGCTGGCGCAAGGCGCGCAAAGCTCAGGGGCTGCCGCAGCCACCGCAGCAGGGCTATCGGGCATTCACCGATCAATGGTGGCAGCCGGCAGATACCCGCGGCCGTGACGATCGCATCTGGTGGCTGGGACATGCCGCCGTGATGTTGCGGTTGAACGGACAATATATCCTGATCGATCCGGCGCTCTCGTCACGCGCTTCGCCGCTGTCGTTTGCCGGGCCGCAGCGAAAAACTCCCGCGCCGCTCAGCATCGCTGACCTGCCGCGTCTGGATGTCGTGCTTATTTCCCATAACCACTACGATCATCTGGATCGGCCAACGGTTAAAGCCATTGTCCGGCGGTTTCCGCAGGCCACCTTTATTGTTCCGCTGGGTCTGGCGAAGTGGTGCAGGGCACGAGGAGTTAAACAGGTTCATCAGCTCGACTGGTGGCAGCAGATAACGCTCGGCGACCTCTGTTTTGATGCGGTACCGGCACGTCACTGGAGTATGCGAACGCCACGCGACCGAAACCGTTCGTTATGGTGCGGCTGGGTCGTGCGTTCTGCTTCTGTGCGGTTCTGGTTCTCGGGTGATAGCGGCTACAGCGATAGCCTGCTGGAGATTCCTTCCCGTCTTGGACCGTTCAGCCTGGCAGCTTTACCGATCGGCGCTTATGCACCCAAATGGTTCATGGCGAGCCAGCATATGGATCCCGATCAGGCGGTGGCATTGTGGCAGGCAGCAGGCAAGCCGCTGACGCTGCCGATTCATTGGGGCGTGTTTGAACTGGCCGATGAATCGCTGGATGCGCCACCGAAAGAACTGTCGGATGCGTTGCGGCGAGCAAACGAGCAGAATGGTGGCTTCGCGCCCTGGCGAATAGGCGAGAGTCGCAGGCTGAATAATCTCGCCCAGGATTTATCTTAAAGCCTTCGGGATAAACAAATCCCGACGGTTTTTTTATCTGATATCAATTTTTTCAAATCAAAAGCTGAATTCCTAATAAGTGAAATCGGCTTCGTTGCTTTTATTCAGAGCAAGTCTGATGTGCCTCTCCTGCTTTTGGTGCAAAAAAAATGTTATTTGTACGAAATAAAAGGTGCTGTACAGGATTGGCAGCCGATTTCTGAGAATTGTCTCCGTTTCCGCTTCGCTTATTCATTCTGTTATTGCCATATTTGTGAAATATTAATTTCTTATGGTATCCATCGGGTTAGCCCTGGCTGTAGAGGTATGAAAGGGCGCTGGCCGCGCTGACGCGTTATTCTCGCGGGATTTTGTAAACCCTGCCTGACAGTCAATGTGAGCCTTCTGGCAATTATGTGTGCAGGCTTACTGAGGCCTTAAAAATGGCTTGCCATTATTTTTAGGATATGTGATAACAATTCCTGAGTTAAACGAGGTACAGTTCTGTTTATGCATGGCATCTTCAGTAAAGAAGTACGAGTAAAGACGTTGACGTTGAATTCCGCTTCCTTGCCGAACCTTAATTAGTGCCTCATGCAGTAATGTCTCTGGTTTTTCTGTATGACAGCCTTCGGGCTAAATAAACATCTAAAGGAATTTGCAAAATGGCAAAGATTAAAGGTCAGGTTAAGTGGTTCAACGAGTCTAAAGGTTTTGGTTTTATCACCCCTGCTGACGGCAGCAAAGATGTGTTCGTACACTTCTCTGCAATTCAGGGCAATGGTTTCAAAACCCTGGCTGAAGGCCAGAGCGTCGAGTTCGAAATTCAGGACGGCCAGAAAGGCCCGGCAGCAGTTAACGTTACTGCTATCTGATTCGACTCCGCCTCGGTGCATTGCACCCTGACACGGAATCTTAAAGCCCTGGCTCTTCAGCCGGGGCTTTCTTTATGCTTCCGATGCGTAAACGTTAAGGTTACACTGCGCCGCGTTATCTGATGCCGGAGCACCTTATGTCCCTGATTTGCCCTCTTTGTCACTCTCCTCTGATCTTCACCGACCGCAGCTGGTGCTGCGAAAATCGCCATCAGTTTGATCAGGCGAAAGAAGGTTACGTTAATCTGCTGCCCGTTCAGCATAAACGGTCACGGGAGCCGGGTGACAGTGCAGAGATGATGCAGGCACGACGGGAATTTCTTGAGGCCGGCTACTATCAGCCGCTGCGTGATAAGGTCGTGAGCCTTCTCGCCCCGGCGCTGGACCAGCAGGAATGCAAGATCCTGGATATTGGCTGCGGCGAAGGCTACTACACTGCCGCACTGGCAGAAGCGGCAGGCACTGGTTCACAGATTTATGGACTGGATGTCGCCCGAATGGCCATCCGGTTGGCGGCAAAGCGTTACCCTGCGGTGCGCTTCTGTGTCGCCTCCAGCCAGCGTTTACCTTTTGCCGATCAGGCCCTGGATGCGGTGGTACGCATCTACGCACCCTGCAATGAAGCGGAACTGGCCCGCGTGCTGAAGCCGGGTGGCCTGGTGCTGACCGTTACGCCCGGCCCGCATCATTTGCAGCAGTTCAAAGCGCTGATTTACCGCGAAGTACAGTTACATGTGCCGGAGCAAAAAGCGTATCCAGGATTCACTCAGGTTAACCAGCAGGCGCTGCATTATCCGATGGCCTTGACCGGCTTAGCGGCGACAACCCTGCTGCAGATGACGCCATTTGCCTGGCGGGCGCGGGAGGCGGTCTGGCAAACCCTGCAGCAGAGCGAGCAGTTTAGCTGCGATGCCGACTTTAGCCTGACAGTGTGGCAGCGCGACTAACGCGCCTCTACCAGGGTGTTATAGATGCGCTCCAGATCGTCGAGTTGCTGCACTGCGATTAGCAGCCGACGCTGTTCGAGCTGGATCACCAGAATGCCATCCTCAGAGAGATTCATCCCCTGAATCCGCCGGTAATCGATCCAGACACCGGCGTAAAATAAACCCTCATTCTTCATCAGTAGCGTAGGTTTTCGCAGCCAGAAGAGCCAGAACGCCAGAAAACTCAGCACCATCAGCAGTGAGGTGGTGAGCTGCGGGCCATGATGAGTGACGTTGTTCCACAGCAGGATAAGCAGCAGGCCGATGAAAATCAGGCTGTCGGCTTTATGCTGCCTGCGCAGCGCCACCCGTAAGCGGGTTGGTCCATGACGACGCGGCAGAATCGCCTCATGGTAAATGGCAAACCCCATCAGGGCGGCGATAAAACACGCAATCAATGCGTCAGTTAAAGACATTACACTACCTCAAACAGGGTGAGCTCAGCCGCTCGTGGCTCAGCTCACCGCGCTTAAAGGCCGGGAACGCAGGCTCCCGGCCGGGTGAAATTACAGACCGAGCAGGCCGATCCAGTAACCAAAGATACCGATGGCAAAGAAGCCAACGATAATCCACAGCGCGTTCACTTTACGACGTAACAGCCACATACAGCCAAAGGTCAGCAGCAGCGGCACCACGCCCGGCATCAGCTGATCAAGGATCGACTGTACCGTGGTGACGGTGGTTTTACCGGTGGAGTCGGTTATGCGCGAGACGACCAGCGGGATGTTAACGTGCGTCCATTTGTTGACCAGCGCCCCCATGACAAACAGGCCCAGAATCGAGGCGCCCTCCGTGAGCTTCTGCAGAAAACCGCCGCCCATGTCGCTGACAATGTCGATCCCTTTACGATAGCCATACGCCACGCCGTAGTAGCGGGTCAGCAGGCGCGCCAGGTTAAACAGGACAAAGAACAGCAACGGCCCCAGCAGACTGCCACTCATTGCGATACCGGCACCCAGCGCGGCAAACACCGGACGCACCGTGCCCCAGAAGATCGGGTCGCCGACACCGGCCAGCGGTCCCATCAGGCCGACTTTCAGGCCGTTAATCGCTGCGTCGTCGATTGGGGCACCGTTGGCACGCTGCTCTTCCATCGCCATGGTGACACCCAGTACCGGCGCGGCCACATAAGGATGGGTATTAAAGAACTCCAGATGACGCTTTATCGCCTGCTTGCGCTCATCGTTGTTCTCCGGATAGAGACGGCGGATCACCGGTACCATTGAGAAGCAGAAGCCCAGCGCCTGCATACGTTCAAAGTTCCATGAACCCTGGAACAGGTTAGATCGCATAAAGACGGCGCGGACATCCCCGGGTGTCAGTTTCTTTTCGACTTTCGTAATATCAACCATGTGCTCACCTGTTCCTTAATCGAGTTCGTTATCAAGATCGTTTGCGGTTGCTGCACCATTTGGTGCTCCCGCCACACGGTTGTATTTCGGGCTGAGCTGAATGTATAGCACCGCCATCACTACGCCAATCACGCCCAGCGCCACCAGGTTGAAGTTGGTGAAGGCTGCAGTCACGAAGCCCAGGTAGAAGAACGGCATCAGGTAGCCGGCGCGCATCATGTTGATGACCATTGCGTAACCGACCACCACAATCATGCCACCGGCGATATTCAGACCGTTGGTGACCACTTCAGGTATAGAACTGAGCAGAGCGTGAACCGCACTGGTGCCGACCGAAATCGCCACAATCAGTGCCGGGATGGCGATACGCATCGCCTGTAACAGCAGGGCAGAGACATGGATCCAGGAAATAGCCGTGAGATTACCTTTCTCGGCAGCTTTATCGGCTGCGTGCTGGAAGGCCACGGTCAGCGTACGCACAATAATAGTCAGCACCTGTCCGGCGGCAGCCAGCGGAATCGCCAGCGCGATACCGGCGCCCACGCTCTGACCGCCAGCGATAACCAGGATGGTCGAGATGATGGAGGCAAGGGCAGCATCAGGGGCCACAGCGGCACCGATGTTCATCCAGCCCAGCGCAATCATCTCCAGCGTACCGCCGATGATAATGCCGGTTTTCATATCTCCCAGCACGATACCAATCAGGGTACAGGCCACCAGCGGACGGTGAAACTGGAACTCATCCAGAATCGACCCCATACCGGCAATACAGGCAACAATAAAAATCAAAATAATTTGTAGCGAGGTTATTTCCATCATACTTCTTGTCCTCAGCAGGATAACGATGAGCCCGGAAACGCAGGCGCAGACGTGCTTCTGTTATGCGTTAACTTTTGCAATCAAATCCATCATTTTCAGTTTCTGGTCACTGGACACTTTACGCACTTCCAGTTCAATATTGCGTTCATTGAGTTTACGGAAGGCCGCAATATCTTTTTCATCAACCGAGACCGCATTGTTGACCTGGGTTTTCCCCTGGCGGAATGCCATCCCGCCGATGTTCACCGTTTTAATATCTACCCCCTGTTCTACGACGCGCAGAACATCGGTAGGATTGGTAAACAGCAGCATCACGCGATCCTGACCATACTTCGGGTTATTCCACACCCGCACCATCTTATCGACATCCACTACATGGGCCGTCACCCCTGGCGGGGCGACCTGGGTCAGCAGGGTCTTGCGCACGTGATCGTTGGCGACTTCATCACTGACCACGATAATGCGTTGCACGTTGGTCTCTTTGGTCCAGCGCGTTGCGACCTGGCCATGAATCAGGCGGTCATCAATGCGCGTAAGCCCGATTTTCATATGATCGCCAGGCGCCATCGGTTTAGCCGGTTGCGCCGCAGCGGCCGGTTTTACCGCAGCCGGTGCCGGTTCGGCTTCTTTGGCTTTCAGGGCTTTAACCCCTTCACGGCCGGTTTCCACCGCAACGGCGACCAGTTCGTCAAATCCGGGATCGTCATCGCGCGCCATCAGGGTTTCGACCAGCATCGGAATATTAACTCCAGCGATGACCTCATATTGGGGCTTGTCGACCACGATACGGCTGGCCGCATTAAACGGGCTGCCGCCCCAGGTATCGACTAAAAACAGGACCCCCTTGCTGGTATCCAGTTCTGCCAGTCGTGCGTTATATTTTTCAATCAGCGTTTCTGCATTTTCACCGGGGACAAAGTCTATCCAGCCGACATTGTCCTGCTCGCCCAACAGCATTTCTGCTGTTTTAAGCAGTTGTTCCGCTGCCCAGCCATGTGTACCAATTACAATCGCAATGGTCACGTGCTACCTCCGTTCGCTAGAGATGCTCATCTGAGTCAATGAACTGTTTTAAGTCATGCTTTGGTTATGGTTTTAACCGGGTGGTTCTGTTAGTCGGTATAGCGTCGACAAAACATGGGGTAATGACGTTAAGGTGATAAAGTCGCGATTTATTTTAGTGATCGAAAAAATAAATTATGTGATGTCTGTCAGCTATTCACCCTGTGAAGAGGCGAGTCACCTTTTTTATGCGCCTGATCATCCACTCTAAAGATTGTAAAAATAAGAAAATTTTTTGACGCAATTCGCCGACCTGATACATTAACGTTCTGTTTATTACTCAGGAGTAACGGGCTTCAGCCCACCTTTATGGATCGTCACCGACGTCGCTTAACCTGTTCTTTGCGCCTGCTGGCGCGTCACCTTTCGCCTCGCGGCATTTTCACCGCTTTCCCGACTACCCGGATGTCACGCTTGACTGCGCTGATACGCACCGGCTCAATCTGTTCCCTGTTCTGGAGTCATAAATAATGGAATTTTTATTCGACCCCTCAATCTGGGTGGGTTTGATGACCCTTATCGTGCTGGAAATTGTATTGGGCATCGATAACCTGGTGTTTATTGCCATTCTGGCCGACAAACTGCCGCCTAAGCAGCGTGATAAAGCACGCTTAATCGGTTTGTCGCTGGCGCTGGTAATGCGTCTGGGCCTGCTTTCGCTGATCTCCTGGATGGTCACACTGACGACGCCTCTTTTCAGCGTAGGCGGTTTCAGCTTTGCAGGTCGTGATTTAATTCTGCTGGCGGGTGGTCTGTTCCTGTTGTTTAAAGCGACGATGGAGCTACACGAGAGGCTGGAGAACCGGCAGCTCGACGGGTCAGGTAATCGGGGATATGCCAGTTTCTGGGCAGTTGTGACACAGATTGTGGTGCTGGACGCGGTTTTCTCGCTGGATGCCGTTATCACCGCTGTGGGTATGGTCAACCACCTGCCGGTGATGATGACCGCCGTGGTGATTGCGATGGGTGTGATGCTGCTGGCGTCTAAGCCGTTAACCAACTTCGTTAACGCGCATCCGACCGTGGTGGTGCTCTGTCTGAGCTTCCTGTTGATGATTGGCCTGTCCCTGGTGGCAGAAGGCTTTGGCTTCCATATTCCTAAGGGATACCTCTATGCGGCGATTGGCTTCTCGATTCTGATTGAGATGTTTAATCAGATTGCGCGTCGTAACTTTATTCGCCATCAGTCCAATCGGCCGATGCGTGAACGCACCGCAGAGGCGATTCTCCGCCTGATGGGTGGCCGCAACCGCGCACATCAGGCCAGTAATAGCAATACCAGCAGCAGCGAAGAGGCTGCGCTGGCGGAAGCAATGCCGCAGGAAGCATTTAAAGATGAAGAGCGTTACATGATAAATGGCGTCCTGACGCTGGCTTCCCGCTCAATTCGCAGCATCATGACGCCGCGTGGTGATATCTCCTGGGTCGATGCGAATCGTCCGGTGGATGAGATTCGCGGTCAGTTACTGGATACGCCGCACAGCCTGTTCCCGGTCTGCAGAGGTGAGCTGGATGAAATTGTCGGCGTAGTGCGCGCCAAAGAGCTGCTGGTGGCGCTGGAGCATGGCACAGACGTCGCGACCTTTGCGGCTAACACGCCGACCATCGTGGTACCGGAGACGCTGGATCCGATCAACCTGCTTGGTGTGCTGCGTCGTGCCAGAGGCAGCTTCGTGATCGTGACCAACGAGTTTGGCGTGGTTCAGGGTCTGATTACCCCGCTGGACGTGCTGGAAGCGATTGCGGGTGAATTCCCGGATGAAGATGAAACGCCCGACATCATTGCGGATGGGGATGGCTGGTTAGTGAAAGGCGGAACCGATCTTCACTCACTGCAGCAGTTGCTCGACTTCCATGAGCTGGTCGATCCGACAGAAGACCACGCCTCGCTGGCAGGCCTGTTGATTGAGCAGAAAGGGCAGTTACCGGTGCCGGGCGATGTGATTGATATCACTCCGCTGCACTTCCAGATCATTGAAGCCACTGACTACCGTATTGATCTGGTGCGTGTCACCAAAGATAAACCGCATGACGAGAATGAAGAAGGTTAATTGTTCGCGTTGTTGCTAAGGCGATGCCGGTATCACCGGCCACGCTGAATCTTCCCGACAGCCGCTGCTTCAACGCCGCGGCTGTTTTGTTATCTGTGGACATCAGCCTGATGCAACATCAGCCACGCCGGAAAATCCTGCAGCGGCATCGGACGGGCGAAATAGTAGCCCTGCAGATGATCCACGCCACGTTCGCGCAAATAATCCGCCTGCTCAGCCGTTTCTACCCCCTCAGCCACCAGACTGATATTCAGACGCTGGGCCAGCGAAATGACCATATCTGTCACCGTGGCGTTTATCGCGTCAGTACCGATGGCCGCAGTGAAAATCTTGTCGATCTTCAGTACATCGGGCTGCAAATCTTTCAGGTAGGAGAGTGAGCTGTGACCGGTGCCGAAGTCATCAATGGCCAGCCGGACGCCGATATCGTGCAGTTGCGTAATCACCGACTGATCCACCACTGGAAGGGCATCCCGCTCGGTGAGTTCTACCACCAGTTTTGGCACAGGGTTGGCTGGCCACCACAGATTTTGCAGATCCTCAAGAATGGCGCGGTCGCGAAAATGGCTGGCAGCAACGTTGATAGCGATATGGAAGTCGGGATCCAGGGGGAGCTGAGGCAATTCTCGTACCACCTCATTCAGCACAAAGCGCGTGAGTGGCTTGATCAGATTCTGGCGCTCTGCCAGCGGAATAAAGACATCCGGCGCTATCCAGCCCTGACGGGCATTATGCCAGCGCAGCAGCAGTTCAATGCCGTCGCACTCACCGCTTCTGGTGTTGATTAGCGGCTGGCAATAAACCATAAACTCTTTGGCGGTGATGCCATAACTAATCTGCCAGCTCAGACTCATACGATTTGCGGTCGCCAGCCAGACGATGTAGCCCATCAGCAGGCTCAGCAGCAGCGCCAGCGGCAGCTGTGAGGGAAGCGTCGCCAGTGCCAGACGGGTCGGTGAAGGGCCATAGAGGGTCAGCGTAAACGGATAGCGCAGCGAGCCCTGCTCATAACTCACTTCATCGTCAGCCGCCACCGTTGACTCGATCATCGGATTACCATACTCCAGGCTCTCTCCGTTGACGTTAAAGACGGCGCGTTCAACCCAGGGCAACTGCGGCTCCAGCAGATAATTGCTCATCATTTCGATGTTAACCACCTGCAAAATTCCGGCGCGGTTATCCTGGCTCTTTGGCGTCCACAGCAGTAAAACCGGTGAACCTTTAAGCAGATAATCATCGGTTATCAGCGTCATACGCTGACTGTTAAAGGCTAAATCGGGCCAGGTCTGGCTAAAGGGGATATTACGCGGCCCATAGATACTGGAGCAGTAGAGCACGTCGTTATCCACCAGCAGGATCGCCCGGACCGTCTGCAGGGAAGAAATTTTTTCGATGAGTGGAAAGCGAACATCCTGACAGGGAACACCAACCAGACCCAGCGTGTTATTCGCTGAAACCTCGAGCGGTGAGAACATCCGGTCAAACCGCATAATGGCTTTGTTGGCGAAATCCATCGCCTGCTGTTCGATACGTGACTTCTCTTCAATATAGCGAAAGGCCAGCGTTAATATCATCACCACAAGGGCGATTGAAAGTGCAATGAGTAAACGCTTGCGTCTGAATTGTCCAACAAATTGCTGGGCCATAAACATCAGTATCCACCTTCCCAAAAAGCCAGTAAAAAAGCAAAACACGACGGGGTAAGTATCGGCACGGCCAGATCAACATTGAGGCCGGAAGACAGAAAGCGGGTATGGAAAGCTGCAAAAGCCGGACGGCTGCGCGGAAAACACTCTACCGTTTAAACCTGCGCCGGGATAGCGCAGGATACGGATTTTATTACGTTTGCACGTTATTTAGACAGTTAAACGTTTCGTTTAATCACACTGAACTTTAATGGCCAGACCACCACGCGAGGTTTCACGGTATTTCGCGTTCATATCTTTGCCGGTTTCATACATGGTCTCAATGACCTTATCCAGCGAGACGCGGGGTTCGCTGGTGCGACGAAGTGCCATTCGCGCCGCATTAATCGCTTTAACCGAGGCGATCGCATTACGCTCAATGCAGGGCACCTGAACCTGACCAGCGACCGGGTCACAGGTCAGCCCCAGGTTATGCTCCATGCCGATTTCAGCCGCCACGCAGACCTGCTCCGGACTGCCGCCCAGCAGTTCAGCCAGACCGGCCGCCGCCATAGAACAGGCCACGCCCACTTCGCCCTGGCAGCCCACTTCCGCGCCTGAAATAGAGGCATTCATTTTGTACAGCACGCCTATAGCGCCAGAGGCGAGGAAATAGCGCAGGAAAATGTCGGGTGTCACTGGCTCGATAAAGTGATCGTAGTAAGCCAGCACCGCAGGCACGATACCGCAGGCACCGTTAGTAGGCGCGGTCACGACGCGGCCTCCCGCGGCGTTTTCTTCGTTAACGGCCAGCGCATACATGTTGATCCAGTCGATAACAATCATCGGATCGCTGGAATGCTTATCAGAGGAGGTCAGCAGGCGACGCAAGGAAGCGGCACGGCGTGGCACACGCAGCGGCCCAGGCAATACACCTTCGGTATTCAGACCGCGATCGATACAGGCCTGCATCGTCTGCCAGATGTTCGTGAAATAGGCATGGATTTCGTCGCGGTTGTGCAGCGCCAGTTCGTTTTTCATCACCAGGCCAGAGAGCGACAAGCCGGTTTCACGGCAGTGTGACAGCAGATCTTTGGCGGAGTGGAACGGCCAGGGCACTGAGACTTCATCCAGTGCCGATTGTCCAAAATGCTCTTCATCCACGATGAAGCCGCCGCCTACGGAGTAATAAGTCTTCGACAGGATCAGCAGATCGCCCGTGAACGCCAGCAGGCGCAGGCCATTTTCATGCAGCGAGAGATTCTCACTGCGGAACACCATGCCGCCTTCGCGTGGGAAATCGACTTCATGTGCGCCTTTTGCCAGCAGCAGCCGCTCACGCTGTTCAACATCTTTAATAAACGCAGGGATCGCATCAATATCCACCGTGTCCGGTGATTCACCCGCCAGACCCATAATGATGGCGATATCTGTGTGATGTCCTTTACCGGTCAGAGACAGAGAACCATACACATCTACGGCGATCCGGGTGACCTCCTGCAGCTTTCCCTGTTCGCAAAGCAAATCCACAAACTGCTTACCCGCTTTCATCGGGCCGACAGTATGCGAACTTGAGGGGCCAATACCCACTTTGAACATGTCGAAAACACTAATCACAGGTGACACTCCTCACAATTATTATCAGTCTGCCGGGGCAGTTTATGGCGCCCATAGTAATAGCCATGCACCAGGAAAGAGCGGCTTTTCGCATGAAATAAACTTATCAAAACCAATAGAAAAAATTATAGCGTAGCCCGACAGTTCACTGACGGGCTTGCAAAGGAAAGAAGGGCAAAAAGTCTCAGAATGCGATCTGAGTACTCAATGAACGGATAATGCCGGCAGTCATGCCCCATACCAGATAATCCTGATAGCGCGACAACCAGACCGGATGACGGATGCCAGCCCGCTGCACCTCCAGCGCGCTGTAGCGGCTGAGTTGCAAAGCCTCAGCCAGCGGCATTTCAAAGGCGCTGCTGACTTCATCAGGATTAATGGTTAACCGCAGGTCGGCCGGAATAATGCCCAGCACGGGTGTCACCTGAAAACCAGTGCTGCTGGTCACGGCGGGCAGCGCCCCTAATATCTCGACCTGATGTGGATCGATGCCGACCTCTTCCTGCGCTTCACGCAGTGCGGTAGCGATCAGCGAGGCGTCGGTGTCATCCTGCATTCCGCCGGGAAAGGCGACCTGTCCGGCGTGTTTGCGCAGGGCGTGCGAACGCTGCGTCAGCAACAGACCCGGTTCAGGTCGTGCCACAATCGGCACCAGCACCGCAGCATGGCGTCCGGAGAGGCGCTGCGTGCTGCGTGCAGGCTGCTGTAACAGAAAACGGCTGCGAAAAACGTCAAGCGTCAGTGCCAACTGAACCTCCTGCCTGTTCCAGGGCCGGTAATATCCGGCTGACTTTGTCGAGCGTCTCCTGATACTCCGCTTGCGGATCGCTGTCTGCCACCAGCCCGCCACCGGCGGCACAGTAGAGCTGCTGACCTTCGGCAATCAGCGTGCGGATAGTGATACTCGTATCCATCCGGCCACACAAACTGATATAGCCAATGCTTCCGCACCAGGCGTTGCGGCGTTGCGGCTCCAGTTCATCAATAATCTCCATCGCGCGAATCTTGGGCGCACCGGTAATTGAGCCGCCAGGAAAACAGGCGCGCAGCAGGTCGGTGGCCTGCAGGGTGTCAGGCAACTGCGCCCGCACTGTGCTCACCAGATGATGCACGGCGGGGAAGGGTTCAACCACAAACAGCGCCGGCACGGTGACCGAGCCAGGCAGCGCCACGCGGCCAATATCGTTGCGCATTAAATCGACAATCATCAGGTTTTCGGCGCGGTCTTTTTCTGCGTGGCGCAGCGACTCAGCCTGGAGTGCGTCGGCAATAGGATCTTCGCAGCGTGGCCGGGTTCCTTTGATGGGACGGGTTTCAATCTGTTTGTTATTCAGAGACAGAAAGCGCTCTGGCGACAGGCTGAGGATCGCACTATCAGGCAGCCTTAGAAACGCGCTGAATGGCGCACGGTTAGCTGCATTAAGCAGAGAAAATGCTTGCCACTCATCACCCTGATAACCGGCCTGAAAACGTTGTGCCAGGTTAACCTGGTAACAGTCACCGGCCTGAATATAAGCCTGAACCGCGGCAAAGCGCGCTGCGTATTCGGCATAACTCAGATTAGAGCGCCAGCCACTGGTCAGTGAAAAGGGGGCGATTTCGCGCGTTGGCCACTCAGTCAGCCAGGCAGCGCGTGCTTCAATGTTATTCAACGCCACCAGCGTCAGAGTTCGCTGATGATGGTCGGCAATCAGCGCCCAGTCATAAATCCCCACCGCCATGTCTGGCGTCGTGAGATCGGCGGCGGCTTTTTGGGGCAGCGACTCAAACCGGCGGCCCAGATCATAACCAAACAGGCCCAGCGCACCCCCCTGAAACGGCAGGGCATCGCTGGCCTCTGGCTTGACGCCCAGCGCATCACACTGCTGCTGAACCAATAACAGCGGATCGGCGGTGGATCGGGTCGTGCCGGCCGGGTTGCTGATGGTCGTTATCGCATCGTGGGTGACCAGGGTGGCGCGAGGATCGGCGGTCAGAATATCAAAGCGGTTGTCGCTGTGGCTGGCCTGCGCGGAGGAGAGCAGCATCGCCCAGGGCAGATGGGCAAGGGTAGCAAAACGCTGAGTCAGCGCATCCGGGGTATATTCAAGCGTGAGGGTTTCAACAATCATCGGGCAGACAAATCAGAAAGCAAAGTGGCAGTCAGACTGACATATTTTTTCATGACTGGCACCTGTTTGTTCCACGTGGGATACTGTCTGACCCAACGCAGGAGTGAAACATGTTTATTGGATTACCGGCTCTCTCACATGAGCAGCAACAGCAGGCCGTCGAACGTATTCAGGCGTTGATGGCGGGTGGTTTATCAAGCGGTGAAGCGATCGCCCAGGTGGCGCAGGAAATCCGGCAGAATCACAAGGGCGAACGTGTCAGGGCGATGTTCGAAGACGAAGATGACGAAAACGAAGAAGAATAACGCCCGACATGATTAACGTGCGGCGATGATTTTAATTTCGATTTTGTATTTTGGATTCAGCAGACCGGCCTGAACCGTACAACGCACCGGCGCATTACCCGGCGAGACCCAGGCGTCCCACGCGCGGTTCATGGCAGGAAAATCGGCCTTATCAACCAGAAACAGCGTCGCATCCAGAATTTTGCTTTTATCGCTGCCAAGCCGGGTCAGAATGGCATCAATCACCGCGAGCGCATTGGCGGTCTGTGCTTCTGCGTCAGCATCCAGATTTTCAGGCACACTGGTGTAATAGATGGTGTCGTTGTGAATTACGGCTTCGGACATACGATGTTCCGGATCAATGCGGGTAATACTCATCGGTTTCTCCCTGATTAAATGTGCATTAGCCTGGCACACTCCTGACATCGCTGTCACCCTTTACGCATTACAGGCAGCGCTCAACGACCGCCTGTCTGTCCGCCATCACCTCAGGGGCCATCCTGAAGGTGGTGAAATATTTCACATCGGCGCCTTTTCGGCGGGGCGAAACATCCGCAAAAATCGAATCTTCCCAGGTAAAGACGCTGATCTCGCTGCCGTTCGGCTGGGTGTGGGTGGTGTTATCCCGTGCAATAACGCTGGTGGTGGACCAGCCGCGATAGATACAGTCGCTGAGCTGAGGAACGGTGCGGGTGCTTTGGCCCTGAAAAACAGGTTGCTGTAAACGCGCCTGTTCAGGAGTGGGTGTCTGGCAGCCGCAAAGCAGCAGCACGCCAGCCAGAGAGCCGATGCGGACATAGTTCATAACGTTCCTCCGCCTGAGTCAGGCAGTCGGGTTAAGGCCATCTGCTTCACACCGCCTGAACGGCAATGTTAAGCCAGTCTCAGCACATCAGCTTACGGGTGCCACATCCCAACGGTAAGCTGGTTTAATCATTATAAACCGGGCCTTTATTTCCTCGCGGCCTTACTCTGCATTTGATAACTGCATCACACTGTTATGCCAGCAGCTTCGGGAGTGGGACATCCGCATATCAATGATGAAAACGGGCGGGAAGAGTCACGGAATCAGGGGCGCTATCAGCTTAAAAATGTTATAAAACAGCGTAATTTCGCGCCACAGGATGAGGATTAGAGCATGGCGAATACGCAGTATCTGTTTTGGGTTATGGCAGGCGCACTGACGCTGCTGTTTATTGTTATCGCGGCGTTTGTGGGTTTATCCAAAGGCACCAGGCAGGGAGTCATCACTTTTGCGGTGCTGTTCATCATCATGCTGGCGGGCGCGCTTTATATACACCATTAGCGTTGTGCGGTGAGGCCGTTTTCAGTCCCTTACAGCAATTTTACGTTTGGCTCACACTTCAGGCGTAAAATGTGCGGCAGGTGATGCGGGTTAACTATGCTCAGTTGAGATAGCAGCACTGCTATTTATCACTGGAGGTAATTATGTCTGAACGTCCTGATTACGTTGAACCGCTGCCAGATGATGCCGGGATCTATCCGGAAGATGAAGAAGAAGATGAGGAAGACGATCCGTTAGAAAAGGATGTTTAGCCGTTTTAAAAGGCTGTATGACAACGCCTGTCTCTTCTGATGCTGGCTTACACCGCAAAACTGCCTGTCGTGCAGTTTTGCGGTTTCTTACGTAATGCGCCCGGATCCCCCTCGTTTGATGCTGTTTCAGGCTTATGCCTGCCGAAAGATTCCGCTCTGAAATTGCAATACATTAAAACCCCGCAGATAAAACAATGTATTCAGATAAACGGCACCGTTAAACCGCATAAATAAAGTATTATCATCAACGATGTTAATTAAATTAACATCGATAAAAATTATAAATTATAAATTCTAAATTCTAAATTCATTCTGATTTTGATTTAACGCATTTTGTCACCTTGCTGAATTTAATGTCTGCGGAATATTATCCCTGCCACACATTAGCTTATTAAGCAGGGATGAAATGAAACGTTTAAAAGTGTTAAGTCTGGCTATGGCCATCTCTTTCATCAGCGCAGCAGGTGCGGCGGAGCCGCACTGGACTTATGAAGGCAAAGCCGGCCCGGAGCACTGGAGTGAGCTGACCAGAGACTTCCACATCTGTCACGAAGGTAAATCTCAGTCGCCGATTAACATTCAGGATCCTATCGAAGGCCATTTGCAGGCGCTGGATCTGGCTTACCATACTTCAGCTGAGAAAGTGATTAACAACGGTCATACGATTCAGGTCACCGTTGATGAAGAAGATGACTTTGTTCTGGACAGGGAAAAATTTACTTTACGTCAGTATCACTTCCACACGCCGAGTGAAAACCAGATCAATGGAGAAACTTTTCCTCTTGAAGCACACTTTGTTCACAGCAAGGAAGATGGCGATCTGGCCGTGGTCGCTGTGATGTTTAACGTTGGTAAAGAGAATCCGGCATTGGCACCGTTGATTGCTGCGATGCCGAAAAAGGAAAACCAGCAGGTCAGTATTAATCGCCAGGTGAATTTACGCGATCTTTTCCCGGAAGACCTGCACTATTATCGCTTCAGCGGCTCTCTGACAACGCCCCCCTGCAGCGAAGGGATTCGCTGGCTGGTGATGAAACAGCCGGTTACGCTGTCTCAGGCTCAGCTCGACGCGTTCAGACAGGCGCTGAAAACCACCAACAATCGTCCGTTGCAGCATCTCAACGGTCGCATGATTGTAGAGTAGTCACCCCTTTTACTGCCTTCTCTGCAGGGCAGGTTTGCCTCAAGGTTTACAGGCACTGCAGGCACTTCTCTTCAGGCGGCATGAGCCGCCTTTTTCACATCTGCCAGACACCCTTCCGGGTCATTGATTCACGTAACTTAATCAGTCAGAAATACATAACGTGTTGATAATTATCCATTTTGCTTTGTTGAACCAATACTGACATAATTACAGTGTTTTTGCCGTTCTTAGTGAGGGTATGTGGCAGACGATTTTGCAGTGGATGGCGCGCTGGCGCTGGCGATCGCAGGCTTTAAGCCGCGTGAGGCACAACGTGAGATGGCGCAGGCGGTGTCTGAAGCGGTTAAACAGCAGGGCGAACTGGTGGTTGAGGCCGGAACTGGCACGGGTAAAACGTATGCTTACCTGGCACCTGCCTTACGGGCCGGTAAAAAAGTGATTGTCTCCACCGGATCTAAAGCGCTGCAGGATCAGCTCTATGGCCGCGATCTGCCCACTATGGTCAAGGCGCTGAAGTTTAAAGGTAAAACCGCTTTGCTGAAAGGGCGATCCAACTATCTGTGTCTGGAACGCATGGAGCAGCAATCAATGGCGGGCGGCGATCTCACCGTGCAGGCGCTGACCGATCTGGTGACGCTGCGCAGCTGGTCATCACAGACCGAAGATGGTGACATCAGCAGCTGCGCGGACGTCACCGAAGACAGTCCGGTCTGGCCGCTGGTCACCAGCACTAACGATAACTGCCTGGGGACCGACTGCCCACGCTATAAAGAGTGTTTCGTGGTTAAAGCGCGTAAACGTGCCATGGACGCCGATGTAGTTGTCGTCAACCATCACTTGTTTCTGGCCGATCTGGTGGTTAAAGAGGGCGGTTTTGGCGAACTCATTCCCGAAGCGGATGTGATGATCTTCGATGAAGCCCATCAGTTGCCCGATATCGCCAGTCAGTATTTTGGTCAGCAGCTCTCCAGCCGCCAGTTACTCGATCTTGCCAAAGATATTATCACTGCCTACCGCACTGAAGTGCGCGATGCCCAGCAGCTGCAGAAATCCGCTGACCGCCTGGCGCAATGCGCACAGGACTTCCGGCTTTCATTAGGCGATCCCGGCTATCGCGGTAATCTGCGCGAACTGCTGAGCGATAACCAGATTCTCCGTATGTTCACTCTGCTGGATGATGCGCTGGAGCTCTGTTACGACGTCATCAAACTCTCACTGGGTCGTTCAGCCCTGCTGGATGCCGCCTTTGAGCGCGCCGCGCTATACCGTACCCGATTAAAACGGCTGCGGGCGATTAATGAGCCGGGCTACAGCTACTGGTATGAATGCACCTCGCGTCACTTTATTCTGGCGCTGACGCCGCTCTCAGTCGCCGAACGCTTCCGTGAGGTGATGGATAACCGCAAGGCGGCCTGGATCTTCACATCGGCCACTCTGGCGGTGGATGAGAAGATGACCCACTTCGCCGAACGGCTGGGTGTGAATGCGGCAAAAAGTCTGATTCTGAACAGCCCGTTCGATTTTGCGAAACAGGCACTGCTCTGCGTTCCACGCAATCTGCCTGAACCTAACCGTTCGGGTGGGGCACGTCAGCTGGCCGCGATGATGAAGCCGCTGATTGATGCCAATAAAGGCCGCTGTTTCTTTCTCTGTACGTCGCACCTGATGATGCGTGAGCTGGCGGCAGAGTTTCGTGCCTCAATGACACTGCCGGTGCTGGTACAGGGTGAAACCAGCAAAGGTCAGTTACTGAAACAGTTTATCGACAAGGGCAACGCCCTGCTGGTGGCGACCAGCAGTTTCTGGGAAGGCGTGGACGTGCGGGGTGATGCCCTGTCGCTGGTGATCATCGACAAACTGCCGTTCACCTCACCGGAAGATCCGCTGTTAAAAGCCAGAATGGAAGATTGCCGGATTCGTGGCGGCGATCCCTTCACGGATGTGCAGCTGCCGGATGCGGTCATTACGCTGAAGCAGGGTGTGGGACGTTTAATCCGTGATACGGACGATCGTGGCGTGCTGGTGATTTGCGATCAGCGGCTGGTCTCTCGTCCCTATGGCGCGCTGTTTCTCAATAGTCTGCCGCCGACGCCGCGCACCCGTGACATTGCCCGCGCCATCGCCTTTATCCGCCAGCAACCCGAACCAGACGCGTAATTTTATGCTAAGATGCGCGCCGTTTTCTTTCTTCTGAGGTGGTCATGTCAGCCCGAATTTTAGCGCTGGATACGGCGACAGAAGCCTGTTCAGCCGCCTTGCTGAATCAGCAACAGATTGATGCCCGATTCGAGATTGCCCCGCGCGATCACACCCAACGAATTCTACCGCTGGTTGAGGAACTCCTGCAGGCGCAGCAGCTGGAACTGACCGATCTGGATGCGCTCGCTTTTGGTCGCGGCCCAGGCAGTTTTACCGGCGTGCGGATTGGGATTGGTATTGCGCAGGGCCTGGCACTGGGTGCCTCACTGCCGATGATCGCGGTTTCAACACTGGCAACACTGGCCGAAGGCGCATGGCGTCTGCACGGGGCAACCCGGGTATTAACCGCTATCGATGCGCGCATGGGCGAGGTCTACTGGGCCGAATATCAGCGTGATGAGCAGGGAGCCTGGCAGGGTGAAGCCAGCGAAAGCGTGCTGTCGCCCGAGGCGGCACTGGCGCGGATGCAGGCGCTTTCTGGCGAGTGGATGACGGCTGGCACCGGCTGGCAGGCTTATCCTGCCCTGCAGCAGGGGCACACCCTGACTCTGACCGACAGTGAGGTTACCCTGCCTGCCGCACAGGATATGCTGCCGCTGGCAAGCCATGCACTGGCGCAGGGGAATACGCTGCTGCCGGAGACGGCGGAGCCCACCTATCTGCGTAATGAAGTCGCATGGAAAAAATTACCTGGCCGGTAAAATGCACGCAACTTATTGTTATGCGTCCAGTCTAAGTCTTTACCTAACGGGAGAACGTCTATGTCGTCAATGTGTGGTAAAGGGCTTTCAGGGCTGCTGCTGACCTGTGTGCTGGCGTTAACCGGTTGTGTCTCCATTCCTGACACGTTGCAGGGCAGCTCACCTCAGCCACAGCAGGATTTGTTGCGGGTCATGAGCGATCCCTCAATCTTTGTCGGGCAGGAATCGCGCTTTGGCGGCAAGGTAGTGAATGTCACTAACCTGAACGGCAAAACCCGGCTTGAGATTGCGGCACAGCCGCTGGATGACAGTGCCAGACCGCGTCTCGGTGCGGCCTCGGTTGGCCGGATTTATGCCGACATCCACGGTTTTGTTGATCCGGTGGATGTGAAAAATCAGTATGTCACCGTGCTGGGCACGCTGAAGGGCACGGAGCAGGGCAAAATTGGTGAGGCAGATTACAAATTTGCGGTTATTGATGTGCGTGGCTATCAGCGCTGGCGGCTCGCTCAGCAGGTGACGGCACCGCCACAGCCAATGGATCCCTGGATCTGGTATGGTCCAACCCGCCATCGCGGTGGATACTGGGGCCCTAATCCCTACTGGGGAATGGTCAACAGTGGCCCGACAGAGGTCCAGACCATTCTGACTGAGTAGTTTACACATTATTATATCCAGCCCGGTCGCGGTGCTCGCTGCCGGGCTTTTTATTGGCCTGTTTTCTTAGCACGAAATTTAGTGATGCACTTCGCAACCTCAACATGCCGAAACAGGCAAACTGGTACAATCAGTTAAAATATTGTTAACAAACCAGATTGGCTGAGGCAGCGATGGAAATACAACATAATTATCGGGGTGGATCCTTGAATAAGGTTTGGCTGAAACGCTACCCGGCAGATGTGCCTGCCGAAATAAGTGCAGATCGTTACACCTCGCTGGTGGATCTGTTTGAGCAGGCTGCAAAACGCTACGCCGATCAACCCGCGTTTGTGAACATGGGTCAGAAGATGAGCTATCGCCAGCTGGAAGAGAAGAGCCGTGCTTTCGCCGCCTATCTCCAGCAGCAGCTTGGCCTGAAAGCGGGTGACCGCGTGGCCCTGATGATGCCGAACTTACTGCAGTATCCCGTGGCGCTGTTTGGTGTGCTGCGCGCGGGTATGGTGGTGGTCAATGTTAATCCGCTCTATACGCCACGTGAGCTGAAGCATCAGCTCAATGACAGCGGTGCCAGCGCCATTGTTATCGTCTCGAATTTTGCCCATACCCTGGAAAAAGTGGTGGCGGACACAGCGGTGCGTCACGTCATCCTGACCCGCATGGGGGATCAGCTGGCGCCGATAAAAGCGACACTGGTTAACTTTGTCGTCAAGTATGTGAAAAAGCTGGTGCCTAAATATCATCTGCCGGGTGCCATTTCATTTCGCCATGTCCTTGAAGTGGGCGCCACGCTCAACTATCAACGCCCGACCCTCTCGAATGACGATCTCGCCTTCCTGCAGTATACGGGCGGCACAACCGGCGTGGCCAAAGGGGCGATGCTGACCCATCGCAACATGCAGGCGAATCTGGAGCAGACCCGCGCGACCTACGGCAAAGTGCTTCGCGACGGTAAAGAGTGTGTTGTCACCGCGCTGCCGCTTTACCACATCTTCGCCTTAACGGTGAACGGCCTGCTTTTCCTGGAGTTGGGCGGTCAGAATCTGTTGATCACAAACCCACGCGATATTCCCGGTTTCGTTAAAGAGCTGGGTAAATTCCCGTTTACCGCGATTACTGGCGTTAACACGCTGTTCAATGCGCTGCTTAACGATGCGCAGTTCAATAAGCTCGATTTCTCTACACTGCGTCTCTCTGCCGGTGGCGGGATGGCGGTGCAGAAAGTGGTGGCCGAGCGCTGGGAAAAACTGACCGGGCACTATCTGCTGGAAGGCTATGGCCTGACGGAATGTTCGCCGCTGGTGTCGGTCAATCCGTATGACATCAGCTGTCACACTGGCAGTATCGGCCTGCCGGTCCCCTCGACCGATGTGCGAATTCTGGATGACGCGGGCAACGAAGTGCCGCCGGGCGAACCCGGTGAGCTCTGTATCAGTGGCCCGCAGGTGATGCTGGGGTACTGGCATCACCCGGAAGCGACAGCGGAAGTGCTGAAAAATGGCTGGCTCCACAGCGGTGATATTGTTACCGTTGATCAGGAAGGCTTTATTCGCATCGTTGACCGTAAAAAAGATATGATTCTGGTCTCCGGTTTTAATGTCTATCCGAATGAAATCGAAGATGTGCTGATGCAGCACCCGAAAGTGCGCGAAGCCGCGGCAATTGGTGTGCCCAGCGATCTTTCTGGCGAGGCAGTCAAAGTCTGCATCGTGAAAAAAGATGCATCGCTGACTAAAGAAGACGTGCTCGACCACTGCCGCCGTCAGCTGACCGGTTACAAGGTGCCGAAAATCATTGAGTTTCGTGATGAGTTACCCAAAACCAACGTTGGTAAGATCCTGCGGCGTGAGCTGCGCGATGAGGCTAAACCCGGCGCGAGCTGAATTCGGGCAGGAATTGAGGTTGAACGCCGGCATGTCCGGCGTTTTTATTGTTTTTAACATGGAGCGCCGCGCGTTGTTGGCTGCGGTGGAAATCAGACGTGAACTATTCTCTTATCGACCAGGATGATCAACTGGCAGACGTGTGTCAGAAAGCGCGCCAGCACGCGGCGGTGGCACTGGATACCGAATTTGTCCGCACCCGCACTTACTACCCACAGCTTGGCCTGATCCAGCTGTTCGACGATCATCAGTTGGTGCTGATTGACCCGCTCAATATCCGTGACTGGTCACCCTTTATTGCTTTACTCACCGACACCGGCGTGACTAAATTCCTGCATGCCGGTGGTGAAGATCTGGAAGTCTTCCTGCACCGTTTCGGCGTGCTGCCGACGCCTATGATCGACACCCAGATTCTGGCGGCATTTTCTGGCCAGCCGCTCTCATGGGGCTTTGCTTCAATGGTGGCGCATTTCACCCAGGTCGAACTCGATAAAAGTGAATCACGTACCGACTGGCTGGCACGCCCTCTGACCCAGCGTCAGTGTGAGTATGCGGCGGCGGACGTTCACTATCTGCTGCCAATTGCCCGTCAGCTGATGATTAATACGGAAGAGGCCGGCAACATGGCGGCGGCACTGAGTGAGTGCAATAATCTGTGTCAGCGTCGTCTGGATAGCCTGTCGCCGGAGGAAGCATGGCGCGATATCACTAATGCCTGGCAACTTCGCCCGCGTCAGCTGGCTGCACTGCAGCGACTGGCGTCCTGGCGTCTGAAGCTGGCACGTGAAAAGGATATGGCGGTGAACTTTGTGGTACGTGAAGAGCACCTGTGGAAAGTCGCGCGCTTTATGCCCGGTTCACTGGGTGAGCTGGATCATTTGGGGCTGTCAGGCCATGAAATCCGTTTCCACGGTAAAACGCTGGTGGCACTCGTGGCCCAAGCCGAGGCGCTGGACGAAAGTGAACTGCCGGCTCCGCTGGGCAATCTGATCGATCATCCGCACTACAAGCAGGTGTTTAAGGCGATGAAAGCGCTGGTGCAGCAGGTCAGCGAGCAGAGTGGATTCAGTCAGGAGTTACTGGCGTCACGACGTCAGATTAATCAGGTATTAAGTCAGCACTGGGGCCTTAAGCCACAGGGACGTCAGCCGGAGTTACTCACCGGATGGCGAGGCGAACTGCTGAAACCCGGCATTGAGGACATTCTGGCGGGTTGTTAGCCGGTTAAATTTCCCCTGCCAGAGCGCAGGGGAAATTCAGAAAACGGTCAGCGTCATTTAGTCACTTCATCCGTTTCCGGCAGCGTGACGTTCAGCTCCAGAATCGAGATGTCATCACCTTTCTGATCAAGCTGAACCGTCACCATTTCTGGATCGATCTTCACATATCTGCAAATCACTTCCAGAATGTCGCGCTTAAGTTGCGGAAGATAGTGGGGCTCACTGTCGCCCCTTCTCCGTTCTGCCACGATAATCTGCAGCCTTTCCTTGGCTATGTTGGCAGTGTTCTTCTTCCGGGATAAAAAGAAATCAAGTAATGCCATGGTTTATCCCCCGAACAGGCGTTTCAGGAAACCCTTCTTCTCTTCTTCGATAAAGCGGAAGGGGCGTACTTCACCGAGCAACCGTTCAACGGTATCGGCATAGGCTTTGCCAGCATCAGATTCGCCGTCAAGAATCACCGGTTCGCCCTGGTTAGAGGCACGTAACACCGATTGATCTTCAGGGATCACGCCGACCAGAGGAATGCGCAGGATTTCCAGCACATCTTCCATACTCAGCATATCACCACGGCTCACCCGGCCAGGGTTATAACGGGTCAGCAGCAGATGCTCCTTAACCGGGTCCTGACTGTTTTCAGCGCGACGGGATTTGGAGGAGATGATGCCAAGGATGCGGTCGGAGTCACGGACAGAAGAGACTTCCGGGTTGGTGGTGATAATGGCTTCATCGGCAAAGTAGAGCGCCATCAGTGCGCCAGTTTCAATTCCTGCTGGTGAGTCGCATACGATGAAATCGAACTCCATTGCTGCTAAATCGTTCAGGACTTTTTCAACACCTTCACGGGTCAGCGCATCTTTATCACGGGTCTGCGACGCAGGCAGGATATAGAGCATTTCAGTGCGTTTGTCGCGAATCAGCGCCTGATTGAGTGTGGCATCGCCCTGGATGACGTTGACGAAATCGTAGACCACGCGGCGTTCACAGCCCATGATCAAATCCAGGTTACGCAGACCGATATCAAAGTCGATGACAACTGTCTTTTTGCCTTTCTGCGCTAAACCGGTGGCGATGGCCGCGCTTGACGTGGTCTTACCAACGCCCCCTTTACCGGATGTAACTACAATAATGCGTGCCATAAATGTTGATTTCCTTAACAAAAGAAAAGGGGCCTAATTAAGTGTCTGGATAGTCAGCGCGCCATCCTGCAGGCACAGGCGCGCAGCTTTGCCAAAAAATTCTTGCGGGATCTGATCCATGATCCAGTACTCTCCTGCAATCGAGACCAGCTCGGCGGCCAGGTGGGTACAAAAAATCTGGCAGTTCTGGTCACCGCTGGCACCTGCCAGCGCGCGACCACGCATCATGCCGTAAATATGAATGTTGCCATCGGCAACCAGCTCGGCGCCGGCGCTGACGCTGCTGGTGATAATCAAATCAGCGTCACGCGCATAAATTTGCTGGCCTGAGCGCACCGGTGTATTCACGATGCGGGTTTTGGTTGCCACCGTCTCGGTTACAACCGGCAGCGGTTCAGGTAGGGGAGCCGGCTGCGGCGCTTCAGCGCGCGGCCTGGCCTCTTTACCTTCTGCCAGAACCGGCAGGCCTGCACGGGAAATCATGCTTTTCAGTGCTTCATTTTTGCAGCCGCTCACGCCAACGATGCGTAAACCGGTGGCGAGAATCGCCTGCTGCAGCTGTTTCCAGTTAACATCGGCACTCAATGTGGCAACGTTAAGTACAACCGGGGCGTTTTTCAGGAAATCCGGAGCCTGGTCAATCTTGTCCTGAAGTGCCTTACGAATCACCGCAGGGTCATGGTGATGCAAATGGACGACAGACAGGGTGAAACTGCTACCTTTGAATTCGATTGGCGTTTGCGACATCTGTCCCGACTCAGTCCTGTTTTCACTACCGTTAGCAGGGCGATGATAAAATCATCGATGAAGCGCTAACGGTGAATATTCGAAGTTCTGCAAGCATGTTATAGTTACAGCTATATTCAGACAAGCCTCAACGCCGGTTAATTCGAGTAAAAAATATGTTTTGTGTGATCTACAGAAGCCCGTTACGTGACCAGACTTATCTCTATGTTGAAAAAAAGGACGATTTCTCACGCGTTCCGCAAGAATTGCTGAAAGGTTTTGGCAAGCCGCAGCTGGCGATGGTGCTAAAGCTGGCGGGGCGCGACAGGCTGGCTAACGCGGATATCAATAAAGTGAAGCAGGGATTGAGTGAGCAGGGCTATTATTTACAGCTTCCCCCGCCAATTGAAAGTCTGCTAAAAATTCATTTAGAGGCCGATAAAAAAGTTTAACTCGGATTCTTCTGTAAATATAAATCCTGTCGGTGCGATCCTGGCAGGATTATATTGCTTTGAAGCCGCGTAAAATAACCGTGTAGCTTATCTGTTTCACGCATGACTAAATTTCCTGCGCATTTTTTTCTCGTGATTTGTACGATTATTCAGCGCTCCGAGGCCTCTATTTACGCTTTTTGACAAATTCCATACGCTGGAACGTTAAAAGGATCTTATTATCACGCCATGAGGCTGGCATTTCGATCAAGGCCTACAACGCCTAAGCAAACATCAACCCGCCAGCAGCGCTGGCATCACACCTAACCTGAACAGGGGATGATCATGTATCAGCATCGTAACTGGCAAGGCGCTCTGTTAGATTTTCCGGTCAGCAAAGTGGTTTGCGTCGGCAGCAATTACGCAAAACACATTAAAGAGATGGGCAGTGCAACGCCGACCGAGCCGGTCATCTTCATCAAGCCGGAGACGTCGCTGTGTGATTTGCGCCAGCCGCTGTCGATTCCTGACGCCTTTGGCGAAGTGCATCACGAAGTGGAACTGGCGGTGTTGATTGGCGCGACGCTGAAGCAGGCGACCGAAGAACACGTGGCTAAGGCGATTGCAGGCTATGGCGTGGCGCTGGACCTGACCTTGCGTGACCTGCAGTCCGGACTGAAAAAAGCGGGCCAGCCGTGGGAAAAATCCAAAGGCTTTGATAACGCCTGTCCCGTCTCCGGTTTTATCCCGGTTTCGGATTTCAGCGGCGACCCGCAGAACGTCGAGCTGAAGCTGGTGGTGAATGGTGAAGTGCGTCAGCACGGCAACACCGAAGACATGATTCATAAGATCCTGCCGTTGATTGCCCATATGAGCCGCTACTTTACCCTGCGTGCCGGAGATGTAATTCTGACCGGAACACCAGAAGGGGTGGGCCCAATGCGTTCGGGTGACCAGCTGGAAGTCTCCCTGGCGGGTCACGGCATCAGTACGCGAGTACTCTAAAAACTTGCATCACTGCAGCATAGGCTTTATAAGGTGCGGTTTAGGCACAATCCGGATATATCATCATGACTGACACCCCTTTCTGGCAACAAAAACGCCTGGCACAAATGAGCGATGAGGAATGGGAATCCTTGTGTGATGGTTGTGGACAGTGCTGCCTGAACAAGTTGCAGGATGCCGACACCGATGAGATTTACTTCACCAATGTCGCCTGCGATCAGCTCAATATTAAAACCTGCCAGTGCCGTAATTATGAGCGCCGCTTCGAGTTGGAAGAGGATTGCATCAAGTTAACGCGTGAGAATCTGACTACCTTTAACTGGCTGCCGCGCACCTGCGCTTACCGGCTGCTGGGTGAAGGCAAAGATTTACCCGCCTGGCATCCGCTGCGGGCCGGTTCGAAAACAGCCATGCACGCGCAGCGTATTTCGGTGCGTTATATTGCGGTGCGGGAGAGTGAAGTGCGGGACTGGGAAGATCACATCATTGATCGTCCCGATCGCAACGGCTAAGCGCCGCGGCATCAACCTGAAGCGTAAAAAGGCTGCCACTGGCAGCCTTTTTTAGTTTCAGCGACCAAAGAGATCGCGGCGTTTCGGTTTCAGCGGCTGGGCAATCAGCACCAGCGCTGCGACCAGCAGATAACCGGCGAACACCACGATCATCCACTGCGGCATGCTGAGTGTCAGGAACGTCCAGCTGCGTTCTGCGCAGTCACCGCTGGCCAGGAACACAGACGGCAGCCACTTATCCAGCGGTAATCCGCTAGGGAAGCGGGCAGCAAAATCACAGGTGGTGAAGGGGTTAGGGTGCAGCTGAATCATCGTATGTTCGTAAGAAAGACGCAGACCTTCCCAGGCACTGTAGATCCACAACGCCAGCGCCGCCAGACGCAACGGTGATTTTGGTGCAATGGCACCCACCAGGCCTGCGCCCAGCACACCGAACAGCGCGTTACGCTCATAGATACACATCACACAGGGCTTAAGCCCCATCACGTGCTGAAAAAAGAGTGCCGTCAATTCCAGAGCCAGAGCCGTCAGTGCCAGTAATAACCAGGCTCCACGGCCCCGTGAACATTGATTCAGATATCGCAACATATTGCATTCCCTGTAAACGTTAATGCCACGCAGTGTAAACCAAAAGCATTTGCAAACCAGCCAGGTGCGGGGAAAAATCGTGTGCAAACATGACCTGATTCTGATCCAGAGCAGGTTAAATGAGGATAAAAAGGTGATGTCCGTTCAGCAAACAGAGCGGACATTGATGAGGTCAACAAGGCTGGGTGCGTTCGGCAGCAAACGAAACGGCAGACGCAGGCTATCCGGTGCAGACATTCCGTGATTTCAGGATGACATTTTGCCGCGCTGGCACTCGCATCGTTTCAGCACGGGAAATCGTATCAAATGATCGTCGTCTTAACGCAGCAGAATGAACTGTCAGCCATTCTGAAATATGCGCCCGCGCCCGGTTTTAATAGTTATGCAGGCTATATCCGCTATAGGGCGTCTGGTATGATGAGTCCTCATCATGATTAGAAAAGCAACGAGAACACATTGCTATGGTTATAAAGGCTCAGAGTCCAGCGGGATTTGCTGAAGAGTATATTATTGAAAGCATCTGGAACAGTCGCTTTCCACCTGGATCGATTCTTCCTGCTGAGCGTGAGCTTTCTGAATTGATTGGGGTGACGCGCACCACCTTGCGTGAAGTGCTGCAGCGACTGGCGCGTGATGGCTGGCTGACGATTCAGCACGGTAAACCGACGCGGGTGAATGATTTCTGGGAGACGTCCGGTCTCAATATTCTGGAAACGCTGGCCCGTCTCGATCACGACAGCGTTCCGGTGCTGATTGATAACCTGCTGTCAGTCCGCAGTAATATTTCATCGATCTTTATCAGCCGAGCGCTGCGCCATCATCCGGACAAAGCGCGTGAAGTGCTGGAGACGGTGAGTGCCGCAGCCGATCAGGCGGATGCCTACACCGAACTCGACTACCGGGTATTCCGTGGTCTGGCGTTTGCATCGGGTAATCCGATTTACGGTCTGATCCTGAATGGCCTGAAAGGTCTTTACACCCGCGTTGGCCGTCACTACTTCTCTAATCCCGAAGCCCGCCAGGTCGCGCGTGATTTCTATCTCAAACTCCTGGCGCTGTGCGACAAAGAACCTGGACAGGATGAGATCGTGGACGTGGTACGCAACTATGGCCGCCGCAGCGGTGAAATCTGGCACAGCATGCAGAAAAACCTGCCCGAAGACCTGGGCAGCAAGCGCTAAAAAAAACCGGACATCGCGTCCGGTTTTTTGCTTCTAGATGTCATCATCAGATGGGCCGTCAGAGTGAAGAACCGCGTGGTGGATTGCGATCCAGCAGTTCCACACTGCCATCCTCGTTCTGCTGTTCCAGAATCACATCAAATCCCCACAGACGATGCACATGCTTCAGCACCTCGCGTCGGCTTTTATCCAGCGGCGTGCGACTCTGCGGCACATAGCGCAGGGTCAGGGAACGGTCACCGCGCACATCCACGTTATAGACCTGAATGTTCGGTTCAAGATTACTCAGGTTGTACTGCGCAGAAAGCTGCTGGCGAATCGCCCGGTAGCCTGCCTCATCATGGATAGCGGCGATTTCCAGATAATTGTTGCGATCGTCATCCAGCACGGTAAACAGCCGGAAGTCACGCATCACTTTCGGCGAGAGGAACTGGCTGATAAAACTCTCGTCCTTGAACTCACGCATCGCAAAATGCAGTGTTTCCAGCCAGTCGGAACCGGCGATATCCGGGAACCAGTAGCGATCCTCTTCAGTCGGCGACTGACAGATACGCTTGATATCCTGCATCATCGCAAACCCTAAAGCGTAAGGGTTGATGCCGTTGTACCACTGGCTGTTGTAGGGCGGCTGAAACACCACGTTAGTATGGCTGTGCAGGAACTCCATCATAAAGCGTTCCGACACTTTGCCTTCGTCATACAGGTGATTCAGGATGGTGTAGTGCCAGAAGGTCGCCCAGCCTTCATTCATCACCTGGGTCTGCTTCTGCGGATAGAAATACTGACTCACTTTGCGCACGATGCGCAGGATCTCACGCTGCCATGGCTCCAGCAGCGGGGCGTTTTTTTCCATAAAATAGAGCAGGTTTTCCTGCGGCTCAGAAGGATAACGCGCAGCCTCAAAGGCTACCGCCTCTGTCTCACGTCGTGGGAGCGTTCGCCACAGGGTGTTCACCTGACTTTGCAGATACTCTTCGCGGCTCTTCTGCCGCGCCTTCTCCTCCTGCAGGGAGATCTTCTGCGGACGTTTATAGCGGTCGACGCCATAATTCATTAAGGCATGACAGGAGTCGAGCAGCCGTTCGACCTCTTCAACGCCGTAACGCTCTTCACAGTCACTGATATAGTTTTTGGCAAAAAGCAGGTAATCGACAATCGATCCGGCATCCGTCCAGCTGCGGAAAAGATAGTTATTTTTGAAGAACGAGTTGTGGCCATAGCAGGCATGCGCCATCACCAGCGCCTGCATAGTCATGGTGTTCTCTTCCATAAGGTAGGCGATGCAGGGGTTAGAGTTGATGACAATTTCATAGGCCAGGCCCTGCTGACCATGCTTATAGCGTTGCTCGGTCTCGATAAACTTTTTGCCGAATGACCAGTGTGAATAGTTGATGGGCATGCCAACGCTGGAATAGGCGTCCATCATCTGTTCAGAGGTAATGACTTCGATTTGGTGCGGGTAGGTATCAAGCCGGTAGAGTTTCGCGACCCGATCGATCTCTGCTAAGTAGACATCGAGCAGTTCGAATGTCCAGTCTGGTCCGTCATTGAGTCGTTTGCTGTCTCTGATGGCTTCGTCAAAGATTGTCGTCATAGCGCACCTCTTTTATGCAAACCGGCTGACCCGAAAGACAACCCGTTCTGGTTATTTAAGGCTTCATCCTGAAAAAAGGGAACCCGAAAAAAACTGAGCGAACACAACAATGATAGCCCACTGTCGCTTATCCGAAATGCGAACTCAAACGAATTCTTTGGCACAAAATCATTAAGACGAGTGCGTCAGAGAATTTAAAAGCCTTTAATTCGAATGTTATTTTAAAACGCGGAATATCATCCTGTTTATAAGCGGAATGTATGGGGTTGAATGATTCTCCTGCCATGCACAGATTTAACTGCCTCCGTTGTCATTTATTCCTGTGTTTAGGGATTGAGGCGCATAAAGCGCTGAAATTGGCTGTGCGACAAGATTTTAGTTACCTGAAAAGTGAAAAAGATGTGAAATGGATGCTGAATTTATGGGGTGATGTCCGCTGTGTAAATCCGCTGACTATCATCTGCTGAACAGTGAATTATGCTTTTACATGCCGGGTGGGGGAGCTATGCACGTTGTAATTCTTGGAAGTGGTGTGGTTGGAGTGGCAAGTGCCTGGTATCTGGCGCGTGCCGGACATCAGGTCACCGTCATCGATCGTCAGCCCGCCGCAGCGATGGAGACCAGTGCAGGTAATGCCGGTCAGATCTCTCCGGGCTATGCCGCACCCTGGGCAGCTCCGGGTGTGCCGTTGAAAGCGGTCAAGTGGATGTTTCAGCGTCACGCGCCGCTGGCTATTCGCCTCGATGGCAGCGGTTTCCAGCTGGAATGGATGTGGCACATGCTGCGCAACTGCGATATCAACCACTATCAGCAGAACAAAAGCCGCATGGTGCGGATTGCCGAATACAGCCGTGACTGCTTGAAAGCGCTGCGCTCTGAGACCGGCATCGCCTATGAGGGCCGTCAGGGCGGAACGCTGCAGCTGTTCCGCACTCAGCAGCAGTTCGACAGCGCCAGCAAAGATATTGCCGTGCTGCGCGATGCGGGCGTACCTTATGAGCTGTTAGAGGCGCATGAACTGTCACGTGTTGAACCGGCTCTGGCGGCGACTCAGCATAAACTCACCGGCGGATTACGCCTGCCTAACGATGAAACCGGCGACTGCCAGCTCTTTACGCAGCGGCTGGCAAAAATGGCCGAAGAGGCAGGCGTGGTGTTCCGTTTCAATACCCCGGTCGATCATCTGCTGCGCGATGGCAATCGCATTTATGGCGTGAAGTGCGGCGAGGAGATCATCAAGGCGGACAGCTATGTGGTGGCTTTTGGTTCCTACTCCACCGCGCTGTTAAAAAACGTTATCGATATTCCAGTCTATCCGCTTAAAGGCTACTCACTCACGATTCCGATTAAAAATCCTGACGCTGCGCCGGTTTCCACGATCCTGGATGAGACCTACAAAGTGGCAGTGACCCGGTTTGACGACCGTATCCGTGTCGGCGGAATGGCGGAGATTGTTGGTTTTAACACCAAACTCACCGAAGCGCGGCGGGAAACCCTGGAGATGGTTGTCAGTGATCTCTATCCTGAAGGCGGTCATGTCGCGCAGGCGAGTTTCTGGACCGGTCTGCGTCCGATGACGCCAGACGGTACGCCGATTGTGGGCGCCACGCCAATCTCCAACCTCTGGCTCAACACCGGTCACGGTACGCTGGGCTGGACGATGGCCTGTGGTTCGGGTCAGTTACTGGCCGATCTCATCTCCGGTAAAAAGCCTGCCATTGCGGCGGATGACCTGGCGGTGTTCCGCTACTTACCCGGTTTCGCGGCGACCTCATCGCCACTGCGTAACGCCAACGCAACTCGTTAAGTATTCAGGGAGAGAGAGGATGTCACGTCCGATTATTGCGACCATCAATCAGCAGGCGTTACGTCATAACCTGACGGTCGTTCGCCAGGCAGCGCCCGCATCGCGCGTCTGGTCAGTGGTGAAGGCCAATGCTTACGGCCATGGTATTGATCGCGTTCGCGAGGCGTTATCCGCCACCGACGGCTTTGCACTGCTGAATATGGAAGAGGCGATTCTGCTGCGTGAGCAGGGCTGGAAAAAGCCGATTCTGCTGCTGGAGGGGTTCTTCCAGCCAGAGGATTTGCAGTTAATCGACCGCTATCGCCTCACCACCAGCGTGCACAGCAACTGGCAAATCAAAGCGCTGGCCAGCGCCACGCTTTCTGCGCCAGTGGATATCTATCTCAAAATGAACAGCGGAATGAACCGTCTGGGCTTTCGTCCGGAGCAGGTCAACGGCGCATGGCAGAAGCTGCGGGCGCTGAGCACTGTCGGTGAGATGACGCTGATGGCCCATTTTGCCGATGCCGAAAACCCCCAGGGTCTGATTGCCCCGCTGCAGCGCGTAGAGCAGGCGGCTGAGGGACTGAACTGCCCGCGATCGCTCTCTAATTCGGCCTGTACCTTATGGCATCCTGAAGCGCATTTTGACTGGGTGCGTCCCGGCATCATTCTGTATGGCGCATCGCCCAGCGGTGACTGGCAGGACATCGCAGGTAGTGGCCTGAAGCCGGTGATGACCTTAAGCAGTGAGATTATCGCGGTTCAGCAATTACAGGCTGGCGATGGTGTGGGTTACGGCTACCGGTATCACGCCAGCACGGCGCAGCGGATTGGCGTGGTGGCCTGTGGTTACGCCGATGGCTATCCGCGTCATGCCCCAACCGGCACGCCGATCTGCGTTGATGGCGTGATGACGCAGGTGGTGGGCGCGGTTTCCATGGACATGATCACCGTGGATTTAACGCCCTGTCCTCAGGCCGGGATTGGCTCCGCCGTAGAGCTGTGGGGCGAGCAGGTGAAAATCGATCAGGTGGCAAAAGCGGCGGGAACGGTAGGGTACGAGCTGATGTGCGCACTGGCACCCCGCGTTACGGTCACCGTTATTTAAGCGCGGTCAGGCTGCCGCGCATCTTTCTGCTGCAGCGCCAGGCGATAAAGGCCAGCGTTGCACCCAGCAGCATCATCAGACTCAGCGACAGCTTCTCTGCCACCGGCAGTGCGACGATCACCAGGCTGCCTGCCGCACCGCCCGCCATCTGAATGAATCCCTGCAGGGCGGACGCCACGCCCGCCTGTTGCTGATATGGCTCCAGCGCATAGCTGGTGGCCGGTCCCACCGTAAAGGCCAGTCCGGCCACCGATACCGCCACCGGGAACATGTAGAGCGCCCAGTGCGTCTGCATCTCCGCCGGGAAAATCTGCATCCCCGCCACCAGCAACACCGCACCCAGCAGCATAGTGAAGAATCCCATCGCCAGGCAGAAAGGGCGGCCCGCTTTACGAATGGCTTTATTGACGAACATGCTGACAAACATGATCCAGAAACCGTTGGCCCCGAAAGCAAACGAGAACTGGATCGGCGTCAGACCGCCTTCGGTCATTAATACCTGCGGCGCCAGCGACACATAGGTCAACACCATGCCCAGCGCACCCGCATTGGCAAAGGCGAACGCCAGAAAACGCGGCTGACGCAGAATTTCGGCGTACTGCTTAATCGGTAATCCTTTCACCCGCAGCGTATCTGCCGGGCGCGTTTCCGGCAGCCAGATAATCACCAGCAGCGTAATCAGCAGGCCATAGCCGCAGAGGAACCAGAAGGGTGCACGCCAGTCAAAGGCGCTGGCCAGCAGCCCACCCAGCAGCGGGGCCAGAGCCGGAACAATATTCAGTGCGCCATTCAGGAAGCCATAGGCGCGGGCGGCATCATCGCCACTCAGACGGTCGCGCACGCCGCTAAAAGCGACAACGGCACTACAGCAGACGCCACAGCCCTGCACCAGACGAGCCAGGACGAACAGCGGGAATGAGGTGGCGGTGGCAGCGATGGCGCTGCCCGTGATGTAGAGCGCGAGACCCAGCAGGGCAATCGGCTTACGCCCATAATTGTCTACCAGCGGGCCTGTCACCAGCTGTCCCAGCCCCATCACCAGCAGAAACAGAGGAATGGTGGTCTGCACCAGATTAACCGGCGTATCCAGCCCTTCTGCAATTTGTGGCAGCGTGGGCAAATAGAGGTCGATGCCTAAGGGTGCCAGCAGCACCAGGCTTAATAACAGCAGAGTAAATTTTTGCATAACAACCAGAGGGTGAGCGTTCTGTTAAAAAACGATCGCAGAGGGTAATGATTCAGAGGCAAAAAAGATAGAGGAAGTCGTGCGGAAAGTGCGATGCCTGCTGTAAACAGGCATCGCATCAGGGCTTAGTAAGCGCCGTCACGGCGTAGCACCACACCTGCGGTTTTAAACAGGATCGCGATATCGGTCCAGAGCGCCCAGTTTTTGACATACCAGGAGTCAAAGTAGACGCGGGTGTCATAGTCGATATCATTACGTCCGCTGACCTGCCAGAGACCGGTCATGCCGGGTTTCGCCATCAGGTAGTAGTCTACATCACCAGCGTAGCGCTCCAGCTCAGCTTCGATAACCGGACGCGGTCCCACCAGACTCATCTCGCCACGGATTACGTTCCACAGCTGCGGTAACTCATCCAGGCTGGTCTTACGCAGGAAACTACCAATGCGGGTCACGCGCGGGTCATTCTTCAGTTTGAAATCTTTGTCCCACTCCATCCGGGCTGCTTCGCTGGTCGCCAGTAATTTCTCCAGCACCTCTTTGGAATTGGTCACCATGGAACGGAATTTCAGGCATTTGAATTTTTTGCCATTCTGGCCCACACGTTCGTGACCATAAATCGCATTGCCGCCGTCGCGTTTCACCATGTAGCAGAGCAGGGCGAATATCGGACCAAGGAACAGCAGCAGCATTGACGCCACCACGATATCAAAGGCACGCTTCATGAAACGGGAAGAGTGTTTTGCCAGGTTATTACTGACGCGCAGGATCATCACTTCATGACTGAAGATGAAGGACATGTCCGTGCCGTAAAGCGGCACACCGCGCAGCGTCGGGATCACTGAAACTGAACGGCAGTTCATCTTCGACAGGAATTTCAGCCAGCGATCGCGCATTGGCTGCTGTTCATATTCCATAGCGACAATAAACTGCACGTTGTCACGGTCAATGGTCTGCCAGTTAATGTCTTTCCAGGTGATTACGGGCACACCATTCACGCTCTGCTGAGCCGGGACATCATCGACCGAAATAAACGCCTGGACGTTGTAGCCCAGAATCTCTTCACTCTGCAGTGCCGCATAGGCTTCGGTGGCGTTTTTGCCGGAACCGATAATAATGGTCTCTTTCTGCCACTGGCCTGCCTTGTTAATGGCGCGTTTAACCAGAGCACGCATCAGTGGCAGCAACAGCAAGGCATATGTCCAGCTGAAGACCCACACCATGCGTGAGAAGTCCCATTTAGAGAAGGCGATCAGGGCGAGGTCGAGCAGCGAGAAAACAAATAATGTTTTAACGATCTCTTTCAGCTCAAACCAGAACGGTTTGCGATATGTGTAATGACGCAGACGTACCCAGAACCAGCCGGTACACATTACTGACATAATAAACTGTGCCACAAAACGGTATTCAATCTGATGCGGTGGAATAAAGGTATCCAGCTCGCCCCAAATACCTTGTATCGTCGCGGCAGATAAAAACAGTGCAAGGTTAAGTGCAATCAGATCGGAAAAGCTCAGGGCGAATTTCACGATGATATTTTTACGCGTGCCGCTCCATGAGCGGCTCGGGCTATTCATTATCAATGTACTTGCCATAAAACCTGCTCTCTTTCTCAAGTAAAAGATGGCCTGACCAGAATCAGGTTCGCGCTCAGGAGTGGGCTCTGAAAAATTAAAAAATAATTTTCAGTCTGTTGCAGTCAGTAAAGCCAGTGCAGCTGCAAAAAAGTTAACAATTAAAGCGTGATGGTACTCACGAAATGTTGCAGCATTGAGAAAGAGTATGCAGGAGTTATTTGACAGAGTTAATACGGAAAAAATCTGAAAACATAAAAAGTGATTAAAGTTTTAAATAGCTAAGTTGATGTTTATTTTGGATAAAATAAGAGAGGGGCTAATTATAACTAAACTGTTTAAGACGCTTTTTAGGAATTACCGCCGAGTCTTACGACTGGCGGCAATGATAGAGGCTCAGGCAGGTTTCTTTAAAATCCAGCGGTCCTGCTGTTTATCGTAGTGACCGATCTGCAGATTTACCGGTTCCCCGTCAATCCAGGCCGGCACGCTGGTATCGCGATCCCAGCCATCAAGTTGGGTGATTAAGCCGGGATTGGTGTGACAGGGGATACTGACAGTGTCCGTATTTTCACCGTCAAGATCGGCATCAACAATCTCATAACGACCAATTTTAACCACGTGTCCCATTCATTTCTCCCGTTTTTACTGGCATAGACAAGTAAGCTTAGCGTATTGAGAGAAAATAACGTGGCTGAATCATTAGGATTATTCCTTCTCTTCCGCCGGACGGACGCCAATCTTCACGATACGGTTATCCTCTTTCTCCGCAACAGTCCACGTCAGTTGATTCCACTCCACCTGATCGCCGACCACCGGCGAGCCGCCCAGCATCGCGAGCACCAGTTGTCCCAGCGACTGCTGATCATTGGTGCTCTCATCCAGCTCCAGCCCGTAAATCTGCGCAACGTCGCGCAGGCGAGCTTCTGCATCCAGAATAAAGTCGCCAAAGAAGCGCTGGTCGAGCGAGACCGGCGGTGACTGGCTGAACATTTTGCCCAGCGCAGGAAGATCGCGCTCGCGGCCAATCACGCAAATTACGTCGTTCTCTTTAAGCCGCGTCCCGCCGTTGGGGTGCATCAGCACATTGTCACGGAACAGGGCAGCGATGCGGGTTTCACGGGGCATCTGCAGATCTCGTAATGCGGCACCGACGCACCACTTGTCGGCGCTGAGCTGATAGACAAACTGTTCCCAGGGGTTTTCCGGGTGAATATCCAGACCGATACGGCTGATAGGCGAGGCGGTTGGTGGCACCACCACTTTGGCTTTTTTCGCGGCAAACCCCAGCGAGGTGCCCTGCAACATCAGGGAGACCAGCACCACGAAGAAGGCGATATTAAAATAGAGCGAGGCGTTCTCTAATCCAGCCATCATCGGGAAGACCGCCAGGATAATCGGTACCGCACCCCGTAAGCCGACCCAACTGATAAAAAAACGCTCGCGGGTCGTGAAGTTGCGGAACGGCAGCAGGCCAATAAACACCGACAGGGGACGTGCCACCAGAATCAGCCACAGTGAGAGGAGCATCGCCGGCACCGCGATATGCCATAAATCAGAGGGCGTGACCAGCAGCCCCAGCACAATGAACATGCCGATCTGACTGAGCCACGCCATACCATCAAAGGTCTGCAGAATGCCATGACGGTTACGAATCGGGCTGTTGCCCAGCAGGAAGCCGCACAGATAGACCGCCAGGATGCCACTGCCCTCTAAGACCGTGGTCAGAGCGAACACCAGAATGCCGCCACTCAACGCCAGCAGCGGATAAAGGCCAGGAGCCAGACTGATGCGATTAATCAGCTGCTGCAGCGCCCAGCCGCCGCCCAGGCCTAATACGATACCCAGACCGAACTGCTGCACCAGATGCACCAGGAACATCCAGTCAAGGCCGCTGCGGCCCTGTTCGATCATCTCAATCAGGGTGATGGTCAGAAACACGGCCATCGGGTCGTTACTGCCTGATTCAATCTCCAGCGTGGAGCTGACGCGCTCATTCAGGCCTTTGTCACCGAGCAGGGAAAAGACTGCGGCGGCATCCGTGGAGCCGATAATCGCGCCAATCAGGAAGCCCTGCATCATATCGAGGTTAAACAGCCAGGCAGCCACCACACCGGTTAAGCCAGCGGTGATCATTACGCCAACGGTCGCCAGCGACAGCGCGGGTCCCAGCGCGACTTTAAACGAGCTGGCTTTGGTCCGCATGCCGCCATCCAGCAGGATGATCGCCAGCGCCAGGTTAGAGATTAAATAGGCCGCCGGATAGTTATCAAAAGCGATGCCGCCGATACCATCAACACCGGTCAGCATGCCCAGTGCGAGGAAGATAACCAGAATAGGGATGCCCAGCCGGGACGAGAAAGAGCTGAGCAGAATACTCGATGCGACCAGCACGGAACCGATGATAAAAAGACTGTAGACAATAGTGTGGTTCAAACCCGGTCTCCTGAGATATGACAGTGCGATGCAGCGACTGCTGACAAATATCCATGCTATCTCTGAAAGATAATGTTTTATCAAGGAGTTGTCATTGTGAAAATGTTCATTATACGAATTGCTTAACAGGGTAAGGAATCAGATTAATGTGAAGAATGAGGGGGTTGGCAGATAAGTGGAAGAAAACAGGCCGTTTTAGCATGTTATTCGGGAGATAAAAAAAGCCGGTGATTAGCCGGCTCAGACGGTACCGCGAATAAAATCGATGAGAACAGACGCGCTGACTGGTGTGTCAGGCTTCCGTTGCCTGTTTATGAAACAGCGATCGGAACACCGGATAGATATCTTCCGGCTCACGGATATGTTCAATGGCAAAGTTATCGAATGTCGCCTGCAGATGCTCATACTCACGCCACAGCGTCTGATGCGCACGGCGGGTAATCTCGATATAACTGTAATAACGCACTACCGGCAGGATATGCTTCGCCAGAATCTCATGACAGAGCGGAGAATCGTCAGCCCAGTTATCGCCATCCGAGGCCTGCGCCGCATAAATATTCCACTGCGCCGGGTCATACCGCTCTTTCACCACCTCATCCATTAGTTTCAGCGCACTGGAAACAATCGTGCCGCCGGTCTCCTGAGAGTAGAAGAACTCCTGTTCATCCACCTCTTTGGCCTGGGTGTGATGGCGGATATAAACTACATCGACATTCTTGTAGGTGCGGCTCAGGAACAGATAGAGCAGGATATAGAAGCGTTTCGCCATATCCTTGGTAGCCTGATCCATCGAACCGGAGACATCCATCAGACAGAACATCACCGCCTGGCTGGAAGGTTCCGGGCGTTTCTCAAAGTTTTTGTAGCGCAGGTCGAAGGTATCGATAAACGGAACGCGCTCGATGCGCGCCCGCAGCTCGGCGATCTCTTTGCGCAGACGCTCCTCCTCAAGCAACTGAACCGGTTCAGTTTTCTCAATCTCCTGCAGCGTCTCTTCCAGTTCGTGCAGCATGCGACGTTTACCCGCCGTCATTGCCGTACGACGCGCCAGCGAGTTTTGCAGTGAACGCACGACGCTGATATTGGCCGGTACGCCATTGGAGGTGAAACCGGCACGGTGAGTCTTGTATTCATTGAGCTGACGATGCTGGTTGCGGCGCAGGTTAGGCAGGGCGAGATCTTCAAACAGCAGGTCAAGATACTCATCTTTCGAGATCTGAAAGACAAACTCATCCTGTCCTTCACCATCCTGACTGGCATTGCCCTGACCACTGCCGCCGCCACCGCCACCCTGAGGCCGCTCAACCCGGTCATTCTGCACAAAATGGTCGTTGCCCGGATGGACCCGATGGCGATTCCCGCCGCGTCCCTGATGGAAAATTGGCTCATTGATATCGTCAATCGGGATAGAGACTGACTCACCGCTGCTTACGTCGGTCACCGAGCGTTTGTTGATGGCCTCGGAGATCGACTGCTTAATTTGCGACTTATAACGGCGTAAAAAGCGCTGGCGGTTGACCGCGCTTTTGTTTTTACCGTTAAGCCGGCGATCGATGAAATAGGCCATGGTATTCCCCCAAACTACATTGTAAGCAGGCCGGGCGAACCCGACCCTGTCACACCGGTATCACTTACCGGCAAGCTTACAGACACTTATCAGGACGATTTACGCACACGCAGATACCATTCACATAGCAGGCGGACCTGTTTGCGGGTATAGCCTTTTTCCATCATGCGATCGACAAAATCATCATGCTTTTTCTGCTCATCGGTAGAGGTCTTGGTGTTAAACGAGATGACCGGCAGCAACTCTTCCGTATTCGAGAACATTTTCTTCTCAATGACAGTGCGTAATTTCTCGTAACTGGTCCAGTTAGGATTACGACCGTTGTTGTGTGCCCGGGCGCGCAGCACGAAGTTAACGATTTCGTTACGGAAATCTTTTGGATTGCTGATGCCAGCAGGCTTCTCGATTTTCTCCAGTTCCGCGTTGAGCGATTCACGATCGAACAGCTGTCCGGTGTCGGGATCGCGATACTCCTGATCCTGAATCCAGAAATCTGCATAGGTCACATAGCGGTCAAAGATGTTTTGACCATACTCGGAATAGGATTCCAGATAGGCGGTCTGAATCTCTTTGCCGATAAACTCGGCATATTTCGGAATCAGATAGCCTTTGAGGTGCTCAAGGTATTTCTCTGCCTGATCCTGCGGGAACTGCTCGCGCTCAATCTGCTGCTCCAGCACGTAGAACAGGTGCACCGGGTTAGCCGCCACTTCGGCATGGTCGAAGTTAAACACCCGCGACAGGATTTTAAACGCAAAGCGGGTCGAGAGACCGTTCATCCCCTCATCCACACCGGCATAGTCGTGATACTCCTGCCAGGACTTCGCTTTTGGGTCGGTATCTTTCAGGCTCTCACCATCGTACACCCGCATTTTAGAGTAGATGCTGGAGTTCTCAGGATCTTTCAGGCGAGACAGGATAGAGAAGCGTGCCAGTGTTTCCAGCGTGCCAGGTGCGCAGGGCGAGGTGGCCAGCTCACTGTGATTAAGTAACTTGTCGTAGATTTTGATCTCTTCAGAGACCCGCAGGCAGTAGGGCACCTTGACGATGTAAACACGGTCAAGGAACGCCTCATTATTCTTGTTATTACGGAACGTCACCCACTCTGATTCGTTGGAGTGCGCCAGAATTATGCCGTTAAACGGCAGTGCCGAGATTCCTTCGGTGCCGTTATAGTTCCCTTCCTGCGTTGCTGTCAGTAACGGGTGCAGCACCTTGATTGGCGCTTTAAACATCTCAACGAATTCCATAATGCCCTGGTTCGCGCGGCAGAGTGCGCCAGAGTAGCCGTAGGCATCGGGATCGTTTTGCGCGTGGTTTTCAAGCTTACGGATATCGACTTTACCCACCAGCGCAGAGATATCCTGGTTGTTCTCATCACCCGGTTCAGTTTTGGCGATCGCCAGCTGTTCCAGAATCGACGGCCAGACTTTAACGACTTTAAAACGTGAAATATCGCCACCAAAATCGTGCAGACGTTTAGCGGCCCACGGCGACATGATCGTGCCGAGGTAACGGCGCGGTACGCCATACTCTTTTTCAAGAATGTGCGCATCTTCCTGCGGATTAAAAAGGCAAAGAGGATGGTCATTCACCGGGCTGCGTTCACCGTCGGCACTGAGCACATAAATAGGCACCCGCTGCATCAGCGACTTAAGCCGTTCCGCCAGTGATGATTTACCGCCACCTACCGGGCCCAGCAAATAGAGGATCTGTTTCTTCTCTTCCAGTCCCTGGGCGGCATGTTTCAGGTAGGAGACGATCTGTTCAATCGCTTCCTCCATGCCGTAAAACTCCTCGAACGCCGGATAGCGTCCCATCACACGGTTGGAAAATATTCTGGAAAGGCGTGGCTCCTGAGCAGTGTCGACCATTACTGGCTCTCCGATAGCCATTAACAGTCGCTCTGCAGCGTTGGCGTATGCACTGCGATCCTGCTTACAGATGGCAAGAAATTCCTGCAGTGTGAACTCTTCGTCCTTGGCAGCTTCATAACGCTGACGATAGTGATCGAATATATTCATAGCGATGCCCGTCCTTTCGTTTTTAGCACAGGTAAGGAGCGTAATTAGAGACTTGTAGCAGCTCCCGGAAGATATTCTCTGTTGAGTACAGCAACCCTTATGCCAACCTGATCTTTTTTATCGGGATACACAACTTTTGTGGTTACTCTGCTCTGTCAAAAACTCTGCTGTTACTTCTAACTGTAGATGGCTTCCAGGAAATGTCCTCCACGGGTTTAGGTAAATGAGGGTGAGATCAACAGCATAATGGGTTTGTAATGAGATGGGTGGCGCTGGTGATAGTTTAACTTAACGCGTTTTTAACCTTTGATGCCACTTTCATCGCTGCATGACTTAAAGTAATTCGATATAAGTTAATCCAGCCGTAAAAAAACGTTAGACTTCCTGTTTGATTGTTATATTTATGGAATGAATAAATTGTGAACCAATTCAAATTTAAGACGCTTGTTGCACTTCTGCCTTGTTATTTACTTACCTCACAGGCTATTGCCGCACCGCTTTCTCTGGGCGCGTCGGTAATCTACGCTGAGTCACCGTACCGCGGTGGTCAGGACCGCTATATCCCGTTCCCGGTGATCAATTATGAGGGTGAAGACTTCTGGTTCCACAGCCTGCAGGGTGGTTACTACCTGTGGAAAGATCCCCAGAATCAGCTGTCATTGACGCTGCTGGGTTCACCGCAGGAGTACAAACCGGGTGACAACGATCTGGGCGACATGAAAGGGCTGGATAAACGCCGCATGACGCTGATGGGTGGTGCAACTTATCGTCATACTGCTGACTGGGGTATTGTCCGCACTTCACTTTTGGGTGATGTGCTGAACAATAGCAACGGAATGATGTGGGACCTGACTTACCTTTATCGTTTCCAGATGGGTGACTTCAGCCTGACACCGGGCATTGGTGCGGTCTGGAACAGCGCCAATCAAAACCGTTATTACTATGGTGTTTCAGCGCATGAGAGCGCCCGTACCGGCATCAGTCGTTATAAGCCAGATGACAGCTGGTCACCTTATGTCGAACTGAATGCCAGCTATCAGATTTCGCCAGAGTGGAATGCAAGCCTGACGGGGCGTTACATCAGCTTCGATAGCGAAATCAAAGATAGCCCGATGATCGATAAAAGCGGACAGGCGTTAATCTGGACGGGGGTGAGTTACACCTTCTGATAACGCTTCATTTGCACCTAAAGAGGGCATCTGATGCCCTCTGTTCTTTTTCGGGGCCCTGAAATGGGGCGGGAGAGCACAATGCGTAACACGATTAATTTTGCCGGACATCAAAACCTGCCCGTGATTGGTCAGGGTACCTGGTATATGGGCGAAAACCTCGCACAGCGTACCGGCGAAATCGCCGCATTGCAGGCGGGCCTTGAGTGTGGCTTGACGTTAATCGATACCGCCGAAATGTATGCGGATGGCGGAGCCGAAGAGGTAGTTGGGCAGGCACTGCTGGGGCGTCGCGACAAGGCTCTGCTGGTGTCAAAAGTCTATCCATGGAATGCAGGCGAAGTGGATGCCATCGAAGCCTGTGAGCGCAGCCTGCGCCGCCTGCAGACCGATTATCTTGACCTCTACCTGTTGCACTGGCGCGGCAATGTCCCGCTGGAAGAGACCCTGCGCGCCATGGAACGCCTGCAGCAGCAGGGCAAGATCCGTCACTGGGGCGTCTCGAATTTTGACACAGACGATATGGCAGAACTGTGGGATGAACCGGAAGGGAATCAGTGCGCGACCAATCAGGTGCTCTATCATCTGGCATCACGCGGCATTGAATTTGATCTGCTTCCGGCCTGTCAGCAGCGTGAGATGCCGGTTATGGCCTATTGCCCACTGGCACAGGCGGGACGGTTACGTGACTCACTCTTTACCGATTCGTTGCTGACTCAGATTGCACTGCAAAAGGGCATCAGCGTAGCGCAACTGCTGCTGGCCTGGGTGATTCGTCAGCCAGGTGTGATTGCCATTCCCAAAGCCAGTTCTGTGGTTCACGTTCAGGAAAATGCTGCGGCGCTGGAGGTAGAACTGACCAATGAGGATTTGCAGCTCATCGAGCGTGCCTGGCCAGCACCACAGCATAAGTTACCGCTGGATATCGTTTAGCCGTTGACCTTGTCGCTGGCTGCGGCTTTCTTCTTCAGGCGGAACGTCGTGGCCAGTCGTGCTGGTTTTTCGCCGGCGCTGCGTAACGGTTTGCTGATACGCGCCGTCTCTACACACACCATTGTCCTGTAACCTTCATTCGCCATATCTGACATGCTACAGGAAAGTTCAACCCCAGGATTCCACGTGACAACGTCACTATGATGATGGTGATAAACCTCAATTTGCCGTTCACCCGTCGTATCATTGATAACTGAGCAGTCTTCTGCAGCGGTAAAGATACGGTCGATGCGTCCAGGATAACGTTGCTTGCCGTCGCTGCTGGCAACCTCGCCATTATTCACTTTGTCGATATAGCTGTTGCCCAGACCGGAAACCTCAACACCGTTGATATTGTTGACGGTGAAGTAGCTATGCAGCGCTGCCGTGGCTTCATAGTCGCCATAGGCTTCCAGCTCGATCTCGCAATGCTGGCCCAGGCGGAAACGGGCAATCAGAGTAAACTCATGCGGCCAGAGTTTCAGCGTCTGTGCGTTGCTCTCCAGCACCAGCGTCAGCATCACGCCCTCTTCATTCTCATCATGCGCAGTCAGCTTCCACGGCTGAACACGGGCAAAACCATGCGCCGGATCACCCGCCGGGCCAAACCATGGCCAGCAGATGGGTACACCGCCGCGAATCGCTTTGCCCGGAGAGAAGAGACTCTTATTGCTTAGCCAGAGCACGGGCTTTTCTCCGCTCGGCTGCCAGGCAATCAGGTGCGCGCCCTGCAGGGTGACTGCTGCCCGCACCTTAGGATGACTGATGACAATGGCCGGGAGCTCACCCACCTGACGCTGAGAGAGGTAAGGGGAAATCTGATTCACCACCGGCAGAGAAAACAGCTTATCTTGCATGTTCAATTCCTTCCTGTGCGTATAAAAAAAGGGCGACCGAAGTCGCCCTTATTCTCAATGATGTCTGGCTGCCTTATTTAGCAGAAACCAGCGCAATCAGGTCGAGAACTTTGTTTGAGTAGCCAGTTTCGTTATCGTACCAGGAAACCAGTTTCACAAAGTTGTCGTTCAGCGCGATACCGGCTTTAGCGTCAAACACTGAAGTCAGGATTTCGCCATTGAAGTCGGTAGAAACCACGTCATCTTCAACGTAGCCCAGAACGTCTTTCATCTCACCTTCTGCAGCCGCTTTGATTGCAGCACAGATTTCTTTGTAAGAAGCCGCTTTTTCCAGACGCACGGTCAGGTCAACAACGGAAACGTTAGGGGTAGGGACGCGGAATGCCATACCGGTCAGTTTGCCGTTCAGCTCTGGCAGAACTTTACCAACGGCTTTCGCTGCGCCAGTTGATGAAGGAATGATGTTCTGCGATGCGCCGCGGCCGCCACGCCAGTCTTTGTGAGACGGGCCATCAACGGTTTTCTGGGTTGCAGTGGTAGCGTGAACTGTGGTCATCAGACCTTCAACGATGCCGAACTTGTCGTTGATGACTTTAGCCAGCGGTGCCAGGCAGTTGGTAGTACAGGAAGCGTTAGAAACGATATCCTGACCATCATATTTGTCGAAGTTTGCACCACGAACAAACATTGGGGTGTCATCTTTAGATGGACCGGTCAGAACGACTTTCTTAGCACCAGCGGTGATGTGTTTACGTGCGGTTTCGTCCGTCAGGAAGATACCGGTTGCTTCAGCAACGACGTCAACGCCCACTTCATCCCACTTCAGGTTCGCCGGATCACGTTCAGCAGTCACGCGGATTTTTTTACCGTTAACCACCAGTGCGCCATCCTGAACTTCTACGGTGCCGTCAAAACGACCGTGAGTAGAGTCATACTTCAGCATGTACGCCATGTAATCCGCGTCCAGCAGGTCGTTGATAGCAACGATTTCGATGTCAGAACGCTTTTGAGCAGCACGGAAAACGATGCGACCGATACGGCCGAAACCATTGATACCTACTTTGATAGTCATATATTCCACCAGCTATTGGTTAGTGAATAAAAGGTTGCCTGTAAAATTACAAAAACCTTACCAGGCGTCAAGCGGAATCGTGTCAATTGTTGCGACAGGTCAATTCGCCTGCAAGGAATAATTCGATGCGCAACCGCTTGCGCGCCGCCAAGGGTACCGCGTTTCGTCGAATCAATCGCCGAATATATAGGGATGCCCGGGATAAAAGGTGATCAAAGTCACAAATACGCTTTGCGATTGACGGCATGAAAGGGTGAGCACAAAATAAGACCCGGTAATGTTGATCATTTGTTAGAATAATAGTCGAATTTTACAGAATGGCACTTCCCCGGAATCCTAAAAATGGCTAAAGACACCGCACCCGACGCAAAAATCGCCGAGCTGACAGAAATGCAGCGTTATGTGACACAGCAGCGTGGAACGGAACCGCCTTACAGCGGCGCACTGCTGCACAACAAGCAGGAAGGGATCTACCACTGCCTGGTTTGTGAGGCGCCACTTTTTCTCTCAGAAACCAAATATGATTCTGGCTGTGGCTGGCCCAGCTTTTATCAGCCGGTCAGTGACGATGCGATTCGCTACATCGAAGATGATTCACACGGCATGCAACGTGTTGAGATCCGCTGTGGCAGTTGCGATGCGCATCTGGGGCATGTTTTCCCCGATGGCCCGCAACCCACCGGCGAACGCTACTGTGTTAACTCCGCCTCGCTGAATTTTACCGACGAGCAGGGCGAACAGACCAAAGGGTAACGGCGATGAAGGAACAACTTGAAGCAATGCTTGCGTCGATGACGCCTGAAGTCTATCAGCGACTGGCGACGGCAGTCGAAATTGGAAAATGGCCGGATGGCGTGGCACTGACTCAGGAGCAGCGCGACAACTGTCTGCAGCTGGTGATGATGTGGCAGGCGAGGCACAATGACGCGCCACAGCATATGACCATTGCCAAAGGTGGCGAGATGGTAATGAAGTCGAAAAAAGAGCTGAAAGACGAATTCGGCATCGATCCGGATGTCACCCGCATCCATCTGCACTGATTGCATTAAATAAGCTGGCGTAATGCCAGCTCAATATTTAAATCAGAATCGCGCCCTGAGCGGTCATTTGTGCAAAGGCGATCTCACTGTCCTCAGGATTCAGATTCACGCCGCGGCAACCCTCTTTCACCACCTCAACGTGATACCCCAGCTCCAGCGCATCCAAAACGCTATATTTCACGCAGTAGTCCGTCGCCAGTCCCAGCATCACCAGATGGGTAATGCCGCGCTCACGCAGCCAGCTGTCAAGCTCGGTTTTACGGCGATGACCATTGTCAAAAAAGGCGCTATAGCTGTCGACATCCTGATCTTCGCCTTTATGGAAGGTCGCATCAAACAGGGAACGATCCAGGCCGGGGTGGAAGTCCGCGCCCGTCGAACCCTGAATGCCGTGATCGGGCCACCAGATCTGCGCCAGACCATTTAATTCGCCCAGCGTGTAGACCGGTTCGCCGGAAACTGAGGCAAAGCTGCCGTGATCGGCAGGGTGCCAGTCCTGCAGAGCCAGTACGCATTCCCCGTTTTCACGAAACAGTCGCGCGTAACGATTTGCCACCTCAACCGTGTGGTCGCCCTCATGGACTGCCATCGGGCCGCCGGGGCAAAAATCGTTCTGGATATCAATAATGATGAGTGCCCGCTTCATTACATGTTGCTCCGTTTCAGTCTTCGGTCAGTTCGCCACGCAGGTTCTGCTGCATCTTTGCGCGGATTTGATCGGCAGAGAGATCCTGGCTGAGTAAAAAGTGTAGCTTGGTCAACGCGGCTTCCACTGTCAGGTCAAATCCACTGATCACGCCAGCCTCTTCCAGCGCATTGCCGGTGGCATATCCGCCCATATTCACCTTGCCAGAAATACACTGGGTAAGATTCACCACCACGATGCCGCGCTGACTGGCCTGCTGGAGTTCAGCCAGGAATTCCTTGTTCTGTGGAGCGTTACCTACACCATAGGAACGCAGGATCAGGGCTTTCACTGGCTGGCGCAGGAAGTTACGCACCACGTCTGCTGAGATTCCCGGATAGATGGTTACCACGCCAATAGGCTGAGGCGTAATGGTGTGGACCTTCAGTTCGCCCTGGCCAGACGGGGCAGGAGGCGTATTGAGACGGCGAATATGAATACCCGCTTCCAGCAGCGCGGAAAGGTTTGGCGAAGCAAAGGCGTTGAAACCGTCGGCATGGGCCTTGGTGGTACGGTTACCGCGATAGAGGGTGTTATTGAAAAACAGTGCCACTTCGCTGATCGGATAATTGGCCGCCACATAGAGTGAATTTAACAGGTTTTGCTGACCATCTGAGCGCAGCTCTGCCAGTGGAATCTGCGACCCGGTCACGATCACCGGTTTGGCCAGATTTTCCAGCATGAAGGAGAGCGCGGAGGCGGTAAACGCCATGGTGTCAGTGCCATGCAGAATCACAAAACCATCGTAGCGATCGTAGTTTTTACGGATATCTTCGGCAATAGACTGCCAGTCTTCCGGGGTCATGTCGGAAGAGTCGATCAGCGGCTGATATTCATGAATGGTGAAATCAGGCATCTCGGGGCGGTGGAACTCGGGCATGTTGGCCAGCTGCTCTTGCAGATGTCCGGAGACCGGAATATAGCCCTGCGCCGAGCGCTGCATACCGATCGTCCCGCCAGTGTAGGCTACGTAGATGTTTTTCTTTTGCATTAGAGAACTCAGACTTGCCATAAAACGCGCAGTATAAGGGGAATAGCGGGGAAAAGCAGCCCGACCAGAGGCCGGGCTGAGTGGTTTATCGCACTTCGCCACAATTCAGGCAGAAGGCGTAACGGTTTTGAGGATCGTTCTGTTTGTCGAACAGACCCGGCTGGGCTTTCATGGCACTCATTACATCCAGCATCGGTGCGGGCAGCCAGGCTTTCAGCGTATCCGGCAGTACGGCCTGCACAGAGGCGTTCATCTGGCTCAGCATCATATCCAGGAAGCTCGGGTCATCCTGATACCAGCTCAGCATGGGTTTACTGACTTTCGCCAGTTCACCTGCTTTCTTCACGGCATCATCAAAGTCACCCAGCGCATCAACCAGACCGTTGGCTTTGGCATCGCTGCCGGTCCAGACGTGCCCCTGTGCAATGGCATCAATCTGCTCAGGCGTTTTGTGACGCGACTTCGCTACCAGACCCACAAAGTTGTGGTAGCCATTTTCAATGGTCAGCTGCATCATCTGCTGAACTTCGGTTGGCAACGCTTTAGTGGTAGAGATATCCGCCAGCGGGGAGGTCGCGACACCATCTGTGTGCACGCCAATGCTGTCCAGACTGTTCTCCAGCGTATTGATCACGCCAAAAATACCAATCGAGCCGGTCAGCGTGCTCGGGTTCGCCACAATGTAGCTGGCTGGCGTAGAAATCCAGTAACCACCGGATGCCGCCATACCGCCCATAGATACCACAATCGGCTTGCCAGCTGTCTGAGCCGCCGCAAGCTCTTCACGAATCGCTTCCGAAGCCGTCACGCTGCCACCCGGGCTGTTCACCCGCAGAATGATCGCTTTGATTTTCGGGTCGAGACGCGCATCGCGGATCTGAGCCGCGGTGGTGTCGCCACCAACGTTGCCCGGCGTTTCTTCGCCATCCATGATGGCACCGCTGGCCATGATCACGGCGATATTGCCATCCTGCTGCGAGGAGGCCTGTTTCACGCTGTAGTCATAAATGCTGACGCTGCGATAATCGTTGCTCTGCTTATCCAGACCAAAGGTTTTCACCAGCTCTTCATCAGCCGCCGCTCGGGAACCCAGCGCATCGACCAGCTTGTTATCCAGCGCATATTGCGCGGTATCGCCTTTCACCGCGTTTAATCCGGCAATGATGGCCGCCGCGCCAGGGAAGAGTTGTTCCGGCGTAATCTGTCGATTAGCTGCCACGGTGTTCAGGTAGTTCTGCCACAGCTGACCGACCCAGCGGCTGTCAGCATCCCGTGCCGCGGGGGACATGTCATCACGCAGGAACGGCTCAACTGCTGATTTATAGGTACCCACACGGAAAACGTGCGAGGTCACTTTCAGCTTTTCCAGCAGGGTTTTGTAATAGAGCCCGTTGGTGGCGAAACCATGGAGATCGACAGTGCCCTGCGGCGACAGATAGATTTTGGTAGCGTAGCTGGCAAGGTAATACTGAGCCTGGCTGTAGCTGTCGCCCAGCGCATAAATCGGCTTGCCGCTGTCACGGAATTCACGCAGCGCTTTGCCTACGTATTGCAGGGAAGGCTGATCGCCACCGGCAAATTCACGTAAGTCGAGCACCATACCTTTGATGTTGCTATCCCCTTTTGCCTGGCGAATGGCGTCAACCACATCAAACAGTGAGTTTTCCTGTAAACGGTCACTACTGGCTCCCAGCAACTGGCGGCCGATTTTACTCAGACGGTTGCTGACTGAGGGTTTATCCACCAGTACGCCGCTGAGATCGACTTTCAATGCGCCTTGCTGAATCGGCGCTGAACTGCCGCCCGATCCGCTGACCTGCAACCAGATCCCTACACCCACCACAATCAATAAAATCAGGAAAATATTCAGAATAAATTCCCTGATAAAATTCAGTACCCGCCAGCTCCAGCGGAACAGACCTGCAATTATTCGCCACAATGTGCGCATCAGACTCTCCATAAATATGTAGCAGGAAGTGGCCGCCGCGCGGACCAGACTTCCCCGACGAGCTCATCCTAAAGAGCGGCGTGTTAAAAGTCAGCAGGAAATCACTGCGCACTGTTACAAAAAATCTGCCTGTGCCAGGATAACTGCAACATTAGTGAGATTGGGAGAGAAACATGGACGCACTGGAATTACTGGTCAATCGCCGTTCGGCCTCACGTCTGACAGAGCCTGCGCCTGCGGGTGACGCGCTGGAAAATATCCTGCGGGCGGGCATGCGCGCCCCGGATCACGGCACGCTGCAACCGTGGCGGTTTATCATTGTTGAAAACGAAGGCCGCGAGCGAATGAGTCAGCTGCTGGAGCAGGCAGCCCGTGATAATCAGCTGGATGAAAAGGCAATCAACAAAGCGAGTCAGGCCCCGTTTCGCGCGCCGATGATCATCACTGTGGTGGCTCACTGTGAAGAGCACCATAAAGTGCCGCGCTGGGAACAGATCGCCTCGGCCAGCTGTGCCGTGATGGCAATGCAGATGGCGGCCGTGGCGCAAGGCTACAACGGCATCTGGCGCAGCGGTGCGTGGACCGAAGACGAGCAGGTTCGCCAGGGCTTTGGCTGCCGCGAGCAGGATGCCATCGTCGGCTTCCTCTATCTGGGTACCCCGCAACTGAAATCCAGCACCACAGTGCTCCCGCCTGACACAGCGCCTTTCGTCCGTTACTTCTGATCTGCCTGTCCGTTTCCGGCAGGGTGCTTTTCAGCCCTGCCTTTTGCACGGTTCCTGTGCGAACGATCGCTAACACAGCGCGTCACGCTTACGCCAGAAGGCCAGCCAGGCTAACATAGCCCGCGAGATTCAAACCGACAGCGAACAACCGGTTATCACTGTTTTCACCTGATGTTAAGGATGTCCTGATTCAATGCGTTTGTTTATTGCGGAAAAACCGAGCCTTGGGCGTGCTATCGCAGATGTGCTGCCGAAACCGCATCGACGTGGTGATGGATTCATTGCCTGCGGCAACGATCAGATCGTCACCTGGTGCGTAGGCCATCTTCTGGAGCAGGCGCAACCCGACAGTTATGACAGGCGTTATGCGCGCTGGTCGCTGGCCGATCTGCCGATCATTCCGGAAAAGTGGCAGCTTAAACCCCGGCCGTCAGTTGCGAAGCAGTTGAAAGTGGTTGAGGGTTTACTGGCGCAGGCGAGCGAAGTGGTGCATGCAGGAGACCCGGATCGGGTACTGTTACAATGTTTTCATTGAATTGGATTGTTACGTAGATAATCTGTGAATTCGTGAAATCATCCGGCAGGTAATCTTATGGGGATCGTGCTTTGGGAACTTCCTGACTTAGTACTTGATCAGGAAATCAGAAGGGAAATTGATACTGGCACCGGCGAATTATCGATACGCTTTGAAGGTACAGGCCAGCATTTAGGCAAGCTCCCATTATTATTTATGGAAGATGGCGGCAGTATCAAAGTCGCCAATAATTGGCTGATTCATTTAAAAGCTAATTTGCGTAAAAAAGAGGTTAATACCCAGGCTCAGGCTTTACTGCATTACTTTACCTTTCTTAATGAGATTGGCATGTCTTGGGATGAGATGCCAATCTCTATCAGGCTACGTCCCACCTATGCCTTTCGCAAGCATTTGCGAGAGATGTTCAAACGGGGTGAGTTGGCGCGCAGTACCGCTAACAGCTATATGGGATCAGTGATTAATTTTTATAAATTCTATCTGGCTCGAGATCACTTTTTTGCCTATCCTCCCTTTAAATATGAAGTGGTACGGTTACATAGAAATTCATCCCATGAATATATGAAAAATAATTTTATTCATGTGGATACAACGGATTTAAGATTGAAACTGCCCAGTGATACCCGCCATTTTGGATTATCACGAAAACTTATTCCATTAAGCAGTCAAGAATGGCAGGCCGTAGAGTCAGTATACAAAATTACTGGTATGGGTATTTCAAATAGTGCGGGTAAGGGGAATGAGGTTCCCCTGTCTGAGGAATGTAAACTTGCCATTGAACTGAGTCGATACTCTGGCCTGAGAAGGTCTGAAATTATAACGCTCAGAGCAAAAGAGATTTATAAGCCAGATGCTGAACAGCTCAAGAAAAAATATCTTATTAATACTGAGGGATTACTGCTTGATCCCCGGCAAGGTGTTGAAACCAAAAATGGGACAATACGTACTGCTGAGATCCCCGCTGAATTAATGCAGACCCTGTATGATTATATTAATTCATCTAAATATATTAAGCGTAGAAATAGATATCAAGAACTTTATCCTGAACATAAAGATAACCCACCATTATTGCTAAATCAAAACGGTAAGCCCTATGCCGCTAAAACACTGGATGCCAGATGGTGTGAAATAAGAAATGCGGTTAGAAAAGAGTTACCCAATTTTAGTCATAAGTTTCATAATTTACGTTCAACCTATGCAGTAGAAAGGCTGAAAGAATTATTAAATGCTGGGCTAAAGGAGGGAAAAACGCTTGATTACTTGCAATCAGTGATGGGACATAAAAGTAGAGCGACCTTACTGGGTTATCTAAAATTCTGTGAGGAAGAAACAATGACGGCTAATGAAGTGCATGAGAAAGCATTAAATATTATTCTCAAGAGTGATAAATAATTATGGCGTTTTTAAAAGAGAATAAACGCAAAACAGTAACGACATCGAACATTGATACTGATACAGTAATTCATATTAGCTTACGAGATAGATTTATAAAAGATCAAGATCGCTCTGCAAATTTTGAGCGTTTACTCTACGAAAATTGCCCTACTATTTCTATTACTGACAACAATATAAATATTACAATTGATAAACCTAATTTTGTTTATGCTAATCGACAATCACTTGTAGTACGTATTTGTAATGCAATACACAGTTTAGATGCAACAGATCGGACTAAAGTAAATGTTTTTAATGAAACTGTACGTTTCTTAAAAATGACAGATGAACAAAAAATCAAGAATGCTTTCTGCATTGACACAATATCAATGTATATAAAAAATCTTGTTAGCTCACATAATCAAGGAAGTAAAGGGAAAACATTATCCGGTCGTCAAAATTCCATAAAAGCTTTATTGAAATCTATGGACTATGAACTATATAAAAAATGTGAAAGCATGTTTATTTCTTTTCCGGCAGATACGCAGAGTGTTTCTCCTTATACTGATGACGAAGTTAAAGAGCTTTTTTCTGCATTGCAAACTATATATATATGTTATGCTGCGCATCTCGAAAATGGTACTAAGCCTAAAGCTTTTCCTCTTTATGAACTAAAAGATCTAGCAGGTAATCATAAATATAAAAATAAGACATCAACAGAGAGAACAGTCTCATATAAAAATAGTGATACTGTATGGTTATCTGACTTGGTTAGGGTAGCCTATTTTATGACATGTTTCTATACAGGTGCAAATGCGTCATCGTTATTAAAGTTAAGATTGTCTGACTTCAGCGAAGGTCTATTTAAAGATCTTAATAGAAAAACGTATAAATTAAACACAAAAAAAGGAAGGCAGTCAGGGCGAACGAATGAAATTGATGTCGGCTTTACTAAGGATGCGAGATCTTTTTTTGAAAGTTGGATTAGTGTTAGCAAAAAAATAAATAAAGATGAAAATAGTTTTTTATTTCCTAATCCATCAATTAATAATAAATCATATATGACTGATAGTAACATGAGTGTCTTAAATAAAACTATTGTTGATCTTGGACTACCTGCCTTGAGTAGCCAACGTTTTAGAAAGACGAAAGCCTCACTGATTATGAGAGCAACAGAGAGTGTGTTCTTTGTTTCCCAGGGGCTCAATAATTCCGTTGAAACGGTTGCAAAACATTATGCAGATGGTAACCGTGTCACCACGGAATTCTCGCTGGCTTCCGCACTATATATCAGAGAGCAGACTGCCTTGGGAAAGCCGTTAGATAAGGCCATCACTGAGAGTGCATTCCTGTACCACGACCCGCTTAAAGAGAGCGAAGCCAGCAAGAAATTTAAAAAGTTGACCAATGGCTTAAGATGCGGTGGAGCATTTAAGGATAAAGCGATAAAAGTAAAAGAGGTTTTGGTCAAAAATGGTCTGGCTGAAAATCATGATGTGGTGGCTTGTCATAAATTCCTTGAGTGTTATGGATGCAGGCACCACGCTATTATTGCTGAGGTTGATGATATCTGGCTTTTACTCTCTTTTAATGATGTTATTCTGGAAACAGTGACAAGGCCTGCTATTAACTCCCGGCCATCAAACTTACTGAATAAGGTAAATAATACTATTCAGGTCATCATAGAAAGAATGAAAAAGGAGCATGCTGCGGTGTATAAGAGGGCCTATGATAAGTACCTAGATGGAGTGCATCCCCTTTGGCTGGATACGAATGACCTGGAATTAATGCTGGGTATTTACTGATGAAAGAAGTTCTGAAATTTATTGATAGTAATAATATTTATGATGATCTGATCGTTTCTTTTGACACTGAAGGCAATCCATATAGCTACTATGGTTCTGATAAGTGGTATTTATGGTCATTAGGCTTTAACGTTTCTTTCTCCAGATTATCTGGTACGTTCAAGTCGACAGTAAAATACCTAGTTCACGAGGTGATATCAAATGATAGCTTAAAGTCCAAAAAAAGTGCTATTAAAAATATCATTGAGGGTGCTGTTATTTTTGAAAAATGCATCACTAGATGTAATGGAGTATCATATGACTTTATTGATGATGATGAGGGTTTTAGGCGGTTATTAGTTGAAGCCAAAAGTAAAAGCTTAAAGTTTAAAACATGGAAGAATAATCTTATTTTTTTATCTCATTTGCATAATGCAGAAGTAATAACCAGAGAGATAAAGAATAACGAAGAACTAGCATTATATTTATCTGTGAGTGGTGCATCAGTCTCACAAGCAGTATGCATTCCAGAATCTATTGCGTCTAAATATTATGGTGAGGCACTGAGCGTTGTTGAAGCTTATTATCCTTATAGAAATGAAATATCTTCATGCTATGATGATTATGTGTCTGAGTATTTAGAATTATCAAAACGCTATAAGTCTAATATTTCCGCAAGAAGATATGCACTTAAGAATATTAAACAGCTACCAAAAAAAATTGATATTCAATTTGACTATAGCGGCTCATGGTTATCCTGGCTCCGTGGAGCCTGTTATACCGTGATTGCGGCATTTACTGGCTGTCGGGATAGTGAGATAAAGTCTTTTGATATTTATTCCTATCAAGAGAAGAAATATGCAGGTATGACAGTTCCTGTTTTGCATGGTCTTGATACCAAACCTAATGCAGGAGGGGTAGCACGACACACCTCATGGGTAACGATACCGAGTGTTAAAAAATCTATCTTACTGCTTTGGGATGCATTTAGCTTTGCGCGTGAAAAGTGGAGAGCAAAAGCGGATTCAATAGTACATCCTGATGAAAGAAATGCTTTTCTTGAAAAGGTAGACAGCTTATTTGTTACGCTTCCCTATATGCGAGGACATCGACCTGAGGTTGGAAAACAATCATTAGCCCATTCTCTTAACACCTTCGTTAAATCCATTGGATATCGTGCTACAAAAAATGATGTTCAAGAGTTCGACTTACTAAACCCCTCAAGAAAAGGTGAGCTTAAAATTGGACAAATGTTGAAGGTTCATCCCCATGCATTTCGTCGGACATTTGCTGTTTATCTGGTGCGTAATAAGTTGGCTTCTCTGCTCGATATTAAGTATCAATTTAAGCATATGAATATAGCCATGACATCTTGGTATGCCAATCAGGCCAATATCGCTTCTTATGTTGATATGATGATTGACAAAGATCTACAGTATGAAATTGCGGGTGAAAACCAGAACTATATGACAGATGTTTTTTACCATATTTATAATGAAGCTGAAACATTAGCTGGTCATGAAGGGAAAAGAATTAAAAACCTTAGGGCTGAGGGTGACACGCGTATCTACTTAAATCGAGAAGAAATTCGTAAGCAAGTTCAGGATGGTCGGCTTTCGATAGTTGAACACCCTGGAGGATACTGCACTAACCCAGATTGTGACCGAATTTGTGATATGACGACTTGCCAGTATAAAATTGTCACAAAAGACAAGGCAAAAACACTCGTTAATATCAGAGAAAAGTTAATTATAAAATATAATGATATTGAATCTCTTGGGCTGGATATGCCGAATGTTACCTCGAAATTATTTTACGAAATCAGGGCAATTGAGCAGGTTTTATCAGAGCATCATCTTGAGCATGTTGCTTTTAATAAAAAGGATATCTATTGATGATTGATGAAGAGACTCTCTCTGACCGAGGTAAACAGACCATAATCAGGCTTGAACGGGCACTTGAACGTTTGTTGAACGGCGTCCCGGAGCGGACTCCCCACGATGGGCGAGTAAGTCTGAGCCGTATCAATCAGGAAGCGGGTCTGAGTTCGGGGGGGATCTACTACTACGATGAGTTTGTCCAGAAAGCTAAAAGAGCTCTTCACGAAAGAAAGCTCGATAACGCAGTGTCTACTATCGAGTCAGGTAAAGCCTCGGTGGATAAAATGCGCGTACAAAGGGACAAACAACACGAGTTAAAAGAGCGTTACAGGTCTCAACGAGACGATATCAAAGCCTTCTGCGATAAGATTATTGCTAAAAATGCTCAGTTAGAATTCTCTTTGTTCGAAGCATTAGATAAGATCGAGGATCTGGAAAGGGAAGTATCAGCACTCAAGGTTGTTGATATAAGCAGCAGGAGAAGTCAGTGATTTTGTACATAGCTGAAAAACCAAGTGTGGGCAGGGCAGTTGCTGATGTTCTGCCTAAACCACATCAAAAAGGGGACGGGTTTATTAGAACCGCAAACGGTGATGTGGTGACTTGGTGTATTGGCCATTTACTCGAACAGGCTGAGCCTGATGCCTATAACCCTGACTTTAAAAAGTGGCGCAGAGAGCATTTACCTATAGTGCCAATAGAGTGGAAACACTCGGTAAAGCCTGCCACGCAGAAGCAATTCAACGTTATAAAAAAATTGATTAACGAAGCAGATGTGCTGGTCAATATGGGCGACCCCGATAGGGTCGGGCAAATTCTGGTTGATGAGATTATCAATTATTGCGGTGTCCCAAAAGAGAAACGTGAAGCAGCTAAGCGCTGTTTAATTAACGATATGAACGCTGATGCTATTCAACGTGCGTTAAATGATCTACGCCGCAATATCGACTTTATCCCTCTGGCTACTTCAGCATTAGCGCGTGCACGCGCTGACTGGCTCTATGGTATCAATATGACCCGTTTATGTACCTTAAGAGGGCAGTCATCGGGTTATAACGGTGTGCTGTCTGTAGGACGGGTACAGACGCCGGTATTAGGTTTGGTCGTTAATCGTGATTTAGAAATCGAGAATTTTGTCTCTAAACCCTTTTATGACGTGTTTATCGATCTTAAAACCGATAAAGACCAAATTTATACAGCAAAATGGAAACCGAGTGCCGCCTGTGAACCCTATATGGATGAAGATGGGCGACTGATACTGAAAAAGCTGGCTGAAACCGTGTTAAAGAAGGTAACAGGCCAGCAAGGAACCGTGGTTGCTGTAACCGAAGAACGTGCAAAACAAGCCCCGCCATTACCCTATAACTTGTCCGCACTGCAAATCGATGCTTCCAGACGTTTTAATCTCAATGCCCAGAAGACGCTGGATGTGTGCCAGCAGCTATATGAGAAACATAAGCTGATTACCTATCCTCGTTCAGATTGTCGCTATCTACCCAGCGGACACTTTGGCGATATACATAGAGTCACTCAAGCGATCGCTAAAACCGTCCCAGGACTGGCGACAGCTGTTGAAATTGCCGATCTGTCAGTTAAATCTAAGGCGTGGAATGATGATAAGGTCAGTGCGCACCATGCGATTATCCCGACCAGTCGTGGGGTTGATACGAGTCGTCTGTCGCTTGATGAGCAGAACATCTATGAACTGGTTGCCAGACAGTATCTGATGCAGTTCTATCCACCTTTTCAATATCAAGAAAAGCAGATCGATACCGAAGTCGGTGGCGGATTGTTTATCAGCAGGCAGAAAGAGGTTGTGGATAAAGGCTGGAAGGCACTATTGCCGGAGAGGAAATCATCATCTGAAGATCCCGAGTTTTCAGCTGTAAGATTGCCAAATGTTATCAAAGGGGAGGGGGTACTCTGTGTCGATGGCAAGCTCGATGAAAAACAGACTTCACCGCCACGCCACTTTACCGATGCTTCTTTACTATCAGCTATGACGGGCATTGCCAGATACGTGACTGACAGAGCGATTAAAAAGGTACTTAGAGAAACCGATGGATTGGGAACAGAAGCGACCAGAGCAGGCATCATTGAGTTGTTATTTAAGCGCGACTATCTGACCAAAAAAGGCAAAGAAATTCATGCTACGGATATTGGCCGACGATTGATTCTGTCCCTGCCGGAAGCCATGACCAAGCCAGATATGACTGCACATTGGGAGTCCCAACTAGAAGCGATTTCTGAGAAAAAAATCAAGTATGGTCAGTTTATGCAACCAATGGTTGATGGTTTGCACGAGTTTATTCATCAAGTGGACAATATCCGTTTTGATGGGCTTAGAGGATTAGGTAAGGCCTCCTATAAAAAAACTGCAGTAAAAAAGTCAGTAAAAAGGCAGAGTGAAGACTGATCGCAATTGATGCTGAGGTTGATATTACTTCGTGTAGTAAAAAAATATGCTATGCCGCATAGCAAGACCCTAGACAAAGAAGGATGTCCTCTATTTGGCATCCTCCTTTGTTTACAGAGATAACAGCTGGTTAACTGCTTGTAGCTTGCCATTTAGCTGATTTAGTTTTTCAGCAGTATCTTGTTGTAATCTCATTATTTTAAGCTTTTTTTTCGGTATTTTTTCCAGAAACTCTTGATAGGCCTCCAGCTCGTAGCGGATCTGCGCCAATTCTTTTTCTAATTTTTTCTTTTCAGAAGAGAGCAAAAGCGTTGCATCATTAACGACATGAAGTGGTGGATGATTTATCACACCAAAGGAAAACTGGTAACTAATATTTTTTACCTTCCCATCTGCCTTTACAAGGCCTTGATGCCTTAGCTGATAGATACCACGGTCAATCAGCCCTGCAGCCTGTTTCTCCGTGAGTTGAAATTCAGTAATTGCTATATTAATCAATTGACTGCGTAGTACTTTATGATTTCTGAGCTGGTTCAAAATATGACGAAATTTTTTACTGCTGCTGAATGAGATCCCTTGGTTCATATCGGTAAAAACTCACAGGCCAAAAACTTAGGATTGCTAAGTATACAGGAGTGAGAGAAACTTAGACAATCTAAGCATCCGAGACGTCAGATGATGAAAATACTTTGCAGAATAACCCCTTCCCAGAACGACTCAGGCAGGCCAGAAAAAAAGCCGGTTTGTCCCAAAAGGACTTGGGGATCAGAGCTGGTATGGATGAAGGCTCGGCTAGCGGACGTATGAATCATTACGAAAAGGGGCGGCATATCCCAGATATAGATATGCTGAAAAAGCTGGCTAGAGAGCTTGGTGTCCCGCTGAGTTACTTTTTTTGTGAAGATGAGCTGAGTGCAGAACTCGTTTGCCTGTTTAATAATCTGGATGAACAGGCAAAACTGAGTCTGATTAGTAAATTGCGTAAAAGTATATGATTTTTATGAAAAATTGGGCATGGATCACTATGATGAGGATCGCTTCTGGGTAATTAAATTATCCAGGAAGTGAGATGAAAAAACTTATACCGCAGTATAAAAAATTATGTATTCGTACTTATCAAAGAGTAACTTTTTGCTAGTATACAAATCTTCGTTGCTATTACCATAAATATTTCAATACATACCTAAAGAAAAACTACTATTATCTTCATTGTATTGCGCACCGCAATTATCCACCGAAATTGAGGTCAGCACGAGGTTCGTATTTATCTGGTTCTTGCGATGATTTACCCACTTGTATAATAAAATGGGCTTTGTTGAATAAATCGGATTTAGATAAAAACTCCCCCTGTCAGTAAGCTCCTCAGGCAATTCGCACACTTTCTGGCATCCCTGCACGCGTCATTTTGTTTAAGGCACGGATCATGGCCATAGCTTCTCCAACCTGCGCATTGTAATCCCGCAGCGTAAGATGCCCACCAAACAGCTGTTTTACACGGTACATCGCCGTTTCGGCCACCGAACGTCGGTTATAAGCCCTGTTCCATTTCCAGTACGCATTGCTTCCCGTAAGCCGCTGCCTCGCCACCGCCTGATTTCTGTCGGCATACTCCATCGGCCAGTAACCTGCACGGATCCGTGGTGGGATAAGCGCCTTGATTTTCTTACGACGCAGCTCGTCGTGACACCGTTTTGTGTCATAAGCTCCGTCGGCTGAAGCTACCTGGATTTTCCGGTGGGTCTGGCGGATAAGCCCCGGGAATGCCTCCGCATCGGTCACGTTGTTAAGAGATAGGTCAGCACAGATAACCTCGTGGGTATCGGCGTCCACGGCCAGGTGTAGTTTGCGCCAGACGCGGCGTTTTTCCTGACCATGCTTTTTCACTTTCCACTCGCCCTCACCGAAGACTTTTAAGCCGGTGGAGTCGATAACCAGGTGAGCAATCTCGCCGCGCGTGGGATTTTTGAAAGGGATGCTGACGGACTTAGCTCGCCTGCTGACGCAGGAATAATCCGGGCAACGGAGCGAGAGCTTCATTAAGTTAAAAATGGAATCAACGAACCCTGAGCGGCCCGAAGTGTGAGGCCAAAGATGCGTTTGAGCATCAGTACGGTGGAAATGGCGAGCTCAGAATAGTGTTGCGGACGGCCACGTGAAGACGTTTGGGGTTCATCGTACCAGGCCTGTATGGCCTGTTCATCCAACCAGAATGTCAGCGAGCCCCGATTGACGAGCGCCTTGTTGTAGGCGTTCCAGTTAGTGATTTTGAACTTTTGTTTTGCCACGGGATATCGCTACGGGATCAGGAATGTGGTGATCTGATCCTGATTACAGCCAAAAGTTCGATTTATTCAACAAAGCCAATAAAATGGGCTAAGAATTGGAAACACAACTCTCGACTTCGATATCGATATCGATATTTCCGTGAAAATATGGATAAACCTGTAATTTTTCAATCATAAATTTGTTTTTGTGAAGTTTAACTATTCTTACTTAAAAGTTTATCCAGTAATAACTAACGGGGATGGCTTAATTTAAGACGCATTACCTGACTTAACTGTTCTACTTTAGTCAGATATCTAATTTAGCGTGTCACGGATAGTGGAAGGAGGTCATCGGACGATTTCTAAAAGTGAATGTTTATTTTTTTAAGAGGAATTATAATTTTAATGAAATAATTACCTGCTACGTTATTTACTAGATATAGGGTGCTAAGAAAATTAGCACCCTTACCATTTTATTTCATATCATTCGATTCTAAAATTCTATCCATGGGGTGAAGGTCACTATTACTTTTTAATCCAAAATACAAAAAGCTGAAGCACATTTTTGGTAGTGATTGGAATCTAGCAACTAAATTAGTTTTTGCAATTTTTTCAGTAGTTAGAACATAACGAGTACGGAATTCTTTATTTTTGATAGCAGGGTGTTTAAGGTAGCTATATATTAAGAGGCACTCTTCTTCATCACATAGCATTTCATAAATCTTCTCTTTGTCATTATTTCCAATAGCTGTTGTTGATCCAAAGTAGGCATCGTCACCAATATTCCTAACACCTAATACTTCTACCTCTTTTAGAGATGGCATTATTTTTTTTAGGGATTCTTCTATTTTTACGATAGAGTGTTGTGTATATAAGATACAATGAATTTTTAGCTTAGTAACTTTTTCAAGTTTGGTATTCAGAGGTATACCATATTTATCTATACCATCAAAGTAACAATTATTATTTCCTGAACCCGTAATATAGAAATTCATTGCGTGACATATTTGTGTGCCACTAATAATTACATCTACTATGATGGATAGCTCTTGAGAACGTTCAATGTCGATTAAGGCTGGATCTAAAGAAGATACTTTTCGACTCAACTTGGCGCTTTTATGAAAACATCTTATAGTGCCATTATAATCCTCAACTTTTTTTATCAACATTGCATTTTCATTATTTTCTATTAGCTCTAGAATACGGCCGCAGAATAAATCTATTTCAGTTGAAGTGATGTACTGGTGCGATGCTATAAGCAGTACGAAAATTTCACGATACTTTTCAGGAAAAGTCGATAGCCATTTAATTAATATATCTTTTGCAACATGGTGTTGGATGTCTTTATGATGTTTAATAACGTGCACAGCATGCTCAAATCTGTCTATGTTTGAGATGTTGACCTTGTTTATCTCATATGGTGTGAAGGTCCTAGGACGTTGAGGTGTTAATGTTTTAGATAAATAATTGATATACTTGAAGGTTTTTGAAAACGATGGAGGTAAAGCAATTAAGTAAATGAAATCTCCAATCTTACTATGATAAATATGCGAAGCTTTATTGATATAGTGAGAGTGCGATAAAGAAATTTCTTCAATACAATAACCTGTGTAATTGATATATTTTACATGTGAATAATCAAAGCTTTCGTTGTTACCTAGTTCAAGAGTTCGGGTATAAGTTATGAGTTTTACTTGACAACGGATAAAGGATTCGATGCTAACTAAAAACTCTCCTTCATCCTTAGAAAGGATGTGTTGAATAGAGTTTTGATAATCAATGAGACCATTTTCAATATCTAACATCAGAAACGGGAAAGCTGAATCCTTAGTTTTTGTAATTGTATTTAGAATGGTATTAATCATACTCTTAGGATTTGAGTCATCAATGGACATAGTGTCATCTACCGAATAAACGTAGGTGCTATGCGAGAATTCTTCATTCGGAAGATAAAACTCAGTGAATTTTTCAAAGCTCGAAAGGGGAGAGTTCTTTTCGGCAATGCTGCTATATAATGCAGAAGCAATTGAAAGGTCAATTAAAATAATAGAAGATACATCGTCCATTTCATTAAATGCTTTGAGTTGTCTAGAGAGGTTTTTTAGAAAAATAACCAGATCAATTTCATCGGGTATTTTAGCTATGTACTTTTCATAAATTTCAATTGATGAGGTGTCTGTTGCCTCAGAAAATTTTTTAAACATGAGCTCAATAAAAACTTTAATGGAGTTTTCTTTTATAGAGACTAATTCGTTGTTTTCTTCGAATATGAAATATCTTGGTGAGTAAATTTCATTAGTAAAAGGTTTGAGAGTGTTTTCTCTAACTAAAAGTGTGTTAGTGAAAATATTAGGAAGACCGTATTCATTTCTATGATCAAGTTCATTTGTCAAGAATTCTATGAACTGTTTAAAGTTAAGTTTAGAAATAACACCTAGTACTGTATTGAGCTCACTCGTATTATAGCTTTCAATGATTTCACCATAACCATCTTCTGCGATTTCTACATTTTTTTTATTATAGAAAAGCTCATAAGGCTTTCTAATCAGAACGCTATTACCACGCTTAAGCATTATGGTGTTATTATATATTATATTACTGTCAAACCACTCTCTAGAATTCGGAAGTAAGTCAGTTTGCTCTCTGTTTATGATCCATTCGTAGAAATTAGATGTTTTACTTATTTTCTCGAGTAATGCATCTATTTCATCGCTTTTCCATTCTGAAATCTTTTCTGAAAGTCTTATTAACAAAAGTGTATGGTAAGTTTTAAAAACTGATCTCTTGTCTAATGTTCCTCTGAATATTTCCCCATCTACAATTGACGATAATAAAACGTATAACTTGTTCTGATCTAATTCAAGTGATGCAATTTTATGTATCCATCCATAGTCAATTTTTTCATTAACATTGTGTTTGATATTGTTATACATACAGGCACAATACTTCCACATGCTGACTAGCAAATCACGAGATGTATTGACCTTAGATAATGAAAACAAAGAAATGAGGTAGTGGTATTTTATTGTGTAGCTAAGACTTTCGTTGATGAATTCCTGTTTTTGAGTGAATTCTTTACTTACCATATTTAAGGCAACGTAAGAGAAAAATAGAGATGAAATCTTTTTTAATTCATGTGCCTCAATGTGCGCCGTACGTGATAAAGCATATAGCACATTTATGATTTTATTTTTATCATTCATGCTATTTAATTCAGTGTTTATTTGTTCCAGTAGGGGGGCTGTGGTTTTTATGTTTAATCGAAGTGGAAATGCACTCACTACATCGACTATTGAATTAGCTGACATTTTTTGATAATCAACGTCGAGCCCTATTAATAGATTCATCTGTAATAAGTGCTCATTTACCATCTTGGTTAGCGTTAATTTGTGATAAACATCATTCATCAAATCTAAAAATTTATCATGACTATTTTTCCCTTCTTCAATAAAATTTATTACCGTTGAAGTGAGCACTTCTGATTGAAGCGAATTGTAATTTTTAGCTGCTGTTATATAATGCCAGTTTTTTTCATCTTCCAGAATATGATTGAAAAGATTGCGATATAAACTCCCTCTACCTATCCCGCTAGTAAGAATATCATCTATCTCATCGTTTTTTAATGGTTCAACCTCAGCAACCCCTCTAAGGTGAGAAAAAATGAATGAGTAATCATCCTGTTTAGTATCCGACTGTATGAGACTGATAAATTCGTTTATAGCATGACTTTTTTCTTCGTTGGTCGCGGTTGAGAAATTGGTGGAAATTCTATCTACTGAATACTTTGACTGAGATCGATATTTATCATAATCGGGAGAAAAGTCTGCGACTTTTTTTATAAGGGTTTTACTATGTTTTATTTCAAGACCTAATACACTAAGCTCAGACTCAAGAAATGATAGCATCTCTTTAGCTTCATTTTCACTTTTGCATACAATAAAAATATCATCAACATAACGTTGATAAAGTAATATTGAATCATTGCTTAATAATCCCTCAAATTTACTATCGATTTCATATAAATATAACTCTGCAAAGAATCTTGCAAACGCTGGGCCTTGTGGTAATCCTTTGTCATCAGTAACGGTAGCCTTGGAAATATCAAGGCAAATTGTTATCAATTTTTTATATTTCTCTAAGGATTGACTATCTAATAATGCTAGTTTTTCCTTGATAATGCTTAGTGGAGAGCTATCTAACAGCATTCTCTTAAGTTTGTCATGATCTACTTTGTTATAAAAAGACGCAATGTCTGCTTTTATTATATAACAATCTGAGTAGTCCGGATTATTGATGAATGTTGAAATGTTATATAAGAATTGAATCCAAAGGTAGAGCCATGGTTCAAATATGAAACCATTTTTAAAACCATTTTGAACCTTATACCCATGACTCGAATTGCTATTTGGTAGATTGAAAAAATGCTGAATTTGCTTTAGAACCAGACTTGTTGTCATCCGTTCGAGACACTCAAGGCTTATCAACTCTCTTTCTTTATCGCTTTCTTTCCTAAAATGCTTGTAGAAATTAACCTTGTCTCTGGAGTAATTTTCAATAAAGCTTCTGATGTTTGATAAATACTCGTCAGGCCTGATTATACAAAGCTCATTGAAAACTTTTCGAGATTGAGCCTCATCATTTTGTATAAGGTATTTCATCTCTGCATTTCTTGTTACTTCTACGTCTGTTATGCAGAAATCGAAATGGCCTTGATCGAAGCTGATAACTTTTATTAAAATCGCATCCAAAAGGCTCACATCTGTAACTGTTTTATCAAATCTTTCTTTAAGTATGTCTTCAATCTGTTCTTTAGTCGGAAAGTAAAACGAAGAAAGCATATCTATTGCTTTTATTGTTATTTCTTTGTTATAGTTCTGCTGCATTTCAAATATTTTGAGTAGGATTTTTTCACCTATTTTTTTCAAATCCTTTCCAACTACATTGCCGAGTATGCCTACTAATAACTTCCGCTCTTGATTATTTAAGTTACGCTCTTCTATTTTATTTTTTAAGTTTTTTAAAGGTGGGTGTTTTTCCCAATGTTTAAACAATTCATCCAAACTAAAATCATCAACCCTAATTTCTTTTATTCTGGCTTCGAAGTATGAAGTATGGTGTAGCGATAGAAACACATTGAAAGTTTTTTCAATTTGCTCAACTGATACGGGTATATGTGTGTCGACTATTATTTTTTGTGCCAGTAAAAATTCTTGAGATAGTGATTGGGGAGGGCAGGCATTCTCTATAGAATCGACTCCTTTTAAGAAAAATGAATAGCACCCGGATTTTTTATGTTTAGATAAAGGTAGTTTTACGCACGAGCCTACACTATTTGTAACTTTGTTAGAATGTGGGAATAAATCTATCGCAATGATTTCTGAATTGTAATTTAGCTGTGCATGTTCAAGTAATAATGATGATATTTCATGACCATTTTTTAATGATATAGATTTGTTAAAGGTGATCCATATATGAATCCCTCTATTTCCTGAGTGTTCAATGAAGTATGATATTTCTTTTTTTATTAAAAAGTTGCAAAACTTAGTTACTGCTAAATCGAGTTCAACTTGTGCATTTTGTCTTTTAGATTCGGATAGTTGAGACTTAATAATGTCAAAGTCATAACAAATCCATTTAATACTATTATCAATATTCCGCTGGTAAACCGCTATTGATCCGTGGTCCTTAAGCATTTGTTCGATTTTAACAGAAGTTATTCTTCCATGCTTTTTATAGTACCTACCATCGTTTTGCTGCTCCGCATGAGAGTCTTGATCTGTCGAAAATAACCTGAATATTTTTTTGGAGATTTCTGCAATTTCATTCACTATTTTTTATCCTTATCAATAGCTAGTTAATTTGTGTGGAGTCATAGGGATAGGTAAGAAGAATTATGTATTTTACGTATTTTTCATCATTTAAGTCTAGGTCGCCAGGTGCCATTGTATGTAACCTTATGATTTGATGAATATACAAGATATTTGGCAGTTCAAAGAACAATCATATTATGTCATAATATCATAAATCATTTTGAATAATTTTTAGTGAAAATTAACTTTCTTATCTAAGTTGTTTCAAGTCAGTTACAAATGCGTGTTTTGAAGACTAGCTTGCTATTTAAAGGTGTTTGTATAAAAATTTTGTGAATCTACTAGAATTATGAAATTAATAAAAGTCAATAAAATCAGTTTGATAGATGGTTTCATAAAAAGACTTGTAACAGTAATCGGGAAGGGCAGTTGCTGGTGGATGAGGTACTTGATTACCTGAATCTGCCCGCTGAGAAACGCAAAAAAGTGCAGCGCTGTCTGATCAACGATCTCAACCCTCAGGCGGTGGATCGGGCCATAAACCGGCTGCGTGAAAATCGCGAATTTATCCCGCTGTGCGTCTCTGCACTGGCCCGTGCTCGTGCAGACTGGCTCTATGGCATCAATATGACTCGCGCCTGGACGCTGCTGGGACGTAACGCGGGATATGACGGCGTGCTGTCGGTTGGCCGGGTGCAGACGCCGGTGCTGGGGCTGGTGGTACGGCGCGATGAAGAGATCGAAAACTTCGTGCCGAAAGATTACTTCGAAGTGAAAGCGAATATATTAACGCCTGACGGCACCCGGTTTATCGCCAGCTGGATCCCCAGCGAAGCCTGTGAGCCCTGGCAGGATGAAGAGGGCCGTCTGCTTAAACGCGCGCTGGCGGATCATGTGGTGGCGCGCATTACCGGCCAGCCCGCGATTGTCAGTGCCTACAGCGATAAGCGCGAAAATGAAGTAGCTCCGCTGCCATTCTCCCTCTCGAGTCTGCAGATTGAGGCCGCTAAACGCTACGGACTCAGTGCACAGACGGTGCTGGATACCTGCCAGCGGCTCTATGAAACCCACAAGCTGATTACCTATCCCCGTTCGGACAGCCGCTATCTGCCTGAAGAGCATTTTGCCGGTCGTCATGCGGTGTTAAAGGCGATACAGGCGCATCAGTCACTGCTGACCCCACCGGCCGATTTCGATGTCGATCGCAGAAACCGCTGCTGGGATGATAAAAAAGTGGATGCCCACCACGCCATTATTCCCACGGCCCGCGCCAGCGCCGTTAAGCTTAGTGAAAACGAACAGAATATTTATGAGCTGGTGGCGCGCCAGTATCTGATGCAGTTCTGCCCGGATTCTGTGTTCCGCAAATGTGTCATCGATCTTGATATCGCGGGCGGAAAATTTGTGGCTAAAGCACGCTTCCTCGCAGAGGCGGGCTGGCGCGCGCTGTTGGGCAGCAAAGAGCGGGATGAAGAGAACGACGGCATGCCGCTGCCGGTGGTGGCGAAAGGGGATGAGCTTCTGTGCGAGCGGGGCGAGGTGCTGTCGAAGCAGACCCAGCCGCCACGGCCGTTTACTGACGCCACCATTCTTTCAGCCATGACCGGTATTGCCCGTTTCGTTCAGGATAAAGAATTAAAGAAAGTGCTGCGTGCGACCGATGGTTTAGGAACGGAAGCCACACGCGCCGGCATTATCGAATTACTGTTTCGTCGTGGCTTCCTGGTGAAGAAGGGACGTTACATCAATTCGACTGATGCTGGACGTGCCTTAATTCACTCTTTACCCGAACTGGCAGCCCGCCCGGATATGACCGCGCAGTGGGAATCAACATTGACGCGTATCAGCGAAAAGGCCTGTCGCTATGATGAGTTCATGCAGCCGCTGGTGCAGACCTTAACCGGAATTATCCAGCAGGCGCGACAGCAGCCTGCGGTGCATGCCTTTCGGGGATTACCGTCCACCGGCCAGAAACGTCCGGTGCGCAAAACCAGACGTAAAGTGAAGGAGACGGAATGAGGCGTTATTCAGTATTACTGGTCGTCGCCCTGACGCTGGCGACCAGCGCAGTGCAGGCCAACAGTCATTATCAGTCGATGCCACCGCAGGGTAATAATGGTGGCAACACCGATGTGGTGGTGGATATTCCGCCAGAAGCCTGGTCGCAGTCTGAGAGACGGCAGCCAGACTGTCTTCGCTGCTGTATCTTCGAGAACCGCAACTACACAGAAGGTGCGGTGGTGAAATCAGAGGGCGTGTTACTGCAATGCACCCGTGATGAACACTCCATTGGCACCAACAACCTTATCTGGAAGATAGTGAAATAGGCGTCGCGTGGCGCTCTGCCACGCGACCGTCACTTAAAAGCGGAAGGTTGACCAGACAGGTGCATGGTCAGAAGGTTTTTCCATGCTCCTGATAGCATAATCAATGCCGGTTTCGATGCAGTGAGATGCCAGGTTTTTGCTTGCCAGCACCAGATCGATACGTAAACCACGATTATCATCAAACCCTTTCGAACGATAATCAAACCACGAGAAACGGTCCGCCACGTCCGGATTCTGCTCACGCCAGGTATCAACCAGTCCCCAGCTCAGCAGGCGATCCATCCACTCGCGCTCTTCCGGCAGGAAAGAGCATTTTCCGGTGCGCAGCCAGCGCTTGCGGCTATCCTCGCCAATACCAATATCCGAATCGGTACTGCTGATATTCATGTCGCCCATAATCAGAACCGGTTTATCGGCAGGCAGATCCTCAGTCAGCAGACGCTGCAGGTCGCGATAGAACTTCTCTTTCGCCGGAAACTTGGTGGGGTGGTCGCGACTTTCGCCCTGCGGGAAATAGCCATTGATTACGGTAATGTCGCCGATCGGGCTGGGGATTTCCGCGATGATAAGGCGGCGCTGGGATTCTTCATCATCACCCGGAAAACCCCGGCTCACTGACACTGGCTCAGCTTTAGTTAGCAACGCCACGCCATAATGGCCTTTCTGACCATGAAAGAAGACGTGATAGCCCAGTTTTGCCACCTCTTCCAGCGGGAACATGTCGTCATGTACCTTGGTTTCCTGCAGACCGATAACATCGGGCTGATGCTCTTCGACAAGCGCCTGAAGCTGATGCGGGCGGGCACGCAAACCATTGATGTTAAATGAAACAAATTTCATGAGATCGACCATTGTTCAGCAAGTGATAGCCGGAGATGGTAGCGATTTTTATGCATAAAGTCATGACAGAACAGGGGATGATTGTGCGAATTAGATAAAGAGGATTTTCTGGCAGAGCAGGAAGCTCAGGTAATGTTTTGGGATGTATGTGATATGCAAAATGGTGGTGGGAGAAGGATTCGAACCTTCGAAGTCTGTGACGGCAGATTTACAGTCTGCTCCCTTTGGCCGCTCGGGAATCCCACCAGGGATATATTGAAGTGGCTTAAGATGATTCAGATTCAGATGGTGGTGGGAGAAGGATTCGAACCTTCGAAGTCTGTGACGGCAGATTTACAGTCTGCTCCCTTTGGCCGCTCGGGAATCCCACCATGGCCTGAATCTTTCTCTCTTAAAGCGGGGCGCATCATACCAAATGCGATAGGGGTGTAAAGCGCCCACTGGCAAAACCATAACTGTTTGCCCACTTTTTACGCGTAGCGCTGAATCTGCAGACAATTCAGCTCACGGGTTGATTAAAGAATAATCGTGCGGTTGCCGTAAACGAACACGCGTTGCCCCAGCACCTTGTAGAGTGCGTTGCTCAGGACATTTTTTTCTACGTCGCGACCGGCGCGCATCATCTCATCAGCGGTGTAGCTGTGATCGACGTTGATCACATCCTGCATGATGATGGGGCCTTCATCGAGATTGTCATTCACATAGTGCGCGGTGGCACCGATGATCTTCACGCCGCGTTCATAAGCCTGATGATAAGGGCGGGCACCGATAAAGGCGGGCAGGAATGAGTGGTGAATATTGATAATCTGGTTCGGATAACGCTGCACAAAAGCCGGTGTCAGAACGCGCATATATTTCGCCAGCACCACGTAGTCGGGCTGATAGCGGTCAATCTCTTCCACCATGCGATTATCATGCTCTTCCCGTGTCAGCCCCTCGTGACTCACCAGCACAAATGGAATGTCGAAACGCTCAACCAGCGAACGTAAAGTGTCATGGTTACCGACGACTGCCGCGATTTCCATATCCAGGCCACCAAACGCGCTCTTCATCAACAGGTCGCCCAGACAGTGCGCTTCTTTGGTGACCAGAATCACCACGCGACGACGACCGGCGCTGTGCAGTTCACGCACTGATCCCTTTGGCAAAGCGCTGTCGAGATCGGCGAGCAGCGTATTATCGTTGAAAATTCCTTCCAGTTCGGTGCGCATGAAAAAACGCCCGGTGCGATGATCAACAAACTCATTGTTCTGCACGATATTGAGTTCGTGCTTGTAACAAATATTGGTGATTTTGGCGATCAGACCTTTTGCATCGGGACAAATGGTTCGTAAAACTTTTCTTTGCATGGTTTGCGCTTGCATCTCAATCGAGTCCTGTCAAAGCTTTAGGAGTAAACCGCTGGGGCAGCTGTCAGCTTAACCACAACATTTTTTGAATTTTTTTCCACTGCCGCACGGGCAGGGATCGTTACGCCCCACGGGCGGTTTTGTACCGTCAACATAGTACCAGCGTTGATCCTCGCGAAGAAAGCGTGAACACTCATGAATAGAGTGAATGTTGGTTTTCTCGCGATATCGCGCAAAAAAAGTGACGAAAGCTTCGTTCTCATGGCTTCCATGATTACAACGGGTTACATTCAGGCTAAGCCAAACGGTATCGGGAAAACTTTCAGATAAAAGCCCTGACAACTCCGGATGACGTTTCTCAGGATGCCAGGTCGCAACCAGATATTCCGCATTTTGCTGAACATAAGCGCAATAGCGGGATCGCATAAGTTGTTCAGCTGTAACAGGAATCTGGTTGCCCTGCAGAAAGGGCTCGCAACATACGCTATACTGCTCTCCGCTACAACATGGGCAGGTTTCTGACACACTATCTCCAGGGATTGATGAGTCGATTTCACAGGCGCGCTATGTTAGCTGACCCCACGTTGTGACGCTACGTATTGACGGCAGGACCAGATACAAATGAGAAAGGTAAAAATTGGATTGGCTCTGGGGTCTGGAGCCGCCAAAGGATGGGCACACATTGGCGTGATCAACGCGCTGGAGCGTGCCGGTATTGAGATCGACGTCGTTGCAGGCTGCTCTGTCGGGGCATTAGTCGGGTCTGCCTATGTCAATAACCGCCTGACGCTGATGCAGAAATGGGTCAGTGCATTTCGCTACTGGGATGTCATTCGCCTGATGGATGTCTCCTGGCAACGTGGCGGACTGTTACGCGGCGAGCGGGTGTTCAGCCATGTCCGTCAACTGATCCCCAATGATGCGATTGAACACTGTAATAAACCTTTTGGTGTGGTGGCCACTAACCTCAGCACCGGCCGTGAACTCTGGCTGACCGAGGGCGATCTGCATCAGGCCGTACGCGCATCGTGCAGTATGCCAGGTTTATTACCGCCGGTGGGCTACAATGGGTATTGGCTGGTGGATGGTGCTGTGGTCAATCCGGTGCCGATTTCGCTGACCCGCGCCCTGGGGGCAGACATTGTTATCGCCGTTGATTTACAGCATGACGCGCATTTAATGCAGCAGGATCTCTTTTCCGTTACGCCTAAGAACAGTGAAGAAGAAGCCGCAGCAGCGGCATTGAGTTGGGGTGGAAAGTTGCGACAGCGCCTGGTGAATTTTACCCAACGCCGTGCGTCTCAGTCGCCTGGTGCGATGGAGATAATGTCTACCTCTATACAGGTTCTGGAAAACCGTCTTAAGCGAAACCGCATGGCAGGCGATCCGCCTGATGTTTTGATTCAGCCGGTCTGTCCGCAGATTTCGACGCTGGACTTTCATCGTGCTGAAGAGGCCATCGAGGCAGGCAGGGTGGCCGTAGAGAAGAAAATGGATGAATTATTACCACTGGTCCGTGGCAGATAATGAAGTTGTTCATTCAAAGCGGTGACTTCGGGCAATTCTGAAAGGCGCAACTGCGTTTTATGAACCACTATTGAAATATCTGGTACGCAGGGGGAAAGAATGGAAAAACCACTACTCGGCAAAAAGATACTCATTGTCGAAGATGAGGCTGTTTTCCGTTCGTTGCTGGACCAATTTTTGTTATCGATGGGTGCTGTGACGTTACAAGCGGAAGATGGTCTGGAAGCAATTGCACAACTACAACAGCATACTGTCGACCTGATTATCTGCGATCTGGAAATGCCCCGCATGAGCGGCATTCAGTTCGTTGAGCACATTCGTACTCGTGGCAACGTCGTGCCGATTTTAATCATTTCGGCCACTGAAAACATGTCTGATATCGCTCACGTACTGCGTCTTGGGGTGCAGGATGTGCTGCTTAAGCCACTGAAAAACTTTGAACGCTTCCGTGAAGCGGTCTATGAGTGCCTCTATCCCTCTATGTTCACCTCGAAAGTGGAAGAGGATGAGCAGTTGTTCCAGGACTGGGATGCGCTGGTTCGCGATCCAAAAGCAGCCGCCAAACTGCTCAAGCAACTCCAGCCACCGGTTCAACAGACGATTGCTAACTGTCGGGTTAACTACCGTCAGTTGACGATGGCGGAGCAGCCTGGGCTGGTGCTGGATATTGCGGCGCTCTCAGATAAAGATCTGGCATTTTACTGTCTGGATGTGACGCGTGCCGGTGACAACGGAGTACTGGCGGCTCTCCTGCTGCGGGCGCTGTTCAATGGCCTGCTACAGGAACAACTGACCGGGCAAAAACAGCGTTTGCCTGAGCTTAACGGACTGCTCAGGCAGGTCAATTTGCTGCTGCGTCAGGCGAACCTGAGCGGTCAGTTCCCGTTGCTGGTGGGTTATTATCACCGAGGTTTAAAAAACTTAATCCTGGTTTCGGCCGGATTAAACGCCACCCTCCATGTTCATGCCCATCAGATTCAACTCAGTAATGGCGTCCCCCTTGGCACTATGGGCAGCACCCATCTTAACCAGATCAGTCAGCGCGCAGAGAGCTGGCAATGCCACGTCTGGGGCGCGGGCGGGCGCATCCGGCTGATGCTTTCGACGGAAGAATAAGCCGTAATAACACACGAATTCTGGCGCTGAAGACAGGGCCAGAGTTTAGCTTTACAGTTGGGTAATAGTCTTAATTTCGACGGTTTGGTCCCTTCCAGGATAAATCCGTTCGATACTAACTGATATACTCATTTCCGAATTTAAACCGACATATCAAGTATTAACTTGAACGGCCTATAAGAGAGGTATCTTAATGTCTGCCAATAATACCAAAGTAAAAAAAGCGGTAATCCCGGTAGCGGGTTTGGGTACGCGTATGCTCCCAGCTACCAAAGCGATTCCAAAAGAGATGTTACCGCTGGTTGATAAGCCGTTAATCCAGTATGTCGTTAACGAGTGTATCGCTGCTGGCATCAACGAAATTGTGCTGGTAACGCATTCATCAAAAAATGCCATCGAAAACCACTTTGATACCAGCTTCGAACTGGAATCAATGCTGGAAAAACGCGTTAAGCGTCAGCTGCTGGACGAAATCCAGTCGATCTGCCCGCCACACGTCACCATCATGCAGGTCCGTCAGGGTATCGCTAAAGGTCTGGGTCACGCAGTGATGTGTGCACACCCACTGATCGGTGATGAGCCATTTGCCGTCATCCTGCCAGACGTCATCATCGACGAATATGAATCTAACCCAACCAAAGATAACCTGGCTGAAATGCTGAGCCGTTATGAAGAGTCTGGCCGCAGCCAGATCATGGTTGAGCCGGTTGCTGATGTTACTGCTTACGGTGTTGTCGATTGTCAGGGCGCAGAACTAAACCCAGGCGATAGCGCACCAATGGTCGGTGTGGTTGAGAAGCCTAAAGCGTCAGAATCACCATCAAACCTGGCGGTAGTGGGTCGTTATGTTCTCTCTTCAGACATCTGGCCACTGCTGGCGAAAACTCCTCCAGGTGCAGGCGGCGAAGTTCAGCTGACTGACTCCATCGCGATGCTGATGGAAAAAGAGACTGTTGAAGCTTATCACCTGAAAGGCGTGAGCCATGACTGTGGTAACAAGCTCGGCTACATGCAGGCTTTCGTTGAGTACGGTGTTCGTCATCCGGTGTTGGGCAAAGATTTTTCTGAATGGCTCGACGGCGCAGTTGGCAACAAAAAGTAATTCATAAACACAGGATAACTCGATGAAAGTCACTGTATTTGGTATCGGCTATGTCGGTCTGGTTCAGGCTGCGGTGTTAGCCGAAGTCGGACATGACGTTCTCTGCATTGATGTCGACGCAAATAAAGTCGAAAATCTGAAAAAAGGCATCATTCCTATTTTCGAACCAGGTTTAACGCCGCTGGTAATGTCCAATTACGAAGCGGGTCGTCTGAAGTTCAGCACTGATGCTGAGCTGGGCGTAAACCATGGTGTTATGCAGTTTATTGCCGTCGGTACTCCACCTGATGAAGACGGCTCTGCCGATCTGAAATATGTGACCGCCGTAGCGCGCACCATTGCGCAGCATATGAACGATCACAAAGTGGTTATCGACAAATCAACCGTTCCGGTTGGCACAGCAGACAAAGTTCGTGCAGTAATGACGGAAGCGCTGAAAGCGCGTGATGCCAATATCACTTTCGATGTGGTTTCAAACCCTGAATTCCTGAAAGAGGGTGCTGCAGTTAATGACTGTATGCGTCCAGAGCGTATTGTTGTCGGTACCGACAACGACGACGTGGTAGAACTGTTACGTGAGCTCTATGAGCCGTTTAACCGTAACCACGATCGCATGATCATGATGGATATCCGCAGCGCAGAGCTGACCAAATATGCAGCTAACTGCATGCTGGCAACCAAAATCAGCTTTATGAACGAGATGTCTAACCTGGCTGAACGTTTAGGCGCGGATATTGAGAAAGTACGCCAGGGTATCGGTTCTGATCCCCGCATTGGCTATCACTTTATCTATCCTGGTTGTGGCTACGGCGGCTCCTGCTTCCCGAAAGATGTGCAGGCGCTAATCCGTACCGCTGAGTCCATTGGCTATCAGCCACGTCTGTTGCAGGCCGTGGAAGATGTGAATGACAACCAGAAAAACAAGCTGCCTACCTTCATCAAGCGTCATTTTGGTGACGATCTGAAAGGTAAAACGTTTGCACTCTGGGGCCTGTCATTCAAGCCCAATACAGACGACATGCGTGAAGCCTCCAGCCGTGTGCTGATGGAAACGCTGTGGGAAGCAGGCGCTTCTGTTCAGGCGTTTGACCCGGAAGCAATGGATGAAGCGCAGCGCATCTATGGTCACCGCAGCGATCTTAAGCTGATGGGTACCAAAGAAGCGGCACTGCAGGGCGCTGACGGTCTGGTTATCTGTACGGAGTGGCAAAACTTCCGTGCACCTGACTTTGACATCATCAAAAATGCGCTGAAAGAAGCCGTGATTTTTGATGGTCGTAACCTGTATGATCCAGAGCGTATCAGCAAACGCGGTTTCGTTTATTATGCAATCGGCCGCGGAGCGTCTATTCAAACTGCATAATTAACGAGGGATTTATGAACTTTCTGGTCACCGGCGCCGCAGGCTTTATTGGTTTTCATGTCAGTCAGCGTCTGCTGGCCGCCGGTCACCAGGTTGTCGGTATCGACAACCTGAATGATTATTACGACGTAAATCTCAAGCATGCCCGTCTCAATTTAATTAAAGCCGATCCGGGTTTTACTTTTATTGAGATGGATCTGGCGGACCGTGACGCAATGGCGTCACTGTTCGACCAGAACACGTTCCAGCGCGTTATTCACCTTGGTGCTCAAGCTGGCGTCCGGTACTCCATTGAAAATCCTCATGCTTATGCAGACTCCAATCTGATCGGTCATCTCAATATTCTTGAAGGCTGCCGTCATCATAAAATTGAACATCTGCTCTATGCGTCATCCAGTTCCGTTTATGGTTTGAATCGTAAGATGCCGTTCTCAACCGAAGATAGCGTTGATCATCCGGTTTCTTTATATGCGGCGACGAAAAAAGCGAATGAGTTAATGTCCCACACTTACTCGCATCTCTATCAGTTGCCGACAACCGGATTACGCTTCTTCACCGTCTATGGTCCGTGGGGCCGTCCTGATATGGCATTATTCAAATTCACCCGCGCAATGATTGCTGGTGAAGCGATTGATGTTTATAACCAGGGCCAGATGAAACGCGACTTTACCTATATTGATGATATTGCCGAAGCGATTGTTCGTCTGCAGGATGTTATTCCGCAGCAGGATGATCAGTGGACGGTTGAAACCGGTTCACCTGCAACCAGTTCAGCGCCTTATCGTGTTTATAATATTGGTAACAGTCAGCCGGTTACGTTGATGAACTATATCGAAGCGATAGAGAAAGCTCTGGGGATTACTGCGAAGAAAAACCTGATGTCGATGCAACCCGGTGATGTACTGGAAACCAGTGCTGATACCGAAGCTCTGTTTAAGGCTATTGGTTTTAAACCGCAGACGGGCGTCGAAGAGGGTGTTAAAAACTTCGTTGACTGGTACCGCGATTTTTATCGCGTCTGAATAAAAAAAAGGAAGCTTCGGCTTCCTTTTTTGTTGCGCAGCATACTGCCACTAAAGCAGCGAAGTTGCAGGCTATTACAGTAAAAAATCGTCCAGCTTTTTACCCTGTTCTTCCAGCGCTTTTTTAATCACAGCCGGTGTACGACCCTGACCAGTCCAGGTTCTGGACTCGCCTTTTTCATCGGTATAACCATATTTAGCCGGGCGTACTGAGCGTTTGCCTTTTGCCGCAGCTCGGGGAGTGACATTCAGCGTGTTAATCAGTTCATTCGGGTCGATTCCATCGGCCAGCAGCATTTCACGATACTGATTGAGCTTACGCGTGCGTTCTTCATTTTCTGCCTGAAAATGCGACTCTTCTTCGCGGCGTTCTTTTACCACCACGTCCAGTTTTTCCAGCATCTCTTCCAGTGTCTCTACGGAATACTCTCTGGCCTGGGCGCGCAGCGTACGGATATTATTAAGAACTTTTAGTGCTTCGCTCATTGTCCTGGTCTCTGAATAAGGGGAAAAGTTGTGTTGCACGCTAATAGTAGTGGTGACGTTAAATAACTTCAATCATAAAAAATTTCTGAGAACTAATTACTTTGGTGACTAAAAATAATGCTGGCTAAAAAAATCAGAGTTATGCGGAATAAAAAATATTTTCGTTTAGTCTGTTATGAAATAAATTTAATGTATTCGCGACGGTAACAAAAATGTCATTCCTTTTTTTGCGAGTAAAATAAGCAAAACTTATTCCCTCAGGTTACGAACATAACAGGCTTCTGGAACTGCGTGTGAAGGTATAAAAGGGTTGTCGTTGCGCTTTATTTACCCATCAACCGCAACGTATTGCTGACGCTTTGTGTTAATATGCGCGCCATTCTGCTCAGTCCCGATGAAGATACGCTCCTATGGCCCAACTCTATTTCTATTACTCTGCGATGAATGCAGGGAAATCGACCGCATTGCTGCAATCCTCCTATAACTATCAGGAGCGCGGCATGCGTTCACTGGTCTACACCGCTGAAATCGATAATCGCTTTGGTGCCGGGCAGGTGAGTTCCCGCATCGGACTTTCATCGCCTGCCATGCTCTACAATGCAGAGACTTCGCTCTACAGCGATATTGCCCGTGAACATGCCGCGCAGCCGATTCACTGCGTGCTGGTCGATGAGAGTCAGTTCCTCACGCGAGAGCAGGTTAAAGCGCTCTCTGATGTTGTCGATGACCTCGATATTCCGGTGCTCTGCTACGGCCTGCGTACCGATTTTCGCGGAGAACTGTTTGTGGGCAGTCAGTATCTGCTGGCATGGGCAGATAAGCTGGTTGAACTTAAAACCATCTGTCACTGTGGCCGCAAGGCCAGCATGGTGCTGCGACTGGATAGTGAAGGTAAACCGTTCAGTGAGGGTGAGCAGGTGGTGATTGGCGGTAATGAAAGCTATATCTCCGTCTGCCGCAAGCATTATAAACAGGCGATAGAGCAGGGGTCGTTGCAGGCGATTCATGGCGCGCAGACGCCGCTGAATTAATCGCGCGGTTCAGGCAATAAAAAACCCGCCGAGGCGGGTTTTTGCTATCAGACAATCAAAACATGACTGTCAGACTTTTTTGGCTTTCTTATCCAGTTTAATGCCTTTTACCGGCTGCTCAGCCACGGCTTCGGCTACGCTGGAAAACGGTTCGACAAATTCACGACCGTAAAAGGTATCGAGCATAATCTGTTTCAGCTCAGCAATCAGCGGATAACGTGGGTTTGCGCCGGTACACTGGTCATCAAACGCATCATCAGCGAGTTTGTCGACTTTCGCCAGGAAGTCCGCTTCCTGAACACCGGCTTCACGGATTGAGGTCGGGATACCCAGTTCAGTTTTGATCTCATCCAGCCAGGCCAGCAGCTTCTCAATTTTCTGCGCAGTGCGGTCGCCAGGAGCGCTCAGACCTAAGTGGTCAGCAATCTCGGCGTAACGACGGCGCGCCTGCGGACGATCGTACTGGCTGAAAGCGGTCTGTTTAGTCGGATTGTCGTTCGCGTTGTAGCGAATGACATTAGAGATTAACAGGGCGTTGGCCAGACCGTGCGGGATATGGAACTCTGAGCCCAGTTTGTGCGCCATTGAGTGACAGACCCCAAGGAAGGCGTTGGCAAACGCAATACCGGCGATAGTGGCGGCATTGTGTACGCGCTCGCGCGCCACCGGATTTTTAGCGCCTTCGGCATAGCTGGCGGGCAGATTCTCTTTCAGCAGTTTCAGTGCCTGCAGCGCCTGTCCATCAGAGTATTCATTCGCCAGCACAGAGACATAGGCTTCCAGTGCGTGGGTAACGGCATCCAGACCGCCAAAGGCGCAGAGTGAGCGCGGCATATCCATCACCAGGTTGGCATCCACAATCGCCATATCCGGAGTTAACGCATAGTCAGCGAGTGGATATTTCTGGCCTGTTGCATCATCGGTAACCACGGCAAAGGGTGTGACTTCTGAACCGGTACCGGACGTGGTGGTGATAGCTACCATGCGTGCTTTGACGCCCATTTTCGGGAACTTGTAGATACGTTTACGGATATCCATGAAACGTAACGCCAGTTCTTCGAAGTGGGTTTCCGGATGTTCATACATCACCCACATGATTTTCGCAGCATCCATTGGGGAACCGCCGCCCAGTGCGATGATGACATCAGGCTTGAAGCTGTTCATCTGCTCTGCACCTTTACGTACGATGCTCAGCGTCGGGTCAGCTTCCACTTCAAAGAACACTTCTGTTTCGATGCCGTGTGATTTAAGTACGCGGGTCACCTGGTCGGCATAGCCGTTATTGAACAGGAAGCGGTCAGTAACGATAAAAGCACGTTTCGCACCGTCCGTTGCCACTTCTTCCAGCGCAATTGGCAGTGAACCCCGGCGGAAGTAGATGGATTTAGGAAGTTTATGCCACAACATATTCTCAGCTCGCTTGGCGACAGTTTTGGTATTGATCAGGTGTTTTGGACCGACGTTCTCTGAAATAGAGTTACCGCCCCATGAACCACAACCCAGCGTCAGAGAGGGTGCCAGTTTGAAGTTGTAGAGGTCACCGATACCACCCTGAGAAGCTGGGGTATTGATCAGAATACGCGCGGTTTTCATTTTGTCGCCGAAGTAGTGAACGCGTTCAGTCTGGTTATCCTGGTCGGTATACAGACATGAGGTGTGTCCGATACCGCCCATGGCGACCAGTTTTTCGGCTTTATCAACCGCATCCTGGAAATCTTTCGCACGATACATCGCAAGTGTAGGTGAGAGTTTTTCATGGGCGAACGGCTCAGACTCATCCACCAGTTTTACTTCACCAATCAGAATCTTCGTGCTCGGTGGCACACTGATACCGGCCATCTCTGCAATTTTGAATGCTGGCTGACCGACGATAGCTGCGTTCAGACCGCCATTCTTCAGAATGATATTCTGGACCGCACTCAGTTCAGCACCCTGCAACAGGTAACCGCCATGGCTGGCGAAACGTTCGCGTACAGCGTCATAGACCGAATCAACCACAATCACGGATTGTTCAGAGGCGCAGATCACACCGTTATCAAAGGTTTTCGACATCAGAATCGACGCAACGGCACGTTTCAGGTCGGCAGTTTCATCAATCACTACCGGCGTGTTACCGGCACCCACACCAATCGCCGGTTTACCGGAGCTGTAAGCCGCTTTCACCATGCCCGGACCGCCGGTGGCGAGAATCAGATTGATGTCGGGGTGATGCATCAGCTGGTTTGACAGCTCCACAGAAGGGGCATCGATCCAGCCGATAATATCTTTTGGCGCACCGGCGGCAATCGCAGCCTGCAGAACAATGTCAGCCGCTTTGTTTGTCGCATCTTTGGCGCGTGGGTGTGGTGAGAAAATGATACCGTTACGGGTTTTAAGACTGATTAGTGCTTTGAAGATAGCGGTTGAAGTCGGGTTGGTGGTCGGGACGATGCCGCAAATCAGGCCAATCGGCTCGGCGATGGTAATGGTACCGAAAGTATCGTCAGTGGCTAACACACCACAGGTCTTTTCATCTTTATAGGCGTTATAGATATATTCTGAAGCAAAATGGTTTTTGATCACTTTGTCTTCGACGATGCCCATACCGGATTCGGCAACGGCCATCTTGGCAAGCGGGATACGGGCATCTGCGGCGGCGAGGGCAGCAGCACGGAAGATGGCGTCGACTTGTTGTTGAGAAAAGTTGGCATATTCACGCTGGGCTTTTTTTACACGTTCAACCAGTGCATTGAGTTCAGCGATATTGGTTACGGCCATGGTGTTCTCCTGAAGGAAGTTAAACTTTTTTAGTAAACAATCCTGCGTCCTGAGTATAGTCACGTTGCAATAACGCGTTTGCCCTGGGAAGAACGCCCGGATTTTCAACTGTTTACTGAACTAGTCTTCTATTGTCAGCAGCCAGAATTACTTTGCTGCCGCTAATACTTCCGTTACGAAAAGATTACCTGGTTTGGGGTAGGGCAATTTTGATTCAGATCAATTTAACCGTAAGCTGACACCTTTCAGCCCCGTTTATAGTTCGTCGATTATCAAATCCGTTTACGCTTAGTGAGAACGGGTCTTGCAGCGGCTAAATCCAGTCACTTTTTAATCTCTGGCGTAAACCGCTAAAGCGACGGTAAATCATCAGGATAAATAGCTGGGCCAGCATCTGGCGTCTGAGTCTGTTTTCACATACATTAGGCGCGTTTTCCCCCTGTGGTACGGAGTAAAGTCGTGAACCCTGCGCTATTAGATTTATCAGGCTATATAAAATTTTTTGTCGGGCTGTTTGCGCTGGTCAATCCGGTGGGAATTATTCCGGTGTTCATTAGCATGACCCGTTATCAGGGCGTGGCTGAGCGTAACAAAACCAACCTCACTGCCAATCTGGCGGTCGCGATTATTCTCTGGACGTCACTTTTTCTCGGCGATGCGATTCTGCATGTGTTTGGCATCTCGATTGACTCTTTCCGCATAGCGGGCGGGATTCTGGTTGTCACCATTGCGATGTCGATGATCAGCGGCAAGCTGGGTGAGGATAAGCAGAATAAGCAGGAAAAATCAGAAACAGCGATTCGTGAAAGCGTAGGGGTTGTGCCGCTGGCGTTGCCCCTGATGGCTGGGCCGGGCGCCATCAGCTCGACCATCGTCTGGAGTACTCGCTACAACAGCTGGCTAAACCTGCTGGGCTTTACTCTGGCGATTGCCCTCTTTGCGTTCTGTTGCTGGCTGCTGTTCCGGGCGGCGCCGTTGATGGTGCGTATTCTGGGTCAGACCGGGATCAATGTTATCACCCGCATCATGGGACTGTTACTCATGGCGCTGGGTATTGAGTTTGTGGTCACTGGAATGAAGTCCATTTTTCCTGGACTGCTTAATTAGAAGCTCACTTATTTCAGGCAGTGAAGTGAGTGCGTGAGTCGTAATGGTGCAACCGGGCCTTTTCCTGCACCATTACGATGCAATTATTCGTAATGCTTAACAGAAACATTCGATTATAAATTTCATTACTGCGTGCTGGCTCACAGAATTTTTTCCGCTAAATAATGTCACTATTTTCACACGATATTCTCCTATTCATTTTTCAGTCTGCCTCATAATCTGCCAGATTAAGGTTGGTGGTCTGAATTTCATCGCGTTCCAGCCAGTTTCCCCAATATAAATGCCAAAAGAGGCATGATTTTTCGCCACATGCCGCACTGAAAAAGGGTTTCCCGCTAAATCGCCTATTTTTCATATTGATATGATATTTTCAGGACGAAAATTAACACTTCCGCTGCCAGACATCTCATGATAAAAGAGAATTAGTTAACATTTTCGTTATTTTGCTTTGGCGCCCCTTTACTGCTTCTGATAATTTTTGGCCCAACGTGATTTTTTTTCTCCTAAAGCCCAAAGTGAGAACGCTTTTTGCTTAAGCCTATCGGGATACTTAAATAAGGTTGGCGTTTCGGATGATTGGGATAAAGAATTTACAGCAACAGCGGTCAACACTCGCAGGTGTTCTGTTCATGGCTTTTTCGCCGGCTTATGCCGCCACCGTTCCGCCGGGAACGACACTGGCCGCACAACAGCAGATCGTGATTAATAACGGAAGTGAAGTCTCCTCGCTGGATCCGCATAAAACTGAAGGCGTGCCGGAATCCAATGTTATTCACAACCTGCTGGATGGCCTGGTTAACACCGACAACAGCGGTCAGGTCGTGCCTGGGGTCGCTAAAAGCTGGGAAAATCCGCAACCCACCGTCTGGATTTTTAATCTGCGTGATGATGCGAAGTGGAGCAATGGTGAGCCGGTGACAGCCGCTGATTTCGTTTATAGCTGGCGTCGGCTGGTGGACCCGAAAACCGCATCGCCATACTCGAGCTATCCGCAGGCCGCCCATTTTGCCAATATCGATGCCATCCTTGCCGGTAAAGCATCACCCGATCAACTGGGCGTAAAAGCGCTGGATGCTCATCGGCTGCAGATTACCCTGAGCGAACCGGTGCCTTACCTGGTGGCGATGTTAGCGCATACGGCGATGAAACCGGTTTATGCACCAGCTATTAAGCAGTGGGGCGACGCCTGGACCCGTCCCGGTCACTACATCGGTAATGGCGCTTATACACTGGGCGACTGGGTGGTGAATGAAAAAATCGTCGTGAAGCGCAATCCTCAATACTGGGATAATGCACATACAGTCATTGAGCAGGGGACCTTCCTGCCGATTGCTTCTGAAAACAGTGATATCAACCGTTACCGCAGCGGCGGCACAGACATCACCAACAGTGCGGTGCCGCCGGAGATGTTTGGCAAGCTGCGCAAAGAGCTGGGCGATGAAGTGAAGGTTAGCCCGCTGCTTTGCACCTTCTACTATGAAATTAACAACAAAAAAGCACCGTTCACCGATGCCCGGGTGCGTGCCGCGCTGAAAATGACCCTCGATCGCGAGGTGATTGCCAATAAGATCATGGCCCAGGGGCAGATTCCGGCTTTCAGCCTGACACCGCCTTTCACCGCTGGCATAAAACTCACGCCGCCCGTCTGGTTCACCTGGACGCAGGCGCAACGTAATGAAGCCGCTAAGAAGCTGTTGGCCGAGGCCGGTTTTGATGCCGCCCATCCGCTGACCTTTACGTTGCTCTATAACACCTCTGATCAGAACAAACGACAGGCGATTGCGGCCGCATCGATGTGGCAAAAAAACCTGGGTGCGAAAGTGACGCTGCAGAATCAGGAGTGGAAAACCATGCTGGAGACACGTCATCAGGCGCAGTATGACGTGGTCCGTGCTACCTGGTGTGCTGATTACAATGAGCCCTCTACTTTCCTGAACATGCTGATCAGCAACGCTTCAATTAACACCGCGTTTTACAGCAGCGCGACCTTTGATCGTCTGATGGCAGAGACGCTGACGGCGGGTAGCGAGGCGCAGCGCGCCGGGCTGTATCAGCAGGCTGAAACACAACTCGACAAAGACTCACCAATTGTGCCAGTTTACTACCGCGTAAGTGTGCGCCTGGTAAAGCCCTGGGTTGGCGGCTTTACGGGCAAAGACCCGCAGGACATGACAGACCTGAAGTACTATTTCATCAAAAAACACTGATCTGATCGCCTGTTCGGCGAGACAGACGGATAGCGCATCAGCGTACAGACCCTTTTGGGTCAATCTCCCTGGTTACAGGCCAGGGAGCCTGGAGACGGGGGACACCGGGGCAGGACAGCGCCGCGGTGACGATAATAAAACTGGAGTGTAATAATGAACAACATCACGAAAAAAAGCCTGATTGCAGCGGGCGTGTTCGCCGCAGTAAGTACCCTGGCAGGGAATGCGGCATTCGCGGCAACCGTGCCTGCGGGCGTTGAGCTGGCCGCAAAACAGGAGCTGATTCGCGGTAATGGCGATGAAGTCCAGTCGCTCGACCCGCACAAAATTGAAGGCGTGCCTGAAGACAACGTGGCGCGCGATCTTTATGAAGGTCTGCTGGTCAATGACAGCAACGGTAAACCCATCCCGGCCGTAGCGGAAAGTTACGAAAACAAAGATTTCAAAGTGTGGACTTTCCACTTACGTAAAAATGCCAAATGGTCCAATGGTGAGCCGGTTACCGCGCAGGACTTCGTTTACAGCTGGGAGCGTCTGGTCGATCCTAAAACTGCTTCACCGTACGCCAGCTATCCGCAGTATGGTCATATCCTGAACGTCGATGACATCATCGCCGGGAAAAAACCGATTACCGATCTGGGCGTAAAAGCCCTGGACGATCACACACTGGAAGTCACGCTGAGTGAGCCTGTTCCCTACTTTGATAAACTGTTGATCAACTCCGTCATGTCACCGGTTTACAAGCCGGCGATTGAGAAGTTTGGCGATCAGTGGACGCAGCCCCAGAACTGGGTCGGCAACGGCGCCTTTAAACTGGACGCGCACGTCATCAACGAGCGTATTACTCTGGTGCGTAACCCGAACTACTGGGACAACGAACACACTGTGCTGAACAAAGTCACCTTCCTGCCAATCAGTTCTGAAGTCAGTGACGTTAACCGTTACTTCTCTGAGAACGGCAGCGACATGACCTATAACAATCTGCCAATTGAGCTGTTCAAGAAGCTGCAGCGTGACAACGGTAAAGAGCTGCACGTTGATCCTTATCTCTGCACCTACTACTACGAAATCAACAATCAGAAAGCACCATTTACCGATCCTCGCGTGCGCGCAGCCCTGAAGCTGGGTCTGGATCGTGACATCATGGTGAACAAAGTACTGGCGCAGGGGCAAAAGCCGGCATACAGCTACACGCCACCATCAACCGATGGCATGGACATTCTGCCGCCAGACTGGTTCAAATGGTCACAGGACAAACGTAATGCCGAAGCGAAAAAGCTGCTGGCTGAAGCTGGCTACACCGCCGATAAACCGCTGACCTTTAACCTGCTCTATAACACCTCCGATCTGCACAAGAAGCTGGCGATTGCTGCCTCGTCGATCTGGAAGAAAAACATCGGCGTGAACATCAAGCTGGAAAACCAGGAATGGAAAACCTTCCTGGATACCCGTCATCAGGGTAACTACGATGTGTCCCGTGCGGCCTGGTGTGCGGACTACAACGAACCGACGTCCTTCCTGAACACGATGTTGTCTAACAGCAGCAGTAACACCTCGCACTATAAGAGCGATGCGTTTGACAAAGTGATTCGCGACGCGATTAAGGCTCCGGATGCTAAAGCGCGCGCTGCGGATTATCAGCAGGCCGAGCAGATTATGGATAAAGACAGCACCATCGTACCGGTTTACTACTATGTGAATACGCGTCTGGTGAAACCGTATGTCGGTGGTTATACCGGTAAAGATCCCCTGGATAAAACGCTGGATAAAGACTTCTACATTATCAAACACTAATAGCATTCAGGCTATCAGCAGTGGCGGCGCGTCTCGCGCCGCTTTTTACTTTTTTATATGTTGTGATGCAACAGCCTGGTAGGTACGGCAATGTTAAAATTCATCCTGCGTCGCTTGCTTGAAGCGCTTCCGACGCTGTTCGTCCTGATCACCATCTCCTTCTTTATGATGCGCCTGGCTCCCGGCAGCCCGTTTACCGGCGAGCGAACCCTGGCCCCGGAAGTGATGGCCAACATTGAGGCGAAATATCACCTCAACGATCCCATTGGTAAGCAATATGTTGATTACCTGTTGCAGCTGGCGCATGGCGATTTCGGCCCTTCGTTTAAATACAAAGATTATTCTGTCAACTATCTGGTTGCGCATGCGTTCCCGGTCTCAGCCAAACTCGGCCTGGCCGCGTTCCTGCTGGCGGTGATACTGGGCGTTACGGCGGGCGTGATTGCCGCGCTGAAACAGAACAGCGTGTGGGACTTCGTGGTCATGGGGGTGGCAATGACCGGCGTGGTGATACCCAGTTTCGTGGTCGCGCCGCTGCTGGTGTTACTGTTCGCCATCACCCTGAAATGGCTGCCTGGCGGCGGCTGGAATGGCGGCCAGTGGAATTACATGCTGCTGCCGATGGTGGCGCTGTCGCTGGCTTATATCGCCAGTATCGCGCGTATCACTCGTGGATCGATGATTGAAGTGATGCACTCCAACTTCATCCGCACTGCACGCGCTAAAGGCTTACCGCTGCGTCGCATTGTGCTGCGACATGCGCTGAAACCCGCGCTGCTGCCCGTTATTTCTTATATGGGACCGGCCTTTGTGGGCATCATCACCGGCTCGATGGTGATCGAGTCGATCTACGGTCTGCCGGGTATCGGTCAGCTGTTTGTAAACGGTGCGCTAAACCGTGACTACTCACTGGTGATGAGCCTGACCATTCTGGTCGGTTTACTGACCATTCTGTTTAACGCGATTGTTGACGTGCTCTATGCCGTTATCGATCCAAAAATTCGTTACTGATTGCGGAGTTCGCCATGATGTTAAGTAAGAAAAACAGCGAAGCTCTTGATGCGTTCAGTGAGAAGCTGGAAGTAGAAGGGCGTAGTCTCTGGCAGGACGCGCGTCGTCGTTTTATCCACAACCGTGCAGCCTTAATCAGCCTGCTGGTGTTGTTAGTGATCACGCTGTTCGTGATTTTTGCCCCGATGCTGGCGCATTTCACTTACGATGATACCGACTGGTCAATGATGTCCTCACCGCCCGATACCACATCCGGTCACTGGTTCGGCACCGATTCATCGGGACGTGACATACTGGTCCGTGTGGCCATCGGGGGTCGTATCTCACTGATGGTGGGCGTAGCGTCTGCGCTGATCGCAGTGATCGTCGGTACGCTGTATGGCTCAGTTGCCGGTTACCTGGGCGGCAAAACCGACTCGGTGATGATGCGTATTCTGGAAATCCTCAACTCCTTCCCGTTTATGTTCTTCGTCATCCTGCTGGTAACCTTCTTTGGCCGCAACATCCTGCTGATTTTTGCCGCTATCGGCATGGTCTCATGGCTGGATATGGCGCGTATTGTGCGCGGCCAGACGCTGAGTCTGAAGCGCAAAGAGTTCATTGAAGCGGCGCATGTCGGTGGGGTATCAACCTGGAAAATCGTGGTGCGTCACATCGTACCGAACGTTCTGGGTGTGGTGGTGGTTTATGCCTCGCTGCTGGTACCGAGTATGATCCTGTTTGAATCCTTCCTGAGTTTCCTGGGTCTGGGTACACAGGAGCCGCTGAGTAGCTGGGGCGCATTGCTCAGCGACGGGGCCAATTCGATGGAAGTGTCGCCGTGGCTGTTGCTCTATCCGGCAGGCTTCCTGGTGGTCACGCTGTTTTGTTTCAACTTTATTGGCGATGGCCTGCGTGATGCCCTCGACCCGAAAGATCGTTAAGGAGTTTCCCGATGACTATTCATGAATTCCAGCCAGCGATGGCGGCCCGCGCGGGAAGCGAACAGCTACTTACGGTCAAAGATTTGCGCGTGACCTTTGGCACGCACGATGGGGATGTCACCGCCGTCAACGACCTGAACTTTTCGCTGCGCGCCGGTGAGACGCTGGGCATTGTCGGCGAATCCGGTTCGGGCAAGTCACAAACCGCCTTTGCCCTGATGGGGCTGCTGGCAAAAAATGGTCGCATTGGCGGCTCAGCGATGTTCAACGGCAAAGAGATATTGAATCTGCCCGAGAACAAGCTCAATAAGCTGCGCGCCGAACAGATTGCGATGATCTTCCAGGACCCGATGACCTCGCTGAACCCCTATATGCGGGTGGGCGAGCAGCTGATGGAAGTGCTTAAGCTGCACAAAGGGATGAACAGCGCGCAGGCGTTTGAAGAGTCGGTGAGAATGCTGGACGCGGTGAAAATGCCGGAAGCGCGCAAGCGCATGAAGATGTACCCGCATGAGTTCTCCGGCGGGATGCGTCAGCGCGTGATGATCGCCATGGCGTTGCTGTGCCGTCCTAAACTGCTGATTGCCGATGAGCCTACCACCGCGCTGGATGTCACGGTGCAGGCGCAGATTATGACGCTGCTCAACGACCTGAAGCGCGAGTTTAACACCGCCATTATCATGATCACACACGACCTCGGCGTGGTGGCAGGGATCTGCGACAAAGTGCTGGTGATGTATGCCGGACGTACCATGGAGTATGGCAGCGCCCGCGATGTCTTCTATCAGCCCGCCCATCCTTACTCGATTGGCCTGCTTAATGCGGTGCCGCGTCTGGATGCGATCGAAGGTGAAACCCTGACCACCATTCCGGGCAATCCTCCGAACCTGTTACGTCTGCCGCAGGGCTGTCCATTCCAGCCTCGTTGTCCGCACGCGATGGATATCTGCACCCAGGCACCGCCGCTGGAACCCTTCGGCAATGGCCGTCTGCGCGCCTGCTTTAAGCCGGTGGAGGAGTTAGTATGAGCACCGTAGCTGAAAAAAGAGTGTTACTGGAAATCGCCGATCTCAAGGTGCATTTCGACATCAAAGACGGCAAGCAGTGGTTCTGGCAGCCGTCAAAAACCCTTAAAGCGGTAGACGGTGTCAGCCTGCGCCTCTATGAAGGGGAAACGCTGGGCGTGGTGGGCGAGTCTGGCTGCGGTAAATCGACGCTGGCACGCGCCATTATCGGCCTGGTAAAAGCTACAGACGGTCGTGTCGCCTGGTTAGGCCGCGATCTGCTGGGTCAGAGCGAAGAGGAGTGGCGTAAAGCCCGCAGCGATATCCAGATGATCTTCCAGGATCCGCTGGCGTCGCTAAACCCGCGTATGACCATCGGCGACATCATCGCGGAGCCGCTGCGCACCTATCATCCGAAAATGGCGCGTCAGGAAGTTAAAGACCGCGTCAAAAATATGATGATGAAAGTGGGGCTGTTACCTAACCTGATTAACCGCTACCCGCATGAGTTCTCGGGTGGTCAGTGTCAGCGTATCGGTATTGCCCGCGCGCTGATTCTGGAGCCGAAGCTGATTATCTGTGATGAGCCGGTGTCCGCGCTGGACGTCTCGATCCAGGCGCAGGTGGTGAACCTGCTGCAGCAACTGCAGCGCGAAATGGGCTTATCCCTGATCTTCATCGCGCACGATCTGGCGGTAGTGAAACACATCTCTGACCGGGTGTTGGTGATGTATCTGGGTCATGCGGTGGAGCTGGGGACCTACAAAGAGGTCTACACCAATCCACAGCATCCTTACACCCGCGCGCTGATGTCTGCCGTGCCGATTCCCGATCCGGACAAGGAGAAGAACAAGCAGATTCAGCTGCTGGAAGGGGAGCTGCCGTCGCCGATCAATCCGCCATCAGGCTGCGTGTTCCGCACCCGCTGTCCGATTGCCGGCCCGGAGTGTGCCAAAACCCGGCCGTTGCTGGAAGGCAGTTTCCATCATGCGGTCTCCTGTCTGAAAGTCGACCCGCTATAATGCAAAACGCCGGGCAAATGCCCGGCGTTTTCTTATCTGATTTCACGCTTACTCACGCCACAGGATATGGCAGAGCTTGTGATCTTTCTCGCGGCATAATAGCACGCGTGCAAAGACGTCGGTAATCGGTTCACCGTCCGCTTCACCCAGCCCAATCACCACCTCGGCGAAAAAGTCCGGGTTCAGATCAAAATCGACATGATCTTTCCAGTCTTCAGACGGATCAAACAGCTCTGCGCCACCGCGCTCTTCGAACTGCAGATTGAAGAGAATGACGTCTGCCGGATCAAGATTGTCGACGGCCAGTTCGAGAAAGATATCGTAGGCTTGTTCCAGCGTTTCATCTTCGGTAAGGCGATTATTTAAATCCATAGTCTGTCCTGTCGGCCTGCGGCCATGTACATAATCTGGCTCGTTTTACAGTAAAGGGCTGAAGAAGTAAAACAGTCGTTCGACGATGCGCTGCCACCACGCACGTTTTGCCCAGCGCTTGCCATCCAGCAGGCGTGATCGGGCGATATAGTCATCCTGAACACAGGCAAGATCGCTGCCAAATCCGGCATCATCTACCACCAGCGTGACTTCAAAATTAAGCCATAAACTGCGCATATCCAGGTTCACGGTGCCCACCAGACTCAGCTGTCCATCGACCAGCACGCTTTTCGTGTGCAGCAGACCATCTTCAAACTGATAGATTTTTACGCCCGCTTCCAGCATTTCGCTGAAGAAGGAGCGGCTGGCCCAGCCGACCAGCAGCGAGTCGTTGTGACGCGGCACAATCACGCTGACATTCACGCCACGCTGCGCGGCCGTACAGATAGCATGCAGCAGGTCGTCACTGGGTACTAAGTAGGGCGTAGTCATGATCAGCTGTTCACGCGCTGAATAGACCGCGGTCAGCAGCGCCTGATGAATCATATCTTCCGGGAAGCCAGGACCGGAGGCGATCACCTGCACCGTGTGGCCGCTCTCCTGTTCAAATGGCATGATGTTGCGATCGGGCGGGGGCGGCAGAATGCGTTTACCCGTCTCAATCTCCCAGTCGCAGCTGAACACAATGCCCATCGCGGTCGCTACCGGGCCTTCCATACGCGCCATCAGGTCAATCCACTGGCCCACACCCGCGCTCTGTTTGAAGAAGCGCGGATCGACCAGGTTCATGCTGCCGGTATAGGCGATGTAGTTATCAATCAGAACAATTTTGCGATGCTGACGCAGATCCATCCGTCGCAGGAAGACACGCAGCAGGCTGACCTTCAACGCTTCTACCACATCAATCCCGGCATTACGCATCATGCCAACCCACGGGCTGCGGAAAAAGTCGACGCTGCCTGCAGAGTCGAGCAGCAGTCGGCAATGAACGCCACGGCGTGAGGCCGCCATCAGCGATTCTGCGACTTCATCTGCCAGACCGCCGGGATGCCAGATATAAAACACCATCTCGATGTTGTGGCGGGCGAGCTGGATATCACGAATCAGCGCCTGCATGACGTCGTCGGAACTGGTGAGCAGCTGCAGCTGGTTACCTTTGACTCCGGCAATGCCCTGACGATGATAGCAAAGCTCAAACAGAGAGCGGGCAACGTCGCTATGCTCGGTTGCAAAAATTTCGCGGCACTGCCTGAGATCGTTGAGCCAGCGGGCGGTCGACGGCCACATAGTGCGGGCGCGCTCCGCACGACGCTTACCCAGATGAAGTTCACCAAACGAGAGATAAGCGATAATGCCCACCAGCGGCAGAATATAGATAACCAGCAGCCAGGCCATAGCGGACGTTACGGCCCGGCGCTTCATCAATACGCGCAGCGTAACCCCGGCAATCAGTAGCCAGTAACCAAATACCAGCAACCAGCTGATCAGGGTATAAAAAGTGGTCATAAAGTGGACATCCCGTTCGCGCTTTCGTCTGGCAAGTTTACGTGCAGATGCCGACTAACGGAACCCTTTATCCCGGACATGCTGATCCGATTTGGCATTACCGCAGAGATCTCTATAATGCCTTCGCACAGGTCTCGCCTGTATGACGCCAGAGAGGAAGTGATGAAACGAAGCAGAAATGAAGTGGCGCGCTGGAGAATGTTACGTCAGGCTCATCGTCGCCGTTCACGCTGGCTGGAAGGCCAGTCGCGACGGTACAAGCGTATTCACAGCATCCGCCATCAGCTTGCGCAGCAGCAGCGTCGATCAATCCTGTTTATTACGCAAATCATCTGAATGATGACGGCGACTTTCAGGCTTCAAAAAATCCCGATTCTGCCATCACCCGTCGCGCCATGGAGTGCTCCTGACGCGACGCGCCCCGATCGCTGACTTCACGCATCAGGCACTCCATGGTGCTGCCCAGCGCGACCGGCCTGCGGTAACCCACTCGATCGTACCATTCGTATGACCATTTACCTGATTTACGCTGATAATAGACCGTGAGCCACGCTGAGCAATTAGCAGGATAACCACTCATGACTTCTATCCTGGGATCGGCAATTGCCGCGATCCGGGATAAGAGCGGAGTGAGGAGAGTAAGAGACTGGCCAGGATAAGTTTTATGCATAATTTGCCCGCGACTGTGCTGTGCATCCATTCAGAAGTTCAACTTACAAGCGCTAAATGTAGACAGCTCTGCCAGATAATTCCTCTTCATGGGTAAAAAAATGACGGGGAGATCATTTTTTTATGCAAAAAGCCGCGTTGAGAAGCACTTTGTGAAGGTTGTACATCTTTAAAATACTAATCTGTACAACTTTACAGTTCTGTAAGTGGCTATTAATTATGAAATAATCAATAATTACGGCTGGCGGGACGATGTTTTGAACAAAATACCTGTACAGGTCGGTCATTTTTGTATAACTTTACTGCATCGGTTAGTAACCTTAAACAAACTTTATGAGGCTCATCCATGCAGACTAACGTTCATATTCCCGCTTCAGTCTCTGATATCACCGCGTATCTGCACAGCGCCGCACAGCCTTCACAGCAGGCTATTCTGGGCTCTGTGGTGTCCGAAATTATCCAGTCTGGCCGCACCCTTAATCGTAAAGCGATCTGCTCGAAATTGATCGGCCGTTTACAGCATGTCACCAGCCCGGAAGAAGAGCAGCATTATCATGCGCTGATTGAACTGATTCTCGATTAAGAGGCCAGCAAGTGGCGGGAAAGCCAGGAAGAGGAAACGTAGCGACCTGGCCCGCTAAGTTTACACGTAAGCCCTGGAAATATTTCCTGATAAGGGCCCGGGATGACTAGCCCGCCAGACGTTGTGCCGACATCATCAGCGTCACGTTCACCAGTTGCAGTGCTGCCGCCAGCACGATTAGCATCACAATCCACTGCTTTTTATTACGCCAGCCCTGGCTGCGCCAGAGATAAACCGCGCCGCCGATAAGGCCGGTAATAATCGCCAGCAGCCCCAGAATGATTATCTGCATCTTTCCTCTCTAAACGATCAAAACAAAAATGGCTTCTGTGCCAGGCACAGAAGCCATTTTGACTGCACTTTTTCTGTCAGAAGACGCGTTTAAACGGCTTCACTGAAACCTGTTTGTAGACGCCCGCAGCAAAGTAAGGGTCATCCTGCGCCCAGGATTGCGCGGATTCCAGTGACGGGAACTCGGCAATCACGGTTGAGCCGGTGAAGCCCGCTACGCCCGGATCGTTACTATCCACGGCAGGCATGGGGCCTGCAATGATCAGGCGTCCCTCTTCCTGCAGCAGTTTGAGGCGCGCCAGGTGGGCAGGGCGCACGGCGTTACGTTTTTCCAGTGACTCTGCAGTATCTTCTGCATAAATGACGTAAAGCACTAAGGAACTCCTGGTTATCAGAATTTTGCAACACGTTAAGGGATTGACGATTAGAGTGCAAACGAAACCTGAGGGCGGTTAATGGCTCAGCATAAAGGGCTAAAAAGCGCTTTTCTGCAGGCGTGATGGCGGGAGTTATTGAAACTGATTGCTATTTGCATTTAAAATCGTTGCTCTATTCAATCACTGCGACTGTTATGACCACGCTGACTATGCCATTACCTAAACGCACGCCTGTTTCCATGTTGATGTCTGTTGCTCTGCATGGGGCCGTGATTGCCGGAATTTTATATGCGTCATTCCAGCAGGTGAGTGAGGTACCCAAAGCGTCGCAGCCTATCAGCGTAACCATGGTCGCGCCTGACGTTCAGCCTGAACCTGCACCGGCCATTGTACAGCCACCTGAACCTCAGCCCGAACCACAGCCTGAACCGGAGCCCCAGCCCGCACCCGAGCCGCCGAAAGCGGAGCCGGTACCGATTCCCAAACCTGAACCTAAGCCAAAACCGAAACCTGAGCACAAGCGGGAGCAGCCAAAACGTGAGGTGAAGCCGCGCCAGGAGCGTAAACCACAGGCCGACCCGTTTAAGCAGGCAGCACCAGCGACGCAGAGCAAACCGGCTGTTGCGCCAAAAGCTACGCCGTCATCCACTGCGTCGGCATCAACGGGCCCGAAAGCGCTGAGCGTGAGCAAGCCGGGCTATCCGCAGCGTGCCAGTGCCCTCAGGATAGAAGGACGAGTAAGGGTGAAGTTTGATGTGGACAGCGACGGACGGGTGGATAACATCCAAATCCTCTCTGCCCAGCCCAGCAATATGTTTGAGCGTAGCGTCAAACAGGCGATGAAAAAGTGGCGCTACCAGAGTGGACAGCCAGGACAGGGACTGACGATGAATATTGTGTTTAAGATCAATGGCGGTGCCAGCCTTGAGTAAAACACAGGGTCAGGCAGAAACCGCCTGACCCGTTACTTATTCGGTATGTTGCTGATTGGCGCGACCGGCGGGAAGAGGACGTGAATTACCCTCATTGTCGACCGCTACGTAGATAAAGACTGCCTCTGTAGCACAGTAGGTCTGTCCAATCGGCTCAGACGACACTTTTTTGATCCACACTTCCACGTTAATCGTCATGGAACTGTTGCCGGTACGGAGACAGCTCGCATGACAGCTCACCACATCACCCACTGCAACCGGCTTCATGAATGACATGCCGTCGACGCGCACTGTGACGACGCGTCCTTCAGCAATCTCTTTCGCCAGGATAGCGCCGCCCATATCCATCTGTGACATCAGCCAGCCACCAAAAATATCGCCATTGGCGTTGGTATCAGCTGGCATGGCGAGCGTACGCAGCACCATTTCGCCTTGCGGCAGTTTATGTTTATCGCCCATTGCTTCCACTTTTTATGCAGGTGAATGCTAAAAAAATGCCCGGCGAGCCGGGCAGATGATTATTTTTGTTCCTGCTGCGGCATCTGTCGCCAGATGTAAAGCCCGCTGAGCAGGGTAAACAGTAAGGTCAGACCGGAGAGACCGAACACTTTAAAGTTAACCCAAAACGCCTGAGATAACCAAAAAGCAACATAGATGTTGACCAGGCCGCAGATCAGGAAGAACAGTGCCCAGGCGACGTTGAGCCTGCGCCAGACTGCGTCGGGCAGCTGCAGCTCTTTGCCCAGCATGCGCTGGATCAGCGTCTGCTGCATAAAAAACTGGCTGTAGAGCAGGGCGGCGGCAAACAGGCTGTAGATCACGGTGACTTTCCACTTAATGAACTCATCGTTGTGGAACACCAGCGTCAGGGTGCCAAAGACGGCCACCAGTACAAAGGTGAAAATCGTCATCTTTTCCAGCTTGCGATAGAGCACCCAGCTGACAACCAGCGCCAGGCCGGTCGCGACAATCAGTGCGCCCGAGGCGACAAAAATGTCATACAGCTTGTAGAAAATGAAAAAGACCACCAGGGGGAGAAAGTCGAGTAGCTGCTTCATAGTTTTTCCATTCAGAGTTGGCTGCAAATGTGCCCGGAGGCACACCGTCAATCAACGTAACAGCATATAGAGCCGATAGAGATAGATAATCAACATCGCTGAAACCACATTGCCAGCCGCCGTGAAAATCACCGAAGAGACATTCAGCGGTAAAACTGTTAGCGAAGAGAAGAACAGCATCACTATCACTTTCGCCAGCAGCCAGAGCAGAATGGCGGGGGCTATCAGCTTCACATTCTTCCAGGCCATCCGCATGCTGGCGCGCATCGCGGCAAAGACGCCCATCTTCTCACTGGCGACCATCACCGGTGCCAGCGACAGCAGCATCGTCAGGAGAATGCCTGGCACCACCAGCACCATAAAGCCCAGCTGCGCCACCAAGGTCATCAGGAAGGTGAGCAGTAGCAGCTTTGGCAGCAGCGGAGCAGATGCACCAATCGCCCGTAGCGCACTGACACGCTGGCCGGAAGAGACCATGGGAATCAGATAGAGCATGCCACCAAGCAGCAGCGTATTCCCCATCAGCGCCGCAAAGGTGCTGGCCGCCGAAGCGCGCAGCAACACCTGCTGCTGTTCCGGTGACATATTCTGCACCATCTCAAACAACGAACTGGCACTGTCATCGCCCTGTTGCAGGATGGCCATCTGATCGGCACCGGGTGTCAGCACATGCACCAGCATGACGGTGATAAAAGCGGCCAGCAGCGACATCAACAGCACTGTAGAGAGTTGATGGCGCGCAAAATTTCCTGTGTCACGGTATAACGATCTTGCCGTGATAGACATGTACTCTCCTTGGAGGAACCGGGTTAATTAACCCGGCGATTGTACATGTTCTGGCAGCTCCGGGGCACCCGGCAGGGCATAACTTTCTGTAATATGAGGTAAAGAGGGTGCAAAAAGGGCAGGAAGACCGTAACGCGCGCGGGCGCGATCGCAGGCTTCGTTATGAATACCGGCTTCACCCGATAGCGTAAACTCGCGACAGGGCGACGGGCGCTGTTCGTAAATACCGCAGGAGACACAGCTGCCAGGTTCGCCCTGCAGCGCAATGCAACGGGGTGCTGCGCTGTTAGTGCCACGCATATTGCGCATTAACAGGCTGAGTGGCTCGGTTAATTCGGTCGGCACCAGGCCGCCCGCATCATCGGCTTCAGCCCAGTAAAATGAGACACGGAAATGGGCGCAGCAGGCGCCACAGCTGACACAAGGGTTAGATATTTCACTCATTTGATCACCCGCCCCTCCCAGGGCATCGAACCAAAATCAACAATGAAGATAAGCAACATAGAGCGGGCAAAATTATTCAGCAAGGGGAATTTTGCTGCGCAAGCCCGGGCGGAAATTGATCCAGATCAATTCATTGTTTTATAAGCACTTTATCTGAAACGTACAGAGTGCAATTTTCTGTAAATCACGTTAAAAAATGGCCAGCAAAAAAGCGACGACGTTCGCGATTTTTACATTAAGCAAAGGAGTGATGATGAAACTGGCAAAATGCGCGATGCTGCTGGCTCTGGCTCTGCCCCAGCTGGCAATGGCCCACGAAGCGGGCGACTTCTTTATGCGGGCTGGCAGTGCTACTGTCCGTCCCACTGAAGGTTCCGATAATGTACTGGGGATGGGTGAGTTCAGCGCATCCAACGACACGCAACTGGGTCTGACCTTCACCTATATGGCCACGGACAACATTGGCGTCGAGTTACTGGCGGCTACGCCATTCCGCCATAAAGTGGGTCTTGGCCCGACCGGCACACTCGCTACCGTGCGCCAGTTACCGCCAACCCTGATGGCGCAATACTACTTCTTTGACAGCAAGAGCAAAGCGCGTCCTTATATTGGCGTGGGTATAAACTACACCACCTTTTACGATGCCGATTTCAACCAGACGGGACGCGATGCGGGCCTGACCGATCTCAGCGTTAAGGATTCCTGGGGTGTGGCGGGTCAGGTTGGTCTTGATTATCAGATTAACCGCGACTGGATGCTGAATGCGTCGGTCTGGTACATGGATATTGATACGGAAGTGAAGTTTAAAGCGGGTGGCGAACAGCAGAACATCAATATGCGTATCGACCCCTGGGTTTTCTTCTTCGGTGCGGGTTACCGCTTCTGATGAGAAAAAGGCCGCTGAATCAGCGGCCTTTTTTTGTCTGTTAAGACGTTATTTGATCTGCATATTGTTGACGACAGACTTCACGCCTGGCACGCTGCGCGTAACCTGAACGGCATGATTAGCCATCTGTGGTGATGAAACAAAACCGCTCAGCTGAACTTTACCTTTAAAGGTTTCTACGTTGATTTCAGTTGATTTCAGCGAGTCATCTTTCAGCAGTTCACCTTTAACTTTTGTGGTCACCACAGTGTCATCAATATAGCCACCGGTTCCCTCTTTGGTTGCGGTAGGCGCACAGGCGCTCAGTGTCAGCGCAACCACGCCAGCCAGTACAGCACCTGTCAGCAGTTTAACGAATTTCATTGCTTTCTCTCCCTGTCACAAAATGGATGCGACGTTACCGTAACGGCGCATTGTCATTGTGGTGCAGATTTTGCAAAAAGGGCAAATAGCGGAATGAAAAAAAGGAAACAAATCCTGCCTTATCGTGTGATAAGGCAGGGTGGCAGAATTAACGGCTGGCGGCTTTGAGTCGGCTGACAAAATTCTTCAGTTCGCTCAGCATCACTTCAGGTTCTGCATGGTGCTTTTCAATGATTCTGACAATCGCAGAACCGGAAATAGCGCCTGCGGCACCGGAAGCGATCGCTTCTTTAACCTGTTCAGGTTCTGAGATCCCAAAGCCCTGCAGCGGCGGCGCGGCGTGATATTCACGCAGCTTGTCGATCAGATGCTTCAGGGGCAGGCTCGCGCGATTTTCGGCACCGGTAACGCCCGCGCGTGACAGCAGGTAGGTGTAACCCCGTCCGTGCGACGCAATCTCACGCAGCAGTTCATCACTGGCGTTAGGCGGACAGATAAAGATAGGCGCTACGCCATGGCGCAGCGCTGCCTGACGAAAAGGCGCAGACTCTTCAACCGGCACATCCGCCACCAGTACTGAATCAACACCCGCTTCCGCACAACGGGCATAGAACTCATCCACGCCGTTAGTGAAGACCAGATTGGCATACATCAGCAAACCAATCGGCAGGTCCGGGTATTTACGGCGGATAGTTGCCAGCATTTCAAAACACTGGCTGGTATTAGTTCCCGCAGCAAAGGCGCGCAACGTCGCGTTCTGAATAGTCGGACCATCCGCCAGCGGATCGGAGAAGGGAATACCCAACTCCAGGGCATCCGCGCCGCCTTCAACCAGCGCATCAATGACGCGCAGTGACAGCTCAGGGGAAGGATCGCCCAGCGTAACAAAAGGAACGAAAGCGCCTTCGTTATTCGCTGACAGACGGGTAAAAAGTTGATTGTAACGTTCCATCAGATTTCTCCCTGCGCTGTCAAAATGTCATGAACGGTGAAAATATCTTTGTCGCCACGGCCAGAGAGATTGACCACAATCAACTGCTCTTTTTCCGGCTCAGCATGAATCATCTTCATGGCGTGCGCCAGGGCGTGTGAGGACTCCAGCGCCGGAATAATACCTTCAGCGCGACACAGCTGTTTAAAGGCGTCCATCGCTTCGTTATCAGTAATGGAGACATATTCCGCACGACCAATACTGTTCAGGTGCGCATGCTGCGGGCCGACCGACGGGAAGTCGAGGCCGGCAGAGATTGAGTAAGATTCCTCAATCTGGCCATCATGGGTCTGCATCATCGGCGATTTCATACCAAAGTAAATGCCGACGCGGCCGTGCTTAAGCGGTGCGCCATGCTCGCCGGTTTCGATACCGTGACCTGCCGGTTCTACGCCGATCAGCTTCACGCTGGGCTCATCGATAAAGTCAGCAAACATCCCGATGGCGTTGGAGCCACCTCCTACACAGGCGAGGATCGCATCGGGCAGGCGGCCCTCTCTTTCCAGAATCTGCTTTTTGGTCTCTTCGCCGATCATGCGCTGAAATTCACGCACAATGGTCGGGAAGGGATGCGGACCCGCTGCGGTGCCAAGCATGTAGTGTGAGGTCTCGTAGCTGCCAGACCAGTCGCGCAACGCTTCGTTACAGGCATCTTTCAGCGTGGCAGAGCCGCTATGAACCGGGATTACTTCTGCACCCATCAGGCGCATACGGAAAACGTTAGGCGACTGACGCTCGACATCTTTCGCACCCATATAGATGCGGCATTTCATACCCAGCAGCGCACAGGCCAGCGCGGAAGCGACGCCGTGCTGACCAGCACCGGTTTCGGCAATGATTTCGTTTTTGCCCATGCGTTTGGCTAGCAGTGCCTGACCCAGCACCTGGTTAGTTTTGTGCGCGCCACCGTGAAGCAAATCTTCACGCTTCAGGTAAAGACGAGTTTTGGTACCTTTCGTCAGGTTTTTGCACAGCGTCAGGGCAGTAGGACGACCCGCATAGTTCTTCAGCAGATCGGTAAACTCGGCCTGAAACTCAGGATCTTTCTGGGCGTCGACAAACGCCTGTTCCAGCTGGCTCAGGGCTGGCATCAGGATCTGCGGAACATACATTCCGCCAAATTCGCCAAAGTAGGGATTGAGTAACGTCATTTTTTATCTTCCTTTCTCGGGCCCGCCGTTAAGCAAGCCAGTCAAATCAGTACGCACGCAGTGTCTGAAACACTGCGGCAATTTTACGGGCATCTTTAATGCCAGGCGCGCTTTCCACGCCAGAGTTGAAGTCCAGTCCGGCACATCCTAACTGGGCGGCTTCAACACAGTTATCTGCGCTCAGGCCACCGGCCAGCAGCACATTGTTCAGGTTCTGACCCTGTAACAGTGACCAGTCGAAACGCTGTCCGGTGCCGCCATCGCCATTATCAAACACATAACGGTCAACATGCGGCCAGTCGCGCGCCGGTAAGGCACCTTCAATGCGCAGTGCCTTCCAGATTTGAATCTCTGCTGGCAGTGCCTCGCGCAGTTCGGCTACGAATTCTGATGTCTCATTGCCATGCAACTGCACTGCTGACAGGGAAAGCGCGGTTGCTTGCGTGACAACGTCACTGACAGAGTTGTTGCGGAATACGCCGACATAGCGCAGCGGCGCGGCGTCAAGCAGGGTTTGCGCCGTGGCGGTATCAATCAGGCGCGGTGAACCTTCAGCGAAGATCAGACCGCCATAGATCGCGCCGGCTTCATAGGCGGCACGCGCATCTTCAGCACGGGTTAAGCCGCACACTTTATTGCTGCCCAGTGTGACGCGACGCACCGCGCCGGTCAGGTCAGCTTCTTCCATCAGGGCAGAGCCAATCAGGAAGCCATTGGCAAAGTGGCTCAGTTCACGGATGTCAGCGTAGCTGTTAATACCCGACTCACTGATGACCGTGACGCCGTGCGACAGGCGTGGCGCCAGCTGGCGGGTACGATTGAGGTCGATAGAAAGGTCACGCAGATCGCGGTTGTTAATCCCCACGACTCTGGCCTGCAGCGCGATAGCCCGCTCCAGCTCCTCTTCATTACTCACTTCAGTCAGAATGCCCATCTTCAGGTTGTGCGCCACGGCAGCCAGCTGACGATATTGCTCATCATCCAGCACTGACAGCATCAGCAGGATCGCATCCGCCTGGTAGTAACGAGCCAGATAGATCTGATAAGGGTCGATGATAAAATCTTTGCACAGCACCGGCTGGGTGATGGCAGCGCTGACAATCGGCAGAAAGGCGAAGTCGCCCTGAAAATACTTCTCATCAGTCAGCACGGACACCGCAGAAGCGTAATGGCGGTAAACCCCGGCAATGGCGGCTGGGTCGAAATCTTCGCGAATCACACCTTTGGAGGGGGACGCCTTTTTACACTCCAGGATAAACGCGGTTCTTGCACCCTGCAGCGCGTCGTAGAAATGACGGCTGGCGGGTTCAATGCTGTTTTGAAAGGTGGAGAGAGGCTGCTGCTGTTGACGGGCTTCAACCCAAATCGCTTTGTCCTGAACAATTTTTTCTAACACGGTGCCTTTCATGATTATCCTCTTGCTGCCAGTGCGACTACACGCTCATAAGCCTGTCCGCTGCGGATAGCGTTAAGCGCCTGCTGTGCGTTTTCACGCAGATCTTCCTGACCGAATACTTTAAGCAACATCGCCACGTTGACGGCGACCGCTTCCTCATGGGCCTGCTGGCCATTACCCTGGAGTAAAGCCGTCAGAATGTCACGATTTTCTTCCGGCGTGCCGCCCGCCAGCGCCTCTTTAGGATGGAAGCCAAAACCAAAGTCTTCTGGCGAGAGTTGATAGCGGGTAATTTCACCTTCACGCAGCTCAGCCACATGGGTCACATCGTGCAGCGCCACTTCATCCATGCCGCCACCGTGAACGACCGCTGCACGCTGATAACCCAGCACTTTCAGTGTCTGCGCAATCGGCATCACCAGCTCCGGGCTGTAGACGCCAATCACCGCCAGTGGCGGACGCGCCGGGTTGATCAGCGGACCTAACACATTAAACAGCGTGCGGGTCTTCAGCTGCTGGCGAACCGGCATCGCGTGGCGAAAGCCAGTGTGATACTGCGGCGCAAACAGGAAGCAGACGTTAAGATCGTCCAGCGCCTGACGCGCACGGTCAGCGGGCATATCCAGATTAATACCAAAAGCGGCCAGCAGATCCGACGAACCCGATTTACTGGAGACGCTGCGGTTGCCGTGCTTCGCCACTTTCAGACCGCAGGTCGCGGCTACAAAGGCGCTGGCTGTTGAGATATTAATACTGTTACTGCCATCTCCGCCGGTGCCTACGATGTCGGCAAAAGCGTAATCAGGGCGGGAAAACGGTTTAGCATCTTCCAGCAGCGCCGTAGCGGCTCCAGCGATCTCTTCCGGCGTCTCACCGCGTACTTTCATCGCGACCAGCGCAGCAGCGAGCTGCGTTGGCTCCAGCTGTCCGGTAATAATGGCGCTGAACAGCTGATGACTCTCTGCCTGATTCAGCGTCTGCGCCTGGTAAAGTTTTTCCAGTGTCTGTTGCATCGTTATTCTCCCTGTTACTTCGCCAGCGCCCAGGCCAGCGTCTGCTCAAGCAGGCGCGCGCCCTGAGAAGTCAAAATCGATTCAGGATGGAATTGAAACCCGCAGACGCGATCGGTTTCATGGCGAACGGCCATCACCATCCCGTTATAACTGGCGTTGACCGTCAGCGCGTCCGGCGTATTGCTGCCCACCAGCGAGTGATAGCGCGCCACCGGCAGCGGATTGCTCAGGCCGTCAAACATCGCCTCGCCGTCATGGACGATAGATGAGGCTTTGCCGTGCAGGATCTCCCCTGCCTGACCTACATGGCCGCCATAGGCTTCGACAATCGCCTGATGTCCCAGACAGATGCCAATAATGGGCAGACGTCCGCGCAGCACCTGAAGCAGCTCCGGCATACAACCGGCATCTTTTGGCGCGCCGGGGCCGGGAGAGAGCATCAGCACCGGATTTTCCATCCGCTGCAGTTGTTCAATAAGAAGTTCAGCGGGCAGGTTATTGCGATAAATCACCACGTTGTGACCAAAGGTCCGCAGCTGATCAACCAGGTTGTAGGTAAAAGAGTCGATGTTATCGAGCAGCAGAATATCGGCCATCAGAAGATCTCCTTGCAATGATGGGCAGTGGCGATAGCGCGCAGCACAGCGCGGGCTTTATTGCGGCTTTCATCCGCTTCAGCCTGCGGAATAGAATCCAGCACCACCCCCGCGCCGGCCTGAACGGTGGCGACGCCATCTTCGACATAGGCCGAACGAATAACGATACAGGTATCAAGATCGCCCTGGGCGGTGAAGTAACCCACCGCACCACCGTAACTGCCGCGACGGGTGCGTTCAGCACCGGCAATCAGCTGCATGGCGCGAACTTTTGGTGCGCCGCTTAGGGTGCCCATGTTCATACAGGCGCGATACGCATGCAGCACATCGAGGTCGGCGCGCAGCGTGCCCACTACGCGGGAAACCAGATGCATCACAAACGAGTAGCGATCGACTTTCGTCAGGTCAGCTACATAACGGCTGCCGGGCACACAGATACGCGCCAGATCGTTACGTGCAAGATCGACCAGCATAAGATGTTCAGCCAGCTCTTTATGGTCAGTGCGCATCTCCAGCTCAATGCGACTGTCGAGATCGCGGTCCAGCGAGCCATCCGCATGGCGACCACGTGGGCGGGTACCGGCAATCGGGTAGATCTCAATCTGACGTGAAGTCGCGTCATACTTCAGCGAGCTTTCCGGCGATGCGCCAAATAGCGAGAAATCCTGATCCTGCATGAAGAACATGTAGGGGCTTGGGTTGCTGTTTTTCAGCGTGTCGTAGGCGGCCAGCGGTGACGGACACGGCAGTGAGAAGCGGCGTGATGGCACGACCTGGAAAATTTCTCCGATGCGAATCGCCTGCTGCATGGTGCGAACCACGTCGCAATACTCTTCATCGCTCTGGCTGGTGTTCAGCGTCATCTGTTCAACCGTCTGAACAGGCAGAGCCGGTGATGGCTGAAGCATCTGTCCATGCAACTGCTCAATCCGGCGCTGCAGGCGCTGGAACTCGCTGGTGGACGGGCAGAAAAGGCTGGCCTGCAAACGCGCACTGCGGGTCTGGTGGTCGATCACCAGTAATGTCTCTGCAAGGTAAAAGCAGTAGTCGGGGCAGCGTTGCTGATTATCCAGATCCGGCAGGGTTTCAAAGCCTGCGACCAGATCGTAAGCAAACAGCCCACCAAGCAGCACGGCTTCGCGCTCGTCAGCAGAGGAGTTAACCAGCTGTGGAATCAGACGCAGTGCATCAAACACCGACAGTGCCTTAAGGCGGGAATCTTCGTCCTGCTGATGATCGGTGGTCTGCGGGAAAGTCAGCTCACGCCCGTCGGGACGAACCTGATTGCTGACGGAGGCAGGCAGAGCCTCATCCAGCAGCGGCAGGACAGCGCGGCCATTTTCGGACAGCGCCTGAATGGTAACCGTATTACCCATGGCGCTGATTCGCAGCGCACTGTCGACAATCAGCAGACTTTTTAAATTGCGCTTGCTGTCGATGTCAGCAGATTCGAGCAGCAGGGTTGCCGGACGTGCGCCGCACAGCTGATGAAACACTGCGGCCGGATCTTCGCGATAGGGCGCATTGCCGGTAATCAACTTCACTGTAGGTTTCGCATTTGGCATGATGATTTCTCTGAATTTCGCTCAAAAAAAAGCCCGCTCGGTGGCGGGCTCAGGTATTAGCACAGCGTTTACGCAAAGTGTGCACGACCCAGTCGCCCGTTTTCAGGAGCATCGCGCCAACCGTTTAAATGCGTGATTACAACAGCCATGATGGAATACCCGTTACGTGTGAACTTGTGTACTAGTTAACGGGTTCAGGGCGGAAATGTCAATAGCCTTTTTCACTGCGCGTTAAAATCGTTATCATGCTGGCCGGTTTAGTTTCAGCAGGAGTTCTCTTGAGCGATATCGCCCGTTTCCCGGTTTATGATTTACACAGTCACACGCGTGCCTCCGATGGCTTACTGACGCCAGCAGCCCTGGTGCAGCGAGCTGTTGAGATGCGCGTGGGCGTACTGGCGATCACCGATCACGACAGCGTTGCAGGGGTAGAGGAAGCGCAGCAAACGGCACTCGACCAGGATTTACCGATAAAAGTGCTGGCAGGTGCAGAGATCTCAACGCTGTGGGAGAACCATGAGATTCACATCGTGGGCCTGAACATTGATATTCGCCACCCGGCGATGGTGACCTTTCTGGCCGGACAACATGCGTGCCGTCGGATGCGGGCAGAAGAGATAGGTGAGCGACTCGCGAAGGCGCGCATCCCGGATGCGCTGGCGGGAGCCATGCGACTCGCGGATGGCGGCATCATTACCCGTGGTCACTTCGCCCGCTTCCTGATTGAGCAGGGCAAGGCGGAGAACATGGCGCAGGTGTTCAAAAATTATCTGGCGCGTGGCAAAACCGGCTACGTGCCGCCACAATGGTGTACAATTAAACAAGCTATTGATGCAATTCATCATTCTGGTGGTTGTGCCGTGCTGGCGCATCCTGGCCGTTACGGTTTATCGGCGAAGTGGCTCAAACGGCTGGTCGCCCATTTCCGCGAAGCGGGTGGCGATGCAATGGAAGTCGCGCAGTGTCAGCAGCCACCGAATGAGCGCACGACACTGGCGCAATATGCCAGAGATAATGAACTGGCCGCATCACAAGGTTCTGATTTTCATCAACCCTGCCCGTGGATTGAGTTGGGCCGCAAACTCTGGCTGCCCGCGGCGGTTGAGCCGGTCTGGGAACGCTTCCCGGATCTGGCGCCCAGCCTGGCAATCACGGAAAGGTGACACGAGGTTTTTATGAGTCAATTGTTTCACATTCATCCGGACAACCCCCAGCCGCGCCTGATTAGTCAGGCTGTCGACTATCTGAACAAAGGCAGCGTCATCGTCTATCCAACCGATTCCGGCTATGCGCTGGGCTGTCGGCTGGAGGAGAAGGGCGCGATGGAGCGCATTTGCCGTATCCGTCAGCTCGACGGTCACCACAATTTCACCCTGATGTGCCGGGATCTCTCCGAGCTGTCGGTTTATTCGCAGGTGGGCAACTCCGCTTTTCGCCTGCTGAAAAACAACACGCCAGGCAACTACACCTTCATTCTTAAGGCAACCAAAGAAGTACCGCGCCGCCTGATGAATGAGAAGCGTAAGACCATTGGTCTGCGTGTCCCCTCCAATCCTGTGGCGCTGGCGTTACTGGAGGCCCTGAATCAGCCGATGATGTCGACTTCGTTAATCCTGCCGGGCAACGATTTCACCGAATCCGACCCGGAAGAAATCCAGCAAACCATAGGCAAGCTGGTCGATTTGATCATCGACGGCGGTACGCTGGGGCAGCAGCCGACCACGGTGGTCGATCTGACAACCGATTCGCCGGAAATCGTGCGTGAAGGCGTGGGCGATACTCGTCCGTTCCTGTAACCAGGTCTGGCTTCAGGCACCGCGTGTTGGTGTCTGAGCCAGATTCGACTCTAGCCAGTTCTTAAACTGGCTGTAAGGAATATAAAGTGACACATCTTTCAGGATCACTTTATTGTTACGACCATTCTTAATCGAGTCAGAATAGCCCACAATAACGCCGCTCAGCGTATCGTCACGGTTATAAACACCGCCGCCAGACATTCCCTGAACCACGCCTGCATTTGAGGCCATGGCTATGCAGGGACTTTTATTCCAGTTATTCCGAATCGCTGTGCGTGCTAAATTAACGCCGGTCGACTCAACCGGCATCGCAGAAATAAAACTGTAGCCATACATTTTAACGGGATCGCCGATATCACCGCTGCGGAATTTAGCCAGCGTTCGGGCATCATTCTTGTGATAAATAATCGCAAGGTCGCAATAAGGGTGATAAGACTTCACGCGCTGCACCGCAGTTTTAGCAACGTGCGCAGCGGTGAGACTATATTCAGGCGTCAGAGGTATGCTGGTGCCCAGTGTACCGAGACCGAGTATCGTCGGAATGCCAGTCACGCTCATATCCACGTGCTGCATCGCCATTCGACTGTACTCAGTGTGGCCCACAGAGCACCCGCTCAGGACCAGTGCAGCAAGCACCGGGCACAGAAACAGGTTTCTCATGATGGTTTTCTTCATTCAGGCATGTCGGAAAATCCCTGGTGAAGATTTTTGACATGCAAGCAGGGTTCATCATTGAACCGTATTAACGCAACAACTCCGGATGCGCCGGTTTATTGGATTAATTTAAAACACGCTTTTTATTAACGAATAACTAAAGTCAGGCTCTGGTGTCGCAAGAACGCTTAATCAAGCGTTTGGCTTTTTTTATTGTGTTGCTGAGATAAAGTGTACCAGCTTAATAGTGTCGTACAATTTATTAAATCTAATAAAAATAAAATATTACGTAAAATAAGGTTTTAAATAAATCTTCCTTAGGAATAATCTGACTTTTCCATATTCACAGATCACTTAGCATGGCTAAAATCAATCAGGTAGTTTTTTGTTCTGTCTTTAATGTTTTTTTTAGAATGTTAAAGGCAGGTGATAAACTGAGGAAGTGTAAGATAGCGTTAAGGTTTTCTTCCTTAGAACATCACTTTGAGGGTAAGGGAGTAGTTAGAAAATTTAATTTTCATCAGCTATAAAGTTTTCGATGGCTGTGTTTTATTAAACATATTTTCTTATCATAGGGGCGGATATTAATTAAATCAGCATGACGAATAATCAGATATAAAATGATTAGAGGTAAACCTTCTTTATTCGCTGTTGCGTCACTCATAAAGCGCGTTACATCAGCGTTAAATGCCTGTATAATGGGGCAAACTTACTAAGTTAACCTGTTGATTTAGAAGGGATTATCACCCAATGATGACGCCTGGGAAGGCGACAAAGAGGAAGCTCAATGAGCGAAAAGTTACAGAAAGTCTTAGCGCGTGCCGGTCATGGCTCGCGTCGCGAAATCGAATCAATGATTGCTGCAGGCCGTGTCAGCGTTGACGGCAAGATCGCCACCCTGGGCGACCGCGTCGAAAGCAGCAAATCCCTGAAAATCCGAATTGATGGCCATCTGGTGTCGATTGCTGAATCAGCAACCGAAGTCTGCCGTGTGCTGGCTTACTACAAACCGGAAGGTGAACTCTGCACCCGCAGCGATCCTGAAGGCCGCCCGACGGTCTTTGACCGTCTGCCTCGCCTGCGCGGTTCACGCTGGATTGCTGTTGGCCGTCTGGATGTGAACACCTGTGGTCTGATGCTTTTCACCACCGACGGTGAACTGGCGAACCGCCTGATGCATCCGAGCCGGGAAGTAGAGCGTGAATATGCGGTGCGCGTTTTTGGTCAGGTCGACGATGATAAAATTCGTCAGCTGAGCAAAGGCGTTCAGCTGGAGGATGGTCCGGCTGCCTTTAAGACCCTGAAGTTTGGCGGCGGAGAAGGCATCAATCAGTGGTACAACGTGACCCTGACCGAAGGACGTAACCGTGAAGTACGTCGTTTGTGGGAGGCGGTTGGTGTGCAGGTCAGCCGTCTGATGCGTGTGCGTTACGGCGATATCACCTTACCAAAAGGCCTGCCACGCGGTGGCTGGACTGAACTGGATCTGCCCGCGGTGAACTACCTGCGTAATCTGGTAGAACTGGATGATGAAACCGTCACCAAGCTGGTGGTCGAGAAAGATCGTCGTCGCACCAAAGCGAACCAGATTCGTCGTGCGGTGAAACGTCACAGCAAAGTGAGTAGCACACCCCGTGCACCACGCCGCAATCCGGGTAGCAAACGTAACTCCGGTTAATCCCGTTGACCGTTCGCGAAAAACGCAGCCCCAGGGCTGCGTTTTTTTTTGCTACCAGTCAATTCCCTGCTGAGCCTGTATACCGGCATCAAACGCGTGCTTGACCGGCCGCATCTCCGTTACCGTATCCGCCATTTCAGTCAGGCTGCGATGACAGCCACGTCCGGTAATGATCACGCTCTGATGCGCCGGCCGCTGCTGCAGGGCGGTAATCAAATCGTCCAGTGGCAGATAATCCATGCTGACCATATAGGTGATTTCGTCGAGCACCACCAGATCGAGCTGTTCATCGGACAGCATCCGTTTTGCATGCTGCCACACAACCAGACAGGCGGCGGTATCCGTTTCGCGGTTCTGTGTGTCCCAGGTAAACCCGGTTGCCATCACCTGAAACTCGACACCGTGTTGTTCCAGCAGATTACGCTCACCATTCGGCCAGTCACCTTTAATAAACTGAATGGCCGCCACGCGCTTACCATGTCCGGTGGCGCGAAGTGCCGTGCCAAAGGCCGCGGTAGTTTTTCCTTTGCCATTTCCGGTAAACACCATCAGGATGCCGCGAACTTCGGTGGCTGCCGCAATACGTGCATCGACCTGCTCTTTTAACCGCTGCTGGCGCTGTTGATGACGATCGTCAGCCATTATTCCGCGGCCCCGGGTTTTCTGCCTGGCTGAGCATCAAAGCTGATCCCGGTTTTCCGTCTGCTGTCATCACCCATCAGATAAAGGTAGAGCGGCATCAGATCGGCGGGCGTTTTCAGCTTGTTAGCATCTTCCTGCGGGAAGGCGCTGGCGCGCATTTTGGTACGTGTGCCGCCTGGATTGATGCAGTTCACCCGCAGCGACTGAGTTTTATACTCATCGGCCAGCACCTGCATCATGCCTTCGGTAGCAAATTTAGAGACAGCGTAAGCGCCCCAGCCTGCGCGACCGGTGCGGCCAACGCTGGAAGTGGTAAAGACCAATGAACCAGCATCCGATTTTAACAGCAGCGGCAGCAGCGCCTGCGTCAGGAAGAAGGTAGCGTCCAGATTGATGTTCATCACCTGCTGCCAGACCTGTGGATCGAGTTCGGCCAGCGGCACAATCTCACCAAGGATACCAGCGTTATGCAGTACGCCGTCCAGACGCGGAAACTGCTGGTCCAGTTGTTCTGCGATCTGATGGCAGCGTTCCGGTGTCGCCTCGGCCAGATCGAACACCACGGTGTGAGCAGGGCATTGATTAAGCTGATTGATGGCCTGTTCGACCAGCTGAAGTTTCTCAGCGTTACGACCCATCAGGATCACTTCGGCGCCATAACGGGCGTATGTCAGCGCCGCTTCCCGGCCAATGCCATCTGAAGCGCCAGTAACCAGGATAATACGGTGATTGAGCAGGTCGCTTTTCGGTTGATAATGCACAGCGGGTTCCTCCGGCGAAAACAGCATGATTCCGCTTTATGCCTTAATTTACGAATGGGCGCAATCGCCAACCCACGCATTCTGTGCCAGCTGCTGGCATTTCAGGCGACGGAACAGGGCAAAACGGCTAAACTGGCGTACTGTTTTTGATTCTCTGTTACTAAGGCGACCTGATGGATTTTATTTCAACGTATGGACTGTTTTTAGCGAAAGCGGTGACACTGGTGGTTGCCGTCGCTGCGATTGTCATGATTATCATGAATGCCGCGTTACGCAAACGGGCACAAAGCGGTCAGCTTCGCCTGACTCACCTGGGTGATGACTATCAGCAGATGAAAGAGGATTTACAGCTGGCAAAAATGCAGCCCCAGGCGCAGAAAGTCTGGCTGAAAAATCATAAAAAAAGCGAAAAGCTGAAAGCCAAAGCGGAAAAGCAGGCGGCGAAGCAGGGCCGGAGTGACAGTGTTAAACCTACACTCTATGTCATTGATTTTAAAGGCAGCATGGATGCAGGTGAAGTGGCCTCACTGCGCGAAGAGATTTCAGCTGTGCTGGCCGTGAAGCAGCCCGGCGATGAAGTCCTGCTGCGTCTTGAAAGTCCTGGCGGTGTGGTGCATGGCTATGGGCTGGCGGCCTCTCAGTTGCAGCGTCTGCGCGATCAGGGTCTTCGCATCACAGCAGCCGTCGATAAAGTGGCTGCCAGCGGCGGTTACATGATGGCCTGCGTGGCCGATCGCATTGTGGCCGCGCCGTTCTCGATTATCGGCTCCATCGGCGTGGTTGCGCAAATCCCAAATTTTAACCGCCTGCTGAAGCGTAACAATATTGATGTTGAGCTGCATACCGCAGGTCAGTATAAGCGCACACTGACGCTGTTTGGTGAGAACACTGAAGAGGGACGTGAGAAATTCCAGGAAGATCTGGACGAAACGCACCTGCTGTTTAAGCAGTTTGTCCACCAGATGCGCCCGACACTTGATATTGATCAGGTAGCCACCGGCGAACACTGGTATGGCCGTCAGGCGCTGGATCTGGGCCTGATTGACGAAATCGGTACCAGCGATGATTTGATCATCCGTCAGATGGAGCAGTTCAACGTGCTCGGTGTGCATTACGCCCGTCGCCGCAAAATGATGGACCGCTTTACCCAGAGCGCAGGTTCAGCGGCAGAGGGCCTTTTGCTGAAACTCTGGCAGCGCGGTGAGAAGCCACTGCTCTGATGCGAAACCCGGCCTGTGCCGGGTTTTTTTATTCCAGGTGATAGCGCGGCGACAGCACCACAGCAAGGTGTTTAAATACGTTAAACACCGCAGTGGTTTTCGCGGTCGGCAGTCCCTCTGCATCGAGAAAAAACGGTCCGCGAAAGACCAGAACATCCGCCTGCTGAATCACCTCGTCCGCCTGCATCCCGGCTAAATAATCATCATGTTCTTTAATCAGCGCATTGGCCTTTTCCAGTAACGCCTGGCGGGAAATAGCCTCAGTCGATCTCTGCATTTATTCACTCCTTCTTCACAGCATTCTGATTCCTTCTATATTACTGTCCAGTCAGGCGGTGTGACAAATCGCTCTGAACGATGAAAACCTGGCGTAACTTCGGGCTGAGTGCTAATTAAGTTGCGTAACAGATTTTATCAGGTAGAGTGTGGGCGATTCCGATTTCAGGGATTTTGCACCAGGATGTGCGAAGAGTTCAGATTGAAAAAGCACGCTTTATCATGAGGTTGCATAACGCCACATCATCTGATCTGAGATTGACCCCTCCGCCTTGAAATGTTAAACAGGCGCAGCAATATTGAACCCACTGGGTTTTTGGGCATCCAATCCTCTCCCGTTAAGCAGGATGTTTTCATTAGGTAAAGGTAAATATGGGTAAAGCACTCGTTATTGTTGAGTCCCCGGCAAAGGCTAAAACAATCAATAAATATCTGGGCAATGACTACGTGGTTAAATCCAGCGTCGGTCATATCCGGGATCTGCCGACCAGTGGTTCAACCGCGAAGAAGAGTGCTGACGCCTCGACTGAAAAGAAAGCCAAAGACGCTGCGACTGACAAGAAAGTCAAAAAAGTTAAAAAAGATGAGAAAGCCGCACTCGTCAGCCGCATGGGTGTTGACCCTTATCACGGCTGGGAAGCGGATTACCAGATTCTGCCCGGCAAAGAGAAAGTCGTTGCGGAACTGAAGGCGTTAGCCGCCAATGCTGACCACATTTATCTCGCAACCGACCTTGACCGCGAAGGGGAAGCCATTGCCTGGCACCTGCGGGAAGTGATCGGGGGTGACGACTCGCGCTTCAGCCGTGTGGTCTTTAACGAAATTACCAAAAATGCGATTCGTCAGGCGTTTGAGAAGCCGGGTGAGCTGAATATTGATCGGGTGAATGCTCAGCAGGCGCGTCGTTTCATGGACCGTGTTGTTGGTTATATGGTCTCGCCACTGCTGTGGAAGAAGATCGCCCGTGGTCTCTCAGCCGGCCGCGTGCAATCCGTTGCCGTTCGCCTGGTGGTGGAGCGTGAACGTGAGATCAAAGCCTTTGTTCCCGAAGAGTACTGGGAAGTTAATGCCGCGCTGACCACGCCAAAAGGCGATGAGCTGTCGATGGACGTGACGCACAAAGGCGATAAAGCTTTCCGTCCGGTCAACCGCGACGAGACCTATGTCGCTGTCGCGCTGCTGGAAAAAGCGCGCTATGAAATCGTCGACCGCGAAGATAAGCCGACCAGTAGCAAGCCGGGCGCGCCTTATATTACGTCGACGCTGCAGCAGGCTGCCAGTACCCGCCTCGGTTTTGGCGTCAAAAAGACCATGATGATGGCCCAGCGCCTGTACGAAGCGGGTCACATTACTTATATGCGTACCGACTCAACCAATCTGAGTCAGGATGCGGTCGCGATGGCGCGTGGCTATATCGAAAGCAATTTCGGTAAAAAGTACCTCCCTGAAACGGCCATTACTTACGCCAGCAAAGAGAATTCCCAGGAAGCGCATGAAGCAATTCGTCCTTCTGATGTGGAAGTGGTGGCAGAACAGTTGAAAGATATGGAAGCGGATGCGCAGAAACTCTATCAGCTGATCTGGCGTCAGTTTGTTGCCTGTCAGATGACGCCGGCCAAATATGACTCCAGCACCATCACGGCGGCGGCGGGTGAATTTAAACTCAAAGCGAAAGGTCGTATTCTGCGTTTCGACGGCTGGACTAAAGTGATGCCCGCGCTGCGTAAAAATGATGAAGATCGTACGCTGCCTGCGGTGACAGTGGGTGATGTTCTCGACCTGCAACAATTGCTGCCCGGCCAGCACTTTACTAAACCGCCGGCGCGCTTCAGCGAAGCGTCACTGGTGCGTGAGCTGGAAAAGCGTGGCATTGGCCGTCCATCAACGTACGCAGCCATCACCTCGACCATTCAGGATCGTGGCTATGTGCGGGTGGAAAACCGCCGTTTCTATGCGGAAAAAATGGGTGAGATTGTCACCGATCGTCTGGAAGAGAACTTCCGCGAACTGATGAACTACGATTTCACCGCCCGCATGGAGAGCAATCTTGACCAGGTTGCCAATAACGAAGCGGAATGGAAAGCGGTACTCGACCACTTCTTCACCGACTTTACTCAGCAGCTTGAACTGGCTGAGAAAGATCCTGAAGAGGGCGGCATGCAGCCGAACCAGATGGTGCTGACCTCAATTGAGTGTCCTACCTGTAGCCGTCAGATGGGGATTCGTACCGCCAGTACCGGTGTCTTCCTGGGCTGCTCCGGCTATGCGCTGCCGCCTAAAGAGCGCTGCAAACAGACCATCAACCTGATTCCGGAAAATGAAGTCCTTAATATTCTGGAAGGGGATGATGCTGAGACCAATGCCCTGCGTGCCCGTCGTCGCTGCCAGAAGTGTGGCACGGCGATGGACAGCTACCTGATCGACAATGAACGTAAACTGCATGTCTGTGGTAATAACCCGGAATGTGACGGTTACGAAATCGAAAAGGGCGAATTCCGCATCAAAGGCTACGACGGCCCGATAGTGGAGTGCGAGAAGTGTGGTTCTGAGATGCACCTGAAAATGGGACGCTTTGGAAAGTACATGGCGTGTACCAACGAAGAGTGCAAAAACACCCGTAAGATTCTGCGTAGTGGTGAAGTTGCCCCACCGAAAGAAGATCCGGTTCCACTGCCAGAGCTGGCGTGTGAGAAGTCAGATGCTTACTTCGTGTTGCGTGACGGTGCAGCGGGCGTTTTCCTCGCCGCCAACACCTTCCCGAAATCACGTGAAACGCGTGCACCGCTGGTTGAAGAGCTTCAGCGTTTCCGGGATCGTCTGCCTGAGAAGCTGAAATACCTGGCCGACGCGCCAGCAGCCGATCCGGAAGGCAATAAGGCGATGGTGCGCTTCAGCCGCAAAACCAAACAGCAGTATGTCTCCTCTGAAAAAGAGGGCAAGGCAACGGGCTGGTCCGCCTTCTATATAGATGGCAAATGGCAGGTTGCGAAGAAGTAATCCACACCGGCCAGCGTTTGCTGGCCTTTTTTCTGCGCCGCTACGATTTCCGCCATACTCAGGCCAGCGTTCGCTGGCCTTTTTCTGAGCCTTATATCAATCCGTTCTACTCTCTTACTTAAACTGATATAGTTGTTATAGCATTTCCGACCTTTCCTGATGCATAGCCTTTCTTTACCCTCGCGACTATACGTCAACCGGGGATGCGACTCTGTAACTTACCGGATGGAATAGATATGAAATTACAGCAGTTGCGCTATATCGTCGAAGTGGTGAACCATAATCTCAATGTCTCTTCGACAGCGGAAGGTCTCTACACCTCTCAACCCGGCATCAGTAAACAGGTGCGTATGCTGGAAGATGAGCTGGGCGTGCAAATCTTTGCCCGCAGCGGCAAGCATCTCACCCAGGTGACGCCCGCAGGGGAAGAGATTATCCGCATAGCGCGTGAAGTGCTCTCCAAAGTGGATGCGATCAAATCGGTGGCTGGTGAGCACACCTGGCCGGATAAAGGCTCGCTCTATGTCGCTACCACGCATACGCAGGCACGTTATGCACTGCCAGGCGTGATCAAAGGCTTTATCGAGCGCTATCCGCGTGTCTCCCTGCACATGCACCAGGGTTCTCCGACCCAGATTGCTGAAGCGGTCTCCAAGGGCAATGCAGATTTTGCCATTGCCACCGAAGCGCTGCATCTCTATGACGATTTAATCATGCTGCCGTGCTATCACTGGAACCGGGCGATTGTCGTCACGGCTGACCATCCGCTGGCGGGAAAAGGGCAGGTGACTATCGAGGAGCTGGCTGACTATCCGCTGGTGACCTACACCTTTGGCTTTACCGGGCGTTCAGAGCTGGATACGGCCTTCAATCGGGCGGGATTAACGCCACGCATTGTTTTCACCGCTACCGACGCTGACGTTATTAAAACGTATGTCCGGTTAGGTCTGGGCGTGGGTGTTATCGCCAGTATGGCGGTGGACCCGGTCGCCGATCCTGACCTGATTCGCATAGAAGCCGCCGATATCTTTACCAACAGCACCACCAAGATTGGCTTTCGCCGCAGCACCTTTCTTCGCAGTTATATGTATGATTTTATCCAACGTTTTGCGCCGCACCTGACACGTGACGTGGTGGATACTGCGGTAGCACTGCGCTCAAACGAAGACATTGAGGCGATGTTTAAAGATATCAAACTGCCGTTTAAATAGAGTTTACGCACTCTGCTTACACTAAAGGCTGCCGTGTGCAGCCTTTTTTGTCTCCAGGGTTTAGCGCCAAATGAGACTCAAAAGTTTTAATGATTTTTTTGTAAATAAAACATTGATCACATGTTTTCCGATTGGGCTTTCTTAAATGCGAATTACAACACATTTTTAACTATGTCACTTTGCGGCTTGCCAGGATTATTCCCATACTCCAGTTAAGAGCTGATGTGGGAAGCCAGTAAACATATAGGTTCTTAAGTAGGGACTAAAGTTTTAAATGGATCTGTTTTTAAATTAACTCAAATTTATGCGCTGTCTGTTTAAATAAATATTTGTTCGGGAGTTAATGATTTCTGACGTTACAGAAGCCTATTGATTAATACTGTTAATCGTTTTACTCAATAAAAATAACTGGATTTTTGGCCTTAACGCGTTTAGGATTCCTCCTAAATCTTAATCGATGTTATCAATCATTTTGTTGAGAGTGATTATCAAAAACTATGAATACACGACTGACTGTACAACCGGGTTTCCCGGTAAAAAGCACCAAGGTTGAGCGTACCGGCAACACCCGTCGCAACGCCTGGTTAACCGTATTCGCTGCCTCTGCGCTGTTCTGGGTAGTCGTAGCGTTAATGATCTGGCGTATCTGGGGCTAAAGCCATGTGGGCAAACACACTCAGCCATAAACGTTCCCTGACCTCGCGTCAGCACAAGCCGGTTGCCTGCAAAGGAAAAGAACCGCTTGCAAAGGACGAGAAAGTGTCTATCCCGGAGTCATGGGATTTGAGTGATAACCAGAGACTTTTTATTGAGTCTTTTCTTGACCCTAAAAGTAAATAACGTTTTCAGACCAACTGTAAGTACACGTTCTTTTATTACCGGCGTTTCCGGCGGGCTTTTTTTATAATGCCCTTTTCCACATCCTGTACGACCAAAGGGTGTCGCCCCATTAGATAGGGTGACCGCAAAAAACTTTTACGCCCGATTCCGGCGAAGGAGTGAACCAAATGAATATGATAAAAATGTCCTGGCTCAGCGCGTATGCTTTCTCCTTTGCGTTCTGGTCTGCGGCGGTGTGGATTACGCTGTAATTTGATTTAAAATCACCTTTTTATGATGCCTCGTGACTTCACGGGGCATTTTCGTTTATGCGCGATTGTAGCAATTTGTGTTGTAATCAAAACGTTAACGAATTTGTGGTCTATCTTTAACATAAACCTTTGTCTCTCTAAGGTTTAAGACCATGAACGAAGAAAAGGAGGAGCTATGTCGTCTACCCTACGCGAGCAGAGTCAGGAAATACTGCAGGTCGACACCAAAAAATATCACATCTTCAGTCTTCCCCGCGCTGCTCAACATCTTGGCAATATCGATAGCCTGCCAAAATCCCTCAAAGTTTTGCTGGAAAATTTACTGCGCTGGCAGGATGGGGATTCCGTTACGGCAGAGGACATCCAGGCGCTGGTTGACTGGCAGAAAGATGCCCATGCTGAGCGAGAAATTGCCTATCGTCCAGCCCGCGTACTCATGCAGGACTTTACCGGCGTCCCTGCCGTAGTTGACCTGGCAGCAATGCGCGAAGCGGTGAATCGCCTGGGCGGCGACGTGGCCAAAGTGAATCCGTTATCGCCGGTTGATCTGGTTATTGACCACTCAGTCACGGTCGATCATTTTGGCGACGATGATGCCTTTGAAGAAAACGTCCGGCTGGAAATGGAACGCAACCATGAGCGCTACGTTTTCCTCCGCTGGGGCCAGAAAGCGTTTGATAAATTCCGCGTTGTGCCGCCGGGCACCGGGATCTGTCATCAGGTCAACCTGGAATATCTGGGTAAGGCAATCTGGCATGAAACGCTCAACGGTGAAGAGTATGCCTGGCCGGATACCCTGGTGGGTACTGACTCCCACACCACTATGATCAATGCGCTTGGCGTGCTGGGATGGGGCGTTGGGGGGATCGAGGCCGAGGCTGCCATGCTGGGTCAGCCCGTCTCAATGTTGATCCCGGATGTGGTGGGTTTCAAACTCACTGGCAAGCTACGCCCGGGCATTACTGCAACTGACCTCGTTTTAACCGTCACCCAGATGCTGCGTAAGCATGGCGTCGTGGGTAAATTCGTGGAGTTTTACGGTGATGGCCTGGCCGATCTGCCGCTGGCAGACCGCGCGACTATCGCTAACATGGCTCCGGAATATGGTGCGACCTGCGGTTTCTTCCCGGTCGATGACGTCACACTGAGCTACATGACATTGACCGGCCGGGATGCTGAACAGGTCGCCTTAGTGGAAGCCTATGCCAAAGCGCAGGGCCTGTGGCGCAATCCCGGTGATGAGCCGCGCTTTACCAGCACGCTGGCACTGGATATGAATGAGGTGGAATCAAGCCTGGCGGGACCAAAACGTCCGCAGGATCGGGTTTCACTGGGCGATGTGCCCGCTGCGTTTGATGCCAGCAACGAGCTGGAAGTGAATCAGGCGCAGAAACCGCATAAAAACGTCGAATATACCGACAGCGATACCGGACTGACGCATACGCTGACCGATGGTGCGGTAGTGATCAGTGCGATTACATCCTGTACCAACACCTCTAATCCCAGCGTGCTGATGGCGGCTGGTTTACTGGCGAAAAAAGCGGTCGAGCGTGGTCTGAAACGTCAGCCCTGGGTTAAAGCCTCTCTGGCTCCGGGTTCTAAAGTCGTTTCAGACTACCTGGCCGTCGCGCAACTCACCTCGTATCTTGATGAACTGGGCTTTAACCTGGTCGGTTATGGCTGCACCACCTGTATCGGTAACTCCGGCCCGCTGAAAGATGAGATTGAGTCTGCGATTAAAGCGGGCGATCTGACGGTAGGGGCTGTACTGTCCGGCAACCGTAATTTTGAAGGCCGTATTCATCCGCTGATTAAAACCAACTGGCTGGCGTCACCACCGCTGGTGGTGGCCTATGCGCTGGCCGGTAACATGAAGATCAACCTGCAGACGGAGCCGCTGGGCCACGATCGCCAGGGCCAGCCGGTGTATCTGAAAGATATCTGGCCGTCACCGGAAGAGATCGCCACAGCCGTGCAGCAGGTCACCAGCGACATGTTCCATAAAGAGTACGCCGAAGTCTTCGATGGCACGCCAGAATGGCAGGAGATTAAGGTCAGTGAAGCGGCAACTTATGACTGGGATGAAGGCTCGACCTACATCCGTCTGTCGCCGTTCTTTGATGATATGGAGAAAGAGCCTAAGCCGGTACAGGATATTCGCGGTGCCCGGGTGCTCGCACTGCTGGGCGACTCCGTCACCACGGACCATATTTCGCCAGCGGGCAGTATTAAGGCGGAAAGTCCGGCCGGGCGTTATCTGCTGTCACACGGCGTTGAGCGCAACGACTTTAACTCCTACGGTTCGCGTCGCGGCAACCATGAAGTGATGATGCGCGGCACGTTCGCCAACATCCGTATTCGCAATGAGATGGTACCGGGTGTAGAGGGCGGCTATACCCGCCATTACCCGAGTGGCGAACAACTGGCCATCTATGACGCCGCGATGAAGTATCAGGAAGAGGGTGTGCCGCTGGCGGTTATCGCAGGGAAAGAGTATGGCTCCGGTTCAAGCCGTGACTGGGCGGCTAAAGGACCTCGTCTGCAGGGCGTCAGAGTCGTCATTTCGGAGTCTTTTGAGCGTATTCACCGCTCTAACCTGATTGGGATGGGCATTCTGCCACTGGAGTTCCCGCAGGGCGTGACCCGCAAAACCCTGGGATTGACGGGTGAAGAGCACATTGATGTGGAAAATCTTCAGTCACTGACGCCAGGCTGCAGCGTGAAAGTCACGCTGACCCGTGCTGACGGCAGCAAGGAAGAGCTGGATACCCGTTGTCGCATTGATACCGGTAATGAGCTGACCTATTACCGCAATGACGGCATACTGCACTACGTTATCCGCAATATGCTGGACTGACAAAAAAAGCCGGGGAGACCCGGCTTTTTCATTTATGACTTCGGCAGCAGGTGTCCCATTTTTGCCGCTTTCGTATCCAGATAGTGCGCATTCTTCGGGTTACGTCCCACAATCAGGGGGACACGTTCAACAATATTGATCCCGGCTTCACTCAGGATCTCCACTTTACGTGGGTTATTGGTCAGCAGACGCACTTCATTAACGCCCAGCAGTTTGAACATATCGGCGCACAGCGTGAAGTCGCGCTCATCGGCGGCAAAACCCAATTGATGGTTCGCTTCTACGGTGTCATAACCTTTGTCCTGCAACGCATAGGCGCGGATCTTATTTAGCAGGCCAATATTACGGCCTTCCTGACGGTGATAAAGCAGCGCGCCGCGACCCTCTTCTGCGATGGCATTGAGGGCAGCTTCCAGCTGAAAGCCACAGTCGCAACGCAGGCTGAAGAGTGCATCGCCGGTCAGGCATTCGGAGTGAACGCGCGCCAGTACCGGCTCGTTATCATTAATATCACCAAAGACCAGCGCAACATGGTCATGTCCGGTTGCCAGTTCTTCAAAACCAACCATCAGGAAATCTCCCCATGGCGTGGGCAGTTTGGCTTCTGCCACCCGTTTAAGCTGCATGTGACTCTCCAGAACCTTCAGAGGATGCACTATCATCATGATAGTGCACAGGCCAGTGTGGCCCGACAAACGTGCAATATTGTGCCACAACCCGCAGGCGGGCTGGTAATCTCTGATACCAATTGCAGTGATAAAGCACAATTATCCAATCGGCAACGGTTATGTTATTCTTTTTTAAGCTAAAGTTATGCAATTGTTGTCTTTTGACACCGGGATAAGGGAAGAAGATGTTTAAGATTTCGCGTCGTACCACCTTCGGAATGCTGCTGCTGCTGATCATGCCGGTTGCCGTCTGGCTTACCGGCTGGCGCTGGCAGCCGGGCGAAAGCAATGCGCTGCTGAAAAGTCTCTTCTGGATGACCGAAACCGTTACCAATCCGTGGGGCATTGTTACCAGCGTTGTGTTGAGTGCCTGGATGCTCTGGTGCCTGCGCTTTCGCCTGAAACCCGCCATTTTGCTGCTGCTGATCATGAATGCGACGATTCTGGCAGGGCAGTACACCAAATCTTTTATCAAAGAGCAGATTCAGGAGCCACGCCCCTATGTGATCTGGCTCGAACAGCATCACGGCCTGGATGAGAAGACCTTCTATGAACTCAGGCGCAAACAGCGTGGCGAGATGGTGACGTCATTGATCGCCGATGAGACGCAGATTCCAGGCTGGCTGAAACGGCACTGGGCGTTTGAAACCGGTTTTGCCTTTCCCTCTGGCCATACCATGTTTGCCGCCAGCTGGGCACTGCTGGCATTGGGTCTGCTCTGGCCGCGTCGTCACTATAAAACCGTTGTGGTGATCTTCCTGTGGGCTACCGGCGTAATGGCGAGCCGTCTGCTGCTGGGCATGCACTGGCCACGCGATCTGGCAATGGCAACGGTCCTCTCCTGGATACTGGTCACCGTTGCCACCTGGCTGGCGCAGCGTTTCTGTGGCCCGCTGACGCTGCCGCCGGAAGAGCAAAAAGAAGTGGCGCAGCGGGAGCCCTGATTGTAATTCACCCTTAAGACCCCATATTATTAGGCAGGCCCGCGCAAAAGTGACGAGTCAGATGCTGCTGGGAGCAGCATTTTTGCTGGAGTTTTGGCATAATTATACCCGACAACCTCACAACAGGATGCACTGTGAAATATTTGCTGATTTTTTTAGTGGTACTGGTCATTTTCATTATTTCCGTCACCCTGGGTGCACATAACGATCAGGTCATTACTTTTAACTATCTGCTGGCGCAGGGTGAGTTCAGCATCTCGACCTTACTGGCATCACTGTTTGGCGCAGGTTTCGTGCTTGGCTGGATTATCTGCGGTCTGTTCTGGTTACGGACCCGCGTCTCCCTGGCGAATGCCAACCGGAAAATTAAGCGTATGCAGACCCAAATCGAGCAGAGTACTGCACTGGCGACCACGCCATCTTCGCCGGCTGGCCGGGAATAATACCCGATGCATGAATTGCTGTTTCTGTTACTGCCGGTGGCGGCTGCGTATGGCTGGTATATGGGCCGTCGCAGCGCGCATCAGGACAAGCAACAGGAAGCCAACCGACTCTCTCGTGAATATGTCGCTGGCGTAAACTTTCTGCTCTCAAACCAGCAGGATAAAGCGGTCGACCTGTTTCTCGATATGCTGAAAGAGGACAGCGGCACGGTTGAAGCGCACCTGACGCTGGGAAACCTGTTCCGATCGCGCGGTGAAGTCGACCGCGCCATCCGTATCCACCAGGCGTTAATGGAAAGCGCGTCTCTGAGTTATGAGCAGCGTCTGCTCGCCGTACAGCAGCTGGGTCGCGACTACATGGCGGCGGGCTTATATGACCGCGCTGAAGATATGTTTAAGCAGCTCACCGATGAAACTGACTTTCGGGTGGGCGCCCTGCAGCAGCTGCTGCTGATCCATCAGGCAACCAGCGACTGGCAGCAGGCGATTGAAGTTGCAGAACGGCTGGTTAAGCTCGGCAAAGAGAAGCAGAAAGGTGAAATCGCCCACTTCTACTGTGAACTGGCATTACAGGCGATGAGCAGCGACGATCTGGATCGTGCGATGAACCTGCTGAAGAAAGGGGAGGCCGCCGACCGCAACAGCGCACGCATCTCTATCATGATGGGCCGTATTCTGATGGAGAAAGAAGACTTCGCCAAAGCAGTTGGTCATCTGCAACGTGTGCTGGATCAGGATAAAGAGCTGGTCAGTGAAACGCTGGGCATGCTGGAGACCTGTTTCGAGCGGCTCAAACAGCCAGAAGCCTGGGCTGATTTCCTGCAGCGCTGTGTGGAAGAAAACACCGGTGCGGCAGCAGAACTCTATCTGTCCGATATCCTGGAGCAGCAGCAGGGGCCTGAAGCAGCCCAGAACTACATCAGCCGTCAGTTGCAGCGTCATCCGACAATGCGTGTGTTTCATCGTCTGATGGATTTAAACCTGCATGAAGCGGAAGAGGGGCGCGCTAAAGATAGCCTGATGGTCCTGCGTGACATGGTTGGTGAACAAATCCGCACCAAGCCGCGTTATCGCTGCCAGAAGTGTGGCTTTACCGCCCATGCACTTTACTGGCACTGCCCATCCTGCCGTACCTGGTCATCCGTTAAACCTATTCGTGGTCTCGACGGCCAGTAAACAGGCCGTTCAGTCCTGTGGATGGCACCTTATTATAGTTACAACATACTTAAAGTCTGATTATCTTCCCCATTTCAGCGCCAGTGCGGAAATTGCCGGGCAGAGGGGGAATGGCGATTGTGATGGTCAGACACGGAAGGTAGAATGCTTGCCGTTTGTCTATTGCGCCTGCGGGCGCCTGTTGCAGAGGAAATGCCATGCCTTCACCCCACAACGTGACCGCTTCGCCGATTCTGGTAGCGCTGGATTATCATGACCTCGACAGCGCGTTGCGTTTCGTCGACCAGATCGATCCCCGAAGTTGCCGCCTGAAAGTAGGCAAAGAGATGTTTACGCTGTTTGGCCCTTCGCTGGTTAAAACCCTGCAGCAGCGCGGCTTTGAAGTCTTCCTCGATCTGAAATTCCATGACATTCCCAACACCACTGCACATGCCGTGGCTGCCGCTGCCGATCTGGGGGTCTGGATGGTCAACGTCCATGCCAGCGGCGGGGCGAGGATGATGCACGCGGCACGTGAGGCGTTGCTGCCCTTTGGTAAAGATGCGCCGCTGCTGATTGCGGTGACCGTACTGACCAGCATGGATGCAGACGATCTCAAAGGGCTGGGCATCACGCTGTCTCCTGCCGAACAGGCAGAACGGCTGGCAAAGCTGACGCAGTCATGCGGGCTGGATGGTGTAGTCTGTTCAGCGCATGAAGCCGTTCGCTTCAAACAGGTTCTGGGCCAGGATTTTGCGCTGGTCACGCCGGGAATTCGCCCGGCTGGCAGTGATGCAGGCGATCAGCGTCGCATTATGACGCCACAGCAGGCGAAGCAGGCGGGCGTGGACTACATGGTTATAGGGCGTCCGATCACCCAATCAGCCGAACCCGCCGCCACGCTGCAGGCGATCCTGCACAGTCTGGAGACACCATAATGGCAGATAATAATCGACTGGTTTACTCCACCGACAGCGGGCGCATTACCCAGCCTGAGACCAAAGCGGAACGGCCGAAAGGGGATGGCATTGTGCGCATCCAGCGTCAGACCAGCGGGCGCAAGGGCAAAGGGGTCTGCCTGATCACTGGCATTGATCTGGATGACGCGGCACTGACAGTGCTGGCAGCTGAACTGAAAAAGAAGTGCGGCTGTGGCGGTTCGGTAAAAGAGGGTGTGATTGAGATTCAGGGCGATAAGCGCGATTTGCTGAAAAGTCTGCTGGAAGCCAAAGGCATGAAGGTCAAACTGGCCGGCGGCTGAATAAAAATCGGGCTACCAGAGTAGCCCGATTGTCGTGTAGATGCTTAGCGTAGCCGACTATTCTTTTAATAAGGTCTTTAGTGGACCTGATGACCGATAATACCACCGACAGCTGCGCCACCGACTGTGCCGAGTGCGCTACCATTGGTCAATACTGAACCCCCAATCGCACCCGCGCCCGCACCAATGGCGGTATTGCGGTCACGCTTAGACCAGTTAGAACAGCCGCTCAGTGCAACAGCTAACGTGGTCGCCAGTACAACGGCAGTGATTCTTTTCATTGTTGTTGTCATACACTTCTCCTTTGATGTGCTCACAGAGGCAACACTCTTAGTATAGCTCCGATATTTCCTCAGCCCGCTTGTGTCGCATCATTGCCGCATCCGTGACGGCATAGAAATGTGATCACCATGGACAAACCGTTTGTAGCGGGTGAGTCACAATGCCGGTCTGACAGAACAGGTCCACGCATTGCCTGAGAAGATTCTAAGCATTTCGCGCACATTCCGAAGATAGAAAATTCTGAAATCACGACACATTTTTGCATTCACAGCCATTCCTTCTGCGTTTATAGCCATTTGCTCCATAACCCTTTGGCGTCTGACTCCGCAAAATTCAGGGACGATTGTCAGCAGGAGAAAAGGCATGCTGGAACACCTTAAACAACAGGTTCTGGAAGCGAATCTGGATCTACCTAAATACAACCTGGTGACGTTCACCTGGGGCAATGTCAGCGCGATTGATCGCGAACAGGGTTTGCTGGTAATTAAACCTTCCGGCGTGCGCTATGAGGTGATGAAGCGCGACGATATGGTTGTCGTCGAACTGGCGAGTGGCAACGTGGTAGAAGGCGATAAACGCCCTTCATCGGACACGGCGACGCACCGCGCACTCTATCTCGCCTGGCCGGAAGTCGGTGGTATTGTCCATACCCATTCGCGTCACGCCACCATTTGGGCGCAGGCTGGACGACCGATTCCGGCCTGGGGAACCACCCACGCCGACGATTTTTATGGCGAGATCCCCTGCACCCGTGCAATGCGCAACGACGAGATTCAGCATGAGTACGAGTGGAATACTGGCGAAGTGATTATCGAGACCTTTGCGCAGCGTGGACTGTCTCCCTCGGCAATTCCGGGCGTGCTGGTCAACTCACATGGTCCGTTTGCCTGGGGCATAGATGCTCACGCCGCCGTGCACAGTGCGGTGGTGCTGGAGGAGGTGGCCTATATGGGCCTGTTCAGCCAGCAACTGACCCCTGATCTGCCGCCAATTAACCAGACCCTGCTTGACCTGCACTACCTGCGAAAGCATGGCGAAAATGCCTGGTACGGGCAAAAATAACAGGCGGGGCGCGAAGGCGTCCCGTTTTTTTTAGTCTCTTTTGAGACTGGTATGGCGATCCTCATCATAGTTATCAAAACATCCCGTCAACAAAATTAAAACAGCGTTTCATTTTATCGGGGCGATCACTGTTTTGATTACCTCAAGTCACTATTTTGCTTGCATCGCCTTCGGGCACTTTCTGCTCCACCACTTGCAAAGCAAAGGTGACTACCCTATGCACATTAAACGGGCAATAGACAAAATTCCGGGCGGCATGATGCTCATTCCGCTGTTTATCGGCGCGCTCTGTCATACCTTCTCTCCTGATGCCGGGAAATATTTCGGTTCATTCACCAATGGTCTGATGACCGGCACAGTGCCGATTCTGGCCGTCTGGTTCTTCTGTATGGGTGCGTCAATTAAGCTCAGCGCCACCGGAACGGTATTGCGTAAATCGGGCACGCTGGTGCTTACTAAAATTGCTGTCGCCTGGGTGGTTGCTGCCATCGCCTCACGCGTAATGCCTGAGAATGGCGTGGAAGTGGGGATGTTCGCCGGATTATCGACGCTGGCGCTGGTGGCCGCGATGGATATGACGAATGGCGGCCTCTATGCTTCCATCATGCAGCAGTACGGTTCTAAAGAGGAAGCGGGCGCATTTGTACTGATGTCACTGGAGTCCGGGCCATTAATGACCATGGTTATCCTTGGTACGGCCGGTATCGCCTCGTTTGAGCCACACGTGTTTGTCGGCGCGGTCCTGCCGTTTGTCGTGGGATTTGCATTAGGGAATCTTGATCCCGAGTTGCGCGATTTCTTCGGTAAAGCTGTACATACGCTGATCCCTTTCTTCGCCTTTGCCCTGGGAAACACGATTAACCTTGGTGTCATTGCTGAAACCGGACTACTGGGCATCATGCTCGGCGTGGCCGTGATCATCATCACCGGTATCCCGCTTATTCTGGCCGATCGGCTGATTGGGGGCGGGGATGGCACGGCTGGCATCGCGGCATCGAGTACGGCAGGCGCAGCGGTGGCGACCCCCGTGCTGATTGCCGAGATGCTGCCACAGTTTAAACCCGTGGCTCCTGCAGCGACGGCGTTGGTTGCCACGTCCGTTATTGTGACCTCTGTCCTGGTCCCCATCATCACCGCCATCTATTCAAAACGTCTTAAGCGTCATCATCTCGCCGTCGGACAGCGTGCCGCTATTAAGTAACCTGCCTAATCAATCCCCGGCGCGCCAGTCGGGGATCACTCTGGATTTTGTGTTGTAAATCAATCTCTCATTTGGTCTGGCCTCACTCTGCATTACGCTGATGTGGCGTATTTAACGCATCAAAATATAAACAGAGGATGAGACAATGACAGTTATTAACCAAGCAACGTGCAGATTATTTACCGAAGTTGGCAACACCACACAGTTAGTCGCCTATTACGAAGAAGGGCGTCGTACCATGTGGATGATGTTGCGTGCACAACCCCGTCCGAGCTTCAACCATGAACTGATTGAGGAGATTATGAACCTGAGCTACGCCGCTCAGCGTTCCGGTCTGCCAATCGATTTTTGGGTCACCGGGTCACTGGTTCCGCAGATGTTCAACGCGGGTGGCGATCTGCGCTTCTTCGTCGAGTGCATTCGCAATAACCGCCGTGAGGCGTTACGTGCCTATGCCCGTGCCTGTGTTGACTGCATCCATTCTGCAGCACGCGGTTTTGATACCGGCGCGGTAACGCTGGCGATGATTGAGGGCAGTGCGTTAGGCGGCGGATTCGAAGCGGCGCTGGCGCACCACTTCATTCTGGCGCAGAACAACGCGCGGATGGGCTTCCCGGAAATTGCTTTCAACCTTTTTCCCGGCATGGGCGGCTACTCGCTGGTGGCGCGTCGTTCCGGCATGAAACTGGCCGAGGAGTTGATCTGTGAAGGGGAGTCCCATAGCGCGGAGTGGTATGAGACGCGCGGGCTGGTGGATAAAGTTTTCCAGCCGGGCGATAGCTATCGCGCTACACGCACTTTTATCGATACGTTACGGCCAAAACTCAATGGCGTGCGGGCGATGCTGAAAGCGCGTCAGCGCGTGCTGCAATTGTCACGCGCTGAGCTGATGGATATCACAGAAGACTGGGTCGATTATGCGTTTACCATCGAACCCAAAGACATTGCTTACATGGAACGCCTGGTCCAGTTACAAAACCGCCACAGCGCATCACTGCGTAAAGCGGGATAATCTGAAGCAGCGTTAAACGCGGGCAGGATGCTTAGCCAGCCAATGCCCAAATTGTTCTGCGGGCATTGGTTTTGCATAATAGTAACCCTGACGCCCATCGACACCACTTTTGAGGACAAAGGCCTCTTCATCCGACGTCTCAATACCTTCCGCGATCACCTGCAAATCGAGCGCCTTGGCGACGGCGACGATAGCTCGTACCAGCGATTGTGAAACCGGCTGCTTGTTAATATCACGGATAAAGCTCTGGTCCAGCTTAATGGCATTGATCGGCACACGTGCAAGCTGTGAAAGCGACGAGTAACCGGTGCCAAAGTCATCCAGATGAACCTGAGCGCCCAGCTCCTGAAACTGCTTCATCAGCCGTAGTGCTTCGGCTTCATTCTCAATCAGGCAGCTTTCGGTGAGCTCAATATCAATCGGGCAGTCAGTGACATTTGACTCGTGCAACGCCTGTTTCAGGTCGGTGTAGATACTTTGATCGATCAGTTGACGTGCCGACACGTTGACGGCGACGCGCAGGAAAATGCCCTGCTGGCGCCAGAGGATAATCTGCTTCAGCACGTTAAGCATCACCCAGCGCCCCAGCGGGACAATCAGTCCCGACTCTTCGGCATAGGGTATGAAATCTGCGGGCGAGACCAGGCCGCGCTCAGGTGAGTTCCAGCGCACCAGAGCTTCGGCGCTGCGGACCTGACCATCGCTGTCGATTTTCGGCTGGTAATGAACCAGCAGATGATCCAGCTCCAGCGCCTTGCGCAGGTTGGTGTCCAGCCACAGGTATTCAAAAACCCGCTGATTCATCTCGGCCGCAAAGACACAGAACTTGCCGCGACCGTTCTCTTTGGCGTGATACATCGCGGTATCCGCGTTGCGAATCAGGCTCTCGCGATCTTCGCCATGCAGCGGCGCGAACGCAATCCCGATTGAGCAGCCGCTGTAAACTTCAATCAATCCGATACGGAAAGGCTGACGCAGGCGCTCAAGAATGCGGGAGGACATCGCCTCAAGTGCCGCCTGGCTGGTGTGCTCAGCCAGCACTACAAACTCATCGCCACCCAGACGACCCAGAGTCTGATCTTTGCCCAGACAGCTAAGAATCGCCAGTGAGACGGCCTGAAGTAACTGGTCGCCAAACATATGACCGTAGGCGTCATTCACTTTTTTAAAATTATCGAGATCGAGATAGACCACGCCGGTTTCATCGCTCTCCGCGCGCTCCAGTGCCAGGCTTATCTGTTGATGAATGGCGTTACGATTAGGCAATCCGGTCACCGTATCGGTGTTTGCCAGCACCCGAAGCCGTTCCTGGGCCCGTCGCTCCTCGGTTATGTCTGTGCCAGAACAGATGAGGAAAATTTCATTTTTGCCACTGCCGCTGTGAACAAACTTATTACGAAACAAGAACAGTCGCTGGCCCTTTTTGGTTTTAACCCAGCGTTCGACTTCGTAAGAGTTACCGTCACGGAAGAAGCCCGCAATGTTGCGTCGCGACTGTGAGGCTTCCTGTTTGGTCATAAATAACTGAAAGACATTCCGGCCAATAACCTCATGCTCATTCAGACCGGTGTATTCTTCACTCAGGCGGTTAAACCGCTGAATATTGCCGCGCTGATCGAGGATCACAATGACGGAATTGGCTTCAGAAACGACCTGTTCGGCGAATGAAAGTCCCAGGGTTAAGTCGCGGGCGACCGCAGACGTATCACCCCAGGCCGAGGCGGTTCCGGCCCAGGAGGCCTGGTTCACTTTGCGCCCGACAAAATGCATTGGCACATCAATGCCCTGCAAAGTTATGCTCAGATTGATACTTGAGGTGATAACCGGCATTGCGCGGATTATTGCAGCCTGGCCGGGTGTTAACGGGAGGGCGATATTGGTTTTTGACGACTCATCTTCGGCAAAATGCAACGCATCGCTGTCCGCGGTCAGACGCCAATGAGGGCTGGTTGTACCAAATAGCGTGTACAACAACGTTTGCCCTTGTTCATCGGTCATGGAAACTTCCTCCGGGAAGTGCTCTGCAGGCGTTATCTCATTATTTTAGCAACAGTATTCATCATCTCATGCAAGCACAAGATGCAAACCGAATATATTTTCCCATCCAGATAAGAATGGCACAAAAAAGCCCCGATGTGTCGGGGCTGTAGAGTGCCGTCAGCAAGGACATTTGCCCAGTTTACCCGCCTGGCTTGGGAAGCGTGCGTCCAGACAGTACCGATGAAAATCCCGCTCATTCATCGGCAACTGATTGGGATGATGCAGTCGCATATGCTGCAGATATTTTTGATAATCCTGCACCCCGACCATTAAGCGAAAGCACTGTTGCAGGCCGCGCCAGAATTCGCGCCAGCTGAACGCCTGTGGCTGTGCCGGAGCGGTTGGGTGGCAGCGGATAATCTGCCACTTTCCCTTTGGTCGGTGGGCCTGGCAGAGAGCATCAGACATGACGCACCTCCTTGCTGCGCAGTGCCACTGGCGTCTCACTGGTAGTCGGTACCGTACTGTTCAGCGCACGACGAATCACAAAGAATGCCGAGATCAGCATCGTGACCGCCACCAGCATAAAGAAGGCACACAACGCGGCGTTAATCTGATTGCTGAATACAATGGTCTGCATATCCGCCACGCTTTTTGCTGGCGCGATCATTACGCCTTCATCCAGCCCTTTGCGGAATTTATTTGCCTGTGCCAGGAAGCCGATAGACGGTTTCTCATGGAAGATTTTCTGCCAGCCCGCGGTCATCGACGTGATAAACAACCAGACGGTCGGCAGGATGGTCACCCAGGCGTAACGCTGCTTTTTCATTTTGAACAGCACGACGGTACCGAGAATCAGCGCCATCGACGCCAGCATCTGGTTACCGATACCAAACAGGGGCCACAGGGTGTTAATTCCACCAAGCGGATCGACCACACCCTGATAGACAAAGAAGCCCCAGCCCGCGACCGCAACGGTCGTGCCTGCCATATTGCCGAGCCAGGAGCGGTTGTTCGCCATAGACGGCACCACGGTGCCCACCAGATCCTGCACCATAAAACGGCAGGCGCGGGTACCGGCATCAACGGCCGTCAGGATGAACAGCGCCTCAAACAGAATGGCGAAGTGATACCAGAAGGCCATCATCGCCCGGCTGTTAAAGATTTCGGTGATGATGTGTGCCATTCCAACGGCAAAGGTCGGCGCGCCACCTGCGCGGGACAGAATTGAGCCTTCACCCACGTCGCGGGCGATACCACTCAGCATTTCAGGTGTAACGACAAAGCCCCAGCCATTGATCACCTGCGAGGCGCTTTCAACCGTGGTGCCAATCAGCGCGGCAGGTGAGTTCATGGCAAAGTAGACGCCTGGATCCAGCACCGAAGCACAAATCAGCGCCATGATCGCCACAAAGGACTCCATCAGCATCGCGCCATAGCCAATAAAGCGAATATGGCTTTCCCGCTCCACCAGTTTTGGCGTGGTGCCGCTGGAGACCAGTGCGTGGAAGCCGGAGATTGCGCCACAGGCAATTGTAATAAACAGGAACGGGAACATCGCGCCGGAGAATACCGGGCCGGTACCGTCGATGAATTTGGTGACTGCCGGCATTTTCATTTCTGGCATGGCGAAAACGATACCCACCGCCAGACCGACAATCACGCCGATTTTCAGGAAGGTCGAAAGGTAGTCGCGCGGCGCCAGCAGCAGCCACACCGGCAGCACCGAGGCAATAAAGCCGTAGATCACTAGCACCCAGGTCAGCGAGGTGCCCTTGAGCGTAAAGAAGGGGCCCCAGTATGGATGTTGTGCCACATTGCCACCATAGATAATCGCCGCCATCATCAGCACAAAGCCAATCAGTGACACCTCGGCGATTTTACCCGGGCGGATAAAGCGCATGTAGATGCCCATAAACAGCGCAATCGGAATGGTCGCTGCAATGGTAAACAAGCCCCACGGGCTGTTCGCCAGCGCCTTCACGACGACCAGCGCCAGCGCCGACAGGATAATGATCATCACGCCCAGTGCGCCGAGCATCGTCACCACACCGGCAAACGCGCCCAGTTCCTGCCGCGCCATCTCGCCCAGTGAACGGCCATCACGGCGGGTGGAGATAAACAGGATCAGGAAATCCTGGACCGCGCCGGCCAGCATTACCCCGACCAGAATCCAGATGGTGCCCGGCAGAAAACCCATCTGCGCCGCCAGAATCGGACCGACCAGCGGACCGGCACCGGCTATGGCTGCGAAGTGGTGGCCAAACAGCACCCATTTATTGGTCGGGACATAATCCAGCCCGTCGCTCAGCCGCTCGGCAGGCGTCATCCGGCGGTCATCCAGTTCGAAAATATTGCGGGCGATAAACAGGCTGTAGAAGCGATACGCGATGCTGTAACAGGCGACAGCGGCTATCACCAGCCAGACTGCGTTGACGTGTTCGCCGCGGCTGAGGGCCAGCATGGCGAAAGCGCCCGCGCCGATTAACGCCACCACTAACCAGATCGCACTGGTTTTGACGTTTTTCATGACTAACTCCTTGTGAGGACCGAGGGAAGGCGATCGAAAACAACGAGTTAAACTTAATGTAATGGAATGTAAGTGAAAGTTAATCAGTGGAGAAGTGTGAAGCGGGGTACAAATTTAACTTTTTTGCCATGCGGGCGAGGCGGGAACAGGCGGGATAACTCAGTTATCCCGCCAGATTGACGGTTTAAACAGGCGTGATTCAGACGGCGGGACGGGCCACGACGCTGCGGGTTTCCATGCGGACTTCGGCGATGGTGACATCAATCACGTCAGTGACACGGTAAACCACTTCACCTTTGATCTGGACGCTGCCATTTTCCTGGCTGAGAACCAGCTCATCACGCACCGCGTGAATGAACGGTGCCGGGATAAAGGCGACCGCGCCAAACTCGACCAGACGAACACGCATGCCGCCGCGCGAGACATCAATAATCTCAGCGCTGAAGCGGCGGTCGGTGGCTGCAAACGGTGCCAGATAACGGGCGTAGAGCCAGTCACCCACGTCACGCTCCGCCATGCGGTTCAGGCGACGGCGCTCACTCATCGTTACCGTCAGCGCATCGTCCGGACGCGCAACCTGCTCGCCGCGAATAATCGCTTTCAGCAGACGATGGTTGATCATGTCGCCGAACTTACGAATCGGTGACGTCCAGGTGGCATACGCCTCAAGGCCCAGGCCGAAGTGCGGGCCTGGCTCGGTGCTGATCTCTGCGAAGGTCTGGAAACGGCGAATTCGGCTGTCAAGGAACTGCGTCGGCAGGGCGTCCAGCTCACGGCGCAGCACGCGGAAACCCTCCAGCGTGGTGATCGCCTGCGCATCCACGGTAATACCGTGATTGGCCAGCACGGCGGCAGCCTGTTCAGCATTCGTGGCATCGAAACCGGCATGGACGTTGTAGATACCAAAGCCGAGACGATCACGCAGCACTTTCGCCGCGCAGACGTTCGCCAGAATCATTGACTCTTCGACAATGCGGTTGGCGATGCGACGAGGTTCAGCCACGATCTCCAGCACTTCGCCTTTCTCACCCAGCAGGAAACGGTAATCCGGACGGTCTTTAAACACCAGCGCGTGGGTCTGGCGCCACTCGCAGCGTGCCAGACAGAGGCGATGCAGCAGACGAATCTGTTCAGCAATCGCCTCACTCTCCGGCTGCCAGGTCCCGCTGTTTTCCAGCCAGTCAGAGACGTCGTCATAAGCCAGCTTGGCTTTGGACTCGATCCAGGCAGCGAAGAACTCAACGTCATCACCTAAGGTGCCATCGGCTGCCACAGTGACGCGGCAGGCCAGCGCCGGACGACGCACATTCGGACGCAGCGAGCAGACATCATCAGAGAGTTCGCGCGGCAGCATCGGGATGTTGAAGCCCGGCAGGTAGTTGGTAAACGCACGCTGCGCCGCGAGCTTATCGAGCTGACTGCCTTCTGCTACATAGGCGGTTGGATCGGCGATAGCGATGGTCAGACGCAGGCTGCCATCTTCCTGCGCGTCGACATAGAGCGCATCATCCATATCCTGGGTGCTGGCGCTGTCGATGGTAACGAAATCCAGCGCGGTCAGATCTTCACGCGTCAGATTTTCATCCATCATCTCGCCAAAACTGACATCGGGCGCTTCACGCTCAAGGTTGTGACGCGACAGCGTCACCCACCATGGCGCCAGATGGTCATCCGCTTTGACGATAAAATCGGTAAGTTCGGCATAAAAGCCGCGATCGCCTTTTAATGGATGGCGACGCATTTCTGCTACTGCCCAGTCGCCATTCTCAAACTCATGGCTGACATCGCGCGCAGGGCGACACTGGATAGCCTCCTTCAGCAGGGGATGATCCGGCACAATCGACAGGCGATCATCTTTCTTCTGGACCCGGCCAACAAAGCGGGTCAGGAACGGCTCAACCAGGGTTTCCGGCTCAGCGCTTTCGCGATCTTTATCGCTGTGAATCACGGCGGTAATACGGTCGCCATGCATCACTTTCTTCATCTGCGGAGGCGGAATGAAATAACTTTTCTGCGCATCGACTTCAAGAAAGCCGAAGCCTTTCTCGGTGCCTTTAACAACGCCTTCAGCACGAGGCGTTTGCGAATGGAGCTTTTGTTTCAGCTGCGCGAGCAGCGGGTTATCCTGGAACATAATTTTTACGTTTCGTGGCCTGATTGCGGCTGACAGTTTTACGCGAATCGACGCCGCGCGGCAAGGCAAAAAGCCGGACGAACCGGCTTTTCAGGGAGTGATGAAGGGGCTATCAGGCAATGCGCTGATCGGCCAGCGCTTCAGAGAGTTCCAGCTTAACCGGTACCGATTTAGAGGTCGGTGTCCCGCTGTCATCACCAAAGCTGTTCAGCGGGACCAGCGGGTTGGTTTCCGGGTAATAGGCCGCAAGGTTACCGCGCGGAATATTGTAAGGAACCAGTTTGAAGCCACTGACGCGACGGGTAATGCCATCATTCCACAGTGTTTCGATATCGACATTCTGGCCTTCGGTGAAGCCCAGGTCTGCCATATCGTCCGGGTTGATGAACACCACTTCCCGCTGACCAAACACGCCACGATAACGGTCATCAAGGCCGTAAATGGTCGTGTTGTACTGGTCGTGTGAACGCAGCGTCTGCAGCGTAAATGGCACGTCCTGATCCAGCGTCGGGAACAGCGAGGCTGGCAGCGCTGAGGCGTTGAACTCCGCTTTCTGGCTCGGCGTATTAAAGCGCAACTCGGCAGCCGCATTACCCAGATAGAAACCGCCTGGAATATCGCATTTGGCGTTGAAATCGGCAAAGCCCGGAATCGTCGCAGCGATGTGCTCACGGATCAGGTTGTAATCACCGGCCAGCTCGCGCCATTTCACCTTTTCATCACCCAGCACCGCCTGCGCGATACCGGCAACAATCCAGGTCTCAGAGCGCTGTGTTTCCGCCAGCGGAATGCCGATTCCTTCAGAGGCGTGCACCATGCTGAAAGAATCTTCCACGGTAATAAACTGATTGCCGGTCGCCTGCAAATCACGCTCTGTGCGGCCCAGGGTCGGCAGAATCAGACCTTCGTGACCCGGCACCAGATGGCTGCGGTTCAGTTTGGTACTGATATGCACGGTCAGACCACAGCGTGACATCGCCTCTTCGGTGCGCGGTGAATCCGGCGCAGCCGCGGCCAGGTTGCCACCCAGCGCGATCAGCACTTTCACTTCATCACGCAGCATCGCGTTCAGCGCTTCAACGGTGTTGTGGCCTGCTGCACGCGGTGGCTCGAAACTGAAATGATTACCCAGCGCGTCCAGGAAGGCTTTAGCCGGTTTCTCATCAATGCCCATGGTGCGGTTGCCCTGCACGTTGCTGTGACCGCGAACCGGGCAGAGGCCTGCGCCTTTTTTGCCCAGCTGACCAAACAGCAACTGCAGGTTAGTGATTTCACGAACCGTGTCGACCGAGTGTTTGTGCTGGGTGATGCCCATTGCCCAGGTACAGATCACCCGGTCAGCGCTCTGGTAGATCGCCGCAGCTTCACGGATCTGCGCCTGCGTCAGGCCAGACTGCGCCACAATCTGCATCCAGCTGGTGTTATCCACCGCGTCGAGATAGGCCTCAATGCCGTTGGTTTTGGCATTGATAAAGGTCTGGTCAAACAGACCACTTTCACCCGCTTCCAGACGCGCGCGATGGGTCTCCAGCAGCGACTTCACCATGCCGCGCACCGCCGCCATATCACCGCCCAGGTTCGGCTGATAATAGGAGGAGCTGATGTTGCCCGCTTTCGAGGTGACAACTTCCAGCGGCTTCTGCGGATCGGCAAAACGTTCCAGACCGCGCTCGCGCAGGGTATTGAAGGTAACAATTTTCGCACCGTGATCGGCGGCATGACGCAGGCTGTGCAGCATACGCGGATGGTTGGTGCCGGGATTCTGACCGAAGACAAAAATGGCATCGGCGTGGTCGAAATCATCCAGACGAATGGTGCCTTTACCGACGCCAATGCTGCGCTTCAGGCCGGTGCCGCTGGCTTCGTGGCACATGTTGGAGCAGTCAGGGAAGTTATTGGTCCCCATCAGGCGACCAAACAGCTGATAGAGCCAGGAGGCTTCATTGCTGGCGCGACCCGAGGTGTAGAGCTCCATCTGGTTCGGATGATCCATTGCCTTGATGTGCTGCGCGATCAGCGCAAAGGCATCATCCCAGCTGATCGGCTCATAGTGGTCGGTTTCCGCGTTGTAGCGCAGCGGATGGGTCAGACGCCCCTGATACTCCAGGAAGTAATCACTCTGGGTATAGAGCGTGGTCACGCTATGTTTAGCGAAAAAGTCGGTGTCGACCATACGGCGTGTCGCTTCCCACGTGACCGCTTTAGCGCCGTTCTCGCAGAAGCTGAATGTACTTTTATTGTCATCACCCCAGGCGCAGCCTGGACAGTCAAAACCGCGTGCTTTGTTCATGCGCATCAGGTTGCGCATATTTTTCAGGGCCGCTTTGCTGTCAAGAACGAAACGCGTAGTGGCTTCCAGTGAACCCCAGCCGCCCGCAGCCGCGCGATAGGGTTTGATTTGGCGTTTAAATTTCATATTGAGTGCAGGCTTTTTATAGTAGGAATTATTGTTTGATGTTTGTTATCAGGTTATAGCCTGATGGTGAAGGGAAGTCTGCAGTTATCCTCATACCTTGTCTAATTGATTGACATAATGGTGCGATAGCTGGCGTTTATCGTGCATCGGCCAGAAATGTGATGGTGGTCAGATTTTACCCGCCTTTAACCTGTTGATAACGGGAGTTCTCCTCACAACAGGCTAATACTTGCTGTTCACAATCAGAGAGGGCGCGACTCCATGAAACAGCTGACCAGTCAGATCCATGCGTTTGGCAAAGCGTTGATGATGCCAATCTCGGTCATTGCGGCCGCCGGTATTTTTCTCGGTCTGGCGGCAGCGATGCAGAACCCCGCGGTGACTGGCGATGCCTTTGCGCAGATGCAGGTGCCGCAATTAATCATTGGCTTTATTCGCAAGGTCGCCGGCGCGCTGTTCGCTAACCTGCCGGTCTTCTTTGCGGTAGCGAGTGCTATCGGACTGGCGAAAGCGGAAAAGCCCACCGCCGCCTTTGCTGCAGTGATTGGCTATATCGTAATGAACGTGGGTATCAGCGCCACGCTGGCGGCCAAAGGGATCACGGCCGCCACTACTACACCGGCCGCTCTGCAGCAGGCAGGGATGGATCAGACCACCGCCATGATGACCTCGGCGGAATACATCAGCATGCTCGGTGTCTTTACCTATAACATGAGCGTACTGGGTGGGGTGATAGCCGGACTGATCACAGTGGTGCTGCATAATCGCTTCTATACCCAGCAACTGCCCACGGCAATCAGCTTCTTCGGTGGACGGCGTTTTGTGCCAATCGTCACCGTGGTCTGTCTGCCGCTGGTGGGGGTGCTGCTGGCGCTGGTCTGGCCGACGATTGGCAACGGTATCGCCTGGATAGGCCAGATGATTGGCAAAAGCGGCCAGTATGGCGCGTTTCTGTTGGGGACCTTTGAGCGCATTTTGATTCCCACTGGTCTGCATCATATTCTCAACGAAACGGTGCGCTTCACGCCGATTGGCGGCATGGCAGTGGTGGATGGTCAGACGATTGTCGGTGCGCTGAACATCTTTAATGCCTCGTTGACCCATCCGGGCTCGATCCCCGATGAGACGCTACGCACCGCCACGCAGTTTCTGGCACAGGGCAAGATTCCGGTGATGATGTTTGGCCTGCCCGCGGCGGCACTGGCGATTTATCACACCGCGCGGCCCGAACATAAACAGCGAGTCAAAGCGCTGGTGATGGCGGGGGCGCTGACTTCTTTTACCACGGGCATTACGGAACCGCTGGAGTTCTGCTTTATCTTCGTTTCACCGGTGCTCTACCTGCTGCACGCTTTCCTGACCGGCCTGTCGTTTATGCTGATGTCGATGCTGCATCTGATGATCGGCAACGTGCAGGGCGGCGTCATCGACCTGGTGGTATTCGGCATGCTGGGCGGCGCGAAAACGCACTGGTGGTGGACGCTGGCGCTGGGCGTGATTTATGCGCCAATTTACTACTACGCGTTCCGGCTGGTAATCACCCGGATGAACGTCGAAACGCCGGGTCGTGAATCGGAAGATGAGAAACCCCAACAGGTCGCCGCAGATGAGCGGACGCAGGTGATCATCAGCGGACTGGGCGGGCAGGCCAACATCGAGGATGTCGATTGCTGCTTTACCCGATTGCGGGTGCGGGTCAAAGAGATGAATCAGGTCGTCGATCAGACGCTAATGAGCACGGGTGCCAACGGCGTTAATCGCGTCAGCGAGCACGATGTTCAGGTGATCTACGGCCCGCAGGTTGAGAAGATCGCTAACGAGGTGAAAACTGCGCTGGGCATCGCGTAACGACAATCCGCTTCAGACTGCATTACCCAGCTAACCGCCTGGTGCAAGCGGGTGGTTAGCGCCTTTTAGTGCACAGATACAGACCGCTGCCGTCCCGCTTATTGTAACTAAAAAAAGCATGACCCTAATGGGCCGCATCTTTCTGCCGATATAGCGACTCATCCTCCCGATTATTGGAACTGAGTCATGTCGTTAAAAAAATCTTCCCTGATTATTTTCTCCTTTCTGCTGGCATTGTTTCTCACCAGCGTAGCGATCAGTACCTGGCTGCTGATTCAAAGCAATCACTCCCTGAATGCGGTTAACAAAGAGATCCGCGTGGTGCTCTCGGTCATTGACCCGATCAACCACAGCCGCACGCTGCGTGTCCGTCTGATGGAGTACATGAAGGAGATTGAGGGCAGCGATGCGAATAATCCCGCTACGCTGGACAGCGTGCGGATCGTGGCAGGCAAAGCCGATGCCGCATTCCAGGCCTACATGAATGCGCCGCGTTTGCCGGGCGAAGAGGCCGAGGCTGACGCCTATAGTCAGGCTTATCTGGCCTATCGTCAGCAGGGGCTGCAGCCGCTGATTGATGCGGCAGAAGCACACGATCAGGTACGCTTTAAAAGTCAGATCCCCAACGTGGTTCGCCTCGATCGTCAGTATGAAATCATCCTGGATCGGGTACTGGCGCAGCATGAAACCTATGCCAAAAAGTTGAACAGCGACGCACAAAGCCACTTCACCTCCGGCATTACCCTGCTGGGTCTGTTTGGCGTGCTGTTTTTCGCCATCATCGTTGCCATTTATCTCTTCATAAAGCGCTATGTGCTGTCGCCAATTAATGATGCGCAGGAACACTGCAAGCTGATTGCGGCGGGTGTGCTGGATGCAACCGTGCCGGTCAAACCGGGTTCACGCAGTGAAATTCAGCTGCTGATGGGCTCGCTTGAGCAGATGCGCAGCGCGCTGACCACCATTATTCTCCAGGTCCGTGATTCGACCCGCTCCGTTTCTACCGCCTCGCAGGAGATTGCGGCAGGTAACATCGATCTCGCCTCGCGTACCGAACAGCAGGCTGCCGCACTGACTGAAACGGCAGCCAGCATGGAGCAGCTCGGGGCCACGGTGAAACAGAACACGGAAAACGTCTTTGAAGCCTGTCGTCTTACCAGTGAAGCGGTGAAAAACGCGGAAAGCGGTGAGAAAGTCTCGCAGGAAGTGGTGACTTCGATGGCGCTGATTAATGCCAGCTCGAAAAAGATTGAGGAGATCACCACCGTGATCGACAGCATCGCTTTCCAGACCAATATTCTGGCGCTGAACGCGGCAGTCGAAGCTGCCCGTGCGGGTGAGCAGGGACGTGGCTTTGCGGTAGTGGCAGGCGAAGTGCGTAATCTGGCCCAGCGCAGCGCCACCGCAGCCAAAGAAATTGAAGGACTGATTGCAGAATCGGTCTCCATCATTCATGCCGGTTCCGATCAGGTCAGCCGGACCGGTGAAGCGATGAGCGCAATTATCTCCTCGGTCAGCCGCGTGAACCTGCTGATGGAGCACATCTCCACGGCGTCTGATGAACAGAGTCGCGGCATCGGTCAGATTGAACAGGCAGTCACCGAGATGGACAGCGTCACCCAGCAGAACTCGGCGCTGGTACAGGAGTCTGCCGCAGCCTCTGCCTCGCTGGAAGAACAGGTGCAGTATCTGACGCAGTCGGTTTCTACCTTCCGTCTGGCAACCCATTAATCCGGTCACTCCGCGCTGAGTTTATGCAGCGCGGAGCCCTGAATGCCACGATGCTGAGCAACGCACGACAAAAAGGGAGAGTTTGATTCAGCGGCTTGTAGCAAGCGGTTAATCGGCAGATTATAGGGCTTTCCATTGAAAACAGGGTCGTCATGCTCATTAGCACCATTGCCCGCAGTAACAGCGCCGATACCCGACTGGCCTGCACGCTTGCCGCTGCAGCAGGCGCGCTGAACACCGCTGCCTTTGAGATCGTTGGTTTTTTTTCAGCTAACATGACCGGGAACGTCTCGCTGCTTTCCGATCATCTGGCAAAAGCGAATCTGGGGCCTGGCCTGTTTTTTCTGTCGATCGTCCTGCTGTTTATTGCCGGTTCTGTGTGTTCAACGCTTGCCATTAACGCCGGACACCGCAGAAACATTCGTACCATCTATGCCTTTGTGATCCTGATTGAGGGCGCCGCGCTGATTGCGCTCGGCATGATTGAGAATCACTTTCCGCCGCTTTCGCCTGGCGTGGTATTAATCATGAGCCTGAGTTTTTTGATGGGTCTGCAGAATGCGGTCGTCACGCGGATCTCTGATGCCCGTGTTCGCACCACCCATATCTCCGGCACGGCGACCGATATCGGCATTGAGCTGGCGATGCTGTTTGAGGTTTTGCGGCGAAAAGCGTCACCGAAAGATGCGCCGATCTGGCTGGGACGTCTGCGGCTGCACTGCCTGACTCTGCTGGCTTTCCTCACAGGGGGAGTAGCCGGAATCGGACTTTACCGGCTGCTCAGCTACGATTTCCTGCTGCCGGTGGGGTTCGGTTTAATCTGCCTGGCGCTGAATGCTATTTTTACTCAGCCAGCAAAAGAGCAGGGTGCGGTGCGTTAATGGCGCACTATCCTCTGCTGTTAAAATCAGGGTGGTGCCCGGCCCTGATTTTATCGTTTCGCCAGTGCAAATGAACCGTGCGGTTAAAACATCAGGACCTGAGCAGGGTAACATTGAGTCTTATACTTTGGTTAACCCTGGCGGTGAGACAGTGACGCAAACAGCCTTCAACCTGCTGATGGATAATTAACATCGACATTAAACAACTAATTTACTTGTGTAACCTGGAGCGGGAACGCCATTTCGGGCGGGCCGCGGAAGCCAGTTTTGTGACACAGCCAACTCTCTCAATGCGCCTGAAAAATCTGGAGCGCGAGCTGGGCCTGCCGCTGATTAACCGCAGCAATAACTTTGCCGGATTTACGCCAGAGGGCGATCGCGTGCTGGCGTGGGCGCGGGAGATCGTGTCGGTCTATCAGGGGTTAAAGCTGGAAGTCGAATCGCTGAAACATGGGGTGAACGGCACGCTGCGGGTTGGCGTGGTACCGCAGTGCAGCATGGCACTGCCGCTGCTGCTGAAAGCGGTGCAGGCGCGTTACCCTCAGCTCGATTACCGTATTGCGGTACTGAGTGCTGACCAACTGCTGGAAGCGCTCAACAGCCACACCGTGGATGTCGGAATTGGTTTTTTTGAGATGGCAACCCTGCGGGAACTCCATTTTCAGACCGAGATGCTGGCAGACCGGGGCGTTGAAGCCATATTCCATCCTGACCATTTCGCGGAGCTGGTGGGCGAAACCCCGCTGACGCTGGATGAACTGGCTCAACAACCTCTTTGCCTTGCGGAGCCAACGCGTTATTTCCGCCGCTACCTTGATATGGCTTTTCGTGAAGCGGCGCTGGTGCCCCGGGTGATTGTGGAGAGCGCCTCAGTTATGCAACTGATGCAGTGCGCACAGGTCGGTCTGGGTGTACTGGTCTCGCCAGTCGGGCATCTGCTGCCCGCATCACGCCAGGGACTGCAGCAGCGAGCGATTACGCTGCCGCCGATGGCGCGCCAGGCGGCGCTGGTGATTGCCGAACCGGGCCGTGCTACACCGCTTGCGCAGCATTTTTTCGACGAAGCGCGTGGCCTGCTGCCGGTATAGCGCAGCTACTGCGCCTCGCCAAGCGCGTAAAACAGGCGGCTGTTCCAGTTGCCTGTCGCCACGCTCTGAATCAGCGCGAACAGCGCCTCAGCTTCCCAGCCCGCTTCCATCAGCGGTTGCAGATGGGCCGCGCTGAATCGCTCAGGTGAACGGGTCAGCTGTGCTGCCAGCGCAATAATCTGCTGCTCTTCAGCTTTTAAAGCCGCATCATCCACGCCCTCAATTAAAGCTTCATTTCCCTCCAGCAGTCCGAACGCCCAGCGACTGCCAAGAATTCGGGCAACAGTTGCCTCAGCCAGCGTGTTGTCATGCGAAAGATGCTGACGCAGCTGCGCCCAGCCATAAAGCGCGGCGGGATCGTGGGCCAGAAGCCATACCGCCTCCTGCATGCCGGGCAGTGACTGACACCGGGTAACGGCAGCAAGTTGCTCTGCACTGGCATAACGTAACTCCAGCGGTTTCAGCACCGGTTGCCAGCGTGCAGGCCGGTCAAAACCCGTCGCATCCGCATCCGGAGGTGCAGTGGTGCCGGGCAGCCAGCGTACCGGCTGGGCCTGCAGCGCCTGTAATCCGGCGACCACCCGCGCCTGATAACTGACAAAACCGATGACCTGATTCAGCGTCACAATATCGGGTTCGGTCAGGCCGACCCCGTCCAGGGCGGTGATGGCGCTGGCGTTAATGAGCTCAGGCTGCATCGCCAGCTGGCGCGCATACTGCGTAATCTGAGTCAGACGATTATTACTTTCGCGCGAAGAGTCAGGTCCGGGCAACGGATTGAGACGGGCAGAGTAGTGATTACACAACCGCTGCACACCCGCAACCTGCGCCACGGTGAGCGCGGTGCTGAGGCGATCGTAAAGCGTTAAGGTATGGGTCAGTGACGTCGCCACGCGATCCGGGAACAGTAATTGCGCCAGATCGCGCGCTGCCAGCAGGGCCGGCTGGTTCGCATGAAGCAGTGACTGCACGACGGTGTTATCGGCGTAACATCCCAGCAGGAAACGGTCATCAATATGGGCGGCCTCGGGTACCAGCGGTGCGGCCTGAGCGATACGTGGACTGGTCTGGCTCTCGTAAAACCAGTGGTTATGGCCCGGATAGCGGCGTTGTTCCATGATCAATCCTTTTGCAAATTCGGGTTCGGCATGCAGGCGGCAAAATCTGAAAATGTGCATAAACCGAAGGGCAGGGTTATCGTCGCTGATGGGCCGTCCCGGGCAAAAGAATGATCGGTGATAATTAATAGCGTTACGGTATAACGGGAGCGAAATCAGGCAGGAAGAGCGAGGCGGGAGCACGGAGAAGGGCGAGCGAGGCTCGCCCTTGCAGAACTTATTTCAGTTCCAGTTCGTTCATTGCGGCGATGCTGAAGCCACCATCAACGTGTACCACTTCACCGGTAATGCCGCCAGCCAGGTCAGAGCAGAGGAATGCTGCTGAGTTGCCGACATCTTCGATGGTAACGGTACGGCGAATCGGGGTAACCGCTTCGCAATGTGCCAGCATCTTACGGAAATCTTTGATGCCTGATGCCGCCAGGGTGCGGATCGGACCCGCTGAAACGGCGTTAACACGCACGCCTTCCGGGCCCATGGCATTTGCCATGTAACGCACGTTAGCTTCCAGCGACGCTTTCGCCAGACCCATCACGTTATAGTTCGGAATTGCGCGCTCAGCACCCAGGTAAGAAAGGGTCAGCAGAGCAGAATGTGGATTCAGCATCTCGCGGCACTCTTTGGCCATCGCGACGAAGCTGTAAGCACTGATATCGTGCGCGATTTTAAAGCCTTCGCGGGTAACGGCGTTCACGTAGTCGCCAACCAGCTGATCGCCAGGGGCGAAACCGATTGAGTGAACGAAACCGTCAAATTTCGGCCAGGTTTTTGCCAGTTCAGTGAACAGCGATTTGATGCTCTCATCTTCGGCTACGTCACATGGCAGCACGATGTCTGAACCCAAATCTTTGGCAAACTCTTCCACACGACCTTTTAATTTGTCGTTCTGGTAGGTGAAAGCCAGTTCTGCGCCCTGTTTGTGCATCGCCTGTGCAATACCGTAGGCGATGGAAAGTTTACTGGCAACGCCAGTAATCAGAATGCGCTTACCGGAAAGAAAACCCATAGCTGTAATCCTTATGGTCATTGTAGTTGGCGGCCGCATGATTAATAAGTAAGCGACCGACGTTAATCGACGTGCGGATTCTAGCACGTCTCTCATAAATCAGGTAAATCGGCCCGCAATTTCCGCGATATGCAGCAAAAATCAGCGCTCACGCCGCCAGGCTTCGGCACTCAAAGCTTCACCAAAATGGCTGCTAATCAGCCGCCGGGTCAGATCGTGCAGCGGTGAGGCCAGCACGTCCGCCGTACCGCCGCGCTCGACCACTTCCCCCTGATGCATCACCAGCACTTTATCGCTGATGTGCTTCATCATGCCCAGATGCTGGGTGACATAAATGTAGGCGATCCCGTGCTTCTCCTGCAGTTCCAGCATCAGATTCACCAGCTGGGACCGCATCGTCATATCCAGCGAGGCCAGCGCTTCATCCGCCACAATCACTTTGGGCTGCAGGATCAACGCGCGTGCCAGGCCCAGACGCTGCTTCTGACCGGGTGCCAGCATATGCGGATAATAGCCGGCGTGATCGCGCAGCAAGCCCACCTGACGCAGGGTGGCGATAATCCGTTTCTCGCGCTCCTCCGCATTCAGCTCCGTGTTAAGCCGCAACGGGAACTCCAGAATCTGACTGATGCGCTGACGCGGATTCAGTGAGGTGGAGGGATCCTGAAAAATCATGCGGATGCGCTGACTGCGATAGCCATAATCGCCGAAGGTCAGCGGATGATCGTCTATCAGAATGTCGCCTTCGGTGGGCGCGACCATCCCGCTAAGCATCTTCGCCAGTGTAGACTTGCCGGAGCCATTTTCGCCGATAATCGCCAGCGTCTGTTTCTCACGCAGGGTAAAGCTCACTGATTTCACTGCTTCAACGTGCTGGCGACGGAACAGGCCCGTGCGATAGCGGAAGGTTTTACTCAGGTTGCGCACTTCCAGCAGGGTCTCCATGCTACTGGCCCTCCATATTCAGCGGGAAATGACAGGCGTAGAGATGCGTTTTGCTGCCGGTGAGGCGAGGCGTTTCAATACATTTGCGCTGTGCATAAGGGCAACGTGGTCCGAGACGGCAGCCAATCGGCAGGCTCTCCAGCGACGGAATCGCGCCTGACAGGGTATTGAGGCGGCTTTTGTGCGGCAGCGCGCGACCAAAATCGGGCATCGCCCGAATCAGCGCCTGCGTATAAGGATGATGCGGCGTAGTCATTAAATCTTCGCTTTGAGCGGTTTCCACCGTCTGACCGCAGTACATCACGTTGATGCGGTCCGCCCACTGGCTCATGGTGCGCAGATCGTGACTGATCAGCAGAATAGTGGTGTTGTTGTTCTGGTTCAGACGGCTCAGCAGGCGGAAAATCTGCGCCTGGGTGGTCGGTTCCATGGCGTTGGTCGGCTCATCGGCAATCAACAGACGCGGCTGATTTGCCAGCGCAATGGCGATCATCACTTTCTGACATTCGCCTTCGGTCAGCTCATAGGGGAAGCTGCGCATGATGTCTTTGTGATCTTTGATGCCGACGCGATGTAGCAGTTCGATGGCGCGGGCTTTGCGCCAGAACCAGAAGCGTTTCAGCCACGGACCTTTATAAGTCCAGCGCGGAATCACCTGCATCAGCTGACGACCAATTCTCTCAGACGGATCCAGACAGGATTGCGGCTCCTGGAAAATCATCGAGACGTTATGCCCGATAATGCGGCGGCGCTCGCGCGTCGACAGGCGCAGCAGGTCCACATCATCAAACACCATGCGATCGGCCGTTACGCGCCAGTTATCGTTGGTCACGCCGCAGATAGCCCTGGCGACCAGACTTTTGCCGGAACCGGACTCGCCGACAAGACCGCGGATTTCGCCTTCGCCCAGCGTCAGATTGACGCGATCGACCGCTTTGACCGGCCCGTCAGCGGTCATAAATTCAATGGTCAGATTACGGATATCGAGTAATGGCATTTATTCCACTCCCGCTTCGACGGCGCGACGGATGCCGTCACCGAGCAGGTTAACAATTAATACGCTGACCATCAGCGCCACACCGGGCAGCATCACGGTCCAGGGAGCGACATAGATCAGCTCCAGCGAATCGCCCAGCATTGCTCCCCATTCCGGCGAAGGCAGCTGCGCGCCCAGGTCAAGGAAGCCGAGAGCGGCAATATCCAGAATCGCCATCGACAACGCGCGGGTTATCTCGGTGATCAGCAGCGGCAGAATATTGGGCAGGATGGCATAGCGCAAAATATTGCGGCCGCGTGCGCCATCAAGACGCGCTGCCACCACATACTCTTTTTCCAGCTCATCGTGCACGGCGCTGTAGATCTCGCGCACCAGGCGTGGCATCAGCGCCAGCCAGACCGCCAGTAACGCATGCTCAAGCCGCGGCCCGAGAAACGCCACTACGATGATTGCCAGTAACAGCGACGGAATTGAGAGCAGAGTGTCGAGCACGTGGTTCATCACCGCCGAGCGTATGCCATGGGTCATGCCCGCCAGCACGCCCAGCACCAGCGCACCCAGCGTGGCGAACAGCGTCACCAGGATTGCTGAACCCACCGTTGGACCTGCGCCGCTCAGCAGGCGGCTCAGAACATCACGACCCAGGTCGTCGGTACCGAGAAAGAATGAGACATCGCCGTAGCGCGACCAGGAGGGCGGCAGCAGTTGATACCCCAGAAACTGCTGGTCAATACCATAAGGCGCAATCAGGCCGCCAAAAAGGCACAGCAGCAGCAACGCACCAAAGCCATACAGGCCGACCATCGAGATCGGATTACCATAAAAATGATGCCAGCTCTGACGAAACGCACTGGGCAGGCGCTTTTCGGCGTAAATATTATCGGAGGGCATACGCGTTCACTTTACTCTGCTTAACTTCGGGCAACATTGCTTTATAAAAATCATTCATATCAGGTGTTTGCCCCGCTGGCATGCTTGATGTTGCTTTGTCATCGATAACTCTGAATCGCGTGAATTTACGTGTTTGTGTACAATTTTCCCGGCGTTTTCGCCGGGAGGGTAAGCTTGTTCAGCCTATTACAGGGGATTATCCGTCGATATCCCTGTCGCAGGCAAGGGAAGGGCGTCAGCAATTTCGGTGCTGGATTACAGAGGGTTACGATCCGCGTCGGGCAGATCATCATTTACTACGCTGGCCTGACCCTGGCTTTGGTTGGATGTCCTTCAGGCCCATCGTCATGGGTATGGTCCGGATCCGGCTCAATGATCACGATATAATCTTTGCCTGTTCCGTCGCGCGTTAATGTCACCAGATCTCCGGCCACCGGTTTGGTGTCAAACTCATGTTCTTCCTCAACACCTGTATCTTCAAAAATCACAGCGTATTTCATTTTCTGTCCTCTTTGTGATGAACCGTGTCGTCACCTCAGTGCTTTTTGCCGAGGCTTTCTTATTGAATCTTAGCCTGGCCTGAGAATACCTCTCAGCGAGTGGAGTATTATCATCCTGATAAAGCGTGGTTACTGATGGCTTTAGGGTCGAGCTGGGCCAGCATCACATTCTCTTTTGCAGAGCAGTCGCAGTGCGTGGTCGCACTGCCGTAGAATGATCAACTGTCGGCAAACAGTGCGCTCTCACTGAGCCAGCTGGCAGGCCGACGTTTAATTGCACCCAGGAACTGCGCGGGTGCTATGAAAAAGCGCTGAAGAAAGTTAACGCGCCGCTGCCTGATTGACCGCGCGATAATGAAACGGCAGCCTGGTGAGGTGAAGGTGGATCTCTTCAGGCCCGGGTTCCCGACGCCGGTTATAAATAAAGACAACGGGTAACTCTGGCGCAAAAAAGCCCGCTCAATGGCGGGCTCTCTGAAACGAATGGGATGGCCTATTTGCTATCAGCCCATTTAGTAATCTGATCATCGATTCTGCCGTCGAGATAATGCGTAATCTGAACTGATCCCGCCTTTACTAACAGTGCAATACATGCAGCAAATATCAGTACCAGTAACACTCTGCTAAGACTCATCGCCTTTCCTCGTATGAACTGCCTGCTTACACCGGACACGCCAGAATACGTGGCGCGATTAACTGATGCGCTGCTTCTTCTCGCGCTGATGCTTGTGATAATCCTCGTCACACTCGGCTGAACAGAAAGCCGTTTCGGCCACGACAGCTTCATCTTTGCACCAGACGCATAAGCCGTTAGGGCTTTGAAGTTTGCTCTTACGAGCGGCCAGAGAAGCTGCGAGATGCGCTTCTTCACGCGCCTGAGCCAAATCTACATCGTCCATAAATATTCAGAACCTCATAAAATTTTAACGATTTAAACACAAACCGGTCACAACAGAGAAAATTTTGTGTAGGGAATTGCATGTTAAGCAGGCAGTTTCAGCCCGTTAAAGTACTCTCTATCTGTTTCGAATCGCTTTCTATTGACGTGGAAAGCCCTATCGCAGGGCATACCATTCTTTATGTTTCAGCGGATTCATTGCCGCGCCAATCACGTCAGAAATCACATTCACCAGAATCACCAGCCCGCCGATCACCATTACACCGGCTGAGATCGCCGCATAATCTTCCTGACGAATCGCGTTGATTAGCCAGCGTCCCAGACCCGGCCAGTTGAAGACCATTTCAGTGATCATCGCCAGCGTAATCATGGTGGAAAACTGCAGACCCAGACGCGGGATTACCGGCGGGAGCGCGTTATGCAGCACGTGACGGTAGATAACGGTAAAGCGCGAAAGACCCCGCGTAGCAGCTGCTTTGACATAGTTTTTGTCCATCACGTCGCTGGTGCTGTTGCGCAGCAGGCGAATCACTTCCGTCGTCGGTGCCATCGCCAGCACCAGCACGGGTAAAATCAGATGGGTCAGGGCGCTGATAATCATTTCATGTCGCCACGGTGAAGGACTCAACCAGGCGTCAATCAGCGCAAAGCCAGTAATATTCTGCACCGGATAGAGCAGGTCGTGACGACCCGAAACCGGCAGCCAGCCCAGTGTCAGCGAGAAGAACAGCGTCAGAATCAGCGCCAGCCAGAAAATCGGCGCAGAAAAGCCAATTAACGCCAGGGCACTGATGGTTTTATCCTGCCACTTATTGCGCATTACGCCGGCACAAATCCCAAGCGGGATGCCGACCAGCAGCGCGAACAGAAACGCCAGAATACACAGCTCCATCGTGGCCGGGAACACCTCCCGCAGCTGCAGGCCAATCTCCTGACCGTTGGTGCTGGAGACGCCGAAATCAAACTGCAGCATCCCTTTGAACCAGAACCACCAGGCGTCCGAGAGTGCCGCGCCTTCCAGCGGCGCATTAGGCGTAAAGTAGCTCAGACTGAAGCTGACCAGCGACAGCAGAAACAGGGTAATGAGCAGCAGCAGCAGGCGCCGCAGAATATAAATAATCACTTACTTACCCTCATCAGCTTCACGATAAACTCCGGCAAACGAGGCGTTACCAAACGGACTCAGGACCAGGCCCTTAATATCATGACGAAACGCCTGAAGTCGCAGTGAGGATGCCAGTGGCAGCACCGGCAACTCCTGCGCCAGAATCAGCTGCGCTTTATCATAACTGTCGATGCGGCCAGCGAGTTGCTGCGATAGCAGGGCATTCTGAAGCGTTTCGTCAAAGGCCGGAGAACACCAGTGCGCATAATTGGTCTGCGAGCGAATCGCCGCGCAGCTGAGCAGCGGCCGGAAAAAACTGTCCGGATCGTTACTGTCAGTTGCCCAGCCAGTCAGTGTCAGATCATGATTCATCGCCATCAACTGCGCCTCCTGAAAACGGCCCTCAACCGGCACAATTGTCAGACGGACGCCAACCTGCGCCAGATCCGCCTGTAACAGTTCAGCGGTTTTCAGCGGGCTGGGGTTCCAGGACTGCGATGCAACCGGCACCACCAGCCGCAGATGCAGATCGCGGATGCCCAATGCTGCCAGCGCGGCCCGCGATTTATCCGGATCGTAGCTGGTAATGCGCGCATCGTTATCATAAGCCCAGGAGGCGCGCGGTAAGATTGAGGCGGCCGTTTCGGCAGTGCCGTAATAGATCGACTCCATCAACCGCTCATTGTTGATCGCCAGCGCCAGCGCGTGACGCACTTCGGGGCGGTCGAGCGGCGGTTTGCGGGTATTAAAGGCGAGATAGGCGATGTTCATGCCGGGACGCAGTGTCATCCGCAGGCGCGGGTCATCACGCAGGATGCTGAGCTGGCTGGCCGCAGGATAGGCCAGTACGTCACATTCACCGGTTAACAGTTTTGATAATCGACCGGTGCCGCCAGAACCAAGATCGATGACCGCCTGCTGCAGACGCGGCACACCTTTCCAGTAATGAGGATTGCGCGCCAGGCGAATGTACTGGCCGGTGCGATATTCACTGAGCTGATAAGGACCGGTGCCAACAGGCTGTCGGTCCATCTCTTCCTGGCGGCCCTGAGCGGTAAGCTGGTCGGCATATTCTTTTGACAGCACCGGCGCATAGTGGGTTGCCATGTGCCACAGGAAGGACGCATCCGGGCTGTTCAGCCTGAACTCAACCGTCCTGCTATCAATCTTTTTCACGCTCTGAACCGAATCGGCAAACTGAAGGCTATCAAAGTAAGGATAGTTCCCCCCGTTCACGTTATGCCAGGGATGATTCCGGTCGAACATCCTTGCGAAGCTGAATACTACATCGTCAGCGTTAAGCGTGCGGGTAGGGCGGAACTGATTAGTCTGCTGAAACTGCACGCCGCTGCGCAGATGAAAGCGATACGTCGCGCCGTTGTCGCGCACTTCCCAGCTCGACGCCAGATCGGGCTTTAACCGATAGGTGTAGGGATCGACATCCAACAGGCGGTCGTAAAGTTGCGCCGCCAGTGTATCGATAGTCAGCCCGCTGCTGGCCATCTGCGGATTAAAGGTGTTCAGCGTGCCGCTGACGCAATAGACAAATCCGGTCTGTCGGATATCACCCGCAGGGGCTGACCACGCAGGGACACTCAACACACTGAGGCTGAGCAACAGCGAACATAATAGTTTTGACATAGAACTCAACGATTTTGAGGCATTAAACAGAGTGTATCGCAAAGCGGTCATTGTCCCAAAACCCGCAACCGCCACCCGCCTGTTTTTCATCCTGGCAGCAGCAAAAAGAGCGTACAGAAGGTGTGGTAATGAGAAAAATTCTCAATAAGGGGTTTACAGATGATAATAAGAATGATTATTATTCCTCTGCACTTCGACGGTGGCTCTGCCGAAGAAGAGCACGACATTGCTCACATTGCTTCCAGTATTGTTGCCCGCCTTATGGCGGGCTTTTTTTGTTGGGCATGACAAACCATCGAAGCTTTCTCTGCGGGTATCCCGGTTTGTTAAGCATCACATGCATAAAACCGGACTTAACTATTACAAAAACGCAGTTACTATAACGACAACTTCTGCTCACCCAATTCCGGACAATGATTAAATTTCTGAAAAGCGCTCAGGCTTTCCATTATCCATCCTTTCGCTATCTCTTTTTCGGACGTCTGTTTACCGTCCTGGGTAATGGAATTGCACCCATTGCGCTGGCCTTTGCCGTTCTGGATATGGGGGGCTCTGCCTCTGATTTAGGCGTAGTGGTGGCGTCCCGCTCCCTGTTCAACGTGCTGTTTCTGCTGGTGGGCGGTGTGGTTGCCGACCGCTACTCACGTAGTCAGGTATTAGTGGTATCCGCGCTGTTTGCTGCTGTTTCTCAGGCTTTCGTGGCGTGGTCTGTGCTGGAGGGTTCAGCCACTGTAATAAGCCTCACCTTGCTGGGTGCGCTGAATGGCGCGGCAGCGGGCATCGCACTGCCTGCTTCATCCGCACTGGTTCCGCAGGTTGTGCCTGCAAATCACCTGCGGCAGGCTAATGCTTTCATTCAGCTCGGTATTTATGGGGGCACGGTGATGGGGGCGTCGCTGGGCGGTGTGATCACCAGCGCTGTCGGGCCGGGCTGGGGGCTGGCGATTGATGCGCTGGGCTTTGCGGTTTCCGCGCCGCTTTATTTCCTTATGCGTGTGAGCCCAAATAATGCCGGGACGACGCAAGGCAACATCCTGCGCGATATCAAAGAAGGCTGGGCAGAATTTGCTGGCCGAAGCTGGATTTGGTCGATAGTCCTTCAGTTCGCCATTATCAACGTCGCTTTGAATGGCATTGTAGAGGTCTATGGCCCGATGATTGCCGACGCCTCTTTCGGGCGGGCGCAATGGGGGATGATTGTGGCCGCCCATAGCGCAGGGTTAATTGCTGGATTATTTCTGGCGATGAAATGGCATCCGCGTCGTGACCTTCTGATTGGCGCTATGCTGGCAGGTCTGTGCGCACTCCCGATATTTATGCTGAGCCAGAATGCGTCAGCAGCATGGCTGATAGCCGGGTTCTTTATTGCGGGTGTTTCATTAGGTCTGTTTGGCGTAACCTGGGCGCAGTCATTACAGACTCACATCCCAGCGGATAAGCTGGCTCGCGTGTATGCGTATGATGCGATGGGTTCCTTTATCTCCATTCCCTTTGGTCAACTGGTTGCGGGGCCGCTGGCGGCACAATATGGCACAGCCAATGTTTTGCTGATGTCAGCACTGGCTGTGGTCATTGTTACCGCTGGCATCGGATTAGTACCGGACATCAGGCAACCTGAAAGAATGAGAATTAAGCCGCACAACTCCTGACGGCTGTTTTTCTTACTGCGAAAGCAGCCCGGAACAGACCGGACTGTTTCAACATCGATTAATCAGATTTCATGACATACAGAAAATATCGTCATGATGGACGTGTTCAGTTTTCCGCTTTTATATCGTGTTTCTTCATCATCGCGCGCAACTGATGATAGGTAACACCTAACAACCCGGCAGCGCGGCGCTGGTTATAACGTGCCTGTTGCAGGCTGGCTTCCACCAGATCCCGCTCCTGCTGATTCTGCCATTGACGCAGATCCAACGGCAGGGCAGGCAGACCGCTATTATCCGCATTCTGACTGGCACGAATGACAGCAACCGGTTCAGGGCGTGAAGCAAACGGATTAATAATGACGTTATCCAGCTGCTGCTCGCTGCTGTTATGACGATAGACCGAGCGCTCCACCACGTTTTTCAGCTCGCGGACATTGCCTGGCCAGTGGTAATCCAGAAGGGCCTGCTGCGCGCGGTCGGTAAAGCCGGGAAAGAGTAACAGACCAAGTTCGCGACACATCTGGATAGCAAAGTGCTCGGCCATCACCAGAATATCGCTGCGGCGTTCACGCAGGGGCGGTAACTGCACCACATCGAAGGCCAGACGATCCAGCAGGTCGGCGCGGAATTTCCCCTCGGCTGCCAGCACAGGCAGATCTTCGTTGGTGGCGCAGACCAGTCGCACATTGACCTGCAGGGAGTGATTGCCGCCGACGCGCTCCAGTTGCCCATATTCAATGACTCTGAGCAGTTTTTCCTGTACCAGCATCGGCGCGGTTGCCAGCTCATCCAGAAACAGCGTGCCGCCGTCAGCACGTTCGAACCGTCCGAGATGTCGCTTCTGTGCACCGGTAAAGGCGCCCGCCTCATGACCGAACAGCTCAGAGTCGAGCAAATTCTCATTCAGCGCGGCACAGTTCAGCGAGATAAACGGTCCCTGCCAGCGGTCAGAGAGATAGTGCAGACGGCTGGCGATCAGCTCTTTACCTGTTCCGCGCTCGCCAATCACCAGAACCGGTTTTTCCAGGGGAGCCAGCTTAGAAACCTGCTCAAGTACCTCAAGAAAATTGTTCGATTCACCCAGAAGATTATCGTTAGTGTTTGTCATGATGAATTTCGCCACCCCTTAATCATTTTCGCTATCTTAAAATAAGCGTTGAAAGCTGTAAAATTTAAAAAACCTTAAAAATCATAGTGATGTAAAATTGGCATGCATCTTGTATTAGCTCAGCAGGGCAACACGTTTTAAAACATTAAAAGAGGAACATCATTATGGGTATTTTTTCTCGTTTCGCTGACATCGTAAATGCCAACATTAACTCCCTGCTGGAGCGTGCCGAAGATCCGCAGAAACTGGTCCGCCTGATGATTCAGGAAATGGAAGACACGTTAGTAGAAGTGCGTTCGACCTCTGCGCGGGCGCTGGCTGAAAAGAAACAGCTGTCACGCCGTATTGAGCAGGCGGAAATCCAGCAGGCCGAATGGCAGGAAAAAGCCGAGCTGGCGCTGCGCAAAGATAAAGATGATCTGGCGCGTTCCGCGCTGATTGAAAAACAGAAACTCACCGACCTGATTGCTTCTCTTAAACAGGAAGTGGGCCAGGTTGAAGAGACGCTGGAACGCATGAAAGGCGAAATCAGCGAGCTGGAGAAAAAACTGACCGAAACACGTGCCCGTCAGCAGGCGTTAACCCTGCGTCATCAGGCGGCTTCTTCATCACGCGATGTTCGTCGTCAGCTGGATAGCGGTAAAATCGATGAAGCGATGGCACGATTCGAATCTTTCGAGCGTCGCATCGATCATATGGAAGCGGAAGCAGAGAGCCACGGTTTTGGTAAACCTAAAACGCTGGATCAGCAATTTACTGACCTGAAAGCGGATGATGAAATCAGCCAGCAGCTCAACGCGCTGAAAGCCAAAATGAACCGCAGTGAGTAATTATTGACGTTGCAATAAGTGATTAAGGAGAGTCAATGAGCGCACTTTTTCTCGCCATACCCTTAACGATCTTCGTGCTTTTTGTCGCACCGATTTGGTTATGGCTGCATTACAACAACAAACGCAACGGCGGTTCGGAACTGTCGCAAAGCGAAATCCAGCGCCTGCAGCGCGTCACGCAGGATGCGCAGCGGATGCGCGAACGCATCGACGCGCTGGAAGCCATTCTGGATGCCGAACATCCTAACTGGAGGCAGCCATGATGAAAGGCCGTAAGTTGTGGCGCAAGCCTGACGAAGGAAAGTTGATGGGCGTCTGTGCGGGCCTGGCAGAATATCTCGACATTCCGGTCCGTCTGCTGCGGGTCATCGTGGTGTTATCGCTGTTCTTTGGCCTGTTTGTGTTTACGGTGATCGCCTATTTCGTACTGGGTTTTGTGCTGGATGTGAAACCCGCCACTGCTTTTGAAGGTGAACGCCAGCCCAGCGCCAGCGAATTGCTGGACCAGCTGGAGAGCGCCTTGCAGCGGGATGAGCGCAGCGTGCGCGACGTGGAACGCTATGTGACGTCTGAAACCTTCAGCGTGCGAAGCCGCTTTCGCCAGATTTGATCATTTTATTAACGGGCCGTTTAAGGCCCGTCCGCTCTCTCAATGGAGGTGTTGATGTCTTTTTCGCGATCCACTGCTTTTCGTCACCGCGCGGCACCTGCATTGAAGTCGGCGGCTAAATTCATCATTATCAATGCGGTTACCTACGGCCCCGCCGGCGTTACTGGCTGGGCGGTAAAATCGGTAGCGCGACGCCCGTTGCGCCTGCTGCTGGCTGTGGCCCTTGAGCCATTGCTGAAACGCGTGATGAACCGGTTGGCATCGCGCTTCATCAGGGAGAACGATGAAAAGACTGCAAACTGAATTAATGGCGTTGATGAACCGTGGCGTTGATCGCCACCTGCGGCTGGCGGTTACCGGATTAAGCCGCAGCGGTAAAACCGCCTTTATTACCTCACTGGTTAATCAGCTTTTAACGGTTCACAGCGGCGCGCGTTTGCCGCTGTTTTCCGTTGTCCGGGATGAGCGGTTGTTAGGCGTTAAACGGGTGCCCCAGCGTGATATGGGCACCGCGCGTTTTACCTACGACGAAGGTCTGGCCCAGCTCTACAGCTCGCCGCCCGCCTGGCCGACGCCAACCCGTGGCGTTAGTGAAATGCGTCTGGCGCTGCGTTACCGTCCCAATGATTCGCTATTGCGCCACCTGAAAGAGACCGCAACGCTCTATCTGGAGATTGTCGACTATCCCGGTGAGTGGCTGCTGGATCTGCCGATGCTGGCGCAGGATTACCTCGGCTGGTCACGGCAGATGAACGGTCTGCTGCAGGGCGATCGTGCTGAGTGGGCAAAACCCTGGCGCGCCCTCTGCGAAAAACTCGACCCGCTTGCTCCCGCCGATGAAACGCAACTGGCAGAGATTGCAGCGGCCTGGACCGACTATCTGCACCGCTGTAAATCTGAAGGTCTGCACTTTATTCAGCCCGGCCGCTTCGTGCTGCCTGGCGATATGGCTGGCGCGCCCGCGCTGCAGTTCTTCCCCTGGCCAACGGCTGATGAGGCGCAACGCACTAAGCTGGCGCAGGCGGACAAGGGGAGTAACTTCAGCATGCTGCAACAGCGGTACAGCTACTACTGCCAGCATGTGGTGAAAGGCTTTTATAAAAATCATTTCCTGCGTTTTGATCGCCAGATTGTGCTGGTTGACTGCCTGCAACCGCTGAACAGCGGACCCCAGGCGTTTAACGATATGCGACTGGCACTGACGCAACTCATGCAGAGTTTTCATTACGGTCAGCGCACCCTGTTTCGCCGGCTCTTCTCACCGGTGATCGACAAATTACTCTTTGCCGCGACCAAAGCGGATCACATCACCAGCGATCAGCACGGCAACATGGTCTCGCTGTTGCAGCAACTGGTGCAGGATGCCTGGCAGAACGCCGCGTTTGAGGGAATTAGTATGGATTGCATCGGGCTGGCATCGGTGCAGGCCACGCAGAGCGGCCTGGTCGATCACCGTGGCGAGAAGATCCCGGCCCTGCGCGGTCACCGGCTGGATGATGGCGAACCGCTCACCGTCTATCCGGGCGAAGTCCCGCCGCGCCTGCCCGGCAACGCTTTCTGGCAACAGCAGGGTTTTCAGTTTGAACAGTTCCGGCCGCAGCAGCTCGATGTCGATCGCCCGCTGCCGCATATCCGCATGGATGCCGCGCTGGAATTTCTATTGGGAGATAAATTGCGATGAGTGATCCACTGAAGCCGCGTATCGATTTTGCCCGCCCGCTGGATGAGAGCACCACCACGCCGTTGCGCCCGGCGCAGACCTTTGAAGCGGACGCGCAGGCTGCCTTTCTGGCGGTGCAGGATGAAGATGTCGCTGTCGAAGAGGAGGGTGCCGGTGAACGGGCGGTGGAAGCCGCGCTGAAACCTAAGCGCAGTCTGTGGCGCAAAATGGTGACGGCTGGCGCGCTGCTGTTTGGCGTCAGCGTGATTGCGCAGGGTGTGCAGTGGACACATGACGCCTGGCTGGCCCGCGACTGGTTTTCGCTGGGCAGCGGTGTGGCGGGTGGGCTGATCGTGCTGGCAGGTGTCGGCGCGCTGACTACTGAGTGGCGTCGGCTTTATCAACTGCGTCAGCGTGCCGAAGAGCGGGATGTGGGCCGGGAGCTATTGCACAGTCATGGCATCGGCAAAGGTCGGGCATTCTGCGAAAAACTGGCACAGCAGGCGGAGCTTGATCAGGCGCATCCGGCTCTGCAGCGCTGGCGTGCCTCCCTGCATGAAACCCACAATGACAGTGAAATTGTACGCTTATATGCGCAACTGGTGCAGCCGGTACTGGATCGGCAGGCGCGGCGCGAAATCAGCCGCCATGCTGCGGAAGCGACACTGATGATTGCAGTCAGTCCGCTGGCGCTGGTGGATATGGCGTTTATCGCCTGGCGTAATCTGCGGCTGGTCAATCGCATCGCGGCGATATACGGCATCGAGCTGGGCTACTTCAGCCGTATCCGGCTGTTCCGCCTGGTGCTGCTCAATATGGCTTTTGCCGGTGCTTCGGAACTGGTACGGGAAGTGGGCATGGACTGGATGTCTCAGGACATCGCCGCCCGGCTTTCCACAAGAGCCGCGCAAGGCGTTGGGGCAGGATTGCTGACCGCAAGACTGGGCATTAAAGCGATGGAGCTTTGTCGTCCACTCCCCTGGCTGGAGCAGGACAAACCACGACTCGGCGATTTCCGACGTGAACTGCTGGGCCAGTTGAAAGAGGCGTTACAGAAGGGCGGCAATAAGTCAGCCTGATGTTCACGTGACACAATAAAGGCGGCCAGGCCGCCTTTATTAATCAGTGTGGCTGGCGAAGCACCTGCCGCGAATCGATAGTCAGGCACTCACCCGGACAGGTCGCTTCATCGGTGATCACCGGATCTGCCGGTAGCGTAAAGGCCATTCCATTTCTCTCCCTGATGAAATGCGCCATCCCGGCAAATGTCCATGACATGCTCAGGCCCAGCCCGCCGAAATCATCATATTTTCGTAACGTCGCGACCTTCGGTAAATACTCACCGGTCAGACGATAATAGAGCGCACCCCGGAAACCTTTCGGTACCTGCTGGGTGATCGCCTGATCGAGCAGGGCAAATTCTTTGCGAGCCGGGACGGAGTAACCGTTAATCAGGTGACTGATGGCCAGCGAGGCCGCCGCTGTGACCAGCAGTGCACAAAAAGCATTTTTCCATTTTAACTTTTTGCTGATTTCAAACAGGCCAAGGATAAATGCGCTGGTGGTAATTAGCGCACCGGCGATTAAAGTGCGGTAGGCCGCCATGCTTTCACTGACAATCAGATTGGGTAGTGCGGCAATCAGCAGTAAGACGAACATCAGATAAAATTTGTCGTTGCCCGCAGCTTTAATTTTCTTCAGTCCAAAACCAATAATGATTGCTGAGATGATCACCGACACCGTTTTTGCGCCGAGATCAAAGTTACAAATAACGTTCTTCAGGTATTCGGTGAAAAACCATTTCAGCTTAATCGGGATGTCGTAGCTGAAGGCCGAACGTGGCAGCGTATGGCCATAGAGCTGGACCGGCAGAACCTTTGAAGCTATCAGCGCGGCAAACATGCCTGCGCCAAGGACCATTAAAGAGATCAGCGCCCGTTTCTTATCAATTTTTCGTTCTGAAAAGCACAGGTCCAGCGCGGCAAAGAAGGTAAAACTCATTGCGGCCGGTTGATAGAGACAGAAAGCGATGGTCAGCAGGCTGAACGCGAACAGGCGGCAGGCGATTCCCGGTTTAATTGAAAGACGGTAGCTGGCACCCGCCAGTAAAATGGCAGCGATGTAGGGGAAACAGGATGCCCATGCAACATATACCTGGAATGAAGGCAGCAGACAAAGCAATAACGCAAAGGTTATCCGCTGAGCCTGATTCTCCAGCAGTGCATTTTTCTGACACAGGCTATAAAGGTAATATCCGGTAAAAATGAGCAGAACAATCGCGACAGATCGTAACAGCGCCAGCCGCTCTACACTCTCCACCAGAAAAGAGGCGCTGTACTGAATAATGCCATATACCGGCCTGCCGGATAACGTGTCCCAGTTTAAAATACTGAGCTTATCAGTGTTAGCCCAGTAGAGATTTGTCCAGTCATCGGTGTAGGCATACTGGGTTAAATACGCGGGGCTGTAAGCAATCAGAAAAACGATCGCAAAAAGCAAAAAAACCTTACGGTGGGATAAGCCGGTATCAGTGGCAATCATCATTCATCCTTTTTAATCTGACTCTTTTCCCTGCTCCTGGATGGGCAGTTTATTCGGTGTTCTGAGGTGAGTGTATTTTTGCTGGCGCGGATTTCCGCAAAATATAGCGAGGCCGGTTTTTAGTTTCCATATAGATGCGGCCAATATATTCACCCAGCACCCCAATGCCAATCAGCTGAACCCCCCCGAGGAACAGTACGGAAACCAGAATAGAGGGGTAGCCAGGCACCGGGTTACCGAACAGCAGTTTATCCACGATCATCCAGAGTCCATACAGGAAGGCCAGCGAGGCAACAAGAAAGCCCAGATAGGACCAGATGCGCAGCGGAACGGTCGAGAAGGAGGTAAGCCCCTCCAGCGCAAGGTTCCACAGCTTCCAGCCGCCGAATTTGCTGCGGCCCGCGATTCGCTCAGTTCGCACATACTCCACGATATCAGTCTGTCCGCCGACCCAGCTCAGAATGCCCTTCATAAAGAGATTCTTCTCAGGCAACAGCTTAATATTCTCAACCATTTCACGCGACATAAGCCTGAAATCACCGACGTTTTCTTCTATCTGAGGATGACTAATACTGTTGTGCAGTTTGTAAAACCAGCGGGCTGTTTTGCGTTTGAGGTGGCCATCGGCACGGCGATCAATCCGTTTGGCTAAAACAATATCAGCCCCTGCCTGCCACTTTCGAATCATCTCGGGAATAATCGCAATTGGATCCTGCAAATCCACATCTATCGGGATAACGGCATCACCGGTTGCGGCGTCCAGCCCGGCAAACAGCGCCGGTTCTTTGCCGAAATTTCGAATAAACGACAGGCTGTGCACCAACGGATCGCGCTGGCTGAGTTGCGTAATCAGCGCATGCGTTGCGTCTGTGCTGCCATCATCAATAAATACGATTTCAACCTGCAAGGCGGCCAGCGTTTCATCTTTTCTGACCGCATCATAAAAAAGAGGGATGGCATCCTCTTCATTGAATACCGGTACCACCAGAGAGATTTTCATTATTCTCCTTTGAATACGATAAAGCGGGAAAAAAGAAAGCCGCACGCCAGACTGATAGCCGATGAGGCAATCAACGTAACAAGGGGATAAAGGCCGTACCAATCGGCCAGATAACCTACGCTGAATGCCATCGCGCCCATAAAAACGACGTAAAGAATATAACGCCAGGCGGTCGCCTGCTGTTTAAAGGTCCAGCGCGCATTAACAAAGAAAGAGAAGGTGACGGCCAGGCAAAAAGCAATCAGATTAGCAGTCGACTGGAACAATCCCAGGCTGAGGCAAATAAAAAAGGTCACCCAGTGGATCAACGTATTCACCAGGCCCACAGTCAGATATTTTGCGAAGAAAGTCAGCATATTATAATCAATTCTAATCAGTTGGAAAAAATATACAGCAATCAGCCAGTAATCAACAGTCTGGTACTGACAAAGGCTGACAATCAGCGATCGAACTTTGAATTCAGCAGGAAGTACAAAACTCCGCCATACGCGCCTGAGCTGTCAACTTTTCCTGACAGATCCCTTTCTACCGGCCTGCGACTTAGCGTAATATTATTTTATCTGAACCTGATTAAGGCGAACGCAATGCGTCTGGAAGTGTTCTGTCAGGACCGTATTGGCCTGACGCGTGAACTGCTCGATCTGCTGGTGGCACGCAACATTGATTTACGCGGTATAGAAATCACGGCGCTGGGCCGCATCTACCTGAACTTCTCTGCCCTGGAATTCGACGCTTTCAGCAATCTGATGGCGGAAATCCGCCGTACACCAGGCGTAACAGATGTGCGCACGGTCCCGTACATGCCTTCTGAACGGGAGCATCGCGCACTGAGTGCATTGCTGGTGGCAATGCCTGATCCGGTCTTCTCGGTCGATCTGAAAAGCAAGGTGGAACTGGCTAATCCGGCAGCGCAAAACCTGTTTAATCTTGATGAAGAGAAGATGCGTAACTTCAGCGCCGGTAATCTCATCAACGGCTTTAACTTTATGCGCTGGCTGGAAAGCGATCGGGTTGAGGCGCAGGCGCAGCATGTCGTCATTGAAGGGCGTGATTTCCTGATGGAAGCGCGTCCTATCTATTTGCCGGGCGAAGAGGGACAGAATGACAGGCCGGTGGGCGCGATGGTGATGCTGAAATCAACCGCTCGTATGGGCCGTCAGTTGCAGAATCTGGTGGTCACCGACGAATCGGAGTTTGATCATATTATTGCCGTCACGCCGAAGATGCGTCAGGTGGTCGATCAGGCGCGCAAACTGGCGATGCTCGATGCACCATTGCTGATTGTTGGCGATACCGGCACCGGAAAAGATATGCTGGCACGCGCCTGTCATCTGCGCAGTGCGCGTGGAAAAAATCCTTTCCTGGCGCTGAATTGTGCCTCTCTGCCTGACGACGTTGCGGAAAGCGAGCTGTTTGGACATGCAGCCGGCGCCTATCCCAATGCGCTGGAAGGCAAGAAAGGCTTTTTTGAGCAGGCGAATGGCGGCTCGGTCCTGCTGGATGAGATTGGCGAGATGTCGCCGAGAATGCAGACCAAACTGCTGCGTTTTCTCAACGATGGCACCTTCCGCCGCGTCGGCGAAGAGCATGAAGTGCATGTCGATGTGCGGGTGATCTGCGCCACGCAAAAAAACCTGATTGAACTGGTGCAGCGCGGGGAGTTCCGCGAAGATCTCTTCTACCGCCTTAATGTGCTGACGCTGCAGCTGCCGCCTCTGCGCGATCGCCCACAGGACATTCTGCCGCTGACCGAAATGTTTGTGGCCCGCTTTGCGGATGAGCAGGGTATGGCGCGTCCGCGCCTCTCATCACAGCTCAATGCGTTTCTGACCCGCTATGCCTGGCCTGGCAATGTGCGTCAGCTAAAAAATTCCCTTTATCGCGCATTAACTCAGCTGGAAGGTTACGAACTGCGTCCGCAGGATATCGTGTTGCCCGAACAGGCGCTGGATGTGTCACTGGGGGATGAGGCGCTGGAAGGAACGCTGGATCAGATCACCAGCCGGTTCGAACGCTCAATTCTGACGCGGCTTTATCTCTCTTATCCCAGCACCCGAAAGCTGGCAAAACGGCTGGGCGTTTCACACACCGCGATAGCCAATAAGCTGCGGGAATATGGTCTGGGGCAAAAGCGCAACGAAAGCGAATAAGCGGCAAAGAGAAGGTGATAAGCGGATAACCGGGTTATCCGCTTTTTTTATTACTTCAGCGCGGCCAGCGCAGCGTCGTAATCTGGCTCAGTGGTGATTTCATCAACCAGCTGGCTGTAGATCACTTTGTCGTTCTCATCCAGCACGATCACTGCACGTGCGGTCAGACCTTCCAGCGCACCATCGGCAATTTCCACGCCATAGTCATACTTAAACTCTGAACCGCGCAGCGTCGACAGCGTTACCACGTTGCTCAGGTTTTCTGCGCCACAGAAACGCGACTGAGCAAAGGGCAGATCGGCAGAGATGCATAACACCACCGTATTATTCAGCTCGCTAGCAGCCTGATTGAACTTGCGCACTGATGAAGCACAGACACCGGTATCAACACTTGGGAAAATGTTCAGAATTTTGCGTTTTCCTGCATACTCAGAGAGCGCGACGTTGACCAGGTTTTTAGCGACCAGTGTGAAAGCTTTGGCTTTATCGCCAGCCTGAGGAAACTGACCTGCAACCGGTACGGCATTACCCTGAAAATGAACAGTCTGAGACATAGTGATTCCTTTTGATGATAAAAAAGATCTGACACAAAACGGCTAAAGATAGCCGTTGTTTATGACATAAAAGTTAAGGGTTTACGAGTTCAATTGTGGAATTTAACGTGGCGCTCACCCACTGCGTCACACATTGTGGAGTGGAAATGAGAACGGTAAAAAGTTATCCCGAAGCCTGGCCCTTGCATACGCCGTTTGTCATCGCCCGTGGAACCCGGACCGAAGTTAAAGTGGTGGTGGTTGAAATCGAAGAAGACGGTGTTAAAGGCGTCGGAGAAGCGACACCGTATGCCCGTTACGGTGAAAGCGAAGCCTCTGTACTGGCGCAAATCGGTACCCTGCTACCTGCGCTACAGCAGGGCATGACACGTGAGGCGCTTCAGCAGGCACTGCCTGCCGGGGCCGCGCGCAACGCCATCGACAGCGCACTGTGGGATCTCGCCGTGCACCAGCAGCAGAGCAGCCTCTGGCAGCTTAACGGCGTCACTCCGCCTGAGGATGTGGTGACCGCGCAGACCGTCGGTATTGATACCCCCGAAGCGATGGCCAGCAGCGCACTCGCGCTGTGGCAGCATGGTGCAACGCTGCTGAAAGTTAAGCTGGATAATAATTTCATTACCGAACGTCTGATGGCGATCCGCGCCGCCGTGCCGGAAGCGACTTTGATTGTGGATGCAAATGAGTCCTGGCATGCCGAAGGCCTGGCGGCACGTTGTCAGTTGCTGGCGGACATCAATGTGGCGATGCTGGAGCAGCCCCTGCCTGCAGGTGAAGATGCGGCGCTGGCGAACTTTATCCATCCCTTACCGATCTGCGCCGATGAGAGCTGTCATACCCGTGAAAGCCTGGCGGCGTTGCGAGGGCGTTATGAGATGGTCAACATCAAGCTGGATAAAGCAGGCGGGCTGACCGAGGCGCTGGCGCTGGCGGATGCCGCCCAGCAGCAGGGTTTTGCAGTAATGCTCGGCTGCATGCTCTGCACCTCACGGGCGATACACGCTGCGCTGCCGCTGGTACCGCAGACCCGCTTCGCGGATCTTGACGGGCCAACCTGGCTGGCGGTGGATTCAGAACCGGCAATCACCGTGCGCAACGGTCAGTTGATTATTGCTGCCAGCGCAGCAGGTTAACCATCATCTCAAGATAGGTCTCTGTGGCTTCATCCACTGAAATCACCGGCATTTCAGCGGTCACGCAAGGCAGGCTGAGATCGTGACACCAGCTGCCGAATGAGCCGGGCGTATCATAACCGACGCTGCTGACGCGGGGGAGGCCGGTATGGCTGGCCAGCCAGCCGCCAATCTCCACCTGATGCGGGTCGTCAATGCAGCCCAGCGGTTCATGCCATGAGACGATCCAGCGCGGTTTCAGCTGATGAATCAGGGCACAGAGCGCCTGGGTTTCCGGTTCAGAACCCGGATGGGTGCCGGTCGACAGCGCCACATCGCGCGCATCGGCCGCACTGTTCCAGCGATAAACCGTCTCGCCTGACTGCCAGTTCGCCGCCGGGAAGTTGCGGTTGAGATCGACGCCGTTTGCGTTAGCGCGTAGCCCCAGTTGACAGCCATCCGGATTGACCGCCAGCACCACGTGGTGCCGACGCATGCCATCGGGTAATGTCCGTAACGCAGCGGAGAGGGTGGCGATGGCCGCATTCTCATCGCCGTGGGTGCCGGCCAGAATCAGACCGCTGTCGGGATCGCCCAACGGGGCCGGAAACCACAGCAGCGGTGCACCCAGCACTGAGCGGCCATACTGCTGATACGGAACGTCCAGTTTGCCGCGCAGGGTACGCGGATGGAGTGGCGACATACTCATTTCCTCATAGGGTTTTACTAAAAGTAGCGGAAAAGCCGTGCGCGGAAAATAGCTATTTATCTGTCAGCCATTTGCGATAAAGTGCCCTGCACAAGCTGCATCGGCAACAGACTGGTGCAGCACTTCTTTGGGGTAAAGGAGTGATAATGGTAAAGACCTTTCGCATGACGCTGGCAGCAATCAGTCTGAGCAGCATCCTCACACCCGCCATCGCGGCGAATCCTCCCGCTGGCGCGCAGCTGGCTGAACAGCAGCAGATCGTCCGCCACATTAAAGATGAACCCGCTTCCCTCGATCCGCTTAAAGCGGTGGGGCTGCCGGAAATTCAGGTGATTCGGGATCTGTTTGAAGGCCTGACTAATCAGGATGCGCAGGGCAAAATTGTACCGGGTGTGGCGCAAAGCTGGAGCAGCAGCGATAACAAAACCTGGGTCTTCACCCTGCGCAATAACGCGCGCTGGTCGAACGGCGATCCGGTCACTGCTCAGGATTTTGTCTACAGCTGGCAGCGCCTGGTCGATCCCAAAAACAGTTCTGCTTTTGCCTGGTTCGCAGGCCTGAGTGGCATTGAAAATGCAGCGGCGATTACCAAAGGCGAAATGACGCCCGATAAGCTTGGCGTGGCTGCCCAGGGTAAATACCAGTTGAGGGTGACGCTGGATCGTCCGGTGCCGTGGTTCCCGGCGCTGGTGGCCAACGTGGCGCTCTTCCCGGTGCCCCAGAAAATAATTGCACAGGAAGGTGACAGCTGGACGGCACCCGGCAAACTGGTCGGTAACGGTGCCTATCAGCTGAGCGAGCGGGTCGTGAACGAGAAGATCGTCCTGACCCGTAATCCTCACTACTGGGATGATGCACATTCGGTGCTGACAAAAGTGACCTTTGTGCCCATCAATGAAGAGTCGAGCGCGACCAAACGTTATCGTGCCAATGATATCGATATCACCGAATCCTTCCCTAAAAATATGTATGCGCTATTGAAGAAAACGTTGCCGGGAGAGGTCTACACACCCGACCAGTTAGGCACCTATTACTATGCGTTTAACACGCAGAAAGGGCCGACGGCTGATGTGCGGGTGCGCAAAGCGCTGTCCTGGTCAATCGACCGAAAAGTGATTGCCGAAAAAGTGCTGGGTACCGGAGAAAAACCGGCATGGCACTTTACGCCCGATGTCACTGCAGGCTTTAAGCCTCTGCCTGTTTTCATGCAACAGCACGATCAGAATAGCCTGAATGCGCAGGCCAAATCGCTGCTGGCTGCCGCCGGTTATGGCCCCGGCAAGCCATTAAAACTCAAACTGCTTTATAACACCTCAGAGAGCCATCAAAAGATTGCGATTGCCGTGGCCTCAATGTGGAAAAAGAATCTCGGTGTGGATGTCACCCTGGAGAACCAGGAGTGGAAAACCTACATTGACAGCCGTAACAGCGGAAACTTTGATGTGATTAGGGCTTCGTGGGTCGGCGACTACAACGAGCCCTCAACCTTCCTGAACTTGCTGACTTCTGGCAACAGCAGCAATATCTCACGCTTCAGTAACGCGGATTATGATGCGGTTATCGCTAAAGCCAGCCGTGAAACCAGCGATCAGGCACGTAACAGCGATTACAATCGTGCCGAGCAAATCCTGGCTGAGCAGGCCCCGGTCGCCCCCCTCTATCAGTACACCAATGGCCGACTGATTAAACCCTGGGTTAAAGGCTATCCGATCACCAACCCTGAAGATGTCGCCTACAGCCGTGAACTGTGGATTGAAAAGCACTAAGCCTGTGGTGGCCGATTTTCCGGCCACCTGCTGACATCTTTCTTCACAGCCCTGCGATTGCAACTCAACGCCCTCACGTTAGACTGTATCGTATTGATATTAGTGGTGAGGCAACGTTGTGGACGTCATTGAAGGAAAAGCATTACAGGTTTCAGATGCTATCATCTCCTGCCAGCTGGATGGCAAGGGGGGGATGATCCCCATTGCTGAAGATGAAGTTATTGAGTGTGAGCAGCCTTGCTGGCTGCATCTGAACTATACCCACAGCAAGAGCGCAGAATGGCTGCAGTCGACGCCACAGATCCCCGATGCCGTGCGTGATGCCTTAGCGGGCGACAGCATGCGTCCACGCGTCAGCCGACTGGGCGACGGATTTATGATCGTGCTGCGCAGCGTCAACCACAATACCGATGCGCGCCGCGACCAATTGGTGGTGATGCGGGTGTTTATCAACGATAAGCTCATCGTTTCGACCCGACGGCGTAAAGTTTCTGCCGTCGATGAAGTGCTCACTGATTTGCAAAATGGCAACGGCCCGATTGACTGCGGCAGCTGGCTGGTTGATGTCTGTGATGCCCTGACCGATCACACCAGTGAATTTATCGAAGAGTTACATGACAAAATCATCGAGCTGGAAGATGCGCTGCTTGACCAGCAGATGCCCGCGCGCGGCGAGCTCGGTCTGCTGCGCAAACAGCTGATTGTGATGCGGCGTTACATGGCACCCCAGCGGGATGTCTATGCCCGGCTCGCCAGTGAAAAACTGGCCTGGATGGATGACAGCGAACGGCGCCGGATGCAGGAGATTGCCGACCGTCTGGGGCGCGGGCTGGATGATCTGGATGCGGGCGTGGCGCGCACCGCGATTCTGGCTGACGAAGTCGCCTCTGCGATGGCAGAATCGATGAACCGCCGCACCTATACCATGTCACTGATGGCGATGATCTTTTTGCCCGCCACGTTCCTGACCGGCCTGTTTGGTGTCAACCTGGGCGGCATTCCAGGCGGCGGATGGGAGTATGGCTTTACTATCTTTTGTCTGTTGCTGGTGGCACTGGCGGTGGGGGTCGCGGGCTACCTGCGCAAACGGCACTGGCTTTAGCGAGGGAGAGGTGACCCGGGCGGGAGTCTCATTTGATTACGGAAGTACCGTCGGGTGGGCTGAAAATCGCGTTAAGAAAACAAAAGCTGATCGACATCAATAACCGAATGTCGCCGCTGACGCAAACTCTCTCCCGCAGGTGAATGCAACGTCAAGCGATGGGCGTTGCGCTCCATATTGTCTTATTTCCATATTTAGAATTATTGCATAGCACATTTAATTCGAAACATGCCGGCCATTGTGCCGGCTTTTTTTTTGCCCGCCTGGCTGGAACGCCAATCCTTTCCTAAGCTTAAAGTCCATTCGCATGAAAAGGAGTACGGCATGAGCGCGATTTTTAACAGCGAGCCGATCCCTACGGATCCAGTCCCGATTCCTGAGCCCATTCCCCACCCGCAGCCCCAGCCTGATCAGCCGACCGATCCGGAATATCCGCCGATAATGGATCCACCGCCACACCGCAACATATAAAAAAAGGGCGTGCTGCCAGCAGCACGCCCTTAAAATTGCAAGGGGCTTATTTAATCTGAAGCACATCAAGACGTACGCTAAGATCCGGCACATCATCTTCATCAGCACGCCAGCCCACAGGCTGCAACGGCAGGGTTTCACGATCAAAGGCGAGATCGCCGCCATCAACGACGGCATCGCCATGCTTAATCCCTTTAAAATCGAACAGATTGATATCTGCCAGGTGCGACGGCACGACGTTTTGCATTGCGCTGAACATGGTTTCGATACGGCCAGGATAGCGCTTATCCCAGTCGCGCAGCATATCAGCCACGACCTGACGCTGCAGGTTTGGCTGAGAACCACAGAGGTTGCACGGGATAATCGGGAACTGACGCGCTTCTGAGAAACGAATGATATCTTTCTCGCGGCAGTAGGCCAGCGGACGGATCACGATCTGTTTGCCATCATCGCTCATCAGCTTTGGCGGCATACCTTTCAGTTTTCCGCCGTAGAACATGTTCAGGAACAGCGTCTGCAGGATGTCATCGCGATGGTGGCCCAGCGCAATTTTAGTACAACCCAGTTCAGTCGCAACGCGATAGAGAATGCCACGGCGCAGGCGCGAGCAGAGTGAGCAGGTGGTTTTGCCTTCCGGGACTTTCTCTTTGACGATAGAGTAGGTATCTTCTTCGATAATCCGGTACTCAACGCCCTGGGCTTCAAGATATTGCGGCAGGATGTGCTCGGGGAAGCCTGGCTGTTTCTGGTCGAGGTTAACGGCAATCAGGCTAAAATTGACCGGCGCACTTTTTTGCAGACTGCGCAAAATTTCCAGCATGGTGTAGCTGTCTTTACCGCCTGACAGGCAGACCATGATGCGGTCGCCTTCTTCAATCATATTAAAATCTGCAATGGCTTCGCCGACATTACGACGCAGTCGTTTCTGAAGTTTATTCAGATTGTACTGTTCTTTCTTGTCAACCGTTTGATTATCTTGCATTTTCACCTATCTCAAAAACCAGAAAGCGTAGCCGAAGGGCAAATTACTGTGCGCGCTCAGCCAGACACTTCACTGCGGTGTCACGAATATGCAGCGTATGGTACGGATTGTTGCCGCGAATGCCAGTACTGGAGTGAAGTAATCAGCGGATAATCGCTGCCGGAGGCGGCGAGTCGTGGGTGCGCGATGTCAGCGGGTGGGGACATTTTCCCACTGACAATCGATCTCATTACTGTACGTTGAGCAGAAGGGCAGTGATGCCTGATTAGCATCAGCCTGCAAATGTTTTTTTTTGCCGCACAGCCGGCGGTTATTAACATGACAGTGAGAAGTAACAGCGTTTTCATTCATGCTTCCGGATGCGGAAATAAAAACAGCATGCGCCGCTATTAATCAATCCCCTATAAACAGAGGTCCTGTTGGTACGCTTATGATTTTACACGAATCAAATTAAATATTTTTTCATAAATCCATTAGCGATGAGTTTGTGAACCGTGATTGATTTTCAGATATCGCATGCTGATAAGTGCTGCCTGTTGAGTATGCGTTAATACTGCGCGTATATAATTACACTTCATCTTGCTGAAAAATAATGTATCGCATTAAAATCAAACCGTTTTGTGTCAGGCTTGCAGATGTTGATGTCGTCTTATTTAGCGCGAATATGTATCATTTACGTCATGATAATCAGTAAATTGTTAAGGAACAGGCGATAGATTGTGCGTATCAGGGAATTATTATAGTGTCTGCTTCGACAGCTTATTCGTTTCGCACATTTCGGCAATACAGGGTGCAGATGAAGCCGTTTAATGTCCGGCTATATATGTGAGTAAAATGAATCAAATATTAACGATTATGAGACTTTCGGTTAGCCGTCAAAAAATAAAAAAGTATGGCCTCAAATTTATTATGATGCTGTTACTCTTTTTACTCTGCTATGTTGCAGTCATGTATTGTGGCATTTTGCTGCTGGTAAACCGACACGGATTACTGCATTTCCTGCTGCACTGAATGTGCAATGGAATTGTACTGTCAGCCACAGGCTCTGAAAATCCAGCGATAGGCGTGATGTAAAAAATGCCTGAGTGCTTCAAATAAATCTTCTGCCCCCTCCTCAGCGAGACATTGCCCGGTCTCCAGCGCATTATTTACCGTATTACGATGATCCAGAATCACCATGATGGCGATAGCACCCGCAATCAGCGTAAAAATCAGCACGCTTATCGCTACCCGATTTTTAGGCGCTGTAGCGCATAAGGCATCTTCAGGAAGGTCAGATTTATGAGGCATTGGTTTCCGGATAAAATTATCACACTAATAAACAGTGACAGATTATGCCATCAATTCCCGGCGGTCTCTATGTTTCAGGTCAGGCTGCCAGCGATTCTGATTTTTACAGAAGAGAGTTGAATAGCCAGCAGAGGGCGGTGACTGCCCTCTGCTGGCGGCGGATGCCTGTCTGGCCGTGTCTGAAGAGAAGGGTATATAGAGGGGGAGTTACATCATCTCCAGTGACTGCACGCCCTTAATCTCCATGACCTTATCATAGAGGTGGGCATCGTTTGACTTGCGAGATAGCGTCACCTGAACGCTGAGTTCACACAGACCACTTTCCTCATCACGATTAACCACTGTCACGTTGCCGTAGCGAATGCCTTCGCGCTGCATAACCAGCAGTACCAGCGGCACACTTTTAGGCTTAAGGAAAACCAGCAGCGTATGATGTTTGCCGATTAAAAGATGGCTCAGGCGGCGGAACACCTCCAGCACCACCAGCGCCAGCACCGTGCCATAAATGCCAATCTCATACATGCCGCTGCCGATCACCAGACCAATCGCCGCCGTCACCCATAATCCCGCCGCCGTGGTTAAGCCTTTCACCACCTGCTTCTGAATCATAATGGTGCCCGCGCCCAGGAAGCCCATGCCGCTGACAACCTGGGCTGCAATACGGCTGGGGTCCAGTGCCACATGGTCGCTGGTGAGCATGTCGGCGAAACCATATTTTGACACCAGCATGAACATAGCACTGCCGATACCAACCAGAATATGGGTACGCAGTCCCGCTTCTTTGGCCCGCATCTGACGCTCCAGGCCAATCAGACCGCCGAGAATACCGGCCAGGGCGATGCGAATTAACATATCCATTAACATGGCTTAACTCCGAAATAATAGGGGCCGAAAAAGGGTGCCAGTTCAGCGATAACAGGTAAACAAGATAATTCTGCTTGCAAATGATGTCGGAGAATTTTGTAAAAAGCTGTTTCACCTCTCGACCCCTTGTGCTGCCTGACATATGCTGAGCCAGCCTATTACCCCCATTCCCGGAGTCCGACTGATGAAAGCAGCCCCCTTTTTGCTGGCTGGTGCCGCGTTATTACTCTCTGCCTGCAGCAGTAACAGTGATGATAACGAGCCACCGCAACAAGCCACCGCCGCCCATATCCAGCCACGTGTGGTGATGTCTTCCCTGGCAGAAAGTACCTGTTCGAATGCGGGTGGAACGCTGGCGTTTTCGCACCAGCTGGATGGAACGCGTGTGGGAATGTGTCAGTTAGTGAATGGTCGTCGCTGTGATGAGCAAGCGTTGATTGGCGGGAATTGCGCGCGCTGATAAACAGGCCGGATGGCTCCGGCCCGCACAGTCATCCTGAGATTAGTCAGGCAGTGAGTCGGTTCGGGCAGTCTTCACCCCGGTCGAGCTGGCTGAGATTATTCAGTGTCGTTTCAGAAATGGCGGTCAGCGCTTCGGCGGTTAAAAACGCCTGATGGCCAGTGAACAACACGTTATGGCACGCTGACAGACGGCGGAACACATCGTCCTGAATCACATCATTCGACTTATCTTCAAAGAACAGGTCTCGTTCATTTTCATAAACATCCATGCCGAGTGCGCCAATCTTCTGCTGTTTTAGCGCGTCAATCGCAGCCTGGGAATCGATTAAACTACCGCGACTGGTGTTGATGATCATGACCCCATCGCGCATCTGTTTAAACGCATCGGCGTTGAGCAGATGATGATTCTCCGGTGTCAGCGGGCAGTGCAGCGTAATAACGTGGGATTCCGCAAACAGCGTCTTCAGATCGACATATTCCGCACCGAGTTCCAGCGCCTGCTCACTTGGGTAGGGATCAAATGCCAACAGCCGCATACCAAAACCTTTCAGAATGCGCATCGTCGCAATCCCGATTTTACCGGTGCCGATAACGCCAGCGGTCTTGTTATGCATGTTGAAGCCGGTCAGCCCATCAAGCGAAAAGTTTGCGTCACGGGTGCGCTGATAAGCACGATGAATACGGCGGTTCAGGGTCATCATCAGGCCGATCGTATGTTCAGCGACCGCTTCCGGTGAGTAAGCCGGCACCCGCACCACCTCCAGCCCCAGCTCTTTCGCCGCGGTCAGATCAACATTATTGAAGCCGGCACAGCGTAGCGCGATAGTTTTCACACCCAGCCCGGCCAGCTCCTCCAGTACCGGACGGCTGCCATCATCGTTTACAAAGATGCAGACGGCATCGCATCCCACAGCGGTTTTGGCCGTACTTTCAGAGAGTAAAAAGTCAAAAAAAACCAGTTCAAAGCCGAACTGCTGATTAACCTGCTCAAGGTATTTCTGATCGTAATGTTTGGTGCTGTATACCGCGATCTTCATCGTTATGCTCCTGCAGAGTGATATTTCAAGGATAACGTTTTCTGACTGACTTTGCTGAAACAGCTGACCTGCACCTGGCGCAGTCCTTCACCTCAGGCAGATTACATGCCATCATCGGCGTCAGGATAGGGTAAGGGAAAGGATTATGGCTTTTATGCCACGGATTTTTCGGCGACGGCTGGCGGCCATTCTGGCGCTGATTCTGCTGCTGCTCGGCCTGATGTTGACAGTGACACAATGGCTGCCAAGGCTGGTCGGCATCTGGCTGCCTGATACGACCCGCATTGAGCTGACCGGTGCACCGCGCTGGCGTGAGGGCGGCCTGTGGTTGCCCCGGATTCGTTATCTCGCAGGCGATTGCTCGCTGGCAACCGTAGAGGCGGTATCACTGGGCTGGCATCAGTCCCGGTGGAAACTCAATGCGGAAGAGCTGACGCTGGACAGCACCTGTCTGCAAAAATTACCTGTTGGTGACGGCAGCACGACAGCGCCCAAAACCCTGGCCGAATGGCAGGCCATGTTGCCGGGCGCTGACGTTCATCTGGGCAAGCTGATCGTCGCGCCGTGGCAGACCTATGCGGGCGCGCTGGATCTGACGCTGGAAAAAGATCGCCAGCAACTCAATTACCAGGGCGATAATCTGCAACTGGCGGCTACGCTGACCGGTCAGCAACTCGCGATCAGCCGCCTGACGCTCACTCATCCCGCACTACCTGAACCCATCACGCTGAGTGGTCATCTTGAGTTACCCACCTTCGCCACGGATCTGCCGGTGAATGGCGAGGTAGCCGGAAAGCTGGCACTCAATGCATTGCCGCATCCGCTGCAACTGAGCCTTAACTGGCAGCATCAGCAGGGCGAGCTGCGCGTGGCAATGGCGGAAGAGAACCGGCCGCTTCTCAGACTGCCCTGGCAGATTAGCCGCGATCAGATTCGGATTGAAAAGGGCGAATACGTCTGGCCACTGGCGGCCCAGCCGCTGTCAGGGTTTGTTAACCTGACGCTGGATAACTGGCAGTCGGGCCTGGAGGGCAGTCAGATCACCGGTCGCATCAACCTGCTGACTCAGGGGCGCGGCGGCAAGGGCAACGTGGTCCTGGGCCTCGGTCCCGGCAACCTGAGCCTCACCAACAGCAATCTGCCATTTCAGCTGACCGGCGAAAGCAAGCTGGCTGATCTGCAACTCTATGGTTCCATCCCAGGCGTACTCAGCGGCTCGCTGCTCGATCCTCAGTTAGTACTGCAACCCAAATCGCTGCTGCGTCTGCGGGGTCAACTGCTGTCAACGCTGGAGGTCGATGAGGCGCGCTGGCCGCTGGCGGGTGTGCGACTCTCCTCGCAGGGTATTGATGGCCGCCTGCAGGCTATTCTCAACGCGCACGATGCCAGCTTTGGCCGCTTCCGGCTTCATCTTGATGGTCGCGCCACGGATTTCTGGCCCGATAAGGGCGAATGGAACTGGCGCTACTGGGGAGGTGGCGAGATGTTGCCGCTGCAGGCGCGCTGGGATGTTAAAGGCACTGGCGGCTGGCACGACACAATGATCCATCTGGATACGCTCTCCACCGGATTTAATCAGCTGGCCTATGGCAGCGTTAACGTCGCAAACCCGCGTCTGACGCTGACTGAACCCGTAAAATGGCAGCGTGATGCGGCGCAACCTTCCTTCAAGGGCCATTTCAGACTGCAGGCGGGGCCGACCCGCTTCAGCTATGGCGGCCGTCTGGCTGACTCCACGCTGGACTTCGAGGCGAAAGGCCGCGATCCCGGCTATTTTCTCTGGCGTGGCGAATTAAAAGCGGGCAAGGTTGGCCCGCTGCGGGTGAACGGCCGCTGGGACGGCGAACGGTTACGCGGCCAGGCGTGGTGGCCGGCACAGTCGCTGACCGTGTTTCAGCCGCTGCTCAGCCCCGACATGAAAATGCAGATTCAGGGCGGCAGTTTGCAGGCACAGGTCGCTTTCTCCGCCGCCAGTGAGCAGGGCTTCCAGGCCGGAGGCCACTGGACGGTTAAACAGGGCAGCGTCTGGACGCCGGACAGTCAGGTGAACGGTATCGACTTCTCACTGCCGTTCAGGTTCCATGAGCAGCAATGGCAGTTTGGTCAGCATGGCCCGGTGTCACTGCGCATTGCCGAGGTGAAGAACCAGTTTGCGATGCAGAATATTCGTGCCGATCTGCAGGGTAACTGGCCGTGGTCTGAAGAGACACCGCTGACATTACAGGATGTCAGCCTTGATGTGCTGGGCGGGCAAATCACGCTGCCATCTCTGCGTATGCCGCAGCATGAACCTGCCAGGGTGTCGCTGCGTAATATCAGCCTTAGCGAGCTGGTGACGGCGCTGAAGCCTAATCAGTTTGCCATGTCAGGCAAGGTTAACGGCGAGCTGCCGCTGTGGCTCAATAACCCGCGCTGGCTGGTGGAGAAAGGGTGGATTGCCAACAGCGGTCCGCTGACTTTCCGGCTGGATAAAGATATGGCAGATGCGATTACCCGCAACAACGTAGCGACCGGCGCCGCACTGGACTGGTTACGCTATATGGAAGTCTCCCGCACCTGGGCGACAATCAATCTGAATAACCTCGGCGACCTCACCATGGCGGCGCAGGTACAGGGCGTCAGCCAGTTCAGTAACCGTCGTCAGACGGTCAATCTCAACTATCGTCATCAGGAAAACCTGTTTCAGCTCTGGCGCAGCCTGCGCTTTGGCGATAATTTGCAATCCTGGTTAGAGCAACATGCGACTTTGCCATCGAACAAGGACACTTCACCATGAGCCTGAGGCCACTACTGGTTCTGGCAGCCGGACTGCTGAGCATCGGCTGCGTGCCGCGCATTGAAGTCACGGCACCCAAAGACCCCATCACCATCAACATGAACGTGAAAATCGAGCATGAGATTCACATCAAAGTTGATAAAGACGTGGAGGCGTTACTGAAAAACCAGAGCGGACTGTTCTGAGGAGATCCACGATGAAACGCATAAGCGCGGCGCTGTTACTCGCCCTGACGATGACGCAACCTGCCTGGGCACTGACGCTGGATGAGGCAAGGCAATCAGGCCGTGCAGGTGAAACGCTCTCCGGCTATCTGGCGGCACGTTCGCAGGACAGTGAAACGCTGGCGCTGGTGCAGCGGATTAATGCCGGGCGTCAGCTGGAGTATCAGCGGCTGGCAGAGCAAAATAATCTCTCCACGACCGATGTCGCCAGTATTGCCGGACAGAAGCTGGTGAGCCGTGCGGCTGCAGGGGAGTATGTGCGCGGCATTAATGGTCAATGGCTGAGAAAAGAAGCAGACAGCAGTCAGTAACCGGCGAAAAAAAACCGGGCGCGAGGCCCGGTTTTTTTACAGTGTCATCCTGAGATGGCTCAGACTATGCGGTCACGATCTGCTTAATAGCGTCTTTCGCTTCAGCCGTCGCTTTGCTGGCCACTTCCGGACCGTAAGCGATGCCTTCAGCAAACACGAACTCAACATCAGTGATGCCGATGAAGCCCAGGAACAGCTTAACGTATGGGGTCAGCAGGTCGGTTGGGGTGTCTTTATGAATGCCGCCACGGCTTGAGATAACGACCGCAGTTTTGCCTTTAACCAGACCTTCCGGGCCTGCTTCGGTGTAGCGGAACGTCACGCCAGCACGGGCAATCAGGTCGAAATAGTTTTTCAGTTGCGTAGGAATGTTGAAGTTGTACATTGGCGCGGCAATCACCACTTCATCATGAGCCTGAAGTTCTGCAATCAGTTCATCGGACAGGTCCAGTGCTTCCTGCTGACGCGGTGACAGTGGCGTATCGGAAGGGCGCATTGCCCCCACTAACTCGCCATCCAGAACCGGAATCGGGTTAGCAGCCAGATCACGTACAGTCACTTCTTTACCCTGTGCCTTTGCCTGTTCAACGTAGAAGTCAGCGAGCTGGCTTGATTGTGAGTAGCCTGCGAGGATGCTTGATTTCAGAACTAAAACTTTGGTCATGGTGGTTTCCTGTCTGTAACGCGGAAGAGTTTCCGCTCAATGGTTTACACTCTACGGTTATCGATGGCGCGGTGAAAGCGCAATATTTCGAGACCCATGTTCGAATTTATTGAATAAGCGCAGCCGGGGCCAGCCGCCTGAACGGTTCAGAATGTGCTAAGATACGCGCAATTATTTTATTAGATCAGCTGGTTATCCCGGCTTGCAGGGCGCTGCTTCAGGCAGCGACACCGTCTGAGTAAGGTACGTCACAATTATGTCATCTCCCGATACTTCCCCACTGGCAGCGCTCTGGTCACGGCTCGACGGTTTAATGCTGCGCGATCGCCAGCGGCTACAGCGCCGTTTACAGGGTGCCAGAAAAGCCAAAAATCCTGAGGCTCAGCAGGGCATCGCCAGCGAGCTTGAGCAGGAATTTATCACCGCTGAACAGCGCGTGGCCCAGCGCCGCGCGGCGACGCCAGCGATTTCCTTCCCGGATAATTTGCCGGTCAGTCAGAAGCAGCAGGATATTGCTGAGGCGATTCGCAACCATCAGGTGGTGATTGTTGCCGGTGAAACCGGTTCGGGTAAAACCACCCAGCTGCCGAAAATCTGTCTGGCGCTGGGACGCGGTATCACCGGTCTGATTGGCCATACCCAGCCGCGCCGTCTGGCCGCCCGGACCGTGGCAAACCGCATTGCCGATGAGCTCAGCACCTCACTGGGCGGCTGTGTCGGCTATAAAGTGCGGTTCAACGACCAGGTCAGCGATCTGACGCAGATTAAACTGATGACGGACGGGATTCTGCTGGCGGAAATCCAGCAGGATCGCCTGCTGATGCAATATGACACCATCATCATTGATGAGGCACACGAACGCAGCCTGAATATCGACTTCCTGCTCGGTTATCTGCGTGAGCTGTTGCCGCGCCGCCCCGATCTGAAAGTCATCATCACCTCTGCGACCATCGATCCACAGCGATTCTCCCGTCATTTCAATAATGCGCCGGTGATTGAAGTTTCTGGCCGGACTTATCCGGTTGAAGTGCGCTACCGCCCGGTGGTCGAAGACGCGGAGGATGGCGATCGTGATCAGCTGCAGGCGATTTTTGATGCGGTGGATGAACTGGGGCGGGAAAGCCGTGGCGACATCCTGATCTTTATGAGCGGCGAGCGCGAAATCCGTGATACAGCAGATGCGCTGAACAAACGCGATCTGCCGCACACCGAAGTGCTGCCGCTCTATGCGCGACTGTCGAATGCGGAACAGAACCGGGTATTTCAGTCGCACAGTGGCCGTCGCATTGTGCTGGCGACCAACGTTGCGGAAACCTCGCTGACGGTGCCTGGCATCAAATATGTGATCGACCCCGGTACGGCTCGTATCAGTCGCTACAGTTTCCGTACCAAAGTGCAGCGACTGCCGATTGAACCGATATCACAGGCCTCTGCCAACCAGCGTAAAGGGCGTTGCGGCCGTGTTTCGGACGGTATCTGTATTCGTCTGTATGCAGAAGATGACTTTCTGGGTCGTCCGGCCTTTACCGATCCTGAAATCCTGCGCACCAACCTGGCGTCGGTGATCCTGCAGATGACCTCGCTGGGACTCGGTGATATCGCCGCCTTCCCGTTTGTGGAAGCGCCTGATAAGCGCAATATCCAGGATGGCGTTCGCCTGCTGGAAGAGCTGGGCGCGCTGACCCTGAATGAAGAAAACGGTCACTACAAACTCACCGGCTCCGGGCGTCAGCTGGCACAGCTGCCCGTGGATCCTCGCCTGGCGCGGATGGTGCTGGAAGCGCAGAAGTTTGGCTGCGTGCGTGAAGTGATGATCATCACCGCTGGCCTGTCGATTCAGGACCCGCGTGAGCGTCCGGCTGATAAAAAGCAGGCGTCTGATGAAAAGCACCGGCGCTTTGCCGACAAAGATTCCGACTTCCTCGCCTATGTGAATCTCTGGAACTACCTGGCGGAGCAACAGAAAGCGCTGTCCGGCAATGTTTTCCGTCGTCAGTGCAAAACCGATTTCCTTAACTATCTGCGCGTGCGGGAATGGCAGGATATCTATACCCAGCTGCGGCAGGTGGTGCGTGAACTGGGTATTCCTGTGAACAGTGAACCGGCTGAGCTGCAGCCCGTTCACTGCGCGCTGTTAAGCGGTCTGCTGTCGCATATCGGCCAGAAAGATAGCGATAAACAGGAGTATACCGGCGCACGCAATACCCGCTTCTCTATCTTCCCTGGCTCCGGACTGTTTAAGAAGCCGCCGAAGTGGACGATGGTGGCAGAACTGGTTGAGACCAGCCGCCTGTGGGGGCGCACCGCGGGCCGTATTGAGCCAGAGTGGATTGAGCCGCTGGCGCAGCATCTGATTAAGCGCAGCTACAGTGAACCGCACTGGGAGAAATCGCAGGGCGCGGTGATGGCCGCCGAAAAAGTCACCCTCTATGGCCTGCCGATAGTCGCGGCCCGCAAGGTGAACTATGGCAGCATCGATCCCACGCTGAGCCGTGAGCTGTTTATCCGCCACGCGCTGGTGGAGGGCGACTGGCAGACCCGCCATGCCTTCTTCCGGGCTAACCAGAAGCTGCGCAGTGAAGTGGAAGATCTGGAACACAAATCCCGTCGCCGCGACATCCTGGTGGATGACGAAACGCTGTTTGCTTTTTATGACCAGCGCATTGGCAAAGAGGTAGTGTCGGCGAAGCATTTCGATAGCTGGTGGAAGCAGGCCAGCCGTGAAAACGCCGAGCTGCTGAACTTCGACAAGCAGATGCTGATCAAAGAGGGCGCGGATAAAGTCAGCCAGCTCGATTACCCCAACTTCTGGCATCAGGGCAACCTCAAGCTGAAGCTGAGCTATCAGTTCGAGCCAGGTGCAGATGCGGATGGCGTCACAGTGCATATTCCGCTGCCGCTGCTGAATCAGATTGATGACAGCGGCTTTGAATGGCAGATCCCCGGCGTACGTCGTGAACTAATCATCGCGCTGATTAAGTCGCTGCCCAAGCCGCTGCGCCGTAACCTGGTGCCAGCCCCTAATTACGCCGAGGCGTTTTTAGGCAGGGTGAAAGCGATGGAGATGCCGCTGCTTGACGCGCTGTCGCGGGAGTTCCGCCGCATGACCGGCGTTACCCTGGAGCGGGAAAACTGGCAGTGGGAACAGGTGCCCGATCATCTGAAAATGACATTCCGTGTGGTGGACGAGCACAATCGCAAGCTGCTGGAAGGTAAAGACCTCACTGCGCTCAAGGCTCAGCTAAAAGATAAAGTGCAGGAAACGCTATCGAAAGTGGCGGATGACGGGCTGGAGCAGAGCGGACTGCACATCTGGAGCTTTGGCGATCTGCCGCGCAGCTATGAACAGAAGCGCGGCAGCTATCAGGTCAAAGCCTGGCCTGCACTGGTCGATGAGAATGAGAGCGTCGCCATTCGCCTGTTTGACAGCGAGCAGGAGCAGCAAAAAATGATGTGGCGCGGCCAGCGTCGCCTGTTGCTGCTGAATGTGCCGTCGCCGGTTAAGTATCTGCATGAGAAGCTGCCGAACAAAGCCAAGCTCGGACTCTACTTTAACCCCTATGGCAAAGTGCTGGAGCTGATCGACGACTGCATCGCCTGTGGCATCGATAAGCTGATAGGGGAAGCAGGTGGTCCGGCCTGGGACCAGGGCGCGTTTGAGCAGTTGCGTGACAAAGTACGTGGTGAACTCAATGAGACCGTAGTGACGATCGCACAGCAGGTTGAGCAGATCCTCACCGCAGTCTTCAACATCAATAAGCGTCTTAAGGGCCGGGTCGATATGACCCTGGCGCTGGCGTTATCTGACATCAAGGCGCAGGTAAATGGTCTGGTCTATCGCGGTTTTGTCACCGGCAACGGCTGGCAGCGGCTGGCCGATACGCTGCGTTATCTGCAGGGCATTGAGCGGCGACTGGAAAAACTGCCTGCCGATCCGCACAGCGATCGTGCCCGGATGTTAAAAGTGCAAGCCGTGGAACAGGCGTATCAGGCGTGGCGCAATAAGCTGCCGCCGCAGCGTCAGGATGATGAAGAGGTGCAGAGTATTCGCTGGATGATTGAAGAGCTGCGCATCAGCTACTTTGCTCAGCAGTTGGGTACGCCGTATCCCATCTCAGAAAAGCGTATTCTGCAGACGATGGAACAGATAGCGGGTTAAGAAGCCAGGGTGCGCGTCGTAACAGGCGCGCACCCAATTGGCAGAGAGTCAGTGCGGTTACTGCGCGAGGGATTCCAGTTTGTCTTTAAACGAGGTGACTGAAATCGCACGGTTGTCAGCCAGGTAACGATCCTTCGCTGCCGGCGCTGAGCTTTGTACCGCGATTAACTGCCAGCCTTTATCGCTTTTGAGCAGCAGCGGTGAACCACTGTCACCCGGCAGAGTGTCACACTGGTGCGACAGCACGGCGCGCTGCGCCCAGCCGGTAATCAGGCAATCGCTGTGAGAATAGAGCGTATCGAGATGATCGGCCGGATAGCCCGCCTGCGTCACTTTACGTCCGGTCAGCTTAAGAGCGGCAGTGAGATCGCTGCGTGAGCCATCAAACAGCGGAATAGGCGTAATCGCTGACGGCGGATTGCGTAAAATCACGATGCCATAATCATAGGGTGCTGCACTGCTCGGCACGATCCAGCCTTCACCATCCGCTTTTAGTTTTGACGCCAGCGAAGGTTCAACCCGCGCATCAATATCATGAAGCTCGTAGCGCCAGCCTTTATCGCTGGCCATAAATCGCAGCGCAACCGGCTTATCGAAATTTCCCGGCGGGGAGAGCAGACAGTGTCCGGCCGTCAGCGCCAGATGCGGAGAGATGAGCGTGGCAGTACAGAGGTTGCCGCTTTCGGTTTCCAGCTGACCAATGGCATCCCAGGGGGCCGCGGTAATATCGGTAATGGCCTGGCGATGATCTTTGCCGAAAAACAGCATCTTAATTTCAGCAGGAGTGGGTGAGTCGTCGTCATCATCGGCATGAACCGTGGTGACAAAACTGAAGAGTCCAACCATTAACAGGGTAGCCAGGCGCATAGAAATCTCAATGGCGAGAAAAGTTAACGTTATTGTTATTACGTAAGTACGGTAACTATAGTCGGTGAGCGTTGAAAAAGGGAGTTTTATTGGTTAATCAGTACGCTACAGCTTCTAAATAAAAAAGCTGGCTGCAACAATGCCACACAGGATCATAACAAGCAGAATAATTTCGAAGCGATAGCGACGCACTATTTCATCCACTCTCGTCATTTCATCCACTCCAGTAAAGAAACACCCGGCAGAACCGGGTGTTTTAAATCATCATGTGGCCGTGCGCTGAAGGCGACCTTAGTTTTTAGCTGCTGGTTTCACAACTTTTTTGTGGTGAACTTTTTTAGCAGCCTGAGCTTTCTGAGCGGCTGGTTTAGTTACTTTTTTGTGGTGAACTTTTTTAGCAGCCTGGGCTTTCTGAGCGGCTGGTTTAGTTACTTTTTTGTGGTGAACTTTTTTAGCAGCCTGGGCTTTCTGAGCGGCTGGTTTAGTTGCTTTTTTGTGGTGAACTTTTTTAGCGGCCTGTGCTTTCTGATCAGCAGGTTTTACCGCTTTCTTGTGGTGAACTTTTTTAGCAGCCTGCGCTTTCTGCGCTGCATCTTTTTTCACTGCTTTTTTGTGGTGAACTTTCTTAGCAGCCTGGGCTTTCTGAGCAGCTTTATGGTGTTTCTTGTGCGCAGTTTTGTGAACAGTTTTAGCCGGTGCTGCAGCGGTAGTGGTAGTTGTTGCGGCTGGCGCAGCAGCTGGAGCAGCTGTGGTGTCAGCAGCGAAAGCAACAGAAGACATACCCATAGCAGCGGCGACAACCAGTGCAAATAATTTTTTCATTGCAAATCCCTCGGAGACTATTTTTTCATGTGTAGCCCACTGCGGGGCCGGTGAAGAGACTATAGGGAAATCAATGAACGGTGTCCGTGGGTGTTTGGTATCGGCGTGTAACCGATTGTACAAAGGCGGGAAAGGGCGGTCAGATGACCGCCCGAAAGCTTAGCTATTCAGGTAGCGTTGTTCAAGATGCTGGCGGAAGAAAGCCGGATTCAGTGCTTCGCCAGTAGCGTTTGTCAGTAACTGGTCGGTGGAAAAACGGCTGCCGTGCTGCCAGATATTCTGTTGCAGCCAGTCGAATACCGGCTGCAGCTCACCATGCTGAATCAGCTCACTGAGCTGCGGAATGGCGTTCTGTACCGACCGGAACAGCTGCGCGGCGTACATGGCGCCCAGCGTATAGGTTGGGAAGTAGCCAAATGCACCATCAGTCCAGTGGATATCCTGCATACACCCATCGCGGTAATTACCGCGGGTATCCAGGCCCAGCGACTGCATCATCTTCTCATCCCACAGCGCAGGGATATCCTCAACCTCGATCTCGCCTTCGATCAACGCCTGCTCGATTTCGTAGCGCAGAATGACATGCGCCGGATAGCTGAGCTCATCGGCATCAACCCGGATCAGGCCGGGTTTCACCTGCTGGGCCAGGCGCACGAAATTATCCGGCTGCAGGGCGGGCTGATCGCCAAAGGTGGCGATCACCTGCGGCATAATACGCTGGAGGAATTCGCGGCTGCGACCCAGCTGCATTTCCATAAACAGACTTTGTGATTCGTGGATAGCTGTAGAGCGCGCCAGCGCTACCGGCTGACCGCGCCACTGCTGCGGCAGATTCTGCTCATAGCGGGCGTGACCGGTTTCGTGAATCACGCCCATCATGGCGCTGAGAAACTCATTCTCGTTGTAACGGGTGGTAATACGCACATCTTCCGGCACGCCGCCGCAGAAGGGATGCGCACTGATGTCGAGGCGGCCGTGGTTAAAGTCGAAACCCAGGGTTTCCATGATGCTGAGACCGAGCTGACGCTGTGCAGGCACGGCGAACGGACCCTGAGGCGTAATACAGGGCTGTTGCGCCTGTTTTTCCACTACCTGCTGCAGTAAGTCAGGCAGCCAGGTTTTCAGTTCGCCAAAGGTCGCATCCAGCCGGGCGCGGGTCATCCCCGGCTCATAGAGATCCAGCAGCGCATCGTAACGGGAGCAGCCACTGGCGTCGGCGCGGCGCTGAGCCTCTTCACGGCTCAGACGCACCACCTCTTTGAGGTTGGCGGCGAAACCCTGCCAGTCATTGGCTGGACGCTGAGTGCGCCACGCATGTTCGCAGACCGAACCGGCGATCGATTTGGCTTCAACAAAATCATCTGGCAGCAGGCTGGCTTGCTGATATGCGCGCTGCATCTCGTTGAGATTGGCACGTTCGACATCGTTCAGCGACTGCTGTTCAGCGGCTTTAAGCCACTCGCCGACCTGAGGAGCGGTGAGGATCTGGTGCTGCAACACGCTCATTTCTGCCAGCGCTTCACCACGCGCCTGACTGCCGCCTGGCGGCATGGTGGTCTGCATATCACATCCTGCAATGGCTGTGACGTGACTGAAGCGGGAAAGGCGCTGGAAGGTTTTGGTAAGTTGTTGATACGCTGAGGTCACGCAGGACTCCTTGTGGTTTTTAACGCAGCGGAATTTCCCGCAAGGTTAGATCAACCGGCCAGCAAAAGCGAACGCTGGCGCCGCCCAGCGGGCTGGACTCAATAGTAACATTGCCGCTCAGTGCCTGGGCTATAGAGTGAACAATCGCCAGGCCGAGTCCGCAGCCGCCTGTGGCGCGATCGCGGCTAGGATCAAGCCGGACAAAGGGTTCGAAAACGCGCTCACGCTCTTCCGGCGGAATACCCGGGCCATCATCTTCAACCTGCAGACAGCCAGTCGGGCCGTCGAACCATAAACTGACGCGCAGCCGCTGTTGGGCATAGCGCAGTGCGTTGTTCACCAGGTTATCCAGCACCCGCTCCATCAGGCGGGTATCAGAAATGCCGATGTTTTCCCGCTGTGGCAGGTCAAGGTCAAGGCGTATGTCCGGGTTGATGGTGCGGAAATCGTCCAGTCTTTCGCCTAGCCAGCAGGCCAGATCCAGCGATTTCAGATTGAGATCGACGCGGGGTCGGTCAAGGCGCGCATAGGTCAGCAGTTCCTCAATCAGACTTTCAAGCTGGCCGATGTCGCGATTCAGCGCTACCCGTTCGCCATCTGTGAGGTTGTCGCTCATCTCCAGCCGATAACGCAGACGCACCAGCGGTGTCCGCAGCTCATGCGCGATGCCATCAATGAGCTGCTTCTTGCTGGCGACCAGCGTGTTGATATTCTCGGCCATCTGGTTAAACGCGATGCCGAGCCGGAACAGGCTGGAGGTGCTGTCAAAATGGGTGCGCACATCCAGCTCACCACGGCCAAAGCGCTGAGCTGCTTTCTCCAGTCGCTGCATCTCCTGCCAGTGGGGACGCAGCCAGATAAACACCGGCAACGCCAGCGACATGCCTATAAACACCAGCAGGGCAATATCCAGCAGGCGCATCTGATGCAGATAGAAGAGATAGGGGATCGGCCCCACTGATAATACATAGTGGCTGCGCGGGATATGCTGCAAAAAGGTGTACTGGTCATCGAGCGCGACAATCTCCCCGGCGCGCAACCGACGCATATTGCTCTCATCAAGCTGATATTTGTTCATCGGCTCAATATGCAGGTCGAATGACAGGCCGAGATCGAGACTCTTGATGGTTTTATTCCAGTCACGCGGCGGAATCTCGCGCAGTTCGCTACGAATCAGATAGAGCGAACTGGCCATCAGGTCATTCATCGACTGGCGGCCTGCGCGCTCAGCAGTAAACTTGTAGACCAGACCCACCAGTAGCGCCATCACCAGAAAGCAGACGAACAGCAGCAGATAAAACTGAATAAAAAGCTTTCTCATAGTCCGCGGGTATCCCAGGCCTGAGGCGCAAACAGATAGCCTTTATTACGGATAGTTTTAATGCGAAACGGCTCGGTGGCGCTGTCATGCAGCTTTTTACGCAGGCGGGAGATTGCCACGTCGATGCTGCGGTCCAGGCCGTCATAGCTGACGCCACGCAACGTTTTCAGCAGCGCATCCCGGTTAAGTGTCTGGCCCGCATGGCTGGCGAGCACCCACAGCAGATCGAAATCTGCGGTGGAAAGAGCGATCTGCTCCTCAAACAGCGTGACCTGGCGGTTCAGAGCATCAATGGTCAGCGAGCCAAAACGCAGCATGCGGTTGGCGGCAGGTGCGCTCGGTGTATCTTCGGGCTGTCCCTGATGGGACTGACGCAGATGCAGGCGCAGGCGAGCCAGCAGCACCGCGGGCGGGGTGGTTTTCAGGATGTAATCCTGCGCACCCATCTCCAGGGCCAGAATATGGTTCATGTCGCTGTCGAGTGAGGTGAGCAACACGATCGGCCCCTGCCAGTTGGCCCGCAGGTCACGGCAGATGGTCATGCCGTCCTTGCCTGGTAACATGATATCCAGCATCACCAGATCGGGCTGCTGTTCAACTATCACTGATTCAGCACGGTCACCACGCGTCTCGACGATCACCTCAATATCATGGCGGCCAAGGTAAGCCGCAATCAGCGAACCCACTTCGGGTTCATCTTCTACATAAACAATTTTGTTCATAGTTCACAGAGCAGAGACAGGAGTGAATGAAAGCATATCTTTTCCTGGTCCTGAGCTCTACGTTATCGCACGAAATATCCGTGGCTTGCTGGTATACAACCGGCAAAATGTGCAATCATTAGCGCGGCCTTTTTGCGCCAGGTTTGGGATATTGATGATTACCATGAGGAGCGTTAGTGTGTCTGATAAAGAGCTGGCATCAGCCATATACCCCGACCGCATCTGCTTCAATTACAGTGACTTTCTTTCCGCTTCCTGCAAAAAACGCTGGAGCTTCGTCGATGCTATTTATGGTGTAATGCCGATCTTTGGCATGGTGACACGTAAATCAGCACACCGTTTACAGGGCAGTGACGACCCGTTAAAAGAATTAGCATTACAAATCATTTCTACTCAGGTTAGCGACGAAATTAACATTGCGCGCCTGATTACTCTTGCGGAACAGCAGCAGATCAGCCGCTTCGATATCCAGCTCCCTTATCCGCTGTCAGCGGAGCAGCTGGACGCGATCCATCATGAATATTCGAAGCCGCTGAATCTCACACAGCAGGATGACCTGCTGTGTGTCTCTATTCCGGCACTTTCACACTAAGAGCCGCTACCATCAGGTTTTACGTTGTCAGCTGCCACACTGCGGGCAGCGTCGCGGCAATCAGCAATCCCATCGCAATCCTCTCCAGCGAAGTCAGCGAAACATCTGCGCGGCCGCCGCGTCGGGCAAACAGAAACAGCAGCAGGCCCGGTGTATAGAGCACCACTGACATCATCAGATGCAGGGGGCCCGAGGCGTAGAGCAGCCAGATGCCATAGACGCTGGCACCCACGCCAACCGCCATCGCGAGCGGCTTATGCTGTCCGTGCACCACTTTGATCAGATATAACCCCACCAGCAGATAGGGCACCAGAATCATCTCCGATGCAATGGTCAGCAGGTTATTGTAGTTAGCACCGGTCAGAGCAATCAGAATCAGGCAGAGCTGAATACTGCCGTTGGTCAGCCACAGCGAGGCTGCTGGGGCGTTATGGCGGTTCTGCCGGGCAATACTGCGCGGAAACGCACCCTGTTGCGCGGCAATCAGCGGCACTTCAGCGGCCATAATCGTCCAGCTCAGATAGGCACCACAGACCGAGATAATCAGGCCCACCGCGATCACCGCATCGCCCCAGTTGCCCATCAGTCGGGTCATCAATCCCGCCATGGACGGGTTACGCATCCCGGCCAGTTCAGCGCGCGGCACCACGCCCAGCGAAAGCAGTGTCACCAGCAGATAGACCAGCAGCGCAGCCAGCACGGCGAAGAGTGTGGCGCGGCCCACATCCTTTTTCTGGCGCGCGCGAGCAGAAACGACGACCGCACCTTCCACCCCGATAAAGACCCACAGAGTAATCAGCATGGTCTGCTTGATCTGCTCCCAGAGCGGTTGTCCCAGCGTGACCCCGGAAAAATCGAAGCGAAAGCGATCATAGTTAAACGCCATCACCGCCAGCACAATAAACAGCAGCAGCGGCACCAGCTTGCCCAGCGTCGCCATCAGATTGATGCTGGCGGCGGTCTGCACGCCACGCAGCACCAGCCAGTGAACCAGCCACAGCAGCACGGATGCACCCAGCATCGCCTGCCAGGTATTGCCATCACCAAAGATAATGCGATCTGGCGTATCGGTGAAAAAGCTCAGGGCAGAGAAGACAATCACCAGATAAGAGACGTTGGCGATTACGGCGCACAGCCAGTAGCCCCAGGCGGAACAGAAGCCCATCAGTTCGCCGAACCCGGCGCGGGCGTAGGTAAAGATACCGCCATCCAGGTCGGGTTTAAGGCGGGTCAGTAGCAGCATGGCCAGCGACAGAAAGATAATGCCGACGCCAGTAATCAGCCAGCCCAACAGCAGTGCTGCCGGACCGGCCACTGCGGCCATGTTTTGTGGCAGACTGAACACGCCTGCGCCCAGCATCGAGCTGAGTACCAGCGCCGTCAGTGCGCCGAGACCTAATTTTTTCTCCAAAACAACCTTCCCGCTAGCATACATGGCTGGGTAAACCGGAGTTATCGCTGGGTTATGTCAGCCCAGGGGCACAATTCAGGGACAATATCCGGTAAAACAGGCGGTGGATTTTACGGAGTGTGGCAGGGGATCGCAATGCGTGACTATGCAAAACAGCGCAGCAATTATGCAAACAGCAGGGCGGCGGACGCCGCCCTGTGGGGGATTACTTAAACAGGTCAGCAGTCACGGTCAGGTTACCGCCGCTCTGGTTCTGCCACTGACGGGTGACATGATAGAACTTCGCACCTTTATCAGCCGCACGCTTCGCCACTTCTTCTGAAATCTCAGTAGGCGTACCGAAGTGGCCGGTGAAGGTCACGGTATCAAACGGCTGCATCTGCGCGGCCGTAATCGCGTTGACTTCCTGCACCGATTTACCGTTAGGCAGATTTACCGTGTAACGCTTACCGGTAGAGCTTTGTGTTTCGAAGAAACGGCCCACTTTGTTGCTTGGGGTTTCAGATGAGGCTACGCCTGGAATCTCTACGCTGGCTGCCGCCGCGCCACCGGTTGCCAGTGCAGCTTTGCCCGCTTCTGAATCGGCTGGAATGGCATTGGGTGTCTGCACGGCGCGTTCTTTAGCATCCGCTTTATAGACATAGGCAGTGACGTACTGGTTGCCGCCGCTATTAGCATCGATCTGGCGAACGATAAAGAAGGAGGCCGCGCCTTTCTGTTTTGCGGCTTTTGAAATCGCGTCGTTTACGTCCGGCTGGCTGGCAAAGAAACCGCTGACCGAAACGGTATCGAACGGTTCGAGTCTGTACGCTTCTGCTTTTGGCAGTTCGTTGATGCCATTAAAGCGACGATACGTCGTTGACTCGGAGGCTGCCGGGGCATCGGCTTTATAGAGGTCAGCCGTCACGCGCCAGTTACCGCTGTTACCGTTACTGTCGTTGATCGCCTGGATGTAATAAGAGGCAGCGCCCATCTGATCTGCACGCTTAGAGACTGCATCGGCAGCGTCGCCGATGGCGTTGAAACGGCCGGTGATATTAATACGTTCGAATGGCTTCAACGCGGCCGCTTTTTCTGGCGTTAACTCCTGCGCAGCGAATGCGTTGGCTGCCAGCAGGGACAACAAGGTGGACGCCAGAATAGTGTTCTTCAGCTTCATAAAAATAATCCTTCGCCTTACGCAAAAATGAGTACGAAAACGTGCTGGACTCTTGATGTATAACAGATTAGCCGCTGATTATTGCATGATATAAACAGACTGTCGCAGCGATTTTTTGTGTCAGATCGCGTTATTCAACCATGATTTTTTCATTTGTTTGTCATCAAACGCCGTTACGGCCCGTTTTGGTCATGGTTACCACTAAAAGCGATAACTATTAGCAGTTAAACAGTTAAATTATTGTTAATTAAAGGTTTTTATTGATGGTTAATTCGCCCATACATCATTATCCCCGGCAGAATATCTGCCTGCTATGGTGTTTTGCAGTGTGATAACGCAGGTTTTTTAGCAGAACGCTGAATAATTGGGTGAATGTCATCACTCTGTGCAACCGCTATAGATCGCTTGTCACATTTTAAGTAGGTTATAAACACTTTGAAATACCTGCATTTCAACTATAAGCAGCTGAAACAGCGTTTCAGTTGCGGTGTGGCAATGCAGATTCGGGCCATCATCTTTCACCGATGAAAGGAAACACTATGTTAATTGGAATACCCAAGGAAAGGTTGCCAAACGAGTCACGCGTGGCCGCCACGCCAAAGACCGTGGAACAACTCATCAAGCTGGGTTTCAGCGTCACCCTTGAGCATGACGCAGGTAAACGCGCCAGCTTCGACGATGAAAGCTATATCGCTGCCGGTGCCACACTCAGCAACAGAGAGCAGGTCTGGCAGTCCGATATTGTGCTGAAGGTGAATGCACCGGATGACGAAGAAATTGCGCTGACCCGAGCGGGCAGCACGCTGGTCAGTTTTATCTGGCCCGCACAGAATCCCGACCTGCTTTCAACGCTGGCTGCACGTCAGGTCACGGTCATGGCAATGGACTCGGTGCCGCGTATTTCACGGGCGCAGTCGCTGGATGCCCTGAGCTCCATGGCTAACATTGCCGGTTATCGCGCCATTGTTGAGGCAGCGCATGAATTTGGACGCTTCTTTACCGGCCAGATTACGGCCGCCGGTAAAGTGCCACCGGCAAAAGTGATGGTGATTGGGGCTGGTGTTGCCGGGCTGGCAGCGATTGGCGCAGCAGGCAGTCTGGGTGCAATTGTCCGGGCATTTGATACCCGTCCTGAAGTCAAAGAACAGGTGCAGAGTATGGGTGCCGAATTCCTCGAACTCGACTTCGAAGAGGATGCGGGCAGCGGTGATGGCTATGCCAAAGTCATGTCCGAGGCATTCATTAAAGCGGAGATGGCGCTGTTTGCCAGTCAGGCTAAAGAGGTGGACATCATTGTCACTACGGCGCTGATCCCAGGTAAACCCGCTCCGAAACTGATCACCGAAGAGATGGTCGCCAGCATGAAGCCGGGCAGCGTAATTGTTGATCTGGCGGCGCAGACCGGCGGTAACTGTGCACTGACCGTCGCAGATCAGGTCACCGTCACACCTAACGGCGTCAAAATCATTGGCTACACCGATCTGCCGAGCCGTCTGGCGACGCAATCTTCCCAGCTTTATGGCACTAACCTGGTCAACCTGATCAAACTGCTGTGTAAAGAGAAAAATGGCGAAATCCAGGTCGATTTTGAGGATGTGGTGGTGCGGGGCGTCACCGTGGTGCGCGAGGGTGAAGTCACCTGGCCGGCTCCGCCGATTCAGGTTTCGGCAACGCCAAAAGCTGCACCGACAGCCGCGAAGCCAGCAGAAAAAATTGAAGCGAAGCCCGTTTCTCCGTGGCGCAACACTTTGCTGATCGCCCTAGCTATCGTACTGTTTGGCTGCCTGGCCAACGTGGCACCCGCCGATTTCCTCTCCCACTTTACCGTGTTCGCGCTCGCCTGCGTGGTGGGTTATTACGTGGTATGGAACGTCAGTCATGCGCTGCATACGCCGCTGATGTCTGTGACCAATGCCATATCCGGCATCATCGTCATCGGTGCGGTGTTGCAGATGGGTCACGGTGGCTGGGTCACCTTTATCTCCTTTATTGCCGTGCTGATTGCCAGCATCAATATCTTTGGTGGCTTTACCGTCACCCAGCGCATGCTGAAAATGTTTCGTAAGGGGTAACACATGTCTGGCGGATTAGTCACTGCAGCCTATATTGTGGCTGCGATTCTGTTTATCTGTAGCCTTGCCGGTCTCTCGCGTCACGAGACTTCTAAGCGGGGTAATATTTTCGGTATCAGCGGCATGGCGATTGCGCTGGTCGCCACCATCTTTGGCCCGGACAGCGGTAACGTGGTCTGGATTCTGCTGGCGATGGTGATTGGCGGTGCTATCGGTATTCGTCTGGCGAAGAAAGTCGAAATGACCGAAATGCCGGAGCTGGTGGCAATTCTGCACAGCTTTGTCGGTCTTGCCGCGGTACTGGTAGGCATCAACAGCTATATCGATCATGCGCCTGGCCTGCCAGCGGTGATGGAGAATATCCATCTCAGCGAAGTGTTTATCGGTATCTTTATCGGTGCTGTCACCTTCACCGGTTCGCTGGTGGCCTTTGGCAAACTGTGCGGCAAGATCTCCTCAAAACCGCTGGCGTTACCGCATCGTCACAAGCTGAATCTGCTGGCACTGGTGGTCTCGTTCCTGCTGTTGCTTTGGTTTGTAAATACCAGCAGCACCGCTGCACAGGTCTTTGCACTGCTGCTGATGACGGTGATTGCGCTGGCGTTTGGCTGGCATCTGGTCGCGTCGATTGGCGGTGCCGATATGCCGGTCGTGGTGTCTATGCTGAACTCCTACTCTGGCTGGGCTGCTGCGGCTGCCGGTTTCATGCTCAGCAACGATCTGTTGATTGTGACCGGTGCGCTGGTCGGTTCCTCCGGTGCGATTCTCTCCTACATTATGTGTAAAGCGATGAACCGTTCGTTTATCAGCGTGATAGCGGGTGGATTTGGTACTGACGTCAGCAGTGGTGATGAAACGCAGGAAGCGGGCGAGCATCGTGAGATCACGGCTGAAGAGACTGCTGAGATGCTTAAAGCTTCCAGCTCGGTAATTATCACTCCAGGCTACGGCATGGCAGTGGCCCAGGCGCAGTATCCGGTTGCGGAGATGACTGCCCGGTTGCGCGCCCTCGGCATCAACGTGCGTTTCGGCATCCATCCGGTAGCGGGGCGTTTGCCGGGTCACATGAACGTGCTGCTGGCCGAGGCCAAAGTGCCTTATGACGTGGTGCTGGAGATGGACGAAATCAACGACGATTTCAGTGACACCGACACGGTGCTGGTCATTGGCGCTAACGACACGGTCAACCCGGCGGCGCAGGATGATCCCCGCAGTCCGATTGCGGGCATGCCGGTGCTGGAAGTCTGGAAAGCGCACAACGTCGTGGTCTTTAAACGCTCAATGAATACCGGCTATGCCGGGGTGCAGAATCCGCTGTTCTTCAAAGAGAATAGCCAGATGCTGTTTGGCGATGCCAAAGCCAGCGTGGAAGCGATTCTCAAAGCGCTGTAATAAAAAAGGGCGGCCAATCAGCCGCCCGTCTTCTTTCAGAGGAGGATTACTCCTCCTCATCCTCTTCATCATCCAGATCAATCGGCGATTTGAAATCGTCAGGCTTAAGTGCCAGCAGATCGCAACGCAGATGGTCAATCACCTGTTCCGCCGTATTGCCCAGGAACGCCGCCGACAGGCCGGTGCGCCCGATGGTGCCCAGCACTACCACACCGGCACCGAGATGCACCGCCAGATCGGGAATGACCTCTTCCGGCAGGCCTTTAGCCACATGGGTAAACTCTTCACCAATTGAGAATTTCTGGCGCAGGGCTTTCATTGCCACCAGATGCTGACCCCGGATGGCGTCGTTATAAACGCTGGGATCAAAATCGGGCAGCTCGATAGCAATATTGATAGGGGTGATCGGGTAGGCACCGACCAGATGCACTTCGGTCTGATTGACTTTTTCCGCCAGCTTCACCGTTTCGCGAATCAGTTTCTGATTCAGGCCATCGTGATGTGGTTCTTCACTGGCAAGATTGACCGCGACAATCGCTTTACCCCCTTCCGGCCAGGGCTGATCTTTGACCATCCAGACCGGGCACGGGCATTTACGCAGCAGATGCCAGTCGGTCGGGGTAAAAATCACGGACTCCAGGCGATCATGCTGATGCGCCATCTTGAGCACCAGGTCATGCTGGTGGGCAAGCACTTCCTGAATAATGGCCTCAAAAGGACGGTTGTGCCAGATGACCTTGATATCGATTTCGACACCGGCATCAAGATAAGCGCGGGCCTGCTCGCGGATCCATTCGGTACGCTGGCTGATGACGCCCTGGCGCATAGACGCGCGCTCATCCGGCGAAAGCAGGGTGGTCATTTCATATGAGAAGTCATAGATAGGCAGGAAGGCTTTGATTCTTCCGCCAAGGCGTTGATTCAGATAGACCGCACGTCGCAGCGCGGGCTGATCGTCTTGCTGGGCATCAATGGCGACCAGAATATTTTGGTACTGGGACATGAGGCGTTCTCCTTAAACCAGAGCGACTGGAATTAAGATAGCCTATGTTGAACAGCGGAAGAAGTGAAAAAGTTACTGCCGGATCAACAAAATAAGATTTATTGATCCGGCTGCAAATCAGGCGGCCTGATGGCTCTGACCCGCTAGCTCTTCCAGCAGGGCGTGGTTTTCAATGGTGATGTATTTGCCTTTCACCGCCAGCATGCCGGACTTCTGGAAACGACCCAGCAGGCGGCTGATGGTTTCAACCGTCAGGCCCAGATAATTACCAATGTCGCCTCGCGTCATGGTGAGGCGAAATTCACGCTGTGAAAAACCGCGCTGGCCGAAACGACGGGACAGGTTCCAGATAAACGCCGCCAGGCGCTCTTCTGCATTTTTCTTCGACAGCAACAGGATCATATCCTGGTCGCCTTTAATTTCACCGCTCATCAGACGCATCATCTGCTGACGCAGGGCCGGCATTTTACCCGACAGGTCATCCAGTGTTTCGAACGGGATCTCACAGACCATGGCTGTTTCCAGCGCCTGCGCAAAGCTGGGGTGGCTGGAGCCCATGATGGCATCAAAGCCGACTAAATCGCCCGCCAGATGGAAACCGGTGATTTGCTCATCACCCTGTTCGGTAATAGTGTAGCTTTTAATGGTGCCGGAGCGAATCGCATACAGAGACTTAAGTTCATCTCCCGCTTTGAAAAGGGTTTGCCCTTTCTGAATGGGTTTTTTACGCTCAATGATATTGTCGAGCTGATCCAGCTCATGTTCATTTAACGTGAAGGGGATGCAGAGTTGACTGATGCTGCAATCCTGGCAGTGAATGGCACAACCGCCCGACTGAATACGACGAATGCTGCGTTTTTCAGGGATCATAATGGTTTGCTCGACGATTATTGACTGGGGTCAATTTTAACATTATTTGTGCTTAAGGGAACTCATCCGAGCAGTTTTACACCCACAAACATTATGGGTGAAGCACACAACGTCAAACGCTGATGTGACGGGCTTCTCAGAACGCCGGAACACCATACTGTCACGATAAGTTTCCGCTTATATGATTTGCTAAACGATTCTGCACTGCCCGTTACGTTCGAAAAAGTGGGGGTGGTCCGGGGGTTGCAGCATTTGCTACGCTAACTGTTAAAGCCTGAATTGCCCACTCGATCAATTTAACCAGGTGTGAGAAAACCATGAACCTTGATGATAATGATCTCTTTCGGGATGCCATGGGCGATGTCACGCCGTTAAAAGACACCACCACGACCCTGTGGCTGAAAGCGCCGTCGACCAAAGCGCCTCGCAAACCACCGGGCGAATCTGAGCAGGAGAACTTCCTGACGCGGGGTTATCTGGAGATTGTGCCGCTTAATACGCCGCTGGAATACAAAGCTGACGGCATCCAGCAGGGGATTCTGGATAAACTGCGTCGGGGTGAATACAAGCTGGATGCCAGCCTGAATCTGTTGCGGCAACCGGTGGAAACCTGCCGTCAGGCACTGTTCAGCTTTATGATGCAGGCACACAAACAGGGCTTGCGAAATCTGCTGATTATTCACGGCAAAGGCCGTGATAACGAATCCCATGCCAACATTGTACGCAGCTATCTGGCACGCTGGTTACAGCAGTTTGATGACGTACAGACTTTTTGCGTCGCTCAGACCCGCCATGGCGGAGGCGGGGCACTGTATGTGGGATTGCGTAAAACTGACAAAGCGCGCCTTGAAAACCGCGAGCGGCATGCGAAACGCAGCCGCTAGCTATGAAACTTACGAATGGTGGACATTAACACTTCGGCACTCAGACTCAGTTCTGCGCCGGTGCGGGTAATGATGCCCACTGGCTCGCCCGGCCCGGACGAGTTGATTGGCAGTGCACAGACCGCGTTGTGGCTGAGGTCTTCTTTAATCGCCCCGGAGGGAACGAACCAGATATAGTCGTAGCGCAGCGCCAGCTGGCGCGCCAGGGAAGTTGAGGAAGTCTCAATGCAGTGCGGGGGCAGGGTGCAGCCCTGTTCATCCAGCATCTGCTGCGCAATGCGGCGCGGCGCGGTTCCCTCGGGGGAAATGACAACCGGCCACTGCATGGCACGTGAAAGAGTGACGTTGTCACTAAGTAATGGATGTTCTGGCCTGACCACAAGCTTCAGCGACTCAAGAAACAGCAGTTCATAGGTTAGCCCGGTCATCATGTCGCTGTCTGCCATCCGGCCAATGCCAATGTCAAACTCCCCGCCGCGTAATCCCGCCAGCAGTACATTGTTATGCAGCGTGGCCACCTGAATAGTGGTATTGGGCTGCAATTGATGAAAACGATCGAGGATGCGAGGCAGCATCCCCATCGCGGCCGTGGTTAATGCCCCCAGCCGGATAATGACTGGCGCATCGCCCGGCTGCTCATTAAAACTCTGTCCGGCATGGTTCAGCGCGTCGAGCACCCGCACCGCGTGGGTCAGAAACTGCTCCCCCATCGTTGTCAGCTGCGCGCCCAGCCGGCCACGTTCAAACAGACGGACGCCCGTTAACTCTTCCAGTTCATTCAGAGTTTTAGACAGGGCAGGCTGGCTCAGGTTAAGCGTCTCAGCCGCCCGGCCCAGAGTGCCTTGCTGCGCGACCGCAACAAAGGTATGTAAATGGCGCAAGCGAATGCGCTGATTGAAAAGGATATTTTTTTCCATACCCTAAACTTAATGAGAATGACCGCCTTCAGGCAACTGTTTAAAATGAATTCTGTTAACTTTGCTGCAAATTTATTTTAACAAACAGCGTCGAATGCGCGTTTTATTAAATAACTCACTGATATACAAGCAGTCAGCAGAAAATGGCCGTGAAGTGCTTACTCTCTGGACGGCTCTGAATCAACAACTTACCAGCTTAAAGCTGAATAATTCTCACTATCAACTAAAATTCTGACCGTTTAACATTAACGATCGGCTATCATAAACGCCGTTTTTTTTACTTAAACTGATGCCAGATTCCGTTATTCAGGGAGTGTTCATTGACCAGTGTCGAGGCGGTAGATGTCCGCCAGCTTATCAACCAGCAGGCGCTGAGCCACTGGCAAAAGCGGCTTATTGCCCTCTGTTTCATTGTGGTGGCTCTCGATGGCATGGACATTGCGATCATGGGGTTTATTGCACCGACGCTGAAAGCCGCATGGAGCGTAACCAACCATCAGCTCGGGGTTGTCATCAGCGCCGCCTTAATCGGACTCGCGCTGGGTGCGATGGTAGCGGGGCCGCTGGCTGACCGCTATGGTCGTCGTATGATGATTATTCTCAGCGTCTTCTTTTTCGGTCTCTGGACCCTGGCAACGGCGCTGTCGCAGAACATCGAACAGATGATGCTGTTCCGCTTCCTTACCGGAGTGGGACTGGGTGCGGCGATGCCCAACGTCGGCACGCTGGTGGCGGAATATTCGCCTGAGCGGCGCCGGGGCTTTCTCATCACGGTTGTCTTCTGTGGCTTCACTTTCGGGGCCGCCTGCGGGGGCTTTGCCGCCTCCTGGCTGATACCGCGTTATAACTGGCACTCCGTGCTACTGCTTGGTGGCATTCTGCCGCTGCTGCTGCTGCCATTTTTGATTCGCGGCCTGCCGGAATCGGTGCGATTCCTCATCAGCCGTGGTGCACCGTCTGAGCGCATTCACGCTATCCTCGACAGGATGATGCCGGGCAAAACCCATCCCGGCTGTGCGTTCTACGCGCCGGAGGCAACGGCGCCTGCAGGCAGCGCGATAGGCACCGTCCTGTCACGCCGCTATCTGTTTGGCAGCGCCATGCTGTGGGGCGGCTATTTTATGGGGTTGTTCATGGTCTACCTGATAGGCAGCTGGCTGCCGTCGCTGGTGAATACCCTGGGCATGTCGGTCACCGAAGCGGCGATTATCACTGCGATGTATCAGGCTGGCGGGACGCTGGGATCGCTGTTTGCAGGCTGGATGATGGACCGCTTTAACGCTAACCTGGCGCTCGCGGCGATCTACGGCTGCGGCGGACTGTTTATAGTCGCACTCGGCTTTTCGCCTGCGGAAGTGGGCATGATGAGCACCATCGCCTTCTGTAGTGGCTTCTGTTTTAACGGTGCTAATACTGGCATGAATGCATTATCTGCGAGCTATTATCCGACTCACGCCCGTGCCACCGGCTCCAGCTGGATGCATGGTGTGGGCCGTATCGGCGCTATTTTAAGCGCCTTTGTGGGTGCGGAGATGCTGTCGCTCGGCTGGTCTTTCAGTTTCATCTTTCTGCTGCTGGCGATACCGGCTGTGATCACCACCCTGATGCTGCTGTTAAAAAACCGCTACGGCTTTAAGCCGATCACAGATTCGTGATTTTTTCCGCTGACTCCAGCGCGTTGCATTACATTAGCAGCAACGCTCATGGTACCAGGTGGATAAGATGGACAACTTTCTCAGCGCGGATCTCATCCGCACCCGTTTCTCCCAGGCGATGTCAGTCATGTATCAGCAGGAAGTGCCGCAATATGGCACGCTGATGCAGCTGGTAGCGACCGTCAACGACCGCGCGCTGGAAGCGGATATCGCGCTGAAAGATCGCCTCACGGCCGCCGATGAAATCGGCCGACTTAACCTGGAACGTCATGGTGCGATCCGTGTGGGCACGGCAGAGGAATTAGCCACACTGCGGCAGCTATTTGCGGTAATGGGCATGCATCCCGTGGGCTATTACGATCTCTCTCAGGCCGGGGTGCCGGTACATTCTACGGCGTTCCGGCCGGTCAGCGATGCGGCGCTGCGGCGCAATCCCTTCCGGGTTTTTACCTCGCTGTTACGCCCTGAACTGATCGACGATGAGGCGCTGCGCGAAAAAGCAGCGGAGATTCTTGCTGCACGCGACATTTTCACACCCCGTTGCCGGGAGCTACTGGAACAGCATCAGCAGCAGGGCGGATTAACCGACGATCAGGCCACTGAATTTGTTATAGAAGCCCTGGAAACTTTCCGCTGGCATGCCCACAGCAGCGTCGACAGTCAGACCTATCAGGCGCTGAACCAGCAGCATCGACTGATTGCAGATGTGGTCTGCTTTCCCGGCTGTCACATCAACCATCTCACGCCGCGCACGCTGGATATCGACCGTGTCCAGCAACTGATGCCATCCCGTGGTATCGATCCGAAAACCCTGATCGAGGGACCGCCACGTCGTCAGGTGCCCATTCTGCTGCGTCAGACCAGCTTCAAAGCACTGGAAGAGCCGATCATCTTTAAGGATGGTCATCAGGGAACACATACAGCACGCTTCGGTGAAATCGAGCAGCGTGGTGTGGCGCTGACGCCCGCAGGGCGTGCGCTCTACGATCGGCTGCTCAGTGAGGCGGGCAGCGGCCAGGATAATCAGCAGCACCAGCAACATCTGGCGGCGATTTTCCGTGATTTTCCTGACGACGAGACCACGCTGCGCCAGCAGGGACTGGCCTGGTTCCATTATCGCCTGAGTGAAAAAGGCATCGCGACGCCGCCTGCTCAGGGGGAATCGCTGGAGACGCTCCTCAACGAGGGGCGTGTGCTGGCAGATCCCATCATCTATGAAGATTTCCTGCCCGTCAGCGCGGCGGGCATTTTTCAGTCCAACCTCGGCGATCGGGTGCAGGTCCGCTCGGCAGGCCAGTCAAGCCGGCAGGCGTTTGAAGCCGCGCTGGGCGCCGCTGTGCTGGATGAGATGGCGCTGTATGAAGAACGCCAGCAGCGATCGCTGGCTCAGTGCGGCATCCGAACGGCCTGAGTGTATTTGCGGGCAACACCCCGGTTGTCCGCAACATTGATGGTACTGAAGCAGAACAGCCACGACTGTTTGGTCATCGTCACCTGAAACCCCAACGCTTAACCCGTTAGCGCAGGTTTACGCGCGTGAGTATCTTGATCTGTTAGGCTACTGACTGAATAAGTGCAGCAGAAGCACCCATGATGATAGCCGAACGACGCTCTCACGTGTGCTGGCCGTCTATCACCCCTTTCATGAGTGATAAACGACGTTAAAGCATCTTCTCAGATGACGCTCTCAACCTGTTGATGAGCCTGTTTACGCCTTCCTCTCACTCTTCGGCATATTCTGCAAATCCCTCCCATACCTGGACAATGCTGGCAGGCCTGCAAATAATGGAGGAACGTTTGAACAGGGAAACAGGAATGAAAAACGAAACAGGTCTGAGGATCATGACTGCTGAGGGTGAGTTGCGTGGATGCATGGACGATGACCTTTTCGTATTCAAAGGTATACCTTATGCCGCGGCACCGGTTGGCGCATTGCGCTGGCGTCCGCCTCAGCCTGTCACGCCCTGGCATCAGGTGCGCGACGCCACCGCGTTTGGGGCCTCTGGCTGGCAAAATCGGACCTATTGCCAGGCGGTGGGCGGCGGCGATCCCGGTGAGTTCAGTGAAGATTGCCTCTACCTGAATGTCTGGACACCCGATGTTGAGCCGTCAACGCCACTGCCGGTGATGGTCTGGCTGCACGGTGGCGGCTACACCATCGGCGCGGGCGGGCTGGTACCTTACAGTGGCAAGCCGCTGGCATCACTCGGCGCGGTGGTGGTTACGCTCAACTACCGGCTCGGCCATCTCGGTTTTTTCGCTCATCCGGCCCTGGATAATGAGTATCCAGCTGCGGGTACGGTGAATAACTTTGGTTTGCTCGATCAGATTGCCGCACTGCAATGGGTGCAGCGCAACATTCCTGCTTTTGGCGGCGATCGCCGTAATGTGACACTTTTCGGAGAATCCTCTGGCGCACGGAGCGTTCTGTCGCTCTGCTGTTCACCGCTGGCCGAAGGGTTGTTTCATAAAGGGATCGTGCAGAGCGCCTATAGTCTGCCTGACACGCCACTGAAAAAAGCGCGTCAGCAGGGCGTGGCAGTGGCCCGCCATTTGGGCCTGCCACCCGATGCCAGCGCCGATGCGTTACGCGCACTGCCTGCCGATGCCTTCTGGTCGCTGGAAGGGGCGCTGGCAATCCCGCCAGTTCCGATCGCCGGTGATGCCGTCCTGCCCGAGCCGATGCTGAAAACCTTTATGGCTGGCAAACAGCACCGTCTGCCGCTGATGGCGGGCAGCAACAGCGATGAAGCCAGCGTGCTGGAATATTTTGGCGTGGACGCTACCGCCGTGTTGCATCAGCTGCGGGCGAAAAATCGTCTTACTTACCGGACGCTTAAATGGATGTATGACATCCATGACGATCAGCGGCTTGGACGTGCTGTGGCGCGCGACATGGCCTTTAGTCTGGTGCCGTGGCTGGTGATGCGGGCGCAGCACAATGCCGGAATGCCCGGCTGGCGCTACTGGTTTGATTATGTCTCTGAGCATGCGCGCGATCTCTATCCGCACGGTACCTGGCACGGCAACGAAGTACCCTATGTTCTGAATACGCTGAGCCTGATGCCCGATCCTAATGAAGCGCGGCCATTCAGTGAGGCCGATCGGGAATTTGCCGAGCGGGTCAGCAAGTACTGGTTTACCTTTGCCCGGGATGCCACAGAATATAAGCATCAGCTGGAGGGCGAGGTGGTCTGGCCAACCTGGCACCCCGGTAATGACGTGACGATGTCACTCGGCTCGGATCGCGAGAGCGGGCTGGTTTTGAAACGAAACTTTATGCGGGCCCGTATGCGGCTTTTCCGGCTGTTAATGACGCGAATGGTCAGGCTTTAAAAATGGCCCTGAAGATTAGGCTGCTAACCATTAAGTTTCACGAATGGAATAAATCTACTTATTTAATTTTAACTTTATGAATTTAGTTATTTTTATTCTAAATAATCCTATTTAACGCTGTAAATTAATAGGTAACAAAACCGTTACATTTTCACTATCACATGCCGATATACCTCCTATGCCCGACGCTTCGGGTCAACGTGTATAGGATTTTGGTATGGGAATGCTCAAAAATTTTACCATTCGTGCAGTAATGCTCACGATTCTGGGACTGTTTTGCTTACTGTGGAGCGGCGTCGGGCTATATAGCATCCACTCTCTTGGCGCGCTCAGCGAAGGCAACGATGTTGACCGTCATCTGGTTGAGCAAATGACAGTGCTGAGCAAAGGGAACGATCAATATTTTCGTGTCGTTACGCGCTTATCCCGCTTGATGGAAGTCAAAGCGGCAGGCAAAGCGCTGACCGATGAGTCTTATGCCCCGGTGCAGCAGGCGCTGGATGGTATGACCCAGCAACTGGCGCGCTTTAAACAGCTGGCCCCCGGTGCTATGACCCCGGAAGTGGTGGATGGCGTGATTCAGACCTGGCAAAAGTTGCTGGATGAGGGAGTGACGCCACAACTGCAGCTGGCCCGTCAGGCTTCACCTGATGCCTATCGTCAGCAGGCGAACAACGTTACACCGCCTCTCAGCCGCGCCTTTGGCGTCAGCGCAGAGAAATTCAGCCAGGGGGCAGCTCAAAAGCTGGATGCCACGCGTGTTGAGGTGGATCACCTTACTGCGATGACCAAGACGATTATCACCATCACGGTGATTATTGGCCTGTTTATTCTGCTGTTTACTGACCGTTATCTGGTGGCGATGCTGGTTCGTCCGCTGGAGAGCATTCGCAACCACTTTGCGGTCATCGCCACGGGCGACCTCAGCCAGCCGGTATCCGATTTCGGTCGCAACTGCGTCGGTAAACTGGTCCCGTTGCTGAGCGCCATGCAGGACAGTCTGCGTGAAGCGGTCAGCGCTATTCGCAGCGGCACAGAGAATATCTCGCGCGGTGCGGCAGAAATCTCTGCCGGGAACAATGACCTCTCTTCACGTACCGAAGAGCAGGCCGCTGCGCTGGAGCAGACTGCAGCCAGCATGGAGCAACTGACGGCGACGGTGAAATTCAACGCCGACAACGCCCGTCAGGCGAGTCTGCTGGCAGAAACCGCGACCACCACGGCACAACGTGGCGGCCAGCTGGTCAGTGAAGTGGTCACCACCATGGATGGCATTTCCGGCAGCTCGAAGAAGATTGCAGAGATCACTAACGTGATTAACGGCATCGCCTTCCAGACCAATATCCTGGCGCTGAATGCCGCCGTCGAAGCGGCACGTGCCGGTGAACAGGGCCGGGGCTTTGCAGTCGTGGCATCTGAAGTGCGTAGCCTGGCGCAGCGCAGTGCCAATGCGGCCAAAGAGATTGCGACGCTGATTGAAGAGTCGGTTCAGCGTGTAGGTAAAGGCGCCGAACTGGTGAGCACCACCGGCGGCACCATGAATAATATTCTGAAGTCGGTACAGGATGTCGATGCGATCATGAAGCAGATCGCGTCAGCCTCGGAAGAGCAGAGCAAAGGCATTTCCCAGGTGGGAACAGCCGTCACTGAAATGGACAGCGTGACACAGCAGAACGCCTCACTGGTTGAAGAGGTCTCCGCCGCCGCGAGCGCGCTGGCACTGCAGACGGAAGCGTTACAAGCCTCTGTATCGAAGTTCCGCCTCTCCAGCGACCACAAGAGCGCACCGGCTATCAGCAACAGCAACAAACCTGCCGCGCCAAAAGCCCCTGTGCTGAGTGCGCCTCAGGCCAAACCTTCTGACAGTGGTGACTGGGTGACTTTCTGATCCCTGCTAAGCCATGCCACCAGTTCCGCCAGGAGCGGTGGCGCATCCTTTGCTGGCCGTTGCAGTAAACTATAAACGGCACCGGTTTTAACCTCGCCAGCGAACGGCTTAATCAGCCTGCCGCTGGCAACATCGCTCTCCACCAGATTGCTGTCGGCAATCGCCACGCCAAACCCCTGAATGGCTGCACTGATCGCCAGGTCCATCGTGGCAAAATGTTGATTCCGTTTCATGCTCAGCGTCACCTGCTGCGCCTGCAGCCAGCACTGCCAGTCACGCATATCCGCTGTGGGATGCAAAAAGGTCATTGCGGTCAGCGCAGCCAGCGAGTCCGGGCAGGGCTGCTCAGCCGCCATTACCGGCGTCAGCGACTCACTGAACAGGCAGATCCCCTCAGGATGCGGCTTTCCATAGACAATCGCCGCATCAAAATTCTCAAGCTGCGCAGCATGATCCAGCGTTGTCGTCAGGGCCACATGCAGTTCCGGCCGCTGTTGTTCAAGTGCCATCAGCCGGGGCACCAGCCAGCGCATTGCACAGGTTGGCGCTTTGAGGCGAATGCTGGCCTGACTGCGGCGAACCTTTTCGCTGGCCTGAACCATCATTTCAAAACCCTGACTGAATTCAGGCAGCAGCGCGGCGCCCTGTGGCGTCAGGCGCAGGCCGCGTGCGTGGCGGTCAAATAGCATTACGCCCAGCCACTGCTCCAGCGCGGCAATCCTGCGACTGACAGCGCCCTGCGTCAGGCACAATTCGCGGGCAGCATGGGTCAGATTGAGATGACGGGCGGTGACCAGAAAGGCGTGAATGGCATTAAGCGGCAGCGATAATCGCGACACGGTGAACCTCAGCTATGCATTTTTATCATGGCTATTATGATGACATTTCGCTTGCCGACTCAAGTCTCAGCCCGTTCAATAGTTATTTACCACATCTGACCGGTTATCCCCCTGACGGAGAAAATATGTCCCTGAAAACGCCTGTCGCTTTCCACTCAAAATTGCCGGACGTCGGCACGACTATTTTTAGCGTGATTGGCCAGCTCTCGGCGCAGCATCAGGCGATTAACCTGTCGCAGGGCGCGCCAAATTTCCCCTGTGATCCGGTGCTGGTCGACTCAGTCAGCCGTGCGATGCAGGAAGGGCATAATCAATATGCCGCCATGATGGGCCTGCCCGCCTTGCGCGAGGCGCTCGCCAGCAAAGTGCAGGCGCTCTATGGGCAGAGATATGATGCTGCCAGTGAAGTGCTTATCACCGGCAGCGCCAGCCAGGGGCTCTATATGGCGATTACTGCGCTGGTGCATCAGGGCGATGAGGTGATCTTCTTTGAACCGGCATTTGATAGTTACGCGCCGGTGGTACGACTGCAGGGCGGAACGCCAATAGGCCTGAAGTTGCAGGTGCCATCGTTTGCCATCGACTGGGCTCAGTTGCGGGCCGCGATCACGCCGCGCACCCGCATGATCATCATTAATACGCCACACAACCCCAGCGCACAGGTACTGACTCCCGAGGACCTGAATCAGCTGGCTGCATTGATTCGCAATACCAACATCGTGGTGCTCTCCGATGAGGTTTATGAGCATATTCTGTTTGATGGTCGTCCGCACTGTGGAATGGCGACCCATCCGGAGCTGGCGGCGCGCAGCGTCATCGTCTCATCGTTTGGCAAAACCTTCCACGTCACCGGCTGGCGGGTAGGCTACTGCCTGGCTCCGGCAGAGCTGATGACCGAACTGGTGAAAGTACATCAGTTTATGATGTACGCCGCCGATACGCCGATGCAGGTTGGATTTGCTCACTATCTGCAGACGCCGGAAAACTATCTGTCGCTCAACGCTTTCTATCAGCAGAAGCGTGATCGGCTGATCGCCCTGATGCAGGACTCCCCGTTCCGGTTGCTGCCGTGCGCCGGTTCTTTCTTTATGCTCGCCAGCTATGGACATTTCAGTGACGAACCAGACAGTGAAATGGTAAAACGTCTTATCGTCGATCACGGTGTGGCAACCATACCGCTGTCGGCGTTTTATATGGATGGCACAGACAACAAACTGATTCGTCTCTCTTTTGCGAAAGACGAGGCGACACTAAAGGCTGGCGCGGCTGCGCTATGTGCTTTTTCTCACTGAATCACGCCTCCGCGTGATGCACCGGGAACAGGTAACCAGGAATTTTCGGGGTAAATAATGAAGAAACTGAACGCGCTTTTTCTCGCTCTGGGCATGATGACATCGTTACAGGCACTGGCACAGGATTTACGTTACGGTGTTGAGTCACAATATCCGCCGTTTGAAAGCCGCAATGCAAAGGGTGAGCTGGAAGGTTTTGATATTGAGCTGGGCAACGCCATCTGCAAGGCAGGCAACTTCAGCTGCCACTGGGTCGAGAGCAGTTTTGATGCGCTGATCCCGGCACTGCAGGCGAAGAAATTCGACGCCATTAACTCGGCGATGAACATCACCAAAGCGCGCGCCAAAAGCATCGCGTTTACTCAGCCGATCTACCGTATTCCGACCATGCTGGTGGCGAAAAACGGTGAAAATCTGGCACCGACCGCCGACAGTCTGAAAGGTAAAAACATTGGGGTCTTGCAGGGTTCCATTCAGGAAACCTACGCGAAGAAACATTGGGAGACGCAGGGCGTCACGGTCACGTCGTATCAGGATCAGAACCAGGTTTACAACGACATGGTCGCGGGACGCCTTGATGGTACGCTGGTGATGTCCGCTGCCGGTCAGTCGGGTTTCCTCGATAAGCCACAGGGCAAAGGCTTTGGCTTTGTCGGCAAGCCTGTCGAAGATGACGCGATTCTTGGCTCGGGCATCGGTTATGGCCTGCGTAAAGATGACGCGCAGCTGAAGCAGTCACTGGATGCGGCGATCGCCAAAGTGCAGGGCGATGGCACCCTTCAAAAGCTGGCTGAAAAATACTTCCCGGGTATTGATGTCAGCGCGAAGCCATAATCGCAAGCGGGCGCGTCCTGCGCCCGATTTTCCTGCTTAACCCGCGGCCAGATAACAGAGTTTTTCCGCCACCTGATAGGATTTCACAAACGACGTAATCGGCAGGAACTCGAAACGTGAATGGAAGTTATGCGCGCCGGTAAAGAAGTTCGGCGTCAGCAACCCTTTGGCTGACAGCGCAGCCCCATCCGTGCCGCCACGCATCGGAATTACCTTCGGTTCAATCTCCAGCGCGTCAAAGGCGTTGAAGATCAGGTCAATCGCCCGACGATCCTCACCCAGTGCATTACTGATATTGCTGTAAATATCAGCAATGGTGATGTTCACCTCGCCGGTCGGATAACGCGTCGCGAGCTCCTCTGCTGCCTGCTGTAACTGCTGCTTGCGCGCCGCGAAGCTGGCGAGATCAAAATCACGAATCGAGGCTTTAAGCGTCGCCCTGCTGGCATTGGCCTGAATCTCATTGAACCAGATATAGCCTTCGCGACCTTCGGTGTGCTCCGGGGTCTGCTGCCGATCAAACAGGCTGATGTAGTCATGGGCCATCAGCAGCGGATTGACCAGCACGCCTTTGCCCGACATCGGATGTGCCGGTACGCCGGTAAACACAATCTCTGCAGCGGCACCATTGAAGTTTTCATACACGACTTCGCCCAGTTCGCAGCAGTCGATGGTCCAGGCAAAATCGACATTAAAACGCGTTTCCAGATCCAGCGCTTTCGCACCGCGCAGGCCAATCTCTTCGTCCGGCACAAAGGCCACCACGATGTCGCCATGGTCGCCTTTAAGGTTCGCCATCAGCGTCATCACGACGGTAACCGCCGCTTTGTTGTCTGCGCCCAGCACGCTGGTGCCATCACTGAAGATTACCTGCTGACCCAGATAGGGCGCGATCTCCGGATGTTCATCACGGCGCAGCCAGATAGCCTGCTCTGCGTTCAGACAGAGATCTTCGCCCTGCCAGGTGAGGATCTGCGGGTGGATATCGGGCGACAAACCAACATCCACCGTATCGATGTGCGTAATAAAGCCGATGCGTGGCGCGTCAGGACGGTTGCCGTGTTTCACCGCCGTCACCGTGGCATGTTCATCAATGACCACTTCATCCAGCCCTAAAGCGCGCAATTCATCCGCCAGCAGTTCCGCCATGGCGTGCTGGCTCGGTGTGCTGGGCAACGATGTCGATTTTGCATCGCTCTGACTGCTGACGGCGAGGTAACGGAAAAAACGTTCGGTGAGTTGCGACTCAAGTTTGTCTGTCATCACTATTCCTTATTAGTCAGCCACTGGCAGGGTTCGCTATGGTGCCGAATCGTGCTATCAATGAAGCATCTGAATGATTCATTTAGATATTGTGATCACCGGAAGTCAATACAAAGCGAGGATAATAATGAAAATCAAGATAGCCACCTTAGCGCTTGTTACGGCTGGGATAGCGCTGGCTGGCAGCGTGAACGCCAAAACGCTGGTCTACTGTTCTGAGGGATCGCCAGAGAATTTTAACCCTCAGCTCTATACCTCCGGAACGAGTGTTGATGCCAGTGCCGTACCGGTCTTTAACCGACTGGTAGATTTCACGCCCGGCACCACCAATCTGGTCCCGAGCCTGGCGGAAAGTTGGGAGATCAGCCCGGATGGCACCGCATACACCTTCCATCTGCGCAGGAACGTAAAATTCCAGAGCAACAAACAGTTTAAACCCAGTCGCGACTTCAACGCCGATGATGTGATCTTTTCCTTTATGCGCCAGATGGACCCGAAAAATCCCTACCACAATGTTTCTGGCGGTACCTATTCAAACTTCGAAAGCCTTGAACTCTCCACGCTGATTAAAAGTATCGACCGGGTTGATGACCACACCGTGCGCTTCACGCTCGCCCATCCGGAAGCCCCGTTTCTTGCCGATCTCGCCTGGTATTTCGCCTCTATCCACTCGGCAGAATACGCAGACGCCATGCTAAAGGCGGGGACGCCGGAAAAGGTCGATATGAACCCGATAGGCACCGGCCCGTTTGAACTGGTGCAGTACCAGAAAGATTCCCGCATCCTCTATAAAACGTTCCCGGACTACTGGCAGGGCAAGGCGAAACTCGATCGGCTGGTCTTCAGCATTACACCTGACGCGTCCGTGCGTTACGCCAAGCTTGAGAAGAACGAGTGTCAGGTCATGCCATTTCCAAATCCCGCCGATCTGGACAAAATGCGCGCCAACCCGGACATCACTCTGGAACAGAAGGCGGGTCTGAACACCGGCTTCCTGGCGTTTAACACCACTAAAGCACCCACCGACAACGTCAAAGTGCGGCAGGCGCTGGCGATGGCGATCAATAAACCGGCGATCATCGAGGCGATATTTAAAGGCACCGGCACGGTCGCAAAAAATATTTTGCCGCCCGGCGTCTGGAGCGCGGACAAAGATCTGAAGGATTACGACTACGATCCCGAAAAGGCCAAAGCGTTGTTGCAACAGGCTGGCGTTAAACCAGGCACCGAAATTGCGCTCTGGGCGATGCCGGTTCAGCGGCCCTATAATCCGAATGCACGCCGCATGGCGGAGATGATCCAGTCAGACTGGGCCAAAGTCGGCATCAAAGCCAACATCGTCAGCTATGAGTGGGGCGAATACCTGAAGCGCGTCCGCAGTGGCGAGCATCAGGCCGCGCTGATGGGCTGGACGACTGCGACCGGCGATCCGGATAACTTCTTCGGCCCGCTTTACAGCTGCACCTCTGCGCAGGGCGGTTCTAACTCCTCCAAATGGTGCTACCAGCCATTCGAGAAGTTAATCACCGACGCCCGCGCCGAGCCGGATCAGGGCAAACGCACCGCGCTTTATCTGCAGGCGCAGCAGATAATGCATGACCAGATGCCCGCCGTGATGATTGCGCACTCCACTATCTTCGAGCCGGTACGCAAATCGGTGAGCGGCTATCAGGTCGATCCGTTCGGCAAGCATATCTTCTATCAGGTGGATATTAAGCAGTAAGCCGTGGCAGTTAACGTCAATGGCCCACGCATCAGTGGGCCCTTCATCTCATCCTCACCTGCTGATCCATCTCTGTCAGTCGCTGCTGTAAAAACTGCAGAAATAGCGTCAGCGCAGCGCTACGCTGACGTCCCGACACCGTCTGAAGCTGCAACGTCCGCTGACTCAACTGATCTACCCCCATTGACCGCAACACCAGATTTTGCGCATCGCGCTCAAACAGCAGAGTGAACGCGCTACAGATAGTCACCGCCTGCGGCGTATGTAGCAAAAAGTGATAAAGCGTAGCGAAATAGTCGCAGGTCAGCACCGGCTCCACCACGCAGTCATTCATCTGACAGGAGAGATCAAACAGCTGGCGGACGGTGGTGTGATGGCCCGGCAGCGCCAGCGGCCAGCGATGCAAATCGCCCAGCGTCACTTCACGTGACGCCAGCGGATGTGACTCATGCATCGCCAGTAACACCGGCGCAGACCACGAGCCGAGCACCTCAACGCTGCGTTCCGGCTGCAGACTAAACTGCAGCGCCACATCGCATTCACCCGCCCTGACGCAGGCCGCTACGCCCTGAGAATGCGTCACATTAATCGCAAACAGCGCGCCGGGATTCGCCAGGCGAAACTCCGCCAGCAGGCCCGGCAACAGACTGAAGGCCATCCCATCCGTGCAGGCGATACGGATCAGGCTGCGGCGTACCGCTTTCAACCCTTTAATCTCCGCCAGCGCATATTCCATATCGAGCTGACTTTTGCGTACATGATGCGCAAAAATCTCACCCGCCTCATTCAACACCATACCGCGTGCATGACGTTCAAACAGCGGCACCCCGACCTGTGCCTCCAGCCGCTGAATCTGACGACTGATCGCCGACACCGCGACAAACAGTTGCTCGCTAGCGGCGCTTAGCGAACCGCACTCAACCACCGCCAGGAAATAGCGGATCTCGCTGCTTAACATGATCACTCCGGCGAAACGCATCAAAAAAGGGCAGTCAGCCTTTGCTTTAAAAGCAAGGCTCACTCGATAAATTGATAATTGTGGCAAAGAGAGAAGTTTGTCAAAGATAAAGCACGATAAAAATAACAGACAGGGCAAACATGACAGAGCAACAGGCAGTGGACCATGCGATGCATTATTTCGACAGTGGTGAGTTTCAGCAGTTGCTGTCACGGCGCGTGGCCTGTGTGACCGAAAGCCAGCACGCCAGCAGAAAGGCAGAGCTGAATCACTATCTGCAGCAGGAAATTGGCCCGCAACTGGCGAAGATGGGATTCAAACTCCACCCGTTTGACAATCCTCAGCCCGGCAGCCCGCCGTTTCTGATCGCCACCCGCATCGAAGATCCACTAAAACCGACACTGCTCTGCTATGGCCACGGCGATGTGGTATTTGGTGACGATGAAAACTGGCGCGAAGGCTTATCGCCGTGGCAACTCACTGCTGAAGACGATCGCCTGTATGGACGCGGCAGCGCAGACAATAAAGGGCAGCATTGCATCAACCTCGCGGCGCTGGAACAGGTGTGGCAGGCGCGTGGTGGAAAGCTGGGCTTCAACTGCAAAATCCTGTTTGAAATGGGCGAAGAGATCAGTTCGCCAGGGCTGGCGGCGATCTGCCAGCAGCAGCAGGCGCTGCTTAAGGCCGATCTTTTTATCGCCTCTGATGGCCCCCGACTCAACGCATTGCGGCCGACGCTGTTTCTGGGATCGCGTGGCGCGGCGAACTTTCGTCTGACTATTCGGGCGCGCGACAACGCCTATCATTCTGGCAACTGGGGCGGACTGCTCAGTAATCCCGGCACCCAACTGGCCAATGCGATCGCCTATCTGGTGAACGCGCAGGGCGCGCTGCAGGTCGCTGCGCTGAAGCCGGACTCCTTAACCGACGCGGTGCGCGCCATCCTCAGTGATATTGAGGTGGGCGGCATGCCGGGCGATCCGGCGCTGGCGAAGGGCTGGGGTGAGCCGGGTCTGACGCCTGCAGAGCGACTTTATGGCTGGAACACGCTGGAGGTGCTGGCCTTTGAAACCGGCAATCCGTCGCGCCCGATGAACGCCATTCCGGGCAGCGCCACGGCGGTGTGTCAGCTGCGATTTGTTGTTGGCACCGACTGGGAAAATCTGGTGCAGCATGTCGAAAGTCATCTGCGTCAGCACGGCTTTGAGAACGTCAGCGTCGAGTTTCTGCGCGGCTCACCCGCGACGCGGCTCGATCCGCAGGATCCGCTGGTGGCCTGGGCGCTGGATACGCTGGCGCGTAGCAGCGGTAAAAAACCGGCGCTGCTGCCCAATCTTGGCGGTTCACTGCCCAATGAAGTCTTCGCCGATATCCTCGGCCTGCCGACGCTGTGGGTACCGCATTCCTATCCCGCCTGCGGCCAGCACGGCGTTAACGAACATATGCTCAACACCATTGCACGTGAAGGCCTGGCGATTATGACGCGGCTCTTCTGGCAACTGGGTGAAGAGGGCGAACAGCTGATGACGCGCCACCATCAGTGGCGGAGAGGTGAACAATGAGCAGCATCGCGCAGACCACCCCGCAGGTGAAACCGAGCCTGCACAAAACGCTGTTCGCCACCTGCATCGGTAACGCGCTGGAGTGGTTCGACATCGCGGTCTATGGCTTTTTCGCCAGCTACATCGCGCACGTCTTCTTTCCGGTCAGCGATCCGTCGGTGTCGCTGCTGCTGACCTTTGGCAGCTTCGGTATCTCCTTCTTAATCCGTCCGCTGGGTGCCATTGTGCTGGGCAACTATGCCGATCGTCATGGCCGCAAAAAGGCGCTGCTGCTGTCGATAAATCTGATGATGCTGGGCGGGGCGATCATTACATTTATGCCGGGCTACGCCACTATCGGTCTGGCCGCACCGCTGTTGATCATCCTGGCGCGTCTGATCCAGGGGTTCTCAGCCGGGGGCGAATTTGGCAGTTCCACCGCCTTCCTGGTGGAGCACTTTCCTGAGCGCAAAGCCTTTATCGCCAGCTGGCAGTTTGCCACTCAGGGCGCAAGCACGCTGATGGCCTCAGCATTCGGGCTGGGGCTGACGCACTGGCTGAGCGAAAGTGAGATTCAGACGTGGGGCTGGCGCATCCCGTTTGCCTTCGGCCTGCTGATTGGGCCGCTGGGGATCTACATTCGCCGCCATGTCCAGGAGCCCGCCAGCTTTGCGTCGCAGGAAAAGGAATCCGCGCCGCTGAAAACGCTGTTCGGGCGGCAGAAAGCGCTGATCACCCTGGCGATTGGCGTGATGGTGATTTCGACCGCAGTAAACTACATGCTTAACTACATACCGACCTACGCTACCAAAACGCTGCATCTGCCGGGGTCGGTCGCTTTCACCGCCACGCTGATCGCGGGCATTATCCTGACGGTAGTGACGCCCATCATGGGATTGTGGGCAGAGCGGATTGGCCGGTTGCCGCTGATGTGGGGTTCGTTGCTGTTGCTGATGGCTACCATCTATCCTGCTTTCAAATGGATGGTCGATCACACCACGCCGACCACGTTGATCCTGCTGGTGGCCTGGATGGCACTGCTGAAGGCGGTCTATTTCTCGACAGTGCCGTCGGTGATGGCCGATCTCTTCCCGGCGACCACGCGCGCCAGCGGCATGGCGATCAGTTACAACGTGGCCGTAACGGTATTTGGCGGGTTTGCGCCACTGATTTGCAGCATGCTGATTGCCGCCACCGGCAGCAGCCTGGCACCAGGCTATTACCTGATGGCCGTGGCGGTGCTGAGTGGCATCGCGCTGCTGCGCTGCAGTAAGCGGGTGGCATAACAAAATGGGCCGGTTAGCTGGCCCATTTTGTGACTGACAAAGTCAGGAATGGGAGGCGGTAAGATCGAGCCTTAACTGAACTGCAGGTAAGCAACATGGGTCTGCAGAAACTCCTCCAGACCATGTTTCCCATCGGCACCGCCGACACCCGACTTGCGCCATCCGGCATGAAAGCCCTGCATTGCTTCGAAATTCTCACGATTAACGTAGGTCTCGCCGAACTTCAGCTTCCGCAGCGCAGTCATGGTGGTATTGAGATTACGGGTATAAATCGACGAGGTCAGCCCATACTCGCAGTCGTTAGCCAGGGCGATCGCCTCCTCCAGTGTTTTGAAGGTCATCACCGGCAGCACCGGGCCAAAAATCTCCTCCTGCATAATTGCCATCTCCTGACGCACATCGGTCAGCAGAGTCGGTTCAAAGAAAAATCCTCTATCTCCTGCGCGCCTACCGCCCAGCACGACTTTGGCTCCGGCAGCGACAGCTTCCGCCACTTTCTGCTCCACCCGGTCCCGTGCTGCAGCCGTAATCAGCGGGCCCATGTCGATATCGTTGCGTTGTGCCGGATCACCAAATGTCACCTGCTGAAACGCTGCGGTCAGCGCGTGGATAAAACGATCGTAAATGCCTTCCTGCACATAGACCCGCTCTGCGCAGTTACAGACCTGACCGCTGTTGATCATCCGCGAACTGACAATCGCCTGGACCGCCAGCTCAAGATCGGCATCATCCATCACGATAGCCGGCGCTTTGCCGCCCAGTTCCAGCGATACCCTGGTGACATTTTTAGCGGCGGCTTCCATGGTAGCGATACCTGCGCCGACGCTGCCAGTCAGGCTCACCAGCCCGACTTTAGGGTTTGCCGCCAGCTCCTGTCCCACTTCCGGACCCAGTCCATAAACAATGTTAATCACGCCCGCAGGCAGGCCGATCTTTTGAATGATGTCGGCAAACAGTGCCGCATTGTTCGGCGTCAGTTCACTGGGTTTGATCACGATAGTGTTGCCAGTGATCAGAGCAGGCGCCGCTTTGCGGGCGATCAGGAAGAAGGGGAAGTTCCAGGGCAAAATCCCGGTGGTGACGCCAATGGCCTTTTTAAACAGGAAGATGTTTTCGTTGGGACGGTCACTGTTTATGATCTCACCTTCATAGCGCCGCGCCCACTCAGCCATATAATCGAGATAGTCAGCGGTAAACAGCACTTCAGTTTTCGCCAGTCCCTGGGTTTTGCCGCCCTCGGCCACAATGGTTGCCGCCAGTTCGGGCTCGCGGTCGCGGATGGCGCTGGCAATTTTGTGCAGCCAGGCACCGCGCTCAACCGCAGGCAGCGCTTCCCATCCCGGCTGAGCCGCTTCCGCAGCGCTGATGGCACGGCTGGCATCCTGACGCGTGCCTTCGGGGATACGCGACAGCAACGCCTCCGTCGCCGGATTGATCACCTCAATCCACTGGTCACCCTGATGGGCGACGAACTCGCCATTAATATAATGTTGATGATGTGTTGTCATTCGCTTAGCTCTCCGCTATCGATACGTTGCAGTAATGTGATAGCAGGGTGAAACAGATTGCTGAACGTGACCTTTAGCTTATTGCCAGCTTGCGAGTCCGGCTGGCAACCAATCACAGATATCGGTGAGTTCTGCGGCAAAAACGTCAATCTGTTGTAGATTTAAAGGAGTGAAGTTGTGAAACAGGGGGGAAATAATGGCAAGCGGATGGGCAGCAGAAGGCGCAGTACAGGAACAAATTGATAGTACCGTTAATGACGGCATTGAGCGGGTAAGACAATCGATTGGGCAGGGCGAAAGCGCCACCGAATGTGAACTCTGCGGCGAACCGATTCCGGAGGCGCGTCGTCAGGCGCTGAAAGGCGTGCACTACTGCGTGGCGTGTCAGGAAAAAATCGATAAACAGCAGCAGACCAGCAGTTTATATAATCGTCGGGGCAGTAAAGATAGCCAGCTGCGCTAATTCTCAGGAGCCTGGCATCGCCAGGCCGCTGCCAATAAACCAGGCCAGAAAGCCCACGCCCGCCACGATGATGGCGATCGGAAACAAAATTCCAATTCTCATATTCAACCTACTGCAAACAGCGTTTCAGGGGCCACGATCTTATCATGAGATCTGGAGGACTGCGCGGTGGGTTTTCAGCAGGGTAAAAAGCTGGAACTGCGTGGCATCGTTCTCCTCGCGCAGGACCTCCCCTTTTTTGTAAAGAATGTGATGCACATGGCCGAGCTGACGCCAGACCACAATTGCTGAGGCGATAAGCGCGCAATGCTTCTCCGCCTGCAGGCACTCAATGGTGGCGTAGTGGGTTTCATCCATGCTGTTCACAAACACCTTTATCGCCTCTGAGGGTAATATCGCCCGGAGATCATCCAGCATTACCCGACTGACCGACTGCGAAAGAAAAAGCGTTAACCACTTTGATGTCATTCCAATCCCTGTACCGTTCACTTTTCCCCAGTTTATACGACCTTGCCTGCGCTAATGAAAGGCTTCTTTGCAGAATTGCCACCATACCAGCGTAGATGGCAGTCAGATCAGAATTGTGCTGCACCACACGGCAAAACTATAAAAAAGATAGGATAATAAGCAAGTTACCTTATTTATGGTCCGATTTTATAACAACTGTGAAATTGTGATCCCTGATGTGAATAACGGGTAAATATTGCCACTCCGCTGCAGCTTCCGGCATTTATCCAAAGGCTGAGGAATTCCTGCAAAACGTAGACTGCCTGCTGAGCGGAAGCAGACAGGTTTCCGACAGGCCTCAACCTAACCGGGGAATAACAATGAACAGTGCCATTATTGCGGGCATCTTCTGGCATTTTGTCGGCGCTGCCAGCGCCGCGTGTTTCTACGCGCCTTTTAAACAGGTGAAAAGATGGTCATGGGAAACCATGTGGTCAATTGGCGGCCTGATGTCGTGGCTAATTTTGCCCTGGGCGGTGAGTGCCATTTTGCTGCCGGACTTCATGGCCTACTACAGCAGCTTCACGCTGTCGCAACTCACGCCGGTATTTCTGTTTGGCGCGATGTGGGGTATAGGCAATATCAACTACGGGCTGACTATGCGCTATCTTGGGATGTCGATGGGCATCGGTATCGCGATTGGCATTACTCTGGTGGTCGGTACGCTGATGACGCCGTTGTTGCAGGGGCGGTTTGGTGAGCTTTTCGCCTCGGCGGGTGGTCGGTTAACGTTGCTGGGCGTGCTGGTGGCGTTGATAGGTGTCGGGATTGTGTCACGCGCCGGTCTGTTAAAGGAACGGGCGCTGGGGATTAACGCAGAAGAGTTTAATCTCAGGAAGGGACTGGTGCTGGCGGTAATGTGCGGCATCTTCTCGGCCGGTATGTCGTTTGCGATGGATGCGGCGAAACCGCTGCATCAGGCTGCCGCTAATCTCGGCATCGATCCGCTCTATGTCGCTTTACCCAGCTACGTAATCATCATGGGCGGCGGGGCACTGGTCAATCTGGGCTTCTGTTTCTGGCGGCTGGCCACCCAGCCAGAGCTGTCAGTGCGTAAAGACCTCTCCGTCGGGAAGTCGCTGCTGATTGCTAATACCGCGTTTGCCGTGCTTGGCGGCACAATGTGGTATCTGCAGTTCTTCTTCTACGCCTGGGGACATGCCCGAATTCCTGCGCAGTATGACTATGTCAGCTGGATGCTGCACATGAGCCTGTACGTCTTATGTGGGGGGCTGGTTGGGCTGCTGATGAAAGAGTGGAAGTCAGCGGGACGTCGCCCGGTAAGCGTATTATCGATTGGCTGTGTGGTGATTATCATTGCCGCTAATATTGTCGGTCTGGGTATGGCGGCCTGATAGCGAATACTGATGCTGACTTTACGCTGTAAGGGCCTGAATAGCAGGCCCTTAGAGTGATCAGAATGGTGGTCAGTTTGTGTTTAGGGCGCTTTTTAGGGGATTTATTCCTGCTGTTTTTTTACGGAAAATTGCTCGCTAAAGGGGGTGACATAGTGCGCTTCACACAGGCCCATCTTATTCAGACTCGGTACTCTTAAGCACCTGCCGGGGTGCGATAAATCGCTGACGCCAGGCGCTGGGCGTTAAACCGGTATCACGGGTGAAAACCACCGAAAAATAGTTACTGTCATCAAACCCGCAGCGGGCGGCGATCTCACTAATCAGACAATCCTGGGTGCGCAGCAGATATTTTGCCTGACAGAGCTGCAGCTGACGAAGGTAATGACCAATGGTCATGCCAGTCTGCTGGCGAAAAAGATGTCGCAGTGCTCGTTCGCTGAGCTGATTCTGTTGACAAAACGCCGCCAGATCGAAGGGCCGGGCAATGGCACCCTGCAAGGCCGACATCAGCAGATCCAGCTGTTCACCCTCCGGCAACGCCCAGGGGCGGTCGGCGGCATAGCCGTGGCGGCGCAAAATCAGCGCCAGCTGTAAAAACAGCGCCTCTGATAACTGAACAGAGAGAGGATCGCTTTTACGGCTTTCACGCTCCAGCTGGCTGATCACGCCCCGGGCCAGCGCCATCCCTCGGGTGGTCAGCCTCCAGCAGCCCGGTTTATCGGTCCCCTGGTGCGGCAGCAACTTATTCCAGTCAAGGGCAAGCCCAAAGCGATCACGACAGTAGAGGATATTATCCAGCACCAAATCATTGACGCTGTCGTAGCTGTGGCAGTCACTGTCGCGAATATAAAAAATGTCGCCGCAGGTTATCAGCCAGGGGCGATCGTTGAGGACATGCAGGCCATTTCCGCGCCAGACAATCACGATTTCACTGAATTCGTGTCGGTGCGGCGGGAAAGAGGGTTGTGGCATCCTTTCGGCCACCGCCACGGGTAAATTCGTGGCGGGAAAATAGTCATCCCGACTGAGTATCAACGCCATGTTGCCTCCTTTACATCATATGCTGGCGCTCCGCTCGCGGTGCGCAGCCAAATTCGCGCCTGAACAGGGTTGAGAAGTGGTTACTGTCACCAAATCCACACTGGAAGGCAATGTCGGTAATACGCATATCACTGTGACGCAGCAGATGACGGGCCTGCAACAGCCGCAAACGGTTCAGATAACGCTGCGGCGTGCTGCCGGTTTGATGCTTCATCTGTCGATGCAATGTACGCAGCGAGAGTGAAAAGCGATCGGCCAGTTCATCCCAGACGATCTCGTCACTGTAATGATCGCCCAGCCAATCGAGCAGGCGATGCAGTCGCGCCTCCTGATCCTGACTCTGTCCGTCAATACAGGCTTCACGCAACAGCACCAGCAGCTGTAAAAAAAGCTGCTCCTGCCGCGCCTGTTTTTCCAGCGACCAGGTCTCATCCTGCTGCATCTGCGCCGCCACGCTAAGCGCCTGCGTCATCACTTTATGATTGATGCGCCAGTGAGAGCTGTATTGCCCATCCTGATCGCAGGGCAGTAAAGCCTGTAGCCCGGAAAGAAAACGAAACGCGCCGGGGCTGCGATAGAGCACGTTAGTCAGGCAAAGATTATCGGTCTGTTCATAGAGATGACGATCGTGATCGCGCACAAAGCAGACGCAACCGGCGCACAGCGTTTGCGGCTGACCATTAAAAACATGAATGCCAGAACCTTGCTCAACCAGCACAATCTCATGGAAATCATGATGATGTTCCGGAAAGGCTGCCTGGGGTATCCGGGGTTCAATCGCGATGGCGTAATCACCTTCGGGGAAAAAATCCGCACTGTGCAATATGGTCATGATCATCTCTCGCTGCTTCACTAAACCGTAGGGCAGTCTAATCAGCACGCCGCTACCTTACCTTGAATTTTCAGCCTGACTCAGCAGGAATCATGCTGATATTTCAAGAAATCCTCAGCAGTTAACAGATTTGCGGCAGGGGTCACATCCTGCTGACTGTTGCCTCTGTGATCTCTCTCACGAAGTTCTTTGCAAGTCTGCCAGGGCTTATCCGGCGCTGGCACTCCGGGGAAGGTGTTAAACCAGTAAGGTTTTTACTCTGTGACGACTCAATCACAGGGAACCGTCGCCATGACCAGGAGAAACATTGTTGCTATCGATCTCGGCGCATCCAGCGGACGAGTCATGCTCGCTCGCTGGGATGCCACACAGCGCAAACTCGCGCTGCAGGAGGTCCGGCGTTTTAAAAACAGGCGTCAGCGTCGTGCCGGTTATGACTGCTGGGATCTGGCGATGCTGGAGCATGAGATCCGCAGCGGACTGGCTCAGTTAGAGGAAGAGGGTATCATGCCTGACAGTATTGGCATCGACACCTGGGGTGTGGATATGGTGCTGCTGGATGCACAGGGCGAGCCGGTGGGTGAGGCGGTCAGCTACCGCGATGCCCGCACCCACGGCCTGATGGATCAGGCGCAGCAGGAACTGAGTCGCAGAGCGATCTACGCCCGAACCGGCATTCAGTTTCTGCCATTCAACACGCTCTATCAGATGCGCGCCCTGCATCAGCAACAGCCCGACTGGCAGGCACACGTGGCGTATGCGCTGATGATTCCTGACTATCTGCATTATCGCCTGACGGGCAACCTCAACTGGGAATATACCAACGCCACTACCACGCAGATGCTCAATATTCATAGCGGCGAGTGGGATCGCGACTTGCTCGCCTGGGCGGGGGTGGATGCGCGGTGGTTCGGTCAGCCACAGGCGCCGGGCAATACTGTTGGTCACTGGAGCAATAGCGCGGGCATCCCGGTTCCGGTGATCGCCGTCGCCACCCACGACACCGCCAGCGCGGTGCTGGCAACGCCGCTGATGCAGGACGATGCCGCCTATCTCAGCTCCGGAACCTGGTCGCTGATGGGCTTTGAAAGTCTGCAGCCCTATGCCAGTGACGCCGCGCTGCGCGCCAATATCACGAATGAGGGTGGTGCAGAAGGCTACCGGGTATTGAAAAACATTATGGGCTTATGGCTGTTACAACGCGTCTGCAGCGAATTACTGATTGACGATCTCAGCATGCTGATTGACGAAACAGCCCGCCAGCCCGCCTGTGTGTCTCTGATCAATCCCAACGATGCCCGCTTTATCAATCCCGACAGCATGGTGAACGAGATTCAGAACGCCTGCGCAGAACAGGGAATGCCGGTGCCGCAGTCTGCCGCCTCTCTGGCACGTTGCATTTTTGATAGCCTGGCGCTGCTCTACCGTGAAGTCATTCACGAACTGGCCGCGTTGCGCGGTAAGGCATTCAGCCAGTTGCATGTGGTGGGCGGCGGCAGTCAGAACCGCTTTCTTAATCAGCTTTGCGCCGATGCCTGCCAGATTCCGGTACTGGCCGGGCCGGTTGAAGCCTCTACGTTGGGTAACGTGGGTTGCCAGCTGATTGCGCTGGGTGAACTGATTGATGTGGCTGATTTCCGCTGCAGCGTTATCAACAACTTCCCACTCGAAAAATTCGAACCTCAAACTCACAGCGTCTTCAGTGCCAGTCAGGCACGTTTCGCAACGCTGAGTCAACCCGCTAAGGAACCCGCTTATGACTAAGCAGATTGAACAGGCTTTTGAACTGGCTAAACAACGCTACGCCGATAATGGGATTGATGTTGAACAGGCTATCCGTCAGCTGGACCGCATACCGGTCTCGATGCACTGCTGGCAGGGGGATGATGTCCGGGGATTTGAGAATCCACAGGGCGCATTAACCGGTGGTATTCAGGCGACGGGTAACTATCCAGGGCGGGCACGGAATGCCAGTGAATTACGCGGTGATATCGACAAAGCGATGTCGCTGATCCCCGGCGCTAAACGCCTTAATCTGCACGCCATCTATCTGGAAAGTGACAAGCCGGTAGATCGGGACGCCATTGAGCCTGCCCATTTCGCCAACTGGGTTGCCTGGGCTAAAGAGCATAACCTGGGGCTCGATTTTAATCCCAGTTGCTTCTCGCATCCGATGAGTGCAGACGGGTTTACGCTGTCGCACAGTGACAAAACTGTGCGTCAGTTCTGGATCGATCACTGCAAAGCCAGTCGCCGCATCTCCGCGTATTTTGGTGAGCAGTTGGGCACGCCCTCAGTGATGAATATCTGGGTGCCGGACGGCATGAAAGATATCACAGTGGATCGACTGGCCCCGCGTCAGCGTCTGATGAGCGCGCTGGATGAAGTCATCTCAGAAAAACTTAACCCGCAGCACCATATCGATGCAGTTGAGAGCAAACTGTTTGGCATTGGCGCAGAGAGTTACACCGTAGGTTCCAATGAGTTTTATCTCGGTTACGCCGCCAGCCGTCAGACAGCGCTGTGCCTGGATGCCGGGCATTTCCATCCCACCGAAGTCATCTCCGACAAAATTTCTGCCGCGATGCTCTATGTGCCGCGTCTGCTATTGCATGTCAGCCGTCCGGTGCGCTGGGACAGTGACCATGTAGTACTGCTGGATGATGAAACCCAGGCGATCGCCAGCGAAATCGTCCGCCACCAGTTATTCGACAAAGTGCATATCGGACTCGACTTCTTCGACGCTTCCATTAACCGGATTGCTGCCTGGGTTATCGGCACACGCAACACTAAAAAAGCGCTGCTGCGTGCCTTGCTGGAGCCCACCGACCGTTTGCGTCAGGCCGAAAACAGCGGCGATTACACCGCGCGTCTGGCCCTACTGGAAGAGCAAAAATCGCTGCCGTGGCAGGCGGTATGGGAAGCGTGGTGCCTGCGTCATGACGTCCCGGCTGATGCCAGCTGGTTAAGCGATGTCCATCATTATGAACAACAGATCTTGAGCCAACGTTAAGGATTTCACTATGCAAAGCATTCTTTCTTCCGGGTTTGTTAAGGGAATGGTCAAAGCGACCAGCGATATGTGGCTGAAGGGCTGGGACGAGCGTAACGGCGGCAACGTCAGCCTGCGTCTGCTGGAGGAGGAGGTCAAACCCTTCATCGCCGATTTCTGCAAAGCACCACGCTGCATTGAGCTGACACAACCTGCGCCCGCGCTGGCGAACGACTGGTTTCTGGTGACCGGGTCAGGGAAATTTATGCGTAACGTCCAGATCGATCCGGCCGATTGCCTGGCGCTGCTGCAGGTTGATGAAAAAGGGCTCTCGTACAAAATTCACTGGGGTCTGTCGAATGGCGGTTTGCCGACCTCCGAGCTGGCGTCTCACTTTCAGTCTCACGCGGTACGTAAAGCGGTCAGCAAGGGTGTAGATCGGGTGATCATGCACTGTCACGCCACCAACTTTATGGCCCTGAGCTATGTGGTGGAGATGGATTCAGCCCGCTTTACCCGCCTGTTATGGGAAGGCAGCACCGAATGTCTGGTGGTATTCCCGGATGGCGTGGGTGTACTGCCATGGATGGTGCCTGGCACCGATGAAATCGGCACCGCAACAGCTGGTCAGATGCAGTCGCACACCCTGGTGATGTGGCCGTTCCACGGCGTCTTTGGTACAGGTCCGACGCTCGATGAGACTTTTGGTCTGATAGACACAGCGGAGAAATCGTCCGAAGTGATCGTCAAAGTGCTGTCGATGGGCGGGATTCGTCAGAGTATCAACACAGAACAGCTGGTCGCGCTAGGTGAGCGCTTCGGCGTTAAGCCCTGGCAACTCGCATTGGATGTGGGGCCAGCTAATGTTGCGTAAAGCCTTTGTGATGCAGGTGAATGCAGACTGTCATGCGGAATATGAGCGTCGCCACTCACCGATCTGGCCGGAACTGGCTGAAACCCTGAAAGCACATGGTGCGCACAACTATGCTATCTGGCTGGACGCCGAACGGCATCTTCTGTTTGCCAGCGTAGAGATTGAATCTGAGGAGCGCTGGAACGCGGTGGCAAAGACAGAGGTGTGTCAGCGCTGGTGGACCTCAATGAAAGATCTGATGCCATCGAATGCGGATAACAGCCCGATGAGTCAGCCGTTGAAACCGGTGTTTTTTCTGGAATAGCAGAGGGAAAGGGCGGCATCGCCGCCCTGATATCTACCGTTTTGCCTGACACAAGCCGGTCAGCGTCGGCCACATCGCCATCAGCGTATTAATAATGCCTTCCAGATCGTCACGATCCACGCCTTCACGCGCACGAACCGACATGCCCTGCAGCATACAGCCCAGATAGCGGGATAGCGCTGGAATGTTCACTGACGCACTCAGTTCACCACGCTGCTGACGCGCCAGCAGAAAATCGCTTAACACATGTTCCTGGGACTGATGTTGCTGTTGCAGCATAGAGGCAATCTCTTTCGACGCCGCCGACAGGGTGGTTGAGGTACAGATAAAGAAGCAGCCACCGGGGGAATCGCGTTCGGTAAAACAGGCTGCGGTGGCGCGGAAATAGCCTTCAATCGCACGGTCCACCGGTAACTGGTCATCGCCTAGTGCCGCTTCCCGCCATGCGCTGAACTTTTCCACATAGCGCTCCATCGCGGCGCGAAACAGCCCCTCTTTATTCACAAACTCTGAGTAAAGGGTCGGCGCTTTAGCACCGGTAGCGGCTACCAGATCGGCCAGAGACGTGCCTTCATATCCGTGTGTCCAGAACAGTGTCAGCGCTTTATCGAGCGCAGCTTCGCGATCGAACACTTTGGGCCGGCCACGGCATTTTTTTACATCGCAATCCTGAACCTGACTCATACACCCTCACTGACAGTAAAACATCCTATTAAATTACCGATCATTATAAAAATGTGCAAGGCCCCTATGAAGGTCGCCAGCAGGAGTTGCCATTTTGTGCGCCAGCGCAATCTTACCGCCCCTATGGTTAAGTCAGAAAAGGGGCTGAAGCCCATAATCACGCCACTTCGCGATTAAAATAACGCTCATTAAATAAATATTGACGGCGGGTCACATAGGAGTCTATCATTTGTTTAACGGTCGTTAATTAAATGACGACAACCCAATTTAGTCCAACCGAATTCAACTATCGAATAGAGAGAATATTATGAAAACCATCAAAACCACCCTGGCAGCTCTGGCACTGACTACCCTGACTTTTGGCGCTTATGCCGCTGACCTCGTGACCAGCGAACCGTCAAATCAGCAGCCAGTAGGCACCATCTCTGTACAGGGCGGCACCAACCTGACCTCCCTTGAATCACAGCTGAGTGCCAAAGCGGATGAAGCCGGTGCGAAATCGTTCCGCATCACCTCAACCAGCGGCCAGAACAAACTGCACGGCACAGCTGTGATTTATCAGTAATTGTATTTTTTCAACAGATTAAGTGAGAAGGGGTTCGTTATGAAACGTATCAACATGATAGTGGCTGCTACTTTACTTAGCGGCCTCTCATTTGCCAGTGTGGCGGCACAGCAGGTCAGCAGTACACCACTGGATCAGCAAAAAATCGGCGTCATCAGCGCAACGGGCAGTACTAATCTGACTTCGCTGGAGCAGCAACTGTCAGAAAAGGCCAGCGATGTCGGAGCAAAGTCTTTCCGCATCACTTCGACCTCTGGCAGCAACAACCTGCATGGCACAGCCGTTCTGTATAAGTAAAAGCGCGATAAATATTCATAAACAGGCTTCAGATAAACCGACTTATCTGAAGCCTTTTTTTATTCTTCAGTCACAGTCTTATCCGTTGCTCCGCAACTGGGGATAACGACGGAAGATGTAAACACACCAGAGTAAAGCCACCAGACCAATCATCCCGCCGACGTTCCCGACTTCCGCCATGCTCAGATGCAGACTGACCTGATTGCCCAGCAGCGCGCCCGCGCCAATACCGATATTGTAAATGCCGGACATCAGCGACATCGCCACATCCGTGGCATCCGGTGCCAGCGATAACACCCGCACCTGCATCCCCAGTCCGATCATCATCATCGCCATGCCCCAGACAACGCACAGCGTTGAAATAGCGGCAGGTCGGACGGCAGCAAAAATCAGTAATCCCATGCACAACGTGATCAATGCAATGGCAGCTATCAGCAGCCCGGAGGGGAATTTATTGCCGAGGGTACTGAACAGCACGCTGCCCACAATACCGGCTGAGCCAAACAGCAGCAGCAGCAGGGTCGTGAAGTTGCCACTGGAATGGGCGACGTTCTGCATGAACGGTTCGATATAGCTGTAAGCGGTGTAATGCGCGGTCACCACCAGCGTCACCAGCAAATACATGCTGACCAGCGCCGGACGGCGAAACAGCATCGGCACACTGCTCAGCGAGCCGGTATGCTCACTCGGCAGACGCGGCAGTATCCGCACCAGCATAATCATCAGCACCAGCGCCGAAAGGCCAATCGCGCCGAAGGTGGTACGCCAGCCCAGATACTGACCGACTACTCGACCAATCGGCACACCCAGCACCATCGCCAGCGCGGTACCCGTCGCCAGCATACTCAGTGCCTGCGTTTTCTTACCAGCTGGTGCAACGCGAATCGCCAGGGAGGCGGTGATCGACCAGAACACCGCGTGAGACAGGGCGATGCCCACGCGGGACACCATCAGCGACCGGAAATCCCAGGCTACGGTTGAAAGGACATGGCTGACGATAAAGATCAGGAACAGCACGCCCAGCAACAGTCGTCGCTCAATATTACGGGTCAGCAGCATCAGCGGCAGTGAGAGCAGTGCGACCACCCAGGCGTAGATGGTCAGCATGATCCCGACATCCGCCGTTGGCATGGAAAAGTCCGCCGCGATATCGGATAGCAGGCCAACCGGCACAAATTCGGTGGTATTGAACACAAAGGCAGCGATAGCCAGCAATACCACGCGTAGCCAGGCAGTTTTACGTGAAACAGTTGTTGATTGCATGAGGAGTCAAGTCAGTCAGAAAAGCGAATTTGGATGTGGCAGAAACACCCAGCGAAAGTGACCTGCGTCACAAATTAACCGCTATTGTAGTAAATAAACCGGGAAGAGAAAGCTTATAAACGTCTTTTAATGCTGAATTTTTTTATCACCTGATTACAGCGCGATAGGCAGAGGTTATTGATCGCGATGATGTGCAGGATTGATTTGCAGCAGGGATGTGTCTTTAAGCAGAAAGTATTGAGACTATTGAGACTATTGAGACTATTGAGACAGCGCAGCGGGAAGCGTTTTACCACTGGGCTGTCCGATGGGATTAACGCGAAGGCGGAGTGTGCTTCAGGGCCACACTGAGCTGAGCGGCCTGCTGTTCGGTGTTATTGAGCGGACAACAGTTTTCACAACCGATTGCACCCGCATAATATTTTTTCGCCTGCAAAATGGCGGCGTTCACGTGGTAAAAACTACCCAGAAACAGCCTGTTATCTATGTCCGGAAGATGGGAGCAACCCGCCGCATGAACAACATGATTATCGTTATATCCCGATTGTTTATTGACGTAATAGTAGAGAGCCACAGGCGTTCCTTGTTGCCGTGTTAAAAGGCAAAGCAGATGAATTATTACAATAAAAAGAATTATAGCGGGAAACAGGCGCTTTGTTTGTTGTGGATCTGAATGAAGCGTTCAGCATGATGCGCCGCCAGGCCCGCTGAGGCCTGGCGAAAGAGGGGGGTGTCAGAGTTTTTTACTGTGCAGACGCCAGGCTACGGCCAGCGCCAGAATCAACAGGAAGCTGATAAACAGCGTAATCCCGCGCCAGCCAAAGTTATGCCAGAACACCCCGCCCAGTGTGCCCGCTACGCTGGAACCCACGTAGTAGCTGAACAGATAGAGTGAAGAGGCCTGTCCGCGAGCACGGCGAGCACGCGGACCAATCCAGCCGCTGGCAACCGCATGAGCAGCAAAAAAACCGGCGGTGAACAGCATCATCCCCGGCAGGATCAGCCAGAGGGAGTTAAAGGCTGTAGCCAGCAAACCCAGCAGCATGATGGCGGTTGCGCCCAGCATTACCGGTCCACGCCCCAGCCGGCTGGTCAGCGCGCCTGCTTTAGGCGAACTCCAGGAGCCGGTCAGGTAGACAACCGATAACAACCCTACCACCGCCTGACTGAGATGCCAGGGCGCGTCCAGTAAGCGATAGCCAATGTAGTTGAACAGGGTGACGAAGGCGCCCATCAACAGGAAGCCTTCGGCAAACAGCCACGGCAGGCCCGGATCGCGCCAGTGCAGCCGGAAGTTAATCAACAGATTACGAGGACGCAGCGTAATGGGCCTGAAATGACGCGATGCTGGCAGGATCTTCCAGAACATCAGCGCGGAGGCCAGCGAAAAACAGCCAATCACCGCCACGGCGATCCGCCATGAGAAGAGGTCGGTCAGGACGCCGCTCAGCAGACGCCCGCTCATTCCGCCTATGGAGTTACCGCTGATATACAGCCCCATCGAAAAGGCGACGACTCGCGAATCCATCTCTTCACTAAGATAGGTCATGCCCACCGCCGCAACACCGCTGAGCGACAGACCCATCAGCCCACGCATGATCAGAATGCCGTGCCAGCTGCTCATCGTAGCCGAGAGTAATGTACAGATAGCGGCGAGCATCAGGGCGGTCACCATCACCGATTTACGCCCGATGGCATCAGAGAGCGGACCGGTAACCAGCAGGCCCAGCGCCATCAGGCCGGTAGAAATGGAGAGCGACAGGCTGCTGGTCGCCGGAGAGACACCAAACTGCTGTGACAGCACCGGCAGAATGGGCTGCACACAGTAGAGCAGGGCAAAGGTTGCCAGTCCGGCGGAGAAAAGGGCCAGCGTCACACGCATAAATTTGGGCGTTCCCCGGCGGATATAACCTGAAGCGGCAGTGGACTCTGGCGCAGCAGGCACTGCTTCCTCATCCACTGTTGCCTGAATTGAGCGACTCACACATCTTCCTCTCTGTCAGAAAACCTGTCGTCAGCTTAGGAAAGCGGCATTATGATGTCTAATATATTAATAATCTCAAATGAGACGTTTAACATATGAATATCGAGCTGCGTCATCTTCGCTACTTTGTGGCGGTCGCCGAAGAGTTGCATTTCGGGCGGGCAGCCCAGCGCCTGAATATCTCTCAGCCGCCGCTCAGCCAGCAGATTATTCAACTGGAAGCGGAAACCGGCGCAAAGCTGTTTAATCGCAACAACCGCAGCGTGCAACTTACCGCTGCCGGGCATCAGTTGCTGAGCGATTCCCGCGCGATTCTGTTGCAGGTTGAGCAGGCCGCCGATCGCGCTGCCCGTTTGCACCGGGGCGAAGAGGGGGAGCTGCGGATCGGCTTTACCTCGTCTGCTCCGTTTACCGCCGTGGTTTCCGATGCGCTGTTCCGCTTTCGTCAGCGCTGGCCGCAGGTGCATATTCATATGCAGGAGATCAACACCCGCCAGCAACTGGCACCGTTGCACGATGGACGGCTTGATCTCGGCGTAATGCGCAACACGCCGCTGCCAGCCGATCTGCGGCATCAACTGCTACTGAGCGAGCCGCTCTATGCCGTGGTGCATAAGGCGCATCCGCTGGCTGACGCCGACAAAATCTCTGTAACTGCCCTGGCATCTGAACCCTTTGTCTTTTTCGATCCTCAGGGCGGAACCGCGCTCTACAGCGATATTCTGGCGCTGCTGCACCGCTATCACATAAAGCCCTACATCACCCAGGAAGTGGGTGAGGCGATGACCATCCTTGGGCTGGTGGCAACCGGTCTGGGCGTTTCTATTCTGCCTGCCTCATTTCGGCGTGCACGGCTGGCCGATCTGGTCTGGTTGCCATTAATGGAAGAGGATGCCATTTCAGAGCTGTGGCTGGTCTGGTCAGCCGGACGCGAGATGAATGCCCAGATGGAGAACATGATGGCGTTGTTGCGGGAAAATCGGCCCTGAAGCGCCCGTCTCAGCGCATCAATATGTGCGATAAATCACATTTCTAATCAAATATTTGACGCTGTTGCCTGATCTGCCTCACCATGGCGCATGTTTATTTAGAAGCGCGAAAATAACCGGGAGCAGGGTTGTGAATCCGGACAGTCAACCTGGCCACATTGACCAGATCAAGCAGACCAATGCAGGTGTCGTTTATCGATTAATTGACCGTCACGGTCCCATTTCGCGTATCGAACTTTCCCGTCGTGCCCAGCTCGCCCCGGCCAGCATCACCAAAATTGTGCGTGAAATGCTGGACGCGCATCTGGTACAGGAGACTGAATATCAGGATCCCGGCAGTCGTGGCCGTCCGGCGATTGGCCTGATACTGGATACCGACGCCTGGCACTATCTGGCGATCCGCCTGCACCGCGGCGCGATGACCTTTACGCTGCGCGATCTCAGCAGTCGGTCGCTGGTTGAAGACAGCCTGCCGCTGCCTGATGAGTCTGCGCAGCCGCTACTCACTGCACTGATTGAACAGGTTGATGCCTTTTTTATCCGTCATCAAAAGAAGCTGGAACGCCTCACGGCGATTGCTATCACTCTGCCAGGGCTGATTAACGCCGCCTCCGGCGTGGTGCATCGTTTGCCGGGTTATGAAGTGCGCGATATGCCGCTGGGCGATACACTGGCGGCGCGAACCGGCTTACCGGTGTTTGTACAGCACGATATTTCAGCCTGGACGCTGGCGGAGTCGCTGTTTGGTGCCTCACGCGGTGCCCAGGATGTGATTCAGATTGTCATTGATGAAACCGTGGGCGCTGGTGTCATCAGTGGCGGTCAGCTGCTGCATAAAAGTGGCAGGGCGCTGGTCGAAATCGGCCATACCCAGATCGACCCTTATGGTCAGCAATGCTACTGCGGAAATCATGGTTGTCTGGAGACGGTCGCCAGCACCGGCAGCCTGCTGGCGCTGGCGGCGCAGCGTCTGCCTGCCCAGCCCGACAGCCTGCTCAACAATCAGCCCCTGACGCTGGCGTCACTGTGCGTGGCCGCGCAGTCCGGCGATCGCCTGGCGCGCGACACCATCGCCAGCGTCGGTCATCACGTTGGACGGATTCTGGCGATGATGGTCAACATCTTTAATCCACAACACATTCTTATCGGTTCCCCTCTTAATGCCGCCGCTGATGTGCTCTTTCCGGCGGTGAGCAATACCATTCTGCAGCAGTCACTCCCTGCCTACAGCGCGAGTATCCAGCTTGCCCCCACTGAATTTAGCGAGCCGGGAACGCTGGGGGGGGCCGCGCTGATCAAAGACGCGCTGTATAACGGACATCTGTTAGTGAAACTGTTGCAAGGTTAAGCAGACCTGAACTTGCGCTAACGCAATCCGCTCACATCCTCCATTCCTTAAAATGCCGGTTCGCAGCAAGGTTAATCACCGATTAACCGCGACGGTTTGAGAGGAGAAGTTGAGTGAACAGACTATTTGTTACCGGCACCGATACCGCAGTGGGCAAAACGGTGGTGTCACGCGCCCTGTTACAAAGTTTTATTCAGATCGGATGCAGTGCCGCCGGCTACAAGCCCGTTGCGCGCTGTGCGGTCAAAACCGCTGATGGCCTGCGTAACAAAGATGCACAGGTTCTGCAAAGCGCTTCCTCTGTCGATCTGCCCTATGAGGCGATCAACCCACTGGTCTTTCAGGAGGAGGAGATCTGCACCCATCCGGGCCAGAACATCGATTATGGCTTGCTGACCCGTGGCTTAACCAGCCTGGTGCAACAGGTCGATCGCGTGATAGTGGAAGGAACGGGTGGCTGGCGCAGCCTGATGAACGACGGACGCCCGCTCTCATGCTGGGTTGTTGAGCAGCAACTGCCGGTGGTGCTGGTGGTTGGCATCCAGTCAGGCTGTATCAGTCACGCTCTGCTCACAGTAGAGGCGATAGCACGGGATGGGCTGCCGCTGGTCGGCTGGGTAGCGAATCGCATCAATCCGGGCCTGGCACAATACAGCGACATTATTGAAATTCTGCAAGAAAAAATCGGGGCGCCGCTGCTGGGTGAATTGCCTTATCTGCCGCGTGCAGAGCAGCGCGATCTCACGCCTTACATCGATATTTCCCTGCTGGAGCCTGACACGCTGCACGCTGCGAGTGCAAAGATCGCCTGAATATGAAACAAACCAAGTCATCCAGGTCGGTGGTGAGTCTAAAGTTTCAGGCTGACCACTGGCTCTCTTTAAAAATTTCCACTTAACATTTAATAACCTGGCCTGCATCACACGAAAAGGTGACGTCATGGCGCAGAAAATGCATTAACTCCGCTTATCACACAGAGCCGGAGTACTTCCATGTCGCATTCGCACGAGAAAGGTTTGTTATATGGGCTCGAAGCCCGCATTGGTCCCGTCCCGGCATTTTTCGCCGCGCTGCAACATCTGCTCGCCAGTGTGGTGGGCATCATCACACCACCGCTGATCATTGGTTCAGTGCTGGGCCTGCAGGCCTGGCTTCCTTATCTGATCAGTATGTCGCTTTTTGTTTCCGGCTTAGGCACCTTTATGCAGGCCAGACGCTTTCATGGCGTCGGGGCGGGGATGATCTGCCTGCAGGGAACCAGCTTCGCCTTTCTGGGCGTGATCCTGTCCGGTGGCCTCATGGTGAAAGGGCGCGGCGGTTCGCCGGAAGAGATTATGGCGATGCTGTTTGGCTGCAACCTGGTGGCGGCGCTGATTCCGGTACTGATCAGTCGCTGCGTCGGTTCGCTGCGCAACGTACTGACGCCGGTAGTGACCGGTACGGTGATCACCCTGATTGGCATCAGCCTGATCAAAGTCAGCATCACCGACTGGGCTGGCGGTCACAACGCGACCGATTTTGGCTCGCCGGAGAACCTGGCACTGGGTGCGCTGACGCTGCTGGTGATTGTGGCCCTGAACCGTTCACGCAACCGCTGGGCGCGGCTGGTGGCAGTAGTGGCTGGCATCACGGTGGGATGTGTTGCGGCGGCCTTAACCGGCCATTTACAACTACACGTCGCGCCGGAGAGCAACTGGCTGGTGCTGCCTGCCTTCTTCCGGTTTGGCTTCGCCTTTGACTGGACTATCTTTCTGCCGATTGCGCTGGTATCCGTCATCGCGGTGATTGAAGCGGTTGGCGATCTTACCGCCAACTGCCTGATTTCCCGGCAGCCGATCACAGGCCAGCCTTTTCAGCAGCGGCTGCAGGGCGGTATTGTCGCCGATGGCCTGAGTTGCGTGCTGGCCGCGGTCTTTTCCGCCTTTCCTAACACCACTTTCGCGCAGAACAATGGCGTGATTCAGATGACCGGGGTCGCCAGCCGTTATGTCGGTATGCTGCTGGGAATAATGCTGGGGTTGCTGGGACTCTTTCCGTTTATTGGGTCGCTGCTGCAGCAGATCCCGCCGTCAGTGCTGGGCGGGGCAACCATTGTGATGTTTGGCAGCGTGGTCGCGGCGGGTATCCGGGTGATGACGCAGACGCCGCTGGGCCGCCGAGAGATGCTGATTGTGGCGATCTCATTCGGGATTGGTCTGGGCGTGGAAGCGGTGCCGGAAGTGCTGAAGCAGTTCCCGCCGCTGATTAACAATTTGTTTGGTCATGCGGTGACGACTGGCGGAATTCTGGCGATTGTGCTCAATCTGGTGCTGCCAGACGAGGCACCTGCGGTGGAAGAGGTTGAGGCAGAAACGCTCACGGAGAGCTAAAAAGCAGAAGGGCCGATGTATCTCTCACAGACAACTCGGAAACTCAAAGCCATAGGAGCATAGGCCTGCAGCAAAGCATCACAGACTATCCGGTCTCGCCCGTCCCGCGCCGTCCTGGCGCGGGACGCTTTCCTCCTTTGACCGTGTTTCCTTCGCATTTATCTTTTGTGTTGCTGTCTGCTTTAGCCTGATGAGGGTTTCTCTGCGATTGAAAGGGCCACAGTGGCCCTTTTGTCTGACTGGACTAGGGATTCAGACGACGACGGGTACGGCCTGAGCTGAGATAATCCGCAATATAATCCTGCGAAATCTCCCCACTGTAGCGACCGTCTTCATCGACAATCGGCATCCAGACCGTGTTGTGCTCATAGAGTTTTGACAGCACCACGCGAAGGTTCTCTTCGGCTTTACCGCTAACCTTAAAGGTATGCAGCTTCTCTTCACAACGGCCACTCACGTTACGCGCCTCACGACGTTTCACAAAGCCCAGCGGCTTGCCATCCTCATCGACCACGGTAATCGATCGCATATCGTTCTCATCCATGGTGCCAAAAGCTTCATACAGTGGCGTCGAGCGGCGCACGGTGATAGTTGGCTGCTGATCGGTCACGTCACCCGCCTGCACCAGTAACAGACGCTTAAGCGTGCGGTCCTGGCCAACAAACGAACCAACAAAATCATTGGCCGGCGTGGCCAGCAGCTCATCCGGGCTGGCGCACTGCACGATCTTACCCTGGCCAAATACCGCGATGCGATCGCCCAGCTTCAGCGCCTCATCAATATCATGGCTCACCAGCATTACGGTCTTCTTTAACTGACGCTGCATGTCGAGAAACTCATTCTGGATCACTTCACGGTTAATCGGGTCGACGGCACCAAACGGCTCATCCATCAGCAGCACCGGTGGATCCGCGGCCAGGGCACGAATCACGCCGATACGCTGCTGCTGACCGCCGGACATCTCTCGCGGATAGCGATGCAGAAACTTAGTGGGGTCCAGTGCGACCATACTCATCAGCTCGGTGGCACGTTCACGGCACTGCTTCTTGTTCCAGCCCAGCATGCGTGGCACGACGGTAATGTTCTCCTCAATGGTCATGTTGGGAAACAGACCAATCTGCTGGATGACATAGCCAATATTGCGGCGCAGGGTGGTGGTGTCCTGGGTACTGGTATCTTCGCCATTAATCAGGATCCGGCCACTGGTGGCGGGAATCAGACGGTTAATCATCTTCAGCGTGGTGGTCTTACCGCAGCCCGATGGCCCCAGCAGTACACACATCTCACCGGCTGGCACATGCAGGCTGACGTTATCGACGGCTTTATTCGTGGTGCCGTTTTTCTGAGTAAAGGTTTTCGTCAGGTTTTCCAGCGTAATCATTATCGAATCCCCTTTGGAGTGAGCGCCTGCTGTAAACGGTGCAGCAGCCAGTCAAGAAAAATAGCCAGCAGACAAATCATCAATGCCCCGGCAATTAACATACGAATATCACTGCCGCTGATACCATCCAGCAGCAGCTGGCCCAGGCCGCCCGCGCCAATCACGGCGGCAATCGCCATCACGCCAACGTTCATCACTACGGCAGTACGGATGCCGCCGAAAATCACCGGCAGCGCCATCGGGATTTCAACCCAGCGCAGACGCTGCCAGAAGGTCATGCCGATGCCCCGACCGGCTTCACGCAGACCGTCCGGCAGATTCTCCAGCGCGGTGTGGGTATTGCGCACAATCGGCAGCAGCGAGTAGAGGAACACGGCGGTAATCGCCGGCAGCGCGCCAATGCCCTGACCGATCAGCGAAAATACCGGAATCATCAGACCAAACAGCGCAATAGTAGGAATGGTCAGCACCACGGTGGCGATACCGAGAATTGGCGTTGCCAGCCATCTGACGCGCACGATCAGAATGCCAAGCGGCACACCAATCACAATGGCCAGGCCGACTGCCACCAGCACCAGCCAGCTGTGCTGCCAGCTCAGGGTGAGCAGAGTGCTCCAGTTATCCATGATGTAGTGAAGGGTATCCACAGTGCCTCCTTACAGCATGTTTTTAGATTGAAGGAAATCACGCGCCACGTTTTCCGGTGACTCATGATCGATATCGACCCGCTTGTTCAGTTCTGTGATCGCCTCATCGGTGATCTGCGCAGAAAGCTGATTAAGCGCGGTATCCAGCCCCGGATGGCTCGCCAGCACATCCTGACGCACGACCGGCGTCACGTTGTAGCTTGGGAAGAAGTGTTTATCATCCTCCAGCACTTTCAGGTCGAAGCCCTTAACCCGTCCATCGGTGGTGTAGATCAGACCGGCATCGACGAATCCATCGCGAATGGCGTTGTAAACGAGACCCGGGTCCATCTGACGTATCTGCGGACGATCCAGCGCCAGGTTGTAGGTCTTCTGCAGCGGCTTCATACCATCGGAACGACCAGAGAACTCCAGGTCCAGACCAAGACGCCAGTTATGATCCGGGTCAGATTTACGCACCTGCTCAATCTTCGCAACCAGCTGCGACATCGTGCTGATACCTTCTTTTTCGGCCCGTGCGCGGGTCATGGCAAAGGCATAGGTATTGTTCATCGGTGCCGGGTTAAGCCAGACCAGCCCGAGCTTTGCATCCAGCTTTTTCACCGTCTCATACGCCTGCTGTGAAGACATGGGCTGATTGATATGGTTAAAGATGATCAGTGACGTACCGGTATATTCCCAGACCATATCAATCTGCTTATTCAGCAGAGCATTACGACCAATGGTGGTGGCGATATTACGTTTAGGAACCACCTCAAAGCCTTTCTTCTGCAGCCACAGCACCGTCATCGCGGACAGAATATGCTGCTCGGTAAAACTTTTGGTTGCCATCACCAGCGGGGCGGCAGCCTGCGCCGTCTGGCTTAGCAGCAGCGTCGCAGTCAGCGCGACAACGCTTTTCTTAATCCACTTCGTTAGCATTACAAAGCTCCTTGTGGTCAGGCCGCAGCATGCGGACTCAGAAAGCGGCCCAGCGCGGCCAGCATCATATCCAGGACCAGCGCCACCAGTGCGGTGGCAACAGCGCCCAGAATCAGCGTCGGGAAGTCATTCAGATAGATACCCGGGAAGATCAGTTCACCAAAGCTGCTGGCACCAATCAGGAAGGCCAGTGGAGCGGTGCCAACGTTGATGGCGGTGGCGATGCGCACGCCGGCGAGGATTACTGGCATGGCATTGGGCAGTTCAACCTGACGCAGACGTTGCCATTTGGTCATACCGATGCCGTTGGCGGCCTCAATCAGCGACGGAGGAACCGCACTCAGGCCAGAGAAGGTGTTGCGGACGATGGGCAGCAACGACGCCAGAAACAGCGCAATCAGCGCCGGACGATCACCAATGCCGATTATTACCATCGCCAGCGCCAGCACCGCGAGCGGTGGCAGGGTGTTACCTACATTGAAAATCTGCATCACATATTCGGCCCAGCGACGCGCAAACGGGCGACTGAGCAGAATGCCGCTGGGGATACCGACCAGCAGAGCGAACAACATTGACCAGAAAACTAAGAAGAGGTGTTGCTGCCCGAGATAGAGCAGATCGACTTTACGTGCGACCAGCTGATCCCAGCCTAAGCCCCAGATCAGCACTGCGATCACCGCGACCACTGCAAGCAGTGCCAGACCGGCGCGTTGGGCCAGTGAAGCATTTTGCATAGGAGAATCTCCCTGATGACGATCTCAATTGTTATACGAACCCTAAGCAGTCCGACAAGAGCGACAAAAACTGCCACCGCACCCAAAACCGAAACTGCGATAAAATGTAGATAAAATGACTGTTTATCCACTCTTTTTCAGCGAATACCGAATAAGATAGGGTTATGCTATAACAGGCCTTTTTTGCACAAGCCAGCTTTTAAGCCATATATCAGGCAGATAGAAACAGGTTAAAATGGTGTTAAAGCCGCATAGCCGCTGGGCTAATGCGACAATAAAAAAAATTCATCGACTTTGGTGACACCGTCACAGATGGCGCAGAAGATGCGCACGCGCGGGAAACTGCTTTGGCTGTTTTTGCGCTAGCCTTGCAGATTAAAAAAGGAACCCTATGACTGAAAGCGCACAACTCCAGACCGGACATCGCCACTGGATCTTAATTGCCTGCATGCTGGCGATGTTTATGGCGGCCATTGAGGTCACCATTGTCGCCACCGCGATGCCCACCATCATTGCTGACCTCGGCGGTTTCTCACAGTTTGGCTGGGTCTTCTCCATTTATCTGCTGACTCAGGCGGTCAGCGTACCGCTTTATGGGCGGCTGGCGGATATGGTGGGGCGCAAAACAATGTTTTTTGTCGGGACCGCAATCTTCCTGGCGGGATCGGTGCTGTGTGGCTTTGCCCATACCATGACCTGGCTAATTCTTTTCCGGGCATTTCAGGGCCTGGGAGCAGGTGCAATCATGCCACTCAGCTCCACTATCGTGGCGGATATCTATTCGCCGCGCGAACGTGCCAGCGTGCAGGGCTGGCTCTCCAGCGTATGGGGTGTGGCAGCGATCGTCGGGCCGCTGACCGGTGCCTGGCTGGTGCAGCATTTTAGCTGGTCGGTGATTTTCTGGGTCAATCTGCCGATTGGCCTGATCAGCATGCTGATGCTGGCGCGCTGGCTACCGGCGCACCAGAAGGAGGAGAAATCGCAGCCGCTGAACCTGGCAGGCAGCGGCTGGCTTATGCTCTGCGTGACGGCCCTGCTGGTGGCGCTATTGCAGGCAGAACAGCTGGGCATCTGGCTGGTACCGTTCCTGATGTTCTCACTGTTCGCGGGCTGGCAGCTTAAGCGCCATGAGCAGCGTTCAGCGGCACCGCTGTTTCCGCTGATCATCTGGCGCAGCCGGCTTATCGTGGCCGGTAATGCGGGCAATCTGATTATCGGGGCGGCCATGATGGGCATCAGCGCGTTTTTGCCCACCTGGATCCAGGGGATTCGCGGCGGCTCACCGTTACAGGCGGGCAGCGTGCTGGCGATGATGTCGATAGGCTGGCCGCTGGCCAGTACCCTGAGCGGCAGACTGATGCTGCACACCTCTTATCGTTTTACCGCCCAGCTCGGTGCGCTGTTGCTGGTCACCGGCAGTGCCTTGCTGCTGTTCTTACAGCCTGCAAGCTCTCTCTATCAGGCGGGCTTCACGGCGTTTCTGATTGGGACCGGTATGGGGATGACCAGCACCACGTTTCTGGTCTCTGTGCAGAACCAGGCGGACTACCAGATCCGCGGCATCTGTACCGCGTCAATCATGTTCAGCCGGATGATCGGCTCGGCAGTGGGGACGGCGATTATGGGCGCAGTGCTGAACCTTAACCTGCAATGGCGACTGCCACAGGTACAGGATCCGGTACAGCAGATTATGTCCGAACCCAGTCGTCAGCAGTTGCAACCGGAAACCCTGCAGCAGATGGTGGCTGCTATTGCGACATCACTGCACTGGGTGTTCGTCGTGGCACTGGTAATAGCACTGTTTGCGGTAGGTGTGGCGTGGATGATGCCGCGTCAGCGGCCGGAACAGGCGGACTAGCAGGCAGGGCGACAGAATGTCGCCCTGATTTGACTCTGACTATTGTGCAGGCGCGTCCTGCGAACTGCCGGCACTGGCGGGGACGCTGGCTTCGTCGTCACGGCCTGTACGCTTATAAACAATCTTTTGTGTGTCGTTTTCACAATGTCCGACGACCTGACCGCCCGCCTGATCAACCTGATCGTTGGCGACGACGTCGAGACTAAAACCTGATTCAGGCACACCGTTCTGAATAATTTTCTGGCTGATATCGGCTTTCACCGACTCACAGGATGCCTGTGCCATCAGCGGCAGAGCTAAAAACGCCGCGCTTAACAAAACCCTCTGTAGCTTCATCACGTCTTCCTTATGTTAGTCGTCCGTCATTACTATAGCTCAAAATTACGGCGCGACCGGGCGACCTGAACGGCGGTCCAGACAACGCAGGGTGTTAGGTTCCCAGTAAGCGTTGAGATTGAGGCTCTGCTCGCATTTGTCGCGGGTATCAAAGGCACGATCGGTCTTATCAAACTCTTTTTCGACGCGAGTGTTCACTTTATTACGCAGCATGCGCGTGTCATTCCATTGCTCTTTATCCTGGCGCGCCGCTTCGTTGCCCAGCGCGGTGCTGCCATCTTCAATGATCAGACGATTCGTGTTCGCAGTGGCAGTGAATGCCGCAGAGGAGAGCAGAACCAACAGCACGGCAGGGATCATTTTTTTCATCACAATATCCTTTAGTTAACGCAAAAACCGGCATCTGCGATGGCGGTTGCAGCGGGTACTTTACGAGCCTATCTATCCCATCAGGCGTCATTGTTGCAGTCAGTCCCGACGCGGACAGCGTGGAGAAACCACAGCGTACATGTCATACGTCAGGTACGTGAGGAGGGTGAGCACTGTCAGGGTCTGGACTGGCAAATAAAATAGCCTGATGGCATAGATTCTTAGTATATCATCGGTGTTTATTTGCCAACCAGCGGTGAGTCGTTTGTTTACGTTCAGGAGAGGTAAGGGTGCTAATTAAGACCGTCTTGTTGTTTTTTGTTACAGCACTGGCGGAGATTATCGGCTGCTTTCTGCCGTGGCTGTGGCTGAAAAAAGGCGGCTCAGTCTGGCTGGTATTGCCCGCTGCGGCCAGTCTGGGGCTGTTTGTGTGGCTGCTGACCCTGCATCCTGCCGCCAGCGGACGGGTTTATGCGGCCTATGGTGGCGTCTATGTGCTCACCGCGCTGCTCTGGTTACGGGTAGTGGATGGCGTAAAATTAAGCGCATGGGACTGGAGTGGAGCACTGATCGCGTTCAGCGGCATGCTGATCATCGTTCTGGGCTGGGGACGCGGATAGCGCCAGCCAGGCGGGCTGGCGCTGCAGAGCGTTACGGCTTGTGGACTTTCAGGCCCGCCAGCGTCTGGCTGACCGGCATCATCTCAAGGCTGTTGATGTTGACATGCTTAGGCAGCATGGCGACCCACCAGACCGCCTCTGTCACATCTTCTGGCGTCAGTGCTTTAGCCCCTTCATAAACCTGACCCGCTTTATCATCGTCGCCTTTAAAACGCACGCTGGAAAACTCGGTGCCGCCCACCAGACCCGGCTCGATGTCGGTCACGCGCAGGGCGGTGCCGTGCAAATCGGTGCGCAGATTAAGGCTAAACTGTCGCACAAACGCTTTGGTGGCACCATAAACGTTGCCACCGGCATAAGGCCAGCTACCGGCAATCGAACCGATATTGATGATATGACCCACATCACGCTCCACCATCTGTGGCAGCAGGGCGCGGGTCATGTAGACCAGGCCTTTGGTATTGGTGTCGATCATATTTTCCCAGTCTTCAACGTTGGCCTTGTGCGCAGGCTCAATGCCCAGCGCCAGACCGGCGTTGTTGACCAGCACATCGATATTGCGCCATTCCGCCGGTAACTGCGCCACGGCCTCTTCAATGGCGGCACGGTTACGTACATCCAGCTGCACGGTATACAGGTTTTCGCCCAGCTCATCCTTCAGCGCTTTCAATCGTTCGGCGCGGCGTCCGGTGGCGATCACTTTGTGACCATTTTCAATAAAGCGGCGGGTGATGCATTCACCAAAACCGGCGGTCGCGCCGGTGACAAAAATAATCATCTCACTGTTCCTTATGCCATTTTCAACGTCGATGGCTTCACCATAGCATTTCATTTCCGCTTCTGCGCGTGGAAAAGCGACCCGGCCTGTAAACGGATTTTACTTTGCTATCTGCTGCGCCTTTTCGGGGCAGCCTGCACCTTAAAAGGGCAGCTGTACGAGCAGCAGGCCATGCTCAAAATGTTCAATGCGCTCCATTTTAATTAGCAACCGTTTGCATGTGCTATGCAAACGGTTGCTAAGCTGTCAGAGGGCTAATTTCGTTGCGCAACACCTGGAATGTCCTTATTTATTGAAATATAAGGGATTTCTTTGATGGAGGTTCTGGCACGCAGGTTGCAAGGTGTTAAAGAGAGAATCATCTGCAGATATTAAATCGCGCTTTCAGAAAGGACAAACCATGCTATCAGCAACCGACACGGCGATACGCGCCAGCTTCTTTGACTTCACTGGCGTGGTGGATCATCCCGACGACCTGGTCGGGCAGGCGCGCTATCTGGAGGATGGGGTGCTGCTGCTGCGTGATGGTCACGTGGCAGGGCTGGAGAGCTGGGAGAACAGTGAGGCGATGCTGTCGGGTCATCCGGTGACTGACCTGCGCGGCAAAGTGATCGTGCCAGGTTTTGTCGATACCCACATTCATTATCCGCAGACAGAGATGATTGGCGCATTTGGCGAACAGCTGCTGGAGTGGCTGAATCACTACACGTTCCCGGTCGAAGCGCAGTATCACTGCCCCGATCACGCTGCAAAAATGTCCGCCTTTTTCCTGCATCAGTTGCTCTCTAACGGCACCACCAGCGCGCTGGTGTTTGGCACCGTCCATCCGCAATCGGTGGAAGCGCTGTTCAGCGCGGCGGAAGCCCTGAACATGCGGCTGATCGCCGGTAAAGTGATGATGGATCGCAATGCGCCCGATAATCTTACTGAAACGCCGGAGCAGAGCTACCAGCAGACGCGGGCGCTGATTGAACGCTGGCACCAGCGTGGACGGCTGAGCTACGCCCTGACGCCGCGCTTTGCGCCGACCTCATCCCCGCAGCTGCTGGCAAAAGTGCAGCAACTGCGTCAGGAGTTTCCCGATACCTGGCTGCACACCCATCTCAGCGAAAACCCGCAGGAGGTCGCCTGGGTGAAAGCGCTGTTCCCGGAGCGCGAGGGCTATCTGGATGTTTATCATCATCATCAGCTGACCGGCCGACGCAGCGTCTTTGCGCACTGCCTGCACCTGGAAGAGAAAGAGTGGCAGTGTCTGCACGATACCGATTCTTCAATCGCTTTCTGTCCCACTTCAAACCTGTTTCTCGGCAGCGGCCTGTTTAACATTAAGCGCAGCTGGCAGCAGGGCGTGAAAGTGGGGATAGGCACCGATGTCGGTGCAGGCACCACTTTTAACATGCTGCAGACGCTGGGCGAAGCTTACAAAGTCGGTCAGCTGCAGCACTATCGGCTCAGTGCCGCCGAAGCCTTTTATCACGCCACGCTGGGCGGGGCGCGCGCGCTGGATCTCGACCATGCGATCGGGAATTTCAACATCGGCAAAGAGGCGGATTTTGTGGTACTCGACCCGGCGGTGTCTGCGCTGCAGCAGTTGCGCATCGGTAACAGCAAAGATATCTGGGAAAAATTATTTGTCTTAATGACGCTGGGCGACGACCGCAACATTGCCCAGACCTGGGTCGGTGGTCGTCCGGTCTGGCAGCGCGATGCACAGGAGCAAGCGGCATGATCCAGTTTCTGTTAAACAACCAGCTGGTCAGCGAAACTGCGCTCGACCCGAATCTCACTGTGCTTAACTATGTGCGCACCCGTCAGCATCGCCCTGGCACCAAAGAGGGGTGTGCTTCAGGCGACTGTGGCGCGTGCAGCGTCACTCTCGGCAAAGTCGTCGGGGGAGAAATGCAGTATGAAACGGTCAACAGCTGCCTGACGCTGGTCTCCGCGTTGCAGGGCAAACAGCTGATTACGGTCGAGGATCTGCGTCACGGTCGCGCACTGCATCCTGCGCAGCAGGCGATGGTCGACTGCCACGGCTCACAATGCGGATTCTGCACGCCAGGTTTTGTGATGTCGCTGTTCAGCCTGCAAAAAAATACAGCGGGCTGGGATCGTCAACAGGCGGAGACTGCACTGGCAGGCAACCTCTGCCGCTGCACCGGTTACCGGCCAATTATGGCTGCCGCCGAACAGCTTTGCTCGCAGCCGGTCACGGACCAGTTTGATCACAGCGCGGCTGCCACTGTGCAGCGGCTGGAAGCACTGGCCACCCCGGAGATGCAGGAGATAGGCGGCGAAGGTCGCCGCTGCTTCCTGCCGAAAACGCCGGCTCAGCTGGCGGCAATCTATCTGGCACATCCCGATGCGAAGCTGATTGCCGGTGGCACCGATCTCAGCCTGCAGATTACTCAGCAGCATAAGCGAATTCCGCTGCTGATTGCGCTGGAGCAGGTTGCCGCGCTGAAAGTCTGCAGCGAATTTGACGATCACTACCTGCTGGGCGCAGGCGCATCACTCCAGCAGGTCAGCGAGTTTCTTGCCAGCCGGATTCCCGGCGTCAGCGAGATGCTGCAGCGTTTTGCCTCGCTGCAAATCCGCCTGCAGGGCACACTCGGCGGTAACATTGGCAACGCCTCACCGATAGGGGATGCCTCGCCGGTACTGCTGGCCCTGAATGCCAGCCTGTTGTTACAGCGCGGTGAGCAGCAGCGCAGCCTGCCGCTGGACCAGTTCTTTACTGGCTATCGCCAGACGCAGCTGGCAAAAGGGGAATTTATCCGCGCTATTCGCATCGATAAGGTGACGGTGTCACCTGACTTTATCGCCTGGAAAGTCTCTAAACGGCTGGATGATGATATTTCCGCCGTGTTCGCCGCCTTTAACCTGAAGGTCGAACAGGGTGTGGTCAGCACCGCCCGCATCGCCTTTGGTGGCATGGCGGCCACACCGCAGCGTGCCCGTCACTGTGAACAGGCACTCATCGGTCAACCGCTGAATTCCGTGACGGTGTCACGTGCAGCCACGGCGCTGGCAGAGGACTTCCAGCCGCTTTCCGATTTCCGCGCCAGCAGTGACTACCGCCTTCAGGTGGCGCGAAACCTGCTGCGCCGCTACTGGCATCGCCACAACGGCGAAATCACCTGCCTTGAGGTCTCCCGCTATGTCTCATAATCGTCCTGAACTCAACGAAGCCGTGATCAAGGCGCAGTATGCCGCAGAATTACAGAGTGGCGTGGGTCGCAGTCACCGTCATGAAAGTGCGGAAAAACATGTCTCCGGCGAAGCGCGTTTTATTGACGACAAGCCAGAGCTGCCGGGTCTGCTGCATCTCTGTCCGCGTCTGAGCGAGCACGCGCATGCGCGCATCCTGGGTATAGACGTACAGCCGTGCTACGCGATTCCTGGCGTCGTGAGCGTTTTAACCTGGCAGGATGTGCCTGGTATCAATGATGTCGGGCCGCTCGAGCCGGGCGATCCGCTGCTTGCGCATGACAAAGTGGAATATCTGGGGCAAATCGTGATCGCGGTGGCGGCGGAATCCCCTGACGCTGCGCGTCTGGGCGCAGCCGCGGCGGTGATTGAGTACGACGTGCTGGAACCGCTGCTGGATGTGGAGCAGGCGCTGGCGCAGGGCAGCTTTGTACAGGAACCCCACGTCCATCAGCGCGGTGATGTGGAAGCAGCGCTGGCGCGCGCGCCGCATCGGGTCAGCGGGTCGTTTAACATTGGCGGCCAGGAGCATTTCTATCTGGAAACCCAGACGGCAATGGTCATTCCGGGCGAAGATCAGCAGCTGCAGGTTTTCTCCTCAACCCAGAACCCTACTGAAGTGCAGAAGCTGGTGGCGGAAGTAATGGGCATCAGCCTGAATCAGGTGACGATTGATATGCGCCGGATGGGGGGTGGATTTGGCGGCAAAGAGACGCAGGCGGCCGGTGTGGCCTGTCTCTGCGCTATCGTGGCGCGTCAGACCGGCCGGGCGGCTAAGATGCGGCTTTCACGCCGCGACGATATGCGCGTTACCGGCAAACGGCATCCGTTCTTTGTGCGCTACGACGCAGGCGTTGAAGAGGATGGTCGTTTGTGTGGCATCAAAATCGATCTGGCCGGAAACTGCGGTTATTCGCTGGATCTTAGCGGATCCATTGTCGATCGTGCCATGTTTCACGCCGATAACGCCTATTACCTCGGTGATGCGTTAGTTACGGGCTATCGCTGCCGTACCAACACCGCCTCGAACACCGCCTATCGCGGCTTTGGCGGACCGCAGGGTATGGTGGCGATTGAACAGATCATGGATCACATCGCCCGCCACCGTGGACTGGACCCGCTGGCGCTGCGCAAGCGTAACTACTATGGCAAGCAGGATCGCAACATTACCCATTACCACCAGCAGGTCGAGGACAATCTGCTGGATGAAATCACCGAACAGCTGGAGCAGAGCAGCGACTATCAGGCACGTCGCGCGGAAATCACGGCGTTCAACGCCCGCAGTCCGCTGCTGAAACGTGGTCTGGCGCTGACGCCGGTAAAATTTGGCATCTCTTTTACCTCCAGCTTCCTCAATCAGGCGGGTGCGCTGATCCTGATTTACACCGATGGCACGGTACAGCTGAATCATGGCGGTACTGAGATGGGCCAGGGGCTGAACACCAAGGTGATTCAGATTGTCGCCGAAGTGCTGCAGATTGAGACTGATAAAATCCAGATCACCCCCACCGACACCGGTAAAGTGCCTAATACCTCGCCGACAGCGGCCTCCAGCGGCGCTGATCTTAACGGTAAGGCGGCGCAGAATGCGGCTGAAATCCTGCGCGACCGCATGACCGCCATGCTCTGCGAACTGCATCACTGCGACGCGGCGACGGTGAGCTTCCGCAACGGCGTGGTACGTGCCGGAGAGAAACATTACACCTTCGCCGAAGTGGCGAAACTGGCCTGGCTGAATCAGGTACCGCTCTCCGCCACCGGCTACTATCGCGTGCCGGGTATTCATTACGACCGGGTGGCCGGGCGTGGCACGCCATTCTATTACTACGCCTATGGCGCGGCCTGCTGTGAAGTGGTGATCGACACCTTAACCGGTGAGTCCCGCCTGCTGCGTGCCGACATCCTGCATGACGTCGGGGCCTCGCTGAACCCGGCCATCGACATTGGCCAGGTCGAAGGCGGCTTCGTTCAGGGCGTTGGCTGGCTCACCTGCGAAGAGCTGGTGTGGAGTGATAAAGGCCAGTTGCTGACTGATGGTCCGGCGAGCTACAAAATTCCCGCCATCAGCGACGTGCCGGCGGACCTGCGGGTGACGCTGGTAGAGAACCGCAAAAACCCGAAAGACACGGTGTTCCACTCCAAGGCCGTCGGTGAACCGCCGTTTATGCTGGGTATCGCCGCCTGGTGCGCACTGCAGGATGCGGTCGCCAGTGTGGCCGATTACCGGCAGCATCCGTTGCTGGATGCGCCTGCCACGCCGGAGCGTGTCTTCTGGGGCGTACAGCGCCTGACGGGAGCCGTTGATGATCTATCATGACTGGATCGGCGTGCTGCATCAGTTACGTGAAAAACGCCAGAGCTGTGTATTAATCACTGTGCTGAGTGAGCACGGTTCGGTGCCACGTGACAGCGGCAGCAAAATGGTCGTCACCCGGCAGGAGAGCTTTCTCACTATCGGAGGGGGTCATCTGGAGTTTGCGTGTATCGCTCAGGCAAGGGCAATGCTGCAGAGCGGGGCGACCGCACCACACACCGAGGATTTCAGTCTTGGCGCGCGGCTCGGACAGTGCTGTGGCGGTAAAACCACACTGCTGTTTGAGCCACTGCTGCAGGCGCAGCCGGAAATCTACCTGTTTGGCGCGGGCCACGTCGGACGGGCGCTGGTGAACCTGCTGGCAACGTTACCCTGTCACATAAACTGGATCGACAACCGTCCAGGGCAGTTCAGCCACGTTCCCGCGGGCGTGGTCACCTGGCAGCCGGAGGACCCGGTCGACTGCGTGGCGCAGGCACCTGCGGGCAGCTATTTCATCATCATGACCCATCATCATCCGCTCGACTTTGAGTTGTGCGAGGCGGTACTGAAACGCAGCGATTTCCGCTATGCCGGGTTGATCGGTTCTGAGACGAAAAACCAGCGTTTCCGCTACCGGCTGGCAGGCAAGGGTGTGGCGGACGAACCGCTGGCACGCCTGCGCTGTCCGATTGGCCTGCCGGACGTCAAAGGCAAGCTGCCCGCCGAGATTGCGGTGGCGATTGCCGGTGAAATTATCAGCGTTTATCAACAGCAAATCGCCTGAGTTGTGGCCTGCGCGGCAACCTGTCAGGATAAGACTTTGCGATGCCCATCAGGAGCGAACCATGAACGCCCGTCAGAATCCCTTCTTTAGCGTCAGCACACTGCCTTATCAGGCACCTCCCTTTGACCAGATTGAGGAGCAGGATTTCCTGCCTGCGCTGCAGGCGGGCATCGAGGAGAAGCGTCAGGAGATCGAGGCGATCGCCCAGAACAGCGAAGCGCCTACTTTTCTTAACACCTTCGAAGCGCTGGAGAAGAGCGGACAACTGCTCAACCGGGTGAATCTGGTCTTCGGTGCCATGACCTCGGCGCATACCAGCCCCTTTCTGCAGCAGGTGGATGAGGAGATAGCACCCCAGCTTACCGCGCTTAACGATGACATCATGCTGAACCGCCCGCTGTTTTCACGGCTCGACGCGGTCTATTTGCAGCGCGCAAAACTGGATGCCGAATCAAAACGGCTGGTCGAGGTGATCTGGCAGCGTTTCCAGCTGGCGGGCGCCAATCTGCCGGAGGCGCAGAAGCAGCAGCTCAAAGCGCTGAATCAGGAAGCCGCACGGCTCAGTACCCGCTTCACCAATAAACTGCTGGCCGCCACTAAAGCAGGCGGACTTGTCGTCAATGATGTGCAGCAGCTGGCGGGACTGTCACCGGCCGATCTGCTGGTGGCGCAGACAGAAGCGCAGGCGCGCGGGCTGGAGAAAAGCTGGCTGCTGGTGCTGCAGAACACCACGCAGCAACCCGCGCTGCAGAGCCTCGCCGATCGCGCGACCCGTGAAGCACTGTTTAAGGCGGGCGTAACGCGCACGGAAAAAGGCGATGACAACGACACCCGCGAGCTGGTGTTACGGCTGGCGCAGGTCAGGGCGGAACAGGCCCGGCTGCTGGGGTTTGCCAGCTATGCCGAGTGGAAACTACAGGATCAGATGGCAAAAACGCCCAGGGCTGCGCTGGCGTTTATGCACAACATCGTGCCAGCTGCGCGCGTACGTGCCGAACGTGAAGCGGCGGACATCCAGCAGACTATCGATCAGCAGCAGGGTGATTTTACTCTACAGGCCTGGGACTGGCGTTTTTATGCCGAACAGGTAAGGCGTGCCCGATACGATCTTGATGAGAACCAGATTAAGCCCTACTTTGAGCTGAATTCGGTGCTGCAGAATGGGGTGTTTTGGGCGGCGACGCAGCTCTATGGTATCCGTTTTACTGCGCGCCAGGATCTGCCGGTTTATCATCCCGACGTGCAGGTCTATGAAATTTTCGATGCCGATGAGACGCCGCTGGCGCTGTTTTACACCGACTTCTTTAAGCGCGACAGTAAAGGCGGCGGTGCCTGGATGAGCAACTTCGTCAACCAGTCAACGCTGCTCGACAGCAAACCGGTGATCTACAACGTCTGTAACTACACCAGACCGCCCGCCGGTGAACCGGCGCTGCTGAGCTGGGACGACGTCATCACGATGTTTCACGAGTTCGGCCACACGCTGCACGGGCTGTTTGCCAGCCAGCGCTATCCGAGCCTGTCGGGCACGGAAACCCCGCGCGATTTCGTCGAGTTTCCGTCGCAGATCAATGAGCACTGGGCCAGCGAGCCGGCGGTGTTCCGCAACTACGCCCGTCACTATCAGACTCAGGCGCAGATGCCTGCTGAGCTGCATGAAAAGATCGTCCGGGCTGCGACGTTCAACAAAGGCTATGAGATGAGCGAGTTGCTGGCCGCCGCGCTGCTGGATCTTCACTGGCACAGCATCAACCGTGATTCCGCACCACAAAGCGTGGAGGGATTCGAGCAGCAGGCCTTGCAAGGCGACAATATGGCGCTGACGGCGGTGCCGCCGCGTTATCGTTCCAGCTATTTCCAGCACATCTGGGGCGGGGGCTATGCCGCAGGTTATTACGCCTATATCTGGACGCAGATGCTCGCTGACGATGGGTATCAGTGGTTTACGGAGCAGGGTGGACTAACGCGTGAGAACGGCGACATCTTCCGACAGAAGATCCTGTCGCGGGGTAACAGCAGCGATCTCAAAACGCTCTATGAAAGCTGGCGAGGCGCGGCGCCACAGCTGGAGCCGATGCTGAAAAATCGCGGTCTGGCGAATTCATAACCTAAAGGGCTGTCATGCTGACAGCCCTCCTTTTTTGGGTCAACCCAGCGGGCCGCCTTCAATGGTTTCGCACATTCCGGCCAGCACCCGCTCACCGGTTTCACTTTTCAGTGACTGATACCACTCCGCCGTGACCGCCGGGTCATGCGCATGGGTTACGTCACAGCGTTTGCGCGCTTTCAGCACCAGATCTTTTACCCGTTCAACGCGTCGCGCCTGATAGCGCAGCAGTGCATCTTCGATGCCCAGCGAATGCGAGGCCAGCGTGGAGGCCAGTACCACGGCATCTTCCATTGCCGCGCAGCCGCCCTGACCGATATCGGGCGTGGTGCTGTGGGCCGCATCGCCCAGCAGAGCAACACGTCCTTTTACAAAACGGCTGAACGGTTCGATGTCGTGGATCTCAACCCGATTGGTGGTGTCCGGATTAATCGCCGCAATCAGCTGCTGCACCGGCTCCGCCCAGCCCTGGAAATAGCCGGTCAAATCCGCTTTCACCGTGCTGCGATCCTGGGGCAATCCTTTCGGCAGCGGCACATCAAAGAAGAAGTAGAACCGATTGCCGCTGACCGGCATCAATGACACACGTTTGCCGTCATTCACGAAGGTGGTCCACTGGTCGGCGGGCGCAATGCGATCGTCAATAGTGACCAGCCCATTCCAGTTAACGTAACCGGCATAACGGCGCTCCAGCTTCTCTTCCAGCACATACTCGCGGATCACCGAATGGGTACCATCTGCGGAAATCAGAAAATCGCCGCGGGCCTGACTGTTGTCGGAAAAGGTGGCGATCACGCCGTCTGTGGTCTCTTCAACCTGGATCACCCGCTTACCAAACTGCACCCGCTCACGGCCAAAGGTATCAATCAGCATCGCCTGCAGCTCGGCGCGCGCCACCGGACAGGGATACTCGCCCACCTGTTTCACCATCGGCTCCATGCTGAAGCGGGTCAGGGGGGCGCCGGTCGTGCCGTCGTGATAAGCCATATAGGCCATATTGCCGCCCAGCTGACGCAGTGCGGTTTTCATTCCCAGCGCATTCAGGCATTTAACCCCGTTGGGCCAGATGGAAATCGCCGCGCCGACGGGCTTCATTTCCTGTACTGCTTCATAAACTTCCACGTCGATTCCGGCTTTCTCCAGCGCAATGGCGCTGCTCATTCCGCCAATACCGCCACCAATCACGATTGCTTTCATATTGCTCTCCTGTCTGCATACCTTATTCCTGCAACTTTTGTACCAGAGAGGTGCCTGCGCGACAGATTGCCATTAAATTATTTAAAATCATCACCTTATATTGAGTCAGGCCGGTTATTTTGCACGCTGGGTTTCTGACGTAGTGCACGCTGAAGTGGCAAATTGACGGACTAAAAGGGTGCATGGACGAGTAAACTGCATCCTTTGTTTCATCAATGTCGTCTTTACGGATGGAACGTCTCAGGGTCAGTAAGGCGTCAGAGGACGCCCGCCAAACCTGTATGATCCCGCCCCCGTATATTACGTTAAAAGTTATAAACTAAAGGGACGCTTCGTCTTAATATCATTCATCATAAACAATAAAATTTTGACATAAAAATGGCGCGAATGCTGTCTTAATAATCCCCGATTCATCAAGGGTGAGTTGGCCTGACATATCTGCATACACCTGTTAATAAAAAGATAACCCTGGGAATCAGAGACAACTGTGGTCGTTTAATCACCGGGATAAATCATTAGAAAAACTGTGGAATGTGCGTCTGGAGGGGCTTTTAGGATATTGCTCAAATCTATCCACAGCAATCGCGTGATATAGATCACTCTGGACATAAAGGACTCTGGAAAATGACCATGAAAATTGGAATCACTAATAACCAGTATCCGGAGCAACGTAATATCTTAGTTAATCCGGATAACCAGTATATCAACCTGAAAAAGAGCAATCTTTTTTACTTTATTAATCCGTTACGAACCCGTTTGCTTAAAAAGAATAAAACTTTTGTCTTTCAGCCTGTGCCTTTTTCAGGGGCATCGCGGGCTGACATCCTGCATCTGTTTAACGAAGTCGCGATCACCCAGCAGAAGTGGGTCGCATCCTTTGAAACGGAGCTGCCGCGTGTGCTGCCGGTTGCGGGTGTTGCCAAGCAGGATAACCCTGAGCTGAAACGCCTGATCCCTTATCTGTTAAAAGATAACTGCCTGGGGCTGATTGCTATCTCAGACGCTACGCTGAACATTCAGATGAAGCTGTTCAAACCGGATATCGCTCAGCAAATTCGCCGCAAAACCCTGGTGCTGCATCCGCCACAGAAGCTATTCGTTCAGCATAAAGCGCCGCGACAATCCGGCGTGCTGAAACTGATTTTTGCCGGTAACGAGTTCTATCGCAAAGGCGGGGCTGAAGTGGTACTGGCAATCAGCGAGCTGATTGAAGAGCGTAAAGTAGACGAGTCGCAGCTGGATGTGCAGCTGATTGGCGATCTCGCCAAGCGTCGTAACGTGGCTCACCGCCAGTTCCAGGATGATGAGGCTTTTTACACGGGCATTGAGAACCGTATCAAACGCTATCGCTGTTTCACGCATCATTCTCAGATGGAAAACAGTGCGCTGATGCAGCTATTCCGTCAGAGCGATGCCGGACTGTTACCAACCTGGCAGGAGACCTACGGTTTTTCGGTGCTGGAAATGCAGGCCAACGGCTGCCCGGTGATCACCAGTAACGTTCGCGCATTGCCCGAAATTAATCCCGCCAGCGCGGGCTGGGTGATTGCGAGTCCCCTGAACGCTGACCGTGAATACAGCATTACCTCGGCAGAGCTGAAAACGCAGCTGCGCCAGTCGCTGGTGGAGGGGCTGAAATCAACGATCCTGGCCATCATCGAACGTCCCGAAATGCTGCAGGAAAAAGGTGAGGCGGCCATTCTGCGTATCAAAGAGCAGCACGATACCGATCGTTATGTTGCCCGGCTCAACGATATCTACAGCCGTGGCGTAGTAAATGTCACCCAACATCCCCCTGTTGTCTCAATTTGATTAGATTTCTCTGACGGGGCGCGCCAGACTGGCCATACTTAGTGCAGCGTCCCACTGGAGAACTCTTATGAAAATTATCCTTACTCTGCTGCTGTCCGGATTACTGGGCAGCAGCGCCTTCGCTCAGCCCGCACCGCTTTTTCCGGCCCGCGCACCCCTGGTTCAGCTGACGCCCGTCGCTGCACGCTGCGATCTCTCGGCCTGCCAGACCAACTGCTACACAGAGCAATCCCACTGTAACACCCGGGACAGCGGTGCCTGCAGTTCACAGGCTCAGATGTGTGTGCAGGCCTGCGCCAGCCAATGTAAATAATTTAATTCAGTAAAGAATCCTTTTGTTGCCAATGAAAAAGTCTTTGTTTTACTTTGCGTTATTGTCTTTCTGTGCCAGCTGTGTTGCCGCCGATCTCTCTTCACAGCAGGTCACTTCTCTGGTTAAAGCCACGATCGACCCGCTGATGGAGCAGCAGGCGATCCCCGGCATGTCGGTGGCGGTGCTTTATAAAGGCCGGGCGCAGTTTGTGAACTTCGGCGTAGCCGATCTTGAATCAGGGCGCCGGGTCACGGAAAACACGCTGTTCGAGCTGGGCTCGGTGAGTAAAACGTTTACCGGTACCCTGGCCGGGGTCATGATCCGCAACGGCGAAATCCGCCTTAACGACCCGGTGCAGAAGGTCTGGCCGCAGCTGACGGGTGAGCAGTGGCGACGGGTGCGCATGCTGCATCTGGCGACCTATACCGCGGGCGGCCTGCCTTTACAGCTGCCCGATGACGTCACCGATCAGGCTTCGCTGCTCAGCTTCTATCAAAACTGGCAGCCAGAGGCCGCGCCTGGCACCCTGCGTCAGTACTCGAACGCCAGTATTGGTCTGTTTGGTTCGCTGATGGTGAAGGGCGATTATGAGCAGGCGATGACGCGAAATGTGTTTCAGCCGCTACGACTGACGCGTACCTATATCACCGTGCCACCGTCGATGATGCTGAATTACGCCTGGGGCTATAAAAATGACCAGCCGGTTCGGGTCTCGCCCGGTATGCTGGATGCCGAAGCCTACGGCGTTAAATCCACCGCGCGCGACATGCTCACCTTTATGCAGGCCAGTGTGGATCCCAACCGTTTATCTTCGGGCAATGCCGTGCTGCGTAATGCTATCCGCACCGCGCAGTCGCGCTATTTTAAAGTCGGGAATTTCTATCAGGGACTGGGATGGGAGATGTACGACTGGCCTGTTACTGCTGACACGATAATCAGCGACAATGATAATGGTGTTGCGCTGAAACCGCGTCCGGCGGCCCTGATCAATCCGGTCGGGCCGTCGCAGAGCGCCAGCTGGGTGCATAAAACCGGCGCCACCAACGGATTTGGTGCCTACATCGCCTTTATTCCTGAGCAGAACAGCGGCATCGTCATCCTCGCCAATAAGAATTACCCCAACCCGCTGCGCATCAGGGCGGCATGGCAGATTCTTCAGGCATTACAGCAGGGCGCGCCTGAATAACCCGCATTACGTCTGCTCGTTATGGGGCACGCTGGCACCCGCTGTTCATTTGCGCTAAAATAAAAATCAAATGAACAGGAGGGCTGCTATGTCCATCGCCATCTATACACCCACTCAGCACCGTCGCGCTACATCGTTGCTGCATGCCCTGAATCTGCCGGAAACACTGCCTGATGCGCATCAGCGCATTGCGGTGGGGTTCAGCAGCAGCGTGCTGAAACGCACGGCGTCATTGTCCACCTTTGACGAGGGCTGGTTATGCCGTCTGGCGGGCATCGATCGCACCACCTACAACCGCAAAGTGAAAGATCCTGAGCAGACTTTTTCGCCCGATCAGAGTGGACGCATCTATATGCTGATCCGCGTACTCTCAGCCGCCAGCAAACTGTTTCGCGACGACAGAGAGCGTCTGGTGCAGTGGCTGGAAACCCCCGCCAAAGCGCTGGGCGGTAAAAAACCGGCGGAGATGACCACCACGGTGGCGGGCGCAGAAGCGGTGATTAACCTGATTGGCCAGCTTGAGCATGGCGTGATCACCTGATGGCGGTGCCTTTTTTTCGCCTGGTGAAGAGTGAGTATGCGATGACCGCGTTTGATGGTTTTGGTGCCCGGACTTATGGCGGGCGCTGGAATTCTGTCGGAACGGTCTGTGTCTATATGGGATCAAGCCGGGCGCTTTGTGTGCTGGAGTCGCTGGTGCATCTCACCATTCAGGATCTGGCGCACAACTACTCAATGCTGGCGATTAGTGTCCCTGAATCGCTGATTACCGAACTGTCGCTGGCGGCGTTACCCGATGACTGGCAGGCCGATCCTGCGCCCGCGTCTACGCGACAGATCGGTGACGACTGGCTCGCCAGTCCGGACAACGGCCTGTTGCTGAAGGTGCCGAGCACGCTAACCGGTGAATGGAATGCGCTGTTCAATCCCCGTCATCCGGCGGCGGCCGGCATCGTCAGTAAGGTGGTGGTGGAGCCGTTTTTCTTCGATCCGCGCTTTCGGCTGCAGTAGCGCACTGAGTCGCCGCTTTCCCCAGCACCTCTGCTCACGCCTGCGATTCTGAAAGCGCCTGCGCCGCGCAAATCAACGCCAGATGGCTCAGTCCCTGCGGCATATTGCCGCGCCAGCTCTGACTGCGGACGTCATACATCTCATTGAAGATATCGACGTTACCGTGGCCATCCAGCCTGTCCAGAATCTCCTGCATCGCCTGTTCTGCCTGGTTTACTTCGCCCATCTTTGCCCAGGCTTCTACCAGCCAGAAAGCGCAGGCAAGGAACGTACTCTCTTCCTGCCTGACGCCGCTGTAGCGATAGAGCATGGCGCTGCCATCGCCCAGCGCCTGCTGAATCGTATGGTAGGTCGCGAGCATCCGCTGCGGATTGACGGCGTTACCATAGCTGTGTACCAGCGTCAGAGACGCGTCGAGGCGCTCGTCACTGCCGGCGTAAAAGAGGTAAGCCTGTTTCTGTTCTGACCAGCAGTGCGACTCGATCCAGTCACGGATACGGTCACGTTCCCGCTGCCATCGGCCCAGCCAGGTTGGTTCGACATGCTGACTCTCTGCCAGCGCCACCGCCCGATCCAGCGCCATCCAGCAGGCCATTTTGGAATGCGTATAGTGTTGCAGCTCTGGCAGCTCCCAGATGCCGCAATCTTTCTGCCGCCAGTGATCGGCGCAGCAGTTTGCCAGTTCGGCCAGCATGCGCGCGGTGGTGATATCCAGCACGTGTCCCGCCTCAATGAAGCGCTGCGCGGTGACCAGCATGTCGCCATACATACTGAGCTGCAGCTGGTCGCGGGCATTATTGCCGACCCGCACCGGCTGCGAGTTCTGATAGCCGCTCAGCGGAGGATAGCGCTCAGCGGGCACTTCATCGCCGTTCAGGGCATAGCAGGCGCGCAACCTGACGCCGTGACGCATGATAGTCTGCGACAGCCATGAAAACGCCGCCTTACAATCTTCCAGCGCCCCGATATAGACGAACGCTTTAATAATCAGGCAGGCGTCGCGCACCCAGGCGTAGCGGTAATCATAATTTTTCTCGCCGCCGATCCCCTCCGGTAAGGACGTCGTCGCGGCAGCGGCCAGTGCGCCGGTCGGAGAGTACCAGAGAAACTTCAGCGACAGGGCAGAGCGCTTTACCAGCGCCGGGTAGCTGCCCTCATAACTCAGGCTCTCCACCCAGCTGGTCCAGCCGGTGTGGCTGGTTTCAATCCGCTGGTCAATAGCCTCCAGCGGCGGCACCGCCAGCGGCTCTTTCTCGGTCACCAGCAGCGCGCAGAGCGAGCGGGAGCCGGCCGTGGTGCGCAGCGTGGCGCGCACCTGGTCGTCATCCAGTTGGGTAATCTGAATATCATCACTGGTGCGGAACATCGCCATGATCTCTGCGATATGAAACACCTTGCCCTTCTCATTGTCGGCCACCCACGGTGAGCGGGTTTCGGCGGCAGTGCCGAAGCGCAGGGTGATCGCCATTTCTACTTCACCGGTGACACCCTCGATGCGGCGTGCCAGTTCGCACCACGGCAGACGGCCCGCCAGCGTGCTGTTAATCGATTCGGTCAGCAGCACGGTGCCGCTTTCCGTTTCAAAGCGGGTCTCCAGCACGTTGCTATTGTCACGATAGCGGCGCGAGACCTGATAGGGTGCGGACGGGGCGATCTGAAAGTAGCCACCGAGTCCGGCATCAAGCAGGCGATCAAACAGGGGTTTCGCGTCGAGATTGGGCGCGCACCACCAGTCAATGGATCCATCCGGTGCAATCAGCGCGACCGAACGGCCTTCACCAATGGCGGCATAATCACCCAGACCCGCAAAGCCATTTTCTCTGACCGGCGAATGAAGGATCGGGTTTTTCATGGTCTGCTTCCTTATTTGACTTTTTCACTGTCGCGGGGCGTGTTGACGGGGCAAAAGCGGGACAAAAAAATGGCCGCATTATGCGGCCATCAGAGTGTGGTTACAGCGTGCCTGTGCCACCATCAGAACACCAGACCTGACCGGAGGAGTAGCTGCTCTCGGTTGAGGCCAGGGTGACGTAGAGTGGGGCGATCTCCACCGGCTGGCCCGGACGGCCCATCGGGGTATCGGCACCAAACTGCTTCACTTTCTCCATCGGCTGTCCGCCGCTGGACTGTAGTACGGTCCAGTATGGGCCTGGCGCCACAGCGTTAACCCGGATGCCGTCGCCACCCAGCTGCTTGGCCAGGGATTTGGTAAAGGCAACAATCGCTGCTTTAGTCTGCGCATAATCGAGCAGAATATCGCTGGGTTTAAACGCCTGCACCGACGAGGTATTAATAATAGACGCACCACGAGGCAGATATTCCAGCGCCGCTTTAGTGATCCAGAACATAGCATAAACGTTGGTTTTAAACGTCGCGTCAAAATCTTCCGTACTCAGGGTACGAATGGACTCATTAAATTGCTGACGACCGGCGTTATTAACCAGAATATCCAGGCCGCCTAATTTATCGGCAGCTTCTTTAACCAGCTGCTGACAGAATGCTTCAGAACGAATGTCGCCAGGAATAGCGAAAACCTTACGGCCTTCCGCTTCGATTAATTTAATCACTTCATCGGCGTCGGGCTGTTCTTCCGGCAGGTAATTAATCACCACGTCTGCGCCTTCACGGGCATAAGCGATAGCCACTGCACGACCAATACCGGAGTCACCGCCGGTAATCAGCGCCTTACGGCCAGTGAGTCGGCCTGTGCCACGATAGCTGGTTTCACCGTGGTCGGGAACCGGGATCATCTTGCTGGCAAGGCCTGGCGCCTGTTGTGGCTGGTCCTCAAAGGGAGGCTTAGGAAATTGATCCAGATCGAGCGTCTTGTTAGTTGGTGTAGCCATTGTATGCTCCTTGAACAGAGTTATCTGAGACATTAAGCCTGGCACAAATGTGATATTTGTCACATCTGACTGCTGATTCATTGAGCAGATAAAACCAGAGAAACTTAATAATGCAGATAAAGCGTAGTCACGAAATTGGAATATTGTGACGCAACATCCGATTATTTTTCAGCGCAGGAGGAGGATATTTAAAGCGAAGCGTGGAGGTGGGTGGGGATTATTTACGCGAATAAAGCGTATCGGCAGAAAATAAAACAGGACGGTTAACCGCCGCGTACTGAACCCCGCCAGACCACATCTACCGGATATATTCTGCGCTCCTGCTGCTGTTCATTTTTGGGCATCAGTGTCTCCGGTTGCGCTTCCGTCTCCACCAGCCAGGCAATGGCATCGCGGGCGAACTGTTCTACCGGCTGGGCAAAGGTCGTGAGGTTGTATGAGGCCCAGCCCGATTGCGGAATATTGTCGTGGCCTATGATGCAGAGATCCTCCGGAATGCGCAGCGCAAAGCGGTGACGGACCTCATCCATGAAGCCGCAGGCGAGCAGGTCGGTGGCGCAGTAGACCGCATCAGGACGCACTTTCCGCGTCAGCAGACGCTGGGCCAGAATCTGTCCGCTTTCATAGGAGGTCGAACCGAACCGCTCCACCTGAACTGTAACCCCCGCTTTCTGCGCTGCTGCCAGAAAATCCGCTTCACGCTTCAGCAGGCTCGGTGTGCCCGCCAGCGAATTCACAAACGCGATGCGACTGCAGCCCGCCCGGACAAAGGCGTTAACGGCCATTTCGGCAGCAGGGCGGGAGTCGAGATTGATATTGAGCGTGCCGGGCAGGGACTCGTCCCGGTTTATCAGGACCAGATGCTGACCATGTTTGTAGCAGAGCCGGGTAATGCCGCTGTCCGGCATACCGGAGAGGATAATCGAGGCGTCGGCGCGGAAATTGATCGCCTGCTGCAGCGCGGCGGAAACGCGGGCATCCGAACGGTCGGTGTTAATCAGCATCGCCACTTTTCCTGCTTCCTGAAGGTACTGGGTCATCCAGCGCACCAGGCTGGCACGGTAGGGCGTGTCCACCTCGGAAGCAATTAAGCAGACGATGCCGCTGCGGTTGCGCACCAGGCCGCGCGCCAGATGATTGACGTGATAGCCCAGCTCTTCTGCCGCTTTCATCACCCGCTGACGGGTGGCCTCCGACACACTGGCACCTGGCGTAAAGGTGCGGGAGACCGCTGAACGGGAGACGCCCGCCCGATCAGCGACATCCTGCGCACTCACGACCGCTTTAAGCTGCTGCATCTTTTTTCCCCGTCCCACCGTTGTCTGCACTGAGTCTGCCTGAATTTGCAAGGCTGTGCAAAAGATAAGAGTGGTGTAAAGGTTTCAAATTTGTGACAGCGCCTGACAATTGCGTAACAACTGAATTGACAGTGTGGCGGGGTCGCCGTACTACTTTGCCCATACGTTTGCACACATGTGCAAAAGCTGGCGCACCTGCGTCATTCAGCCCCAGGAGAACATCATGCGTTATTCCTCTCTGCTCGCTGCTGTCATTGTCTGCCCTATGGTGCCCTTTGCTGCCTCGGCGGCGGGCCTTAATATGATCTGCTCAGCGGATGTAGTGGTATGCGAACAGATGACCACGCTATTCAGTCAGCGTCATCCTGATATCAAACTCAGCATGGTGCGACTCTCTGCGGGTGAAGCCTATGCCCGTATCCGCAGCGAAGCACGCAATCCCCGCACCGATATCTGGTGGGCGGGCACCGGTGATCCGCACATGCAGGCCGCCGAAGAGGGCTTAACTCAGGCCTACAAATCCCCCTTGCTCGATCAGCAGCAACCCTGGTCACAAAAAGTGGCAGAGATCTCCGGTTACCGCACCGTGGGCGTCTATGCCGGTGCGCTGGGATGGGGCTACAACACCAGACTGCTGGCAGAGAAAAAACTGAAAGTTCCGGCCTGCTGGGCTGACTTACTTGACCCTGGCTTTAAAGGCGAAATTCAGATCGCCAATCCCAACTCGTCCGGTACGGCCTATAACACTCTGGCGACGCTGGTGCAGATCATGGGCGAAGACAAAGCCTTTGATTACCTGAAGAAGCTCAACGCCAACATCTCGCAGTACACCAAGTCCGGCTCGGCACCGGTTAAAGCCGCCGCGCGCGGTGAAACCACCATCGGCATTGTCTTTATGCATGATGCCGTGGCGATGGAAGTGGATGGCTTCCCGATTAAGCCCGTCGCGCCCTGTGAAGGTACTGGCTATGAGATTGGTTCAATGTCGATCATCAAAGGGACACGTAATCTGGCAAACGCCAAAGTCTGGTATGACTGGGCGCTCAGCGCTGAGGCGCAGTCACACATGAAAGAGGCCAAATCGTTCCAGCTGCCCTCCAACCGCACGGCGGAGATCTCTGAATATGCGCCGCGCTTTGAGAACATCAAGCTGATTGATTATGACTTCAAAACCTACGGTGACTCGGCCAAACGCAAGGCGCTGCTGGGCCGCTGGGATAAAGAGATTGGTGCCAGCGCGCAATAACGGTGGCGTTCACCTGGCTTTCTGAGTCGGGTCTGTGCCAGACCGCGGTGGCGTAAGCCTGATGTCCGCTTCCTGATCGAGGTGATTTATGAATGCGCACAATCGTCGCTTAACCGGCACGCTGCTGGCGGGAGCCGTCGCGCTGACGCTGCTGCCCTGGTATAGCCTGGAGCAGGGCTTCTTCAGTGGAGACTGGCTGTTCAGCTTATGGGGTGATGAAAACAACGCACCGGCGCTGGGGCAGCTCGCGTTACATCGCTGGCTGGGCATCGCCGTGGCGCTGTGGCTGCTCTCTGCGGCCAGCGTTTTTCTGCCCCCGGGTCGCACGCGCAGCACGCTGCTGCTGCTTTTCAGCGTCTGCGGTATTCTGTTTCTGGTGCTGGAAGGGCATGCCATCGGGTTCAGTGGCTGGAGCTGGCTGTGGCTGGAAAATCTCTTTGGCCCGCTGGCGCAGGGGCAACCGGCGATGGGCGCGGGCGCGCTGTTGCTGCTGACCGTCTTTTTACTGATTTTCGCCTTTGCGCTGGCGGAGCGCGGCGTGCTGAAGGGTGATGCCTTTGTGGTGGCGTCGATTGTGCTGCTGGTGGCGCTGGTTACCACCTTTGTGCTCTATCCGGTGATGAGTCTGTTTGTCGCCTCAGTGCAGGATATTGACGGCAGCTTCAAACCGGATGGACTGATTGCCAATATGCAGGACCCTGCGATCTGGAGCCTCTCCTGTTTAACCGGCGGCACCTGCGGCACGGCCTGGCGCACGCTGGGACTGGCGCTGATGACCGCCAGTGGTTCTGTGCTGCTGGGCCTGGCGTTTGCGCTGGCGGCCACGCGCACCTCGCTGCCGTGCAAGAAAGCGCTGCGGATGCTGACCATTCTGCCGATTATCACGCCACCGTTTGTTATCGGACTGGCGCTGATCCTGCTGTTTGGCCGCTCCGGCGTGGTGACAGAATCGCTGGCGACGCTGTTCGGCATCGAACCGGGCCGCTGGCTCTATGGCATGACCGGCATCTGGATTGCGCAGGTGCTGTCGTTTACCCCGATTGCGTTCCTGGTGCTGATTGGCGTGGTTGAGGGCGTCAGTCCGTCACTGGAAGAGGCGTCACAGACCCTGCGTGCCAGCCGCTGGCGCACCTTCTCCCGTATCTCGCTGCCGCTGATGGCGCCAGGTCTGGCCAACGCCTTCTTAATCAGCTTTATCGAAAGCATGGCTGATTTCGGTAATCCGATGGTGCTGGGCGGCAGTCACGGCGTCCTCTCAACGGAAATCTTCTTCTCCGTGGTCGGCGCACAAAACGACCCGAGTCGCGCGGCGGTGCTGGCAATGATCCTGCTGGGCTTTACGCTGACCGCGTTTCTGGTGCAGCGCGTCTGGCTCTCCGGAAAAAGCTTCGCCACCGTGACCGGCAAAGGCGACGGTGGCCGTCACGTGATGCTGCCGCGTCCGGTGCGCTACAGCGTCTATGGCATGGTCATCCCGTGGGGACTCTTCACCCTGGTGATCTACGGCATGATCATGATTGGTGGCTTTGTGCAGTCGTGGGGACTGAATAATAATCTGACGCTGGATCACTATATCCGCGCCTTCAGCATCAGCGTGAATCAGGGGCAGCTGGTCTGGAGCGGCGTCGCCTGGAATTCTTTCTGGACCACGCTGGAGATTGCCCTGATCGCCGCGCCGCTCACCGCCATTGTAGGGCTGCTGACGGCCTGGCTGATTGTGCGGCAGAATTTTGCCGGCCGTCAGACGTTTGAATTCATGCTGATGCTGAGCTTCGCCATTCCCGGCACGGTCATCGGCGTGAGTTATGTGATGGCCTATAACCTGCCGCCACTGGAGATCACCGGCACCGCGATGATCCTGATCGCCTGCTTTGTCTTCCGTAATATGCCGGTCGGCGTGCGTGGCGGTATCGCGGCGATGAGCCAGCTGGATAAAAGCCTGGATGAAGCCTCACTGACCCTGGGCGCAAACAGTTTCCGCACGCTGCGTAAAGTGGTGCTGCCGCTGCTGAAACCGGCGATCAGCGCTGCGCTGGTTTACGCCTTTGTGCGGGCGATTACCTCAATCAGCGCGGTGATTTTTCTGGTCAGCGCCCAGTACAACATGGCGACCTCTTACATTGTCGGGCTGGTGGAGAACGGTGAGTATGGCGTCGCGATTGCCTACTCCTCGGTATTGATCGTGGTGATGCTGCTGATCATTGGTCTGTTCCAGCTGCTGGTGGGCGAACGCCGTCTGCGCCGTGTAACCCAACCGTCGGTGATTGTTGCCGCACCCTCTGCATCCACTCTGACTCAGGAGAGAGCCGTATGACGACCATTAACGCCGGATCGGTAGTGTTTGAACATGTCGCGAAGCGTTTTGCCGGTTTTACCGCGGTGCCGGATCTGTCGCTCACTGTAGAGCCGGGCACCCTGGTGACGCTGCTCGGGCCGTCCGGCTGCGGCAAGACCACCACGCTACGGCTGCTGGCCGGTCTGGAACATCCCACCTCGGGGCGGATTCTGATTGGCGGCAAAGATGTCACCCATCTCCCCGCTAACGAGCGCGACGTAGCGATGGTGTTTCAGTCCTATGCGCTGTTTCCCCATATGAATGCTATCGACAATGTTCTTTATGGGCTGCTCTCCTCAGGTATGAACAAACGTGAGGCGCAGGACCGGGCGCGCGAAGGGCTGAAGCTGGTGGGGCTGGAGAATCAGGGACAAAGGCTGCCGTCTGAACTTTCTGGCGGACAGCAGCAGCGTATTGCGGTAGCGCGTGCGCTGGTGCTGGAACCGCAGGTGCTGCTGCTTGATGAGCCGCTGTCGAACCTCGATGAGCGTCTGCGCCGTCGGGTGCGCACCGATATCCGTGATCTGCAGCAGCGGCTCGGGTTTACCGCCGTCTACGTGACTCATGACCAGGAGGAGGCGCTGGCGGTCTCCGATAAAATTATTGTCATGAAAGAGGGGGATATTGCTCAGCAGGGCGCACCGGAGACGCTTTACCATTCGCCCAATTCGGTCTTTATCGCGGACTTTATGGGGGAGGCGAATATTCTGCCTTGTGAAGTTGAAGAGGCGGATGCGGATGACGCGCTGGTCCGCCTGGGTAATCAGCGCTTTCGGGTGTGCGGTGCCGGTGCAAAAACCGGCAGTGCCCAGCTGGCGGTGCGGCCGCAGTTTATTACCCTGTCCGGCGATGGTCAGGGCGCCTTGCAGGGAGAAGTAATTCACAGCACCTGGCTGGGCGACCATATTGAATATGAAGTCGCCACCGAGCTGGGCGCGCTGTTTATTATCGATCCGCAAATGGAACAGCGTCTGCCGCTCGCCACCACGGTCGGTGTCAACTTTAAGCCGCAGGGTCTTGCCCTGATTGCCCGTTAATCTGATTAACCCAAGGAGTTCACATGGAATTGCAGGAAATAATGGCGCGACTGGCTTTAGCGGAGGCCGTTGCCCGCGAAGGTGGCGCGACCGCGCTAGCATACTTTAACCGCCGCGACACGCTGGTGGTGGAGACCAAGTACGATTTGCAGGATGTGGTGTCGATTGCCGACCGTGAAGTGGAGCAGCTGATCGCCCGCCGCATACGGGATGCGTTTCCCGATGATGGCTTTCTGGGTGAGGAGTCGGGGCTGCAGACGGGACACTCTGACTATACCTGGGTGGTTGATCCGATCGATGGCACCAGCCCGTTTCTTAATGGGATGCCAAGCTGGTGTGTTTCAGTGGCGGTGCTGCGGGGTGATGTGCCGGTTATCGGGGTGATTTTCGCACCCACCTATGAGGAGTGCTACGTGGCGGCGCTGGGGCAGGGCGCGACGCTGAACGGGCGTAGCCTGCAGGTCGATCCCACACGCACCCTGCAAAATCACGTGACTGGCTTTGGTGCTAACAGCTATGTCTCTCCGCAACAGGTGGGCGAGATTGTGGCCGCGCTGCTGTCGGCGGGCGGTAACTTCATCCGTATTGGCTCCGGTGCGCTGATGCTGGCATGGGTCGCCGCCGGTCGGGTCGTGGGTTACTACGAACCTTATATGCACGCCTGGGATTGCCTGGCGGGTTACTGCCTGGTGAAAGAGGCGGGCGGCTGGTACCACCCGTTTAATATCAAAGGCGACCGCATAACCAAAGGGGCGCAGGTTCTGGCCGTGGCTCCCGGTGCCGAAGCGGACCTGCGGCGCATCGCCGGTTTGTGACCCTGTAACGCTGACTGTATGGATTATGGTCAGCGTTATTCTTTTAACCTGAGCGTTTTCGTCAGGTAATGACGCTGCATCCCGGTTTGTGGAAAATCGGGCAGGGACATCTGCTGCTGATAACCCTGTTTCTGATAAAACGGCAGAGCCTGGAAGCTGAAGGTATCTACCAGCGCAAAGAGACATCCCTTCTTAATTGCTTCCTGTTCCGCAGCTTCCATTAGCGCGCGACCCAGACCACTGCCACGAAGCATTTCGTCCACCCAGAGAAAATCAATGCAGAGCCAGTTTCCTTTGCGCGAGGCGATCAATCCTCCGCGCAACACGCCTTCTGCATCTTTGTGAGAAACCGACAACGGGCCCCAGTTCTCACGGCTGATAAACTGCCGATTGTAAGCCCCTAATCCTGCCAGCAGCGCTTCCCGGTCGTGGTCGTTTTCCTGATGGATAAGGGTAAATGTGTTCATCCTGTTCCTCTCATCTCTGTGGTTTTTTATCCTCTATAAAGGATAGTTGCCATCCTATCCCCTATGGGGTATAAACTGATAATTATCCCTCTTAGGGTATAATTTGTGATTTATACCCTGCCGGGGATAAAGTGTCTGCGCTATGCTTACAGCCTGTGATCCTGAAGGAGCTACCCATGATATACAGCCCGCTACAGCTGGCAAACCGGCTGAAGCTTATCCGCCAGCGCAATGGCTGGACCCAGAGTGAGCTGGCGAAAAAGGTCGGCCTGAAACAGGCCACTATCTCTCACTTTGAAAATGCGCCGGACAGCACTTCGCTGGCCACGCTGTTTAAGTTGCTACAGGCGCTGGAAGTGAGTCTGGACGTTCAGGAGGTCGCAGCACCTTCGTTGCATGATGAGGATGAGTGGTAATGCAAAGGCTGATTGCGTGGATGAACGGCGAGCGGGTGGGCGTGCTGACCCGGCAGCGAAACGGCGCCCATGAGTTTCAGTATGATACCGGCTGGCTGAGTAATCCGCTCTCCAGGCCGTTGTCACTCTCAATGCCGTTACAGGTTAAGGCGATCACCTCACACGCCGTGATTAACTTCTTCGACAACCTGCTGCCGGATAGCCCCTTGATTCGCGACAGAATCGTGGCGCGCTACCAGATCAAATCCCGACAGCCTTTTGACCTGCTGCAGGAAGTGGGACGTGACAGCGTCGGGGCGACCATGCTGTTGCCGCCCGATATGCCGCTGCCTGCACTCCAGGCCCGCTATCAGGTGCTGGACGAAGCCCGACTCGAAAACGTGCTGTCAGCTTATCAGTCCGATATTCCGCTGGGGATGCTGCGTGAAGAGACCGATTTCCGCATCTCGGTCGCGGGGGCGCAGGAGAAAACCGCGCTGCTGCTGACGGAAGAAGGCTGGAGCATTCCGGCCGGTGCCACCCCAACCTCGCACATTATTAAGCTGCCGATCGGTGAGATTAAACAGCCGGCCGCAACGCTGGATATGCGTGAAAGCGTGGAGAATGAGTATCTCTGCCTGGCGCTGGCCCGCGCACTGGGTATCGACGTGCCGCAGGCGAGCATTATCCGGGCGGGAAAGATGCGCGCCCTGGCCGTAGAGCGCTTTGACCGCCGCTGGTCACGGGATAAAACCCGGCTGATTCGCCTGCCGCAGGAAGATTTCTGTCAGGCGCTGGGGCTACCATCCTCGACCAAATATGAGTCTGACGGCGGACCGGGCATTGCGGAGATCATGCAGATACTGATGGGATCGCGCAACGCCATAGAAGATCGCTATCGCTTTATGATGTTTCAGGTGTTTCAGTGGCTGATTGGCGCCACTGACGGTCACGCCAAGAACTTCTCGCTGTTTATTGAGCGCGGCGGCAGTTATCGACTGACCCCTTTTTATGATGTGATCTCCGCATACCCGGTACTGGGCGGCACCGGACTGAATAAACGTGCGCTGAAACTGGCGATGGGGCTGCGTGCCACTAAGGGAAAGAAGACAGAGATCGACAAAATCTTCCCGCGCCATTTTATCGCCACGGCGAAGCAGGTGAGTTTTGATCGTGACAGCCTGCAGCAGATCTTCGACTTCTTTATTAAGATGTTTCCCCAGGCGGTGGTCTCGGTTCGTGATGCGTTGCCGACCGATTTCCCGCAGCACATTGCTGACGCCATTTTCAGCCACTCACTGATTATGCTGGAGCGGTTGCGGCATTCAGAGTGAAGGCAGGTAATATCCTGAAAAGCCTGTGTTCCCCTATATCGCTATGCAGCTGTCAGCTATGCTTATCTGATCGATTTAACAGGGGGAGTAAAGGTATGAAGTGTCCGGGATGTGAAGGAGAGGCGTTTGTGTACGCCACGCGCGACGTCAGTCTTAATACGGGGAATCCGGATGACGTTGTGCCGGATGTGAAGGGCGATCACTGTATCCGCTGTGGGGCAGTAATCATGAACGCCGGCACGGCAGAGCAATATCCCGAAAAGGCGGAAGCGCTTGAGAATGCAGGCGTGCCTGTCAAATAACCTCCAGAGCCCGCTGAGTGCGGGCTTTCTTTTATCCGCCTTACCCTGTTCTGCCCTGTATAGCGGCGAATCACCCATAAAAAAGCCTGCACACGGCAGGCAAAATCGTTGCAAGGGATTGGCCATCTTTTGATAACACGCAACGAGTAAGTTGTGTGAGGGTGGCACCGTACAGGAGAAACATCAGGGTTACCCTGGAAACGGAAAATATCACACCCTCAATCTGGCCACTGGAGTACGTTATGGATGCCAATCGCTATGCCCTGGACTTGATCCCGCCGCCGCCGGTGTTTTCGGGTGTCGCCAGCCCGGTGATGTCTGATGAAACGCTGCATCGTCGTCTGGCCGCGATTATTCAACGGATGCAGCAGCAGCAGATTGCGCAGCTGATTATTTATGCCGACAAAGAGCATGGCAGCAATTTTGAATATCTGGCGGGATTTATTCCGCGCTTCGAGGAGGCATTGCTGGTGGTGAATCAGCAGGGCGAGCTTACCTATATCATGGGTAATGAGAACCTCAAGCTGGTGCCTTTTGCACGCAATCCCGGTCACTGTCTGCATGCGCCGGTCTTTTCTCTGCCCAATCAGCCCATGCACGGGGAGCAGCCGCTGGAGCAGCTGTTAACCGAGGCCGGGATTGTCGCGGGAAAACGTACCGGGCTGGTGGGCTGGAAATTGCTTACCGGCAGACTATTCGATCTGCCGCATTTCATCTGTGAAGCAGCGGCTCAGGCGGCGGGTGGCGACGCGCAGCTGGTAAACGCGACCGGACTGTTTATTTCACCTGACAACGGGGCGCGCTGCGTAAACTGCGCCGATGAAGTGGCGTTTTATGAAGCTGGCGCTAATCTTGCGTCAACCGCGATGCTGGCTGCGCTGGATAGCGTTGAGCCGGGCGTCACGGAGAAGGCGTTAGGGGCAAAGCTGAACGCAGAAGGGCAGCCAGACACGGTAGTCACCATTGCCGCAACCGGCGATCGTTTCGCGCATGCCCGGCTTTATCCCTCTGATAAACGGATTGCAGAAGGCGACAAACTCTCGCTGACCACCGGCTATAAAGGCGGGCTGACCAGCCGTACTGCGTATGTCGTCAGCAGCGCTTCCGGGTTACAATGTCACGTTTCTGACTGGTTAACCCGGCTGGCGATCCCCTACTATCATGCGGTTGTCAGTTGGCTTGAGCAGTTGCGCATCGGGATTACTGGCGGTGAACTCTATTCGCTTATCGAAACGGTCCTGCCTAAAACGCAGTACGGCTGGCATCTTAATCCGGGGCATCTGGTGGCTGACGAAGAGTGGCTGAGTTCGCCCATTTATCCCGATTCAGCCATTACACTGAAGAGCGGTATGCTGCTGCAGATCGATATCATTCCGTCGGTGCCAGGTTATGGCGGCTGCAGTATCGAAGATACGGTCGGGCTGGCCGATACAGCATTGCGTCATGCGCTGGCGCGCACTTATCCGGAGGTCTGGCAGCGTATGACGCAGCGCAAAGCGTACCTGACAGAGGTGCTGAAGATCCGGTTGCCGGATGAGGTGATTTTGCTCTCTAACACGGTAGGGTATCTGCGCCCTTTTTTACTGGATAAGCGCCGTGCGCTGGTACGCCAGTAAAGGATTAACCGGCCGGATTCGGCCGGTAATAATTTGTAAAATTTAACTGAGAGTAAAACGCAGGCGCATCTGTCAGGATACGCGCCTCAGAAAGTTCCTGGTTGCTCTCATCAGATGAAATGGTTTACCAAAAACGCGGTTTTGTTTGCCTGCAAAACCTCTCTGGCCGCGTTTATCGCACTCTCTGTGGCGCTCATTCTTAACTTCGAAAAACCCGCCTGGGCGCTGACCACCGTGTTTGTCACTTCGCAACTCTATGCGGCATCAACCGTCTCGAAATCGTTGTTTCGGCTGTTGGGCACGCTGCTGGGCGGCATCTTTATTCTGCTCATCTATCCTGAAACCGTGCAGTCGCCGGTGCTGTTTAGCCTCTGTGTGTCGCTATGGGTGACGGTTTGCCTTTATCTTTCTCTGCATGACCGCACGCCGAAGAGTTATATCTTTATGCTGGCCGGCTACAGCGCGGCGATTATGGGCTTTCCTGATGTCGATACGCCATCGGCGATTATCAATACGGTCATTTCACGTATTGAGGAGATTACGCTGGGCATCCTGTGCAGCACGCTGGTTCACCGGCTGGTGTTTCCGGTGTCGATGCATCATCTGCTGGGGCAGAGCGTCAATCTCTGGTTTCAGAACGCGCGCAAACTCTGCGATGAACTGATCAGCGGGATGGCAAAAAATAAATCGCTGGAGCGGGAAGATATCCTGATCCAGATGGCGGGCTATCCGCTGAATGTTGAAACGTTGCTGACGCACTGTGTCTATGAGGGCGAAGCGGCGCGTAATGTCATCCGTCTGGTCAGCGTGCAGTATCAGCATCTGACTTATCTGCTGCCGACTCTGACTGCGATTGAGTCACGGCTGGGCGTGCTGGCGGAACTGAACATTCGTTTTCCGCCGTGCGTCACCGACGTGTTTCAGGAATTTCTGTTGTGGCTGCATCACGACAGCATTAATGATATCGCCGGGCTGCGAGAGGCGATTGCCGTCAGTCAGGCGTCGCTGGAAGATCAATGGCGGGCAGGGCAGCTGGCAACTGAAGAGAGTCTGCTGCTGATTGGTCTGCTGGAGCGTATGGCTAACTTTGTGCGTATTGCCGATGCCTATGAGAATGTCAGCGCGCGCGCTGGGGATCTTTACAGCCACGGGGATGGGGCGGCGATCCGCACTATCCGGGAACATCGTCATATTGATAAAGGTCTGCTGAGACTGTCTGCGCTGACCGCTTTTCTGGCGACCTTTCTTTCCAGCCTGTTCTGGATTGGCAGCGGCTGGGCTGACGGCGCCAATGCGCCTTTAATGGCGGCGATCATCAGCTCATTTTTTGCCAGTGTTGATTCCCCGGTGGCGCCGATGAAGTTGTTCGTGAAAGGGGTGGCGATTGCGCTGGTGGTCAGTCTGTTCTACATCGCTTTCCTGATCCCACAGGCGAATACCTTACAGGCGCTGATGATCTGCCTGCTGCCCGGTCTGATGCTGCTCAGTCTGGTGATCGCCAATCCGGCGACCAATCTGATTGGACTGAGTGTCGCCATTCAGATCCCGGGTTTTATCGGCTTAAGCCATCACTTTGTGCCGAACCTGATCGTCACCCTGAATGCCGCCATCTCGTCGATGGTGGGGATTATGTTTGCAGTGGTACTGACAGCACTGATCCGCAACAAGCGACCGTCATGGATTGCCAGAAGAGCAGTACAGCGTGGGCTGCGCGACCTGTTAGGGTTTGTCAAAATGGTGGAGCGCAACTCCGCTACGTTGTTGTCACGTCAGCAATTTATTGCCCGCATGCTCGACCGGGTGAACATTATTCTGCCGCGTAAACGGCTCGATCCGGTGCCGGATATCGTGGTGGGAGGGTATCTGATTACGGAAACCTGGCTGGGTGCTAACTGTTACGACTTCTATGCACGCTATCGCGACGTGCTGGAGAGTCACCGGATTGATAGCGGGCAGATGTTTCACGAGCTGGCGCTCTATCTGAAGCGCAAGATGAAGTCGCTGCAGTTAGCGCCGCATCAGGATCTGCTGGAAGAGCTGGATCTGTTGCTGCTGCGGCTGGAGCCGATTGCCCGACAGGAAAGTGCCGCTGTCGCACCCTTAATCCATCTGTTCAATATCAGGGTGTCACTGTTTCCGCATCAGCGCTGGCCGGAGTAAAGGTGCAAAGGGGGAGCTGGTGGCGCTAACAGAGCATGAGCGATAAAAGAAGGCCTTTTAGTTACATCATACATTATACTTTTCTTTAAAGTAAGGTCAGGCATCGTGCACGTTTATCGGGTCTGGTAATGAAAGTGGCGTCTGACGTCAGCAAAAAGAGCAGGGCGCGCGTAACAGGATGCAGCCTGAATATTTTCAGCTGTTTACCGGTGACTGAAGCTGATAAATCCACGCAGTGTAATGCTGATTCTCCCCGACATAAACGCGAACTTCGACGCGATCATAACCATCCTCAAACGCATCCAGCATTGGCCAGTGAGCGTCCAGCTGATCGGAGACAAACAGATATCCCGGCACTTCGGGGCCATGTTCATCCAGAATAATGCCAGGAAAATCGGCCGCCGCGCCCCAGCCACGCTCATAGAAAGTGCCATTCACCGAGCCAGCCAGCCATTCTCCGCCAATGTTTTCCAGGATATGGGCATTCTCGCGGCCCGGGCAGAGCGTGCCGTAGACAAACAAACGTTTCATTTTCTCTCATCATGGAATCCGTCGAAGCCAGCAACTTTAACGTGCCTGAAATCTGATGTCATGTGGCTGTGCGGATTTTCTGGAATGAAGGGATAAGCGGGCCAGGAACATGGGTCGACATGACGCGCTGTGACAAATCCTGCGGTCAAAGGGCCACGCTGACATCTCAGAATTCACGTAGCGTTGCCATTTTGGTTGAGCATTGGAACCTCAGTGAAGCCGGAGATTCCTGATGGGATGGGCAGTGCGGTATTTTCGTTATCAAATCTGATTGCGTGACGATGAGCTGCAGGATGACAATCAGCACAATACAAAGTCATGAGAACAGTGCGCTCAGCCTGGAAAGGTTCCTGAGAATAACGAACACCTAAAAATGACAGCGCGGGACTGGCTGTGAAAGGAAGGCGGATGGCAGTCATTAAGCCTGCGAAAATTGCGCAGTCTGACGGGTGTGATAAGCTGACCGACACAGTCAGAATCGGGGTTTTCAGCGATGTACGGACATCATAATCAGAGTACGCATTAAAGGTCGCATAATGTATATTATGTTAAATAAGGGATGTGTTTTCACTATCTCCGCTGTCAGCCCGCTTTTCCTCTGACAAACCTGGGTGCTCTGGACTGACAAACGCCTCCCCTTACCTGTGCAAATCCTCAGGCCAGTAACTTAAGATACAGATCATAATTTTCCGCATCAAAACAGACTAAGTTAACCTTCCCGATTGTGGGGTTCTCATTCAGACTGTGTTTGATGACGTCTAAAGCAATCGCTGCGGCGCGTTCTTTAGGGAAACCATAAATCCCTGTGCTGATGTTGGGAAACGAGACCGTTTTGATGCCGTGGTGTCCAACGAGTTTAAAACAGCTCAGGTAGGCACTTTTTAACAGTGTATCTTCATTATGTCGTCCATCGCTCCAGCGCGGACCAACCGTATGGATGACATAATTCGCTGGCAAATTCCCTGCGCCAGTAATCACGGCTTCACCGACTTTGCATCCACCCTGACAATTGCGGATTGCCTGGCACTCAGCCAGAATCACTGGCCCGCCAGCGCGATGGATTGCCCCATCCACGCCACCGCCCCCCAGTAACGAAGAATTGGCGGCATTAACAATCGCTTCTGTAGCGATTCTGGTGATATCGCCCTGAATTACGTTTATTTTATTCATCTGACCCCACGTATTTTACTCTGGTGATGAGCACGAATTTGCTGATCCTGCGCTTCGTTGCTGTTATATGACAAGTTTTAAGATGTATTCAAATATAGCCTTAATCTGATGTCCGGTGTGCCGGCTTTGATGGGCTGCCTGCCTCAGAGCCTTATTGATCGCATCAATTCCAATGCACCTGTCATATAAAACCGATTTAAGCCTGTCGCCGCCCTGCTTTTTGCTACTGAATTTAAAGAAGATTTAACCTGCCGATTTTTTCCTGTTGAGTGATTGTTGCACCGATGCCTGACTCTGGATTAATAGAGCAAATGTATGATGTAACTAAATGCAGCTCTCTTTCTCGGAAATTTCACATTTCCGGCCACTAATTACCTCTTTGGCTTCATGCGCTTTACTCTCTGTGCACTGTCACCCGACTTCAGACAATCAATAAAGGAAACGTTGATGAAAACTTCATATGCTTTGATCGCAACATTACTCATGACCTCTGGCGCATCCGCTATCGCAGCCCAGCCTGCTGCGGCTAAAAACCCGCTGAGCGTGCACGTTCTTAATCTGCAAACCGGTCAGCCTACGGCAGGCATTGAGGTTGAACTGGATCAAAAGCAGCAGGATAACTGGGTGAAACTGGCGTCAGGCGTTACCGACAATAACGGTCGCATCAGCGCCCTGTTCCCGCAGGATAAAACTGCCAGCGCAGGCAGTTACCGTGTCGTGTTTAAAACCGGTGACTTCTATAAAAAGACCAACCAGAAAACCTTCTTCCCGCAGATCCCGGTTGAATTCAACATGGAAGCCAGTGGCGAGCACTACCATATCCCGTTACTGCTGAGCCCGTTTGGTTACTCAACCTATCGCGGCAACTAATCTGCCCGGTCCGGCACTCAGGTGCCGGATTCCCCCGCTACCCGCGCCGGAAAGCACTCCACCAGCCAGTCAATAAACACCCGTAGCCGTTGTGTCACGTGCCGGTTTTGCGGATACACCACATGAAACGGATAACCCGCAGGACGCCAGTCTCGCAGGATCTCTACCATTTCGCCCTGCCGCAGAATCGACGACAGCGAATAACTGAACGTCTGAATAATCCCCAGCCCGGCCAGTCCCGCCGCCAGATGTGCATTACTTTCATTTACGCCAATGCGATGCGCGCTGGTAATCTCAATTTTCTCGCCCTGACGTTCAAATCGTAACGGAAATGGCTTACCAGTTTGCGGCGAGAGATAACTCACCAGCCGGTGTCCGTTGCGCAGTTCATCAGGATAAGCAGGAACGCCAAATGCTTTCAGATAAGCGGGTGTCGCGCAGGTCATCAGTGTGGCGTGCCCAATCAGACGGGCAATCAGCGAGGAGTCGCCCAGCGGGCCACCCCGGATTACACAATCAATGTTATCGCTAATCAGGTTGGCCGGACGATCGGAGACGCCAAGGTCGAGCGTAATGTCCGGATAGCGGGCAAAGAAATCGGGCAGCAACGGAATGAGAATATCACGTGCGGTAGACCCGCCGATATCTACACGCAACTGCCCGCGCGGCTTACTGCGCCGTGCATTAAAACAGGCATCAATATCCTCAAGATTGTGCAGAACACGCAGCGCCTTTTCATAGTATTCCTGCCCTTCCGCAGTGACGGTCACGCGCCGTGTGGTGCGCTGAAGTAGCCGAACGGAGAGATGCGCTTCCAGCTCCTGAACCAGTTTGCTCAGCGTCGCTTTTGGCATATTTAGCGAGTCTGACGCACGGGTAAAACTGCCGCTTTCTACTACCCGTGAAAAAGCTTTAATCGCCAGCAGCTGATCCATTCCTTTCCCCTATTATCCACCCACATGGATAGTCATTTTCATTTTAGCGGATTTATCCGGCAGCCAGGCTGACCGGGAAAAGCTAAATCAGTCAAAGAGACCATTCGGAGAAGAACATATGAACGCATCACTCGCAGGAAAAATTGCACTGGTTACAGGCGGAACAAGCGGCATTGGCCTGGCCACCGCACGGGAACTGGCGGCACAGGGTGCGCAGGTTTTTATCACCGGCCGACGCCAGGCGGAGCTGGATGCCGCAGTCGCTGACATCGGCGGATCCATCAGCGGCATCCGGGCTGACGCCTCACAACTGCACGATCTCGACGACGTTTACTCCCGCATCGCGGCGCAGGCCGGACGGCTGGATATTCTGTTCGCCAACGCCGGAGGCGGCGACATGCTGCCACTGGGCGCGATTACTGAAGAGCACGTTGACCGGATCTTTGGCATCAGCGTGCGCGGCGTGCTTTTTACTGTCCAGAAAGCCCTGCCTCTGCTGGTTGATGGTGCGTCGGTGATACTGACTGGTTCAACCGCAGGGATACAGGGTACAGAAGCGTTTAGTGTCTACAGCGCCAGTAAAGCGGCGGTGCGTAACTTTGCCCGTTCGTGGGCGCTGGATCTGAAAGGTCGCGGCATCCGGGTTAATGTCGTCAGTCCAGGTCCGGTCCGCACGCCAGGACTGGGCGATCTGGTAAGTGAAGATCAGCGTCAGGGCTTGTTTGATGCGCTGGCCGCACAGATACCGCTTGGCCGCCTGGGTGAACCGCAGGAGGTTGCCCGAACTGTGGCATTTCTCGCATCTGATGCTGCCAGCTTTATCAACGCGACAGAACTGTTTGTTGATGGCGGAATGGCGCAGGTCTGAGTGCGGATAACAGACCCGGTTTTAACGGCAGCGGGGTCCTCACCTCGCTGTCTTAGCGCAGCGGTTTACTCGGTTAAGCCCAGCCGCATTCACAAAAAGTCACGTTGCAGTCATCCCGCCTGGTAAATCTCCCGCTATAGTTATTGCCTGTCACGTCCGTCATAACACCATGGAGATAATATGAGCCAACTTTTTTCCACTGTCTCGCTGGGCGAACTTACGCTGGATAACCGCATTGTGATTGCGCCAATGTGCCAGTACTCCGCTGAAGCAGGCAATGCGACCGCCTGGCACCGAATCCATCTTGGTCAGCTGGCCTTTTCCGGCGCTGGCCTGATGATTATTGAAGCCACCGCCGTCGAGGACATCGGCCGTATCTCTCCCGGCGACCTCGGGTTATGGAATGATGATAATGAAGCCGCGCTGAAAACGGTTCTGGACGATGTGCGCCGCTATTCCTCCATTCCGATCGGTATGCAGCTGGGCCATGCGGGACGGAAAGCGTCGTGTGCCGTTCCCTGGGAAGGCGGTAAGCAGATTGCGCCTGATGCCGGTGGCTGGCAAACCGTGGGCCCGTCAGCAATAAGTTACAGCGAGGATGAAGTTAAACCGCTGGCCATGAGTATTGACGATCTGCAGCGAGTGAAACAGGCCTTTGTCGATAGCGCCCGTCGCGCGGTGCGCCTGGGTATTGAGCTGATTGAGGTGCATGCCGCGCACGGCTATCTGCTGCATCAGTTCCTTTCGCCGCTGTCGAATCAGCGCAGTGATGAGTATGGCGGTTCGCTGGAAAACCGACTGCGCTTCCCGCTTGAAGTCTTCAAAGCTGTTCGTGAAGCCGTACCCGCTACCGTGCCGGTCGGCGTGCGCATTTCCGCGACTGACTGGGTCGAAGGCGGCTGGGAAATTAAACAGTCAATTGCCTTCTCCCGTGAGCTGGAAGCGCTGAACTGCGCCTATATTCACGTCTCAAGCGGTGGCCTGTCAGAAAAACAGAAAATCAGCGTTGGTCCGAATTATCAGGTGCCGTTCGCACACGATATTCGTGAGCAGGTGTCAATTCCGGTCATTGCAGTTGGCCTGATAACTGAACCCCAGCAGGCAGAAGATCTTCTGCAACAAGGCGAAGCTGACCTGGTGGCGCTGGCGCGCGGCATTCTCTATGACCCACGCTGGCCATGGCACGCTGCGGCGGCGCTGGACGGCAAAGTGCAGGTTCCGCCGCAGTATCTGCGTTCTGAACCGCACGATGTAAAAGGTATCCTGACGCAGGATCAGTAAATGTTTACGGGCAGACCATCTTAGTGGCGGTCTGCCCGCTCTCTTATAAAATACCTTTCAGCCGCAGATGCTGGAGCAGCATGATGGTTTTGGCATCCACAATCTCACCCTGATCAATTGCCTGTAGTGCCTGGTCGAAACCGATCTCCAGTACCTCGATATCCTCACCCTCCTCTGCTATTCCGCCGCCTTCCCCGCTGCGCTGCTGGTCACCATATTCAGCAATGAAGAAGTAGAGCTTCTCAGTCACCGAACCTGGGCTCATAAAGGCTTCAAACACCTTCTCCACCTGGCTGACTCGAAAGCCCGTCTCCTCTTCCGCTTCGGCAACAATACGCGCTTCCGGCGAGGCGTCATCCAGCAGACCGGCGGCCGCTTCAATCAGAAAACCATCATGCCCGTTCAGGAAAACCGGAAAGCGAAACTGCCGGGTCAGCACGACCGCGCGTTTTTCACGGTGATAGAGCAGGATCACCGCGCCGTTGCCCCGGTCATAGGCTTCGCGGCTCTGCTCCTGCCAGCGACCATCACGGCGCAGCAGCGAGAAAGTGTATTTCTTCAGGGTATACCAGTTATCTGACAGCAACTGCTCGTTGATGATGCGTACGCGGGGATGGTTCTGTTGCATGATGCGCTCCGGGATAAGTAGACAGCCTTCACGCTATCATGCACAATCGTGCAACTTCAAGAAAAAACATGCAGAACAGAATCATGCTATCCAGCCAACGAAAACAGAAAATACTCGCCCTGCTCGCCCAGGAAAAGCAGGTGCAGTCGCGCGACCTGAGCCAGCGCTTTGGGCTCTCTGAAGACTCTATTCGCCGTGACCTGCGTGAACTGGCGGCCGAAGGATTGTTACAACGGGTGCATGGCGGCGCACTGCCGGTTTCCGCTGCGCTGGGCACGTTTGAAACACGCAAAAACGTGCAGACGGCGTCTAAACAGATTATCGCGCAGAAAGCAGTCTCGCTGATCCAGCCGGGACAGATTGTATTGATCGACGGCGGGACCACCAGCGCGGAACTGGTGCGACGGTTACCTGCGACACTGAACTTTACCGCCATCACGCACAGTCCCAGCGTGGCGCTGGCGTTAGCCGATCATCCACTCGTGGAGATCATCCTGATTGGCGGGCAGCTCTATAAGCATTCCGTGGTGACGGTGGGTGCAGCAATGCTGGAGTCGATCAACCGCATCAACGCCGATCTCTTTTTTATGGGCGTCACCGGTGTGCATCCGGCTGCGGGGCTGACCACCGGGAATTTTGAAGAGGCGACGGTGAAGCGAGCGCTGGCAGGACGCGCAGCAGAAACCGTGGTGCTGGCGTCCGCCGAAAAGCTGAATTCGGCGTCGGCGTTTGCCATTGGCGATCTGTCGCTGGCGAGTACGCTGGTCGTCGAAACACAGCCGGACAAGGCGCTGCAACAGGCGCTCAGCCAGCATAATGTGACGATCATCTGAGATCGTAGCAGGCCTGCAACGCAAGATGCGGGCCGGTCAGTGGTCGCTGTGTCTCGGGAAACTGCTGTGCAGCGGGTGTCATTGAGCTTTGCGCCAGAGCTACGGCAACGGCTCCCTGCTGATAAGCCTGCTCTGCCGCAGCCGCAATCAATGCAAAATAGCGCGTTGTGTCCCCGGCTTTAAATGCCGCCCAGGCACCCTCCACCAGCGCGACCTCTACCTGGCTATCGGGCTGACAGAACAGTGCCCGCGTCGCCGCCAGCGTTGATTCTGCCGCACAGAGCGCCACTGTCGGACCCGACTGACGCTGCAGCGCCTTCGCTAACATCCCATCGGTTCGCATAACCCGATCCTGCACGGAGAAATCATCGGCAACCGGCCCCAGCGTTGAGCAGGTGATCAATACGGCATCAAACTGCGGCAGCAGCGCGTTAATCAGGTTTGCGATACGGCAGCGTAACTCCGCCGTCATCCCGCTGCTGCGTTCCGCCTCTGCCAGCAGCGCAGGCATCACCAGATGATTTAATGGCGGATTGTTACGCGACAATGCGCTGGCGGTATTATCAAATATCGCAATATTACTGGCGGCGGTATGGAAGCAAAGAATATTCAGGATAAGCTCCGGTTTTTCAGAAGGTCAGCGTGCAGGTGGCCATGAGGCACGCTGGATAACGACACGATAACCATCCACATCCATAAATGTCACGCCCCGTAGATCCCAGTAGGGATTAAATGAAGGCACCCGCTGGAATCCTGCATCATCCATACAGGCACATCGGGCCAGCCAGTCAGGCTGTTGCGGCATGTAGAGCACCAGCAGATCGTCATCGGTTGTTGATGGCCGGATGGGATGCGTATGACAGAGCGTGAATTCAAGATGCCAGCCCAGCCCTTCAGCCCCCAGCATCACACCACTAAACCCCTGATGGTCAGTAAAGTTACCCATTTCTCGCAACCCCAGCCCCTGGCAATAGATCTGACTGCTTTGCGTCAGGTCAGTCACCGGTCGGGCAATACGCAGATGCTGAATAGCCATGGTTTTCTCCCTGTTGAGTTCACTGATATTTATCACAATGTTCAGAGCTTCCTGTGACGCTGGATGCGTAACCACTTCCCTGGCACTTCCATCAAAGCGCCGTTTTTTGCAAGAAGATGTGAATATCCTTCTGCGTAGTCCGGGGCCGGAAATCGCCCTGCAGTCGGCGTGCCGCTGCGGTTAGCATGCAGTTCCGGTTATCTGATAAGTCACTTTACCGCTCAGAGCGCTAAATGCGTTCCCGCTGCAGTCATCTACACTTTCCCGGTATTCATACGGTAATGCCCTGTGCATTGCCCGGCTATAAAAGGAAGACAATATGACTGAACAAGCAACCCAGAACCACGCCTGGTTACTGGCTTCACGCCCACACGGTGAGCCGACCAAAGAGAATTTCCGTCATGTGGCTCAGCCCGTCCCGGAAATCAAAGAGGGTGAAGTGCTGCTGAAGACCATCTACCTCTCGCTTGACCCCTACATGCGTGGCCGGATGGACGAAGGTAAATCCTACGCCGCGCCGGCAGAGCTGGATCAGCCAATGGTGGGCGGCACCGTCTGTCAGGTCGCCGAATCGAAAAACAGTGACTTTAATACCGGTGACTGGGTGCTGGCGCAGAGTGGCTGGCAGGAATATGCCGTCTCTGATGGCAAAGAGATTGCGAAGCTGGGCAACGATCTGCCCCATCCCTCATGGGCGCTGGGTATTCTCGGCATGCCAGGCTTTACTGCCTACATGGGTCTGATGGATATCGGTCAGCCAAAAGCGGGTGAAACGCTGGTCGTTGCCGCCGCAACCGGTCCGGTGGGCGCAACGGTCGGCCAGTTGGGTAAACAAAAAGGCTGCCGTGTCGTGGGTGTGGCGGGCGGTGAAGAGAAGTGCCGTTATGCGGTCGATACGCTGGGCTTTGATGCCTGCCTTGATCACCACAGCGCCGACTTTGAAGAGCAGCTGAAAAACGCCTGCCCGGATGGCATCGATATCTACTTCGAAAACGTCGGTGGCAAAGTGTTTGATGCCGTGTTCCCGCTGCTGAACACCGCGGCGCGCGTGCCGGTCTGTGGTCTGGTCTCGGCTTACAGCCAGCGTGAACTGCCTCAAGGCCCGGACAGAACCTCGCTGATCATGGCGGGGATTCTGAAACGCCGTATTCGTATGCAGGGCTTTATCATCTTCCAGGATTATGGTGACCGTTACCCTGAGTTCCTGGAGGCGATGCGTCCGCTGGTGGAGAATAAAAAAATCCACTATCGCGAGCACATGATTGAAGGATTAGAGAACGCGCCACAGGCGTTTATCGATATGCTGAATGGCAAGAACTTCGGTAAAACCGTGGTGAACGTCGGCGCATAATTGCGTTAGCGTGCCGCGTCACTGACGTGGCACGCCATTAATCAGTGCGGCTGCCGGGAAACGTGTTCGGCAGCCGCACAGTTAGCTTCACTGACCGCCTCTCCCAGCGTTGCGCCGACGCTCAGGCGCTGACACAACACCCCGACAAAACAATCCCCGGCACCGTGCGTGCTGACCAGTTTTACTTTCTGCGCCGCCAGTGTATGGGTTTGTCCCGCCTCGCTGTAAGCCACACCGTATTCACCCGCTGTCACCACCACTCTGGCAAAGCGTCCCGCCAGCGATTCCGCGGCTGTGTGCGCTGAGTTCAGATCCTGCACGCTGATCCCGCACATATCACGTGCCTCGATGGCGTTCACCACCAGCAGATCGATACAGCCCTCAAACGCTGCCGACAATGCGCGGGCGGGCGCGGCATTAACACAGACCGTAATCCCCCGCTGCTGTGCCGCCTGGGCCGCACAGAGATTGACCGCTTCAGGAACTTCATTTTGCAGCACCAGCAGAGAGACATCCTGCCAGAAGCCGGGCTGTTCAAAGGTCGCCAGCGGGATCTGCTGATTGGCATTGGAGACCACGACCGCACCGTAATCCCCTTCGGCATCGGTAATCGCCACGCTCATTCCGGAGGGAAGCTCATCGATCACGCTCACCTGCGTGCAATCAACACCGGCCTGCTGCAGATGATCCAGCAGAAATTGCCCCTGCTGATCGCGACCCACCGAACCGGCAAAGCGCACCGCTGCGCCCGCACGGGCCGCCGCTACCGCCTGATTACCGCCCTTTCCGCCAAACTTATAGTGACAGGCGCTGCCCATCACCGTTTCGCCTTTCTCCGGACGATGATGCGCGTCCAGCATAATGTCGTAATGAAGACTGCCGGTGACTGCAATTTTGCTCATAACTAGAATTCCCGCAGATCCTGAACCGCATGCTGGGTTTTCATCAGGTTTTTCTCCGCCCGCTTCAGGTCTTTCTTTGCGATAGCGACAAACAGCGCATCCAGAATATTGAGCTGGGCGATGCGTGACGCGGCGTTTTCACCCAGCAGATGCGATCCCTGAGAGGTTGAATTGAGGACCACATGCGCACTCTGCGCGATCGGGGATTCAGCGTAGTTGGTAATGGCGATCACCTTCGCGCCATTCTTCCCCGCCAGTTTGACCGGATCGTTCACCGCACGTGTCGCACCCGAATGGCTGATGGCGATAACCACATCGTCATCAGATAACACGGCAGCTGACATCAGCATGATGTGGGCGTCGTCATAGGCGGTCGACTTGATGCCAATCTTCAGCATCTTGTGTGACAGGTCCCGTGCCACGGCGGCAGAACCGCCCACGGCATAGAGATCGATATGACGCGCTTTAAAGATGATGTCCGCCGCACGATTAAATTCAGAGACATCCAGAATCGATAAAGTTTCTTCAATTGCCTGGATAGAGGTTCTGAACACTTTGGCCAGCAACTGCTCCGACGAATCATCCGGCTCAATTTCCGCATGCAGTCCCGCCACTTCAGACTGGTTGTAATAGATCAGGCCACTTCTGAAATGCCTGAAGCCAGTGAAGTTAAGTTTTTTAGTAATCTTAACGATCATCGCTTCAGAGACATTATTCTCCTGCGCAATCTCCTTGAGAGAGGACTGCTCGGTAATGTCGGTTCGGGCAATGATTGCCTCCGCCACACGTCGTTCTAACGGCGTCAGCTGGGGCAAACGCATACGAATCTGAGCGCCAATGGCTCGCGGATCTTGCTTCATTACTTGCCTCGGGTCGCCCGGTCAATCAACATCGCTATGATAATAATAAGGCCGGTAGCGAGCAATTGGTAAAAGGCCTGAATGTTCAGTAAGGTCAAGCCATTACGTAGCACCCCGAGGATCACCACGCCAATCAGCGTGCCGAAGATACTGCCCTTGCCGCCCATCAGTGATGCACCACCAATGGCCGCCGCCGCAATAGCGTCCAGTTCCCACAGGTTGCCGATTGTCGGCTCCGCAGCACCCAGACGACCAATCAGAATCAGCGAGGCCAGTGAGGCCAGCAGACCGGAGAAGATGTAAACCGTGACCTTGGTGCGCTTCACCGGCACACCGGCGACCCGCGCCGCCTCTTCATTACCGCCAATCGCCAGAATATATTCCCCCAGCGGGGTCTTATTCATCACCGTCCAGAGCACCAGCGCAATCACCGCGACAATCACAATCGGCGTCGGAATACCCAACAGCATGCTGTTAATCAGCGTGCGGAACTCCAGCGGAATACCGAAGACCGGATTGCCGCCGGTATAGATCAGCGCGATGGCCCGGAACAGCGACAGGCCGCCCAGCGTAACGATAAACGGCTGCAGCCCGGCATAGGCGATCAGTGAACCGCTGAACAGCCCGCACATCGCGCCCACACCCAGCGTCGCGAGGATCGCCAGCGGTACCGGCACACCCGAGGTCATCAGCGTGGCACCCAGCACCGCGGAGAGCGCCGCGGTGGGACCGACCGAGAGGTCAATCCCGCCGGAGATAATCACCAGCGTCATGCCCAGGGCAATCAGGGCGTTGATCGAAGACTGCTGCAGAATATTCAGCAGATTGGGCACCGTGAAAAAGACCGGCGACAGAAACGAAAATGTCACCACGATAATCAGTAAGCCAATTAAGGTACCGGCATCGCGTACGTTAAATTTAAGCCGCAACGCGGGTCGGGTACCCGGCCCGGTAGATGTCTGAGTCGTCATAGTTATAACCTTAAATAGTGTCAGGTAAGCGGTCAGGCGGTCTGGTCGATATCTTTAATGGCATAACGGGCGATGTTCTCTTCGGTGATCGCGCTGCCGGTGAGCTCTTTGGTAATCCGTCCCTCACGCATCACCAGCACCCGGTCAGAGATGCGCATGATCTCGGTCATCTCTGACGACACCACCACAATGGCTTTGCCCGCCTGGGCCAGTTTTTCGATCAGATGATAGATTTCAGATTTGGCGCCAATGTCGATACCGCGCGTCGGCTCATCAAACAGAAACACATTGGCATCTGCTGCCACCCAGCGGCCGATGATCACTTTCTGCTGATTGCCGCCGCTCAGCGTGCCAATGGTTTTCTCAATGTCGAGCGGGCGCAGCTTCAGGTCGCCCATGACCGTCAGCGCCTCGCGGTCCAGTCTGGCCTGACTGATCAGACCCACCGACGTGAAGCGGTGCATCGACGGCAGTGCCATATTCATCTTCACCGCCCGCTCTTTGATAATGCCCTCTTTTTTGCGGTCTTCCGGTACCAGACCAATGCCCGCTTTAATCGCCGCACGCACGTTGTGGTTCTGCACTGCGGTGCCGTTGACGCTCACCGTGCCACAGGTGCGCCTGTCGATACCGGCAATCAGCTTCAGCAGTTCCGTGCGCCCAGAGCCCACCAGCCCCGCAATGCCCAGCACTTCGCCAGCACGAACGCTGAAGTTTGCCGCCACCACCTCATTGCCACGCGTCAGATCCTCTACCCGCAGCACTTCGCGATCGGTGACAAATGCCTGATGGTCGAGCTTGTCGATCTTCCGTCCGACCATTTTGGCGACGATGCTCTCCTCATCCTCATCACTGATGTTGACCACCCCAACCTGCTTTCCGTCACGCATAATGGTGGCGCGGTCGCAGACCCGGAAAATCTCATTCATCTTGTGCGACACATAGATCAGTGAGACGCCGGTCGATTTTAAGTCGCCAATCAGTTCCGCCAGCCGGTCGAACTCGCGGGGCGTCAGGCTGGAGGTCGGCTCATCCATGGCGATGATTTTCGCGTCATCCAGCAGCGCGCGGGCGATCTCCACAATCTGCTGCTGCGACACCTTAAGGTTCCTGATCGGCGTATCGGGATCGATAGTGGGATCCAGCGTCTTCAGAATCAGAGTAGCCCGTGCCAGCTGGGCTTTCTTATCCACCCACCAGCCGCCAGCGCGGGTCAGCGGGCGACCCAGAAACATGTTCTGCGCCACGGAAAGCTCAGGCACATGCTGCAACTCCTGGTGGATCATCGCGATCCCTGACTGACGGGCGCTGAGCGGACTGCGGATTTGCACCCGGTTTCCGTTGACGCTAATCTCCCCGCTGTCCGCACCGCGCACGCCGGAGAGGATATTCAGCAGCGTCGACTTACCTGCGCCGTTTTCCCCAATCAGCGCGTGCACCTCGCCGGGCCGCACTGAGAAATCGACATCCTGTAGCGCGGCGGCGTTACCGTAACTTTTGCTGATGCCACGCATCATTAAGCGAAACTGTTCCATACCCGCTCCCGCTGACCTATTGTTGAGCCAGCAACTGACGCAACCGGCTGTTGTCTTTAGTGGAGAACGCCCCGACATTCTCTTTGGTGATCAGCGCCTGCGGTGTGGAGATAACGCGCGACAGTTTCTGTCCATTGATCAGACGGATCACCACGTCCATGGCCACTTCACCGGTCAGCACCGGGAAACTGTCTACCGTGCCAGTAAGCTCGCCGCGCTTAATGGAGGCGTAGGCATCGGAAATGCCGTCGGTGCCAAAGATCGCCACCTGTGACGCTTTGTTCTGCGCGCGAACCGCCTCTACCACGCCCAGCGCCATGGTGTCGTTGTTGGCGTAGAAGCCGATGAGATCAGGATGCTGTTGCAGAATGGTCGATGCAGCGTTAAAGGCCTGCTCGCGACTCCAGTTAGCGGGCACGCTGGCCACGATGGTGAACTTGCCGGCGCTGTCCAGCGTCTCTTTAAAGCCACGGGTACGCTGTCCGGCGGCATAAACCCCTGGCTGCCCTTCAATCACCGCCACTTTGCCGCCCTGCGGATGATGCTGAATAAACCATTTCGCCACCCGCACGCCATTATCCTTCTGGACGTTGCCGACGTAGTAACGCGCGTTCGGCATCACCGCATCATTAACATTAACCACCGGGATATTTTTACTGTTGGCGCTCTCCAGCGCAGGCTCCAGGTTGATGTCGGTCTGCGGCGAAACCAGCAGGCCGTTAAAGCCCTGCGAGATCAGGGTTTCCGCAATGGAGAGCTGACCGAGCTGATCGTCTTCATTAGCCGCCGCCTGATAGGCCACGGTAACGCCATATTTTTTCGCCGCGACCTCGTAGCCCTGACCGAGCAGACGCCAGTATTCATTGGTCAGGGTTTTCGATACCCCACCAATCTTCAATGACTTATCGACTTTTGGCAGTGCACCATATTTGGTGTCAAGCTGGGTCCAGTCGGTGCGGTCCGGTTCAGTATCGGATTGCAGGGGTGCCAGTTCTGCCGCATAAACCGTGCTGCAGAGTAGTGAAGAAGCGATAAAGGCAAGCAGGCGTTTTTTCATTTTTATAGTCTCAGCATGTGGGTAGAGATGTGATGTTCTTATGATTAATCGGCTGTCAGCGGGCCAGCATGATGTCGTTGACGATCTGCTGTGAGGCGACCGCATCCTGACGCTCAATAGCAGCCTGTAACTGCGCGTTACCGTGCAACTGGTCACAAAGTCTGAGCAGGCGCTTAACGGTGGCGATGTTGCTCTCCGCTTCACGAATCGGGTCAAGCCCGCTGGCATCCGGGAAGGTATCGAAGTAGTAGGCGCCGCGGTAGCCGTCGCGCTGCATCTGCCAGAGAAACTCCAGCGTGGCGCGCGGATTAACGGAGGCGACCATCAGGCCGTCGTCACGTTTGCCCCAGCCATCATTCAGGTCCAGCCCCAGCAGTCGTGAGCGGCGTGCCACCATCGCAGCAGCGTAAGCCGGGATCTCATTGGCAAACAGCACGTGCGCAAAATCCAGGGTGATCCCCAGATTGGCGCAGCCCGCCTCTTCCACCGCCAGCAGACAGGTAGTGGCGTTGGGGAAGATGCTGTAGGCGCGCGGCTCATTGGGTTTGTATTCAATGCTGACGTCAACGTCCGGGGCATACTCCGCCACTTCACGCACGGCGCTGACCGCATCCTCCCAGATCTTTTTATAGTCGGCCTGGAAGCAGTAATCGAAACCGTCCTGCCCCATCCACAGCGTCATCAGCTGTGAACCAAATTCCCGCCCCGCGTCAATGCCGCGCTTGGTCAGCTCGATCGCTTCGCGACGCACTTTCGCGTCGGGATGAGTGAACGCGCCGATTTTGAACTGCGGCGCATCCCAGCGCATCTGCATGCCGTTGACAGCAAGCCCCGCATCACTGATCGCCTGTCGAAGAGTGGGAATATCGCTGGTCAGATGCTGCGGAAAGTTGAGGTCGAGATGCGTTAAGCCTTTTACCTTGCCTGCGCGGGCAACCATCTGCAGCACAGAGGGCTTGCCCTGCTGATCGGGCCAGTAGAGATGTGCGCCCGAGGCGAACGAGTTGAGACGGGTAGCAAATTTCAGTTCCGACATGAGCATCAATCCTTCAGAGTGCGTATTGTGAAGTACTTTTCATATTCACGATTAGTTGTGAAGTTATGTATTAATCTACGCCTCGCGCTTCAATGCGCAAGTCTGTCAGGACGGGAAAATCCTTAAACCGCGAGCACGGTCACGAAATAGTTTCGGTGTGTTATCAGATGAAGTACAGGGAGTGCCGGGAGAATTTATCTGGAATACAACGGGTTGTAGTGAGCAGCCGGGCGTGGAGTCTGACAGGGAAAGAAATGAAAAAAGCTGAGCGCCAGGGTGGCGCTCAGCGGGACGAGATAACTTTACTTCAGACGGAAAGCGACAACGCTGTCGCCCTGCGTGGTGCCGAGCGAGCCGTGGCCGCCTGCGGCAATCACCACGTACTGCTTGCCATCTTTACCCATAAAGGTGGATGGCGTGGCCTGCGCTCCGGCGCTGAGTTCAGTCTGCCACAGCAGTTCGCCGGTAGTGCTGTCGTAAGCGCGGAAGAAGTTATCTGCCGTTGCGCCGTGGAACACCAGATCACCGGCCGTCAGCAGCGGTCCGCCGTGCGCGACCATCCCCATCGGGAAACCGAGCGGGAAGCGGCCAGGCAGGAAGCTGGTCTTCAGGTTTTTGGTGGTGCCGACGCGGCGCAGCCATTCGGTTTTGCCGGTGGTCAGATCCACACCCACCATCCGTCCCCACGGTGGCGCGATGCAGGGAATACCCAGTCCCGACGCCATCTGCTGGATGTGAATAGCGTAGTCGCCGTGGAAGTTCTCATTCCAGTACGGCGTACCATCTTTGGTGAAGGTACGCTGGGTTTCGGTTTCCGGTGTGCGCTTAATCAAGTTGTATTTGTAAGCCAGGCGTACCGGTGCCGCAATCAGCATCTGACGCTGGGGATCAACGGCTACGGAACCCCAGTTAAACACCCCGATGTTGCCCGGGAAGATCAGCGAGCCTTTCTCGGTAGGCGGCGTCCACGGGTTACCGTCATAACGCAGCTCACGGAAGGTGGTGCGGCAGGCCATCTGGTCAAACGGCGTGATGCCCCACATGGACTTCTCAGTCAGCGGCTGTGGAATGAAGTTCAGGCTCGAGACCGGCTGGGTCGCCGCATACTGCTCGCCTTTAATGCCATCCGTTGAGACCTTAACCTGCTCTACCGGGTAAACCGGCTCGCCGGTCAGGCGGTTCAGCACAAACAGGTTGCCGGTTTTGGTCGGCAGAATGACCGCGGGCTGCGGTTTACCCTGATAGTTGATGTCCACCAGCGAAGGCTGTGACGGGTTATCGCGATCCCACAGGTCGTGATTTGAACTCTGATAACGCCATTTGAACGCACCGGTTTTCAGATCCAGCGCCACCAGCGCATCACGGAATTTTTCGGTGTTACTGGCCGGATCGCGTTCGATACCGACTTCATCCGGCGAGGCGTTACCAAACGGCACATAGACCAGGCCGTTTTTCAGATCGGCGCTCAGGGTGGCCCAGGCGATCGGGGTATCCTGAGGATAGGTTGCCCCTGCAGCGACCGGTGCAGTGTTATCCGGGTTAGCCGGATCAAAGTTCCACACCAGACGACCGCTGACAGCGTCATAGGCACGAATTACACCTGATGGGTTGCCGCTGTTGAAGCCGTTATCCATCACCGAACCGCCAACAATCACCAGATTGCCTGCCACCAGCGGTGCTGCGGTCTGCATCAGCGCATGTGGACGCACCTCGCCCATGTTGGCACGCAGGTTCACCACGCCGTTGTCACCAAAGTCCGCGCAGGGCTTGCCGGTATCGGCATCCAGCGCCAGCAGGCGGGCATCGGTGGTCGCGTTGAAGATACGCTTGCGGCAGATCGCCGGTGCTGCGCCCGTCTGCTGCTGACCCTGTTGGCCGGCATCGAAGTAGCTCACGCCACGACAGGTCTGGTGCTGCTGCAGATAAGAGCGGTTTTTATCCGGCAGGGTTTTCCATTTTACCGCACCCGTTTCCGGGTCGAGAGCATGGACTTCGTTGTGCGGCGTACAGAAGTAGAGCATGCCGTTGGCTTTCAGCGGCGTCGCTTCAAAAGTGTATTCAGTCGCATCATCACCCTGGCGCAGATCGCCGGTGTGATAGGTCCAGGCAACTTCCAGGTCTTTAACGTTATCTTTAGTGATCTGCTTCAGCGCCGAGAAGCGCTGGCCATCGGCCGTTCCGCCATACGCGCTCCACTCTTCAGCGGCTCCGCCGGTCGCAGAGGCGTTGCGCGGCGTAGTGATAGTGCCCTGTTGCGGCAGCGGATCGTAGAAGCAGAGGCCAACCACCAGCAGCACCATCAGCACCACTGAACCGCCGAGGAAAGGATGGAAGCGACGCTGTCCCTGATAGAGCGGACGAACCACCCACGGCAGAGCCAGCCAGACGCCCAGCACACCAAACAGGTCGCCGCGCGGGATCCACTGCCATTTGTCGAAGCCCACTTCCCAGATAGTCCAGAACAGCGTGACCCACATCAACAGCGCATAAAGCGTCAGCGCACTGCGTTTGTTCATCATCAGCAGGATCGCGCTGAGCAGAACGCCCACGCCCATCAGCGCATAGAACGCGCTGCCTCCTGCAAGCAGGAGTTGTCCTCCCATGTAAATCAGGGCGATAGCAAATATCACCATGATTATACTGGTTATTTTATTGATCATGATCCTTCCTCGGGTCATTAGCGGCGATAAGTAAGTTAAGCTGGAAACATAAATTCAACGAGATTTTAACTTACACGCGAAATATGTAAAAACGTGTTCAGGCGTAAATCATTAGTAATATTTATTATAAATATTACCTGCAGAGGTATTCAGGCCGCTTTTTTTACTTTCTGAAGGCAGAATAACGAGATATACATCACAAAATGTTAACCATAGGCTGCTAACTACCGCACCTTTTGTTCAAAGGCGAACAATTATCAGACAAGGCGCGCTTCTGTAATGCAGCCGTACGTTTGCCCGGTGAACATTTTTCAGTGTCAAATAGTCATAATGATTTATTCACCCTGCCCTGCAATAACTCTTAATGCTGAATTTGGAAAAGCCATTGACCCGTTTTTTTTCTCAGCGCGAACATCAAGGCTGATGCGGTGTGATGAATTTTAAAATTTTTTTAAAATGTCGATAACGCCGCGACTTTACTTATTTCAGGGAAAATTAAAGGCAGAGAACAGATTAATAAAATAAGGAATTTCTACGATGAAAACGATTTCAGATATTCCGTAGCCTGACACGGATTTTACCTGTGATATATATCATCACGCTTATTATTATTTATCCGGCCATCAGGCGGGATTTTCTATGGCAGCAATAACCCAGGCAGGTTCATTATGTCCGCACTTCATGCTATTTATCGCAAGTTTCGTTTTCCGTTTAAATTTATCAATGCCGCGCTTCGCTATCCTGCTGCACAGGCACAGGTAAAACGTTATTCCGTGATGTCGATTGAAGAAACAATTGATCTGTTGTTACGTAACCCACATTTATCCCTGGCCCGATATGGCGACGGTGAACTGGAAATGACCTGGTATAAAAATATCGGTTTCCAGCCATTTGATCCGAAACTCTCTGCCCGGCTCAAAGCCCTGCTGCAGCAGGAGCCAGCAGCCAATCCAGACTGTCTGATCTGCCTGCCGGATGCCTTTCGCACCACCCGCAGTATGCGAAGTGGATCGGCCCTGTTCTGGTTCTTCCATAAAGCATTTTACTTTAAACATTATGAGGCTCTGCTGAATAAACAGGTCCGGTATGGCAATACTTCTGTTACCCGGCCTTATCACGATTATAAAGGCAAGCAATTATCCCGGACGATATTTGATAAATTCAAACAGCTCTATCAGGGGCGCCGGGTATTAATTGTTGAAGGCAGTGGTACACGTCTGGGATTAGGCAATGATTTACTTGAGGGGGCCAGCGACGTTAAACGTATTACCACACTGAACCGTAATGCCTTTTCTGTTTATGATCGCCTGTTTGAAACCGTTTCAGAGCATGCCGTCAACTTTGACCTGGTCTTAATTTCATTGGGCCCGACCGCCACCGTACTGGCGTATGATTTAAGTCAGCGCGGTATCCGCTGTATTGATAGCGGCCATGTCGATATCGAATATGAGTGGATGCTGGCCAGTGCCACCTCAAAAATAAAAGTGGAAGGCAAAAACGTCAATGAAGCGGGCGTACTGCTGAGTGAGCAAACCACAGTGGACGATGCGACTTATCAGCAGCAGATTTTGCTGCACCTTGGCGAAATGCCGCAGAACAAGACCGCTGAAGAGGTCGCGATTGATGAAGCCGTGCTTATCCCGCTGCCACATGCCAGCACCACACATCATAACGCCGCCTAGGACTCACCATCGACAGGCAACGCCTGCACTGCATTGATGCGCAGGCGAATAATGAGCGTGATCAGTGTACGCCATTCAGGGCAGGCATGGCGGCCCGCCACCACTCTCCGCCCCCTGTTTGCCGGATACATGCCTTTCCGGCATCAAATTTGCTTGAGCTTTCCTGAGACACTTAATCAGGAGAAGTGAGATGACATCCAGCCGTTACCGTTACACCCTATTTTCACTGCTGTTCCTGATCGCCCTGATCAATTACATCGATCGCGGCGCCCTGTCGTTTGCGGCCAACGCTATCGCAGCGGAGTATCACTTCAGCAAAGTCCAGCTTGGTGCAGTGCTGGGTTACTTTGGTTTTGGCTATCTGTTTGGTTCATTGTGCGGCGGCTTTCTGGCTGACCGCATCGGCACGAAAAAGGTCTGGCTGCTGGCCGGCGTGCTCTGGTCGCTGCTGGAAATCGCTACCGCCTGGGCGGGTGAACTGGGCATGGCACTGTTTGGCGGCTCCGCCATTATGGGCTTTGCTGCCCTGCGAATCCTGTTTGGTTTTTCCGAAGGACCGGCCTACGCGCTGATGAACAAGGCAATTGCCCACTGGGCACCTGATAACGAGCGTGGTTTTGCGCTGGGCATCGGTCTGCTCTCGACACAGGTTGGCGCGCTGCTGACGGCCCCGATTGCGGTTGGCCTGCTGCTGCTGACCCATGACTGGCGCATGATGTTTATCCTGCTCGGGGTGTTCTCCCTGCTGGCGATGGCGCTGTTTGCCCGTACCTTCAGTGATAGCCCGGATCAAAGTCCTCACACCAGTGCGACAGAGCGCGCGCTGATTCAGAACGGTCAGCGCCGCAGCGCGGGCGACAGCGTGCCACTGCCCTGGTGGCGCTTCTTCACCAGCCGCACACTGGTCTGCAACGCACTGGGCTACTTCTCCTTCCTCTACATCACCTTTACCCTGGTGACCTGGATGCCGAAGTATCTGCAGGATAATTTCCATTACGATCTGCATTCGCTGTGGTACGTGGCGATGATCCCGTGGAGCGGTGCCTGTATCACCGTGCTGCTGGGCGGACGCATTGCCGACGCCCTGCTGGCCCGCTTCGGTAATCTGCGGCTGGCGCGTAATCTGTTTGCCGCCGTCACGCTGTGCGGCACCGCCTGCTGCTTTATGGCGATCCCGTATGTGCAGTCGGCCGCCGGAATTATTGCGTTGATGACCCTGGGCAATGCACTGAATGCGCTGGTGAATAATGTCTACTGGTCGGTGGTCATTGATGTCACCCCGAAAGCGTCGGTCGGCACCTACAGCGGCATGACGCTGGCGATTGCCAATCTGGCAGCGATTATTTCTCCCATGCTCTGCGGCTGGCTGGCGGAATACTACGGCTACAACGCGATGTTTACCGTTACCGCAGTAATCGCCTTCGGCAGCATGCTGGCGATGACACTGCTGCAGCCTGAAAAGCCGCTGGTGGCCGAGGCGCAGACCGGCGTGGCGGATGTTTCAGCGGCCTGATTTCAAACGCGCAGTTTTCCTCACACGCGGGTGATCACCCACCCGCGCAGAGTGACATTCCCTGAACCTAAGCCGCCCAGCGGCTTAACCTGGTCACACCGCAGGATAAATGGACTGTTCAGGTGTGCCACGGCGATCCCAGCGGCTGGCGATCAGCCACAACAGTGCCGTCGCAAACCAGCCGACGATCCACGAGACATCATTACCGGCAAAGATCCAGGTGAGCGATCCGTGGTGCAGCGGATTATCGATAAACGGCAGTTGCACCAGTACGCCCAGAAAATAGACGGTAATACCGGCAAGGTTCCAGCGTCCATAGCGTCCGTCCGGCTGCGACAGTGCCGGGACATCAACCCTGCCTTTGGTGATCAGATAAAAATCGGTCAGGCTGATCGCGCTCCAGGGTACAAAGAAAGCCAGCAGAAAGAGCAGGAAGTGGGTGAAAGATTTCAGGAAGGCCGGTTCGCTGAGCAGAGCAATAACGCAAGCCAGCGCCACCATCAAAACCACAAACAGAATGCGCGCTCCCCGGCTCAGCGTAGTTTGCTGCCGGAAGCCAGAGACAATGGTCGTCAGTGACATAAAACTGCCGTACGCATTCAGTGTGGTAAAGGTGATTTTCCCAAAGCAAATCGCGAAATACATCACCATAGCCATGGTTGCCGTGCTGCCCATACTTACGATGTAACCGACCTCATTGCCTGCAAACGCACTTCCGGCAATGGCAGCAACGATCACCCCCAGCGTCATTGACGCCTGGGTGCCCAGTACGGTGCCCAAAAAGACCGAACTGAAGAGTTTCCTCGCGGAGACATCTGCTGGCAGATAGCGCGAATAGTCCGAGACATAAGGACAGAAGGCAATCTGCCAGGAGGAAGAAAGAGAGACCGCCAGCAGGAAGTTTGCCGGGGTAAAGTGCTGATTCTGCCACACGACGGATAAATCATGCGTAGTGAACAGCGTGATAAACAGATAAGCAAAAGCTAAAACGCCAATGACGCTCGCCACCTTCCCCAGTTGATGAATCACGCGATAGCCCAGCACCGCAATGATCACGATCAGGGTGCTGAACAGGATCATCCCGGTGGAATGACTGACATCGATAAGTTTAGCCAGCGCCTGCCCCGCCAGGACGGTCCCGCTGGCTGAAAATCCCACATACATCATGCACACCAGCACCAGAGGAATAACAGCACCAAACACCCCAAACTGCATACGGCTGGTGATCATCTGCGGTAAACCCAGGCGCGGGCCCTGGATAGCATGCAACGACATGATCGCTGCGCCCAGAACCTGACCCACCAGTAAGCCTGTCAGCGACCACACGACGTCCCCGCCCAGCACCACGGCCAGCGCACCCGTGACAATAGCCGTGATTTGCAGGTTGCCACCGAACCAGAGCGTAAACTGGCTAAAGGGATGGCCGTGACGTTCACGCAACGGGATGTAATCAATGGAACGGGTTTCTGACAGGCGCGGTGTCTCTGCGCCTGAATAATCTGATACAGATGATTTGACCGACATAGATTCCTCGCTGAAGCAGTGAGAGACGCGTTTGCTGAAAGAGTGACGTGCCCTATCCAGGGTTGAAGATACCTGTCTATACAACTAGTGAGGATGTCATGCGAATTGGCAAGTTACAAGGCAACCTGTCATTGGAAAATGTGATGATATCGACAGGCCGACAACGCTGATCGGGATCGCATGCGATGCCAGGCCTGTCAGGTGCAGCGTGCAGGGAGGAGGCAATACGCTGACGGTTATTCTTCCGCAATCACCCGCTGACGATGGCAGTCGGTGGGATCCAGTTTCTGTCCCTGAGACGAATAAACTTCAAGACGTGGCAGCGGCTTGCCTTCCGCATTATCCAGCAGCACCGAGTAGGTCTCGCCCTTTTCAAACAGATAGCGTTCGCCCCACTGGCGCATAGCCACTACCACCGGAAACAGTGAACGGCCTCTTTCGGTCAGGACATATTCGCTGTAGGCACTGCCATCCGAGGCCGGCGCAATCTCAAACACCCCAATCTCCACCAGCTGCTTCAGGCGCGACGCCAGAATATTTTTCGCCAGCCCTAAGTTGCGCTGGAAGTCACTGAATCGGCGAACGTCATCAAAGGCTTCACGCACAATCATCATGCACCAGCGCTCACCTATCGACTCCAGGGTTCTTGCAACCGGACACTCGCTGGTTCTCAGGGATTCCTGCTTAGCCATTTTATTCTCTCACTCTGCCGGTCTGATGAACCCAGCTTAGCCACCCTGAAAAGAAGTTGCAAAAAAAAACCACTCCGGCTAATGATATTGCTAATCCAGTTTCAAATAAAAACCAGAAGGCATAATCATGACCACGACGACATGCAAGGCTCGGGAAGCCGATCCATCGCCCGCCGCGATGCCGGTGCTCTCGCCCCGGATGATCTTTTTGTTCTCACTCACCTCTGCGCTGGCGGTCGCCAATGTTTATTCGTCGCAACCGATGCTGGAATCGATAGCCACCAGCCTGCAGGTTTCTCCCGGCACCATTGGCACAGTGGTCACGGTCACCCAGACCGGCTACGCCCTCGGATTACTCTTTCTGGTGCCGCTGGGCGACTGCATCAACCGCAAAAAACTGGTGCTCACCCAGCTGCTGCTTTCCGTGCTGGCGTTAGCCGCCGCGGCTTTCGCGCCCGACCTGATGACGCTGCTCTGTGCAATGCTGCTGGTGGGATTAATGGCGGTAGTCACGCAGCTGATGGTGGCCTGGGCCGCCATGCTGGCATCGCCCACGCAGCGCGGACAGGTGGTGGGCAGCGTGACCAGTGGCATCGTGATCGGCATCCTGCTGGCGCGCTTTATTGCCGGGATGATTGCCGATCTGGCGGGCTGGCGCGCGGTCTATCTGACGGCCGCCTGCCTGTTACTGCTGATCTCGCTGGTACTGGTGAAAGTGCTGCCTGCCACAACCGGCCAGCCGCAGCGCACCGCTTACCTTCAGCTGTTACTGTCGGTTTTCCGGCTGTTTCGAACGGAACCGCTGTTGCGCAGGCGAGGCATTCTCGCGCTGCTGATTTTTGCGGCCTTCAGTATGCTCTGGTCTTCGATGGTGCTGCCGCTGACGAATCTGTCGCTGACACACACCGCGATTGGAATGTTCGGACTGGCAGGTCTGGCCGGGGCGCTGGCGGCCTCCAGAGCGGGCACATGGGCTGACCGGGGACGGGGGCAGCGAGCCACCGGCTTCGCCCTGGTACTGCTGACCTTCTCCTGGCTGCCGATAGCCGCGCTGCAAAGCTCGCTACTGCTGCTGATAGTCGGGGTGGTCCTGCTCGACTTCGCGATCCAGACGGTACATGTGATTAATCAGAGCCTGCTGGTGGCTGCCCGGCCCGAGGCGGCCAGTCGTCTGGTCGGTGCCTATATGTGCTTTTACTCGCTGGGCAGTGCGTTGGGCGCGATTGCCGCTACCCAGCTTTACGCCCACTGGGGATGGCAGGCCGTCTGCTATGCCGGTGCTGCGGTCAGCGCCTCTGCCTTTCTTTGCTGGTACGGGTCCCGTCATGCAGGATAGCCGCGCCCTCCGGCGGACCACTTCTGAACCTGCTGCCAGAAGACTTTGGTATACAATGCCCTGCCGGTTCATATAGGTTATTTCTCACAGCCACCCTGTTCCAGGAGGAGCACATGCCTGACTATTGTTTTTTTAAAAAGGGTCACCAGATTACCGTGCTGGAGAGAGACGACAGCGCGGGCGCGGCTCAACTGTCACAGCGCGGCTACGAAAAGCAGTCTGAAGAAGTGACCGCCCTTGATGAAAACCGCGCACTGGCGCGTTTTCATGATATTCGAAATGAAGAACAGCACCGGCAGAATGCTTCTGCCCGCGGCAAAGTGTTTGTCGTATTGACTCTGGGACTGCTTAGCGTGGTGGGCTGGCTCTTTTTTAAATAGGCAGACGCGCCCTCAGTCAGCGGGAAAATGGCCCTGGAGGACCATTAACTGTCGTGCCGCTGGCAGAACGCATCGATGTCGCCGTGCTGAAAATCGGGCAGATTCGCAAGCAGTTTCTCCAGCGGCCAGTTCCACCAGGCAATACGCTGAAGGCGGGCGGCAATCGATGGCGTAAACCTCACCCGCAAGGGTCTGGCTGGCACACCGCCAACCACGCTGTAGGGCGCAACGTTTTTTGTCACCACCGCGCCTGCGGCCAGCACGGCACCATCATCAATAGTGACGCCGGGCAGCACAATCACACCGTGGCCGATCCAGACATCATTTCCGATCACCACCCGATCGGCGCGACGGGCCGCAAAGAAGCCCTGATCGCGGCGGGCGTCGGGATGGTAATACTCCGGGCAGTAAGTAAAGCGATGCTGGGAAGCGCGATCCATCGGATGATTCGGTGCGCCGATCCGCACCTGATTTGCGATGGCGCAGAAGCGCCCCACCTGGGTGTCGGCCAGGCAGCAGTGTTCGCCGACATACGAGAAGTCACCCAGCTCGCTATATTCCAGCGAACTGTGTGCCAGGATCTCACACTGCTGACCCACGGTGGTCTCCCGCATCTTCACACTTTCATCAATCCAGGTGTGGGCTAAACGGGCGGGCATAACGGCGGCAATGGACATAAAATTCCCGGTCTGAATAAGCAGCGCCCCGGCGGCGTGCTTTGCCGCACCACCTTACCCGCCCCTGATGACAGAGAATTGACACAGAAAAAAGGCGGAGTGGTTAGCTCCGCCTTGTTTCAAGTTCCGGTTAACCTGCGTGACCGGTCAGTTGCATAAGGGCAACGATGATCTGCAAGATGACCCGGATAAGATCCAGAATCAGCTTAGTCAGTTCCATCACTTTCCTTCTCCTTTTACAGGAGCGCGCTGTTCGGCAACCAGGGCTTTGACTCTACCCGCCGGGCGCCTAAGCACATCTTTGTGGAGAGGGCTGAGCGGCACTCATGGTTAAAGCCACAGGCCAGCACCACCTGATGCCTGCCGGGATTTTAAAACCGTGCCCCTGGGAGCGGCCAGTCGACAATGAGGCGATGCTCAACACCCAACACCTGTATAAACATACAGCATTTTGGCGAAACTTGAAATCCTTAGCCGCACATTTTACAATCTGGTTTGTGGAGAGTGCTGAGCACCTCGTTCGCAGCGCGGTTACCAGCCGGGTAGCGAACAAAAAAATAAAGGATTTGGCGAGATGCCAAATCCTTTTTTTATGCCTGCTTGCTGCTTAAAAAAGCAGCACAGAACTTACTTCGCGGCGCTGATACGCCAGACCGTATTCCCTGCATCATCCGCAATCAGCACGCCGCCCTGTTTGTCGCTGGCCAGACCCACCGGCAAACCACGCACCTGCTTTTCATCATCCGTCAGGAAGCCCGAAACCACCGTCTGCGGCTGACCCACCGGCTTACCGTTTTCGAACTTCACCCACACCACTTTGTAGCCATTTAGCGGTGTCCGGTTCCAGCTGCCATGTTCACTGATAAACGCGCCGCCCCGATATTGCGGCATGTTATCGGCACCGTAGAACAGCAGGCCCAGCGGGGCAACATGCGAGCTCAGGGCATAATCGGGCTTGAGCGCCTTCTCTACCAGGTCGGGACGCTGCGGTTCGGCACGGGTATCGACATGCTGACCAAAGTAACTGTAGGGCCAGCCGTAAAAGCCTTTATCCTGCACCGAGGTCATGTAGTCAGGCACCAGATCGGAGCCAATTTCATCACGCTCATTGACCACAGCCCACAGCTTGCCGCTCTGCGGTTCCCACTGTAATCCGGTCGGGTTGCGCAGTCCGCTGGCGTAGATTCGGCTGGCACCGCTGGCCGCGTCCACTTCCAGTACCGCTGCACGGCGATACTCCGCGCCAATACCGTTCTCAGTGACGTTACTGTTAGAACCGACACCCACATAAAGCTTGCTGCCATCGGGGCTGGCTAACAGCGATTTCGTCCAGTGGTGGTTAATCGGTCCGCCGGGCAGTTCCGTCACCTCTTCTGGCGCAGTCCGGATTTCCGTGTCGCCTTCGCGATACGGGAACTTCACCAGGCTGTCAGCATTCGCCACATAGAGCGTATTGCCAATCAGTTGCATGCCAAACGGTGAATGCAGATTCTCAATAAAGCGATGCTGCTCCCATTTGCCATTGACATTACGCAGCAGCGTAATGCGGTTGCCACCTGCGCCACCTTTACCCGAGGCTTTTTGCACGAGACCCATAATCAGCTGTTTAGGCCGGGTGGTTGGTTTCGGTGGCCCATTAGATTCTGCCACCAGCACATCATTATTCGGCAGTACGTAGACCTGACGGGGGTGCTGCAGATTCTCAGCAATTTTTTCTATTTTCAGCCCGTCAGCCACTTTTGGCATCTCCCCGGCTTTCCAGGGCGTGCCTTCCGGCACCTGCATCGGCGGCATAAAGAAATTCTTCGCCTGCGGCAGTTCAGGATTCGCTCCGATCTGCTTTTGCGGATCGACCAGCGCACCCTCATCACAGCCAGCCAGCAAGGCGGTCAGGGTCAGCGCGAGCAGCGTTTTATGCGGTATGTTCATAGTGGCTCCTCCTTAAGCGCTACGCTGACGTAACGCAAGTTGCACATTCGCCAGCAGCAGCAGCGCTACCACCAGCGTCGAAAGCGTCACGCCCAGCGGGATCACAGCGGCGGCATCACGGCTGTGAATAAACGCATTGACGATAGCGATCACAATCGCCACCAGCCAGAGCCAGAAATGGCCTTTTTCCGCACTGTCACTGCCACGAAACAGATAAATCAGCGCGATGAGTCTTGGCACAATCGCCACGATCAGTCCCAGCGCAATCAGCCAGCTGGCGGCATCCGTCCAGAACTGCACAAAGGTCTGCATGTATAAGATGTCGAACAGCCAGGCCGCCACAAAAAAGCCCAGCGGCACAGGCTCCAGCAGAGCATACAGCGTCACGGCAAAGGCCGATCTTCCCAGGGTATTGCGCATGTTTCTCTCCATTTTTAACGTGAATGCGGATCGGGTCAGACGTCGCGCTGCTCAGAGCAACCGACCCCGCGCCTGTAAAAGATTAGTAAATCTGAAGAGAAACAGAGGGTTTATTCGAAGGGAATTGCAAATCAGGCGGATGACGTCCCTGTCATCGCCGGTCAGTCAGGGCTTATCAGCGGGTAACGTCACCCAGTATCCTGGCTGATAAGGCAGCGGCAGGAACTTCTCGTGGAACGTGCGGAAGGTGGCGTCCGGATCCACATCGGCAAACAGATCGGGATGCAGCCATTTCGCCAGTGCCTGAATAGCCACAAACTGATACGGGCTGTCGTAGAACTGATGCCAGATGGCGTGGACGTTGCCGTTGTGCGCGACCGGTAAGGTTTTAAAGGCATCACGCATCATCAGCGCTTTCAGACGCGACGTGGCGTCGGTGACATTGGCACCCGGACCGACACCGACCCATTTGCCCACGGTGTTGTAGTTCTTCCAGTTTGCGCCGGTTACCACCACCACATCCGGCTGGCTGGCGATGATCTGCTCAGGGTTAACGGTGCCGAAGGTGCCAGGAATCAGATCTTTGGCGATGTTGCGACCGCCCGCGATCTCCACCATCTGACCAAAATTCTCATTGCCGAACGACATGCAGCACTCGTCGCTGTAGCCGCCTGCGCGGTCAATCATCACTTTCGGCCGATAGCCGGTGAAGTTTTTCAGACGCGAGGTCACAAGGTCAATCTGCTGCTGGCGGAAGGTGATGATCTCCTGAGCCCGTGCCGGTTTGTTCACCAGTTCGCCCATGATGCGGATGCTTTTCTCCGCGTTCACCATCGGTGCTTCACGAAAATCGATAAACACCACCGGCACGCCTACCGCCTGCAGTTTTTCGATCAACTTGCCTTCATCAGTAGCGGCTTTGGATTCCAGATTCATCAGCACCAGATCGGGCTTCAGCGTTAATGCCTGCTCAACGTTGAACGTGCCATCTTTGGCGCCACCAAAGGTCGGTAATTTTTTGATTTCCGGGTAACGTTTCTCATAAGCCTGATACCCGTCCCAGTCGGCTTTGTGCAGGTCATCACGCCAGCCAATCACCCGTTTAAACGGCGCGTTGGTATCAAACGCCGCCAGAAGATAGATCTGACGGCCCTCACCCAGAATGATGCGTTTTGCCTCCTGCGGCACCTCGACCTGACGGCCTGCGACATCGGTAATCATTTTGGCCGAAGCCGTCCCTGCCAGCGTGAGCAGCCCCAGTGCTAAAAACCATTTTTTCATTGTAAAAGCCCGCACAAATGATAATGAGAATTATTAATGTAAAGCGGCGTTACTATTACCTAAAAGTGCTGTCAGGGGAAGTCCCGGGCACATGTTTTTTGTGGCGGCGGTTAACGGGCAGCGAGGAGGGTGAAACGTCAGCTTCCAGAGACAAAAAGCGCAGCGTGTCGCTGCTCACAAAACGGTCAGCTTTCGTGAATATGTTCACAACATCCTGGGCAGATGCACACATATTAGCCATCAATCGTATCGTTTTGGCTAATGCGTTAATGATTTGTGAACGCTAGATTGAAAATGAAACAGCGTTTTAATAATCAGTCAGGATAGCCTGCCACAGGAGCTTAATCGTGAAGATCAGCGCCATTGATGTCACCCTTTTCACCTATCCCACCCAGCGCTGTGCCGACAGCGCTGGCCACTCCCATCCCGGTCCGGAAAATGATGCGCAGATGGCGTTACTGACCCTGACCAGTGAGGATGGCGACTGCGGTTATGCCTTTGCGCCGCCGGAAGTGGTGCGCTCCCACGTGGTTAACGCCTTCTTCCGCAAGGTGCTGATCGGTCAGAACGCCTTTGACCGTGAGCGTCTGTGGCAGGACCTGGCACACTGGCAGCGCGGTAGCGCCCACCAGCTCACCGAACGGGCACTCTCCGCTGTGGAGCAGGCACTGTGGGATCTGATTGGGCGCAAACTGAAACAGCCGGTCCACAAGCTGCTGGGAGGCTATCGCGAGAAGATCCCGGCTTATGGCAGCACCATGTGTGGCGATGAGCTGAACGGCGGTTTATCGACGCCTGATGAATATGCACAGTTCGCGGAAAAGCTGGTGGCGCGCGGGTATCAGGCGATCAAGCTGCACACCTGGATGCCGCCGGTCTCCTTTGCGCCCAGCCCGGCGATGGATATCAAAGCCTGCGCGGCAGTGCGCGAAGCAGTGGGTCCCGATATCGCACTGATGCTGGATGGCTACCACTGGTACAGCCGCAGCGACGCGCTGACCATCGGCAAAGCGCTGGAAAAGCTTAACTTCGCCTGGTTCGAGGAGCCCATGGAGGAAGAGAGCATGGCCTCTTACGCCTGGCTCGCCGACAACCTCTCCATCGACGTGCTCGGCCCGGAGAGTCTGGGCGGCAAGCATCACAGCCGCGCAGACTGGGTCCGCGCGGGTGCCTGCGACATTCTGCGCGCCGGTGCCAACGGCGTGGGTGGCATTTCCGCCACCCTGAAAGTGGCCAGTCTGGCTGAAGCCTTTGGCATGGATTGTGAAGTGCACGGCAACGGCGCGGCCAGCCTGGCGGTGGTCGGGGCAATTCGTAACTGCCGCTGGTATGAGCGCGGCCTGCTGCATCCCTTCCTGGATTATGAGACGCCGCCCGCCTACCTCAACAGCCTGATTGATCCGATGGACGATCAGGGCTTTGTCACCCTGCCCACCCGCAGCGGCCTGGGTGAAGATATCAACTTCAGCTGGATTGAGACCCACACCCTGAACCGCTGGTAATGAAGTACAGCAAATAATAATAACGCCGTTACCGCGCTGCTCTGACAACGCGGTAAACGGGAAAACCTCTGACCTGCTGGACTTTACCTATGACCCTGACACAACGATGTGGCGCGTGGCTGATCACGCTGCTGGTGCTGACGGGCAGTGCGTCAATCCAGGCGAAGACCCCGGATGACCAGCTGATCATCGGCATGAACATGAACAACCTGCTCACCCTGGATCCGGCCGCCATGACCGGCAACGAGGTGGTCGGCATTGTCGTCAATCTCTATGACGGCCTGGTGGAGCTGAACCCGCAACAGCTCACCGAGGTGCGCCCGGCGCTGGCAGAACGCTGGTCAGTCAGCCCGGATAACCGCACCCTGACGTTTCATCTGCGCAACAACGTCAGGTTTCATTCCGGTCATCCCCTCACCAGCGCCGATGCGGTCTGGTCGATGCGACGGGTGCTGCATCTGAACCTGGCGCAGGCGTCGGTGTGGAAATCGTACGGCTTCAGCCGCGACAACGTTGACCAGATGATCACCGCCCCCGACGACCGCACGCTGGTGATCACCCTGCCGAAGCCAAACGATCCACAACTGGTGATTTACTCGCTGGCGGCACTGGGCAGCATGGTGGTACTGGACAGCAAAACCGTGCAGCAGCATGAGGTCGGGGGTGACTGGGGCAACCGCTGGCTCACGACCCATGAAGCGGGCTCCGGCCCGTTCCGGCTGGATGTCTGGCAGGCAAAAGATGTGCTCCGGATGAGCCGCGCGGCAGACTACTGGCGCGGCGAAGCAAAAATGTCACGGGTCGTGTTCCGTCACCTGCAGGAGTCGCAGACCCTGCGGCTGATGATGGAAAAAGGCGATCTGGATATCGCCAGCAACATGGCAATCCCGGACGTGCGCGCCCTGCGTCACGATCCCGACCTCACCATCGACGCCGTCAGAAAAGGAACACTCTACTACCTGGCAATGAGCATGAAAGATCCGCACTTCGGGAATATCAAAGTGCGTGAGGCGATCCGCTATCTGGTCGATTATCAGGGCATCAATAAGAGCCTGATGACCGGCTACGGCGAACTCCATCAGCGCCCGATTCAGGCCGGGATGCCCGCCACGCTGCCCGACCCCGGTTACCGGCTTGATGTGCCGCGTGCCCGGGCATTGCTGGCTGAAGCGGGTTATCCGGACGGCTTCGACACTACGCTGCGGGTGCTGGCCGATCAGCCGTTCCTGAATATCGCCATCGCGGTGCAGTCCACGCTGCTGCAGGGCGGGATTCGCGCAAAAATCATTACCGGCACCGGCAACCAGATTTATGGCGCAATGCGCGATCGACAGTTTAATCTGCTGGTCGGACGCGGCGGCAGCGGCGTGGAGCCGCATCCCCACTCCAGCCTGCGTTCGCTGGTCTACAACCCGAACAATGCGGATAGCGCCCGGCTGACTAACTTCCAGGGCTGGCGCACCGGTTTCTACGACGCACAGCTCAACAGCATGATCGATCAGGCATTGGTTGAACGCGACAAAACCCGTCAGCAGCAGGACTATTTCGCCATCCAGCAACGCTATGACCAGCTGGTGCCTGCGCTGATGCCCATTTCACAAATGCTCGACTCCGTGGTGGTCAGTAACCGGGTGCAGGCGTATCAGCCCCATCCCTCCGCGACCACCTTCCTGCGCGACGTCTGGAAAACCCCTGAAGCCCTGGCGGGAGGCACACAATGACCCTCACTCTGACCCGACATCAGTGCCGCCGCATCAGCCATCGCGCGGTGCAGGTGCTGATTACCCTGCTCGGCCTGCTGCTGCTGACCTTTTTTATTGGCCGGGTAATGCCGCTGGATCCGGTGCTGGCGATTGTCGGCCCCGACGCCGACCACGCCACTTACCAGCAGGTCTACCACCAGCTCGGCTTTGATAAACCCTTGTGGGTACAGTTTGGCATCTACCTTAACGCGCTGTTGCATGGCGATCTCGGTCATGCGCTGCTCACCGGCCAGCCGGTAGTACAAGACATCCTGCGCGTCTTTCCCGCCACCGTAGAGCTGGCCACGCTGGCGATTGTGATTGGCGCGGGCCTCGGCGTGCCGCTGGGTGTGCTGGCGGCGGCGCGCCGTAACAGCGTCATCGACTATGTGGTGCGGATGCTCAGTCTGGCCGGTTACTCCACGCCAATTTTCTGGGTCGGCATGATGGGCCTGCTGCTGTTCTATGCCCATCTCGGCTGGGTCGGCGGCGCAGGACGGGTGGATTTCAGCCTGGATGGCATCGTGCCCCATCGCACCGGCTTTATGCTGATTGACGCTCTGCTGGCCGGCAACAGCCAGGTGTTCCGGAACGCGCTGAATCATCTGGTGCTGCCCGCCTCGCTGCTGGGTTTTCACTCTATGGCTTACATCAGCCGCATGACGCGCAGCTTTATGCTGGCGCAGCTGTCGCAGGAGTTCATTCTCACCGCACGCATCAAGGGCCTGACCGAATGGCAGGTGATCTGGCAGCACGCCTTCCGCAACATCCTGGTGCAGTTGCTGACCGTCGTGGCGCTGGCTTATGGCTCGCTGCTGGAGGGTGCGGTGCTGATCGAAACGGTCTTCTCCTGGCCCGGCTTTGGTTCCTACCTCACCGGCAGCCTGATGCTGGGCGATATGAATGCGGTGATGGGCTGTGTGCTGGTAGTGGGCCTGATTTTTGTGCTGCTTAACCTGATCTCCGACCTGCTCTATCAGGTGTTCGATCCGAGGACCAAAGTATGACGATCTCCTTTGACACTGCGTCTGTGAGTCAATCCCGCGAGCGTCTGGCACGCTGCCAGCGGTTTGCAGCCCGCTGCGGCTATTTCCTCTGGCGCATGGCCTGTAACCCCCTGACCGCCATTGGCGGCGGCATTGTGCTGCTGCTCTGCATTGTTGCTCTCTTTGCGCCCTGGATCGCGCCGTATCATCCGCTGATTCAGGATCTGAACAATGCGCTGACACCGCCCGGCGCGGCACACTGGTTCGGCACCGACGAGTTTGGCCGGGATATCTTCAGCCGTCTGGTCTGGGGCGCGCGCATCACGCTCTACATCGTACTGCTGGTGTCGGTCACCGTGGGGCCGCTCGGCCTGCTGCTGGGCGTCACCGCCGGTTACTTCGGCGGCAAAGTCGACGGCGTGCTGATGCGCGTTACCGACATCTTCATCTCCTTCCCGAGCCTGGTACTGGCGCTGGCGTTTGTTGCCGCGCTGGGACCGGGTCTGGAGCATGTGGTGATTGCCATTACGCTCACGGCGTGGCCGCCCATTGCCCGTCTTGCGCGCGCCGAAACGTTGTCGCTGCGACAGGCGGACTTTATCTCGGCGGTCCGTTTACAGGGTGCGTCGCCGCTGCGGGTGTTGTGGAAGCACATTATTCCGCTCTGCCTGCCGTCGGTGATTATCCGCATCACCATGAACATGGCGGGCATTATCCTCACCGCCGCCGGTCTGGGTTTTCTTGGGCTGGGCGCGCAGCCGCCCGATCCGGAATGGGGCGCGATGATCGCCAGCGGCCGCACCTACATGCTGGAGTGCTGGTGGGTGGTCACTGTACCTGGTCTGGCGATCCTGATTAACAGCCTGGCATTTAACTTCTTAGGAGATGGCCTACGTGACCTGCTCGATCCCCGCAGTGAGTAACGCCTCGCCGTTGCTCGACGTGCGCGATTTGCACGTGAACTTTGTTAACGGACGCCAGGCAACCCCGGCGGTGCGCGGCGTCTCCTTTCAGCTCGGTCAGGAGAAGCTGGCGATTGTCGGCGAGTCCGGCTCCGGTAAATCGACTGTGGGCCGCGCCCTGCTGCAGCTGCATCCGGCGAAGGCACGCATCGAGGCGAGCCGGATGCAGTTTGGCGATATCGACCTGCTGCACGCCAGCCCGGCGCAGATGCGCGCCATTCGTGGCAAACGCATCTCAATGATTATGCAGGACCCGAAATATTCGCTGAATCCGGTGATTCGGGTGGGCGAGCAGATTGCCGAGGCCTGGCGCAGTCATCATCGCGACCAGAAATCAGCGGCGCGTCAGCGGGCACTGGCGATGCTGGAGGAGGTGCAGATCCGCGATCCTGAACGGGTCTATCAGCTCTATCCTCATGAGATTTCCGGGGGTCAGGGGCAGCGTGTGATGATTGCCATGATGCTGATTACCGAACCGGAGCTGGTGATTGCCGATGAGCCGACCTCTGCGCTGGATGTCTCGGTGCGCCTGCAGGTGCTGGCACTGCTCGATGATCTGGTGAAAGCACGCGGGCTGGGGCTGATTTTTATCAGTCACGATATCAATCTGGTGCGCAGTTTCTGCGATCGGGTGCTGGTGATGTACGCCGGGCGCGTGGTGGAGTCGCTGGCCGCCAGTGAACTCGACCGCGCGCAGCATCCTTACACACAGGGGCTGCTGGCAGCACTGCCCGACCTGGATCGCCGCCGTACGCGCCTGCCAGTGCTACAACGACACGCAAGCTGGCTAACTGACTAAGGAGTGGTGATGATTAACGTGAAAAATCTCAACCTCAGCTTCGGTGATGAGGGTGCACGGAATCAGGTGCTGTTCGACGTGAATCTGCAGGTGAAACAGGGTGAAATCTTCGGGCTGGTCGGTGAATCAGGCTCAGGCAAAACGACGGTCCTGAAGTGCCTGGCGGGCCTGTTTACTCACTGGCAGGGAGAGCTGACGATTGATAATCAGCCGCTGACGCATCGAATCGAACGGGCGCGCTGTCGGCAGGTACAGATGGTGTTTCAGGACCCTTACGGCTCGCTGCATCCGCGTCACACGCTGGGTGATATCCTTGAAGAGCCGTTGCAGATTCAGGGCATCGGTCAGCGCCAGCAGCGGGTAGTGGCGATGCTGGATAAGGTCGGGCTGAACCGTGCCTGGCAGACGCGCTATCCCCATCAGCTTTCCGGGGGGCAGCGTCAGCGCGTGGCGATTGCAAGGGCGCTGATTTTAGAACCGCGCGTCCTGTTGCTGGATGAGCCGACCTCAGCACTGGATGTTTCAGTGCAGGCAGAAATCCTGAATCTGCTCAGCGATCTGCAGCAGCAGGAGAACCTGACCTATCTGATGGTGACGCACGATCTCGGGGTGGTGGCGCATCTTTGCCATCGCGTAGCAGTCATGCAACAGGGCAACGTGCTGGAGACGCTGGATGTGCCGACGCTGGTAGCCGATCGCGCTGCAATGCCCTATACGCGGATGCTGGTGGAAGCGAGTCGCCACAATCATGCGGTGCTGGCGCAGCAGAGCTGAATCGTCGCGGACGCTGAGAGAAGATAAAAAAAGGGCCGGTCAGACCGGCCCTGTCAAATCGGCGCGCTTAGTGAGTCAGCTGACGCACAAAGGCAACGATCTCCTGATTTTTGCCATGCTCAAACAGGCACTGCTGGAAGCGCGGGCCGCTGACGGCGGTGCGTACCAGTTCAGGATCGATGGCGCGCAGGGTGTCGAGATAGTTCTCTTTGATCACCGCAGCCTTGACCTGATTCAGCAGGCCGGCATTGCGCACCTGCGGCTCTTTACGCTCTGGTGGATAGCCATTGCCCTTCTCGCCCGTGAACGCTTTTTCAAAGATAAAGCGCAGGTTCAGCTCAGCACCCCAGCCAAACCCTTTGGCGAATGGCAGGGATAAGGCATTGCCGTTGTTGATTTGCGCGAACAGGTAAGCATCTGCCGGATCGATACAGTAGCCGCAGACCACACCCGGATGGATGTTAAGCGACATCAGCGCGCCCTGGCCGGTCCCACAGCCCGCGACCACGAAATCCACCGCCTGGCTGTTGAGCAGCACGCTGGCCTGGATGCCAAGATGAATGTAGGTCAGATGGTGATCCTGCTCATCGCTCATCCCGACGTTGAAGACCTGATGGCCCAGCGGCTGCGCGACGCCTTCCAGTTCTTTCAACACGGTAACGTTTTTAGCGGCCTGGCTGTTTTCCATCATTAACGCGATTTTCATGATCTACCCTTATAAAATAAATGAAACACCGTTTCATTTTAGAGAAAAACCACTAAAGTGCATGGACTAATTGACCCTGGTGCTGTGAGACCCATCACAAAACGGCCACTGCAGCGCCCACTACCGCGTGAGGATAGCGATGTTTATCTACCATAAAGAGCGACCACTGGAAGATTTGGGTAACGGCGTGACCCGCCGCGTACTGGCGTATGGCGGCACAATGATGGCGGTTGAGGTGTGTTTTAAAAAAGACGCCATCGGCCCACTGCATCACCATCCCCATGAGCAGCTGACCTATGTCCTGAGCGGACGCTTTGCCTTCACCATTGATGGTGAAACACGTGAAGTGGGTGCGGGCGATACACTTTATAAAGCGCCTGATGTGGTTCATGGCTGTGTCTGTCTTGAGGCGGGTGTGCTGCTGGATACCTTTACACCACAACGCGAAGATTTCCTGGCCATATAACAGCGCAGGCGGTCCACAGGGCCGCCCTGAATACCTGTGTTCAGGACTTTTTTCCCGTTGCCCGAATAGGGCTTAAAACCCGAAAAATTTTTCTGAAATCCCTTCTCAGGCTAACTAAATGATTAGCCAGCATTTACTCCGCACCCGCGCTACGCTTAGCTTCGGCTTAAAAATCAATCTGGCATATTTCTGTACAAAACAGCGATCGTTGTATAAGTTTAATAGCAATGACAGTGCGTTTTTTAACCCGAAACAGGACAGTAATATGCCAATGCAAAATACCCTTACGTTGCCGGTGACTCATACTCTTCCGGTCAAAAATGAATTCACCTCATCTTTTGCTGCATCAGAGCAGGACAAGCTTAATTTTCTGATTGAAGAGTTAATGGAAGCGGGCAAGGAAAAAAGCTGCATGGAACTGCTGCGTCACCTGGCTTCCGCTGACAGCACCGAAGAAGAAGCGTGCTGCCGTGAACTACTGACTTTGCTGATGGCAAAAAAATGAAACCTGTGGCTCAATGTTCAGCGCAGCTGCTCTCTGATAGTGTCATTCAAATCCCGGACTCCGCCTGAGCACACTTCCCCGTTCAGGCGTGTTACCTCTCCCGTATAGGCCGCCAGTTTTTTGCATCGCAGTGCTGCTCTCAGCTACGGATGCTGTTACGCACAGTAATTCCGGGCTTTACTCAGCTGCCACTTTAGTTCTGTTATTGCTTGTTTCTCTTCTCTTTTGTTAGCCTGAATTTCATGCTGGCGAGGCTCGTTTTGCGCACTCATTTATGACCCGGTTGTTAAAGGAGCGATATGGCCCTGACCTCATCCCCCGCCACGCTGCATCTGCTGTGCGGTAAAATTGCTTCCGGGAAATCGACGCTGGCAACCGAGCTGGGTACTGCGCCCGGTTGTGTCGTGATCAGCGAGGATCAGTGGCTGGCCGCGCTCTGGCAAAATGAGATGCAATCGGTAGCAGATTACGTGCGTGTTGCAGCAAAACTCAGACAGGCGATGACGCCTCATCTGGTAGCACTGCTTAATGCAGGTGTATCGATAGTGCTCGATTTTCCGGCAAACACCCGGGCGAATCGCGACTGGATGCGCTCGATTATTCAGGCATCCTCTGCCGACCATTGCCTGCATTATCTGGATGTGCCGGACGCGCTATGTAAAGCACGTCTGCATGCCCGCAATCAGGGCGGCGAACACGCTTTTGCCGCAACGGACGAGCAGTTCACGCTGATTACCCGCTATTTTGAACCGCCGCAGACGGAGGAAGGCTTTAACCTCGTGCGGCACGGTTAACGCCTTCTGTAACGTTAAGTGAGATCGAGTGCCGCGAGCACATCAGCAATCTGCTGGTTATCCGCACAGGAGAGCGGCAACAGCGGACGCGGCAGGCAGTCGCGTTCGGTCAATCCCAGCAGCCCTGCTGCGGCACTTATGACCCGGAAACTGCCGCCGTGCTGGCGAAACAGCGCCCACAACGGCTGCAGGCGATCGGACTGCGCCCTGAGGCTCTGATGATCGCCTGCGGCTGCCGCGTCAGTCATCGCTTTTGCAACGCGCGGAAACAGCCCGCCGCACACTGAATACCAGCCATCACAGCCTGCAATCAATGCATTAGCGGCAAAGGCATCGCCGCTGACGCCAATCGACACGGAATCAGGCAGTGTGCTGCGCAACTGAGCGAGGCGGTCATTCGCCGCAGATTGCTCCGCGGGTACACCCGGAATTTTTACTGAGCCAACACCTGGCAGTGCGGCGATCCGGCTCAGCAACGCATCAGAAAATGTAAAATGGGTAGTGCCCGGATTGTCATAAATGCAAATCGGTACCGAAGCGTGGCGTGTCACGCTCTCAAAAAGCCCAAACACCTCATCCTCTTTCAATGCCTGATAACCCAGTGGCGGCAGCAGTAAAGCAGATGCGCCTGCCTGCTGCGCGTCCTCCGCCAGCGTCAGCACCTCATCGGTGCTTACCGCGCCAATGCAAATCATCACCGGAATCGAATCTGCATGCTCAACCGCCAGTTCTGCGATTCGCCTGCGCTGTGCGCGGGTCATATAGGCATAGCTGCCGGTAGAACCCAGCACGCCAAGGGAATCGACTTTTGCTTCAGTCAGCCTGCGCACTAGTCGTAAAAAGGCCGCTTCATCGGGTTTGCCATCAGCAAAGGGAGTAAGTGGAAAGGCACTGAGTCCGCTAAACATATCGTCTGCTCCATCATGAGGTTGCACTGGCTGGCTGCAGCCATATTTCGTTACCGGCCGAAGCATCAGGTCGCCCCGCCCGCTATTTTTCGCTCACACCCTTTTTTACATCCAAAGGAAGATCGCGATGATTGCCGTCCTGTTTGAAGCCGAAGCCCGACCTGAACACCAGATGCGTTACCTTCAACTGGATACCCAGGGCTGGATCACGCCGGAGGGCAGCACGGTCACCCTTTACGGCCAGCAGCAGTTTGCGGCGTTGCGGATTGATCTGTCTCAGCCCGGACGCCGCAAAGCGTGCTGTGGCTGCCTCGACTGGAGTGAACGCCGGTTCCATCTCGGCGGCTATGCAGGTGCCGCGCTGCTGACCGCCTTTAACGCGCAGGGCTGGCTCACCCGCCAGCCAGGCTACCGTGAAGTCGCGTTTTCCGAAGCGGGAATCCGGCATTTACGTCAGGTCTTCGCCATCACCGTCGCTGATTGAGCACACCTGAATGTTGTTCCCTTCTGCCGTCAGGGTCTGCATGAGCAGTTTCAGACAGGCCAGAATCCCCCGGCAGCGCGTAACACGCTTATGAATTCTGTCACATTTCCGTAAACCCGTCTCAGACCCAATAACAGCCGCAAAAAAACCACTGATCGATATAAGCAAATGAATTAAAACACGTTTAAATGATAACATCTGGCAATCATGCGAAGCACACATCAATCAATGCCCTTTTTGCACTTATTTAGCGCGGGGCGCTGATCCACTCTCCAGTAACAAACGCTTCAAAAAGCGTCAAACCTTACTGGAGTTACTGATGCAGACAACCTTACCCATGACCCACCGCGCCAGGATTGGCGCCATATTTCGTGTTACCTCAGGCAATTTCCTCGAACAGTTCGATTTCTTTCTGTTCGGTTTTTATGCCACGTATATCGCCCATGCTTTCTTTCCGGCCAGCAGTGAGTTCGCCTCACTGATGATGACCTTTGCCGTGTTTGGCGCAGGGTTCCTGATGCGCCCTATCGGCGCAGTCGTGCTGGGGGCGTACATCGATAAGGTCGGCCGTCGTAAGGGGCTGATCGTCACGCTCTCCATCATGGCGGCGGGCACCTTTATGATCGTGCTAATCCCCTCCTACCAGAGCATTGGCCTGTGGGCGCCAATGCTGGTGCTGATCGGTCGGTTATTACAGGGCTTCTCCGCCGGTGCAGAACTGGGCGGTGTATCGGTCTATCTGGCGGAGATCGCCACACCAGGCCGTAAGGGCTTCTACACCAGCTGGCAGTCAGGCAGTCAGCAGGTGGCGATTATGGTCGCGGCGGCGATGGGCTTTATCCTCAACGCGGTGCTGGAAGAGAACGCTATCCGTGAATGGGGCTGGCGTATTCCATTTCTGGCTGGCTGCCTGATTGTGCCCTTTATCTTCGTGCTGCGTCGCAAGCTGGAAGAGACCCAGGAATTCAACAAACGTCGCAGCCATCCTGATGTGAAGCAGGTGTTCCGTATCCTGCTGAGTAACTGGCAGGTGGTGATAGCCGGGATGCTGATGGTGGCGATGACCACAACAGCGTTTTACCTGATTACGGTTTATGCCCCGACCTTTGGCAAGAAAGTGCTGCTGCTGAGTGCCTCTGACAGCCTGCTGGTGACCTTGCTGGTGGCAGTGTCTAACTTTGTCTGGCTGCCGATTGGCGGCGCAATCTCCGACCGCTTTGGCCGTAAACCTGTACTGGTCGCCATGACACTGCTGGCGATTGTCACCACCTACCCGGCCCTGAGCATGCTGGCGGCGGCCCCGGGCTTCCCGATGATGCTGGGCGTGCTGCTGTGGCTGTCGATGATTTACGGTCTTTATAACGGCGCGATGATCCCGGCGCTGACCGAAATCATGCCTGCGGAAGTCCGTGTGGCGGGCTTCTCGCTGGCATACAGCCTGGCAACCGCGCTGTTTGGCGGCTTTACCCCGGTGATGTCAACCGGCCTGATTGAGATGACCGGTGATAAAGCGTCACCCGGCTACTGGATGAGTTTTGCGGCAGTCTGCGCCCTGGGGGCGACACTTTATCTCTATCGACGTACCCGCAGTGCCGTCGCGCCAGCCCATGAAACCGTAAGCTAAGGAACTGAAGATGAAACTGAAAACGATGTCGCTGTACGCCGCCCTGCTGTTCAGCGTGGCGGGCAGCGCCACGGCACAGGAAAAGGAACTGACGGTGATGATCTCCGGCGGGTTTAAAACAGCGTGGGATACGCTATCGCCACAATTCGCAAAACAGGAAGGGATCACCATCAACACCGTGGCTGGCCCCTCAATGGGCAAGACGCCGCAGGCGATTCCGGCGCGACTGGCGCGCGGTGAGCCGGCCGATGTGGTGATTATGGTTGGCGATGCGTTAAGCGATCTGCAAAAAAAGGGCGAGACGCGGCCGGGTTCACGGGTTGAGCTGGCAGACTCCCGCATCGGCGCGGTCATTAAAAAAGGGGCCACGCCAGTTAACATCGGCAGTGAACGTGCGCTGCGTGCTGCCCTGCTGAACGCCTCTTCCATCGCCTACTCCGACAGCGCCAGCGGCCAATATGTCAGCCGCCAGCTGTTCAGCCGACTGGGCATTGAGGATCAGGTTAAGGCGAAGGCGGTGAAGGTTGAGCGCATCCCGGTGGCGTCAGAGGTCGCAGCCGGTAAATACACTATTGGCTTTCAACAGGTCAGCGAGCTGCTGCCGGTGTCAGGCGTAACCTTTATTGGCGAACTGCCGGACAACCTGCAATACACCACTCGTTTTGCCGGTGCCGTGGTAAGCAAATCCGCGCAGCCGGATGAGGCAGCGAAGCTGCTGCACTGGCTCGCCTCGCCGGAGGCTCAGCAGGCGGTCCACGCCAGCGGACTGCACACCGTAAAAGCGTCAGAACCGGTCAAAGTCGCTGATACTGTTCAATAATCAGGTTCTCCAGGTCGCTGGCAATGTGCGACAACGTGCGGCCATTTTTACGCAACAGGCCCACGGTGCGTTTTACTTCCGGGTCAGTTAATGGCACCGCCATCAGCATGGCGTGATCGTAGCCCGGCATCGCCATGGCGGGGACGGCAGCGATGCCAAGCCCCGCCTCAACCATCCCCAGCATGGTAGTCACGTGCCGGGTTTCACAGATACAGGGTTTCTCCGGTATAACCGCCTGCAACGCCAGATCCAGCAGGTTGCGATTGCCGGAGGTTTTATCCAGCCCTACCCACTCATACTGATAAAACGCCTGCCAGCTCAGACTCTTTTTTGCGGCGACAGGATGGTCACGCCGACAGGCCGCCACGTAGGGGTCATCCATCAGCGGCTGAAAAAGCACATCCGGCTGAGAGCGGCTGGAAAAACTAATGCCGAAGTCGGCCTGCCCGCCAATCACCGCGTCATAGACGTTGGCCGCACTGCTGTCGATCATTTTGACCCGCACCTTTGGATAGCGCGCCTGAAACAGCCGGATGATATTGGGCATAAAATAGTAGGCGGCTGACGGCACGCAGGCCACAGTGATCAGGCCGGTGCGGGCTAAGCTCACCTCACTGAGATCGGCCATGACCTCTTCAAAATCGGCCAGCAGCTTTTCCGATCGCTGCGCAAACGCATGCCCTTTCAGCGTCAGCGTGACGCGGCGCGTGGTCCGCTCAAACAGTTTAATCCCCAGCGTGGTTTCGAGCTTATCAATGCGGCGGCTTAGTGCCGACTGAGAGAGGCAGATCGATTCCGCCGCCAGGCGAAAATTACCAAACTCCACCAGCGCGCGAAACGCGTAAAGATCGTTGAGATCGACATTAACCGGCATGGTTACTTCTTCCCTTAAATCGCATCAGACCCCTGGTCATTATTTTCATCGCCTTCCGTCTGACTAAAATCGGTCACAAATCTGCCGAGCAGTTGCTCCAGCGTTTCGCGATCAATCTCCGGCCAGTGCTGGAAAACACGCTGATAAACCTGCACGCGTTGGGCATCGATTTTATCGGTCATCGCCCTGCCATCCGGGGTGATTACCGCCTCGTTAATCCTTTTGTCCTGGCGATTTTTTTGCCGCATGACCAGCCCGGTTTCCTCTAACTTCGCCACCTGACGGCTGACCGTACTGTAATCACGCCCCACCCGATCGGCCAGTTCGCCTACGCCGATCGGGCCGAACCGGCTGACCTGTACCAGCAGCGGAAACAGCGCCCGATCCAGATCAATACCTGCCGCTTTAATCATCGCCATATCGCGCTGGGGCCGGTTAAGCGCGCCTGCAATCATCAACAAACAATCATGCAGCGCATCGTATTTATGTGTATTTTGCACACTTTTCATTGACGCCATCCTGCGGCAGGAATAATGTGTGTACTTTACACTTAATTACTTATTATTAGAAGGACAACACCCTATGAAAGCAGCCATCATTAATCAGGCCGGTCAGAAACCACACTATGGTGATTTACCCACTCCTCAGCCCGCTGAAAACCAACGGCTGGTTCACGTGAAAGCCGCCGCCATGAGCCAGCTGGTCAAAGCACGGGCCTCAGGTACGCATTACAGTGCCGCTGCGCTCTATCCCGTGGTGCCGGGCATTGACGGTACGGGTTACCTCGAAAACGGCGATCCGGTTTACTTTCTGACCTTTGGTACCGCGTCAGGCAGCATGGCGGAAAGCGTGGTGGTCAATGCCCGCTGCGTTATTCCGCTTCCTGCGTCGCTTGATCCCGTGGTCGCCGCCGCGCTTGCCAATCCGGGCATGTCTTCATGGGCCGCACTCACCCGCCGGGCTGAACTGCGCAAAGGCGAAACCGTGTTGATCAACGGCGCAACCGGCACCTCCGGCCGTCTGGCGATTCGCATCGCCCGCAGTCTCGGCGCAGGCAAAATTATTGCGACCGGCCGGAACCCAGAGATCCTGCAGCAACTGCTTAATGAGGGCGCAGACAGCGTCATGACACTTGACGCTCTGCCCGCTGAACTCCCTGCCCTGATGGCAGACGGCATTGATGTGGTGCTGGATTATCTCTGGGGAGAGAGCGCGCTGGCGATCATGGAAGCGGCGGTGCGGGGCGGTGACCACGTCGTCCGCTTCGTTCAGATTGGCTCACTCAGCGCACAGGAGATCCCTCTGCACAGTCATTTGCTGCGTGCATCCGGGTTGACACTGATGGGGAGTGGACTGGGCAGTGTATCCAACGCAGACCTGATTGGCTCGCTGGCTGAACTACTGCAGGCTGCCGGACAGCACGCCTTTTCGGTGCCTTTTAAACCACGTCCTCTTTCTGAGGTGGAGACAGCATGGGATGAAGATGACAGCCGCTGTCGGACGGTGTTTACGCTGTAGTCACCCGGCGCATGAACAGCGCGGGCCTGCCTGTCGGGCAGACCTGCCGCTAACCTCCGGACGGCATCGGATGCAGAAAACGGTCAGGATAATCAGGTGTGAGAGCATGCTGGCTACTGTAACGGCCAAACAGCTTATAGCGGTTTAACGCGATGCGGTCATAGGCAAAATTACTGATCGCGTCAGGGAAGTGGCGCAGCACCGCCAGCCCGCGCCAGGGTGCCGGCAGGTGCTGCATCACGCGGAACACCGCCTGCGCCCGCAGCCAGTGCTGGTTACCGGCAATATAAACAATGGTGCTGACGTTCTCTTCCGGCATACCCGCCCAGCGCAGCAGCGCTTTGCCCTGCTCGCTCTGCACCGAAGCAAAACGGACCTGCCGCGCCAGGTGGTGACGCAGCAGAAACTGAACCCAGCCGTTACACAGCTTACAGACGCCGTCATAAAGCACGGCGCTTTCACCGGTTTGCAGATACGGGGGCGACGACATCCTGCAACTCCTCACTCCTCTGATGATGAGCTGAAGTGTAGCGGATTCTGGTCAGTTGCTGTTGCAGCCAGTGAATAACAGCAGCGTGATCCTGGGCGCTGGCATCCACGTCATACACCGCTCCAAGGGCCATCGGCCTGGCCTGATGCGCCAGCTGACGCAGTTCCGGAAGATACTCTGCGCCCGGATGTCCCGGTAGCCGCTGCGACAGACGCGCCTGATAGCGCGCTACCGCCACCTCTGGCTCAATCTTCAGCCACAGCTCCAGCACCTCTTCGACGCCCGCCTGTTTCAGCCCCTGTTCAAGCAGCGTGCGCGGCTGAAAACCAAACCAGGCGTCTATCAGCCAGACCTGACTGGCCGGTGCCTGTTCGACGATGTTCCAGATCGCCTGATAGGCCGCGCAGCCCAGTTGCCGGTTACGCTGGCGATCGACCGGCGCAAAAGCGTCCATAAACGGCTCTTTCAGACTGTCGAGCGTCAGCACCGGCCAGCCAAAATGGTGTGACAGCGCGCGCGTCAGGGTGCTCTTTCCCGATGCCGGAATACCGTTAACCAGCACCACGCGTTTGGGGGGGATGTTTTGCGTCATAAGATATCGATGACCTCCGCGACACTGCTGGCCTGACGTAACCGGACCAGCGTCTCCTCGTCCTCCAGCAGCGACACAATTGCGCGGATCCCCTCTTCGATATGCGCATTGCTGTCACGCGCGCCAAACATAATCACAATGTCCGCTTTATCACTGCCCTCGAACGAGATCGGCTCATTCAGCAGAATCATGCTGAAACAATCGCGGATCACCCCCGCTTCCGGTCGCGCATGGGGGATAGCAATGCCCTCCTCAAACACATAATACGCCCCATGAGCCAGGGTGTTGGCGATCACCGCATCGGGATAAGAGGCAGCGAGATAGCCGCCGCTAACCAGCGGTTCGGCGGCCAGCGCGATAACCTGACGCCAGTCCGTGGCGTCGATGCCAATCTGAATGGCGTTGGCCTCTTGCAATAACTGCTTAATCGTCATCAGCTCTCCTTAAATCGACTGGCGAACCACATTGCGTAATTCATCGATTTTGACAAACAGCGCATCAATTTCATTGCGGTAGCGACGGCTTTTCGCAAATAAACTTAATGCCCGATTATATTCCAGCATTAATTGTTTTTGCGTTTCGCCATCACGCGGATTAATAGCCAGCTGCTGCTCCAGTTGCGTTATTTTCTCGCGACTTAATTCCGCCAGATGATCCTGCTGCTGCTCGCTGGGTTGTTCCACAGCCGGAGACTTTTTTAAGAATCCAAACATAGGCTCTCCTGCCCCTGTCATGTCGGGGTAGCTAAGATTAATAGTGATGATAAAAACGGTTAATGCAATAAACCGGTGATGGCGGCGCGGGCAATTACCGGAATAATTGCATTTTCTCTACCAGCACATTCGTCACCGCATCATTAGCTGGCACCAGGAAATTACGCACGCTGTCATTCACTTTACCTTTCTCAAAGGTCGATTTGCACTGCGCCACCCACTGCACATTCATTTCGGTGCCGACATTGACCTTCTCAATCCCGCTGCTCACTGCCAGCCGCATATCTTCATCGCTGACGCCGGTGCCGCCGTGCAGCACCAGTGGCGTGTGGGTTGCCGCCGTAATATCCGCCAGACGCTGATGCTGAATATGCGCCTTACCCGTATAAAGCCCATGTACGGTGCCAATCGAGATCGCCAGCATATCGACGCCGGTCTCTTCAACGAAACGGCGTGCATCTTCCACCGGCGTAAACGCGATTGCCTCCATCTCCACACATTTACCATCTTCCGAACCACCAATGGCACCCAGTTCTGCTTCTACCGAGACATTATGCGGACGCGCCATATCAATCACCCGGCGGGTATTAGCAATATTTTCTTCAATCGACAGATGTGACCCGTCATACATCACGGAACTGAATCCGGCATCTATCGCCGTCTGAATCGCGGCTAAATCAGAACAGTGATCGAGATGCAGACAGGTCGGAACATTCATACTCTCTGACAGCGATTTAATCGCATCGACCAGCAGCTTATGGCCGAGATATTTTGCCGTGCCGGTAGAGATCTGAATCATTAAGGGACTATTAGTCTTCTCTGCTGCTTTAAAATAGGCGGGCAGCATTTCCAGGCAGTGAAGATTAAAAGAACCCACCGCTTTAAAGTCACGCTGTTTAGCCAGCTTTAACAGATCGGCGAAGTTATAAAGTTTCATGGATTTTTTCCTCTTGAGGTTTGGTGGATTTGCCATTAACAAACCAGGCAAGTGCGGTAACAAAGGCAATAAACAGGGCGACAAACAGCCAGTTATTCTGGAAGGCGTGGCCGAGCACCAGGCCGGTACTGATGACGTCTGAGTCACTGAAGGTCACACCGGTGAAGCCATAGCTCTCCAGCATCGGCACCAGAATGGCGGGCAGAATGGTGATAAAGAGTCCGTGGACGAAGCCGCCGATCATCGCGCCGCGCCGTCCGCCCATGGCATTACCAAATACGCCGGCGGTGCCACCGGCGAAGAAGTTGGTCAACAGGCCAGGCAGGATCATCGCCAGTCCAAACATCGGGAAGACCAGCATGCCGACGATGGAGCCCAGCGTGGTGGCGAGGAAGCCCACGATCACCGCGTTCGGGGCGTAAGGAAACATCACGGGGCAGTCCAGCGCTGGTTTGGCATCCGGTACCACACGCATGGCGATACCCCGGAAAGCAGGCACCAGCTCGTTGAGCAGCAGACGGACACCGCTGTAGAGCACGAAGACCCCGGCGACGAACTGAATCGACTGCATAAAGGCGTACATCAGGTAGTTCATGCCATTGCTGTACTGGGCAATGAACGCCGGACCGGCCGCCACAGCGGGGATCAGGTACATGGGCACCATCACCAGCGCCATCGACAGATAGGTATCCTGCAGAAACTTGAAGTTATCGGGCAGTTTCAGATCTTCGGTAGAGCGCGATCCTTTGCCGACCACTTTGGCAACCGCCGCCGTGACCAGATAGCCGATAGTGCAGAAATGACCTAACGCCACGTCGTCCGAGTCAGTAATCCGCCTTACCACCGGCTGCGCCAGCGCCGGCATTACCACCGCCATGATCCCGCCAAAGATACCGCCGGTCAGGATCAGCGGCAGGCCGGTCAGCCCCGCTTTGTAACCGATCACCGCGCCAATCGTCGCCATCCACAGCAGGGCCTGGCCGGTCAGGAAGATGTACTTAAACGGTGTCAGTCGCGCGATGATGATATTGACGATAAAGATCACCAGCAGCGTCAGCGCCACCTCCGAGCCTAGCTCGCGGTTAGCCAGGCCGGCAATGGCGGCCACATCGGTGATATAGCCGCGCATACCAAAGCCGTGGGTAAAAATGGTATTGAGGAACGTCAGGGTGCCCACAATAATATTGATACCCGCCATCATAATTAAAAAGCCGAGCAGGGTTTTGAAGGTGCCTTCCACCACCTTGCCTGCCGATTTTTTTTGCAGCAGCAGACCAATCAGGGCAATAAAGGCAATCAGAATCGACGCCTGCCCCAGCAGATCTTTGACCAGGAAGTCGATCACACTATTCATGGGCGGCGACCTTCTCGTTGCGTTCTTTTAAAAAGGCCAGAATCTTCTGCTCTATTTCCGCTTTATCGGTGAGCCGGTTAAGAATAATGACCCGTTTAATCTGTTCCGGACTGGCGTCGGCGTTTAATACGTCGGCAAAGGCTTTTTGTGTCAGGATCATATCTGACTTAAATGCATTCGCTTCTGAAATGGTGGTGTGATCGATATCGGCCTCAATTTCCAGTTTTTTTAATACCGCTTTTGCGCTCATCTCAATCGCAAAACTGGAGCCTAATCCACAACCACAGACACATAATATTTTCAGCATGGTTTTTTCCTCACACTATATTGAGTTGTTTAGCGAGTTTGTAATGGTGCCCGTCAATATCGACCAGGCGTTTTTGCATGCTTATTAAATCAATCGGGATCGGTTTATTGCTGCCATTAATAATGACGGCTTTATTCCGCATGCCTGACTGAATACAACGCACCACTTCACTGGCCATAATGGTGCCCTGATAAATTTCTTCGCAGGTAGGGTCACCATTTCGCAACCCGTAACCGAGAATGGTTTTACGGATGCGTACGCCAATAAGCGGCTCAAGCTGTTTGATTAAGGTGTCGATCGCCCCCTGAAAGCCGGGCGAATATTCACGGGTGTAACCTTCAGAACAGAGGATGACCACGCTGTTCTGCTCTGCCAGTCGCCCGGTAATGCGCTGCGCCAGTTGTGGCAGCGGGATCTGGCACTCCGGGATTAACGCAATGTCCGCGTTGGATTTAATCGCCGACTGCAGCGTTAATTCACCGCAATAGCCGCCGAGTAGTTCCAGCATAAAAACCCGGCCGGGTAAGGCGCGGCCGGTATTGCGCAGTTTCGCGACCTCTTTTAATACCTGCTCGCAGGCGGTGGAAAAACCCAGCGTGTAATCACTGCCAAATACATCGTTATCGATGGTCATGCCGACACCGAAACAATTAACCCCAGACTCCGACAGAATGTGGAGAAATTGCAGCGAACCGTCACCACCCGCCATGATTAATACGTCAATGCGGGCGCTTTTCAGCTGGCGCGCAATTAACTCATATTCGCTGCGAACCAGTTTCTTTTGCGTGCGACCCGATTGCATAACGGGAATCGGGGCGATCGAAAAGTCGAGCAGATCGCGCTGGCTGATATCACGATGGTTATTTTCCAGCAGGCCGGGAATGCCGCCGTCAAATATCACCATCTCAGCCTGCGCCAGACGCCCTATCTGGAAGACAAAATTATTAATGCCGGTGACATCCCCGCCACTGATTACCATTCCAATGCGCATTTCCCTCACCCCACTGACTTACTCTGCTGAGGAACATTCTTCCGGTTCGTGGGGTTGCTATTTGCAGAGGGGATCACAGTTATGCACGGTATTTTTTAGGCGGGTATGTTGACAGCGGCAGTTCATCAGCACTATTTGTGAATCAGGTCACATTATTAGCGAACGTAACGTTCACAGCGAAATGATATAAATCAGCAGGTTAGTTAAACAGGCATCAAAATTCGATTTCGCCAAACGCGGGTGCCGATTTCGTTATTTCTTGCTGTTGCAAATTTGTGACTTTCGCCTCATTTTTACCGGATCGGGCCCGGATAAGACGTTAAAGAAATAGTTTTAAGCGGTGTGGCGGGATTATTTCAGGGCAAATCTGGCAGGCATATTTCAGGGGACGCAGGAGAGGTAAAAAATGAATCGGGGCGCAGCAGTGAGCCGCTACGCCCCGAAAAACTTACTTCGCGTAAGCTTCGGTAGACAGCGTCAGGGTGACGTCGTCGCTTACCGCTGGGACATATTTGTCCAGCTTGAAGTCAGAACGCTTGATGGTGCCGGTGGCATCAAAACCAATCGCCTGCTTCTTCACCATCGGATGCTCGCCCTGCTTGTTCAGCGTCGCGTGCAGCGTAACAGGCTTAGTGATGCCTTTCAGCGTCAGGTTGCCTTCAACGTCAAATTTGTTGTCGCCCTTCGCAACCACTTTGGTGCTGTGGAAGGTCGCCGTCGGGTATTTGGCCGTGTCGAAGTACTCCGCGCCTTTAAACTCTTTGGTCAGCGCGGCAACGTGGCTGTCGATTTTGCTGACTGGGAGGGTCACATCAACACGCGATGCTTCTGGATGATCTTTATCAAATACCAGCGTACCGGATGCATCAGGAATATCTGCGGTAGGGTTTGAGAAGCCAAAATGGTTCCAGGCAACAATTACCGACGTATGCTCAGGGTTCAGCTGGTAGTGCATCGCCTCAGCCTGCGATAACGGAGCGTAGAGGGTAGCAGCGGCTAACAGGGGCAGTGCGATACGTTTGAAGTTCTTCACGGTCAATTCCTTATGCGGACAAAAGTGAACTGAGTGTGGTCCAGTTTGCCCGGAATAGACAGTGAAGAGATTTGTCGGTAATTTTCAAATAAATTCAGCAACTTTTTGCCGGGCGCTACAGATTTCCACCGCCGGTAAACAGCACCCGCCAGCGGCGGCGATCCTGAATCAGCGTGCGGTGCAGCTGTTGAAGATCAGAGAGAGTCAGCGCATCAACCTGTGCTGCGTCCACTTCTGCCAGGCCATTTTCATGGCGCAACTGCGCCAGAGGTTGCGCGACTTCCTGGCTCAGCAGACGCGCTTTCAGTGCCACCAGATCACAACCCGCCAGCGTTTCGTTCAGAGAACGCAGGAAGTTGCGGCAGTAGCGCAGCAGTGACAGCGCGCTGTAATCGGGCGACTGCAGCGCAAACAGGACGCCATCTTCATCAGCACAGCGCATGTAGCGGCTACTGACCACATAACCAATGGGCTGCTCAACGCGATAGCGCTGGAAAAAGCGTGGCTCATAGATTAGCGCCAGCGCGCGCAATGCAGCCAGCTGTTCAGGACGGTGCAGCGGAATAAACAGCAGCAGCGCGTTGTCCGTGCTGGCGTGCGGCTGGCGTGTCATGCCGGTTTGCGTAGTCATGCGTTTCGGGGGCGTTGCTGGATTCACCGGCAGCGACAGCGCGCTCAGCCGCCGGGCAATCAGCGAATGCAGCGCCGCGTTGCCGCCTTTCAGCGCTGCCCGCCAGCAATCTGGCGCAAAGGTCGCTGCCATCTGATAAGGCAACTGCCGCAGCAGCGCGCGGATGGCGATGCTTTCGACAGGCGATGGCAGGTTTGCCGCAACCGGCAGTGTCAGTGCGATGACAATCTGGCTAAGCGCCTGATCCGTCACCGCCTCATCCTTTGTCAGCTGGAGCGTCAGTTGCCACACGCCCTCCACTTCCTGCCAGCTGCCGTTCCCGCCCAGATGACGCAGCGCAGCAAACAGAGGACGCAATCGCCGTCCCAGTGCTTCGCCCACCTCGGCGGTAAACGTTGAGTAAAACTCCGGTCGCAGGATCAGCGTTGCCTGCGGGTCATCGGACGGATGATGCGGCAATGCCACTGCCTTTGCGGGCAGCGGCTCAGTGATGACGGTGGTATCGAGCGGATAGAAGGTGAAATTCGCAGCGGGCAGCGCCTCAGGCGGTAAGGGCTGCCAGGCTGTCAGCGGCAGGCTGAAGCCCTGCGTGAAGAGGTTTTCCGTTGCCGGTGACGGTGTGCATTTCAGCCGCGTGCCTGGCGCACTGTTAAGGCTTTTCAGCAGCGGCAGCAGTTCAGGCACGGTTTCATCCGGTGCAAAGCCGATGGCGCGCTGTCGCAGCTGCTCCATCGGTGACAGCGTCACAAATCGCTGCTGCGCCAGCTGATGATAATGCTGATGTTGCACCGCACTGGTCTGGCTTAGCGCATCGACATAGCGGTCGATCAGTTCATTGATGACATCAGGCTGCTGCGTTTCGACACCCAGGCCCAGCCAGAGCGCGCCACCCGCCTGATAGATCCATTTCAGCTCCAGCGACTCTGCCAGCCCCTGTTCACGCAGGATAGCCAGCAAAGAACCTGGCGCTTCATCCAGAAGAAACTCACGCCATAACGTGACACCGTCACCGGCACTCAGCAACCAGGTGCGCCATAACGCGGGTGAGGCGGTATCGGCCAGTTGCCAGCAGCTATCGCTGAGCAGGTGCGGCGGTGGCAGATCCTGCTGCCACTGACCCGCAGGCAGCGCGGCGGCAAATTGACGTGCCAGCTGCTCCAGCACATCCAGTGACTGCGGTCCCTGCAGCCAGAGCCGCATATTGCTGGCGAAATAGTAACGCTGGTGGAACTGACGCAGCGCGCGTTGCAGCGCAGACATCTCATCGCCAAAGCTCGCCCGGCTGCCCGTATGGAAGCGCTGAAATTCAGCGGGTGACTGAACGGCATGCAACAGTGCCGCTTCGATGCGGGATGGCTCATGACGCTGCAACAGCTGATATTCGGCGTCGATCACTGCCACTTCCTGCGCGATAGCCTGGTTATCCAGCAGCGGAGAGACGAGCATATCCTGCAGTCGTGCCAGCCCGTCAGCCAGCAACGGCGGCGTCACCTCAAAGAAGAACGCGCTGCGATGGGCCAGCGTGGTGGCGTTAACCTTGCCGCCCTGCGTCTGGATCCAGCTCATCAGCCGGCCCTCATCAGGCCAGCCGCTGCTTCCGGTAAACAGCAGATGTTCCAGCAGATGTGCCAGTCCGGGCCAGCGTTCTGGCTCGTCATGGCTCCCTGCTCCCACCTGAATCAGGGCGGCGGCCTGGCTGGCATCAGCCTGATGCACCAGTTCAACCGTCAGACCGTTTATCTCCAGGCAGCGCGTTTTCATCAGAGGTTCCGTGTTTTGTAGATCAGTTGCGAGTTGCTGCGGTTACGGAACTGCAGCTGACCAATTTTAATGTCACTGCAATCCGCCTCACGCCGGGCTTCAAGGATTTTACCGTGATGCGGTGATTTGCTGCAGACCGGATCGGTGTTGTCAGCATTGCCGGTCAGCATGAAAGCCTGACAGCGACAGCCGCCAAAATCTTTCTCTTTCTCATCACAGGAGCGGCACGGCTCCGGCATCCAGTCAAAACCGCGATAACGGTTAAAGCCGAACGAGTTATACCAGATATCATCCAGGCTTTGGGTCAGAACCGACGGAAATTCTATCGGCAGCTGGCGCGCACTGTGACACGGTAGCGCAGTGCCCTCTGGCGTGACGCTGAGGAAGATCGCGCCCCAGCCACCCATACAGGGTTTAGGGCGTTCTTCGTAGTAGTCTGGCGTCACAAACAACAGATTGGTCAGATTACCGGTGGTGCTCATCCGCTCACGGTAGGTTTTCACCACCGCTTCCGCCCGGGCGATCTGCTCACGCGTCGGCAGCAGACCTTCGCGGTTAAGCTGCGCCCAGCCGTAGAACTGGCAGGTCGCCAGTTCTACGTCATCCGCCTCAAGCTCAATGCAGAGGTCGATGATTTTATCGATCTGATCGATGTTATGGCGATGCAGCACGAAGTTCAGCACCATCGGATAGCCGTGCGCTTTCACCGCTTTCGCCATCTCCAGCTTCTGCTGAAACGCTTTTTTTGATCCCGCCAGCGCCGCATTCAGGGTTTCGTCACTCGCCTGGAAGCTGATCTGGATATGATCCAGACCGGCCTCGCTGAACGCATCCAGCTTCTTCTCCGTCAGGCCAATACCGGAGGTGATCAGGTTGGTATAGAAGCCGAGATCGCGCGCCGCTTTAATCAGCTCAGGCAGATCTTTACGCACCAGCGGCTCGCCGCCAGAAAAGCCGAGCTGGACGCTGCCCATGGCACGCGCCTGGCGAAAGACCTCAATCCACTGCTCAGTGGTCAGCTCCTTCTCCTGCTGCGCGAAATCCAGCGGGTTGGAGCAATAAGGACACTGCAGCGGACAGCGATAAGTCAGCTCGGCCAGCAGCCAGAGCGGTGGGTTCACACCAGGTTTATGCGGGGTCACGGAACTGTATCCACTTCTGTTCATAAGCTGATTGCAGGAACTCTAAAACATCCGGTCCCACGCCGCCTGCTTCCGGAAAACGGCTATCCAGCGTCGCGATTATCGCGGCGATATCCTGTTTGCCATCTACCAGTTCAAGAATGGCGGCGGCGGTTTCGTTCAGCTTCGCCATGCCTTCGGGATAGAGCACCACATGGGTATCCTGGGCGGCTTCCCACTGCATACGGTAGCCGCGGCGAAACGCGGCAATCGAGTTTTCATTCATCTGTTATACCAGTCGGGTGGTGTGCCACGCCGCCTTGTCTGTGACGGTGTGATAAGGCGGACGTTTCAGCTCGTAAGCCATGGTCATGGCGTCCAGCATGCTCCATAAAATATCAAGCTTAAACTGCAAAATTTCCAGCATGCGGTTCTGCGTTTCTGCGGTGGTGAAATACTCCAGCGCCAGCGCCAGGCCATGTTCCACATCGCGGTTCGCCTGACCCAGGCGGCTGCGGAAGTAGAAATAACCCTCTTCTTTGATCCACGGATAGTGCTGCGGCCAGCTGTCGAGCCGCGACTGGTGGATCTGTGGAGCGAACAGCTCGGTCAGTGAACTGCAGGCCGCCTCCTGCCAGTTGGCGCGGCGGGCAAAGTTAATGTACGCATCGACCGCGAACCGCACGCCCGGCAGCACATGCTGCTCTGACAATAATTCTTCACGCGTCAGCCCGACCGCCTCGCCCAGCCGCAGCCAGGCCTCGATGCCACCCTCTTCGCCGTTGCTGCCGTCGTGGTCGAGGATGCGCTGCACCCATTTACGGCGGGTGGCCGGATCGGGACAGTTGGCCATGATCGCCGCATCTTTCAGCGGAATGGTGGTCTGGTAATAGAAGCGGTTCGCCACCCAGCCCTGAATCTGCTCGCGTGTGGCCTGACCGTTGTGCATCGCGATGTGATAAGGGTGATGGATATGGTAGTAAGCGCCTTTATCGCGCAGGGCCTGTTCAAAAGCCTGCGGCGACAGCGTGTCAGTGATCTGCATGATTTAGCCCTGAAGGTGAATCGCCATCCCGTCCCAGCTCACCTCTATTCCCTGCTCCGTCAGAAACTGACGCTGCGGTGACTGCTCGTTAAGGATCGGATTGGTGTTGTTAATGTGGATCAGAATTTTGCGTTTTGCCGGCAGCGACGCCAGCAGCGCCATCAATCCCTGCTCTTCCGCCAGCGCCAGATGGCCCATCGCCTTGCCGGTGTTGTGACCCACGCCGGTGGTCAGCAGTTCATCATCCTGCCAGACAGTGCCATCAATCAGCAGGCAATCCGCTTTTTGCAGCCACGGCAGGATCACCGCATCCGGCTCGCCCAGACCTGGCGCATAGAGCAGCGTCTGACCCTTCGCCCGGTTCTCAATAAACAGTGCCACGTTGTGGCCCGGCAGCGGCCGATCACGGTACGGCGAATAAGGCGGTGCATTACTGATGATAGGAATTGCAGTGAACTGCAGATCAGTGCAGACGTCGACGCTGAACGGCGTCAGTGGCGCAATCGGCCGGTGCTGTAAGCCGCCATTCCAGTGGGTGAGCATCGGAAAGATCGGGAAGCCGGTGCTGAGATCGGCATGCACTTCCGGCGTACACCACACCTGATGTGGACAGCCCTCACGCAGGCTCAGGAGCCCGGTCGTGTGATCGATCTGGCTGTCGGTCAGGATAATCCCCCCGATCGCCGTGCCGCGCAACACGCCCTTGCGGGTCAGTTCCGGGGTATGCAGGATCTGCTGGCTGATGTCGGGTGAGGCGTTGCATAGCACCCAGTCTTCGCCGTTATCGCTGAGGATAATCGACGATTGCGTGCGTGCCTGGGCCTGGATTGTGCCGTTACGCACGCCGTGGCAGTTGGCGCAGTTGCAGTTCCACTGCGGAAACCCGCCACCCGCAGCTGAACCGAGGATTTTGATAAACATAGAGGAAAACCAGAAGTTGAAAAAAAATGCCCGCTCAGAGGGCGGGCAGAACGATTAACGGTTGGAGATGTAAAGAGTCACTTCCAGACCGAGACGCATATCAACGAAAGTGGGTTTTTTCCACATGAGTTACTTCCTCTTGGTTAACAATAAATGAGCTGCCTGAAATCAGCGTGATCGGTAATGAATGAGACCGCCGTCACAATTTCCAGGCAGATGTTGCGCCAATGGCGCGTCGGGATCAAGTCCGGAACGTAAGGAAATTGTTATCACAGCCCGGTCAGTTGTAAAACGCGCTGCCAGTTTCCCCATGCCAGTTTCTCTATCAGTGTCTGATCATAGCCCGCTTCCTGAAAAGCGGCGAGCAATCGCGGCATTCCGCTGACATCGCCCAGCGCCGCAGGAGTAGTAATCCCGTCGAAATCAGAGCCAAAGGCCACATTGTCGCTGCCCATTATCTTCATCAGGTGATCACAATGCTTAACAATTGCTGTTAATGGCGTATCCGCGTCGCGTTTACCGTCGGCGCGCAGAAACGCATTGCCGAAATTAATGCCGACCAGTCCGCCGCTGTCGCGGATCGCCATCAGCTGGTCATCAGTCAGATTACGCGGCTGCGGACAGAGAGCATGCGCGTTAGAGTGGCTGGCCACCAGCGGCGCACGGGAGAGCCGGGCAGTTTCCCAAAACGTCTTACTGTTCATGTGCGACACGTCGATCATCATCTTCAGCTCACCCGCCTGCTGAATCAGCCTTTCACCGGCGGCGGTCAGGCCCGGCCCGGTATCAGGTGAGCCGGGAAAAGTGCCACTGACGCCTTCACCAAAGTGACTGCGCAGATTCCAGAATGGCCCGATGCTGCGCACACCTGCCTGCCAGAAGGCGTGCAGCTGCTCGCCCTGCTCATCCAGCGCATCGGCACCTTCGATGTGAGCCACCATCGCCAGCACACCATCGGTGCGGCAGGCGGTAATGTCGTCACTGCTGCGGCAGAGTCGCGCCCGTCCGCCGGACGCATCGGCCAGCTGCTGCAGGATATCGAGCTGTTGCCACATGATTTGCAGCGGTTCATACGGCTCAACGGCGCGTGCCGGAACCGTACTGGCAATGTACGCCTGCGGCGGCACGAAGATCGCAAATAGCCCGCCGCCCATTTCGCCCTGCTGAATGCGCGGAAAGTCGAGATGGCCTCGTTCAATACCCTGATAAAACGCCTGCGCGGGCGCATCACGATGATGCAGCCAGAGGTTAAGCAACAGATCGTTGTGACCGTCAAAAATCAGCATAAGTGTCCACCCGAATAAACAGGCGACCATGCTAACCCTGCCCGGCGGTTTTACCAAACAGGCGCACGCCGGGTGTTGTCACTTTTGCGCGTCAGGTTGTCAGCATTGCGCGCGCGGACCTGGAGGCGTGTTGGCAGACTGATAAAAAACAAAAGGAGAATCCTATGCTGACCCGACCTGCTGATAAATATCGACCCTCCCCGGTAGTGTCTCTGCCCGACCGCCAGTGGCCTTCGCGCCAGCTCACCCAGGCCCCACGCTGGCTCTCTACCGATTTGCGTGACGGCAATCAGGCGCTGGCAGAACCGATGGATCGGGCGCGGAAAATGGCGTTCTGGGATCTGCTGCTGGGCTGCGGGTTCCGGGAGATTGAAGTCGCTTTTCCCTCGGCGTCGCAGACGGATTTCGATTTCGTCCGCGACCTGATTGAGCAGCAGCGCATCCCGGCGGATGTGACGTTACAGGTGCTGACCCAGGCGCGCGAAGATCTGATTGCCCGCACCTTTGTGGCGCTGCAGGGCGCTCCACGCGCCATTGTGCATCTCTATAACGCCACCGCGCCGCTGTTTCGCGAGCGGGTATTTAAGCAGAGCAAAGCGGACATCGTGGCGCTGGCCACCGCTGGCGCACGCCAGATCCGTGCCGGATGCCAGGCGCAACCGGAAACCCATTGGACCTTTGAATATTCGCCAGAGACCTTCTGCTTTACCGAGCCGGAGTTTGTGCTGGAGATTTGCGAGGCGGTGGCCGATGTCTGGCAACCGGACGCGCAGCGCCCGATGATCATTAATCTGCCTGCCACGGTGGAGATGAATACTCCCAACGTCTATGCCGATCAGATTGAGTTTTTCTGCCGCCATTTCAGCCGTCGTGACGCTGTCTGCATCAGCGTGCATCCGCACAACGATCGCGGCACCGGCGTCGCCTGTGCCGAACTGGCCCTGCTGGCGGGCGCTGATCGGGTCGAGGGCTGCCTGTTTGGCAACGGCGAACGCACCGGCAATGTCGATTTGATAACGCTGGCGCTGAATCTCTATACCCAGGGCATTTCACCCCTGCTCGATTTCAGCCAGATGCATGAGGTGATTGAGGTCGTGACCCGCTGCAACCAGTTGCCGGTTCATCCGCGCCATCCCTATGCGGGCGAACTGGTCTTCACCGCCTTCTCCGGTTCTCATCAGGATGCGATTAAAAAAGGGTTCGCCATCCGCGCAGAACGGCAGGAGAAAGTGTGGCAGATGCCCTATCTGCCGCTGGATCCGGCCGACATTGGCTGCAGCTATGAGGCGGTAATCCGCGTAAACAGTCAGTCGGGTAAAAGCGGGACCGCCTGGCTGCTGGAGCAGAATCATGGGTTACAAATGCCGCGTGCGCTGCAGCAGGATTTCAGCCGCTGTGTGCAGCAGGAGACGGACCGTCACGGCGGCGAGATGACGCACTACGCGCTGTGGCAACTCTTCTGCCGCCAGTATGGCGTGACGCAGCCTGCGGTGGCCTTGCAGCGGGCTGACAGCCAGAGTGACAGCGGCGGGCAGACGCAGATCAGCGCCAGCGTGAGGGTTCAGGACCGCTTCCTGACACTGACCGGCAGCGGCAACGGCTGGCTCTCTGCGGCGGTGAATGCCCTGCGCAGCGCGTTTGATCTGCATCTGACCATTGAGGACTATCACGAGCATACGCTGGGACGGCGCAGTGACAGCCGTTCTGTGGCCTATATCAGCTGTGTGGATGCCCGCGGTGTGCGGGCCTGGGGGGTGAGTATCGATAACGACACGGCCCGTGCCGCATTGCAGGCGCTGCTCAGCGCGGCAGGCCAGTTTCTGCAGGCGGAAAGTAGTCAGTGGGCGCAACGCCCAGCAGACGACGAAACATCGCACTAAACGCGCTGGGGCTCTCATATCCCAGCTCCAGCGCCACCCGCAACACGGAGTCGCCCTGCGCCAGTCGCGTCAGGGCGATTGCCAGGCGGGCACGTCGGACCCAGTCACTGAACTGCAGTCCGGTTTCGCGCATAAAATGACGGGCCAGCGTACGGCCCGAGACATTCATCTGCGCGCTGGCACGCTGCAGCGTCCATTTTTCATCGGGCGTCTGCTGAATCTGCTCGCACAGCGCCTGTAACCGGGGGCTGTCGGGCGTCGGCAGCGCAAAAGGCAGCACATCCATGCCCCGAATCTCATCCAGAATTAACTCCATCACTCGCTCGTCACGGCTCCCGGCGCTGTACTGCTCCGGCAGACTTAGCGCGGTGACGATCAGTTCACGCAGCAGCGGCGAGATCTGCACCACCTGACAACTGGCGGGCAGATCGGCGCGCGCCAGCGGATCGATAAACAACGTGCGCGCCGCGACGCTGCCGGTAACCCGCAGTGCATGGCGGGTAAACGCGGGCAGCCAGACACCGCGACCCGGCGGCACAATCCAGCTGCCGAACTCCGTCTCGACCCGCACTACGCCGCTCAGGGTATGGATCAGCTGGGCGCAGGTGTGATGATGCCAGGGTTCGCTGGCACCGTGCAGGTAGTCGTGCGCCAGCGGCACCAGCGGGCGCATGCTGAAATCAAAATGCTGCTGACTCATTGCGCCTTCAGGTAGCGGTAGATGACCGCCAGATCCTCTTCTCCGTGTCCCGCGTCTACCGCCTGCTGCCAGAGCTGCGCGATATTCTTCAGCGCGGGTAATGGCGTCTCTGTCGCATCCAGCGCCAGGCGGGCATCTTTAAGCGCCCAGACCAGATGCATCTGCGGCGTATAGTCGTCGCTGGCCATCATCCCGAGCTTCATTTTCGCATAAGGCGCGGCCAGCGGACCGCCTTCCAGCACCTGCCAGAGATCGTCGGTGGAAAAGCCGAACTGCTCCGCCAGCCGGGTACTCTCCGCCAGGCTCTGCATCATGCCGATCAGCCAGCTGTTGATGACCAGCTTCATGCGGGTACTTTTTCCCGCCTCACCCAGCCACTTTGTGCCTTTACTGATGGCGGCAAACACCGCTTCTGCCGCCTGCGCCCGGCTCTGATCACCGCTGGCCAGCACCAGAATCTGTGCGTTTTCTGCTGGCGCTTTGGTGCCGGAGACTGGCGCGTCGATCAGCAAAAGATCGGGGCGTTTTTCTGTGAAAAAGGCGATCAGCGCGTCGGTTTTTTCTACGCCGATGGTGCCCATCTGGCAGAGCGTTGCGCCCTGTTTAAACGCCTCTTTCGCCTGATGCAGCACCTGCTCCGTCGTGTCGCCATCGGCGAGCATGGCAATCACCACATCCGCCTGACGCACCGCGTCTTCCGGTGAGTCAGCCAGCTGTAAACCGGCTTCCAGCAGATCCTCGCCGCGTGCGCGGGTGCGGTTCCAGCCGTGTACGCGAAAGCCTTTTTTCAGCAGGTTGGCGGCAAATGCGTGCCCCATTGCGCCTAATCCCAGAACCGCCACTTCAGGTTGTTTCATGCTGACTCCCGTGAGTTTTTGTCTGCATCCGGAAGTACCGGATGCCTGGTCACTGCAAAAGATGGATTCCAGCCTGGCGGTAAACAGAAAAAAAATCCAGCCCGAAACGGTGTACCCCGTCGCATCAAACCCTTACCATATGCAGCAATTGTTCCACCTGGTTCATTTACGCTTCTTTTTTTCAGGCCTCTGATAATGAAAATAATCTCTCTGCGTCAGGCGACGCTGTTGATGTTGCCTGCCCTTTTGCCGATGCCAATGCTGGCGGCGGATAATACGCTGGTCGTGACGGCCGCGCCGCCGGAAACGGGACTCAATGAACTCGATACGCCAGCCGCCCTGAGCGTGGTCAGCGGCGACGATATGCGTCAGTCAGCCGCGCGCGTAAACCTGTCGGAAAACCTCAGCAGCGTGCCGGGTCTCCAGATACAGAACCGGCAGAATTACGCGCAGGACCTGCAGCTGTCGATGCGCGGCTTTGGCTCCCGCTCAACCTACGGCGTGCGCGGTCTGCGTATCTACGTGGATGGTATCCCGGCCACCATGCCGGATGGTCAGGCGCAGACCTCCAATATTGATATCGGCTCAATCGATCATGTCGACGTGCTGCGCGGCCCTTTTTCTGCGCTGTATGGCAACGCCTCGGGCGGCGTGATCAATGTTACTACCCAGCAGGGTCAGCAACCGACCACGCTGGAAGCCAGCAGCTGGTACGGCAGTTACGGCAGCTGGCGCAACAGCGTCAAAGCCAGCGGCGCCACCGGTGATGGCAGCCACGCCGGGGATGTGAACTACACCGTCTCCGCTTCCCGCTTCACCACCCACGGCTATCGCGATCACAGCGATGCACAGAAGAACCTCGGCAACGCCCGGCTGGGTGTGCGAATCGATGATGTCAGCACCCTGACGCTGCTGTTTAACAGCGTTCACATCGACGCGCAGGATCCTGGCGGCTTAACCGAGGCGCAGTGGCGGGACAATCCGCGCCAGGTGGTCAGCAACGTTACGCTCTACAATACCCGTAAAACCGTGGATCAGACCCAGGGCGGCCTGCGGTATCAGCGCCAGATGAGTGAAAATGACGACCTCAGCGTAATGCTTTATGCGGGGATGCGCGAAACCACTCAGTTCCAGTCAATTCCCGCCGCTGTTCAGCGCAACCCGTCTCACCCTGGTGGCGTAATCGCCCTGACACGCCACTATCAGGGGGTCGATACCCGCTGGACCCATCGCGACACGCTGCTGTCGATTCCGGTGGCGGTGACCGGTGGCCTCGACTACGAAACCATGACCGAGCGCCGTAAAGGCTATGAAAACTTCACCGTCAGCAATGGCGTGACGCAGCTGGGTGAACAGGGCAATCTGCGCCGCAACGAACGCAATCTGATGTGGACGCTCGATCCCTATCTGCAGACCGCCTGGCAACTGACCGATAAGCTGTCGCTGGATGCAGGTGTGCGCTTCAGCACCGTCAACTTTGACGCCAATGATTCCTATGTCCGGCCCGGTAACGGCGACGACAGCGGTGATGCGCGCTATCACAAATGGCTGCCCGCTGCCGCGCTCAAGTATGCCTTTGACCCAGGCTGGAATGCCTATGTTTCTGCCGGTCGTGGCTTTGAAACCCCGACCATTAATGAGCTGTCTTACCGTTCAGATGGCGCGACGGGCCTGAATCTCGGTTTGAAACCGGCCACCAGCGACACGCTGGAGATCGGCAGCAAAAAACGCATCGGCAATGGCCTGGTCAGCGCGGCGCTGTTCCAGACCGATACCCGTGATGAGATTGTGGCGGATACCAGCAGTGGCGGCCGCACCACCTATAAAAATGCCGGTCAGACGCGCCGTCGCGGTCTGGAGTTAAGCCTGGATCAGCAGTTTGCCTGGGACTGGCGACTGAAAATGGCTTACACGCTGCTGGATGCGCGCTATCGCAGCAACGCCTGCGGCAGCGAGAGCTGTGACGGCAATCGTATCCCTGGCATCGCACGTAACATGGCGTACGCCGGACTCGGCTACCTGCCAGAACAGGGCTTTTATGCAGGCAGCGAGGTACGCTATCTGAGCCAGATCGCCGCTGAAGATCAGAACAACGTGAATACCCCGTCCTACACCGTGGCGGCGGTAAACAGTGGCTATAAATGGCTGGTTGAGAACTGGACGCTGGATCTGTTTGGTCGGGTAGATAACCTGTTTGACCGGCACTATGTAGGTTCAGTGATTGTGAATGAGAGTAATGGACGCTACTTCGAGTCAGCGCCCGGCCGCAATTACAGCGTCGGTTTAACGCTGGGTTACGCCTTCCGCTAAAACCATCCGGGCCACCCTTGCCGTGGCCCGAATCTTACCATTACACGCTAATCAGCCGCGCGATTTCAACTGCGCTTTAATATCCTCAGAGCTCCCGGTTTCACCCAGACGTGGGAAGATCAATTTCACGCTGTTGTCATGGGTATCCCTGTTCAGATCGGTCATCGCATCGGTGGCCAGCGTGACGTTGTAACCCAGCTCATACGCCTGACGTGCAGTTGATTCCACGCCGATGCTGGTTGCAATACCGCAGATCACAACCTGAGTAATGCCGCGCTTTTGCAGTTCCTCGTGCAGTGCCGTAGCGTGAAACGCGCCCCAGGTTTTCTTGGTGATGGTGAGGTCATTGGGCTGCGGGGTCATCGCCGGAACCAGTGTCGCCCAGTCAGCAGGCAATTCGCCGCTGTGAGGCGTCTGCTCGTTGCGGCCCGGTGCTCCACCCGCCACGTTAACCAGCACGACCGGCAGATCGTGCGCGCGAAATGCCTCTGCCAGTGCGGCACAGCGTTCGATCACCGGTTGCGGTTCATGAACCAGCGGCAGCGCCACAATACCGTGTTGCATGTCGATAACAATCAGCGCAGTTTTTGCATCAAGGGTGGTTACAGCCATGTTGAATCCTCAGGTTTAATCGTCAGTGAGTCGTTGTAACAGAGGAAGAACGTCTGTCAGTTGCTGCTGCTCTGCCGGGCTGAGCCGTGCTTCCAGGGTCCGGGTCAGCCAGTCATCGCGGAGTGCGCGACTCGAGCTAATCACCGCCATTCCCGACTCAGTCGGCAGATAGCGGGTTTTCCGTCCATCATGGGGATCAGCCTCGCCCCTCACCCATTCTGCCGCCAGTAACCCGGCGACGGTCGCACCCATTGACTGGGTACGTACACCTTCGGCAGATGCCAGCTGCGTTACCGTCATTGCTCCGGCGCGCACCAGATGGCCCAGCACCGCAACCTGTGACCAGGTGAGTTCGCCAGGCGGTGCCGACTCACGTAACCGGCGACCCAGCTTGCCCACCAGCATACGCAGCATTGCAGCGGATTCCGTCAGATCGCTCATTACTCGTCTCCATCGATTAGCGAAAGTATAAAGATACGAAGGCAAACTGTGTAGTTTGCACCGGTATCAATTTGTAACGTCCGGGCGTTGCAGGTAATGAATCAGGCTGTGGAAGCGCAGCGGCGTGCTGAGCGGGTTACGGTAGCTGTGCAGCACATCGGCCCTGAACTGAAACGCTTCGCCGGTCAGCAGACGGCGCCAGACATCGCCGATCCCCAGCAGCAGTTCGCCTTCAATCACCACCACCTGCTCCACGCAGCCCACTTCATGCGGTGAAGAGTGACTTTGTGCGCCCGCTGCCAGCTCCACCGCCAGCAGATCAAAACGCAGTTGTGGATCGTAAGGCAGCAGCGACCGTACCGACATTTCGGCATTCGGCTGACTGAAGCCTGATGCTGTGCCGACGGGTAGCGCGCTACCGTCGATAAAAAAGGAAAAGGGAACGTTGAAACCGGTGGCAATCTTCCACAGCGTCGCCACAGTGGGACTCGATTCGCCGCGCTCAATCTGCCCCAGCATCGCTTTGCTGACGCCGGTACGCTCTGCCGTGAGCGTCAGGCTCCAGCCATTGGCCTGCCGCAACTGTCTGAGCGCGCCGCTCAGGTGTTGCTGAAAATCCGCCATTTTTTCTCCTGAATTCCCGTCCTGATGTTTCACGTTATGGCGATAGTGTACCACTTGTGCGTTATAGCGCATCATGCGACCATGTGCGCTATAACGCACAATCTCACTGAGAGTTTGATCATGACGAGAGCCGAACCGTCCCGTTTTACCCTGCCAATGCTGGTCTCTGGCTTTGTTGCAGTTCTGGTAGGCTACAGCAGCAGCGGCGCAATTATTTATCAGATGTTTCAGGCGGCCGGTGCCACGCCTGAACAGATTGGCGGCTGGCTGTCTGTGCTGGGGCTTGCGCAGGGAATCGTCTCGCTGGGGCTGTCATTACGCTACCGCATGCCGGTACTGGCCGCCTGGTCAACGCCGGGTGCCGCACTGCTGGCGACCAGTTTTCACGGCATTTCGCTGAATGAGGCAGCAGGCGTCTTTGTTTTCGCCAACCTGCTGATTGTCGTATGCGGCGTGACCGGTCTGTTTGCCCGGCTGATGAACCACATTCCCGCCTCGCTGGCGGCGGCGATGCTGGCGGGCATTCTGCTGCGCTTCGGGCTACAGACTTTTGCCGATTTGCAGAGCAATTTTGTGCTGTGCGCCTGCATGTGCCTGGCCTGGCTACTGGCCCGTCGCTGGCTGGCCCGTTATGCCATTCTGGTGACGCTGCTGGTGGGTATTGCAGTCGCGCTTGGCCAGCACGCCATCCACTTTCCGCCGCAGTCGATTATGCTGGCGCTGCCGCAGCCGGTGATGCCGCACTTTACCCTGACCACGCTGCTGGGGATTGGCGTGCCCTATTTCCTGGTGACGATGGCATCGCAGAATGCGCCCGGCATCGCGACGTTACAGGCGCACGGCTACCGGCCGCCAGTCTCGTCACTAATGAGCTGGACCGGATTCACTGCCCTGTTGCTCTCGCCCTTTGGGGGTTTTTCGGTCTGCGTGGCGGCGATTACGGCGGCGATCTGCATGAGCGATGAGGTCGATCCTGATCCTCATCAGCGCTGGCGGGCGGCGGTGCTGGCCGGGGTGTTCTATTTGCTGGCGGGCGCATCCGGTGCGCTGATTGCCGTGCTCTTCAGCGCGCTGCCTGCGGTGCTGATTGAGGCGATGGCGGGTCTGGCACTGCTTGCCACGCTGGGCGGCAGCCTGCATCGTGCACTCGATGTGCCTGCGGAACGCGACAGCGCGCTGATCGCATTTTTGATCACTGCATCAGGCGTTTCTCTATTGGGTATTGGTCCTGCGTTCTGGGGACTGTTGGGTGGCGTTTTCGCTCACCTGCTGCTGGTGCGTAAAACCGCCTGATTGCGTGATAGCTGCTGAAATATCGGTTATTTTTCCACCCGCCGATGAAAAAAACACTGGATTTACCTCCTTTTCTGCCGTTTGATTTGTCATTGCCCCGCGTAAAATCAACCTAATCGTCGATAACACGCGATTTTCTGCCTCAGACAACGACCGATAAGGGCCCAACAGGTGGCAAAAACTATTCTGCGCAGCGGTAATTTAGATGCAGTTCTGGCATTAGGTGAAAATGGCCAGCCGGTCTACGCCTCTGCACTGCAAATTCGTGAAACCCTGCGCCTGCGCCGTCAGGGCGCACTGGCAGATTGCCTGGCAATTCCTCAGGCCAATGAACGGGGCGATCGCCTCGACTGGTATGCCCCTTTTAGCGGTCGGGTGAAATCCTGGCTGGGCGCCAGCGATCATGAACGTCGTGCGGCGCTGCAACAGCTCACTGCCTGTCAGCAGGATATGCAGGAACTTAGCACGCGCGCGCGCGCGGCAGAGAACCCGTCGATGCGCCTGTTTGGTGCCCTTCTGAGCAAAACCCTGCAATTCCCCGACCAGCAGTATGTCTATCTGGTTGATGGCAAACCGGTTATCACTTTCTGGGGCTTTGTCGATGCCCAGGCGCGCAGTCGCGATGACGCGCTGGCCTGTCTGCGTGACACCCTGGAAGAGAACCTGCCGGCTTCACTGGTTGAACCGCTGCCTGAGCTGCCTGCTGCGCCGGCAGTCGCTGACCCGGTTGTTATCGCGGAACCTGAGCCTGAATCCAGATCTGAACCAGAACCTGAACCTGAAGCGGTTGCAGAACCGCTGCCGGTTGCGGCGCCCGCTGAACCTCAGCCGGTCACGCCGGTGGCGGCTCGCCGTCCTTTCCGCATCTGGTATCTGTTACCGCCTGTGGCGATTGCGGCTGCCGTGATGGTGGCCGTGCTGCTGCATAAACCGGAGCCTGTGGTGACACCGGTTGCGACAACGAAGCCGGTAACCGCCCCTGCACCTGTATCCACCCCGACACCCGCTGCGACTCAGGCACCGGCTGCCGCGACACCGTCTGCTGCGACACCTGCGGAGACAGCAACGGCTGAGAAACAACCCGAGGCGCTGCCGCAGAAACCAGCAAGCACTGGCACGACCGAAGCCGCACCTGCCGACTCATCTGCTACCCTTGCCACTGTGGTGACCCCGCCGGTTCCGGCTAAAGCCGATGACCTGATCGTCACGCCGGACGCCGTCCGCGAAGGTCAGGTGCAGGTGATTGATGGCCGCTGGCGTGTCACTATCGACCAGATGCAGACGCCAACCGGTAAGCCGCCAGTGATGCGCTTCCAGTTTAAAAATGGCAAAGGGAGCGTGCAGGTCACCCAGGGTAATACTACCTGTAAAGCCGATGTCAGTGCCGCCATGACCAGCGCTGGCAACCTGGTTATTGAGAGCCGCTATACGGCGAAGTGCCAGAACAATTCGCGCTACCGTATGCCACTGCTGGTCTGCCATGCGAGTATGGGCGCCGCCGTGTGTGAAGCACAGTATGCTGATGACCGGGTGTTCCCGATGACGATTAAGCGTGAGAGTAAATAACGATGCTGGCTCCCCTGATCGATGACAAACAAAAAATTTCGCTGATTGAAAACAGCGGTGTGCAGTTTCTTGATTTTGGCCTGCAACTCTCAGATACCCCGGCGCGCCGTCAGTTTGTGCGCCAGACCGCCAACGGCCCGCTGCTGCGCCTCAAGGTCGATGGCAACAGTGGGAAGTTCCTGCTCTATCCGGAAGATGGGGGTGCCGCTGAAGTGGTGCGTCCGGAGTCCGATATCGCCCTGGCGGACTCACTGACTTTGCTGTCAGCCTGCTGGCTGCCGTTGCCGATGCTGCGCTGCGCCAGCGGCCGTCGTTTTATCGGCGGCCCTGAAAACTGGGCGCGCATGCGTCTGGTTGCCCTGCCTGCACCCGATGCGGCGGGCAATACCCATCGCGTCAGCCTCGCCTTTGATACCCGCTGCGTGGCGGAACAGGACGGCGGCGAACAGCTCGGCCTCAGCGTCGCCGATGCGCAGAATGGCGTATCCTTTGCGCTCGCCTGGCACAATTATGAGCTGGGTGAGTTTCTGGACCTGACATGGGTTGATGGCTGGCTGCGCGAATCCTTTACCGACCGCGTCTCCGATCGCCGTGAACAGGCCATTAATCAGGCGCTGCGCGAATTTGAGTATCAGGCGCACTACCTTAATCTGCTGGAACTGCTGGGCGAACAGCTCGACCTCAGCGAGATCCACATTCAGGCTGCCACGCTGCAGACCCCGGCGGTCAATGTCGATATCATTCTGGATGTCGGCAACTCCCACACCTGCGGCGTTCTGGTGGAAGATCATCCGGAAGAAAGCAACGGCCTGAAGCAAACCTATGAGTTGCAGCTGCGCGATCTCTCCGAGCCGCATCAGGTTTACAACGAGCTGTTCGACAGCCGCCTGGAATTTGCCGAAACCCGTTTTGGCAAAGCCAATTTCTCGCTGGAAAGTGGTCGTGAACAGGCCTTTATGTGGCCCTCTCTGACGCGCGTCGGACGCGAAGCGAGCCGTCTGGCCCTGCAGCGTGTGGGACTGGAAGGCAGCACCGGCCTCTCCAGCCCGCGTCGTTATCTGTGGGATGAAGCGCGCTATCAGCCAGGCTGGCGTTTTAACACGCCCGGCGATCAGGCTGAACCCCTGGCTTATGCCGCACCTTTTACGACCCTGCTGAACGACGAAGGTCAGCCGCTCTCTACGCTGGCACCGGACGATCGTCTGCCGGTCTTTTCACCGCACTACAGCCGCAGTTCGCTGATGACCTTTATGCTGTGTGAACTGCTGGCTCAGGCGCTGATGCAGATGAACAGCGCGGCACAGCGTCAGCGGATGCCGCAGAGCCACGCGCCGCGTCAGCTGCGCCATGTGATCCTGACGTTGCCGTCAGCGATGCCAAAACCGGAGCGTGAAATTTTCCGCCGCCGGATGCAGGAAGCGCTGGCGCTGGTCTGGAAAGCGGAAGGCTGGCTGGCGGACGAAGATGAATTCACACCCTCGCTGCCGCGTCAGAATCCGAAACCGCTGCCGGATGTGCAGATGGAGTGGGATGAAGCGACCTGTGGTCAGATGGTCTGGCTGTTCAATGAAACCCAGGTCAACTTTGCCGGTCGCGCCGAAGACTTTTTCAGCAGCATGGCCCGGCCGGATCGCCCGCGCGATGCCGACGAACTGCCAGGCAAGAGCCTGCGTATCGCCTCGATCGATATTGGCGGCGGCACCACCGATCTCGCCATCACCCAGTATCGTCTGGACGATGGTCAGGGCAACAACGTTAAAATCACGCCACGCCTGCTGTTCCGCGAAGGGTTTAAAGTGGCGGGCGACGATATCCTGCTGGATGTGATCCAGCTGTGGATTCTACCGGCCCTGCAGCAGCATCTGCAGAAAGCGGGACTGACGCTGGCAGAACCGCTGATGAACAAGCTGTTTGGTCACGACAGCCGCATGGACGGTCAGGCGACACTGCGTCAGCAGGTCACCCTGCAATTGTTTATTCCGCTGGCGCAGGCGGTGCTGGAGCGCTATGAAAACTGGGATCCGCTGGAGAGCCACGCAGAAATTAATGCCCTGTTTGGCGAGCTGGTCGAACAGCCACCAGGCGACGCAGTGCTGGCGTTTGTTAACGGCGAGATTCAGCGCGAACTGGGCGGTAATAGCCGTTTTGACCTGCTGCAGGTGCCGCTGGTCGTCAGCCTGGCACAACTGCATGGTGAATTTATGCAGCACCGGATGGCGATCATTCCGGCGCTGCGTTCAATGTGTGAAGTGGTGTCGCTCTATCAGTGCGACGTACTGCTGCTGACCGGTCGTCCGTCGCGCTTCCCTGGCATCCAGGCACTGGTGCGCCATCTGCAACCTTTGCCGGGCAGCCGTATTCTGTCACTGGAAGGCTATCACACCAGCGACTGGTATCCGTTTAACAAACATGGTCGCATCGATAACCCGAAATCCACGGCGGCGGTCGGCGCGATGCTCTGCCTGCTGGCGCTGGATCTTCGCCTTAGCAGCTTCTGGTTCCGCGCGGGCGACTTTGAACCCTACTCGACGATTCGCTACCTTGGCGTGCTCGATGAAAACCAGGCGCTGACGGACGAGAACCTCTGCTACAGCGAAATTGACCTCGACGATCCCGGTTATGTGCTGGATAAAAAAGGCAGTTTCCGTATTCGCGGCAACGTCTGTCTGGGCTTCCGGCAGCTCGATAACGATCGCTGGCCCGCCTCACCGCTTTACAGCCTGACACTGAACGACGCCACGCTGGCGCGCAAAGTGGCCGGTGAGAGCGTGCTGCGCATCCGCCTGGCCGTAAAAGCGGGCCCTGACGCATCCGGCCCGGAAACCCTGGTGCTGAGCGATGCGCGTCTGGACGATGGCACCCGCGTGCCACTGGAACAATTAAGTCTGAAGCTGAATACCCTGTCGGCGACCGGCAATGCCAATGCGCAATACTGGATTGACAGCGGGAGCGTGTGTAAACGATGAAAGCTCTGAAACCCCGTCAGCCGCAAACGCTGGCAAAGCGTCTTAGCCTGTTACAGGACGCACTGAATAACAGCCTGGCGTGGATTGAGACCACGCGCGAGCAGTCGCCGCGTCTGGCGCTGGAAGCCGAAACCCTGACGCTGCAACTGCGGCAGGCGCGCGTGCAGGCTCAGGCGCTGGCGCAGCAGGTGGCGCGTCCGGTGACGCTGGCGCTGTTTGGTCAGTCGCAGGCAGGCAAAGCCTGGCTGCTGAACGAGATGGTGGCTGATGCCCAGGGCCAGTTAGTGACCCGCATGGGCGAGAAACAGCTGAGCTGGTTCCAGCATATCAATCCCGGCAACCTCGACTTTGCTACCGCTACCCGCTTCAGCCATCAGCGCGAACCGCTGTCAGGTGAATGGCCGGTTGAACTGACGCTGCTGAGCGAAGCGGAGATCGTACGGCTGATGGTCGCCTGTGCCGGCGCGATCACGCCCGATACCGCGCAGATTGACAGCGCACTGCAGCGTCTGCAGCGTCATCGTCTCGCGACACCGCTGGCCGGTCTGGAAGGTGATGCGATGGTCACGCTCTGGTCCTGGAGCCGTCGCCGTCCGCACCATGATGTGCGTCTCGATCGTCACTTCTGGCCACAGGCCGTTGAGCTGGCGCCCTGGCTCAGCGTTGACGACCGGGTGGAGCTCTTTTCACTGTTGTGGTCTGGTCAGTCCGGACTGAATGAGATGCTGCGCAGCCTGCTGCATCTGCGCCACCAGTTGCGTAACAGCAGCCGGATACTCGCCCCGCTGAGCCTGCTGACCGACGCCTCACTGCTGCCGGCCGAGCAGCTGATTGTGCCAGCCAGTGAGCAGGATCAGCAGCAGCTGGTCGAAGTCTGCCCGCTGAACGGCAACCGCATCGGCAAGGCGCAAAATGTCCCGCTGGGATTACTGGCGCTGCTGACGCTGGAAGTGCTGGTGCCGCTGAGCTCCACACCGCGTACCGCGCTCTATGATGATGCCGATATGCTGGAGCTGCCCGCGCCGGGTAAGTCTGCCGACGTGGCGACTCAGGAAGATCGTCAGCGCCTGCAGCAGCAGGATCCGCTGCGAGCGCAGCTGCTGGAACAGAAACGCGCCCTGCTGCCCGGCTTTTACGCCGCCCGTCAGGCGATTGATCTGCTGCTGGTCTGCACCGCAGCCAGCCACCGTCAGGATGCTGACCTCGCCAGCGAAACGCTGCGCGAATGGCAGCGTCAGCAGCCCGCCCAGGAATCAGCAGAGAAACCGCGCCTGATCTGGGCAATTACCCCGTTCGATGCCCGCCATCAGCAGGTCAACGTGGATGAAGCAGTGCAGCGTCAGATGGGACAACCCGGCCAGCACTGGGGATCGATGCTGGCGCTGGATCGCGCGGGCGTCGACCGCATGGCGAGCTGGTTACTGGAAGAGATGCAGCCGGAAGCCCGCCGCGACATGCTGCTGGCTCAGCTGGCGCAGATTCAGCACACCGTCGTGGAGCGGCGTCTGCTGCCCTGGACCGAAGCGGGTGCCAGCCCGGAACAGGCGGCACGCAAACAGAATATCGCCGACACGCTGCTGAAGTGTTTACAGCATCGCACCGGCCTGCATGGCGAGCTGCTGGAACGTCTGCAGCCGCCGCGTGAAGCACTGCGACAGCTATGGCTCAATCAGTCGGCCCTGCAGGGCAGCAAACCGGCCACTATTCAGGCACCGGAAAATCAGTTCGGCATCGGGTTTGAATTTGACCTGTTCAGTGAGAGCCCGGCTGAAGCGCCGGTTCAGCCGCGTCAGAGCCTGCAGAGTGCCCAGCAGTTCCCGCGTCAGGTGCTGCTGCTGTGGCTGGATCATCTGCGTCAGTTGCCGGAAAACCGCAGCCTGCTGGCGTTGCTGAACGTGGACAAGGCAACGATGGAGTGGCTGGTTGAGGAGTTGATCACGGCCGGTTTCCGCACCGATATCGCCCAGAAATTGCAGCTGGCACTGCATGAGCCGGATACGCAGAGCGTCAGTCATGAATCACGCGCCGATCGTCAGGTAACGCGGGCGATGACGGTGCTGGGGGATTTTGTGGCCTGGCTCGGTTTTTTACAGCGTCCTGAGTCTGAACGTCCTGCCAGCCGCGTTAATCGCGGTCAGGTGATTTTCTCACGCCCTCCGGCGCCCAGCGTCAGCTTCAGTACCGGTCAGCGTCTGACCAAACTCTCTGCAGCGCCGGCTAACCACACCGCCTACTATATCTATGACTGGCTGGTAGGTCTGAATCAGGTGATCATTGAGAACAATGGTTACACCGGCGGCGGCGATTTGTCGCTGGCGGCCCGCGAAGCGCTGGTTGCACTGCTCAAGCCACTGCGCGCTTAATCGATGATCAGGCGCAGTTCGCCCTCCAGCGACTGCGCCGCCTCTTCCAGCAGCGCCAGCACCGGCGCTAAATCAGCCTGATGCGCCGCATAATGCTGCAACCCTACTGTAGCAGGCAGCGCCATCCCACCTGTCAGCCAGTCCCATAACGCATCCAGATTATGTCCGAAGCTCTGCGGGCAACCGCTCTGCTCAGCAAACTGCTGATAAAAGTCCGCACGCGTAGTGAGCTGACGGAGGTCGAATGTCAGATTCAGCATGATCAGGGCACCTGTCTGAAGCTGCGGTAGTGATCGGTGGAGAGAAACACCAGCCCGTCAGAGGAGTAAACCAGACGATCGGCGTCACGATGACCACAGCGATAATTCACATCCGCTTCATACCACTGACGGCCCGCCCGCGATGGCAGACGTTTTTCACGGTTGGTAAAACGATCGCCGCCGATGGCTTTGCCAGGCAGAACGTCACACAGGTTGCCATTGGCCGGATTCCAGCCACGCTTACGCGCATCGTTTTTGGTGAGGTAGTAGTCCGGCAATTGCTGATGCTGCAGTACCCAGCGCGCCACGGTATGGGCATCGGTCAGGGAGGCGATATCCGCCTGAGCAGGCGCTGAATCCGTGTTCAGCCAGGGTTTCAGGCCGTAAAAGCAGGCCGCGAGGAGGAGGAAAAGTCCAATCCAGAGTTTTTTTGACATGATGGCATCCGAGACAACAGGACGCAGATGATACCAGTTTTATGCACAGAGAAAAGCGCGGGCCAGACAAGCTGGCCCTGGCGAGGTTAAGCTGCGTGCGATTCCCCGCTGTGACGACGCCATGCACCGGGCGCGACACCATACTGGCGTTTGAAGCTGCGATTAAAGGATTGCTGGGAGTCAAACCCTAACGAGATCGCCACATTGAGAATCGGCTCATCGGTTGTGGTCAGGCGATCGGCTGATTTCTTCAGCTTCTTAACGCGGATATATTCACCCAGTGGATAGCCGGTGTGCTCTTTAAACATACGCTGCAGGTGCCACTTGGAGTAACCCGCGCGCTCTGAAACGGTATCCAGATCCAGACGTGCTTCGATGTTGTTATCAATCCAGTCGATTAAATCGTGAATAAAGGCGTCACTCATCATTCCAGTCTCTCCTGTCGCCGTGGCGAAAAGTATTAGTATCAGTTGCAGTTACACTTAAGGGTGGCTGACTATGCCATTTAATGCAAGTTTTATTAGTACATTAAATGCCGCACTCTTTGTGGGGTTTTTGCTGATCTGTTCAGGTCTTCATCGCCCTGCCCTAAACCGCACATAAAGTGTATCTCTTATTCTTGCAGTTGCCAGCCACGCAAGCCTACACTCACTGCGATTAATTGCAATCTTAAAAGTTGCAAATATTGGCCTGCAGGCCGCCTGTTTATATCTATCGCGGAATAACAACAATGATTACGAACCGGGTTCGTCAGGGTTTAACCCTCTTAGGGATGGTACTGCTCATCACTCAACTCGTCGGCTGCGACAAGGGTGTGGCGCAAAACGCCCCGCCACCGCCGCCTGAGGTGAGTGCCGCCCCCGTGCTGATCAAGCCCGTCAGCCAGTGGGACAATTTCAATGGCCGGGTTGAAGCGGTGCAGAGCGTGCAACTGCGCCCGCGCGTCTCGGGCTACATCGACTCCGTTAACTATCGCGAAGGCGATGAGGTAAAAAAAGGTCAGGTGCTGTTTACCATTGATGACCGGAGTTACCGCGCGGCGCTGGAACAGGCCAAAGCGGAACTGGCCCGCGCGCGCAGTCAGGCGAGTCTGGCCCGCAGCGAATCGGGCCGCAGCGAGAAGCTGATCGGCACACAGGCGATTTCCCGCGAGGCATGGGAACAGCGTCGCTCCGCTGCCAGTCAGGCGCAGGCGGATGTGCTGGCCGCAGAAGCTGCAGTAGACATGGCGCAGCTCAACCTGGACTTTACCCGCGTCACCGCGCCGATTGATGGTCGCGCCAGTCGCGCGCAGATCACCACCGGTAACCTGGTAACCGCTGGCGACAGTGCCAGCGTGCTGACCACGCTGGTCTCTCAGCAGCAGATGTATGTCTATTTCGATGTCGATGAGAACACCTTCCTGAATTATCAGGCGATGGCGCGTCAGGGCCAGCAGCGTCATGCGCTGCCGGTAGAGATTGCGCTGGTCGGTGAACAGGGTTTCCCGCATCAGGGCAAAATCGACTTCATGGATAACCAGCTGACCGCCAGCACCGGCACCATTCGCATGCGCGCCCTGCTCGACAATCAACAGCGGCAGTTCACGCCCGGCCTGTTTGCCCGCGTGCGTCTGCCAGGCAGCGCGCAGTTCGAAGCGGTGCTGATAGATGATAAAGCGGTATTAACCGACCAGGATCGCAAATATGTCTACGTGGTGGATGGCGAGGGAAAAGCGCAGCGGCGCGATATCCAGCCCGGCGCGATGATAGATGGCCTGCGTATCGTTAAATCCGGTCTGAAATCGGGTGACAGGGTGATCATCGCCGGTCTGCAAAAAGTATTTATGCCCGGCATGCCGGTCACTGCTCAGCAGGTCGCCATGCGTGCGGCAGCCGCTCAATAATCCGAGGCCGCTATGGACTTTTCCCGCTTTTTTATCGACCGGCCGATTTTTGCTGCGGTGCTGTCGATCCTGATTTTTGTCACTGGCGTGATTTCCATTCCGCTGTTGCCGATCAGTGAATATCCCGACGTTGTGCCACCCAGCGTGCAGGTGCGCGCTGAGTATCCGGGCGCTAACCCGAAAGTGATTGCGGACTCCGTGGCGACGCCACTGGAAGAGGCGATCAACGGCGTCGAAAACATGATGTACATGAAGTCAGTGGCGGGTTCGGACGGCGTGCTGGTGACTACCGTCACCTTCCGTCCAGGCACCGATCCCGATCAGGCGCAGGTTCAGGTGCAGAACCGCGTGGCGCAGGCGGAAGCGCGTCTGCCGGAAGATGTGCGTCGGCTGGGGGTAACAACCCAGAAGATGTCGCCGACCCTGACGCTGGTCGTCCACATGTTCTCACCCAATAATACCTACGATTCGCTCTACCTGCGTAACTACGCCACGCTGAAGGTGAAAGATGAGCTGGCGCGTTTGCCGGGCGTCGGTCAGATCCAGATTTTCGGCGCAGGTGAATATGCAATGCGCGTCTGGCTGGATCCTAACAAAGTCGCGGCGCGAGGCCTGACTGCTTCTGACGTGGTGACGGCGATGCAGGAGCAGAACGTGCAGGTCTCTGCCGGTCAGCTGGGTGCCGAGCCGCTTAAGAAGCAGAGCGACTTCCTGCTGTCGATTAACACGCAGGGACGACTGGAGAGCGAGCAGGAGTTCGGCGATATCATCCTGAAAACCTCAGAAGATGGTTCACTGGTGCGCCTGCGTGATGTCGCGCGGATTGAGATGGGTTCAGGCAGCTATGCCCTGCGCTCGCAGCTCAATAACAAAGATGCGGTCGGTATCGGCATCTTCCAGGCACCGGGCGCCAACGCCATCGATCTCTCCAATGCGGTTCGCGCCAAAATGGATGAGCTGGCAACCCGCTTCCCCAACGATGTGAAATGGGCCGCGCCTTATGACCCGACGGTGTTTGTCCGCGACTCGATTAAGGCAGTGGTTCAGACTCTGCTGGAAGCGGTGATCCTGGTGGTGCTGGTCGTGATTCTGTTCCTGCAGACCTGGCGCGCCTCGATCATTCCGTTGCTGGCGGTGCCCGTTTCTATCGTGGGTACTTTTAGCGTGCTCTATCTGCTTGGCTTCTCGCTGAACACCCTCAGCCTGTTCGGGCTGGTACTGGCGATCGGTATCGTGGTGGATGACGCCATTGTGGTGGTAGAGAACGTCGAACGTAATATCGAAATGGGACTCTCACCACGCGCCGCTGCACATCAGGCGATGAGAGAGGTCTCCGGGCCGATCATTGCGATTGCGCTGGTGCTGTGCGCGGTGTTTGTGCCGATGGCGTTTCTCTCGGGCGTTACCGGACAGTTCTACAAGCAGTTCGCCACGACCATCGCGATCTCCACCGTGATCTCGGCCATTAACTCGCTGACGCTCTCGCCCGCCCTGGCGGCGATGCTGCTGAAAGATCATAACGCGCCGAAAGACCGGCTGACGCGGATTATTGATGCGCTGTTTGGCTGGCTGTTCCGTCCGTTTAACCGCTTCTTCCAGCGAAGTGCGCATGGCTATGAATCGCTGGTCGGTCGCACGCTGCGTCGCCGTGGCGCGGTGTTTGGCGTCTATATATTGTTGCTGGCCGGTGCCGGATTTATGTTCCACACCGTGCCGGGCGGCTTTATCCCGACTCAGGATAAGCTCTATCTGATTGGCGGCGTGAAGATGCCGGAAGGCTCCTCACTGGCGCGTACCGATGAAGTGATTCGCAGAATGAGCGAAATTGGTATGCAGACCGAAGGCGTCGCCTATGCGGTGGCGTTCCCCGGCCTGAATGCGCTGCAGTTTACCAATACGCCAAACAGCGGAACGGTCTTCTTCGGCCTGAAGCCGTTTAATGAGCGCAAACATACGGCGGCCGAGATTAACGCGGAGATCAATGCGAAGATCTCGCAAATCCAGCAGGGTTTTGGCTTCTCGATAATGCCACCCCCGATTCTGGGGCTGGGCCAGGGTTCGGGTTATTCGCTGTATGTGCAGGACCGTGCGGGTCTGGGTTATGGTGCATTGCAGACGGCAATTAATACGCTGTCGGGCAGCATCATGCAGACGCCAGGGATGCACTTCCCTATCTCCTCCTATCAGGCCAACGTTCCACAGCTTGATGTGAAGGTTGACCGGGATAAAGCCAAGGCGCAGGGCGTCTCGCTGACTGCACTGTTCAGCACGCTGCAGACCTATCTTGGCTCGTCGTACGTGAATGACTTCAACCGCTTTGGCCGCACCTGGCGAGTGATGGCGCAGGCAGATGGCGATTTCCGCGACAGCGTGGAAGATATTGCTAACCTGCGTACCCGTAACGATCGCGGTGAGATGGTGCCGATTGGCAGCATGGTTAACATCACCACCACCTACGGTCCCGACCCGGTGATTCGCTATAACGGCTATCCGGCAGCGGATTTGATTGGCGATGCCGACCCACGCGTGCTCTCTTCCGCGCAGGCAATGAGTCAGCTGGAAGCGATGTCCGGTCAGCTGTTGCCTAACGGCATGAACATTGAGTGGACGGATCTGAGTTATCAACAGTCCACTCAGGGCAACACCGCACTGATTGTTTTCCCGATGGCCGTGTTGCTGGCGTTCCTTGTGCTGGCGGCGCTGTATGAGAGCTGGACGCTGCCGCTGGCGGTGATCCTGATTGTGCCCATGACGATGCTCTCCGCGCTGTTTGGCGTCTGGCTGACCGGCGGGGACAACAACGTCTTCGTGCAGGTCGGACTGGTGGTGCTGATGGGACTGGCCTGTAAGAACGCGATTTTGATCGTCGAGTTCGCACGTGAGCTGGAGATTCAGGGTAAAGGAATTGTGGAAGCGGCGCTGGAAGCGTGTCGCCTGCGTCTGCGTCCGATTGTGATGACCTCCATCGCCTTTATCGCCGGTACGATACCGCTGATTCTGGGTGAAGGAGCGGGTGCAGAAGTGCGCGGCGTAACCGGTATAACGGTCTTCTCCGGTATGCTCGGCGTAACGCTGTTCGGCCTGTTCCTGACACCGGTGTTTTATGTTGCCCTGCGCAAGCTGGTGACGCACCGGTCAGGGAATACGGAGTCAGTGACGGCATAAACCGTAAAAGTTAACAGGGGCGATCGGATGATCGCCCCTTTTTTTATGACGCACCCATTCCAGCAAACCTGGCCTTGCAGGTTAGCGCTGCTTCAATCTTTCATTTAGCGTTTCAATGATAAACGCATTCAGCGAGGTTTCATTTTGCGCGGCAGCCTGAGAAAGACGCTCTCCCAGCGATTCAGGATAGCGCAGCGTAAAGGTCTTAATTTTTTCCTGCTCAGCATAGGGATTAATGCCGGAGGCTGCACAATCTTCCAGGTATTCGCGCAGCGAAATCTCGCCCTCTTTGTACAGGCCCTGTACGCTGTCAGAGACAAAATCACAGTAGCCTGACAGGCCAGTAAAGCGCCCACGGAACATGTTGAGTTCAGGGACATAGGAGATCACGGCGGATTGCCCGGCGACGGTGATTGATGAATTTGAACGATTATTCATAGGGATCGACTCCAATACTTTCCAGCCATTCACGCAGATTAACAACAGCAGCTCTGTCGGTGTCTGGCGAAGGATGTGGCCGGTGAAAACGCGCTATTCTTCCTCTGAGAAGAAAACGCACCCGTGAACCACTACCTTCTTTAATCTCACCACCCAAAGCCCTGATTAATGACTCAACTGCCTGCCATTTCAGTCCGGACGGCGGCGGCATTTGAAAAACCTGCTCCAGCGTTTCACGCTGTTTTTTCCGTAAGTCCCTGACAACGGTGTTCATCCTGACCTCCGCGACTTCATCCAATGAAGTCATTTTAAGACGATGCTGTAGGAGGTCAAGATGAAATTTACGGAGAGAAGGCCTGCGTTGCAGGTTTGGGAAAGAAAAGGCTCAGGAAATGGACGTTCAGCAGACATAAAAAAAGCCGCTCATCAGCGGCCTTTTTTGCAGAGTTCTTCACTCTCTTCGGGTTCAGGTTCCGGTACGGCGGTGCAGTTACTGGTGTCGCGTTTCTTCAGCTCGTTCAGTGCGTCTGCCACGGTGCGTTTTGCCAGCACATCCAGCGATGCCTGCTCGGCTTCATCGGCTATCGACTTGAAGTACCAGCAGAGGTTGGCACTGACCAGACAGCGCGGGGCGACATCAGGACGTGCGGCCCAGATCTTTTTGTCTTCGATCACTGAGACATAGATATCCCGCAGAGTAATGTCTGCTGCAGGACGGCCCAGATGAATCGAACCGGTTCGGCCCAGCGTAGAGACGATGATGCCGTCTCGGGTCAGCGGGACCATTAATTTTCGAATGAAACTGGGATTCGCTTCCAGCCCATAGGCCAGAATCGCGCTGGTAGAGCGTTTACCCATTTGCTCCGCCATCGCTACGCTCAGAACCATTTGCAAAGCTGTCGGGAAGCGATAATCAAGCATTTCTTTATCCTGAGTTGCGGTGGATCTTATTGTTTTATTGCCGCATAAGTGAACAATCAATGAGCAATAAATATAACAAACACTGTTGCTTTTTTGAAGCAAACCGGCAGCGACAAGGCACGTATTCACCAAAGGCGGAGGCCCGATAGCACAAGGTGCTTAGCCTGCTAACGGCCCACTCTTTGCCGAACAGGCTTAACAGCATTGTCATACGCTGGGGGCTGATATTGCCGGTAAGCGCTGTTTCAGCGCCATGACCAGTACCACGTTAAAGATTGCTAAGGCGCAAAGCAACCACAGCGTTGCCGGGGCTCCCATCCTTTCAAACACATATCCACCAATAAGCGGCGTCAGTGCCTGGCCCATTAATGCCGGGCGGGCCATTTTACCCACCACAATTGCGTAAGACTCTGGTTTGACCATCGCCAGCGGTAAAGTTCCGCGCACGATGGCACGTAAGCCATTCCCTGCGCCATACAGCACCATGCTCAGCAGCGCCATCTGCGGAAAGAGTGCCAGCAGCAGAAGACCCAGCGCGACCAGCCCAACAGAGAAAAAGGTGGTACTGATCGGATGACTGCGCTTAAAGGCGATATCGACAATACGGGCACCCACCTGGCACGGACCCAGTACGGCGCTGATCGCCAGCGCCGACGTCAGCGTATGGCCTGTGGCCTGCAACAGGGCGATGAGCTGCACGGAAATCGCCGTCATAATCACGGATGCCAGAGTAAAGATGGCGCAAAGGAGCCAGAATAACGTGGGTTCAATCTCCGCCGTGGCAGGCTGCTTAATCCTGCGTTTAACTGGCCGCTTAGTGTGACTCGCGGGTAACGCAAACAGATAGGCAGGCAGCACGCAGACCACCATCATGGCCGCAATAATCAGTGACGCATTCCGCCAGCCAAATCCATGGATTAACAATGCCGTGCCCGGCCAGACCAGCGTGGTGCAGAAGCCCGATATCAGCGTAATACTGGTGATGGCTGAACGTGCCTGACCGCCATAGCAGGTGCCGAGCGTGGCAAACAGCGCATCATAGAGGCCCATCGCCATACCGATGCCAATAATCACCCAGGCGAACAGAAACAGCGGCAGCGAGCCGCTATACGCCATCGTCACCAGCCCCACCGCCATCACCACCCCGCTCAACGCCAGCAGCAGGCGGCCACCGGTTCGCGCGATAATCCTGCCCGCCATCGGTGACAGGAGGCCTGACACCAGAATGCCGGTCGAGAGCGCGCCGTAAATCCACTGTTGAGACCAGCCCATCTCAGCTGCAATCGGATTCGCCATCACGGCCATCAGGTAGAACGACCCGCCCCATGAGAGTATCTGCACCCAGCCCAGAGTGATAATGGCGGCAATGCCGGGTTTGATGTTCTGATTCACAGGTAATCTCTTCGTTAGCAGGCGAACCGTTTTTATAACATGTTCTGCGATAAGCCAAAATGCGTGACGCTCTTTTCGCTTTATCGCCGGGCAGATCGCACGGTTTTTAAAGGAAATATTAACTGTATGTTGTAACTATTAGGGAATTGCATTCTCGCAAGGCTTCTGCCACATTGTGGACGTTGTAACTATGGAGGCACAACATGACGCGCTACGACTTAGTGGCTGATATGCATCAGTGTGTAAAAGACCTGGAACAGGCGCTGGGGGAGCTGCGTCAGCAGATTGAAGCGCAGCCTCTGCTGATTGCCCGCGTCTTCAGCCTGCCGCCGGTGGTGAAAGGCCGTGAGCATGAAGCGATCACTCAGATTGCCGTTGAGCAGCATCTAGGCGAGAGCGCACTGAAGATGGCGCTCGACCACTACTGCCGCCTGTTCATGCAGCATCAGTCCGAACAGCTGAGCACCAAGGCAGCTGTTCGCTTACCCGGTGCACTCTGTATTGAATGCGACGCGGAACGGGAAGCAGAAATTGGCGCGCTGGTCGATCTCATCAACCAGCTGAAAGCGCGGCTGGAGCAGCTGATTACGGTGGACTCGGGTCTGCCGAGCGAAGCACGTTTTGAGTTCGTCCACCAGCATTTACGCGGTCTGATTACCCTGAATGCCTATCGCTCAATCACCCTTCTCAGCGCCCCAGATAGCCTGCGTTTCGGCTGGGCCAATAAGCACATTATCAAGAATCTCAAGCGTGAAGAGGTGATCGCCCAGCTGGAAAAAAGCCTGAAGTCGGGACGCGCGAAAGCGCCCTGGTCACGGGAACAGTGGGCGGAAAAAGTACAGGAGGAGCTGGCTAGCGTGCGTGCCCTTCCCGCCTCAGCACGGCTGAAAATCAAGCGCCCGGTGAAGGTCCAGCCGGTGGCGCGCGTCTGGCGCGCGGATGAACAAAAGCAGACCCAGCTGGCCTGTCCTTCGCCAATTCTGGTGATCTGTCGCGATCGCACTCAGGTGCCGGTGCTGGGCGAGTTGCTTAACTACGACGCTGATAACATTACGCATCGTCATAAACCTGCCGCTGAACCGCTGAATCTGTTGATACCCCGGCTGCATCTGTGGGTCGATTGCCCCATCTGAATAAAAAAAGGCCAGCATCCGCTGGCCTCTGTTCTCGCTTAAACCTTACGACTTCATGCTGCCGACCATCTCTTCCGGCCGGACCCAGGCATCAAACTCTTCTTCAGTGAGATAACCCAGCTTCAGCGCCGAGCCTTTCAGCGTCAGCCCTTCTTTGTGTGCTTTCTTGGCAATTTCTGCCGCTTTGTCATAACCAATATGGGTATTCAGCGCCGTCACCAGCATCAGTGACTCATTCAGCAGTTGATCGATACGCTCACGCACCGGCTCAATGCCGACAGCACAGTGATGATTAAAACTGTCCATACCATCTGCCAGCAGGCGAATCGATTGCAGGAAGTTATGAATGACCATCGGACGGAAGACATTAAGCTCAAAGTTACCGGACGCGCCGCCCATGTTGATCGCCACGTCATTTCCCATCACCTGACAGCAAAGCATGGTCATCGCCTCGCACTGGGTCGGATTGACTTTGCCTGGCATGATGGAGCTGCCAGGTTCATTTTCGGGAATCGCGATTTCGCCGATGCCGCAGCGCGGACCGGAAGAGAGCCAGCGCACGTCGTTGGCGATCTTCATTAGTGAGGCGGCCAGACCTTTCAGTGCGCCATGAGCATGCACCAGCGCATCGCAGGTGGCCAGTGCCTCAAACTTGTTAGGCGCGGTGACGAACGGCTGCTGCGTGAGATCGGCCAGCGCCTTCGCCACGCGCACCGCATATTCCGGGTGGGTGTTGAGGCCGGTGCCCACGGCGGTTCCGCCCAGCGCCAGCTCTGCCACATGCGGAATGCTCTGTTCGATATGCTTCAGGTTGTGCTCCAGCATCGCTACCCAGCCAGAGATTTCCTGGCCCAGGGTCAGCGGCGTCGCATCCTGCAGGTGAGTACGGCCAATCTTGACGATATCTTTAAAGGCGTCGGATTTCTGGCTCAGCGTTTTCTTAAGCACCTGAATCTGTGGGATCAGCTGTTCACGCAGGGCGATCACAGCGGCAACATGCATCGCCGTCGGGAAGACATCGTTGGAGCTCTGGCTCTTGTTCACATCGTCGTTGGGATGGACCAGGCGTGACATGCCGCGCTCTCCGCCGAGGATTTCACTCGCGCGGTTCGCCAGCACTTCATTCATGTTCATATTGGTCTGGGTGCCGGAGCCGGTTTGCCAGATCGCCAGCGGAAATTCATCCGCATGCTTATCAGCCAGTACTTCATCTGCCGCGCTGACAATCGCATCGGCTCGTTCGGCGGGCAGCAGTCCCAGATCGCGGTTCACGCTGGCTGCGGCGCGCTTGGTCAGCGCCAGTGCGTGCACCAGCGCGGTGGGCATTTTTTCGGTTGAGATGCGGAAATGTTCCAGTGAGCGCTGCGTCTGCGCGCCCCATAATTTGTCTGTAGGTACATCGATGGGGCCCATTGAATCTTTCTCAATGCGGTTGGCTGCCATGAATACGTCTCCTTCACCTTGTTTTTAAAAGAATGACCGCCGGGGTCGTTACAATCAGCTGTCGGGCGGTCCGGATGGTAATACACAATAATTTAACATTATCAGAGCTTAGCGTCCTTTTGCGCTGGATATGTATTTTTACCGGCAGTTTCTGCTTTAATAGCGGCAATAATTTCCCGTGATAAAGGGTTATACGATGCAAAAAATGAACAATTCGCTGCAAAATTACGCGTGGGGCAGCAAAACGGCATTAACTGAGCTTTACGGTATCGCAAATCCTCAGGGCCAGCCGATGGCGGAACTCTGGATGGGCGCGCATCCGAAAAGCCCCTCCACCGTGATCTATCAGGGTAGCGAGCGTTCCCTGCGTGACGTAATTGATGCCGCGCCTGTCACGATGCTCGGCGAGGCGGTGGCGCAGCGGTTTGGTGAACTGCCTTTCCTGTTCAAAGTGTTGTGTGCCGATCAGCCGCTGTCGATTCAGGTGCATCCCAGCAAACACGCGGCTGAGGTGGGTTTTGCCCGTGAGAATGCGGCGGGTATCCCACTGAGTGCGGCAGAGCGTAACTATAAAGATGCCAACCACAAGCCGGAACTGGTCTATGCGCTGACCCCCTTCCAGGCGATGAATGGCTTTCGCACGCTGACGCAGATGGTTTCACTGCTGGAGCCCGTCGCGGGCGCACATCCGCAGATTGCGCATTTTCTGCAGCATCCCGATCAGAATACGCTGGCCGCGCTGTTCTCTACCCTGCTGTCACTGGAAGATGAGGCGAAATCGCTGGCGCTGGGCGTGCTGAAATCCGCGCTTAATGCGCAACAGGGCGAGCCGTGGGAAACCATCCGCATGATTGCGGCAGAGTATCCTGACGACAGCGGCCTGTTTTCACCGCTGCTGCTGAACGTGATCACCCTGCAACCGGGTGAGGCGATGTTCCTCTACGCGGAAACGCCGCACGCCTATCTGAAAGGGGTGGCGCTGGAGGTGATGGCAAACTCCGATAACGTGTTGCGGGCCGGTCTGACGCCAAAATATATCGATATCGCCGAGCTGATGGCTAACCTGAAGTTTGACGAGAAACCCGCCAGTGCCCTGCTGACCACGCCTGTGCAACAGGAAAACGCGTTGCGCTTCCCGATTCCGGTCGAGGATTTTGCCTTCGCTATTCATGCCCTGAACGCGGAGCCGCAATCGCTGACGCAGCAAAGCGCCGCCCTGCTGTTCTGTATCGAAGGCCAGGCGGTGATCGCTAAAGGCGAAGAGCAACTGACGCTGAAACCCGGCGAATCCTGCTTCATCGCCGCCAGCGAATCACCGGTTACGGCAGCCGGTACGGGCCGACTGGCGCGGGTATTTAATGACTTAGGGTGAAGCGGCTGACGGAATGCCTGTTAACTGCTATTATTTCAACCTATTAGCTTTTAAACGCCTGCGGGCGTTTTTCTTCGGTCGCTGGGGCAAACCTGCGGCATAAGCGGACTCATGGATAAGGACGAATCAGCAATGAAAAAGACCAATGTTGCCGTAGGTGTGATTATCGCACTGGGCGTAGTCTGGACTGGCGCGGCATGGTTCACCGGCAAGCAGATTGAAAGCCACAGGGACCAGCTGGTGCAAAATGCCAATACCCAGCTGAATGCTTATGCCCCTAATAGCCGACTGAAGATCAGCTATCAGGACTATCAGCGCGGCGTGTTCAGCAGCAAAGTGAATCTGGTTGTTCAGGCTAACTCGCAGACGGAAGATAATCCGCTGCTGAAGCCGGGTCAGAGCATCATCCTGAATGAGACCATCGATCACGGGCCTTTCCCGTTTGCTCAACTGAAGCATTTCAATCTGATCCCGAGCATGGCGTCGGTGCATACCGAACTGGCTAACACCGATGCGGTGAAGAAGCTATTTGAGCTGACCGGCAATAAGTCCCTGATTAACGCAGATACCCGCATCGGCTACAGCGGTGCTACCGACACGGCGCTGCGCGTCCTGCCGGTTGATTATCAGAATGCGCAAACCGGCGAGCGTCTGGCCACCAATGGCGGCACCTTCAACATCAGCGCAGATAATAAAGGCGATAAAGTGTCGCTGGACAGTGACGTTGATAGCCTCGCGCTGACCAGTAAAAATGAGATGGGTCAGCCAGTCCTCTTCACCATCAATGGACTGAAGCTGAGTGGTAACACACACCTCAGCCCCGAAGGTGTACGTATCGGCGACCAGTCAGTGAATATTGAGAAGGTCAATGCCAGCATCAATGGTCAGGATGCCCTGACGCTGAACAAAATGAAAGGCACCTCCTCTTTCGATAACAGTGCCGGAAAGATTGGCGGCGATATCGACTACAAGGTTGAAGGCATACAGTTGCAGAAGCAGGACTTTGGTCAGGCGGCGCTGAAAATGAAACTGTCCCAGTTTGATGCACAGGCGGTAAAAGCCTTCTCCGATCGTTATAATGCGCAGATGCAGGAATTACTGAGCCAGCCTGGCGTCGCGGAAGACCCTATCCGCTATCAGGCGGGCGTGCATCAGATTCTGATGAGCAATCTGCCAATGCTGCTGAAAGGCTCGCCATCCATCAGCATCGCGCCGCTGAGCTGGAAGAATGATAAAGGGGAAAGTACCTTTAACCTGACCGCCAGCTTCAACGACCCTTCTGCCGTAACCGGTGAAGCCCAGACCCTCAGCGCGATGGTTGACCGGGTTCTGAAGAACCTGGACAGCAAGCTGGTCATCAATATGCCGATGGCGACAGAAACCATGCATAAAGTGGGTCTGGCCGAGGGCTATCAGGCCGATGATGCGCAGAAACTGGCGGATCAACAGGTGAAAGGTCTGGCGGCAATGGGGCAAATGTTCCGCCTGACTCAGCAGCAGGATAACAACATCGTGACCAGCCTGCAGTACGCCAACGGACAGGTGAACATGAACGGCGATAAAATGACGCTGGAGCAGTTCCTGTCCCGCTATATGCTGGGTATGCCGACCAGCGAAGGCATGCCACAGTAATTTAGCTGGCGTCCATTAAAGCGACCTTCGGGTCGCTTTTTTCATGTCTGCCCGCCGCAAACTGCCCTTTTCCCGCTAGTTATGGGTAATTAAGCAGCATCCGGCGCGACTGTTGCGCAAATCGCTGGCGCTGTTGCGCAAGATATTTTTATAATGCTCTGCACTTCAACGACAACTGAGCGAGTGCGCCATGATCGATTCTAAAATTCCTCTGACTGATATTCACCGCCATCTTGATGGCAACATCCGTGCACAAACCATTCTTGATTTAGGTCGCCAGTTTAACCTTGCCATGCCCGCCACCACGCTTGAGACGCTGCTTCCCCATGTGCAGGTCGGCGAGAATGAACCTGACCTGGTAAGCTTCCTGCAGAAGCTCGACTGGGGCGTGAAAGTGCTGGGCGATCTGGATGCCTGCCGCCGGATTGCGCAGGAGAATGTCGAAGATGCCGCGCGCGCGGGCATTCACTATGCCGAACTGCGTTTTTCCCCTGGCTACATGGCGATGACCCACAACCTGCCCATTGCCGGTGTGGTTGAAGCAGTAATCGATGGCGTGCGCGCTGGCTCTCAGCAGCACAATATCGACGTACGTCTGATTGGTATTATGAGCCGTACCTTTGGTGAAGATGCCTGCCTCAGCGAACTGGAAGGTTTGCTTGCCCATCGCGACCACATCACTGCGGTCGATCTGGCGGGCGATGAGCTGGGCTTCCCGGGCAGTGAGTTCCTGAGCCACTTCACCCAGGCACGCGATGCCGGTTTCCGCGTTACCGTACATGCGGGTGAAGCCGCCGGACCCGAGAGCATCTGGCAGGCAATCCGGGAGCTGGGCGCTGAACGTATTGGTCACGGTGTGAAAGCGATTGAAGATCGCGCGCTGATGGATTTCCTGGCGGAGCACCGTATTGGTATTGAATCCTGCCTGACATCTAATATCCAGACCAGCACAGTGCCCTCGCTGGCGCAGCATCCACTGAAGATCTTCCTTGAGCATGGCATTCTGGCAACGATTAACACCGATGATCCGGCGGTTCAGGGCATTGAGCTGGCGCATGAGTATCAGCATGCCGCACCGGCTGCTGGCCTGAGCATGGCGCAGATGCGTCAGGCGCAGGAAAACGGTCTGACGATTGCCTTCCTGAGTGACGCTGAGAAAGCGGCTGTTCGCGCCCGCGTGCAGTAATCTGCTCGCGTCAGCCATAAAAAAACGGGCCGGATAACCGGCCCGTTCTGCTTTCTTCGCTGAGTACTCAGCGATCAGACGCGCTTCAGCGACATTGTCTGGCGTTTCTCGGCGGATTGCAGACCCAGTTCGATCAGCTCCATCACCTGAATCGCCTCTTCTGCCGTCACCGGATTGTTCCCGCGTCCGGCAATCGCATCGCGAATGCCCGCATAATAAGCCGGGTAGTTGCCAGGCTGAGTCAGCTGCGTGGTTTCCGTCAGTGAATCATCATCAACCAGCGTCAGCGTGCCGTCGCGCATGTCATAACCCCAGTCTGCCTGCGGCGGGAAATCTCCCGACTTGAGGCGATCTTCCTGCGGGTCCAGACCATATTTGACGTAACTGCCGCGCGTGCCGTGGACGGTATAACGCGCGGATTCCGCCGCCACCAGCATGCTGGCGTGAAGCACGACACGGCGCTGCGGATAGGTCAGCGTGGCGTGGAAGTAGTCTGTGGTCTGCGCGCCCGGACGCATCTCGGCCAGATCGACATTAATGGCGACCGGCGGGCCAAACAGTTGCAGCGCCTGGTCCAGCAGATGTGGCCCAAGGTCATACCAGATTCCGCTGCCTGCGCCCTTCATTTCGCGCCAGCGATTACGCACTTCCAGACGGAAGCGGTCAAAATGCGATTCGAAATAGCGCACTTCACCCAGCGAGCCCGCCTCAAGCAGGGATTTCAGCGTCAGAAAATCACTGTCCCAGCGGCGGTTGTGGAACACTGAAAGCAGCAGACCTTTGGCTTTCGCCAGGGCATCCAGTTCGCGCGCCTGTGACAGCGTCACGGTGAACGGCTTATCAACCACCACATGCTTACCGGCGTTCAGCGCCGCTTTTGCCAGCGGGAAGTGGGTGTCGTTGGGGGTAGGAATAACAATCAGTTGCAGCGTAGGGTCGTCCAGCAGCGCCTGAGGATCGGCCACCACCTTAACGGCAGGCCAGTCGGCATGGACTTTGCTGGCGTCGCTACTGGAAATGGCTGCCAGCTCGACGTCCGGTGTCCCGGCAATCAGCGGGGCGTGAAACGTTTTACTGGCAAAACCGTAGCCGATCAGACCAACACGTAATTTATCGCTCATTTTGATTCCTCTTTGTCGCTAACCTGATTGATTTAAGACTATTAACCAGGTGAGGACAAGGCGGAATCTCCCGAAAAAACTAAGAGATAGCACTCCGCGCCAGGGGCCAGGCCGTCTGCGCCGCCAGGCTGTCGTGTGCGTCCTGATTGCGGCGGCGGAAATCGCTGGGACTGACACCAACACGCTTGCGAAACACGCGTGAGAAGTAGAGCTGGTCGTCGTAACCCACTTCACGCCCTACCGAGGCGATCGGTTCCTGAGTGGTCTGCAGCAGCAGTTTGGCGCGGATGACCCGCTGATCCTCACGCCAGCGCAGCAGGTTCACACCCATCTGCTCGCGGAACAGGTGTGCCAGCCGCGACGGTGACAGGCAGACGTGGCGCGCCACCTCTTCGATCTTGACCTCGCTGGCGAGGTGGTTGGTCACATACTGGCAGGCTTCAATCACGCGCGGATCGCGGATTAACTGATGACTGCGCGGATCTTCTTCGACAGCACGCAGCAGCAGTCGCTCCAGCAGGTTCATCGCCAGCTCTTCCGCAAAACGACGGCCCGAGTTATGGGTCTGTTCGATGCTGGCAAACAAGCGGTCAAATTCGCCACGCAGCGATTCAGGCAGCAGCAGGCGTCCCACACCCTCCTGCTCATCCTGCCAGCGCAGCCAGTCGTGCCAGTAGGCGCGCGGGCGGAAATAGACCCAGCGGTGGAACCACTGCGGACTGTCCGGCGCGCGACCATAATAGTGGGCAGTTTTCGGCTGAAACAGCAGCATTTCGCCCGGTTCGCAGTCAAACGCCCGCTCGCCGTCGAATACCCGTCCTTTGCCTTTAATGGTGAGATTCAGAATGTAACCTTTCATGCCGTGCGGGCGATCGATAAAGAAATCGAGCGGGCCCTCAGCGGTGATGGGCGTCAGCCCCGCCACCAGCCAGGCATTGAATGAATAGCCAGGCAACAGGGGGTTTTGCTGCTCGGCCGGTAATTCGCGGTGATACATAGCGTCCTCACTCAGTCTGTTATTGTTCGGATAGTCCGCAAAGGCGTCTGCCTCTGCGGACCAACGGCTCGCTCAATCAGGCTTTTTTCTGTTTGTAACGGTCAAAAATCACCGCTGCTAACAGTATCAGACCGCGCACCACATACTGTGAGAACGGCGAGATATTCAATAAATTCATCGCATTCTCGACGGTGCCGAGAATTAATACCCCTGCCACCACGTAGGAAATCTTACCGATACCGCCCTTCAGTGACACGCCACCCAGTACGCAGGCAGAAATCACCACCAGCTCATAGCCGATGGACGTCATAGGCTGACCACTGGTCATACGTGATGCCAGGATGATGCCCGCTGCTGCTGAAACCAGACCGGAAAGAATAAAGATGATGATGCGGGTACGTACCACCGGCACACCGGCCAGGCGCGCTGCCTCTTCATTACCGCCAATCGCCAGCGTATTACGGCCAAAGGTGGTTTTGTTGAGCAGGAAGCCGAAGATCAGCATGGTGGCCAGCGTCAGCCAGATTGGCGCAGGCACGCCAAACCAGTTAGCGAAGCCCAGTTCAAAGAAGCGCTCATCTTCAATACCAACCGCTTTACCGTCAGAGAAGATATACGCCAGGCCGCGCACGATCTGCATCGTCGCCAGCGTGGTGATCAGCGCGTTGATTTTGAGACGGGCGATCACAAAGCCGTTGATAAAACCGGTGATCATGCCGAGCACCAGACCGGCGCCGACACCAATCCACAGGCTCTCGGTCATGTTGATCACCACGGCGGTGACAACCCCCGCACAGGCGATAACAGAAGCGACCGACAGGTCAAAATCACCGGAGGCCAGACAGAACAGCATGCCGCAGGCGACCATGCCGGACATCGACATCGCCAGTCCCAGGCCTTTCATATTGATAAACGAGCCAAAGTTCGGCACAAAAATCGCACAGACAATAAACAGCAGTGCAAATACTACCAGCATGCCGAAGTTGTCCCAGATGCGACCTAACCGCAGGCCACCGCGTGAAGCGGGCTGCGGCGTATTTGAGGTCGTGGATGAAGCCATGATGATCTCCTGTCAGGCCACGGCGGCCGCTTGAGTGGTTTTGGGCATCGCCAGGCTCAGCGTCTGCTGCTCCGTGGCGTCGTCGTGCAGCAGTTCACCGGCAATGGCACCTTCACGCATCACAACGATGCGATCGGCGAGGCCCATCACTTCCGGTAAATCGCTTGAGGCGAACAGCACCGCAATGCCCCGGTTCGCCAGCTGATAAATCAGGTTATAAATTTCATGTTTGGCACCGACGTCGATGCCGCGCGTTGGCTCATCCAGCAGGATCACTTTCATATCCTCAGAGAGCCAGCGACCCAGAATCGCCTTCTGCTGGTTACCGCCAGAGAGATTCATGATCAGCTGATCGGCGCTGGGCGTTTTAATGTTCAGTGAGCGGATATGGCTGTCAGCATTCTTGTTTTCCCAGCCGTTTTTAATCAGGCAACCGGCAGTGAGATTGTGCCGACGGGCGCTGATATTGATGTTGTCGCGCACCGAGTGCACGGGAATAATGCCCTCAGCTTTGCGGTCTTCCGGGCAGAGCATAATGCCGGCGCGGATGGCGTCGATAGGCTCCCTCAGCGGCAAAGGCTTGCCGTCCAGAATCACCTGACCACCGCGCAGACGCGTGCCGCCAAACAGGCCTTTCAGCAGTTCACTGCGTCCGGCACCGACCAGGCCAAACAGTCCCACGATTTCACCGGCATGGACTTTCAGCGAAATAGGCGTACGCACGCCCTTGGCTTCGACCTTGTCCAGTTCGAGACGCACTTCCCCTTTAGGACGCGGTGAGTAGCCATAGATATCCCCCAGGTTACGTCCCACCATCGCCTGCACCAGATCGTCATGATGGGTGTTAGCCATGTCAGTAAACGTCCGCACGTAGCGGCCATCTTTAAAGACGGTGATGGCATCGCTGAGGGCGAAGATCTCTTCCATGCGGTGTGACACGTAGAGCACCACCCGGCCCTCCTCGCGGAGCTGGCGGATGACGCGGAACAGGTTGTCGATTTCGCGTGCCGAGAGGGAACTGGTTGGCTCATCAAAGGCGATAATGCGCGCATTGCGCGCCAGCGCTTTGGCAATCTCCACCATCTGCCACTGCCCCAGCGACAGGTACTTCAGCGGCATATCGGGGTCGATATCCATGCCGAGGTTTTTCAGCTGCACGCCCGCCTCAAAGCGCATCAGCTTACGGTTAACCAGACCATGTTTGTGCGGGATCTGACCGAGATAGATGTTCTCTGCCACGCTCATTTCCGGCACCAGATGCAGTTCCTGGTAAATAATGGCGACGCCCGCGTCCAGCGCATCCGTTGTGCGCTGAAAACTCATCGGCTTGCCTTTAATGCGAATCTCACCGCCGCTCGGCTGATAACTGCCGCTGAGTATTTTTAACAGTGTCGATTTGCCTGCGCCGTTCTCGCCCATCAGCGCGTGAACTTCACCGCCACGGCAGTCGAAGGAGATATCCTGCAACGCTTTCACGCCAGGGAAAGTTTTACTGATGCCATGAAACGACAGAAATGCTGAATCAGTGTTCATGTTAATCCTCACTCTTTCGCGCCACCGGCCTGTCAGGGCGGGCGACGCGAAATGGGCTATTAAGGATGCCGGGCTGCGAACAGCCCGACAGGCTCAGAGTTACATCAGTCCTTTTTTCGCCAGTTCGGTTTTGAAGTTGTCACGGGTGATCAGCACCACATCTGTAACTTCGGTGAATTTCGGTGGCTCTTCACCTTTGCTGACCCAGTTGTAGAGCATCTGGCTGCTTTTGTAGCCGTGGATATCCGGGCTTGGCAGCAGCGAACCGTAGAAGCCGGTCGCCTTGTCTTTAGACAGTTCACTGATGGCATCGACGCCGTTAATGCCGATACCGATGACGTCAGCCGCTTTAAAGCCCTGACCTTCAGTCGCACGCACGCCGCCCAGCACGGTGTTGTCGTTCATGCCGACAATCAGCCAGTGTTTGACTTCAGGATGCTGCACCAGCAGGGAGTTACCGGCGTCAAACGCGCCAGGGATATCATTGGATTTGGTTGGGACCTGATAGATCTGAGCTGCCGGGAAACCAGCGGCTTTGATCGCGTCCATTGAGCCGCCGGTACGACGACGTGCGGTGTCGAGTTCGTTCGCGGTAATCGCCATCACGCCGGTGGTTTTCACATCCCAGCCGCGCTTCTGCATCTCTTTATAGAGTTCCTGACCCTGACGCTCACCAATTTTGGTGGCCGCCATCATCACCAGCGGTACGGTGTCCATTGGCTTGCCTTTGGCGGTCACGAACTGGTCATCTACCGCGATGACTTTCAGACCGTAGCCACGCGCTTTTGCCATGATGGCGGAGCCCAGTTTCGGATCGGGGGTACAGATGACAAAACCTTTTGCGCCGTTCGCCGCCAGGCTGTCGATGGCATTCAGGGTTTTTTCACCATCCGGCACGGCAATTTTAATGACATCAAAGCCAAGATCTTTGCCCGCTTTATCGGCGAATTTCCATTCAGTCTGGAACCAGGGTTCTTCTGGTTGCTTGACTAAAAAACCCAGCTTCATGGTCTCGGCGATAGCGGATTGTGACATAACCGCTGCCAGGCCGATGGCCGCGAATGCTTTAGTGAATTTATGCATGATGCTCTCCGGTACCAGGTTATTTTTCGCTGCTAATAACGAATCGGTGTAAACGCTACCAGTTTGTTTTGTTTTGTGGGTACAGCCATAAATCAGTGCGTTAGGCTGGCATGTGCTGACAGACTGTCCAGACGCTGGGCTAGTTTTAGCGGTATTAGCGAAGAAAAATGTAGAGCGGTATCACACATTAAAATCACGACAAAATGATCCATATATTCAGCAAATTTAACCGGACCTTAACTTTTGCAATGGATCACAAAATCACTGCCGATGACAGAAAAGTGCATATTGTCAGCCAGCGATGACTAACTGATTTGGCGCGCCGAACCCAGGATACAGGAGTTAACTAACTACAGGAGATTCCGATGCGTGCTGGAGCCATCACCCTTGGGCTGGACTTTGGTAGTGATTCGGTGCGTGCGCTGGCCGTGGATTGTCATAGCGGCAAAGAGCTGCAGAGTGCGGTGTTCAGCTATCCACGCTGGCAACAGGGCTTATACAGCGATCCGCACACTAACCGTTTTCGTCACCATCCACAGGATTACATCGACGCTATGGAGCAGGCGCTGCTCGGCGTGCTGAATGCACTGAGCGAAGATCAGCGCAATGCCGTGGTCGGCATTGGCGTTGACAGTACCGGCTCAACGCCGGCGCCTATCGACCGCGACGGCAATGTGCTGGCGCTGCGTCCGGAGTTCGCTGAGAACCCCAACGCGATGTTCGTGTTGTGGAAAGATCATACTGCTATAGAAGAAGCGGAAGAGATTAATCAGCTTTGCCACAGCGGCCGCTTCGAGGATTACAGCCGCTACATCGGCGGCATTTACTCCTCTGAGTGGTTCTGGGCGAAGATTCTGCACGTGTCGCGTGAAGATGCGGCCGTGCGTGAAGCCGCCGTCTCCTGGGTGGAGCTGTGCGACTGGGTGCCTGCCCTGTTAAGCGGCACCACCGCGCCAGAGAAGCTGCGTCGTGGGCGTTGTGCCGCCGGGCATAAAGCGCTGTGGCATGACGACTGGAACGGCCTGCCCGATGTCGATTTCCTTGATGCGCTCGACCCGCTGTTAACCCAGCAGCTCGACTCCCCTTTGTTTACGGATACCTGGACCGCTGATGTGCCGGTCGGCACGCTCAGTCCGGAATGGGCGAAGCGTCTTGGCCTGACCCAAACCGTTACCCTCTCCGGTGGCGCATTTGACTGTCATATGGGCGCCGTGGGTGGCGGTGCCAAACCTTATACGCTGGTGAAAGTGATTGGCACCTCAACCTGCGACATCCTGATTGCTGATGCGGAAAAGGTCGGCGACCGCGATATCAAGGGTATCTGTGGTCAGGTCGATGGCAGCGTCGTACCTGGCGCTATCGGGCTGGAAGCAGGTCAGTCTGCCTTTGGTGATATCTATGCCTGGTTCAGCCGCTTACTGGGCTGGCCATTGCAGCTGGCGGCCCAGCAGCATCCGGCGCTGAAACCTCAGCTGGCTGAGATGCAAAAGAATCTGATTAAGGATCTCACCGAGGCCTGGGCTGCCAATCCGCAGCTCGACCATCTGCCGGTGGTGCTGGACTGGTTTAACGGTCGCCGCACACCGAATGCGAATCAGCGTCTGAAAGGGGTGATTACCGACCTGAATCTGGGCACCGATGCCCCTGCACTGTTTGGTGGTCTGGTCGCGGCAACCGCGTTTGGCGCCCGCGCCATTATGGAGTGCTTCGAGCAGCAGCAGATCCCGGTCGAGAGCATTCTGACCCTTGGCGGCATCGCGCGAAAATCTCCGGCGATTATGCAGGCCTGCTGCGATGTGATGAACCGGCCACTGGATATCGTCGCCTCTGACGAGTGCTGTGCACTGGGTGCGGCCATTTTCGCCGCCGTTGCCGCCGGTGTTCACGCCAGCGTCCCGGATGCTCAGCAGGTCATGGCCAGTCCGATTGCCGTGACGCTGCAGCCCGATCCGGCGCGCGTCGCCCGCTATCAACAACTTTATCAACGCTATCAACAATGGTGCGTGACGGCTGAACCGCAATACGCCGCTCGCCCCGCTTCCGCGACGAGCCTGGCCCAACAGGCGTAATTGTTGCAGGCAGTCTGGACACGGACAGCGCGGAGCAACCAGGTGTACACGGCGTACGTGAGGATTGTGAGCCCTGTCCAGGTTCAGAATGACAAATAAAATAGCCTATTAGGGTAGGCTCAAAGTAAAGGAGTGGTTTATGGAACAGTCAAACAGCTACAGCGTGTGGTTTGTCATCGGCACGCAGCACCTCTATGGGGCGGAGACGTTACGCCAGGTTGAACAGAATGCCCGTCAGGTTGTCGACGGTTTAAATCAGGCGGGTTTACCACTACGTCTGGAGCTGAAACCGCTGGTGAAATCACCGGATGAAGCGCTGGCCCTGTGCCGCGACGCAAACTACGACAAGCAGTGCGTCGGGATCATTACCTGGCTGCATACTTTCTCCCCGGCCAAAATGTGGATCGGCGGCCTGAGCGTACTGAATAAGCCGCTGCTGCAATTCCATACCCAGTTCAATGCCGAGATCCCGTGGGACAGCATGGACATGGACTTTATGAACCTGAACCAGACCGCGCACGGCGGCCGTGAGTTCGGTTTCATCGGCGCGCGCATGGGCCTGCAGCACAGCGTGGTGACCGGTCACTGGCAAGACAGCGCCAGCCAGCAGCGTCTGGGCAACTGGATGCGGGCGGCTCTGGCTAAACAGGCCAGCCAGCAGCTGAAAGTCGCCCGTTTTGGCGACAACATGCGTGAAGTGGCCGTGACCGAAGGCGATAAAGTCGCCGCACAGATTCAGTTCGGTTATTCAGTGAATGGCTGGGGCGTTGGCGATTTGGTTGAGGTGATCAACGGCGTCAGCGATGGCGACGTGAACGCGCTGATCGACGAATATGAAAGCCTTTATCGCTTTACCGATGTCGCCGCGTCTGGCGGTGAAAAGCGTCAGAACGTGCTGGATGCTGCGCGTATCGAACTCGGTCTGAAACGTTTTCTGGAAGCAGAGGGCTGCCACGCCTTCACCACTAACTTCCAGACGCTGCACGGCATGACGCAGTTACCTGGTCTGGCCGTTCAGCGCCTGATGGGTCAGGGTTATGGCTTCGCAGGCGAAGGAGACTGGAAAACCGCTGCCCTGCTGCGCATTTTCAAAGTGCTGGCCGGCGATCGTAAAGGTGGCACCTCATTTATGGAGGATTACACCTATCACTTCTCACCGGGCAACGATTTAGTGCTTGGCTCGCACATGCTGGAAGTCTGCCCGTCGATTGCCATTGAAGAGAAACCCTTAATCGATGTGCAGTTCCTGGGCATTGGTGATAAAGCCGATCCGGCACGTATGATTTTCTCCACCCCAGCCGGTCGTGCGGTTAACGCCAGCGTGATTGATATGGGTGATCGTTTCCGTCTGCTGGTTAACGTGGTGGATGCTATCGAACAGCCGAAACCGCTGCCGAAGTTGCCGGTTGCGCGCGCACTGTGGAAAGCGCAGCCATCACTGGCGACCGCCTCCGAAGCGTGGATTCTGGGCGGCGGCGCGCACCATACGGTGTTCAGTCAGGCGCTGACGCTGGAGGATATGTATCTGTACGGTGAGATGAACGACATTGAAGTGCTGGTGATTGATGAGCACACGCGTTTGCCTGCGTTTAAAGACGCGCTGCGCTGGAACGAAGCGTATTACCGTCTGAAACGTTAATTAGCGATCATTGGCGCCTTAGGATTCTTTAAAAGATAGTTTCAGGGAAGGTAAGGCGCCGTTTGGTAGAAAATTAGTGCAATTCAGTCGGAAATGGCGGGCGTTGCGTAAAGACGCCGTAAATACATCCCTGTAGGCTCTGCCGCCGCATCCATGCGGCGGACGCTTTACTCCACTGCCCGCCATCCCCTCCTTAATTTTGCATTTTTGCGAATATTCAAAAACTCAGCATAATCAGCATGTAATAAAAGCCCTTACTGGGAAAGTCCCATTTCGCTGCAACTGTGCACTCCATTATTTCAATTTCGCACTGCCCTTTACAGCAATGATTAAGCCCAACCGGGAAGGAATGGCATGCCTGAAGGGCAAAGCGTCCGCGCCAGGGATGGCGCGGCCGATCCGCATGGATGCGGGAATCCTTTGCGATCAGGCATACCTTTCCTGACCTTACACCTGAATCCCATAGCGATTGTTTTCCCGATAATACATAAGAGCACCGGTCTCTTTGCTAAAACTCAACTCTTTCATCATCTTGCACTTTCTCCCACCAGCCTGTATTGCTACATACCTGATAAAACAAGGTGCCAACGCCATGCAAATTGCCGATCTGAACCAGCATCCCGGCTTCGCCGGACAAACCGCACAACTGCTGCACACCGAATGGTCACATCTTCCTGCATGGTCGCATCAGCCCACCATCCTTGCGCGTTTAACAAAACGGAATCAGACCGGCTCGTCGGAATTAACCCTCATCGCCACACCGGATGGCGAAACAGTGATCGCGACCTGTAGCATCATCCGTTTTGAACTGGACGACATTCCGGCAAGGGAATACTGGATAGGTGAAGTGGTGACGGACAAAAAATTTCGGGGCCAGGGCGTGGCAAAGGCCTTGATTCAGCAGGCGATTGCGCGAGCCAGACAACAGCAAATTGGCGAACTCTGGCTCTATACGCCCGATCAACAGGCGTACTATCAGCGTTCAGGCTGGCTGGCGGTGGAACAGCGGCACATCGCGGGTGAAGAAGTCACGGTGATGGTGCTGCATCTGGCGCAGTAAAAGGCGGCTCCTGAGAGCCGCCATTAACCAGAATACGCAATACTCAGCCAGGGATGCGTTTGACGGGTGCGTTCTGCTGACGATCCCAGATCACCGTCAGTAACCGCTGCAGCGCGATAAACGCAAACAGCAGAATCCCGATGGCGATCTTGGTCCACCACGAACTCAGCGTGCCGTCGAAGTTAATCCAGGTCTGAATCAGTCCCTGAATTAACACGCCAAACAGCGTGCCCAGCACAGTTCCGACGCCACCCGACAACAACGTGCCGCCAATCACCACTGACGCAATCGCATCCAGCTCCACACCCAGACCGGCCAGTGCATAACCTGCCGAGGTATAGATAGAGAACACAATGCCCGCCAGCGTTGCCAGCGTGGTGGAAAGCATATAAATCTTAATGGTCGTCGCACGGGTTGAAACACCCATCAACTGAGCGGACGTCATATTGCCGCCGATAGCGTAAACCCGGTTACCGAAGCGTGTGCGATGCGCCAGAATAATCCCGCCAAACACCACAACCAGCATAATCACGGCCAGCAGGCTAAGACGCCCTCCGCCCGGCACTTTCCACGCCAGACTTGAAAGCAGGGTATAGAACGGATGATCGATTGGAATCGAGTTCTCGGACACCAGATAGCTGCAGCCGCGCAGGAAAAACATCCCCGCCAGCGTAATGATAAAGGCCGGGATCTTCAGTGCATCAATCAGCCAGCCCATCATGGCACCGAACAGCGCACCCAGTGACAGAATCAGCGCAAACGCGAGCAGCGGATCGACATGGAAATCACCAATTGCTCGCGCCAGAAACACACCGGTAAACGCAATGACTGCGCCGACCGACAGGTCGATACCACCGGATAAAATCACAAAGGTCATGCCGACGGCGATAATGCCAAGGAAGGCGTTATCGGTCAGGATATTGCAGATGACCCGGGTGGAGGCAAAGCCCGGAAACTGACTCAGACAAAAAAGGTAACCTGCGACAAACACCAGCAAGGTGATCATCAGCGGAAGATGACGTTTGATCATGTCGGGCGTCTCCGTTTCAACATCGCAATAAACCGCGGTGACTGCAGCAACAGCACGCACATCACCACCACCGCTTTCACGACCTGATTCAGCTCAGGCGGGAAGCCAGAAAGCAAAATCCCGGTATTCATCGACTGAATAATCAGTGCGCCAATCAGCGACAACACCAGATTAAAGCGCCCCCCCATCAAAGATGCCCCACCAATGACCACAGCGAGAATTGCATCCAGCTCCAGCCATAAACCCGCGTTATTGGCATCCGCACCGCGAATATCTGCTGTGACGATCAGACCCGCGACGGCGGCACAGACGCCACTGATCGCATAAGTAGACATCACGACCAGCCAGCCCGTCACACCCGCATTGCGTGCAGCGCGCAGGTTAATCCCCACGGCTTCGATAAACAGACCCAGCGCGGTTTTGCGCGTCAGCAGCCATACGGCCAGCGCCACCACCAGCGTAATCCAGACCGGCACCGGCAACATCCATAGTGAGCCATTACCAAACCAGCCAAGACTGTCGCTATCGAACGTCACAATCTGTCCCTGAGTAATCAACTGAGCGATACCGCGTCCGGCCACCATCAGAATCAGCGTGGCAACAAACGGCTGAATCCGCAGCAGCGCCACCAGCACCCCATTCCACAAACCACAGGCTAAACCGGTGCCCAGCGTGCAGAGAATAATAAACGGCACACCGTGCCCGGCCACGGTGAGTGTGGCGGCCGTCGCGCCCGCTATCGCCATCACCGCCCCCACGGAAAGATCGATGCCGCCAGTCGCGATCACCAGCGTCATCCCAATAGCCAGCAGGGCAACCGGTGCCGCACGGTTAAGAATATCGATTGGACTGCCGAACAGGCGGCCATCCTGCAGATGCACCGCAAAAAAGTTACTGGCCACCAGACTGTCGATCAACAGCACCAGCAGCAGCGCGGCGATTTGCGGCATCCCTGGCGGGAGTTTCAGCTTACGACGTGGCGTTTTTTCAGATGTCATAGGAGACTCAAGCATGTTTTGCCCCTCCGTCTGCGATAGCATTGACGATCGACGCCACGGATAGCTGCTCCAGCGGAATTTCAGCCACCTGCTTCAGATCGCGCATGATCAACACCCGATCGGCATAACCGACCAGCTCTTCGAGTTCAGAGGAGATCACCAGCAGCGCCAGACCATCGGCGCACAGGGATTCAATTAAACGGATAATTTCGGCGTGCGCGCCTACATCAATACCGCGCGTCGGTTCGTCGAGGATTAAAAACTGGGGTTTAGTGACCAGCCAGCGCGACAGCAACACCTTCTGCTGATTGCCGCCCGATAACAGCTCCACCGGCTGCTCTGCATGCGGCGTGCGAATGCCCAGACTTTTGATAAAACGATCGGCAATCGCCTGCTGTTCACGCTTCTTAATCGGCCGTAACCAGCCGCGTTGCGCCTGCAGTGCCAGAATAATATTTTCGCGCACGGAGGCCGCGCCAATAATCCCGTCAGTCTTACGATCCTCCGGGCAAAAACCCATGCCAAGTTGTGACGCTTTCGCCGGGTTGGTAATGCGCTGCACTTTGCCTTTGATCTTCGCGGTTCCGCGATCGGCACGACGAATACCAAATAATACCTCGGCAGTTTCGGTACGGCCTGAACCCAGCAGACCGGCCAGGCCGACGACCTCACCGGGACGTACCGACAGGTTAAAGGGTTCAATGGTGCCCTTCCTGCCGTAATCTTCAAACGACACGACCGGCTGATTGCTGCGCAGCGTACTGCCCTGACGCTGTAACGCCGTCTCCAGCAGTTCGCGACCCAGCATCAGCTTAATCAGTTCAATCTGCGGCAGCGTGGCAGTATCGCGGGTGGCGATAAACTGCCCGTTGCGCAGTACGGTAATCCGGTCAGTAATGCGGTACACCTGGTCGAGGAAGTGGGTCACAAAAATCAGGCTCATCCCCCTGGCTTTTAACTGCGCCATCAGGGTAAACAGCATCTCAACTTCGCTGGCATCCAGACTGGCTGTCGGCTCATCGAGGATCAGCACCTGGGCCGACAGATCCACCGCGCGGCAGATGGCGATAATTTGCTGCATCGCCACCGAGTAGTGGCCAAGCGGGCGCGTCACATCAAGGGAAAAACCGTAGTTCCGCATCAGCGCATCGGCATCGCGCACCATCTTCCGACGGTCGATCATGCCAAAGCGGCGCGGCTCACGGCCAATATAGAGGTTATCCGCCACCGACATGTTCGGCAGCATATTCACTTCCTGATAGACGGTGCCGATGCCCATCTCCTGCGCCTGCGCCGTATTATGCGGCGTAATGGGCTCCCCATTCAGGGTGATCGTGCCCGCGTCGCGCGTGTAAACCCCGGTCAGCACTTTAATCAGGGTGGATTTGCCTGCGCCGTTCTCGCCCAGCAGCGCCATGATCTCCCCTTTACGGATATCAAAGGAAACATTGCTCAGCGCTTTGACGCCGGGAAACCCTTTGCTGACGCCGCTGATAGATAACAGCGGTGTTTCATTTTGCGTGGTCATTCTGCTCACTCCGCCTTACGTCATGAAAAACCGCCCCGTAGGGCGGTCTGCGGCTGGTCTGTGGCGGGTCTGTGAATCAGTAACCCATACCATTTTTCTTATCCAGCTCCTTCTGCGCATCAGCAGGCAGGAACAGCTTCGACTCGGTCTTGATCACTTTTGGCGGCAGCGTGCCATCTTTCTTGAATTTTTCCAGCGCATCAAACGCCGGGCCAGCCATATCTGGCGTCAGCTCGACGTTGGCGTTAGCCTCACCCGCCAGCATCGCTTTATAGATATCCGGTACACCATCAATTGAGCCGGTAAGAATATCTTTGCCTGGTTTCAGCCCCGCTTCTTTAATCGCCTGGATGGCACCGATCGCCATGTCATCGTTATGCGCGTAAACCATGCAGATGTTTTTGCCGTTGTTCTCTGCCTTGATAAAGCTCTCCATCACCTCTTTACCTTTACTGCGGGTAAAGTCACCGGACTGCGAGCGAATCACTTTAATATTTGGATGGTTGCTGATCGCCTCGGCAAAGCCTTTCTTACGGTCGATCGCCACGCTGGCACCCACTGTGCCCTGCAGTTCCACCACGTTACACTGCTTGTCGCCCACGGTTTTCACCAGCCAGTCGCCAATCAGTTTGCCTTCCAGCACGTTGTCCGCCGTCACCACCGCCTGATACAACGATTTGTCTTTCACCACGATGGCGCGGTCCAGCAGGTAAACCGGGATTTTGGCATCTTTGGCTTCTTCCAGGACCGGCTCCCAGCCAGTCTGTACAACAGGCGCAATAAAGATGGCATCAACGCCCTGCGCGATGAATGAGCGTACGGCTTTGATCTGGTTCTCTTGTTTCTGCTGTCCATCGGCGATTTTCAGGGTGATCCCGCGTTTTTTGGCTTCGCTTTTCGCTACGTTGGTTTCCGCTGAGCGCCAGCCAGATTCCGAACCGACCTGCGAGAAGCCGACCGTCATATCTGCGGCAAGTACCGGGCCGGTTAACGCGGCGCTGACCAGCGTGGTCAGAAGTAAACGTTTCCACATAGTTTTTAATCCTCTGAAAGGCGTTTGCTGTTTAGGGTAGAGAGCCTGCTTAGACTGGACTAAAAAAGGGTGCATAATGGCGACATACTTCACAAAATAGAGCAATTTAAAGGAGTTACGTGCAGAGTCGCGGGTTCGCTGGCTGGGGTATTATGGATAAAACGGCTGATTAAAATGACAATGCCCGTTAAATAATTGTAATAAACAGAATCGCTTATGTTTATCGCCACTGGAAACGATTACAGCCAGGCGTACAAAACGGGTTATCCGGCTTACGATGAACAAAAAATGGGATTTGTGATTGCCCGCACAGTCGTCAGTGGCTTCAGGGCAGGAGCGAAACGTTTCTATAGCAGGGGTTCCCGAACGGTCAAATTTCCCGCGGTAAAAACGTCAGAAAGAAGACGCTGACTCCCTGTCCAGGCCGAATGAAATAAAAATAATGTTTTATCTCTACAGTAAACGATTTATTCGCGTGCTCTGCTCCCGGTGCCAGTCGGGTATTTAAGGCAAAGCCCCTGAGTTAACGACCCAAATAACAGTAAAAAAGCCAGATATGGACTTTTAGTGACGAATAAGGTGCTTTTGTCTGATTTTCGGCTTTTTTCATCTGCATGATCTGGACAGCTTAAGCCTGCCCCCTATACTGAGCACTCCTTTGTTACTTCTATCTCTTATGGCAATGATGACTGCGCACGATTACCTGCTTAAATTCCGCAAAGTAAATAATACAGACAGTCTGGAAAAGCTTTTCGATCATCTGAATTATTCCCTGACGAATGATCTGGAAATCATCAATATGTACCGGGCTGCCGACCATCGGCGCGCTGAACTGGCCTCTGGCGGTCGGTTATATGATCTGGGCTGTGTTCCTAAAACGGTGTGGCGCTACGTAGTCTGATCTCAGACTGATTCATCACCTCTTTTACCGCTGACCTTGTCCGGATGGGCGCGCCCCTCTGGACATGTTATTCTGCTGCGCTTCGACTCCCCGAGACAGGAATAACCACGATGAATGAACAGGCTGCTGCGCCGCGTATTGGTGGCTGGCTTTTGCTGCCGCTGGCCTGGCTGATAATGACCCTGTTAACCACCGTTCTGGTGCTGGCGATGTATCTGACACCCCTGTTTAATCCGGAATGGCGTGTCGCGCTGTTTTCTCACGGCAGCACACTCTTCTCTTACTGGGCCATTTCTCTGCTCACCGCTGTGGCGGTCTGGGCCTATAGTCTCTGGATCAGCTGGCTGTTCCTGAAGCGCTCCCGCCGCCTGCCGCGCCATTATCTGCTCTGGCTGCTTATTACCGTGCTACTGGCGCTGAAAACTTTTGCTTTCACGCCAGTCGCTGATAGCCGGGCCCTCCAGACATTACTGCTGTCACTGCTGGCCGCTGCGGTGTTTGTGCCCTATTTTAAACGCTCAGAACGGGTAAAAAAGACCTTTATCGCGCCCTGATGTGGTGAGTTGTGTCAGGAATTTAATTCTGAGTGCGGTCTGCCGCCTTGCGGGTGGCGCGGGTGTTGAGATACGTCGCGCTATCAATGATAATAAGCCGCTTTCTGGCTCCCAGGCGAAAAAATGACCGATTATCTGCTTCTCTTTGTTGGCACCGTGCTGGTGAATAACTTCGTATTAGTGAAGTTTCTCGGCCTTTGTCCCTTTATGGGCGTTTCCAAAAAACTGGAAACGGCGATTGGCATGGGCCTCGCCACGACATTCGTGATCACCCTGGCCTCGATCTGCGCCTGGCTGGTCAACCATCTGATCCTGCTGCCACTGGACCTGGTCTATCTGCGGACCATGGCGTATATCCTGGTCATCGCTGTTGTGGTGCAGTTCACCGAGATGGTAGTGCGTAAAACCAGCCCGTCGCTCTATCGCCTGCTGGGTATCTTTCTGCCGCTGATTACCACCAACTGTGCGGTACTGGGTGTGCCTCTGCTGAGCGTCAACCTTAACCACACCTTTATGCAGGCCGCGCTGTATGGTTTCAGCGCCTCAATCGGCTTCTCGCTGGTGATGGTGCTGTTCGCCGGTATGCGTGAGCGCCTGGTGCTGGCGAATGTTCCTGCCCCGTTTAAAGGCAACTCCATCGCCCTGATTACTGCGGGCCTGATGGCGCTGGCATTTATGGGCTTCACCGGCCTGGTGAAATTCTGATGACCGCGATCTGGATTGCTGTTGCGGTACTCAGTGCGCTGAGCCTGGTGTTCGGTGCCCTGCTGGGTTACGCCTCGCGCCGCTTTGAAGTGGAAGAAGATCCTATCGTTGAGCAGATTGATGCCATTCTGCCACAGAGCCAGTGTGGCCAGTGCGGCTATCCTGGCTGCCGTCCTTATGCGGATGCGGTCGGCAACAACGGTGAAGCGATCAATAAATGCGCGCCAGGCGGTGAGCAGACCATGCTCAAGCTGGCTGCGCTGCTCAACGTGGAACCGCAGCCGATTGATGGTGATGAAACGGCGAAAGAGCCGGTACGTACCGTCGCCTTTATTGATGAGGCCAACTGCATTGGCTGCACCAAATGTATTCAGGCCTGTCCGGTGGATGCGATTGTCGGGGCAACCCGCGCCATGCACACCGTGCTGAGCGATGTCTGCACCGGCTGCGATCTCTGTGTGGCACCCTGCCCGACTGACTGTATTGAGATGCGTCCGGTTGAAACCACACCAGCTAACTGGAAGTGGGATTTGAATACCATTCCTGTACGGGTGATCCCGGTAAAAACTCATGCTTAATCTGTTTAACTTCCTGAAAAAAGAGAAGGTCTGGGATTTTCAGGGTGGTATTCATCCGCCGGAAATGAAAACCCAGTCCAACGGCACGCCGCTCAGCGAACTGCCGTTGCCGCACCGTTTTATTATTCCGCTGAAACAGCATATCGGACACGAAGGTGAGATCTGCGTTGCGCCTGGCGACCATGTGCTGCGCGGTCAGCCTCTGACGTTTGGCACGGGCCGTATGCTGCCGGTCCATGCGCCCACCTCCGGCGTGATTGAAGATATTGGTCAGCATATGACCGCGCATCCATCGGGGCTGTCCGAGCTTTGTATTTTCCTGACGCCCGATGGCGATGACCGCTGGATGCCGCTCGATCCGCTGCCTGACTACCGTCAGCATCCGCGCACGGATGTTGTACAGCGTATTCACGACGCGGGCATCGCGGGCCTGGGCGGTGCGGGATTCCCTACTGCCACCAAACTGAAAGGCGGCCTGCGCGGCGTTAAAACCCTGATTATCAATGCGGCCGAGTGCGAGCCTTATATCACCGCTGACGATCGCCTGATGCAGGACTACGCCGCCGAAGTGCTGGAAGGCAGCCGCATTCTTGCCTGGGTGCTCCAGGCCGAGCAGGTGATGATTGGCATTGAAGATAATAAACCTGAAGCGATCGCTGCGCTGAAACAGGCGCTGGGTAGCGAGCGCGACCTGCAAATCCGGGTGATTCCGACCAAATACCCTTCCGGCGGTGCCAAGCAGCTGACCCGCATTCTGACCGGCATGGAAGTGCCGCACGGCGGACGCTCCACTGATATCGGTGTGCTGATGCAGAACGTCGGCACCGCCTGGGCAGTTAAACGGGCCATTATCAATGGTGAGCCGATTACTGAGCGCGTGGTGACACTGACCGGCGAGGCAATTGCACAGCCGCGTAACGTCTGGAGTCGTCTCGGCACCCCAATCAGCCATCTGCTGCACCACGTCGGATTTACACCTGCACCGCGTCAGATGGTGATTATGGGCGGTCCGCTGATGGGCTTTACTCTGCCTTCGCTGGATGTGCCGGTGGTGAAGATCACCAACTGTATTCTTGCCCCCTCTGCCAGTGAAATGGGCAACAACGACGAAGAGCAGTCGTGCATTCGCTGCTCCGCCTGTGCCGATGCCTGTCCGGCTAAACTGCTGCCACAGCAGCTTTACTGGTTCAGCCAGGGCGGCGATCACGATAAAGCGCGTTCACACCACATTGATGATTGCATCGAATGTGGCGCCTGCGCCTATGTCTGCCCGAGTAACATTCCGCTGGTACAATATTACCGTCAGGAAAAAGCGGAACTGCGCGCCATCGATCTGGAAGCGAAACGCACGCTGGAAGCCAAAGCACGCTTTGAAGCGCGTCAGGCGCGACTGGAGCGTGAGAAGCAGGCCCGCGAAGCGCGTCATGAAGAGGCGAAACAGCGTGTGGCCCGCACCGATACCCGTGAACTGGCGGCTGCAAAAGCGCGAGTGAAAGCCCGCCAGACCCCTGAGCCGGATGAGGCAACCCTTGACGCTCAGCGTGAAGCCCGCCATGCGCAGGCGCGTCTGCGTCAGGCCGAGGCCCAGGCTGAAACCCAGCCGGTAACGCGTCAGTCCATCGATCCCCGTAAAGCGGCGGTTGAAGCAGCCATTGCCCGGGCGAAAGCGAAGAAAGTCACGCCGGTTGATGCAGTAGAGAACGGGGCTGAAGCCAGCGTCGATCCGCGCAAAGCCGCTGTCGAAGCTGCCGTTGCCCGCGCCAAAGCGAAGAAGGCCGCGCAGGCTGAAGGCAATGAGGCGATGCCTCCGGCTGCACCGGATAGCGTTCCAGAAGCCGCGCCAGACGCCGCTGCGGAGACCGACCCGCGTAAAGCCGCCGTTCAGGCCGCCATCGCCCGCGCCAAAGCGAAGAAAGCGGCACAGGCTGAAGGCAATGAGGCCACGCCTCCGGTTGCATCCGTGAGTATGAATGAAGCCGCGCCAGACGCCGCTGCGGAGACCGACCCGCGTAAAGCCGCCGTTCAGGCCGCTATCGCCCGTGCCAAAGCGAAGAAGGCCGCGCAGGCTGAAGGCAACGAGGCGACGCCTCCGGCTGCACCGGATAGCGTTCCAGAAGTTGCTTCAGACGCCGCCGCGGAGACCGACCCGCGTAAAGCCGCGATTCAGGCCGCCATCGCCCGCGCCAAAGCGAAGAAAGCGGCACAGGCTGAAGGCAATGAGGCGACGCCTCCGGCTGCACCGGATAGCGTTCCAGAAGTTGTTTCAGACGCCGCCGCGGAGACCGACCCGCGTAAAGCCGCGATTCAGGCCGCCATCGCCCGCGCCAAAGCGAAGAAAGCGGCGCAGGCTGAAAGTGACGCGGATGCTGCTTCACGCGACGCTGCGGCACTGGCCACTGCCGCACACTTTGCAGTAGAGAATGCGGAGCAGGCTCAGGAACAGGCCAATAACGCTAATGCTGAACCTGAACAGGCACCTGAACTGAATCAACCCGATGATGCGCGCAAAGCCGCTATTGCTGCCGCCATCGCCCGTGCCAAAGCGCGTAAAGCGCAGTCGTCTACGACGCTTGAGGATTAAATGGCTTTTCGTATCGCAAGTTCTCCCTACACCCATAATCGCCGCAGCACTGGCAACATCATGCTGCTGGTGGTGCTGGCCGCGGTGCCGGGTTTTGCTGCACAGTGTTATTTCTTTGGCTACGGCACCTTTTTGCAGGTTTTACTGGCAACGCTGACTGCCTGGCTGACAGAAGCGGCAATTTTACGGCTGCGCAAAGCGCCGGTCGCCAGCACGCTGGCGGATAACTCCGCGTTGCTGACAGCCGTCCTGATCGGTATCAGCCTGCCACCGCTGGCACCCTGGTGGCTGGTGGTGATCGGTACATTGTTTGCAGTTGTCATTGCTAAACAGCTTTATGGCGGGCTGGGCCAGAACCCGTTTAACCCGGCGATGGTCGGCTATGTGGTGTTGCTGATCTCCTTCCCGGTACAGATGACCAGCTGGTTGCCGCCTGACACCCTTCAGGCGATCAAACCCGGACTGATGGACAGTCTGAGCATGGTATTCCACGGCCACACGCTGGCGGGCGAAACGATGCAGCAGTTGCAGATGGGTGTGGATGGCATCAGCCAGGCGACACCGCTTGATACCTTTAAAACCGGTTTACGTGCCGGGCACAGCGCCGGACAGCTGCTGGCCCAGCCGATCTACAGCGGCGTGCTGGCGGGCCTTGGCTGGCAGTGGGTTAACGTCGGTTATCTGGCGGGTGGCCTGTTCCTGCTGTGGAAAAGTGCGATTCGCTGGCACATTCCTGCTGCCATGCTGCTGTCACTGGCGTTCTGCGCCACGCTGGGCGCGTTCTTCTCACCGGAATCGCTGAACAGCCCGCTGATTCATCTTTTCTCCGGTGCCACCATGCTGGGCGCGTTCTTTATTGCCACCGACCCGGTGACTGCCTCCACCACCAACCGGGGTCGCCTGATCTATGGTGCGCTGATTGGACTGCTGGTCTGGCTGATCCGCAGCTTTGGCGGTTATCCCGATGGCGTAGCATTTGCTGTGCTGCTGGCAAACATCTGTGTGCCGCTCATCGATTACTACACCCAGCCGCGCGTTTACGGCCATCAGAAGGAGTAAGCGATGCTGGAGACGATTCGCAAAAATGGGGTTACGCTGGCGATTTTCGCTGCGATTACTACGGCAGCGACGGCGGTAGTCAACACCGTCACCAGGCCGACGGTGGAACATCAGACCCTGCTGCAGCAGAAAAACCTGCTGGATCAGGTAGTCCCCACCGACCTTTATGACAATAACATCCAGCAGGATTGTTACATTGTCACAGATGCTGCGCTGGGCAATAATGCACCGCACCATCTCTTTCTGGCGCGTAAAGGCGGCCAGCCTGTCGCTGCCGCACTGGAGACAACTGCGCCTGACGGCTATTCTGGTGCGATACAGATGCTGGTCGGTGCTGATTTCCAGGGTAAAGTACTGGGCGTGCGGGTGGTCGAACACCATGAGACGCCTGGCCTGGGCGATAAGATCGAATTACGCATCTCTGACTGGATCAACAGCTTCAATGGCAAAGTGGTTCATGGTCCGGCGGATAAAGCGTTTGCGGTTAAGAAAGATGGCGGCGACTTTGATCAATTCACCGGCGCCACCATTACCCCACGCGCGGTGGTCAATGCGACCAAACGCACCGCGCTGTTGATGAAAACGCTTCCGGAGAGACTCTCTTCGTTACCGGCATGTGGAGACGCAAATGAGTGAAGCTAAAAGTCTGCTGGTGGGTGGACTGTGGAAGAACAACTCGGCACTGGTGCAGCTGCTGGGCCTCTGCCCGCTGCTGGCGGTCACGGCGACGGCAACCAATGCGCTGGGTTTAGGTCTGGCTACCACGCTGGTGCTGACCCTGACCAACAGTTTTATTTCGGCCTCGCGCCGCTGGGTGCCGTCAGAAATCCGTATCCCGATTTATGTGATGATCATCGCCTCGGTGGTGAGCTGCGTGCAGATGCTGATCAACGCCTATGCCTACGGTCTCTATCAGTCGCTGGGGATTTTTATCCCGCTGATCGTGACCAACTGCATCGTGGTGGGCCGTGCGGAAGCGGTCGCCTCTAAAAGCAGTATCCCGCTTGCCGCGCTTGATGGCTTCGCCATCGGTATGGGCGCGACCTGCGCCATGGTGGTGCTGGGTTCGCTGCGTGAAATCATCGGCAGTGGCACACTGTTTAACGGTGCCGATCAGTTGCTTGGCCCGTGGGCGAAATCGCTGCGTATCGAAGTGGTGCATTTCGATTCACCCATGCTGCTGGCGATGCTGCCGCCTGGCGCGTTTATTGGCCTGGGCATGATGCTGGCGGGTAAATACCTGATCGATCAGAAGATGAAACAGCGGGCAGCCCTGCGTGCTCAGGCTGCTGAAAACGCGGCACCTCAGAACGCCGTCGGGAAGCCGGTGTGAACCAGACTAAACGCACCGAGATTCTTCATCGCCTGCAGCAGAACAATCCGCATCCCACCACCGAGCTGAACTTCAGCTCGCCGTTTGAGCTGCTGATTGCAGTACTGCTCTCGGCGCAGGCGACCGATGTCAGCGTCAACAAAGCCACCGCAAAGCTTTATCCGGTGGCAAATACGCCTGCCGCGATGCTGGCGCTGGGCGTGGATGGCGTAAAGGAATACATCAAAACTATCGGCCTGTTTAACAGCAAAGCGGAAAATGTGATTAAGACTTGTCGCATTCTGCTTGAGCAGCACAACGGCGAAGTGCCGGAAGATCGTGCGGCGCTGGAAGCTCTGCCCGGTGTGGGGCGTAAAACTGCCAATGTGGTGCTGAATACCGCCTTTGGCTGGCCGACAATTGCTGTTGATACTCACATCTTCCGCGTCAGCAACCGGACAAAATTTGCGCCGGGTAAGAATGTGGAAGAGGTGGAGCAGAAGCTGCTGAAGGTGGTTCCGGCCGCCTATAAGGTTGACTGCCACCACTGGCTGATTCTGCATGGCCGCTACACCTGCGTGGCGCGTAAGCCGCGCTGCGGCGCCTGCCTGATTGAAGATCTTTGCGAGTATCCCGACAAAGTCGAGTGATTCGCCTGACTGACCCGCTGCGGCGGGTTTTTTATTGTCTGGTTAAACCCTCTGCACCCCTCTTTCCAGCCTGACGCCCCTTTTCGCTGCGCGCGCTGGCTCGCCTGAATACCTCTACAGTTTGTCGGGTTGTTACATTGATGTTGATGATGGAAAATCGCCGCCCCTGACGATAAGAAAATGTTATGACACGGTGAGTAAAGTAATGATCAAAGGTTCTACTGCAGAGAGGCATCCGCTGCACCTGTTTCTGGCACGATTCTGGCCACATCCGCTGACAGTAAGCAAAAAGCATGTGGTGATTGCCGGACTGGGTGCGGGCATTGGCCTGGTGCTGACCAGTCTGCTGAGTCACTGGATGTTGGGGGAGCTGAATCTGTGGTTTGTCGCGCCCGTAGGTGCTTCGGCGGTTTTACTCTTTGGTCTGCCCGCCAGTCCGCTGGCGCAGCCGTGGGCGATAGTCGGCGGCAACACGCTGTCCGCACTGGCGGGCGTCACCGTCAGCCAGCTCATCCCCGATCCGGCGATTGCCTGCGGCGTCGCGGCCTGCGTGGCGATCCTGTTGATGTTCCAGCTACGCTGTCTGCATCCGCCCGGCGGCGCCGTGGCACTGACCGCTATTCTGGGCGGGCCTTCAGTGCAGCAACTGGGTTATCAGTTTGTCCTTACGCCGATCCTGCTTAACTCGCTGACTCTGGCACTCCTGGCTCTGCTGCTTAATAATCTGGCCGGTCGCCGCTATCCCCACCCGCTGGCGCCTCAGGAAGTTAAACCTGATCCGGTCGCCATGCCGGTCCCGTTGACGCGTGCTGATTTGCATCAGGCTTTACAGGACGGTGAACTGCTGGATATTGATGAGGATGATTTGCAGGCACTGCTGCTGCGTGCGGAAGAGATTGCCCAGCGCCGTCAGGTTAGCGGCTGAAGCCTGTCTGCTGTGACTGTCGGTACTCCGCTCTTCTCCTGACGTCAGCGGGCTGACGACGTTGATCGCTGCCACACTTTTGCTCAGCCGCTTCGCCCACTCCACCTCGTAACATATTGATAACACAATCGTCCAGGCCGGACGCCCATCGGGTCCTGGGCGAATGCCCATAGAGCTGCCCTTTTGCGCGCCCTACACTTTGCTCTTCTTTACGTTTCTTACGAGGAAGACCGATGGATAGCGCTTTGTCCCCGCAGCACGATGAGCTGATCGCCTCCGCCATCAAAAAGTTCTTCACCCATATCATCCCCATGCTGGTGGTGATGCTGATCATTAACCAGATCGACCGCGCGAATATAGGCTTTATCAAGGCGGAACTGCGCACCGATGCCGGGATCAGCGCGGCGGCCTTTGGTCTGGGTGCGGGCCTGTTTTTTATCGGCTATGCGCTGTTTGAGGTCCCCAGTAACCTGATGATGAAGCGCTTCGGCGCCCGCGTCTGGCTGACACGCATCATGATTACCTGGGGATTAGTGGTGGTCATGACGGGTTTCGTCACCTCACCCATCCAGTTTTACCTGCTGCGTTTTTTACTGGGCGTGGCGGAAGCAGGCTTCTTTCCCGGCGTACTGTTCTATTTCCGCCAGTGGGTCCCGAATGCCTGGCGTGGCCGGGCCACTGCGATGGTGCTGAGTGCCACCGCGGGCGCCTTCCTCTTTTCCGGGCCGATCACTGGTGCCATTCTGATGATGCACGATTTTTTAGGCATTGCCGGCTGGAAATGGGTGATGTTTCTCGAAGGCGGTGCCTCCGTGCTGGTCGGTATTCTCGCCGCATGGGTACTGGTGTCACGCCCCGGCGACGCTCGCTGGCTGAGCGATGCGGAGAAACAGGCACTGGTACAGCAGCTGAATAATGAAGAGGCACAGCGTGACGAGCTTAACCGCGCGCCTGGTAAAATGTCGCTGTTACGCAGTCGCAGCCTGCTGTTCTTCTGCGCCATCTTCTTCACCATGACCATGACAGGCTATACGCTGGTGTTCTGGCTGCCGCAGATTATTCAGCGTATTCAGGGCTTCAGCAGTTTTGGCATCGGCATTCTCACCGCCGTGCCCTGGCTTTGCGCCATTATTGCCATCAACCTGCTGAGTCGCTTTTCAGACCGCCACCGCGACAAACTCGATAAAGCGCTGGGCGTCGCGATGCTGGTCGCGGCCTGCGGCACCTTTATGGCTACGCTGGGTTCCCCATGGTTTGGCTTCCTGGCGATGATCGTGGCCTGTATCGGCTCGAAAGTCAGCGCCACCTTTTTCTGGCCGATGCCGCAGGGAGAACTGCCCGCCTCGATTGTTGCGCCTGGGATTGCGCTGGTGAACTCTGTTGGCAACCTTGGCGGCTTCTTCGCACCGACAGTGTTTGGCTATCTGGAGATGAAGACCGGCTCCACCACCGGCGGCCTCTATGCCCTGACCAGCGTCTCGCTGCTGACCGGACTCTGGCTGCTGCTGCGCCGCAAGCCGTCACCGCCTTCCCTTGATCCTATGGAGAATCAACATGTCAGACAGTCCAGTCATTAAAACAATGCGGGTCGTGCCCGTCGCCGGATATGACAGCATGCTGCTGAACATTGGCGGTGCGCATAACTGCTACTTTACCCGCATCCTGGTGATCCTGACCGATTCCGCAGGCCGTACCGGCGTCGGTGAAAGTCCCTGCCACGCTTCAACGCTGGCGCTGCTGGCGCGCTTTCGTCCGCAGATTGAGGGCAGCGACCTGCTCCGGCTGAATGCCACCGTCGCCACGCTATTTGCCAGCGACGCACGACACCAGCAGACCGCGCATACCGACGACATACATATTCCGCAGATGAATCCGGAGAAGTTTTACAACGCTACCGCGGCCATTGAAGCCGCGCTGCTTGACCTGTTGGGTCAGCACCTGAATCTGCCGGTTGCCGAATTGCTCGCCAGCGGTAAACAGCGCGATCGGGTGCCCGTCCTCGGCTATCTGTTCTATATCGCCGACTGTAACCTGACCAGCATGAACTATCAGGCGGGCCACGCTGGCGGTGATGCCTGGCTGCAACTGCGTCATGAGAAAGCGATGGATGCGGACGGCGTGGTACGGCTGGCGGAGGCGGCAGCCGATCGCTATGGCTTCCGGGATTTTAAACTGAAGGGCGGCGTACATCATGCCGAAGTGGAAGTGGAGACGGTTAACGCCCTGCTGACACGTTTTCCTCAGGCGCGGGTAACGGTTGATCCCAATGCCAGCTGGTCGCTGGATGAGGCTATTTATTATGGCAAACAGCTGGCGGGCCGTATTCCCTATCTGGAAGACCCCTGCGGCGCGGAGCAGGGCTATTCCGGCAGGGAAACGCTGGCGGAGTTTAAGCGAGCCACGGGTATTCCGGTCGCCACCAATATGATCGCCAATGACTGGCGACAGCTGCAGCATGCCTTACAGCTTAATGCCATCGACATCCCGCTGGCCGACCCGCATTTCTGGACGATGCGTAACGCACATACCGTGGCGCAGTTGTGTCATGAATGGGGCCTGACAACTGGCTGCCACTCAAACAACCATTTTGATGTGTCACTGGCAATGGTGGCGCATCTGGGGGCTGCGGCACCGGGCGATCGACTGACTGCGTTTGATACCCACTGGATCTGGCAGGATGGCCAGCAGCTGACGCAGCATGCGCCGCAGATTCGGAATGGCTTTCTGGAACTGCCTGAGGGGCCCGGGCTGGGTATTACCCTGAATATGGCGCGGGTCGAAGCTGCTCATGAACTCTACAATTCGCTGCCCGATAAAAACCGAAACGACGCGCTGGGCATGCAGTTTCTGATTGATAACTGGTCATTTAACGCAAAACGCCCGGCCCTGTTACGCTGATCAATGCCATCCTGTGACACTGTCACAGGATGGCAGCGTTTATTGTTGCGCCAGCGCAGCCTGCATCCAGGCAATCACTAGCGGAGAGTCCTTTTCCTGCAGTGCCGCGCGCTCAGACTGGAACAGCGTGGCCACATAGAAAGGATGAGCAGGTAGCTCCACGCCGCGTACGTCACCGGCTTCATCCCAGGCGGTAATGCGCAGCGTGTTATCGCCCAGCGCGTCACTGAATTCCGGGTTAACGCCAAAGTTACAGTGGTAACCCTCATCGCTTTCCAGCGTCCCGTAAGCCTGAGCGATACGGGAACCCGCTTCAAATCTTACCCTGCCGCGCTGCTCCACCAGCGAGCAACTCAGCGGGGCAATGACCTTCCGTCCCCCGGTGTCGGTTTCAGCATGACTGGCATCGTGCCAGCCCAGTACGTTGCGTGCATACTCGATCACCGCATACTGGAATCCCCCACAGGAACCCAGCAAAGGTTTCCCGGTCTCCCGCGCCCAGCGAAGGGTGTCAAAGACACCTTCATCGTTACGATAAGGACTGCCAGGCACGACCCAGACCGCATCACTGCGCGTAAGGTCTGTTTCATTCAGTTGGTCGGTGGCTATCCAGTCCGCCTCAACGGGGATGTTCAGCCAGCGGGCAGCACGTTCAATAGCAAGGGGAATGGCCTGATGGGCAACCGCATCGGCGCGGTAGTCACCAACGAGAGATAAACGCAGGGGAGACGACATGAACTGATCCTTCTGGGGGAAATTGAGAGGTTACCGGAATGTTAATTTCCTGTCGAGCGAGAGATTTCGTGGCGGCGTATTGATAAGTTTTTTAACACGACTGCGCCGGTTTTCACCGGCAGGCGGTGTCTGTTTTCTCTTCCTGCCTGTTGTGATCCCCCCTTTGCTCCCGTGCCAGGCCGCGCGACGCAATCGATTTCTTTTTTTCCTTTCTGAATTAAATCATCTCTTTGTGCGCAGGATCGCTGTTTGACTGTTTTTCCGGCAATCACGGGCGGGTAATGTCTGATAATTCGTCACATTGGCTGTGAATTAGCCAGTGGCCTGCTATTAATGCTGCCTGTTTATTATTCAACAACCGATTTATCTGGTTAACCCCGTATTAGCAGTTAATGTTAATACTCTCCAGCGTGCGGTGATTATACAGAGTATCTGAACTGATATTTTTGTTCGGCTCAACATTTAAAACCAATTAACAGTTTATTATAAGTTTTTTAACCCAACATTTCTGAACCTGACGGGTTGTCAGAAAATTCTTGCCCTGTCGCCCGTTATCAGCCAAATTAGTCGCCGCTTTTCCCTTCTAATAACAATCTTGCGCATGGAAAATTCACATGACGCGGACTTAATTCCTGTCCCGAAACAGGGTATGAAAAAACTGAGGTACATGTGTCAACTGCAAACAAACACACTGATGAGGCTGTCAGTCTCAATGCGTTTAAACAGCCGAAGGCGTTCTACTTAATCTTCTCGATTGAGTTATGGGAACGTTTTGGCTTCTATGGCCTGCAGGCCATTATGGCGGTTTACCTGGTGAAGCAACTGGGATTGTCTGAATCAGACTCCATTACCCTGTTCTCTTCATTCAGTGCGCTGGTTTATGGTCTGGTCGCGATTGGCGGCTGGCTCGGTGATAAAGTGCTGGGCACTAAACGCGTCATCGTGCTGGGCGTCCTGGTGCTGGCCCTGGGCTATGCCCTGGTGGCGTTCTCCGGTCATAACGTCAGCATTGTCTACGTCGGTATGGCCACCATCGCGGTGGGCAGCGGCCTGTTCAAGGCTAACCCTTCTTCACTGCTCTCAACCTGCTACGACAAAGATGATCCGCGTTTAGACGGTGCGTTCACCATGTTCTATATGTCGATCAACATCGGTTCACTCTTCTCGATGATGCTGACACCGTGGTTAGCGGCGAAATATGGTTACAGCGTGGCTTTCTCACTGTGCGTTATCGGTCTGATTATTACTCTGTTTAACTTCCTGTTCTGCAAACGCATGGTCAGGGATTACGGCTCGAAGCCGGACTTTGCACCGCTGCAGGTCGGCAAACTACTGATGACGCTGGTTGGCGTGGTGGTGTTGATCGCACTGGCTGACTGGATGCTGCATCACCAGGTTATCGCACGACTGGTACTGGCGGTGATTGCGCTCGGTATCGTACTGGTGTTTGCCAAAGAGGCCTTTGCGCTGCAGGGCGCGGCGCGTCGTAAGATGATTGTTGCCTTCCTGCTGATGGTCGAAGCGATTCTGTTCTTCGTGCTTTATATGCAGATGCCAACATCACTTAACTTCTTTGCTATCCGCAACGTTGAGCACACCATTTTCGGCATCACCTTTGCGCCGGAGCAGTTCCAGGCGCTGAACCCGTTCTGGATCATGCTGGCCAGTCCGTTGCTGGCGGCGTTGTATAACAAGCTGGGCGATAAATTACCGATGCCGCACAAGTTTGCCTTTGGTATGGTGCTCTGCTCTGCGGCGTTCCTGGTGCTGCCGATGGGCGCGAAGTTCGCCAGCGATGCCGGTATCGTTTCTGTTAACTGGCTGATTCTGAGCTATGCGCTTCAGAGTATCGGTGAGCTGATGATCTCCGGCCTTGGCCTGGCGATGGTGGCGCAGCTGGTGCCTCAGCGCCTGATGGGCTTCATCATGGGTTCCTGGTTCCTGACCACCGCGGGTGCAGCAGTGATTGCCGGTAAAGTGGCAAACCTGATGGCCGTGCCTGAAAACGTGAATGATCCCCTGGTTTCGCTGGCGACCTACAGCCGTGTATTCCAGGAAATTGGTATCGTGACGGCGGTAATTGCCCTGCTGATGCTGATTACGGCGCCGTTGCTGAACCGTATGACTCAGGCACAGGACAGCGACGCAACATTAAAAGACGTGAAGGCGTAACCGCCACCGCGTTTTAGCTAAGCCGGGCTCTGCCCGGCTTTTTTTATGTCCCACAGTAACGCCCTTAGCAGATACCTGATCCTTATCACTGGTAATCCTACTCTGAGTCTTTACTATGCTGTGATCCCATTGCAACAAGGAGTACATGGTCATGAAACTGTTTTGCAAAGCAGGCGCCTGCTCGCTCTCTCCTCACATTGTTATGCGCGAATGCGGGCTGGACTTCACTCAGGTGAATGTTGATCTGGCAACAAAACTCACTGAACGCGGTGACGACTTCCGCCAGGTTAATCCTAAAGGCCAGGTGCCTGCGCTGCTGCTCAGCGACGGCACTGTGCTGACGGAAGGCATCGCGATTGTACAGTATCTGGCGGATCTCAAACCCGATCGTCATCTGCTGGCGCCGGTTGGCAGCCTGACACGTTATCACACCGTGGAGTGGCTCAGTTACATCGGCAGCGAGCTGCACAAAAGCTTTGGCCCCCTGTTTCGCCCAGGCTACTCCGATGAGGTGAAAGCGCAGACCCGCAGCCAGCTGGAAGCGAAATTCCGCTATGTCGATGAGTCATTGCGTGACAAACAGTGGCTGATGGGGATGCATTTCAGCGTGGCGGATGCTTATCTGTTTGTGGTGACGCGCTGGGCAAAAGCGCTGGGACTGGATTTGTCCGGCTACGCGGCGCTGGGGGCATGGTTTGATCGTGTTGCGGAACGTCCTGCAGTGCAGGCAGCGCTTAAAGCGGAAGGCTTAGCCTGAGTGTGCAGGGCCGGTTAACCGGCCCTGATGCGTTACAGTTTTTCTGCCGCGAAGTGCTGCGTCGGACTGGCGATGGCATCCTGTGCCGCCACCAGCTGCAGTTCATACTCACCCATCTCATGAGTTTTCAGCATCACCTCATACACCGCCGCAGTGACGTGCTCCAGCGCATCCTGCAGTGATTTGCCGTGCAGCAGATTGACCAGCAGCAGACCGCTGGTCAGATCGCCCACGCCGACCGGCTGACGGACACCGAAATCGACCAGCGGACGGCTGATGTGCCAGGCGTCTTCCGCCGTCACCAGCAGCATCTCAAAACGATCGCTGCGGCGACCCGCCCGCGCCAGATGCTTCACCAGTACCACACGCGGTCCCTGAGCAATCAGAGCCCGCGCAGCGTCCACCGCCGCGTCGACGTCCGTGACGGTGCGCTCGCTCAGCATCTCCAGCTCAAGCAGATTCGGGGCAATAATATCGCTGGCAGGCATCGCCATTTTGCAGTGAAACTCCGCCACACCCGGCGCCACAATGCAGCCTTTCTCCGGATGACCCATCACCGGGTCGCAGAAATACCAGGCATTCGGGTTGGCCGCTTTAACCTGACGAACAATCTGCAGAATCTGCTCACCCTGCTCCGCCGAGCCGAGATAACCGCTCAGTACCGCGTCACAGGTCTTCAGACGGTCGATGTCCGCAATCCCTTTAACGATATCGGTTAAATGGGTCGCAGGCATTACCGTACCGGTCCAGTGGCCATACTGCGTATGGTTGGAAAATTGCACGGTATTCAGCGGCCAGACGTTTGCACCCAGGCGGCGCATCGGAAACTCAGCCGCGGCGTTACCGGCGTGACCAAAAACAACGTGCGACTGAATCGCTAAAATATTTTTCACTTGTTTGCCCTGTCCTGCCTTGCCATAAAAAAAGGGCCGGAGACCGGCCCTGAAATCTTACTGCCAGTTAATCAGGCAGTAATGTTTCTTGCCGCGACGCAGCAGCGTATAGCGGTTAAACAGTTTATCGCTGTCGCTGAAGCGGTATTCCGCATCAGACTGCTTTTCACCGTTCAGCGAGACGGCATTGGAGCCGATCATGGTACGTGCCTGGCCGCGTGACGGTACCAGCCCGGCTTTTACCAGCGCCTGTTGCAGATCATCGTCAGCGCCCAGTACGATGGTTGGCATACCATCCTGCGCCAGCTGCTCAAAGTCAGCTTCGGTCATCTCGCTCACAGAGCCGGAGAAGAGGCTGGCGGTGATGCGTTTCGCCGCTGACAGACCCGCTTCGCCATGCACCAGACGCGTAACCTGCTCAGCCAGCACATACTGCGCGCGTGGTGCGGTGCCGCTGTTTTTGTCCTCTTCTTCCAGCGCGTTGATCTCTTCAATGCTCAGGAAGGTGAAGAACTTCAGGAAGCGATAGACGTCAGCATCCGCAGTGTTAATCCAGAACTGATAGAATTTATACGGACTGGTTTTCTTCGCATCCAGCCAGACTGCGCCGCCTTCGGTTTTACCGAACTTGGTGCCGTCAGACTTAGTGATCAATGGAACGGTCAGGCCAAAGACCTGGTTCTGATGCAGACGACGGGTCAGATCGATCCCAGAAGTGATGTTACCCCACTGATCGGAGCCGCCAATCTGTAGCGACACGCCGTGCAATTCGTTCAGGCAGGCGAAGTCATAACCCTGCAGCAGATTGTAGGAGAACTCGGTAAAGGAGATGCCCTGATCGTCACGGTTCAGACGCTGCTTCACCGCTTCTTTATTAATCATCTGATTAACAGAGAAGTGCTTGCCGATATCACGCAGGAAAGTCAGCACGTTCATGCCACCAAACCAGTCGTAGTTGTTGGCGGCGATGGCGCTGTTGCTGCCGCAATCGAAGTCGAGGAATGGCGCCACTTGCTGGCGGATCTTTTCAACCCATTCATTGACGGTTTCGCTGGTATTAAGTTTACGCTCTGCGGCTTTAAAGCTCGGGTCGCCAATCAGGCCGGTGGCGCCGCCGACCAGTGCCACCGGCTTGTGGCCGGCATCCTGAAAACGCTTCAGGCAGAGCAGCGGTACCAGATGGCCCAAATGCAAGCTGTCAGCAGTGGGGTCGAAGCCGCAATAGAGCGAAATTGGCCCCTGCGCCAGTTTCTCTGTTAACGCGTCTTCATCCGTCACCTGGGCGATAAGGCCCCTCTCCTGCAATTGTTGTATCAGGTTACTGCTGGTCATTACTGACTCCAAATTGATCAGACTGCACCTATGCTGGTACACAGCTTTCCGCTGACTTGCGGAATCGAAAAAAATCAGGGCTATAGCATAAAGCGCTGACGCCTTCTGTGCCAGCGCTGATAGGGGAAAATCGTGCAGATTCAGGGTGCCAGACGGTCGATTTTCCAGCCATCCTGATCGCGCTGATAGATGAAACGATCGTGCAGACGATGTTCGCCTCCCTGCCAGAACTCCACCGTGTGAAATTTCACCCGATACCCCCCCCAGAAGCTGGGCAGCGGCACGTCGCCCTGCTGGAACTTCTGCTTAAGCTCAAGGAACTTCCCTTCCAGAATGCCGCGAGCCGAAATCCGGCTCGACTGCTTCGACACCCATGCACCAATCTGACTGTCGCGCGGACGGCTGTGGAAATATTTCAGCACTTCCAGTGGCGACAGTTTTTCCACTTCGCCCAGCACCATCACCTGACGTTCCAGAAAGTGCCATGGGAAGTGCAGGCAAATGCGCGGATTGTGCGCCAGCTGCAACGCCTTACGGCTGCCAAGGTTGGTATAAAACACCATGCCCTGTGCATCAAAGTGTTTCAGCAGCACGATACGCTGCCACGGCTGACCCTGCTCATCCACGGTGGCCACGGTCATGGCGGTAGGATCGGGCAGTTTTGCCTCACAGGCCTGACTCAGCCACTGTTCAAACAACGCAATCGGATTGTCCGGCAGATCCTTACGACGCAATCCACCGCGGGTATATTCACGCCGCAGATGGGCAATGGTGTGTAGCGTTTCGCTGTCGCTCATAATGCTCGCCTATTCAGATAACACGTCAGCTGGCGGGTTGCAGCTCACAATCATTCACGACAATTTTATCGTTACGTTCGATAAATGCGCCGTTTCCTTTGGACCAGAAAACATAGTTGTCATCGCTGTAGCGTGCGCCGGAAGCGGAGACGGTCTGCTTCAGCGTCAGAGGCTTGCCGTCCATAATGAAGCTCACCTGTTCCTTCGTCTCGTCCAGCGTAACGGTCAGTGGCAGCGTTCCGCAGCGATAATGCAGGGTCTGTGGCGACGGCGGCTGTTTGTGCATCAGGCTACAGCCCGAGAGCAGCAGCACCGCGGCAACGGTTAATCCTTTCAACATAAGCGGGTCTCCTACACGAGTGAAGCTGGCATTATAAGAAGGATTTAGCACGAAGTAAGTGGGAATCCGCGTCAATCTGGTAGATGCTGTCTGGCAAACTGAATTATTGCGGTTTTTCAGGCGGTTGTCTGAATGCGCAGGCCGCGTTCTCAGGCTACGCTCTATAGATTCTTAAGCGAGGAAGACAAACATGAAATTTGACAATGAAGATGCATTTAAGCTGGCAGTCGCGTTTATGAACCATAAAGAGAATGCCACCATCGCCAGCAGCTACTTTAAAACCTTTATCGACACCTACCAGAAATTTGACCGCTGGCTGAGTGCATCTGATCCGGTCAGCGCCATGAAAGCAGAAAAAGCGGCCGCCAAAGCGGGCGAAGACTCCATCCTCTGATCCCCCCTTCTCCACGGGTCCGATAACCGTCCAGGAATCGGCCCCGTGCATCCCGCCGGGTCATTACGTCGTTGTCGCGTATTACCGTACGGTTATTCTGGCTTTTGAGGAATCGCCACCGGTTTTATTTCCCGCGCTGGCTTCGTTCTTATTTCGATGCGGGGAGTGATCCGATCAAACGCATAAATGGCGTCGCCCGTTTGCAATAAATGCTGTTTCCCGGCGTCATGCCTGCTAATTACCGCCCTGCACTCTGTTTTTGTCTAAAAAACAAGCAGCGAGACGCGGCAGGGTCAGCAAACTCTATAAAGCGGTCTATGCTGTAAACGTCTGGATATACTTCATGGAGTAAAAAAAAATGAAAATGAAATCCCTGTCAGCTATCGCGTTGCTGGCCCTCTCTTTAGGTACGCTGGCAGGTTGCGCCTCCAATCAGTCGATTAAGACCACTGATGGCCGCACCATTGTGACTGACGGCAAACCGCAGATTGATTCAGATACTGGTCTGGTTTCTTACCGTGATGCTCAGACAGGAAAAACTGAGCAGATCAATCGTAATGAGATCAGTAATATGAGTGAACTCGACAACTAATATAAGGTGAAAACGATGAAAAAAGCGCTGATTTTACCTCTCGCCGCATTGATTGGTATGACCGTATTAACCGGCTGCACCCGTACCAGTTATGCGATTCAGACTAACGATGGACGCACCATTATTAGTGATGGCAAGCCTTCTGAATCGGATGCCGGCCTGCTGGCGTATACTGACGCAAATGGCGTGAAGCAACAGATTAATAAAGCAGACGTTAAAGCCGTCTCTGAAGTTCCGCACAAATAATGCATGTGCTGTTAGCCAATTAATAAAGCCGCCTGAGGGCGGCTTTATTTTTGCCTGTAAGCAGAGCACTGCCTGGCGCTGCCCTTCTTTTATTATCGATATTTTATAAACCAGAAATAGCTAGTATAGCGTGGCAATAATATTGCTAAGCCCGGTCGGATCTTGTGCCAGAAGTATTGAAAAATATGAGATACACACGTTCTGCTTATCTGAATTTCAGGCAACCCCGCTCTTTTTTGACCAGCATAATAAATCAGTGATTTTCTGCCGAATCAACATGCCCTTTTTTATCATTTATAATCATGGGGTTACATCCTGCCTTAAAGGTTCCATATATTTTCGGTAATTTGCACCGTCTCTGTCCGGCGTTTTCGGCCTTTTAGTCCGGAGCACCTTTAACTAGACTATTTATATCGCTATTTAATCAGGAGGGTAGAGATGGTTTATCACGATAAAACAACCGGTCATATGATTCTTGGTGAAGCAGCCATTAATCTGGCGTTTGAAGAGCAGGAAATCACACTGATATCACTGATTCGGCAGTTAGGTGAAATGGCAGAGAATGAGCGCAGCGATGATCGGGTAGAGCAGATTGCAGACGCGCGAAACTGGCTCAAAGGTTTCATTGATCCCACAACCCGCGATCGCGCCGAACTGAACTGGCTGGTAGAGACCGGACAGGCGCCGATTTCCCTTAAAGATTATCGTTAATCATGTACAGGTCGTTGCTGTTCATTTTTCATGGCGCCGGACGCCTGTCCGGGGCCAATCAGCCTGATGGACGTCCCCGGCGTCTTACTTTAAACCGCCTCGCGTTGACCTGGTTCCCGGGATAATAAACGCATTTACCCTCATGGCTGAAATTGCTGTACAGATGCACTGCTTTTGTATAACTTCGCGCAATACGATCGTTTTTATCTCACACCCAGGAAATCCCCCCATGTACCCGACCCAGAGACTGCCACAAACGGCAGACGACATTGCCCGTTATTTCAATGCGGCAAGCCTGCCTTCGCAGCAGGAGACGCTGGGACAGGTGGTGGTGGACATTCTTAATGCGGGCGGGAATGTGAATCGCAAATCAATCTGCACCAAACTGTTGCGTCGCCTTGAAACGGCATCCACTGAGGAAGAAGAGCGCCATTACCGTGCGCTCATCAGCCTGTTATTTGGGCGTTAATGCAATCCCTGTCAGCGCGTCAGCGGCTCCCCGCTTTCCGTTACCCGCTGAGTCTGTGGATGTTTCGCTGTCTGGGTTTCAAACCCACCACGGGCGGCAAAAACAGAGCAGCTAATCGCTGCTACGAGTGTCAGTAAGATTGAAGTTTTCACGAAACAGGCCTTAATTTTCCACGCTATAGAATAAAGCGTGAAAGCCTGGCACAGAATCAGAGGTGGGGAAAGGAAAGTGCAGAATTTCTCGGTCCTGAATGTGCGGGGCTGCGAAGTGCCTGCTTACTGAGCCTGCTTATTGATTAAGCGGCCCTGCCTCAAAACAGTTATCCCGACACTTTTAATACCAGCGTCTACTTCAGCGCAACCACAGGCAGATCCGTGATCCGGGTGGTATAGGCTGGCGACAGCATTTCGCGCTTCATCGACCAGGCTTTGTTAATCCCCTGTCCGGCAAACCACAGCTTCCCACTGCCGAGTTTGTTGACTGTGTCGATCAGCTTCATCAGCTCTTCGCTATTGCGGCGGGGTTGATGTTCGTCAAACAGATCAAGCTGAGCCACGCCCTGACTGAAAAAATCCCCCAGCACGATGCCTGCCTTCATGTAGCGGTGTCCTTCAATCCAGATGTTATCCAGACACGCTATCGCGACGCTGATAATGTCGCGCGTGTCCTGCGTCGGGATCAACAGCTGGCCAGTGGACTGATTGCCATAAAAGGGTTCGTCAGTCGCATGCGGGCTGGTACGCACAAACACCCCTATCTGGCGACAATATTGATTCTCACGACGCAGTTTTTCTGCCGCGCGCTCAGCATAGGCGCAGACGGCCTCACGCATCTGATCGTAGTCTGAGATACGGCTGCCAAACGATCGCGAACACATGATTTGCTGTTTTACCGGCGTCATCGACTCCAGTTCCAGGCAGGATTCGCCGCGCAACTCTCTGACGGTGCGCTCCATTACCACGCTGAACTGTTTGCGAATGGCTTCTGTACTTTGATCGGCCAGATCTTTCGCCGTCATGACGCCCATGGCGTTGAGCCGTTTGCCGATCCGGTGGCCCACGCCCCAGACCTCAGCCACATCAATCAGCGGCAGCAGCTTTCTTTGCCGCCCGGGATCTGAGAGATCGACAATGCCGCCCGTTTTGCTCCACTTTTTGGCCGCAAAATTCGCCAGTTTGGCCAGCGTCTTGGTCTGGGCAATGCCGACCCCGACGGTCAGATGGGTCTCTTTGCGTACCCGCTCTCTGACCTGGCGGCCAAAGGTCTCCAGCGCCATACAGTTATGCACGCCTGTGAGATCCATAAAGGCCTCGTCGATCGAGTAGATCTCCACCGACGGCGCCATCTCTTCCAGTATCGTCATCACCCGGTGGCTCATGTCGGCGTAGAGGGCGTAATTTGAGCTGAAGACGTGCACCGCGTGACGCGTCAGCTCTTCACGCATTTTGAAATAGGGTGCGCCCATTTTGATGCCGGCTTTCTTTGCCTCGGCACTGCGTGCAATCACGCAGCCGTCGTTGTTGGACAACACCACCACCGGCTTGCCTCTGAGATCGGGCCGGAAAACGGTCTCACATGATGCGTAAAAGCTGTTGACGTCGACCAGCGCGAACACGATCAGTGCGTCGCTTTAATCACAAACGTCACCACGCCAAATACCTCCAGCGCATCTTCCGTCCGGATAGCAATCGGTTTAAATTTAGTGTTCATCGGCATCAGTTGCAGGCAGGGATGAAGCTGGAGACGCTTAACGGTGAATTCACCGTCGACCGCGGCGACCACGATATCGCCGTGTGAGGCAGTGAGTGAGCTGTCGACTACCAGCATGTCGCCATCGTTAATGCCCGCCTCAATCATCGACTCGCCGCTGACCCGGACAAAATAGGTGGCGCTGGGGTGCTGAACCATCAGTGCATTAAGATCGATACGTTGTTCGACATAATCCTGCGCCGGAGAAGGAAATCCACACGGCACGCGTTCAATATAAAGCGGTAAAGGCATAACGGCGCGAATGTCCGCAGGTTTAATGAATTCCATCATATCACTCCTTTTTCAAATTACTGTATATAAATACAGTAATGGCTAATCCCCCTTTTAATCAAGTAACAGAAAAGATTTTTAAGCGAAGGGGTTGATGGTAATGCACTTTTTTTTAACCGTTTTTTCGCATTGCCGTCAGAGTAAGCAGAAATGGGTTACTTTCGCCGCACTGCGGGAATATCAGCAATTTTTTTTACAGTAACGCACCTTATACATTCAGCCGCTGGTTATTCTGACTTAAGGAAAATCTGACAACGCCTCTCTGGCGCGGGCGGAGGTTTGAATATTACGAGCGGGCTGGTTATTCTGCCTTTTTTAAGCATGGAGGGATTATGACAGACGACGATCGAATCAAACATCTGGAAGAGGCAGTCGCGCAGTTAAGGGTTGAGACCACGGTATTAAAAGCGATACTCGGTCAGCAAATAGCGCTGAATAATCTTAATTACAAAGGGAAGTTTGACGATGTGCTGGCGGCGCTGGCGAAAGAATATGCCGGGCGTGGTCTGGAAGAAGGCAATAATCAGGCCATTCATGATGCCCTGCGTGAATATATTAAATATGAGCCGCCTGCAGTGGAATAACCGCGTTCTGGCAGCGTCGGATTACCGGACATGACCGGCTCCCGAACGCTGCCATCCTCCTGACCTGCCCCGGCAAATGCCTGACGTTGCCGTTCAGTCGTTAAGCCTGACTGTCACTCTCCAGCGCATCCTGAATCGCATCGGCCAGATTACCAATTTCATTCGCCACGGCCTGCAGGTCCCAGGAGGTTTTTGAGCCGGTTGCCGACGTGGAGGCGCTGACCGACTCCTTTGCCACTGAAAGCGCAGCCGCCACAGCCACTGCACGTTTATGTTGTTCCTGAGTTACGCCCGCAGGCGGAATCGCGAAATAGTCGTGAACCATGATCATTTCCTTGTGATGAATAAGGGCTCAACCTTAGCCTTCTGCATCAGGCGTGGGAAGTGAATTATGCAGCGTGGCAGGTCAGACGGCCAGGATTGCAGCAGTCGCATTGCCCTGCGCCTTTTTACTGCGCTAAAACCTGTACAGCTTTTTTTAAGATCCGCCAAAAGAAACCGTTTTAACGCGTTAAGGTGCCATCAGGTACTTCCCGCATTTTTCCCCTGAAAATCTTCCCGGCCCAGAAAATAGAGGCAACTTGCTGTATTTTAAACAGTAATAAGCAAAAAACCATTTTGCCGATTTAAACACGCATTTAACATACACCACCGACCAGTATAATTTTGTCAAATTTTGTTGTACAAGTTTGCAATTCCTGTATAACTTTGTCCCGTGATGTTAAATCACTTGTAACGAGGGTGCTTTGCACCGCATCTGAAGGTGTTGTGGATTTCCACCTTCAGATGCAATTTTTTTTGCGTCAGCCGGCAACCGGATCTGAAACGACGCATTCTCCCCCTTTTCTTATGAGGCCTGACATGCAAACAACGATGAATACAGAGTCTCAGATTTCTGATTACTTCATGAACTCTGGCGCAGCGCTGACTACTGAACAACAGGTGGTCACCGCCGTTCATGCCGAACTCGCCCGTTCGAAAGCGCATGTCTCACATAAAGACGTCGTGCTGGGCCTGATTAATCGTCTGGAGAGCGAGCGTGACGTGGTTAAGCAGGATATTTACCGTCAGGCTCTGGAACATGTTCTGCAGCGTGCTTCGGCCACCAGCGAAAGCTAAATGGTTAAGTGGGAACGCGATTGAGCATGGATGCTTTTCCCGTCCGGAATCAGCCCCTTTTAAGGGGCTTTTTTGTTTCTCCTGCACTGAATAGCGAGTCCCCTTTTTATCGCTGATATTCCCTGCTCTGCCAGGCCAGATTTAGATCCGGAAAACACCGTTTTTTCCTCTTATTTAACCGCAAATTCTGGTTAATTGCTCTCGTTTCGCTTTATTTATCCGATATCTGTGTCCAGGCTTTTTCCTGCATCTACTGCAAACACAGACGAGGAAAATAACCATGTTTCATCATTCATCAAAACTTCAATTCCCGGTTCGTGTAGATAAACCCGATCCAGAGTTTGCCATGCTGTTACAGCAGGCCATCGGCGGCGTCGAAGGTGAGATTCGTGTAGCGATGCAATACTTTTTCCAGGCGATGGGCGCACGGGGTGATGTGCGGATTCGCGATCTGCTGATCTCAACCGCCACCGAAGAACTGAGCCATATCGAAATGCTGGGCTACGCCGTGGCGCTTAACCTTGAAGGCGCTCCGCTCTCTTACCAGGAAGCCTCAGCGAAAGACCCGGTGGTCAATGCCATTCTGGGCGGCATGAACCCACGCCATATCCTCTCTTCCGGTCTGGCGGCGATGCCGGTTAACGCCAACGGCATGCCTTTCGACATGAGCCATATCTACGCATCTGGCAACGTGGCGGCCGATATGCTGGCTAACGTCACCGCAGAAGCCACGGGCCGTGTGCTGGCTACCCGCCTCTACAACATGACCGAAGACAAAGGCATGAAGGATTTCCTCTCCTTCCTGATTGCCCGTGACACCATGCATCAGCAGCAGTGGCTGGCAGTGATCGAAGAGATGGGCGGACTGAATGCATCGCTGCCAATCCCGAACAGCTTCCCGCAGGAACATGAGGCGCAGGAGCATTCTTACTACTGTCTGAATACCTCGCTGGATAAACCGCTGCCGGAAGGTCGCTGGAGCAGTGGCCCGGCTTACGATGGTCACGGTCAGTTCAGCGCGAAACAGCAGCCCGATATTCTGGGCGATGAGCCGGTGCTGGGCAATGCCCGTCCCGGGTCCGGTGCGCAGTCAGAACAGATCGACGGCGTCACCCCACCAAAACCTTAATCCCTCACCTGTCAGGGTCCGATGCCCTGACAGGGTTGTCCCCTTTTTACGGAGGAAAAGTCATGTCATCCATTCAGCGTCCACACCCCCCTTTTGCAGAGCAGCCGCAGACGTGGCCTGGCAGCACCGCCGCGATGCAGCCGCAGCCCGATCATGGTGAAGAGAGCTATCAGGGTTCAGGTCGTCTGGCGGGTAAAAAAGCGATTATTACCGGCGGGGATTCCGGCATTGGCCGGGCCGTCGCCATTGCCTTTGCCCGGGAAGGTGCCGATGTGCTGATCTCTTATCTTGATGAGCATGAGGATGCGCAGGATACCGCCCGACTGGTTGAGGCTGCCGGATCGACCGCACTTCTGGTGCCTGGCGACATCACCGAGGCGTCACACTGCAACGCCCTGGTCGATAAAGCCGTCGAAGCCTTTGGTGAGATTAACATTGTGGTCAATAACGCGGCGTATCAGATGACCCGCGAGTCGCTGGATGAAATCAGCGACGACGAGTTTGACCGGACCATGAAGACCAACCTTTACGCGATGTTTTACATCACTAAAGCGGCCACGAAGCATATGCCGGCGGGCGGATCGATCATTAATACCGCCTCGATCAATGCTGACCAGCCGAAACCCAGGCTGCTCGCCTACTCTGCCACCAAAGCCGCCATCATTAACTTTTCTGGCGGCCTGGCCGCCCTGCTGGCGGAGAAAGGCATCCGTGCCAATGCGGTTGCACCCGGCCCGATCTGGACGCCGCTGATCCCTTCGACCATGCCGGTTGAACAGGTGAAGAACTTTGGCAGTGAAGTGCCGCTGCAGCGTGCCGGTCAGCCTGCTGAGCTGGCACCCACCTACGTAATGCTGGCCAGTGATGAAGCCAGCTACATTTCAGGGGCAACCATCGCCGTCACGGGCGGCGTGGCGATTATTTAACGTTCGCCGATTCCCTGGTCTCTTCGGCCAGGGGATGACTTATCAGCTTCTGCGTTATCCCCCATTGATAGAGCGGATCCCTCGCCAGATTTTTCATTTTCACTTCGCACATGATGTCGAAATTCTGGAACGACAGCGCCCACGCATTCAGCGTCGGATTAAAGAAGTAGTCGGAATGCGCCCGCAGTTTGCTTTTGCTCACGCCCAGCTGCTGCTGATCGGGCCAGCCCTCCTGCGGAATAATGCCCTCCTGCGAAATCGAATAGTGCAACACCGGCCGCACGCCGCGCCATGAGTCGATAACGCTGGCAACACGTCCGTCATCCGGCTGAATAAACTCACTCTCTTTGACCCAGTGATGGTGAATATCCAGCACAACCGGACAGAGCGGTGCCGCCTGCAGCACATCATCCAGCGAGCAGGAGATCTCATCATTCTCTACTGTCAGCATCAGTCGCGCTTCCGGGCTGAGCTGATTAAATGATCGTTTAAAGCCGTCGAATCCCGCCCTGCCGTTCATATGAATGTTGATTTTGAAATCCTGGAAGGTCTTGCCGTAGCCCATCAGACAAGCGCAGAGTGTGTGATACTCCACATCCTCGATCGCGCGCGCTACCACATCAGGATTATCGGAGGCCAGCACCGTATATTGCCCCGGATGGAAGGAGAGCCGGATCTGATGCGCCCGCGCCAGTTCGCCACAGCGGGCAAACAGCGGATAGAGCGCAGGCAGGAACGCCGCAAACAGCGGCGCTGCTTCGGGTACCGTGTAGAGTGGCAGCAGATCGCTGCCGATGCGCATCATCCTGAGTGGCTCCGGTAATGTGGCCAGATGCTCAAGCGTCAGGTAGAGATGATTAAGGTTGGTAACGGTGATCTCATGGACCAGCTGATGACGTTCAGCGTGCGGTAAACTCAGAAATCGTTTGCGGGTGGTTGCGCGAAACGGGAAAAACTGTTTACCGTCGCTATTGAGATACTTACATGCAAAGCCTAATTTCATGTCTGCTCCTGATTTATGCTTACCCGAAGTGTAACAGGCCTCGGGTGACCAGCCAGTCGCGGGCCACAGAGATCAGGCTTAATAATGACAGGGAGAATGACTATGCAGGGTCACGAGATTCAGCGCATCGCTATCGACGCGGCTGAACGGCTGCCCGCCGCCGAATCAAGCTATCCATTCGGGCCGGAACATCAGGTTTATAAAGTGTGTGGAAAGGTGTTTTTACTGCTGACTGAATTGCGGGGTGTGCCGATTATCACCCTGAAATGCGAGCCGCAGCAGGCGGAGCTGCACCGGGTAATCTATCCCTCGATCACCGCCGGTTATCATATGAACAAGCGCCACTGGATCACGGTGTATCCCGGCGATGGCCTCTCGCCCGGCCTGATTCAGCAACTGGTTGAGGAGTCCTATCAGCGGGTGGTGCGCGGCATCCCCGCCTCACGCCGTCCTGTTTGGGTGGGATGAGGGCGGTGACAGATCACATGGTAAAACCCGCCGTGGCCAGCGGGTCATCCGATTGCAGTCCTTTTCTTAGTGGTGCAGCATCTCTTCCACAACCTGTGAGTTTGTCATCTGGTAGGGATAATAAGTTGGCCAGTTATCCATTTCAGCCAGCAGTGCCTGCTGAGACTGGTTGCCCATAAAAATGTGGAAATGGGCAGACTTGCGCGGCCCGATAGTGTGATCGCTGAACTGCACATATTTCGGGGCGTTACTGCTGGCGTCCTGACATTCAAACAGATAGCGCACCCCTTTTTTGCCGGAACTGTAGGTCAGGATTTTATGGCCCGCGTAACGATAGTGGCAGGCACTGACCCGATCGCCGACATGGAACTCCATCACCCCATTTTCGATACCGATGGTATCGACGTCGGTGGCGTAGCCTTTACGATAATAAGCTTTGACGTCCTCTGCCGTTTTACGGTGATCCTGTTGCGCTTTCTTCTGCCAGACCGGATCCAGCTCGCCGCTTTGCAATAACGGATAGACCGATTGCCACAGCCCATCCCAGTCAGAGAGCGGCCGATCTTTTACGTCGCTGTCAGCAAAGACGCCTTCAGCCGCCTTCTGCTCCGTCGCTGACAACGGTTTTCCATGAGCATGCGTGCCGTGTGCCAGCCCCTGCTGGCTGATTAACAGCGCACCCAGTAGCCCCATCCATTTACCTGCATGATTTCTCAACGCCTGATCCTCAGTCAAGGTTACAAAATGAAATGTTATGATATAACATAATATAACTCAACCCCGAATAGGCTCTCTGCCTATTAATTTTATTTATTGATTGTCTCACTCACCACAACATGACACTGCCCGGCGGATGACGAGTCGGACGGTGTATTAAAGCGGGTTGCCCGCAAAGCAGACGCGGACGGATAAGCCGCTAAGCCAGACGGTACAGGGCATGGATAAGCGAAGCGACAGGGAGCATTCAGAAGTAAGCCCGATTTTCTGCCGGATGAAAAAGACGCAGTCACCGCAGTTAAATGGCTGGTTTACCCTCAGCATTGTTCAGGTTGTTCTATATTTAGTGTCGTCGAAAGTAAAATAACAGCTGGAGCACGAATTAATGTCGAAAGAAACAGAGAAGAAACCCCTGAGCGAACGCGCCCCCACCACCGGTCCGGAATCATCAGAACCGGGTCTGGGATCGCTGGCACCAAAAGATGGTTCACATCAGCCCCCAGCCGAACCGACTCCGCCAGGCAAACAGCCCACTGCCCCGGGCAGCCTGAAAGCGCCCCAGACACACAGCGCCAAACTTGACCAGCTTGAAGCCAGCCGTAAAAACGGCACTCATCAGGCGCTCACCACGAATCAGGGCACGCGCATCGCCAATGATCAAAGCTCACTGCTCGCGGGTTCGCGAGGTCCGACGCTGCTGGAAGACTTTATCCTGCGTGAGAAAATCACGCATTTTGACCATGAACGTATCCCGGAGCGTATCGTTCACGCCCGAGGCTCTGCCGCACACGGCTATTTTCAGCCTTACCGTTCACTGACAGATCTGACCAAAGCGCAGTTCCTCAGCGACCCGGCGCAGACCACGCCGGTATTCGTACGTTTCTCCACGGTTCAGGGTGGCGCTGGCTCTGCGGATACCGTGCGTGATATCCGCGGTTTCGCCGCCAAGTTCTACACCGAAGAGGGTGTCTTTGACCTGGTCGGCAACAACACGCCGGTGTTCTTTATTCAGGATGCGCATAAATTCCCTGACTTTGTGCATGCCGTTAAACCTGAGCCGCACAACGAAATCCCGCAGGGTCAGAGTGCCCATGACACCTTCTGGGATTACGTCTCACTGCAGCCGGAAACCATGCACAACGTCATCTGGGCGATGTCTGATCGCGGTATTCCGCGCAGCTATCGCACCATGGAAGGCTTCGGCATTCACACCTTCCGCCTGATCAACGCCGAAGGCAAAGCGACCTTTGTCCGTTTCCACTGGAAGCCGGTGGCCGGTAAAGCCTCGCTGTTGTGGGATGAATCGCAGAAACTGACTGGTCGCGATCCCGATTTCCACCGCCGCGATCTGTGGGAAGCGATTGAAGCCGGTGATTTCCCGGAATATGAACTGGGTCTGCAGCTGATCCCGGAAGAGGATGAGTTCAAATTCGACTTCGATATTCTGGATGCCACCAAGCTGATCCCGGAAGCGCTGGTGCCGGTAGAGATTGTCGGCAAGATGGTGCTGAACCGTAACCCGGATAACTTCTTTGCTGAAACCGAGCAGGTGGCATTCCACCCCGGCCATATCGTGCCGGGCCTGGATTTCTCCAACGATCCACTGCTGCAGGGCCGTCTGTTCTCCTATACCGACACGCAGATCAGTCGTCTGGGCGGACCGAACTTCCATGAGATCCCGATTAACCGTCCGACCTGCCCGTACCATAACTTCCAGCGTCAGGGCATGCATCGTCAGGATATCGACACCAATCCGGCGAACTACGAGCCAAACTCCATCAACGACAACTGGCCACGCGAAACCCCACCGGCTGCCAAAGGCGGTGGCTTCGAGAGCTATCAGGAGCGGGTTGAGGGCCACAAAGTACGCGAGCGCAGCCCGTCATTTGGTGAATATTATTCCCAGCCGCGCCTGTTCTGGAACAGTCAGACTGAGGTTGAGCAGCAGCACATCATTGGTGCCTACTCGTTTGAACTGAGTAAAGTGGGTCGCGCCTATATTCGTGAGCGCGTGGTGGATCATCTCGCACGCATCGATATTAAGCTGGCGCAAGGCGTGGCGGATAATCTGGGCATCGCGCTGACCGATGAACAGCTCAACATCCAGCCACCTGCAGCGGTGAACGGCCTGACGAAAGATGACAGTCTGAGCCTCTATGCCATTCCGGATGGTGAGATCAAAGGCCGTCAGGTCGCGCTGCTGCTGAGCGATGGTGTGAAAGCGGCGGATGTGCTGGCGATTCTGCAGGATCTGAAAGCGGAAGGCGTGCACGCCAAACTGCTGGCGCCGCATATGGGCCAGGTGCGTGCCGACGATGGTTCGGTGCTGCCGGTCGACGCGACCTTTGCCGGTCTGCCTTCGCTGACCTTTGATGCGGTGATGGTACCGAATGGCAATATCGATGCCCTGCTGTTAAGCGGCGATGCCCGTTACTTCCTGCTGGAAGCCTACAAGCACCTCAAGGTGATTGGTCTGGTGGGCGATGCGCGTCGCTTTAAAGCGCAGTTCGGTCTGGAAGAGGCCGATCAGGAAGAAGGCATTGTGCAGGGCGACTCGGCAGAGCGCGCACTGATGTCTGAGTTTACTCAGGCGATGAAGGCGCACCGCGTCTGGTCACGCAGCCAGAAGGCACAGTCCGTTCCGGCCTGATGCGTTGAGTGAATAAAAAACCGCCCCCGGGGGCGGTTTTTTTATGCTGAAACTGTCGCACGGCTGCGTGCGCAGTGCTCCGTCAGACATTCCGTTATCAGAAAGTCTGCCAGTTCTCATTGTCCGTCACGGCGGCAGGCTGACGTTTTGGCACGGCAATCGCCTTCGCAACCGGTGCGGCGGAGAACGCGGCGTGCAGACTGCCGGTTTTGAATACCGATACCGTTTTACGCAGATAGCTCGCCTGCTCTTCCAGTGAGGCGGCGGCACTGGCTGACTCCTCCACCAGCGCGGCGTTCTGCTGCGTCACGCCATCCATCTCAGAAACCGCAATGCAGACCTGCTCAATGCCACGGGTCTGTTCGGTCGAGGAGGCGGCGATCTCTTCGATCAGTTGTGTCACCCGGCTTACCGACTTCACGATACTCTCCATCGCAATGCCTGCCTGAGAAGCGTGACCGGCACCGGTTTTGATGCGCTCGGCTGAGCGGTCAATCAGACCGCGAATCTCCTGCGCGGCGCTGGCGCTGCGTCCGGCCAGCGAACGCACTTCACCCGCGACAACGGCAAATCCACGCCCCTGCTCACCGGCACGCGCGGCTTCAACCGCGGCGTTCAGCGCCAGAATATTGGTCTGGAAGGCGATGCTGTCAATAATGGCGATAATACCGGCGATCTGATTCGAGCTTTCGCTGATCTGATCCATGTTGGCGATAACGCGGGCAACGGTTTCGCCGCCCTGCAGGGCGGTGGCAGACGCCTCTTTCGACACGGTGGTCGCCTGCTGCGCATTGTCTGCGTTGAGTTTCACCGTCGAGGTGAGCTGCTCCATGCTGGCGGCGGTCTGCTCCAGCGCGGCAGCCTGCTGTTCGGTACGGGAGGAGAGATCGGTGCTGCCAGCGGAAATTTCTGCTGCTCCGGTAAAGATAGAGCGGGTCGCGTCATCCACCGAGGTAATGGTCACCACCAGCGCATCGCGCATCTGCTGCAGCTCCTGAATCAGCAGGCCCATCTCATTGCGGCCTTCGTGCTGAATATCGGAGGTTAAATCACCTGCCGAAATCGCACGCATATAGCCGGTCAGTCGGCCCAGCGGGCTAATCAGCAGCTTCTGCAGTCCCATCCAGACCGCCACGCCAATCACGGCAGTAATCAGGCAGATAGTCAGCAGCGCCCAGAGCGCATCCGTCAGGCTGCGCTGGTTATGTTCAGAGGTATCTCTCATCAGCTGGATGTTCACCGCACGCCAGGCTTCATAGGCCGAATCAAGCTGGTCCTGTGCCGCCTGCGCTTCAAGGTTGCCGTAGCCCGCGTAGTTACCCTGCTTCAGAAACGTAATGGAGGCCAGCATGGTGTCATGCATCTGCTGATAGGCGTTCTGCACCTGCGTCGACTGGGCTTCGCTCTGCCCCTCTTTGCGCGGCATCGCCTGCCACGCTTTAAAGTCGGCATCGGCTTTGTCCGCAGACTGTCCCGCCTGCTCCAGCAGCGTGGCGATGGCCGCCAGTGATTTAGGATCCTGCTGGTTTTTCAGGAAACGGATCGCCACGCGGTTGATGGTAACGCGGGTTTTAATCAGGGTTTTCACCGCATCGCTCAGATGCTGCTGCTGCAGTGTCAGCTGTTCGGCGGCCACAAAGTTTTTATCGGCTTTTGCGACGCCGTTGTAGAACAGAAATCCGGTCAGGGTCAGTAACGTAATAAAGACGGCAAGCACCGCCAGAATACCGTGAGTTATTTTAAGATTTTTAAGCATGTCCGCAGGCTCATGTCAGAGAAGTTAGAGTGGTTATCGGCCAGCCTGGGATTTATCTGAGTATACCGGCAAAGAAGTTAGCAATCCGCCCCCGCCGGGCGCAGCCAGCGCGCCGCTCAGGGCAGAAAAAAGTTACGACTCTGTCTGAACGCATTCGGCGCTTAACAACCGACCCCATGCTGTGGTTGAATTCGCCCCTTACTTTTTCGCTCGTGGTTAACATGCATTACATTCAGAGTCTGATGAGTTTTATTGAGGGGAACAGGGTGCTATCGATCAGCTTCAGCCTGCTGCTGCTGATCGTGGCCGGGATGGTCACTCACCTGATCTGCAAATTTTTCATCGTCAAAGTCATCAGGCGGGTCTTTTTCAGCGGGCATAAAAAGGGTGTGCCACTGGATAAGGACATTCGCCTCTCTCAAAAGCTGTCAAATTTTGTGCCGGTGATTGTGGTCTACAATTTCCTGCAATTCATGCCGGGCCTGCCTGAAAATCTGAAAGTCGCGATTCAGACCATTTGCGGCATCCTGTTTTTTGTCTATCTGTCGATCTTCTTCAACGAAGTGCTGGAGATTGTTAACAACTCCTATACGCGCAAATCCAAGCGCAAGAATCATTCGATCAAGGGCTATATCCAGATTGGCAAAATCCTGGTGCATATCATCGCCGCGATCATGATTCTGGCGATAATGTCCAACAAATCACCGGCAATTATTATCTCCTCGCTGGGTGCGGTTGCCGCAGTGCTGATGCTGATTTTCCAGCATACACTGCTGTCGCTGGTGGCGAACATTCAGCTCTCCTCCAACGATGTCCTGCAACTGGGCGACTGGATTGAGATGCCGGACAGAAATATCAGCGGCGAAGTGATCGACATTGCGCTGCATACCATCACCATCCGCAACTGGGATAACACCATTTCGCGTATTCCGACCAAGAACTTCCTGACCGAGACCTACACCAACTGGCAGGCGATGTTCTCGTCGGGCGCGCGCCGCATCATGCGCAGCTTTTATCTTGATCAGAAGTCGATCACCTTTGTGAATCAGGAGATGCTGCAGTCGATGAGCCAGATCCGTCTCGCAGGCGAAACGATCACTGAGCTACTGGATGGACGCGATATCAATGCCGTTGGCGACCGCTGGTTTATGGAAAACGGCATCACCAATCTGATGGTGTTCCGTAAATACCTGACTGGCTGGCTGGCCCAGCGCGATGACATTATGAAAGAGATGTATATCGTGGTGCGGCCGCTGAAGCCGTCGCCGGATGGGCTGCCGGTGGAGATCTACTGCTTCACCTCCTCGATTTTCTGGGCTGATTATGAAAATACCCAGGCGGCGATTTTTGAGTATATCTATGCGATGGCCCGACTCTTTGAACTGCAGATTTACCAGCACCCGGCAGGATCGGATTTTGCCCGGCTGGCTCAGCCGCGGCCCGACAGCCGGGATGCGCAGCAGAACGGCGTACAATGACGCGCGGTGGCAAGCTTCTGCCACCGCCGGAGTAAAGGTTGCTAAGCACTAACTCTTGCTGAGCGCATAGTTCAGCACTTTGTCATTTTTCATCTGCACGGTCAGCGTCTGCCCCTCGGTGGTGTTCAGGGTGCGCGCCTCGCTGTAGGTCCACTTCAGCAGCCGCTGCCCGTCCGGGTAAGGCGTTTCACTGTCAGGCTGACCAAACAGCGCAATCAACTGAGCTTTGGTGGTCTGACCGGCATGAATGTGCTGCAGATTACTGCTGTCCAGCCGGTGCCCGACCTGGCTGGAACAGGCGCCGAGCAGCAACAACAGCGCGGCTAACAGAATTCGTTTCGTCACGTAACATCCTTATGAAGTATTCAGCGCCGCAGGTCATCGAGCGCGATCGCGTTTAAGCTTATAGCGAATCCGCACCATCCGGCAGGGTTTTCTGCGCCTGCACCGTCTCCTGTCCCCAGGCAGAGTCCGATTCACGGCAATTAACGCAAATTTATGCCGCCAGACGCCCTGCAGCCCTGCGATTGCAACATCTTAGTCTATGATTACTCTCTGTATGCCGCGTGGAAGCGGTCTCACTCCTTTCTTCCCGCCGCATTACGCTGAATATCAGTCCAGCATCCTGGCTGAAGAGACGCGCCAGCCCACCTGGCATCCTGGTCTCGCTGCAAGGTTTATGATTTTTGACGCTTACGTCATCGACATCCTTTTCTCGCGGTGGCCGCCATCGCGTATTTCCAGGCTAAATGAGGCAACTGAATGGAATCCAAATCTTTTTTTAAAAGTTGGGGCGTTGAACGGGTTGCCAGTGATGAGGTACGTTTCCGCCTCTGGGCAACCGGTCAGCAACGCGTGACGCTGCGTCTCTCCGGCAAAGACATTGAAATGACACCGCAGGCGGATGGCTGGTTTGAAGCCCAGGTCGCCGGTGTAGCGGCGAACGCCGAATATGATTTTGTGCTGGCGGATGGTACGGCCGTGCCCGATCCCGCCGCCCGCGCCCAGAAAGCGGAGGTTAACGGCCCGTCGCTGGTGATCGACCCTGATGCGTATCAGTGGCAGAACACAGGCTGGAAGGGTCGTCCGTGGCAGGAGTCGGTGGTGTATGAACTGCACATCGGCACCTTTACGCCTGAAGGCACCTTCCGGGCGGCGATTGAGAAGCTGCCCATGCTGGCTGAAACCGGCATCACCATGATTGAAGTGCTGCCGGTGTCGCAGTTTGGCGGCCATCGTGGCTGGGGTTACGATGGCGTGCTGCTCTATGCACCCCATGCTGCCTACGGGTCACCCGATGATTTTAAAGCCTTTATCGATGCGGCACACGGTCACGGTCTGTCGGTGGTGCTGGATATCGTGCTGAACCACTTCGGTCCTGAGGGCAACTATCTGCCGCTGCTCGCGCCAGACTTCTTCCACAAAGAGCGCCAGACGCCGTGGGGCGCGGGTATCGCCTATGACGTTGATGCAGTGCGCCGCTACATCGTGGAAGCGCCGCTCTACTGGCTGCAGGAGTTTAATCTGGATGGCCTGCGCTTTGACGCCATCGATCAGATTGATGACCCCAGCGAAAAGCATGTGCTGATTGAAATTGCTGAGCGCATCCGCGCCACGATTACCGACCGTCCTGTTCATCTCACTACCGAAGATTGCCGTAACGTCACCTTCCTGCATCCGCGTGATGAAAACGGAGAGGCTCCGCTGTTCACCGGCGAATGGAACGATGACTTCCACAACGCCGTGCATGTGCTGGCCACCGGTGAAACGCACGCTTATTACCAGGATTTCGCCGACCAGCCGGAACAGCGGGTAGCACGTGCGCTGGCAGAAGGCTTTGTCTATCAGGGTGAAGTCTCGTCGCAGTCGGGCGAGCCGCGCGGGGTGAAAAGCAGCAGCCAGCCGCCGGTCGCGTTTGTCGACTTTATCCAGAACCATGACCAGACGGGCAACCGCGCGCAGGGCGAAAGGCTGGTCTCGCTGGCAGGCGCAGAACGGACGCAGGTGCTGCTGGCCATGTTACTGGTCTCGCCGCACATTCCGCTGCTGTTTATGGGCGAAGAGTATGGCGAAACCCGGCCGTTCCTGTTCTTCACCGATTTCCATGGCGATCTGGCCAAAGCGGTGCGTGAAGGTCGCGCCCGCGAGTTCGAAGGCCATGCCGGTCACGGTGAAACGGTGCCGGATCCCAACGATGTCACCACCTTTGAACAGTCGAAGCTTAACTGGCAGCGCACAGAAACGCCGGAAGGTCAGCAGTGGCTGGCGCTGACCCGTCATCTGCTGGCGCTGCGTCAGGAACATATCGTGCCGCTGTTGCAGACCGCCGGAGGGGATGCCGGTCAGATAGTGAAAACAGCAGAAGGTTTCCTGGCAGTACGCTGGGACTTCCCGCTGGGCACACTGTCACTGGCGCTGAACGTCGGCGACAGCACGCAGCCGATCCCGGACTTGCCGGGTGAAACCCTGTTTGCCTGGCCGCAGACCGCTACCGAACTGATTCCCAACGCTATCGTGGTGCGTCTGGAAAAGAGAGAAGCAGAATGAATATTCCTACCGCAACGTACCGCATCCAGTTCCGCAACGGCATGACCTTTGACCGTGCGGCAGCGCTGGTGCCCTACCTGAAACAGCTGGGTATCAGCCATCTTTACGCCTCGCCGATCTTCAGCGCGACCGCGGAGTCGACCCACGGCTATGACGTGACCGACGTTAACCAGATCGAGCCGTCGATTGGCGGCCGTGAAGGCTTTGATCGCATGGCTGCCGCGCTGAAAGCAGCCGGGCTGGGGCTGATCCTCGACATCGTGCCGAACCATATGGCCGCCTCACTGGAGAACCCGTGGTGGCGCGATGTCATTGAGCATGGCGAACAGAGTCGCTATGGGCACTATTTCGATATCGACTGGTCACGCCGCCTGACGCTGCCGTTCCTCGGTGACACCTTTGAGGCGGTGCTGGCAAAAGGTGAGATCAGCGTGCAGCGTGATCCCCAGACCGGCAAGCCGGCGCTGGCCTACTTCGACAATTTCTATCCGCTGAAACCTGAGACCTGGCAGGATCGGGAAGAGGCGGTGCTCGCCCTGCGCGATGCCGTACAGATTGCCGAACTGCATGAGCAGCAGCCGTGGCGACTGATCTCGTGGCGTGATGCGCCCAATGACCTCTCCTACCGCCGCTTCTTCGAAGTGACCGGTCTGGTGGGTGTCCGCGTGGAAGATAAGGAGGTCTTTGATGCTGCACATCAGCTGATCCTCGAACTGGTGCACAGCGGCGCAGTGCAGGGATTGCGCGTCGACCACGTGGATGGCCTGGCCGATCCGCGCAGCTATCTGGAGCAGTTACGCCAGGCTGCCGGTCCCGACTGCTATCTCACCGTGGAAAAAATCCTCGGCGACAATGAACAGCTGCCTGACGAGTGGCCGGTTTCCGGCACCACCGGATATGAATTTATGGCTGCGCTCGCCAATCTGCTGGTCGACAGCGATCGCCTGAGCGGCCTGCGCAAAGCATATCAGGCCGTCATCGGCAAAACCGTCGACATGAAAGCGGAGCTGCGTGCTGCCAAGCTGCTGATGGCGAACCGCAACTTCGCGGGTGAATTTAACCGGTTACACCAACTGGCGCTGAAAATTGCTGATACAGAAGACACGCCACAGCCGGAAGCCGAACTGAAAAATGCGCTGCGTGAGTTGCTGGTGGCGTTCCCGGTTTACCGCACCTATGGCACACCGCAGGGCCTGACACCGGCCGACACTGCGCTGCTGCAACAGGTCGTCAGCGAGGTTAAAGCCAGTGCCCATGCACCGGACACGCAGGCGCTCGACTTTCTGACACGCATTCTGCGTGCTGAGATTCCCGACGCTGCCCGCGACGATGCCACACAGTTCCGCACTCGCTTTCAGCAACTGACCGGCCCGCTGATGGCGAAATCGGTAGAGGACACCCTTTTCTTCCGTCAGCACATGGCGCTGGCGCTGAATGAAGTGGGGGCTGAGCCGCTGGCGCGTCACTTCTCGCAGGATCAGTTCCATGCAGAGATGCAGGCGCGGCGCGAACATCAGCCCGATGCGCTGTCAGGCACCTCAACGCACGACACCAAGCGCGGTGAAGATGCCCGTGCGCGTCTCTATACGCTGACCGAAGCGCCGCAGCGCTGGGCGGAGTGCGTCAGCCGCTGGCGTGAAATGAATAACGATCATGTCGTTCACCTGAAAGATGGTCCGGCACCGGAACCGGCGGTCGAGTGGATGCTGTATGAAGCGCTGGCTGGCGTCTGGCCAACCACCCTGCAGCCGCAGGATGCGGAGGGTCTGGCGGCGCTGGAAGCCCGCTTTGTGGTTTATGTAGAGAAAGCGCTGCGTGAAGCCAAACTGCGCACCGACTGGGCCGACAATAACGACGCCTATGAAGAGGCGGTGCTGGGCTATGCCCGTCACCTGCTCGCGCCTGACAACAGGGCCTTCCTCAGTGATTTCTGCCAGTCGCTGCAACCCTTTATGCGTGCCGGGCTGGTCAACAGTCTGACCCAGACCGTGGTGAAGCTTACCGCGCCCGGCGTACCCGATATTTATCAGGGCAGCGAAGCGCTGGACTTCAGTCTGGTCGATCCCGATAACCGCCGCGAACCTGATTTCGACGCCCTGGCCGCGATGCTTAATGCGCCACAGCAAGACAGCAGCGAAGCGCACTGGCTGCGCGGTCAGGTCAATCAGCAGGCGATTGTGAAGCTGCTGGCGCTGCGTCAGCAGCAGCCTGAACTGTTCCGCCAGGGTGACTATCTGGCGCTATCAGCGGAGGGCGAGCAGCAGGATAACGTACTCGCCTTTGCCCGCACATACCAGGATCAGGCGGTCATTGTGATTGTGTCACGCCGGGTGTTTAACGCGCTGCCAGAGAATCTCGATCAGCCACCCGCAGCGCGCTGGGCTGACACGGTCATCGACCTGCCTGCGGCATTGGGCAATCGCCGCTATCAGGATCAACTGAGCGGTAAAACCCTCAATGCCAGCGACCCGTTGCCGCTTACAGAGCTGGCATCGCAGTGGTGCGCCGTGCTGGTGGCACAGTGAAATCCGAATGAATTTGTTTATTACGCGTCAATCTGTTCATTGAATAACGAGGCATAAATGTCAAACAGTCAGCGTTTTGAAATTACGGCGGGTTACAGCCATTTGCTGGGGGCCAACTTTGATGGCCAGGGCGTGAACTTCGCCCTGTTCAGCGCCCACGCCGAGCGGGTTGAACTCTGCCTGTACGATCCCAGCGGCAAAACGGAAATTGCCCGTCTGGAGCTGCCGGAATATACCCATGAAGTGTGGCACGGCTATATTCCGGGGCTGAAACCCGGCGCGCTCTATGGCTATCGCGTTTATGGTCCTTATGATCCGGAAAATGGCCATCGCTTTAACCCGAATAAATTGCTGCTCGACCCGTACGCGCGTGAACTTGCGGGCGACATCGCCTGGAACGAGGCCCATTTCGCGTACGATCTTTATCACGACGATAAAGATCTGACGTTCGACACCCGTGACAGTGCGCCGTTTACGCCAAAGTGTCGGGTTGTCGACCCGAATGAATTCGACTGGCACGATCAAAACCGCCCGAACGTGCCATGGCCTAAAACCGTGATTTATGAAACTCATGTCAAAGGCTTCACGCAGCTCAACACCGCGCTGCCGCCGGAAATGCGCGGCACTTTTGACGGCATGAGCCACAAATCGACCGTCGACTACATTAAAAGTCTGGGCATTACCTCGGTTGAACTGCTGCCAGTGCACTGGTTCCCGGACGATCAGCATCTGCTGGATAAAGGGCTGAAAAACTTCTGGGGCTACAACACGCTGGGCTTCTTTGCGCCCGCGACCCGCTATTTCGGGCCGCGCGGCATTCAGGGCTTTCGTGACATGGTGCGCGCCTTCCATGATGCCGGCATTGAGGTGATCCTCGACGTGGTCTACAACCACACCGCCGAAGGCAATGAGCTGGGTCCGACGCTGTCGTTTAAGGGCATCGACAACTTCTCCTATTACCGTACGATGCCAGACCAGCATCGTTACTACATCAATGACACCGGCACCGGCAACACCGTGAACACCTCGCATCCGCGCGTGCTGCAGATGGTGCTCGATTCACTGCGTTACTGGTCGGAGTCGATGCATATTGACGGTTTCCGTTTCGACCTCGGCACCATTCTCGGTCGTGAACCCGATGGATTTGACCCGCGCGGCGGCTTCTTCGATGCCGTGATGCAGGACCCGATTCTGTCGCAGAAAAAGCTGATTGGCGAACCCTGGGATATCGGTCCGGGCGGCTATCAGGTGGGCAGCTTCCCGCCTGGCTGGGCAGAATGGAACGATCAGTACCGCGATACGGTACGTGATTACTGGAAAGGCAACAACGTCTCTACCGACTTTGCCGCCCGCCTGCTGGGATCCGGTGACCTTTACGATCAGCACGGTCGTCGCCCGTGGGCCAGCGTTAACTTCATTACCGCGCACGATGGCTTCACCCTCAACGATCTGGTGTCGTACAACGACAAACAAAATGCGGACAATGGCGAAGATAACAACGACGGTCACAACGACAACCGCTCGTACAACTATGGCGTCGAAGGCCCGACCGAAGATGAAGGCATCAACGCAGTGCGTGAGCGTCAGAAGCGCAACTTCCTTGCCACGCTGATCTTCTCTCACGGTACACCGATGCTGCTGGCAGGCGATGAGTTTGGCCGCAGCCAGATGGGTAACAACAACGGCTACTGCCAGGACAGCGAAATCTCCTGGGTACACTGGGATAACCTGCCGGAATCTGCCGAGGCGCTGCGCGAATTCACCCGCCAGATCCTGACGTTACGTGCGCAGCAGCCGCTGCTGCGCCGTGAAAGCTGGCGCGACGGTATGGATATCAAATGGTTTAACGCCGGTGGCGGCTTCCAGCAGGCTGAGCAGTGGGATGAAGGCTCAACACTGGGCGTCTATATCGGCCGGCCGGACCTGCAGACTGAGGAAGGCATCTGGCATGACGTCCTGATGCTGTTCAATCCGTTTGAAGGCAATGTACCGTTCCAGATTCCGCAGTTTGGTGAAGGCGGCTGGGTGCTGGAACTGACCACCAGCGACACCGCGAAGCGCGGTCTGGTGATTACTAAAGAAAAGGATTTCGAACTGGAAGGACGCAGCTTCGCCCTGTTCAGACGTCCATAGCCGTTAACCCCGGTTAGAAAGTCGTCATCTGGCGCAGCGCATTTCGCGCTGCGCTTGTGTTTCTGGCGATGGCTGCCAGGCTTAACCGGTTGTTAACAGTGAGAATTGATGCTGATAAGGAGGCATAATGTCCAGATTTACGCAGAAAGTTGTGGTTGTGACAGGTGCCGGGTCCGGCATTGGCGAAGCCAGCGCAAAGCGCTTCGCTGAAGAAGGGGCATCCGTCGTGCTGGTAGGTCGTACCGCGCAGAAACTGGAAGAGACGCTGGCCGGAATGACGCCCGGCGATCACCTGGTAGCAGCGTGCGACGTCTCAGAAGCCGATCAGGTTAAGCAGCTGTCAGAAACCGTGCTGAAGAAGTATGGCCGGGTTGACGTGCTGGTGAATAACGCGGGCGTTATCGTGCAGGGCCGCGTCCATGAAGTCGGACTCGACGCATGGAAAACCCTGATGAAAACCGACCTTGATGGCGTTTTCCATGGCGTACACTATTTCATGCCTGCCCTGTTAAAGAGCAAAGGCAACGTGGTCAACATCTCTTCCGTTTCCGGCTTAGGCGGCGACTGGGGCATGAGCATCTACAACGCAGCCAAAGGGGCGATCACTAATTTTACCCGTGCACTGGCGATGGACTACGGCGCAGATGGCGTGCGGGTTAATGCAGTCTGCCCCGGCTTTACCCTCACCGACCTGACCGAAGATGCCAGTCAGGATCAGGCGCTGATGGAACGCTTTTACGATCGCATTCCGCTACGCCGTGCGGGTGAAGCAGATGATATCGCCCATGCCATTCTTTTTATTGCCAGCGATGAAGCCAGTTATATTACCGGCGTCAATTTGCCGGTCGATGGCGGAATTACCGCCTCTAATGGCCAGCCTAAACAGGCATAAATATCAGGGCAGCGTCTTTACGCTGCCTTTTTTATTCTGAACGCCCCGCCCTGTTATTTCGCTTTATTCTCTTTTTTATGTGGCCATGTGTTGCCGGCGAATTTAACGCCCGTGAATTAATGTTTTGGCGTATGACGGGTTGGGGTTGCTGCGCGCGCCGGTTTAATTGTCGTGCTGTTGCTTGTCGGGCAAATAAACGTGCTCAGACAGGCATTACAGAGAATGGCATTGGCGTGATGGACTTTCGCCACTGCCAGCGCCTGCTGCCGGGTATAAAGCGAACCAATAAAGACGCGTTTATCGTTCTTTGACAGATTAACGCAACCTTCTTTGTGTAAAATCCATCCACCCATGGGACGCGGGCACAGATAATAGTAGCTGGCTTTAAGCATGGTAGTCATCCTGATAGTTGCTGTATGTATCTTAAAAAAACGAACCAAAATTCGTAAGAGGTTTTTTTTGTAATCTGAAGCGTTATTAAACTAACTGAGAATTTACCCTAAAACCACTTTATTGCGTAACGCAAACTGACTTTGAGAATATGCCCTTTTTTGCCGATGATATCGCTTCAGGCATTCGACGCACTGAAACATACCCTTCCGTTTTGCACCCCCTGTTGTAGTTGTAATGCTAATGCATCAATAAAGCAGCTAAACTTAAAATAATGCATTAAAAACAACGGACTAACAGGTGATATGGTTAATTTATCCTGCAAGTACCCTCCGTTATGATTAGAGTCACAACTAACTAAGTTCATCCCCACCGGGGTAAGTATGAGTATTGATAAACAGAGACTGAAAAAGAATAAAAACAGCCTGCGGCACGCCTTTAAGCGAAGCGCCAGAGTAGCCGCCGTCGGGGATTTATCAATACTGCCGTATTCAAAGGATAGAAATGGGCTTGAAAAAGTAAAACGATCGGTTTACTTTTGAGGAATGAAAAAGAGAAACGATATCATTCAGGCTGCCGAGCGGCTCTTCTACACACATGGCTTTCACGCTACCAGCACCGATCAACTCTGTCGGGAAGCCGGTGTCTCTACGCGTACGCTTTATCACCACTTCGCCTCACGCGAGGCACTAACCTCTGCCGTGCTGAGTGCTCGTGAGCAGCGTTTTATGGCTGACTTGCTGCCACCGCAACAGCCAGAGGCGATAGCGCAGCTGTTTGTGGTGCTGGGCGACTGGACAAAGGCGAACGGTGCCCATGGCTGCTTCTTCCTGAAAGCCTGGGGGGAATACGCTGAGCGTGACAGTGAGCTGGCCGCGCAGGCACTGGCCTTCCGTGCCACAATGCGCCACTACATCACACAGTGTGTGACGCATCTGTACGGTGCTGAAGATCGGCAACTGAGTGATGCCATCTGGATACTCTTCGAAGGCGCGATCACTACGGCGCTGCTCACCGGTCCCGCCGCAGCCCGACAGGCGGCTCAGGTCGCCCGTCAGCTACTGCGTCAAAACGGCGTGACCGGATGAGATCGGCTACCGCTCTGGCCCTCACCGGCTTTAGTCTGATCGCCGCAACTTACGGCATGGCCCGCTTCTCATGGGGATTGATGCTGCCTGCTATCTCGTCAGATATCCCGTTTACCCCACAGCAGGCAGGGTTGCTGTCGGCATGCAGCTTTGCGGCTTACTGCTTCACTATTCTCACTTCAGCCGCGCTGACCGATCGCTATGGCACACGTGTGACCGCGTTACTGGCCTCACTCAGTGCAACGGCAGGTCTGCTTCTGCTCGCCAGTGCCTCTTCAGTACTGATGCTGGCGGCCGGACTGTTTATCGCCGGATTGAGTTCTGGTCTGGCTTCACCCGCACTGGCCGCAGCGGTCAGTCACAGAATTCCTGCAGCACGTCAGCCGCGCACAAACACACTGATCAATGCAGGTACCAGCGCAGGCATTATCCTGACGGTAGTGATCCTGAGCATGCTGCCTGGCGGCTGGCGCGCCGCCTGCCTGCTGTTTGCCCTGCTATCACTGCTCTGTGTGCTGCCAGTCATGCGCGTGTTAAAGGATCAGGCGGCCGAACGCACCTCCAGAGTGCGTCACTGGCAACAGCGATTTTATCGCCGCACTATGCGCCAGCTGATGGGTATCGCGCTGATGTCGGGCCTGGTCAGTGCAGCCTGGTGGAGCTTTGGGTCGGCGCTTCTGCGTCAGCATGTCGGTGTTGATGCAGAGACCGCCCGCTTACTCTGGCTGATTGCGGGAAGTGCAGGCATTGTGGGTGCGGCAACCGGCCTGGTCGCTGCCCGTATAGGGCTAAATGGGGTTTACCGGCTGTCATTGTGTGGTATGGCACTGCCGCTGCTGGTGCTGGCCATGAGTCATGGTGAATCTATCGGCTTAGGCATCGCGGTTGCCTGCTGCGGCGCAGGTTACGTTACCCTGTCAGGCGTGCTGTTGGTCTGGGGCGCTCGCGCCACCGCCGAAGACCCGGCGACGGGCGTCGGCATCCTGTTTTTTATGCTGGCGGTAGGTCAGGTTGTGGGATCGCTGCTGTTTGGTCAGCTCTACGCCTGCTGGGGTGCCACAACGGCCTTAACGCTCTTTGCGATCGTTGCCCTGCTGTTGCTGTTTATTGCACCTGCAAAGAACAGCGGCGAGGCAGTTAAATAAGCAGACGGCGGCGAAAGAGATAAAATCGCCGGTAAATGTAATAAATCGTCGCTGCTATGCCATGCCAGACAGTCTGAAAATATGTATCCGGCTAATGAGGAGTAATCATTTTACGTGGCGGACTATCGCGTGATAACAATCACCCGCGCGAATCAGATCGCACGGATATTTTTAATACGGGGATTAACTTTCTGCTGAAGTAAATCCTCTTCGGGACCCAGATAATAAGGTACAGCGCATTGCTTACCATCTTTGGTAAAAATAATCTGGTTATCGTGCAGGAATAATGCCGTGAAATGACCCAGCACTACACCATTTAATTCAAAGCAGTGATTTCTTGCTGCATGCAGCCCCTGCTTACTATTCAGAAAATCAATAAATCGCATCACGCTGCGCCTCCGCAAAATCACTTAGCCCCACCAAAACCGCAAAGATAATAGCCTTAACTCTGGCACGAATCACCCGACTGATGCTGTTTTCAGAATAGGCTTAACCGCCATTCAGTTGTGGTACTAAACCGGCGTCTTTATTTTGTCCACGTTCTGCCAGGAATATTCCTGGAAAACATGGCAGATATGAAATAACGGCAGCGCATCATATTTATATTGCGCCCTATAATCGCCCGCTATACCGTTGTTTTTCAACCAGGTGCAGATTTTCAGATGAAAAGCCGGAGCAGGTTATGGAAATTTATGAAGCAGATGAACGCCACATCGCGGCGATTCAGCAGATCTATGCATGGCACGTCCTTAACGGCACCGGCTCTTTTGAGACGGTGCCGCCTGAGGCCGCAGAGATGGGCGAGCGGATGCGAAAGATTCAGCAGGCTGGCCTGCCGTGGTTCATCGCCGTCAGCGACGGGGACGTTCGCGGGTTTTGCTATCTGGCCCCCTATCGTCCGCGTTATGCCTACCGGCATACGCTGGAAGACTCTATTTATATCGACCCTGGATTTCAGAAGCGCGGAGCCGGCTCACGTCTGCTGGAGCATGCAATCAGCTGGGCTGAGCAGGCAGGATACCGCCAGCTGATTGCTAACGTCGGTGACAGCGAGAACCAGGGGTCAATTGCCGTGCATCGCGCCGCGGGCTTTGAAATGACCGGCATTCTGCGCTCGGTGGGTTTCAAACACGGCCGCTGGCTGGATACCGTTTTTATGCAGCGCACTCTGGGAACGGGCGATTCAGCGTTACCGATTAAAGACTAAATAGTGCCCTGGCGAGAAAGGCACACGGCCCCACGTTCTCCCGTGGAGAACCTTCTGGTAAAGTGTGTTAACAAAAATTAAAAATTCCGGAAAACTTTATGTTGTCGACAATCATTTATCGCAGCCACATTACAGAGAATGTGCCGCTGAAAACCCTGAATGATCTGGCGTTAAAAGCGAATAAAATCAATAAATCATCCAGCGTTACCGGAATTTTGCTGTTCAATGGCACGCACTTTTTCCAGCTGCTTGAAGGGCCTGAGGCGGCGGTTAAGGCAGTCTACAGCCGTATTTGTCAGGACCCGCGCCACCATAATCTGGTCGAACTGCTGCGCGATTACGCACCGGCGCGTCGTTTTGGTCACGTCGGGATGGAGCTGTTCGATCTGCGGCTGCATGATAAAGAGACGGTGCTGGAAGCGGTGCTGGCGAAGTGCACCACCCGATATCAGTTGACCTATGCCGATCGCGCCCTGCATTTCCTGCGCACTTTTGTCGAAGCGCGGGAAAAAGAGAACTATTTCGAGATCCCTTCCGCCAGGGGCTGGTCGTTTATTCGTGATGAGTCAGAGCAGCGCGAAGGCAATGCGGCGCTGCTGGCAACAGATGAGGTCAGCTTTGCTTTTCAGCCGATCGTTGACCCCTTCGCCTGTGAAATTGTCTCGCTGGAGGCGCTGCTTCGCGGCCCGCAGGGAGAACCACCGCTTGAGTACTTTGCCGGACTATCACGCGAGCAGCTCTATCAGGTCGATCTGAATTCGAAAAAGCTCGCTTTTACCCAGGCGAAACATCTGGGGATCGAGGGCATGACCCTGTCGATCAATCTGTTGCCCATGACTCTGGTGGAAATCCCCGACGCCGTCCCGGTTTTGCTGAACGAAATTGCTGCGCAGGGGCTGGTGCCGGAGCAGATCATGGTTGAGTTCACCGAGAATGAGATTATCTCGCAACCCGAGGCCTTTGAAGCCGCTATCAGGCAGCTGAAGGCGGCTGGTATCAGTCTGGCGCTGGATGATTTCGGTGCCGGTTTTGCCGGGCTGTCGCTGCTGACCCGCATTCAGCCCGACAAGATCAAGATCGACCGGGCCATTATCTCTGATGTGCATAAAAGTGGGCCAAAGCAGGCAATCATTCATGCCATTCTGAAATGCTGCGCCTCACTGGAGATTGGCGTTATCGCGGAGGGCATTGAACAGCCTGAAGAGTGGATGTGGCTTGAAGCGGCAGGCGTGACCCAGTTTCAGGGTTTCCTGTTCTCCAGACCTGAACTCAATGGCATCGCCGCCGTGGCCTGGCCGGAGCTGGTTTAACACTGCGATTAGGATGAATTTGCGATTCCCTGCCTTGCTGGATTCTCCGGCTGCTGCTAAATAATTAACAGCGCCGGGGGATCATATTTCTGTCATCTTCCCGCGTCACAGTCAGTCATAATAAAATCAGCGATTAAATGTTTAGCAGTCAGATGTTCAGTGTTTAGGCCAGTGCTACGGCGCCCTGCGTGCGACGTGACTCCAGGAACAGCATTTGAGGAACTGAATGAAGCAAATCATCCGCGGTGATAAAGAACCCTCCCATATCCTGGCTGCGACCCGTGCGCTCGAAGCGCACTACTCACGCTACGGAGAAGGTAATAAATACCATCCGATTATCTATTCTATCGCCTACCGCAGCCGGTTTTACCAGGTTGAGGTGATTACCCGACGTGAAACCATGGTGGCCACGGTGATAACCGGGGTTCGTAACCTGACGCATCTCTCCGGCGCCGCCTGACGGCCGCCTGCTCTCCTGCGGGGGCATTCAGCCCCCGCCATCCCCACTTAACGTCGATAGAGTGAATTGGCCGGATAGATTGCGCCAATCACACTTTGTTCCCGTGCGCCTGTCACCGCAGGCAGATTGCCCGGCAGCCCGGAGAGCGTGCGGAACGCCAGCCAGGCAAACGCCAGTGCTTCCATATCATCGCCACTGATTCCCGCCGCATCGGTAGTGGTCACTTCTGTACCGGGAAGATGCGCAGCCAGACGCGCCATCAGTTGCGGATTGCGACTCCCGCCGCCACACACCAGCAGACGGTCGCAGCCATCATTGAGCATCACCTGCTGTGTGATGGTGATAGCGGTCAGCTCAACCAGCGTGGCCTGCACATCCTGCGGTGCCAGACCCGGGAAGTAGCGCAGATGCTGTTCCAGCCAGCCCAGATTGAAGTGTTCGCGCCCGGTGCTTTTCGGCGGCGGCAATGCAAACCACGGCTCCTGCAACAGCGTCTCCAGCAGAGCCGGAATAACTGTTCCGCTGCGCGCCCACTGCGCATCTTTGTCATAGGGCTGTCCCTGGTTACGCCAGATCCAGGCGTCCAGCAGCATATTCCCGGGACCGGTATCGAAGCCGCGCACCGGCTGACCCGGAATCAACACGGAGAGATTAGCGATGCCGCCAATATTCAGCACCATGCGGCGTTCAGTGGCATCCATCAGCAGCGCCTGGTGAAAGGCGGGCACCAGCGGTGCGCCCTGCCCGCCCAGTGCCATGTCACGGCGGCGGAAATCACCCACCACGGTAACGCCGGTTGCTGCCACAATCTGGTTATTGTCACCAATCTGCAGCGTATTGGGTGCGTCACCCAGTGGCTCATGCCAGACGGTCTGTCCATGACAGCCAATCGCCGTAATATCGCTGGCTTCCAGCGACTCGCGCTTCATTAATGTCACCACGGCCTCAGCAAACAGCTGGCCCAGGCGGGTATCAAGCTGCCCAAGCTGTGACAGCGTCAGAGATTGTCCCTGACAGATTTCCAGCACCGCCTGACGCAGCGCGGGTGGCATTGGATGGGAGTAGCTCGCCTGCTGGGCCACCATATTCTCATCAATGGCGGCAAGCACCACATCCACCCCATCCAGGCTGGTACCTGACATTAACCCGATATAGCGTCCTGATTTCATAGCCATTCCTTACTTCCGGCGGGAAGTACGATTCATCTGCGGCTAGCCTGACAAATAATGATCGCTAATTCTATGATTAAATTGTTTTTATCCAACTGTGCTTAGCGATAACGTAACGGGACTATTTTTCATCGATGATTGAATTATTGTTGATCCTGCATAGTCTATGCTTGGTCCAACCGTGTTTTATTCGGACAGGGATTAATTTGCCAGGTTTGTGTCTTATACTGTGTGCAGGATACAGCGGTAAACGTGGCGCCTTCTCGACTAAAGGAGTTTCAAATGATTAAGCGTGTAATTGTGGTCGCTCTGGCCGGTGCTATGCTGGCAGGTTGTAGCAATACCAGTACGCTGTCGGGTGATACCTACAGTGCCAGTGAAGCCAAACAGGTGCAGAGCGTTTCGTACGGTACCTTAGTTTCTGTGCGTCCGGTGAAAATCCAGGGCGGCGATGACAGCAACGTTATCGGTGCAATCGGTGGTGCGGTGCTGGGTGGCTTCCTGGGTAATACCATTGGTGGCGGCACCGGGCGTAGCCTGGCGACAGCCGGTGGTGCGGTTCTGGGTGGCGTAGCAGGCCAGGGCGTACAGGGCGCAGTCAATAAAGCCGATGGTGTTGAGCTGGAAATCCGTAAGGATGATGGCAATACCATCATGGTGGTTCAGAAACAGGCTGCCTCGCGTTACTCCGTTGGCCAGCGTGTTGCGATGGCGTCCAACGGCAGCCAGGTGACGGTTTCACCTCGCTAATGCTGTAAAACAAAAAACCGACGCCCTCGCGTCGGTTTTTTTATTTCTCTTTGTTCTGAAGTTCGAGAATGTTTTTCTCAAGCCGGGCGATCAGCGTCACCATCTGGCTGATCTCTTCCCGACTGATGCCAGACAAAATGTCGTCCCGCGTCTCATCAATCACACTCTCAACCTGTTCGATAATCGGCTCCGCCTGCTGCGTCAGCTTAATGCGCTTAGCACGACGATCGTTGGCGCAGGTCGAACGGGTAATGAGTCCTTTCTCTTCCAGCTGGTCCAGCGTGCGCACCAGCGAGGGCTGTTCAATACCAATCGCCTTGGCTAACTGAATCTGCGACTGTTCGGGCGGCAGTTGATGAATATTGTGCAACGTCACCCAGTGAGTCTGAGTCAGCTCAAGCGGCTTGAGCCGCTGATCAATCAACGCGCGCCAGATGCGCACCAGGCGAGATAAATCCGTTCCGAGGGGCGTATCCATTTCATCTCCTTATAATTAGCTTGCTAGCTATCAAGCCAGATTTTACACTATTCTGCGAGTTTACAGGAAAAATTACAAATCCCGGACAAGGCCACGATAACGTGGCAGCGCTTCAAGTCTGCCGTTTGGGTTAACGAAGGATGTTATCACGTGCTCACTCCTGCTTTTTCAGGTGCGAATCCGCTGACTGACCTGGTCGTGGGCGCCTCACTGTTTTTTCCGCCAATATTCAAAGCGGTGATCCTCGGCTTCTTTTTCTGGCTATTGATCCACCCGCTGGTGCGCGGCTGGATCTACTCCGGCGATGTCTGGCATCCCACCCTGTTTGATCTCTCCCTGTTTGTGCTGTGCGTTACCGCCGCACTCTGGCTCATCGGTCACGGATAATCGATATGAAATTTAACGCGGTAAAATATTTCTCCACGCTGATTGTGTTTGCCCTCGCGCTGCTGGCCGCTGGCTGGCTGTGGAACTACTACATGCAGTCGCCCTGGACCCGTGACGGGAAAGTGCGGGCAGAGCTGGTCGATATCACGCCTCAGGTATCGGGCCGGATTACGCAACTGAAGGTGAAAGACAATCAGTTTGTACACAAGGGCGAGCAACTGCTCACGCTGGACCCGGTGCCGTGGCAGATCGCCCTCGACAACGCCGCCGCCCAGCTTAGCAAAGCGCAGGCGGACATGGCGAAAGCGCAGCATGAATTTAACCGACGCAGCAGCCTGCCACGCAACATTATCTCCGCCGAGGATCTTGATGCGGCACGCTTAAGCTCTGGTGCCGCCGCCGCCAGTACCAAAGCCGCGCAGGCTGAATGGGAACGGGCGCGCTGGAATCTGCAGCAGACCACGCTGACCGCTCCGGCGGATGGCTGGATCACTAATCTGACGCTGCGGCCCGGCAACTATGCCACCGCGGGTTCTCCCCTGTTTGCGCTGGTCGACAGCCACTCTTATTACGTGATGGGCTATTTCGAAGAGACTAAGCTGCGCCATATTCGTCCTGGCGCGGCGGCACAGGTGGTGCTCTACAGTAATGGTATGCAGCTGCAGGGCCAGGTGGACAGTATTGGCCGCGCTATCTATGACCAGAGCATTGAGCTCGACAGCGGCCTGGTGCCCGATATTAAGCCAAACGTGCCCTGGGTGCGGCTGGCGCAGCGAGTGCCGGTGCGCATTCGTCTCAACGCGCTTCCTGCCGATGCCGATTTAGTGGTCGGTACCAGCTGCACCATCACCATCCAGCCATGAATCTTCAGTGGCTGGCCTGGGATCAACTGCCCTGGATTAAGGCGAACGCCGGTCAGTGGCGCTATGCGTTGCGTAATGCTATTGCGATGTGTCTGGCGCTGAGCATCGCCTATGGGCTGGATCTCGATGAGCCTTACTGGGCGATGACCTCTGCCGCCGTGATCAGTTTTCCCACTGTCGGCGGCGCGATCAGTAAAAGTTTTGGCCGTATTGTCGGCAGCTTGCTGGGAGCAAGCGCCGCGCTGCTGATTGCCGGACATACCCTGAATGAACCATGGTTGTTTACCTTTGCGATTGCGGGGTGGCTGGCGCTCTGCACCGGCATTTCAAACCACTACCAGAATAATGTCGCTTACGCGTTTTCACTGACGGGTTACACCGCCGCCATCATCGCCTTCAGCAGCGTGAATATCACCGATATCACTACGCTGTGGACTATTGCGCAGGCACGCGTCTGTGAAGTGATTTGCGGCATTCTCTGCGCCGGATTGATGATGATGGTGCTGCCGAGCACTTCCGATGGCGAAGCGCTGATTACCTCACTGAAGCAAATGCACGCCCGGTTGCTGGAGCATGCGGTGTTACTGTTGCAGCCCTCAGCAAGCGATACCATTCGTGTCGCGCATGAAAACGTCATCAGCCAGATCCTGACCATGAATCTGCTGCGGATTCAGGCGTTCTGGAGCCACTATCGCTTTCGCCGACAGAATAACGTCCTGAACTATGTGCTGCACCAGCAGCTGCGACTCACCAGCGTACTTTCCAGCCTGCGCCGTATGTTACTGAACTGGCCGGACGCGCCTGATGCGCTGTTTGAGGCATTGCAACGCCTGCTGGCTGAGCTGGCAAAACCCGCGTGCGATAAATATCGTCTGGCGCAAATTCTGCGCAGCGTGACGCCTGCGACGGATGGCGACTACCGGCAACGTGCCTTTTGTCAGCGGCTGCGCTACTTCTGCTGGATGTACCTCAACGTGCTACGCTGGATTCGACTGCTCGATCGCGCCGATGCCGATACCCGCTTTCAGCCGCCGCCGGTTCCGGCACTGGCGCGCGACAGTGACAGTGCCGAAGCGGGCTGGAGCGCCCTGCGGACCTTCTGTGTGATCGTGCTGGGCTGCGCATTCTGGATCAATACGCAATGGTCTTCCGGGGCTTCCGCGCTCACCCTGACCGCCATTGCCTGCGTGCTTTATGCTTCCGTGCCCTCACCCGGCGGCAGCGTTACGCTGCTGCTGAAAACTCTGCTATGGCTGTTTGCGTTTAGCTTTGTGATGAAGTTTGGCCTGATGGTGCAGATCAGTCAGCTATGGCAGTTTTTACTGTTTTTATTTCCGCTGCTGGTGACCCTGCAACTCTTCAAGCTGCAGCAGAAACAGCGGGCTGGGATGTGGGGACAGTTCATCGTCTTTATGGGCTCGTTTATTGCGGTGACGAATCCGCCCACCTGGGATTATCAGGACTTTTTTAACGATAACATCGCCAAAGTCTGCGGCGTGTTGCTCGCCTGGCTGGCGTTCCAGATTCTGCGGCCCAGTTCTGATGCGCGACGCAGCCGACGGCATATCCGGGCGTTGCGGCTGGCATTTCTTGATCAACTGCGGCAACGGCCCCGTCTCAGCGAGAGTCGTTTCGAATCGCAGATTTACCACCGTATCAGCCAGCTCAGTCACAGCCGTGATGAGCAGGCGCGCGTCTGGCTACTGCGCTGGGGTGTGGTGCTGCTTAATTGCTCGCATATTGTCTGGCAGTTGCGTGAATGGCGCGCCGGTTCGGCAGCACTGATGACGTTCCGTGATAACAGCCTGCAAAATTTACAGCAGATTATCAGCAGCCGCGGCGTGCGCCACAGCTCGCTGGATCGGATGCTGACGGAACTGGAAGAGACCATTGCCACATTACTGGCGCTGGAAAACAACGAGGCCAGCGAACTGGCGGGAATTATCTGGCGATTACGCTGTTCGCTGGCACAGCTGAAGCAGGCGGTACCGGCGTGATTACTGGCAATATTGCTGCTGCTGCCGGTTAAAATCCTCCTGCAACTGTTGTAGCGTTTTATGGCCTTCGAAGCGGGTTTTATCCATTTCAGTCATAGGTTCGATCACCAGCGCTTTCTCATCGGGTGAGAAGATGAACCGGCGTGTGAGGTCGGTGCCGGTAAAACTTTGACCGTGGATGCCGCCGCACACCATGGTCATAGTGCGCCGATTGATGGTGGTATCAGTGAAATTGGTTTCGGTGGCGCTGCGAAAGACCTGATCACAGCCCTGTGCTTCCAGCTTGCGCACCATGTTGCGGCTCAGCCATTCCCGGCCTTTGGCGATCTTTTCGCAGGTGACACGCATCGGGCTGGTGTCAATGGTGCGCTGAAGTTCCCGTCCGGTTTCAGTAACCAGTTGCGTCTCATTGGGTTTATCGCATCCCACCAGCAGCAGACACAGCAGTAATGCGCCCTTAAATTTCATTTTCCTGCTCCTTTCCCCATCACGCTTTCTTACCTGAATCAATATCATAGGGGGGAAATGTCAGGGATGGTACAACAATTCATAAACAGTCAGGAGAAAAGCGGGCGGCCATTGCCTGCCGCCCGAAAATTCAGATTACACCGCAGGCATACCGCGCACCGCCGCCGCCCAGCGGTTTAGGATGGTCGGCATGATTATCCCCACCGACATGCACCATCAGCGCTTTGCCTTTAATCTCTTTTAACGATTTCAGACGCGGTGCCAGCACCGGATAGGTCGCGTTGCCTTTGTCATCGACATAGACCGCAGGCAGGTCGCCCAGGTGTCCCTCTGCATAGGGCCCCAGATGTTTACCGCTGCTGGCCGGATCAAGGTGCCCACCAGCTGCACCAGCGGCGACCCTTTTTCCGTCAGACTCGCCCGGCTCACAGCTGCCTTTGGCATGAACATGGAAACCATGAATGCCCGGCTGAAGCCCCTGCAGATCCGGTGTGAACTGCAGACCATACTGTGTCTCGTCAATCGTTACGGTGCCCAGCGATTTTCCAATCCCTTCAGCGGTAACCTGATGGATCGTAACCTGCTCGCTGGCAGCCTGTGCTGCACCGCAGGCGATCAGAGCGGATAGCGCAACTGCTTTCATTTTCATGGTGACTCCATTTGCATCCCAGGGGTTGAGATAAGTCTGGTCGCTGTTGCGCTATTTTGCTGAAAATTGACGCAGTTTTACGCTTCAGGGCACATCAAATCCCAGGGCGGCCTTGCGAATCCGGAACCACTGCTGGCGAGTCAGGATTACGTTCAGTGACCCGGCAGCCTCGCTGACCCGCGCTGCTCTACCTGAACCAATGATCGGCAGCGGGCGCGATGGCAGCATCAGTATCCAGGCATAGACCACCTGCTCCAGGCTGGTGGCACCGGTTTCCTGCCGCACGGCTTCCAGTTCGTTACGCAGCGGCTGGAAATGGGGATCGTTAAACAGGCGACCACCACCCAGACAGGACCAGGCCATCGGACGAATGCGCAGCTGCTGACACTGATCCAGCGATCCATCAAGCAGCACGCTTTGCTGAACCGGTGAGATCTCCAGCTGATTCGTCACCAGCGAGAACGGCAGACGGGATTGCAGCAGGGAAAACTGTGATGGTGTGAAGTTGGAGACGCCAAAATGCAGAACCTTGCCGCTGTGATGCAGCGCCATAAAGGCTTCAGCGACCTCATCAGCCGCCATCAGCGGATCGGGCCGATGGATGAGCAGCAAATCGAGCCGATCGATGTGGAAATGGCGTAATGAGTTTTCAGCACTCTGCAGGATATGACGTTTATCAGTAATGTAATGACCAATCTGGTGCTCAGGCCGGGCGCGGGTGGCAATGCCGCACTTGGTCACAATCTGTAGCTGGTCGCGCAGTCCGGGTGCCAGTTTCAGTGCCTCGCCAAAGGCCGCCTCACACTGGTAATCACCGTAGATGTCCGCATGATCAACAGTTGTAATACCCAGCTCCAGATGGTGCTCAATAAACGCGACCCGCTCCTGAGGCGACATACCCCACTCCATCAGACGCCAATACCCCATAATCAGCGGTGAAAAATCGGGCCCCTGTGAGGCGATGGCTTGCGGTTCTAACATGACGTTCTCCCTGTTGCGCGTGGGCTGCAATTAATGTGTCAGAGAGTATAACGGAAAGCGCAACGTCGTCAGAATAACTCCGGCTGTTGCGGTTCGGGCGTCTCGTCGCCTTTCTGCTGCCGCTGCAGACGCTGACGACGCTGCTGACAAAGACGGATGACCTCACGCTTCTGGGCATCGCTGAAGCGAAGCCAGTTGAACCGCTCATCGCGGCTGCGTAAACATCCCAGGCAGTAGCCGCGCGCATCCGTCTGGCAGATGCCGCGACAGGGACTGGGAACCGGGAAAAACTCAAGCTGCTCGGCCACCACGACTCCGGATTCACAGAATAAACAGTTAACTAAAAAGCGTAGCCTGTTTACACAGGAAGTAAGCCCTGACCGGTCACAATTATCCTTTTCTTTCATGGACAGGTGAACACTCTGTGCCAAACGCCTGGTGCAAGGTTGCATTAGACCGACTGGTCTACTAACCTCGTTGCTATGAATAAGACGCTACAACGCAATGAAACCCGCGAACACCTGCTCCAGACAGGTGAGCAACTCTGTCTGCAGCGCGGCTTTACCGGAATGGGCCTCAGCGAACTGCTGACGCAGGCGGCGGTGCCGAAAGGCTCCTTCTACTACTATTTCCGCTCTAAAGAGGCGTTTGGCGTGGCGTTACTGGAACGCTACTTTGCGCGTTTCCTGCAGGATGTAGCGTTACAGCTTAATCAGACCAGCGGCACGCCGCGTGAGCGCCTGCTTAATCACTTTCGTGCTGCCGTTGAGCTGTTTGTGGAGCAGGGCCATATTGTTGGCTGTCTGGGCGTCAAAGTCTCCGCTGAAGTGTGCGATCTCTCTGAGCCAATGCGTGACGCATTGCAGCAGGGCGCGGCGAAGATCACTGCGCTCTACGCCCGGACACTCATCGCTGCAGAGCAGCAGGAGACGCTGAACCTGCCACAGCCTCCCGCGCAAATGGCAGAATTACTGTCGCTGTTGTGGCTCGGCGCCAGTCTGCAGAGCAAAATTTCCCGCGAGGCGCAGCCACTGCGTCTGGCACTAAGTACCATCGAACAGTGGCTTAAAATTCACTGATTTTTAAAAAACATGTTTGTAGACGACTGGTCTACTAATCAGGAGCTATTATGGCGAGTACCCAGCTGTTTCGTCCGCTGAAAGTCGGCGCAATTACCGTCCCAAACCGCGTATTCATGGCACCGCTGACCCGTCTGCGCAGCATTGAGCCAGGCGACATCCCTACCCCGATGATGGCGGAATATTACCGCCAGCGTGCCAGCGCAGGGCTGATTATCACCGAAGCGACCCAGATCTCTTTCCAGGCGAAGGGCTATGCCGGTGCGCCGGGCTTACATACACAGCCACAGATTGCGGCATGGAAAGCGATTAACGAAGGTGTGCATCAGGCTGGCGGTCACACCGCAGTACAGTTATGGCATACCGGTCGTATCTCTCACAACAGCGTGCAGCCGGAAGGCAAAGCCCCCGTCGCTCCATCGGCGATTGCCGCAGGCACCCGTACTTCACTGCGTGCTGAAGATGGCAGCGTTTATCGCGAAGATACTTCGACGCCACGTGAACTGACTGTGCCCGAGATTCAGCAGATCGTGGCAGATTTTGGTCAGGCTGCGGCTAACGCGCGTGAAGCCGACTTTGACCTGCTTGAGCTGCACTCCGCGCACGGCTACCTGATTCATCAGTTCCTGGCGCCAGATTCAAACCAGCGTACCGATGAATATGGCGGCAGCATCGAAAAACGCGGTCACTTTGCGCTGGAAGTGGTTGATGCGGTCATCGCTAACTGGTCAGCCGATCGTATTGGTATTCGCGTCTCGCCAATCGGCAGCTTCCAGAATCTGGACAACGGCCCGGATGAAGAAGAAGCGGCGCTGTGGTACATCGCAGAGCTGGCGAAACGCAACATTGCCTATTTGCACCTTTCAGAGCCAGACTGGGCCGGTGGTCAGCCTTACACCGACGCCTTCCGTCAGAAAGTGCGTGATCTCTTCCCGGGTGCCATCATTGGTGCCGGTGCCTACACCGTTGAGAAAGCGGACGATCTGATCGGTCGCGGTCTGATCGATGCGGTTGCGTTTGGTCGTGATTACATTGCTAACCCGGATCTGGTTGAGCGTCTGCAGCAGGACGCCCCACTCAATCCACAGCGTCCGGAAAGCTTCTACGGCGGCGGCGCTGAAGGTTATATCGACTACCCGACGCTGTAACCGTTTTGGGCTGCCGTCCGGGACGATGGCGGCAGCCATTATTCAAGGGCGATTTTCATCGCTATACTTATCGCCTGGGTCATCCGGCGATGGCGTTTTATTTTAAAGAGGATGTTATGCGTTTACTTCATACCATGCTGCGCGTTGGCGATCTGCAACGTTCTATCGACTTCTATACCCGTGTGCTGGGCATGCGCGTGCTGCGTCAGAGCGAAAACACCGAATATAAATATACCCTGGCCTTTGTGGGCTACACCGACGAGAGCGAAGGTGCGGTGATCGAGCTGACCTACAACTGGGGCGTCGATAAGTATGACCTCGGTAATGCTTATGGTCATATTGCGCTGGGCGTTGATGACGCAGCAGCGGCCTGCGAACGTATCCGCAAAGATGGCGGCAACGTGACGCGTGAAGCCGGCCCGGTTAAAGGCGGCTCCACCATTATTGCCTTTGTTGAAGATCCCGATGGCTACAAAATCGAGCTGATCGAAAATAAAGATGCCGGCAACGGCCTGGGCAACTAAACCTGCTCCTCAGCCTGCCCGTCCGGGTGGGCTGAATCCCCTTCTCTTCGCTTCATCTGCTGCACCCGGCCCCGTTTTTTGCCATAATACGCGCTGCCCTTTTTCTGCAACGAGATCCTGATGTCTGAATCGAATTCCCCCAATGCACTCAATCAACGTTTCCGTGGCTTCTATCCGGTGGTGATCGACGTCGAAACCGCCGGTTTCAACGCGCAAACCGATGCGTTACTGGAGATTGCCGCTATCACGCTGAAAATGGATGAAGAGGGATGGATTCAGATTGACCAGACGCTGCACTTCAACGTTGAACCTTTTGTTGGATCGCTGCTGCATCCGGAAGCGCTGGCTTTTACCGGTATCGACCCGAGTAATCCGCTGCGCGGTGCAGTGAGTGAATATGAAGCGCTGCACGCCATTTTCAAAATGGTGCGTAAAGGCATTAAAGATAGCGGCTGCAATCGCGCCATTATGGTGGCGCATAATGCCACCTTCGACCTGAACTTTATGTCAGCGGCCGCAGAGCGTGCCAGCCTGAAGCGTAATCCGTTTCACCCGTTTGCCACTTTTGATACCGCGGCTCTGAGCGGACTGGTGCTGGGTCAGACGGTGCTGGCGAAAGCCTGTATTGCGGCAGGAATGGAGTTTGACAGTACGCAGGCGCATTCGGCGCTCTATGACACGCAGCAGACGGCGACGCTGTTCTGCGAGCTGGTGAACCGCTGGAAACGGTTAGGTGGCTGGCCACTGCCCTTTGCGGAAGGTGATACAGAAGCCACGACATCCGCATAAGGGATGCCGCAATGAGAAAGGCCGACGTGATGTCGGCCTTTTTTTATTCTGCTTCTTTAAACTTCTCTGCAGTCTCTTTAATCAGCGTCTGCAGTTCACCACGTTGTAACATCTCAACGATGATGTCGCATCCACCGACCAGCTCGCCATCGACCCACAGCTGCGGGAAGGTTGGCCAGTTAGCGAATTTCGGCATCTCGGCACGAATATCCGGGTTCTGCAGAATATCCACGTAAGCAAAACGCTCACCACAGGCTGACAGCGCCTGGACCGCCTGAGCAGAGAAACCACAGCTAGGCAGTTTCGGGGAACCTTTCATGTACAGCAGGATCGGGTTTTCTGCGATCTGGCGCTGAATTTTTTCTACAGTACTCATTATTGCCTTCCTTAATTCGTCACTTCGTGTTTGTTTATTGTAGCGACTTCGCAGCCTGACTGAAAACGAGATTTTGACCGCTGCCCGATTAAATCGCCATCATTGTTAAGTCCTGCTTCGGGACGCTTTAATTCATGATTATTAACAGCTGGTAACAGTTTAATAATTCGTAATAATTTCGTTGATATAAGACGCTGAAAATGTTCATTTTCAGCGCGATTACGTGGGTTGCAAAGATTAATATTAAAAGGCATTACAGTTTTTAAACGAACTGGACTAGAATGGCCTGGGCGCTGATCCTGGATCAGATTAATCTCAACTTTGTCGCGGTGCGTAGTGGCCCTGACAACTTAACTAATCAACGGACTATGCGTTTAATCATTACGCTTTTCATGCTGGCCTTTGCGCAACTGTTTTTCAACGTCGCTGCTGCTTCACCGCACGCGCCGGTGAACGTCAGTACGCATAAAGCAGAAAAAAAGAGTGCGCGCGACGATGAGCGCCGCAAGCGTCGCCAGGTGAAAACGGTGACGAAAAAGACTCGCCTCAGCCCTGTTCAAAAACTCAAAACTAAAAAACAGAAAAAAGTTGAACTCACCGCTAAACAGACGCCTGCTAAGAAGACCTCGCTCAAAACTGCCCGTATCAGCAAAACCAAAGAAAAAAATAAAGAGAAGAAACGCTATGGTCATGAGCGTCTGCTGAAAACGGCTGAGGTCACCGCCAGCGAGCCTGGTACAATTAAGATGAGCAAATCTCACCGTCAGCGCTACCAGAAGGCGCGCGAAACGGCGATGACCAAGCTGATGGGTCAGTTGGGTAAACCGTATCAGTGGGGTGGCACGTCACCGCATACCGGTTTCGATTGCAGTGGTCTGGTCTGGTACGCCTATAAAGATCTGGTCAAGTTTAAGATCCCCCGTACCGCTAACGAGATGTATCACCTGCGTGACGCTGCGCCAATCAAGCGTGAGTCGCTGGAGAAAGGTGATCTGGTCTTCTTCCGTATTAATGGGCGCGGTACTGCGGATCATGTTGGCGTTTACCTGGGCGATGGCAAATTTATCCAGTCGCCACGTACCGGCAAAGATATTCAGATCAGCGCATTAGGTGAAGATTACTGGCAGCGCCACTACATCGGCGCTCGTCGGGTGATGACGCCAAAAACCATACGCTGAGCAGCATTACAGGCAGAAAAAAGCCGGGATATTCCCGGCTTTTTTATTAGTGCAGAATGGCGGTAAAACTAAAGGCCACAATCATCAGCAGACAGCCCACGGTGGTCATTAACGCCAGTTTAAGATCGGTACTCATTGCTTGCTCCTTAGTCACACAATGTGTAGGGATATGGCATTTTCCCACACAGCCCGGTAAAAATCTCGTTTTATCCGTCCAGCCTTGTTAGAATCCCGCCTTTGTTGCGCAACGCGCGCAACTCTGATTCCGTTTGCGCATCTTTTACAGCGTTTATTCATCGCCCCAGGCCAGTTTACGAGCCGGAAAGCTGCATTTTTGCGTAAAAAACCCTGAGCAGACGCAAACGTTTAACACTACGCTTATCATAGAGTTAGATAAGCACTGGAGTCCGATTTTCATGGCAACAATTAAAGATGTGGCGAAACGCGCCGGCGTCTCAACGACCACCGTTTCGCACGTCATCAATAAAACCCGCTTTGTCGCTGAAGAAACGCGTAACGCGGTCTGGCAGGCGATCAAAGAACTGCACTACTCGCCGAGCGCCGTTGCACGCAGCCTGAAAGTGAACCATACCAGGACGCTGGGCCTGCTTGCCACCTCCAGCGAAGCGCCCTATTTCGCTGAAATTATTGAAGCGGTTGAAAATCACTGTTTTGACAAAGGCTATACGTTGATTCTGGGTAATGCGCATAACGATCTGCAAAAACAGCGCGCCTACCTCAGCATGATGGCGCAGAAACGCGTCGATGGTCTGCTGGTGATGTGCTCTGAATATCCGGATGATCTGCTGCAGATGCTGGAAGAGAACCGCAATATTCCGATGGTGGTGATGGACTGGGGCGAGTCGCGCGCCGACTTCACCGACACGGTACTCGATAATGCTTTTCAGGGCGGCTATCTGGCGGGACGCTATCTGATTGAACGTGGACACCGGGATATTGGTGCTATTCCCGGTCAGATGGAGCGTAACACCGGAGGTGGACGTCATGCCGGTTTCCTGAAGGCACTGGAAGAAGCGGGTATTCTGCCGCGCGCCGAGTGGATTGTGCAGGGTGATTTTGAGCCGGAGTCGGGCTATCAGGCGATGCAGCAGATCCTGTCACAGAAACAGCGTCCGACGGCGGTGTTCTGCGGTGGTGACATCATGGCGATGGGCGCGATTTGCGCTGCCGACGAGATGGGTTTGCGTGTGCCTCAGGATATTTCGGTAATCGGCTACGACAATGTGCGCAACGCCCGCTACTTCGCGCCGGCTCTGACCACCGTGCATCAGCCTAAAGCCCAGCTGGGTGAGAAAGCGCTGGATATGCTGCTGGACCGCATCACCAGTAAGCGTGAAGTGTCACAAACGATTGAAGTCCACCCTACGCTGATAGAGCGCCGTTCCGTGGCCGATGGTCCGTTCCGTGACTATCGCCGTTAATCCTCGCTTAACCACTCCTGATTAAGCGTTTGCGCATCACCCAGATAGCTGAGTAGCCAGCCTGTCGCCGGTGATGCGCGATCCTCGGCCCAGCTAACACAGCAGGGGCTGTCCGGAAACGCCACCGGCAAGGTCAGTTCAACCAGATCGCCGCAGTCGAGCAGTGGCCTTGCAAGATGTCCCGGCACCATCGCCACACACAATCCCGCCTGCACGCACTCCAGCCCGGTTTGCCATTCCGGCACCACCAGTCTGCGCTGATTATCTAACGTCCACGTCATACGGCGCGGCAGCGCACGCGAGGTATCTTCCAGCACCAGCGAAGGCCAGCTACGCAGCGTATCGTCATCAATCTGGCTCGCCTGTGTCAGTGGGTGATCGGGTGCAACTACGCAGCGCCAGTTGAGGGTGCCCATATCACGAAACGCAAAACGTCCGCCCACCGGAATCGCCTGGGTGGCCCCAATGGCCACTTCTACCCGTCCATCGGCGAGCGCATCCCAGACGCCGTTAAAGACTTCATAATGAATGATCAGCTCCATATCGGGAAAATGGCGATAGAAATCTTTGACAAGTTGCCGGGTTCGCTGAGGTTTGGCGATACGGTCAACGGCAATGCTGAGGTGCCCGCGCCAGCCGTTGGCCAGCTGCTGACACTGTCGCCGTGTGGCAAGCATTTTTTTGATGACGCTTCGCCCTTCCCGGACAAAATGCTCGCCCGCCGGGGTCAGGACCACTTCGCGATGCTGACGTTCAAACAGCGGTACTGCCAGCCAGTTTTCCAGCTGGCGCACCGTATAGCTGATGGCAGAGGGTACCCGATGGAGCTCCTGCGCGGCGGCGCTGAAGCTCCCTCCACGCGCAACCGCGTCAACCACTTCCAATGCATATTCTGACCACATAATCTGCCTTCAAAAATTTTAACAGCAATCGGCAAATATTACCGTTTCACAGCAGCAAACGCACCTTTTACACTCTGCCGCGTTTATCCTGCAAAAATGAGAATGAGATGTTGTCGAATAAAGGATTTATGCCTTACCTTGCCCTGCTGAGCATGCTCGGCTTTTTAGCCACGGATATGTACCTGCCCGCCTTTGGTGCGATGCAGCAAACCTTTAACACCTCACCCGGCCTGATCAGCGCCAGTATGAGTCTCTTTCTGGGAGGTTTCGCCGTCGGTCAGCTTTTCTGGGGACCGCTCTCCGATCGCATTGGCCGTAAACCTGTGCTGCTGGCCGGACTGGCTATGTTTGGCGTCGGCTGTGCGGGCATGCTGTGGGTAAATGATATTTATCTGATGCTGGCGCTGCGCTTTGTGCAGGCGATTGGCGTCTGTTCTGCGGCTGTGAGCTGGCAGGCGCTGGTGGTGGATCGCTACCCTGCCGCGCGCGCCAACAAAGTCTTCGCCACCATTATGCCGCTGGTTGCGCTCTCTCCGGCGCTGGCCCCGTTGCTGGGCGCCTGGCTGATCGGCCATTTCCACTGGCGTTCGATTTTCCTGGTGCTGACCCTGATTGCGGTAGCGCTGATTCTGACCACGCTGCGTCTGCCTACCGTTCGCAAAGCCGCAGGTGAAAAAAGGGCGCAACCCGGCTTTTTCACACTGCTGAAATCCCGGATCTACAGCGGCAACGTGCTGATCTACTCCGCCTGTTCCGCTAGCTTCTTTGCCTGGCTGACTGGCTCGCCATTTATTCTGGCGGAGCTGGGTCTTTCGCCCGCCGATATCGGCCTGAGCTATGTGCCACAGACACTCGCCTTCCTGATTGGCGGCTTCGGCTGTCGCGCCCTGCTCAACCGCTTTAACGGCGCACAGTTGCTGCCCTGGCTGCTGAGCATCTACAGCCTGAGCATTCTGGCGCTGTTTGCTGTTGCACTTGCAGGCAACAGCACGCTGGTGAGCCTGATGGTTCCGTTCTGCGGCATGGCGCTGGCTAACGGTGCGATCTATCCGATTGTGGTTTCCAGTGCGCTGATGCCCTTTCCGGATGCCACCGGCAAAGCGGCTGCGCTGCAAAATACTCTTCAGTTAGGACTTTGTTTCGCCGCCAGCCTGGCGGTATCGGCCGGATTAACTCAGGCGCTGTTTACCACCACACTCATCATGACGGCGACTATTGTGCTCGCGCTGATCGGTTACGCCATGCAGCGTGCCGCAAGCGCACAAACTGTTGTTGCCTCTGCGCAACCTGCCTGCCAGGATAATCATTAACACAGTGACTTTTTTAGTTAGCATCCTAACAATAAGTTATTGAATATTGACCCGCGTGAGAATATACTCATCCGGGTCAACAAATCTGTAATAAATCAACAATATAATAACGTAATAATCTGATTGGCACCCTGTTGCCGGGACGGTATTCGCGCGCGTTATTCTCACCCTACCGACCTGCTGCAGGCTATTCCAGTCCTCTGTATCACACAATAACCGGTGTGCGGAGTCATCCGTAACGTTTCTCAATGCCTGACGAAATTGGCTACTCTTTGTTCAGGTTCAGATTGGACAGGTGGTGGAAAAGCTATGAGTTCATCGTATGCAGACGCAGTGAGCCCAGAAGAGAACCATTGGTATCGCATCGTTCACGAACTGCTGGAAAAAGCGGATATCGAAATCAATGGTTCACGTCCCTGGGATATTCATGTTACTCATCCCGGTTTTTTTAAACGTGTTCTGCAGGAGGGGTCGCTTGGGCTCGGTGAGAGCTACATGGATGGATGGTGGGAGTGCGACCGGCTGGATATTTTCTTCCACCAGGTGCTCAAACATAAACTCGATCAGCAGCTTCCTCATCATTTCAAAGATACACTACGCATTGCCGCTGCACGCTTAACCAATCTGCAGTCAAAAAAACGGGCGTGGATTGTTGGTAAAGAGCATTACGATCTCGGTAACGATCTCTTTTCACTGATGCTCGACCCGTATATGCAATATTCCTGTGGCTACTGGAAAGATGCCACGACACTGGCAACGGCGCAGGAAGCCAAGCTGGATATGATCTGCCGTAAATTAGCGCTGGAACCCGGGATGTCGCTGCTGGATATTGGCTGTGGCTGGGGCGGGCTCGCGGAATTTGCCGCACGTCATTACGGCGTCAAAGTGCATGGCGTGACAATTTCCGCTGAACAACAGAAACTGGCGCAGCAGCGCTGTAGCGGATTAGACGTCACGATTTTGTTGCAGGATTATCGCGACCTGAATGAGCAGTTTGATCGCATCGTTTCGGTGGGGATGTTTGAACATGTCGGGCCGAAAAATTACGCCACCTATTTTGATGTGGTCGATCGTAATTTAAAGCCTGACGGTATTTTCCTGCTTCACACCATTGGCGCGATTAAAACCGATATGAGCGTCGATCCGTGGATTGATAAATATATCTTCCCAAACGGCTGCCTGCCTTCAGTTCGTCATGTGGCGGATGCCAGCGAACCCCACTTTATTCTGGAAGACTGGCATAACTTTGGTGCCGATTACGATAAAACACTGATGGCCTGGCATGAACGCTTTTTACAGGCCTGGCCAGAGCTGGCCGATAAATATGGCGAACGCTTTAAGCGGATGTTCTCCTATTATCTGAATGCCTGTGCCGGTGCCTTCCGGGCGCGTGATATTCAGCTGTGGCAGATTGTGTTTAGTCGCGGCGTTGAGGGGGGACTACGGGTGGCGCGGTAGGGTGATGTTAAGAAGAGGCTGCCGCGCTAAAAGCTTTAAAATAAGGGCCTGTTAAGTTCTGAGCGTGGAACGGCACAGGAACACAGTAAGATTTGAAAAGACACAAAACCCGTTATCCGTGGCGGGGGACGCTTGCCTCTTCTGACTGTGTTTCCTGTGCTTCAGGCTACTATATCGCTGCCAGATTCACCCGGATTGGCTCTCCAGCAATCTTTGCCGCTTATTAGCTCTCGGCGTCAGGCTGGCCGGTCAGCATGCTCATCGCCGCCGCGGCATCGCGCTGTGCTAATACCCGCTCAACGGTCTCTACGATCGCCTGCGTGTGCGGGTCGACCTCAATATTGACCCGATCGCCAAACGTCTTCGCGCCCAGAGTCGTGCGCTCCAGCGTTTCGGGGATCAGATAGACGCAGAATTTGGTCTTAGTCACATCACCTACCGTCAGGCTGATACCGTCGATGCCGACATAACCTTTATGCAGAATATATTTCATCTGCATCGGATCCTGGATTTTAAACCAGACTTCGCGATTATGTTCTGACTGGATAATCTTGCAGATTTCAGCGGTGGTCATAATATGACCTGACATCAGATGGCCGCCTATTTCATCGCTGAATTTGGCTGCACGCTCAATATTGACGACATCGCCCTGATGTAAATCGCCAAGATTGGTCACCCGCAATGTCTCTTTAATTAAATCAAAACTAACGCGGTCGCCGTCAATTGCCGTCACGGTTAAGCAGCAACCGTTATGAGCGACAGATGCGCCGAGCGCCAGACCCGGTAACAGTTCTTCCGGCAGTCTGACAGTGTGGGTACGAAACAGTTCTTTCTCTTCAATGGACACGATTTCTGCGGTGCCCTGCACAATACCGGTAAACATAGTCTTTGCCTCTGCGAAGTTTGCGTTAGTTTATCACAGCTCAGGTCAGCTGTTAGAATTCAGCCCGCACCGCTTCTTTAATCTGTGGCAAACCGCATTGTGTGACAAAGATTGGCGAATAGTGTTACGCCAGTTACACTAGCTCGCGCAATTTCCTGGGCTTTTCTGCCCTTTTAATTCATTCAACAAGTCAGGTGTTAACGTGCAGAAGTATTTAACAGAAGCGCGTCAATTGCTGGCCCTTGCGATTCCGGTCATCCTTGCTCAGGTGGCTCAAACCGCAATGGGATTTGTGGATACCATTATGGCCGGCGCTGTCAGCGCCACGGATATGGCCGCCGTTGCTGTCGGCACCTCTGTCTGGCTTCCGGCCATCCTTTTTGGTCATGGTCTTCTGCTTGCATTGACGCCCACCGTTGCGCAACTCAACGGTTCAGGTCGCCGCGAACGCATCGGCGAACAGATCCGCCAGGGATACTGGCTCGCCTTCTTCGTCTCCCTGCTGATTATGGTGCTGCTGTGGCATGCCGGTTATCTCATCCGGGCGATGCATGACATTGATCCGGCGCTGGCGCTCAAAGCAGAAGGCTATCTGCATGCCCTGCTATTCGGCGCGCCTGGCTATCTCTTCTTCCAGGTGCTGCGCAATCAGTGCGAGGGGCTGTCGAAGACGAAACCCGCCATGGTGCTGGGCTTTCTGGGGCTGATGTTCAACATCCCGCTTAACTATATCTTCATTTATGGTCACTTCGGCATGCCTGCCCTGGGGGGTGTCGGCTGTGGCGTAGCGACCGCCTCTGTTTACTGGGTGATGTTTATCTGTATGCGCTTCTGGGTACGCCGGATGGGTAGCATGCGCGATATCCGGATGGAGAGCCGCTGGTCACCTCCTTCGCGTCCGATTCTGAGCCGCCTGATGACGCTGGGATTGCCGGTGGCGCTGGCGCTCTTCTTTGAGGTCACGCTGTTCGCCGTTGTGGCTCTGCTGGTCTCACCACTGGGCATCGTTAATGTGGCCGGTCACCAGATTGCGCTGAATTTCAGTTCACTGATGTTCGTGTTGCCGCTGTCGCTGGGTGTCGCGACCACTATCCGCGTCGGGTATCGCCTGGGTCAGGGCTCCACCGAGCAAGCCCGCGTCGCGGCCTGGACCGCCCAGGGTGTTGGGATCAGCATGGCGGCACTGACCGCGATTTTTACCGTGACGTTTCGTCATCAGATTGCCCTGCTCTACAACGACAATCCCGACGTGGTAACGCTGGCGGCACAGCTGATGATGCTGGCGGCGATTTATCAGTTCTCAGACTCGATTCAGGTGATTGGCAGCGGGATCCTGCGCGGCTATAAAGATACGCGGTCAATATTCTTTATTACCTTTATCGCTTACTGGCTACTGGGGCTGCCGGCTGGCTATCTGCTGGCGCTGACCGACTGGATTGTGCCCCGGATGGGACCGGCGGGCTTCTGGTGCGGCTTTATCATCGGCCTGACCTCAGCGGCCATCATGATGCTCTGGCGCATCAGACGGTTACAGCAATTCCCTGCTGAAATCATTCTTAAGCGCGCGGCGCGATAGCTAAATAGGCGGGTCATGCGTGGCCCGCAATGATGAAAAAAACGACGGTTAGCACAGTTGCTGCGCAGTCACGGCGAAAAAACTATTTTCCCCTTGCCAGCCTTACACGCTGCCGTTAATATTCGTCCCCGCTGTCGCCCTGACAGCATGTTGCGCTCTTAGCTCAGTTGGTTAGAGCACCACCTTGACATGGTGGGGGTCGATGGTTCGAGTCCATTAGAGCGCACCAAGTGCGTCCGTAGCTCAGTTGGTTAGAGCACCACCTTGACATGGTGGGGGTCGGTGGTTCGAGTCCACTCGGACGCACCACTATTCAAAAGATTCAAAATGCGCTCTTAGCTCAGTTGGTTAGAGCACCACCTTGACATGGTGGGGGTCGATGGTTCGAGTCCATTAGAGCGCACCACTTTCAGAATTTCCGCAGTTTGCGCAACACCCCTTTTATTGATCTGCATCGCTTACCTCCTCTGCTTTTTGATTGGTTTTCGCATACTTAGCGTCTATACTGTCCCGCGTTGCTTACTTGAAAGGTTTCAGCGATCACGTGCATACTGCGATAACTCAAATGATTTGCGCAACAACAGCGTGGTGGTTACCAACCGTAACCGCACAACTTCCCTGCACGCCTGGCCTTCGTCACCTATTCTTACTCAGTACTGCCCATTTCAGTCTCAATCAGAAATTTCACTTCGATGCGCTGCCATCGAATTCCGCCCTTATTCATCCATCACAACTTACAGAAAATCCGTCATGAAAAAGACTAAAATCGTTTGTACAATTGGCCCGAAAACCGAATCCGAAGAGATGCTGACTCAGCTCCTTGAAGCTGGCATGAATGTTATGCGTCTTAACTTTTCTCACGGCGACTATGCTGAGCATGGCCAGCGCATCACCAATATGCGTGCCGTAATGCAAAAAACCGGCCGTCAGGCCGCCATCCTGCTGGATACCAAAGGCCCTGAAATCCGCACCATGAAACTGGAAGGCGGCAACGACGCTGCTCTGAAAGCGGGTCAGACCTTCACCTTTACGACCGACCAGAGTGTGATTGGCAACAGCGAGCGCGTTGCGGTCACCTACCCGGGCTTCACAGCTGACCTGAAAATTGGCAACACTGTGCTGGTTGATGATGGCCTGATCGGCATGGAAGTAACCGAAGTCACTGAAAACACAGTGGTATGTAAAGTCCTGAACAACGGCGACCTGGGTGAGAACAAAGGCGTTAACCTGCCGGGCGTTTCCATTCAGCTGCCAGCACTGGCTGAAAAAGATAAGCGCGACCTGATCTTTGGTTGTGAGCAGGGTGTGGACTTTGTCGCCGCCTCTTTCATCCGTAAACGTTCTGACGTGCTGGAAATTCGTGAGCACCTGAAACAGAACGGCGGTGAGCACATCCAGATCATCTCCAAAATCGAAAACCAGGAAGGCCTGAACAACTTCGACGAAATCCTCGAAGCCTCAGACGGCATCATGGTTGCGCGTGGCGACCTGGGTGTTGAGATCCCGGTTGAAGAAGTGATCTTCGCGCAGAAGATGATGATCAAAAAATGTAATAAAGCACGCAAAGTGGTTATCACTGCCACCCAGATGCTGGATTCCATGATCAAGAACCCGCGCCCTACCCGCGCAGAAGCCGGTGACGTCGCCAACGCCATCCTCGACGGAACCGATGCCGTTATGCTGTCTGGTGAGAGCGCCAAAGGCCGTTATCCGCTGGAGTCGGTCACCATCATGGCGACCATCTGTGAGCGTACCGACCGCGTAATGAAGTCCCGCATCGACAGCCAGAGTGATAACCGCAAAATGCGTATCACCGAAGCGGTCTGCCGTGGTGCTGTTGAAACAGCTGAGAAGCTGGAAGCACCATTGATTGTGGTAGCTACAGAAGGCGGTAAGTCGGCTAAAGCCGTACGTAAATACTTCCCGAACGCGACTATCCTGGCGCTGACCACCAATCCGACCACTGCCCGTCAGCTGATCCTGAGCAAAGGCATTGAGACGCGTCTGGTAACTGAGATCGCTTCAACCGATGATTTTTATCGTCTGGGTAAAGAAGCAGCGCTGGAAAGTGGCTATGGTCAGAAAGGCGATGTCGTGGTGCTGGTGTCAGGTGCATTAGTACCAAGCGGAACTACCAATACCGCATCCGTACACGTCCTGTAAAACTTTCTTTATCTGTTATTTTAAAGCGCCTGAGTCAGGCGCTTTTTTTATTTGTACTTAACGCAAGTGCCAGATAAATCCAATCGAAAATAACAATCCGATTACACTTTATATGAAGGTTAATCCGATTAAATCCCTCTGTTTTAGCTAAATTTTTCTATCATGTTCTGTGATTCGCTGCTTCTTTGAGCGAACGATCAAATTTAAGCATGTTCTCATCAAAAATTTATTCTCAACTTAAAAAGCTTTGTGTAATACTTGTAACGCTACATGGAGATTAACTCAATCTAGAGGGTATAAATAATGAATCGTACTAAACTGGTACTGGGCGCGGTAGTTCTGGCTTCAACTATGCTGGCTGGTTGCTCAAGCAACGCTAAAATCGACCAGCTGTCTTCAGACGTTCAGACTCTGAACGCTAAAGTTGACCAGCTGAGCAACGACGTGAACGCAGTGCGTTCAGACGTTCAGGCTGCTAAAGATGACGCAGCTCGCGCTAACCAGCGTCTGGACAACCAGGCTCACTCTTACCGTAAGTAAGAGTTCTGGTTTAAAAATGGCGCCTTTATGGCGCCATTTTTTTTGCCTGAATTCAGTGCCCTTCTCAGGCACGCATTGTTTCAGGGTTGAACCGCTTTACCTTCATTTTGTATAACAGGGCTTTCTGCACCCACAGACGCACTCTCCAGCCCCGCAGGCGGCACGGTTTCACTCTGTACTGGCTCTCCATTACTGACCAGCACAGGCATGCCTGAGCGACGCGTCAAGCTGGCTTTAATCAGCGCACTATCACTCTTCTCATTTTTCATGAACTTCTTCAGGTCACTGGTGATCGCAATTGGCATGGTCTGCGGATCATCTTTGTCGTTACGCGACAGTGGCTGATGCACTTCCACGTAACGTTTCCCATCCGGCTCCACGGCATACTTCACCGGCTGATTAATGATCTGAACACGCGTGCCCTTAGGTGCAGCATTAAACAGCGCTTCGATATCCTCTGAACGCAGGCGGATGCAACCTGAACTGACACGCATGCCAATGCCAAACTTCGCATTGGTGCCGTGGATCAGGTACTGGCCAGTGCCGCGTGCCAGACGCATGGCAAACTGCCCCATCGGGTTGTCCGGTCCGGCTGGGACCACGCCAGGTAGCGTAATGCCCTCTTTAGCGTAACGTTTGCGGATATTCGGGGTGGGCGTCCAGGTGGGATTCGGGATTTTCTGGCTGATCTGCGTCACCATGACTGGCGTTGCCGCACCCAGCTGGCCAATGCCGATGGGATAGACGATGACTTTATCTTCCCCTTTGGGATAGTAGTAGAGGCGAAGCTCGGCGAGATTCACCACAATCCCTTCGCGCGGCGTATCGGGCAGGATCATCTGAAGGGGTACCGTCAGCTGAGTACCTGCTTTGGGCAGCCAGGGATCGGTACCGGGATTCGCTTCCAGTATGCCCAGCAGGCCGACCTGATAGCGTGACGCAATTGATTCGAGTGGTTGTTTATCATCAGGAACCTGAGTCAGGACGTTTTCGCCAATCAGGCGACTGTCAGGCGGTGGCAGCGGATATTCGGTGGCGAACGCGGGTGCAGAGAGCCCAAAGCAGGTCAGCAGCAATGCACCGGCTAAACGTAAAGCAGGTTTCATGCAATTTTTTCTCGTCAGATAAAAAAACAGACGCCGGATGGCGTCTGTCGAGTGTACCTTAGCTGAGGTTCTGAGCGGTATGGCGAATAGACCGAATCATCGCCTCAAGCCCCTGCGACCGTGTGGGCGTGAGGTGCTGCATCAGGGCCAGTTCGCCAAACCAGTGGCGCACATCCAGCGCCAGGATTTCGGCGGGTTGCAGATTCTGATAAAGACTAAATACGATAGCAATCAGCCCTTTAACGATAGCAGCATCGCTGTCGCCTTCAAACGAAATCGAACCATCTTCCTGCGGAGTCATTCTGATCCACACCTGACTCTGACAACCCGAAATCACGTTTTCTGGCTGGTGTAAGGTTTCAGAAGATTCCGGAAGCTTTGAACCCAGCTCGATGATGTAGAGATACTTCTCTTCCCAGTTGGCGCAACGATTGAAGTTGCGGACCAGTTTCTCTTTTTCAGGCAAAGTCGCCATCACTTACTCCGTTAAAACTGTTCAGCCGCCCAGCAGACGATGAATGCGCGTCAGACCAGCAGCCAGACGATCCACTTCCTCTTCACTGTTATAGAAAGTGAAGGAGGCGCGGCACATCGCCGGGACGTTGTAGTGCTGCATCAGCGGCATCGCGCAATGATGTCCTGTGCGGATGGCAATACCATATTGATCCAGGAAGCTGCCAACGTCATAAGCATGGTGCTTGCCCAGGTTGAAGGCGATCACACCAGCACGTGACTGCGGGCCATAAATCTGAATGTCCGGAACGGTGCCCAGCTTATCGAGCGCATAATTCATCAAAGCCGTTTCGCGCTGATGAATCGTATCCAGTCCCAGCGCCTGCACATAGGCCAGTGCCGCACCAAAACCGATAATGCCGCCGGTGTTCGGCGTACCCGCTTCAAAACGCCACGGCGCGCTGTTCCAGGTGGTACCGGTGGGCAGCATGACGCGGTCAATCATCGAACCGCCGCCTTCCCACGGTGGCATCTCATCCAGCAGCGCTTTGCGGCCGTAAAGAATACCTACGCCGTTTGGACCATAGAGTTTATGACTGGAGAAGACGTAGAAGTCGCAGCCGATATCCTGCACGTCGACTTTGTCATGCATAACCGCCTGCGCGCCATCCACCAGTGTTACCACGCCAGCGGCTTTGGCCTGTGCCACAATCGCCTTAACCGGGTTAACGGTGCCGAGTACGTTTGAAACGTGCGTGACGGCCAGCAACCGCGTACGGCTGTCGATCAGCCCCGCCAGTTGCTCCAGCGCCAGTTCACCGCTGTCATTCAATGGCAGGACGCGCACTTCTGCGCCGGTGCGCTGGGCCAGCATCTGCCAGGGAACGATATTGGCGTGATGCTCCATCTCAGTGATGATCAGGTTGTCGCCAGCCTGGAGGTTACTGCTGCCCCAGGTGTTCGCCACCAGATTGATGCCCTCGGTAGTGCCTTTGACGAAGACAATCTCTTCCTGTGACTGCGCATTGATAAAACGGGCAGCCTGATCGCGCACATTCTCCATGTCGCTGGTCGCCTGCTGGCTCAGCGTATGGATACCACGGTGCACGGCCGCATAGCCGTGCTGATAGAAATGACTCTCGGCATTAATTACCGAGAGTGGACGCTGTGCACTGGCCGCACTGTCAAGATAGGCCAGCGGATGACCGTTGACCTCACGCTTCAGGATAGGAAAATCAGCCCTGATGCGTTCGAGATCGAAGTTCATCATATGTCGCCTCCGGGAAAACGTTCAGCAATGCGCTGCAGCACAGCCTGACGCATCACGCTGTTTTCCAGTGTTTCGGTCAGCTCTGCGGCAAACGCATGAATAATCATGGTCTGCGCCGCATCCTCTTCAATACCGCGCGAACGCAGATAGAACATCTGCTCATCATCGATACGACCGATGGTGGCACCGTGGCTGCACTTCACGTCATCTGCGTAAATTTCCAGCTGCGGTTTAGTGTCCACTTCAGAGAGTTTGCCCAGCAACAGGTTGTTGTTGGTCATCTGTCCGTCAGTCTTCAGCGCATGCTGTGCCACTTTAATATGGCCGTTAAACACCGCCCGGCCTTTGTCACGCACGATGGTTTTATGCATCTGGCGACTCATACAGTGACCTTTGTTGTGCTCCAGGTAAGTGCGGGTATCGGCCACTTCCTGTTTCACTGGCAACACCAGGCTGTTAATCGACAGCGTGGTATTTTCGCCGTTCAGCTGAGTACTGGTGTTATGACGCGACAATCCGGCACCCAGCAGGAAACTGGTGCTGCTGACCTGGCCATCATTGCCAATCACCAGATCGTTATGAGCGAAGTGATAGCTGGCACTGCTTTCAAAGGACAGCTTAGTGTGGGTCAGCTTTGCGTTGTCGCCGACGGCAAAGGTAAAGCGCGTGCCGGTGAAATGGGCGCGCTCATCCAGTGAAACGTAGTGCTCAATAACTTCCGCTTCAGCACTCTCTTCCAGCTGCAGATGATGACGATAGTGAACCGTATTCATGCCCGTCTGCTGGCCGCTGGTGATATGCAGCAGGTAGATCGGACGCGCAGCGGATTTACCACGAGGCAGACGCAGGGTCGTAACCTCTTCCGCCAGACTTTCTGTCAGGTGCAGGAAGACTTCCGGCTGGACCGCTGCGGGCAGCGGACGGCGCTCGGCGGCTACGCTGTGCTGAACCTCAAACAGCTCAACGTCGCGGCTGCTAAAGGCAGGCTGGAACTGACCGTCGACATAAACCAGACGGATCGCATCCAGCGGCAGCGCCAGAGCATCAACCTGTTCAGCGCTCAGAGTCTGTGGCGCATCGGGCAGCACAAACTGCTGGGAAAGCAGCGTATCCAGCGGCGTGTACTTCCAGTTTTCATGCTTGCGGGTTGGCAGGCCAACACGCATCAATTGCTGCCAGTGCTGCTGTGCCTGCAGAGAACGCACGTCGCCACGCGACTCAAACAGGTGATGCCACTGTTGCAGCGCAGAATCACTCTTCGTCGGTAAGCCAGCCATAACCTTGCTCCTCCAGCTGTTTCACCAGCGAGAAGTCGCCAGATTTCACGATTTTGCCCTGATACAGAACATGAACGAAGTCTGGCTTGATGTAATCCAGAATACGCTGGTAGTGAGTCACGATGATAAAGGCACGCTTCTCGTCACGCAGGCTGTTTACGCCATTGGCAACGATTTTCAGCGCATCGATATCCAGACCGGAGTCGGTCTCATCCAGGATGCAGAGCTCCGGTTCCAGCGCCGCCATCTGCAAAATGTCGTTACGCTTCTTCTCACCACCGGAGAAGCCAACGTTGACTGATCGGGTCAGCAGATCTTCCGGCATCTTCAGCAGCTGAATTTTCTCTTCAATAAAGTCCTGGAAATCGAAGCGATCCAGCTCTTCCTGCTGACGATATTTGCGCACCGCGTTAACCGAGGTTTGCAGGAAAAACTGGTTACTGACGCCAGGAATCTCTACCGGATACTGGAACGCCATAAAGATGCCTTCACCGGCACGCTCTTCAGGTGCCAGTTCCAGCAGATCTTTACCTTTAAAGCTGACCGAACCACCCGTAACCTGGTAATCTTCACGGCCTGCAAGCGTCGCTGACAGCGTACTTTTACCTGAGCCGTTCGGGCCCATGATGGCATGCACTTCGCCCGGTTTAATTTCGAGATTCAGGCCACGCAGAATGGCTTTATCTTCAACACTGACCTGCAAATCTTTAATGCTTAACATTCTTATTCCTTCACATTGCTTCCGGCAAGGCGTGTGACGGCATCAGCCCACACTGTGCTCAAGGCTGATGGCTAACAATTTCTGGGCTTCCACGGCAAATTCCAGTGGCAGCTCCGAGAATACGTCTTTACAGAAGCCGTTCACGATCATGGAGATCGCATCTTCTTCACTGATACCGCGTTGCAGACAGTAGAACATCTGATCTTCGCCGATACGTGAGGTCGTGGCTTCATGCTCCAGCTGAGCGGTGTTGTTGCGGGTCTCAACATACGGGAAAGTATGTGCGCCGCAATCCGGACCGATCAGCATCGAGTCACACTGGGTAAAGTTACGGGCATTGGTGGCGGTTGGCATGATCTTCACCAGCCCGCGATAGGTGTTCTGACTTTTACCGGCCGAGATCCCCTTGGAGATAATGGTCGATTTGGTATTTTTACCAATGTGGATCATCTTGGTGCCGGTATCGGCCTGCTGACGCCCACTGGTCAGTGCTACTGAATAGAATTCGCCTACCGAATAGTCCCCGCGCAGAATGCAACTCGGGTATTTCCAGGTGATAGCCGAACCGGTTTCCGACTGCGTCCAGGACATCTTGCTGTGGTCACCTTCACACAGCGCGCGCTTGGTCACGAAATTCAGGATACCGCCCTCACCTTCGCCACCTGGGAACCAGTTCTGAACAGTCGAATATTTTACTTCGGCATTTTTGTGGATGATCACTTCCACGACGGCCGCGTGCAGCTGATAAGTATCACGCACTGGCGCAGAACAACCTTCGATATAGCTGACATAACTGTCTTCATCGGCGATCAGGATGGTGCGTTCGAACTGACCCGTTTTTGCCGCATTGATGCGGAAATAGGTCGACAGCTCCATCGGGCAACGCACCCCTTTCGGGATGTAAACGAAGGTGCCGTCAGAGGCAACCGCCGAGTTCAGCGCGGCAAAGAAGTTATCGTTAGCCGGAACCACCGTCCCGAGATACTGCTTCACCAGTTCAGGATGCTCCTGAATCGCTTCGCCGAATGAACAGAAGATAATCCCCTGCTCCGCCAGCTTGCCGCGATAAGTGGTTGCTACCGAAACGGAGTCAAAAATGGCGTCAACCGCCACTTCGCGACCTTCACGTACCGGCACACCCAGCTGATTAAACGCGTTTTCCACTTCCTGCGTCAGATAGTCGCTGGCTGGCGCGCTGCCTGAAGCCTGCAAGGCGCCCGGTTCGGAAGCACAGCTGTCATCACAGTTGCCGCAGGACGGCGCAGAGTAGTAGCTGTAATCCTGGTAGTCGAGTTTTTCGTAGTGGGCTTTCAGCCAGTGTGGCTCTTCCATTTCAAGCCAGGCACGAAAAGCTTTAAGACGAAACTCCAGCATCCACTCTGGCTCGTTACGCTTGGCCGAGATTGCCCGCACCACATCTTCATTAATGCCGTTGGCAAATTCTTCGGTCTGCAGTTGGGTAAAGAAGCCCTCTTTGTAGTTGAGCTTGCCTTCCCAGATTTGTACATCGTCAGATGTTTCGCTGTGTCGTGACATATTTCACTTACTCGACGCCAAAGCTCTCACCGCACCCGCAGGCGTGCTGAGCTTTAGGGTTATTGAATTTAAAAATCTGATTCAGGCCTTCGCGAACATAATCCAGCTCGGTGCCATCAACGAATGGCATCGCCTGAAGCGGCACAAACAACGTTGCACCGTGGAATGAGAACTGCAGATCGTCTTCGACGGGCTCTTTAACCATGTCCATGACGTAGCCAAACCCGGCGCAGCCAGATTGTTTCACGCCAAGGCGCAGACCCTTGACATCAGGGTCCTGAGCCGCCAGATTGAGTATTTGTTGCGCTGCGGTTTCAGTCAGCGTCAGCCCTTTCCAGACAAAATCGTCGGGTGAGAAAGAGTCTGTATTAACAGATGCCATGTTGATACCTCTTGAGTCCGGACCTTTTCAGGTTATCCCCCTATGGTAGTGATCTGACCAATCACTTCAACCTCTTGTTTTGCAGGGATAATCATCTAGTGCTATTTTACCTGCTTATTTATTAAGCATAGCTGCTTCAGCTCACCCTGCGGTGGGAAAATCAGCATCAATAAGCCAGTGATAACCTATTAATAAATCACTCTTTTTAAAATAGCCATTTTTGATAAAAGTGCTTATTGATAGGTTACGCCTTTCTTCGATGTAAACAGATTGTTATTTCCGATTATACCGACAGGCAGGATAAATCGATAAATTTTTCTGCCCGGCAATTGCAATCCCAGAATGGATGAATATGATAATTATTATCATTCACATTCAGGGCGACGCAATGACCCTCTCTGTTTCAGCCTGGTTGCAGCACAAAATCGACGAATACCGCTTTTCCGTGCGTGACATTACCGTCGACTTTTATATGGAGCAGGCAAAGCTTGACCGGATCGACTGCACGATCCATCAACTACGTCAGTTTAATGATGCCTGTCAGGATATGGCAGAAGTCTGCCAGATGAACGGTGACGATCAGAGTTACCTGCATGCCTTGGGTAAACTGCATCACCGACTGGTGCAGGAGATGGGAAACAACGATCGCGATCGCCTGTTTCGCCTTCAGGCTTATCAACTGGCGCGACTGTCCCTGACCCGACTCTGCCATCAACTGGCCATGGTCGGAGAATGGAACAAAGCCACCGTGCTGCAAAGTGACTTTGTACGTCACGCAGGCTGGATATTCTAATCCAGCCACGGCGTGACGTCGCGCACAATTTTTTTACATTATCTCTAACAATGCCTGAAGCGGATGGCGCATGCCGTTGCCTTCCACACGTTTGACCTGACTGCGGCATGAATAGCCGGTGGCAAGGCAACGCTGGCGCGGCAATCGCTGGAGCTGAGGATGCCAGGAGAGCGCGTAGATCCCCAGCGAGTTTTCGAGATTTTTACTTTCGTGGCCGTAGGTGCCCGCCATGCCGCAGCACCCCACATTGATGTTTTCCAGCTTCGCACCAAACCGGGCAAAGATCCCCTGCCACTGATTCGGTGTGGAAGGCAGCGCGGTTACCTCTGTACAGTGCGCAAAGAGATACCATGACTCCCCGCCCGTGACCTGCACGTCACGCTCTGCCAGCGCACGCTCTAACCATTCATGCACCAGCAATACGCTAAAGTCGCCGCGTGATTCACCCAGCGTCTGACGATACTCATCGCGATAACACAGCACGGTAGCGGGATCCACACCCACCATAGGCAGCTCCAGTTTTGCTACCCGGTTAAGAAAATCGGCAGTGCGGGCTGCGGTGCGGGCGAAACGTTGCAGAAAGCCTTTCACATGCTGTGCTTTGCCATTTGGCGAGAACGGCAGCAGCACCGGACGGTAGCCCAGCTTCTCAATCAGCCTGACAAAATCGTTAACCAGCTGTGCCTCATAGAAGCTGGTGAAAGGATCCTGTACCACCAGCACGCAGTTGGCGCGCTCAGTGGCCGACAGCCCTTCGAGCTGCTCCAGCGTCATGTTCATGGCGGGATGACCGCTGAGCTGTTGTTTCAGATTAGGCGCTGAGAGCAGAGGCAGATCGACCATGCCGATATGCGTCTTGCTTAACTCTTTCACCCACGGCTGGCGCAGGAAAAAGTTGAACACGTTCGGGGCTTTCGCCATCAGGGGCGCATAGCCTTCAACCGCCGCCACCAGATGATCGCTCACCGGACGCAGATAACGGGTGTGATAGAGCTGAAGGAAGCGCGAACGAAACGCGGGCACGTCAATTTTAATCGGACACTGGGTTGAGCAGGCTTTGCAGGCCAGACAGCCTGACATCGCCTCTTTCACCTCGTGTGAGAAGTCATACTCCCCTTTACTGGCGTGCCAGCTGTTGCGGGTACGGGCAATCATCCCGCGCAGTGACAGGCTGTTTTCCGGCAGCTGCTTTTCCAGTGCCAGGGGATCGACGCCCTGTTCGGCCAGCAGCCGTAGCCACTCCCGCGTCAGCGTCGCCCGCCCTTTGGGTGAGTGAATGCGGTTGCGCGTGATCTTCATGGAGGGACACATCGGGCTGCGGGCATCAAAGTTAAAACACAACCCGTTGCCGTTGCACTCCATCGCCCCACGCCATTCATCCCGGACCGTGACCGGAATCTGTCGATCGAAGGTTCCGCGCTTCACTGCATCAACCTGCATCATCTCGTCGTTGCTGTTAAAAGGCGTACAGATCTTGCCGGGATTGAGTCGGTTAAGAGGATCAAAGGCCGCTTTGATGCGGCGCAGTTCGTTAAACAGCGTCTCGCCAAAGAATGCCGGACTGTACTGGGCGCGGAAACCTTTGCCATGTTCGCCCCACAGCAGGCCACCGTAGCGCGCGGTCAGCGCCACCACTTCGTCGGAGATCTGTTTCATCATCATCTCCTGCTGCGGATCGCACATATCCAGCGCCGGGCGCACGTGCAGGACGCCTGCATCGACATGACCAAACATGCCGTAGCTAAGACCGTGGCTGTCCAGCAACGCGCGAAACTCAACAATGTAGTCCGCCAGTTTTTCCGGCGGGACGGCGGTATCTTCCACAAATGGGATCGGTTTAGCGCGGCCTTTGGCATTCCCCAACAGACCCACCGCTTTTTTCCGCATGTTATAGATGCGCTCAATGCCATCCAGATCGTTACAGAACTGATAGCCAATTACGCCGCCCTGCTGCTGCGCCATCAGCGCGTCAAGGCGGGTGCAGAGCTGTTCAATCTGCTGATCGATCAGCACTGCGTTGTCACCGGCGAATTCAACAATATTCAGACCCAGCATCTCTTTGTCGGGTACGTCAGCAATCAATTCACGCACCGAGTGCCAGACGATATCTTCCCGCGCCAGATTCAGCACTTTAGAGTCAACGGTTTCAACTGAAAGCGCCTGCGCTTCTACCATTAAGGGCGCATTGCGCAGGGCAGAATCAAAAGAGTCATACTTGATGTTCACCAGTCGCCGCACTTTCGGCAGTGGGGTGATATCGAGCCGCGCTTCTGTGACGAAAGCCAGCGTACCTTCTGCGCCACACAGCAGGCGCGTCAGGTCAAAGGTTTGCATATCATCGCTGAACACATGTCGCAGGTCATATCCGGTCAGAAACCGATTCAGCTTAGGAAACTTTTCCAGAATCAGCGCACGCTGCTCGCGGCAACGCGTGAGGACCTGCTGATAGAGCCGCCCTTCAGGTGTGGCTGTCTGAGCCAGGGTTTCAGCCAGCGCAGTTGCCATGGGTCGCGTATCAAGGATATCGCCGCCCAGCAGCACGGCGCGCAGACCCAGCACATGGTCCGAAGTTTTGCCATACACCAGCGAACCCTGACCCGACGCATCTGTATTGATCATCCCGCCCAGCGTTGCGCGGTTACTGGTGGAAAGCTCTGGCGAGAAGAAAAAACCGAAAGGCTTCAGCCACGCATTCAGTTGATCTTTGATGACTCCCGCTTCGACCCGCACCCAGCCCTCATCCGTATTGATCTCCAGGATGCGGTTCATGTAGCGCGACATATCCACCACAATCCCCTGATTCAGCGACTGCCCGTTGGTGCCAGTGCCGCCGCCACGCGGGGTAAACACCAGACTGGTGAAACGCGCTTCTCCGGCCACGCGGGCGAGCAGTGCAACATCCGCCGTTGAGCGCGGAAAGAGCGCCGCGTCGGGTAGCAGCTGATAGATACTGTTATCAGTGGAAAGTGAGAGGCGATCGGCATAGCTGGTCGCCATGTCACCCGTAAACCCCTGCTCTTTCAGTGATTCAAGGAACGTCAGCACCAGTTGAACGAGGCCCGGCGCCTGCGAAATCTGTGGGATCATGATTGTCTGACCGAAGGTGTTGTAAACGTTTGCGTTTATGCGTGAGCGATTTCTCGTTTTATCATATTTTTCCTGCGTCTGCCCTTTTTTCAGAAAAGGCAAAAACCTTTCACCACGGCGCTGTTTAATCCCTGGTAAATAGATCATGATAAAAACGGGCATCCTAATACCCGAAGATGAAGGATTAAGACGAGGTTATGAGTCAATGATGAAAAGCCAGTATCGGGATATGGATTTACCACAAATACTCTTCACCCTGATGTTCATTCTGCTGTTGATCGTCGCCTGCTTATGGGTGGTGCAGCCGTTTATTCTGGGCTTTGCCTGGGCCAGCATGGTGGTGATTGCCACCTGGCCATTGATGCTGAAATTCCAGCGACTGTTATGGGGACGCCGTTCACTGGCGGTGATCGTCATGACACTGCTGCTGCTATTGTTGTTTATTATTCCTATCGCCCTGCTGGTCAGCAGCCTGATCGATAACAGTGCGCCTGTGATTGCCTGGGTTACCCAGGGCCACACGATGCCGAAACTGACGTGGCTCAGAGAAATTCCGATGGTTGGCAAAAAGCTGTATGTCAGTTATGACACGCTGGTGGCTAGCGGTGGTGCCGGCGTGATGGCGAAAATACAGCCTTACATCGGCCGCACCACAGGCTTTTTTGTGGCTCAGGCCGGTCATTTCGGACGCTTTATGATCCATCTGGGCGTGATGTTACTGTTCAGCGTGCTGCTTTACTGGCGTGGCGAACAGGCTGCCCAGGGCATCCGTCACTTCGCGTTTCGCATGGCAGGGCGACGCGGTGATGCCGCCGTACAGCTGGCAGCCCAGTCAATCCGTGCCGTAGCGCTTGGCGTGGTGGTAACGGCGCTGGTGCAGGGTGTGCTGGGCGGTATCGGACTGGCGATCTCCGGTATTCCTTATGCCACGCTGTTGACGGTGCTGATGATCCTCTGCTGTCTGGTACAGCTCGGTCCACTGCTGGTGCTGGTTCCTGCCATCATTTATCTCTACTGGAGCGGCGATACTACCTGGGGAACCGTGCTGCTGGTCTGGAGTTGTGTGGTCGGCACGATGGATAACGTTCTGCGCCCGATGTTAATCCGTATGGGCGCAGACCTGCCGATGATTCTGATCCTCTCAGGCGTGATTGGTGGCCTGTTCGCGTTCGGCATGATTGGTCTGTTTATCGGCCCGGTGGTTCTGGCGGTTTCCTACCGTCTGGTTTCCGTCTGGGTTCATGAAGCGCCAGCCCCGGATAATGACCCGATGGCCTCGGCTGATGCCCTGGCCGATCACGAGGGTACCCCGCCTGTCGTCTGATGCGATGCGGTAACGCGCCGCGTTAATCCCCCTTTTTAGCATTGATTAGTGCGGTTAATGATCATTAACCGCACCTACTCTCACCAATCAGATAAATTCTGTTTTTCATTAGCGATTTTTAAGAAAAAAGCCATCTTTGGCCGAAAAGTGACCTTTCAGGGCTAAAAAAGATTACTTTCTGCACTGTTTCTTAAGCCAAATGGCAAAGTAAAGGTGACAAAAGATTATCGGCTTTAAACTAATAAGAGGATTCTTAAAGACGCCAGCCAGCCGTATGAATAACATGTTTCCTATGTTCGAAGTCAAACCGATGATTTCCAGACAAACTAATTCCCCTGAGTAGCGTAAAGAATTGCTGTGTGTAGTCTTTGCCCATCCCCTGTGATGGGCTTTTTTTTTGCCTGAATCAGGCCAGCGATGAATAGAAAAGGCCCGCAATGCGGGCCTGAGAGGATTGCTACAACGGGTGTCAGGCGGTTTTATTGAGCTGCGCCAGACTCACCCAGGTTTCCACCACGGTGTCCGGGTTCAGTGACAGACTGTCGATGCCTTCTTCCATCAGCCATGCGGCAAAATCCTGATGGTCGGAGGGGCCCTGTCCACAAATTCCGACATATTTCCCCTGCTTCTTCGCCGCTTTGATCGCCATGGAGAGCAACGCTTTCACGGCTTCATTACGCTCGTCAAACAGCGCAGAGACGACGCCGGAGTCGCGGTCCAGCCCCAGCGTCAGCTGAGTCATGTCGTTGGAACCAATAGAGAAGCCGTCGAAATATTGCAGGAACTGTTCTGCCAGCAGGGCATTGGACGGGATCTCACACATCATAATGATCTTCAGCCCGTTCTCGCCACGCTTCAAACCCTGTCGCGCCAGCTCTTCCACCACGGCCTGCGCCTGATCCACGGTGCGCACAAACGGAACCATGATCTCGACGTTGGTGAGGCCCATTTCGTTGCGAACACGTTTCACCGCTTCACACTCCAGCGCAAAGCAATCCCGGAAGCTGTCCGCCACATAACGACCTGCCCCACGGAATCCCAGCATCGGGTTTTCCTCTTCTGGTTCGTAGCGTTCGCCGCCCACCAGGTTGGCATATTCATTCGTTTTAAAGTCCGAAAGTCGGACAATTACGCGTTTCGGCGCAAATGCCGCGCCAAGGGTGGAAATTCCTTCAGTCAGGCGAGCAATGTAAAACTCGACCGGATTATCAAATCCTTTCATCATTTTACGGATCTGCTGTTGCAGTTCCGGCGTCTGCTGATCGAATTCCAGAAGCGCTTTAGGATGGACGCCAATCATGCGGTTAATAATAAATTCCAGACGCGCAAGACCGACACCTTCATTAGGCAGACAGGCGAAATCAAAGGCACGATCGGGGTTACCGACGTTCATCATGATTTTCAGCGGCAGTTCAGGCAGTGAATCGACCTGCGAACTGGTGACATCGAAATCAAGCAGCTGATCATAGACGTAGCCGGTGTCGCCCTCGGCGCAGGAGACGGTGACCTGATGGCCCTCTTTCAGCCGATCGGTGGCATCACCACAGCCGACGACTGCCGGAATGCCCAGCTCACGGGCGATGATCGCCGCATGACAGGTTCGTCCGCCACGATTTGTGACAATTGCTGATGCCTTTTTCATGATCGGTTCCCAGTCAGGGTCGGTCATGTCAGTCACCAGCACGTCGCCTTTTTCAATACGGTTCATTTCGCTGATATCGTGAATGACCTTCACCACGCCGGCACCAATACGATGACCGATAGCACGGCCTTCAACCACGACGCTACCCTGACCCTGTAGCGTGTAACGCTCCATTACCTGCCCATTAGAACGCACGGTTTCTGGACGCGCCTGAACAATAAACAGCTTGCCAGTGTGACCATCTTTAGCCCACTCAATATCCATCGGGCGCTGATAGTGCTGTTCAATCAGCACGGCCTGCTTTGCCAGCGCCTGCACTTCTTCATCGCTCAGGCAGAAACGGTCTCGTTCAGCTTCCGGCACATCTTCAATTCGCACCTGCTCGCCATGCGCCTGGGAATCGGCGTAGACCATGCGAACCTTTTTCGAGCCCATGTTGCGGCGCACGATCGCGGGACGATCGGCTGCCAGGGTTGGCTTGTGGACATAGAACTCATCCGGGTTAACGGCACCCTGCACCACCATTTCACCCAGTCCCAGCGCGGCGGTGATAAAGACCACCTGATCAAAGCCGGACTCGGTATCAATGGTGAACATCACCCCTGAAGAGGCCAGGTCAGAGCGTACCATGCGCTGAATGCCCGCCGAGAGTGCAACGCCGCGGTGATCGTAACCCTGATGCACGCGATAAGAGATAGCACGGTCATTAAACAGCGAGGCAAAGACATGCTTCACTGCGACCATCACTGCGTCGATTCCCTGCACATTCAGGAAGGTTTCCTGCTGGCCGGCAAAGGAGGCATCGGGCATATCTTCTGCGGTGGCAGAGGAGCGGACGGCGAACGACGCAGCATCGTCATCGGCCGAAAGTTGCTTATAGGCGTCCAGAATGGCGGACTCCAGCTCCGGCAGGAACGGCGTTTCCACCACCCACTGACGAATCTGCTTACCCGCTTTTGCCAGCGCATCCACATCATCAATATCGGTCTCATCCAGCAGCGCATAAATTCGCTGGTTCAGCCCGCTCTGGTCCAGGAAAAGGTTAAAGGCCCAGGAGGTGGTCGCGAAACCATTGGGCACGGAAACACCCAGCGACGACAAATTAGTAATCATTTCACCCAGAGAGGCATTCTTGCCTCCTACCCGGTCAACATCATGCATGCCAAGCTGGTTATACCAGAGCACAAGTGGCTGTTCGCCTTTCGTGGACATTGAGCTTATCCTTTATCAATTATTAATGAATAGACACAGGGAGTTATCTGTCTTCAGCCTGGCATATCCCTCCTTCAATAACGATGTGTTGAATCGTTAAAGCAGAATTTCAGCAACAGTTTCGGAATTGTGAGCGGATTATTTTGTTGTTGCGCAAAGAAGCTATTTTCCGCTAACCACTTGATGCAACTGGAAATGGCACATTTTCAGCCACTTAACCATTCTGTTTTGTTGCGCAACAGTTGCGTGGCTATTTGCGGTGCAATATCAGATAAAAAGTATTCCGGCGAAGCGAAACACCTTTTCATTTTTTATTATCGTAATGAAAAAGCAGGTAAATAATCCGGACAAACCTTCCAGAAATTAAAATCAGAGATGATTTATTTAATCGCATGGCTCATGCTGATTGCTCACTCTTGTCTGAGGCTGATTTCGTTATGACAACTGACAGAAGCGTTTTTTATATCTCCGATGGTACGGCAATTACGGCTGAAGTACTGGGTCATGCGGTGCTGTCGCAATTTCCGGTTAATATCACCAGTCTGACGCTGCCGTTTGTAGAAAACGTCCAGCGGGCGCTGGCGGTTAAAGCCCAGATTAACGCGCTCTATCAGCAGAGCGGTGTCCGGCCGCTGGTGTTTTTTTCCATCGTAACCCCGGAAGTGCGCGACATCATCGTGCAGAGCGAGGGCTTTTGTCAGGATATCGTGCAGGCACTGGTCGCCCCGCTACAGCAGGAGTTAGGTTTAGCGCCTGCACCGGTCGCTCACCGTACCCACGGACTGGATGCCAGTAATCTGGGTAAATATGATGCGCGCATTGCAGCGATCGATTATGCCCTCGCGCATGATGACGGCATCTCGCTGCGCGGGCTGGAGGATGCACAGGTGATCCTGTTGGGGGTCTCGCGCTGTGGCAAAACGCCCACCAGCCTCTATCTGGCGATGCAGTTTGGTGTTCGCGCCGCCAACTACCCTTTCATTGCTGACGATATGGATAACCTCAAACTGCCGCCAGCGCTGCGTGCACACCAGAATAAGCTGTTCGGGCTGACCATCGATCCGGAACGCCTGGCGGCAATACGTCAGGAGCGGGCGGAAAATACCCGTTACGCCTCAATGCGTCAGTGCCGACTGGAAGTGGGCGAAGTCGAAGCGCTGTTCCGCACCCATCAGATCCGCTATCTCAACAGCACCAACTACTCGGTAGAGGAGATAGCCACCAAAATTCTCGACATCATGGGCCTGACGCGCCGCATGTACTAGAACGCTATTCGGGTCGGCGTTGTAAAGCGGCGCTGCCGTCGCTTTTGATTTCATTATCAAATCCCGGGTTGAATTCGCAGGCTAATGGTTTATTGTGACCATCATCACTTCCCGGTATTTCACCGCTGCGAAGAACCGTTTTCGAGAATCTCATGAATAAAACCGACGAACTGCGTACCGCACGCATTGGTAGTCTGATTACCCCCGCCAGCCTGGCGGCCGAACATCCTGTCTCTGCGGCAATCGCTGACAATGTCACTGCTGCCCGTAAACGTATTGCCCGTATTCTGACCGGTGAAGATCCCCGCCTGCTGGTGGTGATCGGCCCCTGCTCGCTGCACGACCCAAAAGCGGCCCTGGACTATGCTGAGCGTCTGAACGCGTTACGCAGCCGCTATGAAGACCGGCTGGAGATTGTGATGCGAGCCTACTTCGAGAAGCCGCGCACGGTAGTGGGCTGGAAAGGCTTAATCTCCGATCCGGATCTGGATGGCAGCTATGATGTAAACCGGGGTATCGGCATCGCCCGCAAGCTGCTGATTGATATCAACGCGCTGGGTCTGCCTACCGCTACCGAATTTCTGGATATGGTGATCGGCCAGTTTATTGCCGACCTCATCAGCTGGGGCGCAATTGGCGCCCGCACCACGGAAAGCCAGATCCACCGCGAAATGGCTTCGGCACTTTCCTGCCCGGTCGGCTTTAAAAACGGTACCGATGGTAACGTACAGATTGCCGTGGATGCGATCCGTGCTGCGCGCGCCAGCCACATGTTCCTGTCGCCGGATAAGCTGGGCCAGATGACCATCTATCAAACCAGCGGCAATCCGCATGGGCATGTGATCCTGCGTGGCGGCAAGCAGCCTAACTATCATGCCAGTGATGTCGCCGCCGCCGCAGAAAGTCTGTCGGCGTTTAATCTGCCTCAGCAGCTGGTGATCGACTTCAGTCACGCGAACTGCCTGAAGCAGCATCGTCGCCAGATGGATGTCGCGGCAGAGGTGGCAGAGCAGATTAAATCGGGATCGCGGGCCGTTGCCGGTGTGATGATTGAAAGCTTCCTGGAAGAAGGCAATCAGAAAGTGGTGAGCGGCGAACCGCTGGTTTATGGTAAGTCGATAACCGATCCCTGTCTGGGCTGGCAGGAGAGCGAACAGGTGCTCTCCCTGCTGGCAGAGGCGGTTTCTCACCGCCTCTGAGTTGGATTAGCTGGAGCAGCTCACCTCTAAAGTCTTGCCCCAGTCTGGCGGCCGCTGACGATACTCAGCGGCTGTCTCATCGCTAAAGGGTTGCTGTAACGCCTGATGCAAATGTGCCAGCGCACCCTGCTCGCCCCGCTCCGCCTCTTCAATTGCCTGCTGTGCCAGATAGTTGCGCAGAATCACCGCCGGATTGGCGGCCTTCATGACTGCCTGACGCTCTTCATCGCTCACCTGCTCCTCCATGAGACGGTTGCGATAGCGCAGATACCAGCCATCAAATGCCTCACGATCGATAAATTCATCGCGCAGCGGTGAGCGGCTTTCAGCCTGTTGAGTCTCACTCAGCAGCCGGAATGTCAGGGTATAATCGCTGTGCTCCTGCGTCATCAGTGCCAGCAGATCCGTGAGAATCTGATTGTCGCTGCTCTGCTGGGTCAGCAGGCCGAGCTTCGCCCGCATCCTTTCACCCCAGACCCGCATCAATTCAGGTTCATAAGCGCTCAACGCCGTCCGCAGCTGCTCGGTTGTCAGCAGACCCGATAACGCATGTGCCAGCCGGTTGAGATTCCACATGCCAATCATCGGCTGATTTTCAAAGCTGTAGCGCCCCTGATAATCACTGTGATTGCAAATGAAGTCAGGCTGATAATCATCAAGAAACCCGAACGGGCCATAGTCAATGGTCAGGCCAAGAATCGACATGTTGTCGGTGTTCATCACCCCATGCGCAAAACCCACACTTTGCCACAGCGCAATCAGCCGCGCAGTGCGTAACACAATGTCGGTGAACCACTGTTGATAGCGGTCCGCTTCCTCTGCCAGGTGCGGCCAGTGATGACGGATGGCGTAGTCGGCCAGCTGCTGCACTTTCTCCTGCTGCTGGCTGTAAAAGAAATGCTCGAAATGGCCGAACCGCAGATGGCTCGGTGAAATGCGCATCAGCATCGCACCGTGCTCGGGAGTTTCGCGGTAGACCGGCTCATCGCCTATCGACAAAGTCAGTGCGCGCGTGGTGGGAATGCCCAGATGGTGCAGCGCTTCCGAAGCAAGAAACTCCCGCACGCTGGAACGGATTACGGCACGACCATCACCCATGCGTGAATAAGGTGTCAGACCTGCGCCTTTGAGATGCCAGTCCAGCTTACTGCCATTATCAAGACGCTGTTCACCCAGCAAAATGCCGCGCCCGTCGCCCAGCTGGCCTGCCCAGACACCAAACTGATGGCCGCTGTACACCTGCGCCAGTGGCTGCATGCCGGGCAGCAGGGCCGCGCCGTGCCAGACATCATGACCGCGACCGTCAAAGAGCGCGCTATCCAGTCCCATTGAAGTGGCAAGCGGTGCGTTGTGATACAGCAGGCGTCCGCCTGTCAGCGGTGTAGGGGTAAGCGCGGTGTAACACCCTGTCAGTTCACGGAACCAGGTGTTGTCAAAAGAGGCTTTGTCTGAGGACATTGTTTCTCCCATGCGCTGCTCAGCGATACGTAGATTAGTTCTCTAGTGTAACGCTGATAGCGGGGATTAACAGGAAGTATCAGCCGGGATGCTGAGAGGATGGCATACGATCGTCGGCGCAGAGCAACGAACGCAGTGCATCAGATTTAACCACGGAGAAAAGTGCCCCCTGGAAGTCGGCACCGTCAAGCTGGCTGACTTTATCGAACAGCATTTCATCGTCAACGCCACAAATAATGAGGCGGTCACAGTGAGCGCGGAAATTATCAATAATGCTCTGGATAAATGGCACGAATGAAGCGCGTTTTGCCAGCGAATGAATAAATTCTTTGTCCAGGCAGATGCAGCTGAATAAATTATCGTAGACCGCATTCGAGGGAGTCTTGCCCGCCCCGAAATGGGAAATTGCTAAATTAAACTCAGCATGCAGGTCAGCCAGCAGGGGATTATTTTTGCCCAGCTTCAGTTGCGGAAACGTTTCAGTGATATTCAACAGAATGAACGGCAGCTGCTTTATTTTGCGCATGACTAATTCACTCGCCAGGAGCGTCCGGGCCATACCTTCATCAATACGGATAAATGCTGACACCGAATGCGCTTCAAATAACGCACGATTCTGCTCCAGCAGTCCAATCTGACTTTGCAGCAGGCGCAACTGCTGCGACTCCTCAAGCTGCGGCAGCAACAGATCCTGCGGCAGAGTGATGGGGGCATTTTCATGCACAAATTGCGTTACCAGCTCGACAGCGGTCAACCGTCCGTGAACATCACAGACAGGATAAAACCAGATTTCCGACTGATAGTCGGCCGAGAGATGAATTTTCATTTTAATGCCAGAATAAGCGGCGATGGAGATATCGTATAGTAATGGTCAGGCGCAGGCAAGAGCGCCAAATCATTGAAGAGACGAACTTCTTTACCCTTCCACTGCCGTTTGACAACCGTCGATCACGCTTAAGCCAAATAGTCGCGCTAAAATAGCGGTTATTAGTGGAATTAAATAAGCATTAATTATGTTTATTAAAATCCATGCTCAATAACAGTCATTTAAAATAATACTTTTATTCTCTGTTTTAACTCTATTTAAAATTGGACTTAAGTCAGATTTGGCTGGCTGCGTTTAAATACGGCGCGCCTGCCAGAACACTTTTCGCCAGTAGACATTGTCGAGCGAAGAGCGGATCACCCCCTGGCTGGTTGAAGCGTGGATAAAGGCGTTATCGGTGTCATAAATGCCCACATGCAGGCCATTCTCGCCGCGACCGGTTTTGAAGAACACCAAATCGCCGGGCAGCAGGTCATCTTTGCTGATTTGCGTGCCAATATCGCTTTGGGCTGAGGTGGTGCGTGGCAGTTGCAACGCAAATTTGTCACGGAAGGTCAGATAGACAAAGCCAGAGCAGTCAACACCGTTACGACTCATGCCGCCATAGCGATAAGGCGTGCCACGCCAGTGGCCGAGCTGATCGTTCAGTTCCGCTATCACGGTGATCGAATCGGATAGACGGCCATTTATCGGCGGAGCGTGATGACTGCATCCCGTCAGCAGCAGAACTAAAATCAGCAAACCCAGGCGCATTGCCAAATGTCCTTATCAGAAGTTGCAACCGGCTTAATGTAGCGGTAAAGCCCGCCAGGTAGCAAGTGTCAGGGCAGCACAGTTAATAGCGTACGTCCTTCGAGTTGAATCTGCCGGAATGCTATCTGGTAGAGCGGAGTCAGGCGCTGCGGCGTCAGGACTTTAGCCGGTTCGCCCTGCGCAACCACCTGGCCCCTGTTCATCAGCCAGACCCGATCGGCCTGTTGCAGGCTGTGGTTAAGGTCGTGACTACTGGCGATTACGCTGATACCTGCCGCGCACAGCTCCGCAATCAGATCGTCGACCGCTTTCTGCTGGCCGATATCCAGCGCCGTCAGCGGCTCATCGAGGATCAGTAGCCGCCCGTGAGGATTGATGAGGGGATCAATTTGCGCACAGACTGCCGCCAGCCTGACGCGCTGCCATTCACCACCGGAGAGTCGGGTCAGCGAACGGGATAATTTATCCTGCAGCTGAAGCCGTTCCAGCAGCGTGGTGAGTCGGGCATCGGACTGCGAGCCCGCCTGTTTAAGATGCAGACGCAAATAGTGCCAGACCGGCATCTGACTCAGCGGCGCCTGCTGTTGTGGCAACCAGCCGCGAATCCTGGACAATGCCGCGCCGTTCCAGTCACTCAGTGGCTTTTCGTCCAGCCTTACTGTGCCTGAGGCGGGTTGCAGTCCGGCAAGTACGCTAAGTAAGGTGCTTTTGCCTGCCCCGTTCGGCCCTGCCACGTGCAACAGCTGACCGGCGGCAAGCTCACCGGTCAGTGGTAGCAGCCGTCCGGCAACGGCTGCCTGTTGCAGGCGCAACAGCATCTATTTTGCCAGCGCCTGCTTAATGGTTTCCAGAATGATCGGATCTTCCGGCGTCATGTCAGGTGCAAAACGCTGAATCACGCAGCCGTCACGGCCAATCAGGAATTTTTCGAAATTCCACAGAATGTCGCCCTGCGCTTTCGGGGCGCGCCCTTTACTCTCCATACGCTCGTAAAAACCGCTTCCTTCCGGACGCACGGCTTCTGGCCGGGCCGCAATCATCTGAGCATAGAGCGGATGACGACCTTCGCCATTGACCTCGGTTTTGGCAAACATCGGGAACGTGACGCCATAGGTTGTGCTACAGAAGGTTTTGATCTCTTCACTGCTGCCCGGCTCCTGCTCCAGAAACTGATTGCAGGGGAAACCGAGTACGCTGAAGCCCTGATCCTGCCAGGCTTTCTGCAGATTCTCCAGCTCTTCATATTGCGCCGTCAGGCCACATTTCGAGGCAACATTGACCACCAGCAGGACCTGACCCTGCCACTGTGACAGCGTAGTTTTTTCTCCGTCGAGCGTAACCAGTTCAGTCTCATAAATGTTCATGCTATTTCCTTTGTGGATGCTGTTGTGGATCCAGAATAACCAGCCGAAGCTAGCGCGAAGATTTCACCAGTAAAATAATAAACAGTGGCGCGCCCAGTGTCGCTGTGACGACACCTATCGGCAATTCTGCCGAGGTCAGCGCCAGACGTGCCACGATATCGGCGGCCAAAAGCACAGCCGCGCCCGCCAGCGCCGAGGCCGGCAGCAGATAACGGTGGTCGCTGATGCCACTCAGGCGCAGGAGATGCGGAATCACCAGCCCGACAAAGCCAATGGCACCGGCCATCGCGACGCTGATGCCTACCAGCCAGCCCATCGCCAGCACCAGGAGGTTCCGCCAGTAAAAGAGTGACAGCCCGAGCTGACGGGCAGAGGTCTCGCCCAGGGCCAGCAGATTAAGAATCGGTCCGGTCGCCCCCAGCGCCAGCATCACAGGCAGCAGGGCCAGCAGCATCCAGCCGTAGCGCCAGTCAATCCCGCTGAATCCCCCCATCATCCAGTACATCAGCTGACGCAGATCGAGACTGGTGCTGAAGTAGACCGCCCAGGTCATGATGGCGCTGCAGATAATCCCCAGAGCCACGCCGGTCAGCAACAGCCGGGCGACCGAGAGCTGACGATGCGCAAAATGCAGCAGAATCAGTGTAATAATCAGCGCACCTGCCATCGCCGCCAGTCCCAGGCTCCACAGTGAGCCACTGCCCAGCAGCACGCCAAGCACCAGACCGATACCGGCTCCGTTCGAGACACCAAGCAGGCCCGGCTCCGCCAGCGGATTGGTGAACAGCGCCTGCATCACAACACCGCATACCGCCAGAGAGGCGCCCACCAGCACCACCGCCAGGCTGCGGGGCAGCCGCAACTGCCAGACGAAGAGTCTGCCGCTCTCGGTGAACCATGCTGAAGGCGAAATCCAGCTGTCTCCGGCACAAAGGCTGACACAGAGCAGTACAGCAAGCGTAAGAGCCAGCGCAATCAGCCATTTCTGGCCGCGCCGATCGGACTGGCGCGCGAAAGTGTCGAGCAGAGACATAAGCAGGATTAGCTGAGAAAACAGTGATTTGATTGTAGAGGGATTGCAGAAAAAAGAAAGGCGGATAAAGCGGGTTGCGCCGGGCTGACGTGGACATTAACGGGCGCGGGAGCGGGAGCGGAGATGATGCATGCTGAAACCATGAAAAAAGGCCGCTTTCGCGGCCTTTTTGAAACGCTGAAATTCAGTCAGTCTCTTTGGGTGTAGCGTTCTCTACGCGGCTTTTCAGCTTCTGTCCTGGGCGGAACGTTACTACGCGACGCGCAGTAATCGGAATATCTTCACCCGTTTTCGGGTTTCTGCCAGGACGCTGGTTTTTGTCACGCAGGTCAAAATTACCAAACCCAGACAGTTTTACCTGTTCTCCATTCTCCAAAGCGCGACGTACCTCTTCGAAAAACAGCTCTACTAACTCTTTGGCATCGCGTTTGCTCAGCCCGAGTTTCTCAAACAGGTACTCTGACATCTCAGCTTTTGTAAGCGCCATAGGTTCAATCCCTCAAGGTTGCCTGGAATCGCTCTTTTAATGCCGCAACGCATTTGCCAACGGTCGCGGCAATCTCCTCTTCTTCGAGTGTCCGGCTGGTATCCTGCAAAATCAGGCTGATTGCGAGGCTCTTGTAGCCCTCAGAAACGCCCTTACCGCGGTACACGTCAAACAAGTTTACGCCAACTACCTGATTTACGCCAACTTTCTTACACTCCGCGATGATATCTGCTGCAGGCACGTTTTCAGCCACCACAACGGCAATGTCACGACGGTTCGCCGGGAAGCGAGAAATCTCGCGCGCGTCAGGCAGGACGCGGTCTGCGACCTTATTCCAAAGCAGTTCAAAGACTAAGGTGCGGCCATTGAGATCAAGCTTACGTTCCAGCTCAGGATGAACCACGCCGATAAATCCGATATGTTCATCATGCAAATAAATCGCCGCGCTCTGTCCTGGATGCAACGCCGGATTCACTTCAGCCCGGAAGCTGATGTCATCCAGTTTGCCGGTTAAATCGAGCAGCGACTCTAAATCGCCTTTCAAATCATAGAAGTCAACTGTCTGACGCGCCAGATCCCAGTGCTCTTCAACGCGGTTACCGCTGATGACGCCAGCCAGCATAAGCTCCTGACGGATACCTAAATCCGCCTGCGTATCCGGCACAAAGCGTAAGCCGCTCTCAAACAGACGCACGCGACTCTGCTGACGGTTCTGGTTGTAGACCACCGCGCTGAGCAAACCCGTCCAGAGTGACAGACGCATCGTCGACATATCGCTGGAAATCGGGCTTGGCAGTAGCAGCGCCTCTTCACCTGGATGCAGTAACTGCTGGATTTTCGGATCGACGAAGCTATAGGTAATCGCTTCCTGATAACCTTTGTCCACCAGCAGGTTTTTAGCGCGTTTCAGCGACAGATTTGCTTCGCGATGCTGAGTCATAACCAGACCAGCCTGCACCGGCACATCCGGAATATTGTTATAGCCGTAGATACGGGCCACTTCTTCAACCAGATCTTCTTCAATCGCCATATCGAAGCGCCAGGCCGGAGCGACAGCCTGCCACTGCCCTTCACCCACAGTCACTTCGCAGCCGAGACGGGTCAGAATATCAGTGACCTGCTCATCCGCAATCACGTGACCAATCAGACGGTCCAGCTTTTCACGACGCAGCATAATGGTCGCCGGTACCGGCAGGGCTGCCTGATGGGTCTGATCGATGATCGGGCCCGCTTCACCGCCGCAGATTGACAGCAGCAGCTGGGTAGCACGCTCCAGCGCGGTATGTTGCAGCGCCGGATCAACGCCACGCTCGTAGCGATGTGACGCATCGGTATGCAGACCGTGACGACGGGCGCGGCCGGTGATAGAGAGCGGATCGAAGTAAGCGCACTCGAAAAGGATGTTCTGCGTTTCGCCGTTCACGCCCGAATGTTCGCCACCAAAGATACCGGCCATGGCCAGCGCTTTCTGATGATCGGCGATGACTAAGGTGTCACTCTGCAGGCTGGCTTCAGTGCCATCCAGCAGCGTCAGCTTTTCGCCCTCTTTCGCCAAGCGAACCACGATACCGCCGTCAATGCGGTCGAGGTCGAAGGCGTGCATCGGCTGGCCCAGTTCCAGCAGGACGTAGTTGGTGATATCCACCACCGGATCGATTGAGCGAATGCCACAGCGACGCAGCTTCTCTTTCATCCACAGTGGCGTAGCCGCCGCGACGTTAATCCCCTTCACTACACGGCCCAGATAGCGCGGACAGGCTTCAGTTGCATCAACCTGAATCGGGAATGTTTCATTCAGCGTAGCCGCGACAGGTTGCATCTCTGGCACGTTCAGCGGTAAACCGTTCAGCACGGCGACATCACGGGCGATACCGATCAGACCCAGGCAGTCGGCACGGTTAGGCGTGACGCTGATTTCAATAGTGTTGTCGTCAAGTTGCAGGTAAGTGCGGATGTCAGTACCCACCGGCGCATCGGCGGGCAGTTCAATGATGCCGTTGTGGTCGTCGGAAATACCCAGCTCGGAGAACGAGCAGAGCATGCCTTCAGATGGCTCGCCACGCAGTTTGGCCGCTTTGATTTTGAAATCACCTGGCAGCACGGCGCCCACAGTCGCGACGGCGACTTTCAGCCCCTGACGGCAGTTCGGCGCGCCACAGACGATATCCAGCAGGCGATCGCCGCCCACGTTGATTTTGGTCACGCGTAGCTTGTCGGCATTCGGGTGCTGGCCGCACTCCACCACTTCACCGACTACGACGCCGTGGAATGCGCCGGCAACCGGATCAACGCCGTCAACTTCCAGACCGGCCATGGTGATTTGTTCAGACAACGCGGCGCTGTCCAGGGCTGGATTTACCCATTCGCGTAACCAGAGTTCACTGAATTTCATTGGATATCCTGCCCTTACTTAAATTGTTTGAGGAAACGTAAATCATTTTCGAAGAAAGCACGCAGATCGGTCACGCCGTAGCGCAACATGGTCAGACGCTCCATGCCCATACCAAAGGCGAAGCCGGAGTAAACTTCCGGGTCGATACCGACATTGCGCAGCACGTTAGGGTGGACCATGCCGCAACCCAGCACTTCCAGCCACTTGCCGTTTTTACCCATGACGTCCACCTCTGCGGATGGCTCAGTGAACGGGAAATAAGAAGGACGGAAACGAATCTGCAAATCTTCTTCGAAGAAGTTGTTCAGGAAATCGTGCAGCGTGCCTTTCAGATTGGTGAAGCTGATGTTTTTATCAACAATCAGCCCTTCCATCTGATGGAACATTGGGGTGTGAGTCTGATCGTAATCGTTACGGTAAACGCGGCCCGGCGCAATAATGCGGATGGGCGGCTGTTGAGCCTTCATGGTACGGATCTGTACGCCCGAGGTCTGCGTTCGCAGTAAACGCGTAGCATCGAACCAGAAGGTGTCATGATCGGCACGCGCCGGGTGATGGGCAGGAATGTTCAGCGCATCGAAGTTATGATAATCATCTTCAATTTCTGGTCCGGTGACGACGCCAAAGCCTAACTCACCAAAGAAGGTCTCAATGCGATCCATAGTGCGGGTCACCGGATGCAGCCCCCCATTCTCAATGCGACGGCCCGGCAGCGAGACATCGATGGTCTCCTCCGCCAGACGGGCATTCAGCACTGCGGATTCCAGAGCATCTTTACGCGCATTCAGGCGCTCGGTGACCTGCTGTTTGGCTTCGTTGATTATCGCACCCGCTGCAGGACGTTCTTCTGCTGGCAGCTCGCGCAACGTCGTCATCTGCAGTGTCAGATGTCCTTTCTTTCCCAGGTATTCGACGCGCACCGCGTCAAGGGCGGCGATATCCGTCGCCCCGTCGATAGCCGCTGTGGCGCTGGCCACCAGTTCTGCGAGTTGGGACATAGTTTCCTCTTTTTCCAGTCAGGCTGGTCAGTTCTCGTTGGGACCTGCCGGTCCAATATACTTACGCCAGAAACAAAAAAGCCTCCACGAGGGAGGCTTTCAGCGCGATTTTTCGTTTCTTCTCTTATGCGCAAAAGCCCCCGAATGTCAGGCGCTAAAGTAAAAAAAGAAACGGAAAATAGCAGCATTCATGCTTGCGGTTACCTTGTCATGCTATACAGGGGGTACTATTGAAATGCTCAGCGACGAAAAAGTCAATCTTTTGCGTAAGTTACAGGCAATAAAAAAGGGAGCAAGCTCCCTTTTCCATCTGACTTACGCCAGGGCTGATTTCGCTTTTTCGACCAGTGCAGAGAATGTCACTTTGTCGAATACTGCGATGTCGGCCAGGATCTTACGGTCAATCTCAATGGCTGCTTTTTTCAGACCATTGATGAAACGGCTGTAAGACATGCCGTTCTGACGAGCCGCTGCGTTGATACGCGCGATCCACAGCTGACGGAACTGACGCTTACGTTGACGACGGTCACGGTAAGCATACTGACCAGCTTTGATAACAGCCTGGAAGGCAACACGGTAAACACGTGAACGTGCACCGTAATAGCCTTTAGCTTGTTTTAAGATTTTTTTGTGACGTGCGCGAGCAACTACACCACGTTTTACACGAGCCATTTAGCTCTCCTGTTTAATATTCTGAATTAATGAAAAAAATTTACTTATGCGTACGGCAGGCAGGCAATTACCAGACCCAGATCGCCTTTAGACACCATGCCTTTCGGACGCAGGTGACGTTTACGCTTAGTAGATTTTTTAGTCAGAATATGACGCAGGTTTGCGTGTTTACGCTTGAAGCCGCCAGAAGCGGTCTTCCGGAAGCGCTTGGCCGCGCCACGTACAGTTTTAATCTTTGGCATTTTAAAAATATCCACTTCGCATTGTTAATAACATGACCCAGACAGGCGAACAGTTAACCGCACAGCGCGAACGCTGCGCGGTAAATGCTACTTGAAAGCCTACTGTTTCTTCTTAGGAGCGAGCACCATGATCATCTGGCGGCCTTCGATCTTCGAAGGGAAGGATTCGACAATGGCCAAATCCAGATCTTCACACAGGTCTTTACGGACGCGGTTAAGCACTTCCATACCGATCTGCTGGTGCGCCATTTCACGACCGCGGAAGCGGAGCGTGATTTTGGCTTTATCGCCTTCTTCCAGAAAGCGAATCAGGTTGCGTAGTTTGACCTGATAGTCGCCATCATCGGTTCCAGGACGGAATTTGATTTCCTTAACCTGAATAACTTTTTGCTTCTTCTTCTGTTCCTTAGAAGATTTGCTTTTTTCATAGAGGAACTTGCCGTAATCCATGATGCGGCAGACCGGCGGTTCGGCATTCGGGCTGATTTCGACTAAGTCGCCGCCCGCTTCCTCGGCTTTTTCCAAAGCTTCGCGTAATGTGACAATGCCAATCGGCTCGCCATCCATGCCTGTTAAGCGCACTTCGGTAGCACGGATTTCACTGTTAATTTTGTTCGGACGCGTAGGTAGTACTCGTTTTCCGCCTTTAATACTTTATTCCTCCAATTGTTGAAGATTTCGGCTGCGAATCTCTTGCTGAAGTTTCTCAACAAACACATCGACATCCATCGACCCAAGGTCTTTACCACGGCGGGTGCGAACGGCCACTTTGCCAGCTTCCACCTCTTTATCACCGCAGACCAACATATAAGGGACGCGACGTAATGTGTGCTCGCGGATTTTAAAGCCTATCTTCTCATTTCTCAAGTCTGCCTTCACACGAATGCCAGCATTCTGCAGCTTACGCGTCAAAGACTCAACATATTCTGCTTGTCCATCGGTAATATTCATTACCACGACTTGCAGCGGTGCCAGCCAGGTTGGGAAGAAACCGGCAAATTCTTCGGTAAGAATACCGATGAAACGCTCCATTGATCCCAGAATCGCACGGTGAATCATCACTGGCGTCTGACGATCATTGTTTTCACCCACATAGGTTGCTTCAAGGCGTTTTGGCAGGGAGAAGTCTAGCTGAACTGTTCCGCACTGCCAGGCGCGATCAAGACAATCGTACAAAGTGAACTCAATTTTAGGACCGTAGAATGCGCCTTCGCCTGGCTGGAACTCAAACTCAATATTGTTTTCGTTCAGCGCGGCAGCCAGATCTTCCTCGGCACGATCCCACATATCGTCTGTCCCAATGCGCTTCTCAGGACGGGTGGATAACTTCACCACAATCTTTTCAAAGCCGAAGGTGCTGTACATGTCATAAACCATGCGGATACAGCTGTTCACTTCGTCACGTACCTGCTCTTCTGTGCAGAAGACGTGTGCATCATCCTGGGTAAAGCCACGTACGCGCATCAGACCGTGTAGCGCACCTGATGGCTCATTACGGTGACAGCTACCAAACTCTGCCATACGCAGCGGCAGGTCACGATAAGATTTCAGACCCTGATTAAAGATCTGAACATGCCCAGGACAGTTCATTGGTTTGATGCAATATTCACGGTTCTCAGATGAGGTGGTGAACATGGCTTCTTTATAGTTTTCCCAGTGCCCGGTTTTTTCCCACAGGACGCGATCCATCATAAATGGACCCTTAACTTCCTGGTACTGGTACTCTTTTAATTTGCTACGGACAAACACTTCCAGCTCGCGGAAGATGGTCCAGCCATCATTATGCCAGAAGACCATGCCTGGTGCTTCTTCCTGCATGTGGTAGAGATCCAGCTGCTTACCGATCTTACGATGGTCACGCTTCGCCGCCTCTTCCAGACGTTGCAGATAGGCTGCCAGCTGCTTTTTGTCTGCCCATGCGGTGCCATAAATACGCTGCAGCATTTTATTGTTGCTGTCGCCGCGCCAGTAGGCACCGGAGATTTTCTGCAGTTTAAAATGATGGCAGAACCGCATGTTCGGCACGTGCGGACCGCGGCACATGTCGACATATTCTTCGTGATGATACAGGCCAGGCTTATCATCATGGCTGATGTTTTCATCAAGAATGGTGGTTTTGTAAATCTCGCCACGCGCCGCAAATACGTCGCGGGCTTCCTGCCAGCTGACCTTCTTCTTCACCACATCGTAGTTGGTTTCAGCCAACTGATGCATGCGTTTTTCCAGCAGGTCGATATCTTCCTGGGTCAGGGTACGATCGATGTCGACATCATAATAGAAGCCATTATCAATGACCGGGCCAATCGCCATTTTGGTATCCGGCCACAACTGTTTAATCGCATGCCCTAACAGGTGCGCACAGGAGTGACGGATGATTTCCAGACCCGCTTCATCTTTAGCGGTAATAATCGCGACGGCGGCATCTTCAGTAATGGGATCAACAGCATCAACCAGTTCACCGTTGACGCGGCCAGCGATACAGGCTTTCGCCAGACCCGGGCCGATGTCGAGTGCAATATCCATGACACTGACAGGGCGGTCAAACACGCGCTGGCTGCCATCAGGAAGCGTAATTACAGGCATTTCATATCCTTATTTGCAGTGGTAAGCCACACGAAAGCTTACATGCAACGTAATGTAAAATTAGTGACCTGGCGTGATATCAGACCCACATTGTCGGAATGTCACCAGGATTGCAGTGCGGAGCAGATGATAGCAGTTTTCCGCAGCGAGAAAAACCCATGCCCTTTTCGCTAAGCCATGGAGAGAACAAAAAAAAGCGGCCTGACACAGTTGTCAGGCCGCTCTCAAGACTGCAGGCAAAAATGCGCTTACATCGCGTAAGAGAGCATGATTGAGGTTTTGGTATCGGTACGATCCGGCGCAGATTCTGCCGGATGGTTGTTCCAGCTGACGTTGTAAGCCAGCTTCAGCGCGAAATGGCTGTTGATCGCCACCTGCAGACCGGTTTCGGAGTTCACTGTGGTGTCTTCTCCGAAGCTGCTCAGCACAGAGACGCCCTGAATGAATTTGGTGGTATCGGTCAGCTGCCACTGATAGCTGACTGCGCCATAGCCCAGCGCCTTGGTCTGATGGCCGCCAGCGTGATAATCGTCATAACGTACACCCGGACCTACTTCCGCACGCAGCGAGTGTACCGGGCCATTCAGAATCTGACGACCATAACCGGCAGTCAGGACATCGCGTGAATCATAACCGTTGAATCGATCGCTTAACCAGCTCGCCTGTCCAAACAGGTAGTCATACGAATTCAGGTTATAACGTGAACGACCACCGATGTTGTACGTCTCTGACGAGCGCTCATCGTTAGATGAGGTGTTAGCTGCGTTACCCCACAAGCTGTATGCCATAGATGACTGATACCAGGTCATATTGGTCTGAGCCGTCATTGATGAACTGGTGGTGTTACCGGTTTGCGCCAGGTATCCCGCAGCAGCAGAACCTTCAAATGGCTTTTTAGCGGTAGAAGGATCATCCATTGATGTAAATACGGCGTTATCGGCCAGTGCCTGGTGACAAAAAGCTCCGGCGGAGAGCAAAAGAACAGCAGACAGCTTGTTATAGGCTTTCATTAAATGTGATCCGTGCGACTGTTTAAAAAACGGAGAGTCTGAAGCGTTTTGCCGGGCATTCAATGCAATTTACGGTAAGTTTTGTAAAAAATTATTAACTTACACAAAATGCCTGGAATTGCCCTGACAACCCCTGTTAATTGGGACTCATCTTATTAACGTCGCGCATTATAGTGCTGCCCGCCTGAAAAGCCAGACGCAACGGCAGAAGATTTTTACGACATGCCGCTGGCTCCTTACAGAGATTTACGCTATGCGTCACGTCATAAACACAGCATCTCCTTCATAATTCGCCTGATTTTTCACCATGGTCTACGCTCAGTTCAGTTTCCTTTCCCCCGGAGGTACCGCATGAGCAGCAATGATTTAACCCGCTATATTGTGACCTTTCATTATCAGGAGTCGGGATTAAGTGACATCCTGGAGCTGACCAGCGCGATGACCGCCGCCGGTTTGAGTACCACGCTGACGGATGACGAGGGCCATCCTCATGAACTGGGTACGAACAGCTATGGCATTGTCAGCACGCTGGATGCGGAAAATCTGCGACAGCAGGTCACTGCGGCCGGTGAAAGCGCGCTGGGTCAGAAACCTGAGGTGACGGTTACAACCTTTGAGGAGTATCTGCGCGACGCCGTCAATCATCGCCCCGCGACCTCCGCGCCAGAATAAGAGGTGCAATCGCGCGGGTTTTGGTGAATATTTAGGCATCACAATCTGACTTACGCAGCGAATAACGAGGATAGCCCTATGTGGTCAGCCATTAGTCGTCTGTTAAGCGAGCAGTTAGGCAACGCCGAAATTACCCAACGTCACGCCCTTGCAGGGGGTGATATCCACCCTACCTGGCATATCCGCTACGGTGACCACGACGTCTTCGTCAAAAGTAATAGCCGTGAAATGCTCTCGCTCTTTACCTGGGAAGCGGATCAGTTAGCGTTGCTGGCGCGCACCGGCACAGTTCGGGTGCCCAGAGTCTATGGTGTGGGTCATCATCGTGAAGAGAGCTTTCTGCTGCTGGAGTACATCCGGCCACAGCCGCTTGATGAGCAGAGCGCGTATCAGCTGGGTCAACAGCTGGCGCACCTGCACCAGTGGAGCGAGCAGACGCAGTTTGGCCTTGATTTCGACAACAACATCACCACTACGCCCCAGCCCAACAGCTGGCTGCGACGCTGGTCGGTGTTTTTTGCCGAACAGCGTATTGGCTGGCAATTGCAGCTGGCGGCGGAAAAAGGCATTCAGTATGGTGATACTGAACTGATTATTGCTTCCGTGCAGCGGGTGCTCGCGTCACATCATCCGCAACCGTCGCTGCTGCATGGCGATCTCTGGCCTGCTAACTGCGCAAGCAGTGACAGTGGCCCGTGGCTGTTCGATCCTGCCTGCTACTGGGGCGACCGCGAGTGTGATTTAGCGATGCTGAGTTGGTACCCCGACCTGCCTCGTCAGATTTACGACGGCTATCAGTCGGTGTGGCCCTTGCCGGATGGGTTTTCGCAGCGCCTGCCTGTCTACCAGCTCTACTATTTGCTAAACCGCGCTAACGTGTTTGGCGGCCACTGGCCTGGCGATGCACAGTTCGCCATTGGCCAGTTGCTGGATGAAGATGCATTGGGCAACAGTCAGGCCAGACCGGCCTGACTGACTGACTGACTGACCGGGAGGGTGTGTCAGATAAAGCCCAACAGCGACAGCGCGAAATAACCGGCTATCGCAATCACTACCGGCAGCACATAGAGTGGGAAGATCTGCAGGAAAATGGTGTGGCGAGGAACGCGCACCTTCTCTTCCAGTTGTTGACGCGTGCGCCCTTCAGGGCCTTTTGCCTGCTCAAGAATCATCTGATCCTCGATGCCCTCTTTGACATGACGCGCCTGACGTCCCATCCGCGCGCCTGATGACTCCAGCGCCAGGCCGACAAAAATCAGAATATAGATCAGCCAGAAGCCCAGGTTCATCTGACCGTTAAATTCCGGTACCGGCGAGTTATGCCAGAAGACATTCAGGAACGGCGTGTTAAAACGCAGCATATCAACGATAACATGGACGAAATCGAGCATAACGGCGTCAATGCCTGGCTGCTTTTCGCTGTGCTTAAACATAAAGCTCAGAACAGAAATAATGGTCGACATCAGCGCCACTAAAAAGAGCACCCAGCCCGCCACTCGCTTAAGGATGGCGATACGGCCAGCCTGTTGATAGGTCATAATATCTCCTGAACCCGGAATCCAATTTGCCGTCAGTCTACCTGCCAAAGGTGAAATTTCCCAAATAAAGCGTGGCCGATCGGGCAGAGAGTGCGCCCGCAGAGAATGATGCTAAGGTAAAGCCGACTTTAAAAGGAGACTTCTGATGCCCTATCACCGCCCTGTCCTCGCCGCCCTGTTTGATATGGATGGCTTACTGATTGATTCTGAGCCGCTGTGGGATCAGGCTGAGCTGGATATCTTTTCAACGCTGGATGTTGACCTGTCACGTCGCAGTGAAATGCCCGATACCCTGGGTCTGCGCATCGACCAGACGGTGCGGATGTGGTACGAAATACTGCCGTGGCAAGGCCCCTCTCAACAGGAGGTCACCGAGCGTATCATCGCGCGTGCCATGACGCTGGTGGATCAGACACGGCCCCTGTTGCCGGGCGTCGAAACGGCACTGCAATTGTGCCGGGATCAGGGACTGAAAATTGGCCTTGCCTCGGCATCGCCGCTACGGATGCTGGAACAGGTACTGGAGATCTTCAATCTGCGCCACTATTTCGATGTTCTGTCTTCCGCAGAAGCACTGCCCTTCAGTAAACCCCATCCGCAGGTCTATCTCAACGCCGCCGAAAGCCTTGCGATCGATGCGCTCAACTGCGTCACGCTGGAAGATTCGTTTAACGGCATGATCGCCACCAAAGCCGCGCGTATGCGATCGATCGTGGTGCCCGCCGCTGAGCACCGTGACGATCCGCGCTGGGCGCTGGCAGATGTCCGGCTGGACAATCTTACACAGCTCCGTCTGCAGCATCTGCAGGGATAATCAACAGCCCGCCTGGCGCGGGCTTTTTTTTGCCCGTTACCCCTCTCAGTTGATCCCACTCGCAATAAAATAAAACAACGTTTCATTTTTATTGAATTCCCATGCCGCTCTGCCTAAGATGCCCAAACCGTCCCCTTTCGGGGCATGAATAACCTGACCTGCAGAGAGGCCTGAGATGGACATTCGCCAAAGTATTCACAGCGATCATGCAAAACAACTCGACACTGACGCACTGCGTCGCGAGTTTCTGATTGAGAAGATTTTCACTGCCGACGACTACACCCTGACCTACAGCCATATCGACCGCATCATCATTGGCGGCGTCATGCCGGTGAACAAGCCGGTCACGATCGGTGATGAGATGGGAAAACAGCTGGGCGTCAGCTATTTCCTTGAACGACGTGAGCTGGGCATGATCAATATTGGCGGCCCGGGGCTGGTAGAGGTTGACGGTAAAGCGTGGGAAATCGGTCAGGAAGAGGCGCTCTACATTGGCAAAGGTGCGCGTAACCTGCTGTTCCGCAGCCTGAATCCGTCTCAGCCCGCCAAATTTTATTACAACAGTGCGCCCGCGCACAGCACCTTCCCGGACAAGAAAATTACGCTGCAGGAGGCGGCCACCGCAACGCTGGGTGATGCCGCGACCTCCAACCGCCGCACCATTAACAAATTCATCGTGCCGGACGTGCTGCCGACCTGCCAGCTCACCATGGGCTTAACCAAACTGGATGAAGGCAGCCTGTGGAACACCATGCCCTGCCACACCCACGAACGTCGCATGGAAGTCTACTTCTATTTCGATATGAGCGAAGAGAGCGCCGTCTTCCACATGATGGGGCAACCGCAGCAAACCCGCCATCTGCTGGTACACAACGAGCAGGCGGTGATATCGCCCAGCTGGTCTATTCATGCCGGTGTTGGCACCCAGCGTTACACCTTTATCTGGGGCATGGTGGGTGAAAATCAGGTCTTTGATGACATGGACCACGTCAAAATCAGCGAGCTTCGCTGAACAGAGGAGAAATACCATGGTACTGAACACGTTTAACCTGGAAGGTAAAGTGGCCCTGGTGACCGGCTGTAACACCGGTCTGGGGCAAGGTATGGCGCTGGGTCTGGCGCAGGCGGGCTGTGATATCGTCGGCGTTAACCGTGATGGCCCGGATGATACCCAGGGCAAAGTCGAGGCGCTGGGTCGCCGCTTCTGGCCGGTGCAGGCCGACCTGATGCAGACCAGTGTGGTGGCCTCTGTGGTTGAACAGGCGGTTGCGGTGGCAGGCAAAATTGACATTCTGATCAACAATGCCGGCATTATCCGGCGTGAAGACGCACTGAATTTCAGCGAGCAGGACTGGGATGATGTGATGAACATCAACAGCAAGAGCCTGTTTTTCCTGTCGCAGCAGGTTGCCCGTCAGTTTATCGCGCAGGGTCGCGGCGGCAAGATTATCAATATCGCCTCCATGCTCTCTTTCCAGGGCGGAATTCGGGTGCCCTCTTATACCGCTTCAAAAAGTGCCGTAATGGGACTGACCCGTCTCATGGCGAACGAGTGGGCAAAGCATGGCATTAACGTCAATGCCATCGCACCCGGCTACATGGCAACCAACAATACCGAGCAGCTGAGAAATGATGAGTCCCGCAGCGAAGAGATCCTGGGCCGCATTCCGGCCGGACGCTGGGGCGTGCCTGATGACATGATGGGCCCGGTGGTCTTCCTTGCCTCTGCTGCTTCTGATTACGTTAATGGTTACACCCTGGCAGTCGATGGTGGGTGGCTGGCGCGTTAGTCTTTCGGGCGGACAGTGTTTCATCGCTGTCCGCCTTATTAATAATATTCATGCTTCGTTACAGCGTCACATGTTCTCATTTACTGGATAAATCCCTATACTGGATGCATCGACAGTTTCTTTGTAACCAGGTTCTATCATGACAGGCGAAGGCCACATCATTTTTGCCATTGCCAGCGCTATTTTTTCCAAGCGTGCTGAGCTGACACCTGTGCTGGCTCAGGCCGACTGGTGGCATCTTGTTCCCTCAGCACTGCTGACTTGTCTGCTACCCGATATCGATCACCCTAAATCTCTGCTGGGACAGCGACTCAGCTGGCTCTCTCATCCTATTGCACGCGCGTTCGGCCACAGGGGATTTACCCACAGTTTGCTGGCGATTGCCGCCGGATTATGGCTTTTTCAGATTAACCTGCCTCAGTCGTCACCGATACCGGCCGATGTTCTTCAGGGGCTGACGCTGGGGTACCTTAGCCATATAGTGGCCGATATGCTGACGCCCGCCGGGGTTCCACTGCTGTGGCCCTGCCGCTGGCGCTTCCGCCTGCCGATTCTGCGCAGCCAGAAGGGCAATCAGCTGGAGCGGGCATTGTGTCTGGGACTGGTGGGCTATGCGCTGTGGTTTCCGGTGGGGATGCCATCTTTTGGTGCAAACGGCTGGCCATCCCAGCTGTTCGATACGCTACAAAATGGCGTTGGGCGATTAATTTCCAGTCATACTGCGCAATAAAAGCGCGAAAAAAGCCATTAAGTTATAAACCATGCCATTTGGATATAAGGCACCCTCTGCACCTGCTGTTACCATTCATGCTGTCTTAATTCGTGATTAACATTATGCGGCCTTCCCGTGACGGAAGGCCGCATTACTCTGGAGTTTCAGCATGGACCTTCCTCTTACGCTTAATATCGTAGCCTTTGTGGTGCTGCTGGTATTACTCTCCCGCTTCAGCCGTCAGAACTGGAGCCTGTCGAAAAAAGTGCTGACCGGTCTGCTGATCGGCGTACTGTTCGGCCTGGCATTGCAGTTGATCTATGGCGAAAACAGCGCAGTGGTTAAAGAGTCGATCAGCTGGTTTAACATCGTCGGTAATGGCTATGTTCAATTGCTGCAGATGGTAGTCATGCCGCTGGTGTTCGTTTCCATTCTGAGTGCGGTCGCCCGTCTGCATAACGCCTCTTCGCTGGGAAAAATCAGCGTACTGACTATCGGCGTTCTGCTGTTTACCACCGCGATCTCGGCGCTGGTCGGCGTCTTCGTCACCGGCCTGTTTGGTCTGAGCGCGGAAGGTCTGGTGCAGGGCGTGCAGGAGACCGCACGTCTCAGTGCGATCCAGAGCAACTACGTCGGCAAAGTCGCTGACCTGACTGTGCCGCAGCTGGTGCTCTCCTTTATCCCGAAAAACCCGTTTGCCGATCTGACCGGAGCCAGTCCGACCTCGATCATCAGCGTCGTCATCTTTGCCGCTTTCCTGGGTGTGGCTGCGCTGCAGTTGCTGAAAGATGATGAAGTTAAAGGCCAGCGCGTGCTGGTAGCGATCGACACGCTGCAGTCCTGGGTCATGAAGCTGGTGCGTTTAGTCATGAAGCTCACGCCGTATGGTGTGCTGGCGCTGATGACCAAAGTGGTTGCAGGTTCTAACCTGCAGGACATTATCAAGCTGGGCAGCTTTGTGATCGCCTCTTACCTTGGCCTGGCCATCATGTTTGGTGTTCATGCCCTGCTGCTGTCGGTCAATGGTATCAATCCGATGCGCTTCTTCCGCAAAGTGTGGCCGGTAATCACTTTCGCGTTCACCAGTCGCTCAAGCGCCGCCAGCATCCCGCTGAGCGTTGAGACCCAGACCCGACGTCTTGGCGTGCCTGAGTCGATTGCCAGCTTCGCGGCATCCTTTGGTGCCACAATCGGTCAGAACGGCTGTGCCGGTCTCTACCCGACCATGCTGGCCGTAATGGTTGCGCCAACGGTTGGGATCAATCCGTTTGACCCGTTGTGGATTGCGACGCTGGTTGGGATAGTCACGCTGAGCTCAGCAGGCGTTGCCGGTGTCGGCGGTGGTGCCACCTTTGCTGCACTGATTGTCCTGCCTGCGATGGGCTTGCCGGTGACCCTGGTGGCGCTGCTGATCTCGATTGAGCCGCTGATTGATATGGGGCGTACCGCACTGAACGTCAATGGTTCAATGACTGCAGGTTCCCTGACCAGCCGCTGGTTAGGAATGACCGATAAACGCGTACTGGAAAGTGACGACAACGCCGAGCTGGCGCACCGTTAATCTGCCTTAAACCTGGCGCGCCCGCGCCAGGTTTTTTTCTGTCTCTCTTCTCCACAATCTCCCCCATTGATGGCGATGCCGTTAAGAAAGCGTTAAGCATGGTAAACAGAGGAAAAATCCGCGCTTTAGTGCTTGTCTTTGCCCAATAAAAGGCGAATTCTGCACCCAGTCTTAGGAGGAGAACACCGGATGAAAAAGATAATCGCCTCGCTTCTGACGCTGACACTTCTGACACCCGCTCTGGCTTTCGCCCATCCTGGCGACTGGGGCCCGGGATGGGGCCGACATGGCGGACCCGGCCCTCACTGGGACCGACCTGGGCCGATACGTTTTTTGCCTGAGGCCGCTACTGCGGTACTGATAGGCGGCCTGACTTACTACCTGCTAAACGGCAGTTATTATCAGCGGCACGGTGAGGAGTATGTCATGGTAGAGCCGCCTGCAGAGTCGCAGGTCAGCAGTGAAATGCGGGTACTCGACTTTAACGGCAAACGCTTCTATGTGCAGGCGGGTCACTTCTACCAGCGGCAGATAGACGGCAATTATGTTGAGGTGCCACGCCCGGCAGGATTGTAGTCAGCGCCACAACGAAAAACGGCCCGTCATCATGACGGGCCGTTTACTATTCAGGGTGGCGATTACTGCTGCTGAACCTGCGGATCGGTGTCATATTCCGCACAGCTCTGGAAGCCATAGTTCATCACACGGCCGGTGTCGTTGTAGCTCACGAAGTAAGTCTGAGCTTTACCATCGCGCTGACCCAGAACATAAGTCTGGCAGGTGCCGCGCGCGTGAACCATAGTGATTTCAGTAGAAGGCGTACCGGCGATCTGACGAACCTGATCACGGGTCATACCCTTTTTAACATCCTTTACCACTGGCTTAGTCACGTAGCTTTCCGCACGATCGTAAGTCGTACAACCAGACAGTGCAGCCAGCGTCAGCGCCGCAGCGATACATCCCATCACTTTATTCATCTTGTTGTTCCTCATTGATTGTCCATGTGGAAACAAGCCTGGAACATAAATGCTGATTTATCAAGTTTATGAGGAACAATTAGTGGCATGGCAAATGTCAGCATTTCGTAAAGATGGCTGTTTTACTGTCAGCGCCGCCGTATACTTCCTGCCGAAGCAGGCTACGAAAGCGAGACGATTTCAGCTATCCCCACTCTATCGGCACAGGTGCAGATAAGTGTGGCGGTCGCGTTGCCTGCCCCTGTTCTCTTGCCCGCTTTCTGTTCACCCCACCGCTGACTATCCTGAGGAACAATGACCCCTGCTCACTCCAACCGCCTGGTTTATGCCATTACGCTGGGCCTTTTGGCCGCACTTGGCCCGCTCTGCATCGACCTCTATCTGCCTGCTCTGCCGCAGATGGCGCAGGATCTACGCACCGAAACCGCGACCGCGCAGCTGAGTCTGACCGCTGGTCTGCTGGGTCTGGGCTTTGGCCAGCTGCTGTTTGGCCCGATGAGCGATAAGTCTGGCCGACTGCGCCCGCTGACTCTGTCACTGGTGTTACTGTTTATCGCGTCGATGGGTTGTGCGCTGGCGCAGGATATCCACCAGCTGCTGGTGGCACGGCTGTTTGAAGGGTTAGCCGGTGCGGGCGGCGCGGTACTGTCACGGGCGATTGCACGCGATATGTACAGCGGCCATGAGCTGACACGTTTCTTCGCACTGCTGATGCTGGTCAACGGTCTGGCACCGATTGGCGCGCCGGTACTGGGCGGCGTGCTGATGACGATAGTCGACTGGCGCGGCATCTTCATGGTGCTGGGCGGCATTGCTATTCTGCTGATCCTGCTGGCGCGCTGGAAGCTGCATGAAACCCTGCCCGAAGAACGCCGCAGCAAGGGATCCCTGTTTTCCGCTTACGCGGCCCTTGGCCAGGTGGTTACTCATCGCCCCTTTATGGGCTTCTGTCTGACCCAGGGCTTTATGATGTCCGGCATGTTCGCCTATATCGGCGCCTCGCCGTTCGTGCTGCAACAACTCTATGGCCTGTCGCCCCAGGCCTTTAGCTTCTGCTTTGCGGCCAACGGGTTTGGCCTGATCATTGCTTCGCAGACCAGCGCCCGCCTCTGTCCGTTGTGGGGCGAATATCGGGTGCTGAAAGGCGGATTGACGCTGGCGTTTGTTGCCTCCAGCCTGCTGCTGCTGACCGCGCTGCTTCACGCACCGTTAGCGCTGCTGTTGGTGGCGTTGTTCTTTACCATCGCCAGCAATGGGGTCATCGCTACCACCGCCTCATCGCTGGCGATGCAGAGTCAGGGCCATCGCGCAGGCAGCGCCTCGGCGGTCATTGGCGTCACCATGTTCACGCTGGGTGCGATTACTGTGCCAGTCACCGGCATTGGCGGCACCTCGGTGCTCAGCATGTGTGCCACCATTTTTGGCTGCTTTATGATGGCGATTATGATGTTTAACGTGCTGGCGAAAAAACCGCTGCCGCAGTTATAAACTCACTGATTTCGCAACCTTTAGCCGCAATCAGTTGCCGCTTAAGCTTGTTGTTTTCACGAAGGCACGTTAGCTTTACTAACACGTTCGCATTGAGCCGACTGGCCACTGACCTGAGGAGAAGTTCATGTCACTGCAGCAGGAAATTATTGAAGCACTGGGTGTCAAGCCCGCTATCGACGCCGATCAGGAAGTGCGCGTCAGCGTCGATTTTCTTAAAGCCTATCTGAAACGTCACAGCGGACTGAAAACGCTGGTGCTGGGGATTAGCGGCGGTCAGGATTCAACCCTGGCGGGCAAGCTGGCGCAAACGGCGATCAGCGAACTGCGTCAGGAGAGCGGCGATAACGACTACACCTTTATTGCTGTACGTCTGCCATATGGTGTGCAGGCAGATGAGCAGGATTGTCAGGATGCACTGGCCTTTATCAAACCCGACCGTTCGCTGGCGGTGAACATTAAAGAGTCCGTGCTGGCCAGTGAACGCGCGCTGCAGGAGGCGGGTATTACCCTGTCCGATTTCGTGCGCGGCAATGAAAAAGCGCGCGAGCGCATGAAAGCGCAATACAGCATCGCCGGTATGACCAAAGGGGTGGTAGTCGGCACCGACCACGCCGCTGAAGCGGTCACCGGATTCTTCACCAAATATGGCGATGGCGGTACTGACATTAACCCCCTTTTCCGCCTGAACAAGCGTCAGGGTAAACAGCTGCTGAAGCATCTTGGCTGCCCGGAACATCTCTATCTGAAGAAACCGACTGCCGATCTGGAAGATGATCGTCCAGGCCTGCAGGATGAAGTGGCGCTGGGCGTCACCTACGAGATGATTGATGACTACCTGGAAGGCAAAAGCATCAATCCTGACAGCGCCCGCATCATCGAAGGCTGGTACCTGAAAACTGAGCACAAACGTCGCCCGCCGATCACGGTATTCGACGACTTCTGGAAGTAATCCTGCGCCTCCTTTGCCCTGGCAAGGGAGGCTTCACTCATTCATTATTTTGATCGCTGCATGCCTGCCACCGTTTCGCGCCCCACCCTCATCGGGCTTATCGCCATTCTGCTCTGGAGCACCACTGTGGGTCTGCTGCGCAGCGTCAGTGAAGCCTTTGGCGCCACCGGCGGCGCGGCGCTGATCTACACCACCACGGCGATCCTGCTTTGCCTGACTCGTGGCCTGCCCAGACCTGGCGCGCTGCCCGCCCTCTACCTGTGGCTGGGCGGTGCGCTTTTTGTCGGTTATGAAATCTGTCTGGCGCTGGCTATCGGGCTGGCCAGCGATCGCAGCCAGTCGCTGGAGCTGGGGATGATCAACTATCTCTGGCCCTGCCTGACCATCGTGCTGGCCATTCCGTTTAATCAGCAGCGCTTCCGCGTCTGGCTCTGGCCCGGACTGCTGCTGTCACTCCTGGGGATCGTCTGGGTGATGAAAGGCAGTGGCAGCAGCTCGCCCGCGCTGCTGTGGCAGAATATGCTGCGCAACCCTGTTGCCTATGCACTCGCCTTTATTGCCGCCCTGACCTGGGCGGTCTACAACAACCTTACCCGCCGTTTTGCCCGGGGTTCGAACGGCGTTACGCTGTTTTTTATCCTCACCGCGCTGGCGCTGTGGCTGAAATATGCCTTCGGCGATCGTCCTGTGCCGCTAACGTTCGATCTGGTGCCGATGATGGAGGTACTGTTTGTCGGCCTCTCGACCGCTATCGCCTATTCCGCCTGGAATCATGGGATTCAACAGGGCAATCTGACGCTGCTGGCCACCGCTTCCTACTTCACGCCAGTGCTGTCGGCCCTGCTGGGATCGCTGTGGCTCGGCCTGACGCCTCCGCTTGCCTTCTGGCAGGGTGTGGCGATGATCACCCTGGGGTCGCTGATCTGCTGGCTGGCGACACGACGACTGTAATCAGACGGCTGGCGATCATTTCACCTGCCTGTTATGCTGTATGGACAACCAGTAAGTGGAGTCCATTTTGGTCAGACGTGCTGCCATTCTTCGCCCCGAACCCGACGCGAATACAATTTATCAATATCCCGAACACTTGCGTGAATGGCTGGAAGGCCTGCCGAATCATCCTGGCGTCTATACCTTTCATGGCGAAAGTGAGTCACTGCCGCTTTACATCGGTAAAAGTGTCAATCTGCGTTCGCGGGTGATGTCCCATTTCCGCACCCCGGACGAGGCGAAAATGCTGCGCCAGTCACGGCGCGTCAGCTGGATCCCTACCGCAGGCGATCTCGGTGCGCTGCTGCTGGAAGCGCAGATGATCAAAACCCAGCAGCCGCTTTTCAACAAGCGACTGCGCAAAAACCGCCAGCTCTGTTCGCTACAGATTACCGACGGCAAACCGACTGTGGTTTACGCAAAAGATCTCGATTTCAGCCAGTCACCCAACCTCTTTGGGCTCTATCGCAGTCGCTTTGCGGCGCTGGAACGGCTTAAGCAACTGGCGGATGAGTATCAGCTCTGTCATGGGCTACTGGGTCTGGAAGCGCTGAGTGCGGGACGCGGCTGCTTCCGTTCGGCTCTGCGCCGCTGTGCAGGAGCCTGCTGCGGTAAAGAGCCGGTCAGCGATCATCAGGATCGACTGCTGGAAGCGCTGGAAAATGTGCGGGTTTTCTGCTGGCCGTGGCAGGGTGCCGTAGGTCTGGTGGAGGAAGGCAAAGAGATGACGCAAATCCATGTCATCGACCACTGGTTCTATCTCGGTTCGGTCAGCAGCATGGATGAGGCCAGAAAATTGCAGCGGCCCAAAGGGGGTTTTGATCACGACGGCTACAAAATCCTCTGCCGCCCGATTCTGTCGGGTGTCTACCCTATTCTCCCCCTGTAAAAAAACCGCCGACGCTGCCCACTCACTCTCAGTGGACAGCGTCGGCGGTCTCAGACCGTTCGCTTAACGAATGTTATTCAGCGGATTCTGCTGGCGGTGCCATCTTATCCTCGTGCGGGCCTTTCTCAGTCAGACGCTTTTCAAAGTTCGCGTTGTACTGTTTCTTCTGCTCCGGCGTCAGCACGTTATAAAGCTTGTTCTGGGTTTCCAGCATCTTCAGCGCATGCTCTTTCGCATTGGCGGACATCTTATCTGCCTGCGCCTCGGCTTTGCTCTGGTCAAAGCTATCAGACGCAATAATGCTGTGAGCCGCACGGCGCTCGTCCAGTGACGGACGTTTCATATCTTTATGGCTCTCTTTCATGATGTCGCGCATCTGGGTTTTCTGCGCTTCGGTCAGGTTCAGACCTTTAAACATCATATCCATGCCGTGGCGCATTGGCGGTTTGTGCATCGCCTTTTCGCTGCCCGCTGGCGGTGGGGTCAGGTTATCTGCTGCTGCATGGACGGCGCTGGCTGCACCAAACGCCAGCGAAGAAGCCAGTAAAAGGGAAGTCAGTTTGCGCATAATAGTGTCCTTATAATTCATGATAATGACGACAGCACTCTGTCGCGTCTTCGGAAACAAGCATACGACGCTGAACGTCAACTACTCAGAGCCTGAGTAAAGCCGTGAAAGCATAAAAGATAAAAAACGGGCAATCATGAAGAGAATAAGAAGAAAGGCGTGAGGAATTGAAAAAGTTTATGAATTTAAAGCGAATCTGGCAGAAATCATGGAGGATTGTAAGGGTTACGACAGGAAAGCGGAAGACGATATCCCGCTTTTCCTGTCGATTTTTTAGCGCCGATGGCCTGCGCCGGTAAATGCAGGCATCAGACCGGTAGCGCCTGGGTCTGTTCACCCTCTTCAATCAGCATCAGTCCGGCACGCAGCCCGGCGGCCACGTTGGGGTTGGGGAACAGCACATATTCCCGCGCCTGCTGCACGTAATAACGCGTATCGCCATCCTCCGCCAGCAACGTTCCCTGCGGGAACGCGGTAAAGTTCAGCGTTTCCGACGACATATGGAGCGTAAAGTGCTCACTCAGTCGGGTGATCTGCTGCGCAACCCGATAGTGGCGCGGTTTCACCGTCGCGGCAGGCATCGTTTCGCCATAGAGTAATGACGCCAGCGCCTGCTGCGCTGCGCTGAACTGAGTGAGATCGTTCTCGCCAAACGGCAGCGCTTTGCCCAGTTCGAGGGTACAGCTGGCCGCACCGAAGTGCTCGCAGCTGAAATGCGTGAAGGTGCCACCCGGCGAGCGATGAAACACCAGCGCTTCCAGCCCCGCAGCGGCCAGCCACTCAAGAAACGCAGGCGGCCAGGGGCGCTCGTTCTGTGGCATCACGCCGAACTGAGGATGATACGAACCGCGAATGGCGGTATGCATGTCGAGATGCCAGCGCGTCTCATCGCACTCGCCCAGCTGCCAGAAGGTTTCCAGCGCCTGCTCCAGCCGCAGCACGCGGCGGGCCTCATCACCATCATCAATCTGCTGCCAGCGTCCGCCAAAAAGCCGGTTAATGTCATAACGCACATAGCGCTTACCGGCACGCAGCGCTGAGGGATTACCCAGAATCACCAGCATGCGCTGCTGTAACGGCTTTTCACCCCGTAACAGCGGGTTAATCAGCTGGTTCACAATCTCTACCGGGGCCGTTTCATTGCCGTGGATCCCGGCAGAAAGCACCAGCGCCTGTTTAACCGGCACCGTCGGCTCCATCAACAGTATGCCGTGATACAACCACTGCCAGCGAAGATGCGCCGTTTCACCACTACGCTTATGCGGCACCTCGCCGGAAAGCGTTTGCTGTAAAAAGTCCTGCATCATTCCTCCTTTGCGCCCTGAGCAGATGGCAGACTGTGCTGTCCCCCTGCTTCACTGCTGAAATGCGTATACATTTCCTAAGTCTAGCAGCTTCGTCAGTTCATCCAGCGCGTCGCGTCCCTCACGCAGCAACTGTGGGTCGACCAGATCGGCCTGCGTCAGGCGATCGCGGTAATGACGGTCAACCCAGTTATTCAGTGTGCTGAAGAGCTTATCGTTCATCAGCACCGCCGGATTCACTGCCTGCTGCTCCTCTGGCGTCAGCACTACCCGCAAACGCAGGCAGGCTGGACCCCCTCCGTTATACATGCTTTCGCGCAGATCAAATACCTTCAGGGCTTTTAGTGGTGTATCAGCCTCGACCTGTTCACACAGGAAACGCCAGACTCCCGGATGCTGGCGTGACTCCTCCGGCAGCACCAGCATCATCGTGCCGTCAGGCCGGCTCAGCAGCTGGCTGTTAAACAGATAAGTCTCTACCGCATCTTTCACCGAGACCCGGTCTGCCGGCACTTCCAGTGCGACAAAACCGGGGACGCGCGCCCGAAGCTGCGCGAGCAGTTCAGGCTGATCAACAAAGGCGTGCTGATGGCAGAACAGCATCTGCTGGTTGCTGACCGCAATCACATCGTTATGAAACACGCCCTGATCGATCACCGCAGGATTCTGCTGAGCGAACAGTATGCTTTCGGGTGAGAGCTGATGCAGACGGGCTACCGCCTCGCTGGCCTCGCGGGTCTGACGCGCCGGATAACGCTGCGGCGCTTTGCCCTCATGGCTGTTGTCGCGACCATAGACAAACAGCTGCACGCCGCGTTCGCCATAGTCACCGCCGAGACGGTTATGGTTAGCCGCCCCTTCATCACCAAACATCGCCACCTGCGGCAGCGCATCGTGCACGGCAAAATGGCGATCGTCGCGGAAGATGGAACGCAGCAGCCACGCGGTTTCTGGCGCTTCCATCGCCCGGTGGAATTTGTTGTTCAGGTTTGCCACCGTCAGGTGAACACGGCCATCCAGACTGTCTGCGGACGGAGAAACCGTCGCGGCATTGGCAACCCACATCGCCGACGCAGAGCTGGCGGCGGAGAGTAATCCCGGTGCGGTTTTCCCGGCCGCCGCCAGCACCTGCTCATCGCTGCCGCTGAAGCCGAGCTGACGCAGCGCCGCAATATTCGGCCGCTCGTGCGGCGGGATCACTCCCTGTACGTAGCCCATATCGGCCAGCGCTTTCATCTTCAGCAACCCCTGCTTTGCCGCCAGACGGGGATTCGACGGCTGCAGCTGGTTGCGTGTCGAGGCTTCGTTTCCAAAAGACAGCCCGGCATAGTGGTGCGTTAATCCCACCAGCCCATCAAAGTTGGCTTCAGTTGCCTTCATGCGCTCTTCTCCGACGCGGAGAAATCAAGTCCCGGCGACAACGTGGCGGGCAGCGTCAGGTCCGGCGTCTCCAGTGAGGCCATCGGCCAGGCACAGTAGTCCGCCGCATACCAGGCGCTGGCACGATGGTTGCCCGAAGCCCCGATGCCACCAAACGGCGCGGTACTGGCCGCACCGGTCAGCGGTTTGTTCCAGTTGACGATACCGGCACGGGCTTCAAGCAGCAGCTGATCGAACTGCTGACGTGAAGGCGAGATTAAACCGCACGACAGGCCGTAACGGGTCTGGTTCGCCAGCGCAATCGCCTCGTCAAAGGTGTCATAGCGGATTACGCCGAGTAGCGGGCCAAAGACCTCTTCATCCGGGATACCCGGCACACCGGTTAAATCGATAATGCCCGGTGTAAGAATGGCGCTGTGACGATCCGGCCAGCGCATCGCCAGCAGCACCTCGCCACCCGCATCAACCCGCTGTTGCCACTCACTCATGATCTTCTCTGCCGCGCCCGTAGAAATCACGCTACCCATAAAGGGTTGAGGCTCAGCATTCCAGGCGGCCGGTTGCAGTCGTCCAGCGACCTCTGCCAGCCGCTGCAGAAATGCATCGCCCACCCCTCCACGTTTGACCAGCAGACGCCGGGCGCAGGTGCAGCGCTGACCGGCGGTAATAAAGGCTGACTGCAATGTAATGTTAACGGCCGCATCCAGGTCAGCCGGATCTTCCACAATCAGAGCGTTGTTACCGCCCATTTCCAGCGCCAGCATCTTCTCAGGCTGACCGGCAAACTGGCGATGCAACTGATAGCCGGTATGGGCACTGCCGGTAAACAGCAGGCCATCGATCTGGCTACAATTAGCCAGCGCCTGGCCGGTTTCACGTCCGCCCTGTAACAGCGCCAGCACACCAGCAGGCAGGCCCGCAGCCAGCCAGATTTCAACCGTTTTCTCGGCGGTTAGCGGCGTCAGTTCACTGGGTTTAAAGACCACGCAGTTGCCCGCCAGCAGCGCCGGAACGATATGGCCGTTTGGCAGATGGCCGGGGAAATTATAGGGACCAAATACCGCCAGCACGCCATGCGGGCGATGGCGCAGCGAGCTTTCGCCCTCATGCTGCTCACCGGTGCGGCTATGGTACGCCTTCACCGAAAAGCCAATTTTATTGATCATCGCACCGACTTCGGTCAGGGCTTCCCAGCGTGGCTTGCCGGTTTCACGGGCAATAGTTTCTGCCAGTTCCGTCTTGTGGGCCTCAAGTCCGGCCGCAAATTTTTCAATGATGACCTGCCGCTCCGCCAGCGGGCATCTGGCCCAGCCCGGAAAGGCCGCGCGCGCTGCGTCACAAGCGGCCGTGACCTGTGCTACTGATGCCGCCTGGCCCTGCCATAACGTTTCACCGCTGACCGGATCCGCTTTAGTCAGGACTTCTGCGTCACCTTCCAGCCATTCTCCCTTTATCAGGTGCGTCATGCTGTTTTCTCCTCTTTGCAGAGCGTCACTACGCGCAGGCTGTCGCCCGGCTGACAGTGGAGCGCCCGCATCTGTTCATCCGTAAGTTGCACGCTGTCGCTGTCGGCATTGGCCGGGATCAGCACCACACGGAACTGGCGGTAATTGTTATTGGCAACCAGGCAGAGCGGCGCATCCGCCGGATTTTGACCCCTTTCTGCGCTGCGCAGACGGCTTTTACGTATGGCGCGGATGTGATTGATATCGCACTCCAGCGTCGGGCCGCCATCAAAAATGTCAACATAGTTGAGGTAACGGAAGCCTTCGGCTTCCAGCACAGCACGGGCAGGAGCCGTTTGTGGGTGCACCTGTCCGATGACCGCCTGCGCCTCTGGCGTCAGGTAGTCGATATAGAGCGGATGCTTCGGCATCAGTTCAGCAATAAAGGATTTCTGGCCAGTGCCGCTAAGAAAATCGGCTTTGCTGAATTCCATTGAGAAGAAGCGACTGCCCACGCTCTCCCAGAATGGCGAATGCCCATGCTCATCGCTGATACCACGCATCTCAGCCACCACCCGGTCGGTGAAGCGCTCGCGGAAATTAGCCATAAACAGGAAGCGGGACTTCGAAAGCAGATAGCCATTTTTGCCGTCACGGTAGTCGGGATCGAGAAACAGCGTGCAGAGCTCACTGCTGCCGGTGTGATCATTACTTAGCGACAGGGTTGGCAGCGCGGCGTAGACATTCAGCTCTTTCGAGGCGTGCACCTGTGTACCGACGCGGAAATTGTACCAGGGATCCTGCAGGCCGACTGCCACCTCAATGGCGCAGATGCCGACAGCACGGTTATCTTCACTGTCTGCCAGCACAAAGACATAGCCCTGTTCAGCGCGGGGCAGCGCATCCTCCCAGGTCTGCAGCGATCGATCGATACGCGCCTGTAACGTGGCGCTATCAACGGGCAGCGAGGTCAGCCCGCCTCCGGTTTTGCCGGCCAGAGCCATCAGCTGGCTTAAGTCATCGCGTTCAACCGGACGGATGACCATCATGATGCAGACCCTCGTACCAGGCGTTCACACACCTCAGCAAAGCGTGCCATACCCAGCCTGACTTCCTGCTCACTGATATTCAGTGCCGGGGCAAAACGCACGACATTGGCACCGGCAATCAGCACCATCACACCCATCTCCGCGGCGGCCAGGTTAATCTCTTTGGCTTTACCGGCAAAGTTGTCGCTCAGTACTGCACCAATCAGCAGGCCCAGACCGCGCACTTCTTTAAACAGATGCAGACGCTGGTTGATCTCATCCAGAGCCGCAACAATCCACTCGTGACGCTGCGTAACACCGGTCATCATTTCAGGCTGATTGATCAGTTCCATCACTTTACCGGCCACCGCACCCGCCAGCGGATTGCCGCCGTAAGTCGTGCCGTGAGTGCCCACGCCCATCACCATCGCCAGATCTTCGCGGGTCAGCATCGCCCCAATGGGGAAACCGCCGCCCAGCGCTTTGGCGCTGGTGAGGACATCCGGCGTGACACCATAATGCATATAGGCGTAAAGCGAGCCGGTGCGGCCAACGCCGCTCTGCACTTCATCAAAAATCAGCACGGCCTGATGCTTATCACAGAGTTCACGCAGTCCACGCAGAAACGCCGGATCGGCAGGCAGCACGCCGCCCTCACCCTGAATCGGTTCAACAATAACCGCGCAGGTGTGGTCATTAATCAGTTCAGCCGCCGCAGCCAGATCGTTAAATGGCGCATGCTGGATTTCGGGCGGCAGCGGTGCAAAATCTTTTGAGTAAGCGGGCTGACCACCGGCTGATACGGTAAACAGGGTGCGGCCGTGAAATGCATTCTTAAACGCCACAATGCCACTTTTATGTGGGCCGACACGGTCATGCGCGACTTTACGCGCCAGTTTCAGTGCCGCTTCGTTCGCTTCTGCACCGGAGTTACAGAAGAACACCCGGTCAGCAAAGGTCGCGTCAATCAACTGCTTTGCCAGTCGCAGGATGGGTTCATTGGTGTAGCCATTACCGGTGTGCCATAAACGTGCGGCCTGGTCCTGCAACGCCTGTTGTAACGCCGGATGCGCATGCCCTAACGCATTGACGGCAATGCCACCAGCAAAGTCGATATAATCTTTGCCGTTTTGATCCCATACAGTAGAGCCTTCCGCGCGAACCGGTATAAAGGTCGCAGGTGCATAAACCGGCATCATCCATTGATCGAAATCGTGACGTGAAACGTGCAGTGCCATAACCCACTCTCCTGCTTTTCTTTACCGGCCAGGTAAAGCTTATGTTTTAAAATTGTTAAAGGATGTTGTAATGCAGCCCTACTGTAGAGTGCAGTTAACGTGCCAGCCAGAGAATTAATGCATAAAATGATCTTCATAACGAAATATCAATAGGTTACACGCTGACAATATTCACTTAATTTGCATACATAGTGAATAATTGTCTGATTGCACCGGCAAAACGGGGTTTTAAATAGCGGAATTATGCATTCGCGGGATGAAATATCGCTTTTGTGATCGCTGATAAACTATCTCTCCAGAAAAGCCCATCTGACGCCCTGTTTTCGCGCAGTTTGCCTCACGCTGGTGCAGTGCCTGATCGGTGAGTCAGCTGAAAAAAGGAAAACTGGCTAACAAGCGTTAACACGCTTTACCTTTCTGTCTGGCGGCAGTCGTACGACTCCGCACGTCTTACTGCGGTTAAATTTTCGCCTAAAAGATCATTATTTAACCATGCCGGACTGGGTTATTTCAGACGTGATTATTTGAACCGATAATATTATTCATGAAAAAATGAACAAATATTAATATGCATGCTAATGGTTAGAGAAAAAACATTATTTTTTACGGTTTACAGCCGATGAGCCATAATTAAATCCGCGAGTAGATTGATTTAAAATCGTACAGTGAAAACTTTTACTTATCGCCTGAGATTATTTAACTGCATTGATAATTATAGAAAAAATAGAAATATTTTACATTTAAACCAGAATAAAATCTTATTACGCCGTTATTCAATCTGCTTTTTTGATGCTTATCAGCCAGCTGAATATAAAAATCACAATTTGTTACTTATATTCCACTTTGTAAATTTATCTTTTTGTGTCATTTTCTTTTCACCCCGAAAACAGGGGAATAATAATTAATGAATACAGGGTAATAATTAAATGATGAAGCGCACTTTACTGGCGGCTGTGATGCCGTTACTGATTGGCCTCTCCTCGACGCAGGCCGCAGAAGTTTATAACAAGGATGGCAATAAGCTGGATCTGGTTGGCAAGATTAACGTGTCACACCTCTTTTCTGACGACGAAAAAAACAATGGTGACACCTCTTCTTATGCCCGCTTTGGTTTCAAAGGCGAGACTAAGATTACTGACCAGCTCACCGGCTACGGTTTCTGGCAGTATCAGTACAGCCTTCACAACTCCGAAGGGAGTGACGCACAGGCCACTAACCGTACCCGTCTGGGCTATGCCGGCCTGAAATTTGGTAAGGCGGGTTCGCTGGATTATGGCCGTAACTATGGCCTGGTGTATGACGCACTGAGCTACACCGATATGCTGCCGTTCTTTGGCGGTGACTCCGGTTATACCGACGCCTTCCTCTCAGGCCGCTCAACCGGCGTGCTGACCTGGCGAAACAGCAATTTCTTTGGCCTGGTCGATGGATTAAACCTTGCCGCGCAGTATCAGGGCAAAAACGATCGCAGCAGTAATATCGACGGTGTGCGTCGCGGCAATGGCGATGGTTTCGCCCTCTCCGCCTCTTATGACTTCGACTTCGGCCTGAGCTTCGCTGGCGCGTTTGCCAGCCTGGATCGCACCACGGCGCAAAACGCGGCCGCTCGCGGTGAAGGCGAGAAAGCCCAGCACTGGGCGACGTCGGTCAAATATGATGCGAACCAGGTTTATCTGGCCGCGATGTACGGAGAAACCCTGAACGCCACGCCGATTGTGGGCGGCTTCGCTAACAAAGCGCAGAACGTTGAAGCCGTGGCACAGTATCAGTTCCTGAACGGCTTCCGACCGTCCGTGGGTTACGTCTCATCAAAGGGCAAAGAGATTGAAAATATCGGCGATGCCGACATCATTAAATACACCGCCGTGGGTGCCACCTACTACTTCAATAAGAACATGTCGGTGTACGGTGAATACCGTATCAACCTGTTGAAAGACAACAATCCGCTCGGTCTGGCGACCGACGATATTACCGCGCTGGGTCTGATTTATCAGTTCTGATGAGACAGCGGGCCCGGCACTTTTCGCCTGGCCCGCTTATTGCCTCATGCCAGGCCACAGACAATGCCACGCGGCTTTTAGCCGAGCGCCCTGACTAAGCTGACGGCCACCGCCTCTTCCTGCATCAACTCTTCTACATTGGCGGATGCCAGCAGCGTCGTAGCCTGCCCGGCAGGTATCGGACGGCTAAAGAGATAGCCCTGTCCGTAATCACAGCCGCGCTTTCTCAGCCACCTTAGCGTGGCGACATCTTCTATGCCCTCTGCCGTAATCACCACATTCAGTCCCTGACAGAGCGCCAGCAGCGTTTCCACCACTTTTCGCTGCTCCACTCCGGTTACGATCCCGGCGATAAACGACTGATCAATCTTGATTTTAGTAATACCCAACCCCAGCAATGCCGACAGGTTTGAATAGCCCGTTCCGAAATCATCCAGCACCACCCCGATGCCTGACGCTTTCAGCAGACGAATCGCCTCGCGGGCGTCATCAGAAATCGCCATGACGTTCTGTTCGGTGATTTCAAGTTCCAGCATGACCGGCCCGGCTTGCTGCATAATCCCGGATAAACAGGTGGTCAGCGCCGGTCTCAGCAGCTGCTCTGGGGTAATGTTCAGCGACAGGCAGAGCCCGGCTGGCCATGCCCGGGTGGCACTGACGGCATCCTGCAGCAGCGCCACGGTCATGCTGTCCATCAACCCCAGCCGCTCTACTACCGGCAGAAATTCAGCGGGTGAGACTGTCTGGCCCGACGCCGTGATCCAGCGCGCCAGTATCTCAAAGCCGGTAATATTCCCGGTGCGCAGTGATACCAGTGGCTGCAGAAAGGGAACGATGGCATGACCGCTTACCGCGGCAACGACCTCCTGCTCCAGTCTTTCCCGCTGGCGAAAGCGCAGCTCCATGTCCGGTGAGAATCGGGCCAGATAAGAGCACTTATCCTGCTTCGCCTCGTACAACGCCAGGTCTGCCGCCCGCACGACATCAGCCTGGCCGGTGCAGGCTGAGCTGGCAATGCCAGCAGAAAGACTCAGGAAGGTGTGTGGCCCCGTCCGGATAGATGCCGCATGCTGGCAGAAAATTTCGGCGGCGGCCAGCGCCTGTTCAGCCTGTGAAGTGTCGGCAACAATGGCAAATTCATCCCCGCCGATCCGAAATACCTGACTCCCGCTGCCCGCCGTGGCGGTCAGCAGATCGGCCAGTGCGACCAGCGTGGTATCACCCTGACGATGACCATTCAGGTCATTGATACTTTTAAAGTCATTGATATCGAGCAGCGTCAGGGTAAAGGGCGTACCGCTGGCATCAAGCGCAGCAATGTGTGCACTAAACGCGCGACGGTTCATGACGCCCGTCAGGGCATCGGTTCCGGCTAACCTGAGCGCATTTTTTTCCGCGGCCAGGATTTTACGGATCAGGCCCGCAATAAGCAGCGCCGGAATAATCATGGCCAGTCCAGCAAATGAGGAGGAGGTCAGGATAAACCTCAGCCGCTCGCTGGTTTCAAAATTAGTATCGTAGCTCAGACCCAGCAGGCTGGAGATCTGCGCCTCCAGCCCGCATTCCCACAGCGTGGAAAGTAAAATGATGGTCGCAATATTCAGCATTGCGAGCCAGAAAAGTTTCAGGCGCATGCGTTAGTTCCCGGTGATGGCAAGGTCAGACTGTTGTTTTAATTGTCAGTAAAAACCGGGGTGTACTGCTTATAGCCTGTCAGCAAAGCTGCCGACAATAATCACCCCGTGGTATTTCTACTCATAGCATTCGCGCGTTCTCAGCCGCCTTTCGGCAGCAAGGCTAACGACTGGCGGAGCCGCGCTTATGTCGGTTCCATCATCATTCCGCTAAGTGTTCTATCGGCAGCGCGGGCAAAATTAACAGGCCCGTCCAGTTAATTTTGTGCATTTCAGCTGTTCTGGCTGGCTCAGTGAAGCGCCAAAAGGGTCACGATCTCCAGACGATAAAAGTCGGATAATCAGTCTATTGAAGGGAATTCCAGCCCCACCATCGCCCATCCTTTACTGACCTAAAACGATGAAAATGAGTGTGATTTTTATTATGCAAAATTAAATCGTGCGCTATTAAATTAACTGTAACCCTCCAGAATCCTTTTCGCCTGCCGATATCGTGGTACTCAATAGACTTTCCCGGAAAGAACGATGAAAATTTCAACGCGCCTTGGCGCAGGTTTTGGCTTGCTTATTCTCCTGTTTGTTATCTGTGTGGGTACTGCGATTCATGCGCTGAATAGCGCCCGCAACAGTATGGACGAGGTGGTCAATGTCCGGCTGAATAAGTACCAGACTGTACTGGATATGCGAGGCGGCGTGCGGGATATGGCCATTGCGGTGCGTAACCTTGCCCTGATGACCGATCCGATCGCGATGAAGCCAGAGTGGGAACGTCTGCAAAAACAGCGGGCACTTTATATCCGCAACCGCGAAGAACTTTCGCGCATGATGCAGGCGGATGGCGGTGAGGATGGACAGGAGGCGATGAGCCGAATCATGTCCACTGAAGAGGCCGCCCTCTCCACCCTGATGACCGCAGGGAAACTGGGGCTGGAAAATCGTCAACAGGAGGTCACTGGCTATCTGTTAACCGTCGCACGCCCCGCTCAGCAGAGTCTGCTAAAGGCAATCAACGATCTGACCGAGCTTGAGATGCGTAACAATCGGAATGCCGTTACAGACAACGCCAGTGCGATCACTCGCACCACCTGGATACTGATTATTCTGGCGGCGCTCTCCATGCTGGCGGCGGTCATCACCTGTGTATTGATTGCGCGGATTCTGATGCGTCAGCTGGGTGGGGAACCAGGCCAGGCTCAGACACTGGCTGCGGCGATTGCCGCGGGCGATCTGACGTCGCCGGTCACGCTGCGTCGGGGTGACAGCACCAGCCTGCTTGCCTCGTTAAGCGGTATGCAGACCAACCTGCGCGGGCTTGTGACGCAAATCAAGGACGCCTCTGCCTCCGTCGCGCTGGCGGCCGATGAGATTTCGCAGGGCAACACCGAGCTGTCATCCCGGACTGAGCAGCAGGCTGCTGCGCTGCAGGAAACCGCCGCCAGCATGGAACAGCTCACCGCCACGGTGAAAAGCAACGCAGCAGGCGCGCAGCAGACGGCGGGCTCAGCGCGCGAGGCCGCCACGCTGGCCCATGCAGGTGAAGCAGATGTTCACCGCCTGTCGGAAACGATGCATGACATTTCTCTGAGTGCCGTTAAGGTGCGCGACATCACGTCGGTGATCGAAGGCATTGCTTTCCAGACCAATATTCTGGCGCTCAACGCCGCCGTCGAAGCGGCGCGCGCCGGTGAAGATGGCCGCGGCTTTGCCGTGGTCGCGGGGGAAGTCCGATCGCTGGCCCAGCGCAGTGCCACCGCAGCGCGCGATATCAAGCAGCTGATTGAGCAGGCCGTAACCCAGGTCGAGGAGGGTGTGACGGTGGCATCCGGAACGGGTGAGCGCATCCTGAAGATTGTCAGTCGCGTGGGTGAACTGGCCGATGCCATGGACAACCTCGCCCTCTCTTCCGGTGAACAGATGCAGGGCATCTCCCAGGTCAGTATTGCGGTGAGTCAGATGGATGGCGTCACCCAAAACAACGCCGCGCTGGTAGAGGAGTCCTCTTCTGCATCACAGTCACTGCTGGGCCAGGCGCGCGACCTGCGCGGCATGGTTGAGACCTTTACGGTGTAGGCCTTTCCGGGGGCACACCGCACCGCGGGGACGGCTGTCATCACAGGTCGATAACGGGTGTGGTGTGATGAAACCAGCCTGGGTTAAACGCTGAAATTTTGCAGTCTGTGTTGCACGCTTGTGCACAATGCACGCAAGGGTTGCGGCCGGTTATATTGACTTCAATTTAGTTTGACTCAATACTGTGTCACCTTGCAATCGGAGGCGCAGATCAGGGCTTTTCACGCGGCCGCGATAGCGCTTAAAGGTCTGGTGTCTGACACCAGAAAAGAGATGCTGCCGCAATGGCCATCTCCCCGAGACACTTAGCGAGACTTCACGGCTGGCAAACCACCTGTAGTCTGGCTGTCCCCCCGGACTCAGAATGAGTTAACAATATGAATGATGAAACTGCGGGGATCTCTGATACGCCTCCCGCCAGTGCAGCGCCTGAAACCATCGACCAGTTTCTCTGTTTTGCGCTCTATTCCGCCTCACTTGCCATGACAAAGCTCTATCAATCACGGCTGAAACCGCTGGGACTGACCTATCCGCAGTATCTGGTGCTGCTGGTGCTGTGGGAAAAAGATTACCTGACCGTCTCTGATATTGGTGCACGTGTCCGGCTCGATTCCGGCACGCTCAGCCAGCTTCTGAAGCGACTGGAGAGCGCAGGCATTATCTGCCGTCAGCGTGACACCGGAAATGATGAGCGCCGGGTGTTCATCTCTCTGACGGAACAGGGTCACGCGCTTAAAATCGCGGCGGCGGGCGTCCCGGCTGATATGGTCTCGGTGATGGATACCGACTGTAATGAGCTGGGCGAACTGACGGCTCAGGTAGCCACGCTGCGTGAAAAACTGCTTAGGGCCCTGCCATGAAACGGGTTGTAGATAAACGTGTGGACAGGCTGAATAGTCAGCGAGTTCCTTCATGCGCTGTTCAGCCAGACTGTCACCGCTGGAGTTTCTTTTGAGTACCGATAAACCGGCGGATATGGATGACGTCCATGCCGTGGTAGGCCATGCTGTATCCAGTCTGCTGAAGTCAGGCAAGACGGCAGGCATACAGGAAATAATCACGTTTCTTCAGCATCAGCAGGCGCGGTCGGTCAACGGTCAGAGAGAGGTCTACGCCAGGGCCGTTCGCATTGTGACGAACATGATTAACTGACGGTTTCATCGCGTGCAGCACTAAGGCTTCGGGTCGCCCTGCCCGCTGCCGCGCATTCCGGGCGGGTTACCCTATGCTCAATGAGCGGCCTTTCTGGCCTCTCATTCTTATCTGTCAGGGCTACGCATCCAGCGGCCCTGTTTATCTGAACAGTTTAACGGCTATTCTTATTCGCCATGTGCCGCCCGGGCAACCTCTCTGACGGCGGTTTCTACCCGCTCTGAATCTTTCTGAATGCTGGCAATTACTTCTCCGGCTTCACGCATCAGCATCACCCCCTGGCCCGTATTCGCCAGCGAGCTTTCAATGCCGCGGAGCACCTCTCTGGCCAGCTGATTATTTCCTGCGACCACCTGTTCGATCTCCTCAGTCGCACTACTGACGCTGGCGGCCAGGCTACGGACTTCTGCCGCCACGACCGCAAAACTCCGGCCTGACGTGCCTGCCCGTGCGGCCTCAATGGCAGCATTCAGTGCAATAAGCCGTGTCTGCATGGCAAAACGCCTGATGGTTTCAACCATGCCGTCAATGCTGTCAGACTGGCTGTTAAGGCGTGTGACAACCGTCGAAACGCCGTTCATCTCTTCAGCAATCCGGTTGATCATCTGAATACTGTTGTCGATAACATCCGCGCCTGCCTGTGCGCTTCCCCGCGTCTGAACGGCCATGTTCCAGGCCTTTAACGCCGCATCATATTCCTGTTGATTACGCAGCACCTGTTCCGTCACATCAGTGGCAAATTTAACGATTTTGGTAAGCTGACCGTCACTGTTAAAAACAGGATTGTAAGTTGCCCTGAGCCAGAGAGGCTCGCCACGCCGGTTAAGGCGCGGAAACTGACCCGAGAAGAATTCGCCCTGATTCAGCCTTGCCCAGAACTGACGGTACTCCTCGCTCTGAGAGAGCGCTTCTGAACAGAAAAGCCGGTGATGCTGCCCTATAACCTCAGCAGCCTGATAGCCTGTAGCCTGAAGAAAGTTTTCATTTGCCTCCAGCACCTGCCCGTCAGGGCTAAAGGCGATCATCGCCATAGAGCGGCTGATCGCATTAATGATCGACGCCTGTTCCAGGGATGCGTGCATCCGCTCCGTAATATCAGCGGCGATTTTAATAATTTTGTAGACTCTGCCGCGTCGGTCAGTGACCGGAATATAGCTTGCCTCCAGCCAGACCGGCCGCATACCTTTCGCCAGCCGAAGAAATTTATCACTGAAACTTTCGCCTGCCGCCAGACGCTGCCAGAAGCGTTGATATTCTGGCGAATTCACCAGCGCGGCTGGACAGAACATGCTGTGATGCTGACCCACGATTTCGTCTGACCGGTATCCGATGGTCGACAGAAATAGCGGGCTGGCTTCCTTAATTATGCCGGCAGGCGTGAATTCAATAACGGCCATAGTGCGTGCCAGCGAACGGAACGACGCGGCAGAATGCAGGCCACACTGAATAAGAAAAGAAGGGAGGAGATATTTCAGTAAATTCATGCGCATCAGCAAAACCAGAAGGAGTAGGAATTGCTATAGTTATCGGCTTTGATGCGTCGGCCATTATGCATCGCTGTGATAGTTACGGTTGATGATTGCAACACAATATTACCGCTGTAACACTCCCCCACGTTTGCCCATTATCACGACAGATTTGCCCGCTAGAGCGCCGTGCCAGCAGGTGCCATCAGATCATAGCGATCGTTCTGCGGGGTCGCGTCCATCGCCATCGGCGGCTCTACTTTCAGGGTGATCCAGTTAGAGGTCACACGCTGCTGCCTGCTGTCCTCCAGAGTCACAGAGAGGCGATATTCGTTGCTGGCTTCCGGTGCCGGATCCCACTGCGGTAAAATCACACTCCAGCCCTGCGGATCGGCATTATTGGCCGGGGGCGTCAGGCTCAGCGCCTGCGTATCGCCCTGCCAGCTCACCGCTTTGATGTCATTGCTGGCGCGCACCTGCAGCTTCAGCGGCAGACTCTCGCCACTGCTCAGCTGCCAGGGCGGGGTCGCCAGAAATACGGAGAGCGTTTTGCGCTGACGGAATGAGAGCACCGGCGTATCACTGCGGGTCACGGTATCATAACGGCTGCCGCGCAGGGAGCGCGCCTCAGCAACATTACCGGCATCAAGCTGACGGCTCAGCGCCACGCCGAAGCGATAATTGAGTTTCAGCCCCAGCTGATCCTGGCTTTCACCGGCGCTACTGGTTTTGTGCGTGGCGGATAAGGTGACCAGCGGCACTGGCGTGTAGGAGAGGCCAAACGACATCGCGGAGGGGTTGTGATAACGGTTGCCACTGTTAAACAGATCGACATTCTCACCCAGATATTGCTGATAGCTCACCGAGACGCCAAGCTGACGATAAAAAGGCAGATAGCTCTGGCTGGTGATGTCATAGCCGCGCGCCATGCGCTGCTGCTGGGAGTCATTCAGATTTTTCCAGTCGGAAAGCGGCTGATAATAGTTGGCAGAAAAACGCAACGAATCGCTCCACGCCTCCGTACCTACAGAGGCGCGCTGCAGGCCGCTGCTGAATGTGCGGTCGATAAAACCGTTATAGCCCAGCAGCCAGTTACCCGCGTCCCAGCGTTGTCCCAGTCCCGCATTGCCAACCAGACCATCATCGGTATCGTGCAGGCCAAGCTGACTGAAGGTGAGCAGGCTGTTTTCATCGGCCAGGGCGCTGAAGAGATCGCCACCCGTGCCCGCGAAGTTCCCGTTCATATCGACTTTCAGGTCCAGCTGCGCGTTGCCATAAGGCGACAGCAGTGACTGCCCTTCACTCTCAACCCGACCGGCCACTTCATCACGCAGATGATTGAAGGCCCAGACGCCCGCCTGCTGGCCAAACGTCACATTACTGTCGCTGTTGTTACTGGCCTCACCAATACTTTTGGCTACGGCTGCCAGCTTTTTGCTCCACTCTTCATCCTGATCGCTGACACCGCCGAGCGTCGGCAGCGATTCACTGTAGCGCGCCGGATCGTCGAATGGCGTCTCAGACACCGCCGTTTCGGTCTGGAAGGCGCGGGCGCTCTGCGTGGCAGTCAGCGACAGCGCAATTAAAGAGAGAACCCCTGTTTTCCGTATCATGTCACCCGGTATGTTGATTAGTTCGTTGCTGCGATTAAAGACAAATCATCAGCACTTACCTTAACATATTGTGACGGCGATGCAGGACAGCAGCGGCAAATTGTGCATATCCCAGAAAAATCCGGGCCAGAAAAAGGCCTGCTATAACAGCAGGCCCGACGCAAAAAGGCTTCTGTCAGGAGAAGATCAACCCGCCATCCACATTGATGGTCTGCCCGGTGATGTAGCGCGCATCGTCTGAGGCCAGAAACGCCACAAGTCCGGCGACATCCTCCGGCCGACCCGCACGCTTCAGTGGAATGTTTTGCACCCACTCTGCCATCAGCTCACCTTTGCCGTAGGTTTTCTCCTCGTTACTGAGGATCTCACCCCAGACGCGATCGTTGTAATCCCACATCTCACTTTCGATGATGCCGGGACAGAAAGCGTTGACCGTGATGTTCCACGGTGCCAGCTCCAGCGCCAGACTCTGCGTAATGCCAATCACGCCCATTTTGCTGGCGGCATAGTGCGGCGTGTAGATAAAGCCCTGCCGTCCCTGCCCCGATGACGTGTTGATCAGGCTGCCGCTGTGCTGCTTCACCATATATTTTGCCGCTTCACGGCAGCAGAGCCAGACGCCGGTCGTATTAACCGCCAGAATCCGCTCAAAGTCGCTCTTCGACATCGTGTCAAAACGGTCGATGGTGATCACACCCGCATTCTGTATCGAGACGTCAATCTGACCAAAGCGCTCAAAAGCCTGCTGATAGAGCTGCTGCACTGCGGCTTCATCCGTGACATCGACCTGCAGCGCCAGGATCTCACTGCCGTACTGCTGCTGCAGCTGGTCGGCCGTCGTGAAGACCCGGTCAGCATTCGACACCATCACCAGTCTGGCGCCGTCGCGTGCGAAGCGCGCCGCAATCCCGGCACCAATGCCCCGACAGGCACCGGTAATCACCACTGTTTTTCCACGTTGTTCGCGGCTCATAATTGCTCCTGTTAACTGTGACGAACATCAGTGAGAGGTGCTGCCTGCTGCTTTTTTTCATGGCGACGCAGCAGCACCACTTTGCTTTGCAGACGTTGCTGGAACTGGTCGATCACCACCGCAGTGACAATCACCAGCCCTTTAATGACCATCTGCCAGAAATCGCTGACCCCCATCATCACCATGCCATCCGCCAGGAAGACGATAACGAAAGCGCCAATAATCGAGCCAGAAACGCGTCCACGTCCGCCTGCCAGCGCCGTGCCGCCCAGCACCGTGGCACCAATGGCGTCCATCTCAAACATGTTGCCGGTCATCGGATGTGCAGTCTGTAACTGCGAGGCGACCACCAGCCCGACCAGACCGGCGCAAAGGCCAGAAAAGGCGTAGACGAAGATTTTCACTTTGATAATCGGCACGCCCGCCAGACGCGCGGCGGACTCATTGCCGCCAATGGCATAGATATAACGTCCCAGCGGGGTTTTGCGCGTCAGGTAGAGGCCGAGCAGTAAAAAGCAGAGCATCAGCCAGATAGGCAGATAAACGCCCAGCACGGTGCCCGAGCCAAGCAGGGCAAAACCGGTGTTGCCGAGCGCGGGCACACCCACCAGGTTAGCGTAGGTGCCGCCGTCGTTGAACAGCAGCGCCGCACCGCGCGCCACATACATCATCCCCAGGGTGCAGATAAAGGGGGCCACGCCGAGTCGGGTGATCACCGTGCCATTAATCAGCCCCACCAGTACGCCAAAAATGGCCACCACCAGAATCACTTCGGGGACGTTGAGAAATAGCGTATTGCCGCCCCACAACGGGATGCCATTGGTCAGCAGCGCGCCCGCGACCATGCCGCAAATTCCGGCGACCGCGCCTACCGAAAGATCGATTCCGCCGGTGAGGATCACCAGCGTCATACCAATCGCCAGCAGCCCGGTAATCGCCACGTGCTGCGTCATGATCAGCAGGTTAGAGGGCGTCAGAAAGTTCGGCACCATCACGCTGAAAAAGCCAACCACAATCAGCAACGCAATAAAGGTGCGCGCCTTGAGCAGATACATATAGAGCAGATATTTTTGGTTCATGACATTCTCCGGCCAGCTTAGCGCCTGGACCAGCAGGCGTAATTGTTGCAGGCAATCCGGACATGGACAGCGCGGAACAACCCGGCGTACATGCAGTACGTGAGGATGGCGAGCACTGCCCAGGGTTCAGACTGACAAATAAAGTAGCCCAGGGGGCCAGACGCTTAATCCTGTGGGGTTGATGCCGCGATCAGGTGTTCTCGCGTCGCCGCTGCACGCGGCAGATCGGCCGTAATCCGGCCATCGGCCATCACTAAAATGCGGTCCGCCAGCGCCATGACCTCATCCAGTTCGGAGGAGGAGAACATCACTGCCAGCCCCTGCTGCGCCAGATTACCAATCAGGTGATAGACGTCGGTTTTAGCCCCCACGTCGATACCGCGTGTTGGCTCATCCAGCAACACGACCTGTGGTCCGGTCATCAGCGCTTTACCCAGCACCACCTTCTGCTGATTACCGCCGCTCAGCGCCGTCACCGGCAGATCGGGATCGCTGACTTTGATTGCCAGATGGCCAATCATCTCATTCACCCGCTGCCGTTCCCGGCCCGGATTCAGCAGCCCCAGCGCACGACGAAAACCGCGCAGACTGAAGTCAGAGAGCGTCATATTGGCCGTCACTGACATCAGTTCAATCACCCCTTCACCTTTGCGATCTTCAGGCACCAGCGCGATGCCACTTTTCAGCCGCTGCTGGAAGCTGCGTTTCGCCAGATCCTTACCGGCCAGCCGTACGCGGCCAGATTGACAGGGCATCAGGCCAATCAGTCCCTTAAACAGCTCGGTGCGTCCGGCACCCAGCAGCCCATAAATGCCGATCACTTCGCCTTTACGCAGGGTAAAACTGACCTCATTGAGCTTGTAACCCCCGTTCTGATGCAGCGCGGTCAGGCCCTCAACCTCCAGCACCGTTTCCCCTTGTGACGCAGGCTGATAGTCGAACTGTTTTTTCTTATCGCCCACCATCTGGGCGATAATCCACGGCACGCTGGCGTCGCGCACTTCGCGTTCACTGATAAAACGGCCATCGCGAAAAATGGTGATGTGATCACCAATCTCCATCAGCTCTTCCAGCCGGTGAGAGATGTAGATGATGGTGACGCCTCGCCGCTTCAGCTGATCAATGACACTGAACAGCACTTTGACTTCCGACTGGCTCAGGGCGCTGGTCGGCTCATCCATGATCAACACCCGTGTATCTTTCGACAGCGCACGGGCGATCTCCACCAGTTGCTGATGACCAATCCCCAGCTCGCCCAGCGGGGCATAGGGATCGACATCCAGCTGCAGACGATCCAGCAGCGACTTCGCCAGCGCATACTGATACTTTTCGTTGATCACACCGCGCTGGAAAAACTCGTTAGCGATAAAAATGTTGTCCATCACGTTCATATTGGGAAAGAGATTCAGCTCCTGAAAAATGATACTGATCCCCTGCTTCTCCGCCTGATGCGTGGAGTTCAGCGACACCACCTTGCCATCCAGCAGAATCTCGCCCGACGACGGTGTTTCCACCCCCGCCAGCATCTTCATCATGGTGGATTTACCGGCACCGTTCTCCCCGATCAGGACATTAACCTTGTTGCGGTAAACCCGATAACTGACCTGATCGAGCGCGGTCACACCGGGATAGAGACGCGAAACGTTGCGCGTTTCAATAATGATGTCGCCGGACGCTTGCGGTTGAGGATTTTGCATCTGCCGCTCCTTATTGCCGGGTAATGGCGGCCGCGGTGATATCCGGCAGCTGTTGCGGAATATCCCAGCTGCTGAACACGCCGCTGACCCTCACTTTGTCACCCACCTTCGGCGCGAACTGCTTCATCAGCGTGGCGGCGTGCTGGTTAATCGCTTTGCCGTAATCACCAAACATCACCTGATCATTGAAGTCCTGATAGCTCGCCCCTTTGTAAGCATCCCGCAGCGCGGTGCCGCGAATAATTGGCCCGACCTGGATTGTGACACTGTCACTTGATTCATCCTTTACGGTCATCTTTCCGCTGCGTGATGTGGTATTCACGGCGGTCACCTCGCCGCGAACAGAGACGCTGAAGACACAGGGATTCTCAGCCTGACTGCGATAACCGTACGTCTGACAGGCGCTGTCAAAGTCTTTGGCAGACTGCAGCGACTTCATTAATGTCGCCAGCGGTTTAGCTTCTGCCTGGACCTGCGGCACCAGCTTCTGCTGCCACACCTGGTCGAGGTTCGCCATCTTCGGATTAGGGGGGTTTTTAAGGGCAGCCAGCTCCTGCTGCGACACGATTTTGCAGCCACCTGACAGCATGACCACCAGCATCAGCCAGACTCTTCGGGACATCTTCTTCTCCCTGGCGCCCGCTTGCGCAGGCGCGAAAGCGGTTAATTACGACTTGTAGTTAAAGTCCTGTACGCCTTTGGCGTTTTCCGGGGTAATCAGAATGCCGCGGAACATCACGCGCTGTTTTGCCGGTTTGACGCCTTTCTGGATGAAGTTATCGAGATCGGTTACCCCTTCGGCGGCAATGGCCTGCGCCTGCAGCATCACCGTAGCTTTCAGCGTGCCCGCTTTCACCGCATCGCGTTCGTCGTTGCTGCCATCAATGCCCACCACAATCACATCGTTGCGACCCGCCGCCTTCAGCGCTGCAATCGCGCCCAGCGCGACCGGGCCGTTACCGCAGATCACCCCTTTCACATCAGGATGCGCCTGCAGGATGCTGTCCATAATGCGCTTACCGTCGATCAGAGTGCCTTTGGCATCCTGACGCGCCACGCTCTGCATATCGGGATATTGATCCAGCACCTGATGGAACGATTTAGAGCGGGTCACGCAGTTGTTGTCGGCCAGATTACAGGCGAGCTCGGCGTATTTGCCCTTTTCGCCCATCTTCTCGACAAAGACGTTGGCGACGTCTGAACCCGCCTGGAAGTTATTGTGGGTAATCTGCGCCAGCGCCACGTCATCCACCGGGATTTCGCGGTTGATCAGCACCACCGGGATCCCGGCATCTTTGGCTTTTTTTATCGCCGCCACGCTGGCGGTCGAGTCGGCGTTATCCAGCACGATACCCTGCACTTTCTTACCGATTGCGGCATCAATCAGTTCGCTCTGCTTCTTCACATCTTCGCCGTGCGACAGTACCGTGGTTTTGTAACCCAGTTCCTGTGCTTTGAGATTGGCGCCTTTGGCTTCGGAGGCGTAGTAGGGATTATCGAGCGAGTTAACCAGAATCATAATGGTGCCCTTCTCGGCGGCAAATGCCGCCTGCGAAACCAGACAGGCAGCCACGGCAGTACACAGCAGGGTACGGTTTTTCATGATGTTCTCTCTTATCGTTATGGCAGGGTATGAAGTCCCGGGTGTTGGGCTGGCCTTACCAGATGGTGAAGCCACCATCGATCATTAAATCTGCGCCGGTGATCATGTCGCTGCCGTTGCTGGCGAAGAACAGCACGGCGGCGGCGATCTCATCGGTATAGGCAAAGCGGCCCAGCGGTATCAGTTTTTTCATCTGCTCACCCTTCTCGCCACGCCAGGCTTTCTCGCCCATCGGCGTCAGCACCACGGTGGGCGACAGGGTATTTACGTTGATGCGATGCGGGGCAAACTCTTTGGCCATGACTTTGGTCATGCCCAGCAGACCCGCTTTGGCAGAGGTATAGGCGACATGGTTGTCGATAGCGATGGACGCCGCCTGTGAGGCGATATTAATAATCTTGCCGCCCGCTCCGGCACAAATCATCAGCTTTGCAGCCGCCTGCGAGCAAAGGAAAGGTCCGGTGAGATTCACCGCAATCTGCTTCTGCCACTCGGCAAAATCGGTTTCAATCACGGGTTGCAGCATCACGTAGCCCGCGCAGTTCACCAGGATATCGATGCGGCCATAGTGGGAAACCACTGCGTCAAACGCCTCTTCCACCGACGCGGGATCGGTGACGTCACAGCAGACAAACTGCACCCGATCGGCCGCGAAGTCTGCCTGAAGGCTGGCGACCTTGTCCGCTTCAAACGGCGGATAGAGCAGTGCCAGACGCGCGCCCTTCTCCAGCAACATGCCATTGGTTGCCATGGCGATGCCGCCCAGTCCACCGGTCACCACGGCCACTTTATCGGCCAGACTCATTGCCGTATCCACGCCGTAGCGCAGGTTTACGTCATATTCACCACTCATCCCACTCTCCCCCTGAATTTTTGCTGCTACGAATGATTCACTCATTTTCGAACAAAAATATAAGCTATCGAAAAGAAACGATGTGTGGGGCAGATCAAATTTCGACCATCTGCCGCCTTAAGCGGCTTATCTGATTGAAAAGACGTGATCTGGCTTCCAGACCCTAAATAAAGCCGCTCTGCTGTTACAGGGAAAGCCTGATAGATTCAATAACCTGCGGATTATTTATTTTCGTTCGAAAACCAAAGGCATAACAGCCCATCTCGCATTCATAAAAATGGCGCGTTAAACTCAGCCACAAAGACCTTGTTTGGCCGACCTCTCAGGTTATTGGAAAAGGGAGCATTTCGATTGAAAAGCAAAAGTGAGCAGTTCGCTGACATGCAGCAACGCCGCGAAAAAATTCTGGAGATGATCCGTGAGGATGGCACGGTCACAGTCAAAGCGCTGACAGAGACTTTTGGACTGACCGAAGCCACATTACGCAGCGACCTGCGCATGCTGCAAAAACAGGGTTTTGTACAGCGCTACCACGGTGGTGCGACGCTGATGACGGGGAAGCAGAATACCGGCGCAATGCTGCTGGAGCGGCAGACCCATCTGGAAGAGAAAGAGGCAATTGGCCGGCTGGCGGCGCAGCATATCGAAAATGGCGACACGGTGATTTTCGATTCCGGCACCACGACCACCGCGATTACCGATGCCATCAGCCATATCCGACGTCTGTCAGTGGTGACCACGGCCGTCAATATCGCCCTGAAACTGGGCGGCGAACCGGGGATCAACATCCTGCTGACCGGCGGCACCTTTAAATTTCCGACACTTTCTACCTCTGGCGAGAAAGCGGCCGGCTTTTTCGAAAATGTGCTGGCCGAAAAACTCTTCCTGGCGACCGCCTGCATCTCGCCGCGTCTGGGTCTGAGTTTCCCCAGCGAAACTGACATCAAAGTAAAACTGGCGATGATCAAATCCGCCAGCACGGTTTACGTGGTGGCGGACTCCAGCAAAATCGACAAGGTTTCCATGTTCGCGCTGCCCTGTGACTGGAGCAACATCCACTACCTGATCACCGACAGCGGCATCAGCCCTGCGCAGGTCAACGCCTTTGAAGCCTTAGGCGTGAAAGTGCTGGTGGCCCCGCTGCCGCTGAAGCGGGCGATGTAATGCCCATCGCAACACCATCGCTTCAGCTACACGCCGTCATCAGACAGCCACAGGATTAAAGTAAACTGCCGGGCCTGCTCCTGCAAAAGCCGCACCATTACCAACCGTGCAGGAATGGCCTGCCTGAAGAGCAACGTGTGCGAGCCAGGGATGGCGAGCCCAATTCGCAGGATGCGAGGTTCCTTTGCGCTCAGGCAGACCTTTCCTGCACGGCGCACCGGCTCACCGGTTTCCCACTCCGCACCTGCAAATCCGCCCGATAAAACCGCACCACCTCACCCACCACCAGCAGCGACGGCGACACCGGCTGATCCCGCGCGACCGTCTCCGCCAGCCCGCCCAGTGTGGTAATCAACACCCGCTGATCCGGTCGGGTGCCCTTCTCAATAATCGCCACCGGCGTCTCCGGATCGCGCCCCTGCGCCTGCAACTGCGCACTAATGGACGCACTCCAGCTCAACCCCATATAAAACACCAGCGTCTGATTCACCGCCGACAGCGCAGCCGCATCCAGCTGCGGCTCACCCCTCCGGCCATGCCCGGTAATCAACCGCAACGACTGTGCACAATCCCGATGCGTCAACGGAATCCCGCTGGCGGCCGCACAGCCTACCGCCGCCGTAATCCCCGGCACCACCTCACAGCGAATCCCGGCCGCCTGCAGGCTCACCATCTCCTCGCCACCGCGACCAAAAATAAACGGATCGCCTCCCTTCAGGCGGATCACATTGCGCCCGCTGCGTGCCAGATCCACCAGCAACTTATTAATCTGCGCCTGCTTCAGCCCATGCTGTCCAGGCTGCTTACCCACATCAATGCATAACGCACTCTCCGGCACCTCCGCCATCACCGCTTCACTTACCAGCCGGTCATACACCACCACCTCAGCCCGTTGCAGTAATCGCAATGCCTTCACCGTCAGCAACTCAACATCACCAGGGCCTGCACCCACCAGCCATACTGCACCCTGCGGCTTTGCCGGATCGACCGGAGCCAGTAACTTATCCAGAGAATCAATTGCTCGCGTCATCATTCCTCCACAACCACATCGGACAGCAACAACTGCTTCAGCTCCGGAATACAGGAGCCGCACTGCGTGCCGCATTTCAGCTTCTCACCCAACGCCTGAGTGCTCCGACACCCCTGCGCCATCGCCTGCAAAATCGTCTGCTCACCCACCGACATACAGCTACAGATAATCCGGCCCGCCGCGCTGTGCTGCGCCGCCTGACCCGCCAGCACACTATGCCGCCCGGCAGCCTCCTGCGGCGCATCCGTAAACGCCGCCGCGACAAACGCACTATCCAGCGACGGCAACGTGCTACCGGCATAAAACGCCACCTGCAACGCACCGTCACGCCAGGCCAGCAACCGGTAATCAGCGCCGCTACTGGTGGCGACCTGCACGTCACAGCCTGACAAATCAACCTGCCCGGTCAACCACGCTTGTGGCGATCCCACGCCTGCCAGCGCATACCGCTGCACCGCCGGAAAGGGCGCGCGCGACCAGTAACGCAATCCCGCGGGCTGGGTAATCCCACGCTGCCAGAGCCAGCCCTGCCAGCTCACTGCCAGCGGCAGAATCCTTACCGGCGTCTGCTTCAGCGCAGGCTGCCCCGAAAACGGACAGGCCCGGGCGGCGACCAGCATGCCGACATGACTCTGCTGACTGAACTGCCGGTTCCAGTGCATCGGCACAAACAGCTCGCCGCGCCGTATCCCCGAATCTATACGCACCCGGACGCTGATCCAGCCCATTACCGACTGCACCCGCGCCAGACTGCCCGCCGTCACGCCATACTGCGCGGCGTCAGCAGGATGCAGCGCCACAAAGGGCTCATCGCAATGCTGCATCAGACGCGGCACCAGCCCGGTGCGCGTCATGGTATGCCACTGATCCCGCACCCGACCGCTATTCATCAGCAGCGGATAAGCAGAATCTCGCCGCGCTAAGAGAGGCGTGGCCGGGACAAGCAGGCGGGCTTTACCGTCCGGATGAAAGAAGCGGCGATCGCCAAACAACCGGGCACAGCCCTGCGGAAAATGACTGTTCACTGGCCACTGAACCGGACGCAGTGCATCCCATTCGGCCTGGTTCAGCTGCGCCAGCCCACTGATATCAAACGCCCGCTCTCCCCGATTTTCAAAGCCCGACAGCGCCGCATGCTCGCGGAAAACCTCCGACGGATGTTGCCAGTTGAACCCCTCGCTGAACCCTAATCGCTGCGCCACCTGCGCCAGTAGCCACCAGTCAGGCCGGGCATCACCGGGCGCGGCAGCAAAGGCGCGCTGGCGCGAAATACGCCGCTCTGAATTCGTTACGGTGCCATTCTTCTCGCCCCATCCCTGAGCAGGCAGCAGAATATTGGCAAAGGCACTGGTATCGGTCTGCGCTATCACATCCGACACAATGACCAGCGGACAGGCCGCCAGCGCCTGCGCCACGCGGTTGCCCTCCGGCATCGACACCGCCGGATTGGTGCCCATAATCCACACGGCTTTCACCTCGCCCTCGGCAATGGCTCTGAAGAGATCGAGCGCGGTCAGCCCCGGCTGGCGGGCCATCGACGGGCTGCGCCAGAAACGCTGCACCCGATCGCAATCCGCTTCCGTAAAACCCATGTGCGCCGCCAGCTGATTCGCCAGACCACCCACCTCGCGACCGCCCATGGCATTCGGCTGTCCGGTCAGCGAAAAAGGCCCGCAGCCCGCGCGGCCAATTTTACCGGTCAGCAGATGCAGATTAAGCATCGCCTGGTTATTGTCGCTGCCTGTGGCGGACTGATTGATCCCCATGCACCACAGCGTCAGCACCCGATCGTGCTGGCTGAACAGCTGAAAAAAGTGCGTCACCTGCTGCTCAGTCAAATCACAGGACTCTGCTACGCGCGCCACATCCCACTGCGCAGCCGCAGCCAGCGTTTCATCCACGCCATTCAGATGCGGCAACATGCTGCTATCAAGGCTATCCTGCTGCGCCAGCCAGTGCAGCAGGCCGGAAAACAACGCCGCATCGCTGCCGGGACGCAGCGGCAGATGCAGATCGGCCTGATCGCAGCTCGCCGTGCGGCGCGGATCAATCACCACAATGCGCATCGCTGGCCGTTGCAGCTTCGCCTGCATCAGTCGCTGCCAGACCACCGGATGCGCCCAGGCGGCGTTAGAGCCCACCAGCAACACCAGATCGGCCTGCTCCAGATCCTCATAACAGCAGGGCACCGCATCGGCCCCCAGCGCCCGCTTGTAGCCAACCACCGCCGACGCCATGCAGAGCCGCGAATTGGTATCGATATTGGCAGCGCCGATGTAACCCTTCATCAGCTTATTGGCGACGTAGTAATCCTCAGTCAGCAGCTGCCCGGAGCCATAAAATGCCACGGCCTGCGGACCATATTGATCGATCACCGCACGCAATCCCGCCGCCGCCGCATCCAGCGCGTCGTCAAGGCTGACCTGCTGGCCGTTAACTTCGGCGGTCAGCAGACGCCCCTGCGGGGTCAGCGTCTCACCCAGCGCCGCACCCTTAACGCACAACCGGCCCGCATTGGCAGGATGCTGCGGATCGCCGACGACGATTGCCTGATGAGGTCCCTGCGGCGTGACGCAGACGCCACAGCCGACGCCGCAATAGGGACAGGTGCTGTTCATGATGCCTGCGCCAGCTGGTTAAGCGGACGGTTTGCCAGCCAGATCTGCCCCGCTTCCAGCTTCACCGGCCAGCAGCGCAGCTGATGCTGCGGGTTATCCAGGCTCTGCCCGTCACGCAGCCGTATCCGCTGCTTGTAGAGCGGAGAGATCACCACTGGCTCGCCGCCGACATCGCCCAGAATCCCGCGCGACAGCACGCTGGCGTCGCTGCCGGGTTCGCGATCTTCCAGCGCAAAGAGCGCATCACCAAAGCGAAACAGCGCAACACGCTCACTGCCGAGTCGCGCCCCGATCCCGGCCTCCGGCGGAATCGCGTCCAGGGCGCAGATCGCACTCCACGGCTCGGCGGGCAGCTGCAGCAGCGGACGCGCGGCCACAGACTCAGGCTGGCGCTGACCGCGTACCCGGCTGTAGTGCAGCGATTCATCAGGCTGGTCGCTGTTGACCGTCGGCGTAAACAGCGCAAGCCGCGACGGGTCCGCCAGGGTGGTCTGCCACTCACACTGGTATGCCTCCACCACCCGCTGCATCTCCTGCTCCAGCGTCGCACCCAGCCCGAGGCTATCCTCAATCACCACCTGCCGCAGGTAATCCAGACCGCCTTCCAGGTTGTCCATCCAGACGCTGGTACGCTGCAGGCGATCGGCGGTGCGGATATAGAACATCAGCAGGCGATCGACATAACGCAGCAGCGTAGCGTCATCGAGATCGCTGGCGAACAGGTCGGCGTGGCGCGGCTTCATGCCGCCATTGCCGCAGACGTAGAGGTTCCAGCCCTTTTCGGTGGCGATCACACCGATATCTTTGCTCTGCGCCTCCGCACATTCGCGGGTACAGCCCGAAACGGCCATCTTGATCTTATGCGGCGCGCGCAGCCCCTTGTAGCGATTCTCCAGCGCGATGGCGAAAGCGGTGGAATCCTGCACGCCGTAGCGACACCAGGTTGATCCCACACAGGATTTCACCGTGCGCAGTGACTTGCCGTAGGCATGACCGGTTTCGAAACCGGCAGCGAGCAGCGTCTGCCAGATATCGGGTAGTTGATCGAGCCGCGCGCCAAACAGATCGATACGCTGACCGCCGGTGATTTTGGTGTAGAGATCGTAACGCGCGGCCACCTCGCCAATGGCGATCAGCCCCTGCGGCGTGATTTCACCCGCCGGGACGCGCGGCACGACCGAATAGGTGCCATCTTTCTGGATGTTGGCAAAGTAGCGGTCGTTGGTGTCCTGCAGCGGCAGATGCGCCGGTTTCAGCAAATAATCATTCCAGCAGGAGGCGAGCAGTGACGCCACCAGCGGCTTGCAGATCTCGCAGCCCTGCCCCCGTCCGTGCGCTGCCAGCAGCGCCTCAAAAGTCCTGAACTCGCCAGCCCGGACCAGGTGATACAGCTCCTGCCGCGAATAACTGAAGTGGTCGCAGACATCTTTTTTCACCTCAACGCCGAGATTTTCCAGCTGAAACTCCATCACCTGCTTCACCAGCGCCGCGCAGCCGCCGCAGCCGGTCGCCGCTTTGGTGCAGCTCTTAATGCTGCTCATCTCACTGCATCCGCCTTTCACCGCCTCACAGATATCACCCTTGCTGACGTTGTGGCAGGAACAGACCTGGGCGCTGTCCGGCAATGCCGCGACGCCCGGTGCTTTCGGCGCACCCGCCAGCGCAGGCAGGATCAGGCTTTCGGGCGCAGCAGGCAGCGGCAGGTCGTTGAGCATCATCTGCAGCAGCGTGGCGTAATCATTGCTGTCGCCGACCAGCACGCCGCCCAGCAGCCGGGTGCCCTCCGCAGAGACCACGATTTTCTTGTAGATGCCTTTTGGCCCGTCGGTCCAGTGATAGTGCTGGCTGCCCGGCGTGCGGCCATGCGCGTCACCAAAGGAGGCGACCTCCACGCCCAGCAGTTTCAGTTTGGTGCTCATGTCCGCGCCGCTGAAGGCGGCGGGTTCAGCCGCCAGATGGCCGGCCAGTACCCGCGCCATCTGATACCCCGGTGCGACCAGACCAAAGATCTGGCCGTTCCACAGTGCGCATTCCCCAATGGCAAACACGTCGTCATCGCTGGTCTGACAGCGATCGTTAATTTCGATGCCGCCACGCGGTCCCAGCGTCAGGCCCGCCTCACGCGCCAGCTCATCGCGCGGCCGGATACCGGCAGAGAACAGCACCAGATCGCCGGGTAAACGGCTGCCGTCAGCAAAACACAGCATTACGCTGCCATCGGGCTGACGTTCGATTCGTTCGGTCTGTTTTGAGGTGTGAACTGTCACGCCCAGCGCGTCGATCTTCTGACGCAGCATCAGCGCCCCGCCCTCATCGAGCTGCACCGCCATCAGACGCGGCGCGAACTCCACCACATGCGTCTCCAGTCCAAGCTGCCGCAGCGCATTCGCCGCCTCCAGACCCAGCAGACCGCCGCCAATGACGATGCCGCGCTGACTAAGGCGGGCGCAGGCGGAAACGGCATCGAGATCATCCAGTGTGCGATAGACAAAGCAGCGTTCGCCGTCGTGGCCCGGCACTGGCGGGACAAAAGCGCGTGAGCCGGTCGCCAGCACCAGCTTATCCCACGCCAGCTCATTGCCCGCGTTGTCACGCAGGCTGCGCTGCTGGCGGTCGATCGACACGACACGACAGCCGCTGCGCAGTTCGATACCGTGCAGCGCAAAGAAGTCCGCGCCGACCATCGACAGATCGTCAGCCGTTTTGCCGTTGAAATAGTCCGACAGATGCACCCGATCGTAAGCCTGCTGGCGCTCCTCACCGTAAACCACAATGTGATAGTGCTGATGCATTTCGCGGGCAACCAGCTGTTCAAGAAAGTGGTGACTGACCATGCCGTGACCAATCACGGCTAATACCGGTTTACTCATCTCAGGACTCTCTGCAGCCTGTGGCTGCGGTTCAGGTTGATCGTGATCGAACAGGGCATCAAGCGTGACAGGTTCAGCGCGCTGCAGGCGTTCCAGCAGTGCAGCGCCCTGCCGGGTGTCACCAGAGAGCAGCACGCCACAGAGGCGGCCCTGACGGAGAAAAAGGCGGCGGTAATCGCAGGAGAGGGGATCAAAACTGCTGATGGACGGTGCCTCACTGACATCACCGGCACTGAACAGCGAAATGCCGCTGACCTTAAGGCGCGTCGCCAGCGGCTGGCTGATAAAATCCGCCAGTGGCGATCCAGCCAGTTGCGCCGCCAGAATCTGAGCCTGCGCCAGGCAGGGCGCGACCAGACCAAAGGTTTCGCCCGCGATTTCACAGCACTCACCCACCGCGTAAACATCGGGAATGACGCTGCGCAGCTGACCATCCACCAGAATGCCGCGCTGACATGGCAGCCCTGCGGCCTGCGCCAGCGCTACCTCCGGCTGCACCCCGATGGCGATTACCACCTGCGCAGCGGTGCAGTGACGCCCGCAAATCAGCACTACGCCCTCCTCATCAATCGCCGTGAGTCCGCTGTTCAGTTCACAGCGGATGCCGCGCTGTGCCAATGCCGTCAGCAATAGCTCGCCCGCTTTTGCATCCAGCTGGCGATCCAGCAGCCAGGGTTTGTGGTGGACCAGCGTGACTTCACGGCCACGGGCGCGGAGTGCTGCTGCCGCTTCAATGCCGAGAAACCCCCCGCCCAGTATCACCACCGGGCCCTGGCCCGCCAGCAGTCGCCGGACATCAGCGATGCTGCGAAAGCCCAGTACGCTTTCCGCATCGATACCAGGAATTGCGGGCAGACGGGGTTGTGAACCGGTGGCAAACACCAGCCGATCCCAGCCGAGCTGGCGCCGATCGGTCTGCACCGTCCGCGCAGCCAGATCGACCTGCAGTACGGTTTCGCCAGTCAGCAGCGTGACGCCGTGCCGCTGATACCAGTCGCGATCGTGGATCAGGGTGTCACTGAAGGACTTTTCACCCGCCAGCACCGGCGACAGCAGCACGCGGTTGTAGTTGCCGTGGGGCTCGCAGCCAATGACCGTGATGGCGTAACGCAGCGGTGCACGTTGCAGCAGGCTCTCTACCATCTGCATCCCCGCCATGCCATTGCCTATCACCAGCAACCGTTGCCTCATGGTCTGCTCCTTATGCCGCCGTGGTCTGTTTTTCATAGAGAAAATGCAGCACTTTCTGGCGCAGCTGGTGGTAGCGCGGCTCATCTGCCAGCGCGACCCGCGAGCGCGGACGCGGCAGATCGACCGTGAGGATTTCGCCGACCTGCGCTGCCGGGCCGTTGGTCATCATCAGCACCCGGTCGGACAGCAGCACCGCTTCATCCACGTCATGGGTGATCAGGACAATGGTGGTATTCAGCTCCTGCTGAATGCGCATTACGCTGTCCTGCAGGTGGGCGCGGGTTAACGCATCCAGCGCGCCAAACGGCTCATCCAGCAGCAGCACACGCGGCTTCATCGCCAGGGCACGCGCAATGCCGACGCGCTGCTTCATGCCACCAGAGATTTCGCCAGGCCGCTTGTGCATGGCGTGGCTCATCTGCACCCGATTAAGGTTGTGCTCGATCCAGTCGCGCATTTCCGCTTTGCTGAAACGTCCTTTAAATACCTGCTGAACCGCCAGTTCGACGTTCTGAAATGCCGTCAGCCACGGCAGCAGTGAATGGTTCTGAAACACCACCGCGCGCTCCGGGCCCGGTCCGGTAATCTCACGGTTATCACACAGCAGCACGCCGCTGCTGGGACGGGTTAATCCGGCAATCAGGTTCAGCAGCGTCGATTTGCCGCAGCCGGAATGGCCAATCAGGCTCAGGGTTTCCCCTTCGTGGATATCAAAGCTGACGCTGTCCAGTGCCAGGAACTCGCCGCTGGCAGTGTTGAAACGCTGGCTCACCTGCTGAACGCGAATAATGTGTTGCTGCATGATGTTCTCCTTATTTTTCCCAGCTGAAACGACGCACCAGCAGCATCAGGCCCTGCTCCAGCAGCAGCCCGACCACACCGATAATCAGAATGGCGATCAGAATGTTTGCCACATTGAGGTTGTTCCACTCATTCCAGATCCAGAAGCCGATCCCCAGCCCGCCGGTCAGCATTTCGGCGGCAACAATCACCAGCCACGCGATGCCGATAGAGAGACGTACCCCGGTGAGCACCGCAGGCAGCACGGCGGGCAGCAGAATCCGGCGCATCACCGTCCATTCGGAGAGCTGTAACACCCGCGCGACGTTGAGGTAATCCTGTGGAATGCGCTGCACTCCTTCGGCGGTGTTGATGATCATCGGCCAGATGGAACAGATAAAAATGGTCCAGCTGGCGGCCGGCTCGGCGCGCTGAAACAGCAACAGTCCAATCGGCAGCCAGGCCAGTGGGCTGACCGGGCGCAGCAGGGCAATAATCGGATTGAACATCCGCGTCATAAAGGTGAAGCGCCCCAGCAGAAAACCCGCCGGAATGCCCACCAGCGCGGCGAGGCCAAAGCCGATGGCGACGCGCTGCAGCGAGGCCATCACATTCCAGCCGATGCCCTGATCGTTGGGGCCATTGCTGTAGAACGGGTCAGCGAACAGAATCTGTGCGGCCTGCCAGGTCGCGTAAGGCGAAGGAAACGAGGGTTCGGACAAGGCGGCGATCTGCCACACCAGCAACATCAACAGCAGGCCACCCGCAGCCGGAATGCAGCGCTGCAAGAACGGACGCAGCCGTGCCGGACGAACGGCGGCTTTCGGGGTGACCTGTAACGGAATCACGGTGGCACTGCCGGGGGTTTGCTCTGGCTGAGCCAGCGCGCGCGCGTCAGTTCTCATAACAACCTCTCTTAGCGTTTGATAGCGAAACTGGCGGCGTAGGCGGCAGGATTGCTGCCATCCCAGACTTTGCCGTCGATCAGGGTACTGCTGCGCATCTCGCTGGCGGGCAGTGCAATCTGCCCGACTGCGCTGGCGGCCTGTTTATAGATATCAATGCGATTGATCTGGCGGGCCACGGCGAGGTAATCGGGATCGCTGGCGAGCAGCCCCCAGCGTTTCATCTGCGTCAGGAACCACATGCCATCTGAGAGCCAGGGAAAACTGACGTTGCCGTTGTCGAAGAAGCGCATCGGATGCGCGTCCTGCCATGACTGCCCCAGCCCGTTCTGATACTGACCGAGCATTCGCCCCTGTAGCGTCTCCACTCTGGTATTGATCCAGGCGCGCCCGGCTAACACCTGCGCGGTTTCACGGCGGTTAACGTCTGAGGCGTCTATCCAGCGCGCGGCCTCCAGCACGGCGGCGGTCAGCGCGCGGGCTGTGTTGGGATTGTCTTTCACCCACTGCGCGCGGGTACCGAGCACTTTTTCCGGATGTTCTGGCCAGATCTGCTGGCTGGTGGCGGCGGTAAAGCCGATGTTGTCGCTGATGGCGCGCTGGTTCCAGGGCTCACCGACGCAGAAGCCGCTCATGTTGCCAATCTTCATGTTCATCACCATCTGCGGCGGCGGCACGACCACGGTGCGCACATCGTTAAACGGATGAATGCCGGCATTGGCCAGCCAGTAATAGAGCCACATAGCGTGCGTACTGGTGGGAAAGGTATGCGCGAAAGTCAGGCTGCCTTTGGGGCTGCCATCAACGGTTTTTTTCAGGCTGGCCGCATCGGTGACGCCACTGGCTTTCAGCTGGTTCGACAGGGTGATCGCCTGGCCGTTGTGGTTGAGCGTCATCAGGTTCGCCATGTCGTGCTGCGGTCCCGCCACGCCCAGCTGCAGCGCGTAGATCATGCCGTAGAGCACATGCGCCGCATCCAGTTCGCCGGAGGTCAGCTTGTCACGCACTGCTGCCCAGCTCGCCTCTTTGCTGACCGCAAGCGTCAGACCGTACTTCTTATCGAAGCCTTTTACCGACGCCATGACCACGGGCGCACAGTCGGTAAGCGGAATAAAGCCCACCCGTACCTGCGCCATTTCTGGCGCATCAGAACCTGCGGCCCAGACTGCATTTCGTAATCCCGGAACGATCCAGGCCGCACCCAGCGCAGCACCGGAGATCAGCGCCTGACGTCGTGTCAGTGAAAATGGCGTTTTGCTCATCATGTTGCCCCTGAACAGAAATAAAAAAAGGCGTCCTCCGACAAGCCGAAGCCTGCGGATGGACGCCTTTATCCAAAGCACTGACCCCACCGCCATTGGCGGGAGCAATGCGTACTCTCTGTAGGGTTAAAGCAAAGGGTGTGCCAGATCGCCGACACCGCGCGAATGCTGGATGGCAACATTGTAATGGTTAAAATTTAAACAAATTTGCACGTTTTTGACGCAGATCACGCACAAAGTCTGTGCAGCTACCTCATCCGGGTTAGCTGCTCAGCGTTTTCGCCACCGCCAGCACCGCCTGCGCGATTTCCAGTACCCGCTTATTCTGATTCATCGCGCTTTTGCGCAGCGCCTGCCAGGCGGCTTCTTCGCTGAACCCCTGCTGCTGCATCAGCCAGTGCTTGGCCTGATCAACCACCCGCCGCTCGTCGAGTGAGGCCCGCATTGACGCCAGTTCATCCGCCTGCTGTTGCAGACGCTGTGACTGCTCACCAATCAGTGACAGTACCGAACGCCCGAGCTGCGGGGCCAGGCCGTCACTGTTGAGTGCAGCGGCGCCGGGCAGCCAGTCAGCCCCGGAGACGTAGAGCGAGAAGTTGCTGTCGCCCTGGATGACCGGGCGTGCGGCATGCCGCTGCGCCTGATCTATCGCCTCACGGCAGCGCTGCATCAGCGTGGCCGTGAGGGCATCCTCCAGCGTTTTCATCTGGTCCAGCCGCTCAGAGAGCAGGGAAAACCAGTGCAGCGCGCCGGTCTCATCATACCGTCCGCCAGTGCAGGCGATGCGCCGCAGACGTTCGATGTCCCGACCGGGCTGAGCCAGCGGCCGCCAGCATTCACAGGCGGCGCTGTCAGCAAACTCCCGGAAGGTGGTAAAGCTCTGCTCCTGGGCCGCGATCAGGGCCACCATCTGGCTGCGCTGGTCAGATGTGAACTGCCCCGCCGCAAAGCCAGCGGAGCCGATAGCCCGCTCCTGACCAGCCAGTTCTTTGCCCTGCATAAAGCTGAACAGGGCGATAAGCGCGCGGGAAATGCCGGGATAGCTGGCGGTGTCGGCCGCCTCAAACACCAGATTGAGTAAGGTACGGATCACCTGATTGAAGGCGGCCATCGCCGCAGCCTGATCCAACTCACGCTGGCTGATTTGCTGACGCAGTGCGGGCAGCCCCGCCAGCGACTGCAGAGTGGCAGCAATCAGGTTACAGAAGCGGCTATAGCCAGGCTGTGCCACGGCGGGCGGGAGCGCCTGATAAAAGTGCTTCAGGCCCTCACAGACCTCCTGCTGTCGGGCGAGACGCTCAGCACTGAACAGTGCGCCGCCCGAGCAGATCCAGAGGTTGTTTGCACCACGTTCACGCTGCAGCCGATGAACCAGTTCACTGATGGCAGCCATCAGCTCGCCCGTCTTAAGCAGCCGTTGCAGGCTGGCAATATCGCTGTCACGCGATGCCTGTAGCCAGGTCAGGGCATCACTCATTGCTCACCTCCGTGGAGTTAAAACTTTTTAGTAGCAAAAGGCGTGCCGCTTTCCGGAAAAATGAGGGTCAGAACCCGGCGTAAATTCTGAATTTTGATAAGATTCTTAACGCAAACTGATAATTTTTTCTGGCAACAAGTTATAAGGAAATCTTAATAGTTTCCAATCGGATTCATTGCATGGCAGAATGCGCGGCACTGTTCTCAATCAGTTTGTCTCTGCGATAATTCAGTTCGCTTTAACTATCACATTCGCTGGCGCTTTTCTGACACCGAAACCCGCCCGTAAAGCGCCCGCTATCACGCATTGGCAGCAGGTGCAATGGTTTGAATTCTCAAAAGTCTTAGGTAGACTGAATACGTTACTATCCTGATGTAAACTGACCTTTTTTTGAAAAACAGAATTTCGGCACGATGCAGCGCGACAAACCGCGCCTCCAGGCATCGGGCCCGGCAACATGCAGATACTTTGATGAGATCACGAGGAACATGGTGAAAAAGAGTCTTGCGTTAACACTGCTGGCGGTTCTTACCCTGGCAGGCTGTAAGGCCCCGCCGCCGCCCGTCACTGACGATACGCTGGTCACCAGCGAAATTAACGGCGTCAAACTGGTCCATCGACACGCTGTCGCGGCACCGACAGAATTTGAGCCGGTCAATCAGACCTGGCGCGCGCTCTATGGCGCCTCCGTCATGACCTCGCCTGACTACGGCGGCAAAGTGGTTCGCTATCTCGAAACGGGTAAACCGTTTGAAGTATTAGGTAATGTGGAACACAGCTGGCTGGCGATTGCTGATCAGGCTGACGGCCCACTGATCGGTTATGTGCCGTTGAAAGCGGGTGTGGCGAGCGATCGTTACGATGCGACGGTGCAGAGCGACCGTCCCCGTCCCCGCAAAACCAAACAGGTCTGCGTGGCCGTCGGCGGTGCCAGCAAAGCCTGTCGGACTAACGATACCGCGACCTGGATCTTAGACTGAATATGAAATCCGGCGCATATTGCCCGCAGCACCGTCCCGGGCTGCGGGTACAGGGATTAGCCATTGGCTGGAAGATCACTAATTAATGACTGTGGAATCCCCTGCGCGTGAGGCGACCCCCTCAGGCAATGAGAATCTATTACTTCAGGCTGCGGCGCCACTGCTGAACGCGGTGGTGCAAATTCGTCAGGCAGCCACCCACGATGACCCTGCGGGTCTGCGCCAGTCTCTTATTGATGAAATTCGCCAGTTTGAACAACGCTGTAAACAGGCAGGGCTGCCGTTTGAGATGATTATCGGGGCGCGTTACTGCATCTGCAGCGCACTGGATGAAGCGGCAGCGCAAACCCCCTGGGGCACGCGCGGAGTCTGGTCTGGTAACGGCATGCTGGTCACCTTCCACAATGAAAGCTGGGGCGGCGAAAAATTCTTTCAGCTGCTGTCGCGCATTTCACAAAGCCCGCAACAGCACCTCTGGCTACTGGAGGTGGTGCAATACTGCCTGCTGCTGGGTTATGAAGGCCGCTATCGCGGCAGTGAAAACGGCCGCGCCCAGTGCGACGGTATCCGTAAACGCCTGAAAACTCTGATTGACGAAACGCGCGCTCAGCGCCAGACACCACAACCTCCACTGGTGGAGGTGCATCCGCTGGTGAGCACCCTCGCCCGCCCGATGGTGCCGCTCTGGGCCTGTGCCATGCTGGTCGCGTTGATCGGCTGCCTGATCTACAGCAGCCTGAACTGGCGGCTTGGCAATGCTGCCGAACCGCTGCTGCGCGCCCTCTATCAGACGCCGCTGCCGCAGATTACTGCGGGCCGCCGCCCCTCTTCGCCGCAGGCGCTGCTCGATCTCCGTCAGCGCCTGAATGATGTCATCGCCGCCGGACAACTCGAAGTCAGCGATGGCGCCTTTGGCAGTAAAGTGATTATTCCGGCGGACAAACTGTTTGCTGAGCAAGGCACAGTGATCAATCCGGTGGGCCGCGCGCTGCTGGCTCGCGTCTCAACTGCCATGAAAGATGTTAAAGGCACTATTCTGGTTTCGGTGTTCACCGACGATCACCCGGTGGATAACAGCCGCTTTGCCTCCAGCTATGAGTTCTCCTTTGCCCGCGCCCGCGCGATCACCCAGCTGTTACAGATTCAGCTGAATGGTGGTCACACGGTTCGCTCTGAAGGCCGTGGCGACAGCGACCCGCTGCTGCCCAACGACAGCAGCGAAAACCGGACCCGCAACCGCCGCATAGAAATCACGCTGTTTGCCGCACCTGAAACGCTCAGTAATCATCAAGGAGCACAATGATGCGCGCCTCCCTTCGTCTGCTGCTAACGCACCGCCTGCTGTGGAGTTTTATCGGCGTTACGGCGCTGAGCTGTCTGGTCTGGATGCTGGGCCCGTTCTGGTCATGGGGCGAGTCACGTCCGCTGGAACCGGTTCTGCCTCGCCAGCTCACCGTCAGCGCCCTCTATTTTCTCTGGATTCTGTTCCAGCTGATCCCGTCTCTTTATCGTGCCTGGTTTAACAGCCGCTTACTGACCCAGCTCGAGCTGGCGGGCAGCGAGGATTCAGCGGAACGTCAGGTGACCGAAGAACGGCTCAACCAGCGCTTCAGCGAAGCCGCAATGCAGCTGAAACGCACACAGTTTGGTCGTCGTCACAACGGCAGTCTGTTGTCACGCTTTAACGCCAATTACCTCTATCAACTGCCATGGTATCTGGTGATGGGTGCGCCCGGGGCCGGTAAAACTACCGCGCTGTTTAATGCGGGCCTTGAGTTTCCTCTGACCGATACGCTGGGCAAACAGGCCATTCGTGGCGTCGGCGGCACCCGTAACTGCGACTGGTGGTTCACTGACAGCGCGGTGCTGATCGATACAGCCGGGCGTTATGCGCTGCAGGAAAGCCAGCGTGTGCGCGATGCTGGTGAGTGGCACAGCTTTATTAATCTGCTGAAACGCTATCGCACCCGCCAGCCGATTAACGGCGTGATCATGACGATCAGCGTCGCTGATCTGCTGAGTGATTCGGCCGAGGCGCGTTTCGCTCAGGCCAGCGCGCTCCGTGAGCGTATGGCGGAACTGCATCAGCAAACCGGCATTCACTTTCCGGTCTATGTGATGGTGACTAAAACCGATCTGCTGAAAGGCTTTATGAGCTACTTCGGCTCCATGGATAAAGCACGGCGTGATGCCATCTGGGGCTTCACCTTTAACTGGGATTTGGGCAAGCCGCACAAAGACGACTGGCACCACCATTTTGGCCAGCAATTTGAGCGGCTGGAAGAGGATCTCCAGCAGCACCTGGCCGCACAGATGACCCAGGAACGCGACCTGAACGAACGCGCGGAATGTTTCCTCTTCCCGCAGGAGTTCGCCTCGCTGCGCCCGTTGCTGAACGAATATCTGGATATCGTCTTTTCCGATCATCAGGATGCGGTCGCCTGGAGCCCGCGCGGCCTGTTTTTCACCAGTGGTACTCAGGAAGGTCTGCCGTTTGATCGCGTGATGGGTGAACTGAGCCGCAAACTGCAGTTACGTCAGGCGGGCGATCACTCGATCGCGGCCTGGGACAGCGTTAACCGCAATAGTCCGATTCCCGGCAACAAAGGCCAGAGCTTCTTTATTCGCGACCTGCTCAGCGACCTGATCTTCAAAGAGAGCGGTCTGGCGGGCAGTAATCGCCGCTGGGAGTACCGTAATCAGCTGTTCCACTGGATTGGCTATGGTGTGCTGGCCGGTGCGCTGCTGATCGCCTCCAGCCTGTGGGGACTGAGCTACTACCAGAATCAACATTATCTGCAACAGGTTGCTGCGCGGGTACCCGCGATTCGTGAGCAAAGTCTGCAGGTGATTCATCAGCCTGCTGATAATATTTTTGATCTGCTACCCTTTCTGAATAACCTTGTGAAGCTGCCGCTCTCGGAACGTTTTTCTCTCGATAATCCGCCGCTTACTATGCGGGCTGGCTTATACCGCGGCAGCCAGGTCAGCGATGCCGCCTGGGTGCTTTATCAAAATGCGCTTAAGTCTTTGTTGCTGCCGCGCGTGGCGCAGCAGATCACCAACATTCTGCGCAACGATCCGGGTAATGATAACGCCTACAGCCGCAATGCGCTGCGTGCCTATCAGATGCTCTATCAACCGCGTAATTATGACGGCGAGTTTTTACGGGCCTGGCTGCTGCAAAATTTACAGCGCTCACTGCCTGATACGGTCAGTGCCCGCGATTTGCAGCAGCTTGACTGGCACCTGAGCCAGTTGCTGGATCAGCAGATTCAGTCGTCGCCTTATGCACGGGATAATGCACTGATGATGCGCAAGCTGGCGGATAATCTGAACATTGCGGGCGAGGCGAGTGGCGTACTGGCGGTAACGCCTGTGCATCCGGCCCCGCGGTCAAACTCACATAGCGAGTAATGGTGAGGTGAACATGGCTGCTTACACGGCCCCCGGCTGGTATGGCAAGCTGCCGTCGACCGGTGATTTTCTGCACCATCGACTAAGCGAGCAACAGATTAGCCCGTGGAACCACTGGTTCCAGCAGGGATTAATGCACTGGCATCAGCAGGCCTGGTCCTACAGCGCGAACTTTCTTCACGCGCCGGTGTGGAATTTTGTCCTGCCGGTAACCGCGACCCGGCCACAGATACAGATGGGCTGTTTACTGCCCTCCTGCGACCGCGTCGGACGCGCCTGGCCGCTGCTGGCACTGCACAGCTTTCCGCTCAGGCAGTGGCATCCGGCCCAGCTGACCATCTCCGGCGACTGGTTTCAGGATCTGGGCGCAACACTGTTACGGGCCGTTCAGAACCCGCTCAACGGCGAGCAGTTAGAACAGCAGATTCAGGCATTACCTCCGCTGCTGGTGCCCGCCCGGAGGCCCTCTGCCATTATGGATGTGCTCGGCTTTCAGGATCTTCCCTGCACGCTGAGCTGGCATGAAGTGGCTGAACGTTTCGATCCTCAGCAGCATATGAGCTACTGGTGGAGTAACCGCAGCGATGGGTTTGTCCATGCGACCCACAAGCACAGCGGCAACCTTACCGCGCAGCTGTTTTCGTTACTGTTTAACCCGGCGGCAGGTTCACAGCCGGGACGTAATGGCCTCTATCCTCCGATGTTCGAATGAGGCCGGATGCGTTTGCCGTTTAATCTGGGATAACTCATGCAATTTACCATTGTGCAAAGCACTACGGATGTTCCGGTCAAAAGCGTGGCGTTTCAACCGCCTGGCGGCACGATTGGCCGCAGTCAGGACAACGACCTGGTGTTGCCAGATGAGACGCGTGCCATTTCGCGTCTGCAGGCACTGGTTCACCTGTCGCATGACGGAGAGTGCCGTCTGACCAATCAGGGCAGCGTGACGCCGGTAGAACATAACGGCATTTCCCTGGGTCGCGGCATGCAGGTGCTGCTGAAGCATGGCGATGCGTTGCGCATCGGCGACTATGCGCTGGAAGTGCGTGACCCCACCTGCAATAACGCCCGGACCGATCCCCTGGCCCTGTTCGCTGGCGACAGCGTCGAGCCTGCGAATCCACTGGGCATTCACGAACATCATGAGATTGATGAGCGACTGCTGGTCAATGAGGTTACCCCCACCCGCCACGAGCGCCACAACGATGCGCGGCTGGCGATCGACCCGCAGGACAATGCGCCGCGTCGGGCGCAGGTGTCACAGCCGATGGATCAGGATCGGCTGATCGCCGCGCTGCTGGACGGTATGGGACTGAGCAACGGCCACGCCACCCCGGTTGATGAAGAGCAGATGCGTATTACCGGCCGGATGCTGAGCCTCTTTTCTCAGGGCACCGTGGCGCTGCTCTCGTCGCGGTCCATTCTCAAGCGTGGCGTAAAAGCGGACATGACGATGATCCTGAACGAGGCCAATAACCCGTTCAAGATACTGCCCTCCGGCAAAACCGTGCTGATGCAGATGTATCAGAGTCAGATGCCCGGTTTTATGCCGCCGGAACAGGCGGTACGCGATGCGCTGGTCGATCTGCAGGCCCACCAGCTGGGCATGATTGCCGGTATTCGCGCCATTATCGCGGCGATGCTGCAATCTTTTAATCCGCAGCGGCTGGAAGAACAGGCGCGCGCCGATGGTCTGGTATCAAAGCTGCCCTTTTCCACCGCGAAGAAAGCGGCACTGTGGGACTACTTCATGCGTAATTACCAGCGTACCGCCGGAGAGATCGAAGACGATTTCCACACGCTGTTTGGCGAGGCCTTTCTGCACGCGTATGACATGGAAGTGAATCAGTATAAAGACTCTCAGACGCGGGTAGATGAAGCATGAAAATCGTTTTTGCCAGCCGCTGCCAGCAGGGGCTACGCGATGAGAATCAGGATCGCACCGGCGCTGAGCTGGATGAGCGTAAAGCCTGTTTTGTGGTCTGCGATGGCGTGGCCGGTTTGCCTGGCGGCGAGATGGCAGCACAGCTGGTGCGGGATACCCTGCTGAGCCAGATTCAGGCGCACGACGATTTTACGCCAGAAATGACGCGTCAGGCCATCGAACAGTGCCGCTTAGCGTTGCAGGCGGCACAGGGTAAAAATCCGAAATATTCACGCATGAGCACGACCCTGGCGGCGCTGTTTATTGACCGTCAGAAACAGCGTGCATGGTGGGCGCATGCTGGTGACAGCCGGGTTTACCACTTCCGCCGTGGCGTGCTTCATGAGGTGACCCGGGATCACAGTCTGGCCCAGCAACTCAAAGATGCGGGCTATGAAAATACCGGCATTAACAGTAATTTACTCTATAATGCGCTCGGCGCTGAACCGTCTCGTCTGGTGAGCTTTTCGCAGGAGATTGGGCTGGAAGATGGCGACGCATTTCTGGTCTGCACCGATGGCTTCTGGCTGAATCTGACCAGTGATGAAATGGAACAGGCGCTGCGTATGGTGAATGCCTGCGAAGAGTGGCTGGCTCTGATGGAACAGGCGGTAAGCCGCAACGTGAAGAAAGATAATCTCAGCGCACTGGCGGTCTGGATTGGTGAACCGGAAGAGGCAACATTGCTCTATTCACTGGCTGATTCGGCGCGCTTTCTGCCGCCTCGTTTTTGATTCCAAGGATCCTTATGAAACTGTGGTTGCCCGGCATCATCACTCTGCTGATTGCCTTTAACGCCCAGGCTGAAAATTATCGGGTGGTCTACTCCCCCAGCCTGGCGCTGGAGGTCTATATCGATAATGTGGTGAGCAAAGCGCCTGACGACTGGTGTAAAGAGACGCTGCCGTTGCGCATCGTCTCCGGTAAAAGTAAGGATTCGTCGGTGCTGACCACCTTTTTACCCCGCGTCGGCACCCTGCTTGCTAATCAGTGCGGATTACTGGACGAACTGCCCTGGCAGATGACCAACAAAGAGGGTGGCGTACTGGCCAGCGGCAGCGCCAGCAAGTTGCAGAACTGGCGCCCTATCGTGATGGCCGATGCCACAGCCAGCGCCAGTGACAGCAATGCCGCACCGCTTGACCTGTCACGGCCCGCCAACAGCACGCCGCTGCAACATTTTGATCTCCCCAGCGGCTGTCATTTCCGCACCGCCTGGGATGAGAATGCCCAGACCCTGTTTATCCCGGATGTCAGCAAGCAGCACTGCTCGCCTGACGGCTGGGCAGAAGGCAGGAGTGAACTGACACTGGCGACGCCAGAACATTCCACGCCCGTCGCGGTCACGTTCTATCAGGGCTATCCCATCGCCAATCTGGCGATCCCGGACAGCAAGCTGGAAGTCATCGCCGCGAATAATCAGCGCATGATTGTGACACGCCCGGATACGCCAGAGAGCTGGCTGGTGTTGCCCTTTGATGCCCGGCAACATGTCTGGCGCTTCAATGGTGCCCTGTTGATTAAAATGGATAAGAATGCGGCGCAGCAGGATGCTGACGCTGTGAAATCGCGAGTCGATACCTTGCGCAGCCAGTGGGCGCCCTATTTCATGCCACAGCAAAAAGTGAATGTGTTACTCATCGACACCCTGCACGCGGATTTGGCTGATCCTGCCATTGGTGCCTGGCGTAACATCAATTAATTACCGCGCAGCCTGACGATCAGGCCGTGTACAGAGAGTTCACTATGTCGGCAAATGATAATCCGAAAACTGTTCCCAATGCCCTGCCAGACGGCTACCGTTTCAATGAGTTTGAGATCAAGGAAGTGATCGGGGGCGGCGGCTTCGGCATCGTCTATCGCGCGTGGGATCACCAGTTAGAACGCACTATCGCTATTAAAGAGTATATGCCCGTATCGCTGGCTGTTCGTGCCCCGGATTTGACGCTGGAACTGCGCGGTGAGCGTTTCCAGAAGCTCTTTAATGCCGGGCTGAACAGCTTTATTCAGGAAGCGCGACTGCTGGCCCGCTTTAACCACCCGGGATTGCTGCACGTGCTGCGCTTCTGGGAGCAGAACGGCACGGCCTACATGGGCACGCTCTACTACAGCGGCATGACGCTGAAAGAGTGGCAGGTCACCAGCCCGGCGTCGATCTGTGAAGCCTGGATACGCCGCCTGTTGCCGCCACTGCTGGGTGCCATCAGCACCATTCATCAGGCTGGCTATCTGCATCGCGATATCTCTCTCGATAACATTCAGCTTCAGGAGAATCAGCTGCCGGTGCTGCTGGACTTCGGCTCGGCGCGAAAGGAGATCGGCAACCTTTCTGACGAAACGGAAATCATGCTGAAACCGGGCTTTGCGCCGATTGAGCAATACAGTGAAGAAGGTGAAGTTGAACAGGGCCCCTGGACCGATATCTACGCCCTTGGCGCGGTGCTGCATAGCCTGATTACCGGTAATCCCCCGCCAGTGAGCGTGGTGCGCTGCATTGAAGATAATTATCAGCCGCTGGTGGAACGCCAGCCTGAAGGTTATTCGCTGCCGCTGCTGCATGCTATTGACTGCGCGCTGGCGATGAAACCAGGCGATCGTCCGCAAACGATTGACGCCTTTGCGGCGCTGATCGATCTGCCGGTCAGTGATGTGGAAGCGGTAGTGAACAGCTTCCCGGTGCCGGGCGAACCGCCTGCTCTGCCAATAGAAGAGGGGCCCGAGACGGCTCCGCCTGTCGTGATGGCCATGAATCATGCCGCCGCGTCTGCTGAGCCGGTCACGCCACGCACCGTGCGCCGGCTGTCTCCTGGCCTGCTGGGCCTGGCAGCAGTGGCTATCGTGGCGGTCATCGTCACGGTCTGGCTGGCTAATCGCCACAGTACGACGCCGGAGGTGGTAAGTAATCGCTCAGCCATGACGCCTGCGCCCGCGTCGACTCCATCAGCCGCCGCCGTTCCGGCTGCGCTGGCGACGGTTTATCTTAAGCTCGAAAGCGGTGAAAGCGTATTGCTTAACGGACAGCCGGTCGAAGTGAAACCGGGCAGCAGCGGATTTGCCGCGCTGAATCTGGCAGCAGGACAATACAAAATCGACGTGAAGAATGGCAGCGAGACGCATACCCAATCCCTGACCATTGATAAGCCGGGCACCTGGCTGATTAATCCGGGTAAATAATCACGGGATCATAAAAGGGCGCGACAGTGTCGCGCCCTTTTCTATGCTGCTTTTAAGCGGCTGACCCGCCTCAGGCCTGCTTCAGAAAGGATTGCTGTAGGGTGCGCACCTGATGCGCCAGCCTGCTCAGACTCTCCTCCTCCATGCCGCGTCGGGTCAGTTCCTCTTCCAGCGCAAACAGATACTGCGCATTCGAACCCAGCGGGCCACTGGCCGCGGCGATAAGGGGTGCAATCGCCTCCGGGCAGGAGTCCGATTCATAGAGCGGATGACGCGGGTCCATAATAAAGGTCAGTGCAGTCACGCTGCGGCCATCCTCCAGTTGTAACTCACACCATGTCGGTAAATAACAGCCGGTGATCATCTCACGCTTCCAGAGCAGTGCCAGCTCTTCATGCAAACGCTCTTCCGGCAGGCGAAACGCCAGTCCGGTGGTGCGGCCACCCTGCTTCAGCGCCAGCATGCGGCCGGGATGCGTGGCGGTACCACGTCCGGCAATCAGCCGCAGGCAGAAAGCACGGTGCCAGCCCTCCAGCGAACCGGATGCAACTTCATCCGCCTCAAAAATCGGGTTCCACATCAGCGAGCCATATCCGAAGATCCATACCGGGCTGTGATCGGGACGGCAGGCCAGGGTGGCTGCCAGTGAGGCCGCGCGCTGCTCGCAACTCCAGAGTAGCGTCTCATCGATATCCCCGAACGACGTTTTACAATCCGCTTTTAATAGAAATTCCCGGGTAAGCAATGCGACCTCCTCAACGTCAACAGCGTCCTGCAGAATGGCTCCAGTAACATGATCTCCAAAACGGCACTGCGTTTCGTTCATTAAAATGACATTAATCTATTTATGCGCGGGGTGACAAGCGTGATTCTGGTCCCAGCTTAAAAAAAACCAGATAAACCCTATAGCGAAGACGAAAAAAAGGGCCAGATAATCCTGGCCCTTTGTCATGAACAGGCTAGCAGTGACATTATTTTTTAGGATGCCATTTATCATCATCGCCTTTTTCATACTCTTTTTTCACGGCTGACCAGGCGACTTTGTGCGCCACCTCTTCACGCGACTCATCGCCACGGCGATCTTCGGCCTTTTTATACTGATCCCACGCACTGTTAAATGCCTGCTGATAGATATCCTGCGCATGCGCGGGCAACACGTGTTTTACATTATCGGGTAAGTCGGTTCGTTTAGCGTAAGGCATACCTACTCCTCAGTTCAGGGACACCTGTTAAGCCTGGCGCAGCACAGAAAAAACACAAACAGTGATTTAACGACCATTCAGATTAAAAACATAAACCAGGTCATATAAGTTATAATGTTAAGTCATTTTTTTGACGATCAATGCAGATTTAGATGGATAATACACATTTGTTATCGGCTGATTAATATTGAAATATTTCAGATAACACAAGGTTAATTGCATTTCGATACTTTATAGAAATTAAGTAAAACCCAGTAAATTTTTCCCGTTCAGGCCGGTGAAAAGATAAACTGCGCCCTGCCCTAAAACTGATTATATTTCTAACAGCAGCACTCGCTGTGTCCGGATAATCATTAACCAGAGAGGATGGTGAATGCCTTCACATGAAAAAACACGTCACAAGGAATTCTCGCTGATACTTCCCCTTGTCACGCTGGGGATACTCTATTTTTTTGGTGCAAATACCTCATTTCCGATAGTCGTCGGTATCAACTTAGTGGCGCTGGTTGCCATTCTTAGCAGTGCCTTTAGCGTTGTCCGGCATGCAGACGTGCTGGCCCACCGGCTGGGCGAACCCTATGGCTCCCTGATTCTTAGCCTGTCCGTCGTCATTCTGGAAGTGAGCCTGATTTCGGCACTGATGGCGACCGGCGATGCCGCACCCGGCCTTATGCGCGATACGCTTTATTCGATTGTCATGATTGTGACCGGCGGGCTGGTCGGCTTTGCGCTGCTGCTGGGCGGTAATAAATTTGCGACGCAGTACGTTAATCTGGCGGGCGTGAAGCAATATCTGATCGCTATCTTTCCCCTCGCGATTCTGGTGCTGGTGTTTCCCAACGCGTTACCGGGCGGTAATTTCTCTGTCACCCAGGCACTGCTTATCGCAGCGATTTCAGCCGCAATGTATGGCGTTTTCCTGCTGATCCAGACCAAAACGCACCAGAGCCTGTTTGTTTATGAGCATGAAGATGAGAGTGACGACGGGGATCCGCATCATGGCAAACCTTCGGCGCACAGCAGCCTCTGGCACTCTATCTGGCTGATCGTGCATCTGATTGCGGTCATTGCCGTGACCAAAATGAACGCCAATACGCTGGAAAGTCTGTTGACGGACCTGAATGCACCGGCACAGTTCACCGGCTTCCTGGTCGCTCTGCTGATTCTCTCACCGGAAGGCCTGGGCGCGATTCGAGCCGTGCTGATGAACCAGGTTCAGCGCGCTATGAACCTGTTTTTTGGTTCGGTGCTGGCGACCATCTCCCTGACGGTACCGGCGGTAACCATTATCGCCACCCTGACCGGACAGGAGCTGATATTCGGTCTGGAGCCGCCACAGATGGTGATTATGATGGCGTCACTGATTCTCTGTCAGCTCTCCTTCTCGACCGGACGCACCAATGTACTCAACGGTGCCGCCCATCTGGCGTTGTTTATCGGGTATCTGATGACCATCATGCTGTAACGTCACTGGATTTCAGGCGAAAAAAAAGAGCGATTAATCGCTCTTTTTTTTGCAGCAAACTTATTTGCTGGTATCGAGTTCCGGGAAGCTTTTCACCAGATCGTCAATCGCCTTCATCTGTGCCAGGAACGGCTCCAGTTTATCCAGTGGCAACGCGGATGGGCCGTCACACAGGGCGTGTTCTGGATCCGGGTGCGCTTCGATAAACAGACCGGCAATACCGACGGCCATACCGGCTCTTGCCAGCTCAGCCACCTGCGCACGACGACCGCCTGATGCTGCGCCAAACGGATCGCGCGTCTGCAGCGCATGGGTCACATCGAAAATCACCGGGCTATTTTTGGTGACTTTCTTCATCACGTTAAAGCCGAGCATATCGACAACCAGATTGTCATAGCCAAAGTTGCTGCCGCGATCGCACAGGATAACCTGCTCATTGCCGCCTTCAGCGAACTTATCAACAATGTTGCCCATCTGACCCGGGCTGACGAACTGTGGCTTCTTAACGTTGATAACCGCGCCGGTTTTAGCCATCGCTTCCACCAGGTCAGTCTGTCGCGCCAGGAAGGCCGGCAGCTGGATCACATCAACCACTTCAGAAACCGGCTGAGCCTGTGATGCTTCATGAACATCGGTAATGATCTTCACGCCGAAAGCCTGCTTCAGCTCCTGGAAAATCTTCATCCCCTCTTCCAGGCCAGGGCCACGATAGGAGTGAATCGAGGAACGGTTCGCTTTATCAAACGACGCCTTAAACACGTAAGGAATACCGAGTTTAGTGGTGACGGTGACGTAGTGTTCGCAGATGCGCATTGCCAGGTCACGTGACTCCAGCACGTTCATCCCGCCAAACAGCACAAATGGCAGATCGTTTGCGACGTTGATATCGCCAATACTCACGACTTTCTGTGTCATGCCCTTTCCTTTTCAGTGGGTCCGCTTAGTGCAGCGTGACCTGTTTTTGTTCGATTGCGTGAATCTGAACTTTGATCATTTCGCTGACCGGGTCTTCAGGACACTGCTCAACGAAGTAAGTTAAATCATTCAGGGCGATATGTTCGCACTCCAGCTGCGCGTAGATCAAACCGCGATCGCGAATTTCATAGGGATCATCAGGATCGATACGCAACAGCACCTGACTGACGTTCAGCGCCAGTTCCATTTTCTGCTCTTCCATCAACGCCGCTTTCAGCGTATCGAGCATCTTGCGCATCACGGTGACGGTTTTCGCTTCGTCCAGGTCATCATCATACAGACGCGCGGTCGGGCTGATGTTGCCTTTGAGCCACACTTCCAGTGTGTGCCGATCAAGGGTTTCTCCGTTGAACGGGTTGATCATCCACTTATCGCCATCAATCCAGTCGGCACGCAGAATCAGCTGCGTCGGAAAGATCACCGGCATCAGCGGCAGTTCCAGCTCGGCGGCGATGTGCAGCAGGATAATGCCCAGTGACACGGCCGTGCCCTGACGTGTCTTCAGGACATTGTCGATCCACAGCGCATCAGAAAGTTTATAGACGCCGCTGGCGCCGCAAAATCCCCACTGGCGATAAAACAGCTCCAGCAGCTTTTCCAGCTGCATGTCAGCATCTTCAGAGTGACTCACATAGTCACGCGCTTCGGCGACTAACGCCGCAAGTTGCGTTTCCACCGACAACGCCGGGAAATCAGCGCGGATGGCAAGTGTGGCACCAATCACCGCTTCACACAGCGGTGTCTGGCTGAAATCTAATTGTTCGGTCGAGGTCATACTATCCCCATAACGGCATTTTGGTCAGCGCCAGCTTAATGATGGTCACCAGGGCGATTAACGCCACCAGAAAAGCGATCCAGCGGGTGCGATCAGTGCGTGGACGGCGACTCAATGCCACAAATCCTAAGGCGATGTAGATGATAACCGCTAAAAGCTTCTCCGTCAGCCAGCTTCCTTGCGGCGTGAAGGGATAGAAGTGAGTAATCATCACCAGCGAGACGCCGGTCACCAGTAACAGCGTGTCATTAACGTGCGGCAGAATGCGGACCCAGCGTTTCGTCATCATCGCCGATCCACAGCGCAGCCAGTAAAAGCGCAGCAGGAACAGTGTTACGGTCAGCACGACCGTTAAGATGTGCAGATTTTTAATCAGGGGATAAAAGACGAACATCATCAATCCTTTTTAAAGCGCTTTTATGAGGGGAACTGACCTAAGGTCACACGCGGATTGCCGCCGTAATCATTGACCGTTTCGACGGCGTGATAGCCATTTTGCCGCAACAAATCGGCCACCGCCTCACCCTGCTGCCAGCCATGCTCAAGCAGCAGCCAGCCTTCCGGCAGCAGCCATGCGGGCGCCTGCTCAATCAGCGTGCGCAGATCCGCCAGTCCCGCTTCATCGGCCACCAGCGCGCTACGGGGCTCGAAACGCACGTCACCCTGCGCCAAGTGACTGTCGCTGGCATCAATATAGGGTGGGTTGCTGACGATGAGGGTAAAGCGCTGCGGCGTGAGTGACTGGAACCAGTGACTGAGCAGAAAGGTAGTGTTGGTGAGACTGAGCTGCTGGGCATTGCTGCTCGCCAGCTCAACGGCGGCCTCGATGCGGTCCACGCCGGTCACATGACAGTCGGGCCGCTCGCTGGCCAGCGCCAGCGCAATCGCCCCGGTGCCGGTGCCCATATCCAGAATGGTCGAGGGTGCCGCGGGCAGGTGCGCCAGCGCCTGCTCGACCAGCAATTCGGTATCGGGCCGCGGGATCAGCGTGGCATCACTGACGCGCAAAGGCAGCGACCAGAACTCGCGTTCACCCACCAGATGGGCCACCGGCTCACCCCGGGCCCGGCGCGCCAGCAGGCTATCAAGCTGTTCGAGCTGCGCATCGCTGAGCACCGTTTCATCAAAGGCAATCAACCAGCTGCGCGATTTGCCGGTCACGAAACCTAACAGGATCTCTGCGTCACGCTTCGGACTGTCACCACCGCACAGCGTAGCGACCGCCTGTTTCAGCCAGTGACGAATATCCATTAATCCTGACCAGCCAGCGCCGCCAGCTGATCCGCCTGGTACTCCTGCACAATCGGCTCGATCAGGCTGTCGATTTTACCTTCCATCACTTCATCCAGACGGTAGATTGTCAGGTTGATACGGTGGTCGGTCACGCGGCCCTGCGGAAAGTTATAGGTACGGTTACGGTCAGAACGATCGCCACTGCCCAGCAGATTGCGACGGGTACTGGCTTCAGCGGCGTGACGGCGGGCCATCTCTGCCGCGTGAATACGCGAACCCAGCACCGCCAGTGCTTTGGCTTTGTTTTTATGCTGTGAACGCTCGTCCTGACACTCCACCACGATGCCGGTTGGCAGGTGAGTAATACGAATCGCGGAGTCGGTGGTGTTGACGTGCTGACCGCCTGCCCCGGATGAGCGGAAGGTATCAATCTTCAGGTCACCTGCGTTGATTTCTGGCAGTTCCGCTTCCGGGATTTCCGGCATCACGGCTACGGTACAGGCTGAGGTATGAATACGACCCTGCGATTCGGTCTCTGGTACACGCTGAACGCGGTGGCCGCCTGACTCAAACTTCAGGCGTCCATAGGCACCTTCGCCGGTTACGCGGGCAATGACTTCTTTGTAACCGCCATGCTCGCCTTCGTTGGCGCTGATAATCTCCACGCGCCAGCGACGCGCTTCGGCATAGCGGCTGTACATGCGGAACAGATCGCCGGCGAAGATCGCGGCTTCATCGCCGCCGGTTCCGGCGCGCACTTCGATAAAGCAGGCGCGCTCATCATCGGGATCTTTCGGCAGTAACAGAACCTGCAACTGCTGCTCCAGTACCTCACTCTTCTCACGCGCTTCCTGCAACTCTTCCTGTGCCATATCACGCATTTCAGGATCGTCGAGCATCTGCTGCGCCGTTTCGATATCTTCCTGCACCTGCTGCCAGTCGCGGAAGCAACGGGTCACGTCGGTCAGTTGCGCATATTCGCGTGACAGCGCACGGAAACGCTCCTGATCGGCGATGACGCCAGCATCGCCCAGCATCGCTTCCACTTCTTCGTGGCGCTCCTGCAGGGCTTCCAGTTTGGCAACTATAGAGGTTTTCATTTAAATGTGGGATTCCCGTAACAGGTGGCGACAGCGGTGTGCCTAATCGAGACCCAGGCTGTCGCGTAAAATCTGCAGGCGTTCATTATCGCCATCGCGGGCGGCCTGCTGAAGTGATTTGGTTGGAGCGTGTATTAAACGGTTGGTCAGCTTGTGCGCCAGTTCCTGCATGACTTTCTGCGGGTCGGCACCCTGTTGCAGCGCCTGCAGCGCACGGCCTTCCAGCTCAGCGCGGATCTCTTCCGCCTGAGAACGATATTCACGGATCGTATTCACCGCGCCCTGCGAGCGCAGCCACGCCATGAATTCACTGCTTTCCTGCACCACGATGCTTTCGGCCTGAACCGCGGCCGCTTTGCGCTGCGCCAGGTTCTGCTCGATGATCGCCTGCAGGTCATCCACGCTGTAGAGATAGGCGTTAGGCAGGTCGCCCACTTCCGGCTCTACGTCGCGCGGTACGGCAATATCCACCAGCAACATAGGTTTGTTGCGGCGCGCTTTCAGGGCGCGCTCCATCATCCCCTTGCCGATAATCGGCAGCGGACTGGAGGTTGACGAGATAATAATGTCGGCTTCTGCCAGACGGGCATCAATCTCCGCCAGCGTGATCACTTCGGCACCCACTTCCGCCGCCAGCGTTTCGGCGCGCTCGCGGGTTCGGTTAGCGATGATCAGATTTTTGACCTGATGTTCACGCAGATGACGCGCGACCAGCTCAATGGTTTCACCTGCGCCAACCAGTAGCACATTGACGGAGGAGAGAGATTCGAAGATTTGACGGGCCAGCGTACAGGCAGCAAACGCCACCGAGACCGCGTTGGCCCCGATATCGGTTTCCGTGCGCACGCGCTTGGCAACAGAGAAGGTTTTCTGGAACATGCGTTCCAGTTCACTGCTCAGCGCATGACCGCGTGAGGAATCAGCAAACGCTTTTTTCACCTGACCGAGGATCTGCGGTTCGCCCAGCACCAGTGAATCGAGTCCGCTGGCGACGCGCATCAGGTGGCTGACCGCCTCGTTATCCTGATGCCAGTACAGGCTGTTGCGTACATCCTCTTCATCCAGCTGATGATAATTGCATAACCAGCTCACCAGACGCGCCTGTAAGTCGGCCTGCTGCTCTACACTCAGGTAGAGTTCAGTCCGGTTACAGGTGGACAACACCACGCCGCTCTGCACCATTGGCTGTGATAACAGGCTGTTTAGCGCCTGCTCAAGCGTCTCCGGCCCGAACGAGACGCGTTCGCGCAGAGCAATGGGGGCTGTCTTGTGATTGATTCCGAGAGCGAGCAGCGTCATGGCGGTTTTGGTTGGGATGTCCCAATAATGTCAGGGTTTTGTGAGGCGCATTCTACAAGATGCGGCAGATCAAGAAAAGCCATACAAAGGCTATGACTGTAATAAGATTAACCCGATCGTGCTCAATTTGCTGCATAACAGCATTGACGGTTAAAACCGTGACGGTTAGCGTTATCCGTTACGAATAATAAATGTGTCCGAGGAGATGACCACTTGATGCTTAATTCACCACGCAATCTGTTGCGCCTTTTGCCCCTTGCCAGCGTCCTGCTGGCGGCCTGTAGCGTCAACAAACCGCAAGGCCCGGGCCCCAGCGTTACCGCGCCACAGTGGCAACAGCATCAGCAGGCGGTCTCAAAGGTCACGCACTATCAGACCCGCGGCGCCTTTGCCTACCTTTCTGACAAACAGAAAGTCTATGCCCGCTTTAACTGGCAGCAGACCGCGCCGGATCGCTATCGCCTGTTGCTGACTAACCCGCTGGGCAGCACCGAACTGCAGCTCGATGCGCAGGGCTCTGTGGTGCAGATTGTCGATAACAAAGGCAAGCGCTACGTCAGCAACGATGCGCAGAAGATGATTTCACAGCTGACTGGCATGAACATTCCGCTGGCCAACCTGCGTCAGTGGATGATGGGTCTGCCTGGCGATGCCACAGATTATCAGCTTAACGATAGCTATCAGCTGAGCAGCCTGAACTACAGCCGCGACGGCCAGAACTGGCAGGTTTCTATCGCAGGCTACGACAGCAAGGTCACCCCGCCGCTGCCCTCCAGCCTGGAGCTGAAAGAGGGTGATCAGCGGATTAAACTGCGTATGGACGGCTGGACCGTTCAATGATCACCCACTGGCCTGCCCCGGCAAAACTGAATCTTTTTCTCTACATCACCGGCCGTCGTCCCGACGGCTATCACAACCTGCAGACGCTGTTTCAGTTTCTGGATTACGGTGACCAGTTGCAGATTACCGTTGATGACAGCGATTCGATTCAGCTGTTAACGCCGGTGCCAGGCGTTGCCGATGCGGACAACCTGATTGTGCGTGCCGCGAACATGCTGAAGCAGGCGGCACAGGACAAAAAATGCCTGTCTGCTCGCGCAGGCGCGCAGATTGCCATCGAGAAACGCCTGCCTATGGGCGGCGGTCTCGGCGGCGGCTCCTCTGATGCCGCCACCGTGCTGGTGGCGCTGAATCACCTGTGGCAAACCGGCTTCACACCGGATGCGCTGGCGGCGATTGGCGTGAAGCTGGGTGCAGACGTACCGGTGTTCGTTCAGGGCTTCGCGGCCTTTGCGCAGGGAGTCGGTGAACAACTTCAGCCCGCAGAGCCCGAAGAAAAGTGGTATCTTGTCGCTCATCCCGGCGTGAACATCAGTACACCAGTGGTATTCAACGACCCCGAACTGACGCGTGATACCCCATCGCGCAGTTTATCGACGCTTTTAGCTGCACCCTTCACCAATGATTGTGAAGCAGTGGTAAGAAAACGTTTTCGTGAGGTTGATGAGCTTGTTTCCTGGCTGCTAGAATACGCGCCGTCACGCCTGACTGGCACGGGCGCTTGTGTGTTTGCTGAATTCGACACCGAGTCTGCTGCCCGTCAGGTGCTGGAGCTTGCCCCGAATGGGGTGCGCGGATTTGTAGCGCGGGGCGTAAATGTTTCGCCGCTACAGCGTGCCCTGCGAGGCGATTAGCAAATGCGTGACAGTGTCACCCCGTTCCAGACACTGCGCCTTTTGCATCAACACACCCGTGTGAACGAACATGACCGTACGCGCCGGTTACCGTCATGCCGTTCATTCTCTGGACGCAAAGCCTGAGGTTCTTCTCGTGCCTGATATGAAGCTATTTGCTGGTAACGCCACCCCGGAACTAGCACAACGTATTGCCAACCGCCTTTACACCAGCCTGGGAGACGCCGCAGTAGGCCGTTTCAGTGATGGTGAAGTGAGCGTACAGATTAACGAAAATGTACGCGGTGGTGATATTTTCATCATCCAGTCCACCTGTGCTCCCACCAATGATAATCTGATGGAACTGGTTGTGATGGTCGACGCGCTGCGTCGTGCTTCTGCTGGTCGTATTACCGCAGTCATTCCCTACTTTGGTTATGCCCGTCAGGATCGCCGCGTGCGTTCCGCGCGTGTGCCTATCACCGCTAAAGTAGTGGCAGACTTCCTTTCCAGCGTCGGAGTTGACCGTGTTCTTACGGTTGACCTGCACGCCGAGCAGATCCAGGGCTTCTTCGACGTCCCGGTTGATAACGTATTTGGCAGTCCGATCCTGCTGGAAGATATGATGCAGATCGGTCTGGAAAACCCGATTGTTGTTTCTCCCGATATTGGTGGCGTAGTACGTGCCCGTGCTATCGCTAAACTGCTGAACGACACCGATATGGCTATCATCGATAAACGCCGCCCTCGCGCGAACGTTTCTCAGGTGATGCATATCATTGGTGACGTTGCTGGCCGCGACTGCGTGCTGGTCGACGACATGATCGACACCGGCGGCACGCTGTGCAAAGCGGCTGAAGCGCTGAAAGAACGCGGTGCCAAGCGCGTGTTCGCTTACGCGACGCACCCGATCTTCTCCGGCAATGCGGTTGAAAACCTGCGTAAATCCGTCCTCGACCAGGTGATCGTCTGCGATACCATCCCACTCTCTGACGAGATTAAGTCACTGCCGAATGTGCGCACGCTGACCTTATCTGGCATGCTGGCCGAAGCAATTCGCCGCATCAGTAACGAAGAATCGATCTCGGCGATGTTCGAGCATTAATCTTCGCGGAACCGGGCCCTGTGCCCGGTTTTTTTATGTCTGCCAGTCGCCCGATTAACGCGCTTCTTTTTCTGAGATTTCCGCGATAAATTCCCCTGCAATCCCCTATTTTCAACGCCACTTACTCTTTTGCTAAAACGCTGCGTTCCCCGCTTCTGCCCGGTGCCATTAAGTGGTAATTTGCAACGCAATTTTCATCAGAACCCGGCCCTCATGAACCTCGATATTTATACCTTATTTATTTGCGAGCTTTATGTGCTGGGGTTTCTGAGCATCATTATGGTTTTTGCCTGGATTGGATCGCAGTATGACCGGGTTCTGGGTTTTACCTGCCTGTCACTGGTTTTTACCCTGATTTCCGTATTCTTGAGCAGCCTGCGCAGCAGTGGTCTGCATTTTCTGCCTGTTGCGGTGGGTAATGTGCTGGTGATGCTGGCGTATGGTGGATTGTTAAATGCGTTCCGACGCTTGTGCGGCAAACCCATCGGCATTCACTGGCTGTTGGGCGCTCTGCTCTGGGCACTCCTCTGTTGCTTTCCGGTGTTCTATTACAGCTTACCCAAACGGGTACTGGTGCTGTGCATCGCCTGTGTCGTCTATACCGCTGCGCTGATCCAACTGGTCTGGCTGGCACGTGACATGCTGAAAGCCACTTTCTGGCCTGCGCAGTTACTGTTGTGGATCCATCTGTTGTTTCATCTGGCACGCCTGTTTCTGGACCCGGCGATTCCCAGTGCGCAGCCCGGTGCGATTGGCGGCTCCAGCTTCTCGGTTTACGTCATCCTTGAGTCGATTCTGTTTGTCATCGGACTGACGTTTACTATTCTGGCCATGGTGAATGAACGGATGCAGGTCAGCTTAAAACATGCCTCCCTGCACGATCCGTTGACTAGCGTCTGGAATCGTCGTGCCCTGTTTAACGAAGCCGGGAAAATTGCGGCGCGTTGCCGCCGTCAGAACAAGCCCTACAGCGCGATACTCTTCGATCTTGATCATTTTAAAAGCATTAATGATCGGTATGGTCATCATCAGGGAGACCAGATTTTAATTCACTTTTGCAGCATTGTCAGAGAACTGATAGCGGCGGAGGGGCGCTTTGCGCGACTGGGTGGAGAAGAGTTTGCGGCGATAATTCCGGCAGGCGCAAAGGAAACGAGAGCCTGGTGTGAAGCGATCCGACTGGCGGTCTGCGCGTCACAACCCAATGCGATTACCTATTCAGTCAGCATTGGGTTTGCGACTGTGACCCACCACCAGCAGGACTTTGAAGATTTACTGGCACTGGCGGATGCGGCGCTCTACCACGCTAAGGCCAGCGGCCGGAACCGCACAGCGCAGCATCCGGTCACTGCCGTACTCAGTTAATGGTGTGAATTGGGCGTCCGCCGGCAGCGATTATCATAGCGACGATGCCAGTAATAACGATCTTCCACTTTTTCACGCCCACTAAGACCCGCCCCCACCAGCCACAGCAGCGCACCGATAAAGATGCCTAGCATCGCACCCTGCGCCAGAAGCTGCGGCATGTGGAGGGAGGGAAGCTGATTAATAATTGAAAAACCGACGCCCAGTACCATTGTGACTAATCCCAGTACCATCAAGCTGTTACCCGCTACGCGGCAGTGATGATGTTTCATGCTGCACCTCCATCCTTATGAGTCAATAACCGCACACAATGTTAAGTGCCATAAGTTTAGGCAATGGATAGAGGCAACGTTGCGGACTGGATCACACATCAGTCATAAAGAATCCGCTGGTCCTGATTGCAGTCTGTTGATTCAGATAGAAAATGATTAATCACGGTTCTGAACCATTTCAATGCTTCGGCTTTGTCATCCTGAGTGTGGCGAAGTAAACTAACGCCCTTTCGCGATAACAGCAGGATAATCATTGTGAGCAGCATTAAACTGATTGTGGGCCTTGCCAATCCGGGCGCTGAATATGCCGCCACGCGCCACAATGCGGGTGCCTGGTATCTGGATTTACTGGCTGAGCGCCACAATCAGTCACTGAAAGAGGAAGGCAAATTCTATGGCTACACTGCCCGCCTGGCGATAGCCGGAGAGGATGTGCGCCTGCTGGTCCCGACCACCTTTATGAACCTGAGCGGTAAAGCGGTGGCGGCGATGGCGACCTTTTATCGCATTACGCCGGAAGAAATTCTGGTGGCGCACGATGAACTTGATCTTCCCCCCGGCGTGGCGAAGTTCAAGCAAGGCGGCGGCCATGGCGGCCATAACGGGCTGAAAGACATCATCAGCAAACTCGGCAACAACAACAATTTCCATCGGCTGCGCATCGGTATCGGTCACCCCGGCGACCGCAACAAGGTGACGGGATTTGTGCTGGGCAAGCCGCCCGCCAGTGAGCAGAAGCTGATTGATGATGCCATTGATGAAGCGGCGCGCTGTACTGAACTGTGGCTCAAAGAGGATCGCATCAAGGCGATGAACCGGCTGCACGCCTTCAAGCCTGCTTAAACGCCCGAATCGTCGTGATTCCGTGTATAATGCGCGAAATTTTTCAATCCGTCTCCGACAGTCCGCCTTCTGGCTCACTGTCCATCCAGTTATAAAGGGTATCAAACCATGGGATTCAAATGCGGTATCGTGGGCCTGCCGAACGTCGGTAAATCCACTCTGTTTAACGCGCTGACTAAAGCGGGTATCGAAGCGGCTAACTTCCCCTTCTGCACCATTGAGCCAAACACCGGCGTGGTGCCGATGCCTGACCTGCGTCTCGACCAGCTTTCTGAGATTGTTAAGCCGCAGCGCGTGGTGCCGACTACCATGGAATTCGTCGATATCGCGGGTCTGGTCAAAGGCGCGTCTAAAGGTGAAGGCCTGGGCAACCAGTTCCTGACTAACATCCGCGAAACCGAAGCCATCGGCCACGTGGTGCGCTGCTTTGAAAACGACAACATCATCCACGTGGCGGGTAAAGTGAACCCGGCTGAAGATATTGATGTGATCAACACCGAGCTGGCGCTGTCCGATCTTGAAACCTGTGAACGTGCGATTCAGCGTGTGCAGAAAAAAGCCAAAGGCGGTGATAAAGATGCCAAGGCCGAGCTGGCTGCACTGGAGAAGTGCCTGCCGCATCTCTCTGAAGCGGGCATGCTGCGTTCACTGGATCTGGATGCAGACGACAAAGCGGCCATCCGCTATCTGAGCTTCCTGACCCTGAAACCAACGATGTACATTGCTAACGTCAATGAAGATGGTTTTGAGAACAACCCTTACCTGGATCAGGTGCGTGCTATTGCTGAAGCAGAAGGTTCAGTCGTGGTGCCCGTCTGCGCCGCCGTTGAGTCAGATATCGCCGAGCTGGAAGATGAAGACCGTGACGAGTTCATGGCCGAACTGGGACTGGAAGAGCCGGGCCTGAACCGCGTTATCCGCGCCGGTTACTCGCTGCTGAACCTGCAGACCTATTTCACCGCTGGCGTGAAAGAAGTGCGTGCATGGACTATTCCTGTTGGCGCGACAGCCCCACAGGCAGCCGGTAAAATCCACACCGACTTCGAGAAAGGTTTTATCCGCGCCCAGACCATCGCGTTTGATGACTTTATTGCCTATAAGGGCGAGCAAGGTGCGAAAGAAGCCGGCAAGATGCGTTCAGAAGGTAAAGAGTACATCGTGAAAGATGGCGATGTGATGAACTTCCTGTTCAACGTCTGATTTGCTGGTTGTCTCATCCGGTTTCATTAAGCCCATGAAATCTGGCAGACTCCCCAAAAATCCACGCCATGGCGTGGATTTTTCATTTTAACGCCGTATCAAGAGTGTCTGTCGGCACATTTCACCCATGCCGCAATCATGACCTGAAACGGCACCTGTTCAGCAACGGATAAACTGCGCTTCACACTGCCGGGCAATCTCCCACAGCCTGTTACGAATGACCTGCTTAAGTTGCAGAGTGGACTGCGACTGGGGCTGGTCACGGCGGCTGATCAGCATCACTTCAAACGGCAGGGGCTGCGCTATGGGCAGCAATTTTAACTGTTCGGCATAGCGGCAGGCGGTGAAGAGATCCACAATGCCCGTGCCGCCACCTGCCAGCACCATATCCGCAATGACCGAATAGGTTTTAATCGACAACGACACGGCAGGATTGAGTTTCTTATCGCGCAGCGCACGGTGAAGTACGCGTCCAAGCGGATCCTGCGCCTGCATCATCAGTAGATTATTGTTGCACAACCACGCCAGCGTAACAGGTTCATGCCGGGGATGAGTGAGGGGTAGCAGCGCCACCATGGAGGACTGGAACAGAGGCTCAGCCAGGAGATCCGCATCGACCTGCTGACCAAAGACCAGCGCGAAATCGAGCTGATTATCCAGAATCATCTGGCATAAGGTACTGAAGTGCTCGGTAACCAGTTCCACACTGACGGAGGCCATCTGTTGCCGCCAGGTGACCAGGGCGGGAGCCATTACCATCTGACCAAAAGCGTGAGCTGCTCCAACGCGAACTAATTGCCCTTCGCCACGCCGCAGCTGTTCGGTGAGCTGGGTAATGGATTGCAGACGCTGGCAGAGATCCTCTATTTCAGGCAGCAGACGTCGCCCTTCTGCCGTTACACTCATTCCCTGTAGCCGTCGCTCAAACAGCGCAAATCCCAGCTGCTGTTCAGCGTGATTCAGCACACGGCTGATATTCGGCTGCGACACATTCAGCAGGCGCGCCGCTGCGCTGATGCTGCCGGTCTGTACGATAGCCTGAAAGACCTCAATATGGCGGAGCCGCATGATGATTTACCCTGGATGGAATGGCGTACACGGAAGCTTCTCCGACAGGCTGCACCGGCGGAGGGAGAACAATCATTATCCTGCTGCAAAAACTGTACCGCAAACCGGTGCAGCTCCGGAATAATGTCGCTACGACTGCGTACTCGCCAGATAGGAGAATGCACTGAGTAAGCTGATTAACGTCTCCATCTTCTCCGCCTGATACGCCACGGTAACGGCATCCAGGCGCGTGACGCCGGGGATGAGACTGAACAGATCGGCCAGCACCGGTTTCGTGGCCTGAAGCTGCATAGCGTAAGGGGCTGTCAGCCGGGTTGTGCTCACCTGAGGGCGATGCTGCAGTGCGGCGCTTGCTGCGGCTGCGATCGCACGCTGGGCCGCTTCAGGGCTGATCGATTCCGCGCAGGTATGCGAAATGGCGCGTTTTACACAGACGTAATCGACCGCTGAGTAATGTTTCGCTATCCAGTTCTGTAACTGATCGTCGCCGGTGACCAGCAGCAATGGCGTGCCGTGTTCAGCCGCGGCGGCCGCATAAATATCGGTTTCGCCCATCACCAGACCATTGATATGGATACGCCAGAATGCCCGACCATTAATGGTATGCGCCAGGACGCCGGACTCACCTGCTGCGCTGTGAAATCCCACCAGAAATAGCCCGTCGAACGTCTGCTGTTCTATCCCCTCCACCATCGACAGGCAGCGGGGTTTTCCCTGCACCAGTCGGGCGCGGGGATCGATATTTTCCGCACGCAAATTGGTCATCTGCGCATGGCTGTCTGCAACCACCACTTCCGTTGCCCCGCCGGCGAAAGCGCCTTCAATCGCGGCATTCACCTCCTGCTCCATCAGACCACGGGCCAGCTGATGTTCCGGGTGGCCGGGTGTACATTGCTCCGGGCGCATGACTCCCGCGATACCTTCAATGTCGGCCGAAATAAAAATTTTCATGAGGTTAATCTATCCAGAATCTGAGTCAGTGAGGGGCGATGATGACCGCGAAAGCCGGTAACAGCCTCTGCGCTCAACAAGGCATCCAGTACAGCCTGTTCTGTTGCATCTGCCGCGGCAGCAAGCAGTGGCTCCAGCGAGTCGTCCGGTGGCGGCAGCGGTTGCGGTTGCGTTGAAAACGCCACCGCAATATCGCCCGAGCCATGGCCCCAGTAACTGCCCAGCCGTCCCAGACCGGCACCGGCTCGCTTCGCGATGCGCTTTAGCTGACGTGCGTCCAGCGGGGCATCCGTTGCCATGATGATGATGACAGAACCGGCATCACGCTGCGGCGTCTCACCGGCCAGCAGCGGCGCAATCATCCCGCCGGCCCGGACGCCATCGAGCGTTAATGCCTCCAGCGCGCCGAAATTGGCCAGTACCAGCACGCCAAGCGTGGCGTTGAGTGAAGGAATAACCCGTGAGGCGGTTCCGATGCCCCCTTTCAGGCTGAAACAGCTCATCCCACGTCCTGCGCCGACGCTGCCACGCGAGAAGTCGGCGGAGGCCGTCAGCAGCGCCGCCTTAGCCATCTCCTCACTGATGGCCAGCGCCTGGATATCATTCAGCCAGCCGTCGTTGCACTCCAGCACCAGCGGGTTGACCGTGGGCAACGTTCGTCCCAGTTCGGGGTTACGACGAATGGCATCCCGCACCAGCGCGGTAAACAGCGTGCCAACCGCCAGCGTGTTACTGAGCAGAATCGGCGTCTGAAGCACGCCAAGTTCCTCTATCTGAACCAGTCCGACGGGTTTCGCAAAGCCGTTCAGCACTTCAGCCCCACACGGCAGCGGCGTGAGAAACAGATTGTCGCCCGGCGGTACGACGGCGGTGACGCCAGTCTGCTTTTCGCCTTCATTCAGTGTGTAGTGTCCGACACGCACGCCCGCAACATCGCTGATGCGATTAGTGGGTCCGCAGGCGCTTCGCGGCTGCCCAAGCTGACGCAGGTCACGCCAGCGATCCAGCAGCAGGTCACGCTGCAATTGTTGATAATCCATCGTCAGCCCTTGAGTTTGGGATCGAGCGTGTCACGCAACGCGTCGCCAAGCAGATTGAATGCCAGCACGGTGATAAAGATCGCCAGCCCAGGAAATACGCTCATGTGCCAGGATCCGGCCATCATCATGCTGCGACTCATCGCCAGAATATTGCCCCATTCCGGCACGTCCGGTTCCGGACCCAGTCCGATAAAACTCAGGCCCGCCGCGGTCAGAATACTGGTACCAATGCGCATGGTGAAGTAGACAATCACGCTGGAGAGCGTGCCGGGCAGAATATGCCGCAGAATAATCACGCGGTCTGGCGCACCGGCACAGCGAACGGCTTCAACATAGGCCGCCTGCTTCAGAGAGAGCGTCGACGCCCGCACGATGCGGGCAAATACCGGCACACTGAATACCGCGACCGCGATAATGACATTGTTCAGGCCCGTCCCCAGCAGCGCCACCACCGCAATGGCCAGCAACATGCCGGGAAACGCGAATAAGACGTCGGCACCGCGCATGATCAACATATCAACCCAACCGCCGTAATAGCCCGCCAGTAATCCGAGCATGACTCCGACCAGCATACCGATCGTCACCGACAGCACGCCGATATAGAGCGAGATACGCGCGCCATAGATAATGCGACTGAGCAGGTCGCGCCCCAGTTCGTCGGTCCCCATCCAGTGTGCCGCCGTTGGCGGTGACGATAACGCCATCCAGTCCGGCGCCATAGGATCCCAGGGCGCCAGCCAGGGCGCAAAGACCGCCACCACAATCAATAACAGCACAAAGCCACCTGAGACCAGTGCCAGCGGGTTACGCACAAAGGCATGCAGGAAATCACACCACGGCGAACGAATAATCTGAGGCGGGTTGTCAGTCAGCGATTGACTACTCATTTCGGCTCCTGTCGCAGACGAATGGCCGGATTGACCACCGCGTAAAGCAGATCGACCAGCAGATTAATCACAATAAATTCAAACACGAACAGCATCACCAGCGCCTGAATTACCGGCTGATCCTGCGCTTTGATCGACTCTATCAATAACCAGCCTAACCCTGGCCAGTTGAAAACACTCTCCACCACGATGGATCCGCCCAGCAGAAAACCGAACTGCAGACCCAGCATGGTAATCACCGGAATGAGCGCATTGCGCATCACATGTTTCCACGTCACCAGGCGGTTACGCAGCCCTTTGGCTTTGGCGGTACGCACGTAATCTTCCTGCGCCACCTCCAGGAAAGCCGAACGGGTAAAGCGCGCCATGACCGCCGCCACCGACGAACCCAGCGTAATGGCGGGCAGGACAATATCGCTGGCCTGGTTAAAGCCGCTGACCGAGAACAGCCCAAAAGGCATCGCGACGAACTGAATAAGCAACAGTCCCAGCCAGAAGGCGGGCATCGAAATGCCGGCTACCGCCACGCTCATCAGCGTCCAGTCCTGCCATCGTCCCCGTTTCAGGGCCGCCATCACGCCGAATAACAACCCGAGAATAACGGACCAGGTAAAACCCGCTAAGGCGAGCCACAGCGTCGGCATAAAGCCCTGTCGGATCACCTCCCGCACCGGTTGCTGAGTGCGATAGGTGATGCCCAGATCGCCCTGTAACAGGCTGCCGATCCAGTGGAGATACTGCTGCGGCAGCGGATCGTTAAGCCCGAGATGCTGACGCGCCGCCTCGATGGCCTCGATGGGGGCATCCGGTCCGGCATAAGCGCGCGCCGGGTCGCCCGGCATGAGCTTGATAAAACCGAATACCAGCAACGAGACCACCAGCAAAACCGGGATCATCTCCAGTAATCGGCGAATGATGTATGCAAACATGCCATTCCCTCAAATGAGGTGTGACTGGCCTCCTCACGTCCCCGACCCGTTCAGGAGTGGTGACGAGAGAAGAAACCGTCTTATTTAAAGGACGCCTGAGTGAACAGGAAATTGCCATCAGGCAGCATCGAAACGCCGCTCAGGGTGTTGCGCTTGCCCACCAGATTGTCTGGCGTGCCAAGGAACGCCACCGGTGCTTCTTTCCATAACACTTTTTGCGCCTGTGCATAGGCAATGCCGCGCTTTGCCGGATCGGCCGTCGCCAGCCCGGCTGCGATCGCTTTGTCTGCGTCAGGGTTGCTGAAGTAGGAGACGTTATAGGAGGTCGGCACCCAGGATTCGGTGGCAAACAGCGGACGCAGCGCCCAGTCGGCATCGCCTGTTGAGGTCGACCAGCCGCCATAATAGAGGTCAAACTCCGCCTTTTTCGGGTCCTGTACACCCCACAACTTAGCGTTGCGCGTGCCGGAATCCATCGGCGTCACCGTGGCCCGAATGCCTGCCGTGGCCAGTTGTGCTTTCAGCACCTGAGCGGCACGGACGCTGGCCGTGGCATTGGTCACCCAGAGCTTAAGATCCAGACCATTCGGATAGCCCGCCGCTTTCAGCAACGCTTTGGCCTTGTCCGGCGCATAACTGTACTCAGGATCGCCCTGTTTCTGATAGAACTGTACGCCTTCCGGTATAGCGGATGTGGCCGGTTTACCCAGACCGGCAAACGCCACTTTCAGCCACAGATTACGGTCAATCGCATAGTTGATGGCCTGACGCACCCGAACATCGTCCAGCGGCTTGTGCTGCGTGTTGATCGCCATGTAATAGAGATAAATGCTCGGATCGCGCTGAATGGAGAGATGGCTGTCCTGTTTTACGGCGGCGATCAGGTCTGAAGGCAGTGGCCAGATGGCATCCACCTGCCCCGATTTTAATGCGGCGACGCGTGTCGCATCTTCCGGACTCGGCGAGAAGATGACATGGTCAACTTTAGGCCATCCCTTCTGCCAGTAACCGTCATACTTAGCCAGCGTGACCGCTTTGCCCGGTGTCCAGTTAACAAATTTAAACGGACCGGTACCGACCGGATGCAGTCGCAACTGCGCTTCGTCCGGGTATTGCTTAAGAATGGATGGACTCCACATCACCGCCGAAGGATGCGCCAGCGTGTTGATAAAGGCTCCGAACGACTGATTCAGATCGATTTTTACCTGGTCGGGTGCCAGCACCGTGACCTTATCGATCATTTTGTAGAGGCTATTACGTTTCAGCCCTTTTTTCTGATCTGCCAGACGATCAAGGTTCGCTTTGACGGCATCGGCATCAAACGGGGTACCGTCCTGGAAAGTAACACCTTTGCGCAGCGTCAGCGTAAATTCGGTGGCACTGTCATTGGCGGTATACCCTGTCGCCAGCCAGGGCTGCAGTTTCATCTGAGGATCAAACTGGAACAGGCGTTCAAAGATGCCGCTCTGCACCGAGTAGCTGACATTATCCGAGGTGTCATGTGGATCCAGCCCCGTGATATCGGCATACATTGAAATGCGCAGATCCTGTGCCTGCGCAGTCATGACCAGCGTCGTCGTCAATGCGAGGGCTAGCGAAGTACGGCGAAACAGCGTTTTCATAGATTCTCCTGGTCGTTGAGGATAATTACAATGCAATGCCATCAGCGACCCAGTGATGGGGCGCAACCTGGCGATAACGGGGTTTAGTGACCGTTTCGCCCACCTTACGCAACGGCGAGGGAATTTCGCTGTCGTCGAAAAGACGGGGCTGACGGTTCTCGGGATCAGCGACCGGCACGGAGGCCAGCAGACGCTGGGTATAAGGATGTTGCGGCTGATTAAAGACCGACTGGCGCGGACCCAACTCCACAATCTGGCCGAGGTACATCACCGCGACGCGATTCGCAATACGCTCGACGACCGCCATATCGTGAGAGATGAAAATCCATGCCACGCCCGTTTGCTGCTGCAGGTCCATCATCAGGTTCACCACCTGAGCCTGAATTGAGACATCCAGGGCCGATACCGCTTCATCCGCAATAATCACTTTCGGTTTCAGCGCCATAGCGCGGGCAATGGCAATACGCTGACGCTGACCGCCTGAAAATTCGTGCGGATAACGACGCGCGTGCTCTGGCAGGAGACCGACGCTCTTCAGCAGCGCATCAATCTGTGGGGTAGCCTGTTCCAGAGAAGAGACCATGCCATGTAACAGTAACGGCTCGGCAATGGTGAACCCCACGGTCAGGCGGGGATTCAGTGAGGCATAGGGATCCTGAAACACCATCTGGATTTCACGGCGCAGCGGCTGGAACGCCGCCTCTTTCAGATCGGATATTTCCTTTCCTTCAAAGTGAATACTTTCAGCGTCACTGTTGATGAGGCGCATCAGCGCCCGTCCGGTGGTCGATTTGCCGCAGCCGCTTTCACCCACGATGGCCAGGGTTTCACCCGGCCACAGACTGAAATCAATCTGCTCCACCGCATGCACATGATGCGTAAGGCCCGATAAGATGCCGCTGCGGATCGGGTAATAGACTTTCAACCCACGCACATCCAGCAGTGGCGCAACGTCATAGCGAGCGGTTTGCTGTTCGCTTTGCACAGCCTCGCGCGCACCCGGCAGAGGAAAGCGTTGCGGCCACGCGTGTTCCCGCATATCGCCGAGTTTTGGCACTGCCGCCAGTAACGCCTGGGTATAAGCGTGCTGCGGGGCGGCAAAAATCTCAGACACGGTTCCCTGCTCGACCACTTCGCCACGCAGCATGACCACCACGCGATCGGCGATTTCCGCTACCACGCCCATATCATGGGTGATAAACAGCACCGCCATCTGTTTCTCGCGTTGCAGGTCACGCAGAATATGAAGAATGCGCGCCTGCACGGTGACATCCAGCGCCGTGGTCGGCTCATCAGCAATCAGGAGTTGCGGATCACAGGCAAGGGCCTGCGCAATCATCACACGCTGCCGCATGCCGCCTGACAGCGAGTGCGGATAGCTTTTCATAACGCGATCCACATCGGCGATCCGCACCTGTCGCAGCAGTTCACGCACGCGCGCATGGGCCTGCTTTTTGTCACACAGATGATGATCGCGTAATGCCTCCGTAAGCTGATCATCAACGCGCAGCACCGGATTCAGCGACGTCATGGGCTCCTGAAAGATCATCGCCATTTCACGGCCACGCAGTGTGCGGCGCTGAGCGTCATCCAGCGTTTCTAACGCATGCACGTTTCCGCTCCGGTCGCAAAACTGCATACTGCCGCGATCGACATGGCCGTTATTTGCCAGCAGGCCCATCACAGCCAGTGACGTGACCGATTTACCGGAGCCGCTTTCGCCCACGACAGCGACAATTTCACCCGGATGAATGGCAAAACTGATGCCTTTGAGTGCCTGATTTTCACCGCTGCGCCCATGGAATGAGACGCTAAGATCCTGAATCGCCAGCACGGGGGATGGCAAGGCAGCTCGGGTTGCAGGGGAAGTACGTTCTGTGTCCGTCATCGTCGCCTCGCAGAGTTATAGCCAGATGCGGCCTTCGGAGTAGCTCAAAAAAGGAGAACTGTCGGCGGCAAGCCAGATGGGGCCATCCAGATCGACGAACTCTGCGTTAACCGCGACGGGCAATGCCGCTTCCATGGCCAGTGACGAGCCCAGCATGCAACCGACCATGATGCGCATATTCAGCGCCCGGGCTTCATCCGCCATCGCCAGCGCTTCCGTCAGGCCACCGCACTTATCCAGCTTGATGTTGATCATGTCGTAACGATCGCGTAATCCGGCAATATCCGCCCGCGTATGGCAGCTTTCATCGGCACAGACCGGTATGGGATGCTTAAAACGTTGCAGGTCATGATCCTGTCTGGCGGGAAGGGGTTGCTCAACCATCGCAATATTGAAGGCCTTCAGTGCCACCAGCAGGCTTTCCAGTTCCAGCCCCGACCAGGCTTCATTGGCGTCGATAATGAGCGTGGCATGTGGTGCCGCTGCACGAATCGCCGCCACTTTTTCCAGAATCTCACTGCGGTCGAGCTTAATTTTGAGCAGGATGGCGCCCCGTGACACGGCATCCGCCGCTGCGAGAGCCATATTTTCCTGCGTATCCAGGCTAAGGGTTTCTGCCGTAATGACTGACTCAGGCTGAGAGCACGAACTCATTTGCCACAGCGTCTGATTCGCCCGGGCGGCATCAAGTCGCCACAGCGCACAGTCCAGCACATTGCGCGCTGAACCGGCGGGTAACCGCTGTTGCAGATCATGACGGCTCAGGCCCGACTCCACGTCAGCACGAACGGCTTCGAGCATGGCCTGAACGCCATCCGGCGACTCATCGTAACGCGCCGTCGGGGTACATTCGCCCTGCCCAATGAACCCTTCCTGCTCCAGCGTGACCCGGATGACCGTCGCGGCGGTTCGGGTACCGCGTGCAATAGCAAAGGGGCGGGCCAGCGGCAGCTCCACCACCTCAATCTGCAACTGTCGCATTTCAGCCACGCTCCTGAAGCAGTGCGGCGATCTCATCAATACCAAAACGCACCGGATCCGTGGCCGGTAAGCCGAACTCAGCGCTGATTTCGGCGCAATAAGCCAGCGCCTCTTCTTCACTGTAATTGGAGGTGTTGATAGCAAAGCCAGCCAGCTGAACGGACTCACTGGTCACCTGGGCGGCACGCAGATTGGCTTCAACGCACGCCTGCAGGCTGACCATGGGCTGGTGTGGCAAATGACGCATATGAGGACGTCCCATTTCGTGACACATCACCAGCCAGTGCGGTTGGGCACCGTGCATCAGCCCCATACTCACGCCCGCATAGGAGGGATGGAACAGCGAGCCCTGACCTTCAACGATGTCCCAGTGGTCCTCGTCATTTGCCGGTGACAGCGCTTCTGCGGCACCGGCAATAAAATCAGCGATAACCGCATCCACAGCGATGCCCTCCCCTGCGACCAGAATGCCGGTCTGCCCCGTGGCACGAAAATCGGCTTTCATGCCACGCGCACGCATCGCCGCTTCCAGCGCCAGTGAGGTGTACATCTTGCCCACTGAGCAGTCCGTACCCACCGTCAGTATCCGCTTACCTGAACGCTTCTTACCGCTGCCAACATTAAGCGCTGGACGCATATGACGCAGGTCAAACAGCTCAACGCCAGAAGCCTGCGCAAGCGTCACCAGTTCAGGCTCATCCACCAGCCGATGGTGCAGACCACTGGCCACATTCATGCCTGCCTGGATGGCGCTTTTCACCGTTTCCAGCCAGTGCGCTGGCAGATAGCCGCCTGCATTCGCCGTACCCAGTACCAGCGTTTTCGCGCCACGTGCTATAGCGCCGGGAATATCCAGTTCATCCAGACCCAGACTGACCGTGCAGCCCGGCAGTTTAATTTCGCCAACGCACTGCTCCGGCCGCCAGATATGAACGCCGCGCGCCGTTTTTGCCGCGAGGGGATCGGTAACATCGCCAAGAAAGAGTAAATAGGGTTGTGGGATTAGCATGGTGTCTCTCGTTTCAGCCAAAAGATCAGGTTCTGAAACCACTATTTCATGCGTTCAGAAAGGTGACGAATGCTTGTTTAGCAGGAGGGTATAACGGCAGGTTATAGTCAGAGGGAATAGTGATGATGGGTGGATTTTTCAGGGGGTTTGGCACAGGGAATGGGTTCAAGCAAGGGGTGGGTCATAGGAAAAAGATTGTGTTGAGAGAAAAATAGAAGAGAGTCGCGGAATGGGTATTCCGCGATAACAGCATTACAGATCCGTAGGGGTTATTTCATGCGACGCTGCCGGGCGACGCTGGCAAGGCGTTGTGTCCGGCAGTAAATGGCAAACAGGACAAAACCCTTCCCATTCAGTACCCAGCGAGCCCCCACCAAAGCAGCGAGTGCCAGAATCAGCCACAGGCCCGAGTGGCTAGCCGTAACAACTCTGTAGCTCAGGAGTAAAACAGTCGATATAAGCAACATTGCACAGACGTATGCCAGTCCCGCCACGCCCGCTGTATGGCCCCGCGCAAGCAGGTAACTGGCCGTAAGCATCGCGCCAATAACAACAATTGAGGGAACAAAAAAACTCAACGCATGTATCTGTGGACTCAGAGGAGGTAACGCGTGCAGAAATGTCAGCAGATTAAATGCAAATGCAACCAGCAGCAGCATCAGCACTATTGCAACCGGGAAGCCGTTTTGCCGGGGCAGCGATTCAGAAGGCTGTTTAAAATAGCGTTCAAGCTCTGAAGTGGAACGGGCAAGTATGGAATCATCCTGCCGTGCGATTGCCTGATCTATTTCGCGCCCCTGTTGCAGGAGTTCAGTGATATTGCGCCCTACAAGCCATGATAAAAATTGCATTAAATTACCGCCAGTGACTGGATTGTTCCCACGATGTAGCGTCCGGTGCGCGGCACGTTACCTGGAGCAGCAATGATACCACTGACAGCACTGCCAGCCACAGCCGCTGCGCTCGTGACGACCTGTGCGAGTTGCTTAACAAGTTCTTTTTGCACCGGTTCTACAGGAAAACGTTTTGGATAGAGTCCTGCACGGATGGCGGCTTTAAGCTCTTTATTAGTTATACCCGGGTTTTGCGCCTTAATGATTAATTCAGTAAGGCGCGCCCGGTCCTGCCTTGGATAGTTCCTGAGCCACTCCGTGGCTTTTAAAGAAGAGACCGATTTCATCGCTCGCCATGTTGCCAGAGCTTCTTTTAATGCACCGCCCACACTGGCAAGTGAAATAAGGTCAAGAGACGTTGAAGTGGCAACGTACCACTCCTGAGAGTCCAGCCACGCAACGTTTTCACCCGCGTTTTCGACGAGATCATAAACCCGGTAAATACCGTTAATACACTGCACGCCAGTTGCGGCAGCGCCAGCATAACCAATAGCAACAAGCACGCCGCTACTGCCAGCCGTTATAGGCGTTGCTGAAGCACCGATAACCGCCACGCCAGCGGTGATAATCATTGCACCACAGGAAAGCACGGTCGAGGCAATCTCCGTGCCCATTGAGGTCGCGCTGACTGCTTCACTCAGTGACTTGCCCGTATCAGACGCGGTGGCTTGCTTAGGCGTTTTGGTCACAATAAGATGTGTGACGATACCACTTTGACCATTAGGATGACGCTGACCAGGCCGGACAAGATAACGCTGCGCGCCATCTGCATAGATAATGCCAGCCTGATAAAACTCCCGGGTACAATCCATTGCTGCACCCAGCGCTTTGAAATCAAAATCAGGTGCCCCATAACCGGTCATTCTCGCGATGTCATAACCCGGTAAGTTATTTTCGGGATTCATTCCTGGCAGGTTCATTTTATCTCCTTATAAGTTCGAACATATGAAGATAGAGTTTTTAAACATTGAAAATCGGAATAGAGAGCCGGTCATTACCGCAACAGATTACATATCGATAACCATAAAATAAGCTAAAAACGTTATTTTTAATTAAAAGAGATAAATAGTTATTCTAATAAACCCTTCACTAAGAAAATATAACAACCTAGCTACACTTCATCGGAAAAGTTTTAAGATCAATTGGAAGAATAAATAAATTTCTTTAGGCGACGCTCACCATGGTAGCAATGTAGGTAGTAGGTATGTCCATCATATTTATCAACTGTTCGGCCTTCAATATCGCAGTGCCTGCAGACAGTAATAATACTTACCAATGTTAATAGTTGAATATTAACAACCTTCATTATAATTTTCTGCAGCAGCACAACATATTAATATAATGACAGGTTGGTTAGTTTTAAATTTATATCCACTCAATATATATCCCGCACGTAAATGATTTTTCATTAGACTGTACCGTTATCTCACCCCATGAAAACCCCCAAACATGACCATATGGAGGATCTTTTAATTCACCCCTATAATTACTTGGATACTTTTCCATCATCCACTCATACAATCTTTTCTCTTCAGAAATTAAAACGTTTACATTTGCTCTTTTTTCCCAATCGTTAATATTTTTATAAAACTCACCAGTTTTACTGATTAGGAACACGCTCTTATTAACAGAAAAAATAGCGGGCCTAAATTGTACATGGAACGGTTCATTATGCCATATGACATTTTTTGCTGAAAAATAATACTCACCTACAGTTATAAGGTCATCAGAAGATTTAAAAAACGAAGAATTAATAAATTGTTCGTAAGAAGAAAGTTCTATTTTACTTCCATCCACAAGCAAAGCACCATTCTCTTCTAAAATCATTTTTTTCATATATCAATTACTTTTCCAGGTTTCAGTTTAAGCCGAGCCTCTTCCGGTATATAAAACTGTAGCCCTCCTCCTCGACCATACTGAGCATTAGCTTCAGCACGTCCTCTGGCTACATGTATATCTTCGGTAACGTAGTAAGCTCTCACCTTTGAACGCATTGTAAAGGCTGGGTCTAGCATAACTTGCAAAGCTTTATGATAACCAAGTGGATCACCTTTATACTGTCTGACTGTAGGATGGCTTACTGTATAAGCAGGTAACCGGTCTCCATTAGGATGAAGAGCATAAAGAATCGTCCCTTTTTTTATAACCGTATTCTCATAAACATCGATGCCAGGATAATCTTTATTACTTGGCCCCTGCCACTTCGTCGCTTCTTTCGCAGGGTTCTTACACTTCATCAACCCCCACGGATCCACCCAACCCAGCGCATTCGGCGCATACTGGTAAAGGTTGATCCCGCCCGCCAGCCCTATCGGGTCCTGCTGAGTAAACCGTCCGCTGTCCGGATCATAATAACGAAACAGATTGTAGTGCAGTCCGGTTTCCCGGTCCAGGTACTGGCCCTGCATACGCAGGTTCTGCTCCACCACAGGAACACGCTGGCTGGACTCGCGCAGCAGCTTGCCCCACGGGCTGTTAATCCCTTCCCAGGCCTTTTGCCCTTCCCTGTCGGTCAGCAGCTCCGGCATCCCGTTGGCCGCATTATGGAACCAGTAAATCTCCGGACTTTCCACGCCATCAATACGGGCCAGCGGTTCATAGCTCTGGCTGTCGCTGTAAACGTAGGTCAGCGGAATACCGTCGTGGATTTCCTGCAGCAGGCGGTAACCTTCCCACACAAAGCGCGTCGTGACGGCGTTGCCCGACGATCTTCCCTGTAACAGCGGCTGGCTGGTTTTACTGATGCGGCGCCCAAGCGGATCGTAGCGGAAACTCACCTTAGTGCGCGGCTTATTACGGTCACGCGGCTCGCTGATGACATCCGTAAGACGATGCTCACCATCGTAACTGTAGCGCCAGCGGATACCCCTCAGCTCGGTCGTAATTTTATTTATGCTGCTAAACCTTACTTGTCAAGAAAAATATTCTATATTATAAAAAATATCATTTAAAGAAATCATCAGATCCTAACTAAACCCAAATGTCATAACACTAATCTTTAAAGCTTTCATCATCAAACAAACCTACAAGATAAGATTCATATCGAGCAGGTTGTATTTCCTTGTAAGTAAAAACAACTAATATGTTGTGCAGCCCATTTGAGCATTTTGTTTTCAAGACTCTCAGTGGGCTATTTTTATATCTATATTCTTTAATTTCGCCTTCAATCAATTTCAGTCCTTTAATACCACCGACTATATTTTTTCTTTTTCTTTCATCAAACACATCTAAATCTTCTGAGTTGTATAATCCAAAATAAATTATACCATCACAGCAAGGACATTTTATTTCCTTATTGTTCTTCAAGAAAGCATCTTCAAAACCATCATGAATTAATCTACTTTCTTTCTGATAATTAACTATTTTCATACCTTCCTCAAAAAGCCATTTTCGACTAATTTATCAATGTTAAAAAAGGTCTCATGTTGAGTTCCATAACCCGGCTGTCCAAACCAAGGAATAGCTGGCCCAGTATCAACTGGCAATGGTTTAATTACTTCATAAACCGAATAGGGTTTATTTAGCGTACTTGATTGTAGAGCTCTGCCCTCAAATGAAGAGCCTACAGGAGAAATAAAGCTACCACCATCATGGAACCCTTTTTCATCAACCCAACCACCGTACCTATCCACTAATGTGCCGGGTTCAAGAGTTGTTTTTGTGGCTTTTACAAAACCGCGGTTAGGAGGCCAGGCACCTTCACCCATAAATTGTTCTAATGCCGCCCAGTCTTGTTTTTTCCATAAAGCATATGCTTGGGATGCTTGTTTCCTTGAAGTGAATTGTTTGTTATTCGACTTTTTCTGGAAATCATTCCATTCGTTTTTACACCTACTCAAACCCCACGGATCCACCCACCCTAACGCATTCGGGGCATACTGGTAAAGGTTGATCCCGCCCGCCAGCCCTATCGGGTCCTGCTGGGTGAACCGTCCGCTGTCCGGGTCATAATACCGAAACAGATTGTAGTGCAGTCCGGTTTCCCGGTCCAGGTACTGGCCCTGCATACGCAGGTTCTGCTGAACGACCGGCATCCGCTGGCTGGATTCACGCAGCAGCTTGCCCCACGGGCTGTTGATCCCTTCCCAGGCTTTTTGCCCTTCACCGTCAGTCAGCAGCTCCGGCATCCCGTTGGCCGCATTATGGAACCAGTAAATCTCCGGACTTTCCACGCCATCAATACGGGCCAGCGGTTCATAGCTCTGGCTGTCGCTGTAAACGTAGGTCAGCGGAATACCGTCGTGGATTTCCTGCAGCAGGCGGTAACCTTCCCACACAAAGCGCGTCGTGACGGCGTTGCCCGACGATCTTCCCTGTAACAGCGGCTGGCTGGTTTTACTGATGCGGCGCCCAAGCGGATCGTAGCGGAAACTCACCTTAGTGCGCGGCTTATTACGGTCCCGCGGCTCACTGATGACGTCCGTCAGGCGATGCTCACCATCGTAGCGATATCGCCAGCGGGTATGCCCGTCATCTTTCTCAGTGGTACGGCCATGAATATCATATTGCCAGCGGATACCGTTCAGTTCTGTGACACGGTTATGCATCACGTGCGCGGCACTATGGCGATCCAGCGGGTTGCCTGCGCCATCCCAGCGCCACTGCTCATTGCCCGGCTGTGCGCCGTCCTGTGACAACAGCCGGCCGGCGTTATCGTAGTTCCATAATGTCTGGCTGAACGGATTATCGTCGCGCTCTTCGCGGATCAGGTTGTTGCCGTAATCGAAGTCGCGGCGACGGGACCAGACGCGCGGCGCAGGACGCTGCGCGTCTCCCCTGAACACGTCACGGCGGCGCAGCCTGCCTAACCGATCATACTCACTGCGCATGGTCAGGCCGCCCTGCGTCCGGCTCAGTTCCCGGTGCAGCGTGTCACGGGTAAACTCGGTGACCGGCAGGTTGTCTAACGCGATGCTCAGTAAATGACCGCTGCCGTAGTAAAGCTGCTTGAGATTGCGACCATCCGGCAGGGTTAAGGCTGTGCAGTTACCCAGCGCGTCATAATCCCATGCCAGTTCGCCCTGCTCTCCCTGTTCAGCAACGATGCGGCCCAGTGCATCATATTTAAAGGTGATCTCCTGCTCGGCCTGCTGGCTCCACTCGGTGTCTGAAAGCGGCAGATGCTGCGACACTTTACCCAGCTGACCGCCACCGCTGTAGTGATAGCGCGTCTGGCCTTCCGTCGTGGTCCGCGCCAGCAGTTGTCCCGCTCGGCTCCAGTGGTAGCGATGGGTGATGGACTGAGGATGCCCAGCGGCAAAGGTACGTGATACCGTGCGGCCCGCCGCGTCATAGTCGTATCGCGTCGCAACGCCATCCAGCCCGACCTGAGCCAGCAATAGAGAATCCGCACCCCACTCGAACTGGTACTGCTCACCGTTTTCGTTTTGCAGCGCCGTCAACCGGCCACGGCTGTCCCAGCGTCGCTGAACCGTCTCGCCCTGCGCATTGCGGCTGGCGATCAGTCGCCCGACGTTGTCGTAACGGAATTCACTGCGTTTGCCATCAGCCGACTCATAGCCCAGCGGCAGTCCGTTCTCACTCCAGTGCAACCGCTCTTCCCATCCCTCTGCGCGTTCCAGCTGAAGAGGACGGCCTGCTGCGTCATAGTGATAACGGGTTTCTTCACCATCCGGCGCGGTGACTGAGCTGAGCCAGCCCAGCGGATGATAACGGTAGCGCGTGGTCAGTCCTGAACAGTCGGTTTCACGGATAACCTGGCCGGCGTCGTTAAACTCCCGGCGGTAGCTGTTACCCGCTGCGTCGATCTCCTCGACAACCAGCCCAGATTCGTCCCGCTTATAGATCGTGCTTTGCCCGAGCGCATCAACAACGCGTTCAAGGCCGTGATGGGGATCGTAATAGTATTTCGTGGTGGAACCGTCTGCTCCGGCAACAAACGTGGGCAGCGAACGGTGTGACAGCCATTGCACCGCCTGTACACCGCCGTCAGCATCTTTCTCTTCAACGCGGTTGCCCAGATCGTCATAGGTGAAACTCACCGCGTTGCCCAGCGGATCGATGCGGCGCGTCAGGAGTTCGTTTTCATCCCACTCATAACGCCACTTCTCGCCCCGCTCGTCGATAAAACAGGTGATGAGGCCCGCAGCATTCCAGTGATGTTCGCGCTGCTGACCGTCATAGGTCGACACCCGCGTGATGCCCGCCTCGAGATCGTAATGCATGTGGCAGCCGTCACCGGTATTGGTGCGGTTCTCAACTACGCGCCAGTGATCCAGCTTCTGCCAGCGATATTCGCTTTCCAGCCCGCCGGGCAGCTGATGCCAGACCATTAACCCGTCGTCGTTGTACCGGAAACGCCGCGACACAACGCCAGCGGCATCAGTAACGCTGGCAAGCTGGCCCTGCTCAGTGTATGTCCAGCGCGCCAGAGACCAGTGCTGATCGCCATCAAAATGGCTGGCTGATGTCGGGCGCCGCGCGTGCTGTTTGTCGTCGTAGTGCAGCGTAACGTCAATCGCCAGCGGCGCGTCATGAATACGCACCAGACGAGCCTGTTCATCCCAGCCCATCTCCAGCGCATTACCGTACTCATCGCTGAGTGAAGCCAGACGCAGCACCTGCGGATCAGCGGCCGTGCGTCGGTATAGACGCCATACCGCACCGTCGTCATCGGCAATGGCGATATCGCCTGACTCGTTGCGCCGCACTATCAACCCTTCGCTGATGCTGTAGAACACCTCTTTTTCACCAGGAACGTCAAAGCTCAGCTCGCGCCCGTTGTCATCAAACCAGGTCGCCCGATCCCCTTCCAGCGTCAGGTAACTGTCAAACACCGTCGCCCAGCCCTGACCAAACAGGCCAGCACGCTGAGTCAGGCTGTTATAGCTGCGCTGAAAACTAAGCGGGAAACGTCCGGGAAGGGAAAAATCGCGCTCGGCATCATCATTCAGAACTTTGACGCCGGTCGCCGCATGAACCGGGAACAGCGACGAGAAAGCCGCGTTGATGGCCATGTCCGCTGCCATACCGCCCACGGCACCGGCCAGCGCGCAGGGCATGTTTTTGAGGATCTGACCAGGGCGACCACGAAGGAGGGAAAGGCCGATCATCATCACGGCCAGGCCTGGCACCTTGCCACTTTTGATCTCTCTGACCGTGACGGTTTCACCACCAATGATGACATTGGGGGACACATCGTCACTCACGGTGGCATCACAGGTGGTTTTATCCTTTGCGCGCACCGCAGGCTGGCCATTGATAAAGACACTTTTCGATCCCTGAGCCAGATATTGCGGTGCACTGTGTTTTTCACAGGCCACTTTGTCCTGCTCCAGCGGAGAGGTACCCGCATCGGCGGAGGCGACCGTAGGTTGCCACATTGCACTGCCAAACTGACCCACCGCAGAGAGCAGCATGCCGCCATAATCCGCGAAGCTCTTCGGTGATTGTGGTTCCGGTGGCGGTGTCTCGCCGGGCGTGAGCATCCCGGCCGCGCGCACGGCTAAAAGACCATTAATGTGCACATTCTCTGATCCGCTGGCGATCACACCGGCGGGTGACGGCGGGAATATCATGTTTCCCAGCCCATCGGCCGCTTTGCTGATCTCCTGTGACAGACCCACGGCATTGGCCAGTATACCGCCAAGAATACCGCTGAGCAGGCAACTGTTACCCACGGCAGCTACACTCGCCGCTGCCGCCCCTGTACCCAGCAGGGGTGCTGCCGAGACGATAGCAGCACCAACCGCGGCACCAATGACGGCATACGCCGCACCTTCCGCCACAATGCTGGTGATATCAGCAAAAATGCTGGAGTGAATGATCTCATCGCCCACGCGGGCCGCAGGGTTATCCATAGGTTATGCTTTCCGTGGCGTGTTCAGAGTCAGGCTTTGTTTAAAAGCACTCCAGCGCTGTCCGTCTTCTTCATTGAATGGGCGCATCGCGGAGAGCGTAAAAATCATTAAGGTGTTCGAGTCAGGCACCTGCGTAGCCAGCTGTTTCTGCCACACCGCCTGCCCGTTACGGTCAAACATAGTTTCCACTTCAGTTGCGTGTAAGGTGTTATCCACACCCGCCATCACGTGTACAAATTCACTCTGCTGGATGTGACCCATCTGACTCCGCAACGTGTCCCACTGACGCTGGAATTCTTTTTCCGCATCACTGCCCTCAGAAATAACACCACGGCTGACAACCCATGCCAGTCCACTGGCTTCGTCGCGGAGAATATTCATGGTGGTGTCCTGCCAGGCAGCAGGAAAAAGCGCAAAGGCGCCCTCATTGAATTGGTAATTCATAATAGATATCCATATGGGGGAAGTAAAAACGGGATGTTATTAACGGCAGAGGAATTAACTATTTATTTTCATCATAATCGGGGGCGATACCAGTATGTGTTTCAACTAATCGGAATTTTTCGACCCAGCCATTAACCTGGTTTCCGTCATTGGCCACATACATTACGCTGTAATACTTCCCATACTCGACGTAAGCATATAATTCATTGCCAGGCACCACAAAAACATCTTTCTCTACACAGCGGCTATCAGGCGCAGAATAAAACTGCAGCCGTCCTGACCCGCCAACCTTGTAGACATTATCTGTATTGTCGAAACGAACACCTTTTACGATGGCAGCATCACTCAACATGTGGCATGCGTTATTGGCTAACACGGTCAGAGGCAATGAAAATGCTATTAATGATAAAAATTTAACCATAACAACCCTGTCATTTTTAACAATAATGATCACATCAGAGATATAACATAATTCTCCGCGCGACATATCACGCAGAACTCCTTTCAATCATCCGTATTAATCGTCATCATAATATGACTGACTTTTTTATGCTCTAACTGAAACAACATGCGTTTGTGATCAGCGTCATAATATAACCAGTGCTGGTTATCACTATCATCCACTGTGCCCTGACCATATTTACTGACCAGCACATCCTGACTGTCACCGATTTCTACGCCTCTGGCTGTTTTGATTGCAGGAGTATTGATGGTGATCTGTGCAATGAGGTAGCTATCGATATCACGCTGTTTTTTTTGCCAGAACAGGTTGGCAGTGTAGATTTCAAAACCCTCATATTTATGCTGGTAGTACTTATAGCTGGTGTCACCGGCGGGCACGTCGCCAACAAAGTTTTTGCTTATCTGCGCGCCCACCTGTCTCTGAATTTCACTGCTCCAATCGTCACCTAAAGTTAAACCGTGATGATTTATTATTACATGAAAGTCAGAGTTTTTTAGTTGAGTACTGGAGTTACCAGCCATTACACAGTGAGAATGAAAAGAAAAAATAAATGAAAGCAGCACACCCAATCGAAAATTACGTTTATTATTAAGATATGCCATTTTAAAAAACTCCATTTGCATAGAATCTGCAAGCATCGTGTTTGATGGCGCGCCAACATGACGCACCATCAAATAGTGATTTAATTACTCGGAATCATTCTTCCACTTTCCGTCTTCAGACAGCACGATTTTATTATTAACGACAACCGTAAGGTTACTAATTACATTGTTAATAATATAGGTTGCATCATGATTGCGGAATTTATAACTCAGCACCGCGCAGGATGCTTGACCACAATCACTTCTCGTGGCTTTACCTTTTAATCTGACAACTGCACCATCTGATTTTCTTACACCCTCATAACTAACGTCATTACACTCCGAACCAGTAGCACAAAGCGAGGTTATTTTTATTTTGAATTTTGCCGTCTCAAAAACTTTCTCGCTATCTTTTTGACTGTCTTTTTGGTTCTTATCGGGAGTGGTTGACTTATCTTTATCAAAGCGTTTTACCCACCGTGCAATATCATCCTGCATATTATTACTTGCACGATCATTACTTACATAATGTATTTTATCATCCTCAGGCAGCATCCATGCAGCATAGACTTTTCCGTCAGGCTGTATAACAAATGCTGAAGCCTGCTCAAGGTAAAGATCTTTTAACCAGCCCTCAACGAATATGCCACCACTCTCTGTTTTATGAGGTTCGCCAAAAACATCAAAATTCTGGCTGAAGTTATTGTACTCACTACCTAGCACAGACTTTAAACTGGAAACGGCTTTCTGGTCATTAAAAATAGTTGAAACATTGTTCAGACTATTATATTGAGAGAAAGCCGGCTGGGTATCCGATGCTGCTGCAACACCTATTGAGCCACTTGTAAAAACAACCAGAAAAAACAACTTAATAAATAAACTCACTTTATTCACCTGAAAAATTCAAAAATTCAGCAGCTTCATTGGTATAGCGCTTTGTCAAAACGGTAGAAGAATGATTCCACCAGTTATATTAAACACCGTTTTTAACCGTAGTGATTGAACAATATATTTACTTGTCATAATTCACACCTGCGCTGAAAAGGTCGACTCAGGCCATAGCTGAACTCAGGGCCTTGCCTGCGCGTACGAAATTTTAGTTGCTTCCGGTCTCACCGGGATTGAAAGCATAGCTATTTAGCAGAACGGAAAAGTCGCTATCATTAAGAGTTGGAAAGGATAAGTTCGTGCTGGGTTCGGCCCTTGCAATGCAAGATAAAAAATGAGGACAAGCACAAATATAAGACTATCAAAAAAACTACAATCATTAAATTTTATCGAGTTTAGCAAAAAAATAAGAAATAATTTTCGTTTACTCACTAATAAATTGCAATTTAACTTACTGAATATAAATTCAAAGTTAAATTCTACGTGCGGGGAGGAGATAAAACACCACCTCCCCGAGAAATATCATATTATTAATTAACTTTATACATATTGTTCGAGCCGCAGGAAAACCTTCGTATTTGAAAAATAAAAATTATCATTCCCACTTACCGCTTTGCTCTACAAGTTTTTTATTCCCCTGCATTACCTTTAACGCAAGCGGATTAAAGCGCACAATATAATCTACATCGTTATTTTTAAAAACCATTCCGTCGGCTTTATTTAAATTAACAGGCTGTGTGGTTTTACCTTCAAGAATAATTTGCTTTCCATCTTTATTTCTCAGGCCAAAGTATTTAACTTTATCACATACAGTATAAAACCCTCCGCAACCATTCACTAAAGTAATGGTGAAATCAGATGTCGAAAAAACTTTCATATCTGATTTTAAATTTTCCTGATTTACTTCTTTATCGAGCGTGTAATTTTTAGGCGCATAGAACTCACCATTCTCAGGATCTTTAATTAACTTCCATATAACTTTATTATCTTTAATTTCTAAACTTGCTTTACCTTTTACCCCACCAAAAGCAGAATTAAAATCAACCAAAGCATTATTTCCGTTTGCAACACCTTTGAGATTTTTTTGTTCATTATCAGGACAATCTATTTTGTTACCGCTTCTGGTAACATAGCAATAGCTACCCATTATGTTATTATTTTTCTGTTTTAACTTTAATGTTAACGTTGAGTATAATGATCCGTTATCATTTTTTTCTTGCCCACTCCATTGACCGGTAAAATCGTCTGAAGCAAACAAGGATGATGAAGAGATTGACAACAACACCGCTAAGCTAAATCCAACTTTGTTCATTTAATTAACCTTTAAAATCCAGACAATCATTAACCCTATTAATCCAGCCGGTAAGATTGGGTAAGTTTTTAGGATCAGATATAGTGAGGTTAGTATAATATTGCTTTCTGATTTCAGCAATGCTATCGGTTAGTTTACCTGAATCTTCGACACTATTCATAGCTGAAATTGTATCAGGTCCAATGACACCATCAACATTTAAACTTTTTCCATATTGACTATTTAAGAGTTTTTGAATCTGTTTTCCTGCCCCACCAGATGTAATGCTCCAGTCATAGGACATCAAAGCTAACTTAGGATCTTTTATGTCATTAAAACCACTTGGGTCCCAATATCTTTTCTTGTAAATAATCTCAGCCTGTTCTGGAGTGATTTTTTTAAGATTTTCTAGCGTCGGCTCAACACCCAGATCCTCTTTTGAATATTTTTTCCATGTATTCCAGGCAATCCCATGGTTTGTTGGACCGCCTTTATCAGATGCGCGATTTGAATAGCCCCCTTCATGTCTTAATATTATTGGAGAAATGGTTGAAAAATTGTCACCATTTTTTGGTGTTGCCACCCCTTTCGCCGGTGCCGCCGCAGCCTTTGGTGCAGCGGGCGCGGCCTGGCCTTTCTGCTTCGGTGGGAAAAGATTCTCCACCGCCTGACTGATGTTCTGTTTATGACTGGAGCCCGGTGCGCTAGTGCCTGGCTTCGCACCATCTGTGTTCAGGTTCAGTTTGCCGCCAGAGGTGGTGATATGACCATCGCCCTGCACGAAAATATTGAAGCCCTTACCCACAATGTTAATCTGGCCATTCGCATTAAGTTCGATTGCACTCTCGCCACATTCCAGGCGGAGTTTAGTCCCTGAACCCACTACATAGGTATCGACCACCGCATCGAGTTTGCCCTTACCGGTCAGCCTCTCTTCCCCCCCTTTTACACCGTGGACGCGATTGGTTTCGATACGGTAGAGCTCATTGCCGCCCGCATAATGGCTATGATTGTTGGCGACTGAATGGCTGGAATCATTTTTAACATGCGTATCCATGTTCTTTTGCGCCTGGATCCACAGGTGTTCCTCACCCGCCTTATCCTCAAACCTCAGCGCGTTCGCCGTATCCGCCGTGCCATCCTTCGACCGGCTTAAAAAGCCCATCTGCGTCGCCGCTGCCGGCAGCGCCCACGGCGGCATGCTCGCCTCGTTGTACACGCGGCCGATAATCAGCGGACGGTCCGGATCGCCGTTGATGAAGTCCACCACCACTTCGTCGTTGACCCGCGGGATCTGCACCCCGCCGAATCCCTGACCCGCCCAGGCGCTGGAGACGCGTACCCAGCAGGAGCTGGTGTCGTCGCCCTTCGCCAGACGGTCCCAGTGAAACTTCACCTTTACCCGGCCGTAGCGGTCGGTCCAGATCGACTCGCCTTTCGGCCCCACCACCTTCGCGGTCTGCGGGCCGTGCGTTTTCGGCCACGGCGTCTCCGGCGGCGTGCGGTACGTCACCGACGACGGCAGCACCGTGAAGCTGATGTTGTGACGGCTGTCGCCGGTGTCGCCGCTGGCGTAGCTGTTCTCGGCGAAGTCATAGGTGGCCGAGGTCACCAGATACTCGCCGTTGTCGCTGAAGTGCGGCGCGTTGATGATGGCGAAGGTGAAGCCCGGCGCGATGCCGGTGGCGGTGCCCGACCCGCTGACGCTGTGGTGCTCGGCCTGCCACACCTCCTGACGGATGCGCGCGTAGGACTCGCCGTGGCTGTGGTCGACAAAGTGGCCCGGCCAGTCGTAGACGTCCACCGAGCCCGGCACCGGCGACGCCGGGTTCTGCCGCGCCTGCAGCATCCACGCGTTCGGCTTGCGGAAGTCGTAGTCGTCGGTGCTGTAGATGCCCGGCGTCACGCTCTCCGCCAGCGACCACTGGCTGATGCCCTCTTCCGTCACCACGCCGCCCGACGGGGTGACGTGATAGGCGATGGTCTCATAGCCCGGAAACGCCTGATGCTGGTCCGGCGCGTCGCACAGCACCAGCGTATGTTTGTCCGCCTCGTGGCGGAAGAAGTAGTAAATCCCCTCCAGCTCCATCAGGCGGCTGATAAAGTCCAGGCTGCTCTCCTGATACTGCACGCAGTACTCCCACACCCGGTAGCTGCCCGCCAGGCGCGTCTCCACGCTGACCCCGTACTCCTTCAGCAGCGTCTGCACTATCTGCGGCACCGTCTGGCTCTGGAAGATGCGCAGGTTGCGGTCGCGCCGCATCGGCCACAGGTCCGGCTCCACCGTCAGCTGGTAGACCGCGTAGCGGGTGCCGCTCAGCTCCTGGCTGCGCACCGCCACCCGGGTGATTTTGCCGTTGAGGTAGCGCGGGCTCAGCGCGTTCATCAGGCCGTCGGTCGGCAGCGTAAAGGTCACCGGCTTGCCCAGCAGGGCGTGGCGATCGATGCGCGCGTCGGTGGCCAGCAGTTCGGCGGTGAGCACAAAGGGACGGGACAGCGTCTCGGTGCCGGTGAGCGTATGGAACAGCAGGCCGTCCGCCGGCAGCTGAGCAGTAATGCGTGAGAACATGGTTTTTTCCGTACAGACAGAACTGACGATGACGCGGGTCAGTAAAAGTGGAAGGGAAATGATTTTTTTATTTAAAGCATCTTCTGATTAGAAGTAATGGATATCAGGGCGAAATTATTTTTCAAAACAAAACCCCGATTAAAAAATAAACATTTATGAACATGATCAATATAATATTTTTTCAGTCAATATGTATTTTGGATATCAACCAGGAAATACAAAGAGGAAATTATTTTTTAAATAATTTTAAATTAAAATAAGGAAATATAATATACATTACAAACCATCGTGAGGCATGCACATTTAACATCCCCATTTATTTCACTGACTAACTACTTCTTGATTATTTCATTATGCATGTTAGCGAAAATCAAAACACACGAAAAAAAGAACAATGCTGCCGGGCTTTACTGCCAACAAAGCTACACTGCTCATAAAGTTCGCAGATAAGCGCCACATCAGCATGGGCGACGGGTGAAGAGGTTAACCGCTTTGGCCTAATTTTTTTAAACTCCGGATGACGGTGTTAATGCCAATGTTCAGTGTTCTGGCGGTATCACGAACCCAGGCACCATTGATGAAGGCCATTTCAGTGATCTGTTCATTAATGCACGGCTTACGGGCTTCATAAGCGTAAGTGAGTTGAAACATGCGGTGGCAGTGACGGCTGCGAAATCTGTCATAGCCTTTAGGGTTCTGACCATGGCGGTAAACGTGAGCAGACTGACAATGGAGGCAATGAACGTTAACGCTGGCCATGAGAATCTTAAAAGCGTGCATTATACATCAGATTAAACCAATTAGAGGCATCACCCTATATTTAAATACAGTGTCTACCCAAAACCCTACACTATAGTAACTTAATATAAAAAGTGATAGGATTAACTCTCTAAAAAAATCTTTTTCTAGTGAGAGGGAATTATTTTTATTCACTTATAATAAATCACTTCACAACCTTAATATCTTTAACCTCTCTATCAAAGAACTTGGTCCAATCCTTACGAATAGTCTCGGCCAAACTGATTAGATAGTCAAAGTCATCTCTATGAAGAAGATCATTTTCATCTAATACAAACACCTTACTAATGTCAAAATGCGAGTTTGGATAGAAATTTGGAATAAGAACACCTATAAACCATTTACTATCCGAACGCAGTAAATTAAAGTCACCTTGACGTGACTTAACAATCTTAGCTTCAATAATAAATCGCCCCTTCTTTAAGTCATAAACTTGATAGTCTATCTCTTTATCTAAATTTTTCATGGAAATAACAGTTTCATAATCACCAGTTGGTGATTTACCACCAGGGAACTTTATTTGGGTTATTCTTTATACATTAAAGCCTCAATATTTATCTATTACTGTACTTTTGTATATATTTTTTTCCGTTTTTCATATTCAGGATCGATTTGATGAGGAAGAATGACTTTGAGTCCCGCGCCTATTTGAGATGCAATATAATTTGCGTTTGAAAGATGTTTGGCAAGCTCTGGGTCAGTTGTATCAAACTCTTTGGAAGCCAAACTCCCCAGATTCATGCTATGCAGGACACTTTTATCTTTTTCTTCACCAGTTAATATTTTTTTTACGTACATAAGCTGTTTCAGAGCAACCTGAAAAACTGTAAAATCCGGTTTTTCCATGGCTCTTTGATTAGTGATATCAATAGCATCATTGATGTAGTCTAAAGCAGTATATTTTTCTTTCTTCATCATAAACCTAATATGCACTCTTCTTGTTTGAGAGCAAAGGCAGATCTTGAATTAAAAATCACCAAGCCAACCTTATTACAAACGGAATGTATAAAGTAAGCTAAAGACAGACCTTTTTATTCACCAAATAGAAAAAACTAAAACTATATTAATTCAAAATTCTCCTTGCTAATTTCATTTATTACGTACTGTTCTGGGGCTTCTCTTATTTTTTTTGATAGATCTTTTAACATTTCAATATCGATAGAACGGATATCAATATATGGAGTTACAATGAAGAACCTTTCGACATCAACTTTGTAATCACCTTCACTAAACATAACCTTCATTACATATGAGCTATCGTCACACTCATACAGAGTAAAATCCCAAGGATTCATTGCTATTTTATTTTTACTCATTATAATTTCTCTCCTGTTAATAAATCGGTCACGGTATAATCTCTGCCTTTAACCATTCCTTCGGTTTTTACTACAGCCTCAAGATCACCTTGTGGTAGTTTGCCACCCGGAATCCATTGCTTATTAGCTCCCCATTCATTACCAGTAGGCATTTTTGGAGAGTACAACTCTGTAGGTTCAAATTCAATCAAAACAAGACTATCGTTTTTCAATTGTTCCTGTGGGATGCCTAATTTATCTGCAATCACTCCTACATCTCCTTTTGATTCAGAAATCATTTGTCCAGCGCGCTCCTTGGTTAGAACAAATTCCGTCCTCCCTGGATCAGGTTTACCAATACCATAATCTTCAAAACTTTTTCTAGTGACTATTCTAGATGCGCCATTTTCAAAGGATTTTGCATGAGAATCAATATAATCCTTAGGTAAATATGTTTCGGGGTCTGGCCTAAATGTTTTTTCGATACTTTGTATTTCGGCGATTTTTTCATCATTTAACGGAATTTTGTTAGCATTAATATTATTACGACCACGCCAACCGTCAAACTTCATACCCCCTTTACCACCCAATGCCCCACCGGCAAAACTGCCTGCCAGCATAGACCATTTTTGACCGTCAGAGCCTTCACCGAAAAGTCTGCCACCGACCCAGCTGCCAGCGTAACCACCACCCATTGCGCCTGCTAATCCTAGCAGGGCTATAGCAGGTGAAGCCAGGACCGCAACGGCAGCAGTGCCTACTCCCATCATCAGCCAATTTACCCAGCCGGGGACTTCGGGGTTGATGTCGTCAGTCTGAAGTTTGCCTCCGCCAATAAAGACATTGGTTGAACCGCCAGATATCTCAGCGCTGCAGGTCAAACGGTCTCCGATACGGGCGGCAGGAAAGTTGTTAATAAAAACTTTGTCCGAACCTTCAGCAACCCGTTGCGATGAGCCGCTGTGCTCATCGCAGTCGCCTTTGGACAAATGTGCCCGTATTGCTGCTCTGCTGTTAGTGAAAACATTCGGCGATCCGGATAACAGTTTGCCTGTGTTATGTCGCGGAGCCCATGACATGCTGCCAAGCACTTCACCCACACCTCCAGCAGCACAAGCACCGGCTGCTGCTGCGGATACAACAACCAGAGCCGCTCCACCGGTAACAACAACGGCTGCTGCACCTAATATCGCGCCGCCAATTAACCCGGCGACCATCCAGCCTTTAGAGGCTGTGTGGGCTATCTCGTCCTGCTCTCTGGCAGCATTGAAGTCAGCCATGATTTATACATCCTCATGTCTCTGAAGAAACGCAAGGATTTGTGATTCGCTGGCGAGATCTGCTGGTCCTTTAAAGGCTTTTGCCATGCCAAGAATATCTCTTACAGATGAGTTTTTTCTGTGTGATGATGTCCATAGTGCATAGCGCAACGGCTCTTCATTATTTAAGGCGGCGATATGTAATGGGCTTCCCGCTGAGTCAAAGAACAAATAACTGCCATTCAGAGCTCTTTTCAAATCAACATTCTGATAAAGTAATGTCACAGTTTCATGTGCGGTAAGCACTTTAGTATCGTTATCAAAAGAAAAGAAAATCCCCGTCGCATCAGTTGCCACGGGTACCGGCTCATCATCAGAATCACGAGAATTAAATTTTATACTGTTAATAATCTCATGATATTGCTTACTATAATAATCATTAAAACGTCCTGGGCATGTTCCAATATAACAAACAATCTTTTTACCCCCGGCGTCATCATCAAATAAAACAATCGATTGTTTTTGCCAGATCTCAGCGCCATCATTTTCAAAATGATAAAAAAGCTCAACTGCAGGCAGATTATCTATCTCGATCAGTTGTGATGTTACGTTTACAAAAGCGGGAACAGTGACACTCATCTCATTGATAATTCTAGCGGCCACTTTTTGCACTGTATCGTCATGAAAAGCAGATGCACGAGACACTACGAACGTAAACTCACTCGCATTATTTTCGCTGAGCGTAAAAAGATTCATTGTCCTGTCTTTAAATATGTCGGGCAGTTCAATTGAAGCTTCCTGAAGAGTATAGGTGGCCATTTTTATCCTTTAGTATTTTTTGCTGATGAAGAAAAGTAGTTTTCAATTTCACTTTTTATTTTATTTTTATGTCCACTACCCGGTGCAATTATTGCAGCGCTTCCTCCTTCCGGATTTAAATGTAACTCACCACCTTTGGTATTAATCTCTCCATTACCATCAACGGTAATGTTAAAATTTTTACCAATAAAATTAATCGCACCTTCTTTAGTTAACTCAATCGCGCTCAGACCACACTCGATCCTTAAGGTATCTCCGGCTGCAATTGTGTAAGAAGCAAAGGCCTGTTCAGTACGATTGCCCGTTGTCAGCGTTTTACTATTTCCCTGAGTGCCGAGAGTATGGTCGCCTTCTATCCTGGTCTCATTATTAGCACCCACTGAAACCATGCGATTGTTCAGAACACTGTGTGATTCATCATTTTTAACATGCGTATCCATGTTCTTCTGTGCCTGAATCCACAGGTGTTCCTCACCCGCCTTATCCTCAAACCTCAGCGCGTTCGCCGTATCCGCCGTGCCATCCTTCGACCGGCTTAAAAAGCCCATCTGCGTCGCCGCTGCCGGCAGCGCCCACGGCGGCATGCTCGCCTCGTTGTACACGCGGCCGATAATCAGCGGACGGTCCGGATCGCCGTTGATGAAGTCCACCACCACTTCGTCGTTGACCCGCGGGATCTGCACCCCGCCGAATCCCTGACCCGCCCAGGCGCTGGAGACGCGTACCCAGCAGGAGCTGGTGTCGTCGCCCTTCGCCAGACGGTCCCAGTGAAACTTCACCTTTACCCGGCCGTAGCGGTCGGTCCAGATCGACTCGCCTTTCGGCCCCACCACCTTCGCCGTCTGCGGGCCGTGCGTTTTCGGCCACGGCGTCTCCGGCGGCGTGCGGTACGTCACCGACGACGGCAGCACCGTGAAGCTGATGTTGTGCCGGCTGTCGCCGGTGTCGCCGCTGGCGTAGCTGTTCTCGGCGAAGTCATAGGTCGCCGAGGTCACCAGATACTCGCCGTTGTCGCTGAAGTGCGGCGCGTTGATGATGGCGAAGGTGAAGCCCGGCGCGATGCCGGTGGCGGTGCCCGACCCGCTGACGCTGTGGTGCTCGGCCTGCCACACCTCCTGACGGATGCGCGCGTAAGACTCGCCGTGGCTGTGGTCGACAAAGTGGCCCGGCCAGTCGTAGACGTCCACCGAGCCCGGCACCGGCGACGCCGGGTTCTGCCGCGCCTGCAGCATCCACGCGTTCGGCTTGCGGAAGTCGTAGTCGTCGGTGCTGTAGATGCCCGGCGTCACGCTCTCCGCCAGCGACCACTGGCTGATGCCCTCTTCCGTTACCACGCCGCCCGACGGGGTGACGTGATAGGCGATGGTCTCATAGCCCGGAAACGCCTGATGCTGGTCCGGCGCGTCGCACAGCACCAGCGTGTGCCTGTCCGCCTCGTGGCGGAAGAAGTAGTAAATCCCCTCCAGCTCCATCAGGCGGCTGATAAAGTCCAGGCTGCTCTCCTGATACTGCACGCAGTACTCCCACACCCGGTAGCTGCCCGCCAGGCGCGTCTCCACGTTAACCCCGTACTCCTTCAGCAGCGTCTGCACTATCTGCGGTACCGTCTGGCTCTGGAAGATGCGCAGGTTGCGGTCGCGCCGCATCGGCCACAGGTCCGGCTCCACCGTCAGCTGGTAGACCGCGTAGCGGGTGCCGCTCAGCTCCTGGCTGCGCACCGCCACGCGGGTAATTTTTCCGTTGAGGTAGCGCGGGCTCAGCGCGTTCATCAGGCCGTCGGTCGGCAGCGTAAAGGTCACCGGCTTGCCCAGCAGGGCGTGACGGTCGATGCGTGCGTCGGTGGCCAGCAGTTCGGCGGTGAGCACAAACGGACGGGACAGCGTCTCGGTGCCCGTGAGCGTGTGGAACAGCAGGCCGTCCGCCGGCAGAAGGACGGTGATACGATCAAACATAGTGATTTCCCGGACAGATGGTAATCGGTGAATTAACCCGGGTATTGCCCGAGGTCAGGCAATACCAGAGGGTCAGACAAGCGTCTTTTATTATTGCAGCGGATCACATGACGAGTTAAAAACAGGTGCCTTAATACTCATTGCTACGAGACGGAATGCCAGCTAAAGATGTCTAACTGGCAGGATTACTATTATTTCACGTTGATATTCAGGGTCGCCAGAATAATTTCTACGCAGCGTTTATTCGCTTCGAAGTGATAACTTTTATCATTTCTGTGCTGCCCTACCAATTCAACGTAGCACCACAAGCCTGAACAATTGAATATGTAACTCTGATAAAAGGCGCGCATTTTCTCTTCGTCGCTGTAGAGCTCACCTGTACAGGTCGATAATGATCCCAGCGCAGCATTGATATCATTAGGAATGGGTTCCAACTCGTTTGCCACCAGCGTGACCGAATGCTCATGCTCCCGGAAACGTTGCGTCGACTTTTCAAAAGCATCCTCTGCGGAATGGCATACGGTACCGGAATAAAAGCAAAAATTAATGACCCCGTAATTCACACCATCTATAGTGTGATCGACGATAAGTCTGTTCTCAGCAATAACGCTGGCATGCCAGGACACCGGTATTTTAAAAGCGTTTTCCCCATCCAGGTTAACCGAGGTCAGCAACTCCGCCATGGCCAAGTTACTGCGATGCAGCAGATTCCAGTTAACCACTGTAAAATAGATTTCATTGGCAAGCGAAGGATAGTCGCGTGCTGCACAGGACGCTTTTAATAAGAGGTAGTTTCCACCGCCGCTCTCTCGATTGTAATCTTTTTGAACAGTGTATCGTGAGATCACTTCGTCACCGGAAGCGTGCGTTTTTAGGGTCAATACATCTGCAAAAATACCATTTTCCGAGGCTTTACCGACAAGACGGCGGTGCAGAATTTTTTCGCCCATCATGGCGAGTTTTTTAAACAGCCAGTCAGACGCATTCATCTCCCACTGGCAGCGTTCATACGCGGCCCAAACTTCCAGATAAGGTGAGTCATCCGTGGTTAAGTAGCGACCGATATTGGTTAAACCGACATCAGGGAACGCAACCGGCTCCAGTTCCGCAGGTTTGAGGCTTTTAGGAAGCACAACCCAGTAATGCAGCATTTCTTCTCTGGCCGATGTATAAAGGCATTTCCAGAAGCGTTGTTCGATTTCTTCTTTAGAGAAACCCGGCGTAAGGGGAAAAGTATAGTCCGTTTCAAAATTCATAGCCTGTTTCCCTTCTTAATTTAATTCGCTAGCCAGATGCCGTAATAAATCACTATAGAGCCAAGAGAAACCACGCATTTTGCAAAGATGAGCATGCCAGGCACTAACTTACTGGCAGCAGGTGAAATTCGGGCATAATTATCAGCATTATATTTTTTTTGAAAACCCACAATCCCACTAAATAAAGTGCAAATCATGATAATCATAAACTTTATGCCAAGGATAAATATAAAAGAAATGCCTATTTCTTCCATTAAATCTCCAGCAAGATCATTACTAAACCCGGGAATAGCTAACACTAATCCTTTGAGCGCAAAGGCAAGTACTACAATACCAACCAGCACACCTACAAACTTCTTACCAAATCCTGCCCATTCTTTTTTATTATAAAAATCCTTTCCGTTCCAGACATAATAAACCGTTACAATCCAGAAAAATAAAAACGCTATAAATTTCATGTTAGAATCAACCCTATCTTTATTTAACCGCCAACTAAAACCGTTGCGCAACCGTTGATGATAGCACCATCTGCACCACCATTGCTTCCAGATTTTTCTGTACTATCCCTTTCACCAAAAAACAGGTCGCGGAGGGGTTTTAATGCAATTTTTACATTAATATCGCCTGTTATCCCCAGTATAAAAGCTAACCTACCTGAGAGCTTTACTGTAGCTGAGTAATCGGTTTCATCCGCATAGGCAGTTAAACCTCCTGCTGCACCTACTGCGCCTAAATGTACTCCGCCTTTAGCATCAGCTACTACAATACCGTACAGGCTAACTTTCCCCGTAACGCTCTCTTTCACTGCCGCTGCACCTGCGCCCCCCTCAACGCTGAACCCATATCTTCCTTTATTGCCGGTATATACTTCTACAACCGCTTTTGCATCAGCAGTGCCAAGCGTCACATCGCCGGTAGCGATGGCATACAATGTGTTCTCTGTTCCTATTGAGCCCGTCGCGCCATATTGCATACCCGCCGCTGCGGCTTTGCCATTAATGCCATAGATTCCGCTATCACCGGTGTAAAGTGAGCCAGTTGCATTGGCATCCGCTATTTTATTCCGCAACTCACCTTTCAAAAGTGCGTCACTTTTCATATTCGCTAATGTGAGGTTTTCAAGCGAAAACCCTGCCGACACAGTGTCATAACTGCCATCATTGGTGCTGTCTTTCAGGCTGGCATACGCCCCTAAAATTCGCGCATCGTAGTGCTCGCCATGCAACATCCCATCATCACCAGCTTTCTTCGCCAGCGAGCCTCCCCAGTATTGAGGCGGTGCAGGTTTACATTTCGCGGGAGTCGACGCCCCACCTGCATGGCACTGCGTCTTATCACCCTGACGGGCCAGCGCCATACCGTTAACGAATACGCTGCCGGAGCCGCTGACGATAATACCGCTACCGTGTTGCTTACACGAAAATTCATCACCTTTTCGCGCAGCGGGAAATCCGCCAATGATAACGTCAGGACTGCCGCATTGAATGGGGCCATCGTGAGCCGCTTTATCCACAGAAGCTCTGGCCGCAGGCATACCCATACTGATGTTCCTTCCAATAAGCGATTAACTGTTAATATTGACGACCGCGCCTTTGATGTCGGTGATGTTCGTGCCGGTAATGCTTACCTTGTCATTCGCCTTTAATTCAGCATTTTTACCGGTACCTAAAGTGGTCAACTCATTGCCCTTAAACAGTGCCTGCAACTCGCTCTCAGCATGGATACTTCCTGTTTTCACCTTGATTTGAATAGCGTCAGGGGTGATCAGGATGTAATTCTCTTTCACCTTTAATTTGATGCTGGTATTGGCTTCAAGCAGCGCATTGCCCTCTTTATCCATGGTCAGCACCGTTTCGCCTTCGCCAACATTAATAACGTGCTGGATGCCCGTATTGCTCACCGCATGTTCACCCACGTCGGCCTGACGATTGCGCTTTATCGTGACCTTTTCGTCACGGCCTATGGTTTTCTGCCGATCCACACCGACATGGTGCGTCTCACAGCTTTCCACTTCCGTATCCATATTTTTTTCGGCGTGGATCCAAATCTGCTCATGTCCTGCTTTGTCTTCAAAACGCAACGCATTAGCAGTATCGCTGTTACCATCCTTCGACCGGCTTAAAAAGCCCATCTGCGTCGCCGCCGCCGGCAGCGCCCACGGCGGCATGCTCGCCTCGTTATACACCCGGCCGATGATCAGCGGACGGTCCGGATCGCCGTTGATGAAGTCCACCACCACTTCGTCGTTGACACGCGGGATCTGCACCCCGCCGAACCCCTGGCCGGCCCAGGCGCTGGAGACGCGCACCCAGCACGAACTCGTGTCGTCGCCCTTCGCCAGACGGTCCCAGTGAAACTTCACCTTCACCCGGCCGTAGCGGTCGGTCCAGATGGACTCGCCTTTCGGCCCCACCACCTTTGCCGTCTGCGGGCCGTGCGTTTTCGGCCACGGCGTCTCCGGCGGCGTGCGGTACGTCACCGACGACGGCAGCACCGTGAAGTGAATGTTGTGCCGGCTGTCGCCGGTGTCGCCGCTGGCGTAGCTGTTCTCGGCGAAGTCATAGGTTGCCGAAGTGACCAGGTATTCGCCGTTGTCGCTGAAGTGCGGCGCGTTGATGATGGCGAAGGTAAAGCCCGGCGCGATGCCGGTGGCGGTGCCCGACCCGCTGACGCTGTGGTGCTCGGCCTGCCACACCTCCTGACGGATGCGCGCGTAGGACTCGCCGTGGCTGTGGTCGACAAAGTGGCCCGGCCAGTCGTAGACGTCCACCGACCCCGGCACCGGCGACGCCGGGTTCTGCCGCGCCTGCAGCATCCACGCGTTCGGCTTGCGGAAGTCGTAGTCGTCGGTGCTGTAGATGCCCGGCGTCACGCTCTCCGCCAGCGACCACTGGCTGATGCCCTCTTCCGTGACCACGCCACCCGACGGGGTGACATGATAGGCGATGGTCTCATAGCCCGGAAACGCCTGATGCTGGTCCGGCGCGTCGCACAGCACCAGCGTGTGCCTGTCCGCCTCGTGGCGGAAGAAGTAGTAAATCCCCTCCAGCTCCATCAGGCGGCTGATAAAGTCCAGGCTGCTCTCCTGATACTGCACGCAGTACTCCCACACCCGGTAGCTGCCCGCCAGGCGCGTCTCCACGCTGACCCCGTACTCCTTCAGCAGCGTCTGCACAATCTGCGGCACCGTCTGGCTCTGGAAGATGCGCAGGTTGCGGTCGCGCCGCATCGGCCACAGGTCCGGCTCCACCGTCAGCTGATAGACCGCGTAGCGGGTGCCGCTCAGCTCCTGACTGCGCACCGCCACGCGGGTGATTTTGCCGTTGAGGTAGCGCGGACTCAGCGCGTTCATCAGGCCGTCGGTCGGCAGCGTAAAGGTCACCGGCTTGCCCAGCAGGGCGTGACGGTCGATGCGTGCGTCGGTGGCCAGCAGTTCGGCGGTGAGCACAAAGGGACGGGACAGCGTCTCGGTGCCCGTGAGCGTGTGGAACAGCAGGCCGTCCGCCGGCAGCTGTGCAGTAATGCGTGAGAACATAAGTAATCCCTGACTATTAACTGTGTGGATCGAGCAACCAGACGCCTTCTTCGCTGATGTTCAGCGTCTGCTGGCGGGTGCCACTCTGGCCGCTGATGGCAAAGGTGTAGTTACCCGGGGCCAGCTGCAGCGTCGCGAAGCCATTCACCGCCGGGACCAGCGCCTGCGGCTGACCGTTCACCTGAACGCGTTCACCCTGCTGCAGACGGATATAAACCTGGGCGACCGGCGCGGGTGGCGGTGCCGGTTGAGGATCGGGTTCACGTGCGGCGGTCTGCGCAGGCTCAGCAGTCTGAGCCGGGGCGCTGGCAACGGTATCCGGCGGGGTCTCAGGCTGCGTCGGTGGCGCAGCAACTGGTTGGTTAACCGGCGCGACGGTGACGGCAGGCGCGACGGTGACGGCAGGCGCGACGGTGACGGCAGGCGCGCTGTTCTGCGCGACCTCAGCCGAATCCGTCTGTTCATTACCGCGTGACATCAGCAGACCGGCGCACAGCCCGACCAGCACGCCCGCAGCCACCAGGCCCGGCAGTGCAAAGCGGTGTCCCAGCAGCGCTTTCAGCGGCGAGGCGGGTTTGACGACCTCCTCTTCTTCTTCGATCGGCACCAGCATCGTGCCTGGCCCGCTCATTTTTGCACTGAGCAGCGGTTCCGGTTCACGTTCCGGCAGCGCCATCAGCACAGCAAAATCATCAATGCTCTGCGGACGATCTTCCGGTTTCAGCGCCAGCGCGCGATCGATGGCGCTGAGCAGCGCCGTCGAGTAGCCCGCCTGACGACGCTGCATCAGCGGCTGGTAGTTATCTTCGATGCTGCGCACCACGCTCACCGGAGGTGGCGCACCGGTGATCAGCGTATGCAGCACCGCGCCCAGCGCGTAGATATCGGTCCATGCGCCCTGCTCGCTCTCGTCGTTATCGCTGTACTGCTCAATCGGCGCATAGCCGGGACGCAGCATGGTCTCGCTCTCATCCGACAGGTTGCCGATGGTTTTACGCGCCGACCCGAAGTCCAGCAGAATCGGCTCGCCGCTGCTCTGAATCTGGATGTTATCCAGCGAGATATCACGGTGCAGGTAACCCGCTTCATGGATGGTTTTGATCGCACCCAGCAGCGGTGGCAGCATGCGACGAATCCAGGCCTCATTCACCGACTGCGGATTCCGTTCGCTGAAGTTCGAGAGCGTGGTGCCGCTATAGAACACCGTGCCCATATAAGCGGTGTCATTCTGCACCCAGAAACGCAGCACGTGCAGCAGGTTCGGATGATTAAAGCGCGCCAGCAGACGCGCCTCCTGAATAAAGCTGTTCAGTCCGGCGTGAAAGGTTTTGCTGAACCGCTCACTGCGCAGCACCAGATTGAGGTCATCGCTGCGCACCGCCAGCGAGGCGGGCATGAACTCTTTGATGGCGATATCACGTTCCAGCTGGTGATCCCAGGCGCGATAGACGATACCAAAGCCGCCACCGCCGATGACCTCTTTGATTTCAAATTCATTGAAGCGGTAACCCAGCGGCAGGGCGTTGGGGACATTCAGGGGTTGATCATGTTCCGACATATTCAAAAGCTCTCTGATAGCCAGGATTAAACTGTGAACTGGCAGACAAATTCGCCCTGCTCACAACGCACTTCAACGCGGCGATAGCGTTCATCGCGGGCGTGGGCACTCAGCAATATCTGGCTCATCTGCGGCAACAGCGTGTTGGTGAGGATGGCATCTACCATGCGACCGCCCGACTCCACCTCGGTGCAGCGCTGAACGATCTGGCTGACCACCGACTCGTCGATCTGCGCTTCAATGCCGTGGTTGTCGGCCAGACGGCGCACAATGCGCGCCAGCTGCAGCCGCACAATCTCTGCCAGCATCGCGTCGCTGAGCGGGTAATACGGCACCACCAGCAGACGGCCCAGCAGCGCAGGCGGGAATACCTCCAGCAGCGGCTTACGCAGCGCGGTGCTCAGGGCGTCGGGATCGGGCATCAGCTCAGGATCGGCACACATCGCGCTGATAAGCTGCGTGCCGACATTTGAGGTCAGAATGATGATGGTGTTGCGGAAGTCGATGTGGCGGCCTTCGCCATCCTCCATCCAGCCTTTATCAAATACCTGGAAGAACAGCTCATGCACATCCGGATGAGCTTTTTCAATCTCATCCAGCAGCACCACGCTGTAGGGACGACGGCGAACGGCTTCGGTCAGCACGCCGCCCTCGCCGTAACCGACGTAGCCCGGCGGTGCGCCTTTCAGCGTCGAGACGGTGTGCGCCTCCTGGAACTCACTCATGTTGATGGTGATGATGTTCTGCTCGCCGCCATACAGCGACTCGGCCAGCGCCAGCGCGGTCTCGGTTTTACCGACACCGGACGGACCGCACAGCATAAAGACGCCTGCGGGCTTGTTAGGGTTATCCAGACGCGCGCGCGTAGTGCGAACCCGCTTCGCGATCAGCTCCAGACCGTGACGCTGGCCGATGACGCGCTGGTTAAGTGTGTCAGCCAGATTCAGAACGGCGTCGATCTCATTCTTCACCATCCGGCCCAGCGGAATGCCGGTCCAGTCCGAAACCACGGCAGCCACCACGCCCGCATCGACGGCGGCAAACAGCAGCGGCGAGTCGCCCTGCAGCGCCGTGAGTTGCTGCTGCGTCGCATCGCGCTGTTCACGCAGCGCCGGATCTTCTTCAGTCACACAGCGGGCGCGCAGCGTGATCAGCGTCTCGACCAGTTCGCGTTCCTGCAGCCAGCGCTGTTGCAGCGCATCGCGTTCAGCTTCCAGGACAGTGCGCTCTGCGGCAATCGCCTGCTGACGCGTCACATCGCCAAGACCGACGCGGATTTCACGCTCAATGATTTCCGCTTCAATCTCCAGCGCGGCCAGACGGTGCAGGCAATCTTCCAGCGCCGCAGGCTGTGCGCCCTGGCTGACCGCTACGCGGGCGCAGGCAGTATCCAGCAGTGCCACCGCTTTATCGGGCAGCTGACGCGCCGGAATGTAGCGATGGGATAGTTTCACCGCCGCAGTGACCGCATCATCCAGCAGCAGTACCCGATGATGTTTCTCCAGCGCGCTGACGGTGCTGCGCAGCATCAGAATCGCTTTGGCTTCATCCGGCTCCTGCACCTGCACGGTCTGGAAGCGGCGGGTCAGCGCCGGATCTTTCTCGATGTACTTTTTGTATTCGGCCCAGGTGGTCGCGCCAATGGTGCGAAGCTGGCCGCGCGCCAGTGCCGGCTTCAGCAGGTTAGCGGCATCGCCGGTACCCTGCTGACCGCCCGCGCCGACCAGAGTGTGAATCTCGTCGACGAACAGCACAATCGGCGTCGGGCTGGACTGCACTTCATTGATCAGCGCCTGCAGCCGCGCTTCGAACTCCCCTTTCATTCCGGCACCGGCCTGCAGCAGGCCGATATCCAGCAGCCAGAGTTGCACATCGCGCAGCGGCGCAGGGACATCACCCGCGGCAATACGCAGTGCGAGGCCTTCGACCACCGCGGTTTTGCCGACGCCCGCTTCACCGGTCAGCAGCGGGTTATTCTGACGACGACGCATCAGGATATCGACCATCTGGCGGATCTCATCGTCACGTCCGGTCACCGGATCGATGCGGCCTTCACGGGCGCGCGCGGTCAGGTCCTGTCCATACTGTTCCAGCGTCGTGCCACCGGCCGCAGGCGGTGCGCCCGCCGCGTCCGCCGGTGCGCTCATCGCCTGCTGCGCTTCTTTGCTGTTACTGAGTAGCGTGTCGAACTCCGCCAGCAGCGCATCGGCGTTGACGCGGCTGAACTGGCCGGAGATGCCTTTCAGTACGCTGGCCAGGTTGAAGGTTTTCAGCATGCCGATCAGCAGATGGCCGCCGCGAATGCGGGTCGCGCCATATTTCAGCGAGGCGTAGACCCACGCCCGCTCCACGGCGCTGTCGATATGCTCGGAGAGGTCGGAGACCGCACTGGCACCGCGCGGCAGGCGATCCAGCGCGGCAACGATGTCCTGAGTCAGGGCCTTTTCATCCAGTGAAAAATGTGTGATGACCTGCTGTAAGTCGCCATCCTGCTGCTGCATCAGCTGATGCAGCCAGTGCACCAGCTCAACATAGGGATTGCCGCGCAGTTTGCAAAAGGCGGTGGCGCTTTCCAGCGAGGTAAATAACAGCGTATCCAGTTTGCCGAATAGCACGGCACGGCTGATTTCTGACATAGGGGGGCTCTCTTCAATGAAAGACGCAGGCTGTGTAACAGGGAAAGCGGCTGGGCTAGCGTGAAGCTGCCTCAACCTCAAACATAAAATCTTCACGATCGTGCGGCTGCGGCATCTGCCCCAGCCAGCTGGTGTAGCCGAGTCGGGCACTGCCGCCCAGCGCCACGCCCTGCACCTCGTCAGCAGCGAGGATCAGGCTGAGATCCCACTGCATTTCGATGCCCAGGTAGTGGCGTACCCAGTCGCGCACTTCCTGCGCGCCAGGTGCATCCGGCAGAAAACGGGCATACTGCGCAGCGCTGAGCGGGCCCAGGTGCAGGCGAAAACGGTGCTGCACATCGCGTACCGCCACGCCGAGAAACGCGGAGGCGCCCAGCCGGGGCATGTGACGTCCCGCGCCCAGCCGGGCCTGATCGCGACTGTCCAGCGTCAGCCAGTGCGGCAGGTTCTGCGTGAGCCGGACCGGTACGCCAAAGTAGTGGCGCAGGATGCGCACCAGCCCTTCGGCATCGTGACCGTGACGGCTGAGATGGCCCACCAGCATCAGCCGGGCATGAAGACTCAGCGAGCTGGCCTGCTGCTGGGCGGGTAAACCGATGCCGGCCAGACAGGCAAGATAGTTCAGGAAGCGACTGTCGTCGGGGCGATCCAGCGACACGGTCGGCTGCGCATCCGCCCAGGCGCGATAAAACAGCAGCGTGGCGCGGTGGTGAAACAGGTCAGCAAACGCGGACAGGCTGTGATCCTGATGATGCACGATGCGTTCGTGCACATATTCGGTCAGATGAGTGGGCAGTGGACCATTAGGGCCAAACAGGCCAAAGCTGAAGATCGACAGCTCATGTCTTCCCGCCTCGTCACGTGGCGTGACGCTGGCGACGGTGGCAGGGGCAAACGCCAGTGACGGCGTCTGACCAATGCGTACCGATTCAAACTTCGGCAGCGGCGCACGGCCCAGTGGATAGCGCTGGCCACCCTGCGCATCCAGCCGCCGCAGCAGCTGGAACAGATCGTAGCGCCACGGCGCGGCCATCACTTTTTGCCAGAAATTATCCGGCAGTCGGGTGAGCCGTGGCAGCGTAATCACCTTTTCGCCACTCATATCAGCGCTTTCCGGCCCATGCGCGGCGGCCAGTAGCCGACTTCCCCGCGCTGCTGACTGTTCAGGGTGAACTCCGTGAAGCTGTTCAGCGCCACCAGTCGGCCACAGACCCGCTCCAGCACGCTACCGAACAGCCACGGGCTGGCACCCGAAAACGCCTGCTCATCCACCTCCAGCGTAATGCTGACGCCGCGCGCAAACACCACCGGGCCTGGCTCCGGCACGCGGCGGTTGACCGCGCTGAGCGTACAGTGGCGGATGCCGTCAATCTGGCGGGCAACCGGCGCTTCAGCGAGGTTGGCGTAGAGGCTCAGCAGCTGGCGCAGCGCGGCCGCACCTTCTCCGTCGCTGCTGTCCATCAGGCTGAGGTAGTTCATCTGCAGATGGCTGATCAGCCGCCACGCTGAAAGGCCTTCCGCCAGCGCCGGGCGCGGCGGTGTCGGTCCTTTGCACAGTTTCAGCTCCGACACCGGAATGGAGTCCGGCATCACGAAGTTGCCCTGATCCTGCTGCAGCATCAGCGGCAGATCGCGACTGGTACACATCACCTCAGCAGAGAGATAGCGCACCTCATCGCGCCACGGCGCGTGATGCTCATCCACCAGCGACAGAAAAACTTCGGAACCGATGTAGCCGGTGCGCGTACCGTAACGCTGGGCCTGCTCTGACAGGGTGCGCTGTTCACGGCGCAGCGAGAAGTAGGCGCCATAGTCACCCTGGTCACCGCTGAAGGTGCTCCAGAACGGACGGAAGACCTGCTCTTCCCGCTTCCCCTCTACGGTGGCGAACAACCGCTGAACCGAATGCACTTCATAATCCAGTGGCCGGATGTTATCCACCACCAGATGATATTCATGCTGGCTGTCGCTGACCTTCAGACGCTCAGCGGTTTTCGGAAACAGGTTAATGACCGGCGTGCAGTGCAGCGCCAGATGGCTGTGATCGACCACGCTTTCCAGCGCGCTGTCCGCTTTGTCGAGCAGGATGATAATGTCGAATGCCGTGGCGTTGTCGCAGCGGCGCAGAAACGGGCCGAGCTGGTTCAGGCTGATAAACTGGAAACGTGCCGGAAAGGCGAAATATTCCTGCAACAGACGATACCCGTCGAAGTTACGCAGATCGTCCGGCAACAATGCCTGCTCCGGCGCGAAACCCTCCTGCTGCAGCGCGTCATCTGTCAGCACCTGACGCAGCGGCCGTTTCTCTACCGACTGCAGGACGATGCCTACCCTGTGCTGCATCAGCAGCTCCAGCAGCTTCAGTGCCTGAATATCCGGGCCACTGAGGAACAGCATCAGGTCGTCCACGTTGAGCTGACTCAGGGAGGAGATCCCTTCACACGTGATGCGGATGCGCAGCGCACTCGCGGCGCCCAGGCCCGTGAGTTTCAGCTCACCTGAGGGCAGATCGCCCGGCACGCCGCCGAGGCTGGCTTCGCTGATCCGCAGCGGATGCAGCACCACATCATGTGCGGTGGAGTAGCTACAGGTCACCCCGGTTTTTTTCAGATTCTGGCTCTCCATCATGGTGCCACGCGGCACGCGGAAGCCCTGAGTCATGTCACCCTTGCGGCTGTCCGGCGTCAGCTGTGCGATGGCCATTGACGGCGTTGGCGAAAGATAGGATGGCGCAATCATCTCCAGCAGACGCTGCGAGAAGCGCGGAAACTCCGCATCCATCTTCAGCTGCACGCGCGACGTCAGGAAGGCGAATCCCTCCATTAGCCGTTCTACATAAGGATCTGCCACGTCGATGCCATGCATGCCGAGACGTCCCGCCACTTTCGGGTAACGCGTCGCGAACTCTGCCCCCATCTCGCGCAGGTAGGCCAGTTCACGGTTGTAGTAGTCGAGCAGATTGCTGTCCATGATTACCCTGCATCCTGAAGTTCGAAATGGCCGCTCTCCAGATCAACCTGAGTGCGGAACAGAAACGCCAGCGGATAAGGTACGCACCAGAGCCGCCCTTTGATCTCAATCGACAGTACGTTGTGCAGGCTGAGCGAGCCGAGATCGCTGACACAGCGCACCTGCAGCCCCTGCGGCAGAATGCGCGGCTCGAAGTGCAGAATGGCGTTGGTCATTTTGCGCTGCATATCCTGCCATTCGATATCGGAGACGTTCTGCCCGGCCAGCGGCGCAACGCCGAAATTCCAGACCGAGCGCTGCACCTGATCGAAACCGTCCAGATCCTGCTGCGCTTCGTTATTAATGGTGTTGAAGAGCCACTGCAGATCGCGCAGGACGTGGCGGCGCAGCGTGCTGTGGCTGATCAGCATGCTGTTCTCCGCCTCCTGCTGCTTGTCCGGCGCGTTGTCGGTCAGGCGATCCAGCAATGAAGATTGCAGCTTGTCGCGGGCGGTTAACGCATCGCGCTTTTTGCGCGCGTGAAAGCCGCCATGCAGCTGGGCATAGCCATCATTGTGCGCGCCTGAATCATGACTCATCGGCAGACTCGGTGTTGTCGAACGTGACCTGCTGCAGGCTCAGCAGCGAGAATTCCGCTCTGTCGCTGATCCACATTTTTTGCCCCTGGCCGATAAACTGATCCGGGTCGTCGCCCAGCGGCTGCCATTCGGTGACGCTGGCGCGCAGAAAACGCTCGTCTGATTCTGCCCGCAGCGGATAGCGCGCCGGGATCTGACACACCTGCTCGCTGCCATCCACCAGCTGCACCCGCGTATGACGCCACACCAGATCAGTGACGCTGGCCGGCGCCTGGAACTGCATCTCACGAATAGCGGCAAACGGGATCCAGTAATAACGACCCTGATTGATCACTTCACACACCGGCCCGAAACGGCTGTCGCCATCCATCAGCCAGCTGAATGCGGTCGGCTGATCCTGCTGGGTCGCGGTGCCAGGATTGGCGGCGGCGAGGTTGAGTGCCTCTGCCCGCAGTGCGCTGCCGCGCGCGACATCGCCTGCCGTTTCGGCCTGTAAGGCGGCCAGCAGCGTGTCGCACCAGTGCCAGGCACTGCCCGGCAGCACCGGGTCGGCCTCGCCACGCAGTACTGCATCACGCTGCAGTTCACCGGCAATCGCCTGCTGCAACAGAGTGACGGTCGGTTGCGCCTGCGGACTTAACGCCAGCCAGGATTGCAGCTGTGTCTGCGCGCGCGTCCAGTTGCCTGACAGGCAGAGCAGTTGCACAAAGGCAGCCCGCAGGTCGGCGTTCGCCGGATTCGCCTGAATCTGACGGGTGACATCAGCCAGCGTCTCGCTGAGCGTGGCGTTAGCCAGAAGGTGTTGTAAGGATTCCATGCAAACTCCTTTTGCGTCAGTTAAGGGTGCGATAGGCCGCGGCGGCGGGATCTTTCAGTTCAGGGTGCAGTTTTTCCACCAGCTTTACGCTCAGCGTGGCATCACCGCTCACCCACGGTGACCAGACTTTGCGGACTTCCTGCAGACGCGCCTGCAGCGCACTCTCATCAGCCGCTTCGCTGGCGGGCATCTGCACCACCACCTGACGCGTTGCCTGCCAGCCGTTAAAGCGGTTGCTGAACGGCAGAACCAGCCAGCTGTCCGGGGATTTTTCGTTGCTCAGCACCATGCGCTCACTATTGACCGTGGTGATGTGGAGTTCGGCCGTGGATGACTGACTGCTCAGTCCCATTACCGGGAAGCCCTGCAGGAAAGTCACGCCGACGGCTGCCGGCGCGCCGTTACCCTGCTGCGTCAGGCGGCTTTGTCCGCTGAGCCAGCCGTCAGAACCGCAGACCAGCCCCTGTTTTGCCGGAACAAACAGCGCGCTGCCCTGTGCCGGATGCTGCCACCAGGTCCGGAAATGGCAGCCATCGAGCAGACTGAATTGCAGCCACGGTGAGGTATCCGCCTGGGCGGCATTACGCAGCGCGTCAATGGGTATGGCCGCCGTGGCTGGCTGTTGCTGTTGCTGAGGTGCGGGTGGTGTCACCACGGTTTTCCACTGCTGCGCGCGGGCGGCGCTGCCGGTGGCGATTGCAATGCCCTCTGGATCGGTCAGTTGCCAGTGCAGCTGCTGCAGCGGTTTACACTGCGTCGCCATTAATCCGGCCACCCGGGGCAAGAACTCTTTTAAGACGGTGGGATTTTTCTCACCCAGCGTGACGATGCGCAGGTTAACAGTGCTGTTACACCAGCTCGACAGCTGATTGTTTTTGACGTCATCAATCCAGACATCCAGTTTCTGTGCCGGGGACTGTACGATGCGATAGTTTTCAGCATAAACCTGCATGCTAAGCAGCATCGCAGCCAGACCCAGTAATCCATATTTCATGTTGGCGTTCTCAATCTCGCAGAGGGAAGAACTGCGCCGCTTCAGAGAGCGAGTGCAGCAAGGTGGTGTCCTGAGGCGATCCAATCCAGACGGCCAGCGCACTGAAATTATCCTGCTGTCCCTGATCCGACTGATCGTTTTTGATGATTTGCTGCATCAGCGTCAGCCACTCTTCCGGTGTGTTCACCATGTGCAGTGACTGCTGCATCTGTTCCAGCGTCACGCCGTGCCAGAAACCATCGGTGCAGAGTAAAAAGGCATCGCCATCTTCAATCCCGACCACATCGCTGTAGCTGGCGTCGCGCTGCTCATCGCCCATTCCCAGCGCAAAATAGAGCAGATTGCTGTTGATGCCTTCGGTGCGATGTCCGGCATCTTTCATCTGCTGCACCAGGCTGTGGTCGGTGGTGACGAGATAGAGATAGCCGCGACGAAACAGATAGAGGCGGCTGTCACCGGCATGGGCCCAGCAGGCCAGATGGTAGTCGCGGTCTATGAACAGGCTGACCAGCGTGGTACCCATCCGGCTGTGTTCACTGCTGGCTTTTTGCTGCTGCCGGATGGCGTGATTCGCGTGATTAACGTAATTACGAATCGACTGCGCATTGAGATGCGCGTCGCCATCAAATGCCTGCAGCAGGCTGCTGCGGGCGATGGCGGCCGCCTTATCACCACCAGGAAACCCAGCCACACCGTCGCAGACGACAAAGCAGGCTGAACGCTTACCGATGACATCACCGATCTGATCCTGATTACTGGCGCGATCGCCCTGATTGGACGTCGAGGCAATAGTGATATTCATGCGTCATCCGTGTGGGTTTGTGAGTCTTTGTACTGATTGACTTCCAGGTCGTAGGCGTGCAGAAACGCTTCGCCAAACAGGGTGTGGAAATCGTCTTCGATCTCGCCTGCTGTCTCGCCGTAGCGCTCAACAAAATGCTCCCACAGTGCCGCTTTGCGGCTGCCCGGCAGACCGATACGTGAAACGGATCCTGCCTGACGCGCCTCTTCTTCCAGCTGCTCCGGGTTAAAGGATTGCAGCATTGAGGCGATGATGGCGCGGATACCGGCGATCATGCCCAGCTGGTGCGCCTGCAAATCGATCAGCGCATCACGCACCGCCTGACGCGGCGGCATAAAGCCCGGCATCCGGCTACCGAACATCTGCATCAGGACGGTTTTACCCGACGGCAGCAGCTTGAACGGGTTGTTGGCGTCATCGAGGATCACCGTCATGTCAGCCTTGACGCCGCGCTTGAGGATCGAACGCGACGACAGCAGTGCCACTGTGCCCTGCGAGAACATGCTGAGCATCTGACCAAATTGCAGCATCTGCTCGCGGTCAAACTGAGGCGTCGGCTGCAAATCACGCAGGCCCATGCCTTCGAGCAGCGCATCCAGCAGTTCGCCTTTCAGGGCATCGCTACTGCTCTCGCTAGCTGCAGTCGCGTGCGCAGCGGCGGCATGGTGGCGACCGGAAGCAACCGGATCGATGCGCAGCCGCCCTTTTGGCGTCGGCGATGGTGTGCGCTGCACCGCCTGCGGCGTGGGCAGCGTAATTCCGCCGTAGTCGTTCTGCGGATTCACCGCGTCAGGCTGGCCGGACTCCGCTTCATCAGCCTGCGGCGCATGCCGTTGGGCTTCGCTGTGAGGCTGGTCATCAACAGGTAAGTCGATGCCGCTGAACAGCGGTGAGTTTTCCATTTCGTTCAGACTGACGGAGACCTGCTCGTGTGCAGGTGGAGCAGCCGACTCAGGCTTTGCCTCTTGCTTAGGCGGTACATGCAAGGTCGCGGGTTTCGCTGGCTCCGGCTGTGCCAGTGGCACCGCATTGCCCATCATCAGTCCTAACGGATCGTCATGATTGCGCACATCCGCATTGCTTTCGCCGTCAAACAGACTCAGCGGATCCAGTTCAGCGGCGGGCGCTTCAGCCTGCTTCGGCGCAGTGTTCTGCTGAGCGGAAAGCGTGCTCGGCGTCCGATCGTCAAAAATACTCTGCTGCGCGAACAGCGCATCGCCGTCGTCAAACAGGCTGCGGCTTTTCGGCTGCTGGCCATAGTCCAGCGGCGCATCATTAATCAGCTGTGACAGGGGATCTTCCGGATTTCGGTCTGGCAAAGCAGGTGCGGTCAGCGGATGGGCATCCGGCATCTCCGGCACTGCTTTGCGTTTAGAAAGATCGTCTGAAATCGAAAACTCTTTCGCCAGGCTGTCCCAGATTTCGCTGGGAATGGCGGCGGTGCTGGCTTTTTCGGCGGCAGGTTCGCGAACGGGTTCGACGGGCTGAACCGGTTCTGGACGCGGAACAGCTCTTTCCATCTGCGGCTGATGATCGCTGTTGAGGTCGCTGACCAGCAGCTGATAATCATCAATGCCGAGAATATCCCCATCCTGCAGCTCAACCTGCCGACCACGTTCCAGCGGGATATCGTTGAGCAGCACGCGCGTCACATTGCCACGGTTGGTCAGGCGACATTCGCCGTTAGCCGTGATGTGCACAATCGCCTGCAGGCGTGAGAGTGTGCGATCGTCATCCGGCAGTACCAGATTGTTATCCACGCCGCGACCAATGGTGCCGCCGGGCGGGAAGAAATCACAATGAGTCTGAGGCGGCTGTTGGCCCGGTTTAGTCGTTATTATCGTAAAGCGCATAACGGATTCCTGCGGTTAGCGGTTCGGCATCTATACCGCGCACCTCTCGGGGAAAGACGCGGGGTATAGAGAGCGGGAAGTTTTAATTTGGGGGATGGGTTTATTAAATAGCTGTCTGTGAATTTAATTTATTTAACAAAAGGGAGTGATTAATAAATCATATAATGCAAATTTTATTTTTCACAAAGTAAAAGTTTCAACTCTGATAACATCTTTTTTTACCATCAATGATTAAGGTATTAATCTCATCTTTTTAATTCTTTGTTCGTTAAGTTCAGAAGCACACATATTAATATACGAATTACTTAAATCACTTCCTTTATCTGCAGCATAAGAAGCCAGTTTACAATCATTCTCACGGTACTTCAGCCAGGCTCGTTGAGCTTCAGTCAACGTATCCATATACTGGCTTAACTCTTTATTGTCACCTTTGAAAAGCGTTTCAATTCTGTTTTTAGCAAGCTTGTATTCTTTATTTAAATCAACCTCAGTTTCATTCCTGTTTTTTTGTGCACATGAATAAACTTCCTGACCGTTATTGCCCATTGAACAAGCATTCATCGCATAGACGGGAGAAACATAAACAACGGTGACACACAGCAGCATAAAAAAATAAGATTTCATTAAAATATTTCCCTGTCATAATGTCCCTTCTCCTGATTAAAACGGGAGGCATCAATATGCCCCGTTTTTATATACAGCTCTATTTCATCACGCCAGCATCCTGAGCAATAACTTTACCCTTAAATGTAATAATATAATCCCAGAGACTCTCGCCTTTAAGACTGGGATAAAACGAATAATTATACTTCCCGTTAGTGAAGTTATACCCCTCGAAGTCGCAAACGTCAGGGCAGTTTTTATTAATCGTCTCACCCTTAAGAGATATAGATGAATTATCTTTCAGACTTCTCGACTTAAGCGAAACTTTATCACAGGTCAGATTACCTTCTTCACAGCCATATATAATTTCCGCTTTAAACTTTTTACCTTCAAAATGTGAAACTGATTTCGCCAACGCTAATGAAGGTAAAATCACTAGCGCTACCATAATAAAAAAAATTTTTATATTCATCATCTGGTTGACTTGCAAAAGACTCGACTGGAGTAAACTGGTTGACAGGTAAACTACAAAGCATCGACAGAAATTTATATCATAAATATAAGTTAGTGCCCGCAGACATTTTAATGGCATCAGCAGAATTATGGAATTGAAAAATAGAAATAACAGTGCGTTGATGATTCATCTTATAGAGAATGTCGTGCCCAGCCTTTTAGAACCTGAGCACGACGACGTAATTAATAGGGCAATTGCTTCAGAATATCAGTACGTTCCTTGTCAATACGGGTCACGCAGAGGTTAGTTGCGACCGCATTCGCATTGCTGCCTTCTTCAGCGGCAAAGGCTTCCAGCTTGCACTGACCATCACGATATTTCAACCAGTTACGCTGGGTATCTACCAGCGTTGCGACATAGTCATCAGCCAGTTTTTTCTGCGTGCCGTACATCTGTACAATTCGCTTTTTAGCCGCCTGATACTCTTTGTTCAACTCATCTTCTGCCATCTTCTTCTGCTGAACAGTACACTGATACAGCGCACCATCTGAAGGCTGTTTTGCACAAGTATCTTCAGCGAATGCTGAAGCGCTAATGCCAAAAGAGAAAACCGCTAAAGCCAATCCATGTACTAACTTCATACTCACTCCTGTTAACGATTTTTACGAAGATAATTTGCACGGCGCCTGCCAGTCTCACCTTCTCTGATAGCCGGCGTATTTTCAATATAATGAATCAGTGTATCAAAGTCATTGGTCATGCCCGCCATCATGGGACGTGGGCCTTTCGTCCAGCCCTGATAAACAAAGTCCACCATGATGTCTCTGATAGCAGGATGGAGGTTTTCCCATGCCACTTTACCCGACTGATTATTAGTATAATTGTCGTAGTTCTTCCGTGCACGTTCGACGTAGCCCGGATAAATCGCTTCAAATAAATTGATTTGCTGCTGATGGCTGATTGTACCGATTGCGGTCTGGTTGTTACGGACAAACTGACGAGCCTGATCGCCTTTAAGACCCGCACCTTTGGCGATCATGGTGGCCTGACTTACCGGAACGCCAGCGGCCTGCAGTTGTGCAGAGATACTTGCCTCAGAACGCGATCCCAGATCGTAACCGCGACCCAACGTGACACCTGATTCCATTTTTTCTGGCCAGTGAATATGACGGCTAAAATAGCGGCTGGTCGGAGAGTCATCCCCTTCAGCATCAAAGGTCACCTGTCCGGCACTCACCACCAGCGGCCCGGTTGACGGGTTATTAACTGGAGGCGCTGCTGGCCTTGGTGGCGCATTACCTGACACGTTTCCGCGCATCAGGCTGCTCCACGTCTTGCCATGGATATCGACAACACCATCCGGGCGAGACATAAAACGGGATTGGAACTGCTTAATCGCCTCAATGGTTTTCGGTCCCATGCGGCCATCGGCACGAAGTTGTGGATATCCATTGCGCTGTAACAACTGCTGTACTGTCTTCACGTCACCGTATTGATTACGTCCACCGACACCAACCGAGCCAGAAATACTCATTTACTATCTCCGTACAATATTGTTGATTCAGAGAGTCCTTGTAAACCGGCTGGAGAAGGCGCATGAAGACGCTGACTTCTCTGGCCAGGAAAGATACGCCTCCTGGCCGGAGGCGTATCGCTTCTTACGCTTCTTTGTTGCCTTTAATATCCCAGCCAGCGCTGGTTTCTGCGCCTTTACCACCGGAAGAGCTCTGCTCCCAGTACTGCTGTTTTACTTTAGAGGCCTGGAAGGCATAGGTTACGCCCAGGGTATCGTCGTGCTCGGAACCCACAAACTGAACGTTAGTTACCAGCACATCCTCCAGCGTGATGCGGGTGTATTCGATTTGTGTTCCACCCGCTTTGCAAACGGACACTTCGACTTTCGAAACGTGCTTACCGCTGGCGCAGTTCTTGAGCAGCGCGGTGACAGCCTTATCGATTTTAGCGTTGATGTGCAGGTCGTTGAAATTAACTTTACCTGCACCACCACCACCACCCACGCTCATATTGCCTGGCTGGCTGGCACCCCAGGAAAAGGAATCAATATCGATCCAACCCGTGTGGTTTGAATCTTTAGATTCACCCGTAATGCCATCTACCTTCAGATACATATCAATAGCCATTATCTTTCACTCTTTATTGGTTGAGATTATTGCTTTCAAAAAAAGCAAGGATATGGCAAAAAGAAAAGCATGGGGCTGAATAAAACAGTCCATATTTTACCTTTGCCTTGCTTCTGAAATATCGTCATAAACGACATTTCAGATACCGAATTACCCGGCATTAAGCCGGGCAATTTATACATTCAGTTTTCATATCGAAAAGCAGGTTACTGCCAAGACATCCAGGAGAAAATGAAGCAAACACTCAATAGATGTCTCTTAGCTTTTTCGCCGCCCAGTAAAAACCTAACGATGCAGTCACTGACATAATAATCAGGACGCCGTTAGTTATTTTCTGCATCATCGTGACATTCCAGTCACAGAAGAAAAGGTAATAACCTGCACAGCTAAATAAAATCAGGGAAGAAATAAAAATCAGCAGGTAATGGAATAAATACAGGACTAACTTTTTAACCATGCCGTCATGCTCCCTGACATTTATCTCAGCAACCTTTCTGTCAGGCATCAGGCGCAAAACCCTCTCGCGCCTGAAAACCTTGCGACTCAGCCCTTACGCATTGTCATTCTTCAGTGAGGGCAGCTTAGAAACCAGACGCAGCGAAACGGTCAGACCTTCCAGCTGGTAGTGCGGACGCAGGAAGAATTTCGCAGCGTAATAGCCTGGGTTATCTTCCTGCTCTTCCACATTCACCTCGGCAGCGGCCAGCGGCTTGCGGGACTTGGTCTCCTGCGAGGAGTTAGCCGGATCGCCATCGACGTAGTTCATCACCCAGTCGTTCAGCCAGCGTTCCATCTCATCGCGCTCACGGAAAGAGCCGATCTTGTCACGCACGATGCACTTCAGGTAATGCGCGAAGCGGCAGCAGGCGAACAGGTAAGGCAGACGCGCGGCCAGACGCGCATTGGCGGTGGCATCCGCGTCGTGATACTCCATCGGCTTCTGCAGTGACTGCGCACCAATAAAGGCGGCGAAGTCAGAGTTTTTGCGATGCACCAGCGGCATGAAGCCGTTTTTCGCCAGTTCGGCTTCGCGACGATCGCTGATGGCGATTTCGGTCGGACACTTCATGTCCACGCCGCCGTCGTCACTCGGGAAGGTGTGGCACGGCAGATTTTCCACTGCTCCGCCCGACTCCACGCCGCGGATCGCCGTGCACCAGCCATACTCTTTAAAGGAGCGGTTGATGTTGGCGGCCATCGCGTAGGCGGCATTGCTCCACGTGTAGTTGCCGTGATCGGAACCGTCGGTCTGCTCTTCAAAATCGAAGCTGTCGACCGGATTGGTGCGGATGCCATAAGGCAGACGCGCCAGGAAACGCGGCATCACCAGACCCAGATAGCGCGCATCTTCCGATTCACGCAGGCTGCGCCAGGCTGCATATTCGGTGTTCTGGAAAATCTTGGTCAAATCGCGTGGATTCGCCAGCTCCTGCCAGGACTCCATCTGCATCACTTCCGGCGCGGTGCCGGTAATAAACGGACAGTGCGCAGCCGAACCGATACGCGCCATCTCACCCAGCAGCTCAACATCCTGCGGGCTGTGATCAAAGTAGTAGTCGCCCACCAGGCAGCCAAACGGCTCGCCGCCGAACTGACCATACTCCTGCTCATAAATCTTTTTGAACAGCGGGCTTTGATCCCAGCCGGCACCCTTGTAACGCTTCAGAGTACGGCCCAGCTCCTGCTTGGAGATGCTCATAAAGCGGATTTTCAGCATCTCGTCAGTTTCAGTGTTGTTCACCAGATAGCTCAGACCGCGCCAGGCGCTTTCCAGCGACTGAAACTCCGGATGGTGAATAATCTGGTTCACCTGCTGTGACAGCTTTTCGTCGATCTCAGCAATCAGCGCCTGAATGGTGCGATAGGCATCGCTGGAGACGGTGACGGTGTTCTCCAGCGCCTGCTGCGCCAGGGTTTTCACTGCGCTTTCTACCGCCGCGCGTGCCTGATCGCTTTTTGGCCGGAACTCTTTATTCAGCAACGCGCTGAACTCATCCTGACTGAAACTGGCTGCGCCCTGCGACTGCGGTTGTTGTGAAGTCTGCGTCATGCCTGTGGCTCCTTACCTTCAGTGGCCTCATCCTGCTTTGGCAGATGGGTCAGGGCCTGCAGCAGTGTCGGATCCTGCAGCACCTTACCAATCAGCTCTTCCGCACCGTTTTTGCCGTCCATGTAGGTCAGCAGGTTCGCCAGCTGGGTACGCGCTTCCAGCAGCTTGCTCAGCGGCTCAACGTTACGGGCCACCGCATCCGGCGAGAAGTCATCCATGCTGTCAAAAGTGAGATCGATGTTTAACTTGCCTTCGCCATTCAGGGTGTTATCCACCTGGAACGCGGCGCGCGGCTTCAGCGCTTTCATGCGCTCATCGAAGTTGTCGATGTCGATCTCAAGGAATTTGCGTTCGTCGATGCCCGGCTGAGGCTCCAGCGGTTTACCCACCAGATCGGCCAGCACGCCCATCACAAACGGCAGCTGGATTTTGCGTTCCGCGCCATAAATTTCCACGTCATATTCAATCTGAACGCGAGGCGCGCGATTGCGGGCAATGAACTTCTGCCCACTGGATTTGCTTGTTGCCATGGTTTTCTCCATCAATGATGCGCGGATAATGTGTCACAGCAGGCGCGCAGGTCCCGCTGTGTGAGTGGGTCACGCCTGCTTAGTCGCGACGTCCGAAAATAGTTTCCAGCTGATGAACGCCATCGGGTGCCAGTTCGCGGATGATCTCCAGGAAGTCGCGCTCGATTAAGCGCTGCACCCGGTCAATCATCAGCGGGGCCGGATGACTCGGCTCATGCTGGGTGAAGTAGAGCTTCACTTTTTCCAGCATCAGCTGCGCGTCGGCGCGGGAAGTAAGCTGCACCGTGCGCCAGTCCGCCGCCGCGAGCGGCGTCGCTGCGGTCGCCGCCGGTGCAGCGGCTTCTGCGGGCTGTTCCGCCACTGCGGTGGGAATCAGCTGGCTGATGTCGGTGGCCTGGCAGCGTTCGGCGATCAGCGCAATCTGCCTGCGCAGCAGTGCCAGTTCCGGCACCGCAGCGTCGCCCAGCCGTTCGGCCACAGTTTCGCAGATGGTCTGCAGCCGCTCATGAATCTGCAGCACGGCCTCAATGCCGGGCTGGTCGCCGCGCGCCAGTTCGTCGATCAGACGCGGCAGGCCGCCTGGGTAATCTGCTACTTCGGTTTTGCTGCCGTCGCACAGGGCGGCGGCATCGCGCAGCGAGATACCGTCAGAGGGATAGCGCAGCAGCCAGCACTGACGCACCGCGCCGCTGAGATCAGTCTTGTCACCCAGCAACGCCAGAGCATTGATACGGTAGAAGGGATCCTGCTCGCCATACTCTTCCAGGCGGGGCCACAGCGGCTCCCAGTAGAGCAGCAGCGCCTGTTCAATCAGCTTCAGTCCCTGGGCATAGCCCGGCAGCCCTTTCAGCTCCGTCCAGGCATGCGTCAGCGCCAGCATCACGCGTAAATCTTTGCTGCGGACCAGCAAAGCTATCGCCAGCTTTTCGACTTTGTTCCAGTCGGCGGGTTCGGCAGGAATAATGGTGTCGCCGAACTGCTGTTCCGCTTTACCGGCGCTGGCCTGCTCCATTGCCTGAAAATCAGCGTCGTACTCCAGGTTATCGCCGCCGGGATTTTCCTCACTGACCGGAGCCAGCAAAGCCTCAGTGTTCATCGTCATGCGTGTCGCCTCAGGATTCAAACATCGGGGGATAAAGTCCGTTTCGTCCCGGCTTTGCCCCACCGGCCGGATCAAACAGCAATGAAAAGAGCTGCGCGGTGAAGTTACCGCTGTGGACCTGGGTATAAAGCGGGAAACCGTCGCTTTGATTAGTCCACCAGAAACTGGTGTAGAACTGCGGGTCAAAGTTCTCGCCCGGTAACGCCCAGTTCAGCGTCGAGGGCGTGTCGCCATGCCCGATGACGTTGAGAATATCCGACGCGTCACCCGCTTCCTGTGGCGGTTGCGGCTGCGGAATGCTGATCAGCGCCTGATCCAGCTGCTCCGGTGACCCACCGCCCTGCACTACCCGCAGCAGCGTATTACCCACCTGCTGATACCACTCGCCGGAGCGGGCCAGCAGCGCGGGCGACCACTCGGCGGGGGTAAAGTGGCGCAGCGCGCAGAGCGGATAGTTACGTCCTACGCTGTCACGTGCGGCGATCAGGCAGCCCATCTGGATCAGCTGACTGCCCAGCATCGGCGGTACCACAAAATTCCAGACCGGCGCGTTGAGGAACGGGCGCGACGGGGCGTTTTCACTCTCCTGGCTGCTCTGCCAGTGATGCAGGCCCACCTGAAACCAGCTGGACCATTGGCGATAGAGCACGTCAGGAAAGCGGCGCTTCACAAAGTCACCTGCGCTGGGCAATTTGCCGTACCAGCAGGGTGCAGCGTAATGAGTCATTGTCGGGTCCTGTTTCAGGGGCAGCTAAAGCCGGGAAGCTGGAACGGGTTACGAATGCTGCCTGGGGTAAACGACAGCGTGACCTGATGACCTTCCACGCTGAACGTAGCTTCGCGGGTCAGGCCGCCTGCAGCGGTAACCCGGGCGCGGTCAAAGAAGCGATTGAGCGCCCAGGGGCCGCTGGTGACCAGCGTCGACGTAGTGCCGTTGGTCAGGCCCAGCTGCATCCGCACCTGGCTGGTGCCGCCAGGGCCAGGCCAGCTGACCATCTGCACTGCCTGCGGCCCGTGGCTGTAACGTAATTGCTGTCCATCCACATCCAGCGTCAGATTAAGAATGTCGTTGTCCATTTTTACGGTGCGCAGCGTGACGCGGAAGCCTGGCGTGGTTGCGCCGTTGGCAAAGAACGCATCGCGAATCGACTGTGCCTGCTGGAAAGGACGAAGCAGCGCTTCGCCGCCCGGCAGCGTTTTACCGTCAATACCCGGCGTAAAGCGCCATGCCGTGTTGGTGGTATCGACTTTGCTGGCCAGGTTGTCGCGGAAGAAGCTGTCCATCATGCCGCTGCCGGGCGCAAACATCCGGGCCAGATCGTCTGGGGTGACTTCACTGCGCGCGGAGCGAACCAGCGGATAACGACCGGCGATCGCCTGACGACAGAAGCTGCCCACTTCCATCGTGATGCGTTTACGGACGTTATCCATATCGCGTCGCTGTGCATCGCTGCTGGCCCCGACCGCCATGCTGGAAACCATATTCTGCAGCGAACCGGGCAGACGTCCGGCGCTGGCCTGAAGGCGACTGATCGCATCGCTGGCCGGTGGCGGCATCCCGCTGTTGGCGGCATCCTGCACCGCCGTGAGGTAGCGATAGAGATCGTCAATCTGGTGCAGGAAATCATCCACCGCCAGCACCTTGCTGCCCTGCTGCAACGGCTGCGCCAGCTCAAGCACGGGCGCAAAATGCACGGCAACCGCCTGTTCCGGAGACACCTGCGCTGCCGCCTGTCCACGCGCCGCCGCCGCGTCGGGCGAGGTAAACAGCGCTTCAAGGGTGCGGGTGGCGCTGTTATCCGACGGTTTTGCCGCCTGCGCGGTTTTCTCGTCGGGTTGTGCCCGGTTCAGTGTCAGCAGGTTACTGAGATTAATCACCAGCTGGCGCAGCGGCGAGTGGTTGCCCGACAGCAGACGCGCGGTGTTGATACGTTGGGAAAGATCAGCGCTGCTGTTAAGCTGGATATCGCTCAGAAACTGCTCCCACTGGCGGATATAGTCCTGCACATAGAGCTGGCGCACCGCGAGATCGGTCTGCTCACTTTTCTGTTGCGGCGCAGCACCGCCAAGTACCCAGAGGTCATCCTGATAGAGTGCCTGCGTCACCGGGGCAATCTGCTTATCCACATGCTGCCAGTAGCCATCCGGGGTATAGAGACCGGACACACCGTCATTCACCGATTTACCGCTTTTGCGGGAAAACACCAGCTCGCTCTGAGGGCCGCCCAGCGCCGCCAGCGTCACCGGCTGCAGGCTGTCGCTGCGTGAAAGCAGGCGCTTCAGCCGCCCATAGACCCGCTGTGACAGCGGCATCTGATTAATCAGCGCCTGCTCGCGCTTTACCAGCGCGTCATCCTTCGCATACGGCGAGGAGTGAATCTGCGTCTCCAGCAACTGTTGCAGATGCCACGCCAGCTGTTTCACCTGTTGCTGTGTAACGTTCTGCGGCAGCTCACGCGAGAGATTCAGCATCAGCCAGGCCTGCAGGAATTTGCCATCGTAGTGCTTCGGCTGATAGAGCATCTGATACGCCTTAAGCGCTTCATAGCTGTAGTCAGCGTCGCTGCCCGTGTCATTGCGCAGCCAGCGGGTGATGTTCTGCGCCACCTGCGGCAACAGCAGCTGTTTCAGTGCTTTGTCATAGAGTGCACGGGTCGCATCGCTGACCTCAGTACCACGATATAGCCCCATACGGCGCGTCAGCGGTGGAGAGTCCAGCGAGAAGTCGGCGCTTTCCGGCAGATGCAGCAGGGTGTTGAGATACGGCACCAGCGCAAAGAGATCGCCATTGACCTGCTGCTGAAGCTGATCGCCGAGTTGCTCAACCTGCGGCCCTTTAGCGGCCATCTCCTGAAGATAGGCTTTGTTCTTGCTGTAGCTGGTAAGCCACAGTCCGCCTGCCACCAGTAACAGCACCAGCAGCGCCAGATACCCCGACCAAAATCCGGCGCGATTGCGCAGCTCCCACCAGCGATTGCTGCCTGCCAGACCCGACTCCTGGAAAATCACATTTTCCAGCACCCCTTTCAGGAAGAAGCTCTGGCCTTTGTTCTGCGGAATCGGTGACTCTTTATTGACCTGATCCCAGCCTCCCGACTCGCCCGCCTGCTGACCCGGCAGATTCAGTGCGCGGTTCAGCTCGCCCATCACCCGGTCAAACGGCAGCCCTTCCTGGGTGCCACTGGCAAAGTAGATGCCGCGTGGTGCGAACTGGGTTTCAAAATCGGAGCGGGCAAACAGCGTATCGAGCGCGTCTGCCAGTAACGGACGTAACGCCGCAAACTCCTGCGGGAAGAGATAACTTTCGGCCCGAGCCTGGGCGTCACTCTCCGTCAGCAGACGATCGGCCAGTCCGGCATCGAGTCGCTGTTGCAGCAGTGAATACTCCTGCTGGAACTGGCTGTTCAGCTCGAAATCGGCGGCGGATGCCTTCGCCCATGGAAAGGTGAATCCCCAGATTTGTTCGCGCTGAGCTTTGTCCAGCGAGGCGAAGTAGCTGCGGAAGCCTTTGAGCAGGTCAGCTTTGGTGACCAGCACATAGACCGGGAAACGGATGCCGAGACGATCGTGCAGCTCCATCAGACGCTGACGCAGCGCCAGCGCCTGGTTGCGCAGTGCCTCGGGCGACTGGCTCAGCAGATCGGAGACGCTCAGGGTGACGATGACACCGTTAATCGGCTGACGTCCGCGATATTTACGCAGCAGGTCGAGGAAATGATGCCATTCGCTGGCATCGCGATCCTGCTGACTCTCCTGAGTGCTGTAGCGCCCGGCGGTATCGAGCAGCACCGCGTCATTGGTGAACCACCAGTCGCAATTGCGGGTGCCGCCAATACCGCGCAGCGCCGACTTGCCGAACTTGTCCGCCAGCGGAAACTGCAGGCCGGAGTTGACCAGTGCCGTGGTTTTACCGGCACCGGGTGCGCCGATGATCATGTACCACGGCAGCTGATAGAGATACTGGCGGCCAAAGCGCTGCGCCCAGAACGGCGTGCCCTTGCTGCTGTGGCGCTGGAAATGCGCCTTTTTCAGCATCTCCGTGGCTTCCGAGAAACGCCCTGCCAGCACCTGCTCCTCGCTGGTCAGACGCTGACGATCGGCTTCCGGCGCATCGCTTTTGCCGGTTTCCAGGCTCGACATCAGCTTGCGGTTGAGCCAGAAATTGTAGATACGCGGAATCGCCTGACCCAGGCCCCAGACCAGATAGAGCAGCGCGATACTGATCATCCGGTTCTGCTCTGGCTCAAGCGGACGCGAATCAACGATAGAGAAGACCGGGCCAATCACCCAGATAATAAATGAGAGCGCGGTGATGCCGACAAAGCCCCACGCCAGGCGACTGGTCAGCACCGCAAACAGAATATTCAGCATGGATCAGTTCCCTCTCGCCAGGCCGTTGAGTTCAGCATGCGTCGCATCCGGCGCCACCAGCAGTGTGATTTCAACGCGACGGTTACGTGCGCGATTTTCTGCGCTGTTGTTCGGCACCAGCGGATTACTTTCGCCGCGCCCTTCCGCTTTCACCCGTGACGGCTGAGCCAGTTGCTGTTGCAGCAGGGACTGCACCGACCGCGCGCGCGCCAGTGAGAGTTCAAAGTTGGAGGCGAAGCGTGCGCTGCGGATCGGTACGTTATCGCTGTAACCAATCACCTGAATCTGGCCGCTGACGTTGTTCATGGCGGCGGCGATGCGCTGGATCACGTCAACATAACGTCCGCGCACCTCGGTAGCCGCCGAGGCAAACAGTCCATCCCCTTTCAGTGTCACCACGCTGCGATCCGCTTCGTCACGCACGGCCACCAGCCCGGCATCGATTTCCGGTTTCAGGAAGGCGCGCAGGTTGAGCGTAGCGGGCGGTGGCGGCGCAGGATTACCGATCTTCACTTCCGGTAGTGCCGTCTGATAGATGCGGGCCAGCACCGGCGAGGTGTAATCGCCCAGACGCCAGTTGAGCACGATATAGAACAGGCAGGCTGCCAGCCCGGCGACTGCGGCGCAGGCCCACAGCGGGATCATCGGTCGCCACAGCTTGCGCAATACCGGCTGATCGGTGGGATGCGGTGACAGCGCCGCCGCGTAACTGCCGCGCACGCTTCTGATCATCTGCAGCAGACGCTGTTTGATGGTCTCCAGCTGCGAGCGGCCATTGTCCAGCACCCGATAGCGGCCTTCGAACCCCAGCAGCAGACAGAAGTAGATCAGCTCCAGCATCAGAATGTGACGCCTTGGGTTCTGCGACAGCTTGGCCAGTAGCTGGAAAAACTTCTCGCCACCCCAGGTTTCGTTGTGAAAAGTCACCAGCAAGCCGTTGCTGGTCCAGACGCCGCGACTGCCCCACGGCGTCAGCGCCGCCGCCTCATCCAGCGCGGTACAAAGGCAGTAACGCGCGCCGATGATCACTTCGTAGCCGAGACCGGACTGCTGGCAGCTCAGCTCGAAGCGGCGAATCTGGTCGATCAGTTGCTGGCGCAGTTGCGCCGGGTCTTCGTGCGACACCGAATGGCGGATCTGTGGAATCGCGTTAATCAGGGGGTTAGCCGCCGCGACCAGCACATTCTGGTGGCTGGCATCGGGCGCAAGATCGCTGTGTGATTTTTGTTGTTCCTGCATCATGCTGCGTGCTCAGTTTATTATTCTGACTGACTGCGGATGGCCCAGAACTCCATGTTCAGGCCAGGAAACTCACCGGCAAGATGCAGCGCAAAAGCGCCCGAGCGCTCCATCTCTTTCCATAGCTCGCTGTTCTTATCCAGTTCGAAATAGCTGTATCCGGCATGCCACGGTATCTGCGGCGGCGCGCCGGGCATCGCCCGAAGTGCCAGACCCGGCAGCTGCAGCTGCACCAGATCGCGGATTTTGCTGACCGGCGCGACTTTCATCTGCGCAGGGAAATGGGTTTTGAGCGTGTCAGCCGGCACACTGGCTTTTACCGCCAGCACAAAGCCAAACTCATGCACCATGCTGCTCTCCGGCACGGTGGCAACATTCAGGCCGTGGGAACGCTGAATCAGCGGTAGCTGAATCGCGCTCTCTTCCATCACCTGCGACAGTCCCTGGCGCAGTAGCAGCGACAGGCGGCTGAAGCAGCTGTGCAGATCGTCATGATCGTAGAGCGGCAGTAAATCCGGTGCGCGGGCGGGTGTCCAGGTGCTGAGCTCCGCCGCCAGTTGCAGCCAGTGGCTGTAGAGCGTTTCAGGATGGAGCAGAGGCAAATGTTGCAGATGGCTGTGCAGGCCAAGCTGACGATTGAGCAGTGCCAGCAGCATAAAATCGACCATATCGGCGCTGTTGAAACGACCGGTGCCAGGCGCGCGCTGACTCAGCTGCTGGCTGCGTTGCTGGATCAGCCCGTGCAGATCGTTAAACATGTTCTGCAGCGGACGGCTGCTGTTCAGGGTCAGCATCGGCGGGATATAGTCGCTGTCGAGCCGGATGTGGTTGTCGCTGCGTTTTTCAATCACCTGCGCCACGCCCATTGCGGTCCATTCAGCGGTCAGATCCTGTTCCAGCATCAGCCGCAGGCGCAGCTTTCCGAACTGCACCGTGGCGCTGCCTACTGCCTGGGCGTTGTCATCTTCCACGTCCGCTTCCCAGGCGAGATAGCGCGCCAGAGAATCCTGCGACTCTTTGAAGGCGACCGCTTCGCGGCCATTGCGCCGGGCCGGTATCGCCAGCACCACTTTGCTCCGGTCAACAGAAGCCGGCAGATCCAGCGGCGCCGGGCCATGCTGCGGCTGGCTGAAGGAGAAAAACGTGCCGTCTGGCAGACAGCCGCTGGCCGCGCTTAGCGCCAGTTTTCCCTGACGCAGCAGCGCTTCATCGAACTCCAGATCGTAAAAGCCCCATGTGTAGGCGCGCTGTGACTGGCCCCACTCACGCAGGGTGCTGAGAAGATAATTTTCTGACTGCTGGAAATGGTGAGGACGCAGAAACATCCCCTCGGTCCAGACTACCTTTTCGGCTCTGTTCATAGACATCACTGTTTTTCCACGCGAAGGCCATTAATCCCTGCCACGATGCGGGCATTCAGCTCGCTATCGTTACGTTTCCAGAACGCCCAGAATGACGGCGAATCGCCTTCGGGAACCGGCAGTGACAGTCGCCAGACCTTGCCATCCAGCGACTGATATTCCGCCATGATGCCGATAAAGCGTGCCTCCGGCAGACTCCGGATGCGCAGTGTTTTGCTGCGCTGTCCTGGCGTCAGGAAGAACTGTTGGGTGTTGAGCTGGGCGCTGCCCAGCACGGTTCCGGACTGGTTTTGCAGGGAGTAAAAGTCCGCCGACATGAACTCCGCATCGGAGCTCAGTAACACCACACGGACCTTCAGCGGCGCACCGCCATTGAGCTGATTCTGTCCCTGCACGTCCAGGTTGTAGTAAGCCACCGGCGGCGTACTGTTGCTGCTGCAAGCGGCAAGCAGCCACACCAGCAGCACGATCACCCCACGACGCAGTTGTGTTGTTCTCATCATCAAGCCCTCCCTGCTCTGTGCGATTAGTTAATGATCCAGGTTCCGTTACTGCTGTTCTGACAGGCGGTGCTGTCACCGTTGACCGCGACGCAGGTTTTCTTCTTGCTGCTGCGCACGCGACGTTTTGGCTGATCGGCTTTAACGGTCTGGTCGTAAAGTTCGCTTTTCACCACGGCGCGGAACGGCACATAGCCCGTCAGTTGGACGGTTGCCTGCGGCGCGGCAGGCTGAGCAGCATCTTTCACGGCAGCGGTGGCGTTGTCCGGTTTACCTTCTGCTGCGGCCTGCGCGGGTTCACCCAACGCCAGCCAGTTGTTCTCTACCTGACCAATCACGGTGTAACTTTCGCCGGTTTTCAGGGTATCCACCACTTTGCCGCCGTAACCTGGCTGGCTCATGACCGAACCGGGATAGAGCGCGCGGTAAGTTTCGTTGACCGGGCTGAACTGCGCGGGCGGTTTAACGGCATAACGGTGGCTGATCGCCACGCCGTCAACCGTGCTGGTGACCAGCGTGTCATCGGTCATTTTTGGCGGTGTTTTACAACCGGCGACTGAGAAAACAAACATCAGGCCTAACGCAATACGGAGCTTCACCATTTTTTTCATGTTGTGTTCCATTCATATCCTGGAGAGTGGCCAGAGGCCGGTTGTCAGTGTTGAAAATCGGGAGCAGGTCTTCAAAAAATTTGAGTTAGTGCCATGCTAAAAAACAATTCTTAAACGAACCGCGCTAAACCGTCGCGTGCTGGCATGGCAAACGATCAAAAAAGGTTAAGTATAAAAATTTATAAATGGAGACGACTGCGGGAGACGGGAGGAATCTGACCTGGTAATAAACGATCAAAAACCTGATCAATATTTTCCCGGCAAATTTAAGAAGGCAGGCAAAACCCAAGCTTTACTTATGCCATCCCTGGTCGAAAAACAGACTTATTGACTCAGATTTAAAATAACAGTGTTATTCGCTAACGAAATAAAATGGCTTAACACATCTGCCAGACACCTTATTAAAGCGATCCAATTCAATAAGTTACATCAATATAAGATTTCATAGCTACCGCACGAGTCAGGTATTCCCTGCCCGCCGGTCTGAAATTACAATCCTTGTGTAAATATAATCTGCGAGTTTACATAAGATTGACAAAATTTCAAAGACCCACTTTCACAAGATTTTACTTTAGAAATACTTAACTAATTAAGTTAATCCAAATATGTCACCCTTTTAGGTACTCTGTTAGGACAAATCCCAACAACTTGCAAAAATATGAAGTATTTTTACACATTGATTAATTTTACAACACCCCTTCATTAAAAATACTCATGTTAAAAGTGGTTCTGATTTTTTGCACTCAGGATGTGTAAGCGTCAGGCCGCTGGCAGTGATGCATTACCCGCTCACAAAACCAGGAAATAAAAATATACTTATCAATTAGTTAACTCTTTAATGTATGGGATTTCAGTGAGTGAACGTGGAAGAGAATAGAATGGAGGTAAGCGAAGCGATTATCGGTGAATTGCCCGTTCAGACAGGACTGATTAATTGTTCTTTAGAAAGCGTGATTACTAATAAGTGTTTTTGTGTCAGAAGGTTACAACAGAGGATCACAAAAAAACCACGCCTGAGCGTGGTTTGAGCTGGCGCGGCGGGTAAGCGGCTTGTCAGGATTAGAAAAAGCCCAGGGGCTCAATGCTGTAGCTGACCAGCAGATTCTTGATCTGCTGATAGTGATCCAGCATCATTTTGTGGGTCTCACGGCCGATGCCCGATTTTTTATAGCCGCCAAATGCGGCATGCGCCGGATAGAGGTGATAGCAGTTCGTCCAGACGCGTCCCGCTTTAATCGCCCTGCCCACGCGATAGGCACGGTTGATATCGCGGGTCCAGACGCCTGCACCCAGGCCATAGATAGAATCGTTAGCGATGCTGACCGCTTCCGCCTCATCTTTAAAGGTTGTAATGCCAATGACCGGGCCAAAGATCTCTTCCTGGAACACCCGCATGCTGTTGTTGCCTTTCAGCAGGGTTGGCTGGATGTAGTAACCGCTACTGAGTGAGTCATCCAGCTTCTCGACGCCACCGCCCACCAGCACTTCAGCACCCTCTTTTCGTGCAACCTCAAGATAAGAGAGAATTTTATCGAATTGCTGTTGCGACGCCTGAGCGCCGACCATGGTCTCGGTATCCAGCGGATCGCCCCGTTTAATGGTTTTTACCCGCTTCATGACAGCCGCCATGAACGGCTCGTAGATTGACTCCTGCACCAGTGCACGCGACGGACAGGTACAGATTTCGCCCTGATTCAGGAAGCCCAGCACCACGCCTTCCGCCGCTTTCTCAATAAAGCTCTCTTCCGCCTGCATGATGTCTTCAAAGAAGATGTTCGGTGATTTGCCGCCCAGCTCAACTGTCGACGGGATCAGGCTTTTCGCTGCCAGCTCCAGAATATGACCTCCGGTGGCAGTAGAGCCGGTAAAGGCGACTTTGGCGATGCCGGGATGAGAGGCCAGCGCTTCACCGGCCTCTTTACCGAACCCATGCACCACATTCAGCACGCCCGGCGGGAGCAGATCTTTTATCAGATCGACAAAGAGGGTGATCGACAGCGGCGTCTGTTCAGCCGGTTTCAGCACGACGCAGTTACCCGCGCCCAGCGCCGGTGCCAGTTTCCAGGACGCCATTAACAGCGGGAAATTCCAGGGGATTATCTGTGCCACCACACCCAGCGGCTCGTGGAAATGGTAGGCGGCCGTGAACTCATCAATCTCTGCTGCACTGCCCTCCTGCGCGCGGACACAACCGGCAAAGTAGCGGAAGTGATCGACGGCCAGCGGCAGATCGGCCGCCAGGGTTTCACGCACGGGTTTGCCGTTATCCCAGGTTTCATAAACCGCCATGGTCTCCAGATGCTCTTCCAGCCGATCGGCAATTTTCAATAGCAGCAGAGAGCGCTGCTGGGGTGAGGTCTTGCCCCAGGCATCAGCTGCCGCTGCCGCAGCGGCCACCGCGTTGTCAACATCGGCAGCGTCTGAGCGTGGAAACTCACCGGCGGCAGAACCATTCACCGGTGAGGTATTGGTGAAGTAGTTGCCGTTCACCGGCGCGACGAATTCACCATTAATGAAGTTGCCATAATTTTTTTGTAGCGTAATCAGAGAACCCTGTTCTCCGGGGGCGGCGTAACGCATGGTCATTCTCCTGACAGGTGACTAATGCAACAATGATGAAACTTATTATTAACATGAAGGATCATTGAGAGCCTGTCAGGTCTGTTAACCAGAAACTGTGACCGCCCCGAAGGAATAGGCGTTTCCGCTGCGCTTATAGAAAATTCCGACTTTTACCTAAAAGACTGGTCAGGGAGAAACTTGTGCGGCACAAAGGGTGTCAACGTGAGGATGAATTCATTCTGGAGATGAGCATGCTGGCTTCAGCTATTACCCTGATGCGCGCTAAAGCCAATTTCGTGCATCAGTTTATCCGCAACCCTCGCAAGATGGGCAGCATTACACCCTCGTCAGAGGCACTGTGCCGCGCCATGATTGCGTCGGTGGAATGGCCTGAAACGTTACGAATTGCCGAACTCGGCGCAGGTGATGGGGTGCTGACACGGCAGATACTGGCGCAGATGGCACCCGACGCAACGCTGGATGCCTTTGAGATCAGCAGCACGCTGGCAGACAAGCTCAACGCGCTGGACGATCCACGCATGACCGTGCGCACCTGCTCTGCGGAGTACCTGAGTGGGAAGTATGACGTCATCTTCTCTGGCCTGCCGTTGCTGTCATTACCCCCTGAATTGCGAGAGGCAATCCTGCGTGCGGTCTATAACGCCCTCGGCCCGAATGGCGTGTTTGTGCAGTTTCAGTACACCTCGCTGACCCAGCCTGATCTGTCGCGCTACTTCACCTGGGAACGCCAGCGGGTGCTGAAAAACGTGCCACCCGCCTGGGTCTATCGCTGCACACGTCACTACGCGCCCTGAGCACGCCCGACTAACGGGCGCGTCTGTTGCCAGAACGTCGCCAGCAACTCACGCGCCCAGTCTTTCCCTTCTATCTCGTTGGCCCCTTCCTCTGTGCAGCCCTGCGGCGTACAGACGGTCATGATGTGCCGTGTAAATTCAGGATGAAACTGCACGGAGAGTGCCTGCGGCGTATAGCGTACAATCTGACAGCCATCGCGTGCAGAAGCAGCCAGTACCTGTGCCTGCGGCGGCGCACTGATCACCGACTGGCGATGTGACAGCCAGACGCTAAAATCCTGTGGCAATTTCTGCAGCAGGGGATCGCGCTGCGCCTGGTCTGAACAGCGTATCGGTAACAGACCACGCTCCCAGCCATTGGGGTTATCGGCCACTTCCCCGCCCAGCGCATAGGCCATCAGCTGATGACCATAGCAGACACCCAGCAGCGGCAGATCAGTATCAATCGCTGCCCGAATCCATGCGGCGCTGCGTTCGCTCCACTCAGCGTGATCGGTGGCCATCGCCCAGGAACCGCTGAGGATCGCTCCTGAAATCTGATCGAAATCGGGTAATGCCTCGCCCAGATGGGGCCGGACAATCAGATACTCATCAGGTTGCAGGTTTAACGCGTCAATGAACCAGCGCGGCTGTTCACCAATCTCTGAGACGACGTTTGCGGGTGGGACTTCAAGCTGAATCAACGCAAGGGGTAAAGCGGACGTCTGGGTCATACCGAATCGGTTCCTTTAAGAAGTCGTTTCAAATCAGTCTGCCAGCATCGTGCGCGAAAGTCTCATCGGGCTGCGCCGTAATGGCAGAAAATTTGTCGCTGCGATTGGCTGGAATGCCGCAGTTCGTGCCATCATTAGCGGGCTAAGCAAAAATCATCGAAAGGATATTATCGTGGCTGTGCGGCATTTTTTTCTGATTCTGATGGTGGTTTCCATCTGGGCGTTCAACAACGTGGCGGTGAAATGGGGCCTGCTGGAGCTGCCGCCCCTGTTTCTGACGTTTATGCGTTTTGTGATCGTGGCTATCGTGCTGGTGCCGTTTTGCCGGATTAACCGTCAACAGCTGCCCTGGCTGCTACTGCTGGCGTTTACATTCGGCTTTATGCACTTCTCGCTGCTGTTTGTCGGCCTGCGCTACACCGATGCCGGCACCGGTGCCATTGTCGTGCAGCTGGGAACGCCGATTGCCATGCTGCTGGCGATGGTGGTGCTGAAAGAGAAGCTGAAGCTGGTGCAGCTGGTGGGCATTATGATCTCGCTGAGCGGCGTGGTGGTGCTTTCTGGCAGCCCGACGATTCCGTCATGGTGGGTGCTCTGCCTGCTGCTGTGCAGCGCCACCGGATGGGCCGTCAGTAACCTGATTGTGAAGAAGTCGCCGCCGATTAAGCCGCTGACCATGACCGGATGGATTGCGTTTCTGGCGATTCCGATCACAGGCGCGTCCAGCTTTGTGATGGAGTCGAACCAGCTCTATGCCCTGCAGCATGCGGGCTGGCACGGCTGGTTTGCGATTCTCTACAGCGCCATCGCCTCGTCGATTGTGGCTTATACACTGTGGTACATGCTGCTGAAGAAATATAACGTCAACCTGATCATGCCCTACTCGCTGCTGACGCCGGTTTTATCGGTGCTGATGGGGATTGTGGTGCTGGGTGACAGCCTCAACAGCTTCAAGATTATCGGGGCATCCCTGGTGATCCTCGGCACGGCTATCGCGGTGATCAACCTGCGTAACCTGCGGATGCATGCCCGTTTCCCGCGCCTGCGGCGGCGTTAATTCTGCGTGCTATGCTTGAGAAATGACCTTTTTCAGGGAGCACAACATGGACTCAAAGCTTGCCGCCTCTTTGTGGCAGCAGATGCAGCAGGGATTGCGGGGGCGCGATGACGCCTTGCCTCTTCCCACCTTCGTTGATCGTGCCACCTTTTCTTCTGCTTTTGCCGTCAGTGAACTGGCGGCCACCAGCCTCGGTCTGGCGACGCAGGCTGCCGCTGCACTCATTGCCACATCCCGACCTGAATGTCCCTCTCACCCCATCATCGTCAATGTGCGTCTGGCATCGCGCTGGTTTCAGCAAAGCTTTCACCCGCTGAACCGCGCGGCGCCCGCGATGTGGGATGCGTTTGCCGGTGACTATCGCAGTCGCGATGGCTGGATCCGTCTGCACACCAATGCTGCGCATCACCGGCTGGCGATGGAGCAGGTGCTGGGTGCGCACGCCGACCGCGCGGCGCTGGCGCAGCAGGTGCAGCAATGGCAGGCCAGCGAACTGGAGCAGGCGATTATTGATGCCGGTGGCTGCGCCGCAGAAATGCGCAGCACCGCCGCCTGGCAGCAGCATCCACAGGGTCAGGCCCTGCAGCGCGAACCCCTGTTCAGCTGGCAGACTACACAGCCCTTAGCTGCGCCAGACTGGCCGCTGGCCGAGGCGCGTCCGTTAATGGGTATAAAAGTGCTGGATCTGACGCGGATTATTGCCGGGCCGGTCGCCACACGATTTCTTGCCAGCCTGGGGGCCAGCGTGCTTCGCATTGATCCTCCCGGATGGCAGGAACCGACGCTGGATGAAGAGATGAGCTGCGGCAAGCGCCGTGCGGTGCTTGACCTGACCCGGACTGCCGATCGCGAGCAGTTTATCCACCTGCTGCGCGAAGCTGACGTGCTGGTGCACGGCTATCGGGCAGATGCGCTGGAACGGCTTGGGTTTGACGCAGAGACCCTTCAGGCACTCTCACCTGGCCTGGTCGATGCTGGTCTGAATGCCTGGGGCTGGCAGGGACCGTGGCGCAACCGTCGGGGATTCGACAGTCTGGTGCAGATGGGATGCGGGATTGCTGAGCGGGGCATGCAGTGGCAGCAGAGCGATAAGCCGGTTCCGCTGCCGGTCCAGGCGCTGGATCATGCCAGCGGCTATCTGCTGGCGGCGGCGGTACTCGAGGGATTGCGGCGACGCGTTACTGAGGGCCACGGTTGCCAGGTCCGGCTGTCGCTGGCACGTACCGCGTGGCTGTTGCAGCAGCACCTCACGGGCCAGCTCGCGGGTTCGGGCATTGTGCCGCAGGTTAAAGATAACCAGCCCTGCTACGAGTTAACGCCGTGGGGATTTGGGGTAAGGCTCAAGGCGGCGTCCTGGCTGCCCGGCACTCCGCAAATTTTTGCGACGCCAGGCTTTACGCCGGGTACACACCCGGCGACATGGTAAATCAGGCTTCGGGCGTTTCTTCGCTGCTGTCCAGCAGTTCGTTGTACATCGCCTGAATGGCTTCACGGCTCAGCATCGCCAGGGTGCGATAAAACGCGGTGGTCGCATGCGCTTCCACTTTGCCCAGGAACGTTCCGCACCACGGTAGCAGGTACTCTTCAAACAGCGCCATCTGCGCTGCGCTCTCATCTTCCGCAGACTGATCTTCCAGCCATGATGCGGCCAGCAGCAGCACACCAAAATGGTCAGCAGGCGCATCGCTCAGCGGCATGCCACGCGACGTTAAGAAGGCACGCACTTCAGCTTCAGTTTTTCCTTCCGGCCACTGTGAAGCGTAAGGCGGCACATTACAATCGCTGCCAACAAACAGCGCGTTGTAATCGGCGGCCAGCGCCTGCGGGTCGCTGTTCTGCTGCAGACGCGTCAGCAGTTCATCCTGTTCCAGCGGCCACTGCGATTGCAGTTTACCTTCACGCAGCAGCGTGAAAAGCGGCACCAGCAGCGGGTCCTGCGGCTGACGATTAAACAGTGAGCCGATTACGCGGCACAGAATGGAAAACTCATTCATGAGTCAGATTTCCTTGAGGCAAAATAAATTAAAAGTCAGCCAGTTCAGCAATATGTTTGCCGCTACGCATTTCCAGAAAGTCGAGCAGGCGACGCGGCGTGACATTTAACACCCGATCCTCGGGAAAATCCACCTCGCGGGCAATCCGCAGGCAGTGATCGAAATGGCCGAGCGTAAATGCCGTGTGGGAATCGGAACCAAACGCCAGTCGTCCTCCTGCCTAAGTCGTTTACTGCAGCCGCGATTATTAGGATATCAACCGGAAATTTGCGTTGTTAAGAAACCCTAATTTTTCCGTACGTTAGGTGTTGGGATCGGCATATTAATTTGACATCGATTGAGGCATAATTCTTCTTATACACCACTTTTGATGAGATTAACGCTACAATGCTGTGTCCTTCTAATAGATCAAGATTTATCATAATGGCTATCTTTTATTCATTATCGAAAATAATATGAAAATATTAAAACGACAAACCGTATACTTAATGCGTAATATTAATTGGGGCATTACTTTGCCATCATTTAAATCCTTCTGCCTCTCACTCATTAAGTATGTGAAGTCATTTTTCTATTAAAGTATTCTGATTTCCTTCCGATAATAAACACTAAACACACATTAGTTATGGAAAGGACTATGACTCTCAATTCAGATTTTAATACAGTAAAAGAAATCATGGAAGGATTTTTACTGGATGACAGCATTCGTAAAAAACTTTTATCCATATGTCGAACTAAAAGAAATGATTGGGAAAAATGGTTTCAGTTAGAGTTAGAATTTTACATTTCATCGTTAAAAAATTTTACAGTCGATCGTGAAGTGAAAGCTATCCCTGATAATAGGAAAATGAAAGAACGATTGAATATGTTTGTCGACTTTGCTATACGAAAGAAGCACACAAAGAAAAATTCTTTTATTTTCATAGAGATTAAATGCTCCACCAACCCACAGGCATTGATTAATGGGTTCAACAAAGACATCAAAAAAATAAACTCCATTAAAAGCTGCAATTATGACACCAGATCGTTCTGGTGTGTTGGCTTTCATAAAAACTGTACGCAAAAAAGCATTGAAAAAATGGTTGAGTACGCCGAAAGTTGGAAGGGTCATCATGAAGTAATAAGACTTTGCGATTGCTTAGAGGGACTAGATTGTCAATGTAAAGACAATAAAATTGGCTTTGCCATATTATAGCTTGTAATAAAAAACCTCTTAAACAGTTACATTGCCTTCAGATTTACTATAAAAGCTAAAGTAATACTTTATTGTACATTATCTTTACTAATAGAACACCACCACTTTTTCCCCACAAGTTCTAAAATAGCTTAAACTTGCAGAGTTCTTGATCTGAACTCTGCAACTCCTCTCTAATTCTTTCAGCAATATCGTCGTTAAAGAACGTTTATTTTTTTGTCAGAACGTAGCCAGTTCAGCAATATGTTTGCCGCTACGCATTTCCAGAAAGTCGAGCAGGCGACGCGGCGTGACATTTAACACCCGATCCTCGGGAAAATCTACCTCGCGGGCAATCCGCAGGCAGTGATCGAAGTGGCCGAGCGTAAATGCCGTGTGGGAATCGGAGCCAAACGCCAGTCGTCCTCCGGCATCACGCACAGCGGCGGCGATAGCCCGGCAGTTCGGTTCACTGCCCGGACGCGAGTGCGTAAAGGAGGAGTTATTCAGTTCCAGCGCCACGTTGTAGTGCGCGGCGGCCTCGGCAATCGCCGGGATATCGACCGGGAATTTCGGGTTGCCCGGATGGCTGATGATATGAACCAGCCCACCTGCCATGGCGGCGATCATCGCGTCAGTGTGATGTTTTCTGTCGCGCGGCGCATAAACCGGCTCGTGAAAACCGGCGACGATCAAATCCAGCGCATCGAGCATCGGGCCGGAACAGTCGATCTCGCCCTGCTGGTTTTTGATATTGGCTTCTATGCCGCGCAGAATCCCTACGCCGTCAATGACACGCGGCCAGACGCGCATATTAATAAAGTGCCAGTAGTGCGGCGCATCGGCCATGTCGGGGCCGTGATCGGTAATGGCGAACAGTTTCAGGCCGGTTTGCTTCGCCTGAGTCACGTAATCGTGCAACGTGCTGTAAGCATGCGTGCTGGCGATGGTGTGCATATGCAGATCTACCGGATACATCCTCTTCTCCTGCTGAGTGCCCCTGACAGGGCCGGTTCATTAATAGCCGCGCTGACGATCCACCCTGCCCTGCGGCGGCTCGCCTGCCTGATCCTGATTGATGGCGCGGGCGATGTAGTCGATAGCTTCGTCGATCAACGTTACCGCCGCATTATGGGGGGTGATCGTGACACGCGGATGTGACCAGAGTGGATGCGCCTCCGGCAGCGGTTCAACCTGAAAGACATCCAGCGCCGCCGCTTTCAGCTGACCGCTATTAAGCGCGGCCAGCAGATCGTCTTCCACCACCTGCGCGCCACGCGCGATGTTGAGGAAGAACGCGCCATGCGGCAACTGCTGTAAAAAGTCGTGATCGATAAGATTTATGGTCTCGGGTGTGCTCGGCAACAGGTTGATCACCACGCGCGTCTCCTGCAGAAAGGCAGGCAAGGCATCGCGACCGGCAAAGCTGGTCACGCCATCGATCGCTTTCGGTGAGCGGCTCCAGACGCGTAACGGGAATCCCCAGGGTTTCAGGCTCTCCGCTACGCTCTGTCCCAGCACGCCCGCGCCCAGAATGCCGATGGTGAAGTTTTCGCGCGTGTAACCCGGCAGTGGCTGCCAGCACTGCTGCTGCTGCTGGAGACGGTAGTCGTCAAAACGACGGAACCAGCTCAGCACGCTATGCACCGCATACTCCTGCATCTGCCGTGCCATCCCGGTATCTTCCAGCCGGTAAAGCGGCACGGTGTCTGGCAGCATCTCCGGATGCTGCTGCAGCTGTTTCAGAATCTCGTCAACGCCTGCGCCCAGCGCAAAGACGCCGCGCAGTGTGGCGCGTCCCTGCAGCATCTCTGTGGGCGGTGAGCGGACCAGCGCGTAATCAGCCGGCCCCTTATCGCCTGGCTGCCAGGCCCGAACCCGCGCCTGGGGCAGACGCTGTTGTAAACCGTTAATCCAGGCCGCTGCAGACTGCGACGGGTGATACCAGATGATCTCCATCCTGCTCTCCTTTTTTCTTTCAGCGTCGGGGAAAAGCGGGGTGAGAGCAAGAAAAAACCGGCGTGATAATGCGGTTTTTTCCCTAGAAATAATTCCCGTGGCTTCACATTTCCGGCTCGCTTCAGGGTGAAGTGGTCAGATAAGGTCTAAAGTTGGACCTGTGGTCAATGCGTTACGCGCGGCCGCATTTCGGACAAGGAGAAAAACCGATGACAAAAATTGAGGTAAGCGCCGACTCACGGCGTCAGCGTTATGCGCCCTTTCTGCTCACGTTGCTGCTGAGCGTTCCCGCTTTCACCACCCATGCCGACGACAACAGCCGCATGCTGAATAATCAGCCGCAGCCGCCGGATGTGCGTTTAGGGCCGCTATTTAACGCCGTGCAACAGGCGAAGTTCTATCCCGATCAAAAGACCTTTGCGGATGCGGTGCCGAAATTCGATCCCGCGTCGATTCTTGCCGACTGGCAGATGCAGAAGAAACAGCGCAACTTCGATCTTAAGCATTTTGTTGATACCAACTTCACCCTGCCCACTGCCGGTGATAAATATGTGCCGCCTGCCGGACAAAACCTGCGTGAACACATTGATGGCCTGTGGCCGGTACTGACGCGCACCACCAGCAGCGCCGGTCAGTATGATTCCCTGCTGCCGTTGCCTAAGCCCTACGTGGTGCCGGGCGGGCGTTTCCGCGAAGTCTATTACTGGGACAGCTACTTCACCATGCTGGGGCTGGCCGAGAGCGGACACTGGGACAAAGTGCAGGATATGACGGATAACTTCGCCTCACTCCTCGACCGTTATGGCCACATCCCCAACGGCAACCGCAGCTACTACCTGAGTCGTTCACAGCCACCGTTCTTCAGCCTGATGGTTGATCTGCTGGCGACACACGATGACGGCAAAGCCTATGTTCGCTACCTGCCGCAGCTGCAGAAAGAGTATGACTACTGGATGGCGGATAGCGATAAAGTGGTGTCAGGCGCGGCCAGTAAGCGGGTCATAAAGCTGACGGATGGCACCCTGCTCAACCGCTACTGGGATGCGCGCGACGTGCCACGCACCGAATCCTGGATGGATGACATAGCTACCGCGCAGAAAGCGCCGCAGCGCAATAAAGCGGAACTCTATCGCGAGCTGCGTTCCGGTGCAGCATCAGGCTGGGATTTCAGTTCGCGCTGGTTTACCGATGCGCATAACCTGTCGACAATTCGCACCACACAGCTGGCCCCGGTTGACCTTAACAGCCTGATGTTCCATCTGGAGCAGACACTGTCAAAAGGCTACCAGATGAACAAGCAGAGCGATCTGGCGAAGCAGTTTGCCGATCGCGCGGAGAAGCGCCAGGCCGCAATCAACCGCTATCTGTGGGACAGCAAACAGAACTGGTATGCCGATTATGACTGGCAGAAAAAACAGGTCCATCCGCAGCTGACGGCTGCGGCCCTGTTCCCGCTCTATCTGCAGGTCGCCAGTGACAAACAGGCTGAAAGCACCGCCAGCGCAGTGGAAAAACAGCTGCTGAAACCCGGCGGTCTGGTGACCACTACCGTGAACAACGGTCAGCAGTGGGACGCGCCGAATGGCTGGGCACCGCTGCAGTGGGTTGCCGTGGAGGGTCTGGAGCACTACAACCAGCCGAAACTGGCGAAAGAGGTCGGCTTACGCTTCCTGCAAAACGTCCAGAACACCTATGACCGTGAGCATAAGCTGGTTGAGAAATATGTCGTTGACGGCAAAAATCTCGGCGGCGGTGGCGGCGGTGAGTATCCGCTACAGGATGGCTTTGGCTGGACCAACGGCGTCACGCTGAAACTGCTGGATAAGTACTGCCCGAAAGATAAAACCTGTAACAGCGCCCACGATATTCCTCAGGCGTCTGCCTCGCAAAACTGATCCACTCTGGATACCTCTGGCCCCGCCGGAGGTATCCGCACCGCATTTCAGCGAATTTTACTTGACCTTCTTACATCAACAGGCAAAATTGCAGCCAATTTACAAAGGGTAATAGTTCTCATTATGATAATGAGATTGCCTATCAATAATTTTATTCACCTGCCTGAACCTTTGCCAAGAAAGGAATTTTGATGAAACTGTCATTGTCGCTGAAAGGTCATATTCGCCTCTGCATCCTGGCGCTGACCGCGCCTGCTTTGAGTTATGCTGCCGATATGGTGGTCACTGCCCAGCCGCAGGAAGATTCGACCTCGCCGACCCAGGGCTATCTGGCGACCACCAGCCAGGGCGCAACCAAAAGCGATCGTCCGCTGATTACCACACCGCAATCGATATCCGTGGTCACCCGCCAGCAGATGCAGGATCAGGGTGCACTGACCCTGAACCAGGCGCTGGGCTACAGCTCCGGTGTCTTCACCAACTTCGGCGGTGCGGCGACCCGTTATGACACTATTGCTCTGCGTGGCTTCCACGGCGGCGATGTCGATAACACCTTCCTCGACGGTATGCGGCTGATGAGCGATGGCGGCAGTTTCAACGCATTGCAGGTAGATAACGCCTTCCTTGAGCGCATCGACGTCATCAAAGGCCCCTCTTCTGCGCTTTATGGCCAGACGGTGCCGGGTGGGCTGGTGAACATGGTGACCAAGCGTCCTCAGTTCGCGGAAGAGGGTCACATCCAGCTGCAGGCAGGCAGCAACGCCACCACCGGCACGATGTTTGACTATACCAATGCGATCAACGATCAGTGGGCGTTTCGCCTGACCGGCGTAACCCGCAACAGCGATACCCAGTACGATCACACCCGCGAAGAGAAATATGCGCTGATGCCGCAGCTGATGTGGCAGCCGGATGAAGATACTCATCTGATCCTGAAAGCCTATCTGCAGAAAGATCCCTCAGGCGGCTATCACGGTTCTGTACCGGGAGACGGCAGCCTCACCGAACACAACGGCTACAAGCTGAGCAACGGCTTTTATGAGGGCAACAGCGATCTCGATCAGTTCAAGCGGCACGAACAGATCTACAGCTTCGATTTCGCCCATCGTTTTAACGACGTCTGGTCGTTCTCCTCGACCGGCAGCTACAGCCACTCAAATGTCGATCTCGATCAGGTCTATCAGATTGGCTGGGATGAAAATAATCCCGATCTGCTGAACCGCTACTACTCTGGCGAACGCTCGTCGCTCTCTGCATGGTCCACCGATAACCGTTTAACGGCAGAGTTCAACACGGGCGAACTGGAGCACCGCGTGACGCTGGGTGCCGAGTATCATCGTTACAAAAATGAGATTAGTGAGGCCAGCGGTTCAGCTAACCAGCTTAATGCCGTGACCGGCGAGCAGGTGGGTGAGATGCCTGACCACGCCTGGGCAGATAGTACCCGCCGCTACTACCAGACCGGCCTCTATCTGCAGGATGAGATGAAGCTGGATCGCTGGCATCTTGATCTCTCCGGCCGTTATGACCGCATCGTCGCCAATAACAGCGGCAGCGATCGTCGTCAGGATGATCACATCAGTGGTCGTGCAGCCCTGCTCTATGCCTTCGACAACGGTATCTCGCCTTATGTGAGCTGGAGCCAGGCGATTACCCCGGCCGCGCTTACCGATTCCAACAATAACCTGCTGAAGCCGACCACCGCCGAGCAGTATGAAGCCGGCGTGAAATATCAGCCGATCGGCACCCGCGATCTCTACAGCGTGGCGGTCTATGACCTGACGCAGAAAGATGTGGCGAACCGGGAAGCACCGACGCCGTACTTTACGCCATCGGGCAAAGTTCATTCACAGGGTATCGAGCTTGAAGCGCGTAATCAGTTAACCCCGCGTCTTAGCACCGTGGCGAGCTATACGCTGAATCATCTGCGCTTTAAAGATTCGGTGGATGGCAACAGCGGTCATACGCCGTACGTTACCCCTAACAGCATGGCGGCACTCTGGGGTCACTATCAGTTTGATTACGGTCTGAGTGCGGGCGCGGGCGTGCGTTACATCGGCAAACAGTGGGCGGACAATGAAAACACCACGCGCGTGCCGTCGGTGACGCTGTTCGATGCCTCAGTGCGGGCCGATCTCGGCGTCTGGAACAGCAGCCTGAAAGGCGCATGGGTGCAGGTCAACGCCAATAACCTGACCGACCGTACCTATGTGGCGGGCTGCTACGGCACGGGCTATTGCTACTGGGGCGCAGAGCGCAGCGTGATGGCGACAGTCGGTTACGACTTCTGATGGCAGAGTAAACGATAAAAAAAGGGGACGAATCGCTTCGTCCCCTTTTCTGTTGAAACTGTTACGGTTAACTGCGTACTTTGCGGTAAACGAACAGCACCACGATGGCACCGATCACTGCGACCACAAAACTGCCGAAGTTAAAGCCATCGACGCGGCCGAAGCCAAACAGCGTACTGATCCAGCCACCCACTACGGCACCGATAATACCCAGCACGATAGTCAGAATGAAACCGCCACCGTCTTTACCCGGCATAATCCACTTCGCCAGAATACCTGCGATTAAGCCAAAGACGATCCAGGAAATAATACCCATCTGTTGCTCCTTCCTTTTTATGATTAAATCGTGAACGCCTGATTTATCAAGCGGTTTACCGCGATAAGTATAGTCATCTTTTTGAAAATTGCTTGCCTGCTCACGGTTATTATTTATGAGCCGCAGATTAAAGCTTTTTTTAGCCGCGCCGATAACCGAAACGAGACAAAAAAACAGCATAAACAAAGTAACCCCCTTGTGGAGCAGGACGTGAAAGAAGCCGACCAGGAACAATATCTAAAACGTGGCACGCTGGCGGTTCTGGGCGTTATGAAAGATCTGCTGCGGCATCAGACGCCGTTGCTGGTACGGTTTCCACGTGGGCAGTTCATCAGCAGGATGCTGACGGCCGATAAAGATCGTCTGGTGTTTGATCTTGGCAGTAATAACCTGGATAACGACTATGCCCTGACCAGCGACGATCTCAGCATCACCGCTGAAACTTTCGGTGCAAAGGTGGAATTCAGCCTGACCTCACTGGAACGCATAGATTTTGAAGGCTTACCCGCTTTCAGCGCGCCGCTGCCGGACCTGCTGTGGCAGATTCAGCGTCGGGAGTTTTTCCGGGTCTGCGCCCCGCTGGAGCCGCAGTTCTGGTGTCACACCGCGTGGCCGGATGGCCGTAAAACGCGCCTGCGGTTACAGGATCTCTCCCTGGGCGGTCTTGGCGTGCTGGTGGATGAACCGTTACCCGAAGGATTGCAGAACGGTGACAGCTTCAACTCGTTCCGGGTCGAGCTGGGCGAATATGGCATTTTTGAAGTGCCGGTGAAGCTACTGAATATTGGCGAGCGCTGTGTCGTGACCCGCAAAAATGAAACCCTGATCACACCCCGCCTGAGCTTCCGGTTTGCCACGCTGAACCCGGCGCAGGAGCGGCAGCTTCAGCAGATTATTTTTGCCCTGGAGCGGCTGGCACGCGATAAATCGACCCGTTTTCAGTAACGGCTTTACGGATGCGCCACACACATGGGTTGCATCCAGGCTATGCTTCTTGCTTGTTTTCTTTTAAACCGGAACCCAGCAAGGAGACCCTCCCCAATGGAAAACTGGCTCTCTTCACGTCGTTTTCAATCCCTCTTTTTTAATCAGGAACTCTGGCTTAACAGCGCTATCGTAGTGGTTTCCACCCTGGTCATTTACTGGGTATTACGTACTCTGATTCGCTTTATCTCCAACCGGATTGCCCTTTATAGCGAGCATCGCCATGTCCGCGCCACCGCGATTCTGGTGGAGATACTGCGCAGTACCAGCCAGACCCTGTTGCTGATCTTTTCGCTGCTGATTGCCCTGAAGTTTGTCGATCTGCCCGCGTCCTGGAGCGTAACCATCGCGCACGGCTGGTTCCTGGCGCTGATTGTGCAGCTGGCGCTGTGGATCGACTGCGGCATCCGGCTATGGCTGAAAAGTCTGCTGCGCGACCCGCTGCATGTGCGTAATCCGGTCACCACAGTGATCCTCGGGATTCTGCTGCGGGTGGTGGTCTGGATCATGATGTTCCTGGCCATTCTGTCGAACATGGGCATCAACATTACCGCACTGGTCGCCAGCCTGGGCGTCGGCGGTATCGCGATAGCGCTGGCGATTCAGACCGTGCTGAGCGATGTGTTTGCGTCGCTGGCGATAGGCTTTGATAAGCCGTTTGAACATGGCGATTTTATTGTCTTTGGTGACATTGCCGGTTCCATCGAACATATCGGTCTGAAAACGACCCGACTGCGCAGCCTGAGTGGCGAGCAGATTGTCTGCTCAAATACCATTCTGTTGCAGCAGACGATCCACAACTACAAGCGCATGCAGCAGCGCCGCATCGTGTTTAAGTTTGGTATCAGCTACGCCACACCCTCTGAGCAGGTCCGGGAGATTAGCCCGCTGGTGAAAGAGATTATTCAGGGCGTTGAAACCACCCGTTTTGACCGCGCCCATTTCCTGGCCTTTGAGGACTCAAAACTGACCTTCGAAGTGGTCTATTTTGTGCTGGACGCGGATTACAATAAGTACATGGATATTCAGCAGGAGATTAACCTGCAGCTGATGGCGGCACTGGAAGAGCGGAATATCCGCTTTGCCTTCCCGATTCGTCAGGTTGAGTTCAGCGGCGGTAATCTGCCACCCGTCGATCTGGTAGCAGTGCCGAATGAAGATGACGAGGTGCGCAGAATGGCGCGCTAAGTTTCTGCCCGCCCTCCTGTTCACGGGAGGGCGGGCATTCAGTCTTACCGCCTACTGATGCTGATAGCAGCTCACGCCGAGATACTCACTGAACGCCTCCTGCAACACACCCGCCGTGGCAGAGTGGTTCATCGCTACATGATGCTCGAAGCCATTCCGGCAGATCCACGCCAGCAGCGTTTCCAGTTGTGGTACCTGAATCACCGCACGACAGCCCACCGTATCCAGCGGATCCGTAACCGACATCCCCTCACCCACATAGGCTTTGATTTCGCCGCTAAAGTCGTCCGTTGAGAGGCGAAAATAGGTCAGATCGCCCTGCTTCATCCGGCCATGCACCGCGCCGCAGGTGTTCTCTTTGCCTACGGTCGTGCCGATGATATCCGCTGTGCCCATTGTCGGTGACTCCAGACTGGCGCTGGCAAAATTCCCGCAGTGAAACAGCACGCATTTATCCCGTTCGTCGCCAAAGTTGTTGTTCCAGTCCGCCAGCGAGGCGGGACTCAGCGAACAGCTGGCGAGCGCATACATCGACAGCGCGCCCATCACGTCCACTTCGCAGGCGCTGGGCATCAGCTGGCCCGACATCACGCTCATAATTGAGCAGACGTTAATCCCCAGATTCTCCTGCAGCGAGGTCCAGCACTGAATGGCCGTGGTATCAATATCGTTGTCGCTGATCCACTCGCTGATGACGACAAACAGCTTGGCCATGGTCACCAGTTTGTCGCCTGGAATGCCGCGGGCATCGGCGTTGGCTTCCAGAATCTCACGCTTTTCTGCTACGCGGATATCGTCATCGCGCAGCCGGTTGGTGCGGGTAAAGATCTCAGACAAGTCGAGGGTTTCCACCGCGATGCCCATCTTCTCCAGCAGCTTTTCGCTGTAGCGCACGGTGTTGAATCCGGCGGGCCGCGCACCAATCGCGCCGACGCGCACCCGCCGCATCGCATTCACCACCCGACAGAGCTGGCTGAACCGCTGCAGATCCTGCATAAAGACCTCGCCGCTCAGGGCGCAGACGTGCTGGCGGGTCAGTGTAAACGGGATGCCATATTGCCGGAGGTTGTTACAGAGTGAGATTTTGCCGCAGAAGCTATCACGCCGGGTTGCCAGCCCCATTTTATCGAGGTTGTCCTCTTCCGCCTGCACCAGCACCGGGACATTCAGCCCGGCCAGACGCAGCGCTTCCGCAATCGCCTTTTCATCGCCAAAGTTAGGCAACAGCACCACAATGCCGTGGATCTTCTCGCGATGCTGACGAAACAGCGCGGCGCAGGTCTTGGCTTCCTGCCGCGTTTCGACGCCACCCAGATGGGTCTGGGTTTCATCGAGCATCACCGTATTGATGTTCATCTTTTCAAACAGCGCGACCGCCTGCTGGCGCGCCTCGCCCACCAGATAGCTGGGGAAAAAACCCCGGTTGCCAATAATGACACCGAAGGTTAACTGCTGAGGAAGTGTTGTCATGGCTCTGCTCCGGATAGGGATTAATGTGGCTGATAACGACAGCGTGTAACGGCGTCGACCCAGCCTTTATAGTTTTCCTGCAAACGCTGCGCGTTCTCTTCACGCGGCATGATGACGCTGCCGCCCTGCAGCGCCTGCATATCACTGCCCTGCTGCCACCATCCCAGCACTTTGCCTGCCAGCAGTGCCGCACCCAGCGCGGAAACCTCGGCGGTAGGCACCCGCTGCAGCGGCCGCTGTAACACATCCGCCTGTAACTGCATCAGCCAGCTATTTTCGGTGGCGCTGCCATCCACACAGAGCGCCGGAAGCTGCTGACCACTGGCCTGCTCCATGGCAAAAAAGACGTCGGCGATTTGCCAGACGATTGACTCCAGCGCCACCCGCGCCAGCACGTCGGGCGTGGCGGCATCCGTCAGTCCGCATACCATGCCGCGCGCCTGCAGATCCCACCAGGGTGCGCCCAGGCCAGAGAGCGCCGGAACAAAATAGATGCCCTGATTGTCATCACAACGCTGTGCCATCGCGGTCAGCTCGCGCGGATCCTGCACGCCAAGCAGTTTGCCCAGCCACGCGGCGCCGGACCCGGTGTGGGTGATGTTGCCTTCAAACGCATAGCGCAGCGTGCCGTCGTGCCACGCTACCGTGGTGCTGAGGCCATTTTCCGTCAGCAGCGGCGTCGCCATGGACATCATCAGGGAAGATCCGGTGCCATAGGTGGCTTTCACCACTTCAGATTCGCCGCGCCGCTGCGCCTGCAAGGCGGCATGGGAATCGCCGATGCGCGCCAGAATCGGCGTGCCTGGCGCTAAGCCGGGAATGTCACTCACCGCGACCACGCCCTGTTCACTGGCTGAGGAGGTGATGCGCGGCAGTGCGGCGCGGGGCAGCTGAAACAGCGCCAGCAGCTCGTCATCCCAGTCGTTGAGGTGCAGGCTGTAAAGCTGCGTGCGGGAGGCGTTGGCATGATCGGTAATAAAGACGTCGCCCGCGCTGAGCTGCCAGCTAATCCAGCTGTCGACCGTTCCGATACACAGCTCCCCGGCCGCCGCCCGCGCCGCGCCGTCCGGAATGGCGGCCAGCATGCCGGTCAGCTTCGCCGCCGGAAACATCGGGTCAACGGCCAGGCCAGTCAAACCGGTGATGCGGGGCGCTTTACCCGCCTGCCGCAGATCGCGACAGAATGACTCAGAGCGCCTATCCTGCCAGCTCACCAGCGGCGTCAGCGGCTGACCATCACGCCGCTGCCAGATCAGCACCGACTCGCGCTGGTTACTAATGGCTACCGCCGCCACAGGTGCCCCGCCGCACTCCGCCAGGCAGTGGGTGATCGCCTGTTTTACTGCCTGCCAGATCGCCATAGGGTCCTGCTCGGCCAGTCCGGGCTGCGGATGTTGAAGGGTTAAACTCTGGCTGCCGCGCGCCACCACACAGCCGTCGCGATCAACCGCAATCGCTTTAGCGTTGGTGGTGCCTTCGTCGATAGCCAGAATCAGAGGTCCCACCATTTTTATGCTCCTGCGCAGAGGCGCGCTGCACGGTTAACCACGCTGCGTGCATCGATGCCATGATGGGCGCGGGTCGAGGCGCGATCGCCTGCAATCGCATATTCCCCATCCGGGATGCCGAGCCGTAACAACGGGATACCGCAGCCGCCTTCCGCCAGTACTTCGGCCACCAGGCTGCCGACACCGCCATTGATGTTGTGCTCTTCTACGGTAATCACCGCTGGGTAGTGATTTAGCAGGTTGCGCAGCTGTTGGGTATCACAGGGTCGAATCGATGGAACCGCGATCACACCGGCTGAAATGCCCTGTTCAGCCAGTTGCTCTGCGGCGTGAACCACCTCGTGAACCGTTGAGCCCATCGCCACCAGCGCGATATCACTGCCTTCCCGCAGCACATCGATCGCACCCGGTCTGAACTGATAACGTTCATCGTGCAGCTGCGGCAGATCTTTACCATCCAGACGGATATAAACCGGCCCGACATGCTCAAGGGCGTAGTCGATGATCTGGCGGCACTCCAGCGGGCAGGAAGGCGCATAGATCTCGATATTGCCGAAACCGCGCATCACCGCGATGTCATCAATGCTGTGGTGGGTGCTGGCTAACGGGCCATAGCTGGCCCCGGAATTCAGCCCGAACAGTTTGACGTTGGTGTTGTTGTAGCAGACATCGACTTTGACCTGCTCGTTGGCGCGTGACACCAGAAACGGCGCGGCGTTACAGGTTACGGCGACTTTGCCGCCCAACGCCAGACCGGCCGCCGTGCCCACCAGCGTCTGCTCAGCGATGCCGACATTAATCAGCCGGTCAGGGAACGCCTTGATAAAGGGCGCAATTTTGGCGGTTGAGGTTGAGTCGGCCACCACCGGCACCAGATCCACGCCGCGATTCACCGCGTCGATGAAAGCCGTTACCATAACGTTTGCTAAATGTTGTGCATTACTCATCTTTCAGTTCCTCCAGTGCCTGTGCGATCTCTTCGCCTTTCGGCACCCGGTGATGCCATTCTGCCTTGCTCTGGATAAAGGAGACGCCAAATCCCTTTTCGGTGTGCGCGACAATGACCTGCGGTTTACCGTTCTTCGACAGGTTTTCAATGGTGCTGACCACGTCCGCCATCGCATTGCCGTTGCATTCGGTGACCTCCAGTCCAAAAGCGCGCCATTTTTCCGGCAACGGATCGGTGTTCATGATGTCGCGGGTCGCGCCCGCCAGTTGCAGCTTGTTCTTGTCATTGATGATAATCAGGTTGTCGAGGCCGTAATGCGCCGCGACCAGTGCCGCTTCCCAGTTACTGCCTTCCGCCAGCTCACCATCGCCGGTCACCACAAAGATGCGGCGCGAACTGTTATCTTTTTTCGCCGCGATAGCGATGCCCACCGCCACCGGCAGCCCGTGACCCAGTGCGCCGGTGTTCAGCTCGACGCCCGGCGTTTTCTGCCGAACCGGATGGCCGGGCAGAGGCGAGTCGGCATGCTGATAGGTTGCCAGCCAGTCGGTCGGGAAGTAGCCCGCTTCTGCCAGCACGCAGTAATAGCCGCCCACTGCGTGCCCTTTCGACTGGATGTAGATGTCACGCTGATTGTCATCCGTGCGATCCGGCGCGCAGTTCAGAATGCGAAAGTAGAGCGCGGTGAGGATCTCCACCTGTGACAGATCAGCGCCGGTATGACCGCCTGCCGGACTGCCCGCGTTAAGCTGAATGATGCGGCGGCGGATAGCCCGCGCCCGGCGCTCAAGGTCATCGACCGGAAGATTGAAAGGATTCATACGCTACCTCTGAATTTTAAATCGATTATGAATATATATTCACATCGGTTAAAAAAATTTGTTTGCGAAACGTCCCCGTTAAACCGGGCAGACGGTTCTCTGCTCAGCAGTCCGAACCGCCCGGTTCAGCGCGTTCAGGATTTAGCCGGCGCCCCCTCCTCAATTAATGCTTTCTGAGCCACGACCGCCGCCTTCTGCTGCATCCGGCTCTGGGTCTGGTCGATGATGACCGCGATGATGATGACGATGCCTTTGATGACCATCTGCCAGAATTCACTTACGCCCATCATGATCAGGCCATCCGCCAGGAAGCCGATGACGAACGCGCCAATCAGCGTGCCGACAATCGTGCCGCGTCCGCCCGCCAGCGAGGTGCCGCCCAGCACCACGGCAGCAATCGCATTCATTTCAAACGCGGTGCCGTTCGCCGGATGGCTGGCGACCAGCTGCGAGGAGACCACGATGCCGGCAATCGCCGCGCAGAAGCCCGACAGGGTGTAGACCAGAATCTTCACCTGCCGGGTTTTCACGCCCGACAGTTCAGCGGCGCGTTCGTTGTCGCCGATGGCATAAACCTGACGGCCAAACGGCAGACGTCGGGCGATGTAGGCGATCACCAGCGCCAGCACCACCATCATCCAGATGGCGTAAGGCAGCCCGAGAAAAGTCCCGGCACCAATCCGATCAAAGCCGGTATTGCCCAGCAGCGGATTGCCCTGCAAACCGGGAAAGGTCTCGCCGCCCGACGTGAGCATCGCCGCGCCGCGCAGGATATACATGGTGCCCAGAGTGCAGATAAAGGGGGCGACGTTGTAGCGGGTAATAATCCAGCCATTGCCCGCGCCAATCAGCGCCCCGATTAACAGCACCACCGGCACAATCACCCAGACGCTGGGGAAGATGGCGATGCCAAACATCGGCAGCACAATCCCTTTGGTGATCAGCCAGCCGGCAATCATGCCGCACAGCCCCAGCGTCGCCCCAATCGACAGGTCAATGCCGGCGGTGATAATGACAAAGGTGATGCCCAGTGCCAGAAAGGCGTTGATGGCGATGTGTTTCACCATGATCACCAGACTACCGGTGGCGAGAAAGTCTGGCACCGTGATGGCAAAGAAGCCGACGATCAGAATCAGCGCAATAAAAGTGCGCAGCTTCAGAAGCAGCAGCAGAATGCTTTCGCGTGAACTGAACGCTTTCGCCGGAAGTGTATTCAGCGCGACGCTGTTATTGCTTTTCATGCTCAGAACCCCTGCGCACTTGCTTTCACCAGCGCTGCCTCTTCCGCCTGGTCGCGGGGAAGGTCAGCCGTAAGTTTGCCGCCCGACATCACCAGGATGCGATCGGCTACCGCCATAATCTCTTTGAGGTCGGAGGTGGAGAACAGCACCGCAATTCCCTGCTGCGACAGCGCCACCATCATGCGAAACACCTCGGCTTTAGCCCCGACATCAATGCCTCGACTGGGCTCATCCAGCAGCAGCAGACGCGGATTGGTGAGCAGCGCGCGGCCAATCACCACTTTCTGCTGGTTGCCGCCACTCAGCGCGCTGATGGCGACGTCCGGTGAGGAGATTTTGATCGCCAGGTTGCCCACCGTCTGGTTTACCGCCTGCTGCTCCGCCTGATGCGCAATGGCAAAGCGGTGCGACAGTCGCCGCCACAGGCTGGCGATAGTGAGGTTACTGGCAACCGACGAGACCGGAAAAATGCCGGCGCGTTTACGATCTTCGGGCACCAGACTCATGCCCATGCGGATGCGATCGGCGGTGGGCAGGCGGGTGGGCAGCGGTTTACTGTCGAGCCACAGCTTACCCAGATAGTGACGCTGCGTGCCTAGCAGACACTCAAACAGCTCGGTGCGGCCCGCCCCCATCAGCCCGTAAATGCCGACAATTTCCCCGGCCCGCACCTGAAAACTGACGTCATCGACCAGGGTATTGCCGTTGGGGCTGACGCAGGTGATGTGCTGCGCCTCAAGAACCGGCGCGCCAGACTCACGCTTATCCGGCAGGAAGGTGGTGATCGGCTCACTGCCGAGCATCTCGCGAACGATCCACGGCACATCGATGGTGCTGACCGCCGCTTCCGCCTGAAAGCGTCCGTCGCGCAGAATGGTAATTACGTCGCCAATCGCCATCAGCTCTTCCAGCCGGTGGGAGATATAGATAAGGGTGACGCCCTGCTGCGTCAGGTCGCGGATCACCCGGAACAGGATCTCCACTTCGGTTTTACTCAGCGCCGAGGTCGGCTCGTCAAGGATCAGGATGTCTGCATCTTCTGCCAGTGCTTTAGCGATCTCCACCAGCTGCTGCTGACCCACTTTGAGATTGCCGACCCGCTCACCGGGCGAAATTGGCTGGTCGAGACGCGCCATCAGTGCAGCGGTGCGCCGTGCCTGCTCCGCCTCATTGATCGGCGCCAGGCCACGCTGGATCTCCCGGCCCAGAAAGAGGTTCTCCGCCACGGTAAGGTTTTCGAACAGATTCAGCTCCTGATGCACCATGCCGATGCCGTGCCGGGCGGCGTCGCGGGTGCTGCTCAGCGTCAGCGGCTCGCCATTCAGGAACAGCGAGCCGGCGGTAGGCTGCTGCACGCCCGCCAGAATCTTCATCAGGGTCGATTTGCCCGCGCCGTTTTCACCGATGATGACGTTAACTTTGCCGCGCCAGACCCGGTAGTCGACACGATCAAGGGCCAGCGTGCCGGGAAACAGCATTGAGATCTGTTCGGCCCGCAGAATGATCTCATCCTCCATCATGGCGTCCCCCGCTTCAGCTCAACCGCTACCACTTCTTCAATGCTGTTCTGTCCGATACTCACGGCCAGCAGCGCCTGCACTGGCTGATTGACCCAGCTGGCATCCAGCGGCGGCAACTGCTTCACCGCATGACGGTTCAGCGCACGGGTCAGCTGAGCGTATTGCACCTGATTAGTGAACTCTTCAAAACGGAAACCGGCGGCATCCCGGATAGCATTACTGCGCAGCACCGGGCCGACGCTGACCGCCACCGGCTTGCCGTTGATCATCAGCGTCAGCGTGCGTTCACGCGGGTTACTTTCATCAAAGGCGCTGGCCGTGCCGCTGGCCCGTACAAAGACGCTTTCACGCCCGCCGGGTTTAACCGTCTGACTTTTTGCCTCCATGTCAGCCCAGCTCAGCGTGTGGCTGTTTGCGCTGGTCATCACGCGCGGCTGCCAGGTCTCCTCCGCAATCTGCTGCGGCGTCTGGGTGACATAGCTGGGTTTCGCGTGCGGATCCTTTGGCATGATCGGGTTACCGTCCGCATCCAGATCCACCACGGTGCAGGCGCTGAGTAACGCCATCCCGGTCAATACCGCCAGTATCCGTTTCATGGTTATTTCGCCAGATTGAAGTTTTTCAGCTTCGCGGCGTTGCTTTCATCAATCAGCACGCAGTCCATCAGTTGCTTCTCCTGCTTCTGCGCTTTGCCGTTCTTCAGGTAGTAATCCGCCTGCGTGACCGCCATCTGCGCCTGATCCCAGCCCGGCTGCAGTACCGTCGCTTTGATGTTGCCTTTGTTGAGGATGGAATCGCGGGTGTAGTCGCTGCCGTCAAAGCCCACCACGATCACCGATGTTTTTCCGGCGGCTTTCAGCGCGGCCTCCGCGCCCAACGCCATGGTGTCGTTGCCGGAGATCACACCCACGATGTTGGGGTGTTTCTGCAGCAGGGTTTCCATGCGGCTGAAGGCTTCAGTCTGGCTCCAGTTGGCGCTCTGCTGCGCCACCATCTTCATGTCGGTGTAGTCATCCAGCACATCGTGATAGCCCTGCGAACGCACGCCCGCGTTGGTGTCAGACTCCTTGCCCAGCAGTTCAACGTAGTCCCCTTTGCCGCCCAGCAATTTGGCAAATTTCTCTGCGCCCAGCTGCGCGCCCTGGTAATTATTGGAGACGATCTGTGCCACGGCGATGCCGGTTTTGTTGATCTCCCGGTCAATCAGGAAAACAGGAATACCGGCATCTTTGGCTTTCTGCACCGGTCCGACGGTGGCGTCCGCACCGGCGTTATCCAGAATGATGGCTTTAGCTTTGCGACCAATTGCGGTCTCAATCAGCTGATTTTGTTTGTTAACATCATCGTCGTGCGACGCCACCAGCGTGGCGTAACCCAGCTCTTTGGCTTTGGCCAGGGCGCCTTCTGCCTCGGCTTTAAAGAAAGGGTTGTCATGGGATGGGGTGATAATCGCCAGCAGGCCTTGCTCCGCCGCCAGCGCCGTTGCAGAAAAAGCGATCATTGAAGCCAGCAGGGTCAGTTTAATCAGAGGACGAGTCATTATTATTCTCCGCTTGAATATATATTCACATGCGATTTTATATGCATAATGACTATGCGCCTGCGCTGACGCGCCGTCCAATGCGCGATCGTCAAAAAGCGAAAACGATCACAAATTCGCCCGCGTTGTGATTTTGATCTTCCTGGTTAACAATACCGGGCAGATTCAGAGAAGGAAAAACCGATGGCAAAACAGGATGAACAGCGACTGATGGTGAAGATTGCCACCCTTTACTATGTCGAAGGGTTGAAGCAGTCAGAGATTGCGCAGTCGCTGACCCTATCGCAGTCGTTTGTCTCACGCATTCTTAATCGCAGCGTGAAAGAGGGTGTGGTCAAGATCAGTGTGGTGCCACCGGCTAACGTCTATCCGGAGCTGGAAAAGGCGATTGAGCAGACTTATAACCTGCCGCAGGCGATTGTGGTGGATGTGCCGGATCAGGCGTCATCGCTGCAGATTAAGCAGGCGATTGGATCGGCGGCCGCTCACTATCTGGAAACCCGGCTGCGTAATGATGAGCTGATTGGCATTTCGTCGTGGAGCGGGACTATCCGGGCGATGGTGGATGCACTGCATCCGCTTAACAGCGCGTGCAAAGGGGTGATTCAGCTGCTGGGCGGCGTCGGGGCCAACGGCAACGTGCAGGCGACAATTCTGACGCAGAACCTGGCGGCGCTCCTGAACTGCCCCGCCTGGCTTCTGCCGTCGCAGTCGATTGAGCATTCGGTCAGCGACCGCCAGCGCCTGTCGGCCAACGCAGAGGTGGCCGAGGTGCTGAGTAAATTTGAACAGGTCGATCTGGCGATTGTCGGCATCGGCGATCTGGAGCCGTCGGCACTGCTGCGCAATTCAGGCAACTACTACGATGGCAAAATGCTGCAGACGCTGGCGGCGCGCGGCGCGGTTGGCGATATCTGCCTGCACTATTTTGACGCCTGCGGGCAGCCGGTGCTGAAAGCCGAAGAAGATCCGGTCATTGGAATGGAGCTGGCGCAGGTGAAACAGTGTCCGCAGGTTGTGGGTCTGGCAGGTGGACGGGAGAAAGCGCAGGCGATTCGCGGTGCGCTGCTGGGTGGCTACATCAAGGTGTTAATCATCGACTATCCCACGGCGCGGCTGCTGCTCACGCCGCAGGATTAATCATCGATCAGATGTTGCGGTAAGCCGTGGTGACTTTCCACAGATAGCGTGGTGCCTGCGCCGCCGGATGCTTGTTCTGAACATGCTGATAGAACTCATCCGGTGACATGGCGTTGATCATCGCAATGGCCCGATCGCGATCGCCAGAGAAGGTACGCAGCAACGCGCCTGCGCCGTTGGCGTAAGAGACGATAGTGGCGTAGCGCAGCGTCAGCGGATCACGAATGCCCGACAACGCGGAATTCTGCAGAATACGAATATAGGCGGTGCCGATATCGATGTTTTTGGCCGGATCGCGCAACTCCGAATTCGACGGCTGGCCACGACGTCCCAGCGTGCGATAGACTTCGCGTCCGGCAGTCGACGCTTTAATCTGCATCAGTCCCACCGCATTGGAACGGCTCACTACGCCCGGATTTCCACCCGACTCGACACTGATAATGGCGCTGATTAACTTCTCATCAACGCCATAATGACTGGCGGCATCTTCGGTAAACATTGCCCAGGTACCATTCACGCTGGACGGCGGTGCCTGCGTTAGCGGCGTGTTGCGTTGCTTAACGGCCTGGTGCGGTGGCTCGCTGGCACAGCCGGTCAGGAGTAACGCCGTGAGTATAAGGTGTCGGATTTTCAGCAATTTTTCATCTCGTGGCTGTGGTAGCGAATGCTATCATACCCATGCAGCCTGAGAGCAAAATTACCGTTTATCCTAAATGCACGAAAATGCGGCGCGTACCGTGACTTCAGCGGGGCTTTTCGCCATCATCGCCGTAAGTCAGACGCTCACAGCAGGAAAGTATGATGATTTCACGTTCAATTCGTCTTATCTCCCCCTCCGGTTACTGTCACAACCAGCCTGCGGCACTGCAGGGTATTGCGCGACTGCGCGCGGCGGGCCATCAGGTAGAGAACGCGCAGGTGATCACCCGCCGTTTTCAGCGTTTCGCAGGCACAGACGCAGAGCGCCTCGCAGATATCAACCAGCTTGCCAGCCTCAGCACCCTGCCCGACGTGGTGCTGGCGGTACGTGGCGGCTACGGAGCCAGCCGGTTACTGGAATCCATCGACTACATCGGCCTGCAGCGCCGTCTGCTGAATCAGCCGGTAGCGCTGTGCGGCCACAGCGATTTCACCGTGATTCAGCTGGCGTTACTGGCGCAGGTCGGCCTGATTACTTTTAGCGCGCCGATGCTGGCAGGTAACTTCGGTGCCGCGACCTTATCTGAATTTACCCTTCACCACTTCTGGCAGGCACTGACATCACCTACAGTAGAGGTGAAATGGCAGAGCGAAACGCCAGATCAGGGCGAATGGCGGGGCACGCTGTGGGGCGGAAATCTGGCGATGATCTGCTCTCTGATTGGCACGCCGTGGATGCCGCAGATCGACAACGGCATTCTGGTAATCGAGGATGTGAATGAGCATCCGTTCCGCATTGAACGCATGCTGATACAACTGCAGCAGAGCGGCATTCTGGCGCGCCAGCGGGCGATCGTTACCGGCAGCTTCACCAGCACGGCCCTGACTGAGTATGACAATGGATTTGACTTCAATACCGTCTGGCAGCACGTGCGTGATATCACCGGTCTGCCGGTGATCAGTGGATTAGATTTTGGTCATGCCGCGGACACCGTCACACTGCCGCTGGGCGCCAGCGCACGATTAGCGGTCAACCAGGGCAACGCCCATTTGCAGGCGACCGGGCATCCCGCCCTGCGGGAATAGAGAGCGTTTCAGGAGATCGACATTGAAGCCGTTGTATGACGATTTGTGGATCTCAACCCCGGAATTTCCGGTGGAAGATGCCGTTAATGACCTGATGATGCATGGCTTTATGCTGCGTCATCCTCGCGGCAATCTGCTGATTGGCCGCATAGAAAACCCACTTGATCATGAAGTGATTGCCGAGTCCGGTGGTGCCATTCGCCACTATCTGACTCACTGGCACGAATCCGCACCCGGTGCGGCAGTGATCCAGCAGCGCTTTAGCAGCGCGCTGTATTGCCATAGCCGATCGCTGGGCCCTATCAGCCGTTTTGCTGAGCCAGATGACACCTTTACGCACCAGGAAACGCACTTCGGAGATTTCCATCTGCTGCCAACACCTGGACATACGCCTGGCAGCTGCAGCTATCTCTATAGCTCGCCGCTGGGGCTGACCTATCTGTTTGTTGGCGATGCCGTGACGCGTTCTCATGACAACTGGATCTCGGTGCTGGTGCCGGACAGTAATCCGGCTGAGCTAAGCCAGACGCTGGAGTTTTATCGATCGCTGCGTCCCGACGTGGTGCTGATGAGTACCACGCGCGGGCATCTCTCCTGGAAAAAAGTCACGCTGCAAAGCTGGCTGGCGGCGATTGATGAAGCAGAACAGCATCCGCTGGATTTGCGTGAGAAGCCGATATTCTGATTACAAATGTTTAGTCAGATAGTGCCGCTGATGATGATCCACGTAGTCCGCCAGCGTGAGCCGCAGGGTGTAGCCGCGTTTTTCATAAAACGGCCGCGCCTGAAAACTGGTGGTATCGACCTGTGCATAGCGGCAGCCGCGATCCCGCGCCTCCTGCTCGGCGGCCTGCATCAGTTTGCTGCCTGCACCCTGCCCGCGTAGCGCCTCACTCACCCACAGCATATCAATGCGCAGCCAGCTGCCGGTGGTTGAGCCGGTCAGTCCGGCCAGCTTTCTGCCCTGCTCATCACGAATAAACACCCCAATCGACCTGATCACATCCACATCAAAAAATTTGCTGTTATACGCATTCAGGCCAAGACGGACCTCATCCAGATCCTGCGCGGTAACATTGTCGGTAATCTCAGGTTGCATAGTGGCTCCCGGGGTTAACTGTCGGAACGCTGACGATCGTCGTAGTGCTCCAGGCTCAATGCATCCACATCGCGTTTTTCGGTGCGGCTGCAGGGCAGCAGTTTATCGCTATCACGGTAGACAAAGAAGGTCGCCTGGGTGCGCTGGTTCACAATCAGCTGATCGCCATTGCGAAAGCGGGTAATCGCGACCTGATCGCCCGCCTCCAGGCGGGTACGCTGCTGACCTGCGGCAATCTGGAAGTGGTTGTCAGGCCACATCAGCGTCGTTAAACCATATTCGGCACGTGATACGGTCATGGTCGCCCGGCCTGGACAGTTAAGCTGAAATTCGGTTTCGCTCCAGGCGGGTGCGATGTGACAGGCCAGCAGGCCCAGGGCAATTAACGCTGCCTTCATGCTGTGTCTCCGCTGATTTTATTAGGGATTTTGAGCTTAACACATGAAATGCAGATGCGTGGCGTCAGGGAAATGAAACTAAGACCATTAAAAGATGGAATTGCCGTGCGAAAAAAGCTGAAAGTTGAGAAAATATAAAGTAATCCGGCCAGCCTGACAGACTGCCCTGCTGGCCGGATAGTGATTATTCAGCGGCCACCTCAGCGGCCACTAACATCAGCGCCAGCCCGGCATTCTCGGTATCATAAGCCTGCATCGCTGCACGAATATCCGCGGAACACGCGATCACCTGTTGCTTCTTTTCGGCTTCTAACTGGTCAATCGCATGCCGAATAATCATTAGACTTGCTTCTTCTTCTTTCATCATTTATCCCTGAATTTGCCTAAGTGGTGCGCAAAGGAGCAAAGAATAACGTTTAATGATAAGCAAAGTCACCCCTTTACATTCCTGTTGCTTAACCTTTAAACAAATCACAAACCGGAAGCGTAGCCGAAACTGCTATGATTAGGGGATTGAGGGCGTGGAAGGATAGACTCTGCGCCAGAAAACTCCCAGGGATTGAAGCAGGTAAAAAATCATGATGCGATTCAGCATTTTTATCCTTATCGCGATGCTGACTGGATGTTCATCTGGCCCGAAAGGGGTGGAATGTCCAGGTGAGGTCTCGACAATTTATGGCCAGTCGATGGGGCAAACCCAGGGCGTGATTTTTGATCTGGTTAACAGCTTCACCGTCACCCGGGATAATGTCAGCGTGAAGAGTGGTCCGCTGCAGTCGCTGGATCGGTTTAAATATGTCCCGTCTGCGGTGACACCTGAAGGCTTCTATGCACAGCGCTTGTCAGATAAGCAGTTCCGCCTGATTAATCCTTACCAGAACACCCAAATCACCTGGACCTGTCCATAAGGGATGAATCCTGCTGCCAGATGGTTTATTGTCAGGAAACGTCAAGCAGCAGGTCTCCCCGATGGAAAAGCGTCTGGATAACAACGGTTATATCGACTTCCCCTTCCCTGCCACCCGCAATGCGGACGGCTCTGTAAATCCATGTGGCTTTGATCTGACGCTGGAAACCGGTCGCCTTGAAGAGATCGCGGTGCTGAACCGCTCAGCGAATCTGCGGCGGCTGGTTGAGGAGATCAATTTGCAGGAGGGGCTATTTATGACGCTGGCCTGCGACTGGCGGCAGCAGACCGATGCGGTCTGTGGCTTTGTTGATGTGGCTTTTCGTCCCGATCTGCCGCAACACGGGCACGAGGAGGCACTGCAGCTGGAAGCGAGTTTTTACCGCTACCTTAGCGGGCAGGAGAAGCAACATCAGATGCCTGCGGAGACGCTGGTCAATTATGCCCGTTCGGTTCTGGACTGGAGCTGGTCGCCGCTGCGTCAGCGTCAGCGCAATTATGAAAAGATCACCATACAGTTCTATTGTCCGCAGGCGGATGACGCCGAATGGTGTTTTGATCATCTGCGTCATTTCCTGGTGAGCGTTTATCCGGCCTGCGTCGCTGCCCGTTCACTCTGAATTCCCTCTGCTCCCGGAGTCGCTATGCGTTCTGCTGCGCTGTCTGTTTTCACGCTGTTCTGCTCCCTGCTTTTTACTACTGCGGCCCAGGCCGATCACTGCCAGCAAATTCGCGCCGGTCTGGACATCGGTTCCGGCACGACCAAAATAGCGGTGGCCCGCGTCAACGTCTGTCAGCTACGCATCGAAAAAGTGCTGTATCAGGATCAGCGCGCCATAGCCTGGAATGACGCTTTGGCTCATTCTGCGGATAACCAGCTCAATCCGGCGATCACTCAGGAAGGCGCTGCCGCTCTCCAGCAGTTAGTTGAGCACGCACAGCGCTTTCATCCCCAGCGAATCAGCGGCGTAGCCACGGCGGTGTTCCGCAACGCCAGCAACGGTCAGGCCGTCATTGACGCGTTGCAGCGCCAGAGCGATGCGCACATCAGCATTATTTCGCAGCAGCAGGAGGCGAAACTCGGTTTTCTTTCTGCTAAAGCTGCGCTGAACGATCCGTCGATTCGTGATGAGCAGTTGCTGGTCTGGGATATTGGCGGCGGGTCAATGCAGATGACCACCTGGCGACAGCAGGCGGGCAAGCCGGTGGCCGATATCTATCAGGGCAAACTGGCCTCGGTGACACTGAAAAATTTTATTCTGACGGTGCTGAAGAACACCCCGGAGGCCAGTTCTCCCAATCCGATTGGCTCGTGGCGACAGTCGGTGCTGCGCTTTGTGCAGTTTTACGCGGCTAATGAGGTCAGCCCGCAGATTAAACAGGATGTGGCGAGCAGACGGGTGATTGGCATCGGGGGCGTGCACGGTTTTTCTATTCGCAATCAGCTACCGGGCAAACCCAGCCGCTATACGCTGGCGGCATTAAGCAAGCTGTCGCAGCAGCAGGTCTGGAAAGGCGACAGCGAGCTGTCTGGCGACTACCGTACCACCGACGTCAGCAACCTGTTGCTGGTGGAAGGCTATATGCAGGCGCTGAAAATCAATGAGGTCACGATTGTTGAGGCCAGCCTGATTCAGGGCGTGCTGCTGCAGTAGCGCGGCCCTCTTTCCTCTATACCTCGTGTTTGACCAGCCGGATGGCATGATCCAGCATCCGCTGCTCATCCCGCTCACTGTGGGCACGCTGCTGTCGGGTACGTTTGAGCAGGTCGTAGATTTCGCCACGTCGGGTGTCATGGCCGCGTTCCATTAGCACAATCACTGCATCGCCAATCACCCGACAGACTTCGTCATAGTCGTCATCACTCAGTGCATCACGTTTCATCGCTTCTCCTCCGGCTTTGGTTGCCTGTGCCGCCATTTCAAAGGCTAGACAGGAAATGGCGGGGCCGCAATCATCGCGCCATTAACAGCCAGAAATGATTTTTTAGCCCGATATTCCTCTCTGGAAGAGCAGAATTCACTATCTTTGCTACGCTTTGAGGGTCTCACTCAAAACCAAGGAGCAATAAATGTCAGGAAAAATCGAAGATAAAGTAAAAGAAGCCGCTGGCGCAGTTCAGGAACAATGGGGTGCAGCAACCGGTTCATCTGAGCATCAGGCTAAAGGCGCAGCACGCCGTTACACCAACCAGGCAAGCTATGCTGCCCGCGATGCTGCTGACTGTATCAAGGATCAGGTTCAATCCAATCCTGTTGCAGGTCTGGCCGTTGCTGCAGGCGTTGGCGTATTTATCGGCTTCCTGCTGGGCCGCAAGTAATAGCGCTGAACGTCAACAGAACGGGAGCCAATGGCTTCCGTTTTTTTTTCGCCCGATGCGCCTCGTCCGCTGAGAAACATCTGAAAGATAAGCCTTATCAGGTCAGCTCGCGGTGAGATTCTATGCTTAGTTACGTTCTCTTTCTGACAACATCAAGGTGACCTTATGAAAACGATTTCTGCTCTGCTGCTGGTTGCAGCAACTTTCACTACCCTGGCGGGCTGCTCGCAGAAGAGCGACGCGATTAAAGAGGATGGCCGCCCGCATGCGCCAAGCGGTCAGTCTTCACCAGGCGGTACGCTGGGTTCCGGCCCGGTGGGTCAGCCTCAGTCGTAATCCCCTGCCCCGGCATGCGTGCCGGGGTGTGTTTATAACCCTCTTTTCTTACTACATAGAACACATAAAATAAAACCGCTAATAATTACCACCCTATTAATATTCTCAGCAATTAAATAAATTACCCTTTTTTATTCTTATAAGAATCATCCCATCTCTTTTCAATAAGTCCCTACTCCCTTTACAAAATTCTGTATATATACGCCGAATAAACAACATTAAAATTGTGGAAACAATTTAAACAAATATTCTACGGATATAAAAAAACAATTCTCCATAATGAACTTTAGCCGTAATAATATTCTCTAATAACTCACAACACCCTTTGTTAAATATTATTAATACGTTCAAGAGAATTCAGACGTGAAGAAAAAAAAGATTTATCTGATAGACCGACTTTTAACGCTTTATTCTCGATTTTCCAGCAGAACAACACCGCAGGCCTTGCAGACACTGGCACCCGCGACGGTGGTGATTTACTCCACCACGGCACTGGGCGACTTTCTGATGAATACGCCAGCTATCTGGAGCCTGAAAAACCGCTTTCCCACCAGTAAATTCGTTCTGGTCTCCAGCAAGAAAAATAAAGACCTGGTCAGCCGTTATAACTGGTTCGATAAGATTTATATCTGGGATAACAAAATTGCGAATTTTCTGCCATTGTTTTTCAAACTGCGCCGCCATAAGCCTGACTTGTCAGTGATATTACACGCCCATTTCCCGTACGATATTATGAGCTCAGTACTGACCGGCAGTAAGACGATTGTACGCGACCATTACGGCAGCGAATCACCTCTGTTAAATAAATATCTCGATCACTACTCAGGCTATTTCGACGACCATACCATCAAGCGTAAGCTGAAACTGATTGAAGCCCTGGGCGCAGAAAATGAGCAGACCCGGATGCACCTGCCAGAGCTGAAAAACGCACCGACTGAAAAGGCTGACCATCGCCGTATCGGTTTTCAGTTAGGGGCATCAAAAGATATTCGCCGCTGGCCGCTGGCCTCGTTCAGCCAGCTGGCGACAGCGTTGCTTGAGCGCTGGCCTGATACTGAGATTATCGTTACCGGCACAGCCGCTGAGCAGCCTCTTGAGAAACAATTTATCGAAAGCCTGCCACTGCACTGCCGTGCGCGCGTGACGCCGATGGCAGGAAAAACGAACCTCAGCGGCCTGATTAGTCTGATCCAGACGCTGGATGTGCTGGTCACCGGTGATACCGGTCCGCTGCACATCGCCGTGGCCGCGCAGACGCCGACGGTCAGCCTGTTCTCCACCGCCAATCCGCGCTATACCGGCCCCTGCCAGGACAGCGATCGCCACATCATTATTCACCGTCCGGATAAAACCTCGTCACAGCATCCAATGTCAACTATCAAAGCCGATGAGGTTGAGCAGGCTGTGGTTAAGCTGGTGGGGTAATGAACGATCTTTCTCAGGCCATTATTGCGCTGATTGAATACCACAATCAGCCAACCTTACCGGGCTGGTTCCGCAAAGTGGATCGGGCAGGCTTTCATCTGCAGCAGTTGCCATTGAGTGAGGTGGAATTTGCCATTCTGATGAGCGATTTTTTTAGCAGCTTCGGTGTCTGCTCTGAGCATTATGATGAAAATCGCTATTTCCCGGCGTCGCACACGCGGCGTTTCATACCCGCCGGATGGTTTAACGCAGGCGCATATTGTCCACTAACAGTAGCGATGCTGTGTGAAGCGGCCAGCCTTGGACGCTGGCCTGAAGAGGATCACTGAATAAAGGTGTGGACGAAGGCGTCATAAACCTCGCGACTACTCAGCGCGTTGACCTCACGTGACGCTGGTTGCAGTACCTGATAGTTAACCTGCCAGGGATGCCAGCACGCCGGATCGCTGTCGCCAAACAGTGCCACCACCGGTAATCCCAGCGCGGCACCAATATGCATTGCGCCGCCATCACTGCTCACCAGCCCCTGACACAACGACATGGCCGCAATCAGTTGCGGCAGGTTGGTGGTTGCTACCGCCTTGACAGGCAGATGCGGGCAGAGCGCCATAATTTCACGCGCCTTTTCATCATCACCTGGATGACGCGGATTATCACGGCTGCCAGGTGACCACAGCAGCATAATCTGGCAGGCATGGTGGGCCGCGATTTTTTCAATCAGCCCCGCAAATCGGGTGGTTTCCCACTGCTGGCTCGGCTTACGGGCGCTGATTTGTAATGCATAGACTGGCATGGCGGAATCGATTGAGTAGGTGTCACGCAGGCTGGCCGCAATGGCCGTATCCGGCCGCAGCGTCAGTTTTCCTGGCGCGACGGCGCTGAGATTGAAAGGCCGTCCCAGGCTGAACAGGGTTTCACTGATATGGCACGGAGACTGACCGGGCGGCGGTAACAGATCGGTAATCAGCGGATGCGATTGTTCACCCAGGGCAATGACTCTGGCGGGGCGCACAATTTTCACCCACTTCAGACCATGCTGATCCCAGCGGCTTTTTGCCAGAATCACCGCATCATAACGTTGTTTTTTCAGGGTCAGCATCAGCTTCACTCGCTGGAGTACACACGCCAGGCGGCCCTGCCCTGACTCACGGTGATGCAACTTGGTGTAAAAGAAGAGCTGCCGGATATCGGGATTATGCTGCAATACGGGCGCAGCGTAATTGTTGGTCAGCACATCGACCTGGTGCTGGCCCGACTGCGCCAGCGCACTAATTAGCGGCGTGGTCAGTAAGGTATCGCCAATATTATCCCGACAAATAATTAAAACCTGCATGTCTGACATCCTCTGCGCACAGGCTAGGCCGTACTGGCTGAATAAAAGTGAGACTCGCCCGGTTACCGTTCTGAAAACGATAACGTAACGGTATAGTCAGCAAATTAGTCAGCCTGGTGTCAGATTGGTTCAATGCTAGCGGTAATGTTAAAATGCGGTGCCCGCACAAATGACCCGCAACCTGTCTGAATGATTAGCGGGTCTATTGATTTAAAAAAGGGGCGCTGTCTGGTCAGCGTAAAGGCGGAGAAAAAGCCACCGGGGACGGCCTGAGGCTGCCGCCCCGCCTGTTTCGGCCTCTCTCAGCCAGCACGCTTCGTCAGCAGGGAAATAGCTAAGGTCATCACGGATTCCGGTTCCGGGTTCATGCCGATAAACATTTGATGAATTTTTTCAGAAATGGCTTCACGGGTTATGGGTTTATCTTCAGTCACAATTTCTATCACAGCCTGCCCAAATAGCAGTCGACATGCTGCAATGGCATCATTTAGCGCGTCATCATCCATAATATCCTCCCTGTTTATTGGCAGAAGAGTACACATCTGCGGCAACAGGATCATGCCCACCTGTTCTTTTTGCGGCACAGGTTACAAAAATGAATCAGCTGTAAAAAGCAGATAGCCCGGCCAACACTTTCCATGCCGGGCGTTCACCTGTTACAAAGGTTATTAACAGAGTGTGTCGTTTAATAAATCAAGTGCAACGTTGTAAATCAGCGCAGGCTGGGCATCGGGTAACATTGCCATGATTTTTTCTTCAAGTGCGCGGTTAGTAACCGGTTGATTATCGGCTAATAATTCCAGCGCTGCCTGACCAAACATCAGGCGGCAGATATAAATCGCGTCTTTCGTATATTTAGCGTCCATAACGACTCCTTATGAGTGAGCTATTACAGTAGCGATATTCAGACAAGAACGAATGACAGATCTGCTGTCTCTCTCTTTTTATACAGTGGCATCGGCTAATGCAAATTACAGAAATATTAAAATGTGATGCAGTGGAAATTAATTTATTAGCATGCTGTTCAGGAAAGGACTTTTGCAATGCGGTGTGAATACATTAAGTACGCATTATTTTCTGCAATTACAGGGAATACATCTGCTGAATACGCAGTGAGTGAGGAGTCGGCGCAAAGGGAACGCAAACGCGTGAACAGCAGACATAAAAAAAGCCCGCATCGCGTTTAACGCGATGCGGGCTTAAACAGACATTACATATTTTCGATGATCGCGTCACCAAACTCTGAACATTTCAGCAGTTTAGCGCCATCCATCAGGCGTTCGAAATCGTAAGTCACGGTCTTGTTAGCGATAGCGCCTTCAACACCTTTAACAATCAGGTCTGCCGCTTCGAACCACTCCATGTGACGCAGCATCATTTCTGCAGACAGGATGACTGAACCTGGGTTCACTTTATCCTGACCGGCATACTTAGGTGCTGTACCGTGAGTCGCTTCGAACAGTGCACATTCGTCACCGATGTTAGCGCCTGGGGCGATACCGATACCGCCAACCTGCGCCGCCAGGGCGTCAGAGATGTAGTCACCGTTCAGGTTCATACAGGCGATAACGTCATATTCGGCCGGACGCAGCAGGATCTGTTGCAGGAATGCATCTGCAATCACATCTTTAACAATGATCTCTTTGCCGGTGTTCGGGTTTTTGAACTTCATCCACGGGCCGCCGTCGATCAGTTCGCCGCCGAACTCTTCTTTCACTAACTGGTATCCCCAGTCTTTGAAAGAGCCTTCGGTGAACTTCATGATGTTGCCTTTGTGAACCAGGGTCAGTGAATCACGATCGTTAGTGATGGTGTATTCCACTGCCGCGCGCACCAGACGTTTGGTACCCGCTTCTGAACACGGCTTAACGCCGATACCGCACTGCTCAGGGAAGCGAATTTTCTTCACGCCCATTTCTTCGCGCAAGAACTTGATCACTTTGTCCGCTTCAGCAGAACCCGCTTTCCACTCGATACCCGCATAGATATCTTCGGAGTTTTCACGGAAGATCACCATGTCGGTCTCTTCAGGGCGTTTAACCGGGCTTGGCGTGCCTTTGTAGTAACGTACCGGACGCAGGCAGACGTAGAGGTCAAGCTCCTGACGCAGGGCAACGTTCAGGGAACGAATACCGCCGCCGACCGGGGTGGTCAGTGGGCCTTTGATGGCCACGCGATATTCTTTGATTAAGTCGAGCGTTTCCTGTGGCAGCCAGACATCCTGGCCGTAGAGTTCAACTGACTTCTCACCGGTGTAAATCTCCATCCAGGAGATCTTACGCTCGCCGTTGTAGGCTTTCTTCACCGCCGCGTCGACGACTTTCAGCATGACCGGGGAAACATCAACACCGATACCATCACCCTCAATGTAAGGAATGACTGGGTTATTTGGCACTGTAAGCTTGCCCTGATTCAGGGTGATTTTCTGACCTTCCGCCGGAACAACTACTTTGCTTTCCATTAACCTCTCCTGGGCGTTTGTTAATGATTTGTAAGATGCGCGTCAATACTACTTGAATATTTCCGCCACGCCAATCACTGCAATTTCACGTTATAATGCGCCGAATGTCTCTTACTGCAAAGCCCATGCGAAAAACAACTCAACGAATTCACCAGGATAAACGATTCAGCCGCCCGACGCGTGATGCACGGCGTGGCCCTGCCCGCCCTGTGACTCCGCGCCGTGTGATTTTGTTTAACAAACCGTTCGACGTCCTGCCACAGTTCACCGATGAAGCGGGCCGCCGCACACTGAAGGATTTTGTCAGCGTCGCAGAGGTCTATGCCGCAGGCCGACTTGATCGCGACAGCGAAGGTTTGATGGTGCTGACCAACGACGGCGCCCTGCAGGCCGCGCTGACTCAGCCCGGCAAACGGACCGGCAAGATCTATTATGTGCAGGTGGAAGGCGAACCACAGGAGGCGGATCTGCAGCCTCTGCGGGATGGGGTTAATCTGAAAGATGGGTTGACCCTGCCCGCGGGCATAGAGAAAGTGGCTGAGCCTCAGTGGCTTTGGCCACGTCAGCCGCCGATCCGCGAGCGTAAAAATATCCCGACGCAGTGGCTGAAAGTGACGCTGTATGAAGGACGTAATCGTCAGGTGCGCCGGATGACCGCTCATATCGGCTTCCCTACTTTACGATTAATCCGCTACGCCATGGGACGCTATACGCTCGACGATCTGGCTTCCGGTGTGTGGCGCGACGTCAGTGATAGCATTCCCTGAGAACGTGTTTTTTATAACCTCAGGTTAACAATTGCGGAGAAGAGATGTTTAAACCTCATGTTACTGTCGCCTGCCTGGTTCAGGCCGAAAGTGAATTGCTGGTGGTGGAAGAGACGATCAACGGTCGAGCCACCTGGAACCAGCCTGCCGGACATCTCGAAGCGGATGAAACACTGCTGGAAGCTGCTGAACGCGAACTCTATGAAGAGACCGGTATTGCGGCTTCGATGCACTATTTCATCGGGATAAACCAGTGGATCGCCCCCGACAGTACGCCTTTTGTGCGTTTTCTGTTTGGCGTTGATCTGGCGGAAAAAGCGCCCACTCAGCCGCAGGACAGCGACATCGCTTGTTGCTGGTGGCTACCGCCAGCGCAGATTCTCACTGCGTCTAACCTGCGTTCGCCGCTGGTTGCGGAAAGCGTACGGCTGTGGCAACAGGGCACGCGCTACCCCTTACATCTGGTCAGCCCGTTCCAGTGGCCGTTTCACGAGGGTGCGCGCCTGCCTTCTGCATGATAGAATGCGCCGCCTGTTTTTTTATCGTAATGCGAGCGTGTCATGTCTGACAACAGCCAGAAAAAAGTGATCGTCGGTATGTCCGGCGGCGTCGATTCTTCCGTTTCCGCCTGGTTACTGCAGCAGCAGGGTTACCAGGTTGAAGGCCTGTTCATGAAGAACTGGGAGGAGGACGATGGCGAGGAGTATTGTACCGCCGCGGACGATCTGGCGGATGCGCAAGCGGTGTGCGACAAGCTGGGTATGAAGCTGCACAAAGTTAACTTTGCAGCTGAATACTGGGATAACGTCTTTGAGCATTTCCTCGAAGAGTACAAAGCAGGCCGCACGCCTAACCCCGACATCCTCTGCAACAAAGAGATCAAATTCAAAGCGTTCCTGGAGTTCGCCGCAGAGGACCTGGGCGCAGATTTCATCGCCACAGGCCACTACGTGCGTCGCCATGACGTGGACGGCCAGAGCCAGCTATTACGCGGTCTGGATGGCAACAAAGATCAGAGCTACTTCCTCTATACCCTCAGCCACCAGCAGATTGCCCAAAGTCTGTTTCCGGTCGGCGAGCTGGAAAAACCGGAAGTGCGCCGCATTGCCGAACAGCTGGACCTGATCACCGCGAAGAAGAAAGATTCGACCGGCATCTGCTTTATCGGCGAACGCAAATTCCGCGACTTCCTGGCGCGCTATCTTCCGGCCCAGCCGGGCGAGATTGAAACCACGGAAGGCCAGATCGTCGGTGAACATCAGGGGCTGATGTACCATACTCTGGGACAGCGTAAAGGCCTGGGTATTGGCGGCCTGAAAGAGAGCAAAGATGATCCCTGGTATGTGGTTGATAAAGATGTGGCTCGGAACCGCCTGATTGTCGCCCAGGGCGGCGATCATCCGCGTCTGATGTCTGTTGGCCTGATTGCGCAGCAGCTGCACTGGGTTGATCGCACGCCTGTTGCCGGGCCGCTTCGCTGCACCGTGAAAACCCGCTATCGTCAGACCGATATTCCCTGTGAGATTATTCCACACGGCGACGATCGGATTGAAGTGCGCTTCGACGAACCCGTTGCTGCGGTTACGCCGGGTCAGTCTGCGGTATTTTACCTTGGCGACGTCTGCCTGGGTGGCGGTATTATCGAACAGCGCCTGCCGTTAGTGGCAGAGTAAGCGGGCTTAGCCCGCGTTGATGACGCGTAAACAGGAGTAACCGTGGCGAAAAATTATCAGGAAATCACGCTGGCGCTGGCGGGCATTTGTCAGTCCGCCCATCTGGTGCAGCAGCTGGCTCAGCAGGGCCACTGCCAGCCAGAAGCGCTGACCGTGTCGCTGCGCAGCGTACTGGACCTCAATCCTGGTTCCACGCTGGCGGTATTTGGCAACAATGAAGCCAACCTGCGCCTCGGACTTGAAACCCTGATGGCAGTGCTGAACAGCAGCAGTCGCCAGGGCGCAGGCGCTGAACTGACGCGTTATACCCTGAGCATGATGGTGCTGGAGCGCAAGCTCAGCGCCAGTAAATCCGCTATGGCGAAACTGGCACAGCGCATCTCTCAGCTGGATCGCCAGCTGGCGCATTATGAGCTGGAGTCCGACACTATTCTCAGTGCGATGGCCGCCATCTATGTGGATGTGATCAGCCCGCTTGGCCCGCGTATTCAGGTTACCGGTTCACCTGCGGTGCTGCAGAATACGCAGGTTCAGAGTAAAGTGCGCGCCACCCTGTTAGCCGGTATCCGTGCTGCCGTATTGTGGCAGCAGGTCGGCGGTGGCCGATTGCAACTGATGTTCTCGCGTCAGCGTTTGCTGCGTGAAGCGAAAACCCTCTTATCCCGGCTGCCACTGACTTACTAAGTCGGTGCGGCAAAACACTGCTACATGAATCAGGAGTTGCACTGATGGAATTATCCTCTCTGACCGCCGTCTCACCTGTCGATGGTCGTTACGGCGATAAAGTCAGCCCGCTGCGTGCGATTTTCAGCGAATTCGGTTTGCTGAAATTCCGTGTTGAGGTTGAAGTTCGCTGGTTACAAAAACTGGCCGCGACCGCAGAGATCAAGGAAGTTCCTGCATTTGATGCCGACGCAAACGCTTTCCTTGATGCAATCGTCGCCGGTTTTTCAGAAGAAGATGCAGCACGCATCAAAACCATTGAGCGCACCACCAACCATGATGTCAAAGCGGTTGAGTATTTCCTGAAAGAGAAAGTCGCCGATCTTAATGCCCTGCATGCTGTTTCTGAATTTATCCACTTCGCCTGTACCTCTGAAGATATTAACAACCTTTCGCACGCCCTGATGCTGGAAACGGCCCGCCGTGACGTGATCCTGCCTTACTGGGCGCAACTGATCAGCGCTGTTAAAGGTCTTGCCAGCGAATACCGTGATATTCCGCTGCTCTCCCGCACCCATGGCCAGCCGGCAACGCCATCGACGATGGGTAAAGAGATGGCGAACGTGGCTTATCGTCTGGAGCGTCAGTTACGTCAGCTGAAACAAATTGAGGTGCTGGGTAAAATCAATGGCGCGGTCGGTAACTACAATGCCCACATTGCCGCCTATCCCGAAGTGGACTGGCACGCGCTGAGCGAGAACTTTGTTACTTCGCTGGGGATCACCTGGAACCCGTACACCACGCAGATTGAGCCGCACGACTACATCGCTGAAATGTTCGACTGTATCGCCCGCTTTAACACCATCCTGATCGATTTCGATCGTGATATCTGGGGCTATGTGGCGCTGAACCATTTCAAACAGAAAACCATTGCGGGCGAAATCGGCTCATCCACCATGCCGCACAAGGTGAACCCGATCGACTTCGAAAACTCGGAAGGTAATCTGGGTCTGGCGAATGCGGTGATGCAGCATCTGGCCAGCAAGCTGCCGGTTTCACGCTGGCAGCGTGACCTGACCGACTCAACCGTGCTGCGTAACCTCGGCGTCGGCGTCGGTTATGCGCTGATCGCCTATCAGGCGACGCTGAAAGGCATCTCCAAGCTGGAAGTGAACCGCGATCGTCTGCTGGATGAGCTGGATCACAACTGGGAAGTGCTGGCGGAACCGATCCAGACGGTAATGCGCCGTTATGGCATTGAGAAGCCATATGAGAAGCTGAAAGAGCTGACGCGCGGCAAACGCGTGGACGCTGCCGGTATGCAGGCCTTTATCGACAGCCTGGCGCTGCCGGAAGAGGAAAAAGTGCGTCTGAAACAGATGACGCCTGCAAACTATATTGGTCGCGCTATCCAGATGGTTGACGATCTGAAATAATGCCCGCCGCAGACCGGTCCCGTCCGGTCTGCGTTAACATCTTGTTTAATTCATTTCGCGTATACTTTCTGCAGGTTGACTCAAACAGAGTGTAAGGAATTTCTATGCGTGTTCTGGTTGTTGAAGACAATGCCCTGCTGCGCCATCATCTCGCCGTCCAGTTACGTGACATGGGCCATCAGGTCGATGCCGCCGAAGACGCCAAAGAAGCCGACTATTTTCTTCGCGAACATCTGCCCGATATCGCGCTGGTGGATCTCGGTCTGCCGGATGAAGATGGCATGTCGCTGATTCGCCGCTGGCGCAGTGATGCCGTGCGTCAGCCGATTCTGGTACTGACCGCCCGTGAAGGCTGGCAGGCGAAAGTGGAAGCACTGGAAGCCGGGGCAGATGACTATGTCACCAAGCCGTTTCACATTGAAGAGGTCGCGGCACGCCTGCAGGCGCTGATGCGCCGTAACAGTGGTCATGCGTCGCAAATCATCGACATGGCACCGTTTCAGGTGGATCTCTCCCGCCGTGAACTGACGGTCAATGAAGAGCCAGTGAAGCTGACCGCCTTTGAGTACACCATTGTCGAGACGCTGATTCGTAACGCGGGCAAAGTAGTAAGTAAAGACTCGCTGATGCTGCAGCTCTATCCTGACGCTGAACTGCGTGAAAGCCACACCATCGACGTTCTGATGGGCCGTCTGCGCAAAAAGATTCTGGCGTTGCACCCTACCGATGTGATCGCCACCGTGCGTGGCCAGGGTTACCGCTTTGATCTCTGATCATGTCCTGGTTTAATCATTATCGCCCGATTTCGCTGCGCGCCCGCTTTCTGCTGGCCTCCGCAGCGATAGTTCTGTTCCTCTCACTCTCTTACGGCATGGTCGCGGTGATTGGCTATGTGGTGAGTTTCGATAAAAACACCTACCGCGTGATGCGTGGCGAGAGCAATCTGTTCTTTACGCTGGCGCAATGGCATGACAACACGCTCACCATCGCCCAGCCGGAACGAATGACGCTTAACTTCCCGACGCTGGTATTCATTTACGATGAGCACGGCAAGCTGTTGTGGCAGCAACGCGACGTCCCGGATATCCGCAAAAAAATCCGCCGCGAGTGGCTACTGAAGCCTGACTTCTACGAGATTGATACCAGCAACCGCACCAGTATGGTGGCGATGGGCAATAACGTTAATGCTAAGCAGCGGCTCAACGACTGGGACACGGACAGCAACGACACCTTTACCCACTCGATTGCCGTTAACCGCTACGATGCCACCACCAATCTGCCTGCGCTCACCATTGTGGTGGTCGACTCGATCCCGCAGGAGTTGCAGCATTCTGATGTGGTCTGGTCATGGTTCAGCTACGTGCTGGCGGCCAACCTGATACTCATCATTCCATTGCTGTGGCTGGCGGCGCACTGGAGTCTGCGGCCAATAGGCGCGCTGACACAGCAGGTGCGCGAACTGGAGACCAGCCAGCGCGAGAATCTGGCGGATAATCCGCCGCAGGAACTGCGCAGTCTGGTGCGCAACCTCAATCTGTTGCTGACCAATGAGCGGCAGCGTTATACCCGCTATCGCACCACCCTTTCTGACCTGACCCACAGTCTGAAAACGCCGCTGGCCGTGCTGCAGAGCACCCTGCGCTCGCTGCGTAACGGCAAAGAGCTGACGGTGGAACAGGCTGAGCCGGTCATGCTGGAGCAGATAAGCCGTATCTCGCAGCAGGTCGGTTATTATCTGCATCGTGCCAGCATGCAGGCCGATCACAATCCACTGCAGCGCGATGTCCATTCCGTTTCCGGTCTGCTCGACAAGCTCTGTTCGGCACTGAATAAAGTCTATCAGCGCAAAGGCGTGGCGATTACGCTGGATATCTCACCGGAGTTATCCTTTATTGGCGACCAGAATGACTTTATGGAAGTGCTGGGCAACGTGCTGGATAACGCCTGCAAGTACTGTCTGGAGTTTATCGAAATCAGCGCTTTTCAGAGTGAAAATGCACTCCATCTCTATATTGACGACGATGGCCCAGGCATTCCTGAGAGCAAGCGCGATTTAGTGTTTGTCCGGGGTCAGCGCGCCGATACGCTGCGTCCCGGTCAGGGACTGGGCCTGGCGGTGGTGCGCGATATTCTTGAGCAATATGAGGGCAACGTGATCGCCTCCAGCAGCACGCTGGGCGGAACACGCATGGAAGTGGTCTTCCAGCGTCAGGAACCCGAACATCACCGCGAGTAGAAAACCCTCAGGGCTGTTATACTTGCTGGCATTTACAGCCCTAAGCGGAACCCTTTTATGGACTATCAGCTCGATATTAACTGGCCCGATTTTATTCAGCGTTACTGGCAGAAACGCCCGGTGGTGCTGAAGCGTGGTTTTAAAAACTTTGTCGACCCACTTTCACCCGATGAACTCGCCGGACTGGCGATGGAGAACGAGGTGGATAGCCGCCTGGTCAGTCATCAGGATGGCAAATGGCAGGTCAGCCACGGCCCGTTCGAGAGCTATGATCATCTGGGAGAGAACAACTGGTCGCTACTGGTCCAGGCGGTCAATCACTGGCATGAACCCTCTGCCGCGCTGATGCGCCCTTTCCGTTTCCTGCCTGACTGGCGTGTCGATGACCTGATGGTGTCGTTTGCCGTACCTGGCGGCGGCGTAGGTCCCCATTTTGATCAGTATGATGTCTTTATCATTCAGGGTACTGGTCGTCGTCGCTGGCGCGTGGGTGAGAAAGTGCCGCTGAAGCAGCATTGCCCGCATCCGGACCTGCTGCAGGTTGAACCCTTCGACGCCATCATCGATGAAGAGCTGGAGCCGGGTGATATTCTCTACATCCCGCCAGGATTCCCGCATGAAGGTTATTCGCTGGAAAATGCCCTGAACTATTCTGTCGGTTTCCGAGCCCCCAGCGGTCGCGAGTTAATCAGCGGTTTTGCGGATTACGCTCTGGCCAATGAGCTGGGCAGCCTGCGCTTCAGCGATCCGGATGTGCCTTCACGTGATTGCCCGTCGCAGATTCTGCCGCAGGAAATTGAAGGCGTGCGTCAGCTGATGCTGGACGTTGTCAATCAGCCGGCGCAATTTGAGCAGTGGTTTGGCGAATTTATTTCACAGTCACGTCACGAACTTGACGTTGCGCCGCCGGAACCGCCTTATCAGCCGGATGAAATTTATGATGCGCTGCAACAGGGTGATGTCCTGAGCCGGTTGGGTGGCCTGCGTGTTCTGACCATTGGCGATGCAGTCTACATCAACGGTGAGCGGGTTGAGTGTTCACGCCCTGATGTGATGGCGGTCCTGGCGAATCACTATCGCATCACGCTGGAGGATCTGGGTGATGCGCTGGATGATCCGGCCGTACTGGCTCAGATTGCCGGTCTGGTGAATGCCGGGTATTGGTTCTTCGGCGACGACGAATAACGGGCAGAGCGCAATCCTGCGTTGCTGCTGAATCAGGCTCTCTGACCCTTGTGGCAGAGAGCCTTTTTATTTAACTCTTCTTCTGCGCCGCCAGCTCTGACAGACGCACAATGACGTCCACCGACTTCGCCATGATATTCAGCGACGCGAATTCATGCTTGCCGTGATAGTTATAGCCACCGGTGAAGATGTTCGGGCAAGGTAATCCTTTCCACGACAGCGACGAGCCATCTGTGCCACCGCGAATCGGTTTCACCACCGGTTCAATGTCACAGTCACGCATCGCCTGTAAAGCCAGGTCAATGATGTGAGGGAACGGCTCAACCTTTTCACGCATGTTGCGATAGCTGTTAGTGATCTCAACGGTGACCGAGCAGTCAGGGTGCAGAGTTTTGTTAATCTCCGCCGCAATCTGCAGCAGCGTCTGTTTACGCTGTTCAAAACTCGCTGTTTCGAAGTCACGAATGATATAGAGCATCTCGGCGTGTTCTACGCTGCCTTTAATCTGGTGCAGATGGTAAAAACCCTGATAGCCGTCGGTGAACTGCGGTTTTTCGCCAGCCGGAACAGCGGCATGGAACTGATTGGCCAGCTCCAGCGCGTTAACCATAACGCCTTTCGCGGAGCCTGGGTGCACATTGTTACCGACAATTTTGACAGTGGCCGAGGCGGCATTAAAGTTCTCATACTCGAACTCGCCCAGATCGCTGCCATCAATAGTGTAAGCCCAGTCAGCGGCGAACGCTTCCACATCGAAGTGTGAGGTACCGCGACCGATCTCTTCATCCGGCGTAAAGGCGACACGGATCGCACCGTGCGGCGTATCGCTGTGTGCGAGTTGCGCCATCGCCGTCATGATCTCGGCAATGCCCGCTTTGTCATCTGCGCCCAGCAGGGTTTTGCCATCGGTGGTAATCAGCGTATGACCGATCAGCTTGTGCAGCACCGGGAACATCACCGGTGAAAGAATTTCATTGCCGTTACCCAGCGCAATGTCTCCGCCGCGATAATTTTCGATGATCTGTGGATTGACATGCTTCGCCGTAAAGTCAGGCGACGTATCCATGTGGGAGATAAAACCGATGACCGGCGTCGGCCAGTCAACATTGGCGGGCAGCGTGCCCATGACGCAGCAGTGATCGCTTAAGGTGACATCGACAAAACCCAGTGCCAGCAGCTCTTCCTGCAGCTGACGCGCCAGCGTCCACTGCCCTTCACTGCTGGGCACCTGGCGCGCCTGCGGCTTAGCCTGTGTCTCAACTGCCACATAACTCAAAAAGCGCTCAAGTAACTGTTCCATAGCCCATCCTTTATAAGTGCCGTCCGGTATTATTCACAGACCCGACGGTCACAACGTTGCGTAAAATCATTCGCAGACAGGTTAGCGCTGTCGATGACCTTTGGGAAAGCAATAAGCCCGAAAAAAACGCCTGATGACGAGATTGTAGCGGCAAATCCCGCCATGTTGATGACCTTCCCAACATGGCGGCCAAAAAAACAGGGGCGGCAATAGCCGCCCCTGCTTACTTATAAAGACTGCGCAGCAGCTTATGCACGAACTCCGGCACCACTTCGCTCGCGAGGCCGTAATGCCGCTCGGCAAATTCGTTGCCCACCTGGCTCGGCTCCAGGTTCAGCTCAACGGTGTGTGCGCCCTGCAGTTTGGCTTCATGAACAAAACCTGCGGCCGGATAGACATGGCCTGAGGTACCAATAGCGATAAAGTAATCGGCCTGTTCCAGCGCCTGATAAATCTGCTCCATGCCCAGCGGCATCTCACCAAACCACACCACGTGCGGCCGCAGCGCAGAGGGGAACTGGCAACAGGTGCAGCGATCGTCCGGCGTGATATCGCCGGTCCACTCAATCACCTGACCGCTGGTGACACAACGCACTTTTAACAGCTCACCGTGCATATGCAGCACCCGGCTGTTGCCGGCACGCTCATGCAGATTGTCGATGTTTTGCGTGACCAGCAAAAAGTTGTCGCCTAACACCTGCTCCAGCTCAGCCAGCGCCAGATGGGCGGCATTGGGCTGAATCTCTGCCTCCTGCAGTTGCTGCCGTCGCGCATTGTAGAAACGCTGCACCAGCGCGGGATCGCGCTGAAAGCCTTCCGGCGTCGCAACATCTTCCACATGGTGCTCTTCCCACAGGCCGTCTGCTGCGCGGAAAGTCCGGATGCCGGACTCCGCTGAGATACCTGCACCGGTCAGTACCACAACATGCGGCTGAGGATGGGCGGCCAGTTCGGCCTGACGATCGCGCTCAAAAATGCGCTGGCGAAAGCGCTGATGCACTTTTCTCCGGGTTTTCTTCAGGCGGGCAAGTCGTATGCGGCGACGTGGTGTACGCATAAAATCTCCTGGCGTAGCAGCTGCGGTGAGCCGCTCTTAACAGATTCCGGGTTAACAATCACCCGATAGTAACGGTTGCTGAGGGCTGCGCCCAACAGCAAAGGTCCTAAACAGATGCGGCGCGAAAAGGATTCGCGCCGCATTTTATCACTGACCGCTTAATACCCGAGCCGGGTCAATGCGGCTGGCACGTCTGGCGGGATACCAGCTCGCCAGCAGACTCAGCAGAATCGCGGTAATCAGTACAGAGAACACATCAATCCAGTGCAGTTCCGATGGCAGGAAATCAATAAAGTAGATATCGCCCGACAGCAGATGATGGCCGGTAATCGACTCCAGTCCGCGCACCAGTGAGGTCAGATTCAGCGCCACCAGCACGCCCACGACCACACCGCTAACGCTGCCCAGCAGTCCGGCCAGTAAACCGTACCAGATAAAAATGGCGCGGATCAGCCGGTCTTTCGCGCCGAGGGTCCGCAGCACCGCAATGTCGCTGCTCTTATCTTTTACCGCCATGACCAGCGTAGAGACGATGTTAAAGCAGGCGACGCCAATCACCAGTACCATCGCCAGATACATGATGGCGCGGATCATCTGAATGTCCCGGTACATGTAGCCATAGGTGCCGATCCAGCTCTTGATGTAGACGTAAGAACGGGTCGCTTCACCGGCATCACGCACCAGTTTTACCGCCTGGAACGGGTCGGTCATCTTCAGGGCGATGCCGGAGACGCTGTCTCCCATCTCCAGATAGTGCTGTGCATCGGCCAGCGGCACCAGCGCCAGACTGTGATCGAGCATGCCGCTCAGTTGCAGGATACCGCTGACCTGCAGCCGGATACGTTTTGGCTGCAGCAGTTTGTTATCACCCTCATTGTTAGGGATCATGATGGTGATCCAGTCGCCCTGCTTCACGTTGAGCGATTTCGCAATGCCACCGCCCAGAATGATCTGCTGCTTGCCGGCGGCAAAAGAGGACCAGGCGTTATCGGCCACAAACTGTGGCAGTGCGCTCAGGCGCGGCTCCTGTGCCGGATCAACGCCTTTCACTTGTAACGCTTCCAGTCGGGCGCCACTCTCAATCAAGCCGGTGAAATTAACATACGGTGCCGCCGCCGCAATGCCGGGCACCTTTTCAATCGGGGCAATCATCGACTGCCAGTGCTGGAACGGCTGATTGACCGCCTCGATCTCACCGTGCGGCACCACCGCCAGAATGCGGTTGTTCAGCTCACGCTCAAAACCGTTCATGGCGCTCAGACCGATAATCAGCACCGCCACGCCCAGCGCAATCCCAATGGTGGAGATTACCGAAATCAGCGACACCATGCCGCCACGACGGCGACCACGGCTAAAGCGCAGGCCCAGCAACAGGGATAACGACGAACCCATTACAGCGCTCCTGCCATCGTGAGCTGATCGCTTAACTGACCATCACGCATCTCCATCTGGCGGGTCATGCGTTTTGCCAGCATCAGATCGTGAGTCACCACCAGAAACGCGGTGCCCTGACGAACATTCAGTTCGCCCAGTAATTCAAAAATGGCGTCGGCGTTGCGGGCATCCAGGTTACCGGTTGGCTCATCCGCCATCACCAGACGTGGACGGTTCACCAGCGCACGGGCGATTGCCACACGCTGGCGTTCACCACCTGACAGCTCAGACGGCCGGTGTGCGGCACGATGGTCCAGCCCGACCGCAGCCAGCATCTCACGGGCGCGATCCTGCGCTTCTGCTTTGGCGGTTTTACCAATCAGCAGCGGCATCGCCACGTTCTCCAGCGCGCTGAAGTCCGGCAGCAGATGGTGGAACTGATAGATAAAGCCCAGCTCGCGGTTACGCAGCTCGGCTTTAGCCGATGAGGACATCGCATTCAGTGACTGACCATCAAACACCACGTCGCCCGACGTCGGCGCATCCAGGCCGCCCAGCAGATGCAGCAGCGTACTTTTACCGGAGCCGGAGCTGCCGACAATCGCTGTCAGTTCACCAGGCTGGAGGCTGAAAGCCACATTGCGGAGCACATCGGTCTGCACGCTGCCTTCCTGATAGCGTTTGCACAGGTCGCGGCACTGCAACAAAGGAGTGTTACTCATAACGTAAAGCCTCAGCAGGTTGAACGGCGGCAGCGCGCCACGAAGGATAGAGCGTAGACAACAGCGCCACAATCATTGCGCTGAGTGCGATGGTGACCACCTGCCATACATTAATATCAACCGGTAATGCGGCACCATCAAGGAAGAGGCCAATGACCGGCATTAAGTTATTGAGCTGGCTGGCGAGCAAAACACCGAGCAGCGTGCCGAGCAGCGTGCCGATAATCCCGGCACTGGCACCCTGCACCATAAACACCGCCACTATTTGCCGCCGCGTCAGGCCCTGGGTTTGCAGGATCGCCACTTCGCCCTGTTTCTCCATGATGAGCAGGCCTAACGAAGTGATGATGTTAAAAGCGGCCACGGCGATGATCAGGCTCAACAGCAGGCCCATCATATTCTTCTCCATGCGCACGGCCTGGAAGAGATCGCCTTTGCGCTCACGCCAGTCTTTCCAGACCATGCCTGCGGGCAGTGCCTGCTGGCTCAGACTGTCAACCGACAGCGGTTTGTCCAGCCACAGTCGCCAGCCAGTAATATTTCCGGCCGGATAGCGCATGACGCGCGACGCATCCTGCAGATTGACCAGAATCTGATAACCATCGACTTCGCTGTTGGCGGCATAGGTGCCCGCCACGGTAAACAGACGCTGGCTCGGCACACGTCCCATTGGTGTGAACTGACTGACAGACGGCACCATCAGGCGCAGCTGATCGCCACGTTTTACACCAAGCTGTGACGCCAGCTGTTCGCCAAGGATCACATTGTACTGCCCGGCCTGCAGCACGCTCTGCTGGGTATTGACCAGGAATGGCGTCAGCGGATCTTTTTCATCCGGATTAATGCCCAGCATCACGCCAACGGAGACGCTGCGCGGGCTTTGTAGCACCACATTGGCGGTGGTCAGCGGTGCGATGCGGTGAACGCCCTGCAAATTCAGCGAGGCGGCGGGTTGCTGTTGCGGATTGAGACTGCCTTTGTCGCTGGTAATCAGCGCCTGAGGCATCAGGCCAAGAATATTGCCTTCGAGTTCACGCTCAAAACCGTTCATCACCGATAACACAGTGACCATCGCCAGCACGCCGAGCGTAATGCCAATCGTTGAGAGCCAGGAGACAAAGCGACCGAAGCGATCCGATGCTCGTCCGCGCATATAACGCAGACCGATAAATAGCGCGACAGGTTGATACATGGAATCCAGTAAGCCGTTGCCTGAAAATAGGTAGTGGGATGATAAAGGACCGGCTGGCTTTATGAAACCTCTAACCCTCTGAGTCGGCAGCAAAGTTGCATCCGGATGCGTCACCTTCAACGCCAAAGCCGCGGAATAGCCGATAAAGGCGCCGCTTATTGGCTGATTATCCAGCGCCAGAGCGGGTAGACTATAATCAGTAAAAGAGTAAAGGGTAATTGTTCACCGTGCAGTAGAGGTTGCGACCATGTTGAAATTTCCCAAGGGCAGCATTGTTAAACATAAATCCGGGGAGATCAGAGGCGAAATCATTAACGTCTTTGAGCAGGGAGACGCACCAGCCGGCTACTACGTGAAGTGGGACGACGGCAACCTCAGCTACCATCCTGAACAGGAGTTATCCTGGGCAAATATCGACCGCCCACGTATGCATTACACACAGCAATCCATAAAATAAAATGCCCGTTTAACCCCGTCGCTGCATGGCGACGGCGGTTTTTTCTGATCCCTCCTCAGACTCCGTCTATTCTCTCTCTATCCGCTGCATTACCCCAGACGCCGGGTAATGGCTGACTGATCCTTCGGTTCAGCGCGGCGCGGCAGGAAAATTGTGCCGCAAAGGTGATCCCCCTGACATAATATGGAATGATTACGTCCTGGAAAAATGGAGCAACCCCGAGATCCCATGCCCGAACAGACTCGTTATACCCTGCCCGTTAAATCCGGCGATCACCGTCAGCTCGGCCAGTTAATCGGCGCTGCGCACGCGGTGGAGTGTGCCAGCATTACCGAGCGCCATGCTGGTCCGGTATTGATGATTACCCCCGATACGCAAACCGCCCTGCGCCTGCTGGATGAGATTCGCCAGTTTACCGATCTGCCGGTGGCACACCTCGCCGACTGGGAAACGCTGCCTTACGACAGCTTCTCGCCGCATCAGGATATTATCTCTGCGCGCCTGTCGACGCTCTACCAGCTGCCGGTGATGCAGCGCGGTATGCTGATCATGCCGGTCAATACCCTGATGCAGCGCGTCTGCCCGCACAGTTTCCTGCACGGCCATGCGCTGGTGATGAAGCAGGGGCAAAAACTGTCACGCGACCGCCTGCGTGATCAGCTTGAGCAGGCTGGTTATCGCCATGTCGATCAGGTGATGGAGCACGGTGAATACGCTACGCGCGGCGCCCTGCTCGACCTGTTCCCGATGGGCAGCGATCAGCCCTACCGCATCGACTTTTTCGATGATGAGATCGACAGCCTGCGCCTGTTCGACGTCGACAGTCAGCGCACGCTGGAAGCGGTACCGGAGATTAACCTGCTGCCTGCGCATGAGTTCCCCAGCGACAAAGCCGCTATCGAGCTGTTCCGCAGCCGCTGGCGCGAAATTTTTGATGTGCGCCGCGAGTCGGAGCATGTCTATCAGCAGGTCAGTAAAGGCACGCTGCCTGCGGGCATTGAATACTGGCAGCCGCTGTTTTTTGAACAGCCGTTACCCAGCCTGTTCAGCTATCTGCCGGATAATACCCTGATTGTGAACTGCGGCGATCTGGAAGGCAGCGCCAGTCGGTTCTGGCACGATGCTGAAGCGCGCTATGAGAACCGCCGCGTTGACCCGATGCGCCCGCTGCTGGAGCCGGTCACGCTGTGGCTGCGTCCTGATGCGTTAATGGGTGAACTCAAAGCCTGGCCGCGCATTCAGATGACCAATGAGGTGCTGCCCGCCAAAGCAGCAAATACCAACCTCGGATATACCCCGCTGCCCGATCTGGCCGTACAGGCGCAGGCAAAGGCGCCGCTCGATCATCTGCGTCAGTTTATTGAGACCTTCAGCGGTGCGGTGGTGTTTTCAGTAGAAAGTGAAGGTCGCCGTGAGACCCTGCAGGAGTTGCTGGCCCGCATTAAACTGCGTCCTCAGCCTGTGCATCGACTTGATGAAACCGTCGACGATCGTTTTAGTCTGATGATTGGTGCCAGCGAGCGCGGCTTCATTGATATCCTGGGCAACCGGGCGCTGATTTGCGAAAGCGATCTGCTGGGCGAACGCGTCAGCCGTCGCCGTCAGGATACCCGCCGTACCATCAATCCGGACATCCTGATCCGTAACCTGGCGGAACTGAGTCCCGGCCAGCCGGTAGTGCATCTGGAGCACGGTGTCGGTCGCTATATCGGCCTGACTACGCTGGAAGCGGGCGGCATTGAGGCGGAATACCTGATGCTCTCCTACGCCAATGACGCAAAACTCTATGTGCCGGTTTCATCGCTGCATCTGATCAGCCGCTATGCGGGTGGCGCGGACGATAACGCCCCGCTACACAAACTGGGCAGCGATGCCTGGTCACGCGCACGGCAGAAAGCGGCGGAGAAAGTGCGTGATGTGGCGGCTGAACTGCTGGATATCTACGCCCAGCGCGCCGCCAAAACCGGCTTTGCCTTTAAGCATAATCGCGAGCAGTATCAGCTCTTCTGTGAAAGCTTCCCGTTTGAAACCACACCGGACCAGGCGCAGGCGATCAATGCGGTGCTGAGTGATATGTGCCAGCCGCTGGCAATGGACCGTCTGGTATGCGGCGACGTCGGCTTCGGTAAAACAGAAGTGGCGATGCGCGCGGCGTTTCTGGCGATTGAGAACCATAAACAGGTGGCCGTGCTGGTGCCGACCACGCTGCTGGCACAGCAGCACTACGATAACTTCCGCGATCGCTTCGCTAACTGGCCGGTTCGCATTGAGATGCTGTCCCGTTTCCGTACCGCCAAAGAACAGACGCAGGTATTGGAACAGGCCAGCGACGGCAAGATCGACATTTTAATCGGCACCCATAAGCTGCTGATGAGCGACCTCAAATGGCACGATCTCGGTTTGCTGATTGTTGATGAAGAGCACCGCTTCGGGGTACGTCACAAAGAGCGCATTAAGGCGATGCGTGCCGATGTGGACATTCTCACCCTGACCGCCACGCCGATTCCGCGTACCCTGAATATGGCCATGAGCGGCATGCGCGATCTCTCGATTATCGCCACACCACCTGCCCGCCGCTTAGCGGTGAAAACCTTTGTGCGTGAATTTGACGATCTGGTGATCCGCGAAGCGATCCTGCGTGAGGTTCTGCGTGGCGGCCAGGTCTATTACCTCTACAACGACGTTGAAAATATTGAGAAAGCGGCGCAGCGTCTCAGCGAACTGGTGCCGGAAGCGCGGGTGGCGATTGGTCATGGCCAGATGCGTGAGCGCGATCTGGAACGGGTGATGAACGATTTCCATCATCAGCGTTTTAACGTGCTGGTCTGTACCACCATTATCGAAACCGGGATCGACATTCCGACCGCCAACACCATCATCATTGAGCGGGCCGATCACTTTGGTCTGGCACAGCTGCATCAGCTGCGTGGTCGCGTTGGGCGTTCGCATCATCAGGCTTATGCCTGGCTGTTAACGCCTCATCCAAAATCGATGACCGCCGATGCACATAAGCGTCTGGAGGCGATCGCCTCACTGGAAGATCTGGGAGCCGGTTTTGCGCTGGCTACGCACGACCTGGAGATTCGCGGTGCTGGCGAACTGCTGGGTGATGAGCAGAGCGGACAGATGGAGACGCTGGGCTTCACACTCTATATGGAGCTGCTGGAGAATGCGGTCGATGCGCTGAAAGAAGGTCGCGAGCCGTCACTGGAAGATCTCACCAGCAACCAGACTGAAGTTGAACTGCGGATGCCTGCTTTGCTGCCCGAGACTTTTATCCCGGATGTCAGCACCCGTCTTTCTCTCTATAAACGTATCGCCAGCGCCGAGGCTGAAGAGGAGTTGCAGGAGCTGAAGGTTGAGATGATTGACCGCTTCGGTCTGCTGCCCGATCCGGCGCGTAACCTGCTGGATGTGGCGATTATCCGGCTTAAGGCCCGTGCTGTCGGCCTGCGTAAGATCGAAGCCAGTGACAAAGGCGGTTATTTCGATTTCGCGCCGAAGAACAAGGTGGATCCAGCATGGCTGATAGGTCTGCTGCAGAAAGAGCCTCAGCAGTGGAAGCTGGATGGCCCGACACGCTTGCGTTTTACCCGTGAACTGTCGGAAAGAAAGGTACGGATGGAGTGGGTGCAGGGCTTTGTTTCACAACTGGCTGAACATCAGGCGTAACGTCCCTGCCCGCGCACTGCTGAGCTAATCGGTTAAGCGCGGGAAATGGCGATAAAAAAAGGCGCATCCATAAGATGCGCCTTTTTCATTACTTCAGTATTACGTTGTGCTGTGTGGCCGCGAGTGCGGCAAAGCTTTGCCCAATTACGCCTGGTCGCCGTTGAGAACCAGCTGACCATTGCGGTCCAGTGGAATACGCGTGCCGGGGTCATTTTCCATACGGATTTTACCCTGCTGATCGCCTATTTTATAGGTCACGTCATAGCCCAGTTTTTTCTCTTGTTTGTCATAAACTGTTTTGCAGCGCTGTTCGGTTGTGGTGTAGGTATCCCGATCCTGCAGTCCGCCCTGGACCTGATTACCGGCATAACCACCCGCTACCGCACCGGCTACTGTCGCCACATCCCTGCCGCGACCGCCACCAAACTGGTGACCCAGCACGCCACCTGCCACTGCACCTAAAACAGAGCCAGCAAGACGGTTTTCATCCTGTACGGCCCGACGGTGAGTCAGAGTGACATTACGGCACTCCTGACGTGGCTGTTTAATGCTCTCTTTGATTGGCGTTGCTGACAGTACCTGTGCATATTGAGGACCGCGATCAAACACGTTCATGCCTGCTACGGCTGCAACACCCAGTGCTGCTGCCACACCAATACCGATACCCGCTAACATTGATTTATTCACAGGAAGTTCCTCCTGAAAAGTGTTACCGCGCAATCCTGCTGTTAAAGCATCCTCGTTAACTGAGGTATAACCGGCGTGCGCGACGCGCCGTGTTTGTTGAGATGAAGTTTTACAGATGGACCGAAAATGCAACATCAGATAAATGGAGGAAATTGGTTACTTTGCTATCAGGACCAGTTTTTAGGAGAGTTCTGAGGTGTGAGCGTCATATTAATCGCATTGCAATGGCAAATGTAAAAGCAATAAAATCAAGTGGATAACGTAAATAATTTAGTGTTTCGAACAGCCTGTTGCGTTATCGTTTACAGACGAGCAGTAGGTATAAAGCAGATTCAGCGTAGAGACTATCACTCTTATCAAAACCCGAAATTAAACAACCCTGACCAGATAATCAGGGTTGCGAATTTTAGCGTTTGATCAGAAACGGTAGCCGATACTGATGTTGAAACCATTGATGGCAACATCGTCGTTATATTTCACGCGAGTACCTTCATAGCCCGCGCTCACAGAGAGATTGCTGACTGGATTCACGACAATACCTGCGCCATAGGCAAAAGAGGTTTTATTTTCGCTATATTCTTCGGAAAAGGCGTCAAAATAAGTCATGTTCTCATCCACTTTGGTATGGGCAATACCAACCAATCCATAGAAGCTGACATAGTCATTGATGCGATAGGCCGGACCAGCCATCAATGAGTAATATTTCACTTTGGTTTTTCCATCATATCCACTGACATCGCCATAAAAATCTTCGCGCTCAGAAAAACTTTCATCGCCTTTCATGTAGCTGAATGAACCAATAACACTGAGAGGAGAATCCCATTCATAGCGATACTGGACATTGACACCGCGAATGTTTTTGAAGTCTTCAACTTTACTTTAAGCATAGCCGATAGAGACAGTGTGATTATCAGCCAGTGCATTGCTGCCCACGAGCAAACCGCCACACAGCAATGCCAGCATCGTTAATTTAGATGTCATCTGATTAATTCCTTTTCATAATTTAACATTATTTACCTGCGTTAATCGCAGGACTTCGTTCCCTGAATCACCCATACCCGACGGACTGGTTATCGCTTTATCTATCCGCCTGTATCGGACAGGAATTTCCTGTAGCGCTCCGCGCCTGATGCTCAGATTGGCTGGAGTGCATCTGTTTATACCCGGATGTTTTTAAAACAGGCTGGTCTGTAAAAATCTGGCGTTTGAATTCCACTCTTTGAAAATGGTATTTCAGCCATTTAATTTGTGTTAAGTATGGAATTCTCCACTTGAATCAATGCGTACTTCATTTGTTAAGCAATATTAATGGAATTATTAGACCAAAAATAATCAGAGCTATCAAGACCTCATTGCCACAAAAAAGGAAAATCACCGAAAAAAATCACTATTTTTACATTAAGAAAAGCATACGGCTTATACAGACTGTTAACACAGATTATCAACTTGCCTGCATATTTCGACACTGAGTTACAGATCTATTTTAATTGCCCCCGGATACAAAAGAGCAATCATCAAAGTCGCACCTGCAATTATTGAAAAGGGTTGCCCTCAAAATCACTGCTAATGCTCATTCCCACGCTCGGGTGCTCTATTGTTTAGTGCGCACGGTTCCCGATGTTCCTGAAGTCCCGCGTTCTGGTGTCGGAACGGTTTTATCCGCGATGGCAATGGAGGCTATCACCGCACCGTTCTATTATGTGTGCTCACCCGCTGTCACATCAAAGCTGTGTCATTTCGCAATTCCATCATCGCTATCGGCAGACAGATTGGCCGTAATCCAGATAAGGGATTTGATGTGGGCTAACGATTAATCGCAACATGAAAGTCCGCCAGTAAAGTTATTACAGAAGGTCACAGCAAGAAGGGATAGGTGAAATGAAACAGGAAACATGTAACGAGAGATTTTTAGCACGGGCTGAAGGTGCTGGAACACCAACAGCCTGCTGACCACAACTAACTCTATGGGAGTTAATTATGGCTGACACGCATCATAAGTCAGGAACCCGCACGGCCGCAACCGCCGCGCATTATTATAAAGTCGGATATCAGCCTAACAGGGGCCAGCCGAACCCGCTGCCACAGCTCACTATTAAAGGCCCATGGCTGGAGGCGCTGGGATTTACGACCGGGCAGAAGATTGAAGTGATCACCGGGCCGGGACAGTTGATCATCCGACTGGCTAGGGTGTAATCGACAAGTAAAGACATCCCGGCTCGGTAGCCGGGATTAATTGAATTAAAAGTATTAGTAGAGGCTATCGTCGTAAGGACTGGCAGCAAGAGTTTTTTCAATTTCATCTTCTGCTTTTGATTTCCATGACGAATTAATTTTCGTCATTAGCTCAATATAATTTGGAAAAGCAATACGCCTTCCATCTCTACCACCAATACGATTTTCTAATTCATATTGAAAAGCGATCTTATAAGCAAGCTCTGACATAATCCAATAAAGTAGCTCATCTGTTGAATCTGTAACCTTTCTGGAAAACTCATATCCTCTTTCGGAACAAATGTAATTATACTTTTCGTTCTCAAATGAAATATAAGGAGTTCCATCACCAATAGGAGCTGTACAAAGATTAACTGAAAGCCTTGGCAGGCCTGCTTTAAAAATCAGTTCGTCAACTTTCTTTTGCAATTCTTCAATACTTAGCATATTAGTGAACCTCACGGATATATTCATTTTTCAGAAGCCATTCAACATTCACACGCTCTTGCATATTAGGCAGAATCTGAATGCCTCCTCCAGCCTCACCGAAAGCAGGGGCTATTTTTCCTTGTATGACTGGCAAAGTTTTAATGACCTCATATTCATAATATTTTTCTGCGCCCGCTCCAGGAGCAAGAGCGCGCTGTTCATAAGGAGTTCCCTTAGGTGCCAGAAAAGACCCACTTGGTTCTCCATACCTATCCAAACGAGTACCTACAGGAAGCGTTGTTTTAACTGGTTCTTCGGCAAAACCTAACTTTGCAGGCCAGTTCCAGTCTCCACTTTCATTACGGTATTTATCGTACTGCGACCATCCTGAAGCTTCCTCGTCAGCAGCAATTCTATTTGGCTCTGCTGTTCTTCCCGTTGAAGGCTGAGATTGTTGTTTAGCTGAACTCTCTTTTGCCGGTTCCTTAATTACACTCTTCAGCCCATAAGCACCAGCCAGAGCGGCAGTCAGCTCCTGAGTTTGCATTGCTGTATCATAACGGCCTGCTGCTGTTTCCCAGCTTACACCGGAGGCCTTTGCTATTGCTGTGATGGCTTGGTCGCGGCTAATGCTGCCTGCATCCAGTCCCTGCAAAACACCTTCCAGATTTTTCACATCCTGTGGGTATAAATCTTTGTACAGTAATGAGTAGGTGGCATTTTCACCGTACTTCTTCAGTGCATCCTGTGCCGGGCCAATCAGAGCACCACAGGCTGATCCACCTTTATTGCCATCAGTGCAGACCGATTTTATTGCTTTATTACGCGCTTTATCTGACTGATTAATATTTGCCAGTTCTTTCGTTTCAGCCGATGTCAGTTCCTGTTTCAGGTAGTCGCGCTTCGTCTCCAGCTGTCTCTTTCTGTCGGCTTCCTGAACGCTCAGCCAGTTATTCTCAACCGCATTTTTACCCGCCTGCGCGCCCGCCACCGCACCGCCCGTACTGTCTCCGGTAATGCCGCCCGCCAGGCCCGCCGCCAGCGCGCTGATGGTCTGGCGCTGCTCCTCGCTCAGGTCCTCACGCTTAACCCCGGGATACATCTGCTGCGCGATGTACTCGCCCATCGCCGCGCCCGAGGCGCCCGCCAGTGCCGGATTGCCCGACGCGTACGCCGTCACCGCACCCACCACCGCGTGTGCTATCAGGTTCGCCTGAACGTTCACCACGTCCTTTCCGTCCGGGCCTTTCGTCGTCGTCAGCTTATGAATGTGCTCCGCCAGGTACGGCGCGGCCGCCCCGCTCACCGCCTGGGCCAGGTTATCCCCCGCCAGGCCCTTTATCGCCGCGGTCGCCGCACTGATACCCTGCTGCCACGCGCCGCCGGTTCCCAGGCCTGTAGCCAGCATCTCTCGGTTATACAGCGTCTGGTAAGCCTGCTGAACGATATCGCCCTGCGTCGGAACCTGACCCGGATTCGCCTTCTGCCACTCCGTTTTCGCTGCCGCCAGTTCGTCTGCTGAGACGTTTTTAATCGCGTCCGTCGCCTTCCGCGTCGCCGCTATCTCGCCCTGCGTCCGCGCGATATCCCCCGCCTGGCTGTCGATTTCCGCCAGCAGCGTAAGCTGACTGTCGCCGCGAATTGTACCGCCGAGGTTAGTGATATCCTGGCGGGCGGTGAGATTAACGGTGTTGCCGCTGATGTAGCATTTTTTGTGCTCGATTTACCCGAACTTGATTAGGCCCACTAGCGATATGCCATGCCGCTTTTTAAAACAATATTATTTTAAAATTTATTAAACAGAGCGTTTGACTTAAGTATTCGGCATATTTCATTCGTGATAGCATCGATTTCCCCCCCATACTGGCCTCTATCTCCCATCATCCTAAAATCACTCATAATATAACTACTTACATTATGAAATCCTGATTTTTCTTTATTTATTAAAATGTTAAGTGATTTCTCTATAGAGGAATAAAAAACCTCTTCACTCCCATCGTTAATCAAATAATTAACAACCTGTTTTAGCAGTGTGATTAACCTCTCGATATCACTCATATCTTTATCAGTAAGCAATTTATTTCCCTCTTGATAGTTGTTCTGGAAAAGTCTTTTTAAATTCATCATAAGTATAAACTTTCCCTGTTTTTCCATCCCGAACAGATTTTATCCAATCCGAGGGGTAGTTTCTTGGCAGCAAAATTTGATCTGCGCCTCCAGAATATTTTGGAACATTGCTTAATGGAGGTTGTTCACCAACGAACCCTATATTCAATTTAGTGTTTTCAGGTACTTCTATCTGCGCTTCAAACTGTGTAGTACTCCACTTTTTATAAACAGCCGTTTCATTCCTACCCATATTCTGAACCGTTGTTGCATACCCACCATCCAGTTTTGCCTGCTCCTCCGTTCCGCCAAATTTCCTATAAAGTGTTACAGGTTTTTTAGTAATCACTGTCTCATAATTACTTGATTTAAAAGTAGAAGATATAAAATCAGGGAGCGTATCTTTAGGAGCTAAAGCTAAGCTGCTATCTATCTTTGTCCCAATACTTACTGCTTCACTTTGCACTGAATTTTGAGGTGGATTTATTTTTCCTGGGGGCAATCCGGTTTGGGCTGTTTTCTCTGTAATCTCCTTCATCCCATAAACCGCGCCACCAATCGCTGCCATGGTATGAACGCCAGTCATCGCGGTATAGAGGCCGTCTGCTGTTTCCTTACTCACGCCCCAGTTTTCAGCGATACGGCTGACGTTTGCCTCACGCTCCGCTTTCGCGTCCGCCGTGGCATACCGCCATATCAGGGCGTCGACCTGATCTTTTCCTTCCTTATAAATGCTGCCCATATTGCCGATATACTGGCCGTCGAGTTGCTCGTCATAGCTTTTCGCCATCACTGCCAGTTCCTGCCGCATTCCCCGGCATGCTTCGGGAGACAGTCCTTTACAGGCTGAGTCTAATGCTGCATCGAATGCCTTATCTTTCGCATCAAGGTCACTGACTAACTGTTCTGCCTGCTGTTTCTTTTCTCCTTGAAGATACGGCAGCGACCATTTCGCATCCTGTCGCTGCTTCTCATCGTCAGCGTGCAGCGCATTATTCTCAACCGCATTTTTACCCGCCTGCGCGCCCGCCACCGCACCGCCCGTACTGTCTCCGGTAATGCCGCCCGCCAGGCCCGCCGCCAGCGTGCCCAGCGCGCTGATGGTCTGGCGCTGCTCCTCGCTCAGGTCCTCACGCTTAACCCCGGGATACATCTGCTGCGCGATGTACTCACCCATTACCGCGCCAGAAGCGCCCGCCAGTGCCGGATTGCCCGACGCGTACGCCGTCACCGCACCCACCACCGCGTGTGCTATCAGGTTCGCCTGAACGTTCACCACGTCCTTTCCGTCCGGGCCTTTCGTCGTCAGCTTATGAATCTGCTCCGCCAGGTACGGCGCGGCCGCACCGCTCAACGCCTGGGCCAGGTTACCCCCCGCCAGGCCCTGTATCGCCGCGGTCGCCGCACTGATACCCTGCTGCCACGCGCCGCCGGTTCCCAGGCCTGTAGCCAGCATCTCTCGGTTATACAGCGTCTGGTAAGCCTGCTGAACGATATCGCCCTGCGTCGGAACCTGACCCGGATTCGCCTTCTGCCACTCCGTTTTCGCTGCCGCCAGTTCGTCTGCTGAGACGTTTTTAATCGCGTCCGTCGCCTTCCGCGTCGCCGCTATCTCGCCCTGCGTCCGCGCGATATCCCCCGCCTGGCTGCCGATTTCCGCCAGCAGCTGCGCCGTCTCTATCCGCCGCTGCCCTTTCTCCTTATCGAAGATTTTATCCAGCCCCGGATTCGCACCCTCAGCAATGCGGCTCAGGTCCGACACGTCCTGCGTCTGTTTCGCCTTATCGCGGATAACAATCGTGCCGTCGCTCACCGCCGCCTTCGTCACCGACGACGCGCTGCCGCTGCCGTTCAGCCCCGCCAGCAGGCCGTTCGCCATGTTCCCGGCAAACTGGCCGCCGATGCTGCCGCCGGTGCTCATCCCCACGCTCTGGTGCTCGGTTTTGTAGTCCGCGTGGTTCTCAATGTTGCTGAAGCCCAGCGTGCCGGTGTCGAGCCGGTTTTTATCCGCGGTCGCCGTCGAGCTGATGACCGCGCCGTTCAGCCGGGTGTGCTCACCCGCCGTCACGTCAAAGCCGCCCTTCCCGGCAAAGAGGCCGGTCTGCTCCGCCACGCTCTGCCAGTTGCTGTGCATTTTGTCCTGGCTGAGGTTGACGCTCGCCGATCCGGTCATCGAGCCGAAGGTGAAGCTGCCGCCCGCGCTGGCGTTCTGCTGCTTACTGTCGTAGCGGTCGCTGTCCTGTTCCGAGGTCAGCGTCAGGTTGCGGCCCGTGTCGACCTTCACGCTGTCGCCGCGCATCTGCGCTCCCGTCAGCGTGGTGTCGCGCCCGGCATTCAGGCTCAGCCCGTTGCCCGCCGTCAGCGTGGTCTCGGTGTGGGTCAGCCCGTTGCCGTTCTCGCGCCCCTTGCCCGCGTTGACGCTGGCCGAGATGCTGATGCCGTAACCGCCCGATCCGGCGGTCAGGCCGATACCCAGGCTGCCGCCCTTGCTGCTGTTGGTGCTGTCGGTACGTTCGCTGTTCTGCGCCGACAGCAGGCTGATGTCGTTTTTCGCCGTCAGCCCAAGGTCACCGCCCGCCTGAAGCTGGCTGCCCTGCACGCGGATGTCGCCCGCGCTGCCCGGCTGTGCGCCGGTGGCGGTGATGGCCAGGTTACCGCCCGCGCCCAGCGTGCTGCCCTGCGCCTCGCGGCTTTCGCTGCGGGTCTCGCTTTTCGATGACTGGCTGCCGTAAGAGAGGCTGATGCCGACCGAGCTGGTGGAGCCTTCGTCATAGCCTTTGTCGCCCGGCTTCAGGCCCGCGGCGGCGTTTCTGGCGTTCGCCGCGTCGGTCTGCGCGCCGTCCATCTGGTAAGCCTGCGCGGCCTGGGCCGCCGTCAGCGCCGCTTTGGTGCCCTGCAGCGCCTTCAGCCGGTCATCGCCGCTCTCATCGGCGGTGCGGGCGGTCTGCACCGCCGTGTTCAGCGCCGCGCCCACCGTGCCGGACAGCGCCAGCGTCAGGCCGCTCTGTTTCTGCTCGGTCTTCGTCAGCGCGGTATGGCTGTTTTCGGCCGCGCTGACAGTGACGTCGCTGCCGCTCAGGGAGAGATCTTTACCGGCGATCACGTCGCTGCCGTGCACGGTAAGCTGGTTACCGGCGCTGAGGGTCACGCTGCCGTCGCTGCTGCCCACCGTGCTGCCGCGGCTGAGTGCGCCGCTGGCGTCGGTGCTGCTCTTCTGCATCGCCTGACCCACGGTGAAGCCGATGCCGCCGGTGCCCATCAGGCCCGATTTTTTCTCCTCGCGCTGATGCACCTCAGTATTCGTTTCTGTGGCGGTTGTGATGCTGAGATCGCGGCCCGCGGTCAGCGCCACGTCCTGCGTGCCGGCGACGTTGCTGCCGGTCACGGCAACGTCGCGGCCCGCCTGAAGCCGGACGCTGTCGCCGCTCAGCGTGGTGCCGAGCGCCTCGCTGCTGTGCAGCTCGTCGTGGGTTTCCAGGCTGCTGCCCGACAGCAGCCCTTTGCTGGTCTGCTTACTGTGTTCGGTGAGATCGGTCCGGCTGTTGCCCGCGCTGAGCACGATGTCGCGTCCCGCAATGGCAGTCAATGCGCCGCCCGCCGTGACGTCCGCGGCGGTGGCGCGGATATCCTGTCCGGCACTCAGCTCCAGCGCGCCACCGGCGGTGATACGCGTCCCGGCATCGCTCTGCTGTGACAGGCGACGGTAGTTATCGCTGTTCCAGCTGTCGTTTTCACTGTGCTGCGTACTGAGAGTGCCGAGCGTCAGGTCATTGCCCGCATGGATCGTCGTTGTGCTCTTCTTTCCGGTGTTGCCGATATCGCTGGCGGCCAGATTAATGTTGTTCAGCGCGCTCAGCGTCAGGGCACCATCGGTGCCCTGCACGTAGATACCGGCCGGACGATCGATCCAGCGGTCAGTGCCGTCGCCGCGCAGCGTGGACTGGCTGGTGATGTCGCGCCCCGCCAGCAGCGTAACCTGACTGCCGCCGCGAATTGTACCGCCGAGGTTAGTGATATCCTGCCGTGCGGTGAGATTCACCGTGTTGCCGCTGATGTAGCCGCTGTTGGTCAGCGACTGTGCCGTCAGTTGCGTCACGTCGCGCCCCTTGATGGTGCCGCTGTTGGTGATGTCGTTGCGGGCCGCCAGCGCCACGCTACCGCCCCCGATCAACGCGCCGTCGCCGGTTAAGTCACCCTGCTTCACCTTCGCATACATTTGCGGCACCAGCACCGTCTGCTGTGTGCCATCCGGCAGCGTAACGGTCCGATTCACCAGCCAGACGATATCGCTGGTGAGCAGTGCCATCTGAGCCGGAGTCAGTGCCACGCCCGGAACCAGCTGGTACGCTTTGGCAAAGGCTACCCCATTATTCATTAGCCCGCGATACTGATCTTCATCGCTGCTATACCCGCTGATATAGCGATTGCCGGTCATCTGAATAATCTGATCGCGCACCAGACGCTGTTCGTAATAACCATCGCCCAGTCGTTTCAGGATCAGGCTGCTGTCGCTGATCAGAGCGTTCTGCATATAGTCGCTGCTGAGCCACTGCTTCTGATTGACAAAGCGTGGATCGGTCTCGACCAGGTAGTGACTGTCGCTGCCGGGCTGCAACTGATAAAGGCTGTTATCCGGCAGACGGATATCCGGTGAGACGGTGCGGATCACGGGTGTAATGGTCTGTCCGTCGACCACCGTGGCGGGCAGCGTCAGCGAGAACTGCTGTCCGGCAGGTAACAGCAGTGGCCGGTCTTTGAGGCTTCCAAGCTTGTCCAGCGTCAGCGCACTGTCATAGCGTAATCCGGCTGGCAACAATGTACTGCCGCTATCCGTGGCGTTCAGCGCCACGGCCGTCACCGCCTGCTGGACGGCAGGCTTGCCAATGCTGGCAGCCTGCGCAGTGACGCCCTGCTGCTGCCGGTTGCCGGTCTGGTAGCCCTTGCCCTGCGGTGCGGCGTTCGCCTGCCAGCTAAGGGTCTGCAGATCGATGGTCTCCGTCACGTGTGCCGGGCGATAGGTTTTCCGATCCTTGCCCTGGGAGGTTTCGGTTCCGCCAAATTTCTTTTTCTTCTTCTTCGCATACCAGCGCACTGATTTCCCGTCGTCCGTGGTGACACGCGTTCCTTTCGTCGCCTGATTATTCAGCTCGCCTATCTTACCGCCCAGCACGGCACCCGCGACAATCTGGCTGTCATGGTTGTTGAGGCGGCCGGCGCTAAAGGTCATATTACCACCCGACAGGATTTTGCCCGGATCGCTCTCTTTGATCTGGGTTTCCTTCACTATCCGCCGGTAGTCATACTCATAAAACTCGCTGCCGCTGGTGCCGTCCGGCATTTTTGCCGTGTGTACGCCATATTTATTTTTTTTGCTAATGTCTACTTTGGCCCAGTCAAAACGGTCGGTGTGGCCTCTGAGTACTGCGTCATGGTGCTGGCTATCTTCGGTTTTAACGACCTGCGTGGTCAGGTGGCGGTTGGTGTTATTAATTTCCGCCATACTGATCGTGGCATCCTGTCCGGCCTCAATCGTTGCACCATCATTGTTGAGCTGCTGCCCCTGTCCTGTGGCCTGATAGTTCGCATCCAGCTGGCCGCCAATATGCAGATCACCATCACTGTAGATCAGCGCATGGTCGCGGTTGTTCAGGGTGCCCGCCGCAATATCCATTCGCTGACGTGCAGCAATCACCGCCGCTTTGCCGCCTTCGCTGAGGTTGTTGAGCAGCACGGCCGCAATGGCGACATGATCGCCGAATATACGGCCGGTGCCGCTGTTATTCAGGACACCCGCCACCAGATGTGTCAGGCCACCGTCAATCAGACCACGATTATTGAGGGTATCCGCTGCCGTGATGTGGGTCTCCCCGCCGCTGATCTCGCCGTTTTTCTGATTGTTGATGTTGTGTGCAGTGAGGAATAACGCCTGCTGACCCGCGAGGGTGCCATCATTGGTGACGTTGCCGCCCGCCGCCAGGCGTAGCGTGCCGTTGGCTTTAACCTCTGAGAGGTTATGGAAATCACCCGACAGCGTGATGCCGAGATTACCCTGCGACAACACCTGCCCGTCACCACTCAGCGCAGCCGCGCTGATCTGTGCCTCTTTATCAGCAATCAGCGTGCCCTTCTGATTGTTGATGGAGAGCGCCTGGGCCTGCGACCTGTCCTGAATAATCAGCGTATCTGCTGATGAGATCAGCCCGCTAACGTTATTCAGCGCCTGTTGCACGGTGAGTGCCAGCCGCTGTTTTGCGCGCAGTGCGCCCTGGTTGTTGTCCAGCGAGACGGTTTCGAGGGTTAAACTGCCCGCTTCAATCCCTTTGCCGTTCTGTCGGGTATCGCGGTTGATTAGCGATGGCGTGGAGATCGTCATCTGCTGGCCGCCCTGAATCAGCCCGCTGCGGTTATCCAGCTGCTGGCTCAGCGACAGTGCGCCGTTGCCAACGCTTTGTACCAGGCCGTCATTGTTGACCAACTGACCCGCCGTCAGCGACAGCGTGCCTGCCGAAAGGAGTCTGCCCGTCTGATTAAGCAGTGCATTCTGTCCCGCATTGAGTGTCAGATCGTTGCCGCCCTGCATCTGCCCCTGCTGATTATCCACCGAACCACTGTCGATATGAAGGTTGCCGGCACTGGCGATCAGTCCGCGCTGGTTAGTCAGCGTCTGGCCTGTCGTGTTAAGGATGATATCCCCCGCCGACTGCAGTTTCCCGTCGCTGTTGTTCAGCGCCTGGCCGTTGAACGTCAGTCCGCTATTGCCTGCAACCTGCCCCTGACTGTTGTTGAGTTGGCTGGCACTGAGCGATGCCTGCTGTCCGGCGGCAATAAAGCCGGTCTGGTTATCAATCGCGCCGCTGCGCAGATCCAGACTGTTCAGGGCAACGATGCCGCGCTGGCTACTGCTGTCGCGATTGATCAAAGCATGGCCCTGGGTATCCAGCATCATGTCGTTACCGGCCTGTAACAGACCGCCCTGATTTTGTAGCTCGCCGCTGGTGAGATCGAGTCGTCCTTTACCGCCCGACAGCGTGCCGGACTGGTTGTTGATATCGCCCGTCACAACCTGCGCGCCGGTAAAACCGGTGATAAAGCCGCGCAGGTTATCCAGCGTGCCGCTATAGAGCTTCAGGATGCCGGCGCTGAACAGGCCACCTGCGGTTCCACTGTCGCGGTTAATCAGATTGTTGCCGTGGGTATCCAGATTAAGATCGCCACCCGACTCAATCCTGCCTGCACGGTTGTTGAGCAGCCCGCTATCCAGTTGCAGCGTGCCTTTAGCGCCCAGCTGACCCTGCTGATGATCAAAGGTCTGTTGGTGGGTGTCGATAAGGATATTCTGTCCCAGCATCACGCCATTACGGCCATCGATCTGGCCGCTGGAAAGGCGCAGATCGCCGCCTGCAACGAGTCCGCCGTGCTCACCGCTGTCGCGGTTAATGAGTTCGCCGCCCTGGGTGTTGACTGAAAGCGCCTCACCTGACTGAAGCAGGCCGCGCTGGTTATCAATGCGATTGCTTTCCAGCGTCAGCTCATGATCGGCATTAATAATTCCATCAGCGTTGTTCAGTGCTCCGCTGTTGAGCTGCAGATTACCCGCCGAGACCAGCGAGCCGCTGCTGTTGTCGATATCACCACTGCTGACATGCAGATTCGCGCCCGCAGCAACGGCACCTGATGCCGCGTTGTTCAGTGCCTCTCCGTGCGTATTCAGCTGCATATCTCCGGCAGACTGCAGTCGCCCGCCGCGGTTATCCAGCGCGCCGCTGTTCAGTTCCAGATTTCCTCTGGCACTGATCAGACCCGACCTGAAATCAGCAGCCTGACCCTGGGTATCGATCAGCAGGTTCTGTCCCTGAATAATTCCCTGGTTGCCCGCAATCGTTCCGGTGGAGAGTTGCAGATCGCCACGTGCCACAATGCCGCCGCGATCGCCGCTGTCGCTAGTGATTAGCTGCGCGCCATGCGTATCCAGTGACAGCGCCTGACCCGATTGTAATAAGCCTCGCTGATTGTCGAGCGCACCCGTCTTCAGCGTCAGCGCGCCATCCGACATCAGGATGCCGTCAATGTTGGTCAGCGGGCCGCTATTGATGTTGGTTGCCGAGGCAGCGGCGATGACGCCGTTCTGGTTATCCAGGTCGCCACTGTTCAGGCGTAATGCGCCACCGCTGATGATTCCTGTTTTGCCACTGTCACGATTATTCAGCGCCTGCCCGTGGGTGTCGAGCGCAAGGTCACCGCCTGACTGGATCAGGCCGGTATGATTGTCTGTTTTGCCACTGGAAATGCTGAGATCGGTAGCCGCTACCAGATTGCCGCTGGTATTGTTCAGTTCACCCTGCTGCGTGTCGATGGCTACGCCGTGACCGAGTACGCTTCCACGCTGATTCTCCAGCGCCTGACTGCGCAGGGTGACCTGCTGGCCCGCGTCGATGCGACCCTGGGTGTTATCAATAGTCTCACGGGTCTTCAGCATAGCGTCACCGCCGGTTGAGGCGATAAGACCCTGCTGATTGTTAAGACGTGCGCCGGTGAGTTGCAGATTGCGGCTGGCCTGCATTGCACCCTGCGCGTTCGTCAGGGTCTCCTGAACCTGCAGTTGCAGATCGCCGATGCCCGCCGCCAGCAACGTGCCACTACTGTTATCCAGGCTGCCTGAGGCGAGATTAAGGTTACCGCCGCTCTCTATCCGTCCACCGTGATTGTCTGCATCACCTGAAACCGCAATGGTCATCTCACCAGTGCCGCGCTGCGACAGCAGACCCTGCCGGTGATCCAGCGTACCCGCTGTTAGCGTCAGCGCCTCTGCCTGGGTATGCCCTTCTGAGAGGTCAAGACGGTCGCCGCTGAGCGTTAACGCACCCGCTGACAGCAGATTGCCCTGATTCCCGTCCAGCCGGGTCGCATTGAGGTTCAGCGCGCCATTATTGCCCGCCAGCTGCACCGTGCCGCCCTGATTATCGAGGCATGGCGTATCGAGTTGCAGCGAATCGCCGTTACCTGCGATGAGTCCGCCGCGGTTTTCAATGTGCTGAGCCTGTAGCCGGGTATCACCTTCATTGCTCAGCGTGCCCTGATTGTTGAGCAATGAACCGGTGGCGATCGTCAGGGCTTCGCGGTTTTGCTGACGCAGCAGACCGCGATTGTTACTGACGTTTTGTGCCGTTATCGCCAGGCTGCCAGCGGCCAGTTTGCCGTCGTCATTGTTAAGCGCTGTCGCGGCCTGGATTCCCAGCGTGCGGCCCGCTACCGTTGCGCCTTTGGTGCTGATATCTGCCTGCGTAGAAGTCAGTGCGATGACATAGGCGGAAGTCTGACTCCCGCTAACATCGACCCGGCTGCCCCGCGCCTGAATCTGGTCGTGCGCCAGGTTTTTACCCTGCGCTTTAAGCTCGCCCTGGCTGGTCAGCAGTAAACTGCCGGGCTGGCTCAGGGTATCGTTGCCATCAACGCCTGCCGCAAGCGTGCTTTCAGCGGAGCTCTGAAGGGTGCTGGCGGAGAGCGTCGCGTTACGGCCCGCGCTCACCAGCCCGCTGTTGCGCAGCGTGCCGCTGGACGTCAGCGTGACATCCTGCTGTGATACGATGTTGCCGCGGTTATCCTGGTCACCCGTGCTGGCTATCTGCAGTGCGGCCTGGCTTTGCAGCGTACCGCTGTTTTCCAGTCTGCCATCCACGCTCAGGTGCAGCTCACCGGCGCTGGCACCCAGCTCACCGGCATTCCGCACGCCAACCCCTTTTTCAGTGCCGGTCAGGGTAATTTTATGGGCATACATACCGCCAATCGCCGCGACGTCGAGTGCAAACTCAGGCCGTGTCGTCCCATTATCCGCTTTTACTGTGGTGACGTTGCCTTCAGCTGCCACCTGGTTCCTGCCTGTAACCACATTCAGTTCACGGGCATGAACTTTTGCGTTAACCGCGACCGACTGCGCAATAATCTGGGTGTAGTCCGCATCACTGTCATTCAGGCCCTGACCTTCGATATTGATGCGTCCGCCATTCACATCGAAGCCTTTGAGCTGACCGTTTTCAATCAGCGCCTGTCCGGTAGTTAGCGTGTTGCGGCTGGCGTTGATAAATCCGCAGCCGTTACAGGTAATGCCTGAGGGGTTAGCGATGACGACGGCAGCCCGTTTACCCGCCACTTCGATAAACCCGTTCAGCTGGCTGGGATTACGACTGTTCACTTCGTTGAGGATGACCGTCGCTTCCTGCTTTGACAGCCACGGGTTAGCCGCCACCATCCCACCCAGTTGAGTGGCGGTATTCTGATGACTGTTGTTCAGGATTGCGCCGCGCGCGTCGACGTCGAGCTGGCTGTACTGATTGCGGGAAACACCCTGGCTGTTGGGCGTCTGAATGTTGATTTGCGGCAGACCGTTGGCCGTCGCCATAACGGTAGGCTTCTGGCTGCCCGGCGCGCTGCTGTCTGCCACAATACCGGCCTGCACCGGCAGACTGACCACACCCGCCGCCAGCCAGAGTGCAAAACTGAGCGGAGAGATCCGCACCCTTGCCTCAGTGTCTGAGGTACGTTTCGGGCAGCGGGCAACGCGCGAATAGCCGCTGCGGGTGATGTCAGACACCACCATTAACATGCCGCGAACCCGGTTGAAGATAAGTCGATAGCAAAGTTTATTCATAATGCGCACAGTCCATTGTCAGCAATATCGATAAAAGGTTTAGTAGTTCCAGTTCACGCTGAAACCAAAAGTAGCCGGATCGGTTTTAAAGCCGTCCGGTTTCGACAGAGGAATACCGGCAAAAAAATCGTAACTCAGGCTGGCGGGCGTGATGGCACCGCGTAGCCCGATGACGCCGCCCGCCAGATGACGTCCCAGCGGCCCGCCCTGAGAGACGCTGTTGCCGCCCACCTCGCCATAGTCTGCACCCAGATAGAGTTCCTGAGCGGGCAGCGGCGTCTGCCACGCCAGCGTGTTCTGAACGGTCCAGCCCCGGCTGGCGCTAAGGGTGCGTTCACCATCAAAACCGCGCACGGTCCAGCGGTTGCCAATGGCGAACTCATCCTGCGGTGTCAACGGGGTGTTACTCATCTGGCGACGGTATTGTATGTTGTAACTTAATCGCTGATTTCCCAGCGTGAAGGGCGTGGTAAGTCCCGCCTGCCAGGTCAGAATTTTAGAAAGCGCGGTGGCATAGGTGGAATCCTGATACGACTCCTCCCAGGCTGGCAGCGCACCGAACCAGCGCGTGCCCCGCTGATAGCTGACACCGGCGTCCAGCGTGGCCGAACCAATATAGTGCCGGTGCGACAGGCCGAGTCGCCATGCGCTGGTACGTCGCTGCTGGCTGGTGATTTCGGTGTCGTTGATAAAGTTACGCGACTCTTTGACCAGCACATCGGCGCTGACAGTGGTTTTAGCGGCTGCATTGCGGTAAATCACCCGGCTCGCCTGCACATCCAGCGAGCGGCTCTTACCGGCGTAGAGAAAATCGCGGCTGTAACCGGCGACGGTCTGATGATAATCGTAGTCGCTGGCGGTAAGGCCAACCAGCCAGTAACCCAGGGGCACCGAGTAGTGTCCCGACAGGCTTTTGCTGCTTTTTCTGCTCGCAAATCCCAGGTCGCGGCTGGCGGTCAGATAGAAGAGATCGCTGAGGGAGGTCGGGTTATCCAGCGCCAGCATAATCCCGCTCTGATAGCGCCCGGTACTCTCGGTGCCGGAATCATCCAGCCATGCGCCGAGTCGCCAGAAACGGCGCTGCGTGCGTTCAATCACGATGTCACTTTCACCCGGATTGAGGCCAGGATGGAGCGCCATATGCGCCTCCACCGTCGGCAGACGTTGCAGGTTTTCCAGCCCCTGTTCAATATCACGCAGATCAAGCAGATTGCCGGCATGGGCTGGCAATGTCGGCCACAGACTGACGTAGCGGGATGAGGAAGGTGACAGTTCCACATTGCGGATTTTACCAGGCACGATCAGCAGGTGCAGAACGCCCTGACGCAGATCCTGTTGCGGAGCCAGCACGCGCGTGGTGACCCAGCCATGATTGATCAGCCGGTTTTGCAGCGTGCTCATTAACTGGCTGATGCCTTTTACGCCGAGACACTGGCCATTAGCCTGAGTAGCCAGACGCTGCAGAGGCACCCAGTGCGGCAGCGCCTCCTGGCCGGAAAGGCTGACCTGCTGAATAACAAAACAGGGTGTTTCCTGCGGGAACTTGAGGTGGGAAGGTGCCGGAACCGTTTCTGAGAGTCGCACATCAGGCACCGGTGGCATTAGCCGCTGCTGACGCGCTTTTTGTTGCTCCTGCTGATGTTGCAACTGCTCATCACCCGTTGCTGCCTGCGCAGTGCAAATTGGCAGGGTGTTAACCAGCAGAACGCAAAGCAAAGGTGCCAACGTTGTTAAAACTCCATTTTTTTGGGGCTGCATAACCGATCCATGTGGTTAAGGTGTAACAAAATGTATATAACTACTTTCATGCGCACATTATGCCGCCGGAATCAGGAAGCACAAGAAAAATTACAGTAAAAATCACACCATACTTACAAAATCCAGTGGGGTACGCGATTTAAAAAGTACCAATATTTAACTGTATTTCAGGTGTTATTTATCAGGTGAATCGCCGGGATTAACTAATGGTGCCGATACGGATATTTTTAGCCAATCAATAACAAGGGATTAGCCAGCCCTTAACCAACCGAGACCAGACCTGCAACCAGGCTAACAACGGAACTAAAGTAGTCTGACTCGTTGCCTGAACAGTTTTCTGGCTACAGCAAATATTCTTCCGTTAATCCTATTGATATGAACGGCACTAATTTCAGGCACCACCCTGCTTATTCCCTGCCATGATCATATTTTTTACTTAATTAAAAATTATGAATTTATTTTGTTTGAGTCGATACCGCACTATCCTGCGCTTGCTTCTGTTTCGGTGCCTTTCAGGGACATAAAAAAAGCCCCCTCAGAATCGAGGAGGCTTAGCCTTAACCAGGTTTATCGCGGTTACTTAGTGCAGCTTAAGCCGCGGGCGAAGAACCCGGTTGATGCTGCCGACCAGCATCATCAGGCCGGTTTTAAAGTAGCCGTGGAGTGCGACCTGGTGCATACGATAGAGTGAGATGTAGACAACGCGTGCAATGCGTCCTTCCACCATCATCGAGCCGCGCATCAGGTTACCCATCAGGCTGCCGACGGTACTGAAGCGGGAGAGCGACACCAGCGAGCCATGATCTTTATAGACATAGGCTTTCAGCGGTTTACCGTGACGCTGCGCCAGGATGTTATCCATGGCGCGTGAGGCCATCTGGTGTGCCGACTGGGCGCGTGGCGGAACAAAGCCACCGCCAGGCAGGGCGCAGGAGGCACAGTCGCCAATCGCGTAGATGTCATCGTCCAGCGTGGTCTGCAGTGTCTCTTTTACCACCAGCTGATTGATGCGGTTGGTTTCCAGTCCGCCAATCTCTTTCAGGAAGTCAGGGGCTTTAATGCCTGCAGCCCAGACCATCAGATCGGCTTCGATAAACTCGCCACCTTTGGTATGCAGGCCCTTCGGCTCAGCGCTGGTCACCATGGTTTGTGTCAGAACACGCACGCCCAGTTTGGTCAGCTCCTGATGCGCCGCAGCAGAGATACGCGGTGGCAGTGCAGGCAGAATACGTTCACCAGCTTCTACCAGCGTCACGTTCAGCGCTTCGCGTCCCAGGCCTTTGAATCCATAGCTGTGCAGCTGTTTCACCGCGTTGTGCAACTCCGCTGACAGCTCAACGCCGGTTGCACCGCCGCCGACGATGGCAATGTTAACTTTCTCGACCTTGCCTTCGCTGGCGGAGAATTTCAGGAACAGGTTAAGCATTTCGTTGTGGAAACGACGCGCCTGTTGCGGATTATCCAGGAAAATGCAGTGATCTTTAATGCCTGGCGTGCCGAAATCGTTTGAGGTGCTGCCCAGCGCCATGACCAGCTGGTCGTAGGCCACTTCACGCTGTGGCACCAGCACTTCGCCCTGTGCGTTCAGCACTTCGGCCAGGCGAATGACTTTGCGGCTGCGATCGATATCGGTCAGTGAACCAAGCTGGAACTCGAAACCGTGGTTGCGGGCATGAGCCAGATAGCTCAGCGCATCAATACCTTCATCCATTGAACCCGTGGCCACTTCGTGCAGCAGCGGCTTCCACAAATGACTGTGGTTACGATCAACCAGGATAATCTCGGCCTTCTTTTTACGACCCAGTTTATGGCCCAGCTGCGTTGCCATTTCCAGGCCGCCCGCTCCCCCTCCGACAATAACAATTCTCTTAACAGACGTAGTCAACAAAGACCCCCTCAAATTGTGAACCAAAAGTTAACCAAAGGTTAAATTAAACCTTAAGAAACATAGGGTTGGCGAAGTTAAAATCGCAATCTGCGGGCAGAATAGCATGGCGGGAAGAGGAGAACATAAGAATATTGATATACATCAAAGCGGAGAAATAAAACTCAGATAATTACGTAACGAAAACAGGCACCTTGCGGTGCCTGTTGGGTTTAACTTAATGTTTTAAAAGCTTTTATCCGCTGAAGATGTGGGGATATATTTTTGAATTTGTGACCTTCTGTCTCATCCCAGACGATTTCATAAAACGGATGGAGTTGAGCGGCGATATGCTGGCTGTCCTGCGCCTCATCATGACGGGAGAGAAAGGTCAGACAGCGGTCGCGATTGCGTTCGCGAAAATCGCTGACGCATTTGGTGGCGATGTCATGATACTCCTCCGGCCGATCGATCTTCCCTTCCATATTCTCCTGCGGAAAGAGGTTAGGATTAAAGATGGCCTGCCGGATGCCGCATAAAAATCCGATGCGCTCTGACCAGAAGCCACCCAGTCCGACGCCACAAATCAGCGGGCGGTCGTCGTCAGATAGCGTCAGCATCTTGTCGGTCTCTTTCAGCAGAAACTGCATGTCATGTTTAGGATGACGGGTGCTGTAACTGATCAACCTGACATCAGGATCGATAAACTGCAGTTGCAGCACCTTTTCGTGATTGCCCGGACTGTTGGAATCAAAACCGTGCAGATAGATGATCATGATAATCCTCAGGGTTGAGATAGCGCCGGGCAGTGACTGCTTACCACGTCGCCTTGTGAGCCAGCCAGCGTTCCTGAAGCGCACTCAGTTGCTGGGCATTATTTTTCCAGCGATGCGTAGCCTGAAGTTCATCGCGGGTAAACCTGCCCTGATGATACAACTGCGTCACCTTCTCTGACCCGACCGGGATCAGGTTATCGAGCACACTGATGGCACCCTGACGCTGATTGCAGACCAGAATCATGTCACAACCGGCAGAAAGGGACTGCTGCGCCCGCTCAGGATAACTTCCCATCACGGCGGCGCCCTCCATCGACAGATCGTCGGAGAAAATCACGCCGTCAAATTTCAGCTGATCACGTAGTACGGTTTTCAACCAGTAGGGCGAACCACTGGCGGGCAGCGGATCAACGTCGGTGTAAATGACGTGTGCAGGCATAATTGCATCCAGCGCCTGCTCGGTAATCAGCTTGCTGAAGATCGCCATGTCATGCTCACGCAGCGTTTTTTCGTCGCGCGGATCGCGTGGCGTCTCTTTATGCGAATCGGCGCTGACCGCACCATGCCCCGGGAAGTGTTTGCCGGTGGTCTTCATGCCCACCTCATGCATCCCTGCAATAAAACGGCGCGCAACGGCAAGGGCGATGGCTGGATCGGCATGGAAAGAGCGGTCGCCAATTGCGGCGCTGATATGACCAATGTCGAGTACCGGCGCAAAGCTGATATCAATATCCATCGCGATCATCTCGGCCGCCATCTGCCAGCCTGCCTGCTGTGCCATCTCACCTGCGGTTTCGGCATCGTGAAGCGCGGCAAAGGATTGCATGGCAGGCAATTGAGTGAAGCCGTCACGAAAACGCTGCACGCGACCGCCTTCCTGATCCACCGCAACCACCAGTCGGGCGTGAGAAGCGGCACGGATCTGCCGCACCAGCTCGGCCAGCTGAGCCGGGTCGTGATAATTTCGGGCAAATAGAATTAAGCCGCCCACAAGCGGGTGCTTCAGGATGTCGCGCTCTTCGCCATCCAGTTCATAGCCCTCAACGTCAAGCATCAGAGGGCCGGGTAAATGTGATCTCATAACCTGAATCCTGTAGCGTTAAGCAACTGCATAACGCGATTAAATCTGTTCCCAGCTCTGTCGGGCCAGCTGGTGTAATGTTTCATCCTGACTCTGACTGGCGCGCAGCTGATACCAGCTGGCCATCAGCAAACGCAGCCAGGGCTGCCAGCGTCTGACCTGCTGCCCAAGCGCGGGAAGCGGCAGCTGCATTGCTGCGGCATACTCTGCCAGCCAGTCGGCCTCGTGCTGCGGATCGCTGGCACAGACGACCGCCAGCTCCAGCGCGACGTCGCCATCGGCGGCATATTCCCAGTCGATAAGACGCAGACCGGCGGGACCTTGTATAACATTCCCGGCATGCAGATCCATGTGCAGCGGTGCCAGCCTCAGCGGCCGGGGTTCACCCTGCTGCGTCAGACGCCGGAGCGCCCGCAGCCAGCGATGATGTCGTTGTGGCGTAAGCTGCCAGTAACGCCATAACAGCGGCAACACCGCCAGTCGATAGCCGGTCAGCGGCTGCTGATGAAGCTGCTGCAGCAGCGCCACGATCTGCGGACGCTGCTGGCTGAAGCGGGATTCATCCAGCGTATCGCCAGCACACCAGCTTAGGATGATCCCCTGACGATGGACCGCCACGGGCTGCGGAGCCAGTCCGCTGTTGCGCAATTTCTGTAACAGACGGAATTCACGCTGCCGATCCACGAACGGAATGGCCGGTTGCGGAGCCGCCCGCGCGATAAAGGTACCGCGCGGGCTGACAATCTTCTGGCTGTGCCCGGTCAGACCGGCCAGCGGTATTATGGATGCCCTTGATGGTTCGCCAGTGACCTGCTGAATTAACCGCTGGAAAGCCGGATTAATTCTGTGCAACGCCGTTGCCGGACCAGATGATCTCGCCGGTCTGAACCAGCATCAGCTGCATCTGCAGGGTCGGTGCTTTAACATCACCACGCGCATTGCTGTAGAGCACATACTGGGCGTTAACGTTGCGCGCCAGGCCGATCGCTTTACTGCGCGAATTCAGGCTGTCATCCGGCGATAATCCCAGTGCCTGTTTAGCCTGCGCCAGTTGATCGGCAGAGACCAGGGTGAATTTACCGTTGTTATCCAGGGCATTCTGGATAGCGGCCGTGGCTTTGTCGCTTTGCAGCGAGCCATTGGTGCTGTTTTTGATTCGATCCACCAGCAACACACTGCCCGGCTCGGCGCTGGCAGCCTGTAACATCTGCGCCACCAGCGGCTGAACGCTGGCATCCCAGTTTATAGTGACCAGCTTCGGTGGCTGCGGCACAGGCTGCGGTTGCGGCACGGGTTCAGGTTGAGGAACAGGCTGAGTTGGCTCTGCAGGCTGGGTCGGCTCAACGGGTGCAGGCTGCTGCTGCTGTTTCACGACACAACCGGTCAGGATGAGCGCCATCAGGAGCGTTCCGGTACGATTAATACTGCGTATCACGATGAAAATCCTTAAAGATAGAGATAAAGACGAACCTTGCTGGCAGTCAGGTTACCCATTTGCGAGGCGGCGATAATACTGCCCTGCGCCGGAACGGTGACAGTCTGGGCCGGTTCCTGCGGAGAGATTTCCAGCCCTTTGTCGTCATACCAGTAGTAGCGATAATGCACAACAACCGGGGTTTCGCGCTGATTATAGAGCACGCTGGTCGCACGCTTCAGCCCATCATTCTCACCCAGCGTCGGCTCATCGGTAATGATCCCTGCCGAAAGCACAGATGACTCCATCACCAGTGACTGTGAGGTATTGATCATTGGTTTATCACTGCTACAAGCCGTCAGGCAGAGCAGGATCGGCAGGCCAGTCAGCCAGGATCGCATAGCACGTTTCCGTTATCAGTTAGAGAGCATCGGACCCAGCGGTTCACCGCCCAGCAGATGCATATGAATGTGATAAACCTCCTGACCACCATGTTGATTGCAGTTCACAATCAGACGATAACCATTTTGATCAATACCTTCCTGACGGGCGATTTTCGCCGCAGTAGTAAACATGCGCCCCAGCGCGTGCTCATGCGCCGCTTCCGCGTCGTTAACCGTTGGGATCAGGACATTCGGCACAATTAAAATATGGGTCGGCGCTTTTGGCGAAATGTCGCGGAAAGCCGTGACAAGCTCGTCCTGATAAACCACATCAGCGGGGATTTCGCGGCGGATAATTTTACTAAAAATGGTTTCTTCAGCCATGGTGCACTTCCTTTAGCCTGTGTCGTAATCAATCAGTATGCGGGAGAAATTTGTTTTCTTTCAACCTCAGGACCACTTTTCTTGCATTGTTCGCCTGCCTTTGCAGCAGCCCCTCATTCCCCTGCCTGAAACGCCAGCCTGAATGCCAGTAAAGCAGCTGCCATCACAGAAAAATGAAACGCTGTTTTATAAATTAGAATTCTGCCACCCTTTTCTTTGTCTGATTGCCACTTCAGCGCGAGCGCTTGCCAGATTGCGAAGGTTTAGCCGCCGCGTCAGCTCTACTTTGCTAATCAGTCCGGGTGAGATGTCCGGCATCACCAGGGATAAACCGCCATATAACATCAAGGAGCATCAGACATGCGCTCACGTAAAATTGGACTTGGCCACTATCTGGCCTATGGATCCGGAGATTTTCTTGGAGCAGGCACCACGGCGTTGACTGCCGCCTGGTTGCTCTATTTTTACACCACCTTTTGTGGATTAACCCCGATTCAGGCCACGCTGATTTTCGCCGCTGCCCGCGTGCTGGATGCCGTGGTCAGCCCGCTGATGGGCTTTCTCACCGATAACTTCGGTTCAACCTGGCTGGGCAAACGTTTTGGCCGCCGCAAATTTTTTATCCTGCTCGGCATACCCTGTGTATTCAGTTATAGCCTGATGTGGGTCAGCGATATGAGTTTCTGGTGGTATCTCTGCACTTATCTGCTGTTTGATATCGTCTACACCATGATTCTGGTGCCTTATGAGACGCTGGTGCCGGAAATGACCGACGATTTCAAACAGAAGACCCGCTTCTCGGGTGCGCGTATTGGTCTGGCACAGCTGTCGGCCATTCTGGCAGCGTTTCTGCCCGGTATTCTGCTGGGTATGCTGGGTATGCTGGGCAAAGATAATCCCCTCTCCTTTTTCTACGCCAGCCTGGTCTTCTCGGTGATCTGCGCGCTGGTGCTGACGCTGGTGTGGTGCTTTACCTGGGAGCGTCACCCCGATGATTTTTCTGCCGAATCACGCCGCGCTGAGCAGGAGAAGCAGCAGCTGACGCTGATGCAGAATCTTAAACGACTCTATGTCGAACTGGCCTCAACCTTACGCATCCGTATCTTCCGCCAGCATCTTGGCATGTATCTCGGCGGCTACATCGCTCAGGATGTGTTTAACGCCGTCTTCACCTGGTATGTGGTGTTTGTGCTGATGCAGAGCGCGCAGGTCGCCTCCAGCCTGATGGGCACGATGGCGGTGTTACAGTTTATTGCTGTAATGGCGATGATTCCTCTGTGCATCCGCATGGGACCTGCACCCGCCTACCGTCTGGTCGCTATCCTGTTCGGCTTTGCGGCACTCTCCTATGCCGGATTGTGGTATGCCGGTATGAACGACAATATGTCACTGCTGCTGGTGATCTCTGCCGTCGCAGGACTGGGACGTGGCGGCATCAACTATGTGCCATGGAACACCTACACCTATATCGCCGATGTGGATGAGGTGATCACCGGTCAGCGCCGTGAAGGAATTTTTGCTGGCATCATGACGCTGACGCGTAAGGCGTCGCAGGCTGGCGCAGTCATGCTGGTCGGCATCGTGCTGCAGCTCTCCGGGTTTGTCTCTGGCCAGGCCACTCAGGTTCCTGGCGTCAGCCACACTATTCTGGCGATTCTGAGCGTCGGTACCGTGGTCGTGCTGGCTTGCGGCTTTATCGTGTCATTGCGCTTTAAGCTGAATCTGCAGACTCACACCGTGCTGCGTCAGGAGACGCTCAGAATGCGCGAAGCAGGCCGCATTGTGCCTGAAAACATCACTCCGGAAGCGCGTGACATTGTTGAAACACTGGCAGGCATGCCTTACGAGAATCTGTGGGGCAACAACAACATTGGCTTCCTTAACCGCAATAAGCCAGCGCCAGCAAAACTCACCGCGCATCCGGCTGTAACACCTTCTTTAAACCCGACCTTAAAACGACAGGAATAAACCATGACTGTATTTCCCGTTAAACACAGCAAATTATTGTGCCAACCTGAGCATCTGCTGCCACGCAGCGAACTGGTACAGCTGATTCGAAAGCTGACACAAAATCTGGTTAACATCACCGACGAGACAGGCGAATTTTTATTGCGGCTGGACGATGGCCGGGTGATTGATACTAAAGGCTGGGCGGGTTGGGAGTGGACACACGGCATCGGTCTGTATGGCATGCTGCACTACTATCAGCAAACCGGTGACCAGCAGACGCTGGCGATCATTGATGAGTGGTTCACTCAGCGTCTGGCGGAAGGCTCGCCGACCAAAAATGTGAATACGGTGTGTCCTTTCCTGACGCTGGCTTATCGTTACGAAGAGACCAGAAATCCGGCCTGGGTGCCGGTGCTGGAGCGCTGGGCAGAATGGGTAATGTATGAGATGCCACGGACCGAACAGGGCGGCCTGCAGCACATTGTTTATAACAATGAGAACACCCAGCAGCTCTGGGACGATACGCTGATGATGAGCGTAATGGCGCTGGCTAAAATTGGCCAGTTGCTGAAACGTGATGAGTGGATTGAGGAAGCGAGCTACCAGTTTCTGCTGCATACCCAATATCTGATGGATCGTAAGACTGGCTTGTGGTTCCACGGCTGGAACTTCGACGGCCGCCATAACTTTGCTGATGCGCGTTGGGCGCGCGGTAACAGCTGGGTGACGATTGTCATTCCAGACTTCCTTGAGATGATGAACTGGCCAGAACATCATGCTACGCGCCGCTTCCTGCAGCAGGTGCTGGAGAGCCAGGTCAAAGCGCTGAAGGCCTGCCAGCACAGCAGCGGATTGTGGCACACCCTGCTCGATGATCCGCAGAGCTACCCGGAAGCCTCGGCCACTGCCGGATTTGCTTATGGCATTCTTAAAGGCGTGCGCAAGCGTTATCTGCCCGCTGAGTATCGTGAGGTGGCTGAAAAAGCGCTGCGTGGCGTGATTGCCAACATTGATGAAGATGGCGAGTTGAAACAGGTCTCCTTTGGTACTGCAATGGGCAGTGACCTGGACTATTACCGCACGGTTCCCCTGACCTCTATGCCCTACGGTCAGGCAATGGCCCTGCTCTGCCTGACCGAGTATCTACGTGTTTACCTCTGAATCCTGGCCAAAAAAAAGCCCCGCTTAGCGGGGCTTTTTCATTTCAGTACATCATTACATGCTGCGGATGTAATCATCCATATCGGTTTTCAGGTTATCGGATTTGGTTCCGAAGATGGCCTGCACACCGGAACCGGCAACCACCACGCCACGGGCGCCGAGGTTTTTCAGTTCAGACTGATCCACTTTCGCCACATCGGCAACGCTGACACGTAAACGGGTGATACAGGCATCCAGGTTAGTGATGTTCTCTTTACCACCAAACGCGGCAACCAGTTTGCCCGCCATCTCAGTTCCGGTCGCAGTAGATTGCTCGCTGCTGCTGCTCTCTTCACGGCCAGGCGTTTTCAGATCCAGTTTAGCGATCAGTACGCGGAATACGGTGTAGTAAATCAGACCGTAAATAATACCAATAATCGGGAACAGCCAGATTTTGCTGCTGTTACCACTCAGCACGATAAAGTCGATCAGACCGTGTGAGAAGCTGGTGCCATCACGCATGCCGAGCAGGATACAGATTGGGAATGCCAGACCCGCCAGCAGCGCATGGATCACATACAGGATCGGCGCGACGAACATGAATGAGAATTCAATCGGTTCGGTGATGCCGGTCAGGAATGAGGTCAGCGCAGCAGAGATCATGATGCCGCCAACTTTGGCACGGTTTTCAGGTTTAGCTGAATGCCAGATAGCAATCGCTGCCGCTGGAAGGCCGTACATTTTGAACAGGAAGCCGCCAGAAAGTTTACCTGCGGTCGGGTCACCTGCCATGTAGCGCGGGATGTCGCCGTGGAACACCTGACCCGCCGCATTAGTGTATTCACCAATCTGCATCTGGAAAGGAACGTTCCAGATGTGATGCAGACCAAATGGCACCAGCGAGCGCTCAACGACGCCATAGATACCAAAGGCAACCACCGGGTTCTGATAGGCAGCCCACTGTGAGAACTCCTGAATCGCGGCACCGACAGGTGGCCAGATAAAGGAGAGCAGCACGCCCAGTACAATCGCCGCCAGGCCAGAGATAATCGGGACAAAGCGTTTACCGGCAAAGAAGCCCAGATATTCTGGCAGCTTGATGCGGTAGAAGCGGTTGAACATGTAAGCGGCGATGGAACCGGCGATAATACCGCCCAGAACCCCGGTGTCGGCAAGGTGTTTCGCCTCGATTTCCGCCGCAGGCAGATGCAGCACCAGTGGTGCAACAACCGCCATGGTTTTCACCATAATGCCATAGGCAACAACCGCTGCCAGCGCCGAAACGCCATCGTTATTGGTAAAGCCCAGCGCCACACCGATAGCGAAAATCAGCGGCATGTTGGCGAACACCGATCCACCCGCTTCTGCCATCACATGCGAAACCACTGCAGGTAACCAGCTGAAATTGGCTGAACCGACTCCTAACAAAATACCGGCAATCGGCAGAACCGATACCGGCAGCATCAGCGATTTACCGACCTTTTGGAGGTTGGCAAAAGCATTTTTGAACATAGCGTGAAGCTCCTGAGTATGAGTGCATATTTGCGCAATGCGCGTGGCAAAGAGGGAGGATTCTTTGCCGGGCTGGCGGTGACCGCCTTTTGATTTATTACGAAGGGTAAAATAAATCCCGGTTTGTTACTTTGACGGCTATCACGTTTCGGCAATCACAGCCGCGCACTTTACGAAATTTCTCACTGACACGCACGATTAATCAGCGATAAAAAGCTGACCCTGCCTGAAAAAACAGAGTCATGTAGGCAGGTTACAGATTAATTACAGGGGCTAAAATAAAAGCTAATCAGACGCCCAATTTGCTCATAGGGATATGAAACAACGTAGAGAAGTTTTGCGTAGTGGTGGCGGCCAGGGTTTCCATATCCACACCTTTCAATACGGCCAGATATTCGGCCACATCGCGGGTATAAGCGGGCTGATTCTCTTTACCACGATACGGCACTGGCGCCAGATAAGGGGAATCTGTCTCTACCAGCATCCTGTCCAGAGGCACATAACGTGCGGCTTCGCGTAACTGTTCGGCATTGCGGAAGGTCACGATACCGGAAAAAGAGATGTAGAAGCCCATATCCAGCAGTTTCGCTGCTGTGGGCTGATCTTCAGTGAAGCAGTGCAGCACGCCGCCGCAACGCTCAACCTGCTCTTCACGCAGGATCGCCAGCGTATCTTCACGTGCATCACGCGTGTGAACAATGATCGGTTTGTTCAGCGCGATACCGGTGCGGATATGTTCCCGAAACGAGCGCTGCTGCTGATCTTTGGTCTCTGGCTGATAGTGATAATCCAGTCCGGTTTCACCCAGTGCCACTACCTGTGGATCCGCAGAGAGCCGACGAAACTCTTCTACGTCATAGGCCTCCTCCTGATTCAGAGGATGCACACCGCAGGAGAGCGCAATATTTTTTCGATCGCCAACCAGGCTTTTCAGCGTGTGAAAACCCGGCAGCGTGGTGGCGATAGCCAGCATAAACTTCACATCACGTGCCGCCGCTTTGGCGATAACATCATCAAGGTCACGATGATTCTTTTCATAATCCAGGCCATCGAGATGGCAATGGGAATCCACAATAAACATAATTACTCTCAGATAGGTTTAGCCGACCAGCGCAGGCTTCTTTTTGTCCGCCCAGTTCAAAAGCTGATCGGTCAGCAATAGTTCGCGATTCACAGACGCCACATGCAGTAACTGCTCACGACAGCGCATCCATTCCTGGGTACTGCTGTTGAGGGCGCTGGCTGAAAAGTATCCGGCCAGCAACTGCACCACATCCTGACGATCGATATTACTCAGCCACTGACCTGCGTTTTGCTGCCATTTCATCGCATCCAGCAGTAAAGAGAGCAGCCAGCCGATACGCGTGGCTGCATCGTCCGCGTTCAGCGCAGGCAGCAGTTGCAGGATGTCCTGCTGTAACGCAGCGGGCAGCGCATCACAGAGTTTCTGACGAGCCTGCCACGGCCCGGTTTCCAGCAGGCTCAGTGCCGCTCCGGGTGCGCCCGCACTCAGGCGCAACGCCGCCAGCAGCATCTGCTCATTGTGCGAAGACTGCTTCTTCAGCCAGAGCAGACTTTGTCCTTCGTCCGGTGGCGTCAGATGCAGCGTCATGCAGCGGCTGCGTAGCGTGGCCAGCAGACGTGAGGGATCACGGCTGCTGAGGAAAAACCAGCTGTTGGCTGGCGGCTCTTCCAGTGTTTTCAGCAGTGCATTGGCTGCCGCTTCCGAAAGCTGTGCGGCATCCGGCAGCCAGACGACTTTCGCGCCGCCCTGCTGACCAAAGTGATACATTTTTTCTGTTACCTGACGCACCGCATCAATGCCCAGGGTACTTTTGCCTTTCTCAGCTTCAAGGCGATACCAGTCAGGATGGGTGCTGGCCTGCATCAGCTGGCAACCGTGGCACTCTCCGCAACTCTTCAGGCCATCTCGCTGCTGGCACATCAGCCAGCGGCTCATTCCCCAGACCAGCGCCTCATCGCCCATGCCTGCCATTGCCTGGATCATCAGCGCATGATGCGCGCGATTCTCCTGGTGCTGGCTAATCACCTGACGGTAAGGCTGATTCAGCCACGGATACCAGTTCATCACACCTGCTCCGCCAGCCAGCTATCCAGCGTCATCTGAAGTGACGCCGTCACTTCTGTCAGAGATTGAGTCGCATCAATGGTGAGGATAGTGGAGTCTTCTGCGGCCAGCGCCAGATAGCGCGCGCGGGTGCGTTCAAAAAAGCGCAATGACTCCTGCTCAATACGATCCAGCTCACCACGCGCACGGGCACGCTGCAGACCAATGTCAGGAGTCACATCAAGATAGAGCGTCAGATCGGGACGGAAATCGCCTAAAACAGCATCACGCAGCGTCTGCATCAGTTCGCTGTCGAGTCCCCGGCCGCCGCCCTGATAAGCCTGGGAGGAGAGATCGTGACGATCGCCAATCACCCAGGCTCCGCGAGCCAGCGCCGGTTTGATCACCGTCTCCACCAGCTGAACCCGCGCCGCATAGAGCATCAGCAGTTCAGCTTTATCCGTAACCTGCTCACCCTCAATCCCCTGCTTGACCAGGACCCGCAGCTGTTCTGCCAGCGGCGTACCACCTGGCTCACGGGTAAAGACCAGGTCGGTGATACCACGGGCGCGCAACGTGGCGACGATGGCGTCACGTGCAGTGGTCTTTCCGGCGCCTTCCAGGCCTTCAATGACGATAAACTTACTGTTCATTTTTTTCCTTCAGCGTCTGCCGGTAGACCTGCACCGCTTTGTTATGGCTGGCAAGATTGGTAGTAAACGTATGCCCGCCCTTGCCGTCTGCAACAAAGTAGAGATAGTTAGTTTTCTCGGGATGCGCCGCGGCCTGCAATGAGGCTTTGCCCGGCATGGCGATCGGGCCAGGCGGCAGGCCGTTGATGATATACGTATTATAGGCGCTGGCGGTCTCAAGATCTTTGCGGGTCAGCGTGCCGTGATAGCTGTCGCCCATGCCATAGATAACCGTGGGATCGGTCTGTAAGCGCATGCCGGTTCGCAGGCGATTAATAAACACCGAGGCTACACGCGCGCGCTCTTCACTGACGCCGGTCTCTTTCTCAATGATCGAAGCCATCGTCACCAGATCCTGTGGCGTTTTATAAGGCAGATTATCCGCCCGTCCTTGCCACACCTCATCAATGGTCTTTTTCATGCGCTCATGGGCACGCTGCAGCAGCTCCAAATCCGTGGTATTCGCCGTGTAGAGATAGGTGTCCGGGAAGAAGTTGCCCTCCAGCTGTTCTGGTTCCACTTTCAGTGCGCTGGCAAGTGTGGCGAACTGATCGTCTTTCAGGGTGTGCCGGATATAGGGCGCGTTACGCAGCTCACTCAGCCACTCTTTCAGCCGCTGACCTTCCACAAACCGCACCGGGAACTGCGCCTCTTTTCCGCTTGCCAGCAGCTGTAGCAGCGAGCGTACGGTCATGGTCGGCTCAAGGCGATAAGTGCCCGCCTTAAAGGTCGCCAGTTCCGGCTCCAGACGCAGCAATGCACCAAACCAGAGGCTGCGTGGAATAATTTTTTTCTCTTCCAGCTGCGCTTCAAGCGCGACCCGGCCCGTTCCGGCGGGCAGCGTGTAGATGGTTTCCTGCTTAATGGCTAACGGGGTCGCCGCAAACTTCTTAACCTGCCAGTAACTCAGCACAGCCGCAAGACCCACGATCGCCAGCAGGCTGACGAGAATTTTTTTACTTCGAATCATGATGCATCCATTATCTTTTCACAGCTTGCCTGCAACTGATTAAATAGCGAGCGCTCAGTAAACTGCACCGCTTCTATCTGTCGGACCGGCAGAACCGGCATCAGCGCGTTACATATCACCACTTCATCGGCGTTCATCAGCTTCGCCGGTTCGCTTTTCACTACCTGGCAAGCCTGACCAGCGGCAACAAGTTGCGCCATAAGACTCCGCCGCATAATGCCATCCACACCCGATACCGAGAGATCAGGCGTGAAAATCTGCGTCCCTTTACGCCAGAATAAATTGGCCGCACAGCATTCCACCACCCAACCTTCAGTGTCAAGCACCAGCGCCTCGTCGGCGTCTGTCTGGTCAAGATGAGCCCGAATCATCACCTGCTCCAGGCGGTTAAGGTGCTTGATACCGGCAAACTGTGCGTTCCGCACCAGCCGGATAGGGCTGAGCCGGAGTGAAACACCCTGCTGCTGTAAATCGGCATAGTGTAGCGGCCAGGGTGCCAGCGAGACGATGCGCGCAGGTTCACCACAGCCGCGTCGGCTGTAACCTCGTCCGCCGCTGCCCGCACTGATGATGACTTTCAGCACCGCCTGGTTTTGTTCATACGCAGCCTGTTTCATCTCTGCCTCAAGCTGATGCCAGTCGACACCACCGATCCATAACCGCTCACAGCCCTCTTTAAGGCGCTGGATGTGGCTTTCCAGCATCACAATTTTGCCCTGACGCACGGCGGCGGTCGTAAAACAGCCATCCCCGAACTGCAGACCCCGGTCGCTGGCGGTCAGCGTCGATTGTTTTAACCCGTTAATCCACATCGTTCTCTCCTGAGCAGGACACGTGATTTCAGCGCATTTTACAGGATAAAAAAAGGCCCGCATTGCGGGCCTTTTTAGCAATCTACAACGATTACACTTTACGGAAGATCAACGAACCATTGGTTCCGCCGAAACCAAAGGAGTTACACAGCGTATACTCCAGTCCAGGAACCTGACGCGCGGTGTGAGGCACAAAGTCGAGATCGCAGCCCTCATCCGGATTGTCCAGGTTGATGGTCGGTGGAACGGCCTGGTCGCGCAGCGCCAGAATCGAGTAAATCGATTCAACAGCGCCTGCGGCACCCAGTAAGTGTCCGGTCATTGATTTGGTTGAGCTGACCATTACGCTGCTGGCTGCTGCCCCAAAGACCGATTTCACCGCCTGCGCTTCCGCTTTATCACCGGCTGGCGTGGAGGTACCGTGCGCGTTGACATAGCCGATCTGCTCTGGCGTAAGCTGAGCATCACGCAGCGCATTGATCATTGCAGCCGCCGCACCTGAACCATCTTCTGGTGGTGAAGTCATGTGGTAAGCATCACTGCTCATACCAAAACCTACAATTTCAGCGTAGATTTTCGCACCACGTTTCTTCGCATGTTCGTACTCTTCGAGTACGACAATGCCCGCGCCGTCACCCAGCACAAAACCGTCACGATCTTTATCCCATGGGCGGCTGGCCGCTTGCGGATTTTCGTTGCGGGTTGAGAGAGCGCGTGCTGCACCAAAACCACCGACGCCTAATGGCGTACTGGCTTTCTCTGTGCCGCCTGCCAGCATCACGTCAGCATCGTTATAAGCGATGATACGTGCGGCGTGACCGATGTTGTGCACACCAGAGGTACAGGCTGTCGCGATAGAGATGCTTGGACCTTTCAGGCCATACATGATGCTGAGATGACCCGCCACCATGTTAACGATGGTTGAAGGCACAAAGAACGGGCTGATTTTGCGCGGGCCACCGTTGACCAGTGAAGTATGATTCTCTTCAATCAGACCTAAACCACCGATGCCGGAGCCAATTGCTGCGCCCATACGGCCTGCATTTTCGTCAGTAATAACCAGACCACTGTCCTGCATGGCCTGCATACCGGCCACAATGCCGTATTGGATGAAGGCATCCATCTTGCGCTGATCTTTACGCGAGATGTAGTCATCACAATTAAAATCTCTTACCAGACCTGCAAAACGTGTTGCATAAGCACTGGTATCAAAATGGTCGATCAGGGTAATGCCGCTCTGACCGGCAAGGAGAGCACTCCAGGTAGACTCTACGGTATTGCCGACAGGAGACAACATGCCAAGACCAGTCACAACTACACGACGCTTAGACACGTTCGTCCTCCAGGGAGGGGAAATAGGGAACTATGTGGGACAAACAAAAAAATCAGGCGGTCGAGCGACCGCCTGAAGATATTCATTAGCCTTTATGGCTATTGATATAGTCGATCGCTGCCTGAACGGTAGTGATTTTCTCAGCTTCTTCGTCTGGAATCTCAGTATCAAACTCTTCTTCCAGAGCCATCACCAGCTCAACGGTATCAAGAGAATCGGCACCCAGGTCTTCTACGAAAGATGCAGAGTTGGTGACTTCTTCCTCTTTCACACCCAGCTGCTCACTGATGATTTTCTTAACGCGTTGTTCGATATCGCTCATACTATTTAATTTCCTATCAAAACTCGCTTTCGCGATGGTTTTCGTAGTGTATAAAATGGTGAAAAAGATGCAACAAAATCCCGGCTGGTCGAACCACGATTTTGCGTTATTTTGCGGTTTTAACCGCAAATAAAGCAAATGATTTCGTGATTTATCAAACCATGTACATTCCGCCATTGACGTGCAGCGTTTCACCCGTGATGTAGGCTGCTTCGTCAGAGGCTAAAAATGCAACAGCATTGGCGATTTCCTGAGCATCGCCTAAGCGACCCGCAGGCACTTCCGCCAAAATACCGGAACGTTGATCTTCGTTCAGTGCCCGCGTCATGTCAGTCTCGATAAAGCCTGGAGCCACGACGTTGACGGTAATGCCACGTGACGCGATTTCGCGCGCCAGTGATTTGCTAAAACCAATCAAACCCGCTTTTGCTGCCGCGTAGTTTGCCTGGCCCGCATTACCCATGGTTCCAACAACGGAACCAATGGTGATGATACGGCCCACGCGCTTTTTCATCATGGCACGCAGGACCGCCTTAGAAAGGCGGAATACCGATGTGAGGTTGGTATCCAGGATATCCGCCCACTCATCGTCCTTCATGCGCATGAGAAGATTATCACGCGTAATGCCTGCATTATTGACTAAAATATCCACTTCGCCAAATTCAGCGCGAATATTCTCTAAAACGCTGCTGATGGAGTCAGCGTCAGTCACGTTCAGTAACAGGCCTTTGCCCTTGTCGCCAAGGTAAGCACTGATGGCGTCGGCGCCACTCTGGCTGGTTGCAGTTCCGACCACTTTGGCACCACGTGCCGCCAGGGTTTCTGCAATCGCACGACCAATGCCGCGACTCGCGCCGGTAACCAGCGCAACTTTACCTTCAAAGCTCATCATTTTCCTCTTATTCCTTACCGAGTGCAGCCGTCAGGGATGCCGTATCGTTAACGGCAGCCGCAGTGAGGCTATCGACAATACGTTTCGCCAGTCCGGTCAGGACTTTGCCTGGACCCATCTCCAGGAGCTGCGTCACGCCCTGTGCAGCCATCGCTTCCACGCTCTCGGTCCAGCGAACCGGACTGTAGAGCTGACGAACCAGCGCATGGCGGATAGCCACAGCGTCGGTCTCAGCTTTCACATCGACGTTGTTAATCACAGGCACCGCAGGTGCATTAAACGTAATGTTTTCCAGCGCAACCGCCAGTTTATCGGCAGCAGGCTTCATCAGCGCGCAGTGAGAGGGCACGCTGACCGGCAGTGGCAGAGCACGCTTAGCGCCCGCGGCTTTACAGGCAGCACCTGCACGCTCAACGGCTTCTTTGTTACCCGCAATGACCACCTGGCCCGGCGAGTTGAAGTTAACCGGTGACACTACCTGGCCCTGCGCGCTCTCTTCACAGGCTTTGCGAATAGCCGCGTCGTCCAGGCCAATAATCGCCTGCATCGCGCCGGTACCTTCTGGCACGGCTTCCTGCATCAGTTTGCCACGCAGTTCTACCAGCTTTACTGCATCAGCAAAGTTAAGCACACCTGCGCAAACCAGCGCTGAATATTCACCCAGACTGTGACCGGCCATCAGGACAGGCTTTTCGCCGCCCTGCTGCTGCCAGACACGGTAGATGGCGACTGAAGCAGCTAGCAGCGCAGGCTGAGTCTGCCAGGTTTTGTTCAGTTCTTCAGCCGGACCCTGGCTCACTAACTGCCACAGATCATACCCCAGCGCATCAGAGGCTTCACGGAAGGTCTCTTCAACCAGCGGATAGGTCGCTGCTAATTCAGTCAGCATGCCCACAGTCTGTGAACCCTGACCTGGAAAAACAAATGCAATTTGCGTCATCTTTCGTTCCTGTCAATCAAAAGCGAACCAGCGCAGAACCCCAGGTGAACCCGCCACCAAAGGCTTCCAGCAAAATAAGGTGTCCGGGTTTGATGCGGCCATCACGAACCGCTTCATCCAGTGCGCTTGGCACCGATGCGGCAGAGGTATTGCCATGACGATCCAGCGTGACGACCACTTTATCCATGGTCATGCCGAGTTTTTTCGCGGTGGCGCTGATGATGCGCAGGTTAGCCTGATGCGGCACCAGCCAATCCAGCATTTCGCGATCGAGATTATTGGCCTGCAGCGTTTCATCAACGATGTGAGCCAGCTCGGTGACAGCGACCTTGAAGACTTCGTTGCCAGCCATGGTGACATAGGCAGGCTGATCCTGATGGGCACGATCCTGATAAGGCAGCGTCAGCAACTGGGCGTAGCGACCGTCAGCATGAAGATGGGTAGAGATAATCCCCTGCTCTTCGCTCTGACCCAGTACAACCGCACCAGCGCCATCACCAAACAGGATAATAGTGCCGCGATCTTCCGGATCCAGTGCGCGCGCCAGGACATCAGCGCCAATCACCAGAGCATGCTTAACCGCGCCATTTTTGATGTATTGATCGGCCACGCTCAGGGCATAGGTGAAACCTGCACAGGCGGCAGCGAGGTCAAACGCCGCGCAGTCTTTGATCTCCAGCATTTGCTGGATCATGCAGGCGGAGCTTGGGAAGGCATGGCTGGAAGAGGTTGTGGCGACGATAATCAGCCCAATCTCGTTCGCGTCAATGCCAGCCATTTCAAGGGCGCGTTGTGCTGCGCTGAATCCCATAGTGGCAACGGTTTCGTCTGGCGCTGCAATGCGGCGCTCACGGATGCCGGTACGGGTAACAATCCACTCGTCCGACGTCTCCACCATTTTTTCCAGATCGGCATTGGTGCGAACCTGGCTGGGCAGATAACTGCCCGTACCGATAATTTTGGTATACATCTAGGCTTTGTCACTCCTGGCTAATACAGCATCAAGGCGCGCAGCAATTCGCTCGGGAATTTGCTGCCTCACCGCCTGCTCTGCCTGTTCTATGGCCACGGCGAAGGCGTGTTGATTTGCTGCGCCGTGACTCTTGATCACTGTTCCGCGCAATCCTAACAGACAAGCGCCATTGTATTGGTCAGGGTTGAGTTGCCCGAAGCGCTTCGCCAGACGTTTCTGGATTAAGCGTCCCAGCAACTGAAGCCACCATGACCTTTTTTTACCTTCCCCTGATGACTTAAGCAGAGAAAGAAACATTCTTACCACGCCTTCCATGGTCTTCAGCGTGACGTTTCCGACAAAACCGTCACAGACCATTACATCCGTTTTACCGGTGAGCAGTTCGTTACCTTCGAGGTAACCAATATAGTTGATTTGCGATGATTCTCGCAGCACTACCGCGGCATCGCGGATGGTTTCCAGCCCTTTGGTCTCTTCATGACCAATGTTGAGCAACGCGACACGGGGCCGTGGAATACCAAGCACATGCTCAGCCATCACCGACCCCATCACAGCAAACTGCACCAGCATCGCACTGTCTGAGTCAACATTCGCGCCCAGATCCAGCACCACGGTTTTACCCTGCTGCTGATGCGGTAAAACGGACATTAGCGCCGGACGTTTAATCCCATCCAGCGGTTTTAATAAGAGTGTAGACAGCCCCATTAGCGCACCGGTATTTCCGGCGCTGATGCAGGCCTGAGCACGTCCCTCTTTAACCATCTCCAGCGCCACTCGCATTGAGCTGCCGCGACTGTTCCGGATGGCCTGAGCGGGCCGCGCATCACTTGCAATAACCGATTCGGCAGGGATCACCTGCAAACGCCCCGTCAGGGAGGAATCCGCTTTGGCAAGCAATGGCATGAGAGTGTCGGGATGTCCGACCAGAAGAAGGAATAATTCCGAATGAGAGGCCAGTGCCTGCAATGCTGCAGGCACTGTCACGCAGGGACCGAAGTCCCCGCCCATGGCATCAATCGCCAGGGTCAAACGTGTCAAGGTATCGCCTTGCTAAGCAAGAAACTTACTTAACGATAACCTTGCGACCGCGGTAGTAACCGTCCGCAGTGATATGGTGACGCAGATGCGTTTCGCCAGAAACTTTATCTACTGACAGAGCAGCAGTGGTCAGCGCATCGTGCGAACGACGCATACCACGCTTAGAACGGGTGGGTTTATTCTGTTGTACGGCCATGGACCTTACTCCTATTACTTACGCTTTAAACTGGCTAATACGGCAAATGGATTTGGTTTCTCCGCCTCAGGAGGCAGTTTGCCAAAGACCATGTCCGCCTCGGACACTTCACAGTGTTCAGAATCGTGCACCGGAACGACCGGCAGTGCGAGAATCAGTTCATCCTCCACAACTGCCAGCAAATCGATCTCACCAAACTCGTTGACATCGACCGGCTCGTACGCTTCCGGTAATGCCTCGGCCTGCTCTTCAGAAGAGACAGGGCTGAAGCAGTAACTTACTTTTACGTGATGGGGAAAGGTCTGGTTGCAGCGCTGGCAACGCAACGTCACGTGTACTTCAGCAGAACCCGTCAGTACCGCCAGACGTTGATTATCAACCGCAAACGACATGGCACAATCCACATCACTGTCCACACTAACGACCGACTCGGCCACACGCTCCACCTGAACAGATGTGTAGACACCCTGATAATCAAGGCGCTTCTGAGCGGTACGGACAGGGTCCAGCGTTAGGGGTAATTTTACCTTTTGCATAGGGCGCGCATATTAACTTTGTAATGTCATAGAGTCAAAGAAAAAGGCCGTTAAACAGCATCTTTCAACCACTATTCGCATCCAGTGCGGCGCACAGTTTAAAATGACTGTCACCAATTCGCTATCACTATTGAAAAAAAATGACACCATCAATTCTTTTAGCTTCAACTTCGCCATTCCGGCAGGCATTACTGCATAAGCTCGGCCTGCCATTTATTACCGCTGCGCCTGAGGTGGATGAGACACCGCAGCAGGGTGAAACAGCCGAAGCGCTGGTAACCCGCCTTGCCGTAGCAAAAGCGCAGGCACTGGCAAAAATGTATCCCGGGCACTGGATAATCGGCTCTGATCAGGTCTGTGTGCTGGACGACCAGATCACCGGTAAACCTCATACCGCTGAGAATGCGCGGGCACAACTGCGTGCCGCCAGCGGTAAGGCCATTACCTTTTATACTGGCCTGGCCCTTTTCCATCCGGACAATAACCAACTGCTGCAATGCTGTGAGCCCTTTGTGGTTCATTTCCGCATGCTAACAGACGCTGAAATTGCCGGGTATGTCGAAAAGGAGCAGCCATTGCAGTGTGCAGGAAGTTTTAAAAGTGAAGGTTTGGGGATTTGTTTGTTTGATCGACTGGAAGGTCGCGATCCTAATACGCTGGTCGGACTGCCGCTGATTGCGCTGAATGAAATGTTGCAGCAGGCCGGCATCAATCCTTTGACAAACTGATGCCGGAGAACGATTACGCTTTCATCTGACGCAGTTTATTCAGACACTGCTTCAGGCCATCATCCAGTGGCGCTTCGACCCGCATCATTTCGCCGGTGCCGGGATGGGTAAAGGTCAGCGCCGCTGCGTGCAGGAACAGACGTCTTAAGCCGGTTGACGCCAGTTGACTGTCAAAGTCACGCGCACCATAACGATCGTCGAAGGCGATGGGATGCCCGGCATGCAGCGTATGCACGCGAATCTGGTGGGTGCGTCCAGTGACCGGACTCGCTTTCACCAGCGTGGCAAACTCGAACCGCTCTTCCACTTTAAAGCGGGTTTCAGACGCTTTGCCTTCGCTGCTGACACGCACTATTCGCTCGCCGCTCTGCAGGATATTTTTCAGCAGTGGCGCCTGAACCACTTTCAGATGCGACGGCCAGTTGCCGCGCACGAGGGCCAGATAATCTTTTTGCATCCCCTTTTCACGCAGTTGCTCATGCAGGGAACGCAGCGCCGAGCGTTTTTTAGCGACCAGCAGAATGCCGGAAGTGTCACGATCCAGGCGATGTACCAGCTCCAGAAAGCGCGCTTCAGGTCGCAGGGCACGTAATCCTTCAATGACACCGAAGCTAAGTCCGCTACCGCCATGTACAGCAGTACCGGAAGGCTTGTTCATGACGAGCAACGACTCATCCTCAAAGAGGATGGCATCAGCCAGTGAAGCGACTTTTGCCAGTTTGGGGGAAACCGCATCTTCATCGCGTTCCGCTACCCGAACCGGCGGAATGCGCACCTCATCGCCCTCTTCCAGCTTGTACTCTGGCTTAACACGTTTCTTATTAACCCGCACCTCGCCTTTGCGTACGATGCGATAAATCATGCTCTTCGGCACACCCTTGAGTTGGGTGCGCAAAAAGTTATCAATGCGTTGGCCGGCATTTTCAGCCGTGATGGCGACAAAATGTACGCCGGGATTCTCTGTTTTCATGGCGGCGATTCTAAATAGTGTCCCCTGATAGCGCCACCCCTTTTTCTGTGCTTAACTCAGGAGTTGATGTGATGGCAGGTCGCCTCTCTGCTGGCTTTTCCAGCAAAGTGCTGCTTTGTCCGACATATTAGCGATTTAAATGTAAGGAAACTTCACATGCTGGCTAAAGTCGCCTTGCTATATGAAGGTTAGCAATGGAATAATGTTTGAGTTTCTTACCTGAAGCATTTCAGGGCAGAAAACGAGCGAAATTGTCATTTTGCCGGATTGAGCAGACACGCAGCAATGGCGTAAGACGTAATGCGAAATCAGGCACTTAGCGGGCTGCGGGTTGCGGCCTGGACAACATGCTGGAATGCACGGGTTTTCTTTATTCTCTCAGGCATTTCCGCTATCTGGTGCTGTTTTCCCTTATGAAAAACAGGCCACCGACGCTATTTGCGCCCCTCGCGCGGTCGACAACCGTGAGGCTGACGACATTGCACTAAGTCACGGGGCCATCGGTTGATACTCGTCCAGGGTAACTATGCCCGCAGCTGTAATCACTCATGAAAGAATAACGAGTAAGTCACGATGAAAAGAATGTTAATAAACGCAACTCAGCAGGAAGAGTTGCGCGTTGCCCTGGTTGACGGTCAACGTCTGTACGATCTGGATATTGAAAGTCCTGGACACGAACAGAAGAAAGCCAACATCTACAAAGGAAAAATCACTCGCATTGAACCCAGCCTTGAAGCTGCGTTTGTCGATTACGGCGCAGAGCGTCACGGTTTCCTCCCTTTAAAAGAAATCTCCCGCGAATACTTCCCTTCCAGCTACAACGCGCATGGTCGTCCGAATATCAAAGAAGTGTTGCGTGAAGGTCAGGAAGTTATTGTTCAGATTGATAAAGAAGAACGCGGCAACAAAGGCGCTGCGCTCACTACCTTTATCTCTCTGGCGGGCAGCTATCTTGTGCTGATGCCGAATAACCCACGTGCAGGCGGTATTTCTCGCCGCATCGAAGGTGACGATCGTACCGAACTGAAAGAAGCGCTGTCGGCGCTGGATTTGCCAGAAGGCATGGGACTGATTGTCCGCACCGCGGGCGTCGGTAAATCCGCCGAATCGCTGCAGTGGGATCTAAGCTTCCGTCTGAAGCACTGGGAAGCGATCAAGAAAGCCGCTGAGAACCGCCCTGCCCCATTCCTGATCCATCAGGAAAGTAACGTCATTGTGCGTGCCTTCCGCGACTATCTGCGCCAGGACATCGGTGAAATCCTTATCGATAACCCGAAAGTTCTGGAACTGGCGCGTCAGCATATCGCGGCGCTGGGCCGTCCTGATTTCAGCAGCAAAATTAAGCTCTACACCGGTGAAATCCCGCTGTTCAGCCACTATCAGATCGAATCGCAAATTGAATCCGCTTTCCAGCGTGAAGTCCGCCTGCCATCTGGTGGCTCAATTGTGATCGACAGTACCGAAGCGCTGACCGCTATCGATATCAACTCAGCACGCGCAACGCGCGGCGGTGACATCGAAGAGACAGCCTTCAACACTAACCTTGAAGCAGCCGATGAGATTGCTCGTCAGCTGCGCCTGCGTGACCTGGGCGGCCTGATCGTTATCGATTACATTGATATGACGCCGGTACGCCATCAGCGTGCGGTTGAGAACCGTCTGCGCGAAGCTGTCCGTCAGGACCGCGCCCGCATTCAAATCAGCCACATTTCACGTTTCGGCCTGCTGGAAATGTCCCGTCAGCGCCTGAGCCCGTCATTAGGTGAATCCAGTCATCACGTCTGCCCACGCTGTAGCGGCACCGGTACCATACGTGATAACGAGTCGCTGGCGCTGTCAATTCTGCGTCTGATTGAAGAAGAAGCGCTGAAAGACAACACTAAAGAGGTTCACGCCATTGTTCCGGTTCAGGTTGCTTCTTACCTGCTGAATGAGAAGCGTGAGGCGGTCAATGCGATTGAAAAACGCCAGGGCGGCGTGCGGGCAATCATTGTGCCTGATGACAAGATGCAGACCCCGCACTATTCCGTGCTGCGCGTACGCACTGGCGAAGAGACGCAGACCCTGAGCTATCATCTGCCGAAGCTGCATGAAGCCGAAATGGCCATGCCATCAGAAGAAGAACATGCTGAACGCCGTCGCCCTGAGCAGCCTGCTCTGGCCGCGTTTGTCATGCCTGATGCGCCTCCGGCACCGGTTGAAGTTGAGCCAGAAGCACAGCGCGCTGAAGCCCAGCCAGCGGCAAAAGCAGTGGCTGCGCCTGCTACCGTCAGCACCGGTTTCTTCGGACGTTTGCTTGGCGGACTGAAAAAAATGTTCGCAGGCGATGAAGCTCCTGCTGCCGCGCCAGTGGCCGCTGAGGTTGCTGAGGTTGCTGAACCGCAAAAAGCGGCTGAAAGCGAGCAGGAAAGCAACAACGGCCGTGGCGAGCGCCGCAGCAACAATAACAACCGTCGTAACAACAATCGTCGTGAACGTACACCGCGTAATGGTGAAAACGCGCAGTCGCGTGAAGGCCGTGAACCACGCGAAAGTCGTGAGCCGCGCGAAAGCCGTGAACCGCGTGAAAGCCGCGAGCCACGTGAAAATCGCGAGCCGCGCGAGGGCAATAACAACCGTCGTAACAAGCGTGATTCTCAGCCAGGTGACGTTCGCGAAGAGCGCCCGGCACTGAGCGAAGAAGCGCGCCAGCAGCGCGATGAGCAGCAGCAACAGCGCCGTGAACAGCGTGCTGAGCGTCAGCGTCGTCGTCAGGAAGAGAAACGCGCCAGTGAAGAAGCGGCCAAAGTGGCTGAGCAGCCGGAAGTGGTTGCTGAAGTTCTGGACGTGGCCGAGGTGCAGGATGATGAGCGCGTGCAGGTTATGCCGCGTCGTAAGCCGCGCCAGCTGAACCAGAAGGTGCGTGTTGATGATAACCGTCCACCTATGCCAGCCGAAGCCAGTGACTTTGCCCAGCCTGCTGAAGTGCATCAGGCACAGCCTGTTGACGTTGCACAGCCTCAGCCTGAGTTCCAGGCTTCGCAGAGTGACGAGCAGGATGACAACGACAACCGTGATAATGCCAATATGCCGCGTCGCTCACGTCGTTCGCCGCGTCATCTGCGCGTCAGCGGCCAGCGTCGTCGTCGTTACCGTGATGAGCGTTACCCGACTCAGTCAGCGATGCCTCTGGCGGCTGCCGCTGCCTCACCAGAGATGGCATCCGGTAAAGTCTGGATTCGCTATCCGGTAAGTCAGGCCAGCGAAGAGCAGGTTCAGAATGTGACGCATGAGACACCTGCGTACAACGCAGAAGAGACAACAGAGGCCACCCGTGCGCTGCCGGTTGCAGCCGCCGTTGAATCTGTTGCTCAGGAAGTACCGGTACAGCAGGCTGAGCCACAGGCAGAAACGCCAGTGCCAGTTGTTAATACTGATGACACCCGCGCTATCGATGCCCCGGTTGACGAGCAGCCTTCTGTTGTTCCGGCTGCCGATGAAGCGAAAGCAGAAGCTGTGGCCGCTGAAGCCGTGCCTGCTGAGCCCGTCGCTGAAGCACCCGCTGTGACCCCTGCAGTTGAGACTGTTCAGCCTGCAGACGTTGCACAGCCTGAAGTTGTACAGCCTGCTGTTGAGACTGCACAGCCTGCAGAGGTTGCTGAGCAGTCAGCTACGGATGTCAGCGAAGAGATCGCAGCAGAAGTTGAAGAAGTACTGAAAGCACCGGTTGCAGCAGAAGCTGAAACCGCGCCAGTGCGTGAACCTCATGCTCCGGTTGCCGCACGTGATATCGCGCCTGCAGCACCGGTGACGGTGGCCCAGCCTGTAGCATCAGTCCCTGCTGCAGCAGTGCCAAATGACGGTACACGCTGGAAGCACTTTGCGTCTGCGCCGATGACTAAAGCACCTGCGCCAGTCTGGCAGTCAGAGCCTGCTCCGCAGAGTGAATGGGTGCGTGCACCGTATGAGTTTGATGGTCGCGGCTCTGCGGGTGGTCATAGCGCTACCCATCAGGCCACTGCCCCGGCGACCAAGCCGTAACGCATAAGCTGTTGTGAACTGAACCCCGGCCTCTGAGCCGGGGTTTTTTATGGCTGCAATTCTGCCCGTCAGCCGCGTTAAATTAACCCGTTTTGAATACCTGCTGTTCCCGCTGGCAGCTGAATCGCAGGCAAAAAAATCCCACCCTCCTTTATCGGGAGGGTGGGAAAAAGTAAGCGCATCCGGTTAAAGTACGCCTAAAATTTCAGGTCAGACTACGAATTCATCTTGAAAAGTGACATCTTGGACATATCAGTAAAGGTCTTGTAAGACGCCTGAAGTGCTGTCTGCTTCATGGTATAGCTGGACGCCGCTTCAGTTAAATCCACGTTAACCAGATCACTCATCTGCGAGTTGTAGATCACACTACGGTCATCGCCCTGCGCATTTAGCGTATCGATCTCGCCAAGCTGAGTACCAATTTCAGAAACCACTTTTGAAACATTATTCAGTGCATTACCCAGACCACGGTTGGTTTTATCCATCGCATTCTGGAATGTCTGTTTGGTTGCGGCATCTGCGTTATCCTGTGGTACTTTCAGTGCCGCAATGGCACTATCCAGCATCGTAAACACATTGGTTTCGCTGGCGCTGCCGTCCGGCTCTTTGGTGGCATTACCCGTGATCGACATAAAGATGCTGTCACCAGTATGCGCCACGGTCATGGTACGACTGGTATCGACCTTCTGAGTGATCGCCTCAGTACCGCCTGTGTAACTGACGCCGGCGCCTGCCGTATCAACAAACGGCGCGCTATCAGTTTTATAACCGGCAAAAATGTAGCGTCCATTGGCATCTTTGCTGTTGGCCTGGTTCAGCAACTGGGCGCGAATGCCCTCCAGCTGGGTGGCTATCGAACCACGGTCATCGTCGCTCAGCGTTCCGGTTGAACCGTAGACGATCAGGCCCTGCGCCGCAATGATCCCATTGGTTACGCCCTTCAGCGTATTATCTTCCAGTGACAACCCCTGTTCGGCAAAAGTCCGCGCCAGCGCAAACTGTTTGCCCTGCTGCTGGGTTTGTGACAACACCACAGCACGGGACGCCGCAATCGGATCGTCCGAAGGATTATTAACACGGCGGCCGCTGGAGAGCTCCTCGCCTGATTTCAGCCAGGAGGCCTGTGAGTCAGTGATGCCACGCACCTGCTGCTCAAAAATCATATTTGTACTGATTCGCATGTTATCTCCTGCCCTTAGCGAATATTGATCAATGCATTAAACACAGTGCTGGCAGTCTGCAGCACCTGCGCATTGGCCATGTAATATTGCTGATATTTAGTCAGGTTAGCGTACTCCTCATCGAGGTTTACGCCTGAGACCGATTGCTGGCGGTCAGTCAGCTGACTGACCACGCTTTTCTGTGTATCGCTGGTGGTTGCCAGTGAACTGGTTTTGTTACCCACGCTACTGACGAGGGTAGCGTAAGCCTGTGACAGCGTGGCGTTGCCGCCGACCAGCTTCGCATCCTGCAGGCCCAGCAGTTTTTGCGCATTGCGGTTATCACTCTCACCGCCAACGGCACTTGCTGCAGCCACCTGAGATTCACTGGTGATCGCGACAGACATATCGTTAACCACGTTCTGCACCGGCTTCACCAGGAAACTGTCTTTGGCGGCGGGTGCAGGCGTGCCGGCGACAGTCAGCTTCAGACCATCAAAGCTCAGCGTAGTGTTGCCGCTGGTATCGGTACCCTGCGTGATGGTCACGGCAGTGCTGTCTGAGGCACGCGTGGCGCTCCAGTTAGTGCCGTCAAAGCTGACGTTATAGTTGGTGGCTTTCAGCGCGCTGGTATCGGTCCACTCCGCAGTGACGGAGGCGGCGGTGCTGTTTTTGTTGTTGCTCACGACCAGCGGACTGCCGATTTTGAAGAAATCGACGCCCTGATTGCCCTTGCTGTCAAAACCCTGCTTATGAACATCGTTAAAGCTGGTGGTAAACGCAGCTGCTAACTGACCCAGCTGGTTCTGCGCAAGATCCAGATCCTGAGTACGGAATGCCAGCAGACCGCCCAGTGAACCGGTGGTGATCAGCTTTTCCGGGATCTCGACGTTGCCCGCCTGCTTATCGACATAGCCGATAGTGGTACGTGTCGGATCGCTGCTGGAAGGCATCGCCACCAGATCGTGAGATTTGTCGCCGTTTACCAGCGTCAGGCCATTCGCCATCGAGACCGTGTAGCCGCCATCCTGCTGCGAGACCGTCACGCCAACCACGTTATTCAGGGTATTCACCAGCTGATCGCGCTTATCGAGCAGATCGTTAGGTGCGGCACCGTTGGCGGTACTCAGTTTGCCAATCTGCTTGTTAAGATCGGCAATCTGGCTGGTAATGGTGTTGACCTGCTTGACGCTGGAACCGACGTCAGCATTGACGCTGTTCTGCATATTGTTCAGATATTGCGCCGATGTCTGGAACTGACTGACCAGACCCTGGGCATTACTGAGCATTGACTGACGCGCTGACGGATCGTTGGCGTTGCTGACCACGTTCTGCAGGTTGGTAAAGAACCCTTGCAGCGAGGTCGACAGGCTGGTCGTCGACGTCGACAACAGATCATCAATGTTAGAAATCTGACTGTGCTGAGTGTTTACCGCGCTGTAGTTCGCGCTTGAACCGCGTAACTGCGTGGCAATAAATGCATCATATTCACGTTGTACACCGGTGATATTCACGCCGTTACCATAATAGCTATTGCCCTGCAGGGTACTGCTCGCCTGCGCCAGTACCGTGGTCTGACGTGAATAGCCCGCCACGGTGTAATTGGAAATGTTGTTACTGGTGGTGCTCAGAGCGGCCTGCGCGGCACTCAATCCGCTCATCGCGGAGTTAATTATGCTGGACATCTCGGTTCCTTACGTTCCCCGTCAACCGGGCTGGCAGACATCAAAGTGGGCGCCAGCAGGCGAAAACGCTTCTGGCTATAGGGATGTTATCGGCTTGCTTAAGTGAAACTTGAGGCGCAAAGATCAGAACAGGTCGCCCATATCCTGGCTGTACGCTTTGACGACTTTGTCGCCCATACTTTTAAACTGCTGAATCATTCCCACCAGCTTTTGCGCATATTTCGGGTCGGTCGCGTAACCTGCCGCCTGCAATGCCTGCGCACCCTGCTCTGCGGATGTGGCGTTGGTTACCGCCGCATAGCGTGGGTTTTTGGTAAGGAGTTTGACGTAGTCAGTCAGCGCCTCGAAATAGGAGTTATAGACGCGGAAGCTGGCATGGACTTTCTTCGCTTCGCCCTGCTCATATTCCGTGGTCATGATATCGGTGGTATCACCTTTCCAGTCGCCGCTGGCTTTAATCCCGAACACGTTGTAGCTCGGTTTGCCGTCGCGGGTCAGGATCTGACGCTGGCCCCAGCCCGATTCCAGCGCAGCCTGCGCCAGAATCAGATGATGAGGAATACCACTTTGCTGGCTGGCAGCCTGCGCCGGTTGCGTCAGCTGCGCGATAAATTCGCGGCTGTCGCTGGGCAGGCCCGTTGGTGATGCGACCGGCGGCAGACGCGGCATCGCCTTACGCACAATCTGCTCCAGCTGCTCCGCGGCCATGGGTTTTGCTCCGCTGGTGCTGAGAATAAAGCTGTTATCCAGCTTCATCGGCACCGTACCGGCTTTTTCGTCCGGCGCGGTGGCGGGCTGCATCTGTTTGACGATGGTTTCCGCCAGGCCGAGACCGCGCTTACCCATCTCCTGTGCAATCTGCTGGTCATACATAGACGTAAAGAGTTTGGTCTGTTCGTTGCCCATAATGCCGTCCTGCGGCAACGCCTCACGCATACTCTTTAGCATCATCTGTACAAACATCCCTTCAACCTGACGCGCGACCTGCAACGCCTGTCCTTTCGGATCGCTGCTGGCCTGGCGTTTCAGTTCATTCAGAGAGCGGCTATCAAAAGCCGAACTTGTCAGAGATTGCATATCAGCCATCAGATAATTTCCAGTTTGGCACGCAGACAGCCGGCACTCTGCATCGACTGCAGAATTGACATCAGTTCGATAGGTGACGCACCCAGCGCATTCAGCGCACGAACCACGTTGTTCAGGTTAGCGCTGGCATTGACGCGCTGCAGCGCACCGCCGGTCTGACGCAGATCGATCTGTGTCTGCGTCGTTGCCACCGTCTGACCACCGGCCAGTGGTGTGTCAGGCTGACTGACGTTCTGCTGCTGGTTAACTGTCACCGACAGGTTGCCCTGGGCCACAGCACACTGATTCAGCGTTACTTCGCGGTTCATAACGACCGAACCGGTTCGGGAGTTAATGATCACTTTGGCATCTTCAACCGGGATCGAGACATCAATGTTCTGGATCTCAGCCAGCAGACGTACCTGCGCACCATTATTGGGTGACACGCGGATCTGTACGGTACGGGCATCCAGCGGCTGTGCTGCGCCGTAACCGCCTCGGGCGTTGATTGCATCCGCAATACGCTGTGCCATCGAGAAATCTTCGCTGTTAAGCTGCAGGTTAATGGTGTTCTGCGAACCAAAGTTGCTCTGCAGTTCACGTTCAACGGTTGCACCGCTGGTAATGCGGCCACCGTTCAGCTGGTTAACCTGGACACTGCTGCCGCCCGCTGAGGCACCCGCACCACCGACCAGGATATTACCCTGTGCCAGCGCATAGACCTGGTTATCGACGCCTTTCATCGGCGTCATTAACAGCGTACCGCCGCGCAGACTTTTGGCGTTACCCAGCGATGAGACCACCACGTCCAGGGTCTGACCCTGGCGGGCAAACGACGGCAGTTTTGCGGTGACCATGACGGCCGCCACGTTTTTCAGCTGCATGTTGGTTCCGGTGGGAACCGTGATACCAAGCTGTGACAGCATGTTGCTCACTGTCTGGGTAGTAAATGGCGTCTGAGTGGTCTGGTCACCCGTACCATCCAGCCCCACGACCAGGCCGTAACCCAGCAACTGGTTATCACGTACGCCCTGTACCGTGGTTAAATCACGAATCAAATCGGCTTTTGCCATCAGGCTGAAGCCCAGCAGCAGCGCCAGCCCGGCGCGTAACAGCGTTAACTTTTTCATTCAAACCTCTTACATCGGGGAGATGTTCAGGAAGAAACGCTGGAACCAACCCATGGTCTGCGCCTCATTGATGTAACCATTTCCGACGTACTCAATACGTGCATCGGCGACAGCGGTAGATAACACGGCGTTGCTGGCGCTGATGGTGCGTGGGTTGACCACGCCCGAGAAGCGAATGAACTCCGTGCCCTGATTAATGGCAATCTGTTTTTCACCCACCACGTGCAGGTTGCCATTTGACAATACCTGGTCCACGGTGACGGTAATGGTGCCGGTAAAGGTGTTATTGGCGGATGCGCCGCCTTTACCTGCGAAATCGTTTTTGCCTTCGGCGCTGAGATTGGCTTTTTCGCCACCTGCACCTACCAGGCCTGCCAGACCGGTCGGCACCCCGCTTATCCCTAGGCTGTTGCTGCCATCACGGCTGGCATTAGCTGAGGAGCTTTTGCTGGCACTGACGTTTTCCTGCAGCGTGATAGTCAGGGTATCGCCAATGTTGCGTGGACGACGATCTTCGAACAGCGGCTGATAGCCGTAGTTAAGCGGCGCGACGCCCTGGAATATAGAGCCGTTGACCACCGGTGGCGCGGACGGCATAGGTTGCGCTGTAGTTGCACCTTCGACCAGCGGGGTACGCGGGACCAGGGCACATCCGTTAAGAGTTAGCAGCAACGAGGCAACTAACCAATGTCCAGGCTTGAGAATCTGTTGCTTCGCCACGGCGTCACGACCTTATTAATGTCTTTGTTTCAGACCAGCAAGCGCTGGCCCTGTTCGGGATTAAAGCTGCGTTAATTTCGCCAGCATCTGATCAGAGGTACTGATCGCCTTGCTGTTGATTTCGTAGGCGCGCTGCGTCTGGATCATGGAGACCAGCTCTTCCGCCACGTTCACGTTCGAGGTTTCGGTATAACCCTGATAGAGCAGACCCGCGCCGTTCTGGCCTGGAGTGCTGTCCGTGGGTGCGCCCGATGCCTGCGTTTCCTTGTAGAGGTTTTCACCCACGCTATCGAGACCGGCGTCATTCATAAAGGTGCTCAGGGTTAACTGACCTACCTGCGAGGCCTGAGCCTGACCCTGCTGCGTCACGCTGACCACACCATCACGCGACACCGTAATGCTGGTGGCGTTGGCCGGAATAGTAATGCCTGGCTGCACCGGGAAACCGGAGTTGGTTACCAGCTGGCCGTTCTGATCAACCTGAAACGCGCCGTCACGGGTATAGCCAGAGGTGCCATCCGGCATCTGAATCTGGAAATAACCCTGGCCGTTAATGGCGATATCTTTTGAGTTGCTGGTCTGCGACAGGTTGCCCTGAGTATGCAGACGCTCAGTCGTCACCGGACGAACACCGGTACCGATCTGCAAACCGGATGGCAGCGTCGTCTGTTCTGATGACTGGGTGCCCGGCTGGCGCATGGTCTGGTACATCAGGTCTTCGAACACAGCACGTGAACGCTTAAAGCCGTTGGTGCTGACGTTTGCCAGGTTGTTGGCAATGACGTCCATGTTCATCTGCTGCGCATCAAGACCGGTCTTAGCGATCCATAAAGAACGAATCATGTTGTTATCCTCGTGCCTTAGCTCATGCTCAGGAGCTGGTTGGCTTTTTGTTCATTTTCGTCGACGTTGGTGATGACTTTCATCTGCATCTCAAAACGTCGGGCGTTGGCGATCATATCGACCATGGTTTCTACCGGTTTGACGTTGCTGCCTTCCAGCACGCCAGGCATCACCTGCATGGTGGCATCGGCCTGCAGCGCGGCACCGCGGGTCGCCTGCGTCGACGCAGTAGGACGGAACATGCCGTCATCACTGCGCTGCAGTTCCTGCCCGGTGGCCCTGACCAGCTTCAGCTTGCCCAGCTGAACCGTAGCGTTCGGTGAATCACCGGCATTCAGCCCGGTGATCGAGCCGTCCGCAGCAATGGTGATTTCCGTGCCCTGCGGGATCACAATCGGACCGCCATCGCCCATCACAGGATTGCCCTGAACCGTCAGCGTACCGGTCGGACTGATTTGCATATTGCCGTTACGGGTATAGGCTTCGCTGCCGTCAGCGGTACGTACTGCCAGCCAGCCATCCTGCTGCACCGCCACATCGAGCGGACGCTCGGTGTAATCCATCGCGCCCTGACTCATATCGGCGCCCGGTGTAGAGGCGGCGACCAGCGTGCGGGTCGGCAGTGACCAGCCACTCACCGGCACCGCACGCAGCGCATTCAGCTGCGCACGAAAACCCGGTGTAGAGGCGTTGGCGAGGTTGCTGGCGGTAACCGCCTGCTGATCCAGCGTCTGGCTGGCCGCGCCCATCGCGGTATATATCGCGTGATCCATATGGCAATCCTGTTAGCGAATTAACGTAAGTTAACCAGCGTGTTGAGAATCTGGTCCTGAGTTTTGATGGTCTGCGCATTCGCCTGATAGTTACGCTGCGCCACGATCATGTTTACCAGCTCTTTACTCATGTCGACGTTGGAAGATTCCAGTGCGCCGGCCGTCAGTGAACCAAAGGTGCCGGTGTTAGCCAGACCGACTGCTGCCTGACCGGATGCGCTTGACGCCTGCCAGACGTTGTCACCCTGTGACTGCAGACCTTCCGGGTTAGAGAAGCTCGCCAGGACAATCTGACCCAGCAACTGGGTTTTCTGGTTTGAGTAGCTGCCAGTGATGGTGCCGTCATTATTGATTGTGTAGCTGGTCAGATCGCCTGGTGCATAGCCATCCTGCGTTGCACTGTCAAAGGTGATGGCGCCGGTGTTCTGCTGCAGGCTGCCCAGCATGCTCAGGTTGATAGGCTGATTCGCAACCGCGCCATTGGCGCCGCCCACGTTCAGCGTCAGGCCGACGGTACCATCCGTCGTGCTGCTGACAACCGCGCCGCTGGCATCCAGTTTAGAGACGCTGGTCAGCTTACCGCTGGTGTCAAACGCCATTCGGAAGTCACCTGCGGAGGTGCCGGTAGCGCCATCAATGGACCGCACGGTCCAGCTGTTGCTGGTGGTGTCTTTTGCGAAATACATGTCGAGCGCATGGTCATTACCCTGCGAGTCGAACACGGTTACCGTGGTTTTCTTGTTGTAGCTGTCTGCGTTTGCCGTCGAGAAGGTGGCCACAGTTGGCGTTGGAGCCGTTGAGTTCAGGTTGGCAACCAGACCAGCGGTGGTGGTAGCACGGGCTGACATCTGCTCGGTAGGAATACGCAGCGCTACCGGGTTAGCACCGGACTGGATAGTGGCCGGTGAACCGCTGGCCGGATAGCCGGTCACGTTCAGACCCTGGGTGTTGACCAGGTTACGGTTGGCATCCAGCGTTAACTGACCATTACGTGAATAGAAAACGCCGCCGCTGCTGTCGGTCATACGGAAGAAACCGTTACCGCTCAGCGCAACGTCCAGGCCACGGCTGGTGGTAGTGGTTGCACCGTCGTTAAAGTTCTGGATTACCGCAGCCACTTTGGTGCCGAGGCCGACGTTAGAACCGGCAAACATATCGGCAAACGCGATGGTGCTGGATTTAAAGCCCGCTGTTGCGGAGTTAGCAATGTTGTTACCGATGACATCAAGGTTACTTGAAGCAGCACCAAGGCCGCTGACCGCTTGGGAAAATGACATTTATTTGTTTCCTGTCTACAGGTTAATCAGAGAATCTGACGTACGTCGTCAAGGGTGGCGGAGCCCATAGTGCCGAGATCCAGTTTTGTGGTGTTGTTCGCTGTACTCACCCCATTGACGTAGGCGTAGTTAAGCGGTTGTGCCACCAGCTGTGTGTTGCCATTGCTTGCAGCAATCGCAACGCTGTATTTACCATCCGGCGCGACAGAGCCATCAGTCAGCTTGCCGTCCCACGAGAAGGTGTGCACGCCAGCGCTGAGCGCGCCCAGATCGACGGTGTTGATTACCGAGCCATTGGCATCTGTAATGGTGGCCGATGCGCCGGTTGAGGCAGAGGCAAGCTCAACGCCAAATGGCGTTGTGGTGCCCTTGCCGACCAGAATCTGTCCGCCATTGACCATCACGCCATGCCCAATCAGCGTGGAGCTCTGCAGCGACTGGCTGGTGGTGATCTGGCCGGAGATCGATCCCAGCGTGGTGTTCAGTTTTTCAATGCCGCTCAGGGTATTGATCTGTGCCAGCTGCGTGGTGAGCTGGCTGTTATCCATTGGATTGGTTGGATCCTGGTTCTTTAACTGCGTCACCAGCATGGTCAGGAACTGGTTCTGCAGATCCTGCGCATTGTTGCCGGTGCCACTGGTGTTGGAAGAGCTGAGGACCGTGGGGTCCAGCCTTTCGTTAACGCCTACCGCGATAGCCATAAATTTTCTCCGTTATTGCCCGAGGGTCAGGGTTTTCATCATCATCGACTTCACGGTGTTGAGCACTTCGACGTTGGCCTGGTAACTGCGTGACGCCGACATGGTGTTGACGCTTTCAGAAACCACATCCACGTTCGGCATCTTCACGTAGCCTTTGGCATCTGCCATCGGATTACCTGGGTCATAGACCAGCTTCGCTGGCGTGGGGTCATCCACGACGCGTGCCACTTTCACGCCACCGGTGGCGGAGCCTGGCGCTGCATCGGTCTGGAAGACCACCTGCTTGGCCACATAAGGCTTACCATCGGGGCCGGTGACGCTGTCGGCGTTCGCCAGGTTACTGGCACTGACGTTTAATCGCTGTGATTGCGCGGTCATCGCTGAGCCGGCAATGTCAAAAATATTCAGCAAGGCCATAATTATTGCCCTTGTAACACGCTCATCATGCCTTTGATCTGGCTACTGATGAGGGTGAGGTCGGTTTGATATTTCAGGCTGTTATCCGCGAACTGCGTACGCTCACGGTCCATATCTACGGTATTGCCGTCGGCAGAAGGCTGATCGGGAATGCGATAAAGCATATCCATTGATGGCGCGCCGTTTGTCTGTGCTTCAATGTGGCGAGCTGACGTGACTTTTAACGCCATGCTGCTGCCTTCCGCACGGCCATTGGACATCACCCGACTCAGCTCGCTGGCAAAGTCGATATCCCGGGCCTGATAACCAGGGGTATCGGCGTTGGCAATATTTGACGCCAGGATCTCCTGACGTTGAGCACGCAGGTTGAGGGCCTCCGTACCAAATTTCAGCGCCGCATCCAGTTTGTCGAGCATGTTTCCTCCGCGTATGAGAATTTTGAGTTCTCAGCTTAATTTGAAAAAGCAAGGCGTCATCGTCTGAATAGGGCCTCAAATGACCGCTATTTTGACAATTAAGGATTTTTCTTAAGGGGTACACTCGTCGCCATCATCAGTGAGGAAATGCACAATGCGTCGATATCTGACCCTGTTGACCAGTCTGCTGGTCGTGATCGCCCTGCCCGCTTCTGCCGGGGATCTCAATGCACAACTTAATCAATTTTTTAAAGCGCGTGACGCCCAGCATGCTGGTGGCATGGTCGTAGTGGTTCGCACGCCAAAAGAGCAGTGGCCAGTCTGTGAAACGCCAACGTTCACTCTGCCCGGCAACAGCCGGTTGTGGGGCAATATGAGCGTGGCGGCAAACTGCGATGAGAATCGCCGTTATATCCAGGTTCAGGTTCAGGTCACCGGTTCTTATCTGGTGGCGAACCGGTTGCTGAGCCAGGGCAGTAGCGTCAGCGAGAGTGATTTCACTCTGCAGACCGGCCGCCTGGATACCCTTCCCGCCCGCGCCCTGCTGAATGCTGACTCGGTCGCAGATGCGGTGGTACTGCGCGATATCCAGCCCGGACAGCCAATTAATCCGTCTACGCTGCGTCAGCCATGGCGGGTCAAGGCGGGACAGAATGTGATGGTGATTGCCAGTGGCGATGGATTTGACGCCAGCGGTGAGGGCAAAGCGCTGAATAACGCCGCCCGATCTCAGTCGGTCCGGGTCAGGATGGGAAATGGCCAGGTTGTCAGCGGTAAAGTACGAGAAGATGGGAATATTCTTATAACGCTGTAAAGTGTTAAAGATGCCCTTAGTGCTGCCGATAGAAGAATCAACGAAGCGATAACGCTATTCTGATTCAGGTGGCAGACTTCCCCCTGACCGTACAGGAGCTTGAACATGAGCATTGACAGAACGCAACCTCTGAAACCCGCCAGCACCGTACAGAGCCGCGATAGCAGTGAGTCCGGTAACAGCAAAGTGCGCCAGAGCGCCAGTCCGGTGGCAGCAGCCACGACCCCTGCAGCAGCCCAGGTGAGCCTGAGCAGCGCGCAGTCGCAGCTGATGCAACCGAGCAGCAAAGATATTAACGTCGAGCGCGTTGAACAATTGAAAACCGCCATTCGTAATGGCGAACTGAAGATGGATACCGGCAAAATCGCCGATGCGCTGATTGCCGACACCAAGGCGTATTTAGAGGGTAATTAATTCCCATGAGTAATTTGCAGACCACATTAGATAAGATGCAGGACGTGCTGGCGTCGCTGTCAGCCGTGCTGGAAGAAGAGCAGCAGCAACTGGCTGCCGGAAACATTAACAGTAACCTGCTGCAGCGTATCACCGAAGACAAAAGCGCGCTGCTCAGCACGCTGAACTATCTGGATGAGATGCGCCGCACCGCTGAACAGAGTCATGCGACATCGGCACCTTATCGTGGGCAGAACGACATGGCGCGCCGCTGGGAAAGTATCCAGCAGCACTCCCGTCGCCTGCAGGATGCCAATGTCCATAATGGCATGCTGCTGCAACATCAGATTCGCTACACCGAGAATGCGCTTGAAGTGCTGAAGCCACATCAGACCCAGGCCTTTTATGGCCCGGATGGCATGGGTAAAGGTCAGGCAACGTTAAGCCGTAAAGCCTGAGCCAGAAAGTAGCGTAAAAAAATCCCGCCTTGTGCGGGATTTTTTTTGTCTGATTTAAGGCCCTGACTTACACAGTCGTGCGCCGTGCATAGTCGCGCAGCCGGAAGCCCAGCAGCCCCAGCGCCAGGAAATAAGCCCCGCCGCCCACGGCACAGACCGCCGCCAGACGCAGCAGTCGCCACAGCATAGTTCCCTGCTCCCATGCGGGCATCCACTGCAGCATCGCAAACAGCGCGCCGGCCATCACCACCACCGCGATCAGCAGGCGGATCAGGAAGCTACTCCAGCCCGGCTGTGGCATAAAGATCTTCTGCTTACGCAGTTGCCAGTAGAGTAGCCCCGCATTCAGGCAGGCCGCCAGGCCAATCGACAGTGACAGACCGGCATGTTTTAGCGGGCCAATGAACGCCAGGTTCATTAACTGCGTCATGATCAGCGTGATAATCGCGATCTTAACCGGGGTTTTGATGTCCTGGCGGGAATAGAAGCCCGGTGCCAGCACCTTGACCACGATCAGCCCCATCAGTCCGACGGAGTAGGCAATCAGGGCGCGTTGCGTCATCAGGGCATCGAAAGCATTGAATTTACCGTACTGGAACAGCGCCACAGTCAGCGGGCCGGAGAGCATCCCCAGCGCAACAGCACTTGGCAGCGCCAGCAGGAAGCAAAGGCGCAGACCCCAGTCCATCAGTCGTGAATATTCATCATGGTTGCCGCTGGCGAAGCTTTTGGCCAGCGACGGCAGGAGAATGGTGCCCAGTGCCACGCCCAGCACGCCGGAAGGGAACTCCATCAGGCGGTCGGCGTAGTACATCCAGGAAACTGAACCTGAAACCAGGAACGAGGCGAAGATGGTGTTGATGATTAGCGAGATCTGGCTGACCGAGACACCCAGAATGGCGGGCCCCATCTGACGCATAACCCGCCAGACGCCCGCGTCACGCAGATTCAGACGCGGCAGCACCAGCATCCCGAGCTTCTTCAGGTGTGGCAGCTGATAGCCGAGTTGCAACACGCCACCCGCCACCACAGCCCAGGCCAGCGCCATAACCGGTGGATGGAAGTGTGGCGCGGCAAACAGCGCAAAGCCAATCATGCTAACGTTCAGCAGGGTTGGCGCAAAGGCCGGCACCGAGAAGCGGTTCCAGGTGTTCAGCACTGCACCCGCCAGCGACGCCAGCGAAATCAGCATAATGTAGGGGAAGGTCACCCGCAGCAGTGAGCTGGTCAGCGCGAACTTATCGGGACTGTCGGCAAAGCCGGGAGCCGTAACCATGATGACCCAAGGCGCAGCGATCATGCCCGCCACAGTGACCAGCGCCAGCGCCAGCGTCAGCAGGCCCGAGACGTAAGCCAGGAAGAGCCTGGTCGCCTCTTCGCCCTGCTTACTTTTGTATTCAGCCAGAATCGGCACGAAGGCCTGAGAAAATGCGCCCTCAGCAAAAATACGCCGCAGCAGATTGGGAAGTTTAAACGCAACAAAGAACGCATCGGTCGCCATTCCGGCGCCAAACACCCGCGCCACGATGGCATCACGGGCAAAGCCCAGAACGCGGGAAAACAGGGTCATTGAACTGACCGCTGCCAGCGATTTCAACAAATTCATAATTGACGGCGCATCCTGAAAAGAATCGGCAAAAAAGGAGAATTAGCGCGGGCCCCTGAGGATGCCCGGCGACAGTCTACTGCCACGGAGGGAAATGACCAGCACGGAGTGTTACAAGGCGTTATTCGCGTGTCGCCTCACGCCACAGTTTTTCCACCACACGCTGCGCCATCAGTGCCTGCTCACCGCTGGTTTCAGGCTTCGTCTGATTTTGTACGCAGTCGATAAAATGGCGGGCTGCACCAGTGAAACCTCGCTGGGTCAGATGGCTCTGCCAGGCGGGTGGTGGCGTGATCAGCAGGCCACCGCTGCTTTCTTCCTGCCAGTCGCGCATCTCACTGATGTCAATGCACTTACCATTGCACACCGCGCTGATCCGCTCGCGCTGACTACCTGCGCGCCGATGCATGCTGGTGGTGATCGTTAATCCTTCAATGCTGAAATGGTGCTCGGCATAAAGCATCTGGCCCTGTTCGTTGGTGTCGATGCGTCCCTGAACCTGGCGCAACGGCTTACCGCCCAGCCAGAGTGCGGTGTCCACCACATGCAGATAGTCGTCGAGCAGGGTAAAACGGAGATCCTGGGGGCCGACGCTGTCGCTACGGTGCTTTTCAATCCGCAGAGAGGCGGCGTCAGCCATCTCCACCCGCAGCTGCTGATAGCGTGGGGCGAACCGGCGGTTAAAGGCCACCATCAGTTTACGCTGCCGTTTTTCCGCCAGCGCCACCAGCGCTTCAGCCTGCTCCAGGGTTTCGGCCAGCGGCTTATCGACGCAGACATCTTTTCCTGCCAGCAGCAGCGCCCTGACCACTTCATAGTGCGTGGCGGTGCTGCTATGCACAAAGATCGCGTCACAGGCAGCCGCCAGATCATTCAGCGAACTAAAACATTGCATGCGATAGTGGTCACAGATCGGACGCGCTTTGGTCTGGTTCGGAGAAAATGCGCCCACCAGCGTCCAGTCTGTCGCCGCCGACAGCACCGGCAGCCAGGCTTTCTGGGCGATCCCCCCTAATCCCACCACGCCAATACGTATTGTCATCTCAGCTCTCCGATTGCAGTAGTTGGGTGAGTTGGGCCTGAAGCTCGGTGACCTGCTGCTCCAGGGTGGCAACGCGTGCCGCCAGATCGCCCTGCTCTTCCGGCGCGTCAGCGGCCTGCGGCTGATCACTTTCATCACCCAGCAGATGTATAAAGCGGCTTTCACGCTTGCCAGGCTCACGCGCCAGACGGATCACCTGAGCGCTGTCGTCGCGCTGCATCAGGCCTTCCAGTGTCTGCTCAACTTCGCTGACGTCACTGAACTCGTGCAGACGACCGCTGCGGGTGCGTAACTCGCCCGGCGTCTGGGGGCCGCGCAATAGCAGCAGGGTCAGCACGGCAAATTCTGCGCTGTTGAGCTGTAGCGTGCCAAACGCGGAGTTACAGAAACGCTGCTCATATTTCACCACCCGCTGTCCGGCGGCGCTGCTGGCGGTGATGAGATGCCGTTTTTCCAGCAGGTCGAGCTGATTCTGTACCTCGCTTTCACTCAGTTCCATCACCGGTTCGCGGTTCGATTTCTGGTTACAGGCTACCACGACACCGTTTAGTGACAGCGGATACTGTTCCGGCGTCGTCACCTGCTTCTCCAGCAGGCAGCCCAGCACGCGCATTGCCTGCGCCGATAAAACCCTCTTCATGCTCGCATCCTCATTTTTATCCACGCCGATCAGGCGTCCATTCCCGCAGGGTTAAGGCTGTCAGCACGTGATCCTGCCAGCGCCCGTCGATGAGCAGATAGTCTTTGGCGTAACCCTCTTTCTCAAACCCGAGTCGCGCCAGCAGATCGCCGCTGCGCTGGTTATGCGGCATGTAGTTCGCCATGATGCGGTGAATATGCTGCTGGCGCTGCATATAGCGGATAGCCGCCTGCAACGCTTCAAACATCAGACCCTGTCCCTGCCACTTTTCACCCAGTGAATAGCCGAGGTAACAGGCGTGAAACGATCCACGCAGCACGTTGCTGAAGTTCGCCACGCCCCGCACTTCGGTTTCATCGCTGTCCATGAGAATAAAATAGAAGGCCGTTCCCTGTTTATGCATGTCGGAAATCAGCCCGAGCCGTGCCTGCCAGCCCGACGGGTAGCAGTGGCTGTCATCGCGCACCGGTTCCCAGGGTTTTAAAAACAGGCGGTTTTCCGAATAGTAATCTGCCATTCGCCAGGCATCACGTTCGTGAACCAGACGGACCACCAGACGATCGGTGGTGAGTCGCACCCTGGGCGCGGCAGAACGATAGCCAAACATCCTGACTCCTGAAATCAATGGCTGATAGAGCTGAGCCGTCATTACCCGGCTTTCACTATAACCGCCGCCTGTGCTGCGGTAAAACGTTACAGCGGTTTCGCCATAAAGAGATTGATTTTGCTCTGTTATCACAGCGCTTAACAAAAGGAGCTGTCTGCTTCAGCCACCCATCCTGTCACACATCAGGCAGGCCGGTTTGCCCTGTGGGGTAATCTCTTCCATACTTTTTATGAGCCCGAAAACAGGATGAATTTATTCACTCTGTTAAACAGTAAACCTCTAAACCCGGGAGATCAGGATGAAGCTCTATATCTATGACCACTGCCCTTTCTGTGTTAAAGCGCGAATGATTTTTGGCCTGAAAAACAAGCCGGTTGAGCTGGTGGTAATGCTCAACGACGATGAAGAGACGCCGAAAAGACTGATTGGTCAGAAAATGGCACCGATTCTGCAGAAGCAGGATGGCAGCGCGATGCCTGAAAGCATGGAGATTGTGCATTATATCGATCAGCAGGATCGTGAACCGCTGATCACCGGCGCGCTGAACCCGGCGATTGGCGACTGGCTGCGTCACATGAACAGCTACGTTAATAAGCTGCTGCTGCCGCGTATTGCAGATGCCGCGTTTGCCGAATTCGCCACCCCGGAGGCGCGTAACTATTTCCGTACCAAAAAGCAGGCAAGCATCGGTGATTTTGACGCGCTGAAAAGTCACTCGGCCGGGCTGATTAAAAATGTCAGCCAGGACCTGCGTAAGCTGGACAATTTAATCGAACAGCCCAATGCGGTGAACGGTGAGCTGTCAGAAGATGATTTTAATCTCTTTCCCCTGCTACGTTCACTGACGCTGGTGGCCGGTATCGACTGGCCTGCACGGGTTGCTGACTACCGCGATAATATGGCCAAACAAACACAGGTGAATCTGCTCTCCTCGATGGCCCACTAACCCTGCCGCGATGAGAGACGCTGCGGCGTTTCTCATCTCTTTCCTGATGACACCCGCCACGCATTCAGGCAGGCTATGGCCTGTTTACTGGCTCTGATATTCAGGATAAAAACAATGAAAAAGGCATTTTTCGGGCTGACGGCCCTGTTGGTTGTGCTGTTGGTGAGTGGCTGTAATCAACTGACGCAGTACACGATCAGCGAACAGGAAGTGAATCAGGCCCTGCAGAAGCATAACAACTACGAGAAAGATATTGGCGTCTCCGGACTGGTTAACGCACACATCGTGCTGAACAACCTGACCAGTCAGATTGGCCGTGAAGATCCGGGTAAAGTAACGCTCTCCGGCAGCGCTAAAATCAACGTGACTTCACTGTTTGGCCCTCAGCAGGCGGATATGCAACTGAAAATGCGTGCTCAGCCGGTCTATGATCAGCAGCAGGGCGCTATCTATCTGCGCGATCTGGAGATTATTGATGCGCAGGTTGCCCCGGAAAAAATGGCCTCAATCATGAAGACGCTGACGCCTTACCTGAATCAGTCGCTGAAAGGCTATTTCGATCAGACTCCGGCATACGTCCTGAGTGCTGACCGCAGTAAAGGCGAGTCGCTGGCGAAGAAGTTTGCCAAAGGGCTGGAAGTGAAACCCGGCGAACTCGTCATCCCCTTTACGCAGTAACCCCGATCTCCGCGCCACCTGGCGCGGATTTTCTTTGTCAGCATAAAAAGCAGGTGCAAACGGTTGCCTGAATCCTTATGCTTAGACCCCGGCCAAAACATGCCTTTTGTTTCCCTTCTGCCGGAGCTTCACTGATGACAGCACAACCTCAGAAACTAACCCTGCGTCGCCCTGACGACTGGCATATTCATCTGCGTGACGATGAGATGCTCAACACGGTCCTGCCCTATACCAGCGCGGTGAATGGTCGTGCCATTGTGATGCCTAACCTGGTGCCGCCGGTGACCAGCGTGGCGGCAGGTGAAGCGTACCGCGACCGCATCCTGGCGGCGCTGCCCGCCGATCACGCCTTTACGCCGCTGATGACCTGCTATCTGACTGACTCGCTGGATCCTGATGAGCTTGAGCGCGGTTTCACCACGGGTCTGTTTACCGCGGCTAAACTCTACCCAGCGCACGCCACCACTAACTCCAGCCATGGCGTGACCCATATCGCGTCGATTGCCCGCGTGCTGGAGCGGATGCAAAAACTCGGTATGCCGCTGCTGATCCACGGCGAAGTCACCGATGCACATATCGACATCTTTGACCGCGAAGCGCGGTTTATTGAAACCGTCATGGTGCCGCTGCGCAGCCAGTTTCCGGCACTGAAGGTGGTGATGGAGCATATCACCACTCAGGACGCCGCTGACTATGTCGCTGATGCCGATGAGACGCTGGGCGCAACGATTACACCGCAGCATCTGATGTTTAACCGTAACCACATGCTGGTGGGCGGTATTCGTCCGCACCTCTACTGCCTGCCTATCCTTAAGCGCAACGTGCATCAGGAGGCGCTGCGCAAAGTGGTAGCAGGCGGTAATCCACGCTTCTTCCTCGGCACCGACACCGCGCCGCATCTGCGTCATCTCAAAGAAGCCAGCTGCGGCTGTGCGGGCGTTTTTAATGCGCCGACATCGTTGCCCGCCTACGCCACCGTTTTTGAAGAGCTGAACGCACTGGAACATTTCGAAGCGTTCTGTTCTGAGAATGGCCCGCGTTTTTACGGCCTGCCGCTGAATGAAGGGACAATTACGCTGGTCCGTGAGCCCTGGCAGGTGCCTGAATCAATCGCGCTCGGCAGCCACGCCCTGGTGCCGTTCCTGGCGGGTGAAACACTGAACTGGCGCATCGCATAATTTTACTTGCCTCCGGCGCGCCAATACTGTAAATATATACAGTATCTTAACCGGAGGCTATTATGCGCGTTGAAATTACCGTATCCAATACCCGACCTCTTCCTGCTGGCGCGATTGAAGCGTTAAGCGATGAATTATCGCGCCGCATTGATGAACAGTTCCCTGACTCGACTAATCACGTCAAGGTTCGTTATGCCAGTGCCAATAATCTCAGCGTGCTGGGCGGTGGAAAAGAGACGCGCGACCAGATCAGCGAAATCCTGCAACAGACGTGGGAAAGTGCTGATGACTGGTTCATTACTGATTAACCGCCACTGTGCTTTTTTTCCGGGTGTCGCCACCCGGTTTTTTTATCTTTTCTCCCCTCTCGCACTTCCCTCTCTCTGCATCTAGACTCTTAATGATCAATGCCCTATCCTTGCGCTCGTCACGCATAACAGGAGGTGCGCACCATGACTACTGATAAACCGGAAGAGGCGATGACCTTTGGTGAGTTGTTAGCACTGATTGGTGATCAACAGCGTCGTTTGACGGTGCTGGAAAATGCTTTTTCCAGTCTGATTTTCTGTCTTGACGATCGTGCCAGCCAGCTGCTGGTGCACAATCTGTCGCTGGAAGCCCAAAATCAAAACCATGATGAACAGCTTCAGCAACACTTTGCCCGTCTCGCAGAAACCCTGCAGAAACGCGGCGGCGGTATCGTACCTGAAACCCCGACATTGTAAGCATGCTGATGCGGCTTAACCCGCTATTTGCCTGCCCATTGAATAGTGATTAAAATGCCTGCCTGCCAGGCATTTTATTTTTTCCTCCCCGCCTTTCAAACGTAAATATTCTGTGAGAAGCTGACTCACGGCCTTTTTAAAGCAATGATTCCCTGGTTTACTGTTATAATAGTTTTGCTATTGGAATAAAAAAGCCGCATTGAACCTCACCATGCACTTCGTTTAACGAGTAATAAGGAGGTTATAATGGACAGAAGAAAAGACGTTATTCAGACTCATCCGCTGGTGGGCTGGGATATCAGTACCGTTGATAGCTATGACGCCATGATGATCCGCCTGCACTCGCTGTCGTCGCAGGATCAAAAAGAAGAAGAAGCGGATGTTGGCCCGACTTACTGGCTGACAACGGATGTGGCAAGGCAATTTATCTCGATTCTCGAAGCGGGTATCGCCAAGATAGAATCAGCCGAGCAGATAGAACGACTCCTCAAAAAGCATTAATTTCTGCCGCATTCAAGAGGCGCCCTCAGGGGTGCCTTTTTCGTTTCTGTTTCTGGTATGCTTTTGATTATCTGTCCCTTTAGAGCGTAGTTACCATGATTTATGATCTTATCGTTGTCGGCAGCGGCTCAGTGGGCGCGGCGGCAGGCTACTATGCCACCCAGGCTGGTTTGTCAGTCCTTATGATCGACAGCGCCCATCCTCCCCACAATCAGGGCACGCATCATGGCGAGAGCCGTCTGATTCGTCACGCCTACGGTGAAGGCGAACGCTATGTTCCCCTGGTCCTGCGGGCGCAGACGCTGTGGGATGAGCTGGAACAGCGTGCCGGTGAGCGCATCATGCATCGCAGTGGCGTACTTAACCTTGCGCCTGTTCAGTCGTCCTTTATCCAGAACGTAATCGACAGCGCCTCCCGCTGGCAGCTCAACGTCGAGGTGATGCAGCCCGATGAAGTACGCAAGCGCTGGCCGCAAATCAACGTGCCTGACGGCTATCTTGGCGTCTTTGAGCCTGATTCCGGCTATCTGAAGTGTGAGCAGGCTGTTCGCAGCTGGATTCAGCTGGCGGAACAGGCGGGCTGTGCGCAGCTGTTTAACTGCCCGGTCTCTGAACTGGGTCGTGATGGCGATCTGCAGCAGGTCACTACCCTGGATGGTATCTACCGGGGCCGCAAAATGCTGGTCAGTGCCGGAACCTGGGTTGGCAAATTAGTGCCTGGCCTGCCGGTGGCACCGACCCGCAAAGTGTTTGCCTGGTATCAGGCCGATGGCCGCTACAGCGAAAACAATAAATTTCCCGGCTTTACCGTGGAAATGGCGGATGGCAGCCAGTTTTATGGCTTCCCGGCGGATAACAACGCACTGAAAGTGGGCCGTCATGATGGCGGTCAACTGATGCAGCAGCCTGAGGATCGTAAACCTTTTGGCGCGGTAGCCGCCGATGGCAGTGAAGCCTTTGGTTTCCTCCGTCAGTTTTTACCTGGCGTGGGTGTCTGTCTGCATGGCGAAGCCTGCAGCTACGATTTCAGCCCGGATGAAGACTTTATTATTGATACCCTGCCGGGTGAACCTGATCGCTTATTAATTACCGGCCTCAGCGGGCACGGGTTTAAATTTGCCAGCGTATTAGGCGAACTGGCTGCAGAGTTTGCCCAGAAAAAACCGTTCTCATTTGATCTGGCACCTTTCAGCCTTTCACGCTTCTGATTCTGAAAACGGGTGGCATCAGGCTACTGCCACCCGAATGACATTAATTGACGGAAACTGAAGATTGCTGACATAAAAGCCCTGCGTTATTTCGCTCTTATCGTTAATTCCCGCCTTTTTGCGTTGACCATCCTCCCGCCAAAAAAAACTTATTCAATAATATTGCGTATCTCTGGTCATTTTTATTCAACCTTTTCACATCAGTAACAGAAATTTATAGAAGCGTAAGGACGATTGCTTTTATATTTCATAATGTGGATGCTTATTTCAGATTATTTCTTAATGAAAAACCCATTATGTTATTACGCAATTCACCTTATCAGTTTGGACTGGTTGCCGTGTTGCTGCACTGGTCAATGGCGCTGGCAATCTATGCCATGTTTGCGCTGGGATTATGGATGGTGGGACTGAGCTACTACGATAGCTGGTATCACGACGCGCCGGAGATTCATAAAAGCATAGGCGTGATTCTGCTGCTGACGCTGATTGTTCGTCTGGTGTGGCGTGTTATTTCACCGCCACCCAAATCGCTTAGCAGTTATTCCCCACTGGTACGCATCAGTTCAGTGGTAGCCCACCTGTTGCTGTACACCCTGCTGCTGGCCATTCTGATCAGTGGCTATTTAATCTCCACCGCCGATGGCAAACCGATCACGGTATTTAACTGGTTTACCCTGCCCGCGCTGTTTAGCGGCGCAGGCGAGCAGGCTGACCTTGCAGGCAACATTCACCTCTGGCTGGCCTGGACGGTTGTGGTCCTGTCAGTGCTGCATGGTCTGGCTGCGGTAAAACATCATTTTATCGATCGTGATAGCACCCTAAAACGGATGTCAGGTTTACGCATCTCTTCTCCCTCTGAAAAGGATAAATAATATGTTTAAGAAGACGCTGCTGGCGATGAGCGCTGCCAGCCTGCTGCTCGGTTCGATGACCGCCAATGCTGCAGACTACAAAATCGATAAAGAGGGCCAGCATGCCTTTATTCAGTTCCGTATTCAGCATCTGGGTTACAGCTGGCTTTACGGCACCTTTAGGGATTTCGATGGCAGCTTCACCTTTGATGAGAAGAACCCTGCGGCAGATAAAGTCGACGTCACCATTAACACCAGTAGCGTCGATACCAATCACGCGGAACGTGACAAGCACCTGCGCAGCGCTGACTTCCTGAATACCAGCAAAAACCCGCAGGCCACGTTCAAATCCAAAGAGGTAAAAAAAGAGGGTGATGAGCTGAAGATTACTGGCGACCTTACGCTGAATGGCGTGACCAGACCGGTGACGCTGGAGGCGAAAATGCTGGGTGAAGGTAAAGATCCGTGGGGCGGTTACCGCGCTGGCTTTGAAGCCGAAGGGGAAATTGCACTGAAAGATTTCAACATCACTAAAGATCTGGGGCCCGCTTCGCAGAAGGTGCAGCTGATGATCTCGGTTGAAGGCGTGCGTCAGTAAAAAAACACGCCGCCTGAAGCTGACTTCAGGCGGCCACGCTTATTTCCTGACTGGCGAGGGAATGGTCATGTTTAACAGGCCACGCGACTTGTTAAAGATCTTGTTGCCATTCTCACGTCCCGCCCGGCGAGCACGTTGCTCTTCCGGAGAGAGTTTTGCCTCTTCCTGACAAATCGGGCTGCAGCAGTTTTCAAACTTCTCTGCGCAGTTTTTGCACTGAATAAACAGCAGATGACAGCCGTCATTGACGCAATTGACGTGGGTATCACAGGGTTCACCGCACTGATGACAGTTCGACAGTACGTCGTCAGAAATCCTTTCACCCATCCGCTCATCAAACACAAAGTTTTTGCCTTTAAAGCGTACCGGTAATCCCTGCTCACGGGCGCGTCGGGCATATTCGATGATGCCGCCTTCGATGTGATAGACATCCTCAAAGCCATTATGCCGCATCCAGGCGCTGGCTTTTTCACAGCGAATCCCGCCGGTGCAGTACATCACGATCTTTTTATCTTTCTTGTCCTGCAGCATATCAACTGCCATTGGCAGTTGATCACGGAAGGTGTCAGCAGGCACTTCCAGCGCATTATCAAAGCGACCCACTTCATATTCGTAGTGGTTGCGCATATCCACAAACAGGGCATCAGGATCGTCCAGCATGGCGTTAACTTCTGCCGCTTTCAGATACTGGCCCACATCGCTGGCATCAAAACTGTTGTCTTCAATGCCGTCCGCCACAATGCGGTCGCGCACTTTCAGACGCAATACCCAGAACGATTTTCCATCATCATCCAGCGCAATATTCATCCGCAGGTTGTTCAGCGCCGAATCAAAGCCATACAGCCACGCTTTCATCGTTTCATACTGGCTGGCTGGCACGCTAATCTGCGCATTGATACCTTCGTGCGCCACATAGACGCGGCCAAACACCTTAAGTGCCGTCAGGCCAAGGTAAAGCGCGTCACGGAATGCTTTGGGATCGGCAATCTGGAAATATTTATAAAAAGAGACAGTGGTGCGCGGCTCAGTTTCAGCCAGCATGCGCGCCTTCAGCTCTTTATTGGAAACGAGGTTATGTAACACTGGCATGGTGTTCTTTCCTGTTATCAATAGGAGAAATTTAGCGGGCACATGATACCTGATTTCACCGGGATGCAAAGACCAGTGTCAGAATTGAACATTAACTGCTGTTTTTTCCGGCGCTATCTGTTGCGTTAACAGCAGCATGCTCTGTTAGTAATATTTATACGTACGGTAAAAACTGGCACAATGGGGTAATACAATGAGATATCAGCACCGCACGGTGCGCGACGCAGGAAAAATTACTTTCACATGACCCAGTTGCCTCAGTTTTCACGAGAACTGCTTCACCCGCGCTATTGGCTGACCTGGCTGGGTGTCGCTTTTCTTTATCTTTTGGTGCTACTTCCCTATCCCCTGCTCTATGTTCTCGGCTGCAATATTGGTCGAATTGGAATGCGCTTTATGAAGCACCGCGTCAGTGTTGCGCGGCGTAATCTGGAATTAAGTTTCCCGGATATGCCAGTAAATGAACGCGAAGCGATGGTTAAACACAATTTCGAATCGGTTGGCATGGGATTGATTGAGACCGGTATGGCGTGGTTCTGGCCTGACTGGCGCATCAATAAATGGCATAAGCCTTCCGGGCTGGAACATATTCAGCAGGCGCGGGACAGTCAGCGTGGCGTGCTGCTCATCGGCATGCACTTCCTGACACTGGAAATTGGTGCGCGCATGTTTGGTATCCATAACCCAGGCATTGGTGTCTATCGTCCTAATGACAATAAACTGATCGACTGGCTGCAGGTTAAAGGCCGGATGCGATCCAACAAAAGCATGCTGGACCGTAAAGATCTTAAAGGCATGATCCGGGCACTGAAGCAGGGTGACATTATCTGGTATGCACCCGATCACGATTATGGCCCGCGTAGCAGCGTCTTTGTGCCCTTCTTTGCCATGCAAAAAGCAGCAACCACGGTGGGAACTCATCTGCTGATCCGCACCGGTAAACCGGCTGTCATTCCTTTCGTGCCGCGTCGTCTGCCTGGCGGTCGGGGTTATGAACTGATGATACTGCCCGACATCAGCGGCGAATTTACGCTGGAAAGTGATGTCGCCACCGCAGCCAGAATGAATCAGGTGGTTGAAGAGGGTGTGCTGCTGGCACCTGAACAGTACATGTGGCTTCACCGCCGCTTCAAAACCCGCCCCGAAGGCGAACCGTCCCGCTACTAATGTGTTCGCGCTAAATGTCGGTCAGGCATTTAGCGCGTTTTACGCCATTTCCTGCTAAATAAATACGTCGCTCATCGCTACGTTATCCTTTAAGCGAAACCGCAGGTCCAGTAATTAATGAAATCCTAAAATAATAATATAACGCCTCTCTATTTAAAATTAACTCCGCTAATCAATTTAAAGGTCACAAAGCGCTATTCAGCCTGTTTCTGTTTTTATTAATTAATAGTGCAGTGTGTTCTGTTAAATAAGTGATGGCGCTGATTATTCTTTAAGCCAGGCCTAATCCTATTTAGCCAGTCTTAATGGTGTCTTAGCGCTTATGAATCGATTAAAATTAACTTAGATTACAAGCTATTGCCTTGCGGATTTAGCTTATATTCCAATTTACATCTTTTTAACAACCCGATAGACCGTTATGGCATTTGAAGTCATTTACGCTTATCGGTAATTTCTCCCATGACAGTCAGACGTCTAACGTCTCCGACCAAAATTATAAAAAGACAACACAGCAAACCTCTAATGGGACAATTAATATGAACAAAGGTCTCTACTATTACGTCACTATTGGTACCGATCAGGACAATTATCATTTTCTTCATCGTAAGGGGTGCAAACGTATGCCTGACAAAGAAGAGGTCATATTCATCGGCACTTTATATAACCTGAGTCAGGCTCTCTCTATCGCCAGAATTAATTTTAAAAAAGTTAAACCCTGTATAAAATGTTGTATCCGCTACTCAGCCCCCGTGATTCATGACTCTGTGCAACCCGTGCTGCACTTCCCGCAAAAGATGATCTGACCCTGACTGGCGGGAAATGGTTTATTTCCCGCCAGTTACACTGGCACGCCCTTTCCCTCCCCTGAATTTCGTCTATCCTTCACTGAAATCCAATGAATTTGCAGTTAATGAACCCGGTAAGGAGAAGATCGATGAGCATGTACAGTACGTTAGAGGAAGCGATTGATGCTGCACGTGAAGAGTATCTGGCTAATCACCCTGAGGTAGATGAAGACGAAGCATCGATCAGCCAGTTTGGCCTGCAGAAGTATGTGATGCAGGATGGCGATATTATGTGGCAGGCTGAGTTCATGGCCGATGAAGGTGAAGCAGGCGAGTGTCTGCCGTTCCGCAGCGGTGAAGCCGCACAGGCCATTTTTGATGCTGATTTCGACGAAGTTGAACTGCGTCAGGAGTGGTTAGCGGAAAACACTCTGCATGAGTGGGATGACGGCGAGTTCCAGCTTGAGCCGCCGCTGGACACCGAAGAAGGTGAGGCCGCAGCGCAAGAGTGGGAAGATGATAACAGCGACTCCGATCGCAGTTACTCGTAAGGACCGTGACTGGCATCCACCGGTAATAACAGGGTGTCAACCACCAGCGACAGCGGCAAATCGAGGATCGTTAAGACCCGCCACCCGCTGTCGCGTACATCCCACTGTACGCCCGGGTAATACTGGTTACCGTGCCCCTGCCCGGGGAAGGTCCGACTGATGATACTGCCGCATCCGCTTAAACAGAGCACCGCTGTTGCGACAACACCCGCCTTTAAAAACGCTTTCACCACTGATACCCGCCATGAACAGCCGTTGAGAACGTCACGCGCTGCCCGCGGTGACTGCCAGCTAACAATTTATCAGCGAATCGCTGTTTTAATCCCATAAAAAAAGCGGCATCGCTGCCGCTTTTTCAGATTACGCGTTTTTTGCCAGCGCGTTGGGGTTGAGGTTAAGTTTCTGATAACTCTCTACCCACTGATGATACTTGTCCGCATTTTCCCAGAGTCGGGTATGAACACGGGCCAGCACCACCGGATCGCTGATCAACTGCAGACGCTGTTCGCGGCCCAGTTTATCCGGCGAATCGCTCAGCGCCTGGTCCACGCGGCGGTCACGTGCATAGTCCAGTAGCTGACTTTGCCTGTGGCGCGATGTCGCCAGTGCGGTTGCAAGCGCGTTAAAGGCAGGATGGAACAGGGCATGCATAAAGCCATTTTCCAGCGCACGTTCACGGTTCAGCAGCACATAGCGATCGGTATCCACCAGCTCCTGCGGCGGCGAATACTCTTCCGGGATCAGGAACAGTTTGGCTTTCTTGCTCTTAATACCCAGTGTTGAGCGGCTCGACATCACCGAAACGAACGGCGACAGGATCAGTGAGAAGACGATCGGAGCCAGCCACCACAGGAAGTTAAGATCCAGCAGTCCCATTCCTGTCGCCCACACCAGACCTAATGCCATCTGCGAACCGTGACGTTTAAACGCCTCGCCCCACGGAGTGGCATCGTCATCACGCTGCGGTGAGTTCCACACCACTTCCCATCCGAGGAAGGCGCTGACGACGAACACCGTATGGAACAGCATACGCACCGGTGCCAGCAGCACCGAGAACAGCGTTTCCAGAACCAGTGAGGCCAGCAGGCGCAAAGGACCCCCATAAGCCTTCGATCCTTTAAACCAGATCAACACGACACTCAGCATCTTCGGCAGGAACAGCAGGACCATGGTGGTCGAGAACAGCGCGATCGCCAGCTCCGGACGCCACTGCGGCCAGACCGGGAACAGCTGCCTTGGTTGCAGGAAGTAGGTCGGTTCCATCAGCGTATGCACCACCTGTAAGGCAGTGGAAAGGGCCAGGAACATAAACCACAGCGGAGCCGACAGGTAAGACATAACACCGGTCAGGAACACCGCACGGTGAACCGGATGCATTCCTTTTACCAGGAACAGGCGGAAGTTCATCAGGTTACCGTGACACCAGCGACGGTCACGCTTCAGCTCATCCAGCAGGTTTGGTGGCAGCTCTTCATAGGAACCCGGCAGGTCATAAGCAATCCAGACGCCCCAGCCAGCACGACGCATCAACGCAGCTTCTACGAAGTCATGCGACATGATTGAACCGGCAAAGGAGCCTTCGCCCGGTAACGGTGCCAGCGCACAGTGCTCGATAAAGGGTTTCACACGGATAATCGCGTTATGTCCCCAGTAGTGAGACTCGCCCAACTGCCAGAAGTGCAGGCCGGCTGTAAACAGCGGGCCGTAGACGCGGGTCGCAAATTGCTGACAGCGCGCATAGAGCGTATCCATACCCGATGCTTTCGGCGACGACTGGATGATCCCGGCATTCGGGTTAGCATCCATCATCCGCACCAGACCGGTGAGACACTCCCCGCTCATGACGCTATCGGCATCCAGCACGACCATGTAGCTATAGTTGCTGCCCCAGCGACGACAGAAGTCATCGATGTTGCCGCTTTTACGCTTCACACGACGGCGACGACGGCGATAGAAAATCTTGCCTGCCCCACCGACATCCCGCACCAGTTCCATCCAGGCTTTCTGCTCGGCAATGGCGATATCCGCATCGTAACTGTCGCTGAGGATGTAAACGTCAAAGTGTTCAGCGTTACCTGTGCGAACCACGGATTCCCATGTCGCACGCAGACCGGCGTAAACACGCTCAACGTCTTCATTACAGATCGGCATAATCAGCGCAGTACGATGTGCCGGGTTAAGCGGCTCATCTCCCACGGTTGAGTAAGAGATACTGTATTTGTCACGTCCAATCAGCAGTTGCAGGAAGCCCATCAGGGCTGTCCAGAAACCGGCAGAGACCCAGCAGAAGAGTATGGCGAACAGGAACAGAATACCCGTCTGCAACAGATAAGGCAGAATCTGCATCACCGACTGCTGCCAGTTCTGATTGATCATCTCCATCGGGTCCAGAAGCGTCCAGCCCTGATAAGGCAGAATGCTCTTCATGTACCAGGTAGCGACCACAGTCTGGAAAATGGTCAGGATCAGCAGAATGTAGCGGCGAATTGAACCGACATGACGCCACTTCTCCTCGGCACGCCGCTCTTCCGCGTTGGTATAACGCGGAATCGTTTTGTGTCCACGCAGTGAGTCCCAGGCACGGGCGACCGGGTTAGTACGCCACGCTTCCGGGAACATCAGTGAGCGTTTGACCTTCGGCATCGCTTTCAGCGTGGTGCGGTCAAGATAATCTTTACCCAACTGCTGACCGTCGGCCAGCGAATCGGGCCAGGCCATTTCAACCCGCGATGAGACCGATTTTAACGGCGCATCATCGGGACGATCACTGGCTGCGACATCCCTGCCCAGCGCATCATGGATGAAGTGGAACTCGCCGGCATTCTGCAATGAGACGCTCAGGCGAGCCTTCCCTGCCGCATCCAGCGGCAGAGATTCCACATAACGTTGAGGTGTAAAAGTCGATTTATTCATTGGCAGGTAACTGATAGCTCCAGGTTTCCGTCAATGTCTTGTCGCCGCTAACCAAGGCCGCACGCATTTCTGTGGACTGCTTGGCATCTTTCACACGCAGACGCAACACCAGACGCCAGCCTTTGGTGACCGGGTTATAACGTACGCTCTGCTCAACCACATCAGCATTTTTACCGACGCTGACCTGAGGTGCCACCTGACTGTTTTCCGCCATCTTGCTCATGTCTTTACCCACGAAGTCGATGGTGAAAGCCACGGTGCCATCCGGCTGACGCACCAGATTAGACTGCTTCACGTCACCCGCTGAACGCAGGGTATTTTTGACCCAGGCGGTATCATCGGAGTGCAGCTGATTTTCGTCACGCGAGAAGTGCAGACGATATTTGAAGTTCATCTCTTTGCCAGGCTCTGGCAGCGTCTCCGGCGTCCAGAACGCAACGATGTTGTCGTTGGTTTCATCTGCCGTCGGGATTTCAACCAGTTCAACCCGGCCTTTACCCCAGTCGCCAATGGGTTCAACCCAGCCGCTTGGACGCAGATCGTAGCGGTCGTCGAGATCCTGATAGTTGTCAAAGTCACGCCCACGCTGCAGCAGACCAAAACCTTTTGGATTCTCAATGGTAAAGGTGCTCACCGCCAGATGACGCGGGTTATTCAGCGGACGCCAAATCCACTCCCCGTTACCATTGTGGATAGAGAGACCGTCAGAGTCGTGCAGTGCCGGACGGAAGTTATTTACCGTCGAGGGCTGGTTCTGACCAAACAGGAACATACTGGTCAGCGGTGCAATACCCAGTTTACCGACGTTATCACGCAGGTAAACTTTAGACTGCACATCAACTGTCGACGCTTCACCTGGATGCAGCACAAAGCGATATGCACCCGCCGCACGCGGCGAATCAAGCAGTGCGTAGATCACCAGCTGTTTGTCCTGAGGTTTAGGACGCTGAATCCAGAACTCTTTGAAGCGCGGGAACTCTTCACCGGACGGCAAAGCGGTATCAATGGCCAGTCCACGCGCTGACAGGCCATAAACCTGACCGCCACCGATGACACGGAAATAGCTCGCGCCCAGGAAACTGGCGATCTCATCGTTTTTACCCTTGTTGTTAAGTGGGTAAAGCACTTTGAAACCCGCAAATCCGAGGTTTTTAACCGCTTCCGCGTCATGTTTTACATTACCGAAATTAAAATAATCGGGGTTGTATTTAATCTCGCGTACTGCACTGCCAGTCACTTCGTTGATCTGCACCGGGGTATCGAAATACATGCCCTGATGATAGAACTCCAGCTTGAATGGCGTGCGCAGTTTGCCCCAATACGCTTTATCGTGGTTAAACTGGATCTGCTGATAATCAGCAAATTTCATTTCACGAAATTGAGAGGGTAAATTGCTTTTAGGCGCTTCGAAGCTTTTCCCTGCCAACGCTTTGGCTTGTTTGGCTACATCATCGATGTTAAACGCCCAACTGTTATTGGCGTACAACGCCAGCAGAACTGCAGTACCAATCCAGCGTACCTTCAGCAGTCCGGCTTTATTTTTTTCTTTAGTCGGCACATCCCCCCCTTTCGTGTGCTTAAATCAAACCCGTTTATCTTAAAGGATTATTCGGTTTTCCGACAGCTTATGCGCAACATTGTTCCCGCATTTCGTCTGGCCTTACGCTACTTTTAGGACAATTAGACACTACGGATTCCACTGATAGTATACCTGGTTTATCCCAGGTAGAATTTTCACAGAGCATAATCCGGTTTCAGGGTGAAACCGGTCAAACGTACTAACGAACTGGAACTTTATGAGTACTGTAAAACCTGAACGTGAATACTTCCTCGATTCCATCCGCGCGTATCTGATGTTACTGGGGGTGCCGTTTCACGTTTCCCTCATCTACTCCGCGCAGAAATGGGCTGTCAATAGTCACGAGGCGTCGTTATGGCTGACGCTGCTGAATGATTTTATTCATGCGTTTCGTATGCAGGTGTTTTTTGTCATCTCCGGATACTTCTCCTACATGCTGTATCTGCGCTATCAGCCACGCCGCTTTCTGAAAGTGCGTCTGGAGCGCGTGGGGATCCCCTTACTCACCGCCATTCCCCTGCTCACGCTGCCGCAATTTTTCATGCTGAAAGAGTGGACAGATAAGCTGGCTGACTGGCCCCGCTTCACGCCCTATCAGAAGTTTAATAATCTGATGTGGGAGCTGATTTCGCACCTGTGGTTCCTGGTAGTGCTGGTGATGCTGACCACGCTGGGCATGGTGACATTCCGCTGGTTGCGCGATCAGCATCGCACCATTGATTACACGCGGGTTGGCTGGAGTGCACTGGCTGCTGGCGTGCTGGCGTGGGCGCTGGTGTGGTGTGTGTTCCGCCGTCTGGTGTTTATTTTCCAGCCTGACTGGCTGATGGATGGCTTGTTCAACATCGTTGTAATGCAGACGCTCTTTTATCTGCCGTTCTTTATGCTGGGCGCCCTGGCGTGGAAGCATCAGCCGCTGAAACTGCTGTTTGTGCGGTTTAATCCGGTGATGTGGATCGGCGCGGTAGTGATGTTTGTCGCCTACTGTACTAATCAGCGTCTGAGCAGTGGCGATGGCTGGTTGTATGAGCTGGATGCGATCATCACGACGCTGATGGGCCTCTGCATGCTGAACGTTTGCTTCTGCTTTGGTCACAAACTGCTGAACGCGCATTCGCCGCGCATCATGTATCTGGTCAATGCGTCACTGTTTATCTATCTGGTGCACCATCCGCTGACGCTGCTGTATGGCATTTATGTCACGCCACGGATTGAAAACAATACGCTGGGTTTCTTCGTCGGCCTGCTGATGGTGTTTGGCATCGCGTTTCTGCTTTACGAGATTCACCTGCGCATTCCGCTGCTGCGGTTCCTGTTCTCGGGTAAGTTTGAGCGCAGGCAGGCCGGAAAAGGGCATTGATGGTATTGCCTGAAGACAGCGAATAAACACAAGGCGATGGGAGCAAACTCTCATCGCCTTGCGTACAGCGAGCAGGCTCAGGGAGCCGGTACCCTTCGCTTTACGTCCAGAAATTGTCTGTGATAAGCAATCTGTGGTTTTGGAGCCCACTACGTTGAACAGCCCAGCTTACAGCAGCCACTCAATCGGCAGTCGCCACACCAGCCTTACCTGCAGGCGCTGCCACCAGGAGCAGCCCGGCTCGTGTTTATGCACAATCTGCTGCGGCTCATCCGGATATTCCAGCCAGTTTACCCTTCCCCACTTATCCAGCCGTAACGTCCAGGCCCGATCACGCATTGACTGGCTGAAGCGCTGATGCGTCTCTGCGGCAAGTGCCGCACTCTCAATGACCAGCCCCATCTCGGTATTCAGCACCGCTGAACGGGGATCGAAGTTAAATGAGCCGATAAACAGCGTCTGTTGATCCACCGAGAAGGTTTTGGCATGCAGGCTGGAGCCGGAGTTACCGGTTAATCCCCGGTCGTGCGGGGCATCAGGTACGCCCGTCTGCGGTTTCAGCTCATAGAGGGCGATGCCATGACGCAGCAGTTTTTTGCGCCACTTGGCGTAACCGGCATGCACGATCGACACATCGTTGGCCGCCAGCGAGTTGGTCAGAATGGCAATTTTTACCCCTTTGCGCTTCAGCGCCAGCAGTTGAGCCACGCCTGCACGCGTCGGCACAAAGTAGGCAGAGATAATATCGAACTGCTCCTGCGGGGTGCCAATCACTTCCAGCATCCGTTGTGGCAGCAGGCTTTTGGCGCGCGCTTTACCCAGCCCTTTACGCGGATCGTCGCTCAGCAGCCGCGCTTTTGCCCAGGTCAGGTCCAGCGTGCCCTCTTCCAGCTCCTGCAGCAGTGAGGAATTTTCCAGCCGCTGAAGGTAACGCTGCACCGGCTCACTGTGACGCCATTCAGGCGGCAGACTCACGCTATCCTCTTCTGGTTCATCTTCATCCAGTACCTGCTGCAGCTTTGATACTGGCTTGCTCCGCCAGTAGCGCTCAAAATCCTCTGCGACCTCTTTCACCACCGGACCAACCGCCATTACGTCGAGATCGGCAAACAGCGGTTCATTGCCGGTTCCGAAATATTCGTCGCCGATATTGCGTCCCCCTACCACGGTTGTGACACCATCCACCGTAAAGCTCTTGTTATGCATGCGACGGTTCAGACGGGCAAAATCGGTGAGATACCCCAACGCGCGCAGAGTGCGAAACGAAAACGGATTAAACAGCCGTACCTCGATGTTGGGATGGCGGTTGAGCTGGGCCAGCGTATCGTCCAGACCCGGTGTATTATTGTCATCCAGCAGCAGCCGCACCTTCACGCCGCGACGAGCCGCCTCCAGTACGGCGCTAAACAGCAACCGGCCAGAGAGATCGTTTTGCCAGATGTAGTACTGAATATCGAGTGAACGCTCTGCTTTTTGTATCAGCAGATAGCGGGCAGCAAAGGCATCCAGCCCGTCGCTTAGCTGATGAACACCGCTCAGCCCGGGATGACGCAGACACTCTGGCTCCAGTTGGGTTTTCAGCCAGCTGGACCGTTCCAGTGACGGGGAGAGCTCAAACGCTTCGGTCATGACAATTCCCTGTAAAATGCAGTTATTTTTATTATTCCCCGGCCCGACCTCAGGCGCCATACCACTGTTCCGATTGAGTGAACGGTCACGGGCGTTTTTTAGTCTAGACTTAACCGGACGATCTGTGACCGGCATTAGCCCGGCAGGAGAGGAATATGTCTCATCAACCCCCTACAGATACCCGCCAGCGCTACCATCCCAGCCTGTTTCGCAGCTTTTTCCAGGGCAGTTTCCCCTGCTCCACCGCCTGCCGTACACCGGGTAAACGGCTCGATATGGTCTTCAGCAGTGGACACGACATGCTACTGGAAAAAGATTATGCCGCGCTGGCTGAGCAGCACCTGCTTACCGCCCGCGACGGTGCCCGCTGGCATCTGATTGAAAAGATCCCCGGCCAGTATGACTGGCAAAGCTTTCTGCCGATGGTAGAAGCCGCGCGACGTCAGGAGATTGAGATCATCTGGGAGCTGGCGCACTTTGGTTATCCTGATCATCTTAATATCTGGAAAGCCGAATTTGTTGAACATTTTAGTCGTTTCGCCCGTGCTATGGCACAACTGATGCGCGATGAGGGCATTGAACGCCCCTTCTTCACGCCGGTGAATCAAATCTCTTTCTGGTCATGGGCCGGCGCTGATGTCGCCTGGTTCAATCCCCACGCGGCGAATCGCGGTAAAGAGCTGAAGCGCCAGCTTGTCCGTGCCTCGCTGGCGGCGATTCATGCCATTCGTGACGTTTATCCGGAGGCGCGCTTTGTCCTGACCGACCCGCTGGTACAGATTGCGCATCATCCCGATAACCCGGACAGCAAACCCTATGCCGATGCGCAGCATCAGGCGCAGTTCGAGGCCTGGGATATGCTTGCCGGTCGCGTCGATAAAGAGTTAGGCGGCAGTGAAGATTGCCTGGATATCCTCGGCCTGAACTACTATCCCGACAACCACTGGTTTTTCCCCGATCAACCGATGTCCCTTGAGGATCCGGCGCGCGTTCCGCTGCACATTTTGCTGGCACAGTGCTGGCAGCGCTACCAGCGGCCGATGCTGATTGCCGAAACCGGCGCAGAGGGCGACGCACGCGCGCCCTGGCTGCAGGAGATCAGTGAAAACGTGGCGGTAGCGCTGGATCAGGGCATTGCGATAGAGGGCATTTCGCTCTATCCAGTGGTGGAGTATCCCGCCTGGGCGGATGACAGGCGTTCACCGGGTCCGCTACTGGGATTAGCCGATCCCAATGGCAACCGTAACCTGCATGAGTCCCTGGCGCTGGTGTTGCGCAGTCAGCAAATTAAGTTCGCCACACGTAACGCGTGATCAGACGTGTTGAGAGGGGGGCTTTTTCGGGTAACAGGAGCGAACGTCGAGAGAAGGCTCGGCAGGATGACGAACATCGGTCAGCCACACCATGGTAAACAGGAAGGTGACGCCGATCAGACAGGCGGCCAGCAAACCGATAATTGCGATTAACTTGTCATCTCCGGAGTCCATCGCCTTCTCCTTATTCAATCCGTTGAATCCCTGTGCGTGTCAGCTCATCCAGAGCGTAATCATCAGGACAAAGATTATAAGCGTTACTGAGGTCACCACAAGTACCACTATCGCAAAGTGCGCATCGTCAAGTGACTGGCGAATCGGCTCATCGTGATCGTCGGGTGGCGAGGGCAAAGACATAACTATCCTGTAAAAAATAGGGACCGCCGGGTGTGATGCGGTGAATGACAGTGTAAATGAAAGGCTGTTTATCGTCCGGTTCTTTCGTCCAAAAAATAAACTGGCCCGTGCCTGCGCAGCACGGGCATGATGTCAGACGCCGCGCCAGCGCCTGAAGATCAGTGAGGTGTTTATCCCACCGAAGGCAAAGTTGTTGCTCTGGATATAGTCGGTCTCCAGCTTTCGCGGCTCACCCATGATGTAATCCAGCTGACCACCGTCGGCGGCAGGTTGTGTCAGGTTAAGGGTTGGCGCAAACCACCCTTCCCGCATCATCTCAATACTCATCCAGGCTTCCAGTGCTCCACAGGCCCCCAGCGTATGGCCAAAATAGGACTTCAGCGAGGAGATCGGCGTTGTTTCGCCAAACACCGCCGCCGTTGCCAGACTTTCGGCCATGTCACCCCGTTCCGTGGCGGTGCCGTGCGCATTCACATAACCAACGTCTGCGGCCGTAATACCCGCGCTTAGCAACGCCCGCTCGATGCAGATCTGCATGGTTTCCCGCTGCGGCTGCGTGATATGCGCGGCATCGCAGTTGGTATGGAAACCGGTGAGCTCCGCGTAAATCGTGGCGCCGCGCGCCAGGGCATGGTCCAGCGACTCCAGGATCAACGTGCCGGCGCCTTCGCCAATCACCAGGCCATCGCGCTGCTGATCAAAGGGTGCAGGCGTGGTGTGCGGTGCGTCATTACGCTGGCTGGTGGCAAACAGGGTGTCGAACACTGCCGCTTCCGACGGACAAAGCTCCTCCGCACCACCAGCAACCATCACCGTCTGATAACCGTGACGAATTGCTTCCCAGGCATAGCCAATCGCCTGGCTGCCGGACGTACAGGCGCTGGAGGTCGGGATCACCCGGCCGCGCAGGCCGAAAAACAGCCCGGCATTGACGGCCGTCGTATGCGGCATCATCTGCACGTAGGTGGTGCCGGTAATATTGTTAGTGTGCTTTTCCGTCAGCATGGTGGCGAACTCGCTGACCGGCCCGGTACTGCCGGTCGACGAACCGTAGGCGATACCCGTTTCCCCGCTGGTCAGCACCGGATGGTCAATCAGGCCCGCCTGGGTCAGCGCCAGCTCGGTTGCACGCGTCGCCAGCAGCGAAACGCGGCCCATGGCGCGGATACGCTTGCGGGTGTAGTGCGCAGGCAGTTCAAAGTTATCCACGGGTGCGCCGAGCAGGGTATGCAGCCCGTCGTAGATCTGCCATTCGGGCATGAAACGCACTGCATTGCGGCCTGCACGGATCCGCGCCGACACCTCCGCCCAGGACTCACCAAAAGCGGTGACACCACCCATACCGGTTACGACTACCCGCTGGATCACAGCATGCCTCCATTAATCGAAATCACCTGACGCGTCACGTAACCGGCGATATCGGACATCAGATAGCTCGCCAGCCCGGCGACTTCTTCAGCCGCGCCCATGCGCTTCATCGGCACGATCTTCATTGCTTCCTCAATCACCCGAGGTTCCATTCCCTCCATGCCGGTATCGATCAGACCCGGCGCGATGCAGTTAACGGTGATTTTGCGTTTAGCCAGCTCAATCGCCAGTGCTTTCGTGGCCCCGATAATGCCCGCTTTCGCCGCGCTGTAGTTGACCTGACCGCGATTACCCATTATTCCGGAAACCGATGAGAGCGTAATAATACGGCCACCGCGCCGCAGGCCGATCATCGGCATCACGCAGGGCTGGATCACATTATAAAAACTGTCGAGATTGGTGTGGATCACGCTGTCCCACTCCTCATCCGTCAGGGCGGGAAACGCCGCATCACGGGTGATACCGGCATTACTCACCAGGCCATAATAGGCGCCGTGTTGCTCAATGTCCGCTTCCAGCGCGGCGCGGGTTGCCACCCGGTCAGCTACATCAAATCCCAGCACACGGCCCGTGCCGCCTGCGGATTCGATCTGCTGCAGGCACTGCTCAGCGCCTGCACGGTCGCGGTTAAAATGAACGATAACCTGATAGCCATCCTGGGCGAGACGCAGCGCAATCGCGCGGCCGATGCCTTTGCTGGCGCCCGTCACTAATACCGAATCTGTCATGGCTGATTTCCTTGTGACATTAATTGCTGTAACTCTGCTTCATTAGGTTGATACGTGTTCAGACGACCGCTGGCAAGCCGTTGTGTGCCATAACGAATGTCGCCCTCAAAGCTGCCCATGCGGTCATCCCGCATCAGCAGCGTCATCCGGATATCCAGCGTGACATTGGCCGGAAAGCACGGCCGCTCAGCTCGCCAGCCGCGTCCGCCCAGCAGCATACCGGGCGGGATCAGGGTGGCGCCGCCCTGCTTTGCATGCCAGCCCGACCAGACGCCCACGGTCTGCGCCATCATTTCGACGCCAAACCAGGCAGGCACTTCGCCCTGTGATGTAAGAAACGGAGCCAGTACGCCACCGGCACAGGTCGACACCTGACAGTGAACCTGGTCTTCATCAACGGCGATCAACTGATCAAGCAGCAGCATCGGTGCAGCGTGCGGCAGCCAGTGTGCCGCGGGAGAATTAATGTCCATCAAGGCGTCCCAGAATCAGACAGGTGTTATTGCCGCCAAAGGCGAATGAATTCGAGGCGATGACCGGCCGCTGCAGTGCCTGCGGCTGTAACAGCAATCCGCAATCCGGCAGCGTGCCATCCTGCTCCGTCTCACTGAAATCCTGCGCGGGCAGCGGCAGATTGTGTAGCAGGATTAGCGCGCTGAGCGCGGCCTCGCACACCCCTGCCGCGCCGAGCGTATGGCCGGTAAGATGTTTGGTCGAGCTGCACGGAACCGCATTGCCAAACAGGCGCTCAATGACAGCGGCTTCCATCTGGTCGTTCAGCGGCGTCGCTGTGCCGTGGAGATTGATATATCCGACCTGCTGCGGCAACAGATTCGCCTGCTGCAGCGCCATGCGCATCGCACGTTCAGCGCCCTCACCCTGCGGATGGGGAGCTGACATGTGCCAGGCATCAGATGATTCGCCCGCGCCCAGCAGCGCCAGCGGCTGCGGTTCGCGCGTCAGCAGCATCAGCGCCGCGCCTTCACCAATTGAGATACCGTCCCGATCCCGGCTGAATGGCGCGCAGCGACGTTCAGAAAGCGATTCCAGGCTGTCGAAGCCGTTAATGGGCATCCGGCTCAGGGAGTCCGCACCGCCCACCAGTGCGACATCCGCCAGCCCCGCCGCAATCAGTCGCTCACCGCTGATTATGGCGCGGGCGCTGGAGGAGCAGGCGGTAGAAATGGTATAGGCTGGACCAGCCAGCTGCAGATAGTGAGCCAGGAAACGTGATGGATCGCCCAACTCCTGCATCTGGTAGTGATAATCGGGCTGATTGCCACAAATCTGCTGATCGCCCTCATCCACGCCCGAGGTACTGGTGCCCAGCACAATCGCCACTCTGCTGGCACCATAACAGGCAATCGCCGCATCAAGTACCGGACGAATCTGCACCAGCGCGGCCAGCAGCAGTTGGTTATTGCGGGTATTGTGCGCGCTCAGCGCAGCAGGAATCGCCGGCAGTTCAGCCTCAACCCTGCCCAGCCAGCAGGCGCGATCACCGCTCAGCCAGCCATGGCGCAGCTGCATACCGGGTGCCTCACCCTTTTTCAGGCTGTCTGCAATCTGCTGACTGTTATTACCCAGGGCATTCAGCATGCCGATGGCAGAGATGTAAATCATGAGGCGTCCAGATGTTGAATGCGGATCTGATAGCCAAAGGCATGCTGCTGAATGCTGATCGGCTGTCGCTGATTACCACGTTGCAGATAATCAATTTCGGTCACCAGCTGCTTATCGGCATCAAGTAGCCGTCGCTTTAACCCCTGATCCTGCAGCGTCCAGCCCGGCGGTAGCTGCTTTTGCCACACATCCAGCGGCCAGTAGCTGAGCATGATGTCTGCCAGCACCTGACTGGCGGGGGGCATCTGCGGCAGTGGCATCAGCTGCTGGGTGTGAATACCGCGGGCATCGTAGCGCAGGCTGAACAGGCGGATACCCACCGAAGAGAGTCCCGCCAGATCAATCTGCTGTTCATCGGCGCTGAGCAGCACCAGCAGTGACTGACTCTGGCCTTTTACCTGCCCGGTCAGTAGCTGCTGCTGCTGGAAGGCGGGACGAATGCCTGGTGGCGGCAGCGTCACCTTCACGCCCGGTTTCAGCCAGGCAGCAGGATGGCTGCTGTCAGGTGCATGATCGGCACAGGCGCTGAGCAGCAGAGCTGTGAGCAGAATAAAGGCAGCGCGGATCATCGTTTACTCCTTGATCGGGTGGGTCGCATCGCCAGCGGTGACAGCAGGAAAGCGCTGAAGATGCCGCTGCATAATACGGTGCCAAAACTGGCAATCGCGCTGGTGCTGCTAAATACCAGCATCCCCAGCGTCAGTAAGGTGGTGATCATCGCCAGCGAGACCGCCAGCAATGAGGTCAATGGCGTACCCTGTGGGTTGCTGAAAAATAGCGTGTAGTTAATGCCGATGCCCAGCACCAGAATCAGCGCCAGCAGCGCAAACAGGTTCAGAGACGCGCCGATCCAGCCCAGCGTTGCCAGCGCCATCGCCAGCGACAGAACTGACGGCAGCGCGCTGCGTAAACCCGCTTTTAGCCCCAGCCGCAGCACAAAACTCAGGGTAATCAGCAGCAGCGCCAGTGTCAGTAAACCGCCGAGAAGGGTGCGCCAGAAACTGAACAGCGAATCGTAACGGGATTTACGGTCAATCCAGCTGACGCCCGGATGCTGCTTAGCCAGCGCCGCGAGCGCGGCACTGTCTTTTACGCCGCTGGTGGGGATCAAAACGCCGCTCTGCCCATCCGGCAGCGTCAGCCACAGCAGACGCCAGCCTTCACTCAGCGGACTCGCCAGCCAGTCATCCGGCGTCACCGGCATCGGGGTCAGATCCGGCGCGGCCAGCGCAATCCCCGCCTGCTGCAGTCGCGCTCTAATCGTCGGGGCAGCCTGCTTCAACAGCTGGAGATCCTGCTGTTGCTGAGCCAGCGACTGAAGAGGCAACAGACGATAGCGCTGCAGCCAGCCCTGCTGTTGCGCATGGTGCAGATCCGGGGCCAGTTTTTCCAGCCGCTGCAGTGTCTGCTGCGCGTCATCGCCCCAGACAACAAACCAGGTCTGATCGGCACGCTGGCCGGTCAGCGCCGCGAGCTGGCGATCCTGTTCCAGCAGCTGCGCAGGCGCACTTTGCAGATGCGCGATGTCATCATCTATCTTCAGCTGGGCAATACCGGTCAGGGCAAAAATCGCCATCGCGATGGGTAATCCAACGCGCAGCGCGCGCTGACGGCGCCAGGCAGCAAGCCAGCGCGCCAGTGGCACCATCAGCGGCACCGGTCGCACCGGTAATCCGCGTACCAGCCACGGCGTGATCAGAATCACCGTCAGGCAGGAGGCGGTTAAGCCGCTGGCGGCAAACACCGCCAGCTGACGCAGCCCCGGAAACGGCGCCAGCAGCATCAGCAGCCAGGCAATGGCCGTGGTCGCGAGCGCCAGCAGCAGCGTGCCGCGGACTTTTCGCAGGCTCTGCCACGGGGTTTGCTGATCGCCGTGAACCATACGCTCGGTGAGGTAATAGAGCGTGTAATCCGCCGAGATGCCAACAATACTCAGGCTCATCACCAGCGTCATCAGATGCAATTCGCCGAAGCAAAGCAGCGTCATCACCGTGCCCGCCATCGCGCCGATTGCCACAGAGGTCACCGTCAGCAAGAGCGGACGCAGTGAACGAAAGACCAGAAGTACCAGCAGGACGACGCCCCCCAGCGTCATACTGCCCAGCGTTTTGACATCATGCTGCGCGCGCTGGCTGGCGTTGTCGCTGAACAGGACTGTGCCTCGCGTCAGGAGTTTCGCCTGTGGCCAGTGGCCTTTAAGCTGCTGTTCCAGCGCACCGAGCCGGGTCACCAGTGCATGACTTTGCTGCATACTAAAGGCGTTATTCGCCAGTTCGCCATGCAGAAAATACCACTGTTTACCCTGCTCATCTTTTACCGTCAGCCAGCCATCATGCAGCGTCATGCGCCCGGCGTTCTGGGCCAGCGCCAGCTGTGAACCGCGCACCAGCATCAAAGGATCGCCCTGCAACTCTTTGCTGCTGACGCCCGAGAAGGCTGAAAAGAGCTGTGCCAGCAGCCAGTCGGCCTGCGCCCCACCGCCATTCTGCAACCGGCTGCGCGTCGCGTCATCAATCAGGCCGTTACGATGTTGCCAGGCAAAGCGGCCCCACTGTTGCTGCTGTTGCGCATCAAGAGCGCCCTGCACCTGTTTCAGTTCCGGCAGCGCGCGCAGTTGAGCCAGCCACCAGGCCGCGACCTGCGGATCGTCCTGCTCACCGGGCGAAACCAGCCACACCATCTGGCGATCCAGGCGCTGCATGAAGCCCTGCTGCAGCGCAGGCGGCGCCGCGCCCAGATTCTGCTGCGGCAGCAGTGCCAGCACGCTGCTGTTAAGCTGGCTGCGCGGCAGCAGAAAGGCGAGCGCTGCCGCCAGCAACAGACAGAGGGCCAGCCACAGAATAGCCAGCAGCCGATCGTTACGGCCCGGCAAAACGCGCCTGCTCCTCATCGCTTAACTGCGGCGGTTCAGTACGGGTGTTGCTGAGCTGAATCTGGGTCTTATCGCCCTGCTTATCGTCCAGGTTGATGCTATCCAGAAAGGCGCTACCCGCCAGTGAGATACGGTTGAAAATTTTGTTGAGCGGCGCGGCTTTGGGCGTCAGATCGAGCGTCCAGGCGCCGTTGCCGCGATCGCTGAAGGCCACGCTAAAGTTTTCGTTCAATACTTTCTGATCGGCCTGGAACAGCGCCCGCAACAAGTGGTTGAACTGGAACATCTGCGGATTGCTGTCGGCGGTGATCACCTGAGGCTTCTGCCCGTTGAGGCTCTGCACCATGCGCTTATCATCCAGCAATAGCGTCATCACAAATGGCGTCTGCTGATGCCACCATAACCCCTGCTCGCGGGCGATCAGCATCTGCCCGTGCGACACCAGCGGCTGATGCATACCAGAAATGGTGCGCGTCTGAGTAAAGTCTGCCCGGATCACAGGCTGACTGGCAAAACGCTGCTGCAACTGATCCAGCGTAACCGCGCTGGCGGCACTCGCCCACAGCAGCAGGCCGGTAAGCACTATTTTCAGCATCCTTTCACTCCTAAGCGTTCCAGTAAAATGTCGGGCGAAACAAAGCACAGTGCCTGACTCCCCTGCTCTACGGCCACCTGCAGCGTATGCGCTTTAGTGGTGATCTGATCAGCCGCATTTCGTACTTCATAGTCGATGCGCAGGCGGTTCTCATATTCAGTAATCCGTGCGCTGACGCGGATCGTCTCTTCGCAGCGCAGTGGCTGACGGTATTTGACCCGGGTGTCGACCACCGGCCAGACGTAGCCGCTGGCGGCCATCTCGGCATAACTGTAGTTAATGCTGCGCAGCAGGGCTTCACGCGCGACTTCGAAAAAGCGGAAATAATTACCGTGCCAGACTACGCCCATGGGATCGCAGTCGTTGAATGAGACGGTCAGCACGACTTCAGCATGATGTTCAGTCATGGTCAGACTCCTTGTGGTGCGCCTGTTGATCAGGCAGCGTCCAGAAATCGAAAAAGTTGAACCAGTCCAGCGGAGCCAGCAGTGCGTAGTGGGCCAGTCGCTGCGCATAGCGATCGACCGCCTGTTGCAGCGCCTGCTGACGTTGCGCACGAGGCAGCAGCAGCGGATCGGCAAACGGCTCACAGTGGATACGCAGTTTACCCCGTTGCTGCAGCGCGAACATCAGCAGCACCGGACAGCGCAACGCGGCCGCCAGCACAAATGGCCCCTGCGGAAACGGTGCGGCCCGGCCCAGAAAATCGCTCCAGATAACCCGACGCTCGCCGCCGCGTTGTGGATTCACCGCGGTACGATCCCCGACAATCGCCACCCATTCCCCCGCATCCAGCTTCTGTTGCAGCAGGATCGCCGTCTCCGGCCCGATATCGCTGACCGGCATCAGATTCACTCCCGCCTGCGGGGCGATGGTTTCCAGTACTGCCCGAAAACGTCGGGCATTGTCGGTAAACACCAGCGCGTTAATCACCAGTCCGCTGACCTGCTGTGCCATCGCGCGACAGGCTTCAATGTCACCAAGGTGGGAAGCGAGGATCAGCTTGCCCTGGGGTGTGGGTGCGCGGATGATCGCTTCTGCGCCCGGCGCGAAATCAATATCCCGTCCCCACTGCAAATCCCCGCGCCAGCTGGCGACTTTATCCAGCATCGCCCCGGCGAAGCGCAGAAAATGGCGGTAGCTGTTAAGCCGTGGCGGTAACGCAACCTGCCGCTGCTGTGCGGCAACGGTGACCTGCGCCAGCCATTGCCGGGAAGCGCTTCGCGCGCGTTGACCGCTCAGCCAGTAGACCGCGACGACCGGCCAGAGCAGCAGTGTAAAGGGCAGCCGCCCGCCATAGCGATAGACTGCCAGCATAAAACGTAATCCCCACTGTCCGCGCCGCTCCGATTCCACAGACCAGTGCGCTGGCGATTTACGCATTGCCAGCAGACGCGGGATGCGCGGCAGCATGCCGAAGAACAGCCGGGTATGCATCCAGGAGATGCGCAGGTTGTCGTAGAGCGCATCAAAGTGCGACAACCCGCTGGCCGGATAGGTGACACGGGTCGGGATAAAGCGACTGCGCATTCCCTGCCAGTAAAGCCGCACCATAATTTCAGTGTCGAAATCCATGCGCTGGCCGATAGCCCGGCGATCGCATAGTGCCAGCGTCGCAGCCAGCGGATAGACGCGGAAACCACACATGCTGTCGCGGATCGACAGCGACAGCGTTTCGATCCAGACCCAGAAGTGGGTGATGTAGCGACCATAAAGACGTGATTTGGGGATTGAGTCGTCATACAGCGGCTGGCCGGAGATCAGCGCATCGGGATAGCGCTCCGCTTCCGCCAGCATCAGCGGCAGATCCTCTGCCTGATGCTGGCCATCCGCGTCGAGCTGCACCGCATGGGTAAAGCCGCGCGCCGCAGCGGCCCGCAAACCGTGGATCACCGCCGCACCTTTACCCTGATTACTGTCGAGACGCAGCAGGCTGAGCTGCGGGGCATGTAACGTCGCCAGCTGAAGCTGAGTCGCCGCATCACTGCCGTCATCCACCACGATCACTGGCAGGTTAAAGGGTGCCAGCCGCGCCAGCACCGACGCCATCATCGCGCCGTGGTTGTAGCAGGGGATCACCACGCAGGGTGAGAACGCAGCGCTTAACACAGCGTGATCTTCCCGCTGCTGGCACTCTGCTCGCCGTCGTCACTCAGCAGGCTATAGCGGAAACTCAGACGCGATTTTTCAGCGTCCCAGTCAATATGTAATTGTATTAGTGAGTCGGGTAACACCGGCTGCTGAAATTTGATGTTTTCAATGGCGACAAACTGTTTACCGGGCGCGAGCAGTGACACCCCGTAGTGCATCACCCAGTCGAGCTGCGCCACTCCGGGCAGAATCGGCAGCGCCGGAAAGTGCCCCTGGAACCAGAACAGTCCGGCCTCAACCTGCAGGGTCAGCGTCACGCTGTCAGCCTGCCGTTCCCGGCTGTGTTCAATCGGCAACATGAAAAAGTTCCTCTATTAGCGGCCAGGCGCGTTTACTTTGAGTGGTGACCGGAATAGTGGCGACAATCCGCCAGTAGCGCGGCATCGCCAGCGGTTCGAGCCAGCGCTGTAGCTGGCGTTTCCACTGCTGCCTGCGCTGATGCAGAGCCGCCTCATCCAGTGTGCTGTTCAGTGATAGCACGACGCCAATCGCCTGACGATCATGATGCGTGACTATCAGCGCCACGGCATCTTCAATTTCTGGCAGATCGGTCAGACGGCGTTCTATCTCACTTAATGAGATGCGCTTATCACCGATTTTCACGATGCGGTCGTGACGTCCTGCCAGCTGAAATCCGCCGTCCGGTTGCATATTCAGCCGATCGTCCAGCGTCAGGCCATTATTATCCCCAATCAGCGGTGACCAGACCTGCCAGCGATCGGGCGTCACCTGCTCCAGCCTGACTTCCGGGAAGCTGCGCCACGGCGCGTCGGGACGATCGCACCGACGCCAGGCCAGAATGCCGGTTTCGGTGCTGCCATAAATTTCACTGACCTGACAGCCAAAGCGCTGTCGGACCTGTTCTGCATCTGACACGCGCAGTGTGCCACCGGCAGAGACAATCAGTTCACAGGCGGGCGCATCAAGCGTGCTGTCCAGCCGCGATAAAAAGGCCGGGCTGCTGATAAAAGCATAGTGACAGTCACGCGGAAGCTGAACCAGTTGTTCACCGTAAAACAGCGGCTGGGCAGAAAACGGCAACCCGAGCGTCATCGGCAGGAAAAGTCGAAACGATAAACCATAAAGATGCTGATGGCTGACCGAAGCGATGACCCGGCATCCCCGCAGCGACTCACCCCACAGAGTGCTGAGCCAGCGGGTCTCCTGCTCCATCACCGCCAGCGGCTTTACCACCTGACGCGGCACGCCCGTCGATCCCGAGGTAAAGAGCACCAGCGCTGCACTCTCCGGCAGCGGCGGTAACTGCCCCTGCGCTTCAGCGTCGTCACACATCAGCAGCGGCAGACTGACCCCCAGCGGCATGTCGCACAGCACGCCATCCAGTTGCTCCTGCATCTCATCCAGCAGAGCTGCGCGGCTGTGACCCGGCATCACCGGCGTTTTACCGGCATACCAGCACGCCAGCAGCGCCACACAGAAACGGTAGCTGTCATCAAAACAGAGCGCCCAGTGTGTGCCCGGCTGCGCGGTTAAGCGATGCGTGAGCGCCAGTACCTGACGATGCATCCCGCTGAGCATCAGCGGTTGATCGCCTCGCCAGGCGACCTCGCGATCGTCTCCCGCCAGCCAGTCAGCGACCCTCATGCTTTTCGCCTCACGCGTTGACGTACCCACCATTCTGCTCCCATCAGCACACCGATGAGCAGGTAGCTGATGCCGCCGTTCCATAGCGTCCAGAGCCGCAGATCGCCATGCAGACAGGTATAGAGCGCCATGCTGCCGTTGCCGATAAAAAACAGGCACCAGATCTGGGTGACGCGTCGGGTATAAGGCACAGCGGCGGCAGGGAGTTCCGGCTCACGTAGTCGGGCGATACGTTCCACCAGCGGCATCGCACTCCAGAGTGAGGCACCAAACACCAGCAGCATCGCCAGATTGACCGCCACCGGATACCAGAGCAGCAGATGCTGAGCGCGTAGCAGCTGGCTGCTGATACAAAGCAGCGCGCCGAGCAGCGCCAGCCAGCCCATGACCGCACCCATGGCATTTCTCTGACGACGCAGTTGCAGCCAGCGCAGGCCAAATAGCAGCGCCAGCAGCCAGAAGAGTCCCTGCCAGTGCGGCTGGGTGAGTGCCAGCCAGACCAGCAGCGGCCAGACCAGCAGTGTCAGCAGATTGAGCAGGCGAAGAGTGGCAGCAGGCACGACAGATCAGGCGTCTTCGCGCATCAGTTGTTCCACGGCATCCACCACATCCTGCACGGTACGCACCGCGCGGAAAGTTTCCGGCTTAATTTTACGGCCGGTACGCTTTTGCAGATGAACCACCATATCAACGGCATCAATGCTGTCGAGCTCGAGATCTTCGTACAGACGTGCCTCGGGATGGATATCCTCAGGCGCAATTTCAAACAGGCTGGTGAGCAGCGAAGCCACTTCCTGATAAATCTCTTCTTTGTTCATCATAAGGTTGTCTCCGCTTTCAGCTGCGCTGTTGGTTGACGAACGCGGCCAGCGTCGCAACAGAAAAGAAGTGCGCTCGCAGGGTTTCACTCTCCGCAGAGAGCGCGACGCCGTAGCGATTTTTCACTGCCAGGCCCAGTTCCAGTGCATCAATTGAGTCCAGCCCCAGCCCGTCGCCAAACAGCGCAGCGTCGGTTTCAATATCATCGGGGCTGAGATCTTCAAGGTTCAGCGTGTCGATAATCATCTGTTTGATATCGTTAATTAATGAATCCATACCTGTTTTCGTCTTACCTGTTCTGGGGGACCAGCGCCTGCTCTAAATGGCGAGTCAGGCGACGCGCGGCCAGCGGCTGCGCATCGGGATTGCTTTCACAAAACGACTGACTGTCGATTCGCGCTTGTACTCGCACGGTAAATAGCGGTTTAACCGGCGGAATCTCATACCAGCGACTCTGTTTATCGAGCATACGCTGAGTGCAGGTGATGTGAACCACGCGCAGATCGCATCCGGCGCGCACCGCAATATTGGCGGCTCCGCGCTGCAAAGTCAGCGGCTGACCGTAGCGGGTACGGGTGCCTTCCGGAAAGATCAATATATTGTCGCCGCGCGCCAGTCGCTGCTGACTGTCCGGCAGCAGCGTCTCCGCTTCACTGTTGATCAGATAGTCGGCGGCGCGGATCACTCCACGCATAAAAGGGTTTTTCTGCAGATCGGCTTTCACCAGGCAATCCATCTCCGGCAGTACCGAGGCGATCATCACGTAGTCGATCAGGGATGGATGATTGGCGACAATCAGGCATCCGCGATCCTGTTGCAGCAGCTCAGCGCCTTCAATACGGTAGTCATAGACGCCGAACATCCGGCAGAAACGCAGGAAGCAGCGGAAACTAAAGGCAATGGCACGTCGGGCCAGCAGGCGGCGACGCAGCGAATCGCGCTGTACCAGCAGCAGCAGGTTGAAACCAACCAGTGATAACAGCAGCCCGCCAAGGCCAAACAGCGTAAAACTCACCGCCGTCATCACCAGCCGCCAGTAATAGTTAACGCGGCGCCCCGCGAACTGCGCCGGTTGCGAACAATCAGCCATGATTTCTCTCCCAGTGCCATGTCAGGCGTTCGCCTGCCAGGCTGAAGGTGGGGGACGCCGCCAGCCACTGCTGCAGAAAGCGCAGACTCTGAGGCAGACGTGTTTCAGCCTTCTCCTCTCCGCCAGTGCGGCCAGTGCAGTGGAGTTGTTCACCCGCACGCAGCAGCAGCGCCACCGCATAGGAGAAATTCACGCGCTGTTCCGCCAGCCACGGTAAATAATAGTCAGGGACGATGCCGTCAAAATCGACCAGCAGCACCTGCTGATAGCCCGCCTGATGCAGGGCGCTGACTTCAATTAATCCCTGCTGAAAAGAATCAATGCCTGCCGCAATTGACGTGGAGACCAGCGGTGCTTTGGCCGCAATCGTCAGGCTGCCAACCGCCGAGTTGTGAACCGACATGGCAAAATCTGTGGGTGACATCGACTGGTGATCCGCCAGCGTATGGAGAATTCGCAGATTACGCTCCAGCTCACCGTGACGGCTGGTAAAGACAATAGCGTCTACCTGTTGTCGCGCCAGCAGCGCCAGCCCGCACTCAACCGCCGCACGACTGCCGCCGCTCAGACGACGCGCCGTCATCATCGGTAAAAATTGCGGCTTTGCCATCGCCTCTGTGGGGTCGATGGCAAAGCCCTTTTGCGCCCAGTCCTGCCATGCCTCGCCGCCGTGTAATCCCGGAGCCAGAGCCTGCCAGTCGACCAGTGAGTAAGCGAGTTTCATCTCAACACTCTTTTCGTCATACGTGTGGAGCCGGCGTTCATCAGATCGTCACCCCTGCCCTCTGCAAAAAAAGTGCGTACCGGGAAACCTCTGCCGATCCGTATCGGGCGTTCACGGTAGTGGTTTCTTCAGTGATTCAGCAATAGCAGCTCATCTGATTTGTCGGCCGGATGCCGCAGATCTTTATGCTCAGATCGTCTGTCGGCAAATCATTGCGACAGCACACGCATTACTGAGCGGCAAGGGCCGACAGTCGTAACTGAATATCCTGGTCGAGATTGGTGATCCAGCGGTTGTAGTTATTATGAATCTCACCCTCTTCCGCTTTCAGGTTTTCACTGCTGACATAATCGATGCGGTAATTCTGGCTGGTATAGGTGATGCGGATATTCGCCACGACATCACGCTGCGCAAGACGGCCATTGATTACACCAGGTGAAACGGGAGTCATTACCCATTTACGGCTGATACCTGCTTCAATGATTGCCAGTTTCATCTGGTTGTCGGTGTAGCGCTGGGTGAGGGTCTGATTCACGTTGTGAATCGGCGCAGTGCGCGCGCAGCCGGTTAATAACGCAGCAACGACGGCCAGCGTGAAAATGGTCTTTTTATTCATGATGAATCCCTTCTTTTATGATTAATATCAGTGGATTAAGCGGATAACTCGTCTGGCAATTTTTTAACTTTATGTGCGCTTTTCCGTCTGACTGGTTTAAAACCCGCGCATGATACCATCGAATGTAAAGACAGGTAAGCAGAAGTATGAATGGGTTTTGAGGGGTTATTTGGGGAATTAAAGCGGGGCAATATGCGCAGTCGAAGCGACAGCGCAGAGGCCGATCCCGGCCGCAGAAACTCTGGTTGCGGCTGGATCGGCCCGGGCAATCAGGGTGCGGAAGCTGATGTCCAGCCACCGCCCAGCGCGCGGTAGAGATCGATCTGTGCCTGTAGCAGGTTATTTTTGACAGTCACCCGGTTCAGCTGGGTTGAAAACAGGGTTCGCTGCGCATCCAGTTCATCCAGATAGGAGGCGTAGCCGTTCTGATAGCGATTGCGGGCAATGCGCAGCGCTTCTTTCACATAATCTTCCTGCTTTTGCAGCTCCTGAAGCTGTGCCTCACGCTGCCGGATGGCGTCTATTGCATCGTTAACTTCCGAGAAAGCGTTGCGAACCACTTTTTCATAACCGTACAACGCCTGATTGCGCGTTGCCATTGAGACATCAACCTGCGCCGTCAGCGCTTCACGGTTCAGCAGCGGCGCCAGGATGCTGCCACCCACGCTCCAGAGCCGGAACGGATCGTCCGCTAACTGGTGCAGCACCGAACTCTGCAGGGTGCCGGTGGCGGTGAGGTTCAGCCCCGGCAGCAGCTTAGCCCGCGATGAGGCCAGGCTGGCATCTGCAGCCAGTAATTGACGCTGAGCCTGCATAATATCCGGACGGCGATTAAGCAGTTCTGATGGCAACAGCGACGGCATCTGCTGCGGTAAAATCTGATCGAACTGCTGACGACGGGCAATGCTACGCGGGTTCATGCCCACCAGAATGCTCAGCGCATTTTCCTGCTGAGTGATCTGATGCTGCAACTGCGGCATCTGCGCTTTAGCCGATTGATATTCCGAGGCGGCCTGCATCCACTCCAGCCTCGAGGTGTAGCCCGTTTCGAACTGACGCTGTGCCAGCTTCAGAGAGTTGTTGCGGGTCGCCAGCGTCGCTTCCGTCACCCGCAGTTGCTCATCCAGTGCGCACAAATTGAGATAACCCGACGCTACTGAACTGGCGATGGTCAGCTCAGCGGCAGACGCGGCGGCCTGCTGTGCCGCTAAGCTCGCCTGCGATGCCGAGATGCTGCTGCTGCGCGCGCCCCAGAGATCAACCTCATAGTTCGCCTTTAATAAGCCCTGGAAAACATCGGTTTCATACGGCTGCCCGGTCACTGACGAGAGCGTACGTTCACGGGTCGCGGCAACGCCAGCGCTCAGCGCTGGAAAGTTATCGCCCTGTGCGGCGCGCAGCTGGGCGCGATACTGCTCAACCCGGGATCGCGCAGTGAGGATATCGGGATTATTACGCAGCGCCTGTGTTACCAGCCGATTGAGATATTCATCATGAAACGCGCGCCACCACTCCGCTTCCGGCGCAGCTGTTGGCCCGACACTCGTGCGCCAGGCCTCGGGGATCGGCAGAGAGGCCGGTGCCTTTTCAACCTGCGTGGCGCAGCCGGTCAGTGCCAGCGTGAGCGCGCTTACCAGTAAGCCGCGCCGCATCATCGCCCATCCTCACCATCCGGCTGGGCGGCGGTGTCGATATTGACTTCAACCGACATACCTGGACGCAGCTGATGCATATCCTGATCGTCGATGCGGATACGAACAGGAATGCGCTGTGCAATTTTAACGAAGTTTCCGGTCGCGTTGTCGGGAGAGATGGCGCTGAACTCCGAGCCTGCAGCCGGAGAGATAAATTCCACCTGACCGTTAAAGCGTTTGCCATCCAGCGCATCAACCCGAATCGTCACCGGCAGGCCGGGACGGATATGGGCCAGTTGGGTCTCTTTGAGGTTCGCGATGATCCATTTGTGATTCGGTACTACCGAGGTCAGACGCGTACCGGCCGTGACATAGGCTCCGGTTCGAACCGACAGCTGACCGAGCTGACCATCGTCAGGCGCAGTGATCCGGGTATTAGCCAGGTCAATCTCCGCCAGCTCCAGTGCGGCGCGGGCGCTCTCAACATCGCCCTCCAGCGCGTCACGGTTAACGATGACAGTCTGCAGATTCTGCTCGGCGACGGCGATTTGTGCGGCAGCCTGACGCACCTGCGCCTGCGCCTGTGCGTTGGCGGCACGGGCGGCATCACGCTCGCGCACAGACAGCGATCCGTCCGCGGTGAGATTTTCAACGCGTTTCAGATCGAAGCCACTTTTCAGCGCCTGGGCTTTGGCATTCTCCAGCGCCGCTTTATTGCTCTCGATAGTTGCCTGTGCGCTGCGCCGCTGCTGCAGGTTATTGTTCAGTGCCGCCTGCTTCATGGCCAGCTGCGCCTGCGCCTGATGGACCCGCTGGCGATAGATACGGTCGTCAATCGTCATCAGCAGCTGCCCTTTTTTCACCGGCTGCAGATCGATCACCTCTACCGAGGTGAGATAGCCATTGACCTGCGGGCTGATAAAGGTCACCTGGCCGCGCACATAGGCATTTTCGGTACTTTGTATTGCACTGGTAAACGGCCAGAGTTGCCAGGCATAGAGGATGACCAGTACGCCAATCACCACAATGCCGCTGCCTGCGGCGATAGAAAGAATACGGCGGCGATTTGCGCGTTCGCGTTCTGCCGCCTGAAGCTCATCCTGCTGACTCATTGTTTCTCCGTTGATTCCTGTAACGCGGCCAGCTGTTGCTGCTCACGCAGGTTAAATTGTGCCTGACGCCAGTCCAGGTAACGACGCCGGGTTAAACGCCACATCACCCACATCAATGTGACCAGTGCCAGCGCGGCGGTTAACAGATAGGTGTCGTTATAGGCGAGCACGTTGGCCTGCAGCGTGGCGACCGTCTGTAACTGGCTGGTGCTCTGCGCGCCGCGCAGAACGTCGTCACCGACCAGCGAATTAAACAGCGCATTGTACTGGCTGAGCCGTTCGGTGACGTTGGGATCGAGCAGGGAGAGTTGATCGCCCAGCAGACTGGAGTGATATTTTTCCCGCCAGACCTGAAACGTGCCAAGAATCGCCGAGCCGATCAGCCCGCCCAGGTTCTGACTCATGCCAAATAGCACCACAAAGCTCACCAGGTTTTTCGGCTGAGTCACCACGCTGCCAATGCCCATTAACATTGCAGGTGCCATGAAAAAGGCACTGCTGAAGCCCAGCAAAAACTGACTGAAATACATCTCGGGGCCGCGGGTCAGCGGACTGGATTGCGCATCCATCAGCGAGGCGATAATCATCACGACCAGCGAGGCGACAATCGGCCAGTTAAGGTGATTAGGCTTGATGGTCAGTGCACTGGCGGCGATGCCTGCGATAACCCCAGCCATGATCGCCAGCGCCAGGCCGCGCATTTGATCGTTCTGCAGGCCAATCTGCTGCAGAAAGCCAATTGCACCGGTATTCTGTTCCGCCAGTACGATACGGATCATGATCATCACAATGCCAAGCCGCAGCATCATGCCGCTGCTCAGCCAGCGAGTGTTGATCAGCGGATTGCGCCGGTTATGTTCGATGACGATCGCCGTGACAATCAGCGTCAGAGCAATCGCGGTACAAATACCCAACCACGGCGTGGTGAACCACCACTCAATACGGCCAAGCGTCAGCACGGCGCACAGCAATGCCATGCCGGGTGCCAGCAGGATAAAGGTAAGAAAATCCATTTTTTCAAAGGCTTTGAAGCGGTCGCCAGGCGGGAGTTTCAGCATCAGCACCCCACCGAGTGCAATCAGCGCCAGACCAAGTTCAAACAGATAGAGGCCACGCCACTCGTTGAGCTGCAACAATTCTGACGAGAATAAGCGCGCCAGTGGAATAGCCAGTTGCGACACTGTCAGGCCAATTACCAGCGCTTTCAGGCGATGTTTCGCAGGCCAGGCCTGAACCTGATAGAAGATACCCAGTGAGCTGAGTGCCGCAGCCACCATTCCGTGGGCGGTGCGCACAATGATCGCCGAACTAAGGTCGTTGGCGAACAGATGAAAGAACGCCACCAGTACATAGAGCACCAGAAAGGCCTCGGTAAAGACACGCAGACCAAACTGCTGCCGAAACTTCACCAGCAGCAGGTTAATAGAGATGTTTCCCATCACGTAGACCGCAGGCAGCCACGCAATTTCATTCGACCAGGCCCCAAAGGTGCCTTGCAGGTTTACCAGATTCGCGGTGACCAGTGCGTTACTTAGCGCACCGGTTAGCGAAATAAGTAAACCGATCAGACCAAAGGCCACGCGTTTCGGCATCGAATGCAGCGGTGTCGAAGGCGAGCCCGGCATCATCGGTTTTTCGTGCGGCAACCACTCGCGTGCAGCGTAGGGATTTCGCTTTGCCACTGCTACATACTTCCCATGCGGCTCAGCAGTTGTTGCAGTACGCGCTCAGTTACGGCCAGATCCTGAGGATCAATATCGGCCAGCATTTCAGTACGAAGTGCATCAGCCTCGGTTTTCACTTTGGCGAACGCTTCGTTGCCTTTATCAGTCAATACCAGGTGACGTTTACGCCGATCTTCAGGCGGCTGTACCCGCGTAAGCAGTGACTGTTTCACCAGCCGATCCACCAGCGGCACCATGCTGGCATCTTCCAGCCCCAGCAGCTGCGCCAGCTCAGTCTGCGTCATGCGTTGCGGTTCACTCGCAATCAGCCCGATGGCCATCCAGCTGCTCATGCTTAAGCCGCTATCTTTAAGGTGGCGATCTACCGCCAGGCGCCAGGCATGTGCCGTCAGGTGCAGTAAGTGGGTAAAGGTACGCGTATGCTCAGACAAATGTTAGCAGCCTAATAGTGAGAGTTCTAATGGATTGGAAGCGTTATTATACGCAAAGCGAAACACGAATGAAAAGCGTCCGGCCTGTTAAAAATTAGTGGATCGCGGCAGAATGTCCAGAGGCCGCAACCGGGAGCCAGAGAACATGAAACAGGCAGCAACAAACTGGGTTGATCTGCGCCGTGATGCCGTCAGCGGTATCGAGGCCCTGCGCGCCCACTTTACCGGCCATGCTTATGATCCCCACTGGCACGACAGTTATCTGATTGGCGTAACCGAGCAAGGTGTACAGCAGTTTCATTCGCGGCGCAAACAGCATCAGAGCCGTCCCGGCACAGTTTTTATGCTTGAGCCGGAGGAGCTGCATGATGGTGATGCTGTCAACGACAGCGGTTTCACCTACCGGATGCTCTATCTTTCACCGCAGCAGATTGCGCAGCACCTTGCCCCAGAACAGGCGAATGGCTCCATACCACACGAGTTACGCTTTGCCGACACGCTGCGCGACGACCGCCCGCTGGCGTATGCCGTCTGGCACGCGTTTGATGCGCTGTGGCACAACCATCCTGCAATCATCAAAGAGGCGGCGATGGACCGGATGTTCGGTCAGCTTAATCCGCACCAGCAATGGTCACTGCCCGAGCAGCCTATGGATAAAGATGTCCGGCTGGCTTTGCAGGCGCGTGACTGGCTGATTGCCCATCATGCCGACAATCCCGGCCTGGTGCAGATGGCGCAGCAGCTGCAGGTGGATCGCTTCCGGTTATCACGCCTGTTCCAGACGCACTGGGGTTTACCGCCCCACGCCTGGCTGGTGCAATGGCGGCTGAGCCAGGCACGTCGTCAGCTGGCGCAGGGCCAGCCCGTCGCCGATGTCGCTGCCGCGCTGGGCTTCGCCGATCAGAGTCACCTTGGCCGCTGGTTTAAACGCGCCTGCCAGCTCTCTCCCGCACGTTATCAGCACGCCTGCACAAATCTTCCAGACCCGGATTAAGCCACTTGTCACAATGCGCTTTTCAAGTCAGGAGAAGCGCAATGCAAGACCCACGATGTGTGATGATACTGAATGCCACGCTGCCGCCAGGCAAAGCCACTAATGCCGCCGCGGTGATGGCCTTAACCCTGGGACAACGTCATCCCGCGCTGGTTGGCGACAACCTGGAGGATGCAGAGAGCCGCCCTTGTCCCGGTTTGATCACCACCGGTATTCCGGTGTTATCCGCAACCGACGAACAGCTCAGTGCATTGCGGGAGCAGTGTGAACAGGCTGAATATGATCTGGTGCTGTTTCCTGAAGAGGGGCAGTCTACCACTGATTATCAGGCGCTTAGCGCCGTGCTACGGCAACAGCCGCGTCAGCAGTGGCGCCTGCTGGGAATCGCCATCGTCGGTGATAAAAAAGCCCTGCGTAAGCTGACGGCAAAACTGGCATTATTCAGCTGATTTGTTTGCGGGAAGCTGGCCACGGCTTCCCGGCCTTCCCCACTCAGATCGCCCCCCGCGCAGCTTGTACAGGTTATTTGTACAATTTTTGCTTCGGAATAATCCTTATAACCTGCTGATAAGTTTAAAATAGCACAATTTGCCAATGATTCTGGTTGTACAGATCGGCTTTCATTGTATAAGTTTACTGCCACGAGTTGTAATGCGACTCTGTAACGAATGATGCACTTGCGTCGCCTCTGAAGGTGTCAGTGGATTTCCACCTTCAGAGGTTATTTTTTGTTTGCTCAATTTGTGACACTGGTACCATCGCATCTGTCCATGCGGTGGTTTTTTTGATCGCTTTTGTCCTGACATCCGAACCGGAATCGGGCTGTTCTGAAGGGCTTACACATGCAATATATTCTTCCCCGGACCAATCAGGAAATTGCTGATTATTTTAACCCTGCGGCCAATAAGCCAGCCAGCGAGATGGAAATGCTGGGTATCCTTGTTGCAGAAATCCTGCAGTCAGGCATGCCAGTCAATAATAAAGCCATTATTTCTAAACTTATTCATCGCCTGGAACTGGAAAGTGACAGGGAGATGCTTGATAACTACCGACAGCTGCTCGAACTGGTGGTCCATAAAACCCCGGACGATTTCTCACTGTAAGTCGGACTCCATGGAGGGAGTTCCCCTTTTTCTGGCATCTTCGCCTGTCGCCCGGTACTATCTGCCCCTCACCATTATCAAAATCTACCCGCCCCTCGCGCGGGAGCAAAACAATCAAAGAGCCTGCAAACCTTTATGACTCAAACCAATGATGTTGCCGCAACCGACGTTGTGGCGGGCGATATCAGTGTGGGGCGCGTTCTGCGTTCACCTGCGCTATTGACCCGCGAATGCCTGGCCGGAGTAATTACCGCACTGGCATTAATCCCTGAAGTGATCTCCTTTTCCGTTATTGCCGGTGTCGACCCTAAAGTCAGTCTCGTCGCCTCGGTGGTGCTCTGCCTGACCCTGTCGATACTGGGCGGTCGTCCGGCGATGGTGACGGCGGCGGCGGGTTCCGTGGCACTGGTAATCGGGCCAATGGTCCATCTGCACGGCGTGGAATATATTCTGCCCGCGGTAGTAATGGGCGGCGTGATTCAGATTCTGTTTGGCGTGGCCGGTCTGGCTCGCATGATGCGCTACATCCCGCGCTCGGTGATGCTGGGATTTGTGAATGCGCTGGGCGTGCTGATTTTCTTTGCTCAGGTGCCGCACGTCTGGGGCCAGTCATCACTGGTGTGGATTTTCTTTGCCGTGACCCTGGCAATCGTGCTGCTGTTACCACGTCTGTTAAAAAGTGTTCCTTCCCCGCTGGTTGCCATTGTGGTGGTGACAGGCGTCGCGCTGTTAATGGGCTATCGCATGCCGAACGTGGGCGATGAGGGGCCGATGAGTCCCGGCCTGCCCGGTTTTAACAGTCTGCTGGTGCCGCTTAATCTGCAGACTCTGCAGATTATCTGGCCCACCGCGCTGAGTATCGCCTTTGTCGGGCTGATGGAGTCGCTGCTGACCGCCAAACTGGTCGATGATCTGACCGATACCCCTTCCAGTAAGCGTCGTGAATCCTGGGGCTTAGGCGTAGCAAATATTCTGGCGGGATTTTATGGTGGTATCGCCGGGTGCGCGATGATCGGTCAGACCATCGTGAATGTTGAGCTGGGCCGGGCACGCAGCCGCGTTTCAACCGTGGCCGCCGGTCTGGTACTGCTGTTACTGGTGACCGGACTGAGCCGGATTATGGCGCAAATCCCGATGGTGGTGCTGGCCGGGATCATGATGGTGGTGGCGGTTAAAACCGTTAACTGGCATAGCCTGCAGCCTGCGACACTGAAACGTATGCCGTGGTCAGAGACGCTGATTATGGTGCTGACGGTGGCAGTGACGGTCTGGACAGGAAATCTGGCACTGGGCGTGCTCGCTGGGGTCATCCTGGCGATGCTGCTGTTTGCCCGCCGTATTGCGCACGTGATACATGCGGAACGTCAGCTGAGTGAAGATGGTGAGTCGGTACGCTATGAGGTACGCGGTCCGCTGTTCTTTGCCAGCAGCAACGATCTGTTTGAGCATTTTGATTATGCGCACGATCCGAAAAAAGTGACTATCGACTTAACGCACGCGCAGATCTGGGATGCATCCAGCGTCGCAGCGCTGGATGGTATTGAATATCGCTATCAGCGTTATGGTACAGAAGTAACGATTGAGGGGCTGGATCCGCGCAGCACTGACTTCCATCAGCGCCTGACCGGTAATTTCGGTTAAACAACGCCGTTCTGCTGCCTCTCCGGCAGCAGACTTTACTCAGCCTGTTGCCGCCGCGCCCGATAGCGGCCAACCATAGTAATCAACGCCTGATAGATTAAACCGGCGTAGAGACTTGTCAGAATCGCCAGACCAGGCTCTTTGCCCTGCTGATGCCATGACATAAACCACATGAATACGCCCCACAGTACAGAGAACACCAGCCATCCGCGGACGAACTTCATAATGCCATTCATAACAACTCCTCTTAAATGAAGCGCTACTTTAGCCTGCTCCTGCCCTAAACGCATTGCCAGCATGCGCGAGTTGCGAGGCGTCTCATATAATCACCACTCATTTATTATTCTCACCGGGTGTTTAGCCTTATCCGGGCGATTTTGTGGTGATTCTCTATACTCAACCTTCCGCTTAACTGATCAGGGAATTACGATGAAACGTATTGCTTACCTGTTATCAACGCTGGCTGTTCTTGCCACACTTACCGCCTGTGCACCACCACCACCAGAAAGAGACGCCCCACCGCCGCCTCACCCAGGCAAAGCCGCTCCGCCGCCACCGAGTGGGCAGCAACCGGTTGGCGCACCGGGCGGCATGGGTCCGGCAGGACAACCACAAGCGTAACCTTATTCAGCCAGTCTGCGGGGCAGGCTGGCTAATGCCGAAAGGCGCAGCCGCAGGCTGACATCTCACCGGGAAGAATTTTACCAAAATGGGAGTGACGCCGCTGCAACTGCCCCTGCCCTCTGCTGATTTCTGCCGGTTGCCCCAGCCAGCGATTTATCGCGTTGCCCAGAATCTGACTGATATCAGATGACCAGCTGGTAAGATGCCAGGTAGAGCTACGCGCCTCTTCACTGTCTCCAAATCCTGCCACCGCCAGATGGGCACCCTGACCAAAATCACGCATCGCCTGCATCGCGCCAAAGGCCAGCAAATCGCTTTCACAGAAAAGTGCCTGAATACGCTCCGCGGCTCGGGTCTTTTTCAGATAGTGCATCATCACCTGATAGGCGCCGTCACGATCGTCCCCCTCTGCAGTCAGCTCGACGTTCAACGCCTTGCCCGCCGCCTGTAACGTGGTGCTGTAACCCTGCTTTTGCGCGCTTTCACCGGGCTGACTTTGCATAAAGCCAAACGTCTGGTGTCCCTGCGCGATCAGTAACTCTGCTGTCACCTCACCCGCTCGCAGCGCATCTGCCTGCAGTGCAGGCTCTGCCTTAATATCAAGTACCGGCAGATCACAGGCATCAGTTACCCTGTTACCGGGTAAGAGCAGTAAACCACGTAGCGCTAGCGGGGATGCCTGCCGGAGGAGTGCTGTCAGCGCCGTATCCGCTTCTGCATTCAGCAGAACAGTGATAACACCGTGCGCGTTAAGCTGGCGCGTGACCTCGTCCAGCACTTTCTGCTGATAGGGATTGAGCAACTGGCTGGCGACAACGCCGATAACCGGAGGAAGAGCCGATGGCGTTAAGTCAGGCGTAGAAGGTGTGAGCATGGGTGCGAAATTCTCTGCGACGACAAATAATGCCCACCACTTTACGGTAAACCGCCGTGTTTCAACAGGTTACAGTGTTCGACACAGGCCGCAAAAATGAGTGAAATCAGATGTAACTGGGCTTGTATTGGCAGAACTGCAGGGATGAAACAGGCATTAACAGGACAGGAGACAGAAGATGGACCGGGCAGCAGGATTTGAACCCGCATCGTCAACCCATAAAGAGTCGCAGTAATACCTTTATACCATGCCCGAATAGCGTGCCTGGAAAAGTCACGCAGTGTGAACAAGAGTAGTCCCACACTCTAATCAGGCAAGCGCAAGCGGCAGCTATTTTTAGCAACCGTCGTATAAAACCAAAAAAGAGGTGCCCTCGCCTGTCGACATTGATTATTCAGCTAACCTTAAATTTCAGGTAGCCTGTTTTGGCCGGGACTTATGGCCAACATTACGCAGAGGTCAAGACTATGCCTTCAGGACAATTTTACGTGGTTGATCAACCCGAACTAAATTTTACCGCCAATTATCATATTGATACGGTCAGTGACAAACCCTATTCATCAAGGATGCTACTGGAGATTCGGAAGCAGTCACAGCCCACCGACGCCTTTGACGCTATCAACATCGGACATGAAGTGACGTTTGTCTCCTCCAGTGGTGAGGCGCAGCGAATGGTTCTGGTCAGTGACACAGATGATGAACTGGTGTTCAGCTCTGTAGCGTGATGAAGGGTAAATGATTGAAGGGAGATCCAGTGCAGGTCATGCCGGATAGCAGGCACAAAAAAACCGCCTATGGGCGGTTACGACATCACTGCATATTACTTTTTATTTTTTGTTTACGGCAGAAATATGGTGCCCGGGGCGGGACTTGAACCCGCACAGCCTTACAGCCGAGGGATTTTAAATCCCTTGTGTCTACCGATTTCACCACCCGGGCAGGGTGTAACTGGAGGCGCGTCCCGGAGTCGAACCGAGGTACACGGATTTGCAATCCGCTGCATAGCCACTCTGCCAACGCGCCTTAACTGATGTGCCGCCAGGATAACCTGACCTGCGAATCTGGAGCGGGAAACGAGACTCGAACTCGCGACCCCGACCTTGGCAAGGTCGTGCTCTACCAACTGAGCTATTCCCGCAATTTTCAGCAAATTTATCGAACCTGCTGATTTTACTTATCTTCTGGCAGCCTGGCCGCCGTTCGATGCGATGCATTCTACTTAGATGACGCAATGAGTCAATAAAATTATCCTCACAGCGCGTCCGTTTGCTGCTTTTTAAATCGTATCGATCACGGTTCGAGCAGATCGCCGCGTGCGGCGCTTAAATACTGAAACATCGACCAGAACGTCAGTACGGCTGCAATGTACAACGCCACCACGCCAATCGCTACGACGGTAGCATCCGGACGCCATAACAGTGCAAAAAGAGACAGCATTTGTGCCGTCGTTTTCACTTTACCAATCCATGAAACCGATACGCTACTGCGCTTGCCGATTTCCGCCATCCATTCACGCAACGCAGAGATAATGATCTCGCGGGCAATCATGGTCGCCGCAGGCAGCGTAATCCACCAGGCGTGGAAATGTTCTGCCACAAGCACCAGCGCGATCGCGACCAGCACTTTATCGGCTACCGGGTCGAGAAACGCCCCAAAGCGCGTCGTCTGCTTCCAGCGGCGCGCCAGAAAGCCATCAAACCAGTCTGTTACAGCAGCAAAGATGAAAATCAGTGCGGTAGCCAGCGGCGCCCAGGTGAACGGCAGATAGAAAGCCAGCACAAAGAACGGGATGAGCACGACTCGAAACAGGGTGAGACACGTCGGGATGTTTAATTGCATATGCCGGTAACTGTCTGGATATAGGTAGAATTTAGCCTATGTTCCTACATTGCCCCCCCTGTTTCAATGCTAGTGTTTCAACGAGTAGTATATTTTTTCTGCCAGAGCATGTGAGATACCGGGTACATTGGCGATCTCCTCCACCGACGCATTCATCAGCGGTTGCAGGCCCCCCATGTACTTAAGCAGTTGCTGACGCCGTTTCGGCCCCACGCCTTCGATGCTTTCCAGCGCACTGGTATTCTTTACTTTGGCGCGTTTTTTTCGGTGACCCGAAATGGCATGATTGTGAGCATCATCACGAATGTGCTGAATGACATGCAGCGCAGGCGCATCAGACGGCAGTGAAACGCCCTCGCCTTCCGCTTCAAAGAACAGCGTTTCCAGCCCGGCTTTACGATCGCTGCCTTTGGCGACGCCGAGTAAGATGGGCTGGTTTTTATCCCACGGCACATCCAGCTCTGCGAAGACCTGTATGGCCTGCGAGAGCTGGCCTTTACCACCATCGATCAGAATCACATCCGGAATCTTATCTTCTTCAATCGCTTTACCATACCGGCGGCGCAACACCTGGTTCATGGCGGCGTAGTCATCACCCGGTGTAATCCCAGTGATGTTGTAGCGGCGATAATCGGCACGCAGCGGACCATTCTGGTCAAACACTACGCAGGAGGCGATGGTCTGCTCACCCATGGTATGGCTGATATCGAAGCACTCCATGCGTTTAATCTTGTCGAGATCAAGAAACTCCGCCAGCGCCATCAGTCGCTGATGAATCGTGGAGTGCTGTGCCAGACGCGTGGTCAACGCTGTAGCGGCGTTGGTGCGTGCCAGCTTAAGATAACGGGCACGATCGCCGCGCGGCTTGCTCTGAATCGTCACCCGGCGTCCCGCCAGTTCGCTGAGCGACTCCGCCAGCAGTTCGCGCTCCGGCAGGTTAAAGTCCAGCAGGATGTCGCCTGGCAACGTGCGTGCCTCACTGCCCTGCAGGTAGAACTGCCCGACGAAGGTCTGCACGACCTCAGCCAGATCGGTATCCACCGGCACTTTCGGGAAGTAACTGCGGCTGCCCAGCACTTTGCCCTGACGGATAAACAGCACGTGTAGACAGGCCATACCCGCTTCATAAGCGACACCCATCACATCAAGGTCATCGCCCTGATTCGAGACAAACTGTTTTTCCGTGATGCGTCGCACGGCCTGAATTTGATCGCGCAGGCGTGCCGCCTCTTCGAAACGCAGGCCAGTGCTCGCCTCTTCCATGCGTTTCACCAGCTGGTTCAGGACCTGATCGTCTTTACCGGCCAGGAACAGGCGCACGTAGTCGGTCTGCTGGGCATACTCTTCCTCACTGACCAGCCCCGCCACACAGGGTCCCAGACAGCGGCCAATCTGATATTGCAGACAGGGACGTGAGCGATTGCGGTAGACGCTGTTTTCGCACTGGCGGATAGGAAAGACTTTTTGCAGCAGCCCTAACGTTTCACGCACCGCATAGCCGTTCGGGAACGGACCAAAGTATTCGCCTTTGGCATGCTTTGCACCACGGTGCATCGCGAGCCGCGGATGGGTATCGCTGCTGAGAAATATATAGGGGTACGATTTATCGTCGCGCAACAGTACGTTGTAACGCGGCTGATAGAGCTTGATGTAGTTATGCTCAAGCAGCAGCGCTTCGGTTTCGGTATGGGTAACGGTGACATCGATGTGCTGGATATTGCTGACCAGCGCTTCGGTTTTGCGGCTGCCGACCTGAACGCGGAAGTAGCTGGTCAGACGCTTCTTCAGGTCTTTGGCTTTGCCCACATAGATGACGGTGCCTGAGGCGTCATACATGCGGTAAACACCGGGTTTGCTGGTTACCGTACTCAGAAAGGCTTTAGAATCAAAAACGTCATTCACTACTGATTAACGGCTCCGCATTATAGAGGCCATGTCGAATGGCCAGATGCGTTAACTCTACGTCGCCACTGATATTCAGCTTGCTGAACATCCGGTAGCGATAACTGTTAACGGTTTTAGGACTGAGATTTAACTGCTCGGAAATTTCCGTCACCTTTTGTCCCCGGGTTATCATCAGCATAATCTGCAATTCCCTTTCCGACAAACAGCTAAAGGGAGATTCCGCTTTTTGCGGCTCAATCTGGCTCAGTGCCATCTGCTGAGCGATATCGGATGCGATGTAGCGCTGACCGGCATTGACCGAGCGAATCGCATTGATCACCTCCTGTGGCGCAGCGCCTTTACTGAGGTAGCCTGCTGCTCCCGCCTGCATCACTTTAGCAGGCAGCGGATTTTCCGTGTGAATGGTTAGCATGATGATTTTGATATCGGGGTTGTAACGCACGATTTTGCGCGTCGCTTCCAGTCCGCCGATCCCAGGCATATTCATATCCATAAGGATTACATCAACCTGGTTGGCACGACACCACTTAGCCGCATCTTCGCCACAGTTGACCTCTCCGACCACGGCCAGACCTTTGACATCCTCAAGGATGCGACGGATTCCGGCACGGACAAGTTCATGGTCATCAACAAGAAGCACACTGATCAACGGGGAAACTCCAGAGGCTAAAAAAAGAGGAAGCAGTTAACGATTGCAAGCGGTAATCATACCCGTTTTTACTTTAAAAGCACATCAACAAAGCAAAACTGTCCCGCCTTTATATCATTGCTTTTAGCCTTACCCAGCCAGCAATAACAGACATTTCTGATAACGAACAGCGCCGTTTAATAATCATTAAACTCTCACTATTTCATGGCATTAACATCCTGATCTTCGGATACGCGCCGCTGCAGGCTGATGGATTCCCGTGTCCAGTAAACGCTGTGATTACTTTCAGCGATTGATTAGTTGTGCTGGATAAACCCGCTATTACTGAGGAAGCGAACCGGCTACTCAGCAACTTATCGACCCTGTGATATACTCACGCACTGCTGTTCGGACAGATTGCCGACACGTTGTCATTCACCAAGGAGAAATGCATGAGCGACGAAGATTTTGCAACTTCGCAGGAAGCCCGGAAATTAGCGGATGAAATCGCGGGTCTGAAGATGATGATTACCCTGATCCTGAAAGGTATGGGCCAGGCTGATGCCGGCAAAGTGATTATCAATATGGAACGCTATGTACAGACGCTTGGCGACAAGCCTCAGGCGGAAGTATTCAGCAACACCATCAAACAGATTAAAACAGCCTATCGTCAGTAAGTTTTTTTTGCCCCCAGCTGCGGGGGCAAATCCGCTAACTGTGTGCCTGCCAGTTAACCGAAACGCCCAGCGTTGGCAGCACCTCTTCAGGACTAAAGCGCCGTGTTCCCCGATACTTCTCTGCCAGCGCCGGCTGAACGACCGGAATGCGGATCGCAAACAGATTATCTTCTGACAGAATAAGTCCCGGCGTCAGGGGTTCATAGACCACCCCATGTTGTTCGAACATCTTCTCCAGCATTGGCGTTGCCGAACTGATGATGTACTCAATGCCGTTCAGTTCTGCCAGTTGCACAGCATGCCAGAGAATATTAAGCGGCAGTTCAGCATCGACCTCAAGCCGGGCCGAGAAGCGCGACATTTCCCACACTTTCTCATGGCTGAACGGCAACACGATGCCTTCGCTCTGCTCAGGACCGAACCAGGGCATCAGACGCGCGCAACCACTGATACCCTCACGCGCATTCCATGCAATAAGCCAGGTAACATCTGAACGATCGTAGCGATCATATTCCTGGCCCGGCGTGCTCAGGCGTGGCGGTATTGACCACCCTTCACCGCGCGCAAAAACGCTGTAACGGTAGCTGCCGAGTTCGGCAAGCAAAGAGGATGGCATATCCTTTAATTGCGTTTGCACTATTTTCATCATGCGCCTCTGACATCCCCATGTTTGCAATGATTTCTTTGCGCCAGCCTGGCAAAGTCCCGGCGCAGGGTAGACAACAGACCCTTACAAAGGAACTGCCATATGTAGCAGTTGTTTATGTTCAAATCAGTCCGATTGCGGCTGCGTAGCAGGCAATCTGCGTTTTATTGGAAACATTGAAACGCTTTTGTATATTCTTTTGGTGAAAGTTAACGGTATGTTCAGAGATAGATAAAATTAGTGAAATTTCGGCTGCTGTTTTCCCCTCAGCTGTCCATTTCAGAATTTCCAGCTCGCGCTGACTAAACTCTTTTTTTAGTACCATCATTGCATCATCGCTAAAGCGTTCCAGCGTATCCAGACTTAGTTCCGCTAAAAGCTGTAGTTTTACCTCCAGCTCAGAAAGGCAGAGCCGGGCAGAAGTGGGCTGTTGCGACGATATAGATAATATACCAAGGACGCGATTTGGTGCCATTGCAGAGCAAGAAAATCCGCTCTGTAGCCCATATTCTCTCGCCTCACGCCAAAAATTGCTGGCGTTTGCGAACAGATCATCCGTCCACGCTACCCCCTTGCCCGGTCGCTGACACACTATGAGCACCGGATCGACAGCGTAATAATTCTGCTTCTCATAACGTTTAACCCATAATTTGGGATAGGTGCTATGTAAATGAATACGTGGTCGATTAAAAGGCACCGGATGCTGAATCAAAAAGGCAAAATAATCGAAACCAAACGATTCAGTAAATTGCTGCAGTAACGGCTTCAATTCAGAAGCAGCCGTTAATGCCTGAAATTGTTCTTTCACCTCACTTCGCCAGGCGAAATAATTTTCAGTACTCATATTGCCTCAGTATTAATTTCACTCGCTCTTACGGTATTATTCATTCGGATTCATCGGATAAATAAATTAACAGAAGAAACTTAATTTATCGCAGGGCCTGAATCTTTCGTAAAGGTGCAGCATATTTAACCTTTCACCGTTGGAGCGGAGTGAAAAAGTGTCTCTGCCTGTTCAATATGAGGCCGATCCCAGCATTTTCAATCACCCCGATAGAATAAGATTTTTCTGATAGAATTTCAATCCCCGCCATTAGGTATGATTTTATTTTATGCACGGAATTTCTGCTGAAAATATTCAAAAGCGCTGTTTCCTGTTGAGTAAATAACGAGTAAACAAGGCATTAATTGTGAACGGGTGAGTGAGGCAGCAGCTCTTTTTAGCTGACATAATTTTTATCAGGAAATAAGAGTCGCTTTGTTATTGTCGCCATAAGTCCAGGTATGGCCAGCCGACACCGAAATCGTGGTGCCCCTTCTCGTAACAAATCACCGGCTCACACCCCACGTCCTGCCACTCCTGCGTCAGTTCAGCCTCTGTTACTACGGGGTGTCATGGAAGCGTGAAGATGCCCTGTTGAATAAAGGCATTCTGCTAAGTCACGCTATGAGGTTACGATGCTAAACGATTCGCTGATTGCAGGGATATATCCACTTATCTGATTAAGGCTAATCTGATGCAAGCACAGCACAACTGTGACACTGATCTCGTCTGCCTTACCGCAAGGCATGGCGGAAAAGGCTATATATAGCGAAAGCATGATGAATGCTCACACTATTATAGCCAGTTAAATCACCTCACCGATAGTCACGCAACTACATTACCTGAGAAATAAATGACGGTGTAGCCCGCTTCTTTTTCTTAACGGTTCCTTCATTATTTATACGATTAATTTGGCTTATCTCTTCCAGAGAGATCGTGAAGGAATTTCATTATAACGCCTGCCGAACTGGCGCAGGTAATGCTGAGAATTTGCACACGTGGTTTATTCCGCTGACGTTATTTTATTAAAATACCTGGCACTAAATTAAGGTCCTTTATCAGTGTGCTCATGCGCTGACAGACTCTTGCAGCGATGGATCCGGTTCAGCGAGGATCGCTGGAATGAATTTGCTGTCACCCTCTGAACATCTCTTAACCAAACACGGTATTAATCCTGCCCGATGATTTATCGGCAATAGCCTGCTCCTCGCATACCCAGATGAAAATGTGAAGCGTGCGCGGCATTGTAATCCGGACCCAGTGCATTACCGAATACGTCACAGCCGCCGCGCCACAGCGTATGAAGCATGGCCGCTTTTTCTTCCGGCTTTTGCCAGTGACGACTGACTTCAAGCCGCTGTCCATCAGCCAACTGAAAGCCTGTTACATCCCAGGCATCAGCAGTAGCATGTTCACTAAGCCGCCCCTGTGTGCGGTGATAAATGTTACGACAGGCATAGCTGCCGACATGGGTAATTCGTACCAGTGGGCTGTGCATATCTCTGGCAGTCTGTTCACGACTGCGTAGCGCATACATGGTGCTGGCGACTGCCATCGGACAGCTGGCGAGAAAGCTGCTGCTGAGGCTGACCGGCCCAAATTTCTGAATCCGAAGCGGATGATTGAGCGGACAGTTCCCCGTAACGGCGGGACGTTCGCTGAAACTGACCCAGCCTGCCTGTTGAGCACGGCGCATCACCGCCAGACACACCTCGGGATCGCTTAACCTTTTCATCTTGATCTGCGTGATCCAGCCCGGCGGATCGGTCACAGAGAGCGGTGTAAAAGGATTGAACTGCGGCGGCAGATGCTGCTTCAGCCAGGGTAAGCTGACCCATCCCAGCGCGATTAACAGCAGAAACAGGATAAGCGTGCGCATAGTCCCCTTTGCAGCATGATGATTAGCAAACGAAAAGTGTAGAAGCTCATTGCCCTTCACGCCGTTGGCCTGACACAACGTGATGAATCATTACTCAGTTTGACGGAGGATTGACCAGAATAACCTGCCGCTGTCACGTCTGCGCAGGACCCGGGTCACATCAGGTAAAAAACTGTTACCGGCTTTGGGGTGACTTCCTCTATCTTATCCGACTTGCCCTTGAGCAGACGCCTTTACTAACAGCCAGCAGAGCTGACACAACATCAAGACAGGAAAGACAATTCTATGGTTGATCAATCTAAAGAAACCGCACATGCCCCCGACGCGCCCGATAAGCTCCAGCGCAATCTGCATAATCGCCACATCCAGCTCATCGCCATTGGCGGTGCTATCGGCACCGGTCTGTTTATGGGCTCCGGTAAAACCATCAGCCTGGCTGGCCCCTCGATCATCTTCGTCTATATGATCATCGGCTTTATGCTGTTCTTTGTGATGCGTGCGATGGGGGAGTTGCTGCTCTCTAACCTTGAGTACAAATCCTTCAGCGATTTTGCCGCCGATCTGCTTGGCCCCTGGGCTGGGTATTTTACCGGCTGGACTTACTGGTTCTGCTGGGTGGTAACCGGCATCGCCGACGTAGTGGCCATCAGCGCCTATTTCCAGCTCTGGTTCCCAGGCTTCTCGATATGGATGAGCGCCCTGCTCTGCGTGGTCGTTTTTCTGGCACTCAACATTGCCACCGTCAAGCTGTTTGGCGAGATGGAGTTCTGGTTCGCGATTATTAAAATCGTCGCTATTGTGGCGCTGATCGTGACCGGCATTGTGCTGGTGTCGATTCACTATCCTTCACCCGGTGGCGGCACGGCAGCACTCAGCAACATCTGGGATCATGGCGGGATGTTCCCTAAAGGTCTTAGCGGCTTCTTTGCCGGGTTCCAGATCGCGGTGTTTGCTTTTGTCGGTATTGAACTGGTGGGTACGGCAGCCGCTGAAACCCATAATCCGCATAAAGTCTTACCGCGCGCGATCAACGCGATTCCGCTACGTGTGATTATGTTCTACGTGCTGGCACTGATGGTGATTATGGCGGTAACGCCGTGGACCCAGGTGATGGCCGATCGCAGTCCGTTTGTTGAGATGTTCGTACTGATTGGTCTGCCTGCTGCCGCGAGTATCGTTAACTTTGTGGTGCTGACCTCTGCCGCCTCCTCAGCCAACAGCGGCATCTTTTCCACCAGCCGTATGCTCTATGGCCTGTCGCAGCAGGGTGTGGCCAGTCGCGCCTTTGGCCGGCTCTCTGCGCGTGCGGTCCCAACCACTGGCCTGTTCTTCTCCTGCCTGTGTCTGCTGATTGGCGTAGCGTTAATCTACCTGATTCCGGATGTGATGAAGGTCTTTACGCTGGTGACCACCGTTTCGGCCATTCTGTTTATGTTCGTCTGGACCATCATTCTGTGCAGTTATCTGGCGTATCGTAAAAAGCATCCACAGCGCCATGCTGAATCAGCATTTAAGATGCCGCTGGGCAAGTTCATGTGCTGGGTCTGTATGGCCTTCTTTGCCTTTGTGCTGGTGCTGCTGACGCTGCAGGAAGATACGCGCCAGGCGCTGATGGTGACGCCTCTCTGGTTTGCCCTGCTGGGTGTGGGCTGGCTGCTGCGTAATCGTCGCGGCCGCTAATCGGTAACAGCAGGAAAAAAGCCCGGTCAGTTGACCGGGCTTTTTTTACAGACGCTCGCCCAACGCAGAGAAAATAGCCGACAACGAGGGGCGTTCATAAGGTAAGCGCTCTGGCCGTGGATCAGGCTGCAGAGGCGTGCCCAGATCAAAGGTGAACGTATAATTATCGCCTTCGCCCATGCGCAGATCGGCAATCGTCGTCTGCCCATCCTGCTCACGCAGGGCATAAAAGCCGTGGCTGAACCAGGCAACACGTTCTGCGGCCCAGCTACCCCGGAAGGCGTCGAACAGTTCGGGATGTCGCGGATACCAGGTGACCTGCAACGGATGCGAGGGTGATAACAGCGACCAGTAAGCTTCGCCGTAGCGATCCTGCGTCATAATTACGCTGCGCCAGACCAGCGTGTTAAAGGCAGTCGGCGTCACCAGCACTTTATTTGCAGCAATCCCCTGCTGTGTCAGCGAATCACGAATCTGCCAGCCTGCGATGCCCTGAATCATCACGCTCCAGACGAGATACAATGTACTCAGCATCAGTCCGAGTCGGTTTCCGCGCAGTCCTTTACCACCACGACGCCAGAGCGCGACGCACAACCCTATAAGCAGCGGCAGCGTATAGAGGGGATCGACGATATAAATACTGCCAATGGCATAGGGATGATCAGTGATCGGCAGACCAAGCTGGGTGCCATACACCGTCATCAAATCGAGCAGCGGATGGGTAATCAGCGCCAGCCAGATCGCGGGCCACCAGTGCGGCCACTTCACCCGCTGACGAAACCATCCCGCGACAAGCCAGGCAATCAGTGGCGATGCCAGCGTGAGCCAGAGCAGCGCATGCGTTTCCGTGCGATGCAGCGTCATGTTGCGTATCGCATCGCCATGGTCAATAAACACATCGAGATCGGGTAAGGTGCCGCAGATACCGCCCACCAGCGCGGCCTGCCAGACCGGTACCCGACGTCCCATCACGGCGACACTGACCGAAGCACCCAGAACGAACTGCGAAACAGAATCCATTGATTAACTCCGTCACCGAACGGTGTATGTGGCCTGATTTAGCGTACGCGAATCCCTTCTATGATCATGCGCTGAACGTTATCAACGGCCTGGTCGAAAAACGCCGGATCGCTGAGTGTCTGGCCGGTGACCGCCTCAACCTGAGTAGCAAAATCGGCGTAGTGCTGCGTGGTGGCCCAGAGCATAAAGATCAAATGCTGTGGCTGTACGCCGGCCAGTTGTCCTTCATCAATCCAGCGTTCAATAATTGCCGCCTTGTCATCCACCAGTTGCTTGAGATCGCCCGCCAGCTCCCCTTTCAGCAACGGCGCCCCCTGCAGCATCTCCAGACAGAACAGTCGGGAAGCCTGAGGATGATCGCGCGACACCTCCAGTTTCAGCCGGATGTAGCGTCGGATCGCAACCAGCGGATCCTGATCGTGCGCCAGCGCGCGCAACGGAGCCAGCCAGACATCCAGGATCTGTTTGAGCACCGCCACATAGAGCACTTCTTTAGAGGGGAAATAGTAGAGCAGATTGGTTTTAGAGACATCGGCCAGCTCAGCCACCTTATCGAGGCTGGTACCGTGAATGCCAAACTGTGAGAAGAAGGTTAATGCCGCATCCAGTATGGCGGCCCGCTTCGCTGCGACCGCACGCGAACGACGCGTTGGCTTTTTTTCATCGGTATTCACACATTTACCTCATCCATCTGGTGTCAGCGCATCATAGCAAAGGGATTCATCGCTGCCCAATCCGCGTCCTGCACCTTTTTTGCTCACCCTGCATGCAAAACGTGCAGCGAATTTTGACCAGATGGTCCGAAATGGACCCGTTACTCCACTTACCTCTTTTGGGTTAAATCTAACTCATTGTTATTCAAAAGAATAAAAAATGTGGCACACAGATTGCAGAATTGTGACTGAGCGCAGCCTACAGGGACGTAGCAGGATGCAGTGCAGCGCGTGAAACACCTTTCCCCCATCGCAACGAGGTTTCACATGAAGATAGGCGTCTTTATTCCGATTGGTAACAATGGCTGGCTGATTTCGTCCAATGCGCCGCAGTACATGCCAACCTTTGAACTGAACAAAGCCATCGTGCTGAAAGCAGAGCATTACCACTTCGACTTTGCGCTCTCGATGATCAAACTGCGCGGCTTCGGCGGAAAAACAGAATTCTGGGATCATAACCTGGAGTCATTCACCCTGATGGCGGGACTGGCTGCCGTCACATCACGTATTGAGATTTATGCCACCGCAGCCACTCTGACACTGCCACCGGCAATTGTGGCGCGCATGGCATCCACTATCGATTCCATTTCAGGTGGTCGCTTCGGCGTTAACCTGGTGACTGGCTGGCAGAAACCAGAATATGAACAGATGGGGATGTGGCCAGGTGATGAGTACTTCGGCAGCCGTTACGCTTATCTGACCGAATACGTTACCGTGCTGCGTGACCTGTGGGGCACCGGAAAATCGGACTTCAAAGGTGAGTTCTTCACCATGAATGACTGCCGCGTCAGTCCGCAACCACAGCGCCCGATGAAAGTGATTTGCGCCGGACAGAGTGATGCCGGTATGGCCTTCTCCGCCCAGCACGCCGATTACAACTTCTGCTTCGGCAAAGGGGTAAACACGCCTTCTGCGTTCAGCCCGACCTCAATTCGCATGAAGCAGGCCGCTGAAAAAGCGGGCCGTGATGTCGGCTCCTATGTGCTGTTTATGATCATTGCCGCTGAAACAGATGAAGAAGCGCGGGCTAAGTGGGAACACTACAAAGCCGGTGCGGACGAAGAGGCGCTCTCCTGGCTCACCACACAGAGTCAGCAGGACACCAAATCAGGCAGTGACACCAATGTGCGCCAGATGGCGGATCCGACCTCGGCCGTCAACATCAATATGGGCACGCTGGTAGGGTCGTACGCAAACGTAGCGCGGATGCTGGATGAAGTGGCGCAGGTTGAAGGCACTCACGGCGTGCTGCTGACCTTTGATGATTTCCTGCAAGGTATTGAGAACTTCGGTCAGCACATTCAGCCGCTGATGGCCTGTCGCAGCGCCCTGCCCGACGCACACCAGGAGGTGGCATAATGAGTACCGTTTATTGTGCCCACACCCCGGATGCTCTGCAGGTTGAACTGCCTGCGCGGCCAGAGCCGATTGCCTTTCCACCCGGCCAGACGGCGCTGATTGTCGTCGATATGCAGAATGCCTATGCCACTGAAGGCGGCTACCTCGATCTGGCGGGCTTCGATGTTTCCACTACGAAACCGGTGATTGAGAAGATCCATCAGGCGGTGACGGCGGCCCGTGCGGCAGGTGTTCAGATCATCTGGTTTCAGAACGGCTGGGACAGTGACTATGTTGAAGCCGGTGACGCGGGTTCCCCCAACTTCCACAAGTCGAATGCGCTGAAAACCATGCGCAAGCGGCCTGAACTGCAGGGCTCGCTGCTGTCGAAAGGCGGCTGGGATTATGCGCTGGTCGATGAACTGGTGCCACAAGCGGGTGACATTGTGCTGCCAAAATCACGTTACAGCGGCTTCTATAACACCCCGCTCGACAGCATGCTGCGCAGTCGCGGTATCCGACATCTGATTTTTACCGGCATCGCCACCAACGTCTGTGTGGAATCGACCTTGCGCGACGGCTTCTTCCTGGAGTACTTCGGGGTCGTGCTGGAAGACGCCACATATCAGGCTGGTCCGCCCTTTGCTCAGCAGGCGGCGCTGTTCAACATCGAAACCTTTTTTGGCTGGGTCTCGGATGTTGATACCTTCTGCGAAAGTCTGAATACCCGCTAATCCACTAAGAGGAGGTCGCAATGCCGAAAAGTATTATTGTTCCGCCGGGCACCACCACACCCATCGCCCCGTTTGTCCCCGGCACGCTGGCGGATGGGGTGGTCTATGTCTCGGGTACGCTGCCATTTGATGGTGACAATAATGTGGTGCATGTGGGTGATGCCGCCGCGCAGACCCGCCACGTACTGGAAACCATTAAAAAGGTCATTGAGACCGCCGGTGGCAGCATGGCCGATGTGACATTTAACTCGATCTTCATCACCGACTGGTCGAACTACGCCGCGGTGAATCAGGTTTATGCCGAATACTTCCCCGGTGAAAAGCCTGCCCGTTTCTGCATCCAGTGCGGGCTGGTCAAGCCTGACGCGCTGATTGAGATCGCCAGCGTGGCGCACATCGGCAAGCCGGAGGTCTGATGCAGCTGGATATTCTGGGCCTGCAAAATCCCGAGGCACCGACACTGGTGCTCTCTTCCGGTCTGGGCGGCGTGGCGGGTTTCTGGCAGCCGCAGCTGGCGGCCCTGACGGCACGCTATCGGGTCGTGCTCTATGACCAGCGCGGCACCGGTCGCAGCGCGGACAGCTTACCGGAAGGCTACAACATGGCTATGATGGCGGCTGAGCTGGCCAACGCGCTGGCGCAACACGGCATCCTGCGCTTCAGCCTGATTGGCCACGCGCTGGGCGGTCTGGTGGGAATGCAGCTGGCGCTGGATTATCCGGACCGGATCGAACGGATCGTAGTAATCAACGGCTGGCTGACGCTGCATCCGCATACCCGCCGCTGTTTCCAGGTGCGGCAGGATCTGCTGCTCAATGTCGGCGTCGAAGCTTTCGTCCGCGCTCAGCCGCTGTTTCTCTATCCTGCTGAGTGGATGGCCAGGCATCAGACGCGTCTGGAGCAGGAAGATAGCCATCACGTCACGCATTTTCAGGGGATGGAAAACCTGATGCGACGGCTGCATGCCCTGATGAGCGCCGACTTCAGCGCACGGGCGTCTGCCATTCCGCAACCGGTGCTGGTGATTGCCAGTCAGGACGATCTGCTGGTGCCGTGGAGCTGCTCAACCGGGCTGGCCGCGGCGCTGCCTAACGCCACTGAACAGATGATGGCCTGGGGCGGCCACGCCATGAGCGTCACCGACCCTGAAAACTTTAATGCCCTGCTACTGCAGTGGCTGGATCAGACTGATGACGTGCAGCCCCTGCAGCGCGTCGCCGGCTAACCCTTTCGCGGAGAACACGATGAGCCTGGAAACCCTTACCCCAGTCGTTGAGAAAACTGAGTTTCGTAATGCGATGTCGCTGCTGGGTGCTGCGGTCAACATCATCACTACAGAAGGACCGGCCGGACGCGCTGGCTTTACCGCCTCTGCGGTGTGTAGCGTCACCGATTCGCCACCGACGCTGCTGGTCTGCCTGAACCGCGCTGCATCGGTGTACCCGGTGTTCCGCGAAAACATGCAGCTCTGCGTCAATACGCTGGCGGCAGGACACGAAACGCTCTCCAATCTGTTTGGCGGAAAAACACCCATGGCTGACCGTTTTATTGCCGCTGAGTGGTCGACGGCCGTGACCGGCTCGCCGGTGCTGAGCGGCGCAGTCGCCTCTTTTGACTGTCGCATTACACAGATTGTCAGTGTCGGCACGCATGACACGCTGTTCTGTGAGGTTGTGGGTTTAGTGCGCAATGACGACACCCATGGCCTGGCCTGGTTTGACCGGGGATACCATCCCCTGATGCGGCAGGATGCCTGTTAACACTTCCCTGTAACTCACCGGCATTCATAGCGCTCTGGAGTAGACGATGGCACGATCCTGGTTTCCGCAATGGCAGAAGAAGTCGGCACTAACAGAAAACGGTATTATCGCCCCGGATGAGACACTGCCTCTGGGACAAACGCTGGTGCTGGGTTTACAGCATGCGGTGGCGATGTTTGGCGCAACGGTGCTGATGCCGCTGCTGATGGGGTTGGATCCCAATCTGGCCATTCTGGTTTCGGGTATTGGCACGCTGCTGTTCTTCTTTATTACCGGCGGACGTGTGCCCAGCTACCTTGGGTCGAGCGCTGCCTTTGTGGGGGTGGTGATTGCGGTAACCGGCTTCAGTGGTCAGGGACTGAATCCCAACCTCAGCGTGGCACTGGGCGGCGTCATCGCCTGTGGCGTTCTTTACACGCTGATTGGGCTGGTGGTGATGAAGTCAGGGACGCGCTGGATCGAAAACCTGATGCCGCCGGTGGTGACTGGCGCGGTGGTGATGGCGATCGGGCTGAATCTGGCTCCAGTCGCGGTTCACAGCGTCTCCGCCTCTTCATTCGACAGCTGGGTCGCGGTGATGACCGTGCTCTGTATCGGTCTGGTGGCGGTGTTTACCCACGGAATGATTCAGCGTCTGCTGATACTGGTCGGTCTGATTCTGGCGTGGGCAATCTATGCGATTCTGACCAACGGTCTCGGATTGGGCAAGCCGGTCGATTTTACGATGCTGTCACAGGCTGCCTGGTTTGGTCTGCCGCACACCACCGCACCGACCTTTGATCTGCAGGCAATGGTGCTGATCGCACCGGTCGCGATCATTCTGGTGGCTGAAAACCTCGGACATCTGAAAGCGGTAGCGGGCATGACGGGCCGGAATCTCGATCCTTACATGGGACGGGCTTTTGTCGGCGATGGCCTGGCCACCATCCTTTCTGGCTCGATCGGCGGCAGTGGCGTAACGACCTATGCCGAGAATATTGGCGTGATGGCCGTGACGAAAGTCTATTCCACCCTGGCGTTTGTTGCCGCGGCCATCGTCGCTATCCTCGCCGGTTTTTCGCCGAAGTTTGGTGCACTAATCCACACCATTCCGGCCCCGGTTATTGGCGGCGCATCCATTGTGGTGTTCGGACTGATTGCAGTGGCAGGCGCACGCATCTGGGTGCAGAACCATGTCGATTTAGGTCAGAACAGCAACCTGATTATGGTTGCTACCACACTGGTTCTCGGTGCAGGGGATTTCGCGCTGAAAATCGGCTCTTTCACGCTGGGCGGGATCGGTACAGCTACCTTTGGCGCGATTATCCTTAATGCCATTCTGCGCCGACGCAGCGCGGCGCAGCAGGATAAGCCGCTGGCGCGGCAGCAGGGTTAACTACTCCAGCGGTGTGGCAGCAGGCTGCACCGTTTTTTTTCGTTTCAGTCGCAGCTCACTGACGATAACCCCGCAGACGATCAGCGCCCCACCCAGCAACGCCAGCGCAGGCAGACGCTCACCCGCAATACGTCCTACTACCCCAGCCCATACTGGCTCTCCGGCATAAATTACCGTGGCACGGGTTGGCGAAACGCTGCGTTGCGCCCAGTTCATGGTGACCTGAATCAGCGCACTGGCCGCACCCAATCCCAGCGCGCTGAGTAGCAACGGCGTTGAGATCGCAGGCACCGTCTCCCCATCAGGGATCATCAGCCCAAAGGCACACAGCGACGCCACTGCCAGCTGGATCAACGTCACGCGGCGTACATCGACCTGACCGGCATAGCGGCTGATTAAGATGATCTCGGCGGCAATCGCCAGCGTGCTAAGAAGCGTCGCTATTTCACCGGCATTAAGCCTGATGCGGCCATCCTGCGGGCTGGCCACCAGTAGCAAGCCGGTAAACGCCAGCACAATCCCCAGCCATGACATGACTCCCGGCGGACGGCGTAAAAATAGCCACTGCAGCAACGGCACCACCGGAACATAGAGGGCAGTGAGAAAAGCGGACTGACTGCTGGAGATGGTCTGCATTCCCCAGGTCTGAAGGCCATAACCTCCGGCGATCGACAGGCCAATCAGCACGCCTGCTTTCACCTCCAGCCAGGTCATTCCAGCCAGATAACGGCGGAAAAACAGTGCCAGCAGTAGCGCGGCGGTGGCAAAACGCAGGCCGACAAAGAAGAAAGGACCGGAGTACTGCATCGCACGATGCACGACCAGAAAGGTGCCGCCCCAGATCATAGTGATAAAAAGTAATACCAGCTCCTGCCGCGTCAGGCGCAGGGTTAAACCGCGGGGTGTGTCCGACATAATTCACCTGATGATGGATTCGGACGATATTGTGGGGAGAGCGAGGTAGAAAAGCAATGATGCTCACCGCCGGTCTGAACCGGCGGCAATACGGAGTTATGCGTCCGCTTTTTTAGGACTGCTGCGTCCGCCCTTTTCACCGGCACGCGCGGCACGCTGCGGGTCATTTTTGAAATTACCGCCGCTGTTTTTTCCGCCTTTACGTCCCGCTTCTGCGGCACGCTCACGATTCTCAGCAAAATTGCCTGAACCTCCACGATGCGTTGTCATGATTTGCTCCTGTCGCGTAGTGCGATAAATAAGAATCAAAAAAAGGATTCAGGGTCCGAAACGTGAACTCAGCCCTTGATTAAATAATAGCCAGATTCTGCTTTAACTCCTCCGCCAGTCACATTTCGCAACAGAGTTATCACCAGCAATTTGATTAAAGAACGAACATTTAGTCGGCATACAACCGATTAGCTGCAGATTTATTGCCCGACATCTTCACTGCGGCTTCAGCATCACCTGCGTAAAACGAAAGCTCTTCTATACTTTTTCTGGACGTCAAAACCACCTGGAGAGATCTATGGCTAAGATTCTGGTGCTCTACTATTCGATGTACGGACATATTGAAACAATGGCGAACGCGGTTGCAGAAGGCGCTCGTCGGGTTCCCGGCGCGGAAGTGGATATTCTGCGGGTACCAGAAACGATGGAGGCCGATCGCTTTGCACAGGTGGGCGGCAAAACTGATCAGCAGGCGGCAGAAGCCACGCCTGACGTGCTGCCGCACTATGACGCGATTATCGTTGGCACTCCGACCCGCTTTGGCAACATGGCCGGACAAATGCGGACATTCTGGGATCGCACAGGCGGTCTCTGGGCATCAGGCGCACTGTTTGGCAAAGTCGCCAGCGTCTTTACTTCAACTGGCACTGGCGGCGGTCAGGAACAGACTATTACGTCAGTCTGGACCACCCTGGCGCATCACGGCATGGTGATTGTCCCTATCGGCTATGGAACCAAAGAGCTGTTCGATATCTCACAGGTTCGCGGTGGCACACCTTATGGTGCGACCACGCTGGCAGGCGGCGACGGTTCCCGTCAGCCGACAGAAGCGGAACTCAACATTGCCCGTTTCCAGGGTGAACATGTTGCCGGACTCACCGTCAAACTGCAGGACTGATTTAATCAAAGGAGAAAAGTATGTCTACTGAACAATCGAAAGCACATCACGTTGGCGAATGGGCAAGTCTGCGTCATACCTCCCCTGAAATTGCCGAGGCCATTTTCGAAGTGGCGAATTACGATGAGAGACTGGCAGAAGAGATCTGGCGTCAGCAAGGCAGCGATGACGTGCTGATTCGTGCCTTTGAAAAAACCGATAAAGATCTCCTGACCTGGGATGACAAGCCCGTAGAACGCAAGAACGTCTGATTCAGGGGCGGGACTTTCCCGCCCTCAATTTTTTAGATCACCAAGGAGTACCTATGTCTTCCTATCAAAGCATTAATCCCGCAAACAACCAGTTGCTGAAAAGCTGGCTGTCACACGATGAAGCCGCCGTCAGCCATGCCCTCGAAGTGGCCGATCGCCTTTTCCATTCTTCATGGAGCAAAGGTGATATTCAGCCGCGTCTGCAGGTGCTGAAAAAACTGGCTGACCTGATTGATAGCCGCGCGGAAGAGCTGGCCACCATCGCCAGTAAAGAGATGGGTAAACTGATTGGTCAAAGCCGTGGCGAAGTGAAAATCTGTTCGCAGATTGCCCGCTACTACGCTGAAAATGCGGAACGTATTCTGCAGCCGCAGTCCTATCCCAGCGAGCTGGGCGAAGCCTGGGTCGAGTATCACCCGATTGGCGTGTTAGTCGCCGTCGAGCCGTGGAACTTCCCTTATTATCAGCTGATGCGCGTGCTGGCGCCGAACCTGGCACTGGGTAACCCGGTGCTGGCGAAACATGCCAACATTGTGCCGCACTGTGCCGATGTCTTTGAAAAGCTGGTTCGTGAAGCAGGTGCGCCTGAAGGTGCCTGGACTAACCTGTTCATCTCCACCGATCAGGTCGCCGATCTGATTGCTGATGATCGGGTGCAGGGTGTCGCCCTGACCGGTTCCGAGCGCGCAGGTAGCGCCGTGGCTGAGCAGGCCGGTAAGCATCTGAAGAAATCGACGCTGGAACTGGGCGGCAATGACGTGTTTGTGGTGCTGGATGACGCCGATCTCGACGAAGCCGTCCGTCAGGGCGTGCAGGCGCGCCTCAGCAACTGCGGTCAGGTCTGTACCGCCGCAAAACGTTTCATCCTGCATGAGAAGATTGCCGATCGCTTTATCAGCCAGTTCAGCGCTGCGCTGAGTTCTGCCACACTGGGCGATCCCCTGGATGAGAAGACCAGCCTTGGCCCGCTCTCTTCCGCTGACGCGCGTGACCGCCTGGTGAAACAGGTCGACGAAGCCGTGGCAAATGGGGCAAAACTGGTGACAGGCGGTAAAGCGGTTGAAGGCGCAGGTTGCTTCTATCAGCCCACCATTCTTACTGGCATTACCCCGGACAACCCTGCCTATTATCAGGAGTTCTTCGGCCCTGTAGCGCAGGTTTATGTCGTGGGTGATGATAACGCGGCTGTGGCACTGGCAAACGACTCACACTACGGTCTGGGTGGCTCAGTCTGGACGCGGGATACGGCGCGCGGTCGTAAACTGGCGTCCGCCATTGAAACCGGCATGGTATTTATCAACTCGCAGAGCGACACCTCAGCGGAACTGCCTTTTGGTGGTGTGAAACGTTCAGGCTATGGTCGTGAGCTTTCTGATCTGGGTATCAAAGAGTTTGCTAACCAGAAACTGGTGGTTGTCGCGGGTTAATCGCCCTTCAGCCATAAAAAAACCCCGTCTCGACGGGGTTTTTTATTATCGGCCGGATAGCGCGATTACTGCGTTGCCGCAGCCGCTGACTTTGATTCGTCATTGTGCGCAGCAACAGGCTTATTCGCAGCGTTAGCCTGGTCAGTTTTCGCATCACTGGCTGAGGCTGCTTTGTCTTCCTTCTCTTTCTCAGCAGCGGCTTTATCGGCTGCCGCTTTATCCGCCTTTGCTTTCTCAGCAGCGGCGGCTTTATCCGCTGCCGCTTTGTCTGCTTTTGCCTTCTCAGCAGCGGCTTTATCCGCTTTTGCTTTCTCAGCAGCGGCGGCTTTATCTGCTTCAGACTTCTCAGCGGCAGCTTTGTCGGCTTTCGCTTTGGCTGCGGTCGCTTTATCCGCTTCAGCTTTATCAGCAGCAGCGTCATTCGTTGCTGCGGCTTTTGCGCTGTCGTCGTCAGACTGTGCTGCGGGTTGTGGGGCCGCCGCTGGCTGCATTGGCGTACCCTGCAGCGCAGCATTTAGTGCCTGTGAAAACTGATCCCAGCTGCAATAGCCGTTGGCATCGGTCTCACACCCTGCCAGTTGCAGCGTCACGCGCTTCGGTGGGTTCTTCAGGCTTAGCACGTCCGCGTTGCGCAGCTGATCGGCGGTCTGATAGACATACTCGACTTTGAGCAGGTCTTTATCATTTTTCGCATCATGCCAGCGTTCGAAAACCACCTGACCGCCAATCGGCGTTTTTTCGTAAGTATCAGGCAGTTCATAAGGCTTGACCTGCAGCGCGCTCAGCAGTGAGGCGATGTTCGAGTCATGGCCGACCATCAGCGTAATTTTCGGCGCGTTGGCTTTGTCCTGATCCACTAACTGACTGCGGATATAATCCACCAGTGGAGCCGCCACTTCGCGTGAAACGTCCGGGCTGGTGAACAGCGCATCCTGATAACCATTTTTGATCGCAGACAGCTCTTTCCACTGTTCAGGCGTTTTGATCTGGCCCCACGCAACCTGATCCAGCGGGAAACCTTCGTAATATTGCAGGGTGAAGGCATCCATCAGAGAGTTACCCACTTTCAGCGGGCCACTGACAGTCGGCTCTTTACCGTTTTCAGCGCTGAAGGTGTTCTGGCCACTACTGAGGTCACACTGCTTTTTGTTGTTGCAGGCAGGCGATGCTTTGTAGTCAACAATCTTTTCGAGGCGCTGGAAGGCAGGCTTCAGCGACAGTTTTTCATTCGCGGCAGCCATCGCGGCCAGTGCTTTCTTATTGAATGCATCGGTGCCGTCTGTGATAACCGGATTGAAGATAGGATCCATGGAGCCCATTTCATCCTGATGAGTGACCGCGACGTCACAGCCAGGGAAGGCGCCATTGACAAAGAACTGGGCGGTGGCCACAGTGCGCTGCAGGCTGTTCGCGTATACAAAGACGTTATTGCTGTCAGGACAGCTGCCGTTCTTCACAAGGCCCTGCTGTGCCAGCCACTGACGGGTGTAGTTACCCATGTAGACTTCCAGCACACCACCTTTGGTGGTCAGCTGTCCGCCGGGAACATCCCACTGCGGCCAGCTCTTTTTGGTCGACTGCGCCAGCACGCTGCCATTATCAGCCAGCGGCGCACGCAGATTGTGACGACTTAACATCAGCACCTGTTGCAGCTGCATATCACCCTCAGCAGCAAATGCTACCGTTCCGACCGGCAATGCAGCGAGCACTGACAATGCGCAAAGACTCAGTTTCTTGATCATTGTGCCTATTCCATTCATTCAGTAAAGAAACACTCTGGCTATCAACCGATTAGCTCGCCTCAGAGCGATGTAATCAACAGTGTAACTCAGCTCGCCTCAGAAATGCGCCAGATGTTTGCAAAAACAGTGAGTGGACTATAGCAGAGATGCACCGGAGAGATGAATGCGCAGCCACACGTCACAGAGAGAGGCACGCTTTTTTCGGACAGGAAGAAGAAACAGAGAGGGCAGAAACGAAACAGGCCAGCACTGAGTGCTGGCCTGTAAAATGTGGCGGAGGAGGAGAGATTCGAACTCTCGGATGGTTTCCCATCGGCGGTTTTCAAGACCGCTGCCTTAAGCCGCTCGGCCACCCCTCCGTTTTGAAACTGTACTGCATCGGCAAAATTATTGATTCCTACCGCTTTATTGCTCATGGCAAATAAAGTGGCGGAGGAGGAGAGATTCGAACTCTCGGATGGTTTCCCATCGGCGGTTTTCAAGACCGCTGCCTTAAGCCGCTCGGCCACCCCTCCGCAATGACGCGCACTATAAACACCCCGTTTAGGGATGTAAAGCACCTATCTGTCTATTTGCCTGAAAAACAGCCAGATTGTGATTTTTTGATGTCAAAATCGCCACTCTGCTCAAACAATTAGCAGATTAACGCGTAAAGAAGGGTAAAACGCCTTTTCCCTCTTTAATGGCCTGCGTATTCTCGGCACATATTTGGTGTTCTGCTTAAAGGAGCGCAACATGGAAAGAATTGTCACCTCATCGCAGTCCTCATTGCTGTCAACGCACAGAGTTCTGCGCAATACCTATTTTCTTCTTGGACTGACCCTGGCCTTCTCGGCCGTTACGGCGACAGCCAGCACCCTGCTGGCCCTGCCTGCGCCGGGGTTAATCCTGATGCTGGTCGGCTTCTATGGCCTGATGTTTTTAACCTACCGTCTGGCTAACAGCCCGATGGGCATCCTGGCTGCTTTTGCTTTTACCGGCTTTCTGGGATATTGCCTGGGGCCTATCCTGAGTTCCTTCTTAACCGCAGGCATGGGTGACGTGATAGCGCTGGCGCTGGGCGGCACAGCGCTGGTGTTCTTCTGCTGTTCAGCTTACGTGCTGACCACCCGTCGTGATATGTCCTTCCTCGGCGGCATGATGATGGCAGGTTTCGTCGTGTTGCTGGTTGCTGTGGTCGCCAACCTCTTCCTGCAGCTGCCTGCATTGCATCTGGCCATCAGCGCCCTCTTCATTTTGTTTTCAGCTGGTGCGATTTTGTGGGAAACCAGCAACATCATTCACGGTGGCGAAACCAACTACATCCGGGCGACGGTCAGCCTCTATGTTTCGTTGTACAACATCTTCGTCAGCCTGCTGAGCCTGCTGGGTTTTGCCCGCAGTAACTAACTGGCAGTGACTGTCGATCTGTAAGACCCCGCTTCGGCGGGGTTTTTGCTTTTACTGCCCGCCATGTTTGCTAAACTGCCCGTCATTTATAAAGGGGACATCATGTGAATTTTAACGGTAACGAAATCGCCGTCGATGCCGAAGGCTATCTGAAGAGTATCGACGACTGGAGTGAAGCGCTGGCGGCACATATTGCCGGACTGGAGGGCCTCACCCTGACTGAGGCACACTGGGAAGTGGTCCATTTTGTGCGCGCATTTTATCTGGAATTTAACACCTCACCCGCCGTGCGGATGCTGGTAAAGGCGATGGCGCAAAAGTATGGGGAAGAGAAAGGTAACAGCCGCTACCTGTTCCGCCTTTTTCCTGAGGGGCCGGCTAAACAGGCAACGAAAATCGCCGGTCTGCCTAAACCGGCGAAATGTCTGTAATTAGCCCGTTCTGAAATCACGGGGCGTTTCTGCGGGCTGGTGCGGCTCCACCAGCACCTTATCAACGCGCGCACTGCGTGGCCCGCCTGCTTTAAGCCAGGCGATTAGCGCCTCGACCTGCTCAGCCTCTCCCCAGGCCAGCACCTCGACACTGCCGTCATCCAGATTTTTCGCGTAACCCTGCACGCCAAGCGCCCTGGCTTCTGCCTGGGTGCTGTAACGAAACCCGACGCCCTGGACGTGGCCATGAACCCATGCTTTAAAACAGGCTGCTGACATTATTCTCTCCTGCTGCTGTTCGTTGCAATTTCCCGTTATCCACCGGACAATGGCGCCTCATTTTTTCAGGTAAGCATAGCAAACTATGACAGTCAGATTGATTCTCGCAAAGGGACGTGAAAAGTCCCTGCTCCGTCGTCATCCATGGGTCTTTTCAGGTGCCGTTGCGCGGCTGGAAGGTAAAGCGCAACTGGGTGAAACCATTGACGTTTGTGACAGCAACGGTAAATGGCTGGCTCGCGCCGCTTATTCACCTGAGTCGCAGATTCGCGCCCGTGTCTGGAGCTGGCAGGCCGATGAATCCATCGATATCGCCTTCTTTGTCCGCCGTTTTGAACAGGCACAGCAGTGGCGCAAATGGCTGGCGGCCCGTGATAGTCTGGACAGTTATCGCCTGATCGCCGGTGAATCTGATAATTTGCCGGGCGTCACCATTGATCGTTTTGGCAACTTTTTAGTGATGCAGTTGCTCTCGGCTGGCGCGGAATATCAGCGCGCGGCGATTATCACTGCCCTGCAACAGTGTTTCCCCGGCTGCGCCATCTATGACCGTTCTGACGTCGCCGTTCGTAAAAAAGAAGGCCTGGAGCTGACACAAGGCATCGTCACCGGTGAACTGCCACCGCCGCTATTGCCAATTACAGAACATGGCATGAAGTTACTGGTTGATATTCAGGGCGGCCACAAAACCGGCTATTACCTTGATCAGCGTGACAGCCGTCTCGCTACGCGTCGCTACGCTCAGGATGCACGCGTCCTTAACTGCTTCTCTTATACCGGCGGGTTCGCAGTTTCTGCACTGATGGGCGGCTGTAAAGAAGTGATCAGCGTCGATACCTCACAGGAAGCGCTGGACGTTGCCCGTCAGAACGTTGAACTGAATGAGCTGGATCTCTCCCGTGCGCGCTTTGAGCGTGATGATGTTTTCAAACTGCTGCGCCGTTATCGTGACAGTGGTGAGAAATTTGATCTGATCATCATGGATCCGCCGAAATTCGTCGAAAACAAAAGCCAGTTGATGGGTGCCTGTCGTGGCTATAAAGACATTAATATGCTCGCTATTCAATTATTGAATCCGGGTGGCGTTTTAATGACTTACTCCTGCTCAGGTCTGATGGCCACCGATCTGTTTCAGAAGATCATCGCCGATGCCGCGCTGGATGCGGGCCGCGAAGTGCAGTTTATTGAGCAGTTCCGTCAGGCAGCCGATCATCCAGTCATCGCCAGCTATCCGGAAGGTCTCTACCTGAAAGGTTTCGCCTGCCGCGTGATGTGACTTGAAAAAACGGCTCCTGCCCCCATATTGACAGAAGAGCTTTTTTTCGGAGGTCATTATGATTGTCAGTAAAATGATTGCCAGTAAATTTGGTATTGGTCAGCAGGTTCGTCATCGTCTGTCCGGCGTACTGGGCGTGATCGTCGATGTCGATCCTGAATACTCGTTAGATGAGCCTGCAATTGAAGATGTTGGTGCGGAAGAGAAAATGCGTACCGCGCCCTGGTATCATGTGGTGATGGAAGATGAGGAAGGCGATCAGGTTCACACCTATGTCGCAGAGATCCAGCTTTCCGGTGAAACCAGCATTGAACACCCTGAGCAGCCTTCAATGGATGAACTGGCGGCATCAGTACGCCAGCAATTACAGGCGCCGCATCTGCGACATTAATCTGTGGCGGCACGCTCTGCCGCCACGCTAATTTTTTACCGCGTTATCCCAAGACGCGGAATTTCAATCTTCGGGCAGCGATCCATAATCACCGTCATTCCCGCATCCTGAGCCAGCACCGCCGCCTGCTCATTAATCACACCCAGTTGCAGCCAGAGTGTTTTTGCCCCCACGGCGATTGCTTCCTGTGCCACGCCCCATGCCGCTTCAGAATTGCGGAAGACATCCACCATATCAATCTCACCCGGTACATCCGCCAGGCTGGCATAACCCTGTTGTCCCAGCAGCGTTTTACCGGCCAGTTTTGGGCTAACCGGGATGACTTCATAGCCCTGATCAAGCAGATACTTCATTACACCGTAACTCGGCCGTTCGGGCCGATCACTTGCCCCGACTAAGGCGATACGTTGAGTTCGCGTCAGCACGTCACGAATTGTCTGGTCGTTCATGTTTACCTCCTTTCAGGCCAGTGTTGAGTGTAGATTGGTGCGCACTTTAGCGGATGAGTCCTGATTGCAATTAATTGAGCCCGCGCACGAATAAATGTGTTTAAATGTAAATAAGCTGCCATAATGTAAGAATTTGCTACACATCATCCTTTGTGTCATCAGTTACCGGAGTAGAAATGAAGTTGTCGCTGGCTGTAACGGGGTTATTGACTCTCCTCGTTTCGGCGTCCTGTTCTGCCATCACATTGAAGCTCGATCCACAGATCGATCTGCTGGTGCTGGATGGTCGAAAAATTTCAGGCTCGCTCCTCAAAGGAGCCGACAGCTTAGAGCTGGACCGTGGCCAGCATCAGTTTCTGTTTCGGGTAGAGCAGCAGCACAGCGGTCTGAAGGAGAAAGTCATCTCTTATCAGTCGCTGCCGATGATTGTCACCTTCACGGCAGTCACTAAAACCATCACCATCCGGTTACCTGCGCTGGAGACAAAACGCGAGCGTTATCATTTTGATCGCAGCCTGAACTTTCAGCTGGTGGATGAAAAAGGCACGGAGATAACCAGCGTGCGCGACCACCTGCCAGCCACCCAAACCGCAGATATGGAAAAAGCGATGCTGAATTATAACCGCACTCGTCAGGTCGCCTCTGTGCCCCGGTTTGCAAATCTGGCTTCTGCACCCCCCTCTTCCGTGCAACTGACCGCCGATCTTGACTGGACCAGCCAAGCCGAACTGCCCTCGCTGCATCGCTGGTTTCACCGCTTCGATGAAGCCACGCGCCAGCAATTTCTGACCCTGGTCAAAATGCTACGTACGAGTTGATAGAATCGAAAGGCCAGAGGTAAACTCGTGCTATCTCTTTTGCGCACGAGCCTTATCAGGACGCCTTTATGGAACAGACTGTTCGTACCCTTGGCACAATAAAGCATATCGCGCTGGTCGCCCATGACCATTGCAAAGCCGCCCTGCTTGACTGGGTGAAACAGAACCAGCCCGCGCTGGAATCTCATATCCTCTACGCAACCGGGACCACCGGGAATCTGATTAATCGCGATACGGGTCTGAATGTGACAGCCATGCTGAGTGGCCCGATGGGCGGCGATCAGCAGGTCGGTGCGCTAATTTCGGAAGGGAAAATTGATGCACTGATTTTTTTCTGGGATCCGCTTAACGCCGTGCCACACGATCCGGATGTCAAAGCGCTACTGCGTCTGGCGACCGTCTGGAATATCCCGGTCGCCACGAACCGCTCCACAGCGGATTTTATTATTCAGTCGCCCCTTTTTGCACAAAGCGTGGAGATTATGATCCCCGACTATCAGCGCTATCTGGCCGATCGTCTGAAGTAACTCAGGCTTTACGCAGCACCGGCACACCCATTTGGCGGAAGTGATCGACAAACGGTGATGGCGATGCCTTATCAAACATCAGAAAGACCTGCTGGCGCGCGCGCGTCAGCGCCACATAAGCCAGACGGCGCTCTTCTGCATCCGGGAACGCTTCCGGTTGCGGTAACAGGCCCTGTTCAATAATCGACTCGCGGACGTCGGCCGGGAAGCCCTCTTTCCCCTGCTGCAATCCCAGCAAAATGACATAATCTGCCTGCTGACCTTTGCTGGCATGGATCGTCATAAATTCCAGGTTGAGCTTCGGCCAGCGGGTTCGGGCTTTATCCAGTAAATCCGGTCGCAGAAAGTGATAGCGCGCCAGCAGCAGAATTCGCTCATCCGGTTTCGCGTAACCGCTGAGTTTATTCAGCAGGCCTTCCAGCTGATCCTCCGCCAGCAACGCAATCGACTTTTTATTACCTTTAGTGACGCTGTTCAGTGGTTTTGCCAGCTGCTGCGGATTCTGCTGGATAAACCGGTTGGCAATATCGCCGATGCGATCGTTAAAGCGATAGGTGGTGTCGAGCACGCAACGGTCACCCTCACCAAAATAGTGATGAAATGCAGTAGTCAGCGTCATCTCTGCACCGCTGAAGCGATAGATAGCCTGCCAGTCATCGCCCACGGCAAACAGCGCGGTGCGCTTATTCTGCTGCCGTAGTGCACTGAGCAACGCGGCACGCTGAGGCGAGATATCCTGGAACTCATCTACCAGTATGTGTTTCCACGGGCTGATAAAGCGCCCTTTTTCCAGAATGGCGATGGCCTGGTGAATCAGACCCGAAAAGTCGACCGCGCCCTCCTCTTTCATCGCGCTCTTCCAGGCTTTCAGTAACGGTGCCATCAATTTAATGCGTTTACTGAAGAGATCCCGCCTCTCTTCTGGCACATCCGCGATCATGGCCGCCTGCGCGCCGCCGTGCATGCGCATCAGGCCGATCCAGCGCTCCAGTCGTGACGCCAGCCGATTTGCCAGCCTGTCGTCCTCCCAGAATGGTCCTTCCGGTAGCTCCCACTCCAGTTCGTCACGCAGCCACTGACGCCAGCCATTTGCCATCGCCTTTTTCTCATGGCATTGCTGCCGCCACGTCTGGATCAGTAAAGTGCGACGCGCATCAGCATCGCTCTCCAGTTTGCTGATAACCGGCTGCTTGTTACTGCCTTCGCGGATAATATGCAGCGCCAGAGAATGGAAGGTCCGTGCCTGAATATCACCGGTGGAGAGGCGTGACTGGATACGATCGTTCATCTCTTCGGCAGCCTGGCGGCCAAATGCCAGCAACAGGATTTGATCGGCGCTGGCCAGCTTGCGCTGCATTAACCAGCCTGCACGGGCCACCAGCACAGAGGTTTTACCACTGCCTGCTCCGGCCAGAACCAGCAGAGAATCCTCGCCATTGACCACCGCCTCACACTGTGACTGATTGAGCGGCGTGCTCTCAACGCTGGCGAAGAACGCCTGATAGCGGGTCAACATAGCGGCAGTCCAGTCGCGGTTTCGCTGCCGCAAGGCTACTTCACCCTGATCCAGCCAGCGCTGACAAAACGCCCGGTTTTCGCGACAGTCAGGAAAATCTTTTAAGCGGATGAGCGGCATCGGCAACGCATCGAACTGTTTGAGAATTTTTGTTTTCAGCGCCTGTAACTCGTGGCGGTTGAGCCAGCGATCCTGTGCGCCAAACGCCTCAATTTCATCACGTAGCGACTGGAGCACATCGCGGCAGACCGTGCTCATCTCAAGACTCCAGTTCTGCCAGGCCTGCATCAGATAGTGGTGAAAACGCTGCGTCTCCTGCCATTCCGTTCCGTGCAGCCGGACCACTTTTTCATCGTCCAGCAAAAATTCCAGCTCACCCCAGACAAGCCCGCGTTTGCAGGCAATATCCAGTAGCTGGTTGAAAGGGATCAGATATTCATGCTTATCGCCACTGACTTCGACGCCCGCCGCCATCAGGCGGACACGATTATAAGGATGCTGGGCAAGCCGTTTGCCCATCGAGGTTGCTTTCAGTTCCACGCCGACACCAACGTCAGATAACAGGATTATGGGGAGTTTACCTGTCAGACCCTTGGCGCTCCAGCCTTAAAACAGGCTAAACTTGGTGTCACATCTTGCGGAATGCAAAAGGAAAAGAAGATTATGCGCACCGTTTTAAATATTCTGAATTTTGTTCTGGGCGGCTTTTTCACCACCCTGAGCTGGCTGTTTGCCACATTAATCAGCGTCGTGCTGATTTTTACCCTGCCGCTGACGCGCTCCTGCTGGGAAATTACTAAACTCTCGCTGCTGCCGTTTGGCAACGAGGCAGTGCATGTTGATGTGCTTCGTCCTGAAAGTAAGAGCCATATTCTGAATACCGGCGGAACCTTTCTGAACATCTTCTGGCTGATTTTCTTTGGCTGGTGGCTCTGCCTTTCCCATATCTCCGTGGGTATCGTGCAGTGCATCAGCATCATCGGTATTCCGGTAGGGGTTGCGAATTTTAAGATCGCTGCGATTGCACTCTGGCCGGTTGGACGCCGGGTGGTGTCAGTGGAAGAGGCGCGTGCCGCGCGCGAAGCTAATGCCCGCCGCTATTAATATGATGTCGGATGCAGTGCCAGGCTGGCGAAAATATCTGTTTAATAGTACGTGGCGTTACCTGCTGCGGATTTTGTTTGCGCTGAGTGGCTGCGCTGCCATCCCCTGGTGGCTGCATCAGATTGAGTGGACCATTCCCTTAACGCTGGGGGTAGTCGCGGCTGCGCTGGCCGATCTTGATGATCGCCTGGCCGGTCGTCTGAAGAATCTGCTGATTACTCTGCTTTGCTTTTGTATCGCCTCGGTTTCCGTGGAGTTACTGTTTCCTTATCCGTTCGCCTTTATTATCGGGCTGGCGATCTCTACCTGGGGATTTATTCTGCTGGGTGCCCTTGGCCAGCGCTACGCTACCATCGCCTTTGGTGCGCTGCTGATTGCGGTCTACACCATGCTGGGCATCGGGCTGTTTAGCCAGTGGTACATGCAGCCGATGCTGCTGCTGGTCGGCGCACTGTGGTACAACCTGCTGACACTGCTGGGTCATCTGATGTTTCCGGTCCGGCCAGTGCAGGAACAGCTGGCTGGCAGTTTTTCACAGCTGGCGCGTTACCTTGATGCCAAAGCGAATCTCTTCGATCCGGATGCAGGCGAGCAGGATGACGCCGCGTTTATCGATGCGGCGATGGTCAACAGCCAGTTAGTGGCGCAGCTCAACCTGACCAAGACCACACTGCAAAGTCGACTGCGTGGCGATCGGGGGTCACGCGGTACCCGTCGCAGCCTGCACTACTACTTTGTGGCGCAGGATATTCACGAACGGGCCAGCTCTTCCCATTTGCAATATCATCTGCTGCGCGGCGACTGGCGCTATAACGAAATTCTGTTTCGCTTTCAGCGCCTGTTGAATATGCAGGCGCAGGCCTGTCGTCAGCTGGCACACTGCATTCTGATGCGTGAAAGATGGGTCCATGACAGCCGCTTTGAGCGCGCATTCGAACGATTACAGAAAGCGATAGAACGTCTGGATCAGCATGAACCTGAGGCGACGCATACCCGTGCGCTATTCTGGCTGCTGCGTAATCTGCGTGCCATTGACGCTCAGCTCGCCTCTATCGAATCCGAACAGACGCTGGCCGGTGAAGATCCTCAGCACAGTGATAATCTACTGTCACGCGAAGGATTAAGTGGCTGGAGTGATATCCGGTTGCGCTTCAGTCGTCATCTCTCTCCGTCTTCGGCACTGTTCAGGCATGCGGTCCGCATGTCGGTGGTGCTCTGTGTGGGCTATGGTTTCATTCAGCTCACCGGGCTGCAGCGGGGATACTGGATTCTGCTGACAAGCCTGTTTGTCTGCCAGCCTAACTACAACGCAACGCAACGACGACTGGCCTTGCGCATCGGCGGAACGCTGGCAGGGATAGCGATTGGTCTGCCGGTGTTATGGCTGGTGCCCTCCATAGAAGGTCAGTTAATCCTGATTGTGATTACTGGCGTGCTGTTCTTCGCTTTCAGGCAGGTACAGTATGCGCAGGCCACGTTATTTATCACCCTGCTGGTGCTGCTCTGCTTTAACCTGTTAGGGGAAGGCTTTGAAGTCGCCTTACCGCGGGTAGTCGATACCTTACTCGGCTGTGGTCTGGCCTGGCTGGCTGTCGCGTTCATCTGGCCTGACTGGCGCTTTCGTCAGTTACCTGCGGTGGCAGAACGCACCCTGAAAGCGAACTGCCGCTATCTGGATGCGATCATGGAGCAATATCATCAGGGCAAGGACAACAGGCTCGCCTATCGTATTGCCCGCCGTGATGCGCACAATGCAGATGCTGAGCTGGCTTCGGTGGTTTCAAATATGAGCAGTGAAAGTCGTACCAGCCAGCAGCTACGTGAGTCGGCTTTTCAACTACTTTGCTCTAACCACTCTTTCCTGAGTTACATTTCTGCGCTGGGTGCGCACCGCGATAAAATTACCGCGCCGGAACTGCTGGCCTTGCTGGATGATACGGTTTGCTACGTTGAGGATGTGCTCCAGACTGACGTAGTCAGCGATGAACATGTAGAGACAATGCGCCAGCTGCTGGCCCAGCGTATCAGCCAGCTGGCAGCTGATGCGGATACGCGTGCGCCGCTGGTGCTCCAGCAACTTGGTCTGCTGGTAGCCTTAATGCCGGATGTGGCTCGCCTGCGCCGCACGCTCATTACTGATTAACCCTCGCCGCCTCTCGGGTCTGGGTTAGATAAAAGCGTGCGCTGGAACCACGCATTCAGCTCAGCCCGGGTAGCCAGCGGTAGCGCGGCGGCATGATGGCCCGTAATCGCTCCCTGCAGCGCAAGTAATGTCTGAAACCCCACGTGCTGGTTGATTGCTTTCAGCTTCAGCCAGCACTGTTTAGCCCCCATTTGAAAGAGATGATTGACGCTCATGACGCCAGCCTCGTACAGCATCATCTCCATTCGTACGCTGAGATTTGGCAGATCTTTCAACCGCGGAGAGGATTGTCTGTCCTGTAACTCCAGTTGCGCCGTTTCTAAAGAGGCGGCTGAGAGCGCCAGCAGATGATCAGAATCGCACCATAATGCCTCATCGACCCGATAATAGTTGAGGCTCACCAGTTTGCCTCTCTTGCGAAAAATCAGGGGTTGTAGTGGACGTTCGGTAATGTATTCCCGCAAAGGTTCACTGGCGCGCAGGTAGAGTTCATCTTTATTTATTAAGGCAAAAACCACACTTTCAACAGCCAGCGCATATCCCCCAAACTGGGTGCGGGACTCTATGGTTCCCAACGGGGCCAGGTGCGCTCTTGAGCGCTCTACGACCGGATTCACCTTTTTCATTGCACCACCTCCATGTAAGAAATATCTCGTAAATTACCTTGGGTATCAGGTAATTAGAAGATAGAAAAAAGTGTCTGTGGGTTCAATGAATAAATAGTGCTTCCACTAATCTTGTCGCGTTTTTGCGAGACGTTTTCAGAAATTTGGGTTGATCTTTATCCAGGATGACAGTACTGTATATTCATACAGTCCACTGCTGGTGATTAACTTATGCGAACACAACATCCTAATAATGCACGCTATGCTCATCATTACGCGTCCTCTTCCGTTCCGGCCTCTCAGGGCGGTGGAATTACTGAGTTACGTTACAGCGAGCAGCCCGGTATGATGCAGATGATGCTGTTGCCGTTATTGCAGCAGCTTAGTCAGCAGTCTCGCTGGCAATTGTGGTTAACCCCAGCGCATAAACTGAATCGCGCCTGGCTGCAGGAATCGGGATTACCACTGGATAAAAGTATGCATATCGCCGATTCTGAACGTCTGAACGCTGTTGAAGCGATGGTCAAGGCGTTGCGTACAGGAAATTACAGTGTGGTTCTGGCGTGGATTCCGTACGAATTAGATGAAGATGAAAGACGTCAACTCGAAAATGCGGCAGCTGAGGGAGAAGCGTTGGGTTTGATTTTGCGGGCAAGCGGGACATCGGAAGCGCCTCTCAGACCGCAAAGTGCGATAAAAATTCAGTCGGATTTGTTTCATTAAGTAAAAATCAGAAGTTTCCCAAGCTATTTTTCTTATCTGTTGCCGCTAAACCACTGATTCTGTTAGTTCGAGCTGTGACAATGGTTTAGCAGGTTTTTAGGCCTTATTGCCACAACATTACGGCCACTCTAATTGTTAGAAATTATGTATAAATCGCTGTTTCTTTACAGAAGCGCCTCATATCATACTTGTAAGTTTCCAATCTCGTTGTAGACTTTAGCTCGCCAGGGTGCTCAATAACCTCCGTTTTTTGCGGTAGAGTCATAAGCGAGCGTTTTGACCCGGCGAAGGATTTAAACCAAGAGCAACCTTTTTGCTCATTGCCTATTTGGATGATAACGAGGCGCAAAATGAAAAAGACAGCTATCGCAATTGCAGTGGCACTGGCTGGCTTCGCTACCGTAGCGCAGGCCGCTCCGAAAGATAACACCTGGTATACCGGTGCTAAACTGGGCTGGTCTCAGTATCACGACACTGGTTACTACGGTAACGGTTACGAGAACAATGACGGTCCAACTCATGAAAGCCAGCTGGGCGCAGGTGCGTTCGTTGGTTATCAGGCAAACCCATACCTGGGCTTCGAGATGGGCTATGACTGGCTGGGCCGCATGCCTAATAAAGGCAATGTGACTAACGGCGCATTCAAAGCACAGGGCGTTCAGCTGGCTGCTAAACTGAGCTACCCAATCTATGACGACCTGGACGTGTATACTCGTCTGGGCGGTATGGTATGGCGTGCAGATGCAACGCAGACTAACCCAACTACTGGCCGCATCAGCGACCACGACACCGGCGTTTCTCCGCTGGCTGCAGTTGGTGTTGAATATGCGCTGACCAAAAACTGGGCTACCCGTCTGGATTACCAGTGGGTTAACAACATCGGTGATGCACAGACCGTTGGTACTCGTCCAGACAACGGCATGCTGAGCGTAGGCGTTTCATACCGCTTCGGTCAGGATGATGTCGCTGCTCCAGCTCCAGCTCCGGCTCCAGCACCAGCGCCAGTTGTTGAAACCAAGCGTTTCACTCTGAAGTCTGACGTTCTGTTCACCTTTAACAAATCTACCCTGAAGCCAGAAGGCCAGCAGGCTCTGGATCAGCTGTACAGCCAGCTGAGCTCAATGGATCCTAAAGATGGTTCCGTTGTCGTACTGGGCTTCACCGACCGCATCGGTTCAGAGCAGTACAACCAGAAACTGTCTGAGAAACGTGCTCAGTCAGTCGTAGATTACCTGGTTTCTAAAGGTATCCCTTCTAACAAGATCTCTGCACGTGGTATGGGTAAATCTAACCCAGTTACCGGCAACACCTGTGACAGCGTGAAAGGCCGTAACGCCCTGATCGACTGCCTGTCTCCGGACCGTCGCGTAGAAATCGATGTTAAAGGCATCAAAGACGTTGTAACTCAGCCACAGGCTTAAGTTTACACGTGATAAAAAACCCCGCTAAGGCGGGGTTTTTTTATGCCGGTAATAAAACCGGACTTAAGTATGTAGACTATTACTCTGCCTTTTTATTCGCTTTCTGAACCCGACTTACCCAGAATGGCCTGCAAATCCTGCTTCAGACTCGACATCTGCGTGGCATATTTTTCTTTGCGTTCTGCATCTTCTATCAGCTGAACAATCGTTTCAGAGAGCGTGCAGCCGCGCCGCTGTGCCAAACCTGCCAGTCGCTGCCAGACCAGATATTCCAGGTCGATAGATTTTTTCCGGGTATGCTGATGTTCAGCATTGAAATGGCGTTTCCGCCGGGCACGGATAGTCTGCTTTAGTCGGTTATCCAGATCAGAATGAATATGCTCTGCAATCCATTCATTTACCGTTACCGGATTATTTTCCATCGCCAGCAGCTTATCGACTGCCGCCTGCGCCGCGCTTAATTCAAGGTGACGCGTGATCAGTTCACCTTCCCGATGTTTTTTCACCAGGTATTTCCACTTCCATCCACATTCAAGATTTTCGAGTTGCTGATATTTCATCGGAATCTCATCGTGATCACGTAACGAACTAAGAATAACAGCTTTTTTCCCGGATGCAGCAACGAAAAACATGCTGTCATCGTCACATCTCCCACAGGAAGTCGGCAGTGCTTAACAAGGGTGAATCCTGTATAATCTCGCTTTTCTTAATACAGACAAATGCGATTATTTTGACCAGCACCCAACTTACGTGGCAGACCTTACAGCCGGATAGCGCGCAATACCAATCCGTTTTCTCCCGAATTGCTGATGAAGAAACTGATGCTCTGGCAACGGTACAGCCCCGGTTGCTGAATGCACTGGCGCATTTACACCACCAGACGCAAGGTTTCCCGTTACTGCTGGTTCGTAGCCAGGAGAATCGCGACTATCTGACATTCATTGCCCAGGCCGCTCAACGGGTCATGACAGACAGTACCACTCTGTTCGGCGGTGATTACCATATCATGGCTGACAATGTCACGCTGCAGCCCCCCTCCGATCCTCAACGCCCGTTTACCAGTCAGGGCGGTATTCACTTTACTGAATGGACTGAGATGGAGCAGTTATTTGGCTGTGTGCGCCAGTATAAGGATCGCATCCATCTCGAGCCGGGCCTGATCCATCGCGCTAATGGCGGCACGCTGATACTGTCTCTGCGTAGCCTGATGACACAGCCGATTCTCTGGTTACGCCTGAAAAAGTGTATTGAGCAAGGCTATGTTGACTGGACATCTCAGGATGAACGCCGGCCTCTGCCTGTCTCTATTCCTCCGCTGCCACTCAGCATTAACCTGGTCCTGTGTGGCGACCGGGAAGCGCTGGCAGATTTTCAGGAGTTCGACCCTGAAGCTCACGAAATGGCCATCTATACTGAATTTGAAGAGAACATTCAGATTCTTGATGAAGATGACATGCTCGCCTGGTGTCGCTGGAATGCTGAACTGGCGCAACAGGCAGGTCTGCCTCTCCCGGAAGAGGACTTCTGGCCGGAGCTGATTAAAGAAGGTGTCCGCTACAGCGGCGATCAGGATACCCTGCCACTCTGTCCTCGCTGGCTGCAGCGTCAGATGCGCGAATCAGCTCTGATGGGCGATGAACTAAATGCTGAAGCGCTACGTGATGCACTGGAAGCCCGACTGTGGCGCGAGAATTATCTCAATGAGCGGATGCGTGACGAGATTCTGCTGCGACAGATTCTGATTGAAACCGAAGGTGAAGTGGTTGGTCAGATTAATGGTCTCTCGGTGGTGGAATACCCTGGCCATCCCCGCGTCTGGGGTGATCCTTCGCGCATTAGCTGCGTGGTCCATCCCGGCGATGGTGAGTTCATGGACATTGAGCGTAAAGCAGAGCTGGGCGGTAATATCCATGCCAAAGGCATGATGATTATGCAGGCTTACCTGACTGCCGAGCTGGAACTTGATCAGCAACTGCCCTTCTCGGCCTCAATGGTGTTTGAGCAATCATATTCCGAGGTTGATGGTGACAGCGCTTCACTGGCTGAACTTTGTGCCTTAATCAGCGCACTGGCTAATCAGCCTATCAATCAGCAGATTGCGGTGACCGGCTCGGTCGATCAGTTCGGCAACGTACAACCGGTAGGCGGACTGAATGAGAAGATCGAAGGATTCTTTGATATCTGTCATCAGCGTGAATTGACAGGCCAGCAGGGTGTGATTATTCCTGCCTGTAATGTGCGTCATCTCAGTCTGAACCAGGCTGTTGTCACTGCGGTTGAGCAAGGTCGCTTCCACATCTGGGCCATTGATCAGGCCGAGGAAGCGCTGCCGCTGCTGACTGGAAAAATCTGGAGTACCGAGGATGGTCTGGGCGATTGCCTGCTGAATATCATCCAGGAACGCATTAGCCTGTTCAACCAGCCGGACGGTCCGCAACGTCCCTGGGCGCTGCGCTGGCTTAACTGGTTCAACCACCGTTAATCCGATTTGCTCAGCGTACAACTGTTCGCTAATATTCGTGATTCACTAAAACAAGGCTTATTGAAAACATGGTAGATAAACGCGAATCCTATACCAAAGAAGATCTGATTCTGTCAGGTCGTGGTGAACTGTTTGGCGAAAATGGTCCGCCGCTTCCATCTGGCAACATGCTGATGATGGACCGCGTGGTCAAAATGACCGAAGACGGCGGCAAATATGACAAAGGCTTTGTTGAAGCGGAGCTGGATATCAATCCCGATCTCTGGTTCTTCGGTTGCCACTTTATTGGCGATCCAGTGATGCCTGGCTGTCTGGGCCTGGATGCCATGTGGCAGCTCGTCGGTTTCTATCTGGGCTGGCTGGGCGGCGAAGGTAAAGGCCGTGCGCTGGGCGTGGGTGAAGTGAAATTCACCGGTCAGGTCCTGCCAGAAGCGAAGAAAGTCACTTACCGCATTCACTTCAAACGCGTGATCAACCGTAAGCTGGTGATGGGCGTAGCAGATGGTGAAGTGCTGGTTGACGGTAATCTGATCTATACCGCCAGCGATTTGAAAGTCGGTCTGTTTAAAGATACTGCCGTTTTCTAAGCGTTTCCCCCCGGAAACAAAAACCTCCGCGCATGGCGGAGGTTATATTCCCTTTTGAGTGACATCCGGCTATGCAGCTACCGACCTGTCCTCCATGGCTTGTCGCCAACCTCCCAACCAGTGAGACTTAGCGTCAATCAACTGATACGGACACATCTCTTTTGAGCGTCCAGTAATACCTGCCTGATAACCACGTGAATGGGCGCGTTCGAGGCGGTCTCGTTTCTGTCTCTTCATACTCCGTGTCCCTCATGTAAGGTCTGTGGAATCTGGTGGAAAGAAAAGTGGTGAATTAATGTTCAACCACCCTTATGTTCTACCTCCTGCTTACCCAAAGATCAATGCCCAATCTTCATGCCAGTGTCATAAATGTGACCTTAATCGGTAAAAAACACGACGTTTTGTGATGCATGCAACAACACTATCTTTCTGATTAAGCTAATAAAAAAGCCCCTGACCCATGTCGGAAAAACACAACATTCAGTCAGGGGCTTAGCTTATTTATTCACATCAATCTTAATTTAACGCAACCACACTATTGGCAATCTTCTGCGCTGTCTGCTGCCAGCCCGCCGACAGCGTTCTGACCATCGCATCGTAGCCATCTTCGGTCTGCGGCAGTACCAGGTTAAACGCCTGTTTGGTCAGCCGGCCCTGATGTTCCAGTGTCCATTCACCACTAACGACCGCTTTGCCATCATAGCGTCCCTGGAAGCCTGTGACGGTCACGTTCAGCGTGTCATGCTGCGCGCCTAAAGGCGATCCTGCCACCAGCCGACCTGGCAGCGCCTTGCTCAGATTGGTAATCAGCGTCTGCTGCAGCTGCTGGTCCAGCGGGCTGGCCCAGAGATTATTCGCGGCGATGACATATTTGACATCGCTGGTCTGGTAAACCAGCCCATTGCCTGCCAGATAGTCCGGAACCGTCACCTGCTGCACCCACAACATCGGTTGCGCTTCATTCAGCTGGCCGCTGCTGACCTGCATGGAAGCCGCCCCTGAGGGCAGCTGATACCAGGTATTGTCAACGCTGCTGCTGCACGCACTCAAGACCAGCGCGGCACTAAGTATCAATCCTTTTTTCACTGTTTCGCCCTCTTCGGCTGGGGATCCTGTCCCGGTTTCACCTCAAATACCAGCGCATTACTTTTGTTGTTCAGCGTTCTCAGCACCGGCTGGAGTTCACGCAGCACCTGATCCAGTCGCTGCATATCACCTACCACTTTGGTGTAGGCTGGCGAACCTGGCTGCAGGCCTTTCATACTGCGATTCAGCTCGCGCAATGTCTGCTGCAAGTCGTCCGGCAGAGTTTTCATAGCCGGACTGCCGGTGACTTTATTGATGTTGTCGATAGTGCGCTGCAGATCACGCATCGTTTTCTGGCTCTCTTTCAGCGTACCTGTCGCTTCATTGACCATACCATTCAATGGCAGACTGTTGATCTTATCCAGCGCCGCCATCAGCTTCTGCTGAATCTGACTCAGGCCACCGCTGACCGTTGGGATAACTTCATAGCCAGCGACTTTCTGCGGGCCTTTGTATGTCGGCGCATTGTCATAGAAGTCGAGATCGACATAGAGCGCCCCCGACAACAGGCTACCGGTTTTCAGCGTTGCACGCAGGCCACGCTTTTTACCATCCTGAAGATGCTGCTCAAGGTCGAATTTCTCACCCAGTCGGCTGGTAAAGCGATCCGGCTCAATGCGAATCAGCACCGGCACGCGGTAATCATTATTCAGTGCCTGAACCAGACCGGCTTTCATCAATGGTGCTTCTGATACGGTTCCCAGACGAATGCCACGGAACTCAACCGGCGCGCCCGCCTGCAGACCACGAATCGAGTCTGAGAAGAACATCAGGTAATCGATATGGTTGGTATAGAGTGAATCCTGAATACTGCGCTGATCGTCAAACAGATGATAATCAGACTTGTTCTGCGCAGGCTGACCCAGATCCCAGCCATCGGGTACGTCAAAACTGACGCCGCCACTGAACAGCGTGGTCAGCGAACCCATCTCCACCCGCATGCCAGAGGCGGACATATCCACAGCGATACCGCTGTCCTTCCAGAAGCGCACGTTAGTGGTCACCAGGCGATCGTAAGGCGCAGCGACAAATAGCTGATAGGTCATCATACGTTTGTCAGTATCAAACACACTGGTCTCGACTGTACCGACGCGATAGCCACGGAACAGCACCGGATCACCTGGATTAAGCTGACCCGCTTTCTTGCTGTCCAGCACGATGCGAATACCTTTGGCATCGGGCGGCGCTAATGGCGGAGCATCCAGCAGCTGAAACTGCTCGGGTGGCTGTTTTTTAGTGCCAGGCTGCAATTCGATATAGGCACCTGACAACAGCGTCCCAAGACCACTGACCCCTTCACGACCAATCTGCGGTTTCACAACCCAGAAAACGCTGTCGCTGTGCAGCAGTTTTTCCATGCCTGAATTGAGGCGCGCTTTGATTTCCACATGGTGAAGATCGTCGCTTAATACCGCGCTTTCCACCACACCGACATCCACACTGCGGCTTTTAATTGTGGTTTTACCCGCAACAATGCCTTCGGCGTTTTCGGTGATGAGGGTAACTTCCGGCCCCTGATGGCTGAAGTGATAGAAGAGGATCCATCCGCCAATTAACAGCGTAACGATGGGGACAATCCAGACCGGCGACCAGCGCTTAATCTGTTCCACCTTTGCATGGCCGTGGTTAGTTTCCGTCAAGGCGCGACTCCTTCATATTGTTTTCGCGTACACGATCCCAGGTTAATCGCGGGTCGAAGGCCATGGCAGCGATCATGGTGATAATCACCACCATCGCAAACAGTACTGCCCCCCACGCGGGATAAACATTCATCAATTGCCCCATGCGCACCAGCGCAGAGAGCACGGCAATCACAAACACATCGATCATTGACCAGCGGCCAACAAATTCGACCACTTCATAAAGTTTGTGCATCCTGTGGCTGTCACGCTTTCCGCGTCCACTGGCATCCCAGCAGAGCCAGCCAATCGCCAGCATTTTCAATGTCGGCACCATTATGCTGGCGATAAAAATCACCAGTGCCACCGGATAAGAACCATCCGCCCACAGTACAATCACCCCCGCCATAATATTGGAGGGATAAGCTGTACCGAGGGTTTCTGTTACCATGATCGGCAACAGGTTGGCCGGGATATAAAGCAGTATTGAGGTGAACAACAGCGCCAGCGTCCACTGCAGGCTGTGCTTACGCCGTGCCTGCGCCGTGACGCCGCAGCGCGGACAGGTATGCTCAGCTTCAGGAAGAATAGCGGTACAGCAGGGACAGGATCGCAGGCCCTGCTCTAAACCACTGATACCCACTTCGGGCGGATGGGGCATCGCGGGTCGGGGTGACAAACTGTCCCACAAGCTACGCCGGTCAACGCACTGAAAGGCCCGCAACTGCAGCAGGCAGAACAGCACCCACGGCCAGAAGCTGGTCTCAAGGCCGATCTCGCCATAGGCCATCAGCTTGACGAAGCTGACCAGCACGCCAGCCATAAAAATTTCTGCCATGCCCCAGTTACGCAGCTGAAACAGGATGCGTGCAAGAACGACTTTGAGGAGGGTGGGTAAAGGAACCGGATTGACCAGCAGGATAATGGTAATCATGCAGAAGGCTGGCACCGCCTGCACAAACAGCAGGAACAGCGTCGCCAGACTGCTGTAATCTTCTGTCACCATGACCTGAGGGATCTGCGCCAGCGTAATCTGGCTTGTCAGCCCCGCAACCTTCATTGAGACAAAAGGAAACAGATTCGCCAGCAGCAGCATAAACAGTGCTGCCAGCGCATAGCCGGTCGGCCGTTTACGCGGTTCGTGCCAGTTGGCCGTCAGGGAGGTGTGGCAGCGCGGGCATGACGCACGGCTGCCCACAGGAATGTCCGGCAGCTTAATCATTAAATCGCATTGTGGACAAAGCATCCACGCGTTACTTTTCACTGCTGAACACATCCGTTAGCCCTGCCCTACGCGCCGTTTTTCAGTGACTCAAGCTCTTCCCAGCGCGCAAAAGCCGTTTCCAGCTCCTGCTCAGCCTGCGCCAGATTATCCAGCACCGGTTGCGTCTGATCGTGTGCCTGACTGAAGAAGTCCGGGTGACTCATCTTCGCCTGCAGCTCACCGATGCGTGCTTCAAGCTGCTCCAGTTTTTGCGGCAGTTGTTCCAGCTCACGCGCCAGATTGTAGCTGAGCTTATTTACGTTACGCTTCGCATCACCCTTCTCTGCAACTGGCTTAGCGGTGTTACCGGTCACTTTGGCGGGGGCGGCAGCTCTGTGCTGCCGGTAGGCGGCGCGTTGCTGCTGAGCATCGTGATAACCCCCCACAAAAGTACCGATCTCGCCGTTACCTTCAAAAATCCAGCACTCAGTGACGGTATTGTCGACGAACTGACGATCGTGGCTCACCAGTAAGACGGTGCCCTGATAACCATCAATCAGCTCTTCCAGCAGTTCAAGCGTTTCGACGTCGAGGTCGTTGGTTGGTTCATCCAGAATCATCAGGTTGCTGGGACGCAGGAACAGGCGTGCCAGCAGCAGGCGGTTACGTTCACCACCGGAAAGGGCACGCACCGGCGTCATCGCACGTTTTGGATGGAACAGGAAGTCCTGCAGATAGCCCAGCACGTGGCGCGGTTTGCCGTTAACCAGCACTTCCTGCTTGCCTTCGGCAAGATTGTCCATCACGGTGCGATCCGGATCAAGTTCAGCGCGATGCTGGTCAAAGTAGGCCACTTCCAGCTTGGTGCCGGAATGCACGCGGCCATGATCGGCTTTAAGCTGCTGCAGCATCAGCCGCAGTAAGGTGGTTTTACCGCAGCCGTTCGGCCCGATCAGCGCAATTTTGTCGCCACGCTGAACCTGGGTAGAAAAATCTTTCACCAGCACTTTGCCATCGACCGCGTAGTCGACATTTTCCAGCTCAAACACAATCTTGCCGGAACGGGAGGCTTCGCCCACCTGCATGTTGGCTTTGCCCATCACTTCGCGACGCTCTGAATGTTCGCGACGCAGCGCTTTCAGTGCTCGCACACGGCCTTCGTTACGGGTACGACGGGCTTTAATGCCCTGACGGATCCACACTTCTTCCTGCGCCAGCTTGCGGTCGAATTCAGCATTCTGCATCTCTTCAACGCGCAACGCTTCTTCTTTGCCTTCCAGATAGAGATCGTAGTTGCCCGGCCAGGAGACCAGCTTGCCCCGATCAAGATCGACAATGCGCGTCGCCATGTTGCGGATAAACGAACGGTCATGGGAAATAAAGATGATGCTGCCAGTGAAGTTCTTCAGGAACGTTTCCAGCCAGTCGATCGTTTCGATATCAAGGTGGTTGGTTGGCTCATCCAGCATCAGGACGCGCGGATTACTCACCAGCGCACGGCCCAGCGCCGCTTTACGCAGCCAGCCGCCAGAGAGTGACGACAGCTCGGTATCGGGCTGCAGACCAATCTGCTCCAGCACATCATGGATGCGGCTTTCCAGCTGCCACAGGTTCTGATGGTCGAGAATGGTCTGCAGACGCGCCATCTCATTGAGGTTTTTATCGCTGGGATCGTCCATCACCACATGGGAAATAGCGTGATAGGCTTTCAGATGTTCTGCCTGCTCTTCAACGCCCTCGGCCACGAAGTCATAAACCGAACCGGTGATATTGCGTGGTGGATCCTGTTGCAGACGCGCCACGACCAGATCGGTTTCATAGATAATGCGGCCATCATCCAGCGGCTGTTCGCCATTGATGATTTTCATCAACGTGGATTTACCTGCACCGTTACGGCCCACCAGACAGACGCGTTCGTTCTCTTCGATGTGCAGTTCGGTATTGTCTAACAGCGGCGCATCGCTGAAAGAGAGATAAGCGCCGTGGATACTGATTAATGACATGTAATCTTATTCCTTACCGGCGTGAGTGATCAGCCAGCAGTTGTGAATTTGACGGTTACGCGCGAAGTCCTGCGACTGCGTTTTCTGGGTAATATCCTGCGCCTGCAGGCCCAGTGCTTTCAGGCCATCCATGTCCATTTTGAAACCGCGTTTGTTATTGGAGAACATGATGGTGCCGCCGCGACGCAGCAGGCGCTTCAGGTTACGCATCAGCATCATATGATCGCGCTGAACGTCAAAGCTCTCTTCCATACGTTTTGAGTTGGAGAAGGTTGGCGGATCGATAAAGATCAGGTCAAAGTTCTCGTCACTCTCATTCAGCCAGCTCAGGCAGTCCGCCTGCATCAGACGGTGCTGACGCCCGGTCAGTCCGTTAAGACGCAGGTTACGCTCCGCCCACTCCAGATAGGTACGCGACATATCTACCGTGGTGGTTGAACGCGCCCCACCCAGACCGGCATGCACACTGGCGGTGCCGGTATAAGCAAACAGGTTCAGGAAATCTTTGCCCTGACTCATCTGGCCAAGCATTTTACGGGCAATGCGGTGATCCAGGAACAGGCCGGTATCGAGATAGTCGGTCAGATTTACCCAAAAATGCGCATTAAACTCTTTAACTTCGAAATAGTCGCCCTTCTCGCTGAGCTTCTGATACTGCGCTTTGCCTTTCTGGCGCTCGCGCGTTTTCATAATCAGACGGTCGGCAGGCAGTTCCAGTACGCTCAGGGTCGCACTAATCACATCGAACAGACGCTGACGCGCTTTATTCGGATCGATAGTTTTCGGTGGCGCGTACTCCTGGATAATCACCCAGTCGCCATAGCGATCGACAGCGACGTTGTAGTCTGGCAGATCAGCGTCATAAATGCGGTAGCATTCAATGCCTTCCTGTCTTGCCCACTTCTCCAGTTTCTTCACGTTTTTACGCAAACGGTTCGCGTAATCTTCCGCGATCTGTCCGGCGCTTTCATGGCTGTTAACCGCCAGCTGATAGTTTTTTTGCACGCAATCCAGCGGACCGTTCTTCGCTTTGAACTGGCGATCGGCACGCAGTTGCAGGCAGCTCAGCAGCTCTGGAGAGGCGCTGAACAGCGACAGGTTCCAGCCGCCAAAATGCTGCTTCATCAGACGTCCAAGCTGGCTGTGCAGCGCAATCAGCGCTGGTTCGCTCTCCAGACGTTCACCGTAAGGAGGATTGCTCAGCACCGTGCCGTGAACCGCCGGATCGACCGGATTCGTCAGCTTCAGCAGATCCTGCTGAGCAAAGGTAAAGAGTTCGAAGACGCCCGCACGACGGGCATTCGCCTGTGCCCACTCCAGCACCCGACCGTTGTTGTCATAGCCAAAGAAGCGCGCCTGGGTGGCGGCCGTGCCGGCACGGGCACGGTCCTGCGCCTCGGCTTTCACATCCTGCCACAGCGCAGCATTAAACTGGTTCCATGCGGTGAAGCCCCAGTGTTTACGCAGCAGACCCGGAGCACGATCGCAGGCGATCAGCGCAGCTTCAATCAGCAGCGTACCGGAACCACACATCGGGTCGATCAGCGGCGTGGTCGGCTCCCAGCCTGAACGCAGCACAATCGCCGCTGCCAGCGTCTCTTTTAGCGGTGCCTGACCGGTCTGCTGGCGATAACCGCGTTGATGCAGCGAGGTGCCGCTGAGATCCAGCGCAATGCTGGCGCGATCGTCATTCAACCAGACGTTGACACGAATATCCGCCTGCTCGCGATCGACATTTGGCCGTTCGAGGTTCTGACGGGTAAAGCTGTCCACGATGGCATCTTTCACTTTCAGCGCGCCAAACTGGCTATTACGAATCGAATCGTTGGTACCGCTGAAATGCACGACAAAGGTTTTGTCACTGCCGAACATCGACGGCCAGTCCACGCTCTGCACACCCAGATAGAGATCAAGATCGCTGTAGACGCCAAACTCTCCCAGCGGCAACAGGATGCGTGATGCTAAACGACTCCACATCAGGCTTTGGTACATGGCGCGATCGTCGGCCTGGTAGTGAACGCCTCCCTGCACCACTTGTAAATCCTGCGCGCCCAGCGCGTCCAGCTCACTTTTTAACAGCTCTTCGAGCCCACGCGCCGTGCTGGCAAACAGAGAATTCATATCGTCACTTTTTAACTCTTGAGAAAATTGTCGCGCATTATAGCGAATCGGAGACCTATGTCATAAAGTTAGCTTCTTTTGTGTCGCGCGTCGGGTTCAAGGAGAACACCATGTTCACGCTTTCCCGCTTATTTATTCATCCTGTGAAGTCGATGCGGGGATTAGCTTTGTCACACGCGCTGGTCACTGACAGCGGACTGGCGTTTGATCGTCTGTTCATGGTGACCGAACCTGATGGCACCTTTATTACCGCCCGGCAATACCCGGAGATGGTGCGCTTCACGCCTGCTATTCTGCCGGATGGCCTGCTGCTGGCGGCCCCGGATGGCAGTCAGTCACTGATCCGCTTCAGCGATTTCGATGAGCAGGATCACCCTACTGAAGTCTGGGGCAATCATTTTACCGCGCGTATAGCGCCGCTTGCGATTAATCAATGGCTGAGCCAGTTCTTCCCGCGTGACGTTCAGCTGCGCTGGGTCGGGCCGCAACCCAGCCGCCGCGTCAAAAAGTTTGATCATGTTCCGCTGAGCTTCGCCGATGGCTTTCCATTTTTGCTGATCAACAACGCGTCGCTGCATGATCTGCAACAGCGCTGCCCGGCCAGCGTCCGGGCCGAACAGTTTCGTCCGAATCTGGTCGTCAGTGGTGCTCCAGCATGGGATGAAGATAGCTGGGCGGAGATTCAGATTGGCGACGTGGTATTTGAGGTGCCTAAGCCATGCAGTCGCTGCGTGCTCACCACGGTCAGCACTGAGACCGGCATTAAGCATCCCACCGGTCATCCGCTGGCGACGCTGCAGACTTTCCGCACCGCCCAGGATGGCAGTGGTGATATCGATTTCGGTCTTAACCTGGTGGCGCGTAACAGTGGCGTGGTGAGAACCGGGGATGAAATGGTTGTCCTGAAACGTCATGCACCGCGCCACTATGGTGCTGGTGCAGTGGTCGAAACGTTGAAACCCGTGCAGCAGACCCCTGACGTCGTGAACATCACGTTTCAGGGTCAGACGTTTACCGGAGATAATCAGCAGGTGTTACTGGATCAGCTGGAGATGCAGGGCTTCCGCATTCCTTACTCCTGTCGGGCAGGTCTGTGTGGCAGCTGCAAGCTTAATCTGGTTTCAGGTGAAGTGAAGGCACTGAAACAGAGTGCCCTGCGTCAGGACGGCACACTGCTAAGCTGTAGCTGTATTCCGGCAGGCGATATCGAGCTGAACTGACGTGATCAGACGGCGCGGGCGTAACGCGGCGCGACGTCCTGATGCCAGGGCTGCAGGCGATCGTTCATCACCTTGATGGCATCGCCGAGCACCATGTTTTTTCCGGCCAGCGTTAATCCTGGCTGCGCCAGCAGGCAGAGCGCCGCATTATCACCACTCTCAACCACCAGCAGACGTGCCAGCGTTCCCTCTTCGGCCAGCGTCACCTGTACCATTTCGCCAGGACGGGGCTGCATCGACGGGGCATACGAGGTGAAATGCCAGCTTTTCGGCATCAGGGGCTTGAGGAAGCGGGCAGCAATCAGCGCGTTCAACACCAGTTCAGCACGCTGGCTGCCACTGAGTTTGCAATGACGGCAGGTTTCTTCAAAGGTGTAATAAAGTGCCGCATCGTCGACACAAAAACCCGATTCAGTAAAAGCATCCGGCGTGAGCATTTTGCGATTATAACGGGAACGAAAAAGCATACCGTCTGCCAGGTCGAGCATCATTCGGTCGTGGCTGCTGTCAAAATACCAACGCCAGTTATCATCGGGTTTAATGTTCATCGTGTGCCCTGTATTTACCACCTCGCCAAAAATCACGCAGAATTCAGCGAAAAAAGAAACATAAGGAAAAGCTGAAAAAGCGTGTAACAGGACAAAATATAAACGAGCCGAGGGGATAAATAAACCCCCCGGCCAATCATTGTGAGAATTGTCTTAGAGATGCGTGACGATATCTTTAATTAATCCTGGTCCCTGATAAATAAAGCCTGAATAAATCTGAACCAGTGTTGCCCCTGCGGCGATTTTTTCACGCGCTGCCGTCAGAGAATCGATGCCGCCAACGCCAATAATGGGCAGGCGCCCCTGCAGTTCCTGAGAAAGGCGCTGGATAACCGCCGTGCTGCGAGACTGCACTGGCCGGCCACTTAATCCACCCACTTCTTCAGCATGCTTAAGACCGCTCACCAGCGAACGATCAAGCGTAGTATTACTGGCAATGACGCCATCAATTTGATGGCGAATTAAACTATCTGCGACCTGAATTAACTCTTCTTCAGAGAGATCGGGCGCAATTTTTACGGCCAGCGGAACATATTTAAGATGACGCTGTTCCAGCTCTTTTTGTTTCAGTTTGATCGAAGAGAGCAGATCATCCAGCGCCTCACCATATTGCAGCGAACGCAAACCGGGGGTATTAGGTGAAGAAATATTGATGGCAATATAACCGGCGTGGGCATAGACCTTCTCCATGCAGATCAGATAATCATCTTTGCCCTGCTCGACTGGTGTATCTTTATTTTTTCCGATATTGATCCCGAGCACGCCGTTAAAACGCGCTTTCTTCACGTTCTCAACCAGGTGATCAACACCCAGATTATTAAATCCCATCCGATTGATAATTCCGCCCGCTTCCACCAGACGAAACATGCGCGGCTTATCGTTTCCTGACTGAGCGCGCGGCGTGACGGTGCCGACTTCAACAAAACCAAAGCCCATCGCCGCAAACGCATCAATGCACTCTGCGTTCTTATCCAGACCCGCAGCCAGGCCAAGGGCATTCTTAAAGGTCAGTCCCATACAGGTGACCGGACGCGACGGCAGATTCTGGCGATAAAACATCTCCAGTGGGGTGCCATTCATAAAACGCAGTTGCTGAAAGGTGAGTTCGTGTGCGCGTTCGGGGTCGAGTTTAAACAGCGCCGGTCGGACGATAGGATAAAACATGCACTCTCCTGAAGGACGGAAGCGATCGTGGAAGTCGGTGCACGGGAAAATGTGCGCCAGAATGGTAAAGTGCTCTGGCGCAAAAGTAAATCGAACTGCGGGGATGCGTAAAGTTAACTGAAAATGCTTTGATCTTACGCTGCGGAATCGTTTACGGGATGATTTTCTACCCGGGATGGAAACAGGTAGTCACGCAGGATGCCGTGACGCTGCATGATGCCAAAAATACCAATGCAAACAAACGCTTCAGCACCAACCATCGACCATGCGGCACCGATTGCGCCAAACTTCCACGCCAGGAAACAGCACAGCGGTACGTTAATCACACCCGCGGCCATCATCACCCACATACGCTGACGCGCTAAACCATGTGGGATCAGAATCTGCAATCCAGCCGGATAGGCAATGTTGCCAAACAGGAAACAGAGTACAAACACACGCAGCACATCCGCCGACGGAATAAAGTCTTTACCCAGCAGGATTGAAACCACCAGGTCAGCAAAGAACCACGTGAAGATTACAATTGACAGACTCAGGGAAAACGACAGCAGCAGGCTTTTACGCGTCGCCGCAATCGCAGCACGTTTATCCCGACCAAACAGGTGACTGACGCGTGGGAAGAAGGCACTGCCAATCTGTTCTGGCACTGAGTTAGCCGCTTTACGCAGACGATCCGCACCATTATAGATTCCGACCATATAGGTGGAAGTAAAGGAGGCAAGGATCACGACGTTAACGCTGTTAAACAGATTGGCACCCGCGATGGCGATAAACACATCCATGCTGTCGGTAATGCGCTGTTTGATTTCACGCGGTTCAAAACGGTAGCGTCCAATGACCTTCATCTCCAGCACGAACTTCAGCGTAATCGCCGCGCTGATGATGGAGACAGTACCCGGGATCAGCGCCGCCAGCCAGGTATCCTGCGGGGATTTCACCAGCAAAAAGGTCAGTGGAATCGCACAGAAGTTTCCGAACGTGGCAATCATCGCCGTCTTACCCAACTTCTCAAAGCCCTGCATCAGCCAGCCGAATGAAAACAACGAGCCTATCAGCGTGGTGCAGTTCGCCAGGATAATAAAGAACAACGGATGCCAGGCGGGATTGAACCAGGTCGCTGTCAGCAGTGTGCCGCTGGTCACCACCAGCAGCATCAGCTTGGCGTTAAATGTTGACCAGAACAGCTGACTGACGCGCTCTTTGTCATCACGATGGTGAGCAATATCTTTGGTGGTAAAAACATTGAATCCCCAGTCGGAGATGGTACTGCAATAGAGCACACAGGCGATCGCCAGCGCCAGCGTACCCATCTGCTCTACGCCCAGCACTCGGGCAAGGTAGGGCAACGTAGCCAGCGGGAACAAAAACGATGCGCCGCGGTATGCCAGCAGCGAGAAAATATTAATAATCAGACTTTTATCAAGAACTTTTGCCATGACGCAACAACCTTATACACATTGCATGTCTCACCTTCTCATTTCGCTAAGGCATAAACAATATCACTACACACTTTTCAGAATCAGGCTGTTTTTCAGAATCAGGCCGCGTTTTTCAGCTCTTTTTTAACCTTGTAATGCTGCAGCGCAATAAACAGCTCAGGGCGATTAAATAATAACCATTCTTTAAAGCTTTCTTTTTTTACATTACGCCCCATAAAGCGAATAGCATTAAGCACATATTCCGGCACAGCGGTACGGTTATAGAGTGATAAATAGATCATCAGACGAAAAGAGTGGACTAAGTAGGCTTTTTCCAGTGTGTCGCGCCACGCTGATTTAACCATAGAACCGGTTAATGTATTGTAGGCGTGCATAAAAGCGTCATAGCGCTGATGGAAAAACTCATTACTTTTGGTACTGTTTGTCAGTGAGCCGTTGCGAATACGCTGTTTATAATAGACCTGACGACTGACCCAGGCCTGCTGACTTTTCATAAAACAGGAAAGCGTAAAATTATGGTCTTCATGAACGCGTTTAACAAAGCGTAATTTATGCTGCTCAATAACGCGTTTGCTGACGACATAGCTCCAGGCCGCCGACGTATAGCTGCCGTTGCGCAGCAGGCTTAACAAGACTTCCTGTGATTTTTGCTGGCCAAAGAGTTCATGTCTGACTTTTGGCGATGTGATGTCAATCTGACCATCACGGTAAACACACGATTTAAAACAGAACAGGTCCGTTTCAGGGTGCTTTTCCGCCACCATGGCCAGTTCAGCCACCAGCCCATCAACTACGACGTCGTCCGGGTCACAGAAAAAGAGAAACTGGCCCTGCGCCTGCGCAATACCCACATCCCGTGCATGACCGGCACCACCATTTTCAGTGGTAATTATTTTCACCTGAGAAAGATGCGCATAATTCTGTTCAAGTAAGGCTAATGTTCCATCGGTGGAACCATCATTCACAATGAGTATTTCATTGGGTGATTTAACCTGACGTAATAATGAATCGACGCATTCCACAATATATTTTTCAACATTGTAAGTTGGAATAATCACTGATAATAAAGTGTCAGACATAGACAATTCTCTGCTATTAGAAAAAAAGACAATACGAGTCACCCGCCAGATGCAGGTCCTGACCAGAGGCGAAGCGTCGAAAAGAGTGAAGCGCTAATATTATGATGGCTTTCATTTAGCCTGATTATCTTAAACCGGTAATGCGAAAAAAGACCAGTCGTAAAAATTATCTTAACGTTTCATTTGAGAATCACTGTTAATCAAAGTGCATCTATAGACCGCGTTAATGTTAAAACCGTTGATGATCGATTTAAAATAGCCCGGCTAAGGAGACGTAACCAGATTCCGGAATGTGTAAGAAAACATCTGTAACGGTGAATAACGTCACCATTACTTCATTTTCCTTACAGTTTGCCTTCTGCAATTAATCCTAATTACTGGCAGATTCCGCCGCAGATAAGCTGATTCTATGGCGCTTTGACGCGCTGCTACGTCAGCCGTTTCGCTTTAAGGCTGCGCCATTCTCAGGAAGATTGATTAAGCAATAAGACGAATGGAAATTCTTCTCCCCACTCCCCCAAATCTAACGATCTCGTATTACAGCCCTTAATGAATTGTTCTGCTGCGAAACCCTAATTTAAGAATTTTCGGAAGCAGCCAGGTTGCCTTCTTCCGCTACGGCTTCTATTTGCAGTTTTCACCCTTACTTTGCCGGATAAATCATTTAAGCCCACTCCCCTGCTCTGACAGTATGAAGGCATTAGTTCTCAAGATTAGATAATCAATAACTTTTAGTTATAAGGAGTGATGATGCGAGTTATTACGCTGGCAGGCAGCCCACGATTTCCCTCCCGCTCCACCTCATTGCTGACGCTATGTCAGCACAAGCTGGAGGCACGAGGCATTGAAGTCATTCCCTGGAATATTCACAACTTTCAGCCTGACGACCTGATCAATGCGCGTTTTGATGCGCCTGCACTCCTGGCCCTGCGTGAAGACCTGGCCTCGGCTGATGGCCTTATCGTGGCGACACCTATTTATAAAGCGTCGTTTTCAGGCGCGCTGAAGACCCTGCTCGATCTGCTGCCAGAACGCGCTCTTGAGCATAAAGTCGTGCTGCCACTGGCCAGCGGCGGCAGCGCCGGTCACATGCTGGCATTGGACTACGCCCTGAAGCCAGTCCTTAACGCCCTGAAAGCGCAGGAGATCCTGCATGGCGTTTATGCCGAAGACAGCCAGATTACCCATTACGATCGTCAGCCTCTCTTACAGGATTCCCTGTCACAGCGTCTGGACGAAGCCGTCGCTGCTTTCTGGCTGGCACTGACCCGTCACCATCTCCCCGTTGCACAAGCGGTATAAGGAAGAGTTCGATGAAGCAAATATTTGGAAAGTGGCTGGTGGCAGGACTTTTACTGGTTGGTCTTCAGGTTCAGGCCGCCGAATCGGATCCGCCCGAGATCCGTATCGGCTATCAGAAGGGTTCCGTGAGCATGGTGCTGGCAAAGTCACATCAGTTACTGGAGAAGCGTTTTCCCCATACTCAGATTAAGTGGATCGAGTTCCCGGCAGGCCCGCAAATGCTGGAAGCGCTGAATATACACAGTATCGACCTCGGCAGTACCGGTGACCTTCCGCCGCTGTTTGCTCAGGCCGCTGGCGCGGATCTGCTTTATGTCGGCTCGGAGCCACCTAAACCCAAAGCAGAGGTGATTCTGGTGCCGAAAAGCAGCCCTCTGAAAAAGGTAGCGGATCTGAAAGGCAAGAAAGTCGCTTTCCAGAAAGGCTCCAGCTCTCACAACTTACTGCTGCGCGCCTTACAGCAGGCGGGTCTGACTTTTAAAGACATCACGCCGGTCTATCTGACGCCCGCGGATGCGCGCGCCGCCTTCCAGCAGGGTGACGTTGATGCATGGGCAATCTGGGACCCCTACTATTCCTCGGTACTGCTTCAGGGTAATTCGCGCCTGCTGATTGATGGCAGCGCACTGAATCTGACCGGCTCGTTCTATTTAGCGACCCGCAGCTATGCCGAAGCCCATGGCACGTTTATCCAGCAGGTGCTCGACACTTTCAGCACAGCCGACGCGCTGACTATCAGCCAGCGTCAGCAGAGCATTACGCTTCTGGCGCAGGCGATGGGCCTGCCTGAGCCGGTTATCGCCAGCTATCTCAGCCATCGACCACCAACCCGAATTTCGCCGGTCAGTGCCGAAACGGCAGCTGCTCAGCAGCGCACTGCTGACCTGTTCTTTGCCAATCATCTGCTGCCAGTCAAAGTGACCATTCAGGATCGCATCTGGCAACCTCATACCGTAACGCAATAAGGAGTAGCAATGAGCGTATCCATTTTCTGGTTCCTGCCGACGCATGGCGACGGCCACTATCTTGGTACAGCCGAAGGGGCGCGACCTGTTGATCACGCCTATCTGCAACAGGTTGCACAGGCCGCTGACCGTCTCGGCTTCGGTGGCGTACTGATCCCCACCGGACGCTCCTGCGAAGATGCCTGGCTGGTTGCCGCCTCGCTGATTCCGGTAACTCAACGCTTGCGCTTCCTGGTAGCGCTGCGTCCCGGCGTGATTTCACCGACTCAGGCGGCACGTCAGGCGGCCACGCTGGATCGCCTTTCCAATGGTCGCGCGCTGTTCAATCTGGTGACCGGCGGCGATCCGGAAGAGCTGGCCGGCGACGGTGTGTTCCTGGATCACCGTGAACGTTACGCAGAATCTGCCGAGTTCACCCGCATCTGGCGTCGGGTGCTGGAAGGCGAAACCGTCGATTATGAAGGCAAGCACGTGAAGGTTCGCGGCGCGCGTCTGATGTTTAAACCGGTGCAGCAGCCTCGTCCTCCACTCTGGTTCGGTGGCTCTTCTGAACCGGCTCAGGAGCTGGCGGCCGAACAGGTCGACGTTTATCTCACCTGGGGTGAGCCGCCTGAACAGGTCAAAGAGAAAATTGAGCAGGTGCGCGCGAAAGCCGCCGCTCAGGGACGCACCGTGCGCTTCGGCATCCGTCTGCACGTCATTGTGCGTGAAACGAATGAAGAGGCTTGGCAGGCCGCCGACCGGCTGATTGCCAATGTCGATGACGCCACTATCGCGAAAGCGCAGGCGGCGTTCCAGCGGGCAGATTCTGTGGGCCAGCGCCGTATGGCCGCACTTCACGGTGGTCGCCGCGACAAGCTCGAAATCAGCCCGAACCTGTGGGCAGGCGTGGGCCTGGTGCGTAGCGGAGCCGGTACAGCGCTGGTCGGCGATGGTCCGACTGTCGCCGCACGTATCAGAGAGTATGAGGCGCTGGGCATCGAGACCTTTATCCTGTCGGGTTATCCGCATCTGGAAGAGGCGTATCGCGTTGGCGAACTGCTGTTCCCGCATCTGGATCTGCAGGTTCCCCTGGTGCCACAGCCGCGCGTGGTTCAGGCGCATGGTGAAGCGGTCGCCAATGATTTCACCCCTGAGAAAAAAGTCGCCCGGGGCTGAGGAGAGCAAGATGGCCAGAACCCGAAAACGCCTTGCTGATACGTTGCTGCCATGGCTGCTGCCGGCGCTGCTTGTCGTGGTGTGGCAGATTGCCTCGCAGACCGGCTGGTTATCGAACCGCATTCTGCCCGCGCCGGAGAAAATTGTGACCACCTTCTGGCAGCTGACCGCCAGTGGTGAACTCTGGCAGCACCTGGCGATCAGCAGCTGGCGGGCGCTGACTGGCTTCAGTATCGGCGGTTCGATCGGCCTGTTACTGGGCTTAATCACTGGCACCTCAAAAACCGGTGAGCGGTTGCTGGATACCTCGCTTCAGATGCTGCGTAATGTGCCGCATCTGGCGCTGATCCCGCTGGTGATCCTCTGGTTCGGCATTGATGAGTCCGCCAAAATCTTTCTGGTGGCGCTGGGCACGATGTTCCCGATCTACCTGAACACCTATCACGGCATTCGCAACATCGATCGCGGGCTGGTTGAGATGGCGCGCAGCTATGGCCTCTCCGGCTGGAGTCTGTTTATCCAGGTGATCCTGCCCGGTGCGCTGCCCAATATCATGGTCGGCGTGCGTTTTGCGCTGGGTCTGATGTGGCTGACGCTGATTGTCGCCGAGACCATCTCCGCCAGTTCTGGCATTGGTTATCTGGCGATGAATGCGCGTGAATTTCTGCAGACCGATGTGGTCGTCGTCGCCATCATTCTTTACGCCCTGCTCGGCAAACTGGCGGATGTCGCCGCGTTATTACTGGAACGTGTCTGGCTGCGCTGGCATCCCGCTTATCAACTGAAGGAGGAGAACGCATGAGCCAGACTTTCTCACCGGCCCGCCTTAACACCGGCACCCCGGTTGGCGTTAACGGCGTCAGTAAACAGTATGGCAGTCGCACCATTCTCAATAAGATCGACCTGCATATTCCTTCCGGACAGTTTGTGGCGGTAGTGGGTCGCAGCGGTTGTGGCAAAAGCACCCTGCTTCGTCTGCTTGCCGGACTTGAACAGAGTACCAGTGGTGAACTGCTGGCAGGCAATGCCCCACTGCAGTCGGCGCGCGAAGATACCCGCCTGATGTTTCAGGATGCGCGACTGCTGCCGTGGAAAAAAGTGATCGATAACGTCGGTCTGGGCCTGCGCGGGCGCGAATGGCGCAGTGCGGCAATGGATGCCCTGGCGGCGGTAGGACTGGCCGATCGGGCCAATGAGTGGCCGGCCGCACTCTCTGGCGGCCAGAAACAGCGCGTGGCGCTGGCCAGGGCGCTGATCCATCGGCCCGGTTTACTGTTGCTGGATGAACCGCTGGGGGCGCTGGATGCCCTGACCCGCATTGAAATGCAGGGATTGATTGAGTCACTGTGGCAGCAGCATCACTTTACCGTGTTGCTGGTCACGCATGATGTCAGTGAAGCGGTGGCTATGGCGGATCGCGTGTTGTTGATCGAGGAGGGTGAGATCGGTCTGGATCTGCTGGTGGATTTGCCGCGTCCACGGCGTCGGGGATCGGCGCGGCTGGCAGAGCTGGAAGCGCAAGTCCTGGATCGGGTGATGCAGCGCACGGAACGACCGCAGCCGGTTCGTTATGCACAGCAGCGCTGAAAAAAGGCGGAGGCCGTCTCAGACGCTCCGCCTTGTGCTTATCAGGCGCTCAGCGCCTTTGTGATTTTCTCGTAGAGATCGCCTGAGAGCTTATCCAGCTCCAGCAGTTGTTCCAGCGCCTGGCGCATCATCGCCTGACGGCCTTCGTCGTAACGTTTCAGACGAATCAGCGGCTCTACCATTCTTGCCGCAACCTGCGGATTCCGGGTATTGAGGTCAGTGAGCATCTCCACCAGGAACTTGTAACCACTACCATCCTGAGCATGGAACGCAGCCGGGTTAGCCGAGGCAAAAGCCCCCACCAGCGAGCGCACGCGGTTTGGGTTACTCATGGTGAAGGAGCGATGAGTCAGAAGCCGACGTACATTGCGCATCACGTTGGCAGCCGGACTGGTGGCCTGCAGCACAAACCATTTGTCCATCACCAGACCATCCTGATGCCAGCGCTCATCGTAGGCCGCCAGCAGCGCATCACGGCACGGTAACTGTGCCGCGACAGCAGCGGAAAGTGCTGCCAGCGCATCCGTCATATTGGTTGCCTGGTGATACTGCGTCTGTACCAGTTTGTCCGCCAGCTGTGCATCGCTGAAGGCGAGATAGGTCAGGCAGATATTTTTCAGGCTGCGCTGACCAATCGCATCATGCTCCACGCGATATTCACGCTGCTGATTGGCGTTATAGATTGCAAAAAACTCATCAGCCAGTTCGCGTGCCAGCGTGCGTTGCAGTGCGTCGCGTACCAGTGCAATCGCCTGCGGATCAATAACATCAAACAGCTCGGCAATCTCATTTTCTGACGGCAGCGTCAGAATCAGCGCAGTCAGAGCCGGATCGCAGTCGGTGTCAAGCAGCACCGCGCGGAAGGCGTCGGCGACATGCAGTGGCAGCGACAGATGCTGGCCCTGCTGATAGCGTGCGACGTTCAGACGGATGTATGTCGCCAGCAGGCTCTGAGCTGCATCCCAGCGGGAGAAATCGTTGCGTGCATGCCGCATCAGGAAGGTAAGCTGCGCATCGCTCCATTTGTAGTCGAGCTTCACCGGGGCAGAAAATTCACGCAGCAGCGACGGCACCGGCTGGAAGTAGACATTATCGAAGATAAAGGTCTGGAACTCCTCGGTGACATTCAGCACATGATGCACCGGATGGCCGTTGTTCTGGAGCGGGATCACCTTGCCTTCGCCGTCATAGAGCTCAATATCCAGAGGGATATGCAGTGGCAGCTTTTCTTTCTGATCGGCCGTGGCTGGTGTGTGTTGCGTGACGTGCAGCGTGTACTGCTCCAGCTCCGGATTGTAATCGTCGCGAACCGTCAGTACCGGCGTACCGGACTGGCTGTACCAGCGGCGGAACTGCGACAGATCGACATTTGAGGCATCTTCCATTGCCTGCACAAAATCGTCACAGGTCGCGGCGCTGCCGTCGTGGCGATCAAAGTAGAGCTTCATGCCCTTCTGGAAATTCTCTTCACCCAGCAGGGTGTGCATCATACGGATCACTTCTGATCCTTTTTCATACACGGTCAGAGTGTAGAAGTTGTTCATCTCGATGACCTGATCCGGACGGATCGGGTGTGCCATCGGACTGGCATCTTCGGCGAACTGCGCACCGCGCACGATGCGCACATTATCAATGCGGTTCACCGCACGTGAACCCAGATCGGAGCTGAACTCCTGATCGCGGAACACCGTCAGTCCCTCTTTCAGGCTGAGCTGGAACCAGTCGCGACAGGTCACGCGGTTACCGGTCCAGTTGTGGAAATATTCGTGGCCGATGACGGCTTCAATGCCGAGGTAATCTTTATCGGTCGCCGTTTCCGCTTTCGCCAGCACATATTTGGCGTTGAAGACATTAAGGCCTTTGTTCTCCATCGCGCCCATGTTGAAGAAGTCCACCGCCACGATCATAAAGATGTCGAGGTCATATTCCAGGCCGAAACGCTCTTCATCCCACTTCATGCTGTTTTTCAGCGAGGTCATCGCCCAGTCGGCACGGTCGAGGTTTCCGCGATCGACGAAGATCTCCAGCGCCACAGCACGGCCTGAACGGGTGGTGAAGCTGTCGCGCAGCACGTCGAAATCGCCTGCCACCAGCGCAAACAGATAGCAGGGTTTTGGGAACGGATCTTCCCACTTTACCCAGCTGCGACCCTTCTCATCCCGGCCGCTGTCAATCCGGTTACCGTTGGAGAGCAGGAACGGATAGCGCTCACCGTCGGCATAAATGGTCGTGGTAAAACGCGCCAGGACGTCCGGGCGATCGAGGTACCAGGTAATATGACGGAAGCCTTCAGCCTCACATTGGGTGCAGAGCGCCTCGCCCGATTTGTACAGCCCTTCCAGCGCAGTGTTCTGATCCGGGTGAATATCATTAATGATTTTCAGGGTGAAGCTGTCCGGAAGCTGGCTGATCACCAGTGCGCCTTCTTCTTCACGGTAGGCCGTCCAGGGTTGCCCGTCGACCTCCAGCGTAATCAGCGTTAACGCTTCGCCGTCCAGTCGCAGCTCAGCCTGGCTGTCGCCCAGCCGTTTAACCTGACTGATAGCCGTGACACGGGTGGTCGACGCATCCAGTTCAAAGGTTAAATCGATATCGGTGATGGTGTAATCGGGGGCACGGTAGTCGTGGCGATACTTGATTTGGGGCTGTTGCGTCATATTGCGTCTCGCGTTGTTATAAGTTTACCGGCAAAGTCTAAGCTTGTTACAACAAGCTTGCCACGCACAATGCACCTAAAGGGTGAAATGGCTACAGTTTGTTAACAAAGGCACAGATTGGCCTCGACCCACCCGACTGAAATATGCTGTGATCGGGTTCAGATAGTGAATTATACTTTCGCGTCTTTATGACTGTGTACAACACCGGGCTCTGCGCCACCGAACAGGATGCTGAAACGCGCCATGACAGGACATGCTTCCCCGATACTGACCTCGCTGCTGGATACGGATGCCTATAAGCTCCATATGCAGCAGGCCGTTTTCCACCGTTATCATGACATAACGGTGGCGGCGGAGTTTCGCTGCCGCGGCGACGAACTGCTGGGTCTCTACGCTGACGAAATTCGTGACGCGATAACCGCAATGCAACACCTGGCGCTGACTGATGATGAAGCGACCTGGCTGTCTCACCTTCCCTTCTTCCAGCAGGATTATCTCAGCTGGTTACGCCAGTTCCGCTATAATCCGGACCAGGTTGAGGTGCGCAATCACCACGGCAAGCTGGATATCCGTATTCAGGGGCCGTGGCGTGAAGTCATTATGTGGGAGGTGCCGCTGCTGGCGCTGATCAGCGAGATTGTCCATCGTCATCGTACGCCGCAGGTCACCACCCAGCAGGCTGTTGACCATTTACATCAGAAACTTGGCGACTTTAAAACGCAGGTGGCTGACCTTGATATGTCACGCTTCCGCCTGATGGATTTCGGCACCCGCCGTCGCTATTCACAGGATGTGCAGCAGTCGATCGTCTCAACGCTGAAACAGGATTTCCCATGGCTGATTGGTACCAGTAACTATGATCTGGCGCGCCGTCTGTCACTGACGCCGGTGGGTACCCAGGCGCATGAGTGGTTCCAGGCCTTCCAGCAGATCAGCCCGGTCCTCGCCAACAGCCAGCGCGCTGCGCTGCAGGCCTGGCTGGACGAGTATGACGATCAGCTCGGCATCGCGCTGACCGATTGCATCGCCATGGATGCGTTCCTGCGCGATTTTGGTCCGGTGTTTGCCCGCCGCTACCAGGGACTGCGCCACGACTCGGGCGATCCGGTTGAATGGGGCGAGAAAGCGCTGGCTCACTATCAGAAGCTGGATATCGATCCACAAAGCAAACACCTGGTCTTTTCTGACAACCTGAATCTTGACAAAGCCCTGGCGCTCTATCGCCACTTTGGCCAGAGGACGAATGTCGTGTTCGGCATTGGTACCCGTCTGACCTGCGACATTCCGGGCGTGACGCCACTGAACATCGTGATCAAGCTGGTGCAGTGTAACGGCAAGCCGGTGGCAAAACTCTCGGACAGCCCCGGCAAGACCATCTGCCAGGATAAAGCCTTTGTCAGAGCCCTGCGGAAAGCCTTTGATTTGCCGCTGGTGAAAAAAGCGAGTTAATCCTCTTCTAATCGGGGCGTTGATGCGCCCCGCCTCTGCTGTAATAAATCAGCCTTCCCCCTGAATTTTGCTTGTTTCCTGAAGACTCGCAAGTAACATAGCAAAACCCCGGATGGGGCAACTTTTAACTCACTTCTTCTATATAGAGAGATATTTATGAGCGTAGTGCCTGTAGCGGACGTACTGCACGGTCGCGTCGCGGTTGACAGTGAAGTCACCGTACGTGGTTGGGTGCGTACCCGAAGAGATTCCAAAGCCGGTCTTTCCTTCATCGCTGTCTATGACGGCTCCTGCTTTAATCCCGTTCAGGCTGTCGTCAATAATTCTCTGAATAATTATCAGGATGAAGTGCTGCGTCTGACCACGGGCTGTTCCGTTATTGTCACCGGTAAAGTGGTGGCATCACCCGGTCAGGGCCAGGCGTTTGAGATTCAGGCGACCAGTCTGGAAGTCGTAGGCTGGGTGGAAGATCCGGATAGCTACCCGATGGCGGCGAAACGCCACAGTATTGAGTATCTGCGTGAAGTGGCTCACCTGCGTCCACGCACCAACCTGATTGGCGCGGTTGCCCGCGTTCGCCATACCCTGGCGCAGGCGCTGCATCGCTTCTTCCATGAAAATGGCTATTTCTGGGTTTCCACCCCGCTGATTACCGCTTCCGATACCGAAGGTGCCGGTGAGATGTTCCGTGTCTCGACGCTGGATCTGGAAAACCTGCCGCGTAACGACCAGGGCAAAGTTGACTTCGGTGAAGATTTCTTTGGTAAAGAGGCCTTCCTGACCGTTTCCGGACAGCTAAACGGCGAAACCTATGCCAGCGCCCTGTCGAAGATCTACACCTTCGGCCCGACGTTCCGCGCAGAGAACTCCAACACCAGCCGTCACCTGGCGGAATTCTGGATGCTGGAGCCGGAAATTGCGTTTGCCTCACTGGATGATGCCGCCGCACTGGCCGAAGCGATGCTGAAGTATGTGTTCAACGCCGTGCTGGAAGAGCGTGCCGATGATATGGCTTTCTTCGCTGAGCGCGTGGATAAAGAGGCCGTAGAACGCCTGCAGCGTTTCATCACGACTGATTTTGCCCAGGTCGACTACACCGACGCGGTTGAAATCCTGATGAATTGCGGTCAGACCTTCGAGAACCCGGTCTCGTGGGGTATTGACCTCTCCTCTGAGCATGAACGCTACCTGGCAGAGAAACACTTCAAAGCGCCGGTTGTGGTGAAAAACTATCCGAAAGACATCAAAGCGTTCTATATGCGCCTGAACGACGATGGCAAAACCGTAGCAGCGATGGATGTTCTGGCGCCTGGTATTGGTGAGATCATCGGTGGTTCACAGCGTGAAGAGCGTCTGGATGTGCTGGATGCACGACTCGAAGAGATGGGTCTGAATAAAGAAGATTACTGGTGGTATCGTGATCTGCGCCGCTACGGTACCGTGCCACATTCTGGATTTGGTTTGGGCTTTGAACGTTTAATCGCCTATGTCACTGGCGTACAAAATGTAAGAGATGTTATCCCCTTCCCACGCACCCCACGCAACGCGAGTTTCTGATTTCGGCATTAAATATAAGAAATTCATATATATAACGAGGTCGGCACTGCCGGCCTTTTTTTATTTTTGTAAATTTTGAGTTGTCTCACAAAGTTCCGTATTTTTTACATTTTGTAATACAAATTTTCCTGCTGAAACAAGATTACGAGTTTAGTAGCATTTAAGCGCTAGAATTACGGCGGGTGGGATGGAAAGATGCGTGCAGACACAGGAAGACACCAAACTTCGTTCAGGGTTCCCGTAAAGATTTCCTGACGGCAGTGGCAGGTGTACAAATAACTCCAATGAGGGTAATGAATAATGATGAAGCGCAATATTCTTGCAGTGGTTATCCCTGCTCTGTTAGCCGCCGGTGCAGCAAATGCTGCAGAAATCTATAACAAAGACGGCAACAAACTGGACCTGTACGGTAAAGCTGTCGGCCTGCACTACTTCTCTGACGATGCAGATAACGACGGTGATCAGTCTTATGCTCGCTTCGGCTTCAAAGGCGAAACCCAGATCAATGACCAGCTGACCGGTTACGGTCAGTGGGAATACAACATTCAGGCAAACAACTCTGAAGGTTCTGACGCACAGAATGGCAACAAAACCCGTCTGGGCTTTGCTGGCCTGAAATTTGGCGATGCGGGTTCAATCGACTACGGCCGTAACTACGGTGTGGTTTATGATGCAATCGGCTGGACCGATATGCTGCCAGAGTTCGGTGGCGATTCAGGATACTCAGATAACTTCATGAACGGTCGTAGCACCGGCCTGCTGACTTACCGTAACACCAACTTCTTCGGCCTGGTTGATGGCTGGGACTTTGCTCTTCAGTATCAGGGTAAAAACGAGCGCACAGGTACCGACGGCCTGCGTCGCTCCAACGGTGACGGCTACGGTGTGTCAACCAGCTACGTTTCTCCAATTGGCGTAGGCTTTGCTGCAGCATATAGCAGCAGCGACCGTACTAATGCACAGGCAGCAGGTGCACAGACTACTGTTACTCCTAGCGCAGCGAATGGCGGCGGTGCTGCGGTTACCACTGTAACCGGTCAGGGCGCGGGGAAACGTGCTGAAAACTGGGCAACTGCTCTGAAATATGATGCAAACAACGTTTACCTGGCTGCAATGTACGGTGAGACACGTAACTCAACACCAGTTACTGCTACCGGTACTTTGGCTAACGGTAACGCGTTCTCTGTCACTGGCTTTGCTAACAAAGCACAGAACATTGAGCTGGTTGCACAGTATCAGTTCGACTTCGGTCTGCGTCCATCTCTTGCCTACGTTCAGTCTAAAGGCAAGGATATTGAAGGCGTGGGCGATGCTGACCTGGTTAAATACATCGACGTGGGCGCGACTTACTACTTCAACAAAAATATGTCTACCTATGTTGATTACAAAATCAACCAGCTGGATGACAACAACCGTCTGAATCTGAACACAGACGACGTAGTTGGTGTTGGTATTGTTTACCAGTTCTGATTCCGCTTAAAACATGTTGAAAAACGGGGCCACGGCCCCGTTTTTTTATGGCTGTTATTCCGTTAACGGTGTTTTTTCCCGCCCTGTTACCCCGCTTTAACCTCTGCAATCCTCCGTCGCGTAATCAGCGCCGCAAAATGTAGGATTTTGTCTCGCAAACGGTTGGCATTTGCCTGACCGGACGTTAACCTGACAGCTCTTTCCGCTAAAGTTCACGCTAATGGACCTGACACATGTTTGAATCGATCTCTGCTGCACCCGCCGATCCTATTCTTGGGCTGGCCGATCTGTTTCGTGCTGATGACCGCCCTGAAAAAATCAATCTGGGTATCGGCGTCTACAAAGACGAAACCGGCAAGACCCCGGTGCTGACCAGTGTTAAAAAAGCTGAGCAATACCTGCTGGAAAACGAAACCACGAAAAACTATCTCAGCATTGATGGTCTGGCAGATTTTGCCCGCTGCACCCAGGCCCTGCTGTTCGGCAATCAAATCCCGTTGATCACTGCAGGCCGCGCACGTACCGCTCAGACGCCGGGTGGAACCGGCGCGTTACGTGTAGCAGCAGATTTCCTCGCCACACAAACCTCCGTCAAGCGGGTCTGGATCAGCAATCCGAGCTGGCCGAATCACAACAACGTATTCAATGCTGCCGGTCTTGAAGTCTGTGAATACCACTATTATGACGCGGCAAACCATACGCTGGATTTTGAAGGGATGCTGGCGTCATTGCAGCAGGTTCAACCTGGCGACGTGGTCCTGTTCCATGGCTGCTGCCATAACCCGACCGGTATCGACCCGACCGCTGAGCAGTGGCAACAACTGGCGCAGCTGTCACAGGCCAATGGCTGGCTGCCGTTGTTTGACTTCGCCTATCAGGGCTTTGCTCGTGGTCTGGATGAAGATGCAGAAGGCCTGCGCATTTTTGCCGCCTCGCATCAGGAACTGATCGTTGCCAGCTCTTACTCCAAGAACTTTGGTCTGTATAACGAACGTGTCGGTGCAATCACCGTGGTGGCGGCGGAAGCCAGCGTGGCAGAGACCGCGTTCAGCCAGGTGAAGTACACCATTCGCGCGAACTACTCCAATCCGCCTGCCCATGGTGCGGCCATCGTCGCCACCATTCTGGGCAACGAGACGCTGCGTACGATCTGGGAGCAGGAGTTGTCGGACATGCGTCAGCGCATTCAGCGCATGCGTCAGCTGTTTGTGAATACCCTGGCAGAGAAAGGCGCACAGCGTGACTTCAGCTTTATTATTAAGCAGAACGGCATGTTCTCATTTAGTGGCTTAACCAAAGACCAGGTGATTCGCCTGCGTGAAGAGTTCGGCGTCTATGCCGTCAACTCAGGCCGCGTGAATGTGGCAGGCATGACGCCAGACAATATGTCGGCGCTGTGCGAAGCGATTGTCGCCGTGCTGTGACGCAGACGATAAAACAAAAATGGGCCTGAGGGCCCATTTTTTATTGCAGAAAATTGCGGACTGTTTATTGCAGGAAAGGGTTACTGATGCGTTCCTGTCCCAGCGTTGAGATCGGGCCGTGACCGGGAAGAAACGTCACATCATCGCCCAGCGGCAGTAATTTCGTCCGGATAGCATCAATTAACTGCTGATGATCGCCTTGTGGGAAATCAGTACGTCCCACCCCACCATTAAAAATCACGTCACCTGAGATTAGTAATCGTCCTGGACGATCAAAGAAAACCACATGGCCAGGTGAATGTCCTGGGCAATGCAGCACTTCGAGCGTGGTCAATCCTACCTGCACACTCTCGCCCTCTTCCAGCCAGCGATCGGGAGTAAAAGGTGCGCACTCTTCGAGGCCAAACATCCGGCTCTGGGTAGGCAGCGCTTCCAGCCAGAAAGCATCACGCTTTTGCGGGCCGACAATCGGAATCTGATAGAACCCAGCCAGTTCGACGGCCGCTCCGACGTGATCAAGATGTCCATGTGTCAGCAGAATCTGAGCAGGTTTAAGTCTGAGCTGTTCCAGCGTTTGTTTAATCAGATCGGCATCGCCGCCAGGATCGACCAGCGCGGCTTCACGAGTGGACTCGCACCAGATAACCGAGCAGTTCTGGGCAAACGCGGTAACAGGAATAATGTGGTAATTCATAACGCTCCATGACCGGCTCACGCAGCGTTGCCGGTGTCGTTACCAGTGCCTGATCGGCCCGGTATCAATATGTACAAAGTTACTGCGGGGATAATATCCTACACCACCTGCACGCAGAGATAACGCCGCTTTGCGTACATTGGCTAATGAAATGCCTTCGATATGAAAATCCATCGCCTGGCCTTTGGTGTGATAGCTGTGCTTTGCCACACCGGGACCGCTCTCACGTAACATGTTGTTGGTTGCCAGTGAACGGTAGCCGGAAACCAGCTGGATCGGTTTACGCATGCCCAGCAGCGCCTGCAGGCGGAAGATTTGGTCAAACAGGTGCGGATCGATGCTTTTCACTTTATTGGCGCGGTAGTCGCGGAAAAAGTGATTTAATCGTGACAACTCATCCTTGTCGTAACTCTTACCATTAAAAAACTCAGTTTTAAGGGTTTCACCGGTGTGAAGATTGTTGAGCATCAATACACGCGGACGAGACGTTGAGAGCGAGGCCCTTGCAGAAGCTGGCAATAATGCCAGTCCGGCGGCGGCGCTACCGCACAGCAGTAGTTTGCGACGAAAAGAATCAATAGTAGACATGTAACGATTTACCTGAGAGTGAAGCCATAGAAATGTGCAAAAAGCGCACAGGCCGAACCATAACTTTCTCTCAAAGAAGCGTCAACCCATCAGCCCGTAGTTTGCGAGGCGATCCCCGCAGGAATCGCCATTTGATAAGATTTTTGTTAATTAACGACACGCCGCTAACGATTTAAAATCAATCACTAGAGCAGCAATTGCTCAGCACGACTGAGTGCCTGACTCCCCGAACGCGCGGTGTCATCATAATTGTAAATATCTGTACGGAACTGCGGTTTGCCATCATCTGCGACCCATGCCGTCAGGTAATAGAGATTGACCGGAATACGATGACGAATCGGCACATAACGGGTGTCACCCTCTTTCAGCGTGCTGGAAATACGGGAGTCATTCCAGCCCGCATCCTGCAGTAACAGACCCGCCAGTTCAGACGCTTTATTGACGCGCACACAGCCTGAGCTGAGCGCGCGGATATCACGCTGGAACAGGTTATGGTTTGGCGTGTCATGCAGGTAGATTGCATCGGAGCTTGGCATATTAAATTTATAGCGGCCCAGCGCATTCGCCACCCCTGGAGCCTGAATCAGGCGATAAGGGAATGATGAGGCGGTAATCATGCGCCAGTCGATCATGCTGGGATCAATCACTTCAGCGTCAGCACTCCAGCCCGACAGCAGGGTATAGCCATGCTTGTAGAGGTAGGTCGGGTCCTGCTTCACTTTGGGAATGATATCTTTGCGCACCAGCGTCGTTGGCACATTCCACGGCGGGTTCAGCACCACATTGTTCAGCGCGCTGCGCATCAACGGCGTTTTACGGTCAGGACGACCGACGATGACCCTGGATGAGAGGATCTTGTTGCCGTTGTTGTAGTAAATCAGCGAGTAGTTGGCGATGTTCACCATAATGCCATTGTGCATATCGTCCGGCAGCAGGCGCAGTCGCTGAATGTTCAGCGCCAGCAGCGAAGCGCGCATCTGTGGCGAGACGTTAAGCCACTGGCGTGTTCGGGCACCAATAGCCCCGTCGCCATCCAGTCCCTGCCACTGCTGGAAACGCTTCACCCCCGCCACCAGCGTCTCGTCATAGACATTGGCGCTATTCCCGTCCAGCGTCTGACTCTGGACGTTACCCGGCGATTGCAGCGGAGGCGCGGGCAGATCGCCTGTTGGCGCGGCAGAAGGACTGACCACGACCGGCTGATCGCTGTGAGTCACCGGCGAGGGCGCCACCGGCACCGCATCGTCATCCGGTGCAGGCGCGTTAACCTGCGCGGTGAGCATGCCGCTGCGCTGCAGAATTTCACGCAACGCAGGAACATCGTCACTGACCTGTCCCGGACGCAGTGTTTCACTGCTTTTCAACTGCGGCCAGGGCTGCTTATCGCTCAGCAGGGTTTTCAACGCGGTGTGCATCGGCTGATACTGCGGGTGCTGCGGCTGCAATGACGCAATAAAGGTGTCATCCGATCCCGCATTCACCGCGTTCTGCCACTGATTCACTACCGCCACCGACGGCTGTGTCAGCCGGTAGGGAACATTGCTGTAGAGCCAGGTTTCACCCTGAGTCGGCACATTCGACACAAATTGCAGATAGCCCAGCATCGCATCGGACAGCGCCACATCCCTGGCAAAGCCGGTAATGGCCGGATTGGTCAGACGCTCTATCCAGCGCGTGAACTGTGGCTGGACGCCAGAAAGCGCCACCTCAGCCAGCTGCTGCTGAAACTTCTGTACCGCCTGAGCATCCTGCCAGAGCGGCTGCATATGACGGGAGGCGTAAAGTGTCGCCAGCGGCCCCAGATAGAAAGGCTGATCGGCACTGGAAAAAGCCTGGCGGATGCGTTGCTGACTTTCGGATACGGAGATGGCCGCCTGCGTTGTTCCAGGCAAAGCGGCGATGACAGCGGCCTGCGGTAGCGTAAATGGAACAACGGTTAGCGCCAGCGCTAACAATGATACAACGCGATGATGATTTAATTTTTTTAACCGCAACATCCCTGCCCCCTTGTTTTTCAACTTCGCAGCGTTCCCTGTATCCGCTGCGATCGCGCCGTGACTCATAGTGTGAGTATACAAACAAAAACGGCATTTGCCTCATGCGACAAATGCCGTTATCAGATTAACGAATGGTTCAGTTTTTGACTACGTTTCCGCCTGCGATTTTTCAGCGGTTAAATCGGGTAGCGCATCCGCTTCGCTTCCTGCTCTCACCGGCGAAGGATCGGCAGCAAAACCACGCAGGCCAACCACATGCACATGCTCAGTGTTATTGAACACCTTACGCACCAGTTTGTAGGTCGTGCCTTTTTCCGGACTGATGTTCTCCGGTGCGGCAATCACCAGCTGCATCTCCAGTCGCTCGCACAGTTCAAACAGGGTGGCGATGGAGCGGGCATCCAGACGGGCCGCTTCATCAAGGAACAGCAGTCGGCATGGCGAAATATCTTTGCCACGCAGACGACGGGATTCCTCTTCCCAGCTCTGCACCACCATCACCAGAATGGACATACCGGTACCGATCGCTTCACCGGTTGACAGTGCGCCACTCTCTGCACGCAGCCAGCCATCGGAACCCCGGTTAACTTCCACTTCCATCTCCAGATAGTTGCGGTAGTCCAGCAGCTCCTCACCGATAGTCTGCGGCGTACGCTGACCCATATCGATGTGCGGATTAAGACGCTGATAAAGTTTCGCCAGCGCCTCCGAGAAGGTCAGGCGATTGCTGTTAAACAGATCCTGATGCTGCTCATGCTCTTCCGACAGCGTATCCAGCAGCATAGCATGGGTTTCACGCACGTTGACGTTGAGCCGCACGCTGCGCACCTGACCAAAGCTAACGGTCTGCAGACCCTGGTTGAGCTGGCGGATGCGGTTCTGTTCACGCTGAATAGTTTTACGGATAATGTTCGCTGCACTGCGTGAACTGATCGCCAGCATCTGCTCACGCGCCGTCAGCTCTTCTGTCAGACGATTCAGTTCGATTTCCATCTGCTCAATCGCTTCGACCGGATCGTCAGTACGAATAATATCCTGACGAATACGCTCGCGAAGATGCTGATAGACCGCAATAAAGAACTGAATTTTACGTTCCGGACGTTTTGGATCTTCCGACAACCGCAGCACGTCGCGCAGATGTTCATTGTCCGCCACCGCCAGACGCAGCGCACCCAGCGCTTTATCCGACATAGAACGCAGTTCGTCGCCGCTCAGATAGGCCAGTTCACGACGATGCAGACGACGCTCGACGCCATTCTCTTTCACCAGGCGCAGGACGGTACACCAGCCCGCTTTGGCGCTGACCACCTGCTCACGCACCTGATGATAGTTACGCTCCAGCTGACGCAGGCGCTTCTGCAGGTTATCCATCTCCGCTTCGCAGAAGGTGAGCTGTTTTTCCAGCTGATTGCGGCGGGCGCGGTTGTGGCTCAATGCGGTGTAAAGCTCGTCACGGCGAACGCGCGCGCGGGCTTCTGCGTTGCTGTCAGCCTGGACGCCAATGTCCTGCATCTCCTGCTGCAGCTCTTTCAGCATGTCACGCTTAGCGTCCCAGGCGCTTTTCAGCGAGGCCAGCACCTGCGAGTATTGCGTCAGCTGCGCCTGATGTTCACGCAGGCGATCCCGACTGCGGCTACGTTCACCTTCAGCCTGCTCCAGACGCTGACGCAGCTTATCGCTCAGATCGTTATTGCCGTTGAGCATGCTGGCCGAGTCTTCATAGCTGAAGTGGGCGCGACGCTGTACCACTTCTGTCAGCGCAAAGGCCTGTTGACGCGCGTTGCGCTGCTGCTGCTGCGCCTGCTGATAATCCGCCTGTAACTGCTCGTGCTGTTCCGGATCGCTCTGCAATACTGCGATGATCGGTTCCAGTTTCGCCAGCTTAGCGCCATGCTGATGCAGGAAGCGCGCCGCCTCCTGTGCTGCATCAACCTGCTCGCGGATCTCTTCGCAGCGATCGCCCAGCGTATCGTCCAGCAGCAGGTTGACGCGTGGCAGCAGCCGGTTTAGCTGTGATACGCCCTCTTTCGCCAGCTCATACTGCTGACGTTGCTGCTGGTTATTGCTTTCGTGCTGATTTAGTGCCCGCTCCAGTTCACCCCGGCGCGCGCCCAGTTGACGGATCTGCGCTTCCGGGTCGGCGTCAAAGGCCACGGCAAGATGAGTGCCGATAAAACGGCTGAATGACTGATGCAGACGCTGAGTTTTCTGCACGTCGAACGACAGTGTGGCATAACGTTCGGCCAGTCTGTCACGCTCAAGGTGCAGTTGCTCCAGCTGATTCTCACGTGCCGCACGACCAAACAGCGGGATTTTCGGGAAGCGGGAGTAGCGCCACTGACGCTCAGCCACCTTCACTACCACCGCATTCTGCAGCTCATCCACGGCAAAGACGCTGTCATCGAACGACTGCGGATCACCCTCGATCAGGTAGAGATCTTCCGGACAATCTTCCAGGCCATCCAGCAATTCACGAACGCGCGAAAGATCCGGCACCACAATGGCATGGCGCGATGGGCCGTAAAGCGCAGAGAAATACGGCGCATCATCCAGCGTCACATCATCATAAATTTCAGAGAGTAATACGCCGCCAAAACGTTCCGCCAGCTGGATCAGGCGCGCATCTTCCGCACCGCCTGGCTGGCTGAGACGTTCAATCTGCCGCTCAATATCACGTTTTTGTGCGGCCACTTCGTCGCGTTCGACGGTGGTTTCACGCTCACGCTCCAGCAGTTGCTGCATATATTCAGTAACGTCCTGGCTGCTGTTCAGCGCCTGGCCAGTCTGTTCGCTGAGCTGCGTCAGAATCTCCTGCGCCGCCAGCCAGTGTGGCGCGCGGGCGGTCAGGCTGGTGATACGTTCACGCAGCTGTTCCAGCTCCTGACGCATCATCATGCGCTGCTCACCGGCGTCCGAAACACTGCTGTTCAGCTGTTCAATCTGTGCTTCAAGCTCCTGCTGCAAGCCCGCCAGCGCATCCGCTTCGTAATGCTGCCCCTGACGCTTGCAGAAATCGGCCAGCAGACGCTCCGCCTCATGCTGCTCGCGCAGGCGCTGCTCCAGCTCGTTGAGACGCAGACGCAGCGAGGAGAGCTGTTCGGCATGATGCCGCTGATTGCTGGCATCACGCAGCAACTCGCGGCCGGTTTGCCAGGCATCCTGACGGGTCACGTCACCGGCAATGCTGGTCACCAGCGCCAGCGCCTGTTCGAACTGACTGTGTGCCGCTTCCGCCACGCTCAGCTTCTGTTCCAGACGCAGCAGGCGTTCTGTCGCCTCTTCCTCTTTTGCCTGGAAGCTTTCCTGCCAGTCAGCGGCATTGTCGATACTCAGATCCGGCAGCTGGCAAAGCGTGCGGGCACGTTCCAGCGCCTGCAAGGCCTGCTGATACTGGATGGCGCGGGTTTGCTGCACGTCCAGCGCCTGCTGGAAATCGGCCAGCTGACTTTTCAGCTCATCGACTTCCAGCTCAGCCGCTTCGGCACGCGCTTCATTCTCTTCCTGAATTTCACGTGCTTCGGCGACCACTTCGGTCTGCTCTTCCAGACGCAGCGTCAGATCTTCTATATCTGCGTCGTAGCGCTCAATCTTCTCCTGCTGACGCATCGCCGTCTGCACCAGGTTCAGGTGGTCGCTGGCAGCCTGATAATCCACTTCGAGATCGTTCTCTGCGCCACTGTGCTCAGCCAGTTCGCGTGCCATCTCCACATGACGATACTGCTCGGTGGCGAGCTGCTTACGGCTGCTGAACAGCTCGCTGCGCAGCTGTAAGGCACTGTCGAGATGTCCCCGACGCTCGTTGGCGTGACGCATATAGTCAGCCGATACGTAGCTGGTCGCCTCTGAGATCAGATGTTTAAAGAGATCGCGGTCAGACTGAGTTACGCGGATCGCCTCAAGTGTCATGCGGTTCTCGCGCAGCGCGGCTTCCATATCCTGGAACGCTTTGCGCACGCCACTGTTTTCAGGCAGCAGGTAATCACGCAGCGATCGGGTGATAGCACTGGAGATCCCCCCATAGAGCGAGGCTTCAATCAGGCGATAAAACTTGCTGCGATCGCTGGCAGAGCGCAGACGACGCGGCACCACACCGAGATCAAACATCATGGCGTGATAATCGATAACCGAGTTATAGGCGCGGAACTGCACGCCTTCCTGGGCCTCAACCCGCTCTTTCACCTCGTTAAGCGGCAGAACGCGTGCCTGACGGCTGTTAAGCACTTCCGTCAGCATATCAGTCGGGTTGGTGTCAGTTGGCAGGCCATGGATACTGAAAGGCTTGATATCGACCTTTTTATCGCGTCCGGCGACCTGTTGCAGACGCACACCGACCACCACACGCTGATGGCGTGAGTTCACCACATCCAGCATGGAGTAGCAGACGCCCGCACGCAGTTTACCGTGCAGACCTTTGTCACGTGATCCCGACGTCGCGCCCGCTTCGGTGGTATTACGGAAGTGCAGCAGCGTTAAATCGGGGATCAGCGCGGTGACAAATGCCGCCATGGTGGTGGACTTACCCGCACCGTTACCGCCTGACAGCGTGGTCACTAATTCATCAAGATCAAAGGTACGGGCAAAAAAGCCGTTCCAGTTGATCAGCGTAAGCGAACGAAACTTTCCGCGCTCAATCATGCCTGTTCTTCCTCTGCGTTCTCACTCGCGTCGCCTTCCTGTCCTTCACCGTCATCGGTGTCGACCGGTGCTGTCGCGTTTTCCAGTAGCATGGCTTCGCCATCACGAATCAGGCGAAGCTGCGCTTCACGGGCATCATCACCGCTGCGCACGTCAGCACCAAAGCGGAAAACTGACTCCGTAATGCGGAATTTGCTGCTGTCATTGCCGTAAAACCACACCATGCCAAGACGGCGCAGGCGGCTTAGCGAGGCGCGCACTTTCTCCTGCAGTTTGGTGCGATCCAGATCTGAGCCAGTTGAACGCTGGTTGACCAGCTTAAGCAGACGGTTCTCGTCGGCCAGCGACAGCAGCTCGTCATACAGCTCCTGTTGGGTGAAGATCCCTTCATTAGCCAGACGTTCCGGGCTGAGATAGAGATAGCAGAGGATCTTCCCGACCATCATGTCCAGCTCAGAGAGCACGGAACGCGGGATCAGCGTGGTTGAACGCGGACGCAGATAGAAAAAGCCTTCCGGCGCACGAATTAACTCAACGTTATAGCGGCTGTAGAACTCTTCGAGAAACGACTGGTAATCCATCAGAAAAGCGTGATTATCCAGCTCTTCGATACCGATATGGCGTCCTGCGCGTAACTGGCTGTCCAGCGCGGGAAAAATCGGGTTGGCCAGTGCCTGTGCCAGCTTAACCGGCATCACTTGTTCAATATTTGTCGATGACATGTGCCTGCACCTTGGCTCCGTAATCATTGATGGCTTGCCATTCCACAGGCAAACCGGCTAAATCAGCTTCCGCCACGCCAAGACGCACCGCCTGATCCACCACAATGCGCGCAAGGTCGAAATGGCGGGCGCGTGGATACTGGGCCAGGTAGTCGCGCATCACTGACGCGAGGTTGAGCGGTTTTTGTTGCGATTTGTAGACCTGCAGCGCTTCTTCAATCATCGCTGCCAGCTGTTCGCGGATTTCGTTGATCTCTTCGTATTCCATCTCCGGCGGCAGTTCACCCATCACTTCGTCATTTCGCAGCGTCAGCGCTTCATCGCGCATGTCATACAGGCGGTCGGCGTTGGCGTAGGTCAGCGCCCAGGGCGCGTCGAAGTAATTCTGTACCGATACCCGCAGGCGCTGCGCAAAGACACGGTTCTTATCCATATCGATGGCGGTACGAATAAATTTATGAACATGGCGGTCATAGCCGATCCACAGGTCAATCGCCTGCTGGCCCCAGCTGGTAATACGGTCGAGTTTGCTTTGCAGATCAAACACCAGCTTATCGACGAAGCCCAGATCCGGGCTGTCCAGCGTGGCGTCCTGAATCCGAAGCAGGTTTTCCTGAAGCTTGTCGCCTGCAGCTTCAAGCGTATCCTGCAGTTCACGCAGCGTTCCTGACGTTTCGGAAAGCAGCATTTCACAGCTGGAGATAGCCGCGCGCCAGTCTTTGTTCAGCAGTTCGGCGATGTCGTTTTTAACCGCCTGCTGCTGTTCATCCATCAGGCGTTGGGTCATATCGATGCTGTCGAAGATCTCCGCTACTGAGTATTTCAGCGGCGCAAAAACATTGCGGTGCCAGTGGAACTCATCGCCGTTTTCCTGCGCGGCATCGGCTGCCCGCTTCAGCTCATTGGCCACAATCGACAGCTGCATCGACAGACGCAGCGTCGAAAACTCACGCTGACGGATGTAATAGTCGGTGATGCCGATCGCCAGCGGTGTCAGGCGATAGATGGCGTTGCCTTCGGTGAGTTCGCTGGTAAAGCGATTAAGCAGCCGCTGTCGCACCATATCGTTGATGGCGTTGTTGGCACGAACCAGCACGGTTTCATGGGTTTGTTCGAAAGCTTTACTGACGTGACGGAAAGCATCAATCAGATCGCCTTCGCTCATTTCGCCATCCATCCGCTCACCGTTAAGGGTGGCGATTGCCAGCAAAAAAGCCAGACGTTCCACCGGCAGCGCAAGGGAAAAGTCATTTTTGCGCGCCCAGGATACCAGTTCAGGTACCGTCTGGGAAAATTCACTCATAATTCGTCCTTCTGCCCGGGTTTACGCGCGGTCACGTGGATGTAACGCCCTAAGCTCAAAAAGGGTTCCTGACGGCAGTAACGCCGCTCCATCTCAATAATTTCGTCGTCGCTCTTTGGCTCGTCCCTGGGCTTCATGTAGTCACTGAATACCCGGATCCCGGCACGCTGCTCAATTACAAAGCCACACTCTTCCAGCCAGCGATAAACCTGCTCGGGATCGCGTGGATAGTCAGGCGACAACGTTCGCTTTTTGCGTTTGGTCAGGTTGGTACGCAGATAGCCGAAGTTACCCAGCGTCAAGGTGCGCAATGTCAGGCCGTGCAGATTGTAAAACATCAGCGACATGACGCCCCCTGGACGCAGCAGATCGAACAGCGCTTTGAGCACCTTCTCCGGTTCAGCGACCCACTCAAGCACCGCGTGGAACAATACCAGATCCACCGGCTTATCCAAATGTTCGCCCACCTGCTGAGCGCTGATTTGTCTGAATTGCATGTTGTGGCTCACACCCTGCGCCGCCGCATTCTCCCCGGCACGACGCAGCATCTCACCAGAGAGATCGCACAGCAGAACCTGATGGCCCTGCGCAGCAAGCCCGCTGGAGATCTGGCCGACACCGCCGCCAGCGTCCAGCACTGACAACGGATGTGACGGTAGTCCGGGCAGTATCTTCTCCAGCTCATCCCAGAGGATGGCCTGGCGTATCTTCCCTTTGGTGGTGCCGTAAATATTTTGCGAAAATTTATCCGCGAGATCGTCAAAGTTACGATCCTGCATGGCATGCGCTCCGGTATGCTGCGGTGAGACTTATGCTATTTTGTCACAGGCACCAGAAGAATGAACCTTTCATCCCCATCTTCCCTTCCGGGTGCTCTATTTTCGGACAACAGGACTCTTTTTTGATGTTATTTACCCTGAAAAAAGTCATTGGCGGACTGCTTTTACCCCTGCCGTTTCTGCTTTTGCTGATGGCGCTTGGCATTTTACTGGTTTGGTTTACTGGCTGGCAGAAAAGCGGCAAAACCGTGATCTCCGTCAGCTGGCTGTTATTGCTACTGCTGAGCCTGCAACCCCTGGCCGATCGTCTGCTTTTGCCGCTGGAAAGCCGCTATCCAACCTGGAACGGCTCAGAAAAAGTGGACTACATTGTTGTGCTGGGCGGAGGCTACACCTTTAATCCGGCATGGGCACCCAGCTCGAACCTGCTGAATAATAGTTTGCCACGCGTGGCAGAAGGTGTTCGTCAGTGGCAGCGAAATCCGCAGTCGACGTTGATTTTTACCGGCGCAGCAGGCGGTACAAATCCGAAGAGTAGTGCCTGGGTGGCGGCACAGGTAGCAGAGAGTCTCGGCGTGCCGCGTGAATATATTCAGATTCTCGACCAGCCACGTGACACGGCGGATGAAGCGCAGGCGGTAAAAACCGTGGTGGGCAAGCATCCGTTGCTGCTGGTCACCTCAGCGAATCATATGCCACGGGCAATTCGCTTTTTCCACGCGGTCGGGTTGGAGCCGATTGCCGCGCCAGCCAATCAGCTGGCGATTACCTCACCATTGAATGGCTGGGAACGGGCGATACCTTCATCGATCTGGCTGAGTCACAGTGAACGGGCAGTATATGAGACGCTGGGCACGGTATTGCAGCGGCTGAAAGGCGAGGAAGACTCAGCCGAGCCAGGGAAGTAGTTGCGCGCGTGCGTGGTCAAAACGCGCACGATTAAACGTGCCGGTCTGAATCAGATTTTCGATGCAGTCCCACAGTTGATAAACCCACCGACGCCAGATAAAACCCTCTGAAACCGGCGCCCGTTGCAGGTAATGGTGCAGCAGCGCCGTTTCGGCGGGCGACGCATCCAGATGGATCAGGTCATATTCACGGGGTGCCCAGAGAATCGTACCCGGCTGCGTCATCGCGATTAACTGATCACTGCGGCTGTTTTTCAGCATGCTCTGCAGCCGCACGTTACCGTGAACCATCACACAGGGATCATCGAAGCCGCGAAACAGATGCGCCAGTCGCGCGCGGCAGCGGAACAGAATCTGGCGATCTTCCAGCGTAAAGGCGGGCGGACGCAGATAGCTCAGGGTCGCCCACAGCACCTCAACCCGTTGGGTATACCAGGCGGGCCAGCGGTTTTGCTGCGTGCTGTCTACCGTTCCGACCAGACCGTGACTGTCGAGCCGATGCCAGGACAGCAGTCCCTCGACCACCTGTTCGCAAAACTGTTGCCAGCGCTGAGCATCCCGCGCAGGGGCTTCCGCCGTCACGCCATTCAGTCGCGCCAGTAAGAGCATTTCATGCGCGGGCGGCTGCTGGCTCAACACCAGACCATAGACCGCTGGCACGGCGACCAGTCCGGCCTGCCCCAGCAATGCCAGCTTTCTGGCTTCCATTGCCGCCCGGCCCTGATGACGAAAATATTTAGCCACCACCGGCATAGGAAGACCCTCCCGATCGTATAACGCATAAAGACGGGTGGGTGGATGTTCACTGATCATTTCGAGGCGGCTGATGGTTTCACCCAGCGCCAGCGCGAGTTCTGATTTAAGCTGTTCCATGCGGCATCCTCCTCAGATGAGTATCACAATATCCTGAAGGAAGTGTTGGAGATAAGTTTAGCGGCGGATCAATAACGTTGTGCTGAAACGGGGAGACAGGCTCCCCATTTGTCAGGCCTGCATGGCAAGACGAACACGTTGCAAGTCGTCTGGCGTGTCCACACCCACACTGGGGATGGTTTTCGCCACGGCGACATGAATTTTTTCGCCGTACCATAAAACGCGCAGTTGCTCCAGCAGCTCAATCTGTTCCAGAGGGCAAGGCGCCCAGGCAACATAGCGGCGAATGAAACCGGCACGATAGGCGTAGATGCCAATGTGGCGCAGCAGCGTGTCACCGATCTGCTCGCGCGAGGCGGCATAGCGTTCACGATCCCACGGAATGGTGGCCCGTGAGAAATAGAGCGCGTAGCCATTCACATCCATGACGACTTTGACCGCATTCGGATTGAATGCTTCTTCCGCATCGGTAATTGGCACCGCCAGCGTCGCCATGCCGGCCGCAGAACCCGCCAGATTGGTCGCCACCTGACGCACAATCTCTGCCGGAATCATCGGCTCATCGCCCTGCACGTTGACGATAATTTCGTCATCAGCAAACTGATATTTTTCGATCACTTCCGCCAGCCGTTCGGTGCCGGACTGGTGATCGGCGCGAGTCATGCAGACTTCGCCGCCTGCCGCTTCCACCGCCTGCGCCACGTCGGGATGATCGGTGGCAACAATAACCCGACTGGCACCCGACTCACGGGCGCGCTCCATCACATGCACGACCATCGGTTTACCGTGAATATCGAGCAGCGGCTTGCCGGGTAAGCGGGTTGACGCATAGCGCGCAGGAATGATGGCAGTGAAACTCATGGATGAATCTCTTCAACTGACAGCGTGCGGGCTTCCGTTTCCAGCAGCACCGGAATGCCGTCACGAACAGGGAAGGCCAGGCCATCAGGTTTGCAGATCAGCTCCTGCTGCGCATTGTTGAAGTAAAGTTTGCCATTGCACACCGGGCAGGCAACGATTTCGAGTAAACGATGATCCATATGTCCTCCATCAGGGACCGAATGCTTAAGGATTCAAGCATACCATAGCGCGGCGCATGCGGGATGGAGTAAAACGCCATCCCGCAGCAGCTACCGCAAAATTGATTAATCCAGCGTCCACAGGGCTGGCCAGTGATCTTTGAGTGCATCAGGTGCCTGCAGGATGGCGACGCTTTCTGCTCCCTGCCAGGCTGCAAAGCGTTCAATCGCACGCCGGACATCCACGACAAAGCGCGCCGTGACGCGAGTCTGCTCTTCCAGCCAGAGTTTTTTAATTTCCAGCTGTTTTGCCTGACGCAGCATGCGGGCATCAAGCCGCCCTTTTATCTGACCGCGATGGAGGATGGGCAAAACAAAATAGCCAAATTTGCGCTTCTCCTCGGGGGTGTAGCACTCGATACGATAGTCAAAGTTGAACAGCTCAAGTGCACGTTTGCGATCCCAGACTACCGGATCAAACGGGGACAGGAGTGCACTGTGCGTCGCCTGCAGCGGGGTCTCCAGTAATGGCAGGTAGTCACGATGCAGCCACATCTCACCCAGCTCCTCTGTATCGACGGCGACAAGATCACCCGCAGCCTGGGCATCAGCGATAAAATCGTTGACAGGTGCCCGCTTCAGGCGATAGTAATCCGGCAGCCAGGCCGCGCGGAAAATCCCTAAGCTGCGGGCGCTGTTCATCAGCATCTGACGGATTGCCTCCGCTTCGCTGATGCCATGTACCTCATCCTGCCAGTCAGGCATGACTCGACTGCGCAGGTCATAGACGCGCTGAAAATTGCGGCGTTCTGTTACCATCAGCTCACCGGCACTGAACAGATTTTCCAGATGACGTTTGTGCGGTTTCCATGCCCACCAGCCTGATTTGGGGTTATCGGCATGCGTAAAATCGGCGGCGCGCACCGGGCCCTTTTCCCGAATCTGCTGCAGTAATTCGGCAATCGCCTGCTGGTGATCAGCAACCCATTGCGCGTTGTATTTCCAGCCCAGACGTTCCGGCGACAGCATGCGATGACGAAGAAGTCTGTAATCGGCGCGGGGAATAAAGCAGGCTTCGTGCGCCCAGTACTCAAAGAGTTCACCCTGGGCCAGCGCCTGTTCCAGCCATGCCTGAGGATAGTTTCCCAGGCGACTGAACAGCACCAGATAGGGACTGCGAGCTACAACATGAATGGTATCAATTTGCAGCAGCGACATGCGGGAGATGCTGCTAATCAGATCCTGATAAACCGCGCGCTTTGCTGGAGCACGCAGCAGGCCCTGCGCGGCGAGATGAAGGTGACGGGCTTGCTGTAACGAAAGTGAATGCAGGCTGTTCATCCTCTTCCTTATCAGGTTTTACCTGAATGGCTGCGGGTATCAGAGAGTGCGGCGGCAGAGTTGTTCTATATCGGCCAGTAAAGGCGTTACGGCTTTACCGGTTAAATGGGCATCGACCGGCAGATACCACCAGTCAGGCTGAGCAAAGTGACGGCATTTCACCGCGTCTTTTTCGGTCATCAGCAATTGCTGCCCCGGCTGAACTAATCGGGCCAGCTCATCCTTGCTGTAGGCGTGATGATCGGCAAAAGCGATCTCTGCGACCGGCGTAATGCCCTGCTGTTTCAGCGTGGTAAAAAAACGAGGAGGATGACCAATACCGGCCATGGCTACTACCGCACCCAGCTTATCAGCTGAACAGGTTTCCCCGGTCAGGAGATGAGTGGCCAGCCCAGGCTTAAGCTGCATGGCAATCTCGTCGGGTTGCGCTTCGCCGCCGTTGATGATGACGGCATCGACCTGCGTCAGTCGACTGGCCCGTTCGCGCATCGGACCCGCAGGCAACCACCAGCCATTACCAAAACGACGCACGCCATCAACCACCACGATCTCGCGATCGCGCTGCAGGGCGTAATGTTGCAGGCCATCATCAGTGATGATCACATCCAGCGTACCATGTTGCAGTAACGCCTCAATCGCCCGTCGCCGTTCAGGCGCGACCGCAACCGGAGCGCCGGTCCGCTGGGCGATCAGAACCGGCTCATCACCAGCCTGTTCCGTGCTGGTCTGCGCCGTAACCAGTAAGGGATAATGGTCGGCCTTGCCGCCATACCCTCTGGAGACAACGCCAGCGCGCAGGCCGCGCTGCTGCAACGCCTCAACCAGCCAGATGACAACCGGCGTCTTTCCATTGCCACCGGCAGTCAGGTTACCGACCACCACGACCGGCAGAGGCGCACGCCAGCTTTTACGCCAGCCGCGCCTGTAACTGAAACGTATCAGGGCCGTGATCGCACCATATAGCAGGCTGAAAGGCCACAGCAGTAGCCATAACAGTGAGCGACCACTCCAGATACGTTCAATCATTGGCCGAATTGCATCTTGTGCAGCTGTGCATAGGCGCCGCGTTCTGCTAACAACACCTGGTGCGTACCGCGTTCAACAATCTGACCATCTTCAATCACGACGATCTCATCCGCTTTCTCGATGGTAGAGAGGCGGTGCGCAATCACCAGAGAGGTACGGTTCTTCTGCAACTCATCCAGTGCTGACTGAATGGCGCGTTCTGACTCGGTATCCAGCGCAGAGGTCGCTTCATCGAGGATCAGAATCGGGCAATCGCGCAATAATGCACGGGCAATGGCGATACGCTGACGCTGGCCGCCAGATAGCAGCACGCCATTCTCGCCAATTACCGTATCCAGGCCTTTATCCATTTTATTGATAAAGTCCATGGCATGCGCCATGGTGGCCGCCTGCTCGATCTCTGCACGGCTATATTGCTCACTGCGAGCATAAGCGATGTTATTGGCAATGGTGTCGTTGAAAAGATGCACATTCTGTGAGACCAGCGCCACCTGATTACGCAGCGAGCGCAGGCTGTATTCACGCAGATCATGACCGTCCAGCAGGATTTCGCCCTGCTGGATGTCATAAAAGCGGGTCAGCAGGCTTGCCATCGTAGACTTACCTGAACCGGAACGGCCCACCAGCGCCACCGTTTTTCCTGCGGGCAGTGACAGATTGATATTACGCAGTGCGGGAATTTCACGACCTGGGTAGGTAAAGGTCACATCACGGAATTGAATGTCCCCTTTAGCACGGGTGATTTCGCGAGTACCGTTATCCACTTCCTGCTCACTATCCAGAATAGAGAACAGTGTCTGACAGGCTGCCATGCCACGCTGGAACTGGGCATTGACGTTAGTCAGAGACTTAAGCGGGCGCATCAGGGCAATCATTGAGGAGAAGACGACGGTGATGGTACCGGCTGTCAGGGTATCCATGACGCTGGGGAAGCTGGCGGCATAGAGCACAAAAGCCAGGGCCAGCGACGCGATAAGCTGAATAATGGGATCGGAAATGGAGGACGCAGAAACCAGTTTCATTCCCTGCTGACGCATCCGATTACTGACGCGGGAAAAGCGCTCTGATTCAATGTCCTGTCCACCAAAAATCAGCACTTCTTTGTGCCCTTTCAGCATCTGCTCGGCGCTGGTTGTCACCTGCCCCATAGTGTTCTGCATACTTTTACTGATGGTGCGGAAACGCTTAGAGACGGTACGAATCGCAAATGAGACGATAGGAGCCAGTACAATCAGGATCAGCGACAGCTGCCAGCTGTAGTAGAACATCATGATAAACAGGCCAATAATGGAAGCCCCTTCACGTACTACGGTGACCAGCGCGCCCGAAGAAGAGGAGGCGACCTGCTCAGAATCGTAAGTAATACGTGACAACAGGGTGCCGGTTGACTGCTGATCGAAAAACGAAACCGGCATACCCATCATATGGCTGAACAGACGACGGCGGATATTCATCACGACGTTGCCAGAGACCCACGAGATGCAGTAGCTGGAGATATAACTGGTGACGCCGCGTACCAGCATCAGGCCAATAACCACTAACGGCAGCCACAGCATCACCGATCTGTCAGCTTTACCAAAACCATCATCCAGTAACGGTTTCAACAGTGAGAGCATTAAGGCGTCGCCCGCAGCATTAATAATCAGGGCAACTGAGGCCGCAATTAATCCCGCTTTATTAGGCGCGATCATCGGCCAGAGTCGGCGAAACGTCTGCCACGTAGAGAGATCTTTATCTTGATGCATTATTTATTCACGCTGTTGGAAATAGCCGGCCATTCTACCTGGATTCGCCTTTGACGCCAAACCACTGATGGTACCAACGGGGCATTAATTGTTCCCGCAGGGTAGAAATCTGTACTTTACCCTGCTCTATTCTGATACTGATTTGTCCTGACTGGCCCGTATCCAGCCACTGAAATCCGGCTGTTCGATAGTTTTCCAGCACATTTTTCGCGGGCATTCGCCAGGCATTGTAGCGTGCCAGAGAGGCAATGGCAGTGTGCCCTTCTGTTTTTCGCAGCAGCAGGGAGGTCGACGAAGTCCGGCTGCCGTGGTGCGGTACCTGCAGAATATCGACCTTCAGGCCCTGCTTCTCGAGTGCTACCAGTTGGCGCTCCGCTTTTGCCTCAATATCACCGGTTAACATCAGCCGGACCTGTCCATCATCAACAATCACCACACAGGAGTCATTATTACCCCCCGGTAAAGGTGCCGTCAGCGGCCAGACAACCCGAAAGTGGAGCCGCCGCCAGCGCCACTGCGTGCCACGGACACAGGGTAAATGCGCCTCATCTGCCTGTGCGCTTCTGATTTCAGCCGCTGGCCAGCGTTGCATGACCGCCTCCAGCCCGCCAGTATGATCAAGATGTTTATGACTGAGGATGACCTGTTTTAGCCGCAGGTGCCTGCGCTCCAGCCATGGAATGATCACCCGACTACCCGCATTGTCGTTCTGCCAGCGCGGTCCTGTGTCATACATCACTGCCTCATTGTCCTGACTGATCACCAGGCTCAGTCCATGCCCGATATCCAGCATATCAATGCGCCAGCCCTGGTCCTGTTCTGGCTGGCGGCTCAGTATCATCGCCAGCGCTAGCGCGCAGCTGCTTAATGGCAGAGAGAAAAAGAGCTGCGCACGCCAGAGAATCAGACCGCCCCATACAATTACCGTAAACCAGGTTGTGCCACTCAATGGCCACCAGCCCGGCGGCAATAACCTCAGACAGTGAAACAGAGCACGTAACGTGAGATCGGCCGCGCCCCAGAAGAAGCCGGATATATGGGCCACTGGTAGCAGCATGGCGAGTGTCACTAACGGCATAGTGATAAACGAGACGATCGGGATAGCGACAATATTGGCCACCAGCGCGGTCAGGCTGATCCCATTGAATATCGCCACCTGCATCGGCACCATCAAAATCATCATGCCCGCCTGCAAATGCAGTAGTTGTATCGGAATCCAGCGCCATTGTTGACGGAACCGTGCAGGCAGCGGAAACCAGTGGTACCAGACCAGTAGCATCCCGACAGCCAGAACCGAGAGCCAGAAACTGTCAGAGAGCACAGTCAGCGGATCCGTCACCAACAGCAACGCAATACAGAACGTCCAGACCTGCCAGCTATTTAACTGAACACCCGCAAACCGGGTTATTGCCCATAGCGTCAGGGCCAGCAGTGAACGGGCTGCGGGAGGCTGGGCCCCGGAGAGCCAGGTATAAACTGCAGCAAACAGCCAGCTCACGATGAGGGGAAAAAGATAGCCGATATAGCGGGCTGGCAGGATAAATTGTACTCCTCGCGCCATCATCCAGCCGGTGCTGGCGGCCAGGGCGATATGCATCCCCGATATCGCCATAAGATGTGCGGTGCCGGTATCCCGCAGTAACTGACGTGTCTGCTGGCTCATCTCATCCCTGATGCCAAAAGCCAGTGCCTCCAGTGTGGCACGAGAAGGCATTTCACGGGTTCTGTCGCGGTGCCATAAAATAAATTGCCAGCGGCCATCACAGCGATCGCTGACGGCATTCTGTTTAAGGATTCTGCCCTGAAGCGGCGTGTTGGTAGCCAGTGCAAAACGCTGCGCATCGAAGTCGCCCTCATTAAGGCGGGCATGTACGGGCCGCAGACGAAGCTGCATGGTCCAGCGCTGTCCTGGGCAGTAAATATCCGGGTCGGTGTCGAACCAGATCCAGGCAAAGCGAGGCGGAAATATCATCCGGCCCCGCTCTTCCAGCAGACGAACCCGGATTTGCTTCTGCTCTTTTCGCAGTTCATCAATCTGAAGGGTAAAGGTGGCGGGCTGTGCGGAGAGCTGTTCGATATCCCGCACCATCAGACGCGCGTCGTTACAAGCCCATGCCAGAAACAGCAGAGTGATACCAGTCAGACGAAAAGGCGGATAAGCGCAATGCAGCAGAGCCAGACCCACGAAGACCAGGAGCAGAATCGCCTCTCCTGATGGCAGCCGCGCCATTAGCAGTAGCGGTAATGTTGCAACGATCGCCAGTCGCGCCAGTACAGTCCATGTCAGCATAATCGTATCCATTGATATAGTTCGATTATTCTGGGTAATTGGGAAGAAAGTAACAGCGGAGGATGAGCGAAGCTGGAGCAGTCTCACAATGAGAGCGCGGCATTGCAGTGTTGATCACTGCAATCTGGATATCCGCTCTCAACCTGAATAGCAGGCAAAAAAAAACGACATCCGGAGATGTCGTTTATCTGGTTCGGTATCGGCTCAGCCGTAGATATTTGCGCGATCACGAAGCTCTTTGCCTGGCTTAAAGTGGGGAACGTATTTACCTTCCAGATCCACTTTGTCACCCGTTTTAGGGTTACGTCCAGTACGCGGAGCGCGATAATGCAAAGAAAAGCTGCCGAATCCCCGGATTTCGATGCGTTCGCCCTGTGCCAGCGTAGTGGCCATGTGCTCCAGCATCTCTTTTACTGCATCCTCAACGACTTTCGCCGGTATATGAGTATGCTGTCCCGCCAGTCTTTCGATCAGTTCTGACTTGGTCATGTAACCTCCGGTTTATCCCTATAGGAATGTATGACAGCTTTTACCGAAACCGGGTGGTTGCCCACCCGATGCTTCAGGTCGATTACTCGCCTTTAGCCGCTTTGAACGCTTCAGCCATAGCGCTAGAGAAATTGCCTTCTTCCTGTTTGGTGTTAACAGTATTGATAGCTTCTTTCTCATCAGCCTGGTCTTTCGCACGGACAGACAGGCTTACGACACGGTTTTTACGATCAACGCCGGTGAACTTAGCTTCAACGTCGTCGCCAACGTTCAGAACCAGAGTTGCATCTTCAATGCGGTCCAGTGAAGCTTCAGAAGCGCGCAGGTAACCCTCAACGCCATCTGCTAATTCAACTGTAGCACCTTTAGCATCAACTGCAGTCACTTTACCGGTGACGATGGCACCTTTCTTATTCAAAGTGATGTAGTTGTTGAACGGATCTTCTGCCAGCTGTTTAACGCCCAGAGAGATACGCTCGCGCTCTGCATCAACCTGCAGTACAACGGCAGCGATTTCGTCGCCTTTTTTGTACTCACGAACGGCTTCTTCGCCAGTCGCGTTCCAAGAGATGTCAGACAGGTGAACCAGACCGTCGATGCCGCCGTCCAGGCCGATGAAGATACCGAAGTCAGTGATTGACTTGATTTTACCTTCAACACGATCGCCTTTGTTGTGCGTCTCAGCGAACAGCTGCCATGGGTTAGATTTACACTGCTTCAGACCCAGGGAGATACGACGACGCTCTTCGTCAATGTCCAGAACCATAACTTCAACCACATCGCCTACGTTAACAACTTTAGACGGGTGGATGTTTTTGTTAGTCCAGTCCATTTCAGACACGTGTACCAGACCTTCAACGCCTTCTTCGATTTCCACGAAGCAGCCGTAATCAGTCAGGTTGGTAACACGACCGGTCAGGCGAGTGCCTTCCGGATAGCGCTTAGCGATAGCAACCCATGGATCTTCGCCCAGCTGCTTCAGACCCAGAGAAACACGGGTACGCTCGCGGTCGAACTTCAGCACTTTAACGTTGATTTCATCGCCCACATTGACGATTTCGCTTGGATGCTTAACACGCTTCCACGCCATGTCAGTGATGTGCAGCAGGCCATCAACGCCGCCCAGATCAACGAATGCACCGTAGTCAGTAAGGTTCTTAACGATACCTTTAACTTCCATGCCTTCCTGCAGGTTTTCCAGCAGCTGATCACGCTCTGCGCTGTTTTCGGATTCGATAACCGCACGACGTGAAACCACGACGTTATTGCGTTTCTGATCCAGCTTGATCACTTTGAATTCAAGCTCTTTGCCTTCCAGGTGCAGCGTATCGCGCACCGGACGCACATCTACCAGTGAACCTGGCAGGAACGCACGGATACCGTTCAGCTCAACTGTGAAGCCGCCTTTAACTTTGCCGTTGATAACACCGGTAACAGTTTCAGCGTCTTCGTAAGCTTTCTCCAGCGTGATCCATGCTTCATGGCGCTTAGCTTTCTCACGTGACAGCAGGGTTTCACCGAAGCCGTCTTCCACTGCATCCAGAGCAACATCAACTTCGTCGCCTACCTGGATTTCCAGTTCGCCGGCTGCGTTCTTGAACTGCTCTGCAGGGATTGCAGATTCAGATTTCAGACCCGCATCAACCAGAACGACATCTTTGTCGATAGAAACGACGATGCCACGAACGATAGAACCCGGGCGGGTTTCGATTGTTTTTAAGGATTCTTCAAATAGTTGAGCAAAAGATTCAGTCATATTGATAATCTTCAGGATTCTTCAATTTAACGTCCATCTGACTTCATGTCGGATGGGGTTGTTTCACATGCCCGGCACCTGATCCATGGTACAGGGTGATAAATTCAGTTAAGCCGGGATGCCCAGCTTCTCGCGGGCATAGTGTAGCGCTTTTTCAATGACTTGATCGATAGACATCTCAGTAGAGTCCAGAACCAATGCATCGCCAGCAGCTACTAAAGGTGCGATTGCGCGGTTACGATCGCGGTCGTCGCGTTCTTTTATCTCGGCTAAAAGGCGGTCAAAGTTAACATTAAAGCCACTGTCCTGCAACTGTAGCATACGGCGCTGGGCACGCTCTTCAGGGCTGGCATCAAGGAAAATTTTCACAGGTGCATCCGGAAAAACTACGGTGCCCATATCACGTCCATCAGCAATCAGACCTGGCATCTCGCGGAAACCGCGCTGGCGGCGCAATAGCGCTTCGCGTACACGGGGAAATGCGGCGACACGTGATGCGGTGTTGCTGACCTCCTGAGTACGGATTTCACCAGTGACATCTTCACCTTCAAGTATGACCTGCATTTCACCGTTTTGTGACACAAAGCGCACATCGAGGTGTGCAGCAATCGGCACCAGTGCCTCTTCAGATTCAATGTCGACCTGATGATGCAACGCGGCTAACGCCAGCACGCGATAAATAGCACCGGAGTCCAGCAGATGCCACTGCAGCGATTCTGCCATCGCTTTGCACAGGGTTCCTTTTCCCGCTCCACTTGGCCCATCAATAGTTATGACCGGGGCAGTTACCGTCATTATTCCCTCCTGTTGCTGCGTGCTTCCTGACCTTTCGGTCACCATTAATGACTAGCATTATACGCTGCATAGCGCGGCTTGGTTACCCTTTCGCACTAACCGGTTTCGTAATATCAGTTAATTCAGAGGATCTCTGGGCTATTACAGCCAGATTAAATCAGGGGGAGATCCGGTGCAGAATTGCACCGGAACGGGAGATATCACGCACTCTGGCTGATTTTAGCCAGTTGAACGAAATAGTCCGGGAAGGTTTTTGCCGTACAGCCGGGATCAAGAATGGTCACTGGTGTATCGGAAAGGGCAACTAACGAAAAACACATCGCCATGCGATGGTCATTGTAGGTACCAATTTCTGCATGAATCAGCGTCGCTGGCGGTGTAATACGAATGTAGTCATGACCTTCTTCGACTTCTGCACCCACTTTACGCAGTTCTGTAGCCATTGCGCTCAGACGATCGGTCTCTTTTACCCGCCAGTTATAAATATTGCGTAACTGGGTAGTGCCTTCAGCAAACAAGGCGGTGGTTGCGATGGTCATTGCGGCATCCGGAATATGGTTCATATCCATATCGATGGCCTGCAGTTTTCCGGCCGTGCAGGCAATATAATCATCGCCCCACTCAATCGACGCGCCCATCTTTTCCAGCACGTCAGCGAAACGGATGTCACCCTGCACGCTCTGACGTCCGATACCGGTGACCCGAACCGTTCCACCTTTAATGGCAGCAGCAGCCAGGAAATAAGAAGCGGAAGAAGCATCCCCTTCAACCAGGTAGTCGCCTGGTGACTGATACTGTTGTTGTCCCTTGATCAGGAAGCGCTGATAGTTCTGATTTTCAACTTCGACGCCAAAGCACCGCATCAGATTCAGGGTGATATCAATATAAGGTTTGGAAACCAAATCACCTTTGATAGTGATGCAGGTATTGTGCTGTGCCAGCGGCGCGGTCATCAGCAGTGCCGTCAGGAACTGGCTGGAGACACTGCCATCCACACTGACTTCACCGCCAGTAAAACCCCCGCGTAAACGCAGCGGTGGGTAATTTTCGTTTTCCAGGTACTCAATGGTTGCTCCACCCTGACGAAGCGCGTCAACCAGATGACCGATTGGACGCTCTTTCATGCGGGGTTCGCCAGTCAGTTCGATATCGTGCTCGCCCAGACAAAGTGCTGCGGCCAGCGGACGCATTGCGGTTCCGGCATTGCCCAAAAACAGTGACAGCGGTTGAGATGTGTGCAATGGCCCGGCATTTCCCGTCACTTCACACACGGTACGATTGCTGGAAAGCGTATAACTTACGCCCAGCGCGGTCAGCGCATTCAGCATGTGTTTCACATCATCGCTGTCGAGTAGGTTAGTGAGACGGGTAGTGCCTTTAGCCAGAGCAGCCAGCAGCAATGCGCGATTAGAAACGCTCTTTGAGCCAGGCAGATTTACGGTGCCATCGACGCGCGCAATCGGTTGGAGAGTCAGGGAGTCCTGCATGTGAAACGAAATCCTCAAAAAATACAGCGACCTCGCCGTATGACGAGGTCTGGCATCAGCATCAATGCTGATATTTTAGCAATCAGCCGTGACGGCGTTCAAAATCGACCATGAAATCGGTCAGAGTCTTAACACCTTCCAGCGGCATCGCATTATAAATTGAAGCGCGCATCCCGCCTACTACACGATGTCCTTTAAGTGCATGTAATCCCGCCTTAAATGACTCTTCCAGGAACAGCGCATCCAGTGACGCATCTGCCAGCTGGAAAGGAATATTCATGCGTGAGCGGTTTTCGGTCGCCACATCATTGCGATAGAAGTCACTGTGATCGATGACGCCATAAAGCAGGTCAGATTTTGCCTGATTGATACGATCAATTTCAGCAACGCCGCCCTTCTCTTTCAGCCATTTAAACACCAGCCCTGAGAGATACCACGCAAACGTCGGCGGAGTGTTAAACATCGAATCGTTATCGGCCAGCACTTTGTAATCGAGTATGGAAGGCACAGAAGCATGCGCCTGACCCAGCAGATCTTCGCGAACGACAACCAGTGTTAATCCGGCCGGGCCGACATTTTTCTGCGCACCCGCATAAATTACACCATAGCGACTGACATCGATCGGGCGTGACAGGATGGTCGATGAGAAATCAGCAACAACGGTTTTGTTGCCGAAGTCAGGCTGTTCATCAATAGCGATACCATCAATGGTTTCATTCGGGCAGAAGTGCAGGTAAGCGGACGCTTCACTCACCTGCCATTCACTCATCGGGAGGATGGCTCGTTTACCGTCGCGTGTGGTTTTGACATCCAGCGTGCGGGGAGAACAATACTTTTCTGCTTCTTTGATTGCACTCTGTGCCCAGTAGCCGCCATCGACATAATCGGCACTGGTCGCCTGACCCAGCAGATTACCCGGCACAGCAGCGAACTGCGCGCGCGCCCCGCCATGACAGAATAAAACTTTGTAATTGGCCGGTATTTTTAGCAGATCACGGAAGTCCTGCTCCGCTTCTTCAGCCACCTGAATAAACTCTTTACTGCGGTGACTGATCTCCATTACAGAGGTACCCAGACCGCGCCAGTTCGTCAGCTCCTGTTCTGCACGACGAAGCACTTCAACCGGTAACATCGCCGGGCCAGAGCTAAAATTATAAACTTGCGTCATTTCCCCTCACCACTGTCATATCGAACGGTTATGAATAATCATCCGGTTTTATCACTGCATTCTGATAGCTGCAATCACAAATCGGGCCGCGGTCACATTTTCTGAATCAGGCCCGCCGGAGGTTATGTTACCAATGCAAACCATTACGGAATTTTGTGAGGCTTAATCCAGCACCATTAATCCGCGTTTGGCCTTAAAGTGGAATTGATGAAAACTAAGCGGGTAAAAATGTCCCGCCCTGATAGCGGTCTGTTACCAAAATCCGTATCATTGCGCGCTTTACGCACCCTATGACAACTGAGAGAGCGGCACTATGACGCAAACATTTATCCCGGGCAAAGATGCCGCACTGGAAGACTCCATTGCGCGTTTCCAGACCAGGTTGCAGGACCTTGGCTTTAATATCGAAGAAGCTTCCTGGCTGAATCCTGTTCCCCATGTCTGGTCAGTACACATCCGCGACCGCGATTGCCCGCTCTGTTTCACCAACGGCAAGGGCGCCAGTAAGAAAGCGGCGCTGGCCTCTGCGCTGGGTGAGTATTTTGAGCGTCTCTCAACTAATTACTTTTTTGCTGACTTCTGGCTGGGTAAAAAGATTGCAAACGGCGACTTTGTTCACTATCCCAATGAAAAATGGTTTGCATTACCTGAGGATGATTCCTTACCTGAAGGCATTCTGGATGCGCGCCTGAACGCGTTTTACGATCCCGATAATGCCCTGACGGCTTCCGGCCTGATTGATCTGCAGTCTGGCAACGCTGAGCGCGGCATCTGCGCCCTGCCATTTACCCGTCAGTCCGATCAGCAAACTGTTTATATCCCGATGAACATTATCGGCAACCTCTATGTCTCAAATGGCATGTCCGCAGGTAACACTGCGAATGAAGCGCGTGTTCAGGGACTGTCCGAAGTGTTTGAGCGCTACATTAAGAACCGCATCATTGCTGAAGCGATCAGCCTTCCAGCAATTCCTGAAGAGGTGATGCAGCGTTATCCTGAAGTGATTGAGGCAATTGCTCGCCTTGAGGCGGAAGGCTTCCCGATTTTCGCTTATGACGCCTCGCTGGGCGGCAAATATCCGGTTATCTGTGTGGTGCTGTTTAACCCGACCAACGGAACCTGTTTTGCCTCCTTTGGTGCGCACCCTGATTTCGGTGTGGCGCTGGAGCGTACCGTCACCGAGTTACTGCAGGGCCGAAGCCTCAAAGATCTGGACGTCTTTACCCCACCGACCTTTGATGACGAAGAAGTGGCTGAGCATGCCAACCTTGAAACACACTTCATTGATTCAAGCGGTCTGATCTCCTGGGATCTGTTTAAAGAGACGGCGGATTATCCCTTTGTCGACTGGTCATTCGCGGGCAGCACCGAACAGGAATTTGCCTCGCTGATGGCCATTTTAGCCCAGGAAGATCAGGAAGTTTACATTGCTGACTACGAGCATCTGGGTGTCTATGCCTGCCGCATCATTGTTCCTGGCATGTCTGATATCTATCCGGCGGAAGATCTCTTCCTGGCGAATAACAGCATGGGCGCGGGCATTCGTGAAACTCTGCTGGCCCTGCCTGACAGCAACTGGAATCCGGAAGAGTATCTGGACCTGATTGGCCAGCTTGATGATGAAGGCTTTGATGACTTCACGCGCGTTCGTGAACTGCTGGGTCTGGCGACCGGTAAAGACAACGGCTGGTACACACTGCGTGTTGGCGAATTAAAAGCGATGCTGGCACTGGCAGGCGGCGATCTGGATCAGGCTCTGATCTGGACAGAGTGGACAATGGAATTTAACAGCTCAATCTTTACGCCAGAGCGGGCTAATTACTACCGTTGCCTGCAGACTCTGCTGTTACTGGCCATGGAAGATGAACGCGATCCGTTGCAGTATCACCATGCTTTCCTGCGTATGTATGGTGAGCGCGCGATGGAAGCGGCTTCAGCTGCCATCAGTGGTGAACATCCGTTTAACGGACTTCAGACTATTGATGATGAGCTGCAGGCATTTCCGGCCCACCAGTCCCTGCTTGCTGCTTACGAAAAACTGCAAACAGCTAAACGCCTCTACTGGAAAAATGCGTAAGTTATAACGCGTCAGTCCAGAAAAAGAGGGTTAAAAATGGCACCATGTTGATCGGGTGCCATTTTTCTACACTTTTCCCATGAAACATTAGCGGCATTTAACCCCACTCCCTTTACATTGCATCAATTTAATTAACATTTAAGCCATTAGTTAATAACAAAATAAAGATTATAAAAAGTGCGCCCTGCTTTAAATTAAAAAATTTTTGTATTTTTAAAATTTATTTAAACCTTTAAATTCATTGCGTTAACTCATTAATCCCTTATTTTCCTTCGACAGGATTGCTGCCCTCTCGGCAAACATGATCCACATCAATTACTGACCTATACTCCTTTGTTAGTATTTTTTCAGACAACTTCTGGAGTAAGTTAGTGTGAAAACTGACAACCCTTTTAATCTTTTATTGCCCGCCGCAATGGCGAAAGTCGCCGAAGATGCCGGTATCTATAAAGCCACCAAACATCCCTTCACCACTTTCTTTCTGGCAATAAACGCTGGCGTATTTATCTCCATCGCATTTGTTTTTTATATTACAGCGACTACCGGTAGCGGCGCGATGCCCTATGGCATAGCCAAACTGATTGGCGGTATTTGTTTCTCACTTGGCTTAATGCTGGTCGTGGTGTGTGGCGCTGACCTCTTTACCTCTACGGTATTAATCGTCGTTGCCAAAGCCAGTGGTCGCATCAGCTGGGGACAACTGGCACGCAACTGGATTAACGTCTACGCCGGTAACCTTGCAGGCGCCCTTTTCTTTGTCGCTCTGATGTGGTTTGCCGGGCAACATATGGTCGCGAATAGTGCCTGGGGACTGAATGTCCTGGAAACCGCCGATCACAAGATGCATCACACCTTCATCGAAGCGGTTTGTCTGGGTACCCTGGCAAATCTGCTGGTCTGCCTCGCCGTCTGGATGAGTTACTCCGGCCGTACCCTGACCGATAAGCTGGTAGTGATGATTCTGCCTGTTGGGATGTTTGTCGCCAGCGGTTTCGAGCACAGCATCGCCAATATGTTCCTGATTCCTTATGCCATTGTCATCCGCGACTTCGCGGCACCTGAATTCTGGCAGGCTGCAGGCACCACGGCTGCACAGTTTCACTCGCTTACCGTCAGTAACTTTATTCTCGATAATCTGATTCCTGTGACCATCGGCAACATCATTGGCGGCGGTATTCTGGTTGGGTTGACCTACTGGGTTATCTATCTCCGTAAAGGTGACCAGGTTCATTAAACACATTTTTGACGGCACAGGACGTTGACTGTGCCCGACCGTAAAGTCTCTTCATATAAGGCAGGTATATTATGACCGAACTTAATGCAAAACTGGCTTCAGCATGGGAAGGATTTGCTGAAGGCGAATGGCAGAATAGCGTCAATGTGCGCGACTTCATTCAGAAAAACTACACCCCTTATGAAGGTGATGAGTCGTTCCTGGCGGGCGCAACTGAAGCGACCACTAAACTGTGGGAAAGCGTGCTGGAAGGCATCAAAATTGAAAACCGCACCCACGCGCCAGTTGACTTCGACACCGATCTTGCCTCAACCATTACCTCGCATGATGCGGGCTACATCATCAAGCCACTGGAAAAAATTGTTGGCCTGCAGACGGAGGCCCCATTAAAACGCGCGCTGATTCCTTTTGGCGGCATCAAAATGGTTGAAGGTTCATGCAAAGTTTATGGCCGTGAACTCGATCCTTCACTGAAAAAAATCTTCACCGAATACCGTAAAACACATAACCAGGGTGTGTTCGACGTTTACACCCCGGACATCATGCGCTGCCGTAAATCAGGTATCCTGACCGGTTTGCCAGATGCGTATGGCCGTGGCCGCATCATCGGTGACTATCGTCGCGTGGCTCTTTACGGCATCGATTTCCTGATGGCGGATAAATTCTCTCAGTTCGCGTCTCTGCAGAACGATTTAGAGAATGGCGTGAATCTGGAAGCGACTATTCGTCTGCGTGAAGAGATCTCAGATCAGCATCGTGCGCTGGCGCAGATAAAAGAGATGGCCGCAAAATATGGCCACGACATTTCAGGCCCGGCAACCAATGCCGTTGAAGCCGTGCAGTGGACTTACTATGGCTATCTTGCTGCCGTTAAATCACAAAACGGTGCTGCCATGTCCTTTGGCCGCGTCTCAACCTTCCTTGATGTTTACATCGAGCGTGACCTTAAAGCCGGTAAACTGACTGAAGAACAGGCACAGGAACTGATTGACCATCTGGTCATGAAACTGCGTATGGTTCGCTTCCTGCGTACCCCTGAATATGATGAGTTGTTCTCAGGTGACCCAATCTGGGCAACCGAATCACTGGCCGGTATGGGCGTTGATGGCCGTACTCTGGTTTCAAAAAGTACCTTCCGCTTCCTGAATACCCTGTACACCATGGGTCCTTCACCTGAGCCGAACATGACCATTCTGTGGTCAGAAAAATTGCCGATTAATTTCAAAAAATATGCCGCTAAAGTCTCTATCGATACCTCATCTCTGCAGTATGAGAACGATGACCTGATGCGTCCTGATTTCGACAATGATGACTATGCCATCGCCTGCTGCGTGAGCCCGATGATTGTCGGCAAACAAATGCAGTTCTTTGGTGCACGTGCCAACCTGGCGAAAACCCTGCTCTACGCAATCAACGGCGGCGTGGATGAAAAACTGAAAATGCAGGTTGGACCGAAAGGCGACAAAATCAGTGACGCCGTGCTGGACTTCGACACCGTCATGGAGCGTATGGATCACTTCATGGACTGGCTGGCAAAACAGTACGTGACTTCTCTGAACATCATTCACTACATGCATGATAAGTACAGCTACGAAGCAGCGCTGATGGCCCTGCATGATCGTGATGTCTATCGCACCATGGCGTGTGGTATCGCCGGGCTCTCCGTTGCTGCGGATTCACTGTCTGCGATTAAATATGCCAAAGTGAAACCGATTCGTGACGAAGATGGTCTGGCGATCGACTTCGACATTGAAGGCGAATACCCACAGTTCGGTAACAACGACTCCCGCGTTGATGACCTGGCCTGCGATCTGGTTGAACGCTTCATGAAGAAAATTCAGCAGCTGACCACCTATCGCAATGCCGTGCCGACTCAGTCTGTTCTGACCATCACCTCAAACGTGGTATATGGTAAGAAAACGGGTAATACACCGGATGGCCGTCGCGCTGGTGCACCGTTTGGACCAGGCGCTAACCCAATGCATGGTCGTGACCAGAAAGGTGCTGTTGCCTCCCTGACTTCCGTCGCGAAACTGCCGTTTGCCTATGCGAAAGATGGTATCTCCTATACCTTCTCAATCGTGCCAAACGCGCTGGGTAAAGATGATAACGTGCGTAAAACCAACCTTGCCGGTCTGATGGATGGTTACTTCCATCATGAGGCCAGCATCGAAGGCGGCCAGCACCTGAATGTCAACGTCATGAACCGCGAAATGCTGCTGGACGCGATGGAGCATCCAGAGAAGTATCCGCAGCTGACCATTCGTGTTTCCGGTTATGCTGTGCGCTTTAACTCACTGACTAAAGAGCAGCAGCAGGATGTGATTACCCGTACCTTCACACAGTCACTGTAATCACGGCCAGAACCAATATAAAAAGGCTCCTCGCGGAGCCTTTTTCTCAAGAGTCTATTCTGGTGGTTATCTCCATCAAGGTTCCCACCAGAATCGATTTCCTGCCCTGAGCGCAACAGAGATTGCGCCGTCTGTCCCGGCAGACTCACTGGAGAAAACATCGCAATGTCAGTTAATGGTCGTATCCACTCATTTGAATCCTGCGGCACCGTTGATGGTCCCGGCATCCGTTTCATCACCTTCTTCCAGGGCTGCCTGATGCGCTGCCTCTACTGTCACAACCGCGACACCTGGGATACCCATGGTGGCAAAGAGATCACCGTCGAAGCGCTGATGGCAGATGTGCTTTCCTATCGCCATTTTATGAATGCTTCTGGCGGCGGTGTCACTGCCTCAGGCGGTGAAGCAATTCTTCAGGCTGAGTTTGTGCGCGACTGGTTCCGCGCCTGCAAGGCGGAAGGCATTCATACCTGTCTCGACACCAACGGCTTCGTACGCCGCTATGATCCGGTGATCGATGAACTGCTCGACGTTACTGACTTAGTGATGCTCGACCTGAAACAGATGAATGACGATGTGCATCAGATTCTGGTAGGGGTCTCTAATCACCGTACCCTGGACTTTGCCCGCTATCTGCAGAAAAAAGGCAAGAGAACGTGGATCCGTTTCGTCGTCGTACCGGGCTATTCCGACGATGATGACACCGCGCATCGCCTGGGTGAATTCACGCGTGACATGGAGAACGTAGAGAAGATTGAGTTGCTGCCTTATCACGAACTGGGTAAGCATAAATGGATTGCGATGGGTGAAGAGTACAAGCTGGATGGGGTTAAACCGCCGAGTAAAGAGACGATGGAGCGCGTGAAAAACATTCTCGCCAGCTACGGCCACGAAGTGATGTACTAGATAACCGGCCACAAAAAAGGGAGCTTAGCGCTCCCTTTTTTTTGCTGTTCAGCGATCAGGCATGTGCCACTGGCGTAGCCTGATGATTCGCTTTGCGCAGCAGCATAACCAGATAAACCAGCGCCACAGCCGCGATCATCACGAACAAAAGCTGGTCAGAATAATTCTGCATCAGCACAGAGGTCATTGCCGGTCCAGCCAGACTGCCCACGGTATAACTCATCAGCAGCGCCTGATTCATCGCCACCAGTTCATGGTGTGCGACCGTCTCACAAGCCCAGGACATTGCCACCGGATAGAGTGTGAAGCCCGCCAGTCCCAGCACAAACAGCGCCGGAGCCATAGCGGCATTGGTTAACATGGCCATCGCACCCAGGATAACCACAAAGACCTGGACCCGCAGCACCAGCATGCGACCAAAACGGTCGGCCAGACGGCCAATGGGCCACTGGCCCACAATGCCTGCGCTGACCAGCAACGCCATCCAGTAACCGACATTGGCATCACTCATTCCCTGATGTGACAGGTAAAGCGGCATCAGGCCATAAAGCGAGCCCAGAAGGATGCCAGAGATGATGCAGCCATTAATGCCCAGGCGCGAACTACGACGACGCAGCATCGGCCAGATGCGGGCCGGAGCGGCTTCTGTCGCTTCACCACTGGCGGAGACGCGGGTAAAGACCAGTGGCAGCACGGCGCAGAAGACCAGTGACGTTACCCACGGAATCACGCTGAGTAATTCCGTAGACACCTTGCTGACCAATAACTGGCCGGTCACGGTGCCGATGTAATAAACAACCATATAGGCCGCGAGCAACTGTCCCCGATTACGTACCGTACCGCTGCACAGAAGTGCGCTCTCAACCACCACCCACATCAGCGCACAGCCGACACCGGCGATGAAACGCATTGAACTCCATGCCCAGAAACCCGACATCATCGCCAGACCCAGAGTTGCGACGGCAAACATCACGGTCGCCAGGTAGTAGCTACGGTTAAAGCCGTACTGCCGGATTAACCAGCCAGCCAGCAGGGTTCCTGCCAGATTACCGGTGTAATAGGAGGAACTTACAATGCCCACCTGCCAGGTGGTCAGTAAGTCATGCGTCAGCCACAGTGGAACGAGCGTATTCAGCACGGCAATTGCGACAGTCATTAACATCAGGCCGCAAAGCAGCAATATCACAGGGCGTGACCAGATTGACATAGGGGATAGAAACCAGAGCAAAATGAAGGAAATTGCGCGCAGTTTGCCATTAGCTTTTTTAAAGTCAATGGGGGCAATTTGACGGCAGCACATTTTGCTGTCCGACAATTTAATTTACTAATCTTCAGTGGGTTACAATCGTGTTAAGCGGCAGACCACCAAATGCTATCTCTATGAAAAAATAGGTTTTTAAGCATTCCAGTACGTCTGATATCGATAACGTTTATTTGTGATTAAATCAGGATGTAATGCATCACTTTTTGCAGACAGAAGGCATAAAAAAACCCGGCCATGGCCGGGTTCAGAGAAGCAGAATCATTTAGCCTATAACTTCGACGCCATTCATGTATGGACGTAAAACTTCCGGCACAGCGATGCGACCACCTTCCTGTTGATAGTTTTCCAGCACCGCCACCAGGGTACGGCCGACGGCCAGACCTGAGCCATTCAGGGTATGAACCAGACGCGGCTTCTTATCCTGTTTGTTACGGCAACGCGCCTGCATACGACGCGCCTGGAAATCACCCATGTTGGAACAGGATGAGATCTCGCGGTAGGTGTTCTGCGCCGGTAACCAGACTTCCAGATCGTAAGTTTTAGTCGATCCGAAGCCCATATCGCCGGTACAGAGTAAAACCTTGCGGTATGGCAGGTTCAGCAGCTGCAGAACTTTTTCAGCGTGACCGGTCAGCTCTTCCAGCGCTTCCATTGACTGTTCCGGGGTCACTATCTGCACCATTTCAACTTTGTCGAACTGGTGCATACGGATCAGGCCGCGTGTGTCACGGCCATAGGACCCCGCCTCAGAACGGAAGCACGGTGTATGCGCGGTCAGTTTAACCGGCAGGGTATCCTCTTCGAGGATCTCGTCGCGCACCAGGTTGGTCAGCGGTACTTCCGCGGTAGGGATCAGTGCATAGTTACTGCTGTCTGACTCTTCTTCCAGCGGACGGGTGTGGAACAGGTCTTCGCCAAACTTAGGCAACTGTCCGGTACCGTAAAGCGTTTCGTGGTTAACAAGGTAAGGCACGTAGGTTTCAAGGTAGCCATGCTGCTCAGTGTGCAGGTCAATCATAAACTGACTCAGTGCACGGTGCAGGCGCGCAATTTGACCCTGCATGACCACAAAGCGCGAACCGGTTAGCTTCACGGCAGCCGCAAAATCCAGGCCTTTCGCCGCTTCACCCAGCTCAACGTGATCTTTAACCTGGAAACTGAACTCGCGTGGAGTACCCCAGCGGCTCACTTCCTGGTTTTCGCTGTCATCTTTGCCCAGCGGCACTTCGTCTGCCGGAATGTTCGGCAGTGCCAGCGCGAAGTCACGGATTTGATTCTGCAGTTCATCCAGTTCTGCTTTTGCGGCATCCAGGCGTTCGCCCAGCGCATTCACTTCCTGACGCAGCGGCTCGATGTCTTCCCCACGTGCTTTGGCCTGACCGATGGATTTGGATCGGGAGTTACGCTCTGCCTGCAGATTTTCTGTTTCTACCTGCAATACTTTGCGACGCTCTTCAAGCGAACGCAGCGTTTCCACATCCAGTTTGTATCCCCGGCGTGCCAGTTTTTCTGCGACTGCGTCTGGCTCGTTACGCAGCAGATTGGGATCGAGCATGCTTATCCTGTGTATAAAAAGTTGGTTGAAAGAAGGGACGCATTCCTGCGGAATGCGTTGAAAACATTGCCCACATTACCGTAAGGTCTGTTTCAGCGGTAGCGTTTTGTCGGGCTATTTTGATCCTGCTCAGCCAGCCAGCTTAGCTTTTCACCAATCTTACCCTCAAGCCCGCGTTGGGTTGGCGTGTAATAGCGCGTGCTGGCCAGTTCCCTGGGAAAATAGACTTCACCGGCGGCATAGGCATTGGTTTCGTCATGGGCATAACGATACTCTTTGCCCAGCCCCATCTCTTTCATCAGCTTAGTCGGCGCGTTGCGCAGATGTTCCGGCACATCGTAATCGGGATGGTCGCGTGCATCACGCATCGCGGCTTTAAACGCGTTGTAGACCGCATTACTTTTCGGCGCACAGGCCAGATAAACAATGGCCTGAGCGATGGCGCGTTCCCCTTCTGCCGGACCGACGCGCGTGAAGCAATCCCAGGCTGCAATCGCCACCTGCATACCACGCGGATCGGCATTGCCGACATCTTCCGAGGCGATAGCCAGCAACCGGCGTGCCACATAGAGCGGATCGCCGCCCGCAGTGATGATGCGCGCATACCAGTAGAGCGCCGCATCGGGCGCGGAGCCACGTACTGATTTGTGCAAAGCCGAAATCAGATCGTAAAAACGATCGCCTTTATTATCAAAACGCGCGGATCGCTCACCCGAGACTTCGTTAAGTAACTGCGGCGTCAGTTCACGCTGACCCGAGTCGGTGATTTCGGCCATATCCGCCATCATTTCCAGCGTATTCAGTGCCCGGCGTGCATCACCATTAACCAGTTCAGCAATCATCCTGCGGGTGTTATCTGGCAGCACAATGTCACTGTCGCCATAACCCCGCGCGTTATCCTGCATCGCCTGATCCAGCACCTGCTCTATATCTTCGAGCGTGAGTGACTTCAGCAGGTAAACGCGGGCGCGGGACAGCAAGGCGGAGTTAAGTTCAAAAGAGGGGTTTTCGGTGGTCGCACCAATAAAAGTAATGGTGCCATCTTCAATATGGGGAAGAAAAGCATCCTGCTGGCTCTTGTTAAACCGATGGACCTCATCCACAAACAGGATCGTACGCCGCCCGGCGTTTTTATTCTGTCTGGCGCGCTCAATCGCCTCACGGATCTCTTTGACGCCTGAGGTAACAGCTGAGATACGCTCGACATCGGCATTACCGTAATGGGCGATGATCTCAGCCAGCGTAGTCTTGCCAGTCCCAGGCGGTCCCCACAGGATCATTGAATGCAGGTGCCCTGCTTCAATCGCGCGTGGCAGAGGTTTGCCCGCGCCCAGCAAATGCTGCTGACCAATATACTGTTTCAATGTTTCTGGCCGCATACGCGCGGCCAGAGGTTTGAAATTCTCGGTGGAAAAATCCAGGGACAGGTTACTCACCGTGACCTCACTGACGTTGGTCGTCCACCGTCACGCCTTTTGGCGGTGTGAACGTGAATTTATCCGGACTGATAGCGCCATTCTGCTGGCTTTTCAGCTGGTAATCGCTGCGCTGACCATCCTGCTCGATAGCACTGAAGCGATTAATGGTTCCGCTGGACGTCACCTGGATAGTGAACTGTTTCAGGTTGCCGTCACTGTTTTTCGGTGTCAGTTCGAAATTGTCACCCTGCTGTTTGATGTTGTACTGCTTCCAGTCGTTTGACTGGTTACGGGCAATCAGCATAAACGGCGTGTTGCTGGTCGCATTCTGCAAAAGGCTTACTGTCGCCTGCTCAACAAACGGATTGTAGAACCACAGCGATTTACCGTCGGAAATGATAATGCTTTCGTCCGGCGCGGTCATATGCCAGTTAAACAGGCTGGGACGTTTTACCCACAATTCACCTTCGCCGTCCTGCACATTCGCGCCGCTGCTGTCGGTCACTTTTTGGGTGAAGCTGGCGTGGAAGCTGCTGACCTTGTTCAGGCGCTGTTGCAGATCACTGGAAGCATCAGCCAATATGCTGGCTGAAGAAAAGGTGGCCAACAGGCCCAGAGCGATTATGCGTAATTTCATCTGCTTCAATTCCTTATTTAAACGTTCCCATGGATAACTGCATTAAGCCTGGTCGCCGCTCCGCCATCAGAACAGAGGAAAAAACCGAAAGCTGATTCAGATATGGGGCTTAACCGTATAAAAACAATGAGCCAGTCGGAACTGGCTCAGTGAGTAATGTTTCAAAACATTTAACCGCTACATATCGTGTGGCGGCGGCGACAGCACTTCACGGTTACCATTGTGGCCTGGTGCAGAAACGATACCCTGCGCTTCCATCTGCTCAATGATACGTGCCGCACGGTTATAACCGATGCGGAACTGACGCTGAACGCCTGAAATTGACGCACGACGTTTATCAACCACAAAGCCGACTGCCTGATCGAACAGCGGATCAAGCTCTTCATCACTGTCAATGCCACCGGCATTTTCGCTCTCTTCGCCCGCCGTAATGCTGTCGATATATTGCGGACGCCCACGTGCCTTCCAGTCCTGAACCACGGCATGGACTTCCTGGTCACGAACAAATGCGCCGTGAACACGAATCGGCAATGAGGAGTTTGGCGGCATGTAGAGCATGTCACCCATACCCAACAGTGACTCTGCGCCGCCCTGATCGAGAATAGTACGGGAGTCAATCTTGCTCGAAACGGTAAAGGCGATACGCGTCGGGATGTTTGCTTTGATCAGACCGGTAATCACGTCTACCGATGGACGCTGTGTGGCCAGCACCAGATGGATACCCGCAGCACGGGCTTTCTGTGCCAGGCGCGCAATCAGCTCTTCCACCTTTTTACCTACTGCCATGATCAGGTCGGCAAACTCATCGACCATCACGACGATATAAGGCAGTTTTTCCAGGACCGGCGGCGTCATATCCATGCTGTCGCCCGGCTTCCAGAATGGATCCGGAATAGGACGCCCCATCGCTTCAGCCTGTTCCACTTTTTCGTTGTAACCGGCCAGATTACGCACGCCCAGCGCCGACATCAGCTTATAGCGACGTTCCATTTCACCGACGCTCCAGCGCAGCGCATTGGCCGCATCTTTCATGTCTGTGACGACTTCAGTCAGCAGGTGCGGAATACCTTCATAGACCGACAGCTCCAGCATTTTCGGGTCGATCATGATAAAGCGGACTTCTTCCGGCGTCGCCTTATAGAGCATGCTGATAATCATGGCGTTCACGCCCACGGATTTACCGGAACCGGTGGTACCGGCAACCAGTAAGTGTGGCATTTTCGCCAGATCGGCCACCACCGGCTGACCCGCAATGTCTTTACCCAGCACCACAGCCAGCGGTGATGGATTGTCGCGGAATTTAGGACAGTCCAGCACTTCACGCAGATAGACAGTCTGACGATGTTTATTAGGCAGTTCCAGACCCACATAAGGCTTGCCGGGAATGACTTCTACCACACGCACCGCGACCGTGGACAGTGAACGCGCTAAATCGCGCGACAGGTTAGAGATGCGCGCTGCTTTCACACCTGGCGCCAGATCGAGTTCAAAACGGGTGATAACCGGGCCAGGCGAGATGCCAACCACCTCAGCTTTGACACGATAATCGCCCAGACGCGATTCAACCAGACGGGCTGTCTGCTCCAGCGAGAACATATCAACCGGCTCTTCCTCGACAGGAGGCGCGGTCAACAGATCCAGCGAAGGCAGTGGCGTGGAGGGCTTCTCCAGCGGCTGCTCATGACGCATCAGGAACGGATGAATCAGGCTGTCGTGCAGTGAAGGTTTCGCTTCTTCCACCGGCTGAACCGGTGCTGCAGCTGGCGAGCCATAAGCGGGCGCTGCAGGCGCAGCATAAACCGGTTCGGCTGGTGCTGAAGGTGCACTGTAGGCAGGCTCTGCCGGCGCAAAACTGGCAGGCGCAGGCACCTGAGCAGGTGCCTGCGGTTGTGAAACCTCACTTACCTGCTGCCACGGTTCGTGTGAAACCGCAGGGGCTTCCGGCTCTGGCGTCGCAGCAATGGTAAACAGCGGCTCAGACGGACCGTCATCCACCAGATCTTTCATCGGTGAAAAATCAAATGCAGAGGCGGTATCAATATTAAATACTGGCTCTTTTCTGACTTCCGGCTCATAGCGCTGCTGCTGCTGATCGGCGAACTGACGCGCCAGGGCATCCTGCTGCTGCGCATCCTGCTCATCTTCCTCGTCCTGCCGCCAGCTGGTGCCATAGCGCTGCTGCTGTTCAGACTGGAAAGCCTGACGCAGTTCAGCCTGTTGCAGCGCTTCTTCAGTATCAGGTGCAGTGGAAACCGATCCAGCCGGAACCGTTTCACTTCCTTCCGTTTTGGCTTTCTCTTCAGCCATGCGCTGAGAAGGCAACTTAATGCCATAAGAGGCCAGCTCACGTCGTGTAGGCAATTTTACCGGATTCGGACGCGGCAGTGCCGGACCGATACCCTGTTTAACCTGCGGGTTGAGAGAAGTTTCAGGCGCTAAATCGAACACGGGTGCTGTACGCGTTGTCGCCTGAGCTGCCGTTGCAGCAACGGCGGCCGCAGCTGCAGGAGCCGCAGGGACTGCTGGCGTGTCACGCCAGTTCCCCATTTTAGGTTCGTCCTCGTCGTAAGCACTAAACGACGGCGCAACCGGCGCGTCGTCCGGCATTTCAAAGTGATAACGCGGTGATGAGGTCACAGGGGCAGAAGCACTCTGAGCCGGAGTCGGAGCAGTCGCTGCACCATAGGATGCGGGCGCGCTCTGTTCGGCCGCAGTTGCAGGTTGTGCCGTCGGCGATGCAGGCATTGCTGCAGGAGCAGAAGCCGTAAACGCAGGAACAGCAGACGCTGCAACAGCGGCAGGAGCAGGTGTTACCGGAGCGAGAGTCACCTCTGCGGCTTCCGCAGTTGCCGCTACCGCCGCACTGGTTGCAGCTGCCGCTTTAGCCAGTAACGGATCGGGCTGTGACGGCGCAGACTCAGGGGTTGCACGTGGGGCTGAAAGCAGCACATCATCATCGTGATCGGCCGCATGCAGCTCAGGGACATCCGCGTATTCACGTGCGTCCTGCTCATCATCCTCTTCCTGCCAGGGTTCATCGTGACGTGAGCGGTTGCTGGCAAACGTCAGCACACCCATCACCACGCCACCAATTCTTTCTGCGATGGTGAGCCATGACCAGCCCGTGTAAAGGGTAATGCCCGCCGCCCAGACGCAAAGCAGCATCAGCGTGCCGCCAGCCGGACTGAACCAGGGGGCAATTGCATTACTCACCAGGCTGCCAATCACGCCACCCGACGCGAAGTACCAGATATCATCGGCGTTCAGCGCCGCCATACCACAGGTCGTCACCACCAGCGCAAGGACGCCAATTAAGCGTAGCCCAACGGCAAAGTAGTCAAAGTAGTCCTGGCTGTCGCGCTGACGGAAAGCAATCCAGCACAGACCCAGGATGACGGGAGGAATGGCGTACGCCATCACACCAAAGATGAAGAGTAAGGTGTCAGCCAGCCAGGCACCAACGCTGCCGCCGATATTATGGATAGGTTCATGCCAGGCCGTTTGCGACCAGCTTGGGTCGGAAGGGTTAAAACTGACCAGTGAAACCATCAGGTAGATGGCAAACAGCGCCACCAGAATAAGCAACGCTTCAAGCAGACGACGTCCACTGCTCAGCGATTGTAACGAAACGTCTTTATCTTCTGTATATTCCTGGCTCAAGAGGACTCTCCAGGTGCCTGTAAAGTAAGAAGCAACAGCGTCGGGCAAGCCCGACGCTGATCCTGTATGAATTCACAGGAGTGTACCGAAATCTCACAGGTTTTGCACCTGCCCCGCATCAGCGAGTTTTGATCACCAGTCGATTGCTCTGTTTGACCTCTTCCATCACCACATAAGTTCGCGTGTCGTTTACGCCCGGCAGGCGCAACAGGGTTTCACCCAGGAGCTTACGATAGGCAGACATATCAGGTACGCGCGTTTTCAGCAGGTAGTCGAAATCGCCGGAAACGAGGTGACACTCTTGAGTTTCCTCAAGTTTTTGCACAGCGGCGTTAAATTGCTCAAACACATCCGGCGCACCACGATTCAGAGTAATCTCAACAAATACCAGCAGAGACGCATCCAGATAGTGCGGGTTCAACTGCGCGGTATAGCCAAGAATAAATCCCTGACGTTCGAGACGACGCACGCGCTCAAGACATGGCGTAGGCGATAAGCCTACGCGTTTGGAAAGCTCTACGTTTGAAATGCGACCATCTTTCTGAAGTTCATTCAGAATGTTCCTGTCAATTCTGTCGAGGTCTTTCCCGGGGCGTTTCTTATTGTCTACCATTATTATTGTCTCTCTTAATTCCTTCCCTTTACCTGCCACGCCCTGAAAACGCTCATTGTTCGGGGCATTTCTGAAGTGAGCTAACAGAGCCTGTGATCTGACACCTATCGATATGACGTATGGTGTCTGTCCACATCATGCGTCATTATCCATATCAGGCTGCTTTTATTCGGCGTTAAGTGCAAAACAGGCGAGGAAAATCTGTTTTGTTCCGATAAATGTTATTCGCTTCTGATAATGTTTTCGCAAAAGCGCAGGCGATTGTCAAAGTAAAATCACCAAATTCAGGACAAGATGCCAGACAGACCGCTGGGTATCTGTTTTTAAATGAGTATTTTTCCACTATTGCACTGCTTCAACCCGAGTTTTGCCCCCTTTTGGCGCATTGACCAGGCAAAACCGCCGCTCATCGTCTACGCCGTTTGCAGCTATCGTTAACAAAATTGGCTAAGCCTTGTCATTGTCGCCGGATATTCCCTACAATCGCAGGTTATGTCAGCCGAATGAAACTGAGGAACGCATGAGTACGGGCAAACACAGTAAGTTACTCATTCTGGGCTCCGGCCCAGCGGGTTATACCGCAGCCGTTTATGCTGCACGCGCCAACCTGAACCCGGTGCTAATCACCGGTCTGGAAAAAGGCGGACAGCTGACCACCACTACTGAAGTAGAGAACTGGCCGGGCGACCCGCATGATCTGACAGGTCCATCGCTGATGGAGCGCATGCATGAGCATGCCGAAAAATTTAATACTGAGATCATTTTCGACCATATTCACACCGTCGATCTGCAGAACCGTCCGTTCCGCCTCACGGGCGACAGCGGCGAATACACTGCGGATGCGCTGATCATTGCTACAGGTGCATCAGCGCGTTACCTGGGCCTGCCTTCTGAAGAGGCATTTAAAGGTAAAGGCGTCTCTGCCTGCGCAACCTGTGACGGCTTCTTCTATCGTAATCAGAAAGTCGCGGTGATTGGCGGTGGCAACACGGCCGTTGAAGAAGCGCTCTATCTGGCCAACATTGCGGCTGAAGTGCATCTGATTCACCGTCGTGACAGCTTCCGCGCTGAAAAAATCCTGATCGACCGCCTGATGGAAAAAGTGCGTAACGGCAATATCGTGCTGCACACCCATCGCACGCTGGAAGAAGTGGTGGGCGATCAGATGGGCGTGACCGGTCTGACGCTGCGTTCAACACAGAACAGTGATGAGACAGAAGCGCTGGAAGTGGCAGGATTGTTTGTTGCTATCGGACATAGCCCGAACACGGCCATCTTTGAAGGTCAGCTGGCGCTGGAGAACGGATACATCAAAGTTCAGTCCGGCTTGCATGGCAACGCTACGCAGACCAGCATCCCTGGCGTCTTTGCAGCGGGTGATGTGATGGACCATATCTATCGTCAGGCAATCACCTCTGCGGGCACCGGTTGCATGGCCGCGTTAGATGCTGAGCGTTTTCTTGACGGGTTAGTTAAAAACGATCAGTAAGTTGTTAACCCTCTGATCTTAAATGTTCCAGGCGACGGTTTTTCCGTCGCCTTTTTTATTGCTGTCATGCTAGATTCTTGCGCCTGAAGAGATGGAAATGTCTTTCCATTTTCCCCCATCATCGACATTTATCATGGTCTCGCATGGACAAATCGCGGCAGCAGCATCTTACCCGCTGGCTTCGTCAGCAACGTCATTTCGCCGGTCGCTGGTTGCGACTCAACACGCTGCTGGGCATGGCGAGTGCACTGCTGATCATTGCCCAGGCCGGTTTACTGGCCTCGCTGCTCCAGGCGCTGATTATTGAGCAGCAACCACGTGAAACCCTGACGATCAGCATTCTGCTATTACTGCTCTGTTTTGTGTTCCGTGCCCTGATTAACTACGCCCGGGAACTCACCGGCTATCGAGCCGGGCAGGCGATTCGCCAGGCTTTACGTCAGCGAGTTCTGGACCGTTTATCTGATCTGGGCCCGGCGTGGATTCAGGGAAAGCCAGCCGGTAGCTGGGCAACCCTGCTGCTGGAGCAGATTGAAGAGATGCAGGAGTATTACGCCCGCTATCTGCCACAGATGACGCTGGCGGCACTGATCCCCTGCTGCATTCTGCTGACTATTTTTCCGCTGAACTGGACGGCAGGTCTGATCCTCTTTGCCACCGCACCGTTAATTCCGCTGTTTATGGCGCTCGTCGGAATGGGTGCGGCCGAGGCCAACCGCAGAAACTTCCTGGTGCTGGCCCGTCTGAGCGGTAACTTTCTTGACCGTCTGCGCGGCAGAGAGACGTTGAGGCTGTTTCATCGTGGTGAAGCAGAGCAGCAGGCCGTTGCCGCTGCCACCACCGATTTTCGCCAGCGCACCATGGAAGTGCTGCGCTTAGCCTTTCTCTCCTCCGCCGTACTTGAGTTTTTTGCCTCGTTAGCGATCGCCGTGGTGGCAGTCTATTTTGGCTTCTCCTATCTGGGCGAATTACATTTCGGCGATTATGGCCGGGGCGTAACGCTGTTTGCCGGCTTCCTGGTGCTGATCCTCGCCCCGGAATTTTTCCAGCCACTGCGCGATCTCGGTGCGTTTTATCACGCCAAAGCTCAGGCGGTGGGCGGTGCCGATGCGCTTGAAGCCTTTATGCAGGCGACGCCCGACGCTGCACCGCAGAAAGGCCAGCGCCCTTTCACTACGGATCGCGCAATCGCGCTAATCGCTGATGATCTGTGTGTCTGCGCACCCGATGGACAGGTGCTGTGCGGCCCGCTCACTTTTACTGTTGCCGCGGGTGAGCAGATTGCACTGGTCGGTCAAAGCGGGGCGGGTAAAACGGCCCTGATGAATGCTCTGCTCGGGTTTCTGCCTTATCAGGGCTCGCTGAAAGCCAATGGCGTTGAACTGCGCGATATACACCGGAGCGACTGGCATCAGCAACTGAGTTGGGTAGGACAGAATCCTCAGTTACCGGCCAACACATTGCGCGACAACATCGTGATGAATGCCGCCTGGGATGGCGATCGCTTTGCAGCGCTGCTGGAATCATGTGGCATCAACGAGTTCCTGCCGCGTCTGCCTCAGGGCATTGAGACCCAGCCTGGCGATGGCGGTAATAAGCTGTCGGTGGGCCAGGCGCAGCGGATCGCGGTCGCACGTGCCCTCTATAAACCCTCACATTTTTTGCTGCTCGATGAACCGGCAGCCAGCCTGGATGCACTCAGCGAACGTCATGTGATGCTGGCGCTGAATGAGGCGGCAGCGCGGCAGACCACGCTGATGATTACTCATCAGATCGATACGCTGAGTCGCTGGCAGACCCTTTGGGTGATGGAAGCGGGTAAGCTGGTGCAACAGGGTAACTGGCAGCAGCTGTCACAACAGCCAGGTGCCTTTAGTGAGATGCTGAAGCATCGTCAACAGGAGATCCGCTGATGTCCGCCTTGCGTCCTTTTCTTCGTCTCTGGCTGCGCCACCCTTTTCGCCTGGCGCTGGGCATCCTGCTGGCGATTGTCACCCTGCTGGCCAGCATCGGCCTGCTGACGCTATCAGGCTGGTTTCTGGCCGCCTCGTCAGTGGCAGGTGTTGCTGGTCTCTATACCTTTAACTACATGTTGCCTGCGGCAGGCGTTCGGGGGGCAGCCATTATCCGCACCGCCGCACGCTATGCTGAACGGCTGGTCAGCCACGATGCGACGTTCAGGGTGCTTCAGCATCTGCGGGTCCACACGTTCAGCCGCCTGATGGCTCTTTCACCGGGCCAGCTTTCGCGGTTCCGACAGGCGGACCTGCTCAACCGCTTCGTGGCTGATGTCGACACGCTGGATCATCTCTATCTGCGCGTTATCTCGCCGCTGATGGGCGCATTGGTCGTGATTATCGTGGTCACCATCGGGATGAGTTTTATTGATCTTCAGCTGGCACTGACGCTGGGTGGCATCATGCTGTGTACACTGGTCCTGATGCCCGCCCTTTTTTATCGTCTCGGTTCACCGGCAGGTGTCGCTATTGCTCAGAGCCGCGCCCGCTGGCGCTTACAGCTGATGCTGTGGCTGGCGGCTCAGGCTGAACTGACTTTATACGGTGCCTCACAGGGCTGGCGTCAGCAACTTGATGAAGATGAACAGCGCTGGCAACAGGCACAGAACCAGCAACAGCGTTTGCAGGCCACGGCACAAAGCCTGCTACTGTTGGTCAGCGGTGCAACGGTCACACTTCTGCTCTGGCTCAGTGCCGCAACCATTAGTGAACAGCAGTTGCCCGGTTCGCTGATTGCCCTGGTGGTGTTTTGCGCCCTGGCTGCCTTCGAGGCACTGGCACCGGTAGCAGGAGCCTTCCTGCCCATGTCACAGGTGATAAACGCCGCTCAGCGGGTCAATGACATTATCGATCAGTCTCCCGCGATCGCTTTCCCGGCACAGTCAGATGCCCGGCCAGGACCTCTCTCGGTCGATATCGATCAGCTCGACTTCAGCTACCCTGACCGTTCGGATAAGGTGCTGAACGGCTGTACGCTTAAGGTAGCGGCCGGTGAACACATTGCGCTGCTGGGACCGACCGGCTGCGGGAAATCAACACTGCTGGCACTGTTAACGCGTGGCTGGGAGAGCCAGCGCGGCGTTATCAGCCTGAATGCTCTGCCAGTCATCACATGGTCAGAGCCCGCATTGCGCCAGCGCATCAGCGTAGTGACTCAGCGTGTTCACCTCTTCAGTCAGAGTCTGCGCGATAACTTACTGCTGGCTTGCCCCGGTGCCAGCGATGAGCAGTTATGCCGCGTGCTGAACGACGTCGGCCTGCAGCGCCTGCTTGAAAACCAGGAAGGTTTAAACGCCTGGATGGGAGAAGGGGGTCGCCCGTTATCGGGTGGCGAACTGCGTCGTCTGGCGCTGGCGCGTGCGTTACTGCATAACGGCGATCTCTGGCTGCTGGATGAACCTACCGAAGGGCTGGATGCCACCACCGAGCAACATATCCTTGCCCTGCTGCAGCGGCTGATCGCCGGAAAGACCGTCATCATGGTCACTCATCGCCTCAGCGGCCTGGAGCAGATGGATCGCATCTGCGTGATGGATAATGGTGCCATTGTTGAACAGGGTAGCCATGCGGAATTAATCTCAAAAGCGGGTCGCTACTGGCGTTTCCGGCAACGTATTGCGTTATAGTCTTAGCGAAATGCTGATGAGTAACTTAACGCGATGAGACTGGTACAACTGTCACGGGAATCTCTGCAATTTCCCCCACCTGAGATGGCGCTGCGTGAGCCAAACGGCCTGCTGGCCATGGGTGGGGATCTCTCCCCTGCCCGGCTGCTTAACGCCTATCAGCGCGGCATCTTTCCGTGGTTTTCACCTGGCGATCCGATTCTCTGGTGGTCGCCCGATCCCCGTGCAGTTCTGTTGCCCGAGCAGTTTCACCTCAGCCGCAGCATGAAACGTTTCCACAGCCGTTCGCCCTATCGGGTAACAATGAATGAATCGTTTGATGAGGTGATTGAGGGCTGTGCCACAGGTCGCGAGGAAGGCACCTGGATCACTTTTGAGATGAAACGTGCCTGGTTGCGTTTGTATGAGCTGGGCCACGCTCACTCCATTGAGGTGTGGGACGAGCATCAGCTGGTGGGTGGGATGTATGGGCTGGCGATGGGGCAAATCTTTTGCGGTGAATCAATGTTCAGCCGTCAGCAGAATGCCTCCAAAACCGCACTTTGGGTATTTTGTCAGCATTTCATCCGACATCAGGGCCGTCTGCTAGATTGTCAGGTACTTAACCCCCATACAGCGTCTTTAGGCGCGCAGGAGATCCCGCGCACGGACTATCTGCAATATGTACAAAGCCTTGCGAGCCAGCCAGTCAGCGATGGCTGCTGGCAGACACAAACGCTTTTTTAGCGGTACAAAGATGTTTTGCACACATAAAGGCGTATAAGTGGTATAATAGTCGAGTTTGGTATGTCGTCCGCGCTTCGCAATAACGAGCCGGAATTGCCAGGCTGGGAATCTCAACGCACTCTCGGAACTGTTTTCAATCGTGCGCGTGTAACCGGTTGATACAGATTCTTAGCCCGCTAATCCCCCGCAGACGCCACCATAAACACCCTAATTTTACCGGATGCGCGCGAGTGACGTGCACCCCGGCAAAGCGTTGGCAAAATCGCCGACGGTTCTTTACATAAATCGTTGAATTGGGCATTATCTTGCCGGTTCAACTGAAAGGTAGTACACCCAGAGGATTCGATGGCCAAAGAAGACAATATTGAAATGCAAGGTACCGTACTGGATACGTTACCTAACACCATGTTCCGCGTAGAACTTGAGAACGGACACGTGGTTACTGCTCACATCTCCGGTAAAATGCGCAAAAACTACATCCGCATCCTGACGGGTGACAAAGTGACCGTTGAGTTGACCCCGTACGACCTGAGCAAAGGCCGCATTGTCTTCCGTAGTCGCTAATTTGCAGTAATCTTATCGCTCTGCATTTTAAAGCGAAAAAAAGGCCGGATATTTATATCCGGCCTTTTTCACATCTGCAACGAGCTGTTAATGCACAGTGCCTTCAGTCTTGCGTTTTTCGGCACTCAGGAAGTGATAGGTCAGTTCACCTTTTTCACGATCCAGCGCCACTGACACCGAACCGCCATCCACCAGCGAACCAAACAGCAGTTCATTGGCTAACGGTTTCTTCAGGCTGTCCTGCACGGTGCGCGCCATCGGACGAGCGCCCATCGCTTTGTCATAGCCCTTCTCAGCCAGCCAGTCGCGCGCTTCATCACTGACTTCCAGTGACACACCTTTAGCATCCAGCTGCGCCTGCAACTCGACAATAAACTTGTCGACCACCTGATGAATGACCTCTGGTGACAGGTGACTGAACCAGATGATGTTGTCGAGACGGTTACGAAACTCTGGCGTAAAGATCTTTTTGATCTCTTCCATCGCATCGGTGCTGTTATCCTGATGAATCAGGCCAATCGACTTACGTTCTGTCTCGCGCACACCGGCGTTGGTGGTCATCACCAGCACCACGTTGCGGAAGTCCGCTTTACGACCGTTGTTGTCAGTCAGCATGCCGTTGTCCATCACCTGCAGCAGCAGGTTAAAGACATCCGGATGCGCTTTCTCAATCTCATCCAGCAACACCACCGCATGAGGATGCTTAATCACCGCATCCGTCAGCAGGCCGCCCTGATCAAAGCCGACGTAACCTGGAGGCGCACCAATCAAACGACTGACCGTATGACGCTCCATATACTCGGACATATCAAAGCGCAGCAGCTCAATTCCCAGGGCTTTCGCCAGCTGCACAGTCACTTCTGTTTTACCGACACCCGTTGGTCCTGCAAACAGGAAGGAACCTACCGGCTTGCGATCCTGGCCCAGACCGGCGCGACTCATTTTGATCGCCTCAGTCAGCACCTCAATGGCCTTATCCTGCCCAAATACCAGCATCTTCAGACGATCGCCGAGATTTCGCAACGTATCGCGGTCGGTTGCTGACACGCTTTGCTCAGGAATACGAGCAATACGGGCCACGACGGTTTCAATGTCAGAGACATTGATGGTTTTCTTGCGCTTACTGGCTGGCATCAGGCGCGCACGCGCACCCGCTTCGTCAATCACATCAATTGCCTTGTCAGGCAGATGACGGTCGTTGATATATTTCACCGCCAGTTCCACGGCTGCGCGCACCGCCTTCGCGGTATAACGCACATCGTGATGCGCTTCGTACTTGGTTTTCAGGCCAGCCAGGATCTGCACGGTCTCTTCAACAGAAGGCTCCGTGATATCGATCTTCTGGAAGCGACGCGCCAGAGCACGATCTTTTTCGAAGATGTTGCTGAATTCCTGATAGGTCGTTGAACCCATGACGCGGATCCTGCCACCAGAGAGCAGGGGTTTAATCAGGTTAGCCGCATCAACCTGGCCACCCGACGCGGCACCCGCACCGATGATAGTATGGATTTCATCGATAAACAGAATGCTGTGTTCGTCTGACTCCAGCTGCTTCAGCAGCGCTTTGAAACGTTTTTCAAAGTCACCACGGTATTTGGTGCCCGCCAGCAGTGAACCGATATCCAGTGAGTAAATCGTGCAATCTTTCATCACTTCCGGTACGTCGCCCTGCTCGATACGCCAGGCGAGACCTTCAGCAATGGCGGTTTTACCTACACCCGATTCACCCACCAGCAGCGGGTTGTTTTTACGGCGTCGGCACAGTACCTGAATGGTTCGTTCCAGCTCTTTATCGCGACCAATCAGTGGATCGATACCACCGACGCGAGCAAGCTGATTTAGATTGGTGGTGAAGTTTTCCATACGCTCCTCCCCGCCTGCTTGCTCTTCGTTAACCGGATTTTCAGCGCCTGGCGCCTGGCCCGGCTCGTCTTTGCGCGTACCGTGAGAGATGAAATTCACCACATCAAGGCGGCTGACTTCATGTTTGCGTAACAGATAAGCCGCCTGAGACTCCTGCTCGCTGAAGATGGCGACCAGCACATTCGCGCCGGTGACTTCACTGCGACCGGATGACTGGACATGGAAAACCGCACGCTGCAGGACGCGCTGGAAGCTGAGCGTCGGTTGTGTATCACGCTCCTCTTCGCTGGCGGGCAGCACCGGCGTGGTTTGTTCTATGAAGGCTTCGAGTTCCTGCCGTAGAGCCACCATGTCCACCGTACAGGCTTCCAGTGCCTCTCTGGCCGACGGGTTACTGAGCAACGCCAGTAACAGATGCTCGACGGTCATAAACTCATGACGGTGCTCACGCGCTCTGGCGAAAGCCATATTTAAACTGAGTTCCAGTTCTTGATTGAGCATTAGGCACCTCCCCCAATTATCGCCCTGACCTGTTTCCTATATGGAGACGGGTTCAGGCTTTTTCCAGCGTACACAGCAACGGATGATGGTTTTCCCGCGCATAATTGTTCACCTGGGCCGCTTTCGTTTCGGCGACTTCTGCAGTAAATACACCACAGATCGCCTTGCCGTGATAGTGAACTTTCAACATCAGCTGCGTTGCACGTTCAACATCATAAGAAAAGAACTTTTGTACAACGTCAATAACAAATTCCATAGGTGTATAATCGTCATTATTCAGAATGACTTTATACATAGAAGGCGGCTTTAACCCTTCACGTACTTTATCTTCGGCCAGATGTTCAAAGTTAAGCCAGTCGTTTGTGTTTGCCATAGTGTTCCGTTGAGATTTTGCTTTTAGCCTTTTGGTGGCTACATGTTGAGAGTTTAACATGCCTGTCAAGCTGCTGGCCGCTGCTGAAAATTTATTCACCAATTTCCTTGCGCGACCTGTATCACAAAATTTGCAATAGCGTTAACTGCTTCAAATTTTGATGATTTTTTCCCCATCTGACCCGGTGGTTTGCTTGACGCCAGCGGCGCTTTCTCTACATTCTACCTGCACAGGCTGATTGAGTTTTAATCAATCCGACTCACAGCTTAAAAGACCTCACCTACTTATAAAATGTCTTGCGAGGGAAGTAAAAGCATGGAGACGGGCACAGTAAAATGGTTCAATAATTCCAAAGGCTTTGGCTTTATCTGTCCGGTTGGCGGTGGCGAAGATATTTTTGCACATTACTCCACTATTCAGATGGAAGGCTACCGAACGCTGAAGGCAGGCCAGCAGGTTCAGTTCGATGTGCATGAAGGTCCGAAAGGCAACCATGCCAGCCTCATCGTACCGGTTGAGGTGCAGGCTGTAGCCTGACACGGAACCCACCTCTGAACAGTGACCCAAAAATGCCAGCCAGTGCCGCTGGCATTTTCCTATCCAACAGACCTTAGTCCGCCTGGCCCTGTGCCAGTCCAATCACCCGCGCAAACATCTGCCGCATTAACGGCGGAATAGCCTCCGGCCCGCGTTCCGCCGCCGACGTAGCCACTGCGATCGCCAGTTCTGGCTTAGAGCTCTGGTGAATCGCTTTGGTAATAATACGCCTGGAACTCATCGGAACGTTTAACGGCAGGTGCGCCATCTGATGATAGACATCCTGAAAACCGTGCTGATAGAGAAAATTCTCCATATCCAGCGCCGGTAACTGCGTCAGAAAACGCGGCTCAGGATCACCCGGCTGTAACTGTGTACGTGCCGTGCTGGCATATTTATTACCCGCCTGATCGCCGTCAGTCAGCACGTGCCAGGCGATGCCCATGCGTCGGGCAAACTTCAACAGCGGCTTTAAACCCGATTGCGCAAATTCAATCACCTTCACCCCTTCCGCCGCGAAGTTATAACCGCACTGCTGCGCCAGCTCATTCATAATCCAGACTTCGGTTTCTCCCTCCACCAGCAGCCAGCAACGGGCGAACAGGGCCGCAGGCCGGTTGACGCGAATATGGAAGCCAATGCGACGACTCTCTTCGGCACTCAGCCCCTCCGGACCGATGCGCCAGGCCGCCACACGCGAGGGTTCCCGCACCAGCCGACAGACGTTTTCCACCGGCACCTGTGACAGCAGCTCAGAAGAGTTTGTGGTGGCGATTTTTTGCAGCGGCAACAGCTTCAGCAGGTTCCAGGCCACTGACAGCATAATCGGATGCAGGCGGGTTTCCGGATCTTCAATCAGCAGCAGTGGCCGGGCAACCGCGGCCAGCGGAACCTCGCCTCGTGCCTCAATCAGCAGAGTAAACATCTGCAGCAGGATAAGCTGACGGCTGCGTGAGTCGGTTCCGGCAATCAATTGATTCAGGTGATCCAGCGCCCGCCATCCCTGCCCCCCATCGCGCGTCTGCGGTTCCCGCGACCGGGCCTCGCCACCCGCGCTGGGCGGCTGCACCAGAAAGTAGTGCTGCATCAGTTGCTGCATAGTTTTCAGCCCCTGTCGCAGTACCTCATCGCTGAGCTGCTGCGGATGTCGCTCCAGATCGCGTGCCAGCGTCTCCATACTAACCAGCAGTTCAGGATGCGGGGGTGCCACCGGCACGCTGTTCCGCGTCCGTTTACTAAAACGCGCATCGCGCAACCGCAATACCGGATAGCGTTTCAGCAACAGGTCTATTGCCGCCACACAGTTCTGCTCAGGTAACAGTTGAGCATTCACGTCAATAAAACGGCGACGGGTTTCGATACCGCTGTCACGCCAGGTGGCACTGACACTGTAATAGAGCCGACGCTGGCCCTGCGCATCACGCTGCCAGAAGGTGGAGAGCACCGCATCCGGGTCGCTGCCGTCATCACGAAAGTGGAACACCACCGAAAGACGCCGCATTGAATCGGTCACATCGCCCGGTGTGAAATGGAAATCAGCCTGGTTAAAAACATAGACCGGCTCACAGGGCGAAAGCAGCAGGCTCAGGGCATCCAGCAAGCTGGATTTGCCCCAGGCATTTTCACCAATCAGCAGATTGGTCTGGGTTAAAGGCAGTGAGAGCTTATTGATGCCGCGGAAACCGCGAATGTCGATATGTTCCAGAATCATAGGCGTCCATCCTCAGTTTATAAACAGCATGGTTGCCGCCAGCCAGCCGGTCAAGCCGCTTTCTCAGGGTTTACTCCGTTACGCTTTTTCGCTAGCGTGTGGCCTCTTTATCCCATGGATGGCAATGACATGTACTCCGGACTCCTGATTATTTTGCTGCCGCTGATTGCTGGCTGGCTGTTACCGTTCCGTAAAAGTGCCACTCTGCGACGCGTGAATCAGCTGCTGGGCTGGATGGTTTACGTCATTCTGTTCTTTATGGGCATCAGCCTGGCGTTTCTCGACAATCTGAGCAGCAATCTACTGGCGGTCTTTCACACCGCGCTGGTGGCGGCGTTCTGCATTCTGCTGTGCAACCTGCTGGCGCTGCGCGGGCTGGAAAAATATGCACCCTGGCAGCATGCGCATCGACAGGAGAAACTGCCGTCGCGGCTGCATATGGCGCTGGACTCACTGAAGCTGTGTGGCGTGGTTGTCATCGGTTTTGTGCTTGGCCTGACTCAGTGGCCCCTGCTGCACCACGCTTCGACGGCCAGCGAATATGCGCTGATCTTTCTGCTGTTTCTGGTGGGCATTCAGCTGCGCGGCAGTGGCATGACGCTGCGGCAGATTATCCTGAACCGACGCGGCATGCTGGTCGCCAGCGTCGTGCTGGTCAGCGCGCTGATCGGCGGCATGATAGCGGCGTTACTGCTGGGCGTACCGCTGAAAACCGGTCTGGCGCTGGCAAGTGGCTTTGGCTGGTACTCGCTCTCCGGCATTCTGATGACCGAAGCTTTTGGTCCGGTCATCGGCAGCGCCGCCTTCTTCAACGATCTGGTGCGTGAACTGGTCGCAATCATGCTGATCCCGGCGCTGATTGGCCGCCATCGCTCCAGCGCTCTGGGGCTGTGCGGTGCCACCTCAATGGACTTCACCCTGCCGGTGCTGCAGCGGGCGGGCGGCAACGAGATTGTCCCGGCCGCTATTGTGCATGGCTTTGTCATGAGCCTGCTGGCCCCGATTCTGATTGCCCTCTTCTCTGCCTGAATCCGGTCTGAGATGCGCTGAGCTCTGCCAGCGCATTTTTTCACGCCTGCTTTTCTGCCGTTTCGTCTACGCTTCTTTTTTCGGTTCTGGTCACGTCACTCTTCAGGGCGGGCCGACATAGGAGAAGAGCATGAAACAAACCGTGGCGGCGCTGGTCGCCAAAACGCTGGAAAGCGCGGGCGTTAAACGCATCTGGGGCGTCACCGGGGATTCCCTTAATGGCCTGAGCGATAGCCTTAATCGCATGGGCACTATCGAATGGATGCCGACGCGCCACGAAGAAGTCGCCGCCTTCGCAGCGGGTGCTGAAGCCCATATTAGCGGCGAACTGGCGGTCTGCGCCGGCTCCTGCGGACCAGGCAATTTACATCTCATCAACGGTTTGTTCGATTGCCATCGCAACCGCGTCCCGGTTCTGGCGATTGCAGCGCATATTCCCTCCAGTGAAATCGGCAGCGGATATTTCCAGGAAACCCATCCGCAGGAGCTGTTCCGCGAATGCAGTCACTACTGTGAGCTGGTCTCGAATCCTGAGCAGTTACCGCAGGTGCTGGGCATCGCAATGCGCAAAGCGATTCTGAATCGTGGCGTCTCAGTAGTGGTACTGCCGGGAGATGTCGCGCTGCAACTTGCGCCAGAAAGCGCCAGCGCGGAGTGGTATCCGCCGCAGTTACCGCAGGTCGTGCCACAGCCCGACGAACTGGCCCGGCTGGCACAGACGCTGAACGAAGCCACTGACATTACACTGTTGTGCGGCAGTGGCTGTGCAGGTGCGCATCAGGAAGTGGTGGCGCTGGCAGAAGCGCTGAAAGCGCCTATCGTTCATGCGCTGCGCGGCAAAGAACATATCGAATATGACAACCCTTATGACGTCGGCATGACCGGCCTGATTGGGTTCTCATCCGGTTTCCACGCCATGATGAATGCCGGGACGCTGGTGTTACTTGGCACCCAGTTCCCCTATCGCGCCTTCTATCCGGAAAACGCTAAGATCATTCAGATCGACATCAATCCGGGCAGCCTCGGCTCACACTGCCACGTCGATCAGGCCTATGTCGGCGATGTGAAAAGCACGCTGCAGGCGCTGTTGCCGCAACTGACGCCCAAAAGCGATCGCCGGCATCTCGACAGTGCGGTTAAACACTATGGCGAGGCGCGTAAAAGTCTCGACGAACTGGCGCAGCCCAATGACAGGCAGCCGATTCATCCGCAATATCTGGCACAGCAGATCAGCCACTACGCCAGTGATGACGCTATTTTCACCTGCGATGTCGGAACCCCGACCGTGTGGGCCGCGCGCTATCTGAAGATGAACGGCCGACGTCGCCTGCTGGGTTCGTTTAACCACGGCTCAATGGCGAACGCGATGCCACAGGCGCTGGGCGCGCAGTCGATCGATCGCAATCGTCAGGTTGTCGCGCTGTGCGGCGACGGCGGTTTCAGCATGCTGATGGGTGATTTTATCTCGCTGGCGCAGCTGAAAATGCCGGTGAAACTGGTGATCTTCAATAACAGCGTACTCGGCTTTGTGGCGATGGAGATGAAAGCGGGTGGCTATCTCACCGATGGCACCGAGCTGGAGAATCCTGACTTTGCCGCTATCGCCCAGGCCTGCGGCATTCGTGGCATCCGGGTGGAAAAGGCATCGGACCTTAATGGCGCGCTGGAGCAGGCGTTTGCCCATGATGGTCCGGTACTGGTGGATGTCATTACTGCCAAAGAGGAGCTGGCAATGCCGCCGCAGATCAAAATGGAGCAGGCCAAGGGCTTCAGTCTCTACATGCTGCGCGCCATCATGAATGGTCGGGGTGATGAGGTAGTAGAACTGGCGAAAACCAACTGGCTGCGGTAAAACAGAGGTTCCATCCAGGCGGGCGCGATGCCCGCCTTTTTTTTCTCTTCCGCCACGTTCAGGAGCATAAGGTGATCGATTTACGCAGTGATACCGTGACCCGACCCAGCGCCGCCATGTTAAACGCGATGATGTCTGCCGAAACCGGTGATGACGTCTACCGTGACGATCCCACCGTGAATGCACTGGAGGCGGAAGCGGCACGACTGAGCGGCAAAGCAGCTGCCCTGTTTTTCCCTACCGGCACCCAGGCGAACCTGGTGGCGTTGCTCAGCCACTGCGAACGCGGCGATGAATATATCGTCGGTCAGCAGGCGCACAACTACAAGTATGAGGCGGGTGGCGCGGCGGTGCTGGGCAGTATTCAGCCGCAGCCGGTGCTGGCCGCCGACGATGGCACCCTGCCGCTGGATGTGGTAGCCGCCGCCATCAAGCCGGACGACATTCACTTTGCCCGCACTCGTTTGCTGAGTCTGGAGAATACCCATCACGGCAAGGTGCTGCCGACAGGCTATCTGGAACAGGCGTGGACTTTTACCCGTGAGCATAAGCTGGCGCTGCACATCGATGGCGCTCGTATTTTCAATGCGGTGGTGGCGCAGAAGACCACTCTGGCGGCGATTGCCCGCTACTGCGACACCCTGACCATTTGTCTTTCTAAGGGGCTTGGAACACCCGTTGGTTCGCTGCTGTGTGGCGATGCCGCGCTGATTGAGCGTGCCCGTCGCTGGCGTAAAATGACCGGTGGCGGCATGCGTCAGGCCGGTATTCTGGCGGCGGCAGGTCTCTATGCGCTAGAACACAACGTGACGCGACTGCAGGAGGATCATGACAATGCGGCCTGGCTCGGACAGCAGCTGCATGAGCTGGGCGTCAGCGTTATCGATCAAAAGACCAACATGCTCTTTGTGGCGGTGCCGGACGCTCAGGTCAAACCATTAGGTGAATGGATGAAAGCGCGCGACGTATTAATCAGCGTGGGGACACGTACCCGACTGGTCACCCATCTGGATGCTGATCGTGCGGCACTGGAGCAGGTTGTCGCCCACTGGAAAGCGTTTCTGCAGCAGTAATCCGCTATTCCGCCGCGCCATACTTCTCCAGTAGCGCGGCAGCTATCGCGGCAGTTTCGGCATCGGGCTGACCGCGATAATCCGCAGGCCGGAAATGCATCTGAAACGCGGCAATCACTTTCTGCTGCTCACGCGCACTCATCCCCGCAGTTACCGCATAGCCGAAGCGTTGCAGACTTTCCATGAGTGGCTGCACGGGTACCCGTGCGTATGGATCCTGACCCGCTAAATAAAACTGCACCCGTCCGGCATCAGGCCATGCACCGAGTCCGTGCTGCGCCAGCTGTTGCCACGGAAATAGCGGCCCTGGATCCTGCTTGCGCTGCGGTGCGATATCGCTGTGACCGACAATATTTTCGGGTGGGATGCCGTAACGCCGGGCAATATCTCGTACCAGTGCCTCCAGCGTAATGATCTGCGCGGCGGTAAAGGGCTGCCATTCAAGACCGTTCTGGGTGCGCCGGTAACCCCGGTTCACCAGCTCGATGCCAATAGAGGTGTCATTGATGCGGCTGGCTCCACGCCAGAAACTGGGTCCGGCATGCCAGGCGAGCTGCTGCTCCGGCACCAGCTGCCAGATAACGCCTTTACCGGCGCGCTCTGGCGGCTGGCGGGGGATCAGATAGTGGGCGCTGACCTCCCGATCGGTGAGTGTTGCCAGCGACGAAGAAAAATCTTCGGCGGTGTAGTGAATCACAATCACTTTAACCCGCGGTCGCGCACCCTGCGCCGGATGCCGTAAATCGGCCCAGTAGCCGTCACGGGATTCCATTCCAGAGTGGCAACCCGCCAGCAGCAGCGCCATCAGCATCAGTAGCCCGCGTTTCAACGAATGATCACCGCCGTGCCGCTGACGCTGACCATCAGCATGCTGCCATCTTTGCCGACCGTTTCATAATCAATGTCGATACCGACCACCGCATTGGCACCCAGCGCTTTTGCCTGCTCCTCCAGCTCTTCAAACGCGATCTCACGCGCTTTGCGCAGCTCTTTCTCATACGCGCCGGAACGGCCACCGACCACATCACGAATGCCCGCGAAAAAATCACGGAAGATGTTGGCACCCAGAATCGCCTCACCGGTGACGACGCCGCAATAGTTGCTGATGCTGTAACCTTCCAGCGTTGGGGTTGTTGAAAATTTCATTGCATTCTCCCTGGTGAAAACCGGACTAAGGCTCTTTCGACTAAAAAGCACGGCTATACTCTATGCTAAAAAGGGCACCTTGCCAGAGAACCATAAGGAAATCGAGATGAGAAACAACGCGTTTGCGCTAATGATCCCGGCGGCCCTGCTGCTCAGCGCCTGTACCACCGTTGAGCCAGTTATTAAGGATAATGGCCCGCGTACTGCCCCGTGCATCGAAGGCGGTCCTGACCAGGTAGCCCAGAAGTTTTACGACCTGCGTGTCGAAAAGCCCACGCAGGGTCTGCCTGACAGTAACACACTGGCAAAATATCGCCCTTACCTGAGTGATGCGCTTTACCACTCACTGCTGGCGGCCAGCGGCAGCAATGCCGGTGCACAGTGGCGCAACGGCGATCTCTTCTCCAGCCTCTCACAGGGCCCAACGGCCGCCAGCGTGGCCGATGCCTCCTCGATTCCAAACCGTGATGCACGCAATATCCCGCTGCGGGTCGAACTCAGCCGTGACGGTAAGCAATGGCAGGATGAAGTGCTGATGATTCATCAGGGCACCTGCTGGGTCGTCGACGACGTGCGCTACATGGCTAACCCGATGCATGCCGAGGGTGGAAGCCTGAGCCAGATGCTTGAAAAGTCAAAAAAATAACCTGAAATTTTAACGGTTATGAGAAGCGCAGCCACCTCAGGTGACTGCGCTTTTTTTATTGCCGCAGCATGCCCACGGCTTCCGAATGACGCAAGACACCGCATGATATTCTGCTAAGCTTTGGCCGTTTACCTGTTGTTTTACAAATTTTAACCCACCTTATTTGCATAACTATTCTGGTGACGTTAAAATCCGCGACACTAATAGCTATTCAAATCTGGCGCATGAGTATTCAACTAAACGCAATAAACTGCTTCTACGGTGCTCATCAGGCGCTGTTCGACATCAACCTTGAGTGTCCGCAAGGCGAGACCCTGGTACTGCTGGGTCCCAGCGGTGCAGGCAAGAGTTCACTGCTGCGGGTGCTTAACCTGCTGGAGCAGCCTCGTTCAGGTCAGTTGCAGATTGCCGGCAATCAGTTCGACTTCACTCAGAAACCGTCTGATGCCGCGATTCGCGAACTGCGTCAGAACGTCGGTATGGTGTTCCAGCAATATAATCTCTGGCCGCATCTGACCGTGTTGCAGAATCTGATTGAAGCGCCCTGCCGGGTTCTGGGCCTCAGCAAAAGCGATGCGCGTGCCCGTGCCGATAAGTTGCTTGACCGGCTGCGCCTCACGCCTTACAGCGATCGCTTCCCGCTGCACCTCTCCGGTGGTCAGCAGCAGCGTGTGGCGATTGCCCGCGCACTGATGATGGAACCGCAGGTCCTGCTGTTCGATGAGCCGACGGCCGCGCTGGACCCTGAAATTACCGCACAGATTGTCAGTATTATTCGCGAACTGGCGCAGACCCGCATTACCCAGGTGATTGTGACCCATGAAGTGGAAGTGGCACGTAAAACAGCCAGCCGCGTTGTGTACATGGAGAACGGTCGCATTGTGGAACAGGGTGATGCCAGCCGCTTTACACAGCCGCAAACCGAGGCGTTTGCTCACTATCTTTCGCACTAAGTCAGGATGCTTAAAAATGAAAAAAATGGTACTTGCTGCACTGCTTGCCGGTTTTAGCCTGAGCGCTACCGCGGCACAGACAATTCGTTTTGCGACCGAAGCCTCTTATCCTCCTTTTGAGTTTGTGGATGCGGACAACAAAATTCAGGGCTTTGACGTCGATCTGGCTAACGCGCTGTGTAAAGAGATTGACGCGACCTGCACTTTCACCAATCAGGCGTTCGACAGCCTGATCCCGAGCCTGAAATTCCGTCGCTTTGATGCGGTGATGGCGGGCATGGATATCACGCCGGATCGTGAAAAACAGGTCCTGTTCACCAAACCTTACTACGATAACTCGGCGCTGTTTGTAGCCCAGAAAGGCAAAGTTGCCAGCGTTGACGCGCTGAAAGGCAAGCGTGTTGGTGTCCAGAACGGCACCACTCATCAGAAATACCTGACAGATAAACACAGCGACATCACCATCGTTCCTTACGACAGCTATCAGAACGCAGTGCTGGACCTGAAAAATGGCCGTATTGATGCCGTATTTGGTGACACCGCCGTGGTCAACGAGTGGCTGAAGCAGAATGCTGCACTGGCTGCCGTCGGCGACAAAGTCACGGACAAAGCCTACTTTGGTACTGGCCTGGGCATTGCGGTACGTACCGGTAACACCGATCTGCAGACCAGATTCAATGGCGCGCTGGATAAGATCAAAGCGGATGGCACCTATAAAACCATCTACAGCAAATGGTTCCAGCAGTAATCTCTGATGAATGAAATGATGACCCTCGCAAGCGCCGCCGGTATGACCGTCGGCCTTGCTGTTTGTGCTCTCATCGCTGGCCTGGTGCTGGCGATGATTTTCGCTGGCTGGGAGTCACTGCGTCTGAGACCGCTGGCGTGGATTGGCACCGGCATGGTGACGCTGATCCGTGGCCTGCCGGAAATTCTGGTGGTGCTGTTTATCTATTTTGGTGCCTCACAGCTGCTGCTCACCCTCTCTGATGGTTTCACGCTGAACTTCGGGCTGTTTACGCTGCCGGTTCAGATGCAGATTGAGAACTTTGATGTCAGTCCTTTCCTGTGTGGCGTCATTGCGCTGGCGATGCTCTATGCCGCCTACGCCTCACAGACGCTGCGCGGCGCGCTCAAAGCGGTGCCTGTCGGTCAGTGGGAATCGGGACAGGCGCTGGGCATGAAAAAGTCGGCTATTTTTCTCCGGCTGATTATGCCGCAGATGTGGCGTCACGCTCTGCCCGGTCTGGGCAATCAGTGGCTGGTGCTCCTGAAAGATACCGCGCTGGTCTCGCTGATCAGCGTTAACGATCTGATGCTGCAGACCAAAAGTATTGCCACCCGAACGCAGGAGCCGTTTACCTGGTTCCTGGTGGCGGCCGCGATCTACTTAGTGATTACGCTGTTCAGCCAGGCGGTGTTACGCCGCATCGAACTGCGCACGACCCGCTTTGAACGGGGGAACAGCTAATGCTGGCCTATCTGCCTGAACTCCTGAAAGGGCTGCACACCAGTCTGACGCTGACGGCGGCCTCGCTGGTGGTGGCGCTACTGCTTGCGCTGCTCTTCACCGTGGTACTGTCGCTGAAAACACCGGTGTTTAATCCGCTGGTGAAAGGTTTTATTACGCTGTTTACCGGTACGCCGCTGCTGGTGCAGATCTTTCTGATCTACTACGGTCCGGGACAGTTTCCGTCGATCCAGCAGATCCCCTGGCTGTGGCATCTCCTGTCGCAGCCGTGGTTATGCGCGATGCTGGCACTGTCGCTGAACAGCGCGGCTTATACCACGCAGCTGTTTTACGGTGCGGTCCGGGCGATTCCTTCCGGACAGTGGCAATCGTGCGCGGCGCTTGGCATGAGCCGTAAAGACACCCTGCGTATTCTGCTGCCGTATGCATTTAAACGCGCCCTCTCCTCCTACTCGAATGAAGTGGTGCTGGTGTTTAAAGGCACCTCGCTGGCCTACACCATCACTCTGATGGAAGTCATGGGTCACGGCCAGTTGCTTTATGGACGCACCTACGACATCACGGTCTATGCCGCGGCAGGTCTGATTTATCTCTGCGTTAATGGTTTACTGACGCTGATGATGCGACTGATCGAAAAACGCGCTCTGGCCTTTGAACGACGTAACTGAATTCAGGGCGAGGCTCCTCGCCCTTCTCGCCTGAAAAACCACAAAAATTGCATAAAAATTCATTTTATGGCAGGGTATCGCCTTCTCTGACTGACCACATCACAGGAATTATAAAATGAAAAAATGGATTATTGCCGCTGCGCTGGCGTCACTCACGATGACAGCCCAGGCAGCAGAAAAGATTCGCTTCGCCGCCTCAGCGACCTATCCGCCGTTTGAAACGCTGGATCGGGAAAATAATCTGGTGGGGTTTGATATCGACCTGGCCAAAGCGCTGTGTCAGCAGATGAAAGCGGAATGCACCTTTACCAACAATGCCTTCGACAGCCTGATTCCGTCACTGAAATTCCGCCGCTATGATGCGGTCATTTCCGGCATGGATATCACCGCTGAGCGTAGCAAGCAGGTCGACTTTACCCAGCCCTATTACGCTAACTCCGCCATTGTCATCGCGCAGAAAGGCAAGTTCAGCAGCGTCAGTGATTTGAAAGACAAACGCATCGGTGTTGAAAACGGCACCACTCACCAGAAGTACCTTCAGGATAAGCATCCGGAAGTGAAAGCGGTGGCGTATGACAGCTATCAGAATGCGATTCTGGATATGAAGAATGGCCGGCTGGATGGCGTGTTCGGCGACAGTGCAGTGGTAAATCAGTGGCTGAAGACTAATCCGGATCTCGCCACGGTCGGTGAACATGTGACAGATACAGACTACTTTGGCACCGGCCTGGGCATTGCGGTGCGGAAAGGCAATACCGCGCTGCGCGATCGGTTCAATCAGGCGCTGACCGAACTGAAAGCCAACGGCAGCTGGCAGCAGCTTAATCAGAAATGGTTCCCGGAATAATTCCGGTCACGTCACCGGACTCAGTGGTGACGGCGGGTTAACAGCGTCAGCACTTCAAAATGGGCGGTGTGCGGGAACATATCGAACAGCTGTACCTTCGTGACCTCATACGCGCTCAGTCGGGCAATATCCTGCGCCATGGTCTGCGGATTACAGCTTGAATAGAGCAGATAATCCGGGGCCATCTGGCTGAGATAATCACACAACGCTTCACCTATCCCCCGACGCGGCGGATTCACCAGCACCAGCTGTGGCACCGCGTCGCGCCCGGACGCAAATGCCGTGGAATCCAGCGCCGCAAACTGCACTTTTTCCAGCCCCAGCATCTCAGCAGAACGTCGGGCGCATTTAATCGCCTCGGCGCTAATCTCAATACCCGTCAGTTCCATCTCCGGTGTCGCGCAGTGCAGGCCAAAACCGCCCACGCCACAGAAGAGATCCCACATGCTGTTCACCGGCAGCGCACGTACCCAGTCGCGCGCGGTGGCATAGAGCGCGCTGGCAACCTGCGGGTTGGTCTGGAAGAAACTCTGCGGACGGATCCACAGCGGCACGCCGTTGAAGTTCTCTGCCAGCGACTGCGCGGGCGTCAGCGCAATCTCCTCTTCCCCCTCCAGAATCGCCATATGCACCGGCTGAATATTGGCAGAGATGACCGCCAGCTGCGGCAGCTGTTGTTGCAGCCACGGCAATGCGGCACGCAGCTGTTCCAGCTTGGCAGTTGAGCGCAGGACAAAACGGAGCATAATGCCGCCCTGCTGACTTTCGGTGATCAGCAGGAATTTAAGCTCACCGCGTTTGCGTGCCACGTTATAGGGGGTCAGCCCGGCACGGGCGATAAAGGGCTTAAGCGCCGTAAACACCGGCTGGAAGCTGGCGGGATAGAGCGGGCAGTCGCACAGATCGACAGCCTCGCCATCACGATGAATTAACCCCAGCACCGGACGCTCCACACTGCCGCTGACTACCATTTTGGCTTTGTTACGGAATGCCTGCTGGGGTGAGGTAACCGGCGGCAACCAGGACGCAACCGGCTGCTCAGACAGTAACTGTTCCAGCATCGACTGTTTGTCGCTCAGCTGAGTGGGATAGGGTTTTTCCAGCCACTGACAGGAGCGGCAACGGTTAGCGTCATAAAGCGCGCAGTGCATGGTAAAGCCTTAACGATCGGGTCGGGCGGAGCGCGATTGTATCATCGCTTTCTGAAAAAAGCGCGGCTGCTGGCAGGCAGAAACAGCAGCATCAGCACCAGCAGATCGGGGATTTTCTGCGACAGCGTATGGTGGATAATCTGGACGTTATTGTCGCCATCAATGCTGAAAATTTCCGGGTAGATCCCGCCCAGCGAGGCGAACAGCATATAGATCAGCACAACCCCCTGCGTCGCCACATAGCCCCAGCGTCCACGATTACTGCCGCGCATCAGGGTAAAGGCGCAGCGTAGTTCGAACAGAAAGATCAGCTGGCTGGCGATAAAGATGAGTGTCGCGTCCCAGGACTGCGCGCTGCGATGAACAAAGTTGGCGAGTTCACTGTAACCCAGTTCGTTTGCCAGCATCAGAACGCTCAGGCAGCGGGTGGCGATAATAGCAATGCCCGCAACCGTCACCGGAACCGGTGCGCCTGAGAGCGTAGCGCTGCTTTTGAAGATTTCTGACATAGTCCGTGACTCCACCTGATCGAAAAACGGGCCGGTTAAACCGGCCCGCTCATATAGTGGCAAAGGTTAGGGATTTCAGCCACGTTTAGCTTTCTGAATATCGCTTAAACGCTGTTTTTCTTCGTGCGCCATGAATCGCCAGGCGATAAAACCGACGATACCGACCACAAACAGGATCAACGAAGCCAGCGCATTGATTTCCGGGTTAACACCCCGTCGCACGGTGGCGAAGATCGCCATCGGCAACGTGGTGGCCCCAGGCCCGGTCACAAAGCTGGCGATCACCAGATCGTCGAGCGACAGGGTAAACGCCAGCAGCCAGCCGGTGATAATAGCCGGCGCAATCATTGGCACGGTAATCACGAAAAAGACCTTCAGCGGCGTAGCGCCTAAGTCCATCGCGGCCTCTTCGATTGAGCGGTCCAGCTCACGCAGACGCGAGTTAATCACCACCGCCACATAGGCGGTACAGAAGGTGACGTGTGCCAGCCAGATGGTCAGCATGCCGCGTTCGCTCGGCCAGCCAAAGGCGTTGCCCATCGCGACGAACAGCAGCAGCAGCGACAGCCCGGTGATGACATCGGGCATCACCAGCGGCGCGGTCAGCATAAAAGCAAAACCGTTTTGTCCGCGGAAGCGACCAAAGCGCACAACGATCACCGCCGCCAGCGTGCCCAGCACCACCGCCATGGTGGCCGACAGCCCGGCAATGCTCAGACTCAGCAGCACCGCGTCGATCATCGCGCTGTCCTGGAATAGCACCCTGTACCAGTGGAACGAGAAGCTCTCCCACACCGTCACCAGCGGGGAGCGGTTGAAGGAGTAAACCACCAGCAGCAGCATCGGCGCATAGAGGAACAGGAAGCAGCAGACCAGAATGCCGGTACGCCAGGGCGAGCGGATGGTTGGCAAATTATTCATGCCTTCTCTCCCATTTCACGGTTTTGATGCTTATGGAACCAGATGATCGGCAGAATCAGAATCAGCAGAATAATCACCGCCAGCGCGGAGGCCACCGGCCAGTCGCGGTTGTTGAAGAACTCCTGCCACAGGATACGGCCAATCATAATGCTGTCCGGGCCACCCAGCAGTTCAGGAATCACGTACTCCCCTACCGCCGGGATAAACACCAGCATTGAACCGGCGATAATACCGCCTTTAGTAAGCGGCACAATCACACTGAAAAAGGTCTTCAGCGGACGCGCACCCAGATCCAGTGAGGCTTCCACCAGCGAGTAGTCGATTCGGGTCAGCGCGGTGTAGATCGGCAGCACCATAAACGGCAGATAACAGTAGACGATACCGATATACACGGCGGTGTTGGTGTAGAGAATCACCAGCGGATGATCGATCACACCCAGCCACAGCAGAAAGCGGTTCAGAATGCCGTTGTTGTTCAGCAATCCCATCCAGGCGTAGACGCGCACCAGGAACGAGGTCCACGACGGCAGGATCACCAGCAGCAGCAGAATGGTGCGCATCGACGGCTTGCTGTGCGCCACGGCCCAGGCGAGCGGATAACCAATCAGCAGACAGATTACTGTCGAGATCGCGGCCACTTTCAGCGACTGCAGATAGGCGTCGATGTAGAGCGGATCGTCGGTCAGCGTCAGGTAGTTGCCGAAATTGAGCACAATACTGAACTGGTCATCCGCCCAGCTTACCAGCTCGGTGTAAGGGGGAATCGCCCGCGCAATGTCCGCGAAGCTTATCTTCAGCACCGTCAGAAACGGCAGCAGGAATAACAGCACCAGCCAGACATAAGGCAGTGCGATGACCAGCTTGCGGCCATGCTGCATTTTTATCCGCGTGGCCCAGCGTTGCAGCGGCGTGCCGACCAGTCGGGCGGGCGCTTTGGCGCGTTGGAAAATCTGGCTCATAGCCGCTCCTTAAACCGTCAACACCACGCAGCTGTCGCTTTCCCAGCAGAGGCGAACTTCATCACCCCAGGTCGGCAACCCTTTGCGGTAGCGATGCGCGTTTTGCAACTGTGCGCTGATCATCTGTCCGCTGTGCAGACGGACATGGAAGATAGAGAGGTCGCCGAGATAGGCGATGTGAACCACTTCACCCACCGCAAAGTTATAGCCGTCGGCGGGCACATCATCACACAGCATCACTTTTTCCGGGCGCAGCGCAACATGTACCGGCACGTTATCGACAACCGAGACATCGGAATCGACTTTAAGCGGATGCATCAGGCCAGGACTGTCGATCACAAGGCCATCTGCCTGACGTTCACGGAGTAAGCCTTCGAAGACGTTAACCGATCCGATAAACTCCGCGCTGTAGCGGCTGGTCGGATGCTCGTAGATCTCCTCCGGTTCGCCAATCTGCACGAACTTGCCGCGATTCATAATCGCAATGCGGCCCGCCATGGTCATCGCCTCTTCCTGGTCGTGCGTCACCATCACGCAGGTCGCGCCAACGCGCTCCAGAATATCGACCACTTCCAGCTGCATCCTGTCGCGCAGTTTCTTGTCCAGAGCGCCCATCGGCTCATCGAGCAGCAGCAGTTTTGGCCGTTTCGCCAGGCTGCGAGCCAGCGCCACGCGCTGACGCTGACCACCGGAGAGCTGATGCGGTTTACGTTTCGCGAATTCCTGCATGTGCACCAGCGCCAGCATTTCGGCGACCCGACTGTTGATCTCCCCTTTTGGCAGCCGGTCCTGCTTCAGACCAAAGGCGATATTCTGCTCCACCGTCATGTGCGGAAACAGCGCGTAGGACTGGAACATCATGTTAATCGGGCGCTGATAGGGAGCAACGTGCGACAGATCCTGTCCGTCCAGCACAATCTGGCCGCTGGTTGGCGGCTCAAAACCGGCCAGCATGCGCAGCAGCGTGGACTTTCCACAGCCCGAGGCACCCAGCAGGGCAAAGATTTCACCTTTATAAATAGTCAGACTGACATCATCCACGGCATGCTGGCCGTCAAACGATTTGGTCAGATTGCGAATTTCCAGCAGCGGCGTTAATGCCTTTGCGGTTTTATTTTGAGGACGGGGAATAGCATCGTTCACAAAGGGTTCTCTCCGGAGCCAGGCGGAACATGGCGACAAAATTTGCCGCTAAAAATGGCACAACAGAGGCCAGGATTGCGCCTCTGTTGCTGATGCGTGACAGGTCAATCCGTTAAGGACGAACTACTTACCACTTTTTACTTTAGTCCATGCGCGCGTACGCACACGATCCAGTTTCGGATCCTGGACTTTCAGCACGAACAATTTCGACATCGCTTCTGGCGTCGGGAAGATACCCGGGTTGTTGCGAACGTCGGCATTGATCAGCGGCAGCGACGCTTTGTTGCCGTTGGCGTAGTTCATTTTGTTGGAGACATCGGCGATCACTTTCGGATCCATGATGTAGTTCAGCCAGGCGTAAGCACCGTCGAGGTTTTTCGCATCTTTCGGGATCGCCATCATATCGAAGAAGGCCAGTGCGCCCTCTTTCGGTACGCTGTAGCCCAGATGCACGCCGTTTTTCGCGGCATCGGCACGGTTTTTCGCCTGCAGAATATCGCCTGACCAGCCGATGGCGACGCAAATGTTGCCGTTGGCCAGATCGTTGATGTACTGCGACGAATGGAAGTAACGGATATTCGGACGCAGTTTCAGCAGCAGGTCAGTGGCCGCGCCGGAATACTCTTTGGCATCAGAGGTATTCGGATCTTTGCCCAGATAGTTGAGGACCGTCGCGAAAATCTCTTCCGGCGCATCCAGGAAGGAGACGCCACAGCTTTTCAGCTTCTCCAGGTTTTCTGGCTTCAGCACCAGATCCCAGCTGTTAACCGGTGCATCGGCGCCCAGTGCGGCTTTGACTTTGTCGATGTTGTAGCCGATACCGGTGGTGCCCCATAGATAAGGAATGGCATATTTGTTACCCGGATCGTGCTGCGCCACTTTTTCCATCAGCGCCGGATCGAGGTTTTTGTAGTTTGGCAGTTTGCTTTTATCCAGCGGCTGGAAGACACCTGACTGCAGCTGACGCGCCAGGAAGCTGGAGGATGGCACCACGACATCGTAGCCAGTGCTGCCCGCCATCAATTTGCCTTCCAGTACTTCGTTGGAGTCAAACACATCGTAGACCACTTTGATGCCGGACTGCTTTTCAAAGTTCGGCACGGTATCTGGCGAAATATAATCGGACCAGTTGTAGACGTGCAGCGTTTTATCTTCCGCCATGCTGCTGGCCGACGCGGCCATCAGCGCAGCAGCTACCACAGCTGACAGCCATTTCTGACGTGAGTTGAACATATTTTTCCATCCTCATGAGCGGGTCATTACAACGCTGCAAACCAGAGATCCCTGCATTGCGTTCCGGACAAAACGTCCGTGACACAATGAATCATTATTCAGCGGGAGTTTAATAGTAAAAACCTATAGCTGAAGCACAGTTACGCGCCTGTTACAGCTCCGCAAGCATAGCCCCCCTGGTCAGACTGCACCAGACCCCAGCGTAAAAAACGCCTGAAACCGATATTTTATGCATGTTTAAGCTATGAGGTTCGGCTTTGATGGCATAAACCACGACAAATATCTGGCGTTAAAGGGCAAAGTGCAGAATAAAAAATTATCGCGGCTGTGGATGGCGGGCATAAAAAAGCCGTCGCGGGGACGGCTTAGTGGGCGACCATGTCGGGCTTAGTGCAGCACAGAATGGACGCTGGTCACCGGAACGTGCTCTTCTTCTTCGCCCACAATCAGCAGATTGTTAGCAAAGGCTTCCAGGATCACCATGGAGATCTGCTCTTCACTCTGTTTCATAAAGTGGGAGAACTGACCAAAGGTTAATCCGGCGGTCGTGATCAGTGACTGACAGACAATAAGCTTCGGCAGATTATCATCCTGAATGTCGATAAATGCTTTCACCGTCAGTGAACTGGCATTGATTTGCGACAAATCGCCAACCAGTGGAATCAGCGCCGTTGGCTTCACTTCAGCCAGCGCCGAAAACAGAATGACGTTGTCGACCAGATCGATTTTGGCGTCAAACACCCCATCGAAGTTTTGCATGTGCGGCAGATGAAGTGCCTGACAGGCATCGCATTCGAACCAGGTGATATTTTGCTGATCCAGCCAGCGACGCAGCAGGTCGATATCCGGAACGACAAGAGAATCCATCGTAAAATCCCAGTAGGGTGATAAACAGGCGACTTAGCTTACGGAAAAATGGGCGACGATGCCATGAAAACCGCTGAAAAGCGCGTGTCAGCCAGCGGTTTTAGGACGGAGCCCGGGGATGGCCTGCTGCTCAATCCGCTCAATCATAAGCGCGGCGATGTTAAGGTCACTAATGGTTTCGATGCCTTCCAGGCCGGGTGAGGCGTTTACTTCCATTACCAGTGGACCGCGATGGGCGCGCAAAATATCGACACCCGCCACTTCCAGCCCCAGAGTCGCGGCTGCTTTCACGGCGATCTGCCGCTCCTGTGGCGTGATCTCTACCGGATAAGCTTTGCCGCCGCGATGCAGGTTGGAGCGGAAATCGCCCTCTTTCGCTACCCGCTCAATTGCGGCCACCACCTGATTACCGATTACCAGACAGCGAATATCACGCCCCTGCGCTTCTTTAATAAATTCCTGCACCAGAATATGGGCATTCAGCCCGCGAAAGGCATCGATGACGCTTTCCGCCGCCTGCCGCGTTTCCGCCAGCACCACACCAATACCCTGAGTGCCTTCTACCAGCTTAACCACCAGCGGCGCGCCGCCCACCATCGCGATCAGATCATCGGTGTCATCGGGCGAGGAGGCAAAACCGGTGACCGGCATGTCAATGCCCTCACGTGCCAGCAGTTGCAGCGAGCGCAATTTGTCCCGCGTGCGGGTAATGGCGGCCGATTCATTCAGGGGATAGCTGCCGCACATCTCAAACTGCCGCAGCACTGCCGTGCCATAGAAGGTTATGGCGTTGCCGATGCGGGGAATAACAGCATCGAAATGGCCCAGCGGTTCACCACAATAGTGAACCGCCGGTGAAGCGGAATTGATGTTCATATAGCAGGAGAGCGGATCGATGATTTGTATCACATGGCCGCGTGCGGCAGCCTCGTCACGCAATCGTCGGCTGGAGTAAAGCGTCTCATCACGTGACAGGATAGCTATCTTCATCGCTGCTCTCGTTTGCTGAAATTAACGCGTGGCCCAGCCCTGCTGATGCAGATAGTCAAGCATAAACGGACGCGTCTCTTTAATAATCAGCCGCTGAATCAGGTCGCTCCAGTTTTCGCTACGCTGGTTGCTGTCACGGTGCTGATAATAGAGTTCCGTGCGGCTATCGTATTCTGCCAATACCGCAGGATCCAGCGGCTGATAGCGATTCTCATGCACCAGCATCGCATGTGGCATACGCGGTTTGACGTCTGGCTTTGACTCCGGATGGCCCAGGCAGAAGCCAAACAGGGGCAGAACAAATTTCGGCAGGCCCAGCAGTTCAGTTACTTCCGCAATGCTGTTACGAATCCCGCCGATAAAGACGCCGCCCAGATCCAGCGATTCCGCTGCGACCATGGCATTCTGTCCCATTAGCGCGGTGTCGACGCAACCCAGCAGCAACTGCTCGGCACGGCCCAGTTGCGCATCCGGGCAAATCTGCAGGTGGCGATTAAAGTCAGCGCAGAAAACCCAGAACTCAGGCGCATCCGCGACCCACGTCTGTCCACCTGTCAGCGTCACCAGCTTGTCACGCAGCGCCTTGTCGGTGATACGGATAATAGAAGAACACTGTAAAAAGCTGGATGTGGACGCCGATTGGGCCGCATTAATAATCGCTTCACGCTGGGCTTCGCTGACCGGCTGGTCAGTAAAGGCGCGGATCGAACGGTGGCTGCACAGTAAATCAATGGTCGGTGTCATAAAGTCTCCAGCAACATTATCTTTTTTTATCAATCTGATTGAAGAGCTGTGGCGCGATCGCTTTCGCGGTGCGCCACATTAATAGCCAGGCAGCAGGCAGCATCAGCACCACGCCAGCGATGAACAGCACAGTGGCCAGCGTTTTCACGTCAGCCAGGCCTGGCAGCGGAAGCCAGTGGTTGATCAGCAGCAGCGCGCCTAAAATCAACAGGCCACCCGCCGCCTCCAGCACCACCACAAACCGGGGTAATCTGGCCACACTCTGCATCACATCCTCCTGCCTTAGCAGCTTACTGAGCGTCAATTATGGTCAACAACCCCAAAATTGCGCGGGATACATGAGCCGCTGTCGCGAAAAAGCCCTTATTTCAGACGCTTCCTGAATGGGCAGCAATAGCGTGCGTGCATCAGACTAACAGGCAAATCCTGCTTTCCTTAAGCGATACGAGCGGGCATCATGGTTGCCATTCTCTGTTTCATTGTGTGATATACATCACACAATAGTCGCTGCAAGGAGTTCTCAATGATTGCTGTAATTTTTGGTCGTCCGGGCTGTCCCTACTGTGTCCGTGCCCATGAGCTGGCCGACAAACTGACCACTGAGCGCGATGATTTTAGCTACCAGTACGTCGATATTAATGCAGAAGGCATTACTAAAGCTGATCTGGAAGCAAGCGCCGGTAAACCTGTCAGCACCGTGCCACAGATTTTCGTGGACGAAAAACATATTGGTGGCTACACCGAGTTTGCTGCCTGGACTAAAGAGAATCTGGGATTTGTTGCGTAAGCGCGGATAGCCGGAATGAAAAAGGCGAGACAGGATTCCCTGCCTCGCCTTTTTGCTCTCTGCCTGACGACAGTTATCCGACACCATTTAATGAATTGATGCCATCACAATCTGCATCAAACGCACCAGCAATGCTCCGCAGCCTGCCCAGAACAGCGCACTGAGGCTCCAGGCGACTAAAAAGAAGCCATTGCTGTGGATAAACAGGCTGTTATTTAACAGCAGTGCTGCCAGTAACGTTCCCCAGAGCCCCATTAGCAGCGTACTTTTTAACGGGCTTTCCACCTGCATTAATGCCATCACAACACCGGGCAACATAAAGAGCAGTAATTCAGGCTGACCACGAAGCGGGCCGGGACCGACCTGCCAGAAACGACAGGTAAAAACAAACACCAGACTATACAACACCACGCCGCACAGGCGGGTCGTCCAGAGATAAGAACGCTGCGGCATACCACCCCACTGATTAAAAGTAACCCCGACAATAACCTGCTGATATCCCTGATGCGTTCAGGTGGAAATAAAAAGAAACAGTTCGCTGTGGCAACGAATGAAAACAGCCAATGGCTGTGAAAGAATTTTCTGATTAGAATAGCGCCGCGGTAAAGGTTCTATTTGCAGTGTTGATACAACAGATCCTCAACGGCTTGCTCACGATAGCGAAAAACAGGCCACTCTTCAATAGCTTACATGTAAACAAGAAGTTAAACATTGAATATTAACGTCGCAGGATTGTTAAGCGGAAATGACATTTTGTTATTATTTGTTGTTTTAGCGCTCGGCCTCTGTCTGGGTAAGTTGCGTCTTGGCTCAGTTCAGCTGGGAAATTCAATTGGCGTATTAGTTGTTTCGCTCTTATTAGGCCAGCAACATTTCACCATCAATACCGATGCATTGAGCCTGGGCTTTATGCTGTTTATTTTTTGTGTCGGTGTCGAAGCGGGTCCCAACTTCTTTTCCATATTCTTTCGCGACGGTAAAAACTATTTCATGCTCGCCATCGTCATGGTGGTCAGCGCGCTACTGCTGGCGCTGGGGCTGGGCAAACTCTTTGGCTGGGATATTGGTCTTACCGCTGGCATGCTGGCTGGATCGATGACTTCAACGCCAGTGCTGGTCGGTGCAGGTGATACCCTGCGGCAAAGCATCACCGATCCAAAGCAGCTCGCACTGATGCAGGACCAGCTGAGTCTCGGTTATGCCGTGACCTATCTGATTGGCCTGGTCAGCCTGATTTTTGGCGCACGCTACCTGCCCCGTCTGCAACACCAGGATCTGCCCACCTGCGCCCAGCAAATCGCCCGTGAACGCGGCCTTGATGCCGACAGCCAGCGCAAAGTCTTCCTGCCGGTGATCCGCGCCTATCGCGTGGGTGCGGAACTGGTGGCATGGAGCGGCGGCAAAAACCTGCGCGAACTGGGCATCTATCGTCAGACCGGTTGCTATATTGAACGCATTCGCCGCAACGGTATCCTCGCCAGTCCCGATGGGGATGCGGTGCTGCAACTCGGTGATGATATCTCGCTGGTCGGCTATCCCGACGCACACGCCCGGCTTGATCCCAGCTTCCGCAACGGCAAAGAGGTGTTTGACCGCGATCTGCTGGATATGCGCATTGTCACTGAAGAAATTGTGGTGAAGAACCACAACGCGGTGAACAAACGCCTGAGCAAGTTAAACCTCACCGATCACGGCTGCTTCCTGAACCGGGTAATACGCAGCCAGATTGAGATGCCGATCGACGACAGCATCATGCTGAATAAAGGCGATGTGCTGCAGGTCAGCGGCGAAGCACGACGGGTTAAAAGCGTGGCGGATCGCATTGGTTTTATCGCGATTCACAGCCAGATGACCGATCTCTTAGCTTTCTGCGCCTTCTTTATCGTGGGTCTGATGATTGGTCTGATCACCTTTCAGTTCAGCAATTTCAGTTTTGGTATCGGCAACGCGGCGGGTCTGCTGTTCGCCGGTATCATGCTCGGCTTCCTCCGCGCCAACCACCCAACTTTTGGTTATATTCCACAGGGCGCGCTCACCATGGTGAAAGAGTTTGGGCTGATGGTATTTATGGCGGGCGTGGGATTAAGTGCGGGTAGCGGCATCAATCACGGTCTGAGCAGTGACGGTGCCATGATGCTACTGTGCGGCCTCCTGGTGAGTCTGATTCCGGTCATCATCTGCTATTTGTTTGGGGCCTATGTGTTGCGGATGAACCGCGCCCTGCTGTTTGGTGCCATCATGGGCGCGCGTACCTGCGCACCGGCCATGGAGATTATCAGTGATACCGCACGCAGCAATATTCCTGCACTGGGCTATGCCGGAACCTATGCCATTGCTAACGTTTTGCTGACGCTGGCGGGAACGCTGATCGTCATCATCTGGCCAATATTGCCCTTATAAAATTATTTTGCCTGCGTCCAGAACTTTATAGTTAAGCGGCAGTCATAATAAGTGCCACTGCTTTTCTTTGAAATCCCCAAATTGTGGAGCCCGCTGGTCTTTTTCCCGGTGGGTTTTTTTATGCCTTTTTTCCCGCAGCCAAACTCCCACCGCCAGAACCACGCCTGAAACGGTCATAAAACTTAAACAGTTGTGCAACTCCTTATCAAATTCAGAGCCTTTCCGTAGACGAATTGTCCTCTTAAAAGCAGGATAGATGGCTGTTAAGTTAGCAATTTGTGCTGACCTATTTGGGTGGGCGCGCTGTCGCTAACCCTGTTTATTACCGCTGTTATCGGGCCGGGCTGGCAGAATGTCGCCCGCTGCCGTTAACCGGGTTGTCTGCTGAGGAATTTATCCCGAAATGGAAGAGCTGAACCATTTACTGTTTACTGCCATCAATGCCACACCGGCTTCTCCCGTCTGGTTACTGCACATGGCGACCTTTATTGCCAAAGATCTGATCGCCATCGTGCCGCTTTTAATTGTGGCGATGTGGCTCTGGGGACCGCGCGATCAGGTTTCTTCACAGCGGGCGCTGGTACTGAAAACCGGCATGGCGCTGATTTATGCCCTGGCGATCTCCTGGTGTGTGGGCCATCTGTTACCGCATCCCCGCCCTTTCGCCATTGGTTACGGTTATCAGTTCCTGCATCACGCCGCCGATGACTCCTATCCCAGCGATCACGGCACGACGATATTCACCTTTGCACTGGCCTTTATCTTCTGGCATCGCCTCTGGTCGGGTGTGGTGCTGATGGTGGCGGGTTGCGCTATCGCCTGGTCGCGGGTTTACCTGGGCGTTCACTGGCCGATGGATATGCTGGGTGGGTTCCTGGTGGGTCTGCTGAGTTGTCTGGCGTCGCATCTGGCGTGGCAGTTCTATGGTGAGCGGATGCTGGCGGTGATCAATCCGCTCTATCGGGCGCTGTTTGCCGTACCGATTCGTAAGGGCTGGACGCAGAATTAAGGAAGGGCCGCGATTGCGCGCCCTGGATTGTCGGAATTGTGCTTCATCTGGCGGTGAGATCGAGCCTGCTCAGAGAACAGAGTCAGATCGGAAAGACGTAAAAACCGCCATCCACGGCACGCCCGGCCCGCGCGATTACGCACCTCCTCCATGAGGTGCACCCGTTGACGGGCCAACGCGTTGCGTTGTTCTAAAACGCTCCCGGCGTTTTTGTCCCAGGCGCGGGGCTTTCCTCTTCTGACCCCGTTGACCCCGTTCCCTGCGTGCTGAGCGAACGCATTGCTGCCAGATTATTATCGGGAAACAGCACTCGTCTCAGAGACGTCTCAGCGGCCCTGGGCGCTTACGACAGCCATTTCCCGAACCAGCCGTTGAACTTCATCATCACAAAATCAATCATCCGGCTGAAGAAGCCGCCTTCCGGCACATCCTGCAACACCACCAGCGGACGCTGCTCAATCATTTTGCCGTCCAGCTGGAAATCAATGGTGCCGACCACCTGATTCTTCTTCAGCGGGGCTTCCAGCTGCGGTGCAGTGAGCTTGAAACTCGCCTTCAGGTTCTTCATCTGCCCTTTCGGGATGGTCAGCGCGGCATCTTTCGCCACGCCCAGATTTACCTGACTCTTGTCACCAAACCAGACCCGCTGCTGCGCAAACGGTGCATCCGCTTTTATCGGCGTTACCGTTTCATAGAAACGGAAGCCCCACGTCAGCAGCTTTTCACTTTCGCGGAAACGAATCGCATCGCTGGCGGTGCCAAGCACCACCGAGATCAGGCGCATATCGCCTTCGGTCGCGGAAGCCACCAGGTTATTGCCCGCGCCGGAGGTGTGGCCGGTTTTGACGCCATCCACCTTGAGGTTGGTGCTCCACAGCAGACGGTTGCGGTTGATCTGACGAATATTGTTAAAGGTAAACTCTTTCTCTTTATTCAGCGCGTACTCTTCTGGCACATCGCGGATCAGCGCCTGAGCAATCAGGGCCATATCCCGCGCCGTGCTGTACTGCCCTTCTGCATCCAGACCATGCACCGTCATAAAGTGGGTGTTCTGCAGTCCCAGCGCTTTTACGTAGTTGTTCATCAGGCCAATAAACGAGTCCTGACTGCCCGCCACATAATCTGCCAGCGCGATACAGGCGTCATTACCGGACTGGATCACGATACCTTTGTTCAGCTCATGCACCGGAATGCGATCGCCCGGCTTGAGGAACATCAGAGAAGAACCGCGCAGTTTAGGGTTGCCGGTCGCCCAGGCATCCTGTCCGACGGTCACCAGGTCATCCGGTTTTATTTTGCCCGCTTTGATCGCCTGGCCAACCACGTAACTGGTCATCATTTTCGTCAGACTGGCAGGATCGAGACGCTGATCGGCACTGGACTCGGTTAGCACTTTACCGCTGGCGTAGTCGATCAGGATCCACGCTTTAGCATCAATGCCGGGCGCGGCGGGAGCCTGCTCAGCAAAAACGCTGATGGGGGCAAGAATCAGTAATGAGGTAGCAGCAAGGTGCCGCAGGTGAGATGAGAAGCGAGTGTTTGTCATGGGCTTGGCCGGATTGTCCTTGTTAAATCGAAATTCCAGGGGCAGAAAATTCTCACTCAAACGCTAACCGTTGATGGCAGCGAAAAAAACCGCCGAATCGTAAAGATTTTTAGATTTTAGTAGAGTAACCCTGGCATAAGCGCCGCGCGCGTGCCGGTTTTCCGGAATTCTGTCGCGATAAAAACCGAGTTAAATTCCGATTTTTTGCAGAAGAGTTAAGCCCGTCACAAATATCAGTTAACCTGAAAGCCAGTCAGCCGAGGAGACCGACCATGGACTTAGCCCTTTTTGATCTTGATGAAACCCTCATTTGTGAAGACAGCACCAGCCTGTGGCTGCGCTGGCTGGTATCCCAGGGATTCGCTCCCAGTGAACTGATTGATCAGGAACAGGCATTAATGAATCAGTACTATGCCGGTACGCTGTCGATTGAAGAATATATGAATAAAACGCTCTCCCCACTGGCGGGTATGGCGACACTGACCGTTGAAGGCTGGGTGCGTCGTTTCATCCAGCGCGACATCCTGCCTCGCGTCTACCCGGCCGCCCGCGAGCGAATTGAGTGGCATCGGGCGCGTGGCGACAGAGTGATGATCATTTCTGCCAGCGGCGAGCATCTGGTGGTGCCGATTGCCGAGAAGCTGGGAGCCTGCGGCGCGCTGGCGATTGGCGTTGAAATCGTGGACGAGCGCTACAGCGGCAACACTTACGGCACCATGACTTACAAAGAGGGCAAAGTGACCCGACTGGGCGACTGGAAAGCGCTGCAGCAGGCGGAGAGCTTTGACCGCACCTGGGCCTACAGTGACTCAATGAACGACCTGCCCCTGCTGGAACAGGCCGATCATGCTCATGTCATCAATCCGGATGAACAACTGCACCAGGAAGCGTTAAACCGCGGCTGGCAGGTTTATCACTGGGCTCGCTGATTCAGAGTCGGGTCAATCAGGCGTAATGATTACAGGCAGCCTGGACAGGGGCAGCGCGAAACAACCGGAACGTGCGCGTCTTACCTGAAGAGGGTGAGCACTGCCCGGGTCCAATCTGACGAATAAAACAGGCTGTGGGACAGGCTATTAGCCGCGGGACGCACCAGCGTCCTGCGCTAACCCCACTTTCAGCAGCTTGCCATTAGCCTCATCGGTCAGCACATAGAGATAACCATCCGGGCCCTGCCGGACATCGCGAATCCGCGCATTCTGATCCCCCAGCAGGCGCTGCTCCTCCACCACTTTTTCGCCGTTGATACTCAGACGAATCAGGTTTTTTTCTTTCAGTGCACCGATAAACAGCGAGTTTTTCCACTGGGGAAAACGGGCGCTGTTATAAAACGCCATACCGCTGATGGCCGGGGAAACCGTCCAGTGGTAAAGCGGTTGTTCGGTGCCCGCGACATGGGTGCCCTTTGACTCCGGCACTTTATCGCCGCTGTAGTCAATGCCGTACGTCGCCAGCGGCCAGCCGTAGTTCCTGCCCCGTGCCATAATATTCACTTCATCGCCGCCGCGCGGGCCATGCTCATTTTCCCATATCATGCCGGTCCAGGGGTTAAGTGCCAGACCCTGCGGGTTACGCAGACCATAGGCCCAGATTTCTGGCCGGGCGCCGGGCTTTTTCACAAACGGATTATCGTCCGGCACGCTGCCATCAGCGTTGAGTCGCAGCAGTTTGCCCTGCAGCTTATCGAGGTCCTGCGCCGCGCTGCTGACAAAATTATCGCCGAATGCAATCCAGAGATAACCCTGGGTATCAAACGCCAGCCGGGTGCCAATATTGTTGCCACTGGAGAGCATCGGCGTCTGCTGAATCACCTCGCGGAAATCGCTGAGCTGCCGGTTATCCTGGCTCAGCGTGCCAACGCCCACGACTGCCCCCGCTTTGCCACTGCTGTTCGCCTCGGTATAGCTGAGCCAGACGCGACGACTGGTCGCGAAATCGGGTGCCAGCACCACGTCCAGCAAGCCACTCTGCCGTTCTGCCCAGACTTTCGGCACCCCTTTGATTGGCTGCGACAGACCGCTTTCCGGGCTCCAGCTGCGCAGCTGTCCGCTGCGTTCGGTAATCAGCAACGTTTCGTTGTCGGGCAGGAAGGCGATGGACCATGGATGTTGTAACTTATCCTGCAACACCTCAACCTTTACGTCGGCGGCAAACAGCGGCGAGGCACAAAATAGTGCGCTGCTCAGCAGTAAGGCAGTCGATAAACGGGACATAGGGTTCTCCTGACGGGATAGCGTGACCTTAAGCGTAGTCATCCGTCGCGGGGTGAACCTGAGGATTTACAAAAGATTAAACAGGAAAACCCGCCGCAGGACGCAGCGGGTGAAAAGTATTACTCGAAGCAGGTATCCGGATTATCCGACAGGGTAATAAACTGCTTGCCACCCTGGGTCAGCGCCATGATGGTGCCGCTTTCGATATCGTAAACCCAGCCGTGCAGGCGTAGCTTGCCATTACGCAGGGCAACGGAGACAGACGGATGAGTCTTCATGTTGTTAAGCTGAGCGATGACGTTCTCTTTGACCATCTCGTTAAGCTTCTTCTCGGGTGAGTCATACTCACGCTGCTCGACCACTGCTTTTGCCGCATCGGCATAGCGCAGCCAGTGCTCAACCGCAGGCATAGTGTCCATGCAGGCGCAGGAAGCGATGGCGTTCATCGCACCACAGTTGGAGTGACCACAGATGATGATGTCGGAGACACCCAGCGCAACGACCGCATATTCGATCGTGGCTGAGACACCGCCTGGCTCGGGGCCGAATGAAGGAACGATATTGCCCGCATTGCGGATAACGAACAGCTCTCCTGGCTCCTGCTGCGTTACCAGCTCAGGCACCAGACGGCTGTCTGAACAGGAGATGAACAGCGCTTTCGGATTTTGATTTGACGCCAGGCTTTTGAAAAGATCCTTCCTTTCAGGAAACACATTCTGCTGGAAATTCAGAAATCCGTTGATGATCTCTTTCATTATTTAGCTCTCACATTATCCATTTCATTACCTGAGGGGCATAGCCCCCTCAGTGGGGTTTGCTGGTTTATTATTAATGAAAACAAGTGAATATCAACCCGCGTTTTATTGGATGTTGTAAACAAGGGCCACTGTCAGCGTTTCGCTTATCTGCCCCCTCGCTTACTGGAAAAACCATTTCTTTTTACAGGACGGTGAGTTACTGGAAAATGCAGGCTGTAAATAGCGCGTTTTTTCGCTGGTGCCGTACAACGGCTTTTACGCGTTTTTTCACTACTTTACGCCGCCTGGCCATCAGCGATGCGGATTTTGCAGTCTGTGAATGGAAGGGGTGGTGTGGCGGGAGAGGCTGATTGATGTATTAACGGCAGCAGACTGATCTGCTGCCGGGCGAAAAGGATTTAATCTTTAACCATACTGCTGCTGATGCGCCTTTTTGCGTCGCAGATAGTCCTCATCTTCACGCAGCTTGTCCCAGTAGCCCTTGAAGATGGCCGCCGCCGCGGCCTTTTCCTCGTTGACGCCGCGCGGAAACTCTTTGCCGTCAGCATCATACTTGCGGCCACCTTTGTGGTTGCTGTAACGGCGCGCGCGGGTATATCCCATCTGGATAAACTTGCGCGCCATATCCATGCCGACAAAATCGTCCTGACGCCGGTAATCCTCAAACAGCGCCATGATTTTCTCAGCAGACTCTTCGGCAATGGGAACGGTACGAAAACGCCAGTGCGGCAGAATTTCGCTCTTATACGGCTCGACCATCAGCACACCCTGCTCGCCTCGCCCGACCTGATAAAGCTCGGGATGCTGGCGGAAGTTGATAGTGCTGAAGTCCTGATCATAATCGAAAGGTTTCATCTCTTTAGTTTAGGATCAAGCGCGTCACGTAGCCCGTCCCCGAGCAAATTAAATGCCAGAACAGTGAGAAAAATGGCCAGACTGGGGAAAATGGCCACGTGAGGCGCAATCACCATGTCGGCCCGCGCCTCATTCAGCATCGCGCCCCACTCCGGTGTAGGCGGCTGTGCGCCCAGCCCCAGAAACGACAGGCTGGCGGCGGTGATGATGGAGGTACCGACCCGCATGGTGAAATAGACCACAATCGGCGAGACCGTGCCCGGCAGGATATGCCGCATCAGGATCGTCCAGTCAGAGGCTCCGATACTGCGTGCCGACTCTATAAAAGTCTGATGCTTCAGCACCAGCGTATTACCGCGCACCAGGCGGGCAAAAGCCGGAATACTGAAGATCGCCACCGCCACTATCACGTTGCTCATGCCGCTGCCCATGATCGCCACGACCGCAATCGCCAGCAGAATGCCAGGGAAGGCAAACAGCACGTCACAGATGCGCATCGTGATGCGATCCCACCAGCCTTCGTAATAACCCGCTAACAGACCAAAGAAAGTACCAATCAGTGCGCCGATCACCACCGAGAAGAAACCGGCAATCAGGGATATACGCGTGCCGACCAGCACCCGGCTGAAGATGTCGCGCCCCAGCGAATCGACGCCAAAGAAGTGCAGCAGCGAGGGGCCTTCGTTGAGCCGGTCATAATCGAAGTAGTTCTCTGCGTCGAACGGCGCAATCCACGGAGCAATCACCGCCAGCACAATCAGCAGCAGCACAAAAGCCCCGGCCATCAACGCCACCGGCTGATGCCGGAAACGCCGCCAGAACTCTCGCCAAGGCGTACGAACCCGATTCTCCGTAATCAACGGCATCGTTTTCAGTGCCGCCTCACGTCGCCAGTTTTTCATCGCGACTCCTTAAAGCGAATAGCGGGATTGATCACCGCATAGAGCATGTCGACAAACAGATTGATCAGAATAAACTCCAGTGAAAACAGCAGTACTTCTGCCTGAATAACCGGATAGTCGCGCATCGCCACCGAGTCGACCAGCAGACGGCCCAGTCCCGGCCAGTTAAACACCACCTCGACGACGATCGATCCCCCCAGCAGAAAGCCAAACTGCAGCCCCATCATCGTGACCACCGGGATCATCGCGTTGCGCAGGCCATGTTTCACCACCACCAGCGACTCGCGCACGCCTTTGGCCCGGGCGGTGCGCATGTAATCTTCCTGCATCACCTCCACGAACGAGGCCCGGGTAAAGCGCGCCATTACCGCCGCCACTGCTGCACCTAACGTGATCGAGGGCAGAATATAATGTTTCCAGCTGTCGGCACCGACGGTTGGCAGCCAGCCCAGCTCTACCGAGAAGACCTGCATCAGCAGCATGCCCAGCGCAAAGGCGGGAAACGAAATGCCCGACACCGCCAGCGTCATCCCCAGCCTGTCAGGCCAGCGGTTGCGCCAGACAGCCGAAACAATGCCAATGGTCATGCCAAAAATCACCGCCCAGATCATGCTGACCAGCGTCAGCCACAGGGTCGGCATAAAGCGCGAGGCGATCTCATCCGCGACCGGCCGCTTTGAGACCATCGACTGACCAAAATCGCCCTGCAGCGCATTCAGCATAAAGTGCCAGAACTGTTGCGGCAGCGGCTGATCCAGCCCCAGTTCCTGACGCACCAGCGCCACCACGGAGGCATCGGCTTCCGGCCCGGCAATCAGGCGTGCGGGATCGCCCGGCAGCATATGAACAAACAGGAACACCAGCACCGCCACTATCAGCAGCGTCGGGATCAGCCCAAAGAGTCTTTTGAGAAAATAGTTAAACATGCAACATCCTGCAGCTGCGGCCAGCCACGCGGGCTGGCCGGCTCCGTTACTTCAGAGTGGCCTCATCAAAATTGAATGAGGTATCGGGCATCACATAAAAACCGCTGAGGTTTTTGCTATGGGCAGAAACCAGCTGCTCAACCACCAGCGGGATCCACGGATGGTCCTGCCAGATGGTGTCCTGTGCATCTTTATAGAGACGCGCTTTCTCTGCACGGTCAGTGGTTTTCAGCGCATCGGCCAGATCTTTATCGACCTTAGGGTTGCTGTAAAACGCTGTATTGAAGATCGCCGGTGGCCAGGCTGCGGTAGCAAACAGTGGCGTCAGCGCCCAGTCTGCTTCACCCGTTGAGGCGGACCAGCCGGTGTAGAACATCCGTACGCCGCTTTCCTTCTGGCCTTTGCCTTCTACTTCTGCAGCACGCTGGCCCGCATCCATTGCCGTGACTTTGACCTTCACGCCAACCTGCGCCAGCTGCTGCTGAGTGAACTGCAACACTTTCTGCGCGGTGCTGTGGTTATGTGACGACCAGAGCGTGGTTTCAAATCCGTTCGGGTAACCCGCCTCTTTCAGCAGCGCCCGGGCTTTGGCTGGATCGTAGCTGATGGCCGGATAGGTCTGCGCAAAGTCGACCGCGGAAGGCACAATGCCGGTAGCGGGCGTGGCGTAACCGGAGAAGGCCACTTTCGCCAGCGCCTGACGGTTGATGGCATATTCCAGTGCCTCACGTACCTTCGGGTTGTCGAACGGCTTCTGCGTGACGTTGAGGCTGATGTAACGCTGCATAATGGAAGGCGAGGTCACCACGTCCAGCTTGCTGTTTTTTTCCAGCAACTTTACCTGCTCATAAGGCACCGGGAACGCAAAGTTCGCTTCGCCGGTCTGCAGCATCGCCGCTCGGGTGTTGTTGTCCACCACCGGGCGCCAGGTGATGCTGTCCAGCTTCGGATAACCCGGCTTCCAGTAGCCGTCCCACTTCTTCACCTTCACAAAATCAGTCTGGTTCCAGGTTTCAAACACAAACGGGCCCGTTCCCACCGGATGGAAACCGATCTCTTTGCCATATTTTTTCAGCGCGGTGGGTGAAATCATCGCCGCCGCCGGATGGGCCAGATTGTTGATAAAGGCCGAGAACGGCTCTTTCAGCGTCACTTTCACGGTGGCTGGATCCACCACTTCGGTGCTGGCGATGCGTTTAAACAGGTTGTAGCGCTTGAGATGGTTATCCGGGTTGCTGGCGCGATCGAGGTTGACCTTGACCGCTTCCGCATTGAAGTCTGTGCCATCCTGAAATTTAACCCCGGGACGCAGCTTGATGGTATACGTCAGGCCGTCGGCGCTGGCCTGGTAGCTCTCCGCCAGCACGTTGGTGAGTTTCATGTCCTTATCGAAGCCAAACAGGCCCTGATAGAAGGATTTTGCGACCGCCTGAGACAGCGTGTCATTGGCATCATAAGGATCGAGCGTGGTGAAGTTGGACGCGACAGCAATCACCGCATCCTGTGCTGCCCACGCGGGCAATGTTATTGCGCTGCTTAACACGCCAGCTGCCAGTAACCCTTTACGCATCGTCATCTGCATCTTGTTCTCCTGTAATCCCTGTCGGGGTGGTCGCCGGGGCGACATTGTCACTGTTCAGGTCGCACTGATCACGTGGCGGGCGACGAAATGGCCCGGGGCCACCTCCATCAGCGGCGCCACTTCAGGTTCATCCCCTAACGCATGAATCGGGCTGGGGATCTCATCGACCAGTAAAGCACGTTCGCGACGCCGGTGAGCCGGATCGGCGACCGGCACTGCTGCCATGAGTTTTCGGGTATAGGGATGTTGAGGCTGTTCAAACACCGCCTGACGCGGCCCCATCTCGACAATCTGACCGAGATACATCACTGCCACGCGGTGGCTGATACGCTCCACCACCGCCATATCGTGAGAAATAAACAGAAAGGCGATGCCAAACTCGCGCTGCAGGTCGAGCATCAGATTGATAATCTGCGCCTGAACCGACACATCCAGCGCCGAGACGGACTCATCGGCAATCACCACTTTAGGGTTCAGCGCCAGCGCGCGGGCAATGCAGATACGCTGACGCTGCCCGCCAGAAAACTCATGCGGATAACGCTGAGCATGCTCCGGCAGCAGCCCCACTTTATCCAGCAACCAGGCAACCCGCTGCTCTGCCTCGCGACGCGGCATTGCCTTGTGGACCAGCAGCGGCTCCATAATAGAGAAGCCGACCGTCAGCCGGGGATCGAGCGAGGCATAGGGATCCTGGAAGATAAACTGAATGTCGCGGCGCAGATGGGCCAGTGCGGCACCCGAAAGGTGGTCTATTCGCTGGCCGTCAAATGTCAATGTGCCGCCCTGACTGGCCACCAGCTTCAGCAGCGAGCGGCCGGTGGTCGATTTACCACAGCCAGACTCGCCCACCAGCGCCAGCGTCTCACCGGCATAGAGATCAAAACTGACTTTTTCGACGGCATGAACCCGGCTTTTAACCCGATTCAGCAGACCACCGCGAATATCAAAGCGGGTGACCAGATCGCGCACCTGAAGAATCGGCGGCTGCAGGCGGCGTACCGTATCCTGCGGCACATCATCAACGGCATCACTGTGCAGCAAGGGAAATTTGGCGGGTAAAGGCTGGCCCTGCATCGCGCCGAGTTTTGGCACCGCCGCCAGCAGCGCCTGGGTATAGGGCTGCTGAGGTGCGCTGAACAGTTCGGCGACCGGGGCATTTTCCACCACTTCGCCGCGATACATCACCTGAACCCGATCGGCCATTTCGGCGACCACGCCCATATCGTGAGTGATAAAAATCACCCCCATCTGCATCTCTTTTTGTAGCACGCGGATGAGCTGCAGAATCTGTGCCTGAATAGTGACGTCGAGCGCGGTGGTCGGCTCATCGGCAATCAGTAACGCCGGTTTGCAGCAGAGCGCCATCGCGATCATCACGCGCTGACGCATCCCGCCCGACAACTGGTGCGGAAAGCGGGACAAGACATTGTGCGCATCGGGAATCCGCACCAGGTCCAGCATCCGGCGTGCCTCGGCCAGCGCACCGGCGTGGCCCAGGCCCTGGTGCAGACGAATGGATTCGGCAATCTGCTCGCCGACGGAGAAGACCGGATTCAGCGAGGTCATCGGCTCCTGAAAAATCATCGCCATATCCGCACCGCGCACCCGGCGCATCTGACCTTTTGAAGCGCGCATCAGATCCAGCACGTCGCCATTGCGACGGCGCAACTGCACCTCGCCGCTGACGATTCCGCCCGTCTGCTCAATCAGCCGCATCAGTGCCAGTGAGGTGACCGATTTCCCGGAACCTGACTCGCCCACCAGCGCCAGCGTTTCGCCGCGAAACAGATCGAGTGACAAATGACGCACGGCGTCGGTGACGGTGTCTTCGTGCTGAAAACGCACATTGAGATCGCGCACCGCCAGTACCTGCTCAGGGGCAAGAGGTGGTAACGTTTGCCTGTCGCTCATCTCTGCTCCTTAACTTTCGCGATAGATAGCGACTTCCGCCGCCTCACCGACGCGCGCGACGCCCCGGTACATACCTTCGCTGTTAAACGGCAGCGCCACGTTGCCCGCGCGATCGACCGCAATCAGCCCGCCGCTGCCGCCCAGTTCCAGCACGCTGTCATGAATGACGTTAACTGTAGCCTGCTGCAGCGAACGTCCGGCGTAGCGCATCTGCGCAGCCACATCGTAGGCCGCCAGCGTGCGCATAAAGACTTCCCCGGTGCCGGTGCAGGAGACTGCCACGCTGTCGTTACTGGCGTAGCAGCCCGCACCCGGCAGCGGCGAGTCGCCGACACGCCCGGCCTGCTTGTTGGTCATACCGCCCGTTGAGGTGGCAGCAGCCAGGTTGCCCGCCAGATCCAGCGCGACAGCGCCTACCGTGCCGAACTTACGGTCCGGGTCCAGTGGATCGTCGCTATGCGCAGCGCCATCATGGTCCAGAACCGCTGTATCGCTGTTGAGCGCGCGCTGCAACTGCTCCCAGCGTTCCGGCGTTGAGAAGTAATCAGGCGCGACCGTTTCCAGTCCGTTCGCTACGGCAAACTGCTCTGCGCCCTCGCCGATAAACAGCACATGTTCGCTCTTTTCCAGCACGGCACGTGCCGCCAGCACCGGATTGCGAACCTGCGTCACGCCCGCGACCGCACCCACATCCAGCGTACGGCCATCCATAATGCAGGCATCGAGTTCATGGGTGCCCTGATGGGTGAACACTGCACCTTTACCGGCGTTGAACAGCGGACACTCCTCCAGCAGTCGCACGGCCTCGGTCACCGCATCCAGTGCACTGCCACCCTGAGCCAGTATCTGCTGACCCTGAGTGAGAATATCGTGTAGCGCCTGGCGATAGCATTGTTCCTTTTCGGCGCTCATTGCTGCGCGCGAAATCGCACCTGCGCCGCCGTGAATGGCGATCACTGCATTGACCATAACGCTCTACCCTGTAGTTGCATCAGGACGAAAAACACTGATTTAAAATGGTTTTCACCCATTTTGGGTGATTTTTGACTATAGAAAGCCTGCTAAGTGTTGTAAAGCGGAAACTGTTCCTGTGGTTATAACCTTTTCTTACCACTCTATTTCCTTTTTGCCATAGCAACTGGCGCGCTATGCCGACACCGATGTGACTCAGCAGCTAATCCGACCCATAATAGGCAGCATCTGAGTTAACCAGGCTGGACTATTTATGGAAAGTTTTACTGCAGGTTTGATCTCCCTTGAGGAGGCGCAACAAAAAATGCTGTCACAGCTGACGCCCGTGACCGATTCACTGAGCGTGCCGCTGGCCGATGCAGTCGGTCGCATCACGGCAAAAGCAGTGACCTCGCCGATTGCGGTGCCGCCCTTTGATAACTCCGCGATGGATGGCTACGCCGTCAGGCTGGCCGATGTCAGCAGCGGCCAGCCGTTACCCGTGGCGGGCAAAGCCTTTGCGGGCGCGCCGTTCAGCGGTGAGTGGCCGCAGGGCAGCGTGATCCGCATCATGACCGGTGCGCCGGTGCCCACAGGTTGTGAAGCGGTGGTGATGCAGGAGCAGACCGAGTCTCAGGGCGAGGCAATTGTGATTACCGCGCCCGTGCGTCCCGGACAAAACATTCGCCTGACCGGCGACGATATTCAGCCGGGTCATGTGGTGCTGGAAGCGGGAACGCGTCTGGGTGCCGCCGAGCTGCCACTGCTGGCTTCGCTGGGTATCGCGCAGGTCAGCGTGCTGCGAAAACTGCGGGTCGCTATCTTCTCCACCGGTGATGAACTCCAGCCGGTCGGTGAGCCGCTGGCAGAGGGCCAGATTTACGACACCAACCGTTTTGCCGTGTCGCTGATGCTTCATAAGCTCGGCTGTGAGGTCATCGACCTTGGCATCATCAAAGATGATCCTGCTGCTCTTCGCGCTGCCTTTGAGGAAGCCGATCGGCAGGCCGATGTGGTGATCAGCACCGGCGGCGTCTCGGTGGGCGAAGCGGACTTCACCAAAAATATGCTGGAAGAGCTTGGCGTCATCAGCTTCTGGAAGCTGGCGATGAAGCCCGGCAAGCCGTTTGCTTTTGGCCGCCTCAACAGTAGCTGGTTCTGTGGTCTGCCAGGTAATCCGGTCTCCGCCGTCGTCACCTTCTATCAGCTTGTTCAGCCTCTGCTTGCCACCCTCACTGGCCAGCAAAAATCCGCCTTGCCACCCCGTCAGAAAGTGCGCTGCGCCTCGCGACTGAAAAAATCGCCGGGGCGTCTCGACTTCCAGCGCGGCATCCTGCGTCAGAACGCCCAGGGTGATCTTGAGGTAGAGACGACCGGAATGCAGGGTTCACACGTCTTCAGCTCTTTTGCCCAGGCAAACTGCTTCATTGTACTGGAGCGGGATCGCGGTAACGTTGAGCCGGGCGAATGGGTTGAGGTAGAACCGTTCAACACCCTGCTGGAGGCATAAATGCTGCCTGAATTAAGCGATGAGGAGATGCTGCGCTACAACCGGCAGATTGTCCTGCGCGGCTTTGATTTCGACGGTCAGGAGCGGCTCAAAGCGAGCCATGCGCTGGTCGTGGGACTGGGCGGACTCGGCTGCGCGGCTGCGCCCTACCTGGCGTCTGCCGGCGTCGGTAACATGACGCTGCTCGATTTCGATACCGTGTCGCACTCTAACCTGCAACGGCAGATTCTTCACCATGACGCGGATATTGGCCGCGCCAAAGTGGACTCCGCCGCACAAAGCCTGGCCGCCATCAATCCGCGCTGCCAGTTGCATCCGATCAACGGACAGCTGGACGATACAGCGCTGCTGGCGCTGATTGCCCGGCAGCAGGTCGTGCTGGACTGCACCGACAACGTTTCGGTGCGTGAGCAGCTCAACCGCCTCTGTCGGCAGCAGCGCGTGCCGCTGGTCTCAGGCGCCGCAATTCGGATGGAAGGCCAGATCAGCGTATTCACCTGGCAATCTGGCACACCCTGCTATCGCTGTATCAGCCGCCTGTTTGGCGCACAGACGCTGAGTTGCGTGGAAGCTGGCGTCATGGCCCCACTGGTCGGCGTCATTGGTGCGATGCAGGCGATGGAAGCGATTAAAGTACTGACTGCCTTTGGCACACCCGCCACCAGCCGGTTGCTGATGTACGATGCGATGAGCGCGGAGTTCCGCAGCATGAAAGTCGCGCAGGACGCGCATTGTGAAGTGTGTGGTCGTGGAGCTTAACCCTCTGCGGGAATCATTTTGCAAACAGCTCAAAACTCAAAGTGAAGTAAGCATACGCCTGTAGCAAAGCATCACGGGACAGAGATGGCGGGGTTTACGTTTTTGTGAAAGGCGTATGCTCCCTGAGCTTATGCTGAACAACAGAACAAGCCGAACCACCCGCCTCAAAAATAATAAGCCAGTCATCGGCACAAAAAAAACGGGGTGGCCTGCGCCACCCCGTTTTTATCAGACGATACCCTGACTCCGCAGGTAATCTTCGTAATTACCGGTGAAGTCCACCACCTTGTCTGCTTTCAACTCAATGACGCGGGTTGCCAGCGAGCTGACAAATTCACGGTCGTGTGAAACAAACACCAGCGTGCCTTCATACATCTCCAGCGCCATATTGAGTGATTCAATCGACTCCATATCAAGATGGTTGGTCGGCTCATCCATAATCAGGATGTTCGGTTTTTCCATCATCAGCTTACCGAACAACATACGGCCCTTCTCACCACCCGAAAGCACTTTCGCCGGCTTCTTAATATCATCCTGAGAAAACAGCAGACGACCCAGAATACCGCGAATGGTCTGCTCATCATCGCCAGGCTGTTTCCACTGACTCATCCAGTCAAATACGGTCAGGTCATTGGCAAAATCATCCGCGTGATCCTGAGCGTAATAACCAATACGTGCATTCTCTGACCATTTAACGGTGCCATTATCTGGCGTAAGCTGACCCACCAGTGATTTCAACAGCGTCGACTTACCAATACCATTGGCACCAATCACCGCCAGCTTCTCACCCACTTCCAGCAGCAGATTTAAATTCTTAAACAGCGGACCGTTATCAAACCCTTTGGTTAAACCTTCCACTTCCAGCGCATTACGGAACAACTTCTTGTCCTGCTCAAAGCGGATAAATGGGTTCTGACGGCTGGACGCTTTCACTTCATCCAGTTTAATTTTATCCATCTGCTTAGCGCGTGATGTCGCCTGACGCGATTTAGAGGCGTTGGCGCTAAAACGACTGACGAATGATTGTAAGTCAGCAATCTGCGCTTTCTTCTTGGCGTTATCAGATAACAGACGTTCACGTGCCTGGGTTGCAGCGGTCATATATTCGTCATAATTACCGGAATAAACCCGCAGCTCGCCATAATCCAAATCGGCCATGTGGGTGCAGACCATATTAAGGAAGTGACGGTCATGCGAAATGATAATCATGGTGCTGTCACGCTCGTTCAGCACCTGCTCCAGCCAGCGAATAGTATCGATGTCCAGGTTGTTCGTCGGTTCGTCGAGTAACAAAATATCGGGATTTGAAAACAGCGCCTGCGCCAGCAACACCCGCAATTTAAAGCCCGGTGCAATTTCGCTCATCGGACCATAATGCTGCTCAACGGGAATGCCGACGCCGAGTAATAACTCACCGGCACGGGACTCGGCGCTATAGCCGTCCATCTCACCATAGAGCGCCTCAAGATCGCCGACTTTATACCCCTCTTCTTCGCTCATCTCTGGCAAAGAATAAATACGGTCGCGCTCCTGCTTTACTTCCCATAATTCATGGTGACCCATGATCACAGTGTCCAGCACGCTGAATTGTTCAAAGGCGAACTGATCCTGACGCAGCTTACCAATGCGCTCATTAGGATCGTAAGAGACGTTGCCGCCTGAAGGCACCAGATCGCCACCCAAAATCTTCATGAAGGTGGATTTTCCGCTGCCGTTCGCACCGATTAAACCGTAACGATTACCGCCGCCAAATTTAACGGAGATATTTTCGAACAGTGGCTTACTGCCAAACTGCATGGTGATATTGCTGCTAACTAACACGGCATTGACCTTTGTGAAGAGAATGGATGAAAAAACGGCGGCTATTATGCCAGATGTGACGCAGCGCACGCCAGCGTCAGGCGTGGATTCCTGGCGGGGTGATTGATATCCCGGCAGAAATAAAAAAGCCGGAGGGCCATATCGGCCCCCCGGCTCCCACTTACAAGGATTGTGCTGATCAATCGATCAGGAAACTGTCCAGGCTTTTACCGGAATCCAGCGCTTTTTTAATCGCTGCCGGGGTGCGGCCCTGGCCAGTCCAGGATTTCTGCTCACCGTTTTCGTCGGTGTAAGAATATTTAGCCGGACGCGGCGCACGCTTGGTGCGTTTTTTTCCGCTTTCCAGCGCACCTAATAATTCATTAGGATCGATGCCGTCGGCCAGCAGCATTTCGCGATATTTAGACAGCTTTTCTTCTTTTTCGCGATTCTGCGTCTCTTCCGCTTCTGCTTCTTCGCGGCGTTCAGTAACGACTACCGTTAATTTTTCCAGGATCTCTTCAAGATCGGTCAGTGGCAGTTCACGAGCCTGGGCACGTAATGTGCGAATATTGTTCAGTACCTTAAATGCGTCACTCATCACAATGTCCTTGATTAAGGGGGGTTAATAAAACTGTAGCGCCAAGACTACCTAATTCAAATAAAAAAATAAATTATTTTTACGCTACAGACAATTCTTAAGTATTAATTCACTCCACATACCACTATTAAAAACAGCAATGCCTGACCTTCTATTAACGCTGAATTAACAACAAATCGCACTTTTACTCAGCAAATGAAAACGATTTCAGCCAGATTATACCGCAAGCGGGCAGTTAATGCTGTTTGCTAAAAGTGGGCTGCTTGGCATTATTATTTACAATCAGGATACCGGCAATAACAGATTAAAAAGGTGGCCCGACTGCGATCCCTGTCACACCAGCTTACAGATTAAGCTTAAAAAGACACCCGCAGCACCATTAAATAGCGCAAAAGAATTACCGCTCTGCAGTGTTTTTAATTACACCCCCTGTCGCGGATCGATCCATTTTACCGCTGCGATTAACCGCAGAGTCAGATTAATCGCAGAACAGCTCCGCTGCGCAATAACAGCTCTGCCTGGGTCAGCCTGCCGAATACTTGCACAGCTCTCCACTTACTCACTCATGAGATGGTTTAAAAAAAACGCCAAAGAAATAAATCAGGAAAAGTGACGCAGTTCAAAAACCGAAATCCAGGATGGACCAGCAACATAAACATATTGGTTCGCCAGAAGCGCTGTTAATATTCCTGTCGTTACCTGTGGTTTATTTTCTGCTGCCTTATCCGAACAGAAGGATGCTGAGATACCTGGCTATTCAACAGGTTAGATCAATATGAACGATATTGAGAGGCTGAAACTTCTGTTTAGCGCGGATAAAAAAGAGATAAGGCGGTCGCTGCGCAGAGGCAGCGACCGCCGAGGGGTTAATTCGCCTGCGTGGCCGGGCCAAACACCGGGTAATCTGGCATATCAACGTTCTGATACGTTTCCCAGCCACCGCCCAGCGCTTTATAGAGCGCCACTAAATCGAGTGCGCTCTGCATCCTCGCCTGAGTGGCCTGCTCCTGCGCCTGCGCCAGCTGACGCTGTGCATCCAGCACCTCCAGGAAGGTCGAAAGCCCCTGACGATAACTGTCGCTGGCAAGATTAAAGGCGCGCTGCAGGGCACCGGTCGTCTCATCCAGTGCGGTGACGCGTTGTTGATCGGCGCGATAGCTGACCAGCGCATTCTCCACATCCTGCAACGCTGTCAGCACCGTCTGGCGATAATCCAGTGCGGCGCTCGCCTGCTGCGCGCGTGCTAACTTCACGCTCGACACCAGCTGACCGCCCTGGAAGATCGGGATCGATAACGATGGTCCATAACTGTAGAAATGGCTGCTCCAGTTATCCAGATAGCTGGCGTCGGTGTTGCGGACGCCAAGCTGGCCGGTCAGAGACAGACTCGGGAAAAGCTGGGCCACAGAAACGCCAATCTCAGCGGTTTGTGCATGCAGGGTCGCTTCAGCCTGCCGAATATCAGGACGGCGGCGTGCCAGCGTGGAAGGAATGCCCACCTGAACAAACTGCGGCAGCGGCGGCAACGCTTTAGGCGTACTGAGTTCAGCATCCAGCGCGCCTGGCGTCTTGCCGAGCAGCACCGCTAACCCATTCATTGCCTGTCGTTCCTGTGCCTGATACTGCGGCAGTTGCGCCTGCAGCGTACTGAGCTGGGCTCGGGCGTTTTCCACATCAGTCAGCGGAGCCAGACCATTACGCTGCTGGCTCTGGGTCAGCTCGGCCGTCTGCTGCGCAATCTCAATTTGCTGTTGCAGCGTTTGGATGGTGCTCTGCGCGCCTCGCAGCTGCAGCCAGGCTCGCGCCACTTCGGCTTCCAGCGAAACCAGCGCATCATTGCGTTGTTCTATCGCGGCCTGCTGCTGGGCATTGGCGGCCTCAACCTGACGGCGCACTTTGCCCCACAGGTCCAGCTCCCAACTGGCGTCAAAGCTGCCCTGATAGAGGTTAACCGGCTGGGTCAGCCCGTTAAGCTGGCTGGACACATTGCTGTCGAGCTGATCGGTGGCACCATTGGATTCCAGCAAGCCTTTAAGTCCGAGCTGCTGACGCGTCACTTTGGCCGAACCGCTCAGGCTGGGGAACAGACTGCCCTGCGCCTGCGTCAGCTGTTCACGCGCACCGGCAATGCGAAGCACGGTCTGCTGCAGGCTCAGGTTGCCCGCTATCGCCCGCTCAATCAGGCTGTCGAGCTGCGGATCGTTAAAGCTGCGCCACCAGCGGGAATTAATCGCGGCGTTTTGCGGCTTCGACGCCTCCTGCGAATCCAGGGTGTTATAGCCACCCGGCACGACAGGTTTCGGTGCCTGATAGTCAGGCCCGACGGCACAGCCTGCCAGCCCAAGGGCCAGCAGCAAACTCAGGGGTTTCAGGCGATGAGAGTAAAAAACCTTCATGTTAGTGTGCTCCTGCACTGCCTTCGCTCTTAATCGGCGACAGCAGCCAACAAAATGGAATCAAAATCAGGGCGACAATACTCAGGCCTGAGAAGACATCGATGTAAGCGAGAATACGCGACTGCGCAATCATCTCCTGATAAAGCTGTCCGGTTGCCAGCGTGACGGGATCGCCCACCGCCGAGGTAAAATCGCGTATCGCCTGCGCCCAGTGCTGAAGCGTAACGTTGAACGGCTCGTTCAGCGGCGTCATGTTATGCACCATATGCGCCGACCGCGCCTGGGCGCGCTCGGTGATGGCTGCAGTAGAGAGCGAAATCCCAATCGATCCGGCCACGTTACGGAACATGGTAAACAGCGCCGAGGCGTCCGCATTAAGTCGCTGCGGGATGGTGACAAAGGCGATCGTCGTCAACGGAACAAACAGGAAACCCAGCCCGATTGACTGCGCGCTACGCATCATCACCAGTGTTTTGAAATCGACATTCGGCGTCAGGGTGGCGGAATAGAAAAATGCTATAGCCAGACAGCTGAAACCAAAGGCGATGATGTATCGCGTCTGCACAATCGGCATCAGTTTCAGCACCAGCGGAATCGTCAGTACAATCAACACCGCGCCGGGCGATAACACCAGCCCTGACCAGGTGGCGGTATAACCCAGATCCTGCTGCGCCAGCTGTGGCAGCACCACAGAACTGCCATACAGAATCATCGCCATGCCCGCCATCAGCAGCCCGGCCACCCAGAAGTTGCGGTCTTTCATCACCAGAATATCGACCACCGGTTTACGGGCATACATCAGCCAGTAAATGGCCCCGACGATGCCGATCAGCGCCAGAATGGCGAACAGCACGATAAAGTGCGAAGCGAACCAGTCCTCATCTTCTCCACGATCCAGCATCACCTGCAGACAACCCAGTCCTAAGGTAATCAGGCTGATACCGATATAATCGATCTTCAGCTTACCTTTGGCCCATTTACGCTCCCACGGTGGATCTTCCAGCAGCTGATAGATCGCCATCACGGTCAGGATGCCCACCGGAATGTTGATAAAAAACACCCAACGCCAGCTGTAGTTGTCGGTGATCCAGCCCCCTAATGTCGGGCCAATGACCGGCGCGACAATAATAGCGATGGAGGAGAGACCAAAGGCCTTGCCGCGATCTTCCGGCTTGAAGTAGTCCAGCAGCACGGACTGCTGAACCGGCTGCAATCCGCCGCCAAAAAAGCCCTGCAGCACGCGGAACAAAATGATCTGCCATAGTTCCGTTGCGATGCCGCACAGGAAGGAACAGATGGTGAACATCACGATGCAGATCAGGAAAAACTGTTTACGGCCAAACAGACGGCTGAAGAACGCAGAGATAGGCAACACAATGCCGTTCGCCACCAGATAGGAGGTCAGCACCCACGTTGACTCATCGTAACTGGAGGAGAGCGAACCGGCGATGTGCGGCAGCGCCACGTTAACGATAGTGGTGTCGAGGATCTCCATAAACACCGCCAGCGTCACCGTGATTGCGACTAACCACGGATTACTGGCCGGTTTCCAGCTCTGCGCCGTACTCATTCCACCGTTACCTTCGGTTCAACCGAGAGACCCAGCGGCAGTGGATGGTTTGGATCCAGGCCCTTGTCGATGACGATTTTCACCGGCACGCGCTGAACGATTTTCACATAGTTACCGGTGGCGTTTTCTGACGGGAAGGTCGAGAAGCGTGAGCCGGAGCCCATCTGAATACTGTCGACGTGTCCTTCCAGCTTCATGTCCGGCCAGGCATCGACGCTGATTTCAACTTTATCGCCCGGATTCATGCGTTGCAGCTGAGACTCTTTGAAGTTCGCAGTAACCCAGATTTCAGGCGAAACCAGCGAGAACAGAGAGGAACCGGCCTGCACCAGTGTGCCCAGCTGAACGTTACGCTTGGTAATGAACCCGTCATAAGGCGCGCGAACCTGGGTATAGGAGAGATTAAGATCGGCCGTGCTTAACTGCGCCTTCGCCTGCTCAACCTGTTGCTGACGCGCTTCCACATTCGTCTCCTGCTGACGAATCTGCAGGGCAACCTGTGAGGCGACTTCAACCTGGGCTTTCGCACTCTGTAACTGCGCCTGCGCCGAACGTAGCTGCGCGGACGCGCTGTCGATATTACGCTGGCTGGTCGCACGTGGATCGACGCCACGCTGGCGACGGTAATCCGCCTGCGCATTCAGCATATTCGCTTCTGCTTTAGCCTGATCGGCCAGAGCCTGATCGCGCTGAGCCGGATACTGTACTTTTGACAGCGCCAGCTGGGCCTGCGCCTGATGCAATTGTGCAACGGCTAAACCGAGCTGCGCATTAGCCTGTTCACGCTGGGCACGGTTGTCGCTGGGATCGATCTCTACCAGCAGATCGCCCTTCTTCACCCGCTGGTTATCGTTCACCAGCAACTTCACGACATAGCCGGAGGCTTTAGGCGCAATAGTAACGGCATCGCCTTCAGTAAAGGCGTCGTCGGTGGTTTCGATATTGCGGGTAGATAACCAGAACCAGAGACCGACAATCAGCATAATCACCACCACCACCGCCAGAATAATCAGCGGCTTTTTACCGGGGCGTTTACGCTCAGGTTGCTGGTCGTTGTCCTGATTTTCCTCTGACTGACGGCTTTTATCCGTCACATTATCTGCGTCCTGCTGGTGTGGATCGTGTTGGTTATTCTCGCTCATAGTTCCCATCACTGGCTAAGGCCCTAATTCCCGGGCATAAAGGTCCTGTTAACCTTATCTCGGAAACTGACAAAATCCAGCGCAACTTTACGAAACTTGAGAAATGGCGCACATCCTGCCACCTCTCAGAGGTAGCAGGATGCGTCGTGCCTAATTGAGCAACCGCAGAAGCAGCCAGCCGCTGGCCATTGACCAGGCCAGCAGAGGAAGGGAAAAGAGATGGAATTGCCACCACACGGCGCGATCTTTCGCCATACGCAAAGCAATGAGGTTAGCCAGGGAACCCGGCAGCAGACCGAATCCGCCTATATTGACCGCCCAGGCGAGCACATCGGTCGGCGGGACTTTTTGCAGCAAAAGTATCGTTGCCGGGACGTTACTGATTACCTGTGACAGACCAATTGCCAGCAGATAGAGCTGCCCCTGACCAAAATGCGCCACCGCATCAAAATGAGCCTGCATGACTGGCAACCGCGTCAGCAGGAAGACGTCAACAAACATGGCGATGAACACTGCCAGCAGGCTCCAGTCGATACGCTGCAACACCGGGCGCGCCATCGCCATGAAGGTGGCAAGGATCAGCAGCAGTATCCAGCCGGTAATCTCCAGCTCCAGACCGGCGATAAACAGCAGGTATAACACCACGCTGACGATAAACAGCGGCTTTTGCCACTCCGGCTGCTCCGGGTTGTCATGCTTATCAATCGACCGCTTTGAGAAGCTAAACCAGGTCAACACCACCAGGCTCAGCAGTAGCCAGGCAGCCAGCGGCAGCATCTGAACAATAAATCCCATAACGCTGAGCTTGCCGTGACTCCACAGCAGGATGTTTTGCGGGTTGCCGACAGGCGTCAGCAGCGATCCGGCATTAACCGCGAGCGCCTCAAAAATGATCAGTCGCGAGATAGGTAAATGTGAGAACTTTCGCAGCGTCAGCGTCAGTGGCACCAGAATAAACAGCGCCACATCGTTAGTCAGAAACGTCGAGAGCAAGGCAGCAGCCAGCACCATAAATAGCGCAAGCGCACGCTCGTGCCGGAAACGGGCAATCAGTCGTCCCCCCAGCACATCAAAGTAGCCGCTGGTTTCCAGACCTTTGGTCAGTATCAACAACCCGGTAAGGGTGATAATCGTATGCCAGTCTACGGCACCCGGCAGATCGGCCCAGCGAAAATCTGCCAGGAATGCCAGAACTACACCAATCACGATTAATAAATGCAAAATTGAGTCATGCAAAAAAGATCGAAGCAGTTGAGGCATGGTGAGGGTACGCCTTAGCGTTAACGGGTTTCGGAGAACTTCTTAAATACAGCCAGGGTTTCATCACTGACGTGATGTTCAATACCTTCAGAATCGCGCCGGGCCGTTTCGGGACTAATGCCTAACGCCAGCAGAAAACTTTCAACAATATGATGACGGGCGCGACTCTCCTCTGCCAGTTTCTCACCTTCACTGGTCAGGAAGACACCGCGGTAAGGCACCTGCTCCACCAGCCCGGCACTGCCAAGCCGCTTCAGCATTTTAGCTACAGTGGGTTGCGAAACGCCCAGACGGGCCGCCATATCGACCTGACGTGCTTCGCCAAATTCACCAATCAAATCAGAGATTAACTCAACGTAGTCATCAATTAATTCCCGACGATGCGCTTCACGCACCTGCCGAAAACCTTCGACATGCTCTTCAATATCTTTCAGTGGTCCTTTTGGCGCAGAAACCACGCTTTTAGCACGACGACTCATTCAGCTTCCTCATTATTATTGCCCGTACTGACACTGCTGTACGGATTTAGCTGCGCTCATTGTAAACCAGCCGCAAAGAAGCTCAAATTTTTCGTCATTAGCCTTGGCTAAACGATATAGCCAGTGCTATATTTGTTGATAATGTAAGCAGCAAATGAGTGATCCTTGTTGATCCTCTGTTGCTCCGGTGATGATGACGCTTCTCACCGCAGGCTGCTGACTACTGCGTCGACTATGATTGGGAGGTGATTCTATGAGCACCCTGAAATGTTGCTTAGATTGCAGCAAATGCTTCCAGGCTGAAAAGAAAACAACCACGGAGATGAAATCCTGGCTGTGCCTGCTGACGCGTTCCCCGTTCACACTGCGTCTGATGTTGATTGAAAAACTGCTGGGCCATAAGCCTGCCGATCGTCGCTGTCAGAATCTGATCTGGCGCGGCTAATCCTGATTCAGTGCCTTTCAGCCAGTGGCTGAGAGGCGCACTTCCCCCCTCTGATCTCTTTTTTCTAACGTTGCCACATGCACATGATGCCCTGCGGCATAACGTCGCATGGCTGTTGATCGGCTTTAGATTTAAAGAAGAGGCAGGAAACGTGCAGAGACGGAAAAGTGGCAGGTAAATTCAGCGCAATAAAAAACGGCCCACAAGGGGCCGTTTTTTGGCAGGTCAGCTAAGCTAAACTTAGAAGCTGTAACCTACGCCAGCAATCCAGGTACCGACGTCAACGCTACGGATACGGCTCTGCTCGTAACCAACGTCAAGTGCGATGTCCTGCATTGGGTTAAACTGAAGACCTGCACCGTAAGAGAAACCTACGTCGCTGGTGTCAGTTTTATCACGTGATGAAGTATCGTTGCCCTGGTATTTACCGTAGCCGATACCTACAACACCATAGATGCTAGCCCAGTCGTTCAGACGGAAAGCTGGACCACCGGTCACACCGTAGTACTGGCCTTTATTGTAAACGCCATCTTCGGTACGATCTTTTTCAGTGTAGGTGAATGAACCGATCCAACCCAGTGGGTTAGAACCGTCTTCGTAGCGGTATTTCAGGTTGAAGCCGTTAGCTTTGTTAGCAACGCCCTGATAATCGCTCTGAGCATAGCCACCAGTTACGGTGCTCTGTGCCATTGCTGAACCTGCAGATACTGCCAGTACACAGGCTAATGCTGAAAGACATGCAATTTTTTTCATAACCACCTCAAATGTGAAAATACTTCTCTCCTGACAACGCTGAAAATATAACAAAAAATAGCGAGAAACTCTGCCCGGATTTTGTTGTCTAACAGAAAGTTTGGTGTAACAGGAAGTTAATGCAACAGACTATGTCATTCATTTCTCTTATAAAAACCGTCATCTTCCTGCAATAATCATTTTGTGCTTATTACGTTGTTTAAGTTAAATCCTAAAAAAACCTGACATTTCTTTACCAAAATGGCACTGATTTTGACCAGATTTTGCTCAGTTAAGGCAAATTTAAAAACTTATTTCACTGATTTTTTGCCCGCCATTTCCTTTACACTGGTTCATTCACATGCTGATGACCAGGAAAAGTACACAGGATGTCTGCCTCTCCCGCTTCTAAAACCCTTGCCCCAATAGTGTTGCCGATAGCCGTACTGCTGATTGCGATGCTGTCGCTACAGGGCGGTGCTTCGCTGGCAAAAAGCCTGTTTCCTGCGGTAGGCGCCACCGGTATCACCGCGCTGCGCCTGGGATTCGGCACGCTGATCCTCTGTGTCATCTTCAAACCCTGGCGTTTACGCTTTAGTCGGGAGCAGCGTCTGCCTCTGCTGATGTACGGCCTGGCCTTGGGCACCATGAATTTCACCTTCTATCTGGCGATTCGTACCGTGCCGCTGGGCGTGGCGGTGGGACTGGAATTCACCGGCCCGCTTGCACTGGCACTGTTTGGATCGCGCCGACCGCTCGATTTTGTCTGGGTGCTACTGGCGGTGATTGGTCTGTGGTTCCTGCTGCCTTTTGGCACCGGCATGACAGCCATTGATCCGCTGGGTGCAGCGCTGGCCGTAAGTGCGGGTGCCTGCTGGGCGATCTATATTCTGGCAGGACAGCGGGCAGGCGCAGAACATGGTCCGGCCACAGTGGCCATCGGTTCCCTGATTGCCTCAGTGATTTTTGTGCCGCTGGGGCTGACATTCGCAGAAAGTGGCATCTGGACATGGGCTGTGATGCCTGTCGCGTTGCTGGTTGCCCTGCTCTCCAGCGCCATTCCCTACTCACTCGAGATGATCGCCCTCACCCGCTTACCGGCACGCATCTTCGGTACGTTGATGAGTCTTGAACCCGCCATGGCCGCCTTTTCCGGCATGCTGTTTCTGGGGGAAACCCTGACCGGGCTTCAGTGGCTGGCGTTGCTGGCTATCATCATCGCCTCGGCCGGGTCCACGCTGACCATGCGGCCGAAAAAGAGTCAGTTAAACAGTGTTGAATTATCAGACGATAGTCAGAAATAACCCCTTTCAGCCCGCTCTGCTGGCGGGCTAAATAACAATCATGCTCATCATGAGAACTATTCTTAATCATCTTTCTTTTAAGCGCTGACTATTTTGAAATAGTCGCTTACCAGTTATTTACAAACTCATATAACCTATTGATTTAATTTTATATGTTTAGCTGTTTTTATTTTAACATGGTATTAACGTTTCAGGCGATGCTTCGCATTTAAAAAAAGACCCACGCTATTTCATCCATTGACAAAGTCGTTTCTGCAAAGCTGAAAAGCGCTGCTATACTTATTCGGTACTTGATTAGGACAACCATCAAAGAGAGGACTGAAACGATGAGTACCGCTAAATTGGTTAAAACTAAATCTTCTGACCTGATTTATACCCGCAATGACGTGGCCGAAGACGAGAAGAAAGCCACCATCGCGGTGTTGAACCGTCTGGTAGTCGAGTTTATTGACCTGTCATTGATTACTAAGCAGGCGCACTGGAACATGCGCGGTGCTAACTTCATCGGTGTGCATGAGATGCTGGACGGCTTCCGCACTGCGATCACCGATCATCAGGACACCATTGCTGAGCGTGTCGTTCAACTGGGTGGCGTGGCGCTGGGTACTACGCAGGTGGTTAACGATACGACGCCGCTGAAAAGCTATCCGCTGAACATCCACAGCGTTCAGGATCATCTGAAAGCGCTGGCAGACCGCTACAGCGTTGTTGCTAATGATACCCGTAAAGCCATTTCTGAAGTGAAAGACGAAGATACTGCTGACATCTTTACTGCAGCATCACGCGATCTGGATAAATTCCTGTGGTTCATCGAAGCCAACATTGAATAAAACTCACTGCAGTCAATCAGGCGGGGAAACCCGCCTTTTTTACGTCTGTGTTACCGCATTTTTATGACCCTGTTAACAGTTCTTCCTTCCTTCGCTTCACAGCCTTAACATCTGAGGCACACTACCGTTTGCACCAAAATAGCCGCATGCACCAAAACTAAACACCAAAATGGTGCAAAGGCAGAATTAACTGCAAAATCGTGTCAGCTATGTTATTCAACTCCCTGATTTCTCGCATTTTGCAATGTTGGCATAGTTCTTTCATATGACAAGCCGCAAACGCAGGCCCTGCCGCCTGGTAGTAAAAAAAGGAAAAATGATGAAGTCACTGTTAAAAGTTTCTGTGGCCGCGCTGGCGCTGGCCTTCTCCCTCTCCTCCACTGCAGCCGAAAAGAAGCTGGTCGTCGCGACTGATACCGCCTTTGTTCCGTTTGAATTCAAACAAGGCGACAAATATGTCGGCTTTGATGTGGATCTGTGGGATGCCATTGCAAAAGAGCTGAAGCTTGATTACACCCTGAAGCCAATGGACTTCAGCGGCATTATCCCTGCACTGCAAACGCGCAATGTCGATCTGGCACTGGCGGGTATCACCATTACTGAAGAACGTAAAAAAGCGATCGAGTTTTCTGATGGTTATTACAAAAGCGGTTTGCAGGTCATGGTGCGTAATAATGAAAACGACATCAAAGGCATCAGCGATCTGAACGGTAAAGTGGTTGCTGTGAAAAGCGGTACCGGCTCTGTGGAATACGCAAAAGCTAACATCAAATCTAAAGACCTGCGTCAATTCCCGAACATCGACAGCGCCTATATGGAGCTGGGCACCAACCGTGCGGACGCCGTGCTGCATGACACGCCTAACATCCTTTACTTCATCCACACTGCGGGTAAAGGCCGCTTTAAAGCGGTAGGCGACTCAATTGAAGCGCAGCAGTATGGTATTGCCTTCCCGAAAGGCAGCGACGATTTACGTGAAAAAGTTAACGGCGCACTGAAAACCCTGAAAGAGAACGGCACCTACAACACGCTCTATAAAAAATGGTTTGGCACCGAACCTAAATAATAATTTGCCCGTTATCTGATTTCAGCAGGGAAACTTTTTCCCTGCTTTTTTCCATCGCAACATATCTGGAGTGACACCATGGAGTTTGACTGGAGCGTCATCTGGCCCGCCATGCCAGCGCTGCTTGAAGGCGCTAAACTGACCTTAATAATCTCAATTATTGGACTGGTTGGCGGCCTGTTCATCGGGCTGGTAGCCGGTTTTGCCCGCGCTTACGGCGGCTGGATCACCAATAACATCGCACTGGTGTTTATCGAAATCATCCGTGGCACCCCGATCGTGGTGCAGGTGATGTTTATCTATTTTGCTTTGCCGATGGCCTTCCCCGACCTGCGCATTGATCCCTTCAGCGCGGCGGTGGTCACCATCATGATTAACTCTGGCGCGTATATTGCCGAGATTACCCGTGGTGCCGTGCTGTCGATCAACAAGGGCTTCCGCGAAGCCGGACTGGCGCTTGGCCTGTCGAGCCGCGAGACGCTGCGCTACGTGATTATGCCGCTGGCGCTGCGCCGTATGCTGCCGCCGCTGGGCAACCAGTGGATTGTCAGCATCAAAGATACCTCACTGTTCATCGTTATCGGTGTGGCTGAACTGACACGTCAGGGTCAGGAAATTATTGCCGGTAACTTCCGCGCTCTGGAAATCTGGAGCGCCGTCGCGATCATCTATCTTGTGATTACGCTGGTGTTGAGCTTTGTGCTGCGCCGCATTGAGAAAAGGGTGAAAATCCTGTGATTGAATTTAAAGATGTCTCCAAGCATTTTGGCCAGACCCAGGTGCTGCACAATATTGATCTGAAAATTAACCAGGGCGAAGTGGTGGTCATTATCGGTCCCTCCGGTTCCGGTAAGTCGACGCTGCTGCGTTGCATTAACAAGCTGGAAGAGATCACCAGTGGCGAGCTGATTGTTGATGGCCTGCGCGTGAATGACCCGAAAGTTGATGACCGCCTGATTCGTCAGGAAGCGGGCATGGTGTTTCAGCAGTTTCATCTGTTCCCACAGATGAGTGCGCTGGACAACGTCGCCTTTGGTCCCATTCGGGTGCGCGGTGCCAGCAAAGAGGCGGCACGCCAGCTGGCGCGTGAACTGCTGGGCAAAGTGGGCCTGGCCGAGCGTGCGCATCACTTCCCGTCTGAGCTTTCCGGTGGTCAGCAGCAGCGCGTGGCGATTGCTCGTGCGCTGGCGGTTAAGCCAAAAATGATGCTATTTGATGAACCCACCTCAGCGCTGGACCCGGAACTGCGTCACGAAGTGCTGAAAGTGATGCAGGATCTGGCGGAAGAAGGCATGACGATGGTGATTGTGACGCACGAAGTCGGCTTCGCACAGAAGGTCGCTTCGCGCCTGATCTTTATCGACAAAGGCCGGATTGCGGAAGATGGCGATCCCGACAGCCTGATCAGCAACCCCCCCAGCGATCGTCTGCGCGAATTTCTGCAGCACGTCTCCTGATCGAAACGGGCCGCATCGCGGCCCGTTCTTTTTTCCTCTTCGTCCGCAGATAAACCCGTTGCCCGCGTAAAGAGACCTCTTAGTTACCCAGACGACTCAGCAGTTTGCTGCGCTGCGCCGCAGCCATAAAACTCCACGCCAGGAAGCGGCTCTGCTTCTGACCCTGCGCCATATTCACTACCCGCACCTCAGCGACGTCGAGCGCCTGCAGCTGTTTTTCCAGCGCCGGTAAGTTCTCTTTGCGCGACACCAGCGAGGTAAACCAGCCGATCTGACGACCCAGCGCCACGCTTTCGGCGATCATCTTGCCGATGAAGCCTTTCTCACCACCGGGATACCACAGCTCATTGTGCTGCCCGCCAAAGTTAAGCGGTGCATTTTTATCCAGCCCGAGATTGCGGACCTTACGCTGCGAACCTGCCACTGCCTCATCCGGCGACGCGTGGAACGGCGGATTACACATCACTGCGCTGAAAAATTCCGTTTTGCTGACCACACCCGCCAGCACCGCATCGGTGTTTTTCTGACGACGTAAACGGATCTGGCGCGTCAGGCGTGGGTTGGCTGCGACAATGCGGTTAGCGGCTTTAATGGCGGCTTCATCAATCTCGGTGCCGGTAAAGCGCCAGCCATATTCTGCTGCACCAATCAATGGATAGATGCAGTTTGCACCGCAGCCGACATCGAGTACGTCCGCCATCGGGATGACGCCGTTGTTATCCAGCGCCAGCAAATCGGCAAGATAGTGCAGATAATCGGCGCGTCCCGGTACTGGCGGGCAGAGTGAGCCAGGAGCCAGTTGCCAGTCGATGTCGTAAAACAGTTTGATCAGCGCCTGGTTCAGCAGCATCACCGCCTCCGGGTCCGCAAAATCCACGGACTTCACGCCATATCCGTTGGGCCGGACTTTGGCCTTCAGCGGTGGATGGGCAGCGGTTAACGCGGCAAAATCGTATTCGCCCTGATGGCGATTGCGGGCGTGGAAGGGCGACGTGCTGGCTGACTTTTTCATACGTTCTCTCAATTATTCCGGCGCGCGTACAATACGCTGTAGGCGTCGGAAAATAAACCCGCACCATCCGCTTACCTCATTCCGGTTCCGTCGGGCGATGCTGTGGGGCTAAGATAAATAAAATTCCCTGCTGGAGACGTTATGACCCGGAAACGCTATTCCTATCAACCCCGTGCTGGTCACGGTCTGCCGCACGATCCGCTGAATGCGATTATCGGGCCGCGCCCGATTGGCTGGATTAGCTCTGTCAGCGCCAGCGGCCAGCATAATCTGGCCCCTTACAGCTTCTTTAACTGCTTCAACTATCAGCCGCCGATTATCGGTTTTGCCAGCAGCGGCTGGAAAGACAGCGTCCGGAATATCGCTGAGACAAAAGAGTTTGTCTGGAACCTCGCAACCCGCCCGCTGGCCGAAGCGATGAACGAAAGTTCCGCTTCACTGCCGGCCGATCAGGATGAATTTGCCTTTGCCGGGTTAACGCCGCTGGCGGCATCTCAGGTCAGTGCGAACCTGGTGGCAGAAAGCCCGGTCAACTTCGAGTGCCGCCTGACGCAACTGATTCAGCTGCAGGATGCCAGCGGCAACCTGCTCGACAGCTGGCTGGTCATGGGTGAAGCGGTGGCGATCCACATCGATGACTCGCTGCTGGAAGAGGGCATTTATCAGACTGCAAAAGCCGAACCGATTCTGCGCGCAGGCGGCCCCAGCGCCTATTACGGTATCAGTGAAGCGCAGCGCTTTGATTTAGTCCGTCCGGACGCACGCCGCAGGTAATCCTCACCCCACAAGCGCATCAGCCCGGTGCGCTTTTATCTGCGCCACTGCGCGGGCGATGTCGGGTGCCAGCCAGCGATCCTGCTGCCAGCGCGCAACACCCTGACGCAGATGCTGCCAGGCACGCCGTGTGCCGGCTGCCAGCTGCGATTCACCGTGAAATTCCAGCGCCTGTGCCGCCAGCAAATACTCAATCGCGATGATGTGATCGACGTTGCTGACCAGCTTCAGCAGCTTCAGCGCCGACCCGGTGCCGAGACTCAGATGATCTTCCTGTAATCCTGATGTGACATAGTTATCGAGCACCGCAGGCTGCGCCAGTTGACGGTTTTCCGCGCAGAGCGAGGCCGCCACGTACTGCGCAATCATCATGCCGGAATTGACGCCAGGCTCAGCCACCAGAAACGGCGGCAGGCCACTGACCAGCGGGTTCACCAGCCGATCAAGTCGTCGCTCAGCAATGCTCCCCAGCTCCGCCAGCGCAATCGCCAGCAGATCACAGGCCATGGCCACCGACTCACCATGCGGATGTGACTGAGACACCACGCGCCACTCCTGCGGCGTTCCAAGAATCAGCGGATTGTCGGTACAGGCGTTGAGTTCGGTCTCCACCTGGCGAGCGGCGTGATCAAACTGATCGCGGCAGGCACCGTGCACCTGCGGCATCGACCGCAGACTCAGTGCATCCTGAGTCCGGATACCGACGCTCGCGGTTAGCAGCGGGCTGTCACTCAGCAACTGGCGCAGACGTTCACCACTCCGCTGAATCCCCGGGCTGGCCTTGAGCGCCAGCACTTCGGGATCAAACGCCACCAGTTGACCGCGCAGCGCCTCAAAGCTCATTGCGCCTGTCACATCCGCCCAGTCCAGCAGACGTTCGGCATCGTCCAGCGCCAGGCAGGCTAAGCCGGTCATGCAGGGCGTGCCGTTGACCAGGCTCAGTCCCTCTTTGGCACCTGGCCGGTAAGGCGCTAATCCCGCCTGGGCCATCGCCTGCTGCGCAGGCATGATTTCGCCCTGCCACTCAACCTCACCGATGCCGATCAGCGCCAGACCGATATGCGCCATGTGCGTCAGATAGCCCACCGATCCCTGCGATGGCACCTGAGGTGTAATCTGCAGATTCAGCAGCGCCAGCAGTTGCTGCACCAGCGCCACTGACACACCCGATTTGCCGTGGCTGTAGTTGGCAATCGCGGCACACAGAATGGCGCGCACCTCCGCTTTTTTCAGCACCGGCCCGACACCGCAGGCATGGCTCAGCAGGGTATTGCGCGACAGCTGGTTCAGTTCATCTTCCGAAAGAGTGATGTTGCACAACGCCCCTAATCCGGTATTGATGCCGTAGGCCACCTGCCCCGCTGCCACGATATTTCCGACAATTTCACGGCTCTGCGCGATGCGCTGCCAGGCGCTGTCGCTCAGCGTCAGGGTCGCGCCGTGCCGGGCGACCTGCACCAGCGCCTGCCACTGTAGCGGGCCATCACCCCAGACCCGCGTCTGATTCGTCTCGTCGCTCATACCACCGGCTCCACCTGATGATGACTGGAGATAAACTGCTTAAAGCGCGCCGATCCCGCCTCGCCGAACATCGCCTCTGGCGTGCCCTGACAATCAATCGTGCCCTGATGCATAAACACCACCCGGTTTGAGACGTTGCGGGCAAAGCCCATCTCGTGAGTGACCACCAGCATAGTACGCCCCTCTTCCGCCAGACTGCGCATCACCTTCAGCACCTCGCCCACCAGTTCCGGGTCCAGTGCTGACGTGGGTTCATCAAACAGCATCACCTCCGGGTCCATCGCCAGCGCACGGGCGATCGCCACCCGCTGCTGCTGGCCGCCTGAAAGCTGGGCAGGATAGAAATCTTTGCGATTCAGCAAACCGACCCGATCCAGCAGCTGTTCCGCCTGGACAATGCAGGCTTTTTTATCACGCTTCAGGACGTAGTGCGGCCCTTCAATGACGTTTTGCAGGACGGTGAGATGCGACCAGAGATTAAAGCTCTGAAACACCATCCCCAGCCGGGAACGCAGCCGCTCAATCTGACGCGGGTTAGCTGCCAGCTGGTGCCCGCGCGCATGACGCTTCATCTCAATGGTTTCACCGCCGACGCTAACCACGCCAGAATCGGGCGTCTCCAGCAAATTAATACAGCGCAGCAGCGTACTTTTGCCCGAGCCGCTGGCACCGAGAATAGAGATGACATCGCCCTGGTGCGCCTGCAGCGAGATGCCCTTCAGCACCTCCATCGCGCCAAAGGATTTATGGATGTCGCTGGCCGACAGCGTGACGGGTGGCAGTTCAGACATTTTTTTCTCCTCCGGGGATCGGCTTAGCGGCTGGTAACGGTTTTTTTTCCGGTTTATGAACCGGTGTCAGACGCCGCTCCAGCAGGGCATACAATTGAACAATGATGAAGTTGAGGATCAGGTAGATCGCCGCCGCACACAGGAACACCTCCATGGTGCGGTAAGTACGCTGGATAATCTGCTGGGCTACCCCGGTGACATCCCACACCGTTACCAGACTGGCCAGCGCGGTCGATTTCACCAGCAGAATCGCTTCGGTGGAGTACGCAGGCAGCGCATAACGCAGCATCACCGGCGCGATAATGCGCCGCAGCAGCAGGCCACGCGACATACCGCACGCCATCCCCGCTTCCACCTGACCGGGCGGGACCGCCAGCAGTGCGCCACGCAGGATCTCCGCCGTGTAAGCAGCAGTACAGAGCGACAGCGCCAGCACCGCGCAGGTAAAAGGCTCACGCAGAAACGGCCAGAAGACGCTGTGGCGAATCACACCAAACTGTCCCAGACCGTAGTAGATCAGGAACAGCTGGATCATCAGCGGCGATCCGCGAAACACCAGAATGTAGCCGCGGGCAAATGCACTCAGCAGCCGCCAGCGGCTCATGCGCAGTGCCAGAATGCCCACCGCCAGCACGCCTCCACAGAGAAAGGCGCTGATAAACAGGCCGAGCGTGACTGGCAGCGCCGCGCTGAGTTTCAGGAAGGTTTCAGTAAGGAACGCAAGATCGATCATAAATGTCCTTAATGCTGTGCAGCGGTGCGGCTTTGCCAGGCGCGGCCCAGACGGGATTCGGCCCGCAAAAAGGCGCGATTCGACAGCAGCGTCAGCAGCAGATAACAGGCTCCGCCCACCAGGTAAAAGGAGAAGTAGTCCCGGGTTGAACCGGCCGCAATCTGGCTGGCCCGCATCAGCTCGACAATGCCGGTTACTGACACCAGCGCCGAATCTTTCAGGCTCATCTGCCAGACGTTTGACAGGCCGGGCAGCGCATAGCGTGCCACCTGCGGCAGCAGAATGCGTTGCCGGATGCGCCAGCGCGGCATACCAATGGCGACGGCGGCTTCGATCTCCCCTTTCGCCAGTGCCAGCCGTGCGGCACGATAGACTTCCGCCTGGTAAGAGCCAGAGATAAGCCCGATCGCCAATGCTCCGATCAGAAACGGCGGCGCTTCGATAAAGCCGTCCGCGCCAAACAGTTGTCCGATCTGCGTGATCAGTCCCGAGCCGCCGAAGTAGAACAGGTAGATCACCAGCAGCTCAGGGATGCCACGAAAGATGACCGAGTAGCCTTCCCCCAGCCAGCGTACCGCGCGATGGGAGGATAACTTTGCGGCGGCAACGCACGATCCCACCACCGCACCGACCAGCAGTGCGCATAGCGACAGCAGCAACGTGGTCAGCGTGGCACTCAGAATCAACCGTCCCCAGCCGTCCGGGCCAAAACTCAGCAGGCTTATCATCAGTTACCTCACTCAGGGTGTGACGTCAGTTTTGAACCACTTCTCGCTCAGCTTTTTCACTGTGCCGTCGGCCAGCGCGGCTTGGATCGCCTGATCCAGTCGGGCTTTCAGATCGTTGTCTGCCATACGCACGCCCATCGCTTCACCCTCACCCCAGATTGGGCCGCCCAGCTGTGGACCGCTGAAACTCAGGTTACGGTTATCCGGCCGCGCCAGCATCGACTGCGCAAAGGTGACGTCGTCAAATACCGCGTCAATCCGCCCCGCCTGCAAATCGAGGATCGCATCCGCTGAGCTGGTGTATTCGCGGATGTCTGCAACATCTTTGAAATATTTGTCGATGAATGGCGTATAAACCGTGCCGGAGGCGATACCGATCGTTTTGCCTTTCAGCGCTGCTTTCAGGGGTGCAATGGCAGGTTCCACGGTTCCGGCGTCGTCGGTGAGTTTGATGATCTTACTGTCAGCGGGCAGCAGTGACCCTTTTACCGTGATGAAGGTGGCAGGCGTTGAGGCGTAGGGTACGGTGAAATTCACGACTTTCTTGCGGTCGGGCGTAATCACGATCGCATCCATGATGACGTCATATTTTCCGGCATTCAGTCCGGCGATCATCCCATCCCAGTTCTGCACCACCAGCTTGCACTGGATCGCCATGCGCTGGCAGAGATCCGCCATCAGTTCCGGTTCGAAACCGCCCAGCTTGCCGCCCGGCAGCGTGAGGTTCCAGGGTTCATAACTGCCTTCAGTGGCAATGGTGATTGACTTCCACTCTTTAGCCTGGGCACTGACGCCACAGAGCAGCAGGCTGGAAACCAGCGTAGTGAGACATAAACGACGAAAAGTCAGAGGGTGTGTCATACGGTTCTCCTGAAGTAGCGGCCTGGTGATCGCCCTGACGAGATTTAACATAAATTTCACAGGATGATATGTCATGTATATACAAGTTAACGCAGCGCAGTTCATTGCCGGCTTTATCATTTTGTGAGCCAGACAGAATTTATGATGTGGAGAGTGGCACTGCTTCACTTGTACATACAACCTAGCAAAGGTTATGCCAGCTCTGCAGAGACGGAAGAAGGGGCGGGAGGATGAGTGCAGGCAGGCAAAACGCCTTTGCCTGCACCCAATTGGCGCAGCGCTGCACCGGGGTGGCGCATCGCTGCTTTAGTGCGGTTTAGCCTGCGCCAGCATGGCGTGGATCATTGCCTTCAGTACTTTCTGTAATTGTGCGGCGCGCGCCTGCTGCCAGGCATAGGGCGAGGTTTCATCCATATAGTTGCGCTGCGCCAGCTCCAGCTGGACCGCCTCAATCTGCTGCTGCGGCTGACCGTAAGCGCGGGTGATGTAGCCACCTTTAAAGCGCCCGTTGATCACCCAGCTGTAGTCGGTCTGTGCTGCGCACACCGCCTCAATCGCCGCGCTCATGGCAGGCGTACAACTTGCACCGTCGTTGGTGCCGACGTTGATATCGGGCAGACGCCCCTCAAACAGGCGGGGAATTTCACTGGCGATGGAATGCGCGTCAAACAGCAGCGCATAGCCGTGCTGCGCTTTAAGCCGCGCCAGTTCCTGTTGAATCTGCTGATGATAAGGCTGCCAGATCTGATCAATGTAGCCCTGACGCTCCGTGGCATCGGGCGTTTTGCCTGGCGCAAAGGTCGGCGTGCCATCGAACAGGGTTTCCGGGAACAGGCCGGTGGTGGCAGTCGAATAGAGCGGCTGGTTATCGGGCGGACGATTGAGATCGACCACAAAACGTGAGTAGCGGCCAATTAACACGCTGGCCCCGAGATCACGCACAAAATCATACAGCAGCGGAATATGCCAGTCGGTGTCAGGCAGGCCGCGCGCGGCCTCACTCAGTCCGGCTTCCACGCCAGGCGTCAACTCCGTACCGGCATGGGGAATGCTGACCAGCAGCGGCAGGCTGCCCTGGGAAAAATAGAAAGGGTTCATTGCAGTTCTCCACGATAAACAACAGTACAGGGCAACTCGCCCCCCAGCCAGTAAACCAGTTCCGCCGGACGGGCCAGCGGCCAGTGCACGAAGTTCGCCACTTTTCCCGCCTCCAGCGAGCCGTGACTGTCAGACAGCCCCAGCGCTTTTGCCCCCCACAGCGTAACGCCTGCCAGCGCCTCTTCCGGCGTCATGCCAAACAGGGTGCAGCCCATATTGAGCATCAGGCGCAGCGACAGCGCGGGCGACGTACCGGGATTGGCATCACTGGCCAGCGCCATCGGCACGCCATGTTGCCGGAAGAGTTCCACCGGCGGACGCCGGGTCTCGCGTAACAGGTAAAACGCGCCAGGCAGCAGCACCGCCACAGTGCCATGCTCTGCCATCGCTCTGGCATCCTCTTCGGTGGCGTATTCAAGATGATCAGCAGAGAGTGCGCCGTAGCGCGCGGCCAGGGCTGCGCCCCCCAGCGCCGAGAGCTGTTCCGCATGCAATTTCACCGGCATGCCCAGCGCCACGGCCCGGTCGAACACCCGCGCCACCTGCTCAGGGGAAAAGGCCAGATGCTCGCAGAACGCATCCACCGCATCCGCCAGCCCCAGCGCGTTAACCTGCGGCAGCAGACGGTCGCAGATGATATCGACCCAGCCATCCGGATTGTGCGTAAACTCCGGCGGAAAGGCATGGGCGGCCAGACAGGTGGCACGGACATCGGCGGGCACGCTCTCGCCCAGCTGGCGAATCGCCCGCAGCATCCGCATTTCGCTCTCTTCGTCCAGACCGTAGCCGGATTTGATCTCAACGGTAGTGACGCCCTCGGCCAGCAGACGATTGATCCGCCAGCGAGCCGACGCCACCAGCTCCTCTTCGGTGGCCGCGCGGGTGGCGCGCACGGTGGAGAGAATGCCGCCGCCCTGCGCGGCAATCTCTGCGTAGCTGACGCCATTCAGGCGCTGTTCAAACTCCTGACTGCGATCACCGCCAAACACCAGATGGGTATGACAATCCACCAGTCCCGGCGTCACGATGCCGCCTGGCAGATGATGATGCTGATCGGCAATGAACGCGGGCATCTCCGCCTGCGGCCCGACCCACACCAGCTTGCCCGCCTGCACCACCAGCGCGCCCTCAGGTATCAGATGGTACTTTCCGTCACGCATGGTGACCAGGTCGGCCCCCGTCCACACCGTTTCTACGCGCATCTCTTCTGCCATCGTTGCCTCATGCCTCCGCCGTTTACACTGTGCCTCAAAGTATGTATATGTATATACAACTACATCCGATGAGGATCAACCATGGCAACGTTTTTTGCCCCGCGCGCACTGCTGGCGGAGGTCTGGCAGCAGCAGGTACGTATCACGGTCAATCAGGCCGGTTTTATCGACTCCATTACCCCGGACAGCCACGCTGAGGAGGCGATAAGGCTCAACGGCGAGGTGATCCCGGCGATCGCCAACCTGCACTCTCACGCCTTTCAGCGCGCCATGGCAGGTCTGGCTGAAGTGGCGGGCGATCCTCAGGACAGCTTCTGGACCTGGCGGGATCTGATGTACCGCATGGTCCAGCGCCTGACACCTGAGCAGGTGGGCGATATCGCCACCCTGCTCTATATCGAGATGCTGAAAGGTGGCTACACCCAGGTGGCGGAGTTTCACTATCTGCATCACGACCCCAGCGGCACGCCCTACGGTGATGACGCGATGCTGCAACAGCTGATCGAAGCGGCGGAGATCGCCGGTATCGGTCAGACCATGCTGCCGGTGCTCTACAGCTACAGCGGTTTCGGCAGTCAGCCCGCGGCGGCCGGTCAGAAACGTTTTATCCAGCAGACCGATCGCTATCTGCAACAGCAGGCACGGCTGGATGCATGGCAGCAGCAGCGGCCACTGCTGAACCGTGGCCTCTGTTTCCATTCGCTACGGGCGGTAAGTGAAAGCCAGATGCACGACGTGCTGGCAGCCAGCGATCCGGCACTGCCGGTGCATATCCATGTGGCTGAACAGCAAAAAGAGGTCAATGACTCGCTGGCCTGGAGCGGCGAACGTCCGGTCGCCTGGCTGCTGAACCGCTTTGCGGTGGATGCGCGCTGGTGCCTGATCCACGCCACCCATCTGGATGAGAGTGAGCTGTCGCGCCTTGCCCGCAGTGGTGCGGTCGCGGGCCTCTGTCCGACCACCGAAGCTAACCTCGGTGACGGCATCTTCCCGGCGGTGGAGTATATCGCACAGGGTGGACGCTGGGGCATTGGCTCTGACAGCCATGTCTCGCTGAGCGCCCAGGAAGAGCTGCGCTGGCTGGAGTATGCGCAGCGGCTGCGCGACCAGCGTCGCAACCGGATGACTTTGCCCGGCCAGCCGTCGGTGGGCGACCTGCTCTGGCAACAGGCGGCAGCGGGTGGCGCCCAGGCGTGCGGCATTCAGCAGGGCGTGCTGGCGGTGGGACAACGTGCTGACTGGCTGGTGCTGCGCGATGAGGCGTGGCTTGGCAGCGTTGAGTCCCACGCCGTGCTGAACCGCTGGCTGTTTGCCGGACAGCGCGATCAGATTCGCGACGTTTATGTCGCAGGTAAGGCCGTGGTGGAAGATGGCGTGCATCCGCAGCAGACGGCGTGTGCTACGCGCTTTGCTCAGGCGATGGCGGCGCTGCGATGATCGCCCGGTTCGCGTACGCAGATCTGGCGGTCAGCCGCTGGCGCAACGGCGGTGGCGAGACCCGCGAAATCATCAGCTTCCCGCCCGGCGCGGATCGCTTCAGCTGGCGCGCCAGCATTGCCACCCTGGCGCAGGATGGCCCCTTCTCCGCCTTTCCGGAGATCGATCGGGTAATTACCCTGCTGCATGGCGATCCGGTGTTATTAACCGCGTCTGATGTGCAGCATCTGTTGACGCCGCAAAAGCCGTGGGCGTTTGCCGGAGAACTCGCCTTAACGGCGCAGCTGCAGGGCAGCATCAGCGAAGATTTCAATATCATGACGCGACGTGGTGAATGGCAGGCTACGGTAGAGGTGGTTAACACGGCGGTCAGCGCGCTGCATGGTGTCGCCTGGGTGCTGGGTGGCGCATGGCAGACGGCTGACGGAGAAAAGCTGAGCGCGCAACAGGGCGCGTGGTGGGTCGATGAAGAGACACAACTCAGCCCGTGTGACACGGATGCCCGGCTGCTGTTTGCCCGACTTAACCGTGTCCTCTGAAGCGGCCCAGTAGTTTGTAACGTGAGCCGGGATAGAGCAGCCGCGCATACGTCACGATCTTCGTGTCGCTCCAGGTCTGACGACGAATCAGCAGGCAGGGATCGTGCTCGTCCAGCGACAGATGTTTACGCTGACGCGCATCGGGCAGCACCGCTTCAACGATGTGCTCGCCCGCCGTCAGCGGCGCGACCCGCATCAGATAGGTGTACGGCGTCATCTTCTCATAATCCTGCGTCAGGTAGTCGGGCGCGACCAGCGGGTTGACCAGACGATCCTCCAGCTGCACCGGCAGGTCATTTTCGTAATGCACAATCAGCGAATGGAAGAGCGTCTGCCCGGTAGTAAGTCCCAGTACCGCAGCCTGCTCGGGATCGGCTTTGTTCTGACCGATGGCGAGAATTTTGCTGCTGTGCTGATGGCCGCGCTGGGCAATCTCATCGGCAATGTTATGCACCTCCAGCATGGCGGTGTAGCCTTTCATCTCTGCCACGAAGGTTCCGACGCCCTGCATCCGCACCAGGAAGCCCTCGCTGGTCAGTTCGCGCAACGCCCGGTTAATGGTCATGCGGCTGACGCCCAGTTCATTGACCAGTTCACTTTCTGATGGCACACGCTGATTCGCTTTCCACAACCCTTCACGAATCTGGCTGACGATAGCCTGCTTCACCCGCTGATAGATCGGGGCAGGTTCATCGCTCATTGCCGCCGCCAGTTGTGCCAGTGCTGTATGCTCGACCATTTGCTGTTCCTTATGCTGAAAGTCCCCTAAGTTTACTGTCTCACCACGTGAATGTATATACATCCAGTAGAGCACCCGCTGCCCTACTGGTGCAGTCTGCGCATCCTCATGGTGCAGCCTCTGTAATGCTTTCAGGACGTAACCCGCAGCGGGCAGAGATTCGATTTTTGTGATCGGCCTGGCACGACGCTTGCTTTCAATACTTGATTGTATAGACAAGCATAGACAAGGGTTAACGCTTATGTTTCACTCGAATTATTCCGCTGGTCAGGGCAAGAAAAGCAGCTTAGCCACGCCAGCACACTTGTATAGACAGGAGTAGACTATGTCAGGTTCGTTTCAGGCTTTGCGCCTGGTGCCAGGCGAGGTGGACCTCGCCACATTACGCGCTATCTATCAGGGTAACGTCACGCTGAGCCTTGATGAGAGTGCGCATCAGGCGATTGCGGCAGCCCAGCAGACCGTGGATGCGATTGTCGCCTCTGGCAACGTGGTGTATGGCATTAATACCGGCTTCGGCAAACTGGCGCAGACGCAAATCCCGGCCAGCCGGCTGGCGGATCTGCAGCGTAATCTGGTGCTGTCACACAGCGTCGGGCTGGGCGATCTGTTGCCCGACAATGTCACCCGTCTGGTAGTCGCGACCAAAATCATCAGCCTGGCGCGCGGTCACTCTGGCGTACGTATCGAACTGGTTGAGGCGCTGCTGGCGCTGTTCAACGCGGGCGTGATGCCCTGCATCCCGGAAAAAGGGTCGGTCGGGGCTTCCGGCGATCTCGCACCGCTGGCGCACATGTCGCTGATGCTGCTGGGCGAAGGTCAGGTCCGGCTCAATGGCGGGTTAATTCCTGCCACAGAAGGACTGGCAAGCGTCGGCCTGTCGCCGTTTGTGCCTGGTCCAAAAGAAGGACTGGCGCTGCTTAACGGCACCCAGGTGTCGACTGCGCTGGCGCTGCGCGGCCTGTTTGAAGGTGAAAACCTGTTTGCTGCCGGTCTGATGGCGGGTGCGCTGTCGCTGGAAGCGATCAAAGGCTCGCTGAAACCGTTCGACGCCCGTATCCACAAGGCGCGGGGTCAGCAGGGCCAGATTGCGGTCGCCGCCGCCGTCAGCACCCTGATTGAGGGCAGTGAAATTCTGCAGTCGCATACGCATTGCGGCCGTGTACAGGACCCCTACTCCATCCGCTGCGTGCCGCAGGTGATGGGTGCCTGCCTGGACAATTTCAGCCATGCGGCACGCATTCTGGAAATCGAAGCGAACGCAGCCTCGGATAACCCGCTGGTGTTCAGTGACAGCGGCGATGTGATCTCCGGCGGCAACTTCCACGCCGAACCGGTGGCCTTTGCCGCTGACATCCTGGCGCTGGCCATTGCCGAAGTCGGGGCCATCTCCGAGCGGCGTATGGCGTTGCTGCTGGACAGCGGCCTGTCCGGTCTGCCGCCCTTCCTGGTGCGCGACGGCGGCGTGAACTCCGGCTTTATGATCGCCCAGGTCACCGCCGCTGCGCTGGCCTCTGAGAATAAATCGCTGGCCCATCCGGGCAGCGTGGACAGTCTGCCGACCTCCGCTAACCAGGAGGATCACGTTTCGATGGCGACCTACGCCGCCCGCCGTCTCGGCAGCATGTGCTTTAACAGCGCTGCCGTGGTCGGTATCGAAGCGATGGCCGCCGCGCAGGGCATTGAATTCAACCGGCCACTGAGAAGCTCCTCGCTGATTGAGCAGGCCATCGACACCATTCGCGAGCAGGTCGCCTTCCTTGAGGAGGATCGCCTGCTGGCGCCCGATATTGAGGCAATGCGTCAGTGGGCAAGTCGCACTGACTGGCCTCAGGCATTGACCGCGCTGCTGCCAAGCATGCGCCCAACTTCAGCTGAATTAAGGAATCTGTAATGAGCGAAACTCTTTCTCAGGCGGTAGCACGTGAGATTCGTGCGCCGCATGGCACCACGCTGCACTGCGCTAACTGGCTGATTGAAGCGGCTTACCGCATGATTCAGAACAACCTTGATCCCGATGTGGCCGAGCGCCCGGAAGATCTGGTGGTTTACGGCGGCATCGGCAAAGCAGCGCGAAACTGGGCGTGTTTTGAGCAGATCCTGCGTTCGCTGCGGGCGCTGCAGCCGGATGAAACGTTGCTGATCCAGAGTGGCAAGCCGGTCGGCATCTTCCGCACCCACGCGGATGCACCGCGCGTCCTGCTGGCGAACTCCAACCTGGTGCCGCACTGGGCGACCTGGGATCACTTCCATGAGCTGGATAAAGCAGGCCTGATGATGTACGGCCAGATGACCGCCGGTTCCTGGATCTACATCGGCGCGCAGGGCATCGTGCAGGGCACCTACGAAACCTTCGTCGAAGCGGGACGTCAGCACTATAACAACGACCTCAGCGGACGCTGGATCCTCACCGCCGGGCTGGGCGGCATGGGCGGCGCGCAACCACTGGCGGGCGTCCTGGCCGGAGCCTGTGTGCTGGCGATTGAGTGCCAGGAGTCACGCATCGATTTCCGTCTGCGTACCCGCTACGTCGACTATAAAGCCACTACGCTGGACGAAGCGCTGGCCATCATCAGTGAAGCCACCGCAGCGAAAAAAGCGATTTCAGTCGGCCTGCTGGGCAATGCTGCTGAGATCCTGCCGGAACTGGTGAAGCGCGCTCAGGCGGGCGGGCCGAAGCCGGACATCGTGACCGATCAGACCTCTGCGCACGATCCGATTAATGGCTATCTGCCGATTGGCTGGGATCTGGCGCGCTGGCAACAGGAGCGCATTTCACAGCCGAAAGCGGTTGAGAAAGCCGCGCGCGCCTCTATGGCAATTCACGTCCAGGCGATGCTCGACTTCTGTCATATGGGCATCCCGACGGTGGATTATGGCAACAACATCCGCCAGGTGGCGCTGGATGAGGGTGTCAGCAACGCCTTCGATTTCCCTGGCTTTGTACCCGCCTATATCCGCCCGCTGTTTTGTGAAGGCAAAGGCCCGTTCCGCTGGGTGGCGCTGTCTGGTGACCCGGAGGATATCTACAAGACCGACGCAAAACTCAAAGAGCTGTTCCCGCACCACAAAACGTTGCATCGCTGGCTGGATATGGCGCAGGAGCGCATCGCCTTCCAGGGCCTGCCGGCACGTATCTGCTGGCTGGGACTGGGTGAGCGGCATCTTGCCGGTCTGGCATTCAACGAAATGGTGCGCAACGGCGAGCTGAAAGCGCCGGTGGTAATTGGCCGCGACCATCTCGACTGCGGTTCAGTCGCCTCACCAAACCGTGAGACCGAAGCGATGAAAGATGGCTCTGATGCCGTCTCTGACTGGCCGCTGCTTAACGCGCTGCTGAATACTGCAGGCGGCGCGACCTGGGTCAGCCTGCATCATGGCGGCGGTGTTGGCATGGGCTTCTCGCAGCACGCTGGTGTGGTGATTGTTGCCGACGGCAGCAAAGAGGCCGATGCGCGCCTGAGCCGCGTGCTATGGAACGATCCGGCTACAGGTGTGATGCGTCACGCCGATGCAGGTTATGAGCTGGCGCAGAGTTGCGCGGCAGATCATGGCCTGAACCTCCCGATGCAGAAGTAGTTATTTGAACGGGGCAAGCTAAGGCTTGCCCCATTTTGTTTGCATGTTTATAGCCTGATACCCTTTCCTGAAATCACTTCCTTATTACTTATTCCTTTTTGATTTAGCCTATAGCCATATTTAGTCCCGACAGCGATAGACGCCGCGCCACCTGATCACTAAAGTGAAATCTTCTCATTCTGTAAGGAGCACGACGCTGCATGACTCTCTCCCCTGCCCTGCTTGAAGATGCCCTGCGCTGGCGCCGTGAATTTCATCGCCAGCCTGAATTGGGTTACCAGGAACAGCAAACCAGCCAGTTTATCGCGGAAGAGTTAGCGCGGGCGGGATTGCAGGTTTTTCGTGGTCTCGCGGGCACCGGGCTCATTGGCACGCTGGAAAACGGTCCCGGCCCGGTTATCGGGCTGCGTGCGGATATGGATGCGCTGCCGATCACGGAAAAGGGTGACGTCGAGTGGCGCTCTTCGACGCCTGGCGTGATGCACGCCTGCGGACACGACGGTCACAGCGCCATTCTGTTGGCCGCCGCCCGACAACTGGCCGCCACGCGTCAGTTCAGCGGCACGGTGCATTTTATCTTTCAGCCTGCCGAAGAGAATCTGGGCGGTGCGCGCAAAATGGTGGAAGAGGGACTGTTTCAGCGCTTCCCGATGGATGCGATCTACGCCATGCACAACTGGCCGGGTCTGCCGCTGGGCTCGCTGGCGGTTAACCCCGGTGCGATGATGGCGTCGCTGGATTCGTTTGAAATTACGCTGCATGGCAAAAGCTGCCATGCAGCAATGCCGGAAAGTGGTGCGGATCCGATGGTGGTGGCGGCCGAGCTGATTCTGGCGCTACAGACCATTCCATCACGTCGCCTCTCTCCACTGGCTTCAGCAGTGGTCAGTGTGACCCAGATCCACGGTGGCGAAGCAATCAACGTCATCCCGGAACAGATTGTGCTGCGCGGCACAGTCCGCTGTCTGCAGACCTGCGTGCGCGAAAAAGTGCGAGGGCTGATTGATGAGTTTGTAGCGACCCTGCCGCGTCCGTTTGGCGTCAGCGGTGAGATTGACTGGCTGCCGGGCTATCCGGTCACCGCCAACCATGCGGCACCGGCTGAACAGGTACGCGACGTGGCACTGGCGACGCTGGGAGCAGACCGGGTTCACTGGCAGGTCAATCCGTCGATGGCGTCAGAAGATTTTGCCTGCATGATGGAAGCCTGCCCCGGCGCTTACTTCTGGCTGGGCGCGGACGGCGAGACGCCATCCGCGCCACTACATAACGCCCGCTATGATTTCAACGACGCGCTGCTGCCGATTGGCATTCGTTTCTGGCAGAACCTGGTTGAACAGACGCTGCCATTATCCTGACTCAATAACCGGCGGTGAGGATCTGCTGCTCTGCCGCAGCCAGCGAGTCGCACTGGCCGCTGGCGCGCAGGCAGCAGGCGAGCTGCAGTCGCAGTGACGCAGGTACCGGGCGCTGCCGATTCAGCACCTCCTCAATCCAGCGCGCAGTCACCTCTGCCGACTTATCTGCCGGCAGTTCAATCGCCACTTCAGGCTGACGCTCCACCCACACTTCCGCTTCCGTGCCTGCACCCTGAATCATACTGATCGCCGGGCAGCGCTGCGGATTTGCATAGACTTCCCCTTCGGTGCCATTGAGCAGTATGGCTGGCGCATCAATGTCACTGAAAAATTTTGCTACGCGCGGCACATACTCCGGATGCGACACGCTCGACAGCCGCAGCGCCGCTCGCTCTGCAAATGGGGTCGCCAGTTTCGCCAGCGTATGCGCGCTGTTACGCACGCCCATCCGCCAGCGCAGCGACAGCTGTTTCGCCATTGGTGGGCAGAGGTGATCGATAGTGATAAAGGCCAGCTCGCCCTGATCGAGTTTCGCCTGCGCCGCCTCAGCAGTAGTGACAGGGGTAATGCCCAGCGCGGCAAACACCGTTTCACTGGTGATGCGCGTCGCGTCGTCGCTGACGCCATGCACCAGCACCGGGAAGCCGAGTTTCACCAGCAGTAACGCCAGCAGCGGCGTCAGATTGCCCTGGCGACGCGCGCCGTTGTAGCTGGGGATCACCACCGGCATCGGCCGGTTTTCTGGCGCACGCAGTTGCATCATCTGCGCCTGCATCGCCTGATAAAAGCCGCGCATCTCCGCTTCACCTTCGCCTTTGATACGCAGCGCAATCAGGATGCCACCCAGCTCCAGGTCCGGCACCTCGCCCGCCAGCATTGCGCCATAAAGCGCCACTGCGGTATCAAAATCGATGTCACGAGCATGATTTTTACCGCGACCAATCTCTTTAATGATTTTATTCAGTTCCATCACTCGCTTCCGGTTAAGTGCGCGGCTCAGCGCCGCGTGGGACGTCGTTTACGCACCGTGTTTTTGGGCACCACAGTGGCCGGTATCGCTTCCGGCTCTGGCGTTTCCGGCTGTTCAATCGGGAAGATCGGCAGCGCTGCTAATAACCGGCTGCCGTAAGATTTGCTCAGCAGACGGCGATCATAAATCACGATTTCGCCATAACATTGATGGCTGCGAATCAGGCGTCCGACCTGTTGAATCAGGGTAAATGAGGCGCTGGGTAAGCTCTGCACCTCAAACGGATAACGCTTCAGGCTTTTCAGCCACTCGCCTTCGGTCAAAATTACCGGACTGTCTACCGGGGGAAAAGCGATTTTATGAATATGCACCTGACTCAGCAAATCGCCTTTCAGATCCAGTCCCTCGGCAAAGGACTGCAGGCCAATCAGAACACTGGTTTCCCCTTTAGTGACGCGCTGACGGTGCAGGTCCACCAGGCGGCTGCGCGGCTGATCGCCCTGCACCAGCATCGAAAGCCGCAGGTCTGGCAGACAGGCGACAAACTGCTGCATCGCCCGGTTGCTGGCAAACAGTACCAGCACGCCTTTGTGCTTTTTCTCCGCCATCTGCTGACGGAAGAAACCGGCCATCTCGGCGATGTGCTCCGCTTCGTGGGTCATCAGCGGCTCAAAGCGCATTTGCGGGATCACCAGCTTGCCCTGCTCCACATGGTTAAACGGCGAGTCGAGCGCCACAAACCGGTCGCCCGCTTTCTCGCTGAGTCCCGACATCTCCTGCAGGCGATTGAAGCTATTGAGCGATCGCAGCGTAGCGGAGGTGACCACCACATGCGGAATTTTACGCCACAGCATCTTCTCCAGCTGATCGCTGACACGGATCCCGGCACAGTGAAACAGCAGGTGCGCCTGACCTTCGCGCAGCTCACGGGTGATCCACTTGGACACCGGCGCGCCAGAGGCTTTTTCCATTGCCGCCAGCCGCCACAGCTTGCTGACCGATTCGAACCAGCCAAACTGGCGATTAAGCTGCAGCAGATTGCGATGCAGACGCACCAGATCGACTTTGCCGGTCTGCTCGCTGAGCGCATTAATCAGGCCTTCGCTCAGGCCGCGCAGTGCATCGCTGAGTTTGAACAGCCGGGCGCAGAGATCCAGCAATTCCTGCGGCAGCGTGCCCAGCACAAAGCGGAATTCGCCCGGCTGGTTATGTGGCGGCAGCAGCGGATTCAGCGCCTGCGCGGTAATGTTCAGCAGCTCGCGCAGCTCATCGCAGTGCGCCTTAAGCCGTTCGGGATTCGCCAACGGTGGTGGCGATTTTGGCCGCATTTGCGTCATGATGCTCTCAACCAGCTTAATAAACAGGTCGAGCTGCAGGCTGCTCCAGCCCGGCGTAATATCGGCGCTCATCTCCAGCGCATCGCGGGCCACTTCGGGCAGGTGATGCCCTTCATCCAGCACCAGCATCAGGTTTTTGGCCGGTGGCAGCACCGACTCATTCTCCATCGCCGCCATCACCAGCGCATGGTTCGCCACCACCACATCCACCTGCTCGATCTCGCGTCGTGCCACAAAGAACGGGCATTCACGATACCAGTGGCAGTGCGCACCCAGGCAGCTTGCCTTATCGGTAGAGAGGCGCTGCCACAGGCTGTCGCTGACGTTCTCTTCGCTGTGATCGCGCAGGCCATCCCACTGATAGCGGTCCAGGGATTTTTGTAAGCGCCCACACTGCGTTTGTTCCTCTTTGGTGCTGCTGACCGCATCATCGTCCAGATAGAGCAGCAGATCGCCCTGCTGATCGGCGTCGGCTGCCATCGCCGCCAGATTGCGCGGACAGACATAGCGCCCGCGGCCAAAGGCAGCAGTAAAGGTGAGGTCGGGGATGATTTTCTTCAGCAGCGGCAGATCTTTGGTGAAAATTTGATCCTGCAGCGCCACGTTAGCGGTGCTGATCACCAGCTGCTTTTCCTGGGCGCGGCTGGCCGCGATGCCCGGAATCAGATAAGAGAGAGTTTTACCCACGCCGGTCGGCGCTTCGACCGCCAGGTGGCGTGAATCGTCGCCCGCCAGGCATTTTGCCACTTCAGCAATCATCTGGCGCTGCGGTGCACGCGGGATGAAATCAGGCACCTGCTCCTGAAGCGCTTTATACCATTGCGCTATCTGGCTTTTTACTGCGGCTGTCAGGGCCATGATTTGCTTTACCACACCGAAAATATGGCCTGTATTTTTACACAGTATCCCGGCGGCGTCAGCTTTCGCGCCGAATTTTTCGAACGCTGTCGTAAATTTCAGCGGTTGCCTGGCGGCAGCGCTCTACGCCAGGACTTTGTACATAAAGGTGGTGGCATCCAGCACGCCTGCCGTGGATTCCGCATAAAACGGGATCGACCCCGCCACCTGCCAGCCCAGAGAACGGTAAAGCTCGCTGGCAACATCGCCGCTGCGCGTATCCAGCACCAGCAGGGTTTTGCCCTGCGCACGCGCGCGCTGCTCAGCATGCTGCATCAGCTCACGGGCGATCCCCTGACGGCGCGCCTGCGGATGCACCAGCAATTTACTGATTTCCGCCCGGTGGCGACCATTGGGCATGGCGCTGCAACTCATCATGACCGTCGCCACGATACGTCCATGCTGACGCGCGACGATTAACTCGCTGTCGCCGTCTGTGATGCTGGCGATCCGCTGCTGCCAGAATCGCGTCATCACCTGAATCTCCTGAGCATCAATAAACCCGACGCTGGCCCCGTCTTCCACACAGCCCTGTAAAACATCGGTCAGTTCGGCCAGATACCGTTGCGCCTGCGTACCGCTAAGGTTTGCGTATTCGATCATGGTTTCGCCACCACCAATAAATAGCGCGCGCCGTCGGTCAGGTGCGCCTCAAAAGCCGATTTTCCAGTCAGATGAAAACGTAAGCAGTCGCCTGGCTGCAATGTCCACTCCTGAGACCCCATCGTAATGGTGAGTCCCCCGTCACGCAGCCAGATATGCTGCTCCAGCCCCTGGATGGGGGGCGCATCGTAATCGATACGCGCACCAGGACGTAACCTGCCCTCGACCAGTTCGCATCTAAAATGAAGTGCGGGTGGTGAAATATTCCGGCGAATAAATCCGCTGGCCTTATCCTGCCATACCGGCTGCTGCTCCTGTGTGACCAGCAGACTGGACTCTTCCTCCACTTCACTGAGCAGGCGCGACATGGTTAATCCGTAGGCCGCACACAGACGATTAAGCAGTGCAGCAGTAGGACTGGTCTCGCTTCGCTCAATGCGCGATAATGACGCGCGACTGATACCCGTGGCGACAGAAAGTTCATCCAGCGACCAGCCACGTTGCAGGCGTAATTCTGCCAGCCTCACCGCCAGTCGTTGCTCAGTATTCAGCTCCGACATTGTAATTTCTCATATTTGGGAAATATTCTCTTAAATGAGATATAGCTGAGAAAGGACGTATCAGTCAAGTTGTACATTGAGAAATGTATTGTACAACTTAGTCTGCTTCGTTATGGTAATTGCACTCAGACAAATCGAAAGAGGAATTTATGACCTTATACAGTATCGGTGATGTCGCCGAGCGCTGTGGCATAAACCCAGTCACCCTGCGCGCCTGGCAGCGTCGTTATGGCTTACTGAAGCCGCAACGTACCGAAGGCGGACATCGTCAGTTTGATGAAGAAGATGTTCATCGTATTGAAGAGATTATGCGCTGGATTGAAAGCGGCGTGCCGGTCGGTAAAGTTAAAGCATTGCTGGAGGGTGGCGATGTTGATGCTCATGACGGCTGGACCACACTGCAGGATGAGCTGATCAGCGTACTGCGTCACGTCAGGCCCGCTAAACTTCGTAACAAAATTGCCGCGATTGGTCGCGAACATCCGATTGATGCATTGATCGACCACGTTTTCATGCCGGTACGCCAGAAGCTGAGTCTGGATCAGAACACTGCTCGCACGATGTGCAGTCTGCTTGATGGCCTGCTGATCGACTATGTGGCTTTTTGCCTGACCGGCAGCCGCAAAAAATCGGGAAAAGATGCGCTGATTATTGGCTGGGGCATCGACGATCGCACCCGCATCTGGCTGGAGGGCTGGCGTCTGTCGCAGCATGGCTGGCGGATTGATGTGCTGGCTGAACCGCTGGATTTACCGCGTCCTGAACTCTTTCCGGGCATGAACATGTTTGTCTTTACCGGCAAAAAACTGACCCGTCGCCAGCAGGAGCAGCTGTCACACTGGCAGGAACAGGGCTATGCCGTACGGTTACACGAACCCACCTGATAACAAAAACGCACGCCGGGCACTTTGCCTTCTGCCTTGCGCGCGCTATTATCCCCGCCTCACTGTTAACGAGCTCAGGTTTTAACCATGAATGTCAAAAAAGCCTTTTTCGCCACGCTGTTTTTTATCATGGCGGCCGGCGGCACCAGCGGTCTGATGCTGGTCGGATACTCTCTCATCGTTCACTCACGCTAAACCCGCGCTGAAGGCGCTCAAAGAGGCGATCACTCACTATCGCCAGCAGCGCCACCATTAGTGCCCCCTGAATAACATAAGCTGTATTAAAGCCGCTTAAGCCGATAATCACCGGCGAGCCCAGACTTTTTGCCCCGACCGTTGAGGCGATGGCCGCCGTGCCGATGTTGATAACCACCGAGGTGCGTATCCCGGCGATAATCACCGGCGCAGCCAGCGCCAGCTCAATCTGCCATAACCGTTGCCAGTTGCTCATACCGACCCCGATGGCGATCTCCCGGCTGCTGGCCGGTACGCTATCAATGCCCGCCAGCGTACCCTGTAATATCGGCAGCAACCCGTAAAGTAGCAGCGCCACCACCGCAGGCCAGGCACCAAAACCCATTACCGGCACCGCAATTGCCAGCACCGCGACCGGCGGAATCGTCTGACCCGCCGCCACAAGCGTTTCGATTAGCGGCCGGAACGCACGGCCTGCCCGCCGCGTCACCAGCACGCCACTGCCGATGCCAATGACGATCGCCAGCAGGCTGGCGGTGATCACCAGAAACAGATGCGCCAGCGTCAGCTGCCAGAAGCTCTCCTGCTGATAGAGTGGCCGCGCCAGGTCCGGAAACCAGCGGTGAAACAGCGGCCCGCTATAGGGCATCAGCGTCAGCAGCGCGCCATAGAACAGCACCAGCCACAGCAGCGGATCCTTTAGCCTGCGCATGTTGACGCCTCGCGCAGTTGCAGCAGGTCGCCAAAGTGAAGTACACCCAGTGGCTGCTGTTGATCGTCCATGACCGGCAATTTATCGGTGCGCCGCGCGATAAACTGCGACAGAGCGTCGCGTAGCGTCAGGCCGGCGGCGATCGGTTCGCCCGCCAGCCACTCCCCGCGCCGCACGGCATGACCGACCAGCGCCAGCGATAACAGCCGCACGCCCATTTCACTGCGACCAAAGAAGTCGCGCACAAAGTCGTTTTTCGGCTGGGTCAGCAGCTCCACCGGCCTGCCCTGCTGAACAATCTCACCGTTATCCATCAGTACGATGCGGTCCGCCAGCGTCAGCGCTTCGTCGATGTCATGGGTCACCAGCACGATGGTGCGGCCCGACAGGCGATGAATACGCAGCATCTCCTGCTGCAGCACCCCGCGTGTCACCGGATCGAGCGCACCGAATGGCTCATCCATCAGCAACACCTCCGGGTCCGCCGCCAGCGCCCGTGCTACGCCAACCCGCTGCTGCTGCCCGCCAGAGAGCTGATGGGGATAACGACTCAATAGATGCTCGTCAAGATTGAGCAGCGCCAGCAGTGCGGCAATGCGCTCATTGACCTGTGCCCTGGGCCAGCCGAGCAGCACAGGTACCGTGGCGATATTCTTCCGCACCGTCCAGTGCGGGAACAGGCCAATCGACTGGATGGCATAACCCATGCGCCGCCGCAGCGTGCGGGCATCAAGCTGGCGAATCGACTCGCCGGCAAAACGGATTTCCCCGCTATCAAACTCCACCAGCCGGTTAATCATCTTCAGGGTGGTCGATTTGCCGGAACCGGAGGTACCGAGCAGCACGCAAAACTCCCCTTTTGCCACCTGCAAAGAGAGATTTCTTACTGCGGCTTTGCCGTTAAAGGCGCGGGAAACACCATCAAATTCAATCATCTTTTCTCTCCAGCAGTGAGATCAACAGGCGGAACAGCGCATCGATGACGACCGCCAGGGCAATCACCGGGATCACCCCCAGCAACACCAAATCAAGCGCACTGCTTAACAGCCCCTGGAAAATAATCGCACCAAAACCGCCCGCGCCAATCAGCGCCGCCACCACCGCCATGCCCAGCGTCTGTACCACGACGACCCGCAGGCCCGCCAGCCAGACCGGCAGCGCCAGCGGCACATCCACCGCAATAAACTGCTGCCAGCCGCTCATGCCCGTGCCGCGCGCACTTTCGCGCACTTCCTGTGGAACCTGTTGTAAGCCCACCACCACGCCACGCACCAGCGGTAACAGGGCGTAAAGCACCAGCGCGATCAGCGCCGGCGCCATCCCAATGCCGCTGATACCCCAGTTACCGAGCCACGGAAAATGCTGAGCCAGACCGGCCAGTGGCGCAATCAGCAGACCAAACAGCGCGACCGACGGCACCGTCTGAATCACATTCAGTACGCCAAACACCCCGCCCTGCCAGCCAGGCCGCCGGAACAGCGTGACACCCAGCGGCAGCGCAATGATCAGCGCAGGCAGCACCGTGCCGGCGAGCAGCGTGAGATGACGGCTCAAGGCCGCATCAAACACCGCGTGGCGGTTGGCATACTCTTTCAGCAGGGAGAGATCGCTGAGCTGGCCGCTGAACAGCAGCCACAGTGGCAGCAGCCAGACCTGCAGATTGAGCAGCAGTTGTGCCAGCCGATGGGAAGTCAGTTGCCGCACCTGATCGGTGATCAACAGCAGGATCAGCGCGCCGCTGCACCACAGACCACTGGCAAAGCTGGTGCGCGCCAGACGGCTGCCCTGCTGGCTGAGCAAAGTGGCCTGATGACCACTGAGCCAGACAATCGCGGCCAGCATCAGTTCGGCGGCCAGCAATGCCACAATCAGCGTGCTGCGTCCAGGCGAACGCCACAGCAGCAGCCACAGCGTTGCCAGCGGCAGCAACAGCAGCCCGAAACGGCTGATTTGCCAGCTCATCAGCGGTTCGCCCGCCACCAGCCGGTTCGGGGCGAAGTTAAGAAAGGGTAATGCCACCAGCGCCAGACTCAGCAGCGTCAGCAGCAGCAATGCCACTGGCTGATCAACCGGACGGCGTATCGCTTCCCGCGATATCTGCATCGTTTACAGCAGCTTTTTCTGCTGCAGCCACTCGGTGGCTACACTGCTGGCATCCTGACCGTCGACTGCGATTTTTGCGTTGAGCTGTTGCAGCGTCTTCTCATCAAGCGCGCTGAACACCGGCTTCAGCCAGTCGGCAATCTGCGGATAAGCCTTCAGCACAGATTCGCGGATCACCGGCGTCGGTGCATAAATCGGCTGAACGCCTTTGGGATCGCTGAGCGTCTGCAGACCCAATGCCGCCACCGGACCGTCGGTGCCGTAAGCCATCGCCGCGTTTACGCCGGAGGTCTGCTGTGCCGCCGCGCTAATGGTGACAGCGGTATCGCCGCCCGCCAGCGACAGTAGCTGATCCTGCTTAAGATCGAAGCCATACGCTTTTTCAAAGGCCGGTAAAGCATCACTGCGTTCAATAAATTCCGCTGAGGCCGCCAGTTTGAAGGTGCCGCCTTTTTTCAGAAAGGCGCTGAGATCGGCCAGCGAAGTGAGCTGGTTTTTCTCCGCCAGGTCCTTACGCACGGCGATAGTCCAGGTGTTGTTGGCCGGCGCCGGTGTCAGCCAGACCAGATGGTTTTTCTCCGCATCCAGTTTCTTCACTTTTTCGTAGCCTGCGGAAGCATTTTTCCAGGCGCTGTCTTTCTCATCGTTGAAGAAAAATGCGCCGTTACCGGTGTATTCCGGGTAGATATCAAGTTCACCCGCCGTGATGGCACCGCGCACCACCTGCGTCGTGCCAAGCTGGATTTTATTGACGGTTTTTACCCCATGCTTTTCCAGCACCTGAAGGATTACGTTGCCCAGCAGTGATCCTTCAGTATCAATTTTTGAGCCGACCCGTACCGGATCGGCCGCCTGTGCCATCCCCATGCTGAGCAGCAACGCGCTGACTCCCATCCAACCCCGAATTCTGACCATGGCCTTTTCCTTATTGCATCTCGTTAGTGCGTGATGTGTTCGTGTTCGTGTGGTGTCGTTCAGGCTGCTCTCCTGCCCCTGAGAGAGGCGGGAAGAACAGGCAGCGGAAATAATCTGCCTTAAAAGCGTAGCCTGGCGCGGCGGCGATGCAGCTGACTTTATCGCAAATTGATAACGATTTGAGATGAGAAAATTATTATCTATAACTGAAATGAATTTACGTCTGGGCGTCTAAACGGCTATCCTCGAAAACCTGTTTTTATCATAAAAGACGTACAACATCATGTCTGACCTGACCTCTTCCGCCCATGTAGCAACAGCAGGAAGTTCGCCCGCCGGCGAAACGCAGTGGATTCGCAGTGCAGCGGATGTTTCCCGATTGGTGAACAGCGGCGACAGTGCCCGAAATAATGCCCGCATCGTGGTGGCGATTGCGCTGGGCGGCGTGTTCCTTGACGCTTACGACCTGGGTGCCCTGGCGTTTGGCATCAAAGACATCACGCGCGAGTTTACTCTCACCCCAGCCGGCACCGGCATGGTCGCCTCGGCCATTACCTTCGGGGCGATTATTGGCGCGCTGATTGGCGGCTACCTCACCGACAAAATTGGCCGTTATCGGGTTTTTATGGCCGATATGTTCTTTTTCGTGGTGGCGGCTATCGCCTGTGCGTTTGCGCCGAATGAGTATGTGCTTGCTGGCGCGCGCTTTGTGATGGGACTGGGTGTCGGGATTGATCTGCCGGTGGCGATGGCCTTTCTGGCAGAGTTTTCAAAGCTGCGCGGCAAGGGGAATAAAGCGGCCAGCGTGGCGATGTGGTGTCCGACCTGGTACGCGGCGATCAGCATCTCTTATCTGCTGGTGCTGCTGCTCTATGCAGTGTTGCCCGAAAGTCACACCGACTGGCTATGGCGGCTGATTCTCGGATTTGGTGCCGTTCCGGCGATTGTCATCATCGCTATCCGCAGCCGTTACATGAGTGAATCCCCGGTGTGGGCAGCCAATCAGGGGGATCTGAAAGGCGCCGCGGCGATTTTGCGCAGTGCGTGGAATATCAATGCGCAGGTGGCTCCCGATGCCGGGCTGACCGCTGCCACGCCGGTGCGCAAGGCGAGCTGGCGAAACTATGGTGCGCTGCTGCAGGGTGTCTATCGCCGCCGTACGCTGCTGGCGACCATTACCGCTATCGCCTCGTCGTTTGCCTATAACGCGGTGGCATTTGGTCTGCCGGTGATTATCTCCAGCTTCTTTGCCCAGTCGATGCTGACCACTATTCTGGTGTCGCTGGCGCTGAATCTGCTGTTCGCCTTTGTTGGCGGGATTCTGGCGGTGCGGCTGGTGCCACGTCTGGGGGCGTGGAAGATGTCGGTAGCGGGTTATGGCTGTCAGTGTGTGGCCCTGCTCGGGCTGGCGCTGACTGGTCGCCCGGAAGGTGGTCAGGAAGCCGCGCTGGCGATCGGTATGCTGGCGCTGTTCCTGTTTGGTCAGGGATTTGGGCCGGGTTCGCACACCATGACGTTTGCTTCATTAAGCTACCCGACTTCGCTGCGCGGCGTCGGCGTGGGCTTTAACCAGACGTTGATGCGCGGCAGTTCGACCGTTTCGCTGTTCCTGTTCCCGGTACTGGTCGCGGCGCTGGGCACCGGCGTGTTCTGGGTCATCTTCCTGGCTCCGCTGGCCGGACTGCTGGCGCTGCTGGCGATTCGCTGGGAACCATCGGGTTATGATGTAGATGCAGAGGATTTTGAGCTGCCGCGTTAAACAGTGGTCAGGGCGCTGAGCCCGCGCAGGCTCAGAGAACAAATGTCCTTCGCAAAGACGCAAAAGACGCCCTCTAAGGCAATGCTCAGCGCGGGCCAGCCATGGCCCGCGCTGCTTAGCTTTGGACGCTGGATCCCATCGCGTTGAATTCAAACCATCTGACCGCACCTTAATGCGGTTTTTTTATGCCGTAACGGCCGGGAAAGGAAACTGCTCCAGATAATCCGGGATGCGCGGGAACGTGTGCAAAAACCAGGGCGTGAACTGTTGTGGTTGCTGCTGCATCTGCTCCTCAATCAGCGCCATCGGGCGATAATCAAAGGCGTCTGCTTCCTGCGGATTCAGCTGCGGCAGCGTGTCGCAGACAGCGAAGAAGACGTGGCCATATTCATGCTCGGTCAGGCCATTACTCAGCTTCAGGTTATAGCTCAGCTCAAATACCGGCGTCAGCGTCACTACCATCCCCATCTCTTCACGCAGACGGCGTTCGGCGGCGTCGCGGGTCGACTCATGCGGATAAGGATGACCACAGCAGGTATTACTCCACAAGCCACCACAGTGATATTTATCACTGGCACGCCGCTGCAGTAACAGCTCCTGCCGGGAATTGAAGACGTAGACCGTCACCGCGCGGTGCAGTAATCCTTTTTCATGCACTTCCAGCTTTTCCATTTTGCCGGTGGGACGATCGAGGTGGTCAACGAGGATAACTTCAATAGCAGACATGGCGTTTCCTTGAGATTATTCCCAACTATTCTGGCACAGAATACGCAGTTTGGGCGGATCATCGAGGATTTTTTACCCGTGTCGGGTGGAGATAAGCGGATGAAGCAGAGAGAAAATCAGGCCAGCAATGCTGGCCTGAAGGAGGATTACAGCCGGAAGCTCTGAACCACCTGCTCAAGCTGGGTGCTCTGCGATTCCATCGCCTGTGCGGCGGCAGAAACCTGCTCCACCAGCACGGCGTTCTGCTGTGTAGTGCCATCCAGCTGGGTAATCGCCACGTTAACCTGTTCAATACCCAGGCTCTGCTCGCGGCTGGCTGACATGATTTCACTCATCAGAGTCGTCACACTGCTCACGCCCTTCATCAGCTCATCCATCGTCTGACCCGCCTGCTCAACCAGCGCACTGCCGGTATCGATATTCGCCACAGACTCTTCGATTAACTTCTTAATCTCTCGCGCCGAGTTGGCTGAACGCTGTGCCAGGTTGCGCACTTCCGATGCCACCACCGCAAAACCGCGACCCTGTTCACCGGCACGCGCGGCTTCTACTGCCGCGTTAAGCGCCAGAATATTGGTCTGGAATGCGATGCTATCGATCACGCTGATGATATCGACCACTTTACGTGACGAGTGATGAATCTCACCCATGGTGGTGACGACCTGACGGACCACTTCTGTGCCGCGTGCGGCCACCTGTGAGGCATCGGCCGCCAGCTGGTTAGCGTGCGTCGCGTTGTCGGCATTCTGACGTACGGTGCCGGTCAGCTGCTCCATTGACGCAGCCGTTTCCACAATCGAACTGGCCTGATCTTCAGTACGGGAAGAGAGATTGGCGTTACCGCTGGCGATTTCGCGCGATGCGGCGGTGATCGCCAGCGCGCTGTCACCCACCTGCTGGAGCAGGCCCTGCAGATAGCTGATGAACTGGTTAAAGCTCTGTGCAACGGCGTTGAATTCCGGGCTGTTGCTGGCTGGCAGACGCTGGGTCAGATCGGCACCACCGGTCGACAGTGCTTCAATGTTGCTGTTCAGCACGTTAAGACGTTTCATCATGGCGCGAACAAAGCCCAGTGACACCAGCAGCAGGATCACCGCGAGTGGGATCTGCACCAGGCCCAGACGGGTCAGCATGTTGTGCGACTGCGCTTTCAGCAGGCTGGTTGGCAGGCTGCTGGCGAGATACCACGGGCTGCCAGGAATGGCCTGCAGGAACAGCGTCTGCTCGCCTTCACTGCTGTCGTAGGTGGTTTCCAGCGGCTGATTGCCCACACCGTTCAGCAGCGTTTTCAGCGGCGCGGCCATCGGCATCTGCACATCAGCCAGGTTTTCCAGCTTCGGAGCGGCATTCACCAGCGCGCCATTGCCCACGACTTTACCGTCGGCTTCGACGATCAGCACGTTGCCCTGAATGGTTTCACCCATCTGCTTCGCCAGCTGGTTAAAGAACCCCAGGGTCACGTCGATGGTGGCGACACCCCAGGCCGTGCCGTTTTTGTAAATGGCCATAGCACAGTTGGTGCGCGGCTGTGGGCTGGCGGCATCCTGATAGGCTTTTGCCCAGGCACACTGCCCTTTCGGCGCGGCCATGCCATCTTTGTACCAGGGTTGCTCCCAGTATTTGTCAGCTGCGTCAGAGTTCCAGTAGGTGTTCACCTGCAGTTCGTTGCTGGCATTACGGGCAAAGAAGCTGCTGTCTTTCTCTTTGGCCGGATCACGACGGTTAGGCAGTGGCCAGATACCGCCACCAAACACGTTGCTGTCCTGATACTGGTTTACCAGTGTCGGTAACAGGGTGTCGATAGTGGCGCTGTCCATGACGGAGGCCGCTTCGGTAATCGCACGCTGCTGAGCCTGCACGCGGTTCATCTGTTCAACGATACCGGAGGCCAGTGAATTGACCTGATAGCGAACCAGACGGCTTTCGCTGTCGACGAGCTGTGGTGCGACAAACTGATTAATCACCCAAACTGTAACGAGTAAAAGCGCAACAAAGAACGCAATCATTGTTGCGGTAAAGCGGGATTGTGTTGTTTTGAACATCTTTGTTCCCCTGAACCTGGTGCGGCGCGATTGCCTGATCGGGTTAACGGCTCGCTTAAAGGGAACTTGAGATGGGCGGGATCACATATTTAAGAAATGTTTGATTTTTGTAAAAATTTAATTTCACTGCGGGACTATCACGTCCCCGGCAGGCACCGGGGAACAGGTGAAAAGGCGCGTCAATTCTGGGCTACTCTGCTGAATCAACGACCTGCTGACGGGGACGAAAAACGTGATCGTTGCCATCCCCTGTTAACAATTCCCGTAACTTCTGGCCGCCATGCTCATCGGCCTGCGCGAACTGCCGCTCCGCTTCGGTGATCGGCGTGGTCCAGAGTAATGTCGGGCGATCGCCATCGCGTTTTGGCAGTGTGAACTGCGCCTTTTCGGTTGCCAGCTCATTGGCCAGCAGGAAACTGTCAAAGCCGACCGGTGCCACTTCTGATGCCAGCGTATGGCCCTCACCCAGCCAGGTCAGGCGTGCCCACGGCAGATGCACGAACTCTGCCAGCGCACTGGCCATCTGCACCGCGTTGCCTTCCGTCATGATTTCACCGTCAACCGCCATACCCAGTTCAATGCGGCGATACTGCGGTGCCAGCTCATCAAACAGATAATCGACCTGCGGCATGGGCCGGATACTCATACCGAGCGTCAGGAAAACCCAGACGCCCTGATGCCAGTGCTGGGAGATCGCCATCGGCGGCCAGCTACCCTGATCAATGGCGTAATATTTCACCGACTCACCGAAGCGCGCCTGATAGCAGGCCATCAGATCCTGCTGCACGTTGTCCCACTCGCTGCCGTCGTGCCATTCACGCCAGAACTGACGCTGATGCTCCGCACGGGCATAGTAGTCATTGGTCGATGCCGACCCTAATGGGGCCGTCAGCCGGTTCTTTTTAATGCAGCCCGCAGAGAAGCTCACCTGCTTTTCCTGATAGAGGCTCCAGCCGGGTATCACCGCCAGCAGCTGGCCGTAGTACCACAGCGCCGCCCCATCATCAGAAGGCTCCCACAGAATCTGCAGACCCGCCGGATCCAGCGCAGGTTCCGCCTCCAGATTACGGCAATATTCGGCGCTGAGTAGCGGCGCTATGCCCTGCTCCATCGCCTCGCGATCTTCCTGCGCCGGTGCAGGCAGCAGGTTTCTTAGCCAGCAGCCGCGCACCGCATACTGACTGCGGAACAGGTCGGTTGGCCAGATGTAAAAATAGGCAGTGCGCTCATCCTGTTCGACAATCGCGGTCAGGGTGCGCTGCTGATTGTGGACTTCAGCAATCAGGGATTTGTACGTCATAGTGCCTCGACAAAGCCTGGAGGAATCCATTTTCCCCGAGAATAGAGCAGGATCCTGGCTGTGGCGATCTGAGACAAGGGTAATAGTCTCAAAGTGTGGCGGCTGGAGGTAAGGTGAGGGTTTTGGATGAGATATTGTGCTGCGAAGTGTATCCATTGTCCGTCTTAGAGACGGCGAGGAACCCCATCAGCACGGATAGATAGCCGAATCCGAAAATCAGAGCTGGCAAACAAAGCCATCGCTTTAATCCTCCCGAACGAATGTGATGTAAGCTCAAAGCAATAAAAAATCAGCGGTAAGGAAGCAACGCCATGTCAGCAATAAAAACAGCCTACACCGTATTTCAGGGGAGAGCCGGCGATCCTAATGATCTTGCCCTACCTGGTGCCAGAGCAATTGGAGATTATCTCGCCTGTAAGACAGGTATCAATCCCGTGATAGTCGGAAATCCAGAAGCAGCCCTGAATGAGAAATGGCGTAAGGAGCTTGACGCTGCAATGTTAAATCTCGAGGCTGTTAAGGCACGATTTGAAGAGGTGCTTGCATCCGGAGCGGTGTCTGTAGCGGCTATCAGTCGCTGCGTGGTCTCACTGGCTACGTTGCCTGTCGTTGCAAAGTACCACCCTGATTGTTGCATAGTCTGGTTCGATGCTCATGCTGACCTGAATACGCCGGAGACATCAGAAACGGGTTACCTGGGAGGGCTCGCATTGGCAGGAGCCACGGGATTATGGGATTCAGGACTGGGTAATAGAGTGCGTATCGATCAGATTGTGCTTGTCGGGCAGCGAGATCTGGATCCGTTCGAAACAGCGCTGATAAGAGAACACTGCATCCCTCACACTACAGCAGGCCCTAATCTCTCCGGGCGTCTTAAAGCGGCGATTGCCGGGCGTAAGGTTTACGTTCATCTTGACTGTGACGTTCTTGAACCTGGGATTGTACCCACTGATTATAAAGTCGGGGGCGGTCTGACTCTTGAAGATTTACACGCCTGCAGTGAAATAATCGCCGCACATCGTTTCATCGGTATTGAAATTGCGGAATTCCAGAATGCCTGGGAGCGTGATGGTATGCCCGTTTCCCCTTCCGCTCTGCTTGAAACGCTTTCGCCATTAATAAATCGCTGATGTCTGGCTGAATGAGTTTGCAACGTTGTGTGCCAGGATGACTGCGCTGCATGGGTTCTGTTAATAAGGCTTCCGGGGGAGAAATTGAGATCTTAAAATATGCTCACCCTTAACCTGTGCCTTTGTGTTAGTTCAGGTAGTTATTTAACCTCTGCCATAAAACCCCCTGCCCGCACCTTATAATAATGTGATAAGCGTCTCATAATCATTCGTGATCGCCGTCAACTAATAGCAACTTTTAATAGTCAGTCTCATGGGCACTGTAAATAACTTTAATAATCAGCCTGATGTTTATCGGCAATTACCAACTTCAGTCATTGTTCAGAAGGGGGAAGTTGTGAGGATAATGTAAACGCCTCATCACTCTTAAACCCGGATTTTCAGGTAAAAATAACGCCTGTTCCTGCCGGAACTTTATTCACCTTACAGGTGAACAATATGAAAGCGTTAATATTACCGGCTATTACCCTGGTTTCTCTGATGATATTTTCCGTACAGGCGAAACAGATGAAAGTTGGCGTTGCCCTGGCTAACTTTGATCTCAACTTTATTTCCATCCTCCGCAGTCAGATGGCGTCAGAACTCCAGAAAGAGGATCTCGGTGGACAGTTTGTGGATGCCAAAGGTGATGTGGCACTACAGGCCCAGCAGGTTGATGATTTTATCAATCAGGGTGTGGATGCCATTATTCTGAATCCCGTTGATACGCAGGGTGTTCAGCCCATGATGAAAGCCGCCAGCAACGCCGGCATCCCCCTCATTTTTGTGAACAGGAAACCGGAAGTAAAGCTTTCTCCCGGTATGGCGTATGTAGGCTCTGATTCCGCGCTGGGTGGTGAGATGGAAATGGAAGCGCTGGCGAAAAAGATGAATTACAAAGGTAATGTCGCCATTTTGATGGGTGCCTTGTCTAATGAGGAGGCACATGAACGTACGCGGGCCACTGAGACAGTCATTGCCAAATACAAAGAGATGAAAGTTGTAGAAAAACAGACGGCAAAATGGCAGCGTAATGAAGCAGTTGACGTCGTTTCAGGCTGGCTGCTAAACGGCACCCCCGTCAACGCTATCGCCGCAAACAATGATGAGATGGCAATAGGTGCGATTATGGCGCTTAATCAGTCGGGTAATAAGGATATTTTAGTCGCCGGCATTGACGGCACACCCGATGGCGTGAAGTTTGTGCAGTCTGGTCGTATGACGCTGACGATTTTTCAGGACGCCCGTGGTCAGGCAACAGGGGCTGTAAAAGTGACCCGTGCGCTACTTGATAAGAAAAAGGTAGAGACCTATAACTGGATCCCTTACAAAATAATCACCTCAGAAAATTACCAACAGTTTCAGAGCGCCGGCCCGTCCCGGTAATCTTCCGGCCCACTGCAGCATGGGCCGGTACCGTTCCCGACTGGCATGTTAAAAGCGAGGCTGATTATGCTAACCCATTGCACGGACGATACCCGGAAGTATCCCGACTTTGCTGAGTTTTCATCACCAAAATTATTATTTGTCTGTAGGACAGAAGGCGAAGAATCCGCCATACCCCGCGTAATGCACAAGCATGATGATCGTATTGAAATCATGTTTATTGCCCGTGGCAGCGGAGACTACGTTATCGACGGTAAAAATTATCTGGCTCAGGAAGGGGATATCCTGATTTTTAACTCGGGTGTGGTACACGATGAACGCCCTCACATCAGCGGTGATTCACTGATTTACAGCTGCGGACTCAGCAATCTGGATATTCATGGGCTACCGCCTGATCATCTGCAGCCGCGTGAATATGGCGCCCTGGTTAAAAGTGGCCCACACTGCACCTCTGTACATGGACTTTTTGAAACACTTTGCGCTCAGTGTTTTGGCAAGAATAAGCATTATGGTGTTGTGGCGCATCATGTACTGAATGCCCTGTTGATCATTGTCCGCAATCTTTGTGAACAGCAGCAGGCGCGACTGGATGAGAGAACGCTCTCACTGGGTGAGCAGATAAAAGAGTTTATTGATGAAAATTATAACTCACCTATTACTCTTGAAGACATCACGCAGAAACTCCGTATTAACCGATTCTATCTGATCCACGTATTTAAAGAGTTTTCAGGCTATCCCCCTAAACAGTACATTATTCGCAGGCGTGTTGGCGAGGCACAGTCGCTACTTCTCAATACCGATATGGGTGTGACAGAAATCGCGACAAAAGTGGGTTACGACAGCGTCAATAATTTTCATCGCGTATTTAAAATGATCGTTGGCATACCGCCGACGCAATATAAAGTCCGCTGGATGGAGGGGATGAAAGCAACATAAATGATGCACACTGACCAGACGGCCAGTGTGCCGTCATTCAGATGGCAGGCAGAACGTAATCAGACCGCTCAACCATAGCAGTACGCCTGAGCAGTTCAACGGATTTGATGACACCTTCCATACGTGAAAGATTCATGTCTTCATGCTCAATGCTTAATGTCAGCCCTGGGTCGGCAAAATGCGCCAGTGCATAACAGAACTGATTCCACCATGACTCAGGCTGACCATATCCCAGGGTAACATAAGACCAGCTGCGTTCGCGGCTCATGGTCATCGGGCGGTTATCCAGCGCGGTTGCGGTCGCCCGATTAATGCTGTCAATAAAGGTATCTTTGGCATGAACGTGGTAAATCATGCTGCCTGCTGAACGAATGAACGCAAGCGGGTCGCCGCCCATCCAGATGATATGGCTGGGATCGAAATTGAGGCCCACTACATCCCCGGTAATATCATGAAGCTGCCTGAAGGTGGGCAGGTTATACGCCAGCTGCTGCCCATGTAGCTCAATACAGATCCGGACGCCGCTGTCACGCGCGACCTGTGCCAGGCTGCGCCAGTAGGACTCAGCCACTTCCCATTGATGTGCCAGAATCAGCTGCGTTTCTGGCGGCCAGGCGGTCACAATCCAGTTGGGAAAGCTGTCACCGGGTGCGCCGGGCAGACCGGACATGGTTATGACATTTTCCACTCCCATCAATGCGGCAAGCTCAATCGTTTTATGAAGGCATGCAGAATGCATCCTGCCGGTTTCAGCGGGGTGCAGTGGATTGCCGTTTGCGTTGAGAGCCGAAAGAGTGAGACCGTTATCACTCAGTCTGCTTTGTAAATCACGCCGTGATGCCGGATTACTCAGCAGTTTATCCAGATCGAGATGGGGAGCTGTTGACCAGTTCCCGGTAGCAAACTCCAGAGAGTCGAGCTTCAAATCAGCAGCCGTTTTGATAACGTCTTCAACGGAAAGATGACTGAGACTGTCAGACACTAATCCAAGTTTCATGTTCTGTCCTCTTATAGCGAGACCGTAACAACTTTGTGAGTTTTAAAGGATTCGACCGCGGCTTCAGCAAGTAACAGGGCTTTAAGACCATCATCAGCGGTGGTCGGCACCGGCCGTCCTTCTTTGATTGCAGCAACAAAGGCTTTCCACTGCTCGCGAAAAGCCTCCTGATAACGTTCCAGGAAAAAATGCAGCGGCTTCTGCGCCTGCGCGCCATATTCTTCAGTGACTTTAACCAGCGTTGTGGTCGGGACATTCCCTACATACAAACACCCTTTCTGACCGTGCGCTTCAATACGCTGGTCATATCCGTAACCGGAACGCCGGCTGTTATTGATTACGGCAATCTTTCCGGAGGCGGTCTGAAGCGTAATCACCGCGGTGTCCACATCCCCGGCAGCCTTGACCGTGGGGCTGACAAGCGCCGCAGCGGTAACAGAGACAGACACTGGCTCCTCACCCAGCTGAAAACGCGCCATATCGAAATCATGAATGGTCATGTCACGAAACATCCCTCCCGAAACCAGCAGGTAGTCATCCGGCAGCGGAGAGGGATCGCGGGAGTTGATTTGAAGATGCTCAAGCTCCCCGATCTCACCCGCTCTGAGCGCCCGGTTCAGGTGGGCATGGTTGGGATCAAAACGGCGATTAAAGCCGATCATAAATGGCACTCTTCGCTCATTTACTTCGGCGACGCAGGCCCTGACGCGTTCAATATTCAGATCGATCGGTTTTTCACAAAAAATAGCCTTGCCAGCACGGGCGGCCTGTAATGAAAAATCAGCATGGGTATCGGTAGATGTGGCAACCAGCACAATATCCACTTCCGGATGCGCTATGGCCTCTTCTGTGCTGAGTACGCGCGCTGCGAATCGCTCAGCCAGACTTTCTGCGGCTGCCGGGAAGAGATCAGATACCGAAAACAGAACAGTATCCGGATGATCATAAATATGACGGGCGTGGACTTGTGCAATTCTTCCTGCACCTAATAACGCAACTTTTAACATAGCTGACCTCTGATAGATGGTTTCCCCGAAAATGGGTCTGGAATAACAGCAATATTCAGACGTGCGCATTGCCCGCACCAAATAGCGTCTTTACTGCAAAAGCATAGGAAATGAACTTAAACAAAAAGAACGTATTTTTCAAAAATATTAGAAACCGAAATTTTATTTTTGTGACGTGGATGCTAAATATATAATTAGTGCTAAAAGTTGCTATTGATATCTTTATGAAATGATTAATTTTTACAGGATTTAGCCTGTTTTACAGGGCAATTAATTGCCCTCAGCACCGGCTGAGGGTGCATAAGTATGAACAGATAAAATTTCCCCAGGCACAACGGGAAAGGACACAGGTTCAAAAAATAAAAAAATAATTCATAAATTACAAATATTTAAAATAAATTCTCGCCAGATAAAGCTTCAAGCACTGACGCTGTAAACGTGAAGAACTTCACAGGACGGTGACATTTACCGACATATCGCAACTTATGGCATTGGAATATTAATTTCATTGTCGGTTAATAAAGAAGTTATTAATTCAGTGCTAAAAGAAGCACCCACGGCTTTTCGTTTACTGCGCCCCGGCGCGTTTCTGTTATGTGAAATAATTAAACCTACCAGGACGATGATTTATGAGTGAAGACAAGCTGACAAGAAAGACGGGTTCGGAAAACGTCTCCTCAAAAGGCCCGAACATGCAGCGCATAACCATTGTCTCCACCATTGGTGGACTCTGTTTTGGCTATGATACCGGCGTCATTTCAGGCGCATTACTGTTTATGAATGATGACCTGAACCTTTCTCCTTCAGCTGAGGGGTTTATTACCTCCTCACTATTATTTGGCGCAGCGTTTGGCTCCCTGCTGGGCGGAATGCTATCTGACAGACAGGGACGACGTAAAAACTTACTGTGGGTCGCGATATTTTTTGTCTTTGGTGCCCTTGCGACTTCTTTTGCGTGGGATGTGAATTCGATGCTTGTGGCGCGCTTCATTCTGGGGCTTGCGGTCGGTTGTGCCTCGGTTACGGTCCCCATATACATCGCTGAAATGGCGCCCGCGAACCAGCGGGAAAAACTGGTAACGGTTAATGAATTGATGATCGTCACCGGGCAGTTTCTCGCCTATTCCGTCAATGCCGGTATCGTGAATGCGTATCCGGAACTGAGCCACAGCTGGCGTATTATGCTGGCTATACCGGCTATACCCGGCATCATCCTGTGGATAGGGATGATGATGATGCCTGAATCCCCACGCTTTTTCCTGCAGCGCGGTCAGGAGGATGAAGCCAGAAACGTATTAAACAGCATTCGCGAGCCCCAGGTTGTCGAGAAGGAGATCAAAGACATCCGCACTATTATTGCGATGGACTCACATCCGGTTAGCCTGCGTAAAGAACTCAGTAAAAAGTGGGTATTAAAACTCATTCTTATCGGTCTGATGATTGTGCTTGCCACACGCGTGACGGGGGTAAATACCATCATGTACTACGCACCGACGGTCTTAAAGTCAACGGGACTTGGTGATGCCGCAGCCGTCACAGCCGCCGTAGCCAACGGTCTGATTTCCATTCTGGCTACGGTGCTTGGCATGATGATTATCGGTAAACTCCCCCGCCGTAAAATGTTTCTCACCGGTCAGACAGGTGTCACGCTGGTGCTGGTATTAATAGGGCTTTCTTTCAAAATATTTTTCCACAGTGAGACAATCAACGGGGTGGACGTACTGAAGGGCAACTTTGCGGGTGCCAGCTATATTATTCTCGCCCTTATGTCGCTGTTCCTCATCTTTATGCAGGGCTGGATAGCCCCCGTCTTCTGGCTCATGCTCTCTGAGATATATCCACTGCGGATTCGCGGCCTTGGTATGGGCATAGCGGTATTCGGGCTTTTTGGTTTTGATTTCGTTATTCAGTCACTTTTCCCAATCATGCTCCATGCCTGGGGAGGCGGAGCCACATTTGGCATATTTGCGCTTACCAACCTGGTGATGCTGATTTTGCTGTTCAGGTTCCTTCCTGAAACGCGCGGGCTTACGCTTGAAGAAATAGAGAAAAAATTCAGGCAGTAAACAGGACCCGTTAATTCTGTCATTGACGTTAAATCAGGAGAAAAGTGATGAAGATAACAGCTGAAAACGTGACGCTCGGTTGCCGGGCGAAAAACCGCGATGATGTACTGCGACAGGCCGCATTTGAACTGGCAGCCCGTGGCTGTGTAGATATAGGTTTCAGCAAGGCGTTACTGGACCGCGAAAAAGAGCTTTCGACCTGGATTGGTTCGGGGCTGGCCATGCCACACATTAACCGGCGTGATGCCAGGCGGGTTAATCGCAGTGCATTCCATTTTTTTCAGTTTCCTGAAGGAGTGTCATGGGACAAAAGCCATGTCGCTTTTCTTGTGGTGGTGGTGGCGGCGAAAGACGATGAGCATATTGACATGCTTTCAGGTCTTGCCGATCTGCTGGCAGATGAACGGAAAGTAACGAGGCTGTCTCTGGAAACGAATAAAGACGCGTTTCTGAATATACTGACCGATCAGGAATAAAGCGCTTCTCATCAGGAAACAATCAACCGTCTTTTATCTGTAATCATTTAGAGCGCGGTAAGAACACATATAACCGCCATGAGTGAAAGGCAGACACACCAGGGTACATAAAGGTTCATGTTTGCTATGGAATTATATGAAAAACTGGAGAGTGGTTTCTGCATCTCATTCAGTCTCTGCCCTGCCAGGCCACTCATCACTGACGTTATAATAATGTGGCACAGCAGAACGCGCGGGCTCGTCAGACAGTTGAAGAGCTCAAACAATAGGCCAGAAATATCCACGATTCCAGGGGCAGTCCCGATAGTCTGCTGCCCCTGGGACCGAAAATTACGCGTCAGCACCGCCTAAAACGGTGTCTAGTTGCATTTCTTTCAACACACGGTCTTGAATGGGTTGTTTAGCTGCGTTAATTTCATCAACCCCCCAAACTAAGCCAACCGGCGTACGTGTCGGGCGTTTGCCTTGTGGCATATCCGCGAGCGCTAAATAGGCGTCTACGACCATTTGTGGATCAGGTGCTTGATCACTCTGCATAAATTTACCGAATTCTTCGAACATAGCAGCAGGAATATGTGCTAAATCACCGTAGCTATCCAGTATGTCTGTGCGTGACGGTTGTTGTCCTGATGCACTTAAACCGGTGGGGAATGGGCCAGGTTGTACGATAGCAATATCGATGCCGAAGGGTGCCACTTCGTAGCGTAACCCCTGAAGATAGCCTTCCAGAGCGTGTTTAGTCGCGGCATAGGTAGAAAAATATGGCGCTGAAATTTGGCCAACCATGGATGAGGTGTTGATGATCAGGCCTGATCTGGCTTCACGCATAGCAGGCAAAACTGCCTGAATGGTCCGCATAGCACCGTAATAGTTAGTTTCCATCTGCTCGTGAGCCTGGGCAATGCTAAATGCTTCTGTAATGCCAAGGTACATTACACCGGCATTATTTAGCAAAACATCAATTTTGCCCGCTTTTTCAAGTACGCTTGCAATGGCTGTTTTGACCGATTCGTCATGGGTAACATCCATATCGACGACATGGATGGAATCACTATAGGCTTCCAGTTCAGCCTTAACGGTAGCGTTCTTGCCTGTCGGGCCGCGCATTGTGGCGAACACCTGATAGCCTTTATCTGCAAAATCCTTTACTGCTTTTTGACCAAATCCACTGCTGCTTCCTGTGACCACTATGCTTTTCTTTGCTTCGCTCATCTTTCGTTTCCTTCCAGATTGAAAATTAAATACCGGCTGGTACAATAAAAGGCAATGTATGACATGTCAAATTAAAATACCAGGCAGTATAAAATGAATTTACATCCCACTAAGCCTTCAAGAGGGCGGCCTAAGACTCTTGATCGTGACCATGTTTTAGATGTAGCAATGGATTCTTACTGGAAAGAGGATATAGGCAGCTTATCCCTTAATGAAATTTGCAGGAGATCAGGTGTATCGAAGCCTGGCCTTTATCGTGAATTTTCGAACGAAGATGGCTTAATGAAAGCTGTTCTTATCAGGTACCAGGAACAAGTGCTACGTCCTGTGCAAGAGATGTTAAAGAGTGACTCTCCGTTTCAGGAAGTCCTTGAGAACCTCGTGTCATTTGCCACGTCAGTGAGTTGTAACCATGAGTCCCCGATGGGGTGTCTTTTTGTAAAAATGCGTGAGGCTCGGATGCAATTAGGCGAAGCAACCCGCGCACAAGTCGATTTCCTTGAGGAGCAAGGCTTATCCACTTTCAAAGAATGGGTGAAGCGCTCAAAAGCCAACGGAGAATTTTCTGCCGATATGTCTCCAGAGTTTGCAGCGACATATATCGACGCGCAGTTAATTAATGCTTCGTCACTGCTAGCTCATGGAGAAGATCCGCAAACTGCGAAGAAGATATTATTAGTCGCTTTTTCTATGCTGAGATGATTTATCGCTGGGTTCAGCGTGAGTCCCTTTGATTTTTACTTTTACCGGCGTCGTAACAACAAAGCGGCCTATCGTTTTCCCGGGAAGATTTTAAATAACGTGAAAGGCTGGCAAATCCCCCGCCTCATCAACACCGATAAAGCCCCGACATAAGGCAGTGCGCCCGGCCAGCTCAAACGCGAAGGCCGGTGTCGGCGTAACGCTGAACACCGACTGATTACGCATTTTTGGCTGTCCGCTTCTGGCCCGAAGCGGACGTCAGCATCGACACTGATGGCCTGTCGTGGCTAAGTCCAATACGTTAACGGGCTGAGCAAAAGTACCTACCCAGACCCTGATATAACTCATTGCTGTAAAAAATCCCTTTATTCGCTCACTTGCCTTTAAAGGCTGAGTATCTCAACCCGGATCCCTTCCCATTCTCACCATTGCCCGATACCAGGCACCGCGCTGAATCGACCATCTCAACCCGACCGCAATCGCATTAATCTTCTGGTCAATGATCGCCTGCTCAAAGCGGCCGGTTTCACGGCCAGACATTGCCTGCGCCCAGGCTGGCATCAGCCCGAAGCCTGACTTAAGCATGATTTTCATCACCGGTTTCGCCTGCCAGCTGGGTGCAGGGGCATTCATCAGCAGTCGCGTCACTTCGGCGGTACGCTCATCAAAGCGCAGCTCTGAACGCATCTGTTGCAGATAATCCGCCACATCAACGACGCTTTTCGGCACCTTCTCCGCGCCCAGCGCTTCGGCAATCTGCGCCGCTTCCTGATAGTACTGATCCTGTTCGGCGCGGCTAAGCTGCGGATTTTTGTAGCGCAGATGGGCGGCCAGAAAACGGCTGGTCTCCGCCACATGCACCCAGGTCAGCAGATGCGGATCGCTGGCAGCATAGGGTTTTCCCGCGCTGTCGACGCCGCTGACTTTGAGGTGAATGCGTTTTACGCGCTCGATCAGCGTCTGTGCATCCTGCAAATTACCGTAGGTCGTCACGGCGATAAACTGACTGGTGCGACGCAGACGGCCCATCATATCTTCGCGGAAATTGGAGTGATCCCAGACGCCCGCCAGCGCCGCCGGATGCAGCATCTGCAACAGCAGCGCGCTGATCCCGCCGCACATCATAGCGGTGAAATCACCGTGGACGCGCCAGATCACGCTATCGGGGCCAAACAGACCGGGATCGCCAGGCGGTTGAGAAAGGTCAAATTCATTCATCGACAGGCCATTAAGGCGGAAGACCTGCTGCTGAATGCGGTCACGCAGATTAATCATAGCGGCTCTGATAGTGGATATGATGCGGCGCGCGGTAGCAGGACGCTCACGACGCGCCGCATCACCTTCCCCTGCATTCAGGGAAAAGGCTGACGGTTATTGATAGTTGAACTGCGCATCCTGAGTACGCACGGAATCGAGTCCAATCATCACGTTGAATTTGCCGGGCTCCGCAACATGCTGCATCTGCTGGTTCCAGAATTTCAGCGCATCGACGTCGATCTTAAAGGTCACGGTTTGCGACTCACCCGCTTTCAGCATGATGCGTTTGAAACCACGCAGCTCCTGCACCGGACGGCTGATGGACGCGACCGGATCGTTCAGGTACATCTGCACCACCGTCGCGCCATCGCGCTTACCGCTGTTGGTCACCGTGACACTGGCTTCAATGCTGCCGTCGCGTGGCATGGCTGGCGACGACATTTTGACCGGCGACACGGTGAAAGTCGTGTAGCTCAGGCCGTAACCAAACGGATAGAGCGGACCATTAGCTGCATCGTAGTAGTGCGACGTGTACTTGTTCGGCTTAGCAAAGTTGTAAGGACGACCGGTTGGCAGATGGTTGTAGTAGATCGGAATCTGACCCACTGAACGCGGGAAGGAGACCGGCAATTTGCCCGACGGGTTGTAGTCGCCGAACAGCACATCGGCGATGGCGTTGCCGCCTTCAGTGCCGCTGAACCAGGTTTCCAGCATCGCATCAGCCATGCGATCTTCATTCACCACCGACAGCGGGCGTCCGTTCATCAGTACAATCACCAGCGGCTTACCGGTGGCTTTGAGCGCGGCTAACAGCTTCTGCTGGCTCGGCGGGATCACCAGATCGCTGCGGCTGGAGGCTTCGTGCGCCATACCCTGCGCTTCACCCACGGCGGCGACCACCACATCGGCCTGCTTCGCTTTAGCGACCGCGTCATCAATCATCTGTTGCGGTGAACGCGTATCAACAGAAACAGCCTGCTCATAGAGGTTCAGGAAGTCCTGAATCCCTTTGTTGTCGGTGACGTTCGCGCCCTTCTCATACAGCAGCGTCGCTTTGCCTTCTGTGGCATTGCGCATGCCCTGCAGCAGCGAAACGGATTGCTTCGCCACGCCCGCCGCAGACCAGCTGCCCATAATGTCGCGCTGGCTGTCTGCCAGCGGACCAATCAGGGCAATGGTGCCCGATTTTTTCAGCGGCAGTGTTTCCAGACGGTTTTTCAGCAACACGATGCTTTTACGCGCGACGTCGCGCGCTTCAGTCCGATGCAGACGGCTTTCCGCATTGGTATCCTGCGGGTCACTCTCTTTCGGACCTAAATGGCTGTAGGGATCGTTAAACAGGCCCATGTCATATTTGACGTTAAGCACATGCCGTGCCGCATCATCAATTTCAGCCATGGTAACGTCGCCGCTCTTCACCAGCGCAGGCAGATACTTGCTGTAATATTCGTCGCTCATGCTCATATCGACGCCCGACTTCAGAGCGATGCGCACCGCTTCCTGCGGATCGCTGGCGACGCCATGTTTGATCAGCTCTTTAATCGCACCGTGATCGCTGATGGTGATGCCTTTGAATTTCCACTTATCACGCAGCAGATCTTTCAGCAGCCAGCTGTCTGCCGTGGCCGGTACGCCATTGATGGAGTTGAGCGCCACCATCACGCCGCCGCTGCCCGCATCCAGTGAGGCTTTGTAGGGCGGCAGATAGTCCTGGAACATACGCTGCGGACTCATGTCCACGGTGTTGTAATCGCGTCCCCCTTCCACTGCGCCATAGAGTGCGAAATGCTTCACGCTGGTCATTACGCTGTAGCGATCGGCCGCGCTTTTTCCCTGCATCGACTGCACCATGCTGCGACCCATTTCGCTGGTGAGATACGTATCCTCACCGAAACCTTCGGAACCACGACCCCAGCGCGGTTCGCGGCTGACATCCACCATCGGTGCCCATGTCATATTCAGCCCATCGTCGGCCGCTTCATAGGCGGAGACGCGCCCCACCTCTTTCACCGCATCCAGATCCCAGCTCGACGCCAGGGCTAAAGGAATCGGGAAAATGGTGCGCTGACCATGAATAACGTCGTAGGCGAAAAACAGCGGGATCTTCAGGCGGCTGAGCTGCATCGCCTGATCCTGCATCGCGCGGATATCCTGACGGGTCACAGTATTAAAGATCGCGCCAACCTGACTCTTCTGAATCATGTCGCGAATCACTTCTTTCGGATTATCAGGTCCGACGCTGATTAAACGCAGCTGGCCGATTTTCTCGTCCAGCGTCATTTTTTTAAGCAGTTGGTTAACGAAGGCATCCCGCGCCTGTTCGGTCATCGGGTGGTTACCTTGCACTGTCTCAGCTAAAGCGGGTTGCATCGCGAGGGAGACAGCGAGACTAACAGAGCAAATCCATTTCATCAGGTTGGGTTCTCTTAAGTAACTGCGCAATATCGAATTAACAGGCGGCAGTGTGCCACAAGATGAGAATAGCAGGTAGCGGTCAGGGTCACACTGCGTTGTGGTCAGTTGACGTGCTACAGTTAGGACGCACTGATAAGACAAGGGAATTGCTCATGACACAAACCTCTGCCCTGCTTTCTGACCTGCGCCGCCTGGTCGGCCCCTCTCATCTGCTGACAGAACCTGAACAGACCGCCCGCTATCGCAAAGGCTTTCGCTCCGGCGAAGGTGACGCGCTGGCCGTGGCGTTTCCTGGTACGCTGCTGGAGCTCTGGCGGGTACTGCAAACGCTGGTGAATGCGGATGTCATCATCCTGATGCAGGCGGCCAATACCGGCCTGACCGAAGGGTCAACGCCGCATGGCGACGATTACGATCGCCCGCTGGTGATCGTCAGTACCCTGCGACTCGATAAGCTTCAGCTGATTGACAGTGGCCAGCAGGTGCTGGCGTTCCCCGGCAGTACACTCTATCAGCTGGAAAAAGCGCTCAAGCCGCTGGGGCGCGAGCCTCACTCGGTGATTGGCTCCTCCTGTATTGGTGCCTCGGTGCTGGGCGGGATCTGCAATAATTCCGGCGGATCACTGATCAAGCGCGGCCCGGCCTACAGCGAAATGGCCCTGTTTGCTCAGATTGATGCACAGGGAAGACTGAAGCTGGTTAACCATCTGGGTATCGATCTGGGGACCTCACCAGAAGAGATTCTGGGGCGACTGGATGACGATCGCTGGCAGCCTAAAGATGTGCAGCACGATGGCCGTCATGCTTCCGATCATGAATATGCAGACCGGGTGCGTGAAGTTGATGCCGATACGCCAGCGCGTTACAACGCTGATGCGCGTCGCCTGTTCGAAGCATCCGGCTGTGCCGGGAAACTGGCGGTCTTCGCGGTGCGACTTGATACCTTCCCCACCGAACCGCAGCAGCAGGTGTTTTACATCGGCACTAACGAACCCGCTGTGCTCAACGATATCCGCCGTCACATGCTGGCGCATTTTACTCATTTGCCGGTGGCGGGCGAATATATGCACCGCGACATCTATGACATTGCGGAAGTCTATGGCAAAGACACCTTCCTGATGATCGACAAGCTGGGCACCGATAAGATGCCGCTGTTTTTCACGCTGAAGGGGCGGATTGATGCCTGGCTGAACAAGCTCTCCTTCGTTAAACCGCACTTCAGCGATCGCCTGCTGCAGCGCCTGAGTAAACTGTTTCCGGCGCATCTGCCCAAACGCATGAAGCAGTATCGCGATAAATATGAACATCATCTGATGCTGAAGATGTCGGGCGACGGCGTGGCAGAAGCGCGTCAGTTCCTGCGTGACTACTTCCGCGAAGGCGGCGGCGAGTTCTTTGAGTGTGAAGGCAAAGAAGGTGCGCACGCCTTTCTGCATCGCTTCGCGGCGGCAGGTGCGGCCGTGCGCTACCACGCGGTGCATGCCGATGAGGTCGATGATATTCTGGCGCTGGATATCGCCCTGCGCCGCAACGATGCGGACTGGTTTGAAACCCTGCCCGATGAGATTCGCGCATCTTTAAGCCATCGCCTCTACTATGGTCACTTCTTCTGTCATGTCTTCCATCAGGATTACATCGTCAGAAAAGGGGTCGATGTGCACGCGCTGAAAGCGCAGATGCTGGAGATCCTTCAGGCGCGCGGCGCGGAATATCCCGCTGAACATAACGTTGGGCATCTCTATCAGGCGAAACCGCAACTGGCGGCGTTCTATCGCCGGCTCGATCCGACTAACAGCTTCAATCCCGGCATTGGCAAAACCAGCAAGCAAAAAGGCTGGGCGGTGAAACAGGTTTAATGGCGTTACCGGTCAGCCTGCCTGTCTGAGCAGGCTGACCGTCATATTTTTGATTGATCTGTTCGTTCCCGGCTGCGGCCCATTTTATTACTAACATCTTTTCAAAAAATTAATTCCCCTTCCCAGATTGCACCTTATTAATTCCCCCGTTGTTGGGTTATGCGCAACGTCTCACAAATCGTCACACTGCCATTTGATAATTCGCGCCACGAAAAATAAATTATCGCCACAAAAACAATATCTTTATTAAATTGGATCTCATTCAGGGAGGATGAGTGATGGGGAAAATTAATTACGCGCTTGCGTTACTGGAATTAGCCATTTTGACCATTGCGTTATCAGCAGTCAGTCCCTCGCCGGCTTATGCCAGTGGGTTTATTGACGACGCATCGCTTAAAGGGAATGTTTTTTACTGGCAGCGTCAGCGCGATCGCAGAAACACCGAGCCCGCCAGTGAATATCAGGGGCAATATCGGGCTAATTTACATCACACCTCGCTCAACAGTAATCTCGACTTTCAGTCAGGCTATGCCGGGGAGTGGATTGGTCTGGACCTCGCCATTTTTGGTGCAGCCGAACTCTCTGACAGCGGCCCCGCTGCTCCCAATGAAATTGGCTTCAGTAAGGCACGTACCCGCTGGGATGAAAAGTGGAATGGCGACAGCGGCGGCGCATCAATTTATAAAGCCGCGCTAAAATTAAAATATAACGATTACTGGTTACGCGCCGGATATATTCAGCCAACCGGCCAGACCATTATTGCGCCGCACTGGAGTTTCTTACCCGGTACCTATCGCGGCGCCGAAGTGGGTGCGATGTATGATTTTCAGGAGGCGGGCGCATTATCCCTCTCCTGGATGTGGAGCGATAAATATAAAGCGCCCTGGTATCGTGATTTATATGATTTCCGGCAGGCTGATGGCAAAACGCATATCAGCTACCTGCATTCATTCGGCATGAAATATGACTTCAAAAATAATCTGGTGCTGGAAGGTGCATTTGGCCAGGCGGCAAATTATATGGATCAATATTTTGCCAAAGCCTCATGGTCGGCCACACCTTACGGCAATGCACTCTCCACCAGCTATCAGTTTTATGGTGCGCATGACAACGTTTCAGGTGGTGCCGCTAATCCCCGTGATGTCTACGATGGGCTGGCCTGGTTACAGGCGATCACGGTCGGCTATAACGTCGGCCCGGTAGATTTGCGCCTTGAAGGCAGCTGGGTTAAGGCGGAGGGTAATCAGGGCTTCTTTCTGCAGCGCATGACGCCCGGATACGCCAGCTCCAATGGACGACTGGATATCTGGTGGGATGCCCGTTCCGACTGGAATGCCAATGGCGAAAAAGCGGTTTTTGCCGGTGCGATGCTCGACTTAACGCCGTGGCAGCTGGCGGGATGGAAAGTGGGCGCATCGTACGTCTGGGGCTGGGACGCCAGACCCGCCACCCTGCCCACCGTTGACCAGAGTCAGCGGCTGAAAGAGTCTGCCTGGAACCTTGATCTGATCTATCAAATCCAGCAGGGCCGCGCCAAAGATACTCTGTTCAAACTGCACTATACCCGCTACGACAATCACAGCGATCTGCCCAGTTACAGTGGCGGTTACGGCAACATTTTCCAGGACGAGAAGGACATCAAATTTATGGTTATCGTGCCATTTACCCTGTTCTGACGCTCTGCGAACGCCCGGATACTTTTTCACCAGCAAGGATGAATCAACATGTTTAAGTTAAGCCTTATCGCGCTCACTCTGCTGGGCGTTGCAGCCGCAGCCCACGCCAGCTCCTCAGAGCAGCAGGTCGTGAATCAAATCAGCCAGTTCGGCGTCACGTATCAGGTGAATGATAATCAGGCGGCCCTGAATGGGATCGACTGCGCCACGCTGGGTGCTGACTATGCTGCCTGCAATCGTGCCACCATCACCCTGACCAACAACGGCCCGGCACTGACCGACAAGCACTGGGCGATCTACATGAGTAATGTCCACCAGACGCTAAGGGTCGAAAACGACCAGTTTAAAATGACGCATCTGGTTGGCGATTTAACCCGGCTGGAGCCGACACAGAAGTTCACCGGAATTGGCGCAGGCGAATCTGTGCAGATTCCCATCATTAACGAATACTGGCAGTTGTTTATTACCGATGTGATGCCGCGCTGGTATGTCACGGCCGGGCAGGCAACCCCAAAAATTATTGCCAGCACCGACCACGAAGATCTCACTCAGTTTGTGTTGCCGCTGGGTGATCACTGGCGTCGCAGTGCCGATGACCATAATGTTCTGATGCAGCCCGCCAGCCGGTTCGATAAAAATAGCGATGTTGCCACCCTGTCCGCCTCTGCGCTGCGGGGTCAAATCACACCCACACCGCTTGAGGTAAAACTCCGCCCGCACGATGCCGACCTCAGCCATGGCATCAGGCTGACGCTGACCGGACTGAGCCGTGAAACCGGTGAAGCAGTAAAACAGCATCTGAACCAGCTTGGCCTGAAAGAAGCGCCTGATGGGTTTGCCATCACGACGCAGATCGCACCGGGGCACTTCAGCGGCAAGACCGCGAAATCGGGCGCTTACGATCTGGATATCACGCCTCGTCGCGCCATCGTAGTGGGCTACGATGCCGCCGGGGCGTTTTATGGTCTGATGTCGATTCTTTCGCTGGTACCCGGTGAAGACACGCCGCGTATCGCCTCGCTGGAAGCCCATGATGCGCCGCGCTTCGCCTACCGCGGTGCGTTTCTTGACGTTGCCCGTAACTTTCACAGTAAACAGGCGGTGATGCGACTGCTTGATCAGATGGCAGCCTGGAAGATGAACCGCTTCCACTTTCACCTCACTGACGATGAAGGCTGGCGGATTGAGATTCCCGGCTTACCGGAACTCACTGATATCGGGGCCAAACGCTGTCATGACCTGACCGAACAGCACTGTCTGCTGCCGCAGCTCGGTTCTGGTCCGTTCAGTGATAACAACGGCAGCGGGTATTTCAGTCGCGCCGATTACGTTGAGATTGTGAAATATGCGCAGGCCCGGCACATCCAGGTGATCCCGGAAATTGATATGCCAGCGCATGCCCGTGCGGCCGTCATCGCCATGGAAGCACGCTATCAGCGGCTGATGAAGGAGGGAGAGTCTGAACAGGCCAGCGCGTATCGCCTGATTGATCCTACCGATGATTCCAATACCACCTCCGTACAACTCTATGACCGCACCAGCTATCTCAATCCCTGCATTGCGGGTTCGCAGCGTTTTGTCGACAAAGTGATCGGTGAGATTCAGGCGATGCACCAGGAAGCAGGACAGCCGCTCAGCGTCTGGCATTTTGGCGGCGACGAAGCGAAGAATATTCGGCTGGGCGCAGGCTACTCAGACAAAAACAGCCCCAAACCGGGAACCGGTCTGCGCGACTGGCGTAAAGAAGATCTGCCGTGGGCAAAATCGCAGGTTTGTCAGGCGCTGGTGAAAAGCGGCAAAGTCGAAGATCTGGCGCACCTGCCCAGCTATTTCGCCCTGTCCGTGAGTGAGATAGTTAACCGGCACGGCATTGGCAAAATGCAGGCGTGGCAGGATGGCCTGAAAGATGCCAAAGATGCGACGGCCTTCGCTACCCGGCGTGTTGCGGTCAACTTCTGGGACACGCTCTACTGGGGCGGTTATGACAGTGCCAGTGACTGGTCACAGAAAGGTTATGACGTCGTGATATCCAGCCCTGATTACCTCTATCTGGACTTCCCGTATGAAGTTAACCCGCTGGAACGTGGCTATTACTGGGGCACACGCTTTAACGACGAGCGCAAAATCTTTGGCTTCGCACCGGACAACCTGCCGCAGAATGCGGAAACGTCGGTGGATCGCGACGGCAACTTTTTCAGCGCCAAATCAGAGAAGCCGTGGAGCGGTGCTTATGGCATTTCAGCCCAGCTATGGAGTGAAACTGTGCGCACTGACGCTCAGATGGAGCACATGATCTATCCGCGCCTGTTTGCGGTCGCCGAACGAAGCTGGCATCGCGCCAGCTGGGAGCGGGATTATCAGGCCGGGCAGGAATATGCAGGCGGCAAGACGCATCTGGTGGATCAGCAGGCACGACTGAATGACTGGCAGCGATTTGCCAATCTGCTGGGACAACGGGAACTGGCGAAACTGGATAAGGAGGGTATCGATTATCGCCTGCCTGTGCCGGGAGCAAAAATCGTGGATGGCATCCTGTCAATGAACGTGGCCTTGCCTGGCGTGATGCTGGAGTACAGTCTGGATAAGGGCGCTAACTGGCAGCGCTATGACGTCACCAGACCGCCTCAGGTCAGCGGTGCTGTAGCAATCCGCTCGGTCAGCCGTGACGGCCAGCGCACCAGCCGCGTTGAAACGTTGTAGCAAGCGGACGTGAGAGAACAGGCTAAGAAGCCAGTGTTTTGAACATAAAAAAGGCCGACAGACGTCGGCCCTTTCACATCTAAACGGGTCTCTTAAACCAGCTTCTCTTCTTGTACCGGCTCTACACCTGCCATCTGCTGACGGCGCTCGATAATCATGGTTTGCGGTGTGGAGAGCAGGATGCCCTCTTTACGCAGACGCGTCAGAATATCGAACAGCAGGTCGCTCTTCGCGCCTGAGATCTGACGCTGACCCGCTACGTTACCGGTGACGCTCAGAATAATGCCCTGCTGGGTCAGATCTTTAAACGAAACAGACGGCTCCGGCGTTTCCAGAATGCGTTCGTTTTCGTTGTAGACCTCAAGCAGAATATCGCGCACTTTTACCGGATCGATATCGAGCGGGAAGGTCAGCGTAATGGTGACAACGCCCTGCGCATTCCCCATTGTCGCATTGCGCACATTCTGCGAGATGAACTGTGAGTTCGGCACGATCACCGTGGATTTATCGCCCAGTTGAATTTCTGTAGCACGCACATTAATCCGGCGAATATCCCCTTCGATGCCGCTGATGCTCACCAGATCACCGACTTTGACTGGCCGCTCGGTCAACAGAATCAAACCGGAGATAAAGTTCTTAACAATCTCCTGTAAGCCAAAACCGATACCGACCGACAGCGCACTCACGATCCAGGCCAGCTTGTTCCACTGCAGTCCCATAATCGACAGCGTCAGCAGGATAATCAGCACATAGCCGATGTTGCTGAACAGCGTCACCAGCGACACCCGCATTCCCACATCCATGGTGGTTTTTGGCAGGAAATCGGTGTCGAGCCAGCGGCGCACCGAGCGCAGCACATAGATACCGACAATCAGGCAGATGATCGCATTCACCATGTGCGCTGGCACGATGTTCAGGGACTCAAGGCCTTTACCGCCCCAGAACTCAATGACTTTTTGCAGCAGCTCAATTGGGGTTGAGGAGGCAAAGGTGCCGTTCATCAGCGCCAGTGCCACAACCAGTACCAGGAAGGTTTTCCCGATGGCCGTCAGCAGCGTAGCGGTTTGCTGCAGGTGACGCTCATTAATGTTGAGCGAACTCTGAATACGGCGACCGGTGGCGTTACTGGTTGAGAAAAGACTTTCACAACCATCTTTGAGCAGATGACTGAGGAAGTAGAACGAGCCAAACAACAGGCCGCACCAGATCACCTCATAACTCAGGAAGCGCGCCAGCGTAACGTAACCGATCAGCAGCGACACAAGAATAGCAAGCGCGGTCAGCGTCAGGCCCATCTGGATCAGCCCGACCAGCGTCGAGCGGGCTTCCGGTGGCGTACCCGCCTGAGTCAGGCGACGACGCACGCGGTTGGTGCGCATGCTGATGGCCAGCGCGGTACAGCCAATCAGCAGCGCTGTCAGTCCGTTGGCAAAAATGGTGGTATTCAGGCTGGTGCCAACGCTGTAGTTAAACGCCTCGACCGTCTGGAAGATAAACACCAGCACCGCGGTAATCGGCGGAAACGGCTTAAGTGCCATCGCCACTTCATTGGAGATCGTCGGTAAGCGCCAGCTTGGCCGCCGGGTCGAGAGGAACGCGCGTCCCAGTCCGGCAATCAGGCCACAAAAGACGCTGAGCTGAACCAGATTATCAATAAAGTCCTGAACGTTTTCAGAGACCTCATTACGGCGGGTCAGGGCCAGAGAAATAAAATTAAAGGCCAGTACCACCGCCACCAGCGTAGTGATCGCTATCGCTGCCGCCAGGAAACTGCGACGCAGCTTTCCTTCCGGCAGTTTATTAATGCTGACCCAGGCCAGAAACTCCTCGCTATAGCGACGACCCACCGTCATCACCAGCAATGCCGCCAGCAGCCAGAAAACACTGCCTGCGCGCCAGCCCGGCTCCCATGAGAGTGCCGCGGTGTCCTGCAACTCCTGCAGAAATTCACTAATTTTCTCGCCATCCAGATCCTGGCTGTTGAGCAGCGGTGACCAGAAGCGTGTCCCAAGGATGCTGCCGGAGTTCAGCGCCAGCTGGCTTTTCAGCTGATCACGACGAAGGTTAACAATCTGCGACGACAGCGTTAAGGCGCCATTTTTAATCCCTTCGGCCTGTTTGATCTGGTCGTCGAGTTTGCTTTTCTGGCTCTCAAGCGCGTTACGCTTGCGCGTTACTTCCGGGGTTTCTTTCACTCCGCTGTCGGCTTTCGGGGCCGGGCCAAGTACACCCAGTTGTGCATCGACCTGCTGGCGATCGGGTACCAGCGCCTGACCCAGCGTATCGGCATTGCCAGAGAGTTCCAGCGCCATTTCATTCAGCTGTGTCAGCTTGTTTTCGCCCGCATCGACGGAGACCTGACTTTTGATTTTATCGAGGATCTTCTGCATTTTCGGCAGTTCCACCGTAGCATTCAGCTTCGGTGGTGCATCCTGTTCCTGAGCAGGCGTGGCCGTATTATCCGCGGCCAGTGCCAGCGTCGGGGCAAACGCCACCAGCGCCAGCATAAACAATGCATAAAAGGATCGTATAAACATATGAGTAAGATTCCGGCAGCTTAAATCAGGCGATCTTCCCTCGCCAGTCGTGCGTAGTGTAGGGCTTTGCAAGAGAGGGCAATATAGGAATAACGGGCATTTTCCGGGCTGATTCCGGGCGGTAAGAGGCATTAAGATGCTTTTATACCTCTTACCTTATCTTCCCGAAGTCCTGCTCAGCCAGCAGGTAACGCCAGCGCACGCAGCCCGCGACACTGGCTAATGTCTACTCGACGTCGGCACTGCCGGCACCATTACTGGCGACCTGACCCGACTTCTGTTTCTTATAAGCCAGCGCGGCGGCAGGCACCGGAGCCGCTTTGCCGGTCTCAATCCAGCTGCGCAGACGGTTGGCGTCGGCGAAGTGAGTATATTTGCCAAACGCATCCAGAACGACCAGCGCCACCGGACGATTGTTAATCATGGTGCGCATTACCAGGCAGTGGCCAGCCTCATCGGTGTAACCGGTTTTGGTCAGCTGGATGTGCCAGTCATTTTTATAGACCAGATGGTTAGTGTTGCGGAACGGCAGCGCATAGCTCGGATGGGCAAAAACCGCCGTCTCTTCTTTCGTGGTGCTGAGCGCGCCAAGTATCGGATATTCCCGCGTCTCTTTAAGCAACTTAATCAGGTCCTGCGCGCTGGAGACGTTCTGTGTCGACAGGCCGGTTGGCTCGACATAGCGGGTCTGTTTCATACCCAGAGAACGTGCTTTGGCGTTCATCGCCCGGATAAACGCGTTGTACCCCCCCGGATAGGCGTGAGCCAGGCTGGCGGCAGCGCGGTTTTCTGAGGACATCAGCGCCAGCAGCATCATATTACGGCGGCTGATCTGGCTATTGAGCTTCACGCGCGAGAAAACGCCACGCATTTCCGGCGTCTGGCTGACATCGACGTTGATCATTTCGTTCATCGGCTGATGCGCATCCAGCACCACCATCGCGGTCATCAGCTTAGTGATTGACGCAATCGGTCTGACCCGATCCGGGTGGCTGGAGAAGAGCACCTTATTGGTCGTGAGATCGACAATCATCGCACTGCCAGACGCGATCTGCGGCTGAGCAATCGGCGCAAGTTGCGACAGTGACGTGGTCGCCTGCGCCGGAAGTGAAACAATCTGCCCTGAAACGAGCAGCGCCAGCGAAAGCAGGGTGGAACGAATTTTTGCAGGCATCGTAGAAAAAACCCGGTTATGAAGGTGTACTGTGTCAGACCGACACAGGCCGCCCGCTTCAGTGACGTCGGAGCGCGGGCTGGCAGCGGTATCATACCCGTAAGGTTAAGAGATTTCCTGGTGAGATTGTTTCCGGGCGTAAAAAGAGAACTGCCGCCAGAGCGGCGGCAGCGGTCAATCAAAACAGATGCGGTCCATATCCCCACAGCACCACGGTGAGTGCCAGTAACACTTCAAATACCAGCACGCCGATGGCAAGCGTAGAACCGGAAAAGCGCAGGCTCTCTTCACGGTCAATATTCAGAAACAGGGGAATGCCAATATAAAGCAAATAGCCGGTATAGAGCAGCGCCAGCGCGCCTGCCAGCACGCAGAGCCAGACCAGTGGATAAAGCGCTACCAGCCCGCTGAGAAACAGCGGCGTGGCCACATAGCCTGCAAATACCGTACAGCGCTGTACGCCGGGACGCTGCGGATAATCACGTGCCATCCAGTGAATGACGCGTCCCATCACTGCGACGCCACCCAGAATAATCATATAGAACAGAATGCCCAGCCCGATCCCGGTCGCCAGGTTAAGTTGCACATATTGCCCCTCGCCCAGATTCCAGCCCAGCTGGGTTGTACCGATAAATGCGCAGATCACCGGGATCGCCGCCATCAGCAGAACATGGTGCGTGTAATGGTGCGAGACGCTCTCATTCTCTTGCTTGATATGGCGCATTTCCTGATTCGGATGCGCCAGAAGTCCCCAGACATGGTTCATAAAGTCACTCCTCTGATGCGATGGGCCGCCCGGTGCTGCATACGTCTTTGGGGCAGCGTCTCTTCAAGTATAAGCGGCAGTAAAATTTTCGTGGTGACCGGACAAAAAAACAGCATAAATAAACAGACGTGATGCGCGGGCGGAAGCGAAGCCAAATCGCGTATAGACTTGGGGAACCATCACCGAACAGGGAGAGTCATTTTGCATCTGGATATTAACGCATTAATTACGCAGTACGGTTATCTTGCACTTTTTATTGGCTGTATTGCCGAGGGGGAGACATTTACGTTACTGGGCGGCGTTGCCGCGCATGAGGGGCTGCTGCATTACGTCGGCGTTGTGCTGGCTGCGATGGGCGGCGGTATTGTCGGCGATCAGCTGCTCTACTGGGTCGGCCGCCGCTGGGGCACGCGTATCCTGCGCCGCTTTAAAAAGCATCAGGATAAAGTGGTGAAAGCGAACCGCCTGATTAAACGCCGTCCCAGCCTGTTTGTAATCGGCGTGCGCTTTATGTATGGCTTTAGGCTGATTGGTCCAATCATTATTGGTTCCAGCCGCCTCAACCCAATGAAGTTTTTTATTCTTAACGTCATTGGCGCGGCTATCTGGTCGGTGATTTTTGTGACACTGGGCTATTTCGCGGGCGGCATCATCGCACCGTGGTTGCACAAGCTTGACCAGCATCTGAAGCACCTTCTGTGGCTGTTCGGCGCGGTAGTTTTCGCCTTTGTGCTGCGCTGGGTGATCCGCCGCTGGCACAACCGACGTGCCGATCAGCAATAAATGAACAGCGGATTCGTCCGTTGACGCACAGGTCGCCAGGCGCTGATCAGAGCCCGGCGACTCTGCTGCCGATTCGGTGCGTCTCACGCCCCCTCCTCCCCTTTCCTTTCTCATTAAACCTCGCGTTAACCATCTGTGCCCAAACGAAGCCGCATCGAATAGCTCAGCTATAGTTAGCATGGACACTGACAGGGAGATGAGGATGAGTAAGGTAAAACGTAAGATTGAAGATCACGGCGTCATCGGTGATTTGCGTACCTGTGCGCTGATCGCCAATGACGGCACCATTGATTATCTCTGCTGGCCCGAACTCGACAGCCCGTCGGTTTTTGCCGCGCTGCTCGACAGCGATGAAGCCGGACTTTTCTCCCTGGCCCCTGACTGGCCCAATGCGCGACGTCAGCAGCTCTACCTGCCCGATACCAACATCCTGCAGACGCGCTGGCTGGATGATGAAGGCGTGGCGGAAATCACCGACTACATGCCGATTTGTGATGATACAGACAAACAGCCGCGCCTGATCCGGCGGGTCAAAATGGTCCGCGGCAGCGCGACCTTCCAGATGCGTTGCTCACCCCGCCACGACTATGCCCGCGCGCAGACCCGTGCCGAAGTGAATAAAGGTTGTATCGATTTTCATGCTGAGGGCCAGCCATCACTGCGCCTCGCCGCCTCCGTGGTCATGACGCTGGAAGAGGAGAGCGCAACCGCCCACTTCACCTTACAGCCCGGCGAACATGCGCAGTTTGAATTTGGCAGCGTGGATGATGCGCATATCGAAGCGCTGGCCACTGAACACTGCTTTGAAGAGACGGTGAACTACTGGCGACGCTGGAGCGCCCACAGTACTTATCAGGGACGCTGGCGCGAGATGGTGCAGCGTTCGGCGCTGGTCCTGAAGCTGCTGACCTCGCATCAGCACGGCTCCATTGCGGCGGCGGCAACCTTTGGCCTGCCTGAAGAGCTGGGCGGCGAGCGCAACTGGGACTATCGCGCCTCCTGGATACGCGACGCCTCCTTCAGCATGTATGCTCTGATGCGGCTTGGTTACATCGATGAAGCCAAACACTTTACCCACTGGGTGGGTCGCTGCGTTGAAAACAGCCATCACGAAGAGATGCGTCTGCAGGTAATGTACCGGCTGGACAGCGGCACTGAGCTGCATGAAATGGAGCTGCTGAATCTCTCCGGCTACGCTGACTCCCGCCCGGTACGTATCGGCAATGGCGCCTGGGAGCAGACGCAGCTCGATATCTATGGCGAGCTGATGGATGCGGTCTATCTGGCCAATAAATATGGCGAGGCCATCTCCCAGCGCGGCTGGGAACATGTGGTCAAAATGATCGACTGGCTGAGTGAAAACTGGGATCAGCCCGATGCGGGTATCTGGGAGATGCGCGGCGAACCGGAGCATTTTCTGCATTCGCGTCTGATGTGCTGGGTGGCGATGGATCGCGCGCTGCGTCTTGGCATGAAGCGATCTCTGCCAATGCCTTATGAGCGCTGGGATCGGGCGCGCCGCGAGATCCGCGAAGATATCTGGGCTAACTTCTGGAACAGCGAGCGCGGCCACTTCTCTGCAACACGGCATGGCGAACATCTCGACGCCTCCATGCTGCTGATGCCGCTGGTGCGCTTCGTCGGCGCCACCGACCCGGACTGGATTGCCACGCTGGATGCGATTAAAACCAACCTCGTCAGCGACGGTATGGTGCGGCGCTACAATACACATGAAACACCCGCCGATGGCCTGAAAGGATCGGAAGGCTCTTTTGGCGCCTGCTCCTTCTGGTATGTCGAGTGTCTGGCACGCGCAGGCCGGATTCAGGAAGCGCATTTTGAATTTGAGAAGCTGCTGAGCTACGCCAATCCGCTGGGTCTCTATGCCGAGGAGTTCGACAGCCACGGCCATGCGTTGGGCAATACGCCGCAGGCGCTGACGCATCTGGCGTTGATCAGTGCCGCCTTTTTCCTGAATCGTAAACTCAGCGGCGAACAGACGCAGTGGCAGCCTTAGTCAGTGGCAACCCCGGAAAGCCCCATTTTTACGCTCCTGCTTTCCTGAAATGCGATAACATCCGCGGTGAATTTACGTAAAGTATTGCAGGCAGGTTAAAATCCCGATTCACAACGTCAGTTTAATGAACATATAATGCGCAGCAGGTCACATTGGCCAGCATGAATTCGACACACTGAACAGCCTGAAATATGGCGATAAAGAATTGTAAAATATGAAAATAATTCGCGCTTTCGCTTCAATCGCACTGGCTCTGGCGGCCTTCAGCCAGTCAGCCTTTGCTGTGGTTTACCCGTTACCGCCGGCTAACAGCCGTCTGATCGGGGAAAATATCGAAATTACTGTTCCTGAAGACAGCAAACTGCCGCTGGAAGCTTTTGCGGCGCAGTACCAGATGGGCCTCAGCAATATGCTGGAAGCCAATCCGGGCGTTGACGTTTATCTGCCTAAGGCTGGCAGCAAAATGATCATCCCACAGCAGCTGATCCTCCCTGACGCACCGCGTGAAGGCATTGTGATTAACAGCGCGGAGATGCGTCTTTACTACTACCCGAAAGGCAGCAAAACCGTCGTGGTTCTGCCGATTGGTATCGGTGAGCTGGGTAAAGATACCCCGATCAGCTGGACGACTGCGGTAGAACGTAAAAAAGATGGCCCCACCTGGACGCCAACCAAAGGCATGCATGCGGATTACGCGGCACGCGGTGAAACGCTGCCAGCGGTGTTCCCGGCGGGCCCGGATAACCCGATGGGCCTCTACGCGCTCTACATTGGTCGTCTCTATGCGATTCACGGCACCAACGCCAACTTCGGTATCGGCCTGCGCGTGAGTCATGGCTGTGTGCGCCTGCGTGCTGACGATATCAAATGGCTGTATCAGAACGTGCCGGTTGGTACGCGCGTACAGTTCGTTGATCAGCCCGTGAAAGCGACCGTGGAGCCAGACGGTTCACGTTATGTAGAAGTGCATAACCCACTGTCCACCACCGAAGAGCAGTTCAACTCACGTGAGCTGGTGCCGATTACACTGACTCAGGCCGTGAGCAAAATTGTGGTTGATGCCAGCGTGAATCAGGATCAGGTTAACGCCGCGATTCAGAACCGTACTGGTATGCCCGTAAAAGTGAACGGTGTGGAGAATAACATCCAGACCGCGCCTGTTCCGGTGCCGGAAAACTCACAGGCTGCGCCTCAGGAAGAGCCAATGACGCCGATCACGCCACAGGGTGCAAGCAGTGATGCCACGCAGCCCCAGCAGCCGGCCACTGAGCCAGCCGCACCCGCAGCGCCGGTAACGCCCGCAGCGCCTGCAGCAGCGGCGAACACCAGCTCGTAACTGTCGCCCTGCCCTCTGAAGCCAGCGCCTGTCGCTGGCTTTTTTATTGCCTAGATTAAGGCAAATTAGCGAACATTTCCGCCATCCTTCCCCGCATGACGATCATTAATCTGTCATATAAAGCGCGTATCACACTGCGTTAACCCGATGCAAATCAGCATCCGGCATCAGCAACATGAGGTACACCATGAGCGAAAACAGTCTCTCCTCCTCATCAGCCCAGGGACGCCCCGATTTCAACGGCAAAGGCAGTCGCTTCAGTAAGCCGCTGTTTTTCATTCTCCTGGCCGCCGGTCTGGCCTTCGCCGGCCTCAACCTGGTCAATGACGTTGAACAGACCAATACTCCGGTCACCAGCTATCTGCCGTTCTTTCTGCTGGGACTGGCGCTGCTTATTGCGCTCGGCTTTGAGTTCGTCAATGGTTTCCACGATACCGCCAATGCGGTCGCCACGGTGATCTACACCCATTCGCTGACGCCCGGCGTCGCGGTGGTCTGGTCCGGTTTCTGTAACTTTATGGGTGTGCTGCTCTCCAGCGGCGTGGTCGCATTTGGCATTATCTCACTGCTGCCGGTCGAGCTGATCCTGCAGGCCAGCAGCGGCAACGGCTTCGCCATGGTCTATGCGTTGCTTTTCTCCGCCATTATCTGGAATCTCGGCACCTGGTATTTTGGCCTGCCGTCGTCGTCGTCACATACTCTGATTGGTTCAATTATCGGCGTCGGGGTGGCTAACGCCATGCTGCATGGGCGCAGCGGACTGAGCGGCGTAGACTGGGATCAGGCACTGAAGGTGGGCTATGCCCTTCTACTGTCACCGGTGGTCGGTTTTGTCTGCGCCGGGCTGCTGCTGTGGGTAATGAAGATTTTTATCCGCAATCGCCAGCTTTATCAGGCACCGAAGAGTGACCAGCCGCCACCGGTCTGGATTCGAGGCCTGCTGATCCTGACCTGTACCGGCGTCTCATTTGCGCACGGCTCTAACGACGGGCAGAAAGGCATGGGGCTGATTATGCTGATCCTGGTCGGCACCATGCCGATCGCCTACGCCCTGAATCGATCGCTGCCTGCCGATCAGATCCCACGCGTGGCCGCGCTGACCGAAGTCACCGCACATCAGCTGCTGCAACTGCAACCGGCAACGGCGCATCCTCCGGCGGCTCGCGACGTGCTGACCGGCTTTGTCGGCAGCAACAACATGAACGCCGATGTGTTACCAGCGCTGGCGAGGACGCTCACCGAGGTGGGCGATCAGATTCGCCGTTACGGCTCCATGGATAATATTCCTGCTCAGGCGGTGACCAACACCCGCAACCAGATGTATCTGGCTTCAGAGTCGATCAAGCATCTTCAGAATGCAAAGGTCACCCTGCCGCAGGAGACCGAACGCAACCTGAAAGCAGTGAAAACAGAACTCGACAGCGCCACCCGCTTTATTCCGATGTGGGTGAAAGTGGTGGTGGCGATTGCGCTGGGACTTGGCACGATGGTGGGCTGGCGCAGGATTGTGGTGACGGTGGGAGAACGGATCGGCAAAACCCATCTGAGCTATGCGCAGGGTGCCAGCGCCGAACTGGTGGCAATGATGACCATTGGCGCGGCCGATGGCTTTGGCCTGCCGGTGTCGACCACCCATGTGCTGTCGTCCGGCGTAGCGGGCACGATGGCGGCCAACCGATCCGGCCTGCAGTTTTCGACCCTGCGTAATCTGGCTGTCGCCTGGATATTAACGCTGCCAGTCTCTATTCTGCTTTCCGCCCTGCTCTACTGGCTGTTTACCCATTTCTGATACTCAGCGGCTCACCCTCTCTCAGGGGTGAGCCGCTGCTGCCCATAGAGTCGCAGCGTGATCAGCAGCGCGCCCAGCACCATTATCGCGGCAGCCAGATAGACTGACTGCATCCCCCAGTGTCCGATAAACAGCCCCGCCACCGGGCCGGTTAAGCCCAGCCCCAGATCGAGAAAGGCGGAATAGGTACCCAGCGCCGAGCCCTGATCCTGACGCTCAACCCTTTTTACTGCCTCAACACCCAGCGCCGGAAAGACCAGCGAAAAGCCGCTGCCGGTCAGGAATGCGCCCACGCCCACTAGCCAGGCGCTGTCCGCCTGCCATATAATCAGCAGTCCCAGGCACTCCAGCAGGAAAGAGAAGAGTGATACGCGCAATCCGCCAAAGCGGGTAATGAAGCGACCAAACCCCAGCCGCACCAGCACAAACCCCAGGCTGAACAGCGTCAGCGCATAGGCTGCGCCCTGCCAGTCACGGCTGGCAAAATAGAGAGTGATAAAGGTCGCGATAACGCCAAAGCCGATCGTGCCGAAGCCCAGCGCCAGGCCATAGAGCCAGACGCGGGAGAAGACGCGGTGAAACGGAATGCGCTCACCCACGCTGACCGTCACCGCCGGTTTGCGGCTGGCCATCAGATAGCCAGCCACGCCCATCAGCGCAATCAGCCCGGCAAATCCGCTGATGCCAAATTCACTGTTGAGCAGCACGCCCAGCGGCGCACCGACGGCCATCGCCAGATAGGTGGCGACACCGTTCCAGGAGATCACGCGCGCGGTCTGCAACGGCCCGACGATATTCATACCCCACAGCGTGGAGCCGGTGCTGCTGAAGCTCTCACCGACCCCAAGAAACAGCCGCCCGATAGCCAGCAGCGCCAGACTCAGCCAGGGCCAGCTGCTCAACAATGCAGCCACGATAGTCAGCACCCCGCTCATGCCGCAGCAGAGCAGTCCCAGCATCACCACCCGTTTTGGCCCAAAGCGATCGGCAAGACGGCCCGACTGCGGACGACTGAGCAGTGTCGCAAAATATTGAATGCTGATAATCAGCCCGGCGATGAAGGAGCTGAAGCCAAGATGATTTTTGACGAAGCCCGGCAGTACGGCCAGCGGCAGGCCGACGGAGAGATAGCAGAAGAAAGTGAAGATGACAACTGAGAGGATTCGTTTGTTGAGCTGGCTGTTGCTCAATACAGCGGTGTCAGACATAGCACGCAAAGAGTATGAGAAATTTTGCCCACTATACCGTCAGGTCGCTAAGGGGTCGCCTGATTTTTTATCACAAACCATGAACCATCGCGTGACGATCAATCGCCTGCGCGATGTCACCCGAGTTTTTTAACGCACGGATTTCACTGAATAAGCCCTCGGCTTCGCCATAAGCTTTGCGCAGATAACCCAGCCACTGTTTGATACGCGCCACATGATAGAGGCCAGTATCACCCTGCTTTTCCAGCCGGCTGTATTTCTGCAATAACCGCACCACATCCGGCCAGGCCATTGGCGGTTCGTTATATTTCACGACCCGGCTCAGGTTGGGGATGTTCAGTGCGCCACGGCCAATCATCACCGCATCGCAGCCGGTGACCGCCATACAGTTTTGCGCACTTTGCCAGTCCCATATCTCGCCGTTAGCAATCACCGGAATGCGCAGACGCTGACGAATCTCGCCAATCGCCTGCCAGTTAATCGCCTCTGCACGATAGCCCTCTTCTTTGGTTCGTCCATGCACCGTCAGTTCGCTGGCACCCGCCTGCTGAACCGCATCGGCAATCTCCAGACTGCGGGCGCTGGAATCCCAGCCGAGTCGCACTTTCACCGTCACCGGCAAATCCGCAGGCACGGCTTCACGCATCGCTTTCGCGCCGCGATAAATCAGTTCGGGATCTTTAAGAAGCGTTGCGCCGCCTCCGCTGCCGTTGACCAGCTTAGAAGGACAACCACAGTTGAGATCAACACCCCAGGAGCCCAGTTCCACCGCGCGTGCGGCGTTCTCAGCTAACCATTCGGGGTGCTGCCCCAGCAGCTGCATACGCACCCGCGTGCCTGAAGGCGTGCGACTGGCGTTATGCAGTTCGGGGCAGAGACGGTAGAAGGATTTTACCGGTAGCAGTTGATCGACCACGCGCAAAAACTCAGTGATGCAGAGATCGTAGTCGTTCACTTCCGATAACAGCTGGCGTACCAGTGAATCCAGCACGCCCTCCATCGGTGCCAGTAAAACCCTCATACTCAGACGTTTCCGGTGCGCTTCGCTGCTGCCGGACGACGCGGACGGGCTGCAGGCCTATCGCCCTGCGGTGCGGCCTGGCTCTGACGACGCGCCTGAGGACGCTTTTCGCCGGATGAAGAAGCGCGCGATGCGCCCGCACCCTGACCGCCCTGGCTGCGACCACGGCCGCCGCCACCACCTGCACCGCCGCGAGACTGCTGCTGACGACCGTTGATGATCGGCTCCGCTTTGATGCTCGGATCGGGTTCATAACCCTCAACGGCCAGACGCGGGATTTCACGCTTCAGCAGACGCTCGATATCACGCAGCAGTTTATGCTCATCGACGCAGACCAGCGACAGTGCGACACCGGTCGCCGCTGCACGACCGGTACGGCCAATACGGTGAACATAATCTTCGGCGACGTTAGGCAGCTCGTAGTTCACGACATGTGGCAGCTCTTCGATATCCAGGCCACGGGCCGCGATATCGGTCGCAACCAGCACGCGAATGCCGCCTGACTTAAAGTCGGCCAGCGCACGGGTACGTGCACCCTGGCTCTTGTTGCCATGAATGGCTGCGGCGCTGATGCCATCTTTGCCCAGTTGCTCGGCAAGGTGGTTCGCGCCGTGTTTGGTACGGGTGAAAACCAGCACCTGCTGCCAGTTACCTTCGCCAATCAGCTGCGACAACAGTTCACGCTTGCGCTTCTTATCAACGAAAGCCACCTGCTGCGCGACCTGCTCGGAGGCGGTGTTGCGGCGAGCCACTTCAATCATTTCCGGGTTGGTCAGCAGTTTTTCAGCCAGACCTTTGATCTCATCAGAGAAGGTGGCAGAGAACAGCAGATTCTGACGTTTCGCCGGCAGGCGCGCCAGTACGCGACGGATGTCATGGATAAAGCCCATATCCAGCATACGGTCCGCTTCATCCAGCACCAGAATTTCGACCTGTGACAGGTCAACGGCATTCTGTTGCGCCAGATCCAGCAGGCGGCCAGGTGTTGCGACCAGGATATCAACGCCGCCACGCAGCTTGACCATCTGTGGATTGATGCTGACACCACCAAACACCACCATCGAACGCAGCGAGAGGTATTTGCTGTAGTCGCTGACGTTTTCGCCGACCTGCGCCGCGAGTTCACGGGTTGGGGTCAGGATCAGGGCGCGCACCGGACGACGACCGCGAATTGGCGTGGCAGTGGCAGAGAGTTTCTGTAGCAGCGGTAAAGTAAAGCCGGCCGTTTTGCCGGTGCCGGTCTGGGCACTCGCCAGCAGATCGCGGCCTGCCAGCACAACAGGAATCGCCTGGCGCTGGATAGGTGTAGGTTCGCTGTAGCCTTGTTCGGCAACAGCGCGCAAAATATCGGCACTCAGGCCGAGAGAGTCAAAAGACATTAAGTGTTTTACTCCGGTCCGCTCTGGCCGTGAATCACGGTGTAGTTTTCAGAGGGATAGTGACGCCAGTTGGGGCTGACGCGTGAAAAGGGCACAAACTACGATGCGTAAGCGGGCGAGTGTATCAGCTTTAAAGGCAGTGTGCGAGATAGCTCACATTTCGTGACACAACTTAACCGCCTGAAAACAGGAAGGCCACCTTCCGGTGGCCTTCAACTTAACTACGTTTGTTTTCGATTCGCCGCGGTGGCTCTTTTACCAGCAGCGAGACCAGCGCCGGACCCAGCAACATCACTACGCCGAGACACGCCAGCAGCAGGTTGTTGTGGTAAATCCGTGACACCAGGAACAGTGTCATCATGGCGGCGCCAAAGTAGTAAGTGGTGGTCGCTTCTTCAAGATAATCGCCGAGAGTGCGTAAACGGGGAATGCGCTGTGTTACCAGCATGGCAACAAAAACCAGTGCATACATCGCCACCAGCGTGCTGCAGACATCAACCAGAGCTTTGTGCTTCCAGCCCCAGATCAACGCAGCGATCACCAGCAGATGCATAGCGATATGCATTAACGTCTGACCCGTGATGATTTGAATACGATTAGACCATTTCATTCAGTTCTCCTGGCAGACCCAACAGGTCGCCCAAGTGCTACCGGCACAAGCCGGAAACGATTTCCTCAATGTAAAACAATTTTCGGATAACGCCCTAATTATTGCCCTCTTTCACCACCCGTTTGTGACAAAGACTACACTTTGATTCTATTGATGATGAAAAGGAGTGCGTCGCGAGTATGCCACAAAACAAGCAAGGATTTTCAATAAAAGTCCTGACGATCAATACACACAAGGGTTTCGCCCCTTTTAATCGCCGCTTCATCCTGCCCGAATTACGCGACGCTGTTCGCGCAACAGAGGCGGATGTGGTCTTTTTACAGGAGGTGATGGGCACGCATGCCATCCACTCCCTTAACCATGAGGAGTGGCCCGAGTCTCCTCATTATGAGTTTCTGGCCGACACCATATGGAACGATTTCGCCTATGGGCGCAATGCGGTCTATCCGGAGGGACATCACGGCAATGCGGTGCTGTCGCGCTTTCCAATCGCCGAACATGAAAACCGGGATATCTCGGTGGCGGGCAGTGAAAACCGCGGGATGCTGCATTGCCAGATCGCCCTGCCTGAGCCGCACGGCACGCTGCATGTCATCTGTGTGCATCTGGGGTTGAAAGAGGCGCATCGTCACGCGCAGATGAAGAAAATCTGTGAAATGGTCAATTCGCTACCGCCCGACGCGCCGGTCGTGGTGGCGGGCGATTTCAACGACTGGCAGGGACGCGCCAACCCCATCCTGAAACAGGGCGCAGGCCTGAAAGAGGTATTCAGCATGAAGAGCGGACGCCCGGCGCGCACTTTCCCGGCGCGTTTCCCGATCCTGCGACTCGATCGCATCTACGTGCGTAACGCCACCGTGAGTCATCCCTGGGCGCTGCCGCGTAAACCCTGGTCCCATCTTTCCGACCATGCACCGCTGGCCGTGGAGATTCACCTATGAATTTTAGCTGGCAGGAAGGCAACCGGCTGCTGTTGCTGGAAAATGGTGAGGCGTTTTTCCCGCGCGTCTTTGGCGCTATCCAGCGGGCAGAACGCACGGTATTAATCGAAACCTTTATTCTGTTTGAAGATGACGTCGGCAACGCCCTGCACCGTGAGCTTCTGGCGGCAGCCCAGCGCGGCGTACGGGTCGAAATCATGGTCGATGGCTATGGATCGGCCGAACTCTCTGACAAGTTTGTCAACAGCCTGACCAGCGCAGGCGTGCGCTTCATCTATTATGATCCGCGTCCGCTGGTGATGGGGATGCGCACCAACGTGTTCCGCCGTCTGCATCGAAAAACTGTGGTGGTGGATGATGTGGTCGCCTTTGTTGGCGGCATCAACTTTTCGGCTGAGCACAATACCGACTACGGCCCGGAGGCGAAACAGGATTACGCGGTGCAGGTCAAAGGCCCAGTCGTCGCAGATATTGCCCGCTATCTGCAAGAGGCGATTGGCAGCGAACAGCATACCCGCCGCTGGTGGGGATCGCGTTCTCATCGTCCGGCGGTGAACGCTAAACCTGGTGATGCCCAGGTGCTCTATGTCTATCGCGATAACGACGAGCATCGCGACGACATTGAAGTGCATTACCTTGAGATGCTGCGCGAGGCAAAGCGGGATGTGATCATTGCCAACGCCTACTTCTTTCCTGGCTACCGGCTGCTGCGTGAGATGCGTAATGCCGCACAGCGTGGCGTCCGGGTGCGCTTGATCGTTCAGGGCGAGCCGGATATGCCAATAGTGAAAGTGGGCGCGGAGTTGCTCTACAACTATCTGGTCGATGGTGGCGTCGAAGTTTACGAATATATCCGTCGTCCGCTGCATGGCAAGATCGCCGTAAAAGACGATCACTGGGCCACCGTCGGTTCCAGTAATCTCGATCCACTGAGCCTCTCTCTGAATCTTGAAGCCAATCTGATCATCCACGATCGGCCGTTTAACCAGACGTTGCGTGATAACCTGGAAGCGCTCCTGGCCAATGATTGCCAGCGCGTGCAGGAGGATCGCTTACCGCCACGCAACTGGTGGCAACTGAGTAAAAGCGTGGTGGTATTCCACTTCCTGCGCCATTTCCCGGCTATCGCTGGCTGGCTTCCAGCACATACACCGCTGCTGGCCCAGGTGGATGCGCCGGTACAGCCTGAAATGGAGACGCAGGATCGCGTTGAAACTGACAACCCGGGAGCAAAATCCTGATGGCAAAAAAACATCCACGCTGGCAACTGGCGAAAAAAATCCTCACCGTGCTGTTTTTCATCGCGGTCGTGGTTCTGCTGGTGGTTTATGCCCGTAAAGTGAACTGGGAAGATGTTTATGACGTCATCGTTAACTACGACCGCTTTGTGGTATTGACTGCCGCCGGGCTGGTGGTGCTGAGTTACCTGGTGTATGGCTGCTATGACCTGATTGGTCGCGCCTACTGCGGCCATAAGCTGGCGAAGCGGCAGGTGATGCTGGTGTCGTTTATCTGTTACGCCTTCAACCTGACGCTGAGCACCTGGGTGGGCGGCGTGGCGATGCGCTACCGGCTCTACTCCAGGCTTGGCCTCGACAGCGGCACGATCACCCGCATCTTCTCCCTGAGCATCGCCACCAACTGGCTGGGTTATATTCTGCTGGCGGGCGTGGTGTTCAGTGCCGGTATGGTTTCGATCCCCAGCGGCTGGTTTATCGGTGAGACCACGCTGCGCCTGATTGGCGGGGTTCTGCTGGTGCTGGTCGCGGTTTATCTCTGGGCCTGCGCCTTCTCAAAGCAGCGGCGCTGGACGGTGAAAGGCCAGACGCTGCAGCTTCCCTCATTGCGCATGGCGCTGCTGCAGTTTGCGGTGTCCTGTGCCAACTGGATGGTGATGGGAGCGATTATCTGGCTGCTGCTGGGGCGCGACGTCGGTTATCCGATGGTGCTGGGCGTGCTGCTGATCAGCAGTATCGCTGGGGTGATCATTCATATTCCGGCGGGCATCGGCGTACTGGAAGCGGTTTTCCTGGCGCTGCTCAGCGGTCAGCACGTCTCGCATGGCACCATCATTGCGGCGCTGCTGGCCTATCGCGTGCTCTACTTTATCCTGCCGCTGCTGTTAGCGCTGGTACTCTATCTGGGGCTGGAGAGTCGGGCGAAGCATCTGCGTCACAAGAATGAGCAGAAATTGCAGAAGTCGTAAATAAAAAAAGGGGGAGGCGCAGACAGTGCGCCTCCCCCACTCTTTCCTCAGCCTTAGCGGCGGTTGCCGAAAATCCGCAGCAGCATCAGGAACAGGTTGATGAAGTCGAGATAGAGCGTCAGTGCACCCATAATTGAGTAGCGACGCAGGTTTTCCGTGTCGCGGGCATCGATCTGCTCACCGATGTTTTTCAGCTTCTGCGTGTCATACGCGGTCAGGCCAACAAACACCACCACCCCAATGTAGGTAATCGCCCACATCAGCGCCGGGCTTTTCAGCCAGAAGTTCACCAGCGACGCCAGTACTATACCAATCAGCGCCATAAACAGCAGGCTGCCAAAACGACTCAGATCCCGTTTAGTGGTGTAGCCGTAAAAGCTCATCGCGCCAAACATACCGGCCGTGACAAAGAAGGTGCTGGCAATAGAGGAATAGGTGTAGACCAGGAAGATACTCGCCATGGTAATGCCGGTGAGCGCCGAATAGAGCATAAACAGCCCGGTTGCTACGGTCCCGCTCAGGCGATGCACCATACCTGACAGGAAAAACACCAGCGCCAGCTGCGCGATAATCAGCCCGAAGAAGGTAATCCGGTTGGCAAACACCAGCTCCATCACCGCAGGCGTGCGCGCAGCGTACCAGGAGACAAACGCGGTCAGTAACAGACCACAGGTCATCCAGCCATAGACTTGTGCCATATAGGCTTGTAAACCGCGAGATGCGGGTTGAACGATGGAATCATTTCGTGGATATCGGTCCATGATGCACCTCTTGTTAGACGGATGAACAGATGCGCTCCCGACAGGGAGCCATGCCAGAGACTAAGTGTGGCACAGGTCAGCTCAACTGCGCCACAACATGCCGCTTAACGCCGCGACAGGCACTGCTGATAACGGCTGTCAACGCGCTGTGCAAACCACGCCGTGGTGAGGTTACGGGTAATTTTCGGGCTTTCCAGCTTGATGCCCGGCAGCATTTCACGCGGTAATTTGCGACCCGCCATTTTATCCGCCAGGGTAAAGACCTGTTTCCAGAGTTCGCTGTCGCTGAACGACGCTTTCTCCCCTTTCTCCAGATCGCGGCGAATATCGCTGTTGCTCATGTCGATCTGCTTCGACAGCGTGCGCACCGCCAGCTCGGTGCCACCCGCCGCATCCGATCCATAAAGAATCAGATCGCCATCCAGCGCCAGCTTCATACCGGTGGCGCGCGACACTGCCGCCTGGAACGCCGCATTGCGACTGGCATACCAGCCCGCATTGTAATCGGCAAAGCGATACAGCGGCTGGCTGTAGTCAGCCGGGTAGCCCAGCAGATGCATCGTTCCGAAGTAGATCCCGCCGTGACGGGTAAATACCTCGCGGCGGATTGTGCCATCGACCGGCCACGGATAGCCTTTGGCGTGCGATTCGGCAAACGCAATGCTGACCTGCATCGGCCCGCCGGTGTGGATCGGGTTGAGATTACCAAACAGTGTCTGGCCCATCGGCACCATGTCGATCAGGTCATCGAAAATAGCGCTGAGATCTTTTTCACTGCGCACTTTGTCCAGTCGTGCCGCGTAGCTTTCCCCTGTGGGGGATTTTATCTGCAGCGCGGTGCGCACCAGGAAGGCCGGGACGTGCACTTTTGCCGCACGGCGATCGATCTCACCCCAGGCGATTTTTGGCAGGCCTGGCACCGCAGCCTCGGCGCTGAAGTTGCTCTCCTGATCCGCCACGGCGATCACCGCGCAGAGGTTACTGGCGCTGGGATCAATCTGCTGCGTGCGGAAGGTGGTGTAGATATCGTCGCTCCACGCCGTTTTATTGCTGACGTGCGACGGCAGCAGCCGCTGAATCTGCGCTTTGACATCTTCAGGCTGCCGTACCGGCGCCTCTGGGGTTTTCTTGCTGCTACAGCCTGCCAGTACCAGTGCGGCGATCAGTGTCAGACGTTGCAGAATTGGGGTGGATGACATGCCTGTCCCTAAAATAAACCAAAACGCTACTCTATCATCGCCAGCGTTTCGCAGGCAGGAGAGAACTGGACTAAGGTTACCTTTTTTACCGTTAAAGGAATTTACGATGTTTAAACTCTGGCCTGTTGCGGCATTCAGCCTGTTATTAACCGGTTGTGGCGCCAATAATACACCTGCCCAGGTGCAGTCACCGGGCGCGCCCACCTCCTCCTCGCTTAAAGTGCTGGAGACCGGCGCCAGCGTGATGCAGTCACGTCCGCCCATCGATGCCATCAACACCTATCTTGACGGCTTCCATTTTTATAATGGTGATAAAAACGGACAGATGGAGGCACACCACTATGTCACCGTGCTGAATGACGATGTGATGCAGGCGGTGATTTACGACGGCAATACCCGCGACGCGCGGCTGATGGGCGTGGAGTACATTATCAGCGAACGGCTGTTTAAGACCCTGCCGCCCGAAGAGAAGAAGCTGTGGCACAGCCATCAGTATGAGGTGAAATCGGGCACGCTGATTGCGCCAGGCTTACCGGAAGCCGCCGACCATGCGCTGATGAATCGCATTGTGAACACCTACGGAAAAACCTGGCACACCTGGCACACCGATCGCGACAAAACGCTGCCAATTGGGATTCCGGCCTTGATGATGGGCTTTACACAGGATGGTCAGATGGATTCGCGACTGCTGGCGGACCGCGATCGCCGCTTTGACGTCGATAGCAAAAAGATCCGTGCCGAACGGGCGGATATCGTGGCGCATCCGGCAGCACCGGGTGCCAACGCGTGGGAAAAGGGCCAGGTTATTCAGCTTAAGCGCACCACAGGCGGCGGTGAGCACAGCCACGGTCAGACTGGATTTGGTCCGGCTGAGCAGCTCAGGCAGCCTTAAGCGACGTGATGCGCGCGTTTGCAGGTAATCGCGTGTAGACGTTCAGAGGAGACTCAGCGGGCAGAAACTCTCCGCCCGCTGAGTTGAAAACGCCGTCTTAGTCCCAGCGCTGAGCAGCCTGGTGGTCGCTGTCGCGGGCATCCACCCAGCGATGGCCCTGCTCTGTCGCTTCGCGCTTCCAGAACGGCGCGCGGGTTTTCAGGTAATCCATGATGAATTCGGCGGCAGAAAAGGCGCTGCCGCGATGGGCGCTGGTGACGCCCACCAGCACGATTTCATCGCCGGGAAACAGCTCACCGACGCGGTGAATCACCGTGACGCGCTGCAGCGGCCAGCGTTCACGCGCCGCATCAATAATCTCCTGTAGCGCTTTCTCGGTCATGCCGGGATAGTGCTCCAGCGTCAGCGCCGCCACGTTATCACCGAGATTGTGGTTGCGGACTTTGCCGGTAAAGGTCACTACCGCACCATCTTCATCACAGGCCGCCAGCCAGCGATACGCTTCCGCCATATCAAACGGCGCGGGGCCGACGCGAATCTGCGTGTCCATCTCAGCCTCCGGTCACGGGCGGGAAAAAGGCGACTTCATCACCCGCACACAGCGGATGCGTCATCGGCACCAGCGTCTGATTTACCGCCGCCAGCAACTTGCCTGACTCCAGCGCCAGCGCCCAGCGATCGTCGCGTTCGGCCAGCGCACTGCGCAGCGCGGCCACATCCGGATAATCAGCACTGACCTCAAGCGATGCGGTGCCGATCAGCTCACGCACCTGGGCAAAAAACAGCACCTTAATCATGCGCAACCGCCTGGAAATCGCCGCTTTTACCGCCGCTCTTGCTGATTAAACGCAGCTGATCGATGACAATATCTTTCTGTACCGCTTTGCACATATCGTAGATGGTGAGGGCGGCAACCGAGGCGGCCGTCAGCGCTTCCATCTCAACACCGGTTTTCCCGGTCAGACGGCAGAGCGTGGTAATACGAACCCGGTTATGGTCCGGTTCCGCTTCCAGGTTCACTTCCACTTTACTCAGCATCAACGGATGACAGAGCGGAATCAGCTCCCAGGTACGTTTTGCCGCCTGGATCCCGGCGATGCGCGCAGTGGCAAAGACATCGCCTTTGTGATGGCTGCCTTCCATAATCATCTGCAGCGTTTCTGGCTGCATCAGCACCAGCACTTCTGCCCGCGCTTCGCGCACGGTTTCAGCCTTGGCGGAGACATCCACCATGTGCGCTTCGCCCGCGGCGTTAATGTGTGTGAGTTGAGACATACTTATCGTTTCTTCAAATGTGAGACAAAATTACAGGGCGCGGTGCGTGCATCAAGCTGGTCAGCGATAATACGTTCCCAGGCGGTACGGCAGGCGCTTGTCGACCCCGGCACGGCCAGGATCAGCGTGCCATTGGCCAGACCGGCAACGGCACGCGACTGTAATGTTGAACCGCCAATCTCTTCATAGGAGACCATCCGGAACAGCTCGCCAAAGCCGTCAATCTCGCGATCGAACAGCGGCAGCAGGGCTTCCGGCGTGCTGTTTTTCAGGTTAAAGCCGGTGCCGCCATTAATGATGACCACCTGTACATCTTCACTGGCGATCCAGCGCGACACGGTGGCACGGATACGGTAGAGATTATCCGGCACGATAGCGTGATCAACCACTTCATGGCCCGCTTCCGCTGCCGCCTCGCGCAAATAGTCGCCGGAGGTATCGTTGCTGGCATCACGACGATCTGACACCGTCATCACCGCCATCTGCAATGCCTGAAATTCGCTGGCTGGTTTACCCATACTTCCTCCTGAAATTAGCCGCCAATGTAAGAGAGATTCTGTGTGATGCCGGTGTTGCCCTGATGCAGGAAGTGTGTCTGCTTTTTCTGCCCCAGGCTGCTGGCAATGCGAGCCTGCAGTTCAGCCTGCTGCTCATCTGACGCCAGCAGATCACGCAGTGGCACACCGCCGTCACCAAACAGGCACAGGTGCAGATTACCGTGCGCTGAGACGCGCAGACGGTTGCAACTGGCACAGAAATCTTTGGCGTAAGGCATGATCAGGCCAATCTCGCCGACATAATCGGGATGGTAAAAGACCTGCGCCGGACCGTCGCTGCGTCCGCTTTCGCGGCGCTGCCAGCCCTGAGCGATCAGTTGATCGCGGATCACCATGCCGGAAACGTGCTGATCGCGGAACAGCGTGCCGCCATCGCCGGTCTCCATCAGTTCGATAAAGCGCAGCTGAATCGGACGGGTACGGATCCAGTCGAGGAAGGTGGCCAGATTACGGCTGTTGAGATCGCGCATCAGTACGCTATTGACTTTGACCTGACGAAAACCGGCGTCGAGCGCGGCATCAATGCCGCTCATCACCTGATGGAATTTATCCTGACCAGTGATAGCGTGAAACTGTCGGGCATCCAGGCTATCGACGCTGACGTTAAGTGCGGTTAAACCCGCATCGCGCCATTGCTTTACGTCACGCGCCAGCCGATAGCCGTTGGTAGTGACGGCGATCTGGCGGATCGAGGCGTTTTCACGCACCGCCGCAATGATGTCGGTGAAATCACGGCGCAGCGACGGCTCACCGCCAGTCAGCCGTACTTTTTCGGTACCGGCAGCGGCGAAGGCCCGCGTGACACGGCGGATTTCATCCAGTGAGAGAAAGCTTTTGTTACGAATTCCCTGCGGCTTGTAGCCGTCGGGCAAACAATAGGTACAACGGAAATTGCAGACATCCGTGACCGACAGGCGCAGGTAATAGAACTTACGCGCGTATGCATCAGTAAATTGTGACACCAGAACACCTTTCCAGATTGGGAGATGCAGTCATTTCTTCCTGCACCCTGGCAGCTCAATGGCTACGGCCTGACCCCCCTATCCGCAGACTTAGGCACTCAGGCTTGAGTGTACGCTGACCCGTTGGTCAGCGCGGTAAACATGATGGTAGCGTGTATTTCGTCACTCTTCCATTTGCTCTTTTCGCTATATATTCTTATACATACCGAACTTTCGCCGCATTTTCGCGACAGGATACGTTAAAATACAATCCAGATTTTGACGTAAGTCATCCGCGCGGGCTTAGCGATTAGAGCCACGCCACGCGAACGGGTATTAAGGAGAAGTATGAATCGCACACTGGCCGATCTTGATCGCGTTGTGGCACTGGGAGGCGGGCACGGTCTGGGGCGCGTCATGTCTGCGCTTTCCCCGCTTGGCTCGCGTCTCACCGGTATCGTCACCACCACCGACAACGGCGGATCAACCGGCCGTATTCGTCGCTCCGAAGGCGGCATCGCCTGGGGCGACATGCGTAACTGCCTTAATCAACTGATTGCGGAACCCAGCGTTGCCTCCGCGATGTTCGAGTATCGCTTTGCCGGTAACGGTGAACTGGCCGGACATAACCTCGGTAACCTGATGCTGCGGGCACTGGATCATCTTAGCGTCCGCCCGCTGGAAGCGATCAACATTATCCGTAACCTTCTGAAAGTGGATGCCTTTTTAATTCCGATGTCAGAGCAGCCGGTGGATCTGGTGGCGATGGATGCCGAGGGCAACATGGTTTACGGCGAAACCGCGATTGATGAGATGAAACAGCCGCCGCAGGAGCTGATGCTGCACCCCAACGTGCAGCCCACGCGGGAAGCACTGCAGGCGATTGGTGAAGCGGATCTGATTCTGATTGGGCCAGGCAGCTTTTATACCAGCCTGATGCCGATTCTGCTGATGGAAGAGATGGCGCAGGCACTGCGTCGCACGCCCGCCACCATGGTCTTTATCGGCAATCTGGGCCGCGAACTCAGCCCCGCCGCCGCCAGTCTCTCGGTCGCTGACAAGCTTCACATGATGGAGCGTTACATCGGCAAGCGTGTCGTCGATGCGCTGGTCGTCAGTCCGGCCGTGGATACACGGGGGATTGAAAACCGGCTCATTGTCCGTGAACCGCTGGAAGCCGCCGACATCAAATATCGTCACGACCGCCAGCTGTTAAGGGTAGCGCTGGAACACGCCATTCAGGGCTTTAACGGCGCTACGAGGCCGCAATAAACAGCGTACGTAGCTCATGCAGCTGATCGCGTACATTGGCCGCCTGTTCGAACTCCAGGTTCTGCGCATGCTGCTGCATCTGCCCTTCCAGTTCGTGGATCTTTTTCTGCAGAGCCTGCGGCGTTAAAAGCTGGAAATCGGCCAGCGCCTGGGCTTCGCCAGGACGGGCCGGTTTCGCTTTGCCGCGGGTTTTCACCACGTTTTTGCCCAGTTCCAGAATATCGGTGATCTTCTTATTCAGGCCCTGCGGCACAATGCCATTCTGTTCGTTGTGCAGCTGCTGCTTCTCGCGGCGGCGTTCGGTCTCTTCAATGGCGCGCGCCATCGACGGCGTGATTTTATCGCCATAGAGAATCGCCTTACCGTTGATGTTACGCGCCGCACGACCGATGGTCTGAATCAGCGATCGTTCGGAACGCAGGAAGCCCTCTTTATCCGCATCCAGAATCGCCACCAGCGATACTTCCGGCATATCCAGTCCCTCACGCAGTAAGTTAATGCCCACCAGCACATCAAACTCACCCAGACGTAAGTCGCGGATAATCTCCATACGCTCTACCGTGTCGATGTCGGAGTGCAGATAACGCACCTTCTCGCCATGCTCAACCAGATACTCGGTGAGATCTTCCGCCATGCGTTTGGTCAGCACCGTCACCAGCACACGCTCATTGATCGCCACGCGCTGACGGATTTCCGACAGCAGATCGTCGACCTGGGTGCCGACCGGACGCACTTCGATGATCGGATCCAGCAGGCCGGTAGGTCGCACCACCTGATCGACCACTTCGTCGCCCGATTTTTCCAGCTCATATTTGCCCGGCGTTGCCGAGACATAGATGGTCTGTGGTGCCAGCGCCTCAAACTCTTCAAACTTCATCGGACGGTTATCCAGCGCCGACGGCAGGCGGAAACCATACTCCACCAGCGTCTCTTTACGCGCACGGTCGCCTTTGTACATACCGCCAATCTGCGGAATGGTGACGTGTGACTCATCCACCACCAGCAGGCCATCGGCGGGCAAATAGTCAAACAGCGTCGGCGGCGCTTCGCCCGGTCCGCGTGCGGAGAGGTAACGTGAGTAGTTCTCGATGCCGGAGCAGTAGCCCAGCTCACTCATCATCTCCAGATCAAACTGGGTACGCTGCGTAATACGCTGCTCTTCCAGCAGCTTATTGTTCTCCAGTAGCACCCGGCGACGGTCCGCCAGCTCCACTTTGATATCTTCCATCGCCTGCAGAATGCGCTCACGCGGCGTCACGTAGTGCGTCTTGGGGTAGATGGTAAAGCGCGGCACCACCGAATCGATCTGGCCGGTCAGCGGGTCAAAGAGTGAGAGACGTTCAACCTCCTGGTCAAACAACTCGACGCGCAGCGCAATATCGTCCGACTCTGCCGGGAAGATATCGATCACTTCACCACGCACGCGGAAGGTGCCGCGCTGGAACGCCTGGTCGTTACGGGTGTATTGCAGTTCTGAGAGGCGGCGCAGAATGCTGCGCTGATCGATAATCATGCCACGTGTCAGATGCAGCATCATTTTCAGATAGAGATCGGGATCGCCCAGACCGTAGATTGCCGAAACCGACGCCACCACGATAACGTCGCGTCGCTCCAGCAGTGCTTTGGTGGCCGACAGACGCATCTGCTCGATATGTTCGTTCACCGACGCATCCTTTTCGATAAAGGTGTCGGAGCTCGGCACATAGGCTTCAGGCTGATAATAGTCGTAGTAAGAGACGAAAAACTCGACGGCATTATCCGGGAAGAACTCTTTCATCTCGCCGTAGAGCTGAGCGGCCAGGGTCTTGTTCGGTGCCAGCACCATCGTCGGGCGGTTGAGGTCGGCAATGACGTTGGCGACGGTGAATGTTTTACCGGATCCGGTTACGCCTAATAAGGTTTGATGGGCCAGTCCATCCTCCAGCCCCTCTTCCAGGCGACGAATCGCCTCAGGCTGGTCGCCCGAAGGTTTAAAGGCGGAATTCAGTTTAAAAGCTTTGGTCATGAATGCAGTTCCTGCTGGAGAAGTCGGCGGGCAGGCACTTATTTTACTCTGCTATGGTGATTTTGCCAGAAAATAATACTGGATATAAAAACAGTATTAATGCACTCTTATAGCCAGCATTGTGAGACTTCCGACACAGGCGATGTGACAGCGATAGCGAAAAATGCGTTGCGCAATGTTATCCCCAGACCGGGATCTGATTTAACATTTGTCAATAGAGCGTCACAAAATTACAGTTCGGTTACCTGGCAGATAATTCGCAGGCTTGTTTTTTAATAAACAATTGATTTTATTGAGTTAAGCCTATAAGGCCAGATTCTCGTCATTATGTTACCAGGCCGCGTATTTCCTCGCTTCCAACTGGTTTTCATTACCTAATGCACAAGGTTATCCACAGGAATGGTGGATAAGTGATGGCAGCCCCGCCGCCATCAGCTGTGTATAATTTTTCCCTGCCCCTCCCTCACCGTGAAAATAATTTTTTTTGCGTTAAATTTCGCGTCAGCTGCTCACGGATTATTCTGCATTTTTAATCTGTCACCTCATGCAGCACGCAAATTCCAGCCATTCCACTAACATTCTTAATCAGACTTATTGCCTCTTAACAGCACGTCTGCACCAGAAACAGTGCCCTGAGGCACTGCAAAAGTGCAGCGGTGTGACCACCCTGAGGAATTGATAAGTTTTTCTCACCTTTTATTCCATAAACCCCGCATTCTGGCAGGCATCAGGACCGTTTTTAAATCTGGCCTGGGAATTGCAGGACTTACTGGCGTCACCGCGCTTTACGCGCACTGTGCTGCAATGGCGAGGCTGCTATTGTTGATGACTTGTTTGCCAGACGACAGAGAGCGGAAGCAATCAGGCTAATGATCGGGAAGGAGAGTGTCAGATGCTGAGTCTACGTTCGGTAAATCAATTTTATGGTCAGAACCATATTCTGTGGGATGTGGACCTGGATCTGTCGCCTGGTACCTGCACCGGCGTTCTGGGCCGCCATGGCATGGGTAAAACCACGCTGGTGAACTGCATCATGGGCAGACTGCCCATTAACAGCGGCTCCATATCCTGGAAAGAGAATGGCTCTCCGCCGGAAGATCTGCTGCTGCAACCCGCTGAACAGCGGGCGCAGATGGGGATTGGCTATGTGCCGCAAGGCCGCCATATTTTTACCCAGATGAGCGTGGAAGATAACCTGCTGATTGCCCTGCTGGCAGGTGCCAGCCAGCGCGATCGCCATCGCGCCATTCCCGAAATGGTGTTCGATCTGTTCCCGGCACTCTATTCACTGCGCCAGCAGCGCAGCGGCGATCTGCCAATCGATCAGCAGCAACAGCTGGCCCTGGCGCGCGCACTGGTACTGCAACCCAAACTGCTGATCCTGGATGAACCGACTGATGGAATGTCGCCGTGGCTGGAAGAGGAGATGGGCAACCTGATCCGCCGCCTCAATCTTGACTACGGGCTGACCATCCTGCTGCTGGAGCAGCGACTGTCGCTGATCCGTCGCGTGGCGGATTATTTCCTGCTGCTGCACCGCGGCCGCAATGTGGCGCAGGGCAGTATGGAACAGCTCGACGACCATACTGTGGATAAGTGGCTGACGGTAGCCTGAGGCTCACGCCGGGAGCGTCAGGTAGTGACCACAGGACGCCTGCTGCGCCGCATCGGTAAGATACGGAATCGTGCCCAGGCAGGGCACAGGCAGTCGGTTTTTCAGGCTGGTGAGATACTCCGGATAGCGTTTTCCAGGCGGTTCGACGGTGTTGGCGATCCACCCCACCAGCGGCAGGCCACGCGCCCGCACCGCCTCTGCGGTGAGCATCGCGTGGTTGATGCAGCCGAGCTTAATCCCCACCACCAGAATGACGGGCAGCTTTTCGCTGACCACCCAGTCCGCATAAGTGTGTGTCTCTGACAGCGGGGTGTACCAGCCGCCCGCGCCCTCAACCAGAATCCAGTCCGCCAGGGGTTCCAGCGCCGCCAGCCCCGCCGACAGCGCCAGATGCGTAATGGGCCGGCCCTCTTCGGCGCTGACGATGTGCGGCGAGGTCGGTTCCATAAACGCCAGCGGATTGACCTGCTGATAGGCTAACGGCACGCTGCTGAATCGCTGCAGCGCCAGCGCATCGCTGTTGCGAATCCCGTCTGGTGTCATCTCACATCCTGACGCAACCGGCTTATAGCCCGCACAGCGAAAGCCTGCTGCGGCTGCCGCCTGCAACAATGCGCCACTGGCGACAGTTTTACCGACCTCAGTGTCAGTGCCGGTAATAAAAAACCGTTTCATGAAAGGGTAACTCCATAAATTAAATGGTAACTCAGGCGATAGCCGTGCCGATCGCGCGGCCAGTGCGCCTCTAACTGGTTAAGCCGCTGGCGGGTGACTATCTGCCCGTCGCGGCCCTGATGCAGATGGGTCGCACCAATCCCCTTCAGGGATCGCATGGCGCTGAGCGCATCAGGAAAATGCAGGGTCACCACCTCTGAGCTGCAACACAGTTGCTCTGCCTGACAGGCCGCCGCAATCTGCGGCTCGCTGAGAAAGCGATTGGCATGCGGTAATGCATCCAGATGGGACCAGGCCTCATGAACCTCCTGTAGCGAACCGTCGCCCAGCGTGGAAAACAGCAGCGTGCCATCGGGCCGCAGCACCCGCCGGAACTGGCGCAGCGCGCCGGGCAGATCCTCACTCCACTGCACCGCCAGGTTGCTCCATACCAGGTCGATGCTGTTATCTGCCAGCGGCAACGCGTCGATGTCGCCCGCCAGATAGTGCTGCGCCGCGTCGTTATCCCGCGCCTGTTGCAACATCTGCGGCGAGAGATCCAGTGCCGTCACCTGTTTGCCACGTTCGCGCCACAGCCTGCTATACCAGCCGGTGCCACACCCGGCATCCAGCAGTTGCAACCCGCTGTGAACCGGTGCGCGAGCCAGCAGCGCATCGCCGCTGAGACGTTGCAGCGCCGCATGGGTGTCGTAATGGCTGGCCGCCCGGCCAAAGGCGCGCGCAACCGCCTGCTTATCAACCCGCAGCGTCATGCAGCGCCTCCAGCAACCTGTCAATGTCCTCAGCGCGATGTGCCGCCGTCAGGGTAATGCGTAGCCGTGCCGTTCCCGGCGGCACGGTCGGTGGCCGGATCGCGCTGACCCAGCAGCCCGCCTCTGCCAGCTGGGTTGAGAGCGCCATCGCATCGCTATTTTCGCCCACCAGCAGCGGCTGGATCGCGCTGGTGGAGTTCATCAGTTGCCAGGGCAGCGACGCCGCGCCCCGCCGGAAATGCTGGATGTTCTGCTGCAGTTGCTGGCGCAGTGCATCGCCCTGCTGAATCACCTGCAGCGCCGCCTGCAGCGCGACAGCCTGCGCGGCGGGCATCGCGGTGGAGTAGATCAGATGCCGGCTGAACTGCAGGAAATAGTCGGCGGTGTCCGCATCGCACAGCAGCGCGGCACCGCTGACGCCAAACGCTTTCCCAAAGGTGACCACCAGCAGTTCCGGTTTAACGCCCTGCAGCCAGCAGCTGCCGCGCCCCTGCTCACCCACCACGCCGATGCCGTGCGCATCATCCACCAGCAGCCAGCCCTGCGCCTGCTGTGTCTGTTGTGCCAGTGCGGCCAGCGGCGCACTGTCGCCATCCATGCTGAAAATGCCCTCGGTCACCACCAGTGTCTCCCCCTCGCAGGGTGAGTCGAGTCTCGCCGCCAGGCTCTCCGGATCGTTGTGACTGAAACGGCGCAGCTGCGCCGGGCTGTGGCTGGCGGCATCGAGCAGCGAGGCATGGCTGAGTTTGTCGGCCAGGATGCGATCGTTTTTCTCGCCCAGCAGATGAATTACCGCCTGATTAGCCGCAAAGCCGGAGATAAAGAGCAGCGCACGGTCATAGCCGAGCCAGTCGGCCAGCTGCGCTTCAAGATCGGCGTGCTGACGGTGATAACCGGTGACATGCCCTGAAGCGCCCGCCCCCGCGCCCGCCAGCGCCGCGCCCTGCTGCCAGCCCGCAATCACCGCAGGATGGCGGGTTAAGCCGAGATAATCATTGCTGGAGAAGTGGAGATAGCGGCGGCCGCCGCTCTGCAGCGTGCGGGTGGATTGCTGATCGATGATCCGACGCTGCCGCCAGCCATCGACCGCACGACGCTGCGCCAGCCCCTGCTGAAGTCGTTGCTGCCAGCTCATTACAGCGCCGCGTTGTAGAACTGTTCAGTGTCGGCATGGAACAGCTGCTCGCTGAGTTGTTCTTCCTGCTGCTGATCGCCGTGTTGGGTGTGGGTATGCTCCGGGTTCAGCCCCAGTTTGCGGAACAGCACGCGATCGTTATCCTCTTCCGGATTCGGCGTGGTCAGCAGTTTGCAGCCGTAGAAAATCGAGTTCGCTCCGGCCATAAAGCACATTGCCTGGGTCTGCTCGCTCATCTGTTCGCGGCCCGCAGAGAGACGTACATGCGAGGTCGGCATCATGATGCGCGCCACCGCGATGGTACGGATAAAATCGAACGGTTCGACATCATCGTTATCCGCCAGCGGCGTCCCTTTAACCTTCACCAGCATGTTGATCGGCACACTCTCCGGCGGCGTCGGCAGGTTCGCTAACTGCACCAGTAATCCGGCGCGGTCGTTCACGGTTTCGCCCAGACCAACGATGCCTCCCGAACAGACTTTGATCCCGGCGTCACGCACTTTGCCCAGCGTATCCAGACGTTCCTGATAGCTGCGGGTAGTAATAATGGAGCCGTAGAATTCCGGTGAGGTGTCGAGATTATGGTTGTAGTAATCGAGGCCCGCGCCCGCCAGTCGCTGTGCCTGTTGATCGCTGAGGGTGCCGAGCGTCATGCAGGTTTCCATCCCCATCGCCTTCACGCCTTCGACCATCTTTTCCAGGTATGGCATATCGCGCTCGTGCGGATTTTTCCACGCGGCTCCCATGCAGAAACGGGTTGAACCGGCGGCTTTGGCCTGACGCGCGGAGGTCAGCACCTCCTCCACTTCCATCAGACGTTCCGACTCCAGGCCGGTCTTGTAGCGCGCGCTCTGCGGGCAATATTTGCAATCTTCCGGACAGGCGCCGGTTTTAATCGACAGCAGGGTACTGACCTGCACCTGGCGCGGGTCGAAGTGCTGACGATGCACCTGTTGCGCCTGAAACATCAGTTCGAGAAAAGGGTGATCAAACAGCGCTTGCGCCTGTGCAATTGTCCAGCGTTGAGCCATTACTTACTCCAGAAAAGGGTGTCATCCCGACAGAAAGCAGGGGTATACTTGTAAACTATATTTTTTTATTTTGGTTTACAACTCCGATGACTACCCCTGTTTTTTCCTCAGATGATGCCCGTTTTGACCGCCAGCATATCTGGCATCCCTACACCTCCATGCAGGACCCGCTGCCCTGTTACCCGGTGGTGGCCGCGCAGGGTTTTCAGTTGCAGATGGCCGATGGCAGTGAGCTGGTGGATGGGATGTCATCGTGGTGGGCGGCGATCCACGGCTATAACCATCCGCGCCTGAACCGGGCGCTGACGGAACAGGTGACGCAGATGTCGCACGTCATGTTTGGCGGGATTACCCATCCCGCGGCGGTGGCGCTCTGCCGTCAGTTAGTGGCAATGACACCCGACGCGCTGGAGTGCGTTTTCCTGGCCGATTCCGGCTCGGTGGCGGTGGAAGTATCGATGAAGATGGCGCTGCAGTACTGGCTGGGACGGGGTGAAACGCGCCAGCAGTTCCTGACGCTGAAGCGCGGCTATCACGGCGACACCTTTGCGGCGATGTCGGTGTGCGATCCTGAAAACTCGATGCACAGCCTGTGGCGCGGCTATCTTCCGGAGCACCACTTTGCGGCAGCCCCGGCCTGCGGCTTTGAAGATGAATGGGACGAGCGTGATTTCGATGATTTCGCCCGGCGGATCGAAAAACATCACCGGCAACTGGCGGCGGTAATTCTGGAGCCAATTGTGCAGGGTGCGGGCGGGATGCGTTTCTATCATCCGCGCTATCTGCAGCAGGTGCGGGAAGCCTGCGACCGTTATGGCGTGCTGCTGATTGTGGATGAGATCGCCACCGGCTTTGGCCGCACCGGCAGACTCTTTGCCTGTGAACACGCGGGGATTACCCCGGATATACTTTGCGTCGGCAAAGCGCTGACTGGCGGCATGATGACACTGGCGGCGACTCTGACCACCCGCGACGTTGCCGACACCATCAGCCGCAGCGCGGCGGGCTGTTTTATGCATGGCCCGACTTTTATGGGCAATCCGCTGGCCTGCGCGGTCGCGGCAGAAAGCCTGACCATGCTGACGGAAGGTCACTGGCAGCAGCAGGTGGCCGCAATTGAACAGCAACTGCGGGCTGAGTTGCTGCCGCTGCGCAGTTCACCGCAGGTGGCCGATGTGCGCGTGCTGGGCGCGATTGGCGTGGTGGAAACCCATCAGGCGGTCAACATGGCGGCACTGCAGCACTTCTTTGTTGAACAGGGCGTCTGGATCCGGCCATTTGGTCGTCTGATCTACCTGATGCCACCCTATATCATCACGCCACAGGCGCTGAGTCAGCTGGTGCAGGCGATAGGCGGAGCGCTGGAACATTCACAACATTTTGTCGCCTGAAGCGGGCTGACTGCTGGCACTGATGGCGCTTTTGGTTATGATGAAAGGCTATTCATCGACAAGTGAGGAGATGTGATGCGCGTTTTTAGTCAGGATTTTAATGACGGCGACAGGATGCCTGAAAAGCATGTTTTCAACGGCATGGGTTATCAGGGCGAGAATATCTCTCCCCATCTTGCCTGGGAAGCGGCGCCGGAAGGCACCAAAAGTTTCGTGGTGACCTGCTACGATCCTGATGCGCCGACCGGTTCAGGCTGGTGGCACTGGGTGGTAGCGAATCTTCCGGCCAGCACCACGTCACTGCCGCAGGGTGCCGGTTCCGGCAAAGCCTCACTGCCAGCTGGCGCAATTCAGACCCGTACCGATTTCGGTCAGGCGGGCTACGGTGGCGCGGCTCCGCCGCAGGGCGAAACCCATCGCTACATTTTCACCGTGCATGCACTGGATGTGGAGACGATTGAGGTGGATGAAGGCGCCAGTGGCGCAATGGTCGGCTTTAATGTGCATTTCCACGCACTGGCGAGCGCCTCGCTGACCGTGAATTATCAGTAATTCAGTACGCCTCTCCCGCCCGGGAGAGGCATTTTTTGTAGTGCGTTACGCCTGAAGCGGGTGAATCACGACCCACATCGGGCCTTGCCCTACTGCATAACGTCCTGACGGCTGTAACAGCCCTTTCGGTTCGGTAATCGAATAGACTTCGATGTGATGCGATTTCTGTCCCGCCGCCACCAGATAGCGTCCGCTGTGATCGATATTAAACCCGCGCGGCTGCGTTTCGGTCGGCTGGAACCCTTCCAGAGTCAGCTCATCGCCCAGTTCGCTGACGCTGAACACCGCCAGAGTGCTGCTGGTGCGATCGCAGGCGTAAAGGAATCGGCCATCCGGCGTCAGGTGAATATCAGCTGCCCAGCGCGTACCGGTGAAGTCAGGTGGCATCATATCCAGCGTCTGCACGCTTTCTGCTTCGCCTTCGCCCGTATTTAATGCCCAGACCTCAACCGTGCTGTCGAGCTCGTTCACACAGTAAGCAAACTGGCCGCCCGGATGGAACTGCATATGGCGTGGGCCTGCACCTTCTACTGTCGTGACCTGCGCCTGTTTACGCGGCGTCAGCTGACCGTCGGCACCCAGCGCGAACAGACAGATACGATCCTGCTTCAGTGCTGGCACATAGAGGGTCCTGTTGTCCGTATCGATATTGGCCGAATGGCAGCCATCCAGCCCCTTGATGACCTGCAGCGGGGCCTGCGGAATGCCATCATCGCCAATCGGGCTAACGCTCACGCAGGCATCATTGTAGGAGCCGCAGAACAGAAACCGGCCCTCGCGATCGGTGGAAATGTGGGTCGGGCTGCCAGGCAACGGTGCCTGACCGGCTTCGGTCAGCGTGCCATCAGCGGCAATCTTAAAGGCCAGCACGCGAAAATTGGGACGCACGCCGACATAGAGAAAATCGCGTTTCGGACTCACCACCATCGGCTGAACCTGGCCGGCGACATCCGTCACCTGAAGCAACGTCAGCGCACCCTCATCATTCATCTGCCAGACGTGAATCTGTTGGCTCTCGGGACTGGCGGTGTAGACAACCTGTTTCATGCATTCTCCTTTTTTGCTGCCTTGTCATGATCTTTGAATCACTGTAGCGCGTTTTAGTGCCCTACGCTGGAATCATTTGTGCCCTGTTTTTTGTCTCCGGACCTTAGTCAGGTGTAGACTTCAGGCCCTGTAGACCCGGAAAAACGTGAGGATTAATGAGCTACCGTGTAATTGCCCTCGACCTCGACGGCACACTGCTGACCCCAGCCAAAACGATTCTGCCGCAGTCAATCGACGTGTTAAACCAGGCCCGCCAGGCGGGCGTTCATGTTGCTATCGTGACCGGACGGCATCACTGCGCTATCCACCCTTTTTATCAGGCGTTACAACTGGATACCCCCGCAATCTGCTGTAATGGCACCTACCTGTATGATTACCCGGCGAAAAAGGTGCTGGCGTCTGATCCGCTGGATCCCCAACTGGCGTTACAGGTGATTGAAAGGCTGGAGCAGCAGCAGATTCATGGGTTGCTCTACGTGGATGATGCGATGCTCTATCAGACGCCGACGGGTCACGTAATGCGCACCCTGAAGTGGGCCGAATCGCTGCCTGCTCATCAGCGTCCGGTGTTCCGCCAGGTGCCCGATTTAGCTCAGGCTGCGCGTGACGCCGGTTCGATCTGGAAGTTTGCCCTGTCGCACGATAATCACGAAGAGCTGCAGCAGTTTGCTACTCGTGCCGAAGCGGAGCTGGGTCTGGCCTGCGAATGGTCATGGCACGATCAGGTGGATATCGCCAAAGGTGGCAACAGCAAAGGCAAGCGGCTGGCGCAGTGGGTTGAATCACTGGGACTGAATATGTCCGATGTGATTGCTTTCGGGGATAACTACAACGATCTCAGCATGCTGGAAACGGCCGGACTGGGTGTGGCGATGGGCAATGCTGACGACGCGATCAAAGCGCGGGCGAAAAGGGTAATCGGCACCAATCTTGAAACGGGTATTGCCGATACCCTCCGTCAGTACGTGTTGTAATCAGGGCGTTACTGAGACGCTTTTGATCTGGGCATAGAGCCACTGATCTGGCCGGATGCCCAGCTCATCACGCGCCCATGGCGTGATGCGCGCCCAGAGCTCGCTGATACCGATGCGCAGCTTCACCTCCACCTGATCGCCGACCTCCAGCAGTTCTACCACCTGCGCCGGTAAAATGTTGCGGATAGAGCTGTGCTGCGGGGGTTGCAGCGCCAGCGAGACATCAGAAGAGGCGATGCGAATACGCAGCGCAGTTTTAATAGGCTGATTCACCCGGCTGACCCAGATGTGCTGGTCGCCCAGCGAGAGCGCGGTCATCGGATAATCGGGATGCTGCTCCAGCACCAGTACCCGCAGCACACTGGTCAGTTCGCTCACCGGCAGCCAGGGACGCATCGCGTTGCTGCTCCAGACCCGCTCCAGCGGACCAAAGGCCTTGACCTTGCCCTCATCCAGCACCAGCACGTTATCCGCCAGATGCAGGATCTCATCGAGACTGTGCGAAACGTAGAGCATCGGAATGTCGACCTGCTTCGTCAGCTTTTGCAGATAGGGCATCAGTTCACGTTTGCGTGGCAGATCCAGCGACGCCAGCGGCTCGTCCAGCAGAAGCATATCCGGTGCGGTCAGCAGCGCACGGCCAATCGCGACCCGCTGCTTTTCTCCACCCGACAGCGATAGCGGAAAGCGCGGCAGCAGCGCCTCCAGACCCAGCAGCGACACCAGGCTGTCGAACTGCGCTTTCATCGACGGAGCCATGCCATATTGAAGATTGCCACGGACCCGATAGTGCGGGAACAGTCGCGCATCCTGAAACACATAACCGATGCGCCGTTTTTCGGGCGGCAGCGCAATCTTCTGCTCCGCATCAAACAGCAGACGATCGTTAAGCTGGATCCGTCCCCGCTGCGGCTGGGTCAGCCCGCTGATCGCGTTAATCAGGGAAGTCTTACCGGCGCCGGAAACACCAAAAATGGCGGTGATCCCTTTGGCCGGGATCTGCAGGTCGATCGCAAGCTGGTGATCCCCCTGCTGCTGCATAAAGTTGAGTGATAGCATCAGCTTCCCATCCGCTTACGGCCTGCGCGAGCCAGCCATTCCGACGCCAGCAGTGACGCCAGCGCCAGCACGATAGCGATAACGCAAAGGCGCGCCGCCGCGCCTTCCGCGCCGGGGGTTTCGATCAGGGTAAACATCGCCAGCGGAAGCGTACGCGTCTCGCCGGGAATATTAGAAACGAAGGTGATGGTGGCACCGAATTCGCCCAACGAACGGGCAAACGCCAAAACCGTGCCGACGATCACGCCCGGCAGCGTCAGCGGCAGCGTGATGGTGAAAAAGACCCGCCAGCGTCCGGCACCCAGCGTGCGCGCTGCCTGCTCCAGCCGGCTATCCACCGCCTCCAGCGCCAGCCGGATGGCGCGCACCATCAACGGAAAGGCGATCACGGCAGACGCCAGTGCCGCGCCGCGCCAGCTGAAAGCAAAGCTAAAACCAAACCAGTCAAAAAGCTTTTCGCCAATGATGCCGCGCCGGCCCAGGCTAATCAGCAGCAGATAACCCACCACCACCGGCGGCAGCACCAGCGGCAGGTGAATCAGGCTGTCGAGCAGCGCTTTGCCGGGAAAACGGCAGCGCACCAGAATCCAGGCCATCAGGATGCCAAATGGCAGACTGCCCAGCACGGCTATGCCAGAGACTTTAAGGCTAAGCAGTACCGCCTGCCATTCAGGATCGCTGAGTATCATTTCGTCGGTGTGAATCCGTAGTTTTTGAAGATAGCCGCGGCCTGCGGTCCTTTCAGATAATCATAAAACGCTTTAACAGCAGCATTGTCGTGATCGTTCACGATCGCCATGGGATATTCCACCGGTTTATGGCTGTTTGCCGGAAAACGGCCCACTACCTGTACTTTGTCACTGGCGACGGCGTCCGACCCATAGACAATGCCATAAGGCGTTTCGTTACGCTCGACCAGCGCCAGCGCCGCCCGTACATTATTGGCTGGCGCCAGCGACGGTTCAACACCTTCCCAGGCACCCAGCTTTTGCAGCGCCTCTTTGGCGTAGATACCGGCCGGAACATGGTCCGGATCGCCGACCGCCAGACGTTCACCGTGCAGCAGGGTTTTCCAGTCGGTCTGCGCGTCCAGCGTCACCGCTTTGGCTGCAGCACTGCGTGGCGCAATCAATACCAGGTCGTTGCCCAGCAGAGTGTAGCGAGTGCGTGTGATCACGCTTTTTTTCGCCACAGCATCATCCATCCATTGCTGATCGGCAGAGATAAACAGGTCGGCAGGGGCACCCTGCTCAAGCTGGCGCGCCAGCGTTGACGAGGAGGCGAATGAAGAGACCACCGTCACCCCCTTCTCTTTTTTATAGTGGCTGGCAATCTCCTGCATCGCGTTGGTCAGTGAAGCCGCGGCAAACACAGTTATATTGTCGGCGGCCACAGCCTGCCCGGCCAGCGAAACGGTGATCAGCCCCGCTACGCCCCAGCGAGTGTAATTCAATGACATGATGTTCTCCGGCTATGCGTTGTGTAGCGAATAATATAACGCAATGTCAGTGAGGTTCAGTAAATTATCGGCAGGAGGGACAAAAGGTTAAATTCGGGGAGGGTAAAACGACCACGCCCGCACGGATGGCAGGCGTGGCAGCTATTAATTGTGCGAACGAGCTGAGGATTTTTCGCGATGACCAATTTTAGAAATGACGTTAAACACTTCACCCAGGCCATAAATCATACCCAGCATCAGCGCCATCACGACAGGCACCATCAGGACGGCGAAGGCGAGGCTTTTCAGTAATTCCAGCATGGAGAGTCTCACTCTGCTAACAAAAAAGTGATTGTAACGGGTCAGGAAAATTTTGCGCAGCCCTTTTCGTGCTTTTACTTTGGTCACATAACGCCGCTATCATCGGCCTTCGCCTTAACCCTTTGCCGGAGCTGTCATGGAAGCCGAACTGTCCCTTCACATCCGTTTACAACAGAAACTGTTTGCCGATCCCCGCCGTATTGAACTGCTGAAACGCGTGCAGCAGACCGGGTCGATCAGTCAGGGGGCGAAACTGGCCGGCATCAGCTACAAAAGTGCCTGGGATGCGATTAATGAGATGAACCAGATGGCGGATGAAACGCTGGTGGCACGGGCCACGGGCGGTAAAGGCGGCGGTGGCGCAACGCTGACCCGGTACGGTGAGCGTCTGATACAGCTGTTTCAGCTGATGGAGCAGATCCAGCAAAAAGCCTTTGATGCCCTGCAGCAGGATACGCTGCCGCTCGACAGTCTGCTGGCGGCCATCGCCCGCTTCTCTCTGCAGACCAGCGCCCGCAATCAACTGTTTGGCACCGTGGTCAGTAACGATGCGCAGCAGGTGGTGCAGCATCTGATGATACAGCTGGCTGATGGCGTCACGCAGCTCAATGTGGCGCTAACGCAGCGCAGCGCCGATCGTCTGCAGCTGGCGGCGGGTAAAGAGGTACTGGTGCTGATCAAAGCGCCGTGGATCCGCATCAGTCGTGACGCCGCTGAGGAAGACAACCAGCTGGCGGTCACGGTCAGTGCCATCGAACCCGGCGAGCAGATGAGCGAAGTGCTGATGCAGCTCGCCAGTGGCGAAACGCTGTGCGCCACTCTGAGCAACGATCAGCTGCAGCAGCTGAAGCCGGGCGACGACGTCATCGCCAGTTTTAAGGCGGAAAATGCCATCGTCGCTACCCTGCTCTAGCGGTTGATTTGACTTCATTACGGGCAATGGTTACAACTCAGTGACACGATGCACAAAATGGAACAGATCATGGCTTCATTGCAGATTTTGCAAGGCATGTTTCGTCTTAGCGATACCCGGATACTGAACCTGAATCAGGTGGAACTGCAGCGCGGCGCAAGCTGGGCTTTTGTTGGTGCCAACGGCAGTGGTAAATCCTCACTGGCGCGCGCGCTCTCCGGTGAACTTCCGCCGCTGGCGGGTTCCGTCAGCAGCGATTTCAGACGGCCGGTCCGGCTGTCGCTGGAGCAGTTACAGACATTGGTGGCGCAGGAATGGCAGCGCAACAACACCGATATGCTCAGCGAAGGCGAAGAAGATACCGGGCTGACGGTGGCAGAGGTGATTCAGGCGGAGGTGGAGCAGCCCGATCGCTGCAAACAGCTTGCCCGGCAGTTTGGCATCGAACCGCTGTTGTCTCGCCGCTTCAAATATCTTTCCACCGGCGAAACCCGCAAAACCCTGCTCTGTCAGGCGCTGATGAACGAGCCCGATCTGCTGATTCTGGATGAGCCGTTTGACGGACTGGATGTGGCGTCACGCGCCAGCCTGACCGACACGCTGCGCAGCCTGCAGCATCCAGCGTTTACTCTGGTGCTGGTGCTCAATCGCTTTGACGACATTCCCGATTTCATTCAGCAGGTTGGCGTGCTGGCAGAGTGCACACTCACCCACAGCGGGCTACGCCAGGCTATTTTAACAGAAGCGCTGGTAGCGCAGCTGGCACACAGTGAACAGCTGACAGGGATGGCGTTACCGGAGGCAGATGCGCCAGATCAGTTGCCCTCACTGGCGGATGATGCCCCGCGCGTTATTCTGCGCAACGGCAGCGTCTCGTACAACGACCAGCCGGTGATTCAGGGACTGAACTGGCAGGTCAACGCCGGTGAGCACTGGCAGATTATCGGACCAAACGGCGCCGGGAAATCGACCCTGTTAAGCCTCGTGACCGGCGATCATCCGCAGGGCTATAGCAATGATTTAACCCTGTTTGGCCGCCGTCGCGGCAGTGGCGAAACCATCTGGGATATTAAACAGCATATTGGCTATGTCAGCAGCAGCCTGCATCTCGATTACCGCGTCAGCACCAATGTGCGGACGGTGATTCTGTCGGGCTTCTTTGACTCCATCGGGCTGTATCAGGCGGCGTCTGATCGGCAGAAAGGGCTGGCGCAGCAGTGGCTGACGCTGCTGGGGATGGATAACCGGCTGGGCGATGCGCCTTTTCACTCGCTCTCATGGGGACAACAGCGGCTGGTGCTGATTGCCCGCGCGCTGGTTAAGCATCCGACGCTGCTGATTCTGGATGAGCCCCTGCAGGGACTGGACCCGATTAACCGCCAGCTGGTGCGGCGCTTTGTGGATGTGCTGATTGGCGAGGGACGGACTCAGTTGCTCTTTGTTTCACATCATGCTGAAGATGCGCCCGCCTGTATTACCCATCGCCTGAGTTTTGTTGCCGATAATGGCGGCTACGTTTTTCAGCAGGAAACGCTGCGCTAAAGCCTTTACGTCACGTCCTTCAACGCCGCTAGCGCGGCGTTTTAAAGCACTTTGGTGTAAGCGCTACCATTCCTCACCGCCTTTGACTCCGCATTACCGCACACAATGCCATGAAATAAGAATATTCAGCTTGTGTAAACGATACCATTTATCCAGACTTGATCACGCTTTCGGGCGCGCTGTTGTGCTACTTTTTACCGATGCCTCTTTGGCTTTTGACGCTTACCAGGATCTCACATGGAAAAATTCAACCCGGTCGATCACCCGCATCGCCGTTACAATCCACTGATTGATCAATGGATTTTAGTTTCACCTCATCGGGCCAAACGTCCGTGGCAAGGCGCGCAGGAAACTCCGGCGGTGAATACTTTACCGGCGCATGATCCGGACTGTTTCCTGTGTGCCGGAAACACCCGTATCACCGGCGACAAAAACCCGGATTATGCTGGCACGTATGTTTTTACCAATGACTTTGCCGCACTGATGACTGACACACCTGACGCGCCCGAGAGCGACGATATCCTGATGCGCTGTGAAAGCGCACGCGGCACCAGTCGGGTCATCTGCTTCTCGCCCGATCACAGCAAAACCCTGCCGGAGATGTCACTGAGCGCGCTGGAGGAAGTGGTACGCACCTGGCAGACGCAGACCGCCGATCTGGGTCAGCACTATCCGTGGGTGCAGGTATTTGAGAACAAAGGTGCGGCGATGGGCTGCTCCAACCCACATCCGCACGGTCAGATCTGGGCCAACAGCTTCCTGCCGAATGAAGCGCAGCGCGAAGATGACCATCAGCGCGACTATTTCGCTAAACATGGCTCGCCGATGCTGGTCGATTATCTGGCCCGCGAGCTTCAGGATGGCAGCCGTACCGTGGTGGAAACCGAACACTGGCTGGCCGTAGTGCCGTGGTGGGCCGCCTGGCCGTTTGAAACCCTGCTGCTGCCGAAAACACACGTTAAACAGCTGACGGACCTCAATGAGGCGCAGCGTACCGATCTGGCAAAAGCGATTAAGCTGCTGACCAGCCGCTATGACAACCTGTTCCAGTGCTCCTTCCCCTACTCGATGGGCTGGCACGGCGCGCCGTTTAACGGCGAAGCCAACGACCACTGGCAACTGCATGCTCACTTCTATCCACCGCTGCTGCGTTCAGCAACGGTGCGTAAATTTATGGTTGGCTATGAAATGCTGGCCGAAACCCAACGCGATTTAACGGCGGAACAGGCGGCGGAACGTCTGCGTTCTGTCAGCGACGTCCACTTCCGTGAGGCACAACAATGAGCTTAAAAACCATCACGCAGCAGCTTTTCTCTGACACTTTCGGTTACGCTGCTACGCATACCATTCAGGCCCCAGGCCGCGTTAACCTGATTGGCGAGCACACAGACTATAACGACGGTTTCGTGTTGCCGTGCGCCATCGATTATCAGACGGTCATCGCCTGTGCCCGTCGGGACGATCGCCAGATCCGCGTGGTTGCTGCCGATTATGAGAATGCGCAGGACACCTTCTCACTGGATGAGGAGATCGTCAGCGTGAAGGAACCGATGTGGGCCAACTATGTGCGCGGCGTGGTAAAACATCTGCAGAAACGTCATGCCGATTTCGGCGGCATCGACATGGTGATCAGCGGCAACGTGCCACAGGGCGCGGGCCTCAGTTCATCTGCCTCGCTGGAAGTCGCGGTTGGCACGGTGGTGCAGCAACTCTATAACCTGCCGCTGGATGGCGCAGCTATCGCCGTTAATGGCCAGGAAGCGGAGAACCAGTTTGTGGGCTGTAACTGCGGCATCATGGACCAGTTGATCTCCGCTCTGGGCCAGAAAGATCACGCCATGCTGCTCGACTGCCGTACACTGGGCACCCGTCCGGTGTCGATGCCGGAAGATATCGCCGTGGTGATCATCAACTCCAACTTCCGTCGTACGCTGGTCGGCAGCGAATACAACACCCGCCGTGAGCAGTGTGAAGCGGGCGCACGTTTCTTCAATAAGAAGGCACTGCGTGACGTTGAGCTGAATGAGTTTGAAGCGGCGCAGGCGCAGCTCGACCCACAGGCGGCCAAACGCGTGCGTCACGTGCTGACCGAGAATGCCCGCACTCTGGAAGCCGCCGATGCGCTGACTCAGGGCGACCTGACCCGTATGGGCCAGCTGATGGCCGAATCTCACGCCTCTATGCGTGACGATTTCGAAATCACCGTGCCGCCGATCGACACCCTGGTTGAGATCGTGAAAGCGCAGATTGGTGAGCGCGGCGGCGTCCGTATGACCGGCGGCGGCTTTGGTGGCTGCATCGTGGCACTGATGCCACTGGACCTCGTCGATCAGGTTAAAGCTGCCGTCGCGGAGCAGTATGAAGCCGCGACCGGTATTAAAGAGACCTTCTACGTCTGTAAAGCTTCTGAAGGAGCTGGCCAATGCTGAATGACGTTAACTCCCATGCGCCCGACGGTCAGCCGTGGCGCATAACGGTGCTGCGCAATGCCAATGGCATGCTGGCAACCTTTATGGACTGGGGCGCGACCTGGCTTTCCGCCCGCGTGCCAATGCAGGATGGAACGGTGCGTGAAGCGCTGCTCGGTTGCGCCACGCCTTCTGACTACCTGCATCAGGATGCCTATCTGGGTGCCACGGTGGGCCGTTACGCCAACCGTATCGCCGGGGCAAAACTCAATAAACTGAACCGCCAGCTGGTACCCAACCAGGGTGCACATCAGCTGCATGGCGGGCCGGAAGGCTTTGATAAACGTCGCTGGCAGATCGTCAGTCAGTCCGACAGCGAAGTGCACTACCGCATCGATTCGCCGGATGGCGACCAGGGCTATCCGGGCAATCTGATTGCCGACCTGCGCTATCAGCTGGATGACCAGAACTGCCTGAGCATCAGCTATGAAGCGCGCTGCGATCAGCCCTGCCCGGTCAATCTGACCAACCATGCCTACTTTAACCTTGATGCGCATCATGGCGACGCACGCCAGCATCGCTTACAACTGCACGCCGACCATTATTTGCCGGTCGACAGCGAGGGCATTCCGAATGCGCCGCTGAAAGCGGTCACCGATACCAGCTTTGATTTCCGCAACGCCAAAGTTGTGGCGCAGGATTTTTTGGCAGATGACGACCAGCGCGCCGTGAAGGGCTATGACCATGCGTTTCTGCTTAACAGCGCTGGCGACGAGAGTCAGCCTGCGGCAGAACTCTGGTCGGAAGATGGCAAATTACAGCTCAGCGTGACCACGTCAGCCCCGGCGTTGCAGTTCTACTCCGGCAACTATCTGGCGGGCACTCGTGCCCGTGAGCAGGCGAGCTATACTGCATTTCAGGGCATTGCGCTGGAGAGTGAATTTTTACCGGATTCGCCTAATCATGCTGAGTGGCCTCAGCCTGATTGCTGGCTGCAGCCGGGAGATCGCTGGGAATCGGTGACGCGTTATCGCTTCACACCACGCTGAGCCTCCGGCTGAAAAACGCGCAGTGCGTCACACACAGGCTTACGCGCTGCTCGCTTTTCCGTTATGGTATGGCGCAATCAGCTCGTGTATCAGGCGGGCAGCAGCAGGTTTCCAATCTCACAGAAACATCACAGTATTAAGGAGTTAAGCTATGGCTGTAACTAAGCTGGTTCTGGTGCGACACGGCGAAAGCCAGTGGAACAACGAAAACCGCTTTACCGGTTGGTATGATGTTGACCTTTCTGAGAAAGGTCGTGGCGAAGCCAAATCAGCAGGTCAGTTGCTGAAGAAAGAGGGCTTTGTTTTTGATTTCGCTTACACCTCTGTACTGAAGCGTGCGATTCACACGCTGTGGAATGTACTGGATGAGCTGGATCAGGCCTGGCTGCCGGTTGAGAAAACCTGGCGTCTGAACGAGCGTCACTACGGTGCGCTGCAGGGTCTGGATAAAGCTGAAACTGCCGCCAAATATGGCGACGAGCAGGTTAAGCAGTGGCGTCGCGGCTTTGCCGTCACCCCGCCAGAGCTGGATCGTTCTGATGAGCGCTTCCCGGGCCATGACCCGCGTTACGCGAAACTGACCCCAGAGCAGCTGCCAACCACCGAAAGCCTGGCGCTGACCATCGACCGTGTTATCCCTTACTGGAACGACACCATTCTGCCGCGCATTAAAAGCGGTGAGAAAGTGATCATTGCCGCACACGGCAACTCACTGCGTGCGCTGGTGAAATATCTGGATAACCTGAGCGAAGATGAAATCCTCGAACTGAACATCCCTACCGGCGTACCGCTGGTCTATGAGTTCGATGAAAACTTCAAACCGCTGAAACGCTACTACCTGGGCGACCAGGATGAGATTGCCGCGAAAGCCGCAGCCGTTGCGAATCAGGGTAAAGCGAAGTAATTCCTCGCTGAAAGGCAAAAAGGCCAGACGAAAGTCTGGCCTTTTTTATTAATGACAAAGTCAGGTCAGGAATCAACCGCGGCGCTGTTTGACCGCTGCCGCCAGCTGACGCAGCACTTTGTCGGTATCTTCCCAGCCGATACAGGCGTCGGTGACGCTTTTGCCATAGACCAGCGGCGCGCCGCTCTCCAGGCTCTGGTTGCCTTCCACCAGATGACTCTCAATCATCACACCGACAATCGCCTGCTCACCGTTTATCAACTGCTGTGAAACATCATCAGCCACGACCATCTGACGCTGGAACTGCTTGCTGCTGTTGGCGTGGCTGAAATCGATCATCACCTGCTGTGGCAGACCCGCTTTTGCCAGACCCTCTTTGACCTCAGCCACATGCTGCGCGCTGTAGTTTGGCGCTTTACCGCCGCGCAGAATGATATGACAATCACCGTTGCCACTGGTTTCCACAATGGCGGAGTGGCCATACTTTGTTACTGACAGGAAACAGTGTGGCGAACCCGCCGCGTTAATCGCATCGATCGCGACCTTAATGGTGCCATCGGTGCCGTTTTTGAAACCGACCGGACAGGACAGACCCGATGCCAGCTCGCGGTGAACCTGAGATTCCGTGGTACGCGCACCAATCGCGCCCCAGCTCATCAGGTCTGCCATATATTGCGGGGTAATCATATCCAGAAACTCACCCGCCGCCGGTAAACCACTGTCGTTGATATCCAGTAGCAGCTTACGCGCCAGACGCAGACCGTCGTTGAGCTGATAACTGTTGTCCATATACGGATCGTTAATCAGCCCTTTCCAGCCCACCGTAGTGCGCGGCTTCTCAAAATAGACCCGCATCACCACTTCCAGCTCGCCTTTTAGCTCATCACGCAGCGCCAGCAGGCGGTCGGCATACTCTTTCGCCGCTTCTGTGTCATGAATGGAGCAGGGACCAATCACCACCAGCAGGCGGTCATCCTTGCCCTGCAGAATCTGATGAATCGCCTGACGGGCCTGTGAAACGGTCTGTGCAGCACGATCGGTCGCCGGGAATTTTTCGAGCAGCGCAACCGGAGGTAACAGCTCTTTAATCTCTTTGATGCGTAAGTCATCGTTCTGGTAATTCATACTGATTCCATATTATTTCTGGCCCGGCGCCCGCCGGACACAACCTGCCCAATGTAGCCCGAAGCGCCAGGGGTGTAAATTCCCACTGCGGGTAAAATGTGCGGGTCATATTTGCATTAATCAGGTTAGCGACTAGACTTTTTAACAGTAAGCACTGAGGAACATTCCGCTTACCAAATTTAATCACCCTGTTTAAGCCAGCCGGCGAATTATATTTCGTCAGGGATTTTATTACCCGAAATTGCACCTCTGGGCTTAAAGCAACTTCATTTATTAACGGGAGCATAATGATGAAAAAGTTAGCCTTAGTTTTTTTGACAGCAGCAATGACACTGAGCAGTGGTGCGGTACTGGCCGCGGACAGCAGCAGCAATAACGGTACAGCTAACCAGGCGGCCAGTGCAGGTGCAGCAGCGGGCGGAGCGAAAGAGAATCTGCCGCCAAATAAAGTTGATAACGACAAAATTAATAACACTGGTAATGACACTAATCCTGCAACGTCTGGCAGCACCACCAGCCAGGGTAATATGTCTGCTAACGAAATGGACCAGAACGCCCAGTGTAAAGATGGCAAATGTCCAAACATCAATAAAAAAGTTCAGACTAAAGTGGGCGGCGGTGACGTAGATACTAAAACCGACGGTACTACTCAGTAATTCTGTTTAACCCGGATTGCTTCGGCTTTCCGGGTTTTTTTCCCCTCTGCCCCACTCTTCCGCTATGCTAATCCTGTGAAATTTACAGGGAATCCTTCATGGCTGTTTTGCTTCTGATTGACGATCATCCGCTGGTTGAAGTGGCACTTGAAGCCGCCCTGAGCCAGTCACCCATTCCGGTTCAGCTCCTCTCTGCCAGCAGTGAAAAAGCCGCCCGTCCCCTGCTTCAGCAGCCACTGGACATTATCGTGCTGGATATCGGCCTGCCGGATAGTGATGGGCTGGAGCTCCTGCGTCGCCTGAAGATCCATCGGCCCGATTGCCCGGTCCTCATCTACTCTGCGCAGCAGACCCGCCACTATGTGCGCCGCGCCCAGGCGTTGGGTGCCGCTGGTTACGTCGTGAAGAGTCAGCGCATGGCGCAACTGCTCAGCGCCATCCTGGCCGTGCTCGGCGGGCAGATGGCTTTCCCGGAGATGGATGATGAGCCTGAACTGCCGTTAACCCAGAAAGAGCGGCAGATTCTGGCACTCCTGGCCAGCGGTCTGTCTAATTTGCAAATCGCTGCGCAGCTGCACATCAGCAACAAAACGGTCAGCACCCATAAAAAGAATATTCTGGAAAAAACCGGTGCCCGTTCGGTGGTCGAGCTGGCTGACCTGTGGAAGGCGCAGTTGTGAGATTTTTGCTGCTGATGCTGCTGTTGCTGTGCGGCTCCGTCCTGGCTGAGGTGCGTCCGGTGAGCAGCGTCAATCTGCCGATGATGCTGCCGGTGACGCACGCAGAAACGATGCAGGGCAAAATCCTGCGCGTCGGCCTGCTGGAAGAAAACCATGCGCCCTGGGCGATGCGCATCGGCAATGACCTCTATGGCATTAATGCCGACTATCTTTCTGCGCTGCGACAGCTTACTGGCGCGCAGTTCACGCTCAATCTTTACAGCGATCAGCAACATCTGATGCAGGCACTGAGCAGCGGCCAGATCGATTTTGCGCTGGGCATGTGGGCCACACCCCTGCCAGCCGGCACCCTGAGCAGCGATAACTGGTATAGCAGCCCGCTGCGGGTCTACCGCAATCAGCAAAACCAGCGTGCCGTGATGTTTAACAGCCAGAATGCCCAGCTGGCGATCAGCAACAGCACGCTGGCTCAGCTGCCGCCCGCGCTGGCGGCCCGCCACAGTTTCAGACGCTACAGCAGCGATCTGCAGGCGCTCTATACCCTGCTCAATCAGCAAAATGACTATGTGGTGGCGGATGAGACCAGCGCCGGTTTTCTGTTAAGCCAGCTTCAGCAGGGCCAGATTTACCAGATCGCTTCCCACATCGAAGCCGGACAACTCAATCTGCGCGCAGTGGCGCGTGATCCCCAGCTTATCAGCTGGATTAATCAGAGCCTGCGTCAGTTGCCAGCGGAACTGATGAACACGCTACAGGCCCGCTGGAGCAGTAACCTGCCGCGCTATCAGGATACGCAGACCCTGATGCTCAGCCCTGATGAACGCGCCTGGATCGCCGGGCATCCGCGTATTACCTACACCGCCGAACCGGACAACTATCCCTGGAGCTACCGCGATGCCAGCGGGACCGCCAGAGGCTACGGCGTGGATTTACTGAAAGCGATAGCACAGAGCACCGGGTTGCAGTTTGAACCGGTGTGGGTCAGCAATCCCCGCCAGGCCAGCACCCTGATTGAGCAAAAGCAGGCGATGCTCCAGTTGATGCAACCGCTTAATGGTGATGCGATGCAGAGCACCTCGCTGCCGGTATGGCGTGCACTGTGGGGCATCTACAGCATCCAGTCCGACACGCTGGCGAACTGGCGTGACCTGCACGGCAAACGGATTGGCGTATTACAGGATGACCTGGCGCTGCGTCTGTTGCCTGCAGAGCTACAGCCGCAGCAGTTTGCCGATCGTAATAGCCTCTATGATGCGCTGGCAAAAGGGCAGATCGATGTGCTGGTCGATAACGTGCTCTCCGCCCGCTGGCGTATCGCCAGCCGCGATGATGCGCGCATCCACCTGGCCTTTGCCGCCAGCGATATCGCCTGGCCCATCGCGCTGGGTGTCACACCGGACCAGGCGGTGCTGCGCACGCTGCTGGACCGCGCTTTGCAGCAGATCCCAGCCGATACCCAGAGCCAGATGCGTGACAGCTGGTCAACGCCGCCGCAACCTGGCAGTGTGATGGTCATGGGGTCGCTGCCGATGATGGTGCTGGCGGTGGCCGGTGCAGCGATTGTGCTGCTGTTACTGTTGCTGGCACGCCGTTACTGGCAGCAGCGCCGGGAGCGTCAGCAACGCGAACAGGCAGAGCACGCTAACGCGATGAAGAGCCAGTTTCTGGCGACCGTCAGCCACGAGCTTCGCACGCCGATGCAGGCGATCCTCGGACTGCTTGAGCTTGAGAAGCAGCAGCACAGCAGCCAGAACCTGACGTTGTTGCACAGCAGCGCACAATCGTTGCTGACCCTGCTGAATGACCTGCAGGATCATGCGCGCATCGAGAGTAACAGTTTTACCCTGGCACCCCGTCCGCTGGCGCTGGCGCAGTGGCTCAGTCAGCAGCAGCACTTTTATCATCCGTTAATGCGGGGTGACGGTCCGCGTCTGATCGTCGAAGCCCTGACGCCGCTGCCTGACACGGTGCTGATCGATACCGACCGTTTGCAGCAGGTGGTGAACAACCTGATGACTAATGCGCTGAAATTTACCCGCCACGGCGCGATTCGCCTGACCCTGGCTGCCCAGGATCAACAGCTGATTCTCACCGTGAGCGACAGCGGCAGCGGTATCCCGCCCGAGGAACAGCAGAAGCTGTTTGACCCGTGGTATCAGGCACCGTCCGGAAAATCGGTCTCGGTGCAGGGCAGCGGCCTGGGACTGTTCATCTGCCGGGAAATGGTGCTGCGGATGGGCGGTGATATCCGGCTCGCCTCTGAACCCGGTCGCGGCACCCAGGTCACCGTGTCGCTGCCGCTGGAGGCCTGCGCGCCAGCAAGCCACGTGAACGAGACGGCCCTGCCCGGCTTGCCGCAGCTTCGGGTGGCGATTGTTGATGACCATCCGACCAATCTGCTGGTGATGCAGCAGCAGCTGGCGCGCTTTGCGATTCAGGCTGACATCTTTGAACACGGGCGCGCGCTATTGCAGGCCGATGCACATGAGCCTTATGACCTGCTGTTTATCGACCAGATGATGCCGCGTCCCGACGGCACGCTGCTACTGCGGATACTGCGTCGGCGTGACCGCCAGCGGAGACGGCAGGCGGTACGGGTGCTCTGCTCGGCTGATGCGCAGCTGCTGTCGCGCGCCCTGGAGGAGCGGGAGCGGGTATTGATCAAACCGGTGCAGTTAACCGATCTCAGCGCGCTGCTGGCAGAGTGGCAGCAGGAGTGGCAGGACGATCCTCTGGCGTCGCTGGATGACAATCTGTGGCAACTGGCACAGCAGAATGAAAAATTCCTCAGCCGACTGAGCCATACGCTGCACAGCACCGTGACGCAGGATCTGGCGTTGATGCACGAGGCGCACGATCGCGCGGACTGGACGCAGTTCGCCGAGGCAGCACACCGGATGAAAGGAAGCTGGTTACTGGTCGGGCTGGAGCATGGCGCGCAGATCAGCCAGCAACTGACGGAGCAGGTAAAACAGAATCAGGACACGTCTGAGACGTGGCAATTACTGATATTATTAGCAAACAGGTTACTGAAAAAACTGGAAACTTATGGCACACACCCACACTCATAGCGGGCAGGATAGTAATCGCACGCGTCTGGCGGCCGCCTTCGGGGTGACCGTCGTCTTCATGGTTGCTGAAGTCATTGGCGGCTGGCTCTCTGGTTCACTGGCGTTGCTGGCGGACGCCGGACATATGCTGACCGATGCCGCCGCACTGCTGATGGCCTTGCTGGCGGTCCATTTCTCACGCCGTAAACCCAATGCACGGCACACCTTTGGCCTGCTGCGTCTGACCACAGTCGCGGCGTTTGTTAACGCCATTGCGCTGCTCGGCATTACTGCGCTGATCGTCTGGGAGGCAGTACGCCGCTTTGCCGACCCGCAACCGGTCACCGGCGGACTGATGCTGGGCATCGCGATAGGTGGTCTGCTGGCCAATATTCTTTCGTTCTGGCTGCTGCATCATGGCAGCGGAGAGAAGAACCTTAACGTGCGTGCGGCAGCGCTGCACGTGATGGGCGACCTGCTTGGTTCAGTGGGCGCGATTGTCGCGGCGGTGATCATTCTGCTGACCGGCTGGACGCCAATCGACCCGATTCTGTCGTTGCTGGTGTCACTGCTGGTGCTGCGCAGCGCCTGGTCGCTGCTGCGTGAGAGTCTGCAGGAGTTACTGGAAGGCGCACCGCATTCGCTGGATGTAAACCGGCTGATACGCGATCTCACCCTGAACATTGCCGAGGTACGCAATGTTCACCATGTGCATCTATGGCAGGTGGGCGAAAAGCCGCTACTGACGCTGCATGCTCAGGTGATCCCGCCTTACGATCATGATGCGCTGCTGCATCGCATTCACGACTATCTGCGCGAGAACTATCAGATTGCGCACGCAACGGTGCAGATGGAGTATCAGCCCTGTGCCGGCGCCGAGTGTGAACTCGGTTTAAGCAGTGCGCCTGCCACCCGTCATGACCACAGTCATTCTCACGATTCTGATCATGACCATGCTCATGCTAAAGGCAAAGCGCACACTCACTGAGCCGACAGCGCGCGGGAACCCTGTTGCCGCGCGCTGCGGATCCACATGCGTGATCCGTTTAGCGCTATCAGCGTCAGAATGACATACTCCAGCGACATCGCATACACGCCCTGACGGGCGAAAATCATTACGCTAATCACATTGATGATGACCCACAGCAGCCAGTTCTCAACATATTTGCGCGTCATCAGCACCATCGCGGCAATCGACAACACCATCATGCAGGAATCCCAGAATGGGAATGCATCCGGCTGCAACACGGGCATTGCCACCGACAGGCCAAGACCGTTCATTAGCGTCACTGCCGCGCGGGTTAACAGCGCAAACACCGGATCGATGTAGAGGGTCATCAGCGCAATCGCAATCACACAACCTGCTGCCCAGGCCAGCGCTTTAGGCAGAGGCAGCCAGCGGATTTTCAGCGCCGCCTGGTGATCTTCTGTCTGACGGCTCCAGGCGTACCAGCCGTAGATATTGGCGGCAAAGAAGAAGAGCTGCAGCAGCAGGCTGGCGTAGAGCTGGATCTGAAAGAAGATCACCGCAAACAGCGTGACGTTAATCAGGCCGAAGGGATAGTTGATGATCTTTTCCAGGCTGGCAAACCAGATACAGAGCAGGCCTGCGAGCGTGCCGATGGCCTCAATCCATGAGAGATCGTAGCCTCCGGCACCCAGAGGAATATGAACCAGAATATTATGTGTGCTGAAGAAATCCATGCAAAGCACCTGTCCGGGAACGCTTAGGCGTTGCCCTTCACGTTGAGTTTAAGTTCCGCTGCAAAGGATAGCATGCGATTAAGCGGCAGTAACGCCGCCTCTCGCAGTGTCTCGTCCACCTGAATCTCATGTTCCATCCCACCCGACTCCAGCGCCTCTGCGATGGCTTTAAGGCCGTTCATCGCCATCCACGGACAGTGGGCACAGCTGCGGCAGGTTGCACCTTCACCGGCGGTCGGCGCTTCCAGCAGCTCTTTGTCTGGCACCGCCTGCTGCATTTTGTAGAAAATGCCGCGATCGGTGGCGACAATCATCTGCGGATGCGGCAGGGACTTTGCCGCCTGAATCAGCTGGCTGGTCGAGCCGACCGCATCCGCCAGATCGACGATTGCCTGCGGTGACTCAGGATGCACCAGCACCGCCGCATCGGGATAGAGCGCTTTCATGCGCTGCAGCGCCTGGGTTTTGAACTCGTCATGCACGATGCAGGCGCCCTGCCAGCACAGCACATCCGCGCCCGACATCCGGGTGACGTAGCGGCCAAGGTGACGATCCGGTGCCCAGATGATCTTTTCACCCAGACTGTCGAGATGCTCGATCAGCTCTACCGCAATGCTGGATGTGACTACCCAGTCGGCCCGCGCTTTGACGGCCGCCGAGGTATTGGCATAGACCACCACGGTGCGATCAGGGTGCGCATCACAAAAAGCGTTAAACTCCTCGATCGGACAGCCAAGATCCAGTGAGCACTCCGCCTGCAGAGTCGGCATCAGCACGGTTTTTTCGGGACTGAGGATTTTGGCGGTTTCACCCATAAAACGCACGCCCGCTACCAGCAGCGTGGTCGACGGATGATTGCTGCCGAAACGCGCCATCTCCAGCGAGTCGGAGACGCAGCCGCCGGTCTCTTCCGCCAGTGCCTGAATTTCCGGATCGGTGTAATAGTGCGCCACCATTACCGCGTTTCGCGCCTTCAGAAGCGCTTTGATTTTCTCACGGTAAAACGCCTTTTCATCGTCACTCAGGCGGGCTGGTTTTGGCGGGAAAGGATAAACGGCGCTTTCAGGATCGAACATCACACTCATGACACAGCTCTCGTTTTGTCTAATTAACGAAAATCGCCTGATAAGGCGGATCGTGGCGAAGAAACCGCCTTAATGTTTTATATGCTAAACAAGATAGCGGAAAAGCCACACTGTGTCGTGAGATTTTTACTCGGCCTGCATTACAGCACCTGCCCTACCCGGCTGCGTTTTATCCGCCAGCACCAGCGGTTTCTGTGGCGCTTCCAGTGCCAGCAGGAAGGCTTTGATATCCAGCCCGCCCGCAAAGCCGGTCAGCTTGCCGTTGGCACCAATCACGCGATGGCACGGCGCGACGATGGAGAGGGGATTACGACCGTTGGCCGCGCCGACCGCACGCACCGCCAGCGGATGACCGATCTCCCGTGCAATCTGGCTGTAGCTGCGCGTCTCACCAAATGGGATCGCCACCAGCGCCTGCCAGACTTTTTTCTGAAAGTCGGTGCCGACCATGTCGAGCGGCAACGCAAAACAGCGACGAGCGCCGGTAAAGTACTCAGTGAGCTGACGCTCGGTTTCGATCAGAATGGGATGATCGTCATTGCGCGTTTGCGGCAAAAACCGGGTGCGTTTCGGATCGTCGTTTTCCCACAAGATCCCCGCCAGGCCGCTATCGCTGGCGACCAGTTTCAGCTCGCCTACCGGGGTAACTATCGGTTTGAAGTAGTACATGGTGATTCTCCCGTCACGATTCCGACACCCAGTATTGCACTTTTCATCAGCCTGACTGGCTGTTTTCGGTCATGGCTATAAACTGTTGTGCTGTCCGAATACAGCCAGTCTGCCGGGATTCACCGGTGTAGGCTGCGCTTATTTACCGGAGAAATGACATGCTCGATCCCGACATTGCCTATCAGGCGCTGACTTCTCGTGATACCCGCTTTGACGGCGTTTTCTTTGTGGGCGTGACCTCAACCGGCATCTATTGCCGTCCGGTCTGCCCGGTCAAAGCGCCGATGCAGAAGAACTGCCTTTTCTTCAGCAGCGCCGAGGCGGCGGAGAAAGCACGCTTCAGACCCTGCCTGCGCTGTCGGCCTGAGCTGGCTCCCGGCAATGCGCCGGTTGATCAGCCGCATCGCGTGGCGGAGCAGCTGATTCAGCGTATTGAAGAAGGGATGCTGGAGGAACGCGAAGGACTGGAGGCGATTGCCGCTGAATTCGGTCTCAGCCTGCGTCAGCTGCGCCGTATTGTGCAACATGAACTCGGTGTCTCGCCACTGGAGCTGAAGCAGACGCGGCGAATGCTGCTGGCAAAGCAACTGCTGACAGAAACGCAATTGCCGGTCACAGAAGTCGCTTACGCCAGCGGCTTCAGCAGCCTGCGCCGTTTCAATGATGTTTTCCAGGCGCGCTACCGTATGACGCCGAGCGCGCTGCGCCGTGACGATACAGGCACGAAACGTGCGCAGCCTGGCGACCGCGTGACGCTGCGGCTGGCTTATCGCCCTCCCTACGATTGGGCGGCGATGCTCTGGTTTTTGCAGACACATCTGATGAAAGAGGTTGAGGCAGTGGAAGATGGCTGCTGGCGACGCACCGTGGCGCTGGGACGCTGCCGGGGCTGGGTCAGTGTTTCCCATCTGCCGCAGAAGAACGCGCTGCAGGTGACGCTCTCAACCTCACTGACGCCGGTTTTGCCGCTGCTGCTGCGCCGCCTGCGCGATCTGTTCGATCTCGACGCACAACCGCAGCATATCGCCGCCTGTCTGGCTCAGGATCCGCTTCTGGCACCCAGCCTGATCGCACATCCGGGTCTGCGTGTGCCTGGCGCCTTCGATGCCTTTGAACTGGGCGTGCGCGCGATTATCGGCCAGCAGGTGACCGTCAAAGCCGCCACCACGGTCAGCAGCCGTTTTGCCGCTGCCTTTGGCGAGCCGTGTGAAACGCCGTTTGCGGATTTGACCCGCTACACCGCGCATCCTGAACGCATCGCCGGACTGACGGTAGACGATGTTGCGCCAATGGGAATTGTCAGCGCCGCCCGATCCCGCGCCATCCTCGCTTTTGCCGCCGCCTGCGCCAGCGGCGATCTGCGTCTCAGTGCCGCGCAGCCGCCTGATGAGGTGATAAAAAAGCTGGTCAGCCTGCCCGGCATTGGTCCCTGGACCGCGCACTATATCGCGATGCGCGCCCTGCGCTGGCCAGATGCTTTTCCCAAAGAGGATATCGCCATCCGTAATAATCTGGGCGGCATGTCATCCAAAGAAGCAGAGGCGCGCTCGCAATCCTGGCGTCCCTGGCGCAGCTATGCAGTGATGCATATCTGGGAGAGCCTGGCAGTGGCGAAGGTAAAGAAAAAGGCGTGACGGTGATAATTGAGAGTCATTCTTCTCAGCCGCGAATAAACCCGACGCGCAGGGAACAGTGTCAAAAGAGGACGGCACGGGCCTCACCCTGCGGTGATGTCCGTGCCCCGGAAACGAAAAAAGCGCCCAAAGGGCGCTTTTTTCTTAATTGGTGGGTCGTGCAGGATTGCCTCGGCCCATCCGGGGCCTCGCCCTGCGGGTGATGCTGACGCATTAGCCTGAATCGCCGGGCGATTCAGTCGAACCTGCTGCAGGTTCTCACCCTGCACGGTGACATCCGTACCCCGGAAACGAAAAAAGCGCCTTAAAGGCGCTTCTTTCTTAATTGGTGGGTCGTGCAGGATTCGAACCTGCGACCAATTGATTAAAAGTCAACTGCTCTACCAACTGAGCTAACGACCCGCTGGGGGCTTACAACCGTTCAGCGCGCCAGGCGGCTGAGATAAGATGGTGGGTCGTGCAGGATTCGAACCTGCGACCAATTGATTAAAAGTCAACTGCTCTACCAACTGAGCTAACGACCCATCTTAGGTTGTGAAGCAATGCTGAAGTGTTCTTCTTAAAACTGCGCGGTAAAAGCGCGTCTGAAGGAGATGGTGGGTCGTGCAGGATTCGAACCTGCGACCAATTGATTAAAAGTCAACTGCTCTACCAACTGAGCTAACGACCCATCTTCAGGCTTACCAGACACTTTTCAATGTGTCCCGGCAACGGCGGCATATATTACTGATTTAGCGGGGTAGCGCAACTCTTATTTCTGCCAGATGGTTCAGTTGCTTACCTTTCATACGGCAAGACCAGAAATCACACGATATCTGGTCTGAACCGGACAAATTACAGGCCACTCAGACGTTTCTGAGCTTGTTTAGCAGATTCGGTGTCTGGATAAAGTTTGATCACCTGCTGGAAGACCGCTTTGGCTTTCGCCGTGTCTTTTTTCTCCTGCATGATCACACCTACTTTCAACAACGCTTCTGCAGCTTTCGGCGACTTCGGATAGTTTTTTACTACCGTGGCGTAATAATAAGCCGCGTCGTCCTTTTTGCCTTTGTTGTAGTTCAGCTGACCCAGCCAGTAATTTGCATTCGGCTGATAGGTCGAATCAGGGTAACGTTTTACCCACGCCTGAAGCGCACTGATCGCCTGGTCATACTGTTTCTTCTCCAGAATCAGCGCCACAGCCGCATTGTAATCGCGGTTAGCGTCACCGGTCTGCGCAGGTGCGCTCTCCGTTGATGCTGCCGCGCCTGCGGATGCTGCTGCGCCTGTATCCGCTGCGGCATCGCTGCTGGCTGCCTGTTGCCCGCCGCTGCTGCTGGCGCTGCTCAGCGTGTCAATCTGCTGGTAAAGCTGCTTCTGCCGCTCAACCACCTGATTCAACTGATACGTGTTTTGCTGGATTTGCCCACGCAGCGCATCGATATCACGCTGGTTATCGCTCATCTGCTGCTGCAATTGCTGCATCAGCTGAGCCTGGGCATTAGAGATTCGTTCGAGAGTGGTGACACGGTCTTCGACCGAGCCGGAGCCAACGCTACTGATTGACGCTTGGGCATTAGCGGCCCAGGGGGCCGCTACGCCAATCAGTAACGACAGACTCAACAGATGACGTCTGAAGTTACTAACCATGTGATTCTCTTAGTAGACCAGAACGGCACGACGGTTTTTAGAATACGCTGCTTCGTCATGACCCAGAACGGCTGGCTTCTCTTTACCGTAAGAAACGATAGACATCTGATCAGCCGACACGCCTTTGCCCTGCAGGTACATTTTAACGGCGCTGGCACGACGTTCGCCCAGAGCGATGTTGTATTCCGGCGTACCGCGCTCATCCGCATGACCTTCGATGGTCACTTTATAGGATGGGTTGCTGCGCAGGAAGGTCGCGTGCTGATCCAGCATCTGTGCGTAATCAGACTGAACGTCATACTTGTCCAGGCCGAAGTACACGATGTTGTTCTGCTGCAGCTGCTGCATCTGCAGACGAGCCTGCTCGTCAGAAGACATGTTGCCGCCGTTGCCGTTCATGCCAGAATTTGCACCGTAAGCGCCATCAGCGCCTGAGCCAGTCTGGTCATTGTTGTTGTTTTTGTGTGAGCTACAAGCCGCTACTGCCAGAACCGGCAGAGCCAGCATCAAACCCTTCAGCACTTTGTTCAGTTGCATTTCAAAAATCCCATTATTGTTTATTGTTTGCGATGTCTGAATTGTCAGACATTACAGATACGGCGACCAGGCAGGAAATTTTACCTGTCCATCAGTTGCCGGAAGACGCGCTTTGAAACGGCCATCGGTTGAAACCAACTGCAACACGGAACCCATACCCTGAGTAGAGCTGTAGATTACCATTGTACCGTTTGGTGCCAGGCTCGGCGTTTCATCCAGGAACGTGTCCGTTAACGTTTGAACGGCTCCCGTTTCCAGATCCTGTTTGGCGACGTGTTGAGCACCACCGTTGGTGCTAATCATCACCATTGATTTACCATCTGTTGCCACATCCGCATCCTGGTTCTGACCACCTTCCCAGGTAATACGCTGTGGCGTGCCGCCATTCAGACCGACTTTATAAATCTGTGGGGCACCCGCCTGATCGGAGGTATAAGCCAGTGTCTGGCTGTCCGGGAACCAGGTCGGTTCAGTACTGTTATAACGACCATCCGTCACCTGACGCGTCTGACCTGAAGCCAGATCCATCACATAGAGGTTCAGGCTACCGGTTTTAGAGAGCGCGAAAGCGAGCTTAGATCCATCTGGCGAGAAGGCCGGGGCACCGTTGTGACGCGGATAAGAGGCGACCTGACGGATTGCACCGTTAGACAGCGTCTGAACCACCAGCGCAGATTTGCCGCTTTCAAAGGTCACGTAGGCAACTTTGCTGCCATCCGGAGACCAGGCTGGCGACATCAGTGGCTGTGGTGAACGATGCACGACGAACTGGTTATAGCCATCGTAGTCAGCTACGCGCAGTTCATACGGGAACTGGCCGCCGTTGGTCTGCACGACATAGGCGATGCGGGTGCGGAAAGCGCCTTTAATGCCTGTCAGCTTCTGGAAGGTTTCGTCACTGGCAGTGTGAGCAGCATAACGCAGCCACTGCTTCGTGACTTTATAAGAGTTCTGTGACAGCACAGTACCCGGTGCACCGCCAGTATCCACCAGCTGGTAAGAAACCTGATAGCTGCCGTCCGGGTTAGAAGCGACCTGACCGACGACAACGGCGTCGATGCCGAGTGCGCTCCACGCGGCAGGCTGAACTTCCTGCGCGCTGGTTGGCTGCTGTGGCAGACGTGAGCGGTCCAGTGGATTAAATTTACCACTGTTGCGCAGGTCAGCCGCCACGATGCCGCCAACATCTTCCGGCGCTGCGCCAGAACCGGCCCATTTAAACGGCACCACGCCAATCGGGCGCGCGGTGTTAACACCCTGGGTGATCTCAATTCGAACTTCTGCATGCAGCATGGCTGCCCACAGCAGGATAAAAAAGCCTAACGTAACGCGAAGAGCTTGCTTCATTTTATCTCCCTTATCTGAACCTCAGTCCACGATAATTGGCACTGTTCCTGGAAACCACGAGTACAACATAAGTACGGCAAGCTAAACATAGATCAACTTGCCGACCGTGACTGCATTATTGCGGTTTAAAACGCATCGGGGCGTTTTTAAACACTTCGTAGACCGCCTGCGAAGGCGGCTTCGGAATACGTGCCTGTTTGGCGGCAGCAATCGCGGCCTGACAGAGCGCGGGATCACCACCCTCTGACTTAACATCAATCAACAAGCCATCAGGCGCAAGTTTAATCCGCAAATCACAGGTTTTTCCGCGATACAGATCGGCATCGTAGAATCGGCTCTGAATCGCACTCACGACCTGCCCCATGTAGGAGTTGATTTCCGCGCCAGATGCACCCGCTTTCTTCTGGTTTCCCTGCCCTGCTGCGCCACCAGAGGTGCCACTTTTCGGTGCATTTTTACCGGAAGTGAGTCCACCCAGCAAATCATCGACATCGCTGTCATTGGCCGCATCGGCGGCAGCTTTGGCTTTAGCATCTGCTTTGGCCTTAGCGGCAGCATCTGCCTTCGCTTTGGCCGCTGCATCGGCTTTCGCTTTAGCCGCTGCTTCCGCCTTCTCTTTGGCGACTTCTTTAGCCGCTTCAGCTTTTTCTTTCGCGGCTTCAGCGGCTTTCTCTTTCGCGGCCTCTGCTGCTTTTTCTTTGGCTTCTGCGGCTTTCTCTTTTGCTTCTTCGGCCGCTTTGGCTTTTGCTTCCGCAGCCGCTTTCACTTTGGCCTCAGCCGCCGCTTTTGCATCCGCTTCAGATTTTGCCTTCGCTTCCGCAACGGCTTTCTCTTTGGCTGCAGCAGCAGCAGCGGCTTTCGCCTGCTGATCAGCCTGCTTCTTTGCGTCAGCCGCGGCCTGCTTCGCCTGCTCAGCGGTCGCTTTAGCCTGGGCATCCGCCTGGGCTTTGGCATCCGCTTTGGCTTTCGCTGCCGCTGCTTCAGCGGTTTTCTGCTGTTCCTGCGCCTGTTTAGCGGCGTCTTCTGCCGCTTTCTGCTGCTCAGCCTGCTGTTTAGCCTCTTCTTTCGCGGTTTCCTGCGCGGCTAAACGCTCTTTTTCCAGCGCTTTCAGACGCTGCTGTTCAGCAGCCTGTTTCTGTTGTAGCTCTTCAGCCTGCTGCTGCGCCTGCTTTTTACGCTGTTGCTCAGCCCGCTGGCTGTCGCTCTGCTGGTTCTGCTGACGATTATATTGACTCACGACGGCACCGGGATCGACCATCACTGCATCAATATCACTGCCTCCGCCACCCGCACTGCTGGGGTCAACGTGCTCATTAAACGAGCTCCAAATCAGCAGCGCGATCAGCACGATATGCAGAATCACCGAAATGATTATCGCGCGCTTTAACTTCTCGTTTTGCTCGGTTGCCTTCGACACACTCGGTTCCCAAAAAACGGTTCGATTTTAAATCGGCTGCGTCATCAAACCGACAGATTTAACACCCGCCTGATGCAGCAGGTTGAGCGCTTTAATAATTTCATCGTAAGGCACTTCTTTCGCGCCTCCGATCAAAAAGACCGTCTTAGGATTCGCTTCCAGTCGACGCTGCGCTTCGCTGATCACCTGCTCTGGCGGGAGCTGATCCATACGATCGTGATCCACGACCAGGCTGTACTGCCCCACACCCGCAACTTCAACAATCACCGGCGGATTATCATCGCTGGAAACCGTTTTAGAGTCGGTCGCATCAGGCAGATCCACTTCCACGCTCTGGGTAATAATGGGCGCCGTTGCCATGAAGATCAGCAGCAGCACCAACAGGACGTCCAGTAGCGGAACGATGTTGATTTCCGACTTCAGGTCGCGGCGTTTGCGACCACGTACTCTGGCCATCATTAACCTCTATTTACTTAGCGCTATCGCTGGAGAAAGCCTGGCGATGCAGAATGGCAGTGAACTCTTCCATGAAGTTGTCGTAGCCCTGCTCCAGTTTGTTCACGCGCTGGTTCAGACGGTTGTACGCCATCACCGCAGGAATCGCCGCAAACAGACCGATCGCAGTGGCAATCAGTGCTTCAGCAATACCCGGTGCGACCATCTGCAGCGTCGCCTGCTTTACCGCACCCAGCGCGATAAAGGCATGCATGATCCCCCAGACGGTACCGAACAGTCCGATATAAGGACTGATAGAACCGACGGTGCCGAGGAACGGAATGTGGTTTTCCAGCGCTTCCAGCTCACGGTTCATAGAGATACGCATCGCACGACTGGCACCTTCAATGACCGCTTCAGGCGCATGACTATTGGCGCGATGCAGACGGGCGAACTCTTTGAAGCCGGAGTAGAAAATCTGCTCCGAACCGCCCAGCTCTTCCCGGCGTTCCTGGCTCTCCTGATACAAACGCGAGAGTTCGATACCGGACCAGAATTTGTCTTCAAATGCCTCAGCTTCTCTTCCCGCCGCATTCAGAATACGTGTGCGCTGAATAATGATGGCCCAGGAGGCAATAGAAAAGCCGATCAAAATCAACATGATAAGTTTGACCAGAAGGCTCGCCTTCAGGAACAAATCAAGAATGTTCATGTCAGTCACTGCTTGAACTCCGCGACAATAGACTTGGGAAGCGCAATCGGCTTCATTAGATGAGGGTTAATGCAGGCAATCAGGACTTCTGCCTCATTGAGCACTTTGCCTTCGGTATTCACGATACGCTGAGTGAACGTCATGGTAGCCCGAGTCATTGAGGTGACCTCGCTCTGGATCTCCAGAAGGTCATCAAGACGCGCCGCCGCAAGATAGTCCACCGTTATGCGCCGCACCACAAAAGCGATCTGCTGTTCCAGCAGCGTATGCTGATTGAAATGATGCTGTCGCAACATTTCGGTACGTGCTCGTTCATAAAAAGCGATATAGCTGGCGTGATAAACCACGCCACCGGCATCAGTATCTTCGTAGTAGACCCGAACCGGCCAGCGAAACAGCGTTGTACTCACTCTACATCCCGGCCTCGTTTTAAACGTTGCTACTATACGCAAGAGAATTGGGGTTGGGAATGGCTCGTCAGAGCCAGGTGAAAATAATTATCGCGCCGTAACAAATGGAACGATTTCAGGGAGATTTATTGACCAGACGCTGACAAATATTCACTGACAGCGCCGGTGAGGCGGGGTGTTAAAGGTAAAAACGGTAAAGCGCAATAAATAGCACCAGCATGGCAGGTAACGGGCTAAACAGCGCCTGCCATCGGGTTTGCTGTGGCCGGAAGCCGACACCGTGGATTACGCCACTGCAGACCGCCCAGATCAGCACCAGCCCCTGCAGGGCTGGCAACTGACCCGCGTGATTGGCAAAGCGGGTCGGATCCCACATCACACCACCTGCCGTCAGCAGCGCGAATATCAGTGAAAGGGCCCGTAACGGGCCCTTATCCATCAGATCATACAGCATCCGAATTGGCGTACGCATCAGTGAGGCTCATCCTGCGCTTCAACGTGTTCAATCGCCAGCGCGGTCACGATACCAAAGGCACAGGCCAGCAACGTGCCGAGAATCCAGGCAAAATACCACATGCGACATCTCCTTTATTAATAGAGTGAGTGACTGTTGCTTTCAATATGCTCTTTGGTAATACGGCCGAACATCTTCCAGTAGCACCAGGTGGTGTAAATCAGAATGATTGGGACAAAGATAGCGGCGGCAACGGTCATCGTTTGCAGCGTCAGCAGGCTGGACGTTGCATCCCACATCGTCAGGCTGGTACCCGGCACGGTACTGGATGGCATGATGAACGGAAACATCGCAATGCCGGCAGTCATGATGACACAGGCCAGTGTCAGTGAAGAGAACAGGAACGCCCAGGCGCCCTTCTCAACCCGCGAGCAGAGTATGGTCAGCAGCGGCAGCACTACGCCCAGCAGCGGGAACAGCCACAACACAGGATGGTTCTGGAAGTTAACCATCCAGGCACCCGCTTCGCGCACCACGGTTTTACCCAGTGGGTTTGAGGCGGCGAAGTGATCCATCGTGCTGGTCACCACATAACCATCAATGCCATATTTCACCCAGACACCCGCCAGGATGAAGCAGATCATCATCACCAGGGCAGCAAGTTGAGCGGCAGTACGAGAACGCAGATGCAGTTCGCCCGTGGTGCGCATCTGCAGATAGGTTGCGCCCTGTGCCAGAATCATCGCCACGCTGACCACACCCGCCAGCAGGCCAAACGGATTCAGCAGCTGGAAGAAGTTGCCGGTATAGAACAGGCGCAGATACTCATCGGCATGGAATGGCACACCCTGTAACAGGTTGCCAAACGCTACGCCAATCACCAGCGGCGGCACGAAGCTGCCGATGAAAATGCCCCAGTCCCAGGCACCGCGCCAGCTGCTGTCTTCAATCTTCGAGCGGTAATCGAAGCCGACCGGACGGAAGAATAGCGATGCAAGCACCAGAATCATGGCCACGTAGAAACCTGAAAAGGCCGCCGCATAGACCATCGGCCAGGCGGCAAACAGTGCGCCACCGGCCGTGATCAGCCAGACCTGGTTGCCGTCCCAGTGCGGGGCGATACTGTTAATCATGATGCGACGTTCAGTATCGGTACGACCCAGAATGCGCGTCAGCATGCCGACGCCCATATCAAATCCATCTGCCACAGCAAAGCCGATTAGCAGCACGCCAATCAACAGCCACCAGACAAAGCGCAGAACTTCATAATCAAACATGGTCGCTCTCCTTATCCCTGAACCGGCTGCGTGGTTGCCGTGATCTGCTCATGATGATAACGCCCGGTTTTCAGGCTGCTCGGCCCAAGGCGGGCGAATTTGAACATCAGGTACATCTCAGCCACCAGGAACAGTGTGTAGAGTCCGCAGATCAGAATCATTGAAAACAGCAGATCGCCAACGGTCAGAGAAGAGTTCGCTACCGCAGTCGGCAGAACTTCACCGATAGCCCAGGGCTGACGCCCATACTCTGCCACGAACCAGCCTGATTCGATCGCGATCCACGGCAGGGGAATACCCAACAGCGCCGCTTTCAGTAACCACCGGTTTTTGCCGATGCGGTTACGTAATACGCTCCAGAACGCCAGCCCGATAATGCCCAGCAGCAGGACGCCACACAGCACCATGATGCGAAAGGCGAAATAAAGTGGAGCGACACGCGGGATAGAGTCCTGCGTCGCCTTCATGATCTGTGCTTCGGTCGCATCCGCTACGTTATCGGTATAGCGTTTCAGCAGCAGACCGTAGCCAAGATCCTGCTTGTGACTGTTGAACGCGTCACGTACCGCCTGATCCTGGCTGCCACCGCGCAGTTCATTCAGCAGGGCATAGGCTTTCATGCCGTTACGGATGCGCACTTCATGCTGCGCCATCAGTTCTTTCAGGCCAGTCACCGGTGTATCGGTTGATCGGGTAGCGATCAGGCCCAGCAGCCAGGGGATCTGAATGGCATACCGGTTCTCCTGAGTTGCCTGATCGGGCAGGCCAAACAGGGTAAACGACGCCGGCGCTGGCTGGGTTTCCCACTCAGCTTCGATAGCCGCCAGCTTGGTTTTCTGCACGTCACCCATTTCGTAACCAGACTCATCACCCAGCACGATCACTGACAGCACCGCCGCCATGCCAAAACTGGCCGCGATAGCGAATGAGCGTTTAGCAAAGGCGAAGTCACGGCCTTTCAGCATGTACCAGGCGCTGATGCCCATGATAAACATCGCGCCAGTTGTGTATCCGGCCGCGACAGTGTGAACGAATTTCACCTGCGCTACGGGGTTGAGCACCAGCTCAGAGAAGCTGACCATCTCCATGCGCATGGTTTCGAAGTTGAACTCAGAGGCGATAGGGTTTTGCATCCAGCCGTTAGCGACCAGAATCCACAGCGCAGACATATTCGAGCCCAGCGCCACCAGCCAGGTCACCGCCATGTGCTGCACTTTACCGAGTCGATCCCAGCCAAAAAAGAACAGGCCGACAAAGGTCGATTCCAGGAAGAACGCCATCAGACCTTCAATGGCGAGCGGCGCGCCGAAGATATCGCCGACGTAGTGAGAGTAATATGACCAGTTTGTCCCGAACTGAAATTCCATGGTCAGGCCGGTGGCGACACCCAGCGCAAAGTTAATACCAAATAACTTGCCCCAGAACTTCGTCATATCTTTATAAATTTGTTTACCGCTCAGGACATATACCGTTTCCATGATCGCCAGCAAAAACGCCATACCCAGCGTTAAAGGGACGAACAGAAAATGGTACATCGCCGTTAAGGCAAACTGTAACCGCGACAGCTCGACGATATCTAACATAAGGACTCCTTGCTCCTCGCTTTGTCTCCGTCACGCGCGCGTTCAGATCGAACGTAATCAGAGTCAGGAACGACTGTTTATTGATTCCAGTTTTTTTATTACCAGCAGAACAGGTCTTTGAGCTGCCCGAAAAGGCGAGTTGCGAACGAGGCAGCTCTGAAAATTGTCAATTAGCGCTTTCATTAACGCGTGCTTTAACAGGAGGAAAGTGGGTGTCATCCCGGGTTGAGCAGACGTTTGAAAATGTGTGTAAAAGGCTGGATTGATGCAGCGCAATTTACGCCTTTAGCGTCGCGCTTTGCCAGAGATATAGTTGGATATAAAACGTGATTTATTGATCTGGATTAACGCAATAAGTTTCCAGATAGAGTCAGGTGGGTTTCTTGTTAATGAAATGTCATTAATGAAATAAGGCGTGAAGAAATAGTTTACCTTTGCCACTTTTTATTAACGTGATAAACCGCGAGCGGGTAATTTAACCGCGCCCTCCTCTTTTTAACAGCCTGCGTAATGCGCATGCGTGACCGGCATAAAAAAAGCCACCCGGAGGTGGCTTAGTTTCAGATGACACTGACTTATTTAATAGGTAATACAGCTTTAACTGCGTCACCGATGTCCGCCAGGCTGCGAACGGTCTTTACGCCTGCCGCTTCCAGCGCAGCAAATTTCTCATCTGCTGTGCCTTTACCACCGGCAATGATGGCACCCGCATGGCCCATACGCTTACCTTTTGGCGCGGTTACGCCTGCAATGTAGCCCACAACCGGTTTAGTCACGTGCTCTTTAATGAAGGCTGCGGCTTCTTCTTCTGCACTGCCGCCGATCTCACCGATCATCACGATAACTTCAGTCTGTGGATCATCCTGGAACATTTTCAGGATGTCGATGAAGTTAGAGCCTGGGATCGGGTCACCGCCGATGCCGACGCAGGTTGACTGGCCGTAGCCGATGTCAGTGGTCTGCTTAACCGCTTCGTAGGTCAGAGTGCCTGAACGTGAGACGATACCAACACGGCCCGGCTGGTGAATGTGGCCTGGCATGATGCCGATCTTACATTCGCCTGGGGTGATAACACCTGGGCAATTTGGACCGATCATTCGCACGCCTGCTTCATCCAGCTTCACTTTCACGGTCAGCATATCCAGCGTCGGGATACCTTCGGTGATGGTGATGATCAGTTTGATACCCGCTTCGATCGCTTCCAGGATGCCATCTTTACAGAAAGGTGCTGGCACATAGATCACGGTCGCGGTTGCGCCCGTCGCTTCTACGGCTTCGCGCACGGTGTTGAACACCGGCAAACCGAGGTGAGTGGTGCCGCCTTTGCCTGGCGTCACGCCGCCAACCAGTTGGGTGCCGTAAGCCAGCGCCTGCTCAGAATGGAACGTCCCCTGGCCACCGGTGAAACCCTGGCAAATGACTTTGGTGTTTTTGTCGATCAGAATGGACATTATTTACCCTCCGCGGCAGCAACAACACGCTGTGCGGCGTCTGTCAGGCTGGTTGCTGCAATGATGTTCAGACCGCTGTCCGCCAGTTTCTGGGCGCCCAGCTCGGCGTTGTTACCTTCCAGACGTACCACCACAGGCACGTTCACACCCACTTCAGCCACTGCCCCGATGATGCCGTCGGCAATCAGGTCACAGCGTACGATACCGCCGAAGATGTTAACGAACACGGCTTTAACCGCATCGTCAGACAGGATGATTTTGAAGGCTTCGGTCACGCGCTCTTTGGTTGCGCCGCCGCCGACATCAAGGAAGTTGGCTGGTTGACCGCCGTGGTGCTTAACGATGTCCATGGTGCCCATCGCCAGGCCTGCGCCGTTAACCATACAACCGATGTTGCCTTCCAGCGCAACGTAGTTCAGTTCCCACTGTGTCGCATGGGCTTCACGTGGATCTTCCTGGCTTGGATCGCGCATTTCGCGCAGCTCTGGCTGACGGAACAGGGCATTGCCATCGGCACCCAGTTTGCCATCCAGACAGATCAGATCGCCCTGCTTAGTGATCACCAGCGGGTTGATCTCAACCATCGCCAGATCGCGCTCCAGGAACAGCGTCGCCAGACCCATAAAGATCTTGGTGAACTGTCCTACCAGCTTGCCGGTCAGGCCAAGTTTGAACGCCAGCTCACGGCCCTGATAAGGCTGCGGACCCGTCAGAGGATCCAGCGCCATTTTGTGAATCAGGTGCGGGGTCTCTTCCGCCACTTTTTCAATTTCCACGCCACCTTCAGTCGAGGCCATGAAAATCACGCGACGCGTTGCGCGATCGACCACAGCGCCCAGATAGAGCTCCTGATCGATATCGGTCGCCGCTTCAACCAGAATCTGGTTGACCGGCTGGCCGTTTGCATCTGTCTGATAGGTTACCAGGCGTTTGCCCAGCCAGTTTTCAGCAAATGCACGAATCTCTTCTTTGCTGTTAACCACTTTCACACCGCCCGCTTTACCGCGGCCACCGGCATGAACCTGACATTTAACTACCCACGGGCCTGCGCCAATTTTAGAGGCTGCTTCTTCCGCTTCACGTGGTGTAGTACAGGCGTAACCCGTTGGTGCCGGCATGCCATACCGTGCAAACAGTTGTTTCGCCTGGTATTCGTGTAAGTTCATGATGTTCTATCCATTCAGGTCTGAAAAGAGTATTGAGGTTGGGCGCGCGAGGCGCGCCCGGTGAAAATCAGACATCCAGCAGCAGGCGCGCCGGATCTTCCAGCATCTCTTTCACTGCAACCAGATAACCAACTGACTCACGGCCATCGATCAGACGGTGGTCGTAGGAGAGCGCCAGATACATCATTGGCAGCACCACGACCTGACCATTGACCGCCATCGGGCGATCCTTGATGGCGTGCATGCCCAGGATGGCGCTCTGCGGTGGGTTGATGATCGGGGTAGACATCAGTGAACCAAAGACGCCGCCGTTGGTAATGGTGAAGTTACCGCCGGTCAGATCTTCCACTGTCAGCTTGCCATCACGGCCTTTAACTGCCAGCTCTTTGATTTTCTTCTCGATGTCCGCCATGCTCAGCGCATCAACGTCACGCAGGACTGGTGTAACCAGACCACGTGGCGTAGAGACCGCAATGCTGACGTCGAAGTAGTTGTGGTAAACCACATCTTCCCCATCGATAGACGCATTTACTTCCGGATAGCGTTTCAACGCTTCAACAACCGCCTTGATGTAGAAGGACATAAAGCCCAGACGTACACCGTGACGCTTCTCGAACGCCTCACCATACTGCTTACGCAGATCCATGATGGGCTTCATGTTGATTTCATTGAAGGTGGTCAGCATTGCAGTGCTGTTCTTCGCTTCCAGCAGACGCTCGGCAACACGCTTACGCAGACGCGTCATCGGCACGCGTTTTTCGCTGCGGTTAGCGACTGGCTGCTGTGGTGCAGCAGCAGCGGCTGGCGCGGCGGCTTTAGCAGCCTGCGGCTTGTCCGCCAGATGTTTTTCAACATCTTCACGGGTCAGACGTCCGCCAACACCGCTGCCTTTGATCTGCGAGGCATCAAGATTATGCTCTGCAATCAGGCGGCGGATAGCCGGGCTAAGCGCATCGTTGCTCTCTTCTTCCAGAGACGCAGTCTGACGCTGAGCCGGGGTAGACTCTTTGCTTTCAGACTTCGCACTGCTCTCTTTACCGGCGCTGTTGCCTTCTTTCAAACGACCCAGAACCTGGCGGGAAGTGACCGTTGCGCCCTCTTCTTCCAGGACCGCTTCCAGGATACCGTCAGCCGAGGCTGGCACTTCCAGCACAACTTTGTCGGTTTCGATTTCGACCAGCACTTCATCGCGAGTCACTGCATCGCCTGGTTTTTTGTGCCAGGTTGCCACAGAGGCATCGGCAACCGATTCAGGCAGGTCGGGAACGAGAATATCTACGCTACTCATTATCTTTCCTTTTAATTAATTAACGTTCAGCGCGTCATTAACCAGGTCTTGCTGCTGTTGTTGGTGTACGGACATGTAACCCACGGCCGGTGAGGCGGAGGCCGGGCGGCCGGCATAACGTAAGGTCGCACCAAATGGCACAACTTCACGGAAATGATGCTGGCTGCAGTACCAGGCGCCCTGATTCAGCGGCTCTTCCTGACACCAGACAAAGTCCTGTACGTGAGAATACGCTTTTACTGCTTCCTGAACCGCATGATGCGGGAACGGATAGAGCTGCTCGATGCGCACAATAGCCACATCGGTCTGCTCATTTTTACGACGCTGCTCAAGCAGGTCGTAATAAACTTTACCGGAGCACAGCACGACGCGTTTCACGCCCTGCGGATCCAGATCGTCAACTTCGCCAATCGCAGGCTGGAAGCTGCCGTTAGCCAGTTCATCCAGCGTAGAGATCGCCAGCGGATGACGCAGCAGAGATTTCGGCGACATCACAATCAGCGGACGGCGCATACCGCGCAGCGCCTGACGACGCAGCATATGGTAAACCTGTGCGGGTGTAGACGGCACGCAGACCTGCATGTTCTGCTCAGCGCAAAGTTGCAGATAACGCTCCAGTCGCGCAGAGGAGTGCTCTGGCCCCTGGCCTTCATAACCGTGCGGCAGCAGCATCACCAGGCCACACATACGGCCCCATTTCTGCTCGCCGGAGCTGATGAACTGGTCGATAACAACCTGTGCACCGTTGGCGAAGTCACCAAACTGCGCTTCCCAGATGGTCAGGATGCGCGGCTCTGCGGTGGCGTAGCCATACTCAAAGGCCAGTACCGCCTCTTCAGACAGCACGGAGTCCCAGACTCTGAACTGCCCCTGTCCGCTGTGCACATGGTGCAGAGGGGTATACGTTGAGCCGTTTGCCTGGTTGTGCACGACCGCGTGGCGGTGGAAGAAGGTACCGCGACCGGTATCTTCACCCGACAGGCGAACCGGAATACCTTCATCAACCAGCGTGGCGTAGGCCAGGTTTTCCGCGCCGCCCCAGTCAAAGGCTTTCTCGCCTTCAGCCATCAGACGACGATCGTTATAAATCTTGGCAACACGCGACTGCACTTCAACCTCTTCAGGCACCTGGCTGATACGCAGCGCCAGTTCCTTCAGACGTTTCATGTCGACCTGAGCCGGGTATGGCTCATCCCACTCGTGATTCAGATAAGGGGACCAGGTAAAGGAGTGCAGACTCATTGGACGCCATTCCGGCACCACACACTCGCCCGCATCCAGCGCGTCACGGTAAAGATTGACCATTTCGGTCGCATCTTCCTGCGTGGCAACGGCTTCACCTTCCAGACGATCGGCGTAGATTTTACGCGGCGTCGGGTGTTTTTTGATTTTCTGGTACATCAGCGGCTGGGTCGCACTTGGCTCATCCGCCTCGTTGTGACCATGACGGCGATAGCAGACCAGATCGATAAACACATCACGTTTAAAGGTGTTGCGGTAATCGAGCGCCAGACGGGTTACAAAAGCAACCGCTTCCGGGTCATCTGCGTTGACGTGGAAAATCGGTGCCAGCACCATTTTGCCGATGTCGGTGCAGTAAGGGGTAGAACGCGCATCTTTCGGGTTGGAAGTGGTAAAGCCAACCTGGTTGTTGATGACGATGCGAACGGTTCCGCCCACTTCATAGCCGCGCGCCTGAGACATGTTCAGGGTTTCCTGAACCACGCCCTGGCCAATCACAGCCGCATCACCGTGAATGGTGATCGGTAAGACTTTATTGCTGGCTGGCTCATCCAGACGGTCCAGACGGGCACGCACAGAACCCATGACCACCGGGCTGACGATCTCCAGGTGTGACGGGTTAAATGCCAGCGCCAGGTGAACCAGGCCGCCTTCGGTTTCCACGTCAGAGGAGAAGCCCATGTGGTACTTCACGTCACCGGTGCCCAGATGCTCTTTGTGCTTACCGGCGAACTCGTCAAACAGATCCTGTGGCTTTTTACCCAGCACGTTGATCAGCACGTTGAGACGACCACGGTGCGCCATACCCAGTACGACTTCACGGGTACCGCTTTTACCGGCGTGACGAATCATTTCGCGCAGCATCGGCACCAGCGCATCGCCGCCTTCCAGCGAGAAGCGTTTAGCCCCTGGGAACTTCGCCCCAAGATATTTTTCCAGCCCTTCTGCCGCAGTCAGCTCTTTCAGGAAACCTTTTTTCTCTTCGTTGCTGAACGCTGCACGGCCCGCGACCGACTCAAGACGCTGCTGAATCCAGCGTTTCTCATCGGTGTTGTTGATGTGCATATATTCTGCGCCAATCGAGCCGCAGTAAGTCTGCGTCAGCGCCTCGAAGAGATCGGCCAGCTTCATGGTGTCTTTGCCAATGGCAAAAGAACCTACGTTAAAGCTTTCCTGAAAATCAGCCTCGGTCAGATCGTGAAAAGCGGGTTCGAGATCGGTGACACGGTCCTGTTTCCACAGGCCAAGCGGATCAAGATTGGCATGCTGATGGCCGCGGAAACGAAACGCGTTGATCAGCTGCAGCACTTTCACTTGCTTGGAGTTGGTTTCCGGATCGGAGACAGATGAGGTGTAACGAGATGCATCTTTCGCCAGGCGACGGAAGTACTCACGTGTGGTGGAGTGAAACTGCTCAGGTTTCATTCCGGTGCCCGGTAACTGCTGGAACATCGAGCGCCACACTGCATCGACAGAGTCAGGATCGGTCAGGAAATCCTCATAGAGCTGCTCTATGTAAGACTGATTCGCGCCGGCCAGCCAGGAAGAGTCCAGCCAGGGCTTCATCGCGCTGTTCTGCATTGTGATCCCTTAAGCATTGCTATGCTTTTTTGAGGTTTCATTTGTTGCCGCTTTCGCGGTTTGCCGTAGTGAGTTCAGCGATACGAGCACTTTGCGCAGCGCGCGTGGCCCGTAAGGGAACCTTTGTAAACGTGGTCATCACCGCGCTTACAGAGGCTTCCGTAAAACACCGGGAACCTGAGGTTCCCGGTGAAGAGTACTTATGCGCCGCGCTGCAGCAACATCGACTTAATATGGCCGATGGCACGCGTCGGGTTCAGCCCTTTCGGGCATACGCTCACACAGTTCATGATGCTATGGCAGCGGAATACGCTGAAAGCATCATTCAGATTATCAAGACGCGCTTCCGTTTCGGTGTCGCGACTGTCAATCAGGAAGCGGTATGCCGCCAGCAGGCCAGCAGGACCGATGAACTTCTCAGGGTTCCACCAGAATGATGGGCATGAGGTTGAGCAGCAGGCACAGAGAATACACTCGTACAGGCCATCCAGGTGCTCACGCTCTTCCGGCATCTGCAGATGTTCACGCGCTGGCGGATTTTCCCCATTATTCAACAGGAAAGGCTTAATTTTCTCATACTGTGCATAAAACTGGCTCATGTCTACGACCAGGTCACGCACCACCGGTAAACCCGGCAAGGGACGGATAACAATCTTCTGTTTGCCGTTACCCAGTGCCGAGACGGGCGTAATGCAGGCCAGTCCATTTTTACCGTTCATGTTGAGGCCATCAGAGCCACACACGCCTTCACGGCAGGAGCGACGAAACGCCAGAGTAGGATCTTTCTCTTTCAGGCGAATCAGCGCATCCAGCAGCATCATGTCGCGACCGTCTTCCGACTCCAGGGTGTAATCCTGCATGCGCGGTTTGTCGTCAACGTCTGGATTGTAGCGATAAATTGAAAACTCGAGTCTCATGATCGTCTCCGAAATTAGTAGGTACGCACTTTCGGCGGGAAGGCCGCGCGCAGTTTCGGCTGCATGTTCACCTCACGGCGAGTCATACTTTCGGTTTCCGGGACATAAAGACTGTGGCACAACCAGTTTTCATCATCACGCTCCGGGAAGTCGAAGCGACTGTGCGCACCGCGGCTCTCGGTACGATAGTTAGCCGCTACTGCCGTGGCAAAGGCCGTCTCCATCAGGTTATCCAGCTCCAGACACTCAATACGCTGAGTATTGAAATCCGGTGAGCGGTCATCCAGACGCGCTGACTTCAGACGCTGACGAATCTCTTTCAGCTCTTCCAGACCCTGCGCCATCGCATCGCCTTCGCGGAATACAGAGAAGTTGTTCTGCATGCAGCGTTGCAGCGCTTTACGAATCTCAACCGGATCTTCACCCGTCGTGTTGTTTTCCCAGCGGTTGAAACGCGCCATCGCTACGGCGATCTCATCTTCAGAAGCATCACGCAGGTCGCCCTGCTCATTAATACTTTCCAGCAGATGCAGACCGGCTGCACGGCCAAAGACCACCAGGTCAAGCAGTGAGTTACCGCCCAGACGGTTGGCACCATGCACGGATACACAGGCAATTTCGCCGACGGCGAACAGGCCTGGAATCACCACATCTTCGCCCTGCTCATTGACGCGCAGTGCCTGACCGGTCACTTTGGTCGGAATACCGCCCATCATATAGTGACAGGTCGGGATGACCGGGATGGGTTCTTTAATCGGATCGGCGTGCGCAAAGGTGCGGGACAGCTCAAGGATACCTGGCAGACGTGACTCAAGCACCTCTTTACCCAGGTGATCCAGTTTCAGCTTCAGATGCGGACCCCACGGGCCATCACAGCCGCGACCTTCACGGATTTCAATCATCATTGAGCGCGCAACCACGTCGCGGCCCGCCAGATCTTTGGCGTTCGGCGCATAACGCTCCATGAAGCGTTCGCCATGTTTGTTCAGCAGATAGCCGCCTTCACCACGACAGCCCTCGGTGACCAGCACGCCTGCACCGGCGATGCCGGTTGGGTGGAACTGCCACATCTCCATATCCTGCACCGGTACGCCCGCACGCAGTGCCATACCGACGCCGTCACCGGTGTTGATATGCGCATTGGTGGTGGACTGGTAGATACGGCCTGCGCCGCCGGTTGCCAGAATGGTCGCTTTCGCTTTGAAATAAACGGTTTCACCGGTTTCGATGCAGATTGCGGTACAGCCCACGACTGCGCCATCGGCGTTTTTCACCAGATCCAGTGCATACCACTCAGAGAAGATGGTGGTTTTGTTTTTCAGGTTCTGCTGATAAAGCGTGTGCAGCAACGCGTGACCGGTACGGTCAGCTGCAGCTGCGGTACGTGCCGCCTGCTCGCCACCGAAATTCTTCGACTGACCACCAAACGGACGCTGATAAACACGACCATCTTCCAGACGCGAGAAAGGCAGGCCCATGTGCTCCAGTTCCAGAATCGCTTCCGGGCCGGTTTTGCACATATATTCAATCGCGTCCTGGTCACCGATGTAGTCGGAACCCTTGACGGTGTCGTACATATGCCATTCCCAGTTATCTTCATGGGTATTACCCAGCGCAACGGTAATACCACCCTGCGCAGATACGGTGTGGGAACGGGTCGGGAAAACTTTAGATAACAGAGCGCAGGTCTGGCCGCCCTGGGAGATTTGCAGTGCGGCCCGCATTCCTGCGCCACCTGCGCCGATTACCACGGCATCGAACTCTCTGATTGGCAAACTCATTTACACACCCCACACCACAACAAAGCCATAAATCGCATACCACAACAGCGCCACGACAATCACAAACTGCAACAACAGGCGAACCGGCAGCGATTTGACGTAGTCTGTTAACACCTGCCACATACCGATCCAGCCGTGGACCAGAATGGAGAACAGTGTCAGCAGCGTGAACACTTTAGTGAATGCGGACGCGAAGAAGCCACGCCACAGGTCATAAGTCAGCGTGTCTGTCATCACCACGAAACCGAGGATGTAGACGATGTAGAGCGTAATGAGGATTGCTGTTGCCCGCAGCAGCAGCCAGTCCTGAATGCCGTTGCGACCCAACGCGGATGCATTGCTTACCATACGAGGACTCCCGCCAGAATTGCCAGCACGACAGTGATCACAAAAGTCATATGGGCGGAACGCTTACCCACTTCCAGCGTTTCGGCCAGATAACCAAAATCCATCAACATATGACGAATCCCGCTCACCGCGTGATAGGCCAGCGCCGTTAAAATGCCCCACATAATGAACTTCGCGAAGAAGCCATCCATGATAGACGCAGCGTGCTGGAAACCTTCAGGAGAAGAGAGAGAGAGACCGAGCAGCCACAGCAGGATGCCAATGGCAACCAATGTGATTACGCCGGAGACGCGGTGAAGAATGGACGATATTGCAGTAACGGGAAACCGGATCGTCGAGAGATCCAAGTTGACAGGTCTTTGTTTTTTCACGGTTTTGCCCACACAGCTCTTTTTTATTTTGCTTCCTCCGGACCTGAGGCGGAGTCTAATCACAACGTGTGGCAGACTTAACCGTCACCAAAAAAGCAACATCCAGTGTTAAGTGACGCGGAAGTAAACGCTGGGTGGCTCCTGGTGTCAGGGTGTTCCGGAGACCTGCCAGGAGTATAGGAGGATCACATTCTGATTACAATTCCCCTACAAACTCTTTGGTATATTTTAGGTGGAACAGTGATCCTACTCACGATTTTCACAATTGATACAATTTTAATTATCTGATTTGACAATAGTTCAACAATTCAGTTACAAACTAAACCTATAAAAGCCTATGATGCACAAAAGTTATGGGGATACACTTTCCCCTAAGCGCAAGTTATGTAACATTGCGATAATGAGCTTTAAAAAGCATCAGGTTATTGGTTACCAAGAAGTTATGTCCTGAACGGATCTTTAACAACCGCGATATGCAGCATGTCCATGGCTCACCGGTTTCCACTGGAAACGCGCCGCTCACTCTGTACCCTGCACCGCTTTACCTCCGCAGAGTGATACTGTGTAGTTTTGCCAACCGCAACATGAACGCGTTTCAGGTGTCTAAAGATCCTTACCTACATAAGGCGCTATGGAGACGAAAATGACAGATAAAAAAGTAACGCTAACCCTGCAAGATGGAACATCTATTGAACTGGACGTGCTGAAAGGTACGCTGGGCCAGGATGTTGTTGATGTCCGCTCTCTGGGTTCAAGTGGCCTGTTCACCTTCGATCCCGGTTTTACGTCTACAGCGTCCTGCGAATCTGCCATCACCTTTATTGATGGTGACGAAGGCATTCTGCTGCACCGTGGTTTCCCTATTTCTGAGCTGGCGACCCATTCTAACTATCTGGAAGTCTGCTACATCCTGCTGAACGGCGAAGCGCCAAACCAGAAACAGTTTGATGAGTTCTGTAACACCGTTACCCGCCATACCATGATTCATGAGCAGATTACCCGCCTGTTCCACGGTTTCCGTCGTGACTCCCATCCAATGGCGGTAATGTGCGGTGTGACCGGTGCTCTGGCTGCGTTTTACCACGATTCGCTGGATGTAAACATTGAGCGCCACCGCGAAATCGCGGCATTCCGTCTGCTTTCCAAAATGCCGACGATGGCAGCAATGTGTTACAAATATTCAATCGGCCAGCCGTTTGTTTATCCACGCAACGACCTTTCTTATGCCGGTAACTTCCTGCATATGATGTTTGCTACGCCGTGCGAAGAGTACAAAGTGAATCCAGTGCTGGAACGCGCCATGGACCGTATCCTGATCCTGCATGCTGACCATGAGCAGAACGCCTCGACGTCAACCGTACGTACCGCGGGTTCAAGCGGCGCGAACCCGTTTGCCTGTATCGCTGCCGGGATCGCCTCCCTGTGGGGACCCGCGCACGGCGGTGCCAACGAAGCGACCCTGCGTATGCTGGAAGAGATCAGCACCGTTGAGCACATCCCGGAATTTGTTAAACGCGCCAAAGACAAGAATGATTCATTCCGTCTGATGGGCTTTGGTCACCGCGTGTATAAAAACTACGATCCACGTGCGACCGTAATGCGCGATACCTGCCATGAAGTGCTGAATGAGCTGGGTATGAAGGATGACCTGCTGGAAGTCGCGATGGAGCTGGAACACATTGCGCTGAACGACCCGTACTTCATCGAGCGTAAACTCTATCCAAACGTGGACTTCTACTCCGGTATCATTCTGAAAGCGATGGGTATTCCATCCTCCATGTTTACGGTGATCTTCGCGATGGCCCGTACTGTTGGCTGGATTGCACACTGGAAAGAGATGCACGACGAAGGCATGAAGATTGCCCGTCCGCGTCAGCTCTACACCGGTTATACCGAGCGCGAATTCAGTTCACAGCTGAAGAAGTAAGATTCGGTTGATAGCGGAGACGGCTCTCCGCTTGATGTTGCTTAAAAGCCGGGGGCGGTTGGCTGTGATACCGCGCCTGCGCAGAGAACATGGTCAGATCGGAAAGACGCAAAAGCCAGTCCATGACACGCTCGGCCCGCGCGATTACGCACCTCATCCGAGAGGTGCGCCCGTTTCCGGGCCAACGCTTTGCGTTGTTCAAAAACGCTCCCGGCGTTTTTGTCCATGGCGCGGGACGCTTTCCTCCTCTGACCATGCTCCCTGCGCGTTAAGCTATTTTATTGCTATAAGATTCACACGGGCCTGGCTCTGTCAGCCGTAAGAGCATTTTACCCTTTTGACTTTACTGTCTATCTCTGACACCCCGGACACCAGTAAAACGGCCGTGATGAAAGTGTGCCCTTCTCAATTACCGTGCCACAGCGCCGGCATTGCTTACCCTGCCGATGAAACACCTCAAACTGAAACGCTGCTTCCTCATGATATTTCTTCATGGTTCCACGCATCCGATAAGCATGACGCGGCACTGACAGCAGCGCGTCGCTGAAAGCAGTCAGCTGATCGTCACTGAGATCCTGGGCGCGATGCTGGGGCAGCAGCTGTGCCAGCCAGAGAATCTCGGCGCGCAGGTAATTTCCCAGCCCGGCCAGAAAAGCCTGATCCAGCAACAGACCACTGAACTGTCGCCGCCGGAAACGGGGCGACAGCAGCCGTTCTTTTACTTCTTCCACAGTAAGTGAACTGTTCAGCACATCCGGTCCGATGCGGGTCAGAAACGGATGCGCCGCCAGCGTATCAGCGTTGAGTAGTTCAATATCTGACGCGCTATAAAGCAGAATCGCTTTACCCGCCGTCGCCAGCCTCACGCGCAACTGACGCGTGGTATTCAGTTCGGTATCGGGTTTCACAATCCGCCAGACACCATAAAGCTGGTTATGACTGTAGAGCGTCAGACCATTGCTGAAATGAGTCAGCAGCGCTTTACCCCGCGTCTCAATCGCCTGCACCTGCTCACCAATCAGCGAGGGTTCGTAGGTCTTGAGCTGAGGAAAGGCGAACCATGCTTCCGTTAACGGCTGACCCACAATGGCGGCTTCAAGCTTATCCGCCACGCGGCGAATTTCCGGTCCTTCAGGCATCGTTCTTCCTCTTAATGGGTGGCACCGCCAGCCTGTTTAATATCTTCGCTGGTCTCCAGCGTCACCTTCACCGCAATCGCCAGCGCCTGAACAATGGTGGCGACCGCCATGCTCGGCGCACCAGGATGCTGGGCCGCCTGTTCAGGCAGGTAAGGAATATGAATAAAGCCACCCCGCGCCGGACTCTCTTGCTGCTCAAGCCAGTGCAGCAGGCCATACATCACCCGGTTACAGGTGAAGGTACCGGCGGTCTGTGAGACCGATGCGGGGATGCCCGCTTCGCGCACTGCCGCCACAATCGCCTTGATGGGCAGGCGTGAAAAATAGGCTGCTGGCCCGCCAGCCACAATCGGTTCATCCACCGGCTGATGACCGGCGTTATCCGGGATACGGGCGTCATCGACGTTAATGCCGATACGTTCCACGGTGATGTCGCTGCGGCCGCCCGCCTGCCCTACTGACAGAATCGCATCCGGTTTAACCTCGTCCAGCGCCTGGTTCAGCACAAGGAGTACTTCGCTGAATACCACGGGTAGCTGGCGAACCACGATGGTCGCCCCGCCAATCTGTTTGCCCTCCAGCGCGCGCACCGCTTCCCAGGAGGGATTAATCGTTTCACCGCCAAAGGGTTCAAAGGCGGTCATCAGGACAGTTTTCATGCAGCCTCACAGGAACATCAGGAAATAGAGCAGGAAAATATTAACGATTAACAGTAGCACACCGGTCGGAATCTGAGCCTTGATCACCGCATTACGATCGGGTAACTCCAGCAGCGCCGCCGGGACAATATTGAAGTTGGCCGCCATCGGCGTCATTAGCGTGCCGCAGTAGCCGGAGAACATACCAATCGCCGCCATTACCGCTGGATTTCCGCCGTGCTGTAATACCAGAATGGGAATGCCGACGCCTGCGGTGATAATCGGAAATGCCGCAAACGCATTACCCATAATCATCGTTAACAGCGCCATCCCAACGGCATAGACGGTAACGGCGATAAAGCGGTTATCCACCGCCAGCCAGGTTTCTGTCAGATGCGAAATAGCGCTGCCCACGCCCGCGCTGGTAAACAGCAGTCCCAGCGTGGCGAGAATCTGTGGCAGGATAAAGGCCCAGCCAATCGAATCCAGCAGGCGACGGGTCTCCTGCATCGACTGCACCGGTTTTTCGTGCGTCACTTTTAATGCTACCAGCCAGCCAATCACACAGCCGACCATCATTGAAAAGAGTGTCACCAGCGTGGCGTGATTGCCGGGACCAAACACCGCATCCTGCAGGCCGGGAATATTGTTGAACGCCAGCACACCGACCACGGTCACGATCGGAATCGCCAGCGCGGGCAGAAACAGCTTATTGCGCAGACGCAGCGCACTGCCCTGTTTCTCTTCATCACTGCGCTGATGATAACGACCCAGCCGGACGCCTCCCAAACCAGCAATCAGCGCCATGACCACGACAATGCCCCCGATGATGATATGCAGCATACGGGTGCCCGCTGCATCAGAACCCATCAGGCTGCTCATCAACTGCGTCGTCCAGTCACCGACAAGAAAGACCAGGCCATATAAAGCCCAGAACAGCCCGGTGGTAAAGCGACGCGGATTCGCACTGTCACGCCAGGAGAGAATCGCCACCACCAGCAGGATAATGCCCGCCAGCCACATCAGATATTGTTGCTGGAACATTACTGACCTCCTTTGGCTTTTAGCGCCTGGCTGTTGAGCTGCTGCAGCTCACGTGCCAGCTGACGATCCAGACGCACCAGACGCGCGGAATGGATCAGGAAGGCAGCAACGGCAGTCGGAATGCCCCATAAGGCGATGTGCAGCGGCTCGGTCTGAATCCCGGCTGACTCCTGCATAAAGTTGTGCATAAAGATAATCGCGCCAAATGCCACGAAGATATCCTCACCAAAGAACAGGCCGACGTTATCCGTCGCCGCAGACATCGCGCGCAGTTTATGGCGCAGTTCAGGTGTGATCTCGCCATAGCGGTTTTCCGTGGCGCCTTCCGCCATCGGTGCCAGCAACGGACGCACCATCTGCGGATGTCCGCCGAGACTGGTTAATCCCAGTGCCGCAGTGATTTCACGCACAAACAGGTAGACGATCAGCAGACGTCCGGCGGTGGCAGTTTTGATCTGAGCAATCCACGCCTGCGCCCTTTCCTTCAGCCCGTGACGTTCCAGCAGGCCAATGACCGCCAGCGGCAGCAGCAGAATCAGCGGCAGGTTACGGGTATTCAAAAAACCTGCGCCAAGCTTTTCCAGAATGTCCGCCAGCGGCATCATTGCGGCCAGACCGGTCACAAATCCGGCGACAATGACCACCAGCACCGGATTAAAACGTAATACGAAGCCGACGACGATCGCGGCAATGCCCAATAGCGGCCAGAGATTCACTGCACTTTCCATGGATTCCCCCAGAGTTAAAAAACCCGACATGAGCCGGGCTAAATGTGTTTTTATGCGCTGGTGACACGAATCTGCTGATCGGCAAACGCATCACGCAACCGCTGTGCAAACTGCAGGGCGTGCGCGCCATCACCATGTAAGCAGACGGTCTGTGCATTCACCGCCACCCATTCTCCAGTGATACTTTTAACTTTGCCCTGCTGCACCATCGTCAGCGTCTGATCGATAGCCCGCTGCTCATCTTCGATCAGCGCGCCCGGCTCGCTGCGCGGCACCAGCGCACCGGAGTTGAGATAGCCACGGTCAGCAAACACCTCCTCCCGCGTGCGTAAGCCATAATGCGCCGCAGCACGGATCGATTCGCTATTCGCCAGCCCGACCACAATCAACTGACTGTCGACCGCCCTGATGGCGCGGGCAATGGCGTCCGCCAGTACCGGGTCAGCTGCGGCCTGGTTGTAGAGCATGCCGTGTGGTTTCACGTGAACCAGCCGCGCACCCTCGCTTTCCGCCAGGCTTTTCAGCGCGCCAATCTGATAGATCATCTGGGCATAAACCGTTTCCGGCGGCAGCTGCATGGCGCTGCGGCCAAAGTTCTCGCGATCGGGAAAGGCAGGATGTGCCCCGATGGCAACACCGGATGCCTGCGCCCAGCGCACCGACTGCAGCATGGTCTGCGCATCACCGGCGTGAAAGCCACAGGCTATGTTGGCGGAACTCACCAGTTGCAGGAGCGCCTGATCGCTGGCGCAGCCCTCGCCCAGGTCGGCGTTTAAATCAATGTTCATTGAGTCCCCACGTCATCTGGTCCAGTGCGCGTTGCTGATGCTGACGGGCCAGCATTGCTTCCGGCAGGGTGCAGTGAATAAAGTGAATCGGCTCACCCAGACGGATTTGCGCCAGGTGATAGAGATCGGCTTCGATAACCGAGGCGATGCGGGGATAGCCGCCGGTAGTCTGGGCATCGGCCATCAGCACGATGGGCTGTCCGTTTGGTGGCACCTGAATCACACCCGGCATTACGCCGTGTGACAATAGCTCGCGCGGGCGCTCACGTTTAAGCTCACGTCCCTCCAGCCGGTATCCCATCCGATTACTTTGCGGGCTGAGTTTCCAGGCGGTGCGCCAGAACGCCTGCTGCGCTTCGGGGCTGAACTCGTGATACTCCGGACCGGGCAAGGCGCGAATGCGATTACCCCACAGCAGTTGCCGTACACCGACTTTGCGGTCGAACTGACGGGTCGGTTTACCCAACGGGACCTGATCGCCATCCTGCAAGGCGCGCCCCTGAAATCCGCCAAACTTTGCTTTAAGGTCGGTGCTGACAGAGCCAAGCACCGCCGGGATGTCAAAACCGCCCTGCACCGCCAGATAGCTGCGCATACCGCGCTGCGGCATCGCCAGCGACAGGACCTGCCCGCGTTTCACCGGCGTGCGCCAGCCCGTCCAGACCGGCTGACCGTCCAGCTCCGCATGGCAGCCTGCACCCGTCAGCGCAAACCATCCATCGCGGGTAAATTCCGCTTTGAACTGGCCGAGCACCATTTCCAGTACCGCGCTGTCGGGGGCATTGCCCACCAGCACATTGGCGGTAAACATGGCGGGATGATCCAGCACGCCACCGGGGCTGATGCCATACTGACGCCAGCCGTAGCGGCCCGCATCCTGAATAGTAGCGGCCAGACCGGCTCGCAGAATATTTAACATACGCCCTCCTGTTGCGGCACAAAGCGGACCCTGTCACCGGGACGGAGCAGCGTGGGCGGTTGCTGCAGAGGATCAAACAGCGCGGTGCGTGTCTGGCCGATTAACTGCCAGCCGCCGGGCGAAGCCAGCGGATAGACGCCGGTCTGGCTACCGCCGATGCCGACCGATCCGGCGGGCACCGCGACCCGGGGCTCAGCCCGACGCGGAATGTGCAGACGCGGATCCAGTCCGCCCAGATAGGGGAAGCCCGGCTGAAAGCCGATAAAAAACACCACATAATCGTTGCTGCTGTGCAGCTCAACTACCTGACGAGGCGTCAGCGCGGCATGTTCCGCCACCACGTTCAGATCGGGGCCAGACTCCCCGCCGTAGATCACCGGGATTTCTACCAGACGCGACGCTGGCAACTGCGCCTCACTCTCTTCCCACCAGCGCTTAAGCCGCTCTATCGCGTCCAGCGGACTCTGCTGGGGATCCCGCAGATGCAGGGTAATGTTGTTCATGCCGGGAATGACCTCCAGCACGTCCGCGTAGGACTGCAGTCGCTGATTCAGTCCCCAGATACGTTGCTGACTCTCCAGTGAGACCGGCGGTTCCAGCTCCAGCACAACAGCGCGTTCACCCAATAAATAACACCGTGCTCGTTGCAACAGCTACCTCCCGCCTGGTTAAGATCGCGTCTGACCGGATGCCCGGTTCAGCCGATGGCTTATCTACATAAAGCAAATAGTTATGCGAAAGTGACGGGGATGTGTCAACAGATTTAGGTCCTGCGCAGACGCGCAGGACCTGTGAAGAGGATCAGGCAGGATTAGGAATATCGATGAAGGTCACATCCAGATCGTGGTGCTGCGCCAGCCACTCGCCCAGGGCTTTTACGCCGCCGCGCTCGGTCGCGTGATGGCCCGCAGCAAAGAAATGCAGCCCCTGCTCGCGTGCGCTGTGAATGGTCTGTTCAGAGACTTCACCCGTGATATAGGCATCGACGCCCGCTGCGGCGGCCTGGTCGATAAAGCCTTGCCCACCCCCACTGCACCAGGCAATGCGACGAATCAATGCCGGCGCATTGTCACCGCAATGCAGCGGTTCACGTCCCAAACGATCGCTGATTCGGCGGGCCAGCTCTTCGCCGGAAATCGGCTCAGCCAGCTCGCCCCAGAACACCAGCGGCATCACTTCGCCACGCATGTCGATATCCAGTAGTTTCGCCAGCTGGGCGTTATTGCCTGATTCGGGATGCGCATCGAGCGGCAGGTGCCAGCCATAAAGATTAATATCGTTAGCCAGCAGGGTCCGCAGACGGCGGCGCTTCATGCCTTTAATGACAGCCGGTTCACTTTTCCAGAAATAGCCATGATGGACAATAATCGCATCGGCCTGACGTGCTACCGCTTCATCCAGCAGGGCCTGGCAGGCTGTCACGCCAGTGATAATTGTTTTGACTTCGCTCCGTCCCTCCACCTGCAAACCGTTGGGGGCGTAATCACTGAAGCTGTGGCTGTCGAGTTGCTGGTTGATCAGCGTCTCTAATTCGTAATGGTTCATTCAGGCTCCTTCGAGGCCTCAGGCGGCGCTTTTGGCGCGCTCAAAGGCGTCTAATGTCTTTTTACGGGCTACCTTATGATCCACGATTGGTGCCGGATAATCGAGTTTCTTATGATGCTTCTCTGCCCAGACATGGGGCTGGTGAATATCGCTGTCAGGGACGTCGGCGAGTTCCGGCAGATAGTGACGGATAAAATCGCCCTTTTCATCGAAACGCTCGCCCTGCGTCGTCGGGTTGAAGATACGAAAATAGGGAGCCGAGTCCGTGCCAGTCGATGCCGCCCACTGCCAGCCGCCGTTGTTTGCGGCCAGGTCACCATCAATCAGCTGCTGCATGAAGTAACGTTCACCTTCGCGCCAGTCAATCAGCAGATCTTTCACCAGGAAACTGGCGGTGATCATGCGCAGGCGGTTGTGCATCCAGCCCAGCGCATTCATCTGACGCATCGCGGCATCCACAATCGGGTAGCCGGTTTTACCCGCTTTCCAGGCATCGAAATGCGCGTCGTTACGCTGCCATTCCACATTACGGGTCCAGCCGATAAACGGCTGATGCCGACACATCGCCGGATAAGCCACCAGCAAATGGCGGTAGAACTCACGCCAGATCAACTCGTTCAGCCACGTAAATGCGCGACTGTTATCCAGCGCATCGGGATGTTCATGCAACACGCGATGCAGACACTGACGGGGCGAAAGCACGCCGGTCGCCAGATAGATCGACAGACGGCTGGTAGCGTCGAGCGCCGGAAGGTCACGCTTTGCGGGATAGTCAAGAATGGGTTGAGTGGCGAAATGGCGCAACCGCTTCAGCGCAGCCGTTTCGCCTGCCGGGAACAGATCCTGATCAAAGTCTTCGGCTGGATAGTCAAAAGCAGGAATCGGGGTGGTTTTCACCGGCGCACCTTTACGCGGTTTCGGTGCTGGCACGCACTCCGGCAGTCCCTGCTGTAAGCGGCGCACGAAAGCCTTGCTGAAAGGCGTAAACACTTTGTACATCGAGCGATCGCCGCTCTGCACGCTGCCGGGCGGCAGTAACAGGCTGTCATCAAAGCCCTGGCAAATCACGCCCGCTTCATTGAGGCGCTTTTCAGCCTCCGCATCGCGCTGGCGCTCGTTAACTTCATACTGGTAATTGTAGAAAAGCTGATCGACCTGCTGCTCTGCACAGAACTGCATCAGCGCATCAACACTGTCGCTGAAGGCATGACATGTCTGGTAGTGCAGCCCGATACCCCGCTCAGCCAGCGCACTCTGCACCTGCAACAGACTGGCGTGGATAAACGCCGCCTGCTTTGGGGACATATCATGCCGCTGCCACTGTTGCGGCGTCGCAAGGTAGAGTGCAATCACTTTTGCCTCGCTGTCGCGGCAGGCGGCGTGTAGCGCAAGATTGTCGTTAATGCGTAAATCGTTACGCAGCCAGACCAGATGGGTGGTCATACGCCTCCTGAATTACTGTCCATAGCGTAAGCACAAGGCTTCGGGATAGGGATCAAAATAACGTTGCTGTGCCAGCCACGGATGCGGGTATTCGGCCATGTAGTGCTTGAGAATGGTGATCGGCACCAGCAAGGGTTGTGTACCCTGACGATAGCGGTCAATCAGGGTTGCCAGCTCCTGGCGCTGTGGTGAGCTCAGATGCGAACGGAAGTAGCCCTGCACATGCATCAGCACATTGGTGTGATTACGACGTGAGGCGGGACGTGACATCAGTTCCATCATTCGATTGCGATACTCAAAGGCAAAGGCCTCCAGCGACGCCCACTCGCTCATTGAGGCGACAAACGGTCCCAGTTCGCGGTATTTTTCCTGTGAGTGCGCCAGCATCATCAGTTTGTAGCGGCTGTGAAAAGCAATCAGCCCCTGACGGGTCAGGCCGTTTTCCCACATCTGATTAAACTCATGCAGCGCACAAATGCGGCCAATGAAGTTCTCACGCAGGGCAGGATCGTGCAGGCGCCCGTCTTCTTCCAGTGGCAGCCAGGGCATTTCGCGCTGCAGAAATTCAGCAAAAATGCCGGTGCCCACTTTACGGTTATTGTTGTTGTCCGGCTCGTAGACCCGCACACGCTCCATGCCGCAGCTGGGGGATTTGGCACACAGAATATAGCCACAGAGATGATGCAGCGATTTTACCCGCCCGGCGGACCAGTCACGCATCTGCGTGGTGACCTCCTCTCCGCCATCTTTACTGAAGCAGAGATGCAGCTCGTCATCACCCTGTTTTACCAGTCGTAAAGCCGGGCGTGGTGTGGGCAGACCAATCGCCATTTCCGGGCAGATCGGCTCAAAGTGGACAAATGGGGTAAGATCGTCGGTCGCAAAAGTAAGACGCTTATGCCCACCATCAAATCTGACGCGGTCGCCGAGCAGGCAGGCACTGATTCCAACGGGGATTTTTTTGCTCATACTTGTACAACCTCCGAAATCTTGTAGAGGTTTAAGTGTAGCGCAAAATGGTCAGGAAAAAAGGTTTAAAACGCGGTTCCGATCAGCTTATTCTCAGAAAAATCGCAAAAAAAAGCCCGGTCGGTTGACCAGGCCTGTTTTGCAGCAGGGCAAATTACCAGAACGCGCCGCCACCGGCTTCTGACTGCGCCAGCCAGACCGGCTTCGCGCTGGTCTTACACCAGACGCGGTGCAGATAACTGTAGAAACGCGCCCGATCCTGTCGGAACAACATGACAGGCAGTGCCAGAACGCCGAGAAGAACCACCAGCGTACGGCGTGCGATAATTTTGTAACGTGGATAAGCCTGATACATGGTTTCTCCTCCCGGTAAGATAAAATGTTTGAATGTGATCTGTGTCTGACTTTACGCCAGGTTGTGTAATTTTACTACTCATCTGACCACTCTTTTGCCGCTATTTATACTGTTTAAGAATTAACCTGTAATTAAGTTACATATAAGTTATCGTCTGGTTACACTAAGGTTGAAGCATCTAAAAGGTGAAGCACGCGGACGGCAACCTGTGATATTGATAAAATGGCATTTCGGCCCCCCTCCAAGGCAGGTATTGCGTGACCACGGTTTTGATCGTTGAAGATGAAAAAGAGATCCGCCGCTTTGTCCGGCTGGCGCTGGAAAATGAAGATCTGAAGGTGTTTGATGCCGATACACTGCAGCGCGGACTGATTGAAGCAGCGACCCGCAAGCCCGACTTAGTGATCCTCGATCTTGGCCTGCCGGATGGAGATGGGACCGATTTTATCCGTGACCTGCGCCAGTGGAGCGCTATCCCGGTCATTGTGTTGTCGGCGCGCAGCGACGAGCAGGATAAGATTGCCGCGCTGGATGCTGGAGCCGATGACTATCTCACTAAACCTTTTGGCATTGGCGAACTGCTGGCGCGCGCACGGGTGGCACTGCGCCGTCATAGTGGTCAGCAGCCTGACGCCAGAATACATTTTGCCGACGTCAGCGTCGATTTCGCCGCACGACGCGTACAGCGCGGCGGCAGCGAGATTCACCTCACCCCGATAGAGTTTCGTCTGTTGAGTATTCTGCTTAACAATGCCGGAAAGGTGCTGACGCAGCGACAGCTGCTGAGCCAGGTCTGGGGGCCCAATGCGGTGGAGCACAGCCACTATTTGCGGATTTATATGGGGCATCTGCGCCAGAAGCTGGAAGCGAATCCGACCCAACCGGCCCATCTGCTGACCGAAACCGGTATTGGCTACCGTTTTATGCCATAAAAAAAGGCGCCAGAGGCGCCTTTTCTCATCCTGACTTATCAGGCGTTTTTCAGCACTTCGCTGACAATCTCTACAGCTTCTTTCTCAATCTGCGCGCGGTGTTCTGCGCCCAGGAAGCTTTCACAGTAGATTTTGTAGGCGTCTTCGGTGCCTGAAGGACGGGCAGCAAACCAGCCATTCTCCGTCATTACTTTCAGACCGCCGATAGAAGCACCGTTACCTGGCGCGGCCGTCAGACGCGCGGTGATAGGATCACCCGCCAGCGTATCCGCGCTCACCATCTCTGGTGACAGCTTCGACAACGCAGCTTTCTGCGCTGAAGTGGCTGATGCCTGCAGACGGTTATAGCTTGGTGCGCCAAAGCGTGCGGCCAGCTCGTCATAGTGCTGCTGCGGATTTTTACCGGTTACGGCAGTAATTTCAGCCGCCAGCAGACACATGATGATGCCGTCTTTGTCCGTTGACCACGGCGTACCGTCGAAGCGCAGGAATGAAGCACCCGCGCTCTCTTCGCCGCCGAAACCGAAGCTGCCGTCATACAGACCATCAACAAACCATTTGAAACCAACCGGCACTTCCACCAGCTTGCGACCAATGTCGTTGACCACACGGTCAATCATGGCGCTGGAGACCAGGGTTTTACCCACGGCAACATCCTGGCCCCACTGTGGACGATGCTGGAACAGATAGTTGATTGCAACCGCCAGATAGTGGTTCGGATTCATCAGACCTGCTGGAGTCACAATGCCGTGACGGTCATAATCGGGATCGTTACCGAACGCCAGATCAAACTTGTCACGGTAGGCCAGCAGGCCTGCCATTGCACTTTCAGATGAGCAGTCCATACGCACCACGCCATCTTTATCCAGATGCATAAAGCGGAAGGTCTGATCGACCGCGTCATTCACCAGCGTCAGATCCAGCTTGTAGTGCTCAGCAATACGCTGCCAGTAAGCAATACCAGAGCCGCCAAGGGGATCAACACCCAGCTTCAGGCCTGCTTTCTGAATTGCCGGGAAGTCGATGATTTCTGCCAGACCTTCAACGTAAGGCTGGATCAGATCTTTCTCGACCACGTGACCGCTGGCCATAGCCTGTTCCAGTGGCAGACGCTTAACCTCTTTCAGCCCATCTTTGATCAGCTGGTTGGCGCGATCTTCCACCACTTTGGTGACATTGGTATCAGCCGGCCCGCCGTTAGGTGGGTTGTACTTGATGCCGCCATCTTCCGGTGGGTTGTGCGATGGCGTGATGACGATGCCGTCAGCCAGCGGGCCACCCGCTTTGTTGTGCTCAAGAATAGCATTTGAGATCGCAGGGGTCGGCGTATAGCCATTGTCCTGCTGCACAATCACATCAACGCCGTTCGCCGCAAGCACTTCCAGTACCGACAGGATAGCCGGCTCTGACAGCGCATGAGTGTCTTTACCGACGTAGCACGGCCCGGTGATGCCGTTCTTTTTACGCTCTTCGGCAATTGCCTGAGCGATCGCCAGAATGTGCATCTCGTTGAAGCTTTGACGCCCTGCACTGCCGCGATGGCCAGAGGTGCCAAATTTCACCGCATGTTCCGGGTTCGCCACATCGGGCTGCAGGACATAATATTGTGACGTTAATTGTGCAACGTTAATCAAATCGCTCTGCTGGGCGGGTTGCCCGGCACGTGGGTGATTGGCCATTGGCGCTGCTCCCTGACGCTTAAGTTTTTAAATGGTGCCGCAAACTTTCTCGGTCAGTTCCGCAGGGAACTGCATCGAGAGCATGATGTGTTCGACCATGCTGCATTTACGACCAGTATTGGTGTTGGTGATCACCCAGTACGGGGTGCCGGGTACATGCTTCGGCTTAGTATGGGTGCCATTTTGCAACAGCGTATGCTCATCACCTGCAAAATAGACGCGGGTACGGCCCTGCAGCGATGCAGTAGCCTCAGCAAAGGCTGCGGTATCAAGACGATAGAGCGTTGACAAGATAAGCATAAAGCGATTCACCGCCCGCTTCTGCTCCGCATATTCATCGGAGAGCAGCAGCTCACGCACCGCGCGGACACGATCCTGTGGGCGCGAACCCACAGAAACCTGGGACTCTTTCGCTGCCTCTTTTGACGCTGGCTGTACAGGCGAAGCGGGTGCAGTCTGACCGGCCGTGAATTTCAGCATACGACGCAGAATGTCGGATGCGCTTTCACCAATGTGTTGCGTGTGGCTGGCAATATAACGGTAGAGCTCTTCGTCAACTTCGATCGTTTTCATCTTATTCCGTACGGTTCTTTCTCATGACAGAACCACCTGTTTCCTGAAAAGATCTGAGTATAGTCAGGCAATTCAAAGGATGTGTGGGTTCTAACATCAGGATTATAAAGTTAAATTCAGGCGGGTTGTTAGCAATCAAACGGTTTACGGGCAAAAGTCAGAATATGTCCTAATGCCGCCGGAACCAGCGCGCCTGAAAAGGTGAAACCATGATAACCTAAGCTCAGGTCTCAAACTTAAGAACTTTGCTATGATTTTGAACGCCCGTCTGCAAACTGAACAATCCTCTGCGGATTCCCTGCCCATCCTGTTAATTCACGGCCTGTTTGGCAGTCTGGATAACCTTGGCGTGCTGGCACGCGGCCTGAAAGATGCCGGTCCTCTGCTGCAGGTTGATGTCCGCAACCACGGACTCTCACCCCGATCTGACGAGATGAACTACGCTGTAATGGCGCAGGATATGGTCGATACGCTGGATGCACACGGCATTGAGCGCGTCGCGGTGATCGGCCACTCGATGGGCGGTAAAATCGCCATGACCATGAGCGCGCTTGTACCGGACCGCATTGAGCGACTGGTGATGATTGATATCGCCCCTGTGGACTACCAGACCCGCCGCCATGACCAGATATTTGCAGGTATTTGTGCCGTGACGGATGCGGGCGTTTCATCCCGCAGCGAGGCGGCCCGCATTATGCGCACGGTGATTGATGAAGAAGGCGTAATTCAGTTCCTGTTGAAATCTTTTCAGGAGGGCGAGTGGCGATTCAACGTGCCGGTGCTGTGGGATAACTACACTACGATTTCTGGCTGGCAGACGGTGCCTGCCTGGAATCATCCGGCACTCTTCATTCGCGGCGGCGACTCCAGTTATCTGGATAACCGTTATCGCGATGCGTTGCTGCAGCAATTTCCGGCGGCTCAGGCCCATGTGATCGGTGGTGCGGGACACTGGGTTCACGCAGAGAAACCCGATGCCGTTTTGCGCACTGTTCGTCGTTTTTTTGCGCTTTAAAAGCAATCAGATGGCGGCAAAAGTTTAGGATTGGCGTCAGGAGTACGCGTGAAGTATGATGGCGCGCTAAAATTTTGCCGCGAGTCAGTTTTGCTGTGGCAATAGCCATTAATTTATAATCTGCGCGGTGAGTGTCTGGCGCCCGCCCCCATTCAGTTTTACTAAGCCATGGCAAAAGAACAGACTGACCGCACGACGCTCGATCTCTTTGCTGATGAGCGCCGCCCTGGTCGACCCAAAACCAGTCCGCTGTCGCGTGATGAACAGCTGCGCATCAACAAGCGCAATCAGCTTAAACGTGACAAAGGACGCGGACTTCGTCGTGTCGAACTGAAAATGAACAGTGAAGCCGTCGATGCACTCAATACGCTGGCAGAACAGCGTAATCTCAGTCGCAGCGAACTCATTGAACAGATGCTGCTGGCGCAGCTCAAACTGGATTGATGCGCGCAAATCGCACGCAGAAGCAAATGTCGGGGCTTTAACCGTTCACCGGTTTTCTCTCGTCTGCTATTATTCGCTGAAATGTGCTGCGGCACACATCTCATCATCAGGATTTAAGAGGTTATTTTACTCATGGCACTCGTAGGCATCTTCTTTGGCAGCGATACCGGCAATACCGAAAATATTGCAAAAATGATCCAGAAACAGCTGGGTACTGACGTTGCAGAAGTGCATGACATCGCGAAAAGCACAAAAGAAGATCTGGAAGCGTTTGATATCCTGCTGCTGGGCATTCCGACCTGGTACTACGGCGAAGCGCAGTGCGACTGGGATGACTTTTTCCCGACGCTGGAAGAGATCGATTTCAACGGCAAGCTGGTTGCGCTTTTTGGCTGTGGCGATCAGGAAGATTACGCAGAATATTTCTGTGATGCGATGGGCACTATTCGCGACATCATTGAGCCACACGGCGCGGTAATCGTCGGACACTGGCCAACAGACGGATATCACTTTGAGGCATCAAAAGGGCTAGCCGATGATACTCACTTCCTGGGTCTGGCCATTGACGAAGATCGTCAGCCTGAACTGACTAACCAGCGTGTAGAACAATGGGTTAAGCAGATCTTTGATGAACTGCAATTGAAAGAGATTATCGAAGCCTGATCCCGTCTGCCTCAATGTGAGCGCCAGCTCACATTGAGGCAATGGAAATTCCTATAGAAATAATAGCCACATTTTTTTAACTTTCTCCGTTTAATCTGTAGAATACCCGCATCGATCTTCCGCTTATTCTCTTAGCGGCAAGACTAAGCGATGTACAAACAGACATCTGCCACAATCCTCCCCGGCCCGGTGACTTATCCCCAATAGCCCATGATGATTCTGGCACGCCCACTGGTTTTCATTTCAGCGCTTCAGTTCTATAATGAGACGCAAATGAGAATGAGTGAAGATCGACATTCAAGGCGACAAGCCACAAAAGTGAATATTAGTAACAGGACAAAATCCGCATGACTGACAACAACACCGCATTAAAGAAGGCTGGCCTGAAAGTGACACTGCCCAGACTGAAAATTCTGGAAGTGCTTCAGGAACCTGAGTGCCATCACGTCAGTGCGGAAGATTTGTACAAACGCCTGATTGATATCGGCGAAGAGATTGGCCTGGCTACCGTTTACCGTGTTCTGAATCAGTTCGATGACGCCGGTATTGTTACCCGCCACAATTTTGAAGGCGGTAAATCGGTCTTTGAACTGACGCAGCAGCATCACCACGATCACCTGATCTGCCTGGATTGCGGCAAGGTTATTGAGTTCAGCGATGAGTCGATCGAAACGCGTCAGCGTGAAATCGCGACCCGCCATGGCATCAAGCTGACTAACCACAGCCTCTATCTTTATGGACACTGCACACTGGGCGATTGCCGGGAAAACGAAACCCTGCACGATCAGTAATGCGGCCTGAAATTAAAAAACCGGTGAATTCACCGGTTTTTTTTCGTCTGATTTCTGCTGTAACGTATCAGGCAACCAGCGTCTCCTGCAGATAACGCCAGCGCGGAATTGAGCTGCTGCAATCCAGTATCGCCAGCGAGATGCGGCTATGGTTATTGCCATTCATCATCTGCATTTCGCGATATTGTACGGTGATCTCTTTATCATGATGAGAGAGGATCACATGTTCGCATGTGGCAATGCGCATCCCTTCCCGTTGCCCCTGCAACTGTCGGAAAAGATCTTCAACTTCGTTCAGATTGTACTCTTTGCCCTTCGGGGTCACCATGCGGAAGTCAGGATGAAAATAGGACATCAACAGCTCAAAACTGTCGTCAGATCCGGCAGGCTGATTAAAAATACGTTCAATGAGCTGATGTAAAACGACAACACTGTTTCTGGCTTCCTGGGCGAGAACGGTCATTTTTTTTCCTTCTGTAACCCGCTGTGCAACCTCTGAGAGCGAATAGCCTACCTGAAAGCGGATAATTCACATCTGTAAATTGATTAATTTTTTTAAACTCAGATTTCTCTCACACTGTGGCATTTAACCAGTTGCAGTTAATGCAGAACAAACGTCGGCAATGGTAAAAATCGGGGCAATAAAAAAGGGCGATAAATCGCCCTTGAGTCATTTTATGAGGTCAGCCACAAAAAATTATTCGCCGGTTTTCGTCCAGGTATCACGAAGACCGACGGTGCGGTTAAACACCAGCTGCGACGGTTTAGAGTAAACGCTGTCAGCGCAGAAATAACCTTCACGCTCAAACTGGAACGGTGTAGTCGGTTCCACATCGCGCAGGCCGGGTTCAACAAAACCCTGTTTGATCGCCAGTGACTCAGGGTTGATCACCGCCAGGAAGTCCTCTGCCGCGCCCGGATTCGGCACGCTGAACAGACGGTCATACAGACGGAACTCAGCAGGTTGCGCGTGATCAGCAGACACCCAGTGAATCACCCCTTTGACCTTGCGGCCATCCGCTGGATCTTTACTGAGCGTATCAACATCGCTGGTGCAATAGATACAGGTAATGTTACCCGCTTCATCCTTAGCGACCCGCTCAGCGCGAATCACATAGGCGTTGCGCAGGCGAACTTCTTTGCCCAGTACCAGACGCTTATACTGCTTATTCGCCTCTTCACGGAAATCTGCACGATCAATCCAGATTTCACGGCTGAACGGCACTTCACGCGTACCCATCTCAGGCTTGCCCGGATGATTTGGCATGGTGATGATTTCGCTGTGGCCGGCTGGCAGGTTTTCAATCACCACTTTAAGCGGATCCAGCACCGCCATGGCGCGTGGCGCATTCTCATTCAGGTCATCACGGATACAGGACTCCAGCGAGGCCATCTCCACAATGTTATCCTGTTTGGTCACGCCAATACGACGGCAGAACTCGCGGATAGAAGCCGCGGTATAACCACGACGACGCAGACCTGAAACGGTCAGCATGCGCGGATCGTCCCAGCCTTCAACGTGCTTCTCGGTCACCAGCTGAGTGAGTTTGCGTTTTGACATCACCGCATACTCCAGATTCAGACGTGAGAACTCGTACTGGCGCGGATGAACCGGAATCGTGATGTTATCCAGTACCCAGTCATAAAGACGGCGGTTGTCCTGGAACTCCAGCGTACACAGCGAGTGTGTAATGCCTTCCAGCGCATCGGAGATGCAGTGGGTAAAGTCATACATCGGATAGATGCACCACTTATTGCCCGTCTGGTGGTGTTCCGCGAACTTGATGCGATACAGCACCGGATCGCGCATCACGATGAAAGTAGAGGCCATGTCGATTTTAGCGCGCAGACAGGCAGTGCCCTCGGCAAACTCACCGTTACGCATCTTCTCAAACAGCGCCAGGTTTTCTTCCACGCTGCGATCGCGATAAGGGCTGTTTTTGCCAGCCTCTTTCAGGGTGCCGCGATATTCGCGAATCTGATCCGGGCTCAGTTCATCAACGTAGGCCAGACCTTTGGAAATCAGCTCGATAGCATAGTGATAAAGCTGATCAAAATAGTTTGATGAGTAACAGACCTCACCGCTCCACTCAAAACCCAGCCACTGGACGTCACGCTTGATGGATTCGACAAATTCCAGATCCTCTTTAACCGGATTGGTATCGTCGAAACGCAGGTTGCATTGCCCCTGATAATCCTGGGCGATGCCAAAATTCAGACAGATCGATTTCGCATGACCAATATGCAGATAGCCATTGGGCTCTGGCGGGAAACGGGTATGCACGCTGCTGTGCTTACCGCTCGCCAAATCTTCGTCAATGATCTGACGAATAAAGTTAGTTGGGCGGGCTTCAGCCTCACTCATCTCAAAAATCCTCAATACGAATAACGGGTGATTTGTACCATGAAGTAACGGAGTATGATCCACAAAGCGTCTGAGGGAAACAACCGTTTGTTAAGCCTTTAAAACAAAAAAGGCAGGAATCGCTTCCTGCCTGTGGGGTTCTGTTGCGGGGGGATTAGCCTTTCACTTCATACAGCGGGGTTTCACCCGCCACCACCTGGCCGCGAGCCAGTAACGTCAGCCCTGCGAAATCATCGCTGTTGCTGACCACGACCGGACTCACCATTGAACGGGCGTTCGCATTCAGGAATTCAAGGTCCATTTCCAGTACAGGCTGACCGGCAACCACAGTGGCCCCCTCTTCAACCAGGCGGGTAAAGCCTTTACCTTCCAGCGCCACGGTATCCAGTCCCATATGCACCACAATCTCTACGCCGTTGTCCGTTTCCAGACAGAAGGCGTGATTGGTGTTGAAGATTTTAACCAGCGTACCCGCTATCGGTGCCACGACCCATTTGTCGCTGGGTTTGATCGCCAGACCGTCACCCACCGCTTTGCTGGCGAAGGCTTCATCCGGCACATCCTCCAGCGCAACCACTTCGCCCGTTACCGGTGCCAGCAGGGTTGCGATGACACGTTTCTCACTGTTCAGTACTGCCTGCGGTTTCACGTCCGGCTCAGCGGGTGTGCTGCTGGTAGCCGCTGCAGCAACCGGACCTTTGGTCAGCACTTTTTTCATGGCCGAGGCAATGCTTTCTGCCTGGGTGCCCACGATGATCTGCACGCTCTGTTTGTTAAGACGAATCACGCCGGATGCACCAAGACGCTTCGCCACAGCCTCATTAACCTGAGCGGAATCAGTCACATTAAGACGCAGACGGGTGATACAGGCATCGATGCTGGTTAAGTTCGCTGAACCACCCACCGCACCAATATAACGGCGCGCCAGGGATTCAGTGGCGGTTTCACCATTATCCGTTTTATCCACGTTAACGTCATAGCCATCGCTTTCATCACCGGCAACCGCCAGCTCGCGGCCCGGCGTCATCAGGTTGAATTTTTTGATAGTGAAGCGGAACACCACGTAGTAGATAACGAAGAAGACCAGACCCTGCGGAATCAGCATGTACCAGTGTGTGGCCAATGGATTACGGGTCGACAGCACCATATCCACCAGCCCGGCGCTGAAACCAAATCCGGCAATCCAGTGCATGCTGGCGGCGATGAAGACAGAAATACCGGTCAGGACGGCGTGGATCAGATAGAGCACAGGCGCCACGAACATGAAGGAGAACTCCAGTGGTTCGGTGATACCCGTAAAGAAGGCCGCAAACGCAGCAGCCAGCATAATACTGCCGACTTTGACGCGGTTCTCAGGACGCGCACAGTGGTAGATGGCCAGCGCCGCACCCGGCAGACCAAACATCATAATCGGGAAGAAGCCCGCCTGGTAACGGCCGGTAATGCCCACGGTTGCGGTTCCATTTGCCAGTGACTGCGCACCGCCCAGGAATTTAGGAATGTCATTAATGCCCGCAACGTCAAACCAGAACACCGAGTTCAGGGCGTGATGCAGACCGACCGGAATCAGCAGACGGTTGAAGAAGGCGTAGATACCGGCACCGGCAGAGCCGAGTTTCTGGATATGTTCACCGAAGTTAACCAGCCCGTTAAAGATTACCGGCCAGATATACATCAGGATAAAGGCGACCAGGATCATCAGGAACGAGACCAGAATCGGCACCAGTCGTCGTCCGCTGAAGAAGGAGAGTGCTTTCGGCAGCTCGACGTGGCTGAAGCGGTTATAGACCTCCGCTGACAGGATACCGACCAGAATACCGACAAACTGGTTATTAATTTTGCCAAACGCCACAGGCACCTGGTCAACCGGCATCTTCTGTATCATCGCCACCGCAGCCGGTGAGCAGAGCGTGGTGACCACCAGGAATCCGACAAAGCCGCTCAGGGCTGCCGCACCATCTTTATCTTTCGACATGCCATACGCGACACCAATCGCAAACAGCACCGACATGTTTTCAATGATGGCAGAACCGGACTTGATCAGTAACGCAGCCAGCGCATTGCCGGCACCCCAGCTGTCGTGATCAATCCAGTAACCTACCCCCATCAATATTGCTGCTGCTGGCAGGGTTGCTACCGGCACCATCAGTGCACGCCCCACCTTTTGTAAGTAACCTAACATATCCCCTTCCCCCTATGAGCCTGACTAGTCGCTTTGCGCCGCTTAAAGTTGTTATGTCAGCTGCAAAGATCGTTAATACACTTGATATCACGCAGCGAAGTGTAATGATAAATTAATTCGCCTCGCAAATTAAAACCAGTGTAACTGTGATTTTTATCACTAAAAAACATCGTTTCATACGACAACATCTGGCTATGACACCAAACTTATTTTATGATCCGAAATATTGAATTACGCGCCGCCCGTAGCGAGAATAGACAATCTGCTCAGGCTGATGACAGACGCAGCGGTTTAGCGATCCCCTTTCCATTTTCTAATGAGGTGAAACATGAGACTGATTCCTTTAGCGACGCCAACCCAGGTAGGTAAATGGGCCGCCCGACATATTGTTAACCGCATCAATGCGTTTAACCCGACGGCGGACAGGCCTTTTGTTCTGGGTCTGCCTACTGGCGGCACGCCACTGGAGGCATACAAACACCTGATTGATATGCACAAAGCGGGCCAGGTCAGTTTCAAACATGTCGTAACCTTCAATATGGACGAATATGTTGGCCTGCCAAAAGAGCATCCGGAAAGCTATCATAGCTTCATGTACCGCAACTTCTTCGATCACGTTGATATTCAACCGGAAAATATCAATCTGCTGAATGGTAATGCGCCCGATATTGACGCAGAATGTCGTCAGTACGAAGAGAAAATTCGCGCACTGGGTAAAATTCACCTGTTTATGGGCGGTGTCGGCAATGACGGTCATATCGCCTTTAACGAACCGGCTTCTTCACTGGCTTCGCGTACCCGCATTAAAACCCTGACCCATGACACCCGCGTGGCAAACTCTCGCTTCTTTAACGGTGACGTTGATCAGGTACCAAAATATGCGCTGACGGTCGGCGTCGGCACGCTGCTGGATGCAGAGGAAGTGATGATTCTGGTTACCGGCCATGTCAAAGCGCAGGCATTACAGGCGGCGGTTGAAGGCAACGTGAATCATATGTGGACCATCAGCTGCCTGCAGCTGCATGCGAAATCGGTCGTGGTCTGTGATGAGCCAGCCACCATCGAACTGAAAGTGAAAACCGTGAAATATTTCCGCGAAATGGAAGCGGAAAATATGAAAGGCGTGTAACAGAACATTGTCATGCCCTGCTGTTACGCTGAGTGACAGCAGGCCAGGACGGGAGAAGAGAGATGTACGCATTAGTAAACGGTCGAATCTACAGCGGCCATGAGGTTCTGGATAATCACGCCGTTGTGATAGCTGACGGGCACATTGCGCGCGTCTGCCCGCGTGAATCGCTGCCTGCCGATATTGAACAACGAGATGTGGCGGGTGCGATTATTGCGCCCGGCTTTATCGATCTCCAGCTCAATGGCTGTGGAGGCGTGCAGTTCAATGACAGCCTGGATGCGCTCAGTATTGAGACGCTGGAAACGATGCAACGCGCCAATGAAAAGTCTGGCTGCACCAGCTTTTTACCGACGCTGATCACCAGTAGCGATGCCCTGATGAAGCGGGCGATTGAAACCATGCGCGCTTACCTGCAGAAGCATCAGCATCAGGCGCTGGGCCTGCATCTGGAAGGGCCATGGCTGAGCAAGGCGAAAAAAGGCACCCACGATCCAGCGCTTATTCGCCTGCCAGATGCGGCGATGGTGCAGTACCTCTGTGACAACGCCGACGTCATCACCAAAGTCACCCTGGCACCAGAAAACGCTGGCAGTGAAGTGATTCGTCAGCTGACTGAAGCCGGGATCATCGTCTCAGCGGGTCATTCAAATGCGACTTATGAAGAGGCGAAAGCGGGCTTTTCTGCTGGCGTGAGTTTCGCGACCCACCTCTATAATGCCATGCCGGTGTTTGCCGGACGTGAACCGGGGCTTATCGGTGCGCTGTTTGATTCGCCTGATGTATACTGCGGCATTATTGCGGATGGTTTACATGTACATTACGCTAACGTACGGAATGCAAAACGCATTAAAGGCGACAGGCTGATACTGGTAACAGATGCCACTGCACCCGCTGGCGCTGACATTAACGAGTTTATTTTTGCAGGAAAAACAATCTATTATCGCGATGGGCTCTGTGTCGATGAAAACGGCACATTAAGTGGTTCTGCCCTGACGATGATTGAAGCGGTACAAAACAGCGTCGAGCATGCAGGTATCGCACTGGACGAAGCGTTACGCATGGCATCACTCTACCCGGCACGGGCGATGGGCGTGGAAAGGCAGTTAGGCTCGATCGAAGCAGGAAAAATCGCGAACCTGACTGTGTTTACGCGCGACTTTAAAATCATTAAGACGTTTGTCAATGGAGACGACGTCCTGAGCGAGTAAGCACTGAATGACCACTGGCGGCCAGTCACAAATAGGAAATGTCGATCTTGTTAAGCAACTCAATAGCGCAGCGGTTTACCGGCTGATTGATCAACAGGGGCCGATATCGCGCATTCAGATTGCCGAACTTAGCCAGCTCGCGCCCGCCAGCGTCACCAAAATTACCCGCCAGTTAATTGAGCGCGGTCTGATTAAAGAGGTAGACCAGCAGGCGTCTACCGGTGGTCGCCGCGCTATCTCGATTATCACTGAAACCCGCCATTTCCATACCATCGGGGTTCGCCTCGGCCGCAATGATGCCACCCTGACCCTGTTCGACCTCAGCGGTAAATCGCTGGCGCAGGAAGATTATGCGCTGCCGGAACGTACCCAGGAGACGCTGGAACATGCGCTGTTTAACGCCATCAGCGGCTTCATTGAGCAGCACCAGCGCAAGATACGTGAGCTGATCGCGATTTCCGTGATTCTGCCAGGGCTGGTCGATCCGATAAACGGCGTGATCCGCTATATGCCGCACATCTCTGTCAGCCACTGGCCGCTCGTCGCCAGCCTGAAAAAACGTTTTAACGTCACCAGTTTTGTCGGCCACGATATTCGCAGCCTGGCGCTGGCCGAGCACTACTTCGGTGCAAGCCGTGATTGTGCTGACTCAATCCTGGTGCGTTTACACCGTGGCACCGGCGCCGGCATTATTGCCAACGGCCATATTTTTCTCGGCAGCAACGGCAACGTCGGTGAAATCGGCCATATTCAGGTCGATCCGCTTGGCGAACGCTGTCATTGCGGCAACTTTGGCTGCCTGGAAACCATCGCCGCCAATGGCGCCATTGAAAATCGCGTGCGACATCTGCTGAGTCAGGGCCATCCCAGCACGCTGACGCTGGAGGCCTGCCAGATGTCTCACATCTGCAAAGCGGCCAATCAGGGTGATGCACTGGCCTGTGAAGTGGTCGAGCATGTGGGCCGTTATCTCGGCAAAGCGATCGCTATTGCGATCAACCTGTTTAATCCACAAAAAGTGGTGCTGGCGGGTGAGATCACAGAAGCAGAAAAAGTGCTGCTGCCCGCAATTGAGGGCTGCATCAATACCCAGGCCTTAGAGGCTTTCCGTAAAAATCTGCCGGTGGTGCGTTCTACCCTGGATCATCGTTCTGCGATTGGCGCGTTTGCGCTCGCTAAACGTGCCATGCTTAACGGCATTCTGCTGCAACATCTTCTTGAAGACTAAGCTAACCCGCTGCTGTGGCGGGCCACATCGGATCTGACTATGACCATTAAAAGCGTAATTTGTGATATCGATGGCGTGCTGATGCACGACAACACGGCCGTTCCCGGCGCGCAGGAGTTTTTACAGCGCATTCTGGCCAAAGAAATGCCGCTGGTGGTGCTGACAAACTATCCCTCGCAGACCGAGCAGGATCTGGCTAACCGTTTTGCTTCGGCTGGCGTAGAAGTTCCTGAATCCGTTTTCTATACCTCCGCGATGGCCACCGCCGACTTCCTGCGCCGCCAGGAAGGCAAAAAGGCCTATGTGATTGGCGAAGGTGCACTGATTCATGAACTCTACAAAGCGGGCTTTACCATTACCGATGTGAATCCCGATTTTGTCATCGTCGGAGAGACGCGCTCGTTTAACTGGGACATGATGCATAAGGCGGCCTTCTTCGTGGCTAACGGCGCCCGCTTTATTGCCACTAACCCGGATACGCATGCGCGCGGTTTTATTCCCGCCTGTGGCGCGCTCTGTGCGGGTATTGAGAAGATCTCTGGCCGTCGCCCGTTTGTGGTTGGCAAACCCAGCCCCTACATCATGCGTGCCGCGCTGAACAAGATGCAGGCTCACTCGGAAGAGACGGTGATTGTCGGTGACAACCTGCGCACCGATATTCTGGCTGGATTTCAGGCGGGTCTTGAGACGGTGCTGGTGCTGTCCGGCGTCTCGACGCTGACTGATATCGATGCCATGCCGTTCCGTCCGGACTGGATCTACCCTTCTGTGGCTGACATTGACCTGTTCTGATTCATTTCTCTTATGACGCATCCGGCTAATCTGTGATGCGTCACCCCTTTTATGCCCCGCCCCCCCTGCTTTTGCTGTCTGTTTTTTACTCAAAAAACACATTCCATTGCTGATCCAACAACAAAATCCATTTTAAATTATCGTTTATTCAATTTTGTTGCCATGCGAGCAATATTTTTATCAGTAAATCACGATTCCTCTTGCATTGAATGCACTAAATAGCGCATTTTCTTATGTATCACGCAGCGTCAGGCTGCCGGACAAACGTAAAAGATAACATCACCGTAAGGTGAGCTCAGGAGTCAGCTATGTGTTCAATTTTTGGTGTGCTGGATCTGAAAACCGATCCTGTTGAGCTGCGCAAAAAAGCGCTGGAATGTTCACGCTTAATGCGTCATCGCGGCCCGGACTGGTCAGGCGTCTTCGCGGATGAACATGCTATTCTGGCGCATGAACGCCTCTCAATTGTTGACGTTAACAATGGCGCCCAGCCACTGTACAACGCCGATCACACCCACGTACTGGCGGTTAACGGCGAGATTTACAACCATCAGGCACTGCGCGCTGAACTCAGCGATCGCTACGAATTCCAGACCGGCTCTGACTGTGAAGTCATTCTGGCGCTCTATCAGGAGAAAGGTGTCGATTTCCTCGACGAGCTGGAAGGCATGTTCGCCTTTATCCTCTATGACACCGTTAAAAAAACCTGGCTGATTGGTCGCGACCACATTGGCATCATCCCGCTCTATATGGGTAATGATGAGCATGGCAACCTGTTTGTTGCTTCAGAAATGAAAGCGCTGGTGCCAGCCTGCCGTTCCATCAAAGAGTTCCCGCCGGGAAGTTACCTCTCCAGCACCGATGGCGAAATTCATCGTTACTGGCAGCGTGACTGGATGGAATACAAAAATGTTGAGCACAACACCACCGACGCTGCTGGCCTGAAACATGCCCTGGAAGAGTCCGTGAAAAGCCACCTGATGTCAGATGTCCCTTACGGCGTGCTGCTGTCAGGCGGTCTGGACTCTTCCATTATTTCCGCCGTGACCAAGCGTTTCGCGGCGAAGCGGGTTGAAGATCAGGATAAAAGTGATGCCTGGTGGCCTCAGCTGCACTCCTTCGCGGTAGGACTGGAAGGTTCACCCGATTTAAAAGCGGCGAAAACCGTGGCGGAACATCTGGGCACCGTGCACCACGAAATTCATTTCACCGTGCAGGAAGGACTGGATGCGATTCGCGATGTGATTTATCACATTGAAACCTATGACGTCACCACTATTCGCGCCTCAACGCCGATGTACTTAATGTCGCGTAAAATCAAAGCGATGGGCATTAAGATGGTGCTGTCGGGCGAAGGCGCAGATGAAGTGTTCGGTGGCTATCTTTACTTCCATAAAGCGCCAAATGCCAAAGAGTTCCACGAAGAAAACGTGCGTAAACTTCAGGCGTTGCACATGTTCGACTGCGCCCGTGCCAATAAAGCGATGTCCGCCTGGGGCGTTGAAGCCCGTGTCCCCTTTCTGGATAAAAAATTCCTGGATGTGGCGATGCGTATCAACCCGGCCGACAAAATGTGTGGCAGCAACGGTAAAATGGAGAAACACATTCTGCGTGAATGTTTCTCCTCTTACCTGCCGGAGAGCGTGGCGTGGCGCCAGAAAGAGCAGTTCTCTGATGGTGTAGGTTACAGCTGGATCGACTCATTGAAAGAAGTCGCTGCGAAGCAAATCAGCGATCAGCAGCTGGCAACCGCCCACTTCCGCTTCCCGTTCAACACGCCGGGTTCGAAAGAAGCCTATCTCTATCGTGAGATTTTCGAGGAGCTGTTCCCGTTAGCGAGCGCGGCAGAGTGTGTGCCTGGCGGTCCATCAGTCGCCTGTTCTTCTGCCAAAGCGATTGAGTGGGATGAAGCGTTTAAAAACATGGACGATCCTTCCGGACGTGCCGTAGGTGTTCATCAGTCAGCCTATAAATAAGCAGACAGAGAGCAGCCAGAATGGGTCGCTGCGGCCCATTTTTTTTACGATTAGCGTTGTATTCACTGAAAAATTGCCGAATAAACCGCCAGGCTGGTTATAAGCCAGTCAAACAGCAATTATCTGGCAAAAAACGGTAAAAAACTTGTTGACGCTGTCTGGTCAACTCCGCATAATGCGCCCCGCAACGCCGATGAAGGTAACGCGAAAAAAAGATGGCTACGTAGCTCAGCTGGTTAGAGCACAGCACTCATAATGCTGGGGTCACAGGTTCGATTCCCGTCGTAGCCACCATCTTTTTTTGCGGGAGTGGCGAAATTGGTAGACGCACCAGATTTAGGTTCTGGCGCCGCAAGGTGTGCGAGTTCAAGTCTCGCCTCCCGCACCATTTCATTATTCGGCAGCGTGGATGGGATATCGCCAAGCGGTAAGGCACCGGTTTTTGATACCGGCATTCCCTGGTTCGAATCCAGGTATCCCAGCCAATTTCGATGATTCTTGATGCTGAGAACGGACGAATGGGATATCGCCAAGCGGTAAGGCACCGGTTTTTGATACCGGCATTCCCTGGTTCGAATCCAGGTATCCCAGCCATCATTGAAATGCAGTAAAATTTGGCTACGTAGCTCAGCTGGTTAGAGCACAGCACTCATAATGCTGGGGTCACAGGTTCGATTCCCGTCGTAGCCACCATATAATTGGGGTGTCGCCAAGCGGTAAGGCACTGGTTTCTGATACCAGCATTCCGGGGTTCGAATCCCTGCACCCCAGCCATACAAAGACAATTTGAAAAACACCATTATTGGGGTGTCGCCAAGCGGTAAGGCACTGGTTTCTGATACCAGCATTCCGGGGTTCGAATCCCTGCACCCCAGCCAAATTGCACAACCAGGCCCGCTTTTGCGGGCTTTGTTGTTTTTGTACCTTTCCAAACGCTGATCTCTTCCTGATTTCTGGCCCGCCCTGCGGCGAGCCTCGATGCGCAATCGGCTATAAACCCAGTGCGTAACGCAATACCTGCCGCTTCAGCACACCGGAATGTTCGGCAGCAATCAGCCCGAGATTACGCGCAAACCGCAGCGGTGCCAGCTGATTGCTGAAGGCGAAGTAAAAGAGATCCATGCCGCCCTGCATCAGCATATTGTCTTTACGACGCTGCCGGTGATAGCGCTGCAGGATGCGCTCCGACGCCCAGTCCTCCGCCGCACCGCGTGCGTTGACCAGCACATCAATCAATGCATCAATATCGCGATAGCCCAGATTCACGCCCTGCCCGGCCAGCGGGTTTATGGTATGCGCGGCGTCTCCGACCAGCGCCAGTCCCGGCAGGACATAGCGTGAAGCATGGCGGCGCACCAGCGGAAAGCCACCTGCCGCATGGGCTTTAAAACGTCCCAACCGCGCCGGGAAGTGGCTGGCAATCTCTTTTTCCAGCTGGGCCATCGGCATCGCCTGCAGCTGACGGATTCTTGCTGGCGCGTCATACCAGACCAGCGAGGCCCGATTGCCATAGAGCGGCAGGAAGGCGCGCGGTCCCTGCGGTGTAAAGTGCTGCCATGTGGCCTCCCCTGCCGGATGTTCGCAGGTCACGCTGATCAGCAGACAGGACTGCGCATAACTCCAGCCATGAATCCCGATGCCCGCCATCTGCCGCACCTGAGAGTTCGCACCATCTGCACCAACCACCAGCCGGGTGTGTAAGGCCACGCCGTCATTAAGATCAACGCGCCAGCCGCCATTTTCTGACTGCAGGTTCTCCAGTGTGGCCGGGCAATAGCATGTCACGCCCAGCGACTGCATCTCCTCCCATAATGCCCGCTGAAGCACGCTGTTCTCGACCATAAAGCCCAGCTCGGGCAGGCCCAGCGAGGCCGCATCAAAACTCACCTGCGCCGTCTGCCACTCCCAGGTTTCCAGCCTGCGATAAGGCGCGCTGCGCATCGCGTCTACCCGTGGCCAGACGTTAAGTCTCTTCAGTAAAGCCACCGAAGAGGATCCAATCGCTGAAATTCGCAGATCGGGATCGCTATCAGCATCAAATGGAGCGGGTTCGGCACGCTCAATCACCGCCACGCGAAAATGTTGTTGTGTCAGTCCACAGGCCAGCGCAGCACCAACCATGCCACCGCCGACAATCACGACATCAAACTGATTATCCTGCATTGCTTATGTCCCTCTCTGATTCCCGCAAGCCTGCGCAACACGGGTCTGAATAGAGCAAAGTGTACCGGAAAACGCGATGGCTGGCAGAAAAGCCCTCAGGCTGGTCACCACAGCATCAAAGCATTACAATACGCCCCCCTCACTTCACTGCACTGAATCAATGGCTAGCGCGATGACAAAAAAACTGCATATCAAAACCTGGGGATGTCAGATGAATGAGTATGATTCATCCAAGATGTCTGATCTGCTGAACAGTACGCACGGCTATACGCTGACCGAGGTCCCTGAAGAGGCGGATATTCTGCTGCTGAACACCTGTTCAATTCGTGAGAAAGCGCAGGAGAAAGTGTTCCATCTGCTGGGACGCTGGAGAAAACTTAAAGAGCGCAATCCGGATGTGATTATTGGCGTGGGTGGCTGTGTGGCGTCGCAGGAAGGGGATCATATCCGCCAGCGTGCACCCTGCGTCGATATCGTTTTTGGTCCGCAGACCCTGCATCGCCTGCCGGAGATGATCAACACGGTGCGCGGCACCAAAAGCCCGGTGGTCGACATCAGCTTCCCGGAAATCGAGAAATTTGACCGTCTGCCGGAACCGCGCGCAGAAGGCCCGACAGCTTTTGTTTCCATCATGGAAGGCTGCAACAAATATTGTACTTTCTGCGTGGTGCCTTACACCCGCGGCGAGGAAGTGAGCCGTCCCAGCGATGACATTCTGCTGGAGATCGCTCAACTGGCGGCGCAGGGTGTGCGTGAAGTTAACCTGCTGGGCCAGAACGTCAACGCCTACCGGGGTGCCACCTTTGATGGTGAAATCTGTACCTTCGCGGAGCTGCTGCGTCTGGTCGCTGCCATCGACGGCATCGACCGCATTCGTTTCACCACCAGCCACCCAATTGAGTTCACCGACGACATCATTGAGGTTTACCGCGATACCCCGGAACTGGTCAGTTTCCTGCACCTGCCGGTTCAGAGCGGCTCAGACCGTATTCTGACGCTGATGAAGCGTGCCCATACCGCCCTGGAATATAAGGCGATTATCCGCAAGCTGCGCGCAGCGCGCCCGGATATTGAGATCAGCTCCGACTTCATTATCGGCTTCCCCGGTGAAACGCAGCAGGATTTCGAGCAGACCATGAAACTCATCGCCGAAATCAATTTCGACGTCAGTTTCAGCTTTATCTACTCTGCCCGTCCCGGCACGCCCGCCGCTGACCTGCCAGATGATGTCAGCGAAGAGGAGAAAAAGCAGCGTCTGTGGATCCTGCAGGACCGCATCAACCAGCAGGCGCAGGCGATCAGTCGCCGCATGGTGGGCACTGTGCAGCGTATTCTGGTGGAAGGCATCTCCCGCAAGAACGTGATGGAAGTCTCTGGCCGCACTGAAAATAACCGCGTGGTTAATTTCGAAGGTACGCCTGAGATGATTGGCCGCTTTGTGGATGTGGAAATCGTTGATGTCTACACCAATTCGCTGCGCGGCATACTGGTGCGCACAGAAGATGAGATGGGTCTGCGTATGGCAGAAAGCCCGGCGTCAGTGATTGCCCGTACCCGTAAAGAAAACGAAATCGGCGTGAGTCTGTTCCAGCCGTGATGCCTGCTATACTGTGCGGCAGCGCGCATCGCGTTGCCGCCAATTTCACTTTGCACCACTTGGTTTCTGAAAGTGTCGCCCAAATATCTTTCCTTAAGCTTGCGCCCAGGCGTTACGGCATAAATAATTTTGTTATGGTGCATCCGGTTAAGCCCAACGGTGCGTCAGACACACCCCATAACTGGCCCTGAGTGACCCAAAGGATTCGTTTGAATATCGAAACTCGTGAAATCGCCCTTGAACCGGCTGATAACCGTCGACTGATGAGCCTGTGTGGGCCTTTCGACGATAATGTGAAACAGCTTGAGCGTCGTCTGGGCATTGAGATCAATCGCCGCGACAACGTCTTTAAGCTGGTGGGACGTCCACTTTGCGTCAATGCCGCCGCAGATATTCTGAAAACCCTGTATGTCGACACCGCGCCGATGCGTGGTGAGATCCCGGATATCGAGCCTGACCAGATTCACCTGGCCATCAAAGAGAGCCGCGTACTGGAGCAAACCGCTGAAAGCGTGCCGGAGTACGGTAAAGCGGTCAATATCAAGACCAAGCGTGGTGTGATTAAGCCGCGCACACCAAACCAGGCCCAGTACATCGCAAATGTGCTTGACCACGACATCACCTTTGGCGTCGGCCCGGCCGGTACCGGTAAAACTTATCTGGCGGTCGCCGCAGCCGTTGATGCACTGGAGCGTCAGGAGATTCGACGCATCATGCTGACCCGCCCTGCAGTAGAAGCGGGTGAAAAACTCGGTTTCCTGCCAGGTGACCTGAGCCAGAAAGTCGACCCTTATCTGCGCCCGCTCTACGATGCCCTGTTCGAAATGCTTGGCTTCGAGCGGGTAGAAAAGCTGATGGAGCGCAATGTCATTGAGGTTGCCCCGCTGGCCTACATGCGCGGTCGTACCTTAAATGATGCGTTCATCATTCTTGATGAGAGCCAGAACACCACCATCGAGCAGATGAAGATGTTCCTGACGCGTATTGGCTTTAACTCAAAAGCGGTTATTACAGGCGACGTTACCCAGATTGACCTGCCGCGTCACGTCAAGTCGGGCCTGCGCCATGCCATTGAGGTGCTGGCGGACGTTGAAGAGATCAGCTTTAACTTCTTCCATAGCGAAGATGTCGTGCGCCATCCCGTCGTTGCCCGCATTGTTACCGCCTATGAAGCCTGGGAAGCGGCCGATCAGACCCGTCGTGACCAGCAGGCCGAAGAGCGTAAACGCGAAGCGCTGGCTGCACAGAGCGCCACGCAGGAGAACAAATGAGCGAGGTTATTCTCGACCTGCAGGTCGCCTGTGAGAATGCGGCTGACCTGCCGGATGAAAGCCAGTTTCATCGCTGGCTGTCAGCCGCTGTCATTCCTTTCCAGCCCGATAGCGAAGTAACCGTGCGTCTGGTTGATGAAGCGGAGAGTCATGATCTTAATCTGACTTATCGTGGCAAAGACAAACCAACCAACGTTCTCTCCTTCCCGTTTGAAGCGCCGCCGGGTATTGAGCTGCCGCTGCTGGGCGATCTGATCATTTGCCGCCAGGTGGTTGAGCAGGAAGCCGCTGAACAGGGTAAAAGCGTTGAAGCCCACTGGGCGCATATGGTGGTACATGGCACGCTGCATCTGCTGGGTTACGACCATATTGAAGATGACGAAGCTGACGAGATGGAAGGACTGGAGACCGAGATAATGCTTGCTCTTGGGTATCCTGATCCGTACATTTCGGAGAAAGAAGACGCCTGAATCCTCCATTCTGGCTATCCGGCTGTCAGCACAGTTTGCTGACAGCACCTATTCCTCACCAGAGAGATCTTTAAAAACCGCCATGAGCGACGACCATTCTCAAAACAGCGATGCACCCAGTAGTAAAAAGGGATTTTTCTCCCTGTTGATCAACCAACTCTTCCACGGCGAACCGAAAAGCCGTGATGAGCTACTGGAGCTGATCCGCGACTCGAATAACAAAGAGCTGATTGACCAGGACACCCGCGACATGCTCGAAGGGGTTCTGGATATTGCGGAGCAGCGCGTGCGTGACATCATGATCCCGCGCTCGCAAATGATCACCCTGAAACGTAATCAGAGCCTCGAAGAGTGTCTGGATGTCATCATTGAGTCCGCTCATTCCCGCTTCCCGGTGATCAGCGAAGATAAAGATCATGTGGAAGGGATTCTGATGGCGAAAGATCTGTTGCCGTTTATGAGCAGCGAATCTGAGCCTTTCAGCATTGAGAAAGTACTGCGTCCTGCGGTGGTTGTGCCTGAAAGTAAGCGTGTAGATCGGATGCTGAAAGAGTTCCGCTCCCAGCGCTACCATATGGCGATCGTTATTGATGAGTTTGGTGGTGTCTCCGGTCTGGTGACCATTGAAGACATTCTGGAACTAATCGTCGGTGAGATTGAAGATGAGTATGACGATGAAGAAGATCGTGATATCCGTCAGCTCAACCGTCACACCTTTACGGTGCGCGCACTGACCGCCATTGAAGATTTCAATGAGGTGTTTGGCACGCAGTTCAGCGATGATGAAGTCGACACCATTGGTGGTCTGGTGATGCAGGGCTTCGGCCATCTGCCTGCTCGCGGTGAAAGCATCGACATTGAGGGTTACCAGTTCAAGGTGGCGATGGCTGACAGCCGCCGCATCATTCAGGTTCACGTGACTATTCCGGAAAATTCGCCACAACCTCAACTGGAAGACGAATAAGTCTATGGCTTTAGCCTCACTCTACCCGCGCCAGCGGGTTCGCCTGCTGCTGGCTTTAATAACGGGTGCAGTTGGCACCCTCGCCTTCTCTCCTTACGATTTCTGGCCCGCCGCGCTGCTTTCGCTGTGCGGCTTACAGCTTCTGACTTTGAACCGCTCCAGCCCACAGGCCACCGCGATCGGCTTTGTCTGGGGATTGGGTCTGTTCGGCAGCGGCATCAACTGGGTTTACGTCAGTGTCGCCACCTTTGGCGGCATGCCTGGCCCGGTCAATGTCTTTATCGTGGCGTTGCTGGCGGCGTATCTGGCGATCTACCCGGCGCTGTTTGCCGGCGTACTGAATCGCCTGTGGCCGCGCACAACGCTGTGGCGACTGGCGCTGGCCGCACCGGCATTATGGCAAATGACCGAGTTCCTGCGCGGCTGGGTGCTGACCGGCTTTCCGTGGCTGCAGTTTGGTTACAGCCAGATTGATGGCCCGTTAAAAGGGCTGGCTCCGCTGGCGGGCGTCGAGACGCTGACCTTCCTGCTGATGGTGGTGGCTGGAATGCTGGCTTATGCCCTGCAGCAGCGCAATGTCAGAAGTCTGGTCGCAGCACTGCTGCTGCTAGCCCTGCCGTGGCCGTTGCGCTACATCCAGTGGGTTCAGCCGATGCCCGGACGTGCGGTTGAAGTGGCGCTGGTGCAGGGAAACATCCCGCAGTCCATGAAGTGGGACCCGCAGCAGTTGCTCACGACCCTGCGCATTTATAACGGTCTGAGTCAGCCGCTGATAGGCAAAGCGCCGATCATTATCTGGCCTGAATCGGCCATTACCGATCTTGAGAGTAATCAGCAGCCGTTCCTGCGTTCGCTGGATGATGAACTGCGTGAGCGCGGCAGTTCGCTGGTCACCGGCATCGTGGACTCCCGGCTGGAACAGAACCGTTATCACGATTACAACACCGTGATCGTGCTGGGTGGTAAGGCGCCTTACAACTACTTCAGCGGTAATCGCTACCAGAAGAACCATCTGGTGCCGTTTGGCGAGTTTGTACCGCTGGCCGATCTGCTGCGTCCTCTGGCCCCGTTCTTTGATCTGCCGATGTCGGCATTCAGTCGTGGAAACTATCTTCAGCCGCAACTGAACGTAGCGGGCTACAACCTGACCAGCGCCATCTGTTATGAGATCGTGCTGGGTGAACAGGTGCGGGCCAATTTCCATCCCGACACCAACTTCCTGCTGACTGTTTCGAACGATGCCTGGTTTGGTCACTCAATCGGTCCCTGGCAGCACTTCCAGATGGCGAGGATGCGTGCGCTGGAACTGGGTCGTCCGCTGTTGCGTAGTACCAATAATGGCGTGACGGCGGTGGTCAATGCCAGCGGTGATGTGGAAGCCATGCTACCGCAGTTTACCCGCGGTGTGCTGACCAGCAAGGTCACACCAACGCAAGGGGAAACGCCGTATGCGCGGGCAGGCATCTGGCCTGTGTGGTCACTGACGCTGCTGGCCGCGTTGATAGCCCTGTTGCGTCGACGTCGATAATCTCTTAAATAGCAAAGGCGAAGCCCAGGCTTCGCCTTTTTTCTTTGCTTGCTCCCCAGCCTGTATCACTTCCACTGACCGCAGACTCTGCTGCCTTTCTCACCCTGCACCGCTTTCTGGCACGATGATTGCAAAATATTTCACTGTTTTTCGCTAACAGCCTGATTACAGGCGCTGCCGCGAGGCGGGCTGCACCAAAACAGTCCTATCTCCTGCACCGTTAACGCGCAGTGTGGAAAAATTGCCTTTTTTTGGTGCGGATCACCTCGCAAAAAAGAAACTTTTTTGTTTCATTGCGTTAACAATCCGCTATGTTAGTGACTCTTCTGCGCCCGTTTACTCCGCAGAATGAGCAGAAATGCAGCAGAAAACAGACACAACATCATAATCAGCGCAGGTTATATCCTGTGCCTTTTTCATACGAAGGAGTTGGAACATGCAACTACGCAAAGTGGCATTATCTCTTCTGCTGATCAGCGCAGCGGCGGGAGCGGCCCAGGCGGAAGATCTCAGCGGCACCCTGAAGAAGATTAATGACAATGGCGTCATTGTGGTCGGGCATCGCGAATCATCAGTTCCCTTTTCTTATTATGACAACCAGCAAAAAGTCGTCGGCTATTCACAGGATTACTCAAATGCCATCGTGGAAGCCATTAAAACGAAGCTGAACAAGCCTGACCTGCAGGTCAAAATGATTCCAATCACCTCACAAAACCGTATTCCGCTGCTGCAAAACGGCACTTACGATTATGAGTGTGGCTCGACGACTAATAACCTCGAGCGCCAGAAACAGGCTGCCTTCTCTGACACCATTTTTGTCATCGGCACCCGTCTGCTGGTTAAGAAAGATGGCCCGATCAAAGATTTTGCCGACCTGAAAGGCAAAACTGTGGTGGTGACCTCAGGAACAACCTCTGAAGTGCTGCTGCACAAACTCAACGATGAACAGAAACTGGATATGCGCATTATCAGCGCAAAGGATCATGGCGACTCCTTCCGTACGCTGGAAACCGGTCGTGCCGTGGCCTTTATGATGGATGATGCCCTGCTGGCAGGTGAACGTGCCAAAGCTAAAAAGCCGGACAACTGGGAGATCTTAGGCACGCCACAGTCCAAAGAGGCTTACGGCTGCATGCTGCGTAAAGATGATCCGCAGTTCAAAGCGCTGGTGGATGAAACCATCGCTAAAGCTCAGACCTCAGGTCAGGCAGAAAAATGGTTCGGGAACTGGTTCAAAAAGCCAATCCCGCCAAAGAACCTGAACATGAACTTTGACCTGTCAGATGACATGAAAGCACTGTTCAAAACGCCAAACGACAAAGCACTCAATTAACAACAAAATACCCAATGGATTTCAGATTGCATTGAGGTGGCAGGAAAGTGAATCCCGAATCGCTTACTCCGGTAAGAGATTTGTGTGAGTCAACGTAGCCAACAAAAATGCGGCCTGAATAACAACGGGTATAACAAGGGCGGCCTGGCTGCCCTCTCGATTGCTGAAACCGCGGCATGGACAGACAGACTGACACGGGTCGTTCCCCTGAGTCAGGACATAAAACGCCGTTCATCAATCTTCAGGGTAGCTTAGCTACCCTTTTTTTCCGGAGCTCGTTATGGGTATCGATTGGAACTGGGGCATTTTCCTCGAACAGGCCCCGTTCGGTAACACGACCTACCTCGGCTGGCTGTGGTCCGGTTTTCAGGTGACGATAGCCGTCTCCTGCTGCGCCTGGATTATCGCCTTCTGCGTGGGTTCATTTTTCGGCATTCTGCGCACCGTGCCGAATCGCCTGCTGTCGACCATTGGCACCTGCTATGTCGAACTGTTTCGTAACATCCCGCTGATTGTCCAGTTCTTCTTCTGGTATCTGGTGGCGCCCGAACTGGTGGGTGAAAACCTCGGCATGTGGTTTAAGTCTGAGCTGGACCCCAACATTCAGTTCTTCCTCTCTTCCATGATCTGTCTTGGCCTTTTTACCGCCGCCCGCGTTTGCGAGCAGGTGCGCGCGGCGATTCAGTCACTGCCGAGTGGACAGAAGAATGCCGGCCTGGCGATGGGATTAACCCTGCCACAGACCTATCGCTATGTACTGCTGCCCAATGCGTATCGCGTGATTGTCCCGCCGATGACCTCGGAAATGCTGAACCTGGTAAAGAACTCGGCTATCGCCTCCACCATTGGTCTGGTTGATATGGCAGCGCAGGCGGGCAAACTGCTCGACTATTCTGCTCACGCCTATGAATCCTTTACCGCCATTACGCTGGCCTATGTCGCGATTAACCTGGTAATTATGTTGTTGATGAGTCTGGTCGAGCGCAAGGTCCGGCTGCCAGGCAATGCGGGAGGCAAGTAATGTACGATTTTGACTGGAGTTCGATTGCACCCAGCCTGCCTTATCTGCTTAACGGCTTAGTCATTACCTTTAAGATCACGATTACCGCGGTGGTGTTCGGCATTCTGTGGGGCACCCTGCTGGCGGTAATGCGTCTGTCGGCCTTTAAGCCCATCAGCTGGTTCGCCAAAATTTATGTGAATCTGTTCCGCTCAGTGCCGCTGGTGATGGTGTTGCTGTGGTTCTATCTGGTAGTGCCGAGTTTCCTGCAGCAGGTGCTTGGCCTGTCGCCTAAAACGGATATCCGCCTGATTTCAGCCATGGTCGCCTTTTCGCTGTTTGAAGCGGCGTACTACTCAGAAATCATTCGTGCCGGCATCATCAGTATCTCACGAGGACAGGGCAATGCCGCACTGGCGCTGGGCATGACACAGTGGCAGGCAATGAAACTGATTATTCTGCCGCAGGCATTCCGGGCAATGGTTCCGCTGCTGCTGACGCAGGGTATCGTCCTGTTCCAGGATACCTCACTGGTCTATGTCTTAAGCCTGGCGGACTTCTTCCGTACCGCATCCACCATTGGTGAGCGCGACGGCACCCAGGTTGAAATGGTTCTGTTTGCAGGTCTGGTCTACTTCGTTATCAGCCTGAGCGCATCGCTGTTGGTCAGCTATCTAAAAAGAAAAAGGACGGTTTAAATGATTAGCCTGAAAAATGTTTCTAAGTGGTATGGTCACTTTCAGGTGCTGACCGACTGCTCAACCGAAGTCAAAACCGGTGAAGTAGTGGTGGTGTGCGGCCCGTCCGGCTCCGGTAAATCAACACTGATTAAAACGGTGAACGGACTTGAGCCAGTTCAGCAGGGCGTGATTGCGGTCAACGGCACCGAGGTGAATAACAAAAAAACCAACCTTGCGCAGCTGCGCAGCCAGGTCGGCATGGTGTTCCAGCACTTCGAGCTGTTCCCGCATCTGAGTATTATTAATAATCTGGTGCTGGCACAGGTGAAAGTGCTGAAGCGCGACAAAGCGGCGGCCCGCGATAAAGGGCTGAAGCTGCTGAAGCGTGTGGGACTGTCAGCGCATGCCGAGAAGTTCCCCGGCCAGCTTTCTGGCGGTCAGCAGCAGCGCGTGGCGATTGCGCGTGCGCTCTGCATGGATCCTATCGCGATGCTGTTTGATGAACCGACCTCTGCGCTGGATCCGGAAATGATCAACGAAGTGCTGGATGTGATGGTTGAGCTGGCGCAGGAAGGGATGACAATGATGGTGGTGACACACGAGATGGGCTTCGCCCGTAAAGTTGCCAATCGCGTGATCTTCATGGATGAAGGGAAAATTATCGAAGACACTAACAAAGATGACTTCTTTAATAACCCTCAGTCTGACCGCGCGAAAGATTTCCTCGCTAAGATTCTGCACTAAACAATCTATGCCTATGCGGGTCACACAGTGTGGCCCGCATAGATTTTGTTATCAGGGCTCAAAAGGCTGACGCTGAAACTGATCGTTGCCGCACTCCGGACAACGGGACAAGGTTTCAGGGGTATAGATTGACCGGGTAAACTGACATTTCTCACACACCAGATTGCCCAGCCCCACGACTTCACCGCTCTGATACACCCCGTGGTGATGCAGGTCCTGAAAGACCTCGCGCCACTCCAGCTGACTTTTATCGGTAATATCTGCCAGCTCTTTCCAGACGCTCTCGCGGATAATGCGCATAAACAGTGAATCAGCCAGGGGTTCTTCCACGTCGGTATAGCTGCGTGCAAACTCGCTCAAATCACGGCGAACCGAACTCAGCGCCTGGTCAATCTCACTTTCCGACATATCATCGCGTACCAGTAACTGACTTCTCCGCCCGGCAATCAGCTCATCAAGGTTACGATCGCCCTGACGAAGACGTTCGGTCAATACGGCTAACGACTCGCGATATTCCTGAGCCACTTTATTCATTTTATTCTCCTTTAATACAGACTCTCGCTGAACTAAGTTTAGTCGGAATGTTGCTTTTGCCGTGTCGTCTGTACAGTGAATTACAAAAGGGTGAAGGGGCTGACGCTTTCAGCAGAAATCGTGCCGCCAAAAGTGGGAAGTGTTGTTGATACGCGGCCTTATGGGTATGCTATGCGGATCTTAGAGCCAGAAAAATGTTTTTCATAAAGGACCACAGGCAGCCATGCAAGAGCAATACCGCCCGGAAGAAATTGAATCCCGTGTGCAGCAGCACTGGGATGAAAACGAAACGTTTAAAGTGACTGAGCAGGAAGGTAAAGAGAAATACTATTGCCTCTCCATGTTGCCCTATCCTTCTGGCCGCCTGCACATGGGCCACGTTCGTAACTACACCATCGGCGACGTAATCGCGCGTTATCAGCGTATGCTCGGCAAAAACGTGCTACAGCCGATTGGCTGGGATGCTTTCGGCCTGCCTGCGGAAGGCGCTGCGGTTAAAAACAACACCGCGCCTGCCCCGTGGACGTACGACAATATCGCCTACATGAAAAACCAGCTCAAACTGCTGGGCTTTGGCTATGACTGGAGTCGTGAACTGGCGACCTGCCAGCCAGAGTATTATCGCTGGGAACAGTGGTTCTTCACCAAACTGTATGAAAAGGGTCTGGTCTATAAAAAGACCTCTGCCGTGAACTGGTGCCCGAACGATCAGACGGTGCTGGCCAACGAGCAGGTCATCGATGGCTGCTGCTGGCGCTGTGACACCAAAGTTGAACGCAAAGAGATCCCGCAGTGGTTTATCAAAATCACCGATTATGCGGAAGAGTTGCTGAACGATCTGGATACGCTGGAAGAGTGGCCTGAGCAGGTCAAAACTATGCAGCGTAACTGGATTGGCCGTTCCGAAGGCGTCGAAATCACTTTCGACGTGGCGGAGAGCGAAGAGAAAGTCACCGTCTACACCACTCGCCCGGATACCTTTATCGGAGCAACCTATGTTGCTGTGGCGGCGGGTCATCCTCTGTCGACTCAGGCGTCGGTCAATAATCCGGCACTGGCCGATTTTATTGCTGAATGCCGTAATACCAAAGTGGCCGAAGCCGATATGGCGACCATGGAGAAGAAAGGCATGGCGACCGGCCTGTCTGTTATTCATCCGCTGACCGGCGAGCTGATTCCGGTCTGGGTTGCCAACTTCGTCCTGATGGAATACGGCACTGGCGCCGTAATGGCAGTTCCGGCACACGATCAGCGCGACTGGGAGTTTGCGACTAAATACGATTTGCCAATCAAGCCGGTCATCCTCAACCTGGATGGCTCCATTCCTGACGTCAGCGCGGCGGCGATGACGGATAAAGGTGCCCTGTTTAACTCGGGGGAGTTCAACGGCATGGATCACGCAACAGGCTTTAACGCCATTGCGGATTTACTGGCGGCAAAAGGCGTGGGCGTACGTAAAGTGAACTACCGTCTGCGCGACTGGGGCGTTTCACGTCAGCGTTACTGGGGGGCGCCAATCCCGATGGTGACACTGGAAGATGGCACCGTGATGCCTGCACCTGAAGACCAGCTGCCGGTGATCCTGCCGGAAGATGTGGTGATGGATGGCATTACCAGCCCGATCAAAGCAGATCCGGAGTGGGCGAAAACCACGGTAAACGGCCAGCCAGCTCTGCGTGAAACCGACACCTTTGACACCTTTATGGAGTCCTCCTGGTACTACGCGCGTTATACCTGCGCCAGCTACAAGGAAGGCATGCTGGATCCGGCCGCGGCAAACTACTGGCTGCCGGTCGATCAGTATGTAGGCGGTATTGAACACGCCATCATGCATCTGATGTATTTCCGCTTCTTCCACAAGCTGCTGCGTGACGCAGGCCTGGTGAACTCCAATGAGCCTGCCAAACGTCTGCTGTGCCAGGGCATGGTGCTGGCTGATGCCTTCTACTACCTGGGTAACAACGGCGAGCGTAACTGGGTTTCACCGGTTGACGTTGAGGTTGAGCGTGACGAGAAAGGCCGCATCGTTAAAGCGACCGACACGCAGGGCCGTGAAGTGATCTATGCGGGCATGAGCAAAATGTCGAAGTCGAAAAACAACGGCATCGACCCACAGCTGATGGTTGAGCGCTACGGCGCAGACACTGTGCGTCTGTTTATGATGTTTGCTTCACCAGCGGATATGACGCTGGAGTGGCAGGAATCAGGCGTTGAAGGGGCTAACCGCTTCCTGAAACGTGTCTGGAAGCTGGTCTACGAGCACACCTCGAAGGGCGCGACCGGGGCACTGAATGTGGACAGCCTGAATGAAGATCAGAAATCGCTGCGCCGCGATGTACACAAAACCATCGCCAAAGTAGCGGATGATATTGGGCGTCGTCAGACCTTCAATACCGCCATCGCGGCGATCATGGAGCTGATGAACAAACTGGCCCGCGCCCCGCAGGAAAGCGAACAGGATCGCGCCCTGATGCAGGAAGCACTGATGGCCATCGTCCGTCTGCTCTATCCGTTCACCCCGCACGCCTGCTATGTTCTGTGGCAGACGCTGGGTGGCGAAGGCACCATTGACGAAGCGAGCTGGCCGGTTGCTGATGAAGCCGCTATGGTTGAAGATTCACTGCTGGTGGTGGTGCAGGTTAACGGTAAAGTGCGTGGCAAGATTACCGTGCCAGCCGATGCTTCACAGGAACAGGTTCAGGCACGCGCTGCGCAGGAGCATCTGGTAGCGAAGTATCTGGACGGCGTGACTATCCGTAAAGTCATTTATGTACCGGGCAAACTGCTTAACCTGGTCGTAGGTTAAGTTCAGGAGGAACTGTGCGACATCCGATTATCAGGCTGTTTGTCATGCTGGCAGTGGTGATCACTGCTGGCTGTGGTTTTCATCCGCGCGGCACTACTCAGGTGCCCAGCGAACTGAAAACCCTGATTGTTTCAACCGGCGATCCGTATGGACCGCTGGCACGTACTGTGCGTCAGCAACTGCGTATCAACGATGTCACCATTGTTGAAGATAATAAACATACCCGCACCGATATTCCGACACTGCGTCTGGGTCCTGAAGCGCAGGGCCGTAACACGGCTTCGGTCTTTATCAGCGGCACCACTGCCGAGTATCAGCTGGTGATGACCCTCACTGCGCAGGTGCTGTTGCCGGGCAAAGGTATCTATCCAATCAGCACCACGGTTTATCGTTCGTTCTTCGATAACCCGAATGCGGCGCTGGCAAAAGATGCCGAGCAGGATCTGATTATGCAGGAGATGCGTCAGCGTGCGGCTGAACAGCTGGTTCGTAAACTGCTGACGGTGCATGCTGCACAGATCAACAGCAAAGATACCCTGCCTGCATCCGTGATTTCGGTGCCGGGTCAGGGTTCACAGGAAGCACCCTCTTCCTCTGCTACCAGCCTGCAATGATCAGGATTTATCCTGAGCAACTCAGCGCGCAGCTCCGTGAGGGGCTGCGCGCCTGTTATTTGTTAGCCGGTAACGAACCGCTGCTGTTGCAGGAAAGCACGGATGCCATCCGTACCGCCGCAACCACGCAGGGATTCGAAGAACATTTCAGTTTTACGCTGGATGCCCAGACCGATTGGGAGAGCCTGTTTGTCAGCTGCCAGTCACTGAGTCTGTTTGCCCAGCGTCAGACCATGACGCTGCAGTTCCCCGATAATGGCCCCAATGCCGCGATGGCCGAGCAGCTGGTTAAGCTGTCGCAGCTGCTGCACGCCGATATTCTGTTGATCTGCCGGATGCCAAAGCTGACCAAAGCGCAGGAAAACAGCGCCTGGTTTAAAGCGTTGTCCGCCTCTGCGGTTTTAGTGCCCTGCCAGACGCCTGAACAGGCGCAGCTGCCACGCTGGGTCGTTAATCGCGCTAAAGCGCTGAAACTCTCGGTAGATGACGCGGCCGTGCAGCTGCTGTGTTACTGCTATGAAGGTAATCTGCTGGCGCTGGCCCAGGCGCTGGAGCGGCTCTCGCTGCAATGGCCAGACGGCAAACTTACCCTGCCCCGGGTTGAAGAGGCGGTCAGTGATGCCGCGCACTTCACGCCCTTCCATTGGGTAGATGCCCTGCTGGCGGGTAAGAGCCGTCGTGCGCTGCACATCCTGCATCAGCTCGAGAAAGAAGAGAGCGAAGTCGTGATTTTGCTGCGTACGCTGCAGCGTGACCTGCTGACGCTGCTGCATCTGCAACGCCATCAGACCCAGCAGCCGCTGCGCACCCTGATGGATCAGCAGCGTATCTGGCAAAACCGCCGTGCGCTATTCACCGACGCACTTCAGCGACTGGATGCCACGCGTCTGCAACGGGCCATTCATCTGCTAAGTCAGATTGAGATCACCCTGAAGCAGGATTATGGTCAGCCGGTGTGGCCGCAGTTACAGACTCTGACGCTGCTCATCAGCAGTCGTGCTTTTCCGACGAGTTTTGCCCATGTCTGAGTTACACGCGCTGTTTGGTGGCACCTTCGATCCGATCCACTTTGGCCATCTGCGCCCGGTCGAAGCGCTGGCTCAGCAGACCGGCTTACAGCGTGTGACGCTGCTGCCGAATAATGTGCCACCGCATCGTCCACAACCGGAAGCCAGCGCATCTCAGCGGGTTGATATGCTGCGCTGCGCTATCCGCGGCTTACCGCTGTTTGAAATTGATACCCGTGAACTGGAACGCGACACGCCTTCCTGGACCGTCACCACCCTGGAAGCCTGGCGCGCTGAACGCGGTGCAGAGCAGCCGCTGGCTTTTATTATTGGTCAGGATTCCCTGCTGAGCCTGTCTAAATGGCATCGCTGGCAGGATCTGCTGTCGCTCTGCCATCTGCTGGTATGTCAGCGCCCCGGCTATCCAACCCGGTTTGACTCGCCAGAGATGAAGGACTGGCTTGATCAGCATCTCGCTCAGGATATCCGGCAGCTGCATCAGCACCCTGCAGGTCATATCTGGCTGGCGGAAACCCCACTCTATGATATTTCGGCGACCGAAATTCGCCGCCGTCGCCATCAGAATCAGCCCTGCGACGACCTGTTGCCTGCCGCGGTTATCGACTATATCGACCGCGAAGGCTTATATCGCGACTGATCCGGGCATGATATACTGCGCCGCTTAAATTTTTGGCTGTACTCTCCGGGCTTACAGCCGGCCCGATATCACCAGATTCCAAGGGGAACCTTTTGCAAGGTAAAGCACTCCAAGAGTTCGTTATTGATAAGATTGATGATCTTAAAGGCCAGGACATCGTTACCATCGACGTTCAGGGCAAATCCAGCATCACCGATTTCATGATCATCTGCACCGGCACCTCCACGCGTCATGTGACTTCAATCGCAGAACACGTCGAGCTGGAGTCCCGTTTAGCGGGCCTGATGCCATTAGGCATTGAAGGCAAAAGCGCGGCAGACTGGGTCGTGGTTGATCTGGGTGATGTCATCGTGCATGTGATGCAGGAAGAGAGTCGCCAGCTTTATGAGCTGGAAAAACTCTGGGGCTAATCGGTGAAACTGCAACTTGTTGCCGTCGGCACGAAAATGCCTGACTGGGTGCAGACCGGTTTTATGGAGTATCTGCGCCGCTTCCCGAAAGATATGCCGCTTGAGCTGACCGAAGTGACCGCGGGTAAACGCGGTAAAAATGCTGATATCAAACGCATTCTTGAAAAAGAGGGCGAAGCGATGTTAGCGGCGGTCGGTAAAGGCAATCGCATCGTCACGCTGGATATACCGGGTCATCCGTGGGAAACCCCACAGCTGGCACAGCAGCTTGAACGCTGGAAGCTTGATGGTCGCGATGTCAGCCTGCTGATTGGCGGGCCTGAAGGCCTGGCCCCCGCCTGTAAAGCGGCGGCAGAGCAGAGCTGGTCACTGTCAGCATTGACGTTGCCCCATCCGCTGGTGCGCGTGCTGGTAGCCGAAAGTCTGTATCGGGCCTGGAGTATAACGACAAATCATCCTTATCATCGTGAATGACCGATCAGCCCACATCAGACATGACAAGTAGCGGATGAAATTACAAAGCAACGCCTTTCGCGATTACAGCGCCGAACAGAAACTCTTTGTCCGTCGGGCGTTTATTGCCTTCGTCGGTATCTTAATGCTCTCTTCAGTCCTGGTGGTTAACCTTTACCACCTGCAGATTCTTCGCTTTGATGATTACAGTACCCGCTCCAATCAGAACCGCATTAAACTGGTGCCGGTGGCGCCCAGTCGCGGCATCATTTACGATCGTACCGGCACCCCGCTGGCACTGAACCGCACCATCTATCAGGCAGAACTGGTTCCGGAAAAAGTCGATAACCTGCAACAGACGCTGGAAAATTTACGCCCGGTTCTTGAGCTGACGGACGAAGACCTTGAAAACTTCCAGAAAGAGCGAAAACGCTCGCGTCGTTTCACCTCCATCCCGGTTAAAACCGGTCTGAATGAAGTGCAGGTGGCACGCTTTGCGGTCAATCAGTACCGTTTCCCTGGCGTGGAAGTGAAAGGTTATCAGCGCCGTTACTATCCTTATGGTGCCACGCTGACGCATGTGGTCGGCTACGTCTCAAAAATCAACGACCGTGACGTTGCACGCCTCGACAAAGAAGGCATATGGCCGAACTATGCCGCGACGCACGACATCGGCAAGCTGGGGATTGAAGCCTATTACGAGAGTTTGCTGCACGGTAAAACTGGCTTTGAAGAGGTTGAGGTCAATAACCGTGGCCGCGTCATTCGCCAGCTGCACGAGGAGTCCCCTCAGGCGGGTCGTGATATCTATCTGACGATCGATCTCAAACTGCAGCAATATGTCGAGACTTTACTGGCGGGCAGCCGCGCAGCTGTGGTGGTCAGCGATCCCCGCACCGGTGAAATTCTCGCCATGGTTTCAACGCCGAGCTACGATGCCAACTTATTTGTCGACGGTATTTCCAGTAAGGATTACCGTGGACTGCTGGAAGATGAAAACCGTCCGCTCTACAACCGCGCGATTCAGGCCGCCTATCCACCTGCTTCGACGGTCAAACCCTATGTGGCCGTCTCTGCGCTGAGCGCGGGTGTGATTAACCGTAATACCAGCCTGTTTGATCCTGGCTGGTGGCAGCTTCCCGGTTCCGAAAAGCGTTTCCGTGACTGGAAAAAATGGGGCCACGGTCGTCTTAACGTCACCAAAGCGCTGGAAGAATCTGCCGACACTTTCTTCTATCAGGTCGCCTACGACATGGGTATTGACCGCCTGTCAGAATGGATGAATAAATTTGGTTATGGCAGCCGTACCGGCATTGATTTACCGCAGGAGAGCGCCGGTAACATGCCGACCCGCGACTGGAAACTGAAACGCTTTAAAAAGCCATGGTATCAGGGTGATACCATCCCGGTGGGGATCGGACAGGGTTACTGGACTGCGACCCCGCTGCAGATGAACAAAGCGATGATGATTCTGATCAACGACGGCGTCGTCAAGGTGCCACATATGCTGCGCGCCACCCGTGAGGGCCGCACGCTGGTGCCCTATCGCCAGGCCACAGCGGCCCCGATTGGTGACATCCATTCTGGCTACTGGGAACTTGCTAAAGATGGCATGTATGGCGTGGCGAATCGCCCCAACGGCACCGCACACAAGAGCTTTGCAGATGCACCTTATAAAATTGCCGCCAAGTCCGGTACGGCACAGGTCTATGGCCTGAAAGAGAACGAAACGTATAACGCCCATAGAATTGCTGAACGATTACGCGACCATAAGTTAATGACCGCGTTTGCCCCTTATGACAAACCTCGGGTGGCTGTGACCATTATCCTGGAAAACGGTGGCGCCGGTCCGGCTGTCGGCACCGTGATGCGCCAGATTCTGGATCACATTATGTTGGGTGATAACAATACAGTTCTGCCGGACGCCGCCCCTGTGCCGCCCGGTTATGAAGGTGAATAAACATGTCGATGCAAGATAGTCCGCAGAAACGATCGATCTGGATGCGCATCCACATCGATCCGATGTTTATGCTGATCATCCTCGGGCTGCTGACTTACAGCGCTGTGGTGATCTGGAGTGCCAGTGGACAGGATCCCGGCATGATGGAGCGTAAACTCGGGCAGATCGCGATGGGTCTGGTGATCATGATTGTGCTGGCGCAGGTGCCGCCGCGCGTCTATGAAGGCTGGGCGCCCTATCTCTATATTATCTGCGTTATCCTGCTGGTGGCGGTGGATGCCTTTGGGCAGATCAGTAAAGGTGCACAGCGCTGGCTCGATCTCGGCTTTGTGCGTTTTCAGCCTTCGGAAATAGCCAAGATCGCGGTGCCGCTGATGGTGGCGCGCTTTATTAACCGCGATGTCTGTCCACCGACGCTGAAAAATACCGGAATTGCGCTGATCCTAATCTTCCTTCCTACCCTGCTGGTGGCTGCACAGCCCGATCTCGGCACCTCGATTCTGATTGCCGCCTCCGGCCTGTTTGTGCTTTTCCTCTCAGGAATGAGCTGGAAACTGATTAGCGTGGCGGTGCTGCTGGTCGCCGCCTTTATTCCGATTCTGTGGTTCTTCCTGATGCACGACTATCAGCGCGATCGCGTCATGATGCTGCTCGACCCGGAAACGGACCCGCTGGGCGCTGGCTATCACATTATTCAGTCGAAAATCGCCATTGGTTCGGGGGGACTGCGCGGCAAAGGCTGGCTGCAGGGCACCCAGTCTCAGCTGGAGTTTTTGCCGGAACGTCATACCGATTTTATCTTCGCGGTTCTGGCCGAAGAGTTAGGTCTGGTTGGCGTGCTGCTGCTGCTTGCCCTTTATCTGCTGCTGATCATGCGGGGACTGGTGGTGGCCGCCCGGGCGCAGACCACTTTTGGCCGCGTCATGGCGGGCGGTTTAATGCTGATTTTATTCGTTTATGTTTTCGTTAACATTGGCATGGTTAGTGGTATCTTACCGGTAGTTGGCGTGCCGCTGCCGCTGGTCAGTTATGGCGGCTCCGCGCTTATTGTGCTTATGGCGGGATTCGGCATTGTGATGTCGATCCACACTCACCGAAAAATGTTATCTAAAAGTGTCTAAGAGGCTGCAGATGCGTAAGGAATGGCTTGGCGTTGCACTGGCATCACTGGTTCTGGCGGCCTGTACCACGCCCGAACCTCAAAATACGGCGCCGCCGCAACCGGCTTACAATGGACCGGTGGTTGAGATTCCAGGCGTTGAGCCACGTTATGAGCCGATCAATCCGGGCACCAGCCAGGATTACAGCGTTAACGGTAAAAATTACCGCGTTATTAAAGATCCCTCGAACTACAGCGAAGTCGGCCTGGCTACCTGGTACGGTGAAGAGGCGCAGGGCAACCGCACCGCCACCGGCGAAGCTTACGATCCCGATGCGCTGACTGCTGCTCACCCTACTCTGCCGCTGCCGAGCTATGTGCGCGTGACCAATATCGCGAATGGCCGTCAGATTGTGGTGCGGGTTAACGATCGCGGTCCCTATACGCCAGGACGCATTATTGACCTGTCACGGGCTGCCGGTGACCGCCTGAACATCTCCAACAATTCGCGTGTGCGGGTCGACTATATCAAGGTCGCACCAGACGGAACGCTCTCGGGTCCCGGCACCATCGGAACCGTGGTAGCAAAACAGAGCTACTCTCTGCCGGCCCGCCCGGATCTGAGTGGTGGCGCGGTGATGAACGGCGGCAGCGCAGCGCCATCTGAACCGCCTGCGCAGAATGTTGAGGCTATCAGCAACAGCACGCTGCAGAGCGGTGACAACATGGGTGCGCCGGTGCAGAGCAGCGGCTTTCTTGGCGCTCCCCAGCCATTAGCGAACGGCGTGCTGGAAGGTAACGAACCGCCCGCCGCCGCACCTGCCAGTCCCGCACCGGCAGCCAGCACCGCAGCTCCCGTAGCCGCCGCGCCGGCAGCCAGCGGGGGCACCGCCAGCGGATATGTGGTGCAGGTCGGCGCGCTGAATGATCCGGGGCGTGCCCAGCAGATGATGAAAAGCCTGAGTCAGCGTTATGGCGTGCCCGGTAAAGTTGAAGACGCGGGCAACAATGTTTACCGCGTTCAGCTTGGCGGTTACGCCTCCCGCACCGAAGCGGCTGCGCTGCAACAGCGCCTGAGCAGTGAAGGCAAGACGGCTTCATTTATTACGAACACGCGTCGCTGAAGCGCTTATCAGACGGCTGTACGTTAAGCCTGCTAACAACCCAATCATCATGCGCGGTGCGAGATAATCTGGCATTGGGTATGATGAGTGACATTTTTAACCTCAAACTCACGGATGTTGTAGTCCTACACATGAACACGCTGAAATCATCTCGTTTGCTGAAACGCCTGACAGTGGGATCACTGATCGCTTTTTCTCTCAGCCATGCTGCTATTGCTGATGACGTCAACCTCAAGACCATGATTCCGGGCGTGCCGGACATTGATGCCGAAGCGTATGTCCTTATCGACTACAACTCAGGCAAAGTGCTGGCAGAGAAAAACGCCGATGCACGCCGCGATCCTGCCAGTCTGACCAAGATGATGACCAGTTATGTCATTGGTCAGGCCGTTAAAGCGGGCAAGATTCATCAGGACGATTTAGTCACCGTCGGCCCGGATGCCTGGGCGACCGGCAATCCGGTGTTCAAAGGCTCCTCACTGATGTTCCTGAAGCCAGGCGACCGCGTTCCGGTTTCTCAGCTGACTCGTGGGATAGTCCTGCAGTCTGGTAACGACGCCTGTGTTGCGATGGCTGACTATGTCGCCGGCAGCCAGGATGCATTTGTTAACCTGATGAATAACTACGTTAAAGCGATTGGCCTGCAGAATACCCACTTCGGGACCGTGCATGGGCTGGACGCTGAAGGTCAGTACAGCTCAGCGCGCGACATGGCGCTGATCGGCCAGGCGCTGATCCGCGATGTGCCGGAAGAGTATGCTGTTTATAAAGAGAAAGAGTTCACCTTCAACAATATTCGTCAGATGAACCGTAATGGTCTGCTGTGGGATACCAACCTGAACGTGGACGGGATCAAAACGGGTCATACTAACTCCGCTGGTTACAATCTGGTGGCGTCAGCGACCGAAGGCCAGATGCGCCTGATCTCCGCTGTGATGGGCGGTCATACCTATAAAGGCCGTGAAACCGAGAGCAAGAAACTGCTCACCTGGGGCTTCCGTTTCTTTGAAACTGTTGCGCCACTGAAAGCGGGCAAAGAGTTCGCTTCTGAGCCAGTCTGGTTTGGTGATAATGACCGTGTGCAGCTGGGCGTGGAAAAAGATGCTTACCTGACCATTCCACGTGGCCGCATGAAAGATCTGAAAGCCAGCTATGTGCTGACCAACACAGAACTGCATGCTCCGCTGAAGAAAAACCAGGTCGTCGGCAGCATCAACTTCCAGCTGGATGGCAAAACTATCGAACAACGTCCACTGGTGGTGCTGAACGAAGTCTCTGAGGGTGGTTTCTTTGGCCGTATCGTTGATTACATCAAGCTGATGTTCCATCACTGGTTCGGTTAAGCGCAACGGGTGATTGAAAAATCACCCCTTCGCCCCCATTACACGATATTATGATGCTCCCGCTCAGGCGGGAGCCTGTTTTTTATGCACCGGAGTTAATATGAAAACCAAACTGAATGAGCTGCTCGAATTTCCTACCCCATTTACCTACAAAGTAATGGGTCTGGCGCAACCGGAGCTGGTTGATCAAGTGGTTGAAGTGGTGCAACGTCATGCGCCCGGCGACTACAGCCCTGAAGTTAAGCCGAGCAGCAAAGGCAACTATCACTCCGTAAACATCACTATCACCGCCACCCATATCGAACAGGTCGAACGCCTGTATGAAGAGCTGGGCAACATCGAAATTGTGCGGATGGTCCTGTAATTTACGCGTCGGCAAGGCGCCTTTGCCTGACGGTTTGCCGACATCATCCTTAGCGTTATTTCCTTTAGCGGGCCATCGTTTTGTCAGTTGAAACCCTCTTTATCCGTCAGTCCGGTCTGTGCGACTGGCAATCTGTCTCCGACGCCATGCATCACTACACCGACCAGCGCGACGACCAGAGTCGTGACGAAATCTGGCTGGTCGAGCATCCGCCAGTCTTTACTCAGGGTCAGGCGGGAAAAGCGGAGCATCTGCTGATGCCGGGCGATATTCCGGTGGTGCAGAGCGATCGTGGCGGTCAGGTCACCTATCACGGTCCGGGACAACAGGTGATGTACGTCCTGATCGATGTGAAACGCCGTAAGCTCGGCGTTCGCCAGCTGGTGACCATTCTGGAAGAGACGGTGATCGCTACGCTGGCAGAGTTCGGCGTCAGCGCCCGCGCCCGCGCAGATGCACCTGGCGTCTATGTCGGGGAAGAGAAAATCTGCTCACTGGGATTGCGTATCCGTAAAGGTTGCTCGTTTCACGGTCTGGCGCTGAATGTGGCCATGGATTTGTCACCTTTCCTGCGCATTAATCCCTGTGGTTACGCCGGGATGAGCATGACCCAGTTGAAAAATTTTCAGCCAGAGGTGACGACGAAGCAGGTACGCTCTCCGCTGGTCAGCGCCTTTGCACGGCTGTCAGGTTATGAAAATGTTGAATGGGTATCAGACGATATCCCTGTTAAGCCTTAACGCAGAATGCGAATTTACAAATATGTAACGTATACGTGCTGACTGTGGCTGATTCACAGGCGATGTGATGATATAATTTTTGCACTTTTTTCAAATAAAGTTGAAAGCCCTCTTCCCGGTTTGATTGGGAACGCTTTCAAATCGCAATCCGACCGGAACCTGCTGATTTATGAGTAAACCAATTCAGATGGAACGCGGCGTCAAATATCGTGACGCAGACAAAATGGCGCTGATCCCGGTGAAAACTGTGGCTGTTGAACGGCAGGAGATGTTGCGTAAGCCGGAATGGATGAAAATCAAGCTGCCAGCCGACTCCAGTCGTATTCAGGGCATTAAAGCCGCGATGCGTAAAAACGGACTGCACTCAGTCTGTGAAGAGGCGTCCTGCCCTAACCTCGCCGAATGCTTCAACCACGGCACCGCCACCTTTATGATACTTGGCGCAATCTGCACCCGTCGTTGTCCGTTCTGCGATGTGGCACATGGCCGTCCCAACGCGCCTGATGCTAACGAACCTGCAAAACTGGCGCAGACGATTGCCGATATGGGCCTGCGTTACGTCGTTATCACCTCGGTTGACCGCGATGATTTGCGTGATGGTGGTGCGCAGCACTTTGCCGACTGCATTAGTGCGATTCGTGAAAAAAACCCTACGATCAAAATTGAAACACTGGTGCCGGACTTCCGTGGCCGTATGGATCGCGCGCTGGAGATTCTCACCGCGACGCCACCAGATGTGTTTAACCACAATCTGGAAAACGTACCGCGTGTCTACCGCCAGGTGCGTCCGGGCGCTAACTACGAGTGGTCACTGAAATTGCTGGAGCGTTTCAAAGAAGCGCATCCGCATATTCCGACCAAATCGGGTCTGATGGTTGGCCTGGGTGAAACCAACGCCGAAATCGTTGAAGTGATGCGCGATCTCCGTCGCCATGGTGTCACCATGCTGACGCTGGGCCAGTATCTGCAGCCGAGCCGTCACCACCTGCCGGTTCAGCGCTACGTCAGCCCGGCTGAGTTCGATGAGATGAAAGAAGAAGCGATGGCGATGGGCTTCACCCATGCCGCGTGCGGTCCGTTTGTCCGCTCTTCCTATCATGCGGATATGCAGGCTAAAGGCGAAGAAGTGAAATAAGCACGAGAATACGTCGTGACACCTGAAAAACAAAAAACCAGACTGGAAACAGCCTGGTTTTTTTATGGGTGTCTGAAATAAAAAGTAACAGTTATTTGCAGCAAATAACCGATTAATCTTTATGAACGACGCGTTCTGCCGGCACGTCTTCAGCCGTTGTTCGGGTTGCACTGGTATCTTCGTCTTTCATGGCTTTTTTAAAGCCTTTAATCGCGGAGCCCAGATCGCCGCCCAGTGAGCGCAACTTGTTGGTACCAAAAAGCAGTACGATAAGCGCACCGATAATCAGCAGCTTGGCAATACTGATACCTTCCATATTTAACCTTTCAACTTAATCGAATCACGGTGACTGTTATTTACGCGCAGTTTGCCTGTAGCGACAAGTGGAATCTGTAACAGAGTAAGATCTTAGATGAAGCGACTAAGAAACGCCTGGGTGCGCGGATGCTTTGGATTCGCAATCACCTCTTCAGGCGTGCCCTGCTCCACCACCACACCCCCATCCATAAAGACCACGCGGTCGGCGGCTTCACGCGCAAAGCTAATCTCATGGGTTACCACGATCATCGTTAATCCCTGGTCGGCCAGGGTGCGCATGGTCGCCAGGACTTCACCCACCAGTTCCGGATCGAGCGCGGAGGTCGGTTCATCAAACAGCATCAGCTGCGGCTTAATCGCCAGCGCCCGCGCAATCGCCACACGCTGCTGCTGTCCGCCCGACAGATGCCGGGGCCAGGCGTCCGCTTTATCACTTAATCCCACCGTCGCCAGCAGCGATCGGGCATGAGCCATCACCTCCTGACGCGGGAATTTATGCACACCGATGGGCGCTTCAATGATGTTCTGCAGTACGGTCATATGGGGGTAGAGATTGAACTGCTGAAACACCATGCCAGTTTTCTGGCGCTGGCGGGCAATCTGACGTGGCGACAACCGGTGCAGCACATGCCCTTTCAGCACATAGCCAATCTGCTCATCACCGACCCGAATCGATCCGGCGTTCATCTCTTCAAGATGATTGATGCAGCGCAGAAACGTGGATTTACCGGAACCGGAGGGCCCGAGAATCACAACCACCTCACCAGAATAAACATCCAGATCGATCCCTTTCAGAACCTGATTGTCACCATAATTCTTCTGCACGTTGCGGGCGCAGACCAGGGGTTCATGCTGACTCATTGTTCCTCCTGCTGGGGTTGCGCGTGAGCCACGACGGCGGCGCGTCTGGAGACGCTGGCCACCCGGCGGGTACCACGCGCGTAATAGCGCTCGATAGCGGACTGGCCCAGATTGAGGATCGAGGTGATCAGCAGATACCAGATCACCGCCACCATCAGCATCGGGATGATCTCGAAGGTACGGTTGTAGATCGCCTGCACCGAGTAGAGTAGATCGCCCATTGCGATCACGCTGACCAGCGACGTCGCCTTGATCATGCTGATCAACTGGTTGCCGGTGGGTGGAATAATTGACCGCATCGCCTGCGGAATAATGATGCGTCGCAGCGCCCGCGACCGGCTCATGCCAAAGGCCTGTGTGGTCTCCACCTGACCGTTATCCACCGACAACAGACCGGCGCGAATAATTTCCGCCATATAGGCTGCTTCATTCAGCGCCAGCCCGGCAATAGCGGCCGTCAGCGGCGTAATCAGATCGTTGGTATTCCAGCTGGCCAGTGTGATGTCGGTCCATGGCAGTGTCAGCGACAGCGCGGGAAACAGCGTGGAGAGGTTGTACCAGAAGATCAGCTGAACCAGCAGGGGCGTTCCCCGGAAGAACCAGATATAGAGCCCGGCAACACCGCGCAGCAGTCGGTTCTCAGAGAGTCGCCACACGCCCAGCAGCAGTCCCAGCAACGTGCCGAGCACCATCGACACCACTGTCAGCCCCAGGGTGACCTGTAACCCTTTGAGTACAGATTCTTCGGTAAACCACTTAAGCACCACCTGCCATTCAAAGTTCGGATTGCTCGCCACCAGCCACAGCAGATTCGAGCCGATTACCAGCACCACAATCCAGCTGATCCAGCGGCCGTAAGTGGGCGCGCTACGGGCGAAGGCCACATCGCGCAACTGCGCCTCGCCACTATTATCGCGGTGCAGATGGCGAGACGGGCTCATTTGCTGGCCTCTTTCGCCAGATTCAGCCCAGGTGCTGTGGTCATGTTGCCCTCAAGCTGCCACTTTTTCATGATCGCCGCATAAGTCCCGTTTTGATAGAGCGCTTTGTAGGCATCAAGCATGACCTGACCCAGCGGCGAGCCTTTCGGCACCACCGTGCCCTGGAAAATATCACCAAAGCCGTTTTTCTGCCCTTTGCCCGCCAGCTCAAGTTGCCCCTTCGCCTGATTAACAAAGTAAGTCAGCGGAGCCTGTGATGAGAAGAACGCATCGGAGCGTTTAGAGCGTACTGCCAGAATTGATGAGGGCTGATCGGTAAAGGCCTGCACTGTTACAGCCGGTTTCCCGTCGGCCACACACCGGGCTGACTGCTTGCGGATAACCTGTTCCGCAGAACCGGCGGCCATGACGGCAATGCGCTTGCCGCAGGTGTCGTCCAGCTGATTGATTCTGGCCGGATTGCCCTTCTGCACGCCGAACACCACAAACTCCTGCACAAAATCGATAAAATCCACTTTCTGCTGGCGGTCCGGATAATCACCAATCGGACCAATCGCCAGCTGATAACGACCCGCATCAATGCCGGTGAGTACGCCTGATAAACCACTCACCGTCGCATGCTCGATCTTCACACCCAGCAGCTGTGCCAGCGCGGTCGTTAACTCTGCCGAAGCCCCCTCCATTGAGTGCGGGCCATTCACAATTTCATAGGGCGGAAATGAGCCGTTATTCACTGAAATCATTTTGCCCGATTTTTTGATCTCATCCGGCAGCCTGTCATGCAAGGCCTGGTCAACTTTTTGCACCGGAATAGCGTCGGCAGCCTGCGCCAGGGATGCAGTCAGCCCCAGCGCCACGATTAAGGCGGTTGCTCTCTTCGTCATAATGGATTCCTGGTCAGCAGTTTAGTTGAGTTCAGGGCGGGCAAAGCGCCGGTTTTCCAGTACCGGTAGCACCCGGCGGGCATAGGCGACGCGCTCAGGATCGAGATCGGCAAACAGCAGCGCGGGCGATTCAGCCGCATTCGCCACCGCCACGCCCAGCGGATCGACCACCAGACTGTTGCCGATATTGCGCGGGCCACACTCCCCCACCGCCACCATATAGCAGGTGTTCTCCAGCGCGCGGGCGCGGGTCAGCAGTTCCCAGTGCATCTCTTTCAGCGGACCTTTAACCCAGGCGGCAGGCAGGACCAGGACGTCTGCACCATCCAGCACCAGCCGACGCGCCAGCTCCGGGAAGCGCACGTCATAGCAGGTCATTAATCCGACTTTCATACCCGCGACTTCAACCAGCGGCGGAATGACGTGGCCCGGATTGACCCGCTGCGACTCCTGCATCGCAAAGGCATCGTACAGATGCAGTTTTTCATAGGCGGCGATGATCTCACCGTTGCGGATCGCCACCAGCACGTTGAGCGCTTTTTGCTCGCCAGTGGGAACATGTACGCTCATCATAGTGGTCAGCGCAGTGTGCTTGCTGGCGGTCAGCAACTGACGCAGAAAAGGGCCATCCAGTGGCTGCGCCGCCTTCAGCACTAAATCGGGGTCGGCTATATCACGTGCCAGCACCCCTTCCGGCAGTACCAGCAGATCGGCGCCACCCTCTGTTGCCCGCTGCATTAAGTCCAGACAGATACGGGCGTTCTCCTGCCATTCGCGGCTCACCGCAAATTGTCCCAGTGCCACTTTCATCATTTCTCTTCTCCCGCAGCGGCCGGAAACATTGCTTCCGGCGTCAGTAACTGATGCGTCAGCCCTTGCTCATAGAGCTCACGACCAAAGTCCGCAATCATCTTTCTGTTAGCGCTAAAACCATTCTGATTCCAGTCAGCGGGCAATTCCTGCGCAGTACGTCGCAAATCGTCCAGCAGCCACGGCGTGGTATCGGCATATTTCTCTCTCTTCTGCATCCACAGCTGATAAGAGCGATCGATGACCTCACTTAACGCCGCTGGCAGCCAGGGATGTTCCGCCGCCAGCGCCGGTTTAAGGGCCAGAATATGAATGCCCGGCACATAGCCGACTCGGTGGAAGTAGTCCCGCTCCGCCTGATAAAAATCGTTTTGCAGCTGCCGCAGTCCTGAATCAGGCAGGAAAAAACCCTCCGGCATAAACGGCGTGAAGATGGCATCCAGATCACCCGCCTGCAGCATCTCGATTAGTGGTCGCTCATCGGGAGCCGGTTCAATACGGCCCGGGCGACCAAATCCCGCCAGCCGATCGACAATCGGATGATCGGCCGTAAGACGCCCGGCATACCAGAACACATCATCGATTTCGACGCCCGCTTCACGCAGCACCGTGCGTGTCCAGGTATTGCCCGAATCCTGCCAGCCGGTGACGCCGATTATCTTACCTTTCAGCTGTGCAGGCGTGGTGATGGGGCTGCTGGCGGTGGTGATAATGCAGCGCTGGCGGAAGCCACGCATCAGGAAGTGTGGCAGGCCAAGCAGTGTTTCATCTCCTCTGGCCCGGCCCTGAGCATAGCGGCTGAAGGAGACTTCGCCCGCGTCATACTCGGGGCTGGTCGCCAGATCATTCACCAGCGTGCCGACGCGGTCGATCTGCAGTTCAAAACCTTCTGGTTTGATATCGCCCAGCGCCAGCGGCGTGAAGTAGTCCCAGTCGCGTACCGCCAGTCTGATGAGTAGCCTTGCCATAATCTCTCCGTTTACGCTGCACCGTCGGGACGGGGCATAAATAGTGCTTGAATTTGATACTAGATCCGGAATACTTATCTGAACAATCATTAATTTGTTACTGAACAAAGTATTTTCTTATGACAGAGAGCGTCGACCTCAACTGGTTTTGCAGCCAGATAACATCACCTTCAGTGAAAGGCATTGCCCAGGCGGCCTCCGTACTCATCCGGGACGGACAGATTGCGACAGGTATGCAGATGCCCGCAGTTCGGGACATCGCGGAACAGCTGGGCGTCAGTCCGGCAACCGTTTCTGCTGCCTGGGCGCAACTCAGAAAGCAGAAAGTACTGGCGGGCAAAGGGCGAAGTGGTGTCTGGGTCAGTGGCAACACGGTCATGCCGCGGCCGATTCGCTTTGAGAAGATTGGCAACTACGGCGAAAACATCCGCGCCGACCTGACTATGGCCGCGCCTGACCCTGCCCTGCTACCTGACCTGCAGCGCGCGCTACAGGCGGCTCTGCACTCACCGCAACTTAACAGCTACACCCGTGAAGCGATCTCGGCGCCGCTGCTTCAGGCGATAACGCCGCGCTGGCCCTATACGGCAGAGGCGTTTCTGGCAACAGATGGCGGTTTTGATGCGATGAACCTGCTGGTGCAAACCCTTGTCTCGCCGGGTGACCGCGTGATTATTGAAGACCCGACCGCAACCCGGCTGCTCGATATGCTGGATAACGTCGGCGCAGAGATTCTGCCACTGGCGTGTGATGAGCAAGGTCCGCGGCCTGATGTCTTGTCTGTGCTGCTGGCGCAGGCACCGGTGATGTTGATCTATCAGCCCCGCACCCACTCGGCCACCGGGAATAGCATCAGCCCGGCGCGACGTCAGGCGCTGGCGCAGGTTCTGCAACAAAGCAACACACTGATCGTTGAAGATGACGGGATTGGCGATCTCTCTGCGGAGGAGAGCTGGAGCCTGGGTTCGCACTTTCCTGAGCGAACACTGCACATCCGTTCCTTTTCCAAAGCCTACGGGCCTGATCTGCGGCTGGCTGTGCTCTCTGCCACCTCGGAGATGGTGAAGCGTATTCAGTCATGGCGAAATTTTGGTGTCAGCTGGACCAGTCGTATTCTGCAGGATGCGGTGGCGTGGCTGCTGGAGGATGAGGAAACGCAACAGCAGATTGCTTCCGCGCGCGCCATCTATCGGCAACGGCGTGAAGCGATGCTGGCATCGCTGGCCCAGCGCGGTCTGGATCTGCCACTTCGTGACGGGTTAAGTCTCTATATTCCGGTGGCTTCGGAGCAGTTTGCCATGATTACGCTGGCTGCCCGTGGTATTGCCGTGGTGCCTGGTGAGCGTTGCCGGCTCGGTCCTACCCAATTTATCCGCGTCAGTATCGCCAGCCTAAGGGATGAGCAGCGGGAAATGATTGCCGGGGCGCTGGTCATCGCCTCAGGACGGGAAGTTAACCCGCTTGCAGATCTTTAATGAGATAACAGGGTGATTCAGCATAGCCTTCGCGCGCGTAGAACTGATTCGCCTTGAGACGCGACTGGTGGCAATGGACTTCCATGCGATCGCAGCCACGACGTACCGCCAGCGTTTCGGCATGCTCAAGCAGCTGCTGGCCGACGCCTTTGCTGCGCTCTCCTTCTGCAATGCAGAAATAGCTGATGCGAGCGAAATCACCGGCCAGGGCCAGCTGAGGAATAAAATGCAGGGAAAGGAAACCCAGCACCTGACTGCCATGTTCAGCCACCAGCAGCGCTTCACTGGGATCGCTGCACAACTGTGCCAGACGCTGTTCAATAAAGCTTTCGGTGCCGCCGTAGCCTAGCTCACTCAGCAAGGCACTCAACGCAAAACTGTCTTTCAACGCTGCCTGACGTATGTTCATCCTGTCTCCTCTCTCACCGGGTTCTCTTGCACAGTTATATAGCGTCACACGCTAAAAAGCTGCATATCAGGTTGTTATAAATATGTTACGGGGATTTATTGTGAACCGCCGCGCAGTTTGTGCGGCAACAGGGACGATTAACGAGGTTACGATGAAAGGGATGAAGCGCAGATTACAACCATAAAAAAACCCGCCATAAGGCGGGTTTTTAGAATTCTGACTGTTAACTTACAGACTGATAACGTTAGCAGCAGATGGGCCTTTAGCGCCGTCGGTGATTTCAAACTCTACGCGCTGACCTTCAGCCAGAGTTTTGAAGCCGTTGCTCTGGATTGCAGAGAAATGTACGAATACATCTTTGCTGCCATCTTCAGGAGTAATGAAACCGAATCCTTTAGATTCATTAAACCACTTAACGTTACCTTTGATCTTAGACATCTATATTACCTTTACATGAAAAATGGACACTAAACTGTGTCGGGGTCTAGTACAGCAATTGCTGAAGGATTTGTCCAGCATGATTTGATGAAAAAGTGATAAATATCGACTTTCTGTGCATCCATCACACTTTCCTGCTTTTGGACTTGCGTAACTTACCTCAGCAGGTATCAGGCGCAGAGCGTACACCTGCAGCTAACCCGCTGGAAAGGCGAAACTTTTCAGGTTTAAATCGTTACGTCATTGACGTTAAAAAGAAAAATCTTACTAAGACGTATTCCTGTTCTTACTAACAATTCCGTCCTTGAAACGCCTTTTTTTTGCCGTGCGGTGGGCCGAAGATCTCTTCGCTAAGAGCCGGTTTTTCTACTGCCGTGGCCAGGCCTCATCTGTCTGATGCTTTAATAACCGGAGAAGCGTCAATTTCTCAGCGCACTACCCGCTCCTGCCCCCCACAAAAATGCGCCTGCTTTGCCATCCACCCCAGCCAGAGCAGGCTATTCGCAGATAATTTAGCCAGTACGTGATAAACATTGATCAGGATCAATGAAGTGCTTTTTAGGGAACGGATTCGCATTTGGCAACAAACAATCAACCTCATAAGAAACTACTTTTCTGAACGCCGTGTGAAATAGTATTTCCTGGCAATAGATAACATCCGCTTAAGCGGTCCGGGACGGACAATCTGTTAATGCAGGATTAAAGGAGGGTAAGAAAAAGGATGGTGATGAAGATACGCTGCAGTCAGTGTGGAAGCGCCCGGTTCTTTTTTACGGATTACCGTGAGGGCCAGCCCAACGTCCATGGTGCCCGCTGTGCAAGCTGTAAAAAACGACTGGATTCCCAGGATCTGTTGCCCGGTACGTCGATGGATCCCATTACACACTGTCTTCTGGCCAGCCAGAAAACAGTTCGGGCACCTGATTAGGTGCCCGCTGTCGCTGAAGCTTAAACAGAAATCAAAAAATCAGTTTGAACACCCCTGTCAGGGTCAGCAGGCCGACGATAAAGATAATCGCAATAATCCACAGAATAATTTTCATTTCCTTTTCCCCTCACTGATTAGACACGTTTCCTGTAGGCAGTATAGACAGGAATATTTATCGTGCCGCTTCACGCATGTTTTAACTGGTCAAAAGTTCATCAATCCTGCTCTTTATTTACTTTCTGAGACAGCGATCGCAACCCCCAATTTTATCCTCCCTCTTTGTTCGTTCTACACCCCACTCCTGGCTAAAATTTATGCGGCAAGGCAGGCCTCAATAGTGATGAGATTGGAATGAGTCGCGAGGAGATCTTATGAGCACGATTAATACCAGCATGGGCCGTTACAGCCTTAAGGCCAAAAACAGTGGTAACCACATTAAAGGTTCTTTCGCTATCAACGATGAAGGCGGCACGCAGCTCTCTATGCAGGAGTTTGACGAGCACTATCTTGATGATGTGGTGAATAACGTTATCTACCCCGTCACCGGCGGCAACCGTGACATTGCGCACGCGCTGCGGGAACAGATGGTGAAAGCCGGTTTTGAGCCGCCTCACTAAGACGTCAGATTGATGTGACAGGCTGGGCCGCACGTGCGGCCCTTTTTATGTTGAAGGCGACACCCGAGGCAAAAGCAGAGAGCCGCTGACAGGATTGCCAGCGGCCAGAGGTTAGATCACCCAGGAGAGCAGCAGACACCCCACCAGACCACAGACCGAAATAATGGTCTCCAAAGCCGACCATGAGCGGATGGTTTCACCAATGGTCAGATTGAAATACTCTTTGAACAGCCAGAAGCCTGGGTCATTAACGTGTGAGAAGATCACGCTGCCAGACCCTACGGCGATCACCATCAGTTCCGGGCTCGCGCCACTGGTGACAATCAGCGGTGCCACGATGCCCCCGGCGGTAATCGCTGCTACCGTGGCAGAACCCAGGGCAATACGCAGCACTGCGGCAATCGACCAGGCCATAAAGATGGGAGACAGCTGAGTCGAGTGCATCATGCTGGCGATATATTTATCCACACCGCTATCAACCAGCACCTGTTTGAAGGCCCCGCCACCACCGATAATCAACAACATCATAGCGATGATTTTGATTGAGTCGGTCAGAGTATCCATCACCTGCTCCATCGTGCGGCCGCGATTCAGTCCAAATGTGAAAATCGCAATCAGCACGGCAATCAGGGTTGCCATCACCGGATCGCCAAAGAACTCTGCGTAAGGCAGCAGCGCATGGCCTTTAGGCAACAGCATCTCCGCCACGGCACGCAGTGCCATCAACACCACTGGCACCAATGCCGTCCAGACGCTGACGCCAAAACCTGGCATTTCCGCTTCGGTAAAGGTTTTCGGGTTATAAAGCCCCTGTGGAATCGGTTTATCGATGTTTTTCAGGAAACGGGCGTAAACCGGGCCCGCCAGAATGACCGTTGGGATACCCAGCAGCGTACCAAACAGCAGCGTTTTCCCCATGTCAGCATTAAACAGCGTGGCGATAGCGGTCGGACCGGGATGCGGCGGAAGAAAACCATGTGTCACGGACAAAGCAGCCGCCATCGGCACCCCGACGTAGAGCAGCGGTACGCGCGCCGATGCCGCCACGCTGAACACCAGCGGCAGCATCAGCACAAAGCCGACTTCGTAGAACAGCGCAAATCCGACAATGAAACCGGTCAGCACCAGCGCCCACTGAATATGCTTCGTACCGAACTTTTCAATCAGGGTAGTGGCAATACGCTGCGCGCCACCGCAGTCGGCCAGTAACTTACCGAGCATGGCCCCAAAGCCCATGATCAGCGCCAGGCTGCCCAGCGTTCCACCTACACCCGCTTTGATTGAGGTAATGACTTTATTGACCGGCATGCCCTGCATCACGCCGACGGCCAGCGCCACTAAAATCAGCGCGATAAATCCATTGAGCTTAAAGCGAATCATCAGCAGCAGCAGTAGCGCGACGCCGATCGCCACATAGAGTAATGGCATAGCTTTTCTCCACCTTGTGCACCGAACGGAATTCAGTGTCGATTTATTATCATGATCCCCGTAGGGCGACAAAACAGTGCAGATGTAAGATGTTTACACATCCCGACAAATGCTGTTACCGATAACATGTTAAGGGTAACATCCGCAGGAAAGCACCACCCCGCTGACGGTGAATTTCTGTTTTGCGAAGGTGATCAACTTTTTGCCAATGCGTTATCAGAAAGTTTGCCAGTGCCGACGCCGCGCTTTTCGTTACACTCAGATTTTAGCGAAATGTAAAAAGGATGTGCTGGTGAGTGAGAACCTGAGTGAGCTGTACAGTAATCAACGAACCCTCTTTGGCCGGGGCAGCCTGGATAAACTGGTGCCGCTGCTGGCCGCCCGGTCACAGCCTACCCTGCTGTTTTGCGGACAATCTTTCCTGCAGGGACCAGCCTATGCCCGGCTGAAAGCCGGACTCAACGATCACATTATTGGCTATGAAATTGTCAGCCATGAAGCCTCACCTGCCGAGATCGATAGCTGGGTGTCGCGCTGGCGCGGTCATGTCGATCGGGTGGTGGCGATTGGCGGAGGGAGCGTCCTGGATGCAGCGAAAGCATTTAGCGCGATGATTCAGCACCCGTTGCCCACCGCCCGTTATCTGGAAAAAGTGGGCGATAGCGCCGTTCAGCCCATCACGCTGCCGCTGATCGCTGTCCCGACCACCGCCGGGACCGGCAGTGAAGTCACGCAGAATGCGGTGGTGACAGACCAGCAGGATATCCAGATCAAAGCCTCGCTGCGTCATCCGGTCTTTGTGCCGGAGGTGGCAATTCTTGATCCGGATCTGCTGAAAGGCGCGCCTGATTCAGTGCTGGCGACCTGCGGAATTGATGCGTTTACCCACCTGTTTGAAGCGTATCTTTCCAGCAAAGGTAACCTCTTCACCCGGCAGCTGGCGCTGACCGGTCTGCGCCAGTTTATTCAGGCCTGGCCTGCATTGAATCGTGAGGATACGACGGGTGATGCGGCACGCGAGGCGATGATGATGGCGTCCTGGCTGGGGGGTGTCAGTCTCAGCAGTGCGGGTCTCGGAGTGATCCACGGTATTGCAGGCGAACTGGGCGCGATAAAACCGTTCCATCACGGTGAAGTGTGCGGGCGTCTGCTGTTTCCGTTTCTGGATCTGCTATCCGACAGCGACCATCCGCTGCAGCGTAAGCTGATGGCGGAGCTACACCCACAGCTCTTCAGCGCAGCCACAGACTCACCAGCACAGTTTCTGAAGCAATGGCTGCAGCAGCAGGCGATTACCCCGTTCTGGCAGGAAGGCCCCTCGCTGAGTCAGGCCGAGGCAGAGTGGATTCTGGCGCGAGCCAACAGTAAAAATTCGCTGGTGAATTACAGCCGCGAACAGATGCAGATGATGATCGCGCAGGCCTGGCACATCACGGCGTGATCAACCCACTGCCCGCCTTCTCTGTCGTGGAAACCCTGACCTGCCAGCCCTGGCAGGTCAGGCATCACCTCAGGAGAATACTGTTACGTCCGGATTCTGAGCCTGACAGCTAGGCCTGTATGGCAGCAAAAGGCCCCTCGCCTGCCAGCATCTGTTCAATCACCTGCAGCACGCCCTGCTCGTTGTTAGAGGGCGCTTCAAAGCGCGCCGTTTGCTTCACCCGCTCAGGCGCGTTACCCATGGCAAAACTGAAGCCGGATTGTTTCAGCATCTCCAGGTCGTTGCCGCCATCGCCGAAGGCCAGCACCTGGTCGTGCGTAATTCCCCAGCGTTGAGCCAGCAGATCCAGCCCGTGCGCCTTATGATTTCCCGGCACGATCAAATCAACCGAACCATGACCGCTTGAGGTCGCTGCCACACGCCCCTGATGCAGTCGCTCAATATCCGCCATCAGTGGCCCGATGTAGTCGTCAGAAAGATTGAGCGCGAACTTAAACAGCCGGTCATCCTGCACCTCATTCAGATGATGAATCGGCTTCAGCCGGTGACAGTAGTGGCGCATCTTCTTAAGCCAGGTCTCTTCCATGCCCTCGAAGTAATACGCGCTGTCACGTCCACACAGCAGGTAACGCAGGCCCGGATAGTTGCCGTTTTGCAGGGTGTCGATAACCGCGTCCACATCGCGCCGTTCAAAGGCACCGCAAAACAGCTCCTCATCACGATCAATAATCCATGCGCCGTTCTCCGCCACAAAGGCGATATCGCTGGCGATCTCCGGGAAGAAGGATTTGAGCTGGTAATACTGATTGCCGCTGGCCACCACAAATTTGATATCACGGGCGGTGAGTTGCTGATAGCAGTCGAGAAAGCGGGAACGATTGTACTGCTTGTTATCGTCCAGAAACGTGCCATCCATATCTACCGCAACCATCTTAACCGTCGTCATCATGACTCCTTACACAGGAAATTTCAGAGTGGAGTCTCAGGATAGCCGCTGGCGCAGCAAAACGGAAAGAAAGAGGGATGGCCGCAGCCATCCCTGGGGATCAGTTCAGGGCACTGTTCAGCACCAGTGCGGTAATCACCCCGGTCGCGGCGGCAATCAGCACATAGTTGCCGTCGATGTTTGCCCAGTGATAACCACGCGGTGGTTCACGCAGACCACGTTCATGCCAGTCGGCTACACGGTAAGAATCACCGCGATACGCCGGCGGAACAGGATGGCCACGACGGAAGTCGTGTCCCTGCCAGGCGAAATGGTCGCGGTCATTGCGGGCGTCTCTGCCACGGCGGTTGTTATCCTGATCCGGGCGATGATTACCCATGTCATGACGGCCGTTGTCGCGGCCACGATTCTGGTCAGGACCGCGACTGTCAGAACGATGATCATCATTCTGATGTGGCACCGGCATACGCTGCCCATCATCATGATCGTCTGCCCGTGAGGCCTGAGAAAAGAGTGTGCTGCATGTCAAAAGTGAAGCGATAAGCGTGAGTGTTGTTTTTTTCATGATACTGCCTCCGAAAATAACGGCTGTTCAGGCACCGTTGATCGGCATCATGGCAATAATCGTGGCGGGAAACATGTGTAAATTTCTTAAAATCCGGTTACTTACATACTATTACGCTTACTTAGCGCTTTCTTAACAGCGGTCATTTCCGGACAACATTCCTGACGAAATCCAGATTTAACGGCCAGCCTGAGAATGACGCATCAGGCTGACCGGTCAAGACGCATTACGGCGTGCTGAGGATCACTGGCGCATCCGGCAGCCCGGTAAAGTGCGTCACGATGTGATGGTAATCAGCCGTCGGATCCAGATCGCGGAACACATCCGGATAGAGATCTTTTGCCAGGATTTCCATGCCGATAATGTTGTAAGGGTGATTATAGAAATGATGGTAAACCCCATACACCCGCTTCTGTTTCACCGGTTCGATCTGCTCCAGACCGGTGCGGCTCTGCAGGCGGTTAAAAGTGGCGGTCACGTCGGCCTGACTGGCACTATAACCAAACGGCAGCACGTTGCTGTTCGGGCGTTTAGAGCCGGTCATGATGTAGACGTCTGGCTTCATGGCGATAATTTTCTCCAGCGAGACAAAACCTGAACTGCCGGGCAGCAACGCGGAGCCGATATTTTTTCCACCGACCGCTTCTACCAGCGCACCCCAGCCGTTATGACCGTGGGTAAAACAGCAGTTGTCGCTGTTACCGGCAATCGGCTCGATAAACACCGTCGGCTTGTGCTGCACCTGCGCAATCTTCTGCTGAAGCATCTCCCAGCGCTGCTGGTAAAAATCGGCGTAGTCTTTTGCTTCGGCTTCGCGATTCAGAACCGTGCCCAGCACTTTCACGCTCTTCAGGGTGTTCTCTTTCGGATGGAGTTCATCATCCAGGAACAGCACCGGGATATGCAGATTTTTCAGGGTAGCCAGAACGCCTGACTGCGTCAGGGCCGGTTTGGCACGCAGTTGCGCAATCATCAGATCGGGCTGCTTCGCCAGTACGCTCTCCAGATTGACCTGTCCCTGATCGTTAAAGCCCATATCCACAATCGAGGCCGCCTGCGGCCAGCGCTGCTTCAGCAGGTCCCAGGTCTGGGTGTCCTGCTTTTTAGGCAGGTTGTTCCAGGCAACGACCCGCTTAAAAGGATTCTGACGATCCAGCAATGCCAGCGCCATCACATCGCGCCCATCCTGCAAAATCACATGCTGCGGCTCTTTCTGCAGCGTAATTTTCTGTCCATCCATATCGGTCACTGTGACCGGGTAGGTGGTGGCCGCACAGGCGGTTGAGAGTAAAAGTGTGGTGGCTGCAGCTATCCTGATTTTCATTGTTCTCCTGTCCTTTAAAGGAATAATAATTATTCGCGTTTACTCTACCATGCGAATAAGTAACAAATGTAAGAATTGCTGACCAGATGCTACTGACAGAGAGAGTTTATGAGGCAACTGCAGGGTAAAATTACGGGGTGATGTCGCTGAATAGCGGGAGTCACAGAGAGAATGGCGAGCGACAGACAGACTGGCAGGCGCATCTCAAGGGTAGTGAGATGCGCCTGTTGCACTCAGGGTTACTTCACCAGCGAATAAAAGATCGCAGAGATAGCAATCAGCCCAATCAGCACCACAAACAGGTTGCTGATGTGACCGCTGTACTTCCGCATCGCGGGCACTTTCTGAATGGCATACATCGGCATCAGGAACAGGATCATGGCAATAACCGGTCCACCCAGCGTCTCAATCATGCCGAGAATATTCGGGTCCAGCGTCGCCACCCCCCAGGTGGTCAGCAGCATAAAGAGTGCCGTCAGGCGATTCAGTCTGGCGGGCGCGATGGTTTTACCGCGACTGCGCAGCGCCTTATTAACCATGCCATTAAACCCTTCACGCGCGCCCAGATAGTGACCGAGGAACGATTTGGTGATCGCCACAATCGCTATCAGCGGCCCCATCCAGGCAATCATCGGCACCTGAAAATGGTTAGCCAGATAGGAGAGGATGGTAATGTTCTGCGCCTTGGCGGCGTGTAAATCTTCAGGCGACAGGCTCAGCACGCAGCTGAAGACAAAGAACATCACCGTCACCACCATCATCAGGTGCGAACACGCCAGAATGCGCGAACACTTTTTCTCGGCGGCATCGCCATACTCTTCGCGTTTCGCCAGCGCAAACGAGGAGATGATTGGCGAGTGATTAAATGAGAAAACCATCACCGGAATCGCCAGCCACAGCGTCATCCACAGGCTGCTGCCCGCAGGCTGAACGTTAAGCGTCGACAGTACCGCGCCATGCCAGTGCGGGATCAGGTAGCAGGCCATCAGCATCAGCACTGCCACAAATGGATAAACCAGCACGCTCATCGCTTTAACGATCATCTTCTCGCCGAAGCGCACGATGGTCATCAGTCCGACAATCAGCAGCAGCGACAGCAGCACACGCGGCGGCGGCACCAGGCCGAGCTGATGCACCATCAGGCTCTCGACCGTATTGGTTATCGCCACGCTGTACATCAGCAGAATCGGGTAGATAGCAAAAAAGTAGAGCAGCGTAATCAACTTGCCCGCCCCGACGCCGAAATGCTCTTCGACCACCTCGGTGATATCACCGGCCGGGTTTTTACCGGAGAGCACAAATCGGGTCAGCGCGCGGTGCGCAAAGAAGGTCAGCGGAAAGGCCAGCACCGCCATGATGATCAGCGGAATCAGCCCGCCGACGCCCGCATTAATGGGCAGGAACAGCACACCCGCACCTATCGCCGTGCCATATAAACCCAGCATCCACATGGTGTCGGTTTTGCGCCATCCCGTATCGACGTCACTCTCAAGCGCGCCCAGCGTGCCAGTTTGCGTGGTTTTCATCAGATTTTCCGTGTTAAAAGCCGCCATTAACCTGAGTCGTCAGGCAGGTATAGGTCTGCCCCGCTCTCGTTAGCTGCAACCGGAGCAGTGAAGCGTAATGCTGACCCGCCCGTGCAGAGGTAATCGATTGCGTGCGCCACTTTTTACACCACCTGACGATAAAAGTTCAAGCCATGCAGATAAACACGCATGGATCGGCTAAAAAACCGTCAGGTTGTGCAACATGACTGCGCGGCGATCATGCCATCTTTGAGGCCGTTTTACTGCCCCTGAAAAGGTGATCCCAGTAACGATTCCGCGCAACGGGCTACGCTTAAACAGACGCTGTCGCGATCATGCCGACAGCCGCAAAGGAGAAGAGAATGAAAATTGCCTGCCTGGGATGGGGATCGTTGATCTGGAAAACCGGCGCGCTACCGGTCGCCAGTCAGTGGCATCACGATGGTCCGGAGATACCGATTGAGTTTGTGCGCATCGCAGACGGCGGCGAGTTATCGACCGCGATCTGCCTGAATGCGCGCCCGGTGCCGGTGTTCTGGGCCTTGCTGAACACGGCATCACTGGAGAGCGCCTGCCGCGCACTGCGCCTCCGTGAGGCGATTCCGGACAGCCGCATTGATGGCGTCGGGATGATGACGGTGACAGAAACGTCGGCGGGGCCGCTGGCGGAGTGGGCGCAGGCGAAAGGCATTGAAGGGGTAGTCTGGACCGGTTTGCCTGCCCGTATCGCGGGTGTGGAAGGCCAGATCCCGACGCTGGATGAAGCACGGTGCTATCTGCAGACTCTCACCGGTGAAACCCGTGAGCACGCGTATAACTACATCCAACAGGTTCCGGCACAAATCGACACGGTTTATCGTCGTGCGTTTGCCGATCTGACACGCTGGCAGCCCGATTCTGCTCCCGTGACGGTCACGACACCCCGGCAGTATCCGCCCTGCCAGCCTGGCTGAAACAGTCCAGCAGCCTGCACCGCTCTGCTTACTCTTCAAAGCGTTACTACACTTCAGGCAGGTTGCGATTTCAGGTTTCCTGAGTCTTTTCCGCGGATGGTCACGCCTTCTGGCCTGGCCGCTAGCCCCTTCTCAGCAGGAGATGAACAGATGAAAGCATTAACCTACCATGGCCCCCATAAAGTCAGCGTGGACAACGTGCCCGATCCGGGACTGGAAGCCGCCGATGACATTATCCTGCGCGTGACCGCCACCGCCATTTGCGGTTCAGACCTGCACCTTTATCGCGGCAAAATCCCCGGCACCGGGCATGGCGATATTTTTGGTCATGAGTTTATGGGCGAAGTGGTTGAGGCAGGCAGCGCAGTGACCGCCGTGGCCAAAGGCGATCGGGTAGTGATCCCGTTTGTTATCGCCTGTGGCGACTGCTTTTTCTGTCTGATGAGCCAGTATGCCGCCTGTGAAAATACCAACCCCGGACGGGGAGCCATCCTGAACCGAAAAAACATCACGCCACCCGCTGCGCTGTTCGGTTTCAGCAAACTCTATGGCGGTGTGCCCGGCGGCCAGGCAGAATATGTCCGGGTACCAAAAGCCAACACCGGCCCGTTTAAAGTGCCGTCAGTGCTGTCAGATGAGAAAGTGCTGTTCCTGTCAGACATTCTGCCCACTGCCTGGCAGGCGGTTAAAAACGCCGAGGTAAAACCGGGTTCCAGTCTGGCGATTTTCGGTGCCGGCCCGGTTGGCCTGCTCAGTGCCGCCTGCGCCCGACAGCAGGGTGCCGAACAGATCTACATGATTGACCACAACAACTACCGCTTAAACTTTGCCCGCGAGCGTTACGGCGTCATCCCGATTAACTTCGATGAAATTGATGATCCGGCTGGCTGGATTATCGAGCACAGCCCCGGTAATCGCGGTGTGGATGCGGTCATTGACGCAGTCGGATTCGAGGCGAAAGGCAGCATGACTGAGACTGTGCTCACCAATCTTAAGCTGGAAGGCAGCAGCGGTAAGGCATTGCGTCAGTGCATTGCCGCCGTCCGGCGTGGCGGTATCGTGAGCGTGCCGGGCGTCTACGCCGGATTCATTCACGGCTTCCTGTTTGGTGACGCCTTTGACAAAGGCCTGACCTTTAAGATGGGACAGACTCACGTGCATGCTTATCTGCCTGACCTGCTGAAACTGATTGAGCAAGGCCATCTGACTCCGGAAGAGATTGTGACCCACCATCTGCCGCTGGAAGATGCCGCACGCGGCTACGATATTTTCGCCAAACGCGAAGAGGAGTGCCGCAAGGTGATTCTGGTGCCAGGCATGGCAGCGACCCAGGCTACGATCTGATCGACTGAACCTTACCACCGAATCCCCGGCAGAGCACTCTGCCGGGGAACGCATTTCAAAACGGCTTACGTTCCAGACTGCTTCGCCACTCCCGCCTCTCCAGCAAATGTTCATCCGGTGAATCCGCCGTATCCACCTGACTCCCCTGCTCCAGCCATCGCGCACTGCGTGAATGGGGATGACTTTCACTGATCACCTGTTGTGAAAATGCGCCAAATGATAACAGCAAAAACAGTAATGCACTGGCCAGCCTCACTTTCATACGCATACCTCTTTAATAACGGTGCCGCTATGCTGCCCGAAGGGTTTTCATTTTCTGTCAGTAACAGGCAAAGTTATGTGGGGAGCGGGAACAAGCTGCGACGGGTTTAATCGCGGTTCAGGATAGCCAGGCAGTCCGGCCCGAAAGTTTTCCCGCTTACCGTCCATTTCCTTTCTGGAGGATGCCAGTGAACATCAATCAGTTTGATCAGCCGATCGGTGAAGCGCTGCCCGACTGGCAGCCGGTCGCCAGACCACCCCGCGCGCCCCTCACCGGCCAGCACTGCCTTCTTCTGCCGCTGAGCGTGGATCATGCGGAATCGCTGTTACAGGCCTTTATGCTGGCACCGGATGAGCGTGACTGGACCTGGCTGAGCGTGGAGCGGCCCACCTCACTGTCACAGATGCAGCACTGGATTGCGGATAAAGTGGCGGATGTGGCACTGGTGCCCTTCACGGTCTGCACTGTGAATCAGCAGCCCTGCGGCGTGGTCTGCTTCGCCAGCATTGAGCCCGAACAGGGCACGCTTGAAATCGGGCACGTCACCTGGTCGCCACTGATGCAGCGCAGTGTCATCGGTAGCGAGGCGATTTTTCTGCTGTTGCACAGGGCCTTCTCTCTCGGCTATCGGCGGGTAGCGTGGCGCTGTGATTCAACCAATGTCGCGTCCCGACGCGCAGCAGAACGGCTGGGGTTCCGCTTCGAGGGCCGCTTTCGTCAGGTGATGACGCGAAAACAGCGCAACCGCGATACCGACTGGCTGTCGATGATTGACCGTGAATGGCCTGAGGTTCAGCGCGCCCTGAGCGTCTGGCTGAGCGCGGATAATTTCACCGACGAAGGGCAGCAAAAGCGCCCGCTCAGCGCCTGCTTCGCCGGTGTTAATCGGGCCGATACAGACGCGACAAGCCCTGAACGCTGAGGCGATTAATGCAGCCGACGCACGCTCAGTGCCGCAGACCAGCGCTGTCGCTGACAGCGCGGACAGATAGCCGGTTGCTCCGCCTCTATCCTCTGTGTCTGGCCGCAATGGGTACAGGCATAGAGCGCGCTAACCGGCACCGTGCTGTAATCCTGCCGGTGCTCCGGCGGCAGGATGCTTAACCCGGCGCGCATCTCATCATCATCGTAGAAATAGAGGCTGAGCTGACCATCCACCTCCACCAGCGCCAGGCGGATCTGCCCCAGATGCTCCACACCACTCTGCCGCAGCTCCATAAAGAACTCATCTTCAGAAATATTCAGCCGATCCAGACTCTCCAGCACATACAATCCATCTTTAATCAGGGTAATGACGTCGCCCTGAATAAGCCGGGAAAAGCGCGAGCTGTGTGCTGTCAGCCAGGTGGTCAGGCGATAGAGCGCCAGCAGGACTACAAACACCATGATAACCGGTAGCACCGGCACATCATCGTAAAAAGTGACGTCACCGGATGCGGAACCCAGCGTCAGAATGACTACCAGCTCGAACAGCGACAGCTGGCGGACGCCGCGCCGTCCGGACACTTTCAGAAAGGTAAATACCACCAGATAAGCGATCAGGACCCGCGCCACCACCTCAAACAAAAAGGTGGCGGGTTGATCGTTGAGTAAGAAACGGTGCCAGTCGAATGAGAACATAGTCTGCTAAACATCCTGTCTTAAAGGGGCGTGCATCGTCGCAGTCGCCCGTTGATGACCTGCAGCTTCAGGCCAGTGATAACTCAATCTTGTCGCCAGCCCGGCAAAAGGCAAGCGAAGCAGTAAGACGAAAACGGGCGAGTCTGACCTCTCTGCATGTTCAGGAAAAGGTTAATAAAGCCGAAAATGGCGCTGAGCCTGTTCACGCTGCGCTTATCTGATCAGCCAGAAACCTGAATCAAAAACTTCCTGTTTATGGATGGTTTATTTTTACCGCTACGCTTTTTCTTTTCACTTCAGCAAGTTGCGAACAAAAACTTCATGCCTATACTTTCCAGTAAGGCTTCCGCAAAATCCATTAATGTCCAGAGAAGCCAGAATTTTCCTGCCGATAGCGCCGCCCGTGTCGTCCCGCTATCTCACTCGTCAGTACGCCACAGGACCTGATGTCTGAACCTCAGTGGCTGTGCCTTATGGCAAGGATCGCCCGTCCGCTCAGAGTGGTCAGATCGACCAGTCTGCAATGCAAACCTGTCACGCCCTGACCCGTTTCACGACGGCTCGTCAGCGGGAAGCGTTTTGCTTTTTTTGGGAGATGCCATGACGCCTTTTCTCAGTTTCTGGCAGGCCGGCTACGAAGGTGCCGACCATATCAATCCTGCCGGTCTTGCGCTGTCAATGAACGATCTGAACCAGCATCAGGCGCGTGCAGCAGAGGACTATGCCGCGCTGACCCCCTTTTCTATTCGCACGGTGCGCGAAAGCGTCGGCTGGCGCTTATGTGAGCGTGATGGCGGCTATGATTTCTCGACGATTGCTGCCCGGATGCAGGCCGCAGAGCAGCAGGGTATCCAGATAAGCTGGACGATCTGCCACTACGGCTGGCCCGCTGGAGTCAGCCTGTTTGATCACGACTTTGTCAGCCGTTTCGCCGCCTTCTGTGGCGCACTGGCCCGCTTTCTGGCCCCCTGGTATCAGCAGCCGCCGGTCTACTCCCCCATGAATGAAATCTCCTTTGTCAGCTGGGGCATCTCGGTCGGGCTGTTCGCCTGTGAGGCGATCCCGGAACCCGATGGGGCAAATGCCGCCAAGCAGCAGCTGGTGCGCGCGACCCTGGCCGCCTGTGATGCGATCTGGCAGGCCGATCCGCGTGCCCGTCTGCTGCACTGCGATCCGCTGATCCATATCGTGCCCGATCCTGCCGATCCCGCCAGCGACGTGCTGGCACGCGAAATGTGCGATACCCAGTATCAGGCATGGGACATGATCAGCGGCAGGCGCAACCCGGAGCTGGGCGGCGCTCCCCGCTATCTCGATCTGACTGGCGTGAATTACTACCACGACAACCAATGGGAACAGGGGACGAATCAGCGGCTTTACTGGCATCTGGGCGAGAGCCGTCGCCTGCCGCTACATCAGATGCTGCAGCAGGTCTGGCAGCGTTATCAGCGGCCACTGCTGCTGGCGGAAACCAGCCACGTCGGCAGCGGACGCGGAGCCTGGATCCATGAAATTACCGCTCAGGTGGCGCAGGCGCAGCTGGCAGGCACTGAACTGCTCGGTATCTGCCTCTATCCGATTATCGATCGTCCCTTATGGGAGGAGACCACATTCTGGACCCGCAGCGGTTTGTGGGACCTCGATCTGCTGGGACCGGATCCTTACGCCCGCCAGTTACAGCAGCCTTATGCCGACGCTTTACACCAGGCGCAGCGCTTTTTGCAGCACATCCAGTCCCCACGACAACAACGTCAGGAGCACACAATGAAACCACCTGTTCTTATCGTTTTCAGCCATTTACGCTGGGGATTTGTTTTTCAGCGCCCACAGCAGCTACTGACACGTCTGGCTCAGCACTATCGTGTGCTGTTTGTCGAAGAGCCGGTCTGGCAGGCGGGGCCGCCGGGCCTGCATCAGAGTTCGCCAGCCGCGAACATCACGGTGATCCAGCCGCATACCGACAGCGACGCACCCGGTTTTCACGACAGCCAGATCGCCCCACTGCTGCTGCTGCTCACGCCGCTGCTGGAAGAAGATGAACAACCGCTGATCTGGTTCTATACGCCGATGGCGTTGCCACTGCTGACCCCTTTTGACCCCTCTCTGGTGATTTACGACTGCATGGATGAGCTTTCCGCCTTTCAGAATGCGCCGCGCCAGCTGCAGCAGCGCGAATCTGCACTGATGACGCGCGCCGATCTGGTCTTTACCGGCGGCTCCAGCCTGTATGAAGCAAAGCGTGATAAACATCCGCAGGTCTACTGCTTCCCCAGCAGCGTCGACGCCATCCATTTTGAACAGGCACGCGATCGCACTAACCGTCATCCGCTGCAGGATACGATTCCGCCGCTGCGCCTGGGTTATTACGGCGTGCTGGATGAGCGCATCGATCTGCCGCTGATTGCGGCGCTGGCAGACAGCCATCCCGAATGGCAGATCATTATGGTCGGGCCGGTGGTGAAAATTGATCCCGCCAGCCTGCCGCAGCGCGACAACATTCACTGGCTCGGCCAGCAGCCTTATCAGGCGCTGCCGCAGTTTCTGGCGGGCTGGGATGTCTGTCTGATGCCGTTTGCCATTAATGCCTCGACCCGCTTCATCTCCCCTACCAAGGTGCTGGAGTATATGGCGGCGCAGCTGCCGATTGTCAGTACCGCCATTGTCGATGTCGCTCGCCACTACGCAGAGGAAGTGGCGGTAGCAGAGACTCACGCGGCGTTTATCGCCGCCTGTGAACAGGCAATGGCGATCGGGGCTGCAGAAAGGCTGGCGCTGGCGGGACGGATGCAGGCCAAAGTGGATGCCACCTCGTGGAATCACACCGCAGAGCAGATTCATGGACTGATTCAGCAGGCGCTGACGCAACGTCAGCCTGCACGCAAATCGTCGAGCGAGACCCAGGCACAGTCTAACGTCACGCCTCTCACACCAGCGATGCTGGAGAGTGATGCGGTGCCCTGCCTGATTATCGGCGCCGGCCCCACCGGACTGAGCGCCGGTTATCACTATGGCGAAGGCGCGGTGTTGCTCGAAAAAAATAGCACCCCAGGCGGCTGGTGCCGCTCAATTGACGATCAGGGTTTCACCTTCGATTATGCCGGTCATATTATGTTCTCGCAGGACCCGTATGTGTTGCAGCTCTATGAGATGCTGCTGGGCGATAACCTGCACTGGCAGGCGCGTGAAGCCTGGGTTTACAGCGACGGCGTGTATACCCGCTATCCGTTCCAGTCAGCGCTACACGGCTTGCCGGTCGAAGTGGTAAAAGAGTGCGTGCTGGGCGCTATCGAGGCGCGTTATGGTGAAACGGCCGCCGCCGCCGTACCGCTGGATCGGGCGCGGGCTCGACGGGACTGCTGTGCGGATGGCGCGATCCCCGATGAGGGCAGCAGCACTGGCATCGTGGAAGGCGAAGAGGATTTCCAGCACTTTATTATGCGCACCTGGGGTAAAGGCATCGCACGTCACTTTGCCCTGCCCTACAACCAGAAGCTCTGGAAGGTGCCGCTGACCGACATGGAAACCTCGTGGCTGGGTGGACGCGTCCCGTTGCCCGATCTGTCGCAGATCATCGATGGCGCGCTGCAACCGCTGGCGAAACCGGTCGGCCCTAACGCCCGATTCGGCTATCCGCTACGCGGCGGTTTCCAGGCACTGATGTCCGGCTTCCTGCCGCACCTGAAATGCAGGCTGGAAACGGATACGACGCTGACCCGCATCTATCCGCAGGCGCATGTCGCGCTGCTGGCCGATGGTCGCCACTACCGTTATGAGCAGTTGATCAGCACCATGCCGTTGCCGGAGCTGATTAAACTGATGGGCGATGAGGTGCCACAGAGTGTGCAACAGGCCGCGCAGCAGCTGCAGTTTGTGTCGGTGCGCTGCGTGAATCTGGGGATTGGCCGGGCTGACCTGACTGAAAAGCACTGGATTTACTATCCTGGCGATACGCTATTCCACCGCATCTTTGTACAGGGCAATGCCAGTCCGCACTGCAACCCGCCGGGCGGTTTCGGCTTGACCTGTGAAATCACCTACAACGCGGCCAATCCGCTGCCGCTACAGGGCGATGCGCTGATTGAGCGATGCCGTCAGGATTGCATCCGGGTCGGTATGATCACCGCGGACGATCCGCTGCTCTGTGCCTCAGAGGTCGATATGCCCTACGCCTACGTAGTCTATGACCATGCGCGCAGCGATAACGTGGCGTTGATCCGCCAGTGGCTGCTGACCCAGGATATTCATCTGTCAGGTCGCTACAGCGAGTGGGAATATTACAACTCGGATCACGCCTTCCTTGCCGGTAAGCGTGCCGCCGAAAACGTACGGCTGCAGCATGTCAGCGCAGGCACTCTGGGCTGACCTGACGCCGCTCGCTACGACAGTCGCTGATTGCACTTCGCGGCTTTCAGCGACTGTAACTCAGTGACTCGCTTCTCCGCCTTCTGAGTGGCATTGTATTTCGCAATGCCATTGCCCAGCCCGAAATCCCCGACAAAGCCCAGCACGGTCAGTGCATCAAACTGACCGGTCTGCTCAATATCACTCTGCACGCTGTGCGCTTTGACCAGTTCCTGATCCAGTGCGCTGCAATTCAGCGTCGCGGTCTCTTCCGGCGTCACTGCCGCCGCCTGTGGATACTGCTTGGTGGCGCAGCCGGTTAATACCAGCGCCAGCAACACCACGAAGAATGTCTGTTTACCCATTTCTTATTGCCTGTTTTTCGCCCGATCAACAGCGTTATCGGCAGCATACACCGGGAACATGAGTCTCTGACCTACCAATAATGGTCGAAACCGCTACGCTAATGTAGGATTCAGCGCGCTGCTGTCAGAGGCAGCCTGTTACCGACCGGAAGTCATGCAGCGAACGCACATTATCCGTTCATCATTTCTGCCAGATCTTTCAACCCGTTAGCCAGCATAATGCTGCCACCAGCAGCGTTTAAAGAGCACAGCCTGAGCGTTAATCCGTGATGCGGCAACCGCATAAGCGAAGCCAGACACAGAATTTTTGCGCGTCGGGTTTATCAGAGTTTGTTCCAGATGAGGTTTTTCCATGCGTTTTAAAGGATTGAACATCGGATTTTTCATTTTGATTCTGGCTATCGCCACGGTCGCTTTTTTTGACGTGCTTTCGCCTTATTTCTCGTCGATTTTGTGGGCGGCGATTCTGGCAGTGATTTTCCATCCGCTGAAGACCTGGCTGCGGACCCGACTGGGCGACCGCAATGGCGTGGCCGCATTAATTACCCTGCTCTGTATCTGTCTGATTGTGTTTACGCCGCTGGCCATTATCGCCTCCTCACTGGTGGTCGAAACTAACGCGGTCTATCACAAACTGCAGACCAACTCGTCACAGTTCCCGGCCGTGTTCGCCGATTTGTTGCAGCATCTGCCGCGCTGGGCGAGGCATTTTCTGGCTGAAAACAATCTGGATAACGCCGGGCAGATTCAGCAGAAGCTCTCTTCGTTTGCCCTTAAGGGCGGCCAGTATGTCGCGGGCAGCGCCTTTATCATCGGGAAAGGGACGTTCAGCTTCACCGTCGGCTTTGGCATCATGCTTTATCTGCTGTTCTTCCTGCTGAAAGATGGCTCCTATCTGGTGCATCTGATTCTGGAAGCGCTGCCGCTCTCAACTTACGTGAAGCATCACCTGATGGTGAAGTTTGCTGCCGTGGCGCGTGCGACGGTGAAAGGCACGGTGGTGGTTGGTATCGTTCAGGGTATTCTCGGCGGGCTGGCGTTCTGGTTTACCGACATTGACGGCAGTCTGCTGTGGGGTGCGCTGATGGCCTTCCTCTCCCTGATTCCGGCCGTCGGTTCCGCCATCATCTGGGTGCCTGCGGCGATCTTCTTCTTCGCCACCGGCGTGCTGTGGAAAGGGCTGTTCCTGGTCGGTTTCTTCGTGGTGATTGTCGGTCTGGTGGATAACATTCTGCGTCCGTTGCTGGTCGGCAAAGACACCAAAATGCCTGACTATATGATCCTGATCGCCACGTTGGGCGGCATGGAAATCTACGGCATCAATGGTTTTGTTATCGGTCCGGTGATTGCTGCGCTGTTTATCGCCTGCTGGAATCTGCTCTCCGGCCGCGATAACCGCGAAAACATCGAAGCCATCGACGAAGAGTTTATCGATGAAGGCAAGAAACAGTCCGATGACGTCGCAGAGGCAGCAGCAGAGGCGGCGGCTGAAGCGGCGGCGGCCTCCGCCCATGCCGCTGCAGAGACTGAGATGAAAGTCCTGGCGTTGAAAAAAGAGACTGAGGAAAAGAAAGCGTAATCCCCGTCAGTCCATAAAAAAACCCACCTTTCGGTGGGTTTTTTTTAACATGGAAACAGCAGCGAATTAGTTAGTCGCTTTGTTTTTCAGATCTTCAGCACCCTGCTTGGTTTTATCCCAGCCTTTCTCAGTGCCTTCTTTGGTTTTGTGCCAGCCCTTCTGAGTCCCTTCGGTAATTTTGCTACCGGTGGTGTGGCTCTTGCCTTCAGCGGCGTGCTCAGACTTCAGCTTCAGCTCTTTGCCTTCATTCTGGGTCTGGTGCAGTTTTTCTTTCGCGGTGTCAGCGCCTTTATGCGCTTCCGCTACGGTGTTGTCTGTGGTGGTAGCAGCAAATACTGGCGAGGCCAGCAAAATAGCAGACAGTGCGATAATTGATTTCTTCATAATTCCCTCTGTATTCATCGTTGCCGTGTAGGTTTTAATCCTGGCATAGCCTTTCCAGGAAAGATTTAAGAATAAACCAGGAATCAAAAAGGGCCAGTTTTCACCAGAAAAAGTGTTTGATTGTAGATTTTTCGTCCACTACCACAGTGCAAGCTGCGGATCGTCGTCTTTTTCAGGCGGTGTTCGGGTCACGCGAGCAGGCGGCGCAGGCTGATCCCTCTGTCGCGTAATCCATGCCAGTAACACCGTCACTACGTACGCCTGCTGCTCAGCACTCAGCGGCTGAAATTGTCCGATGTTGTGCCATTTGCTCAGACAGCCACGACAGCAGGTTGCGGTGGCGTGCTGGGCGATAAACACCGGATGGCCGCGCATGGGCGTCTGCTTGCCATCATTTTCTGGCTGGGCAGGCGCCAGGCGCTGTGCCACAAACGCTGCGGCATGCTGACGCAACACCGGCTCGCCTTTGCTGACCGCATAATCATACTCAGCACGTCCCAGCCGAAAGCGCTGACGGAACGGTGAACGTGCCAGCCGGGTAAACAGATCGTCAGAAACGTTCATGCTGATGCCACTCACTCATATTTACGTCCCGCCAGATAAGTGACGCCCTGCGGCCCGAACGCCTCGCGATGCAGTTCATTCGGCTGCAGGTGAAATGTCTCACCGGGATGATAGGTGGTATCACCCTGTTCAGTACTGATGGTGATGTCCCCACTGAGAATCAGTGCCAGCGCTTCAAAGGCGTGGACGTGATTATCAAGCTCGGCTGACGCTGCACGTTCGATCAGCAATGGTTCGTTAAAACCCTGTTCGGCTAACAATTTTCGGTATTCATGTTCAGTCATTGCAACGCCTCAATATGGAACTGACCCTAAGCAGTGTAGACGATCTTAATACCGCGCATGGCACTCAACAGGTTACGTAAAGTCGCGCAAACAGAGTTGTTCGCCGTTCATGCCGATGCTGTACTTGCCGCCTCATTACAGCCATTTTGACATCAGGATGCCGCAAAAGTATGACTCAACAGGAGAGAACCGCCCTGCTGCTGATTAATCAGCGCTCACGCAAAGGACGCATTGAAGCCAGCCGGGCACAGTCGCTGCTGACTCAGGCCGGATTCACCCTGCTGCAACCAGCCGGGGATGAGACCCGCAGCTACAGCGAACTGATCGCGGCTTATGCCGATCGCGTCGAGACGGTCATCGTCGGCGGTGGTGACGGCACACTTAACGCGGCCGCGCCGGGGCTGATGCAGAGCGGCCTGCCGCTGGGCATTTTACCACTGGGCACCGCCAACGATTTTGCCCGGACGCTGGGCATTCCGGCTACGCTGGAGCAGGCCGTGAAGATTATCGCAGACGGGTATCTGCGCGCCGTGGATCTGGGTGAAGTCAATGAGCACCTGTTCCTGAATGTCTCCAGCATCGGCTTCTCGGCGGAGCTGGCGCGAAACCTTACGGCAGAATCGAAAAAGCGCTGGGGCGTGGGCGGTTATGCCCTGGCGGCGTTGCGGTTGCTGCGGCAGAGCCGTCCGTTCAGCGCCACGCTGGTCCATCAGGGTCAGCGGACGCCCATTAAAACGGTTCAGGTCTCGGTGGGTAACGGGCGCTTCTACGGTGGCGGCATGACGGTGGAAGCGCGCGCGGCGCCAGACGATGGGTTGCTTGATGTTTACAGCCTGGAGTTAAAGCACAGCTGGCAACTCATTGCACTGCTGCCCTTTCTGCGTCGCGGCACTCACGGTCGCTGGCGTAATGTGCGGGCATTCAGCGCCACGGCGCTGACAATTGAGACTCGCCGCCCCCATTACATCAATGCCGACGGTGAGATTATTGGTCAGACACCCGCGCGTTTCCGCCTGCTTGCCCGTGCGCTTCGGGTGTATGCACCGGACGATAGCGCAGCGAAATAATCTGCCAGTGGGTATCATCACCGATCGCGGCACGAAACTAGTGCTGGGTGCCCATTTTTTCAGCGTAGTCGATGTGTTCGGAAAGACTGGCGACCAGTTTTTTGGCCATTTCGAGGGTCAGACCCAGAAACAGGGTTTCCTGCGGGCGTTGTTCATGCGGGGCATCGGGATCGATATAACCGAATTTCACTACCAGCGCCTGATGGGTGTTCAGGGGACCAATATGCCAGCCGGTAACCGGGTAGAAGGTAAATCGCGTAAATTCATTCACTTTAATCCTGACTGTAAAAGCATAACGCTGATTGATAGTCAGGCCAGCTCTGATGATAAAACATGAGTGGATGACTAAGTCTGAACTAAATCGACAGGAATACAAGGGCAGCGGCTGAATAAGCGCAGCGTGACGTGTTACTGAAACGTGCTGCGTTCAGCGTCCACTGTAGCAAGCAACGGACCCGCACGGCACTATGAGGTCAGGCTAAACGCCAGCACCGGCAACTAACTATCGGTCTGGGGGATAATCGAGATATGGCCATTTACCTCCAGCACCGCATATTTAATCTGATCAAACCGTTCCAGCCCCGGCCCGGAACGCGCTGCCTCCAGCACATCATCAGGACTGATGCCTGTCATCTTCATGCGTTCGGTCAGCAGATTACCATTCTCCACCAGAATCACCGGTCCGCCGTCGATCGCCTGCTCCACCATCGGAAAACGGCTTTTGAGTTTGCCCAGCACAATGTCAATCGTCACCAGCGTGATAATGGTCAGCGCCGCGCCAGTCACTGAAAAATCGTCGCCCAGTAGCGCCTGCTGGGTGGCTTCGCTGATGATCAACAGCAGAATCAGATCGAAAGAGGTCATCTGCAGCAGGGTGCGTCTGCCCGCAATTTTGAACACCATCATCAGCACCAGGTAAATTGCTGCGGCACGTAATACCGTTTCCATTAAGCACTCCTGTCAGGGATAGATCCATTGGGTAAAACGGGCCGGCGGATGATCGCCACTGCTGACGCTGACAGAAATGCGACCAGGATTTCGGGGCTGCAGTCCGATCCAGATAGCGTGATCCAGACCGGTATCACGCGACGAAAAGGTCAGCCGCAGATCGCTGCCAATCGTTACCGCCTCCAGCGGCTGAGGCTGCAGCGTCTGGATTTGCAGGTTATCGAGGGCACCACCGCCAATCGTAACGTTAAAGCGGTCGGTTACCGGTGCGTTGTAGCGAATGCGCATATCCATATTACTCTCAACCCGGCCAAACCGTTCATACTCCACCTGGATCGTCCCGTCCGGCGAGCGGGCGCTGCCATTACTCAGCACGCCTTTGGAAAAGAGTCCGCAAGCCCCCAGAATCACCAGCGCAATCAGGACGTATTCACCGATACGCTGAATACGCCATTCACGACGTATCCAGCGCATATCTTCTTTTATCGGGTAATCCCGACTGCCTGTGTGATCTTTTTTCATCCTGCAATTCTCTCCTGTCAGTCGCCAGCCTCAACGGCTCGCGGCCCAAATCATACCGGACGCAGGTCATTTAGCGCGCCGTTCAACCCAGAACGACCAGCTGTGATAGAGCAGCGTCAGCGGCATGGCAATCGCCGCGCCCACCAGCACGAATCCCTGCGTGACCGGCGAGGAAGCGCTTTCACTGATGGCAAACTGGTACGGCACCAGCCACGGATAAAGGCCGCACAGCAAACCGATAAACACGGCCCCGATCAGCATCAGTGCCACAACAAGCTGTAGCAGCGGCCTGGCTCGCCACAGCGTTACCGGCAAAACGATCCATAGCATGACAATCGCCATGCCAGCCACTTTTCCCAGCGGTCGTTGCCAGCTCTGGTGCCAGATATCGGCGTTAAAATAGAGTTCGAACAGAAAGATTATCAGCGCCAGCAGCCACCATAACCAGCTTTGCGCTTCTGCCAGAGGTTGCACTCTGTCGCCGATTCGCCAGCCGATCCAGCAACAGGCCAGCAGCGAATAGATCGCCATTAATCCAACACCGCTCATCAGCGGAACCAGGCTCAGCCCATCGGGCAGCCCAGTCTGAGGCTGAGCGCTGATGATCATGCCCGCGCACCAGCCCTGAATAAAGGTCGCCAGCGCCGAGCAACTAGCCATAATACGGTCGAGCCAGCGGCGTAAACGGTTACTGCTCCGGGCGCGATACTCGAGCGCCATCGCCCGCATCACCAGTGCCAGTAGCATGGTGAACAGTGGCGCGCTCAGCTCACTGAGCAGCAGACTGTAGACCGGTGGAAACAATGCCAGCAGACCGCCTGCGGCCAGCACCAGCCAGGTTTCATTTGCATCCCAGACCGGCAGAATACTGTGCGTCATCAGTTCACGCTGTTGATCATCGTGAAACCAGAAAAACAGCATACCCACACCCAGATCTGTCCCATCCAGTAACAGATAAAGCAGTAACGAGAGACAGATGATCATCGCAGACAAATCAGCCATAGCGACTCCTAATGGGGCGTTTTCAGCTCAATGACCACCGGCTCACCTGAGGGTAGCTCACCTTTAATCCGACGCAGCAAATAGCGTAAGCCGAGGGCGAACACCAGGCCGTAGATCAATAGTACCGCCACGAAAATGCTCAGCGTGGTACTCAGGGCCAGCGGTGACACGCTCTGTGCTGTACGCAACATGCCATAGACCGTCCAGGGCTGACGCCCCACTTCAGTCACGACCCAGCCTGACAGCAGTGCGATAAAGCCCGCCGGTGAGAGCCACGTCAGCCAGCGCAGTAACCGCCCTGATTCTGCCAGTCGTCCACGCCAGCGCTGAAGATTTGCCGCCAGCGTGGTCAGCAATATGATCAGCCCCAGCCCTACCATCAGACGAAATGCGAAAAAGACCGGTAACACCGGGGGAATCGCATCCGCAGGAAATTCGCTCAGACTTTTGATATGACCGGAAAGATTGTGCCGCAGATAGAGCGATCCAAGGCTGGGGAGGCTGATCTCCAGCGTGTTACGCTGCGCCTGCTGATCCGGTAGCGCAAACAGTCGCAACGGTTCACCCTCGCCCTGTGCGGGTCGATGCCAGCTGCCTTCCATCGCGGCCAGTTTAGCGGGCTGATAGTCGCGCGTATTTTCACCGTGCAAATCGCCGAGTACGATTTGTAATGGAACCGCAAGCAGCAGAAAGGTCAGCGCACTGTTGAGCATCAGCCGCGAAGCGGACTCACCCTTAAAATGCCGAAGTCTCCAGGCCGCGACACCCATCATCATCACTGCCGCGGCAATCAGCGACCCCACCACCATATGACTGAAGCGCCATGGAAAAGAGGGAGCCAGCAAAATTGACCGCCAGCTTTCAGCCAGAAACACGCCGTTCTCAGTGCGCGTGAAACCGACTGGGGTTTGCATCCATGAATTGGCGGCCAGAATCCAGAACGCACTAAGCAACGCCCCGATCGCCACCAGACAGGTAACGACGAAATGGACACCAGGCGAGATTTTATTGAAGCCAAACAGCATCACACCGGTCAGAGCTGATTCAAGAAAAAAAGCGACCAGCACCTCATAAAACATTAAGGGTCCAATCACGCCGCCGACCTGATGTGAAAAGCGCGCCCAGTGTGTTCCAAACTGAAATTCCATGACTACGCCGGAAGCCGCCCCAATCGCTACCGTCAGGGAAAAAATGTTCAGCCAGAAGTGAAGAGCATCCCGCGCAGCCTGCTGTTTTCCCCACAGCCAGCGTGCCTCAAACCAGACCAGAAACGGTGCCAGCCCCAGCGTCAATGCCGCCAGCGTGATATGCATGCCCATAGTGATTGCAAACTGCGTCCGGGCGATGATCAGAATCCAGTCCAGCATCAGGCTTATTTCACCAGCGAAGCGTTTATCTGTGAAGTTATCTGATCATCGTAGTGAAGAAATAAAAAATCGGCCAGCAGGACTGTTTTCTTAAATAACGACGATCAAGAAACTGATCTTATTGTTACGGGGTGAAGAGAAGTAAAAGAGGTTATTATCTCAGGCTGCTCTCGCTGCGTTTAAATAAGCGCAAAATAAAATTAAGCGAGGCGGTTATTTACTCCGCCCCGCAATGACGAAACAGACAGCCGCCTTATAGCCAGCCCGAGCGGCGCAATTTGGCCCACAGCCCGCCGCAGGCCAGCAGAGTCAGCCCCACCGCCAGCGGATAACCATACAGCGACTTCAGCTCGGGCATATGCTCGAAGTTCATGCCATACATGCTGAACACCACGGTTGGAATGACCAGTATCGCACCCCAGCCCGCCAGCTTTTTGACGACCTCATTCTGCTGCACTGTCACCAGCGCCAGGTTAACCTGCATGGCACTGGTCAGCATCTCGCGCATATCTTCCGCATCGGTCACTACATGGCGGGCGTGATCCTGTACGTCACGGATATAGGCGCGCAGCGGGCGCGGGATCAGATCTTCATGCAGGTGGATCAATTGGTTGCAAATCTCTTCCACTGGCAGCGCCGCATTGCGCAGCGACAGCAGATGACGCCGCATGGTGTAAACCGACTGCACCGACTTGCGATCAAATTCGCTGGTGAAGAGATCGTTCTCCATCTCCCCGACCCGCTCATTCAGCGACGTGGAGAGTTGGGCATAGCGATCCACCACAAAATCGAGCAGGCAGTAGAGCGGATAAGCAGGGCCAAACTTCAGCAGCGCCGGGTTTTCAGACGCCCGCTGCCGCACCGGGGTATAACTTTCCGATGCGCCGTGACGGATGCTGATCAGAAACTTTTTTCCGACAAAAAAATGGGATTCACCCAGTTCGCAGCTGTCATCTTTCGCGCAAACCGTCTTCACCACGATAAACAGCGAGTCGCCATAGTGTTCAATTTTAGGTCGCTGATGGGCATTCAGCGCATCCTCAACCGCCAGTTCGTGGAGTCCGAACTCCTCTTTAATCTTCGCCATAAACTCAGCGTCAGGCTGCCACAGACCGAGCCAGATAAACGCCTCCGGCTCCTTCATCACTTCGCTGATATCATCGACCTGAACCTCTTCGCCCGCGCATCCCGGACGATACACCATGCTGCTTACGATCATCTTCTGCATTCCTGTTGTGACAGTAAATGGAGCTTAGCTAATGCCGGGTCGGTAACCGGATAAAAACAGTAAGGATTTGCTGCGACGTGGCGCGATCAGCGGGTTACCACTTCAGCCCCAGTCCGGTAGAGAAAATGCCCTCATTCAGGGTATCGGGTATGCCGCTGACCAGATTGCGATGATAGCCAATATGCAGGGTTGACCAGGAGGTCAGGCTGTAACGCATCCCGACTTCTGCATCCAGCATAAATACCCCGTCATCATCCAGCGAATGACCGACATCACCGTTGCTGTAAAGCGTGACCGATTTGCCCAACAGATAGCGCTGATAGTTCCAGCGCAGCGAGCCGCCAAAATGCTTTTCTTCCCGATCGTCGCTGTAGCCATACTCAAAGGCCCCGCCCAGCACGGAAAGTGAGAACGCGCTGAGTTCGGTATCCCACAGCTGATAACCCGGGCCGGTACCGATCAACGCCTGGCGTGACAGATTCTCCACCCAGTCGCGTTTATAGGTTGCGCGGGTCTGCCAGAAAAACTGCTCCCTGACCAGATAGTCAAAGGCGTAGCGCAGGCTGTAGTTGTCGGTGTTGACGCTTTCATTTTCCTGCTCGCGATTGTAGGTCGCGCCGATATCGTGCCGCCATTTCCCCTGGTTGAGTTTGGTGTTGAGCGCGAAGCTATAGTCATCGGTTTTGGTCGAGGCTTTTTTGACCTTCACGCCTGCATCAATGTTGCCGGTCCAGGCGAGCTGATCGGTGCGAACTTTGGCTTTCATAAACTCGTCTATGCGCCGCACCGAGACCTGCTGTTCCTGCTCATTGCGTTCCACCCAGACATAACCGGGATCGGAAGAAGAGAGCCGCACCTGATAATGCTCGCCGGTCTTTTTGTTTTCGACGTTCACCGGATTCTCGCTGGCGAGCGTACTCACTGCACGCCAGTCCAGCGTGACGGTCCCGGCATACTGTGTCTCTATCCCCAGCTTGCCGTCGCTGAGATAACGAATGGTGCCGGTCAGCCGGTCGCCATTATTCAGCCAGACGGTATCGGCTGCGGCCTGCTGTGCCCATCCGGCACAGCAAAGCGTGACCAGCAGCGAGGTAAAGGAGGTGGGGCAACGCATAGCTTTCCCTGTAAAGGCGTCGTCTTAAGCAGGCGACGTGTCAACGCAAAATCTGACCTGACAATTAAGCCGATCCCGCGAGGATATGCAATCAGCCTTCAGGAGAGATCATGCAATGCTTTACCGAGAGGCGGGCCCAGCGTGAAATCGCTAAAACGGATTCCCAGTCCCTGGCGTTCCGGCGAGCAGCCCATCACACCGACAAAACGCCGTGCCTGATCGGGCCACGGACAGAGTCGCAACAGTGGCCAGGTCACTCCGTCGCTGGAGTACTGGATCCTCAGCGCCGCATTTTGCAGCGTGGCACGCATCCAGAACTGTTGTGCATCGCCGGGAAAGACGCCCGTAGACCAGTCGGAGAACTCACGCGTTACCACGCTGCCAATGGCGGGCTGATCATCGTTAAATTCAATACCCGCTTTGACCCAGTGCGTTTCGCTGTCCTGAATAAACAGACCGGCCTGATCGTAGAGCTGACTGAAGTCCGCTCTCACCTGCACCTGAACGGTAAAATCACTTTCTACCCAGAAGCCAAAGGCGTGGCCACTGTGCCGTTCAAAGCCGTACCAGGTATGGAGCCAGAAATCGCTGTTTAACGCGGTTTCGAACTGCAGCGTATCACCATCAAAACGGTGTACTGGCGGCTGATTAATCCAGACGCCTCCTTCGGTGGTCAGTGAACTCACTGCTGGCATAAGGACTCCTTTCTGTACGTTAAGCCGCCTGCGTTTAGTCCGGGCTGCTGTATGGCGATTATTCTGATTATCATAACGTTTATTGGTCAGGTAGCGGCAGACTGAAAGGTAAATCTGATGATGCTGATGAAAACGGCGAAGTGATGACCAGCCCAGTGATAGCAGACCATTCAGTCTGTTTACGGCTTCGCTTATTTTTCTTAGCGGAAATAAATGATATTCATCAGGACCAGTTCACTTAACTATTTCATTTTGTTAATTGCCTGGCAAAAACCACGTTTAACAACCAGGCTTGTTTTGTCTGAGGGCAACTGAACTCATTAAATATAAGGATTAAGCCACCATGGTAGATAAATCAGAAATTCTGGATCACGCACAGGTTGTTGATGTCAATGGCGAACATGTCGGCGTTGTTGACCATTTTGAAGGCGACGACAAAATTAAGCTGGCGAAAAGCGATCCTGAAGCAGGCGGCAAACACCACATTATTCCATTCAGCTGGGTGAAAGAAGTTGACGATAATAAAGTCATCCTCTCTAAAGCCAAAGCGGATGTAGAGAGTGAGTGGCAGTCTGCATAAAAAAATAGCCGTGGCGCCTGCCGCGGCTTATTTCTTTTCTGGTACGTATATCTGCGCTGTAAATACTCCCCCCTTCTCTTTCCGATAATTCAATCGCACTGCCCTGTCGCCTCAGAGGCTGGTATTTTCCGCCTGTAGTGAGGAGTAACAGCCAAATACCCCGTCAAGCAGCAAATAGCTTTCTGAGCCTGGCAATTCAAAATGCCACCACTAGGTTGCAATGCCGGTGAAGCCGCCCCCCAGCATGATGGCATTGAGCATCAGCCGGTTGCGCTGCGCCTGAACCCCCACATCAGGATGATAAGGATGGGAGTGTTCACTCATCTCATCGAAGCCAGTGCCCATATCCACGATTTCGCCGCGCTCATCGATCAGCGTCACATCTACCGCAGTGCCACGGCTGTGGTTTGATCCGCGCGAAAGCGGCACAACATAGTCGGGATTCGGGCAGGCATTCCACAGAATTGCCTGCGCTTCGGGTGGACGGTACGCGTCGAGGATGAGCAGTGTATAGCCCGCAACACGGGCGATATTGATACTTTTCGCCAGCGCTTTCGCCGCATCAACGTGCAGCAGACAGCGTGCGTCGCGATAGATCGGCTGACTGGTAAGGTTATCGGCGGTGGCATATTTAAGGTCAATCGCTAACTGAGGAAATGCCTCAGCAATATCAACAAGATTTTTACTTTCCATGACGGGGTGCTCCCTGTTTTGTGCTCTGTGGCGGGTTGTCGTAAGCGGAGTGTTGAAGCGGTCATCATGGCATTACGGCGGAAGGAAAAAAAGATGCCGTGAATTTTTGAGTCTGAGTGTAGTGTGGCAGTTTACTTACTCAGGATTCTGACTGACAGCGTTGATGGCTTCAGGAATGGGTACAGGCGGAATAATCAGTTTGCTGAACTCAGGAACTGCAGCACTTAATAAATAATCACAGTAAAATGAAAAGCATTATTTAATTCCCAGGAAATTTAAATACTTTGTCATTTTTACTTCATAGCAAAGCGCAGGAGTTAATTATTTTATTTTGCGATTCTGGCCGCAAAATACATTATTTTAATTGCGAGACAACTCGCTGGCTTACATCAGCTTTCAGCTGGACTTTATTCTTATTAGTTGATTATACGTACAGGTATTTAGCGCGATACAGAGGTGTTGGAGCACCTCTGCAATGCTAATCACAATCCTATTTAGAGAGAATAGAGATCAGGACTGAGTCAGAGTGTAATGCAGTTGGTTTAACTTCAGAAGCCCCTTCTATTACTCAGCATAAGTTAACAGTGAGTTACGCCAGCCGGTATCCCAGCTATACCCGAATTCCATCGATCATTATGAAAGGCCAGTGGCTGACTGCCGCCGGATTCATCACCGGCACCGAAATCGAGGTGAATTTCACCGCAGACCGCATCGTGCTGACCGTTAAACCACCAGAGCATGTTGATGAACAATTGGTCAACGTGTTAGTGCAACTGAATAAGTTGCCTGCAAGGAAACAGAAGCAGGTGCTAGCATTGTCAGGTGTGGCTAAAGGGTAATGGCACTGGCGTGAAAGCATGCCGCTTCTTGTTAGTGAGCGGCAGATTAAATCATTTATTATTGTGGGTGCCGGTGAACGGTGACTGCAAGATGCTGGATGTGGCAATAGAAACAAAGCCAGACTGCTTTAAGAATCAGTTGCAGGAAGAGAGATTTATGTAGCTTGTCAGAAGCATTATGAATGGGCTGTGAATTGATAACAGTAGCATTACAGTACAAATATGCATGATGGATTATGACCGCCTTTCAAGTGATGGAAAACGGGTAAAGCTAAACTGCTATGGTGTTGGTTCTTTTGACATTTTTTCGGGCATTGAAAGGTATATTAACAATCCAGATTGCTCTGACATTGAGAAGGCAGCAATTCCGCCTGGAACATACTGCATCGTAGACAGGCCAGAAGGCAGTTTACTAAATCGCGCCCGAGCAGAGTTGATTGATATGGCCCATTTGTACCGAAATCATCACTCAGAGTGGTTCGGTCTATACAGCGCGAAAACCATGAGTGACTACGTTTTTGTTAATGGCGTAAAGCGCGGCAGCTTCAGGCTTCACCCACTCAATACTGACGGTTCCGGCGTATCATGGGGATGCATAACCCTCTATCGTTCAACTGACTTCCAGACTTTGCGCAGTTCGTTGTTGCGGAGAAAAAAAGTCGTCGTGCCGGGTAGTCATGGTTTACTGGCATACGGACGCATTGATGTTCCTGGAGTTCCTGATTTCACAAAGTGTGTAGTGCGGTGAAAATACAAATATTTATTATAATTCTATCCGCTTCCTGGATTCTTATTCCTGAAGAGTTCATCAGATCACTGGTTGAAGGCCACATTAGTGGTGATGGTGAAAGCGCTATGGATAGTTTTGAATTCACCGTGATTGTGCTTAAGGCAGTGTTTTCCCTGCTGCTAGCCTTTATCGGTGCCTGGCTTTATCGTAAAGCGAGTCAACGATAACGTAGCGACATTTTAGAAGTGGATCTTATGCCATGTGTGCAACATGGCATCTGAAATGGCGTGCTTGCGGGCATAAACTCCGGATTCAGCTTCGTGAAGAACATTGATGATCTGTTCCCAGGCAAAACGCTTCTTCAAAGGATGTTCTCATTGAGCTTATGAAGACATTACTAACATCGCGGTGTATTAGTCAAAGGGAAGCAGTTAAATTGAACTAAAATAGTTATCAAACTTTATCATATGCAAAATAACCCAGCACAAAACTAACTTCTAATTTTCCTGACAAATTTATAGGATTTCCAGGTCAGTTTCAGAGGAGTCACAAAATAGACCACAAGAAATGCAAACGTCAGAATGATAATATATGGAATAGCATTTGAAGCATCCGCATTGAAAATGCCATCCAATCCAATAAGCATCAAAATAACAAGAGCAATGACACCGCCCCAAAAGCGTTTACTCAAATCAATAACGAGGCTTTGTAGTGTATCTTTTTTTGATTCGTCTTTTTTGATGGTGCTCTTGAGCTTACCGATATCTTTAGCAGAGAAGCCGTTATTATAGAGTTCTTGCTCAAATTCGTTCATCTGATTCATCCTGAATGATGTTGCGATACGTGTGAGTATTGCACAGTGAACGAGACACAAGCTAACCAACCTGCTTACCTGGCCAGCACTGGTATCAACGTTTCCTCACCTCAGAAGGCTCTGCCTGAACATCATACTTATCATGCAATTGCGCATGATATTAAAATGCTATATGCAATAGACATCACGAACAATAAGCAGATCGTATGCACAGAAAAAATACAACCCTATCCAAACTACCATGGGAGTAATACTGGCAATGAGTTTATTGAATATAAATAAGAGTAAAATGTTGCGGTATCGAACTGACAGTAGAGGAAAAAGAGTACCAGACTGCGAAACAGAAGAGAAAATTTGGTACGCCCTACAGGATTCGAACCTGTGACCTACGGCTTAGAAGGCCGGTGCTCTATCCAACTGAGCTAAGGGCGCATGGAGATGGCACGGATTATACGTCGGGAAGCGGGTACGTCAACGTTTTTGCCGTTTCTCCGCAGCGAAGTGCTGCGGGAATAACCAACTGGCATCAATGACGCCTGCGCCATTCACTGAGCGACACGAGTTTACTGCTGCCGGTCAATTCTCCTTCCAGCTCAATCCCTTGTGATGTGAAACGCGCATTGTATTGCTCACGAAGCGCGTGCAGCTCCTGGCTGTCTGGCTCCAGCTGTCGCAGAAAGCCCAGCGCGAGCAGCAACTGCTGGCGGCTGATAAGCGGTGAAAAACCGGCGCGACTGAGAATCGCATGCCAGCGCTGGCTGTTCTCCTCGCTGCCGTCAACAATCAACACCTGCCAGATCAGCAGTACCGCTGCGGCATTATGCAGATGCGTTTCATTATCGTGGCTGAGATAGTCGGTAAACTCTTTCGCCGCCTCTTTTCCCATCATAGAGATCATTGATTCCACCTGTACCGGTGGCAGCTGCAGTCGTTTGCTGAGCCGCTGGGCAGCGTGGCGTGAGCCCGCGGTGAGCAGCTGAAATCCAGCGACAAACACCACCGCCAGAGTCGCAAGCATTATCCAAATCATTACATCGTCCCCGGATTGTCCTGTCGATATCATACGCATGCAGGCGGGTACTCGTCGCGGCGAAAAAGCAGGAAAGCGCATGCGCGGCTGAAACTGTGACTGACAGCGCGCCGCGCTTCTGACAAAATAGCGTCCTTCCCCGATTCAACACAACACAGTGGATTTCCTCTCTGATGGCAGCAAAAATTATTGACGGTAAAACGATTGCGCAGCAGGTGCGTCTTGAGGTTGCGGAAAAAGTGAAGCAGCGTCTGGCCGCCGGAAAACGCGCGCCGGGTCTGGCCGTGGTTCTGGTGGGTGAAAACCCGGCATCGCAGATTTACGTGACCAGCAAACGCCGCGCCTGTGAAGAGGTCGGTTTCCACTCCCGCTCTTACGATCTGCCTGCCACCACCCGCGAAGCTGAGCTGCTGGAGCTGATCGATAAGCTCAATCAGGATGACGAAATCGATGGCATCCTGGTGCAGCTGCCGCTGCCAGCGGGCATCGATAATGTGAAGGTGCTGGAGCGCATCACGCCAGATAAAGATGTTGATGGCTTCCACCCTTATAACGTGGGTCGCCTGTGTCAGCGTGCGCCAACCCTGCGTCCCTGCACGCCGCGCGGTATCGTGACGCTGCTGGAGCGCTACAACATTGACACCTATGGCCTGAACGCTGTGGTGGTCGGGGCGTCCAACATTGTCGGCCGTCCGATGAGCATGGAGCTGCTGCTCGCGGGCTGTACTACGACTGTGACCCACCGCTTTACCAAAGATCTGCGCCATCACATTGAGCATGCCGATCTGCTGGTCGTTGCGGTGGGCAAGCCAGGCTTTATTCCGGGCGACTGGATCAAACCCGGTGCCATCGTTATCGACGTGGGTATTAACCGTCTGGATAGCGGCAAAGTGGTGGGCGACGTTGATTTTGACCGCGCATCAGAGCGTGCCGCCTGGATCACTCCGGTGCCGGGCGGTGTGGGTCCGATGACAGTGGCAACCCTGATTCAAAACACGCTGCAGGCGTGCGAAGAGTTTCATGATAAAGAGGTAGTTTAAATGACAAGTTTTTCACTGGGTAAATTCCCGCATGTCGATCTGTGTGACCTGCTGAAACTGGAAGGCTGGGTTCAGAGCGGTGCACAGGCGAAAGTCGTGATTGCCGAGGGTGAAGTGAAGGTGAATGGCGCGGTTGAAACCCGTAAGCGCTGCAAGATCGTGGCTGGTCAGACCGTGGAATTTGCCGGTTTCCGCATCACTGTGGTCGAGTAATTCCGGGGCGTCCCTGCGGGGACGCTACTGTAGCGGTTCATCCCCCTCCACACACGTCTCCCCTTCCCGCTGTTCCAGTGCAATATGATTCACCGCCGTATGCTGCGCAATCAGCGTGGCGAGTCGGGGTGAATGGCTGGTGATCCAGAGCTGACTGAACTCGCTGGCTTCAGCGATTAAGCGCGCCAGCGCAGGCAACAAATCCTCATGCAGACTGTTTTCCGGTTCATTCAGTGCCATAAAGGCGGGCGGACGCGGGCTGAGCAGCGCCACAACCAGGCAAAGAAAACGCAGCGTGCCATCAGAAAACTCCGCGCTCTCCAGCGGACGCAGAATGCCATGACGGGACATCAGCATCTGAAAGCGGCCATTCTGCACCTCGACGTCAAACTGGCAGTCGGGAAACGCCTGCGCCATAACCTCAAACAACAGCTCTGAATGACCCCGCTCCACAATGGTCGCCCAGGCCGCCGCCAGATTGCGGCCATCGTGAGCGAGTACCGGCGCACGCACGCCAATCTGCGGCGCACGAATCGGTGAGCCGGGCCAGACGGCGAACTCGTGATAGAAGCGCCACTGCTGCAGACGTTCGCGCAGTTGCGAAAGCTCCGGGTAAAGATGGGGTTCGCCAAGCTGACCAAACAGCGACTCTTCCGGATGCAATACTGCCGGATAGGTGACGCGCTCACCTTCAACATTGTGCAGAAAGGCGGTCTGGTTTTCGCGCTGCATGATGCAGGCAGAAGGACGACGCTGCTGGCCGCTGAGCCAGAGCCGTTCCTGCTTCACCAGCGGATCGAGATTGAACAGGCTGGTCGCCAGCGGCTCGGGGAAACCCATTTCCAGCTGGTAATCCATGTCATCCATCACCACTGCCAGCTCCAGCCGCTTTGGATCGTGTCGGCGATCGCCCCGGCGTAAACCACCCGCCCACATCGCTTTCTGAATGCCGCCTTCGTCAGCCAGTGCCAGCGCCAGACGACCGCTGGCGGCCTCATGCAACAGCCGCACCGCTTTATAGAGGTTGGATTTACCGCAGCCGTTGGGACCGCTCACCACATTCAGCTGCTGCAGCGACAGCGTCAGGTTACGTATTGAGCGGAAGCCGCGAATCTGAATCTGTTCAATCGCCATAATAAAAAAGGGCGATTGCTCGCCCTCTCCGGTTTATTTTCGACGCCAGCTGGAGCCTTGTGGCCCATCCTCGACGATGACACCCAGCGCGTTAAGTTTGTCACGCGCGATATCCGCTTCTGCCCAGGCTTTGGCGGCGCGCGCATCGGCACGGGCTTTCACCCAGTGCTCAATCTCGGCAACCTCTTCGTCATTCACCTGCGCGCCGCTCTGCAGGAACAGTTCAGGATCCTGCTGCAGGATGCCCAGCACATTGGCCATCTCGCGCAGCTTCGACGCCAGTCCGTGTGCAGAAGCGCCCTCTTCACTTTTCAGGCGATTCACTTCACGCGCCATGTCGAACAGCACTGAGTAGGCTTCCGGGGTGTTGAAATCATCATCCATCGCGCTGCGGAAGCGCGCTTCAAACGCGTCGCCGCCATGGGCTTTCACGCTGCTGTCGGTGTGACGCAGTGCCGTATAGAGACGCTCCAGTGCCGCACGCGCCTGATTCAGGTTATCTTCACCATAGTTAAGCTGGCTGCGATAGTGACCGGACATCAGGAAGTAACGCACCGTCTCCGCATCATAATGTTGCAGCACGTCCCGCACGGTGAAGAAGTTGCCGAGCGATTTGGACATCTTCTCGCGGTCAACCATCACCATGCCGGAGTGCATCCAGTAATTGACGTAAGGACCGTCATGGGCGCAGCTCGACTGGGCGATTTCGTTTTCATGGTGCGGGAACATCAGGTCTGAACCGCCGCCGTGGATATCGAAATGGGTACCCAGCTGTTTGCAGTTCATTGCCGAGCACTCGATGTGCCAGCCAGGACGGCCGTTACCCCATGGCGATGACCAGGCTGGCTCATCCGCTTTGGACATTTTCCACAACACGAAATCCATCGGATTGCGCTTCACGTCGGCGACTTCAACGCGTGCACCTGCCTGTAGCTGCTCCAGGTCCTGACGCGACAGCGCGCCATAATCGGTGTCGCTGAGGACATCAAACATTACGTCGCCATTGTCTGCCACATAGGCGTGACCCCGCGCAATCAGTGTTTCCACAAGCTCAATGATTTCAGCGATGTGACGGGTGGCACGCGGCTCCTCATCGGGTGGCAGGATCCCCAGCGCGGCGAAGTCATTGTGCATCTCGCCGATCATGCGATTAGTCAGGGTTTCGATACTCTCGCCGTTTTCATTGGCGCGCTTGATAATTTTGTCATCAATGTCGGTGATGTTACGTACATAATTAAGCTGATAACCGAGGTAACGCAGGTAGCGCGCCACCACGTCAAACGCCACGAACGTCCGCCCATGACCAATGTGACAGAGGTCATACACCGTGATGCCGCAAACATACATCCCGATTTTACCGGCATGAATGGGTTTGAATTCCTCTTTCTGTCGACTCAGGGTGTTATAAATCTTAAGCATTGAACGGTTCCGTTTTCGCGTGTGGTTGGCTTTTTTAAGTATCCAGACATTGTGCCGTATTTTTATCGCTCGCGCGACGCAAAGCAAGCCAACTGCGCCGCGCTGCTGACGCGTCATTGGAAATTATGATATAAGAACGGTCGACAAAAAGGGGGTCGCCGATCGACAACGCGACCTCAGCAACTGATGACAACCTTTACAGGACGACAAAAATGGTAACTTTCCAGACGAACCATGGCGATATCGTAATCAAAACTTTCGATGATAAAGCGCCGGCAACCGTACAGAACTTCCTGGATTACTGCCGTGAAGGTTTTTACGACAACACCATTTTTCACCGCGTAATCAACGGCTTTATGATTCAGGGCGGCGGCTTCGAGCCGGGCATGAAGCAGAAAGAAACCAAAGCCGAAATTCAGAACGAAGCGAGCAACGGCCTGAAAAACACCAAAGGTACGCTGGCAATGGCACGTACCTCTGCGCCGCACTCTGCGACCGCACAGTTCTTCATTAACGTCGCTGACAACGACTTCCTGAACTTCCGTGACGAAAGCGTTCAGGGCTGGGGCTACTGCGTGTTCGCTGAAGTGGTTGAAGGCATGGATGTGGTCGAGAAGATCAAAGCGGTCTCTACTGGCCGTAGCGGCATGCACCAGGATGTGCCAAAAGATGACGTCGTTATTCAGAAAGTGACCGTCAGCGAGTAATGTCGCGCACGCTGTTTATCGCAGATCTCCATCTGTGTCAGGAAGAACCGGCGATTACCGCCGGTTTTCTGCATTTTTTACAGCGCGAAGCGCCCCACTGCGACGCGCTCTATATTCTCGGCGATCTGTTTGAAGCCTGGATTGGCGACGACGATCCCGATCCCCTGCATCATCAGATTGCCCGCGCCCTGCGCGCCCTGCCGGTTCCGGTTTACTTTATTCATGGCAATCGCGACTTCCTGATTGGCCGACGCTTTGCGCAGGCCTGTGGCATGACGCTGCTGCCGGAAGAGCAGGTGCTGACGCTCTACGGCCATCGACTACTCATCATGCACGGCGATACACTCTGTACCGACGATGTGGGTTATCTGCGCTTTCGTGCCAAAGTGCACAATCCGTGGATCCAGCGACTGTTCCTGGCGCTGCCATTGTGGATACGCAAACGCATTGCCGCCCGGATGCGCGCCGACAGTAAACAGGCCAACCAGCACAAATCCCAGACCATCATGGATGTAAACCAGGATGCCGTGGCCGCTGCCATGCTGCGCCAGCAGGTGCCGCTGCTCATTCATGGTCATACCCATCGTCCTGACATTCATACATTGAGCCTGCAGGGTGAAACGGCGCAACGCGCTGTGCTGGGCGCCTGGCACAGCCGGGGTTCTATGATTCAGCTCGACGCCAGCGGCATTCAGCTTATCCATTTCGATTTTTAATCTGCAGGCAACTCCCTGACGTCAGGCCGACGCAACCGTTTTCCTTGCGTGCTTCTCATGCTATTCTCGGTGCCCTTCAAAACCTGTCCGCCCGGCCAGGTCTGTTTGTTCATTTACAGGAGTTGACCGCATGTCATCCAACGCCCCGGCCCGCATCGCCCTTGTTATGGGTTCCAGAAGTGACTGGGCCACCATGCAGTTCGCCGCTGAAATCCTCTCCAGCCTGGACGTTCCTTTTCATGTTGAAGTCGTCTCTGCGCACCGCACCCCGGATAAACTGTTCAGCTTCGCCGAAACGGCAGCCGAAAACGGTTTTCAGGTGATTATTGCTGGCGCAGGTGGCGCGGCACACCTGCCGGGAATGCTGGCGGCCAAAACCCTGGTACCGGTGCTGGGTGTGCCGGTACAGAGCGCTGCGCTGAGCGGCCTGGATAGCCTCTATTCGATTGTGCAGATGCCACGCGGTATTCCGGTCGGGACGCTGGCGATTGGCAAGGCGGGCGCAGCCAATGCCGCGCTGCTGGCGGCGCAGATTCTGGCGCTGCATGACAGTGCGCTGGCGTCACGTCTGACTACCTGGCGTCAGAGCCAGACTGATGAGGTGCTGAACCACCCTGATCCGCGGGTGGATGCATGAAGCCGGTTTGCGTACTGGGTAACGGCCAGCTAGGTCGTATGCTGCGTCAGGCGGGTGAGCCACTGGGCATCGCGGTGTATCCGGTGGGTCTGGATGCCAATCCTGCGGCCCTGCCTATCGCCGATAGCGTGATCACCGCCGAAATCGAACGCTGGCCGGAGACCGCGCTGACGCGCGAACTGGCGAGCCATCCGGCCTTTGTTAACCGTGATATTTTTCCGCGTCTGGCCGATCGCCTGACGCAGAAACAGCTGCTGGATCAGCTGGGGCTTGCCACCGCGCCGTGGCAGTTACTGGCCGATAAAAGTGAATGGCCAGCGGTGTTTGACTCTCTGGGCGAGCTGGCGATTGTGAAAAGCCGCACCGGCGGTTACGACGGGCGGGGTCAGTGGCGTCTGCGCGCTGATGAAACGCACCAGTTACCGGATGCGTGCTACGGCGAATGTATCGTTGAGCAGGGCATCAACTTTTCCGGTGAGGTGTCACTGGTGGGTGGGCGCGGTAACGATGGCTCGGTTGTGTTCTATCCGCTGACGCATAACCTGCATCAGGACGGCATTCTGCGCACCAGCGTGGCGTTTCCGCAGGCGGATCCGGCACAGCAGCAGCAGGCTGAAGCGATGCTGAGCGCGATCATGCAGGAACTGAACTACGTCGGCGTAATGGCGATGGAGTGTTTCGTTACGCCAGCCGGACTACTGATCAATGAGCTGGCGCCGCGCGTGCACAACAGTGGGCACTGGACGCAGAACGGTGCGTCGATCAGCCAGTTTGAGCTGCATCTGCGCGCCATTCTTGGCCTGGCCTTGCCACAGCCGGTGGTGTTTGCGCCGTCGGTAATGGTTAATCTGATTGGTACTGACGTGAATCTCCACTGGCTGCAACAGCCGCTGGTGCATCTGCACTGGTATGACAAAGAGGTGCGTCCGGGTCGTAAAGTGGGCCACCTCAATCTCACCGACAGCAATGCAGAGCGGCTGAAAGCGGCGCTGAATGCGCTGGTGCCTCAGCTGCCGGAAGAGTACGCCAGCGGCATCGCCTGGGCCGTTGAAAAGCTGTAGTTTCCCGCTACCCGCTTGCGGGTTCAGGGAACGTTCCGGATAAAGGTCAAAGGCGGCCTCATGCCGCCTTAGCCAGCCCTGCCTTATGCCGCATCAAACTTCCTGAACAGCGCCTTCCCTTTCAGTAACCGGATTCCCAGCCAGCCGCCGCACAGCGATAGCAGCAACGCGCCACACAGGGGCAGCGCCAGCCATAAAGTCCAGTCAGGCTGCCATGGGAAGTCGAAAATCTTTGTCTGTAATCCCCATAGCGCCGCTTCTGCCCCCATCGCGGCCGCCACGCCAGAGACCACGCCGAGCAGCGCAAATTCGCACCATAGCGTTGTGCGCAGGAGACGTTTCCCCGCACCCAGCGTGCGATAGACCACCAGCTCCTGCCGACGCTGTCGCATCCCGACCTGAATCTGCGCCAGCAGCAGTAACACACCACAGGCGGTAACCAGCACTACCATGATCTCCAGCGCCTGGCTGACCTGCGTCAACACCTGACCGATCTGCCGCATAATGCTGCCGATATCCAGCAGACTCAGCGCCGGAAAAGCTCGGTTCAGCTGCGCCAGCAGAACCGGATTCGCCTCCATGCGGAAGCTGGTAAGCCAGGTCTGCGGCTGGCTGTCGAGCGCGCCCGGCGGGAAGATAAAGAAGAAGTTCGGCTTGAGGCTTTCCCAGTCCACTTTACGAAGACTGGTGATACGGGCGCTGAACGTCTGCGTATCGCCGTCGAACGTTAAGGTATCGCCGAGCTTCAGCCCCAGCCGATCCGCCAGTTCCACCTCCATCGATACTTCACCCGCTTTTGGCGGCCAGTTGCCAGCCACCAGTGGATTGTGATCCGGACGATCGGCAAGCGCCGTCAGATTGAGCTCGCGGTTCAGGGCATTATCCAGTTTTGGATCGGCCGGTTTGCCGTTGAGTTCACTGAGCCGCACCCGCGCAATCGGATAAAAAGTTTCAGGTTTAATCTGGTGTGCTTGCAGGAAGTCCCGCACCTGCGGCACCTGATCCGCCGTCATGTTCAGCAGGAAGAAGTTCGGGCTATCTGCCGGTAACTGCTGCTGCCAGCGATCCAGCAGATCGCCACGCATCACCAGCAGCAGCGCCAGCAGCATAAACGACAGCGAAAAAGCCGCCAGCTGACTCAGTGTCATGCCGGGCTGGCGCAACAGCCGGTTGACCGCCAGTCGCAGCGCCAGATTGCGCACCACCAGCCGGCGCAGCAGGAGCAGGGTTCCCCAGCCGAGTAACGCCAGTAATGCCGCCAGCACCACGACACCTGCAAGCAGCGCCCAGAGCATTTTGCTGCCGCCGACCAGCAGGGCTAACAGCGTTACCACGACGGCGATCATCACCGGGATATAAAATTTCAATGGCCAGAGATTCGCCACCGCATCACGCCGTAACACCCGCAGAGGCTGGGTTGCCAGCAGCAGACGATAGGGGCGCAGACCTACCAGCAGCGAAATCACAAACAGCGACCCTACTGCCCAGATCCACGGCCAGACGCTGGCCGCCGGTAAGCTGGCAGGCAGCACCGGCTTCAGCATCGTCATCAGGATTGCTTCCACGCCCTGTCCGACCACGCCACCGGCAATCGCTGCCAGCAGTAGCACCGCCAGCCACTGCCCGATGATCAACCGCTGCAACGCGCCATGCGTTGCGCCCAGGGTTTTCAGCACTGCCACAAGATCGTAACGGCTGCGGCAGTAGTGACTCATGGCGACCGCTACGGCCGCAATCGCCAGCATCAGCGTCAGCAAGGCCGAGAGCAGGAGAAACTGCTGCGCGCGCTGCATCGAACGGCCCAGCGCATCGTCCGAGTTATCCACGCTGATCCAGCGCTGGTCGGCCTTCAGCTGCGGTTCAATCCAGCGGTCGTAGCTGGCCAGCTGATCGGGATTACCGGAGAACTTATAGCGCCAGGTAATGCGACTACCGGGCTGAATCGCACCGGTTTTTGCCGCATCCGCCAGGTTAATCAACAGACGCGGCGCCATCTCGAACGGGTTAAAGCCGCCATCCGGCTCCTGGATGACCTCGCCGCTGATGCGCAGCCGGGTATCCCCCACGTCCAGCATGTCACCCACTTTCAGATTCAGCAGCGCCATCAGGCGCGGTGCCGCCAGCGCGGTGCCCGCCTGTGGCCGCAGGCCTGGCGGCTGCGTCTGCAGCGTACCAAACATCGGGTAGCGGTCATCTACTGCTTTGACTGAGGCAAGCTGCGGTGACTGGTCGGCAAAGGTCATGGTCATAAAAGTCAGCTGACGACTGACCGTCAGACCGGTTTCCCTCGCCTTTTCCAGCCAGGCTTCTGGTGCAGCATCCGTGCTGCGCAGCGTGCGGTCACCCGCCATAAAATCACGGCTCTGCTGATTCAGCCCCTTTTCCATACGATCGCTGATCGACCCCAGCGCCAGTACGCAGGCCACCGCCAGCGTCAGGGCCAGCCAGACAATCAGCAGCGAGGGCGAGCGCCATTCGCGCCAGAACCAGCGCCAGATCATTGCTCCTCCCACAACTTTCCGTCGCGCAACCGCAATCGACGATCGCAGCGCGCCGCCAGTTGCTCATCATGCGTCACCAGAATCAGCGTGGTGCCAAAGTCGCGATTAAGAGAAAACAACAGGTCGGCTATGCGATCACCGGTTTTGCGATCGAGGTTGCCGGTCGGCTCATCGGCAAATAACAGGCCTGGACGACCACTGAAGGCGCGGGCCAGCGCGACACGCTGCTGCTCGCCGCCTGACAACTGGGCGGGCAGATGATGCAGACGTTCACCCAATCCGAGCAGCGTCAGCAGTTCACGTGCCTGTTCGCGGCTCTGGCGATCACTGTCGCCGCGCAGCAGCGATGGCAACTGCACGTTCTCCTGCGCATTCAGCGTCGGCACCAGCATAAATGACTGAAATACAAAACCAATCTGCCGGGCCCGCAGGGCCGCGCGCTGCTCTTCATTCATCTGGTGCAGCGGTTGCCCCAGCAGATGAACTTCACCGCTACTGCCATCGTCCAGCCCGGCCAGAATGCCCAGCAGGGTTGACTTGCCGGAGCCGGACTCGCCAATCAGTGCAATGGTCTCGGCTGGTTTGACAACCAACTCAACTCCGGTAAGGATGGTTAACTGATGCTCTCCCTGACCGACGGACTTAGTAAGATGATGAACTTCAACAATGTTTTCCGCTGGCATTATCCCTTCCTGTTATTAATGCTTCTGCTGGTATCACGTCTTGCTGCTGCAGATACCCTGATGGTGCTGGGCGACAGCCTGAGTGCGGGCTATCGCATGTCTGCCACGGCGGCCTGGCCCAGCCTGCTCAATAAGCAGTGGGAGCAGAAACCGAAAGTGGTCAACGCCAGTATCAGCGGCGATACTGCCGCACAGGGACTGGCGCGTCTGCCTGCGCTATTAAAACAGCATCAGCCGCAATGGGTGTTAATCGAACTGGGCGGTAACGATGGTCTGCGCGGTTTCCCGCCCGACGCTATCGCGCAGAATCTGAGTAAAGTGATCGACGACGTCAAAGCCGCCAATGCGAAGCCGCTGCTGATGCAGATCCGCCTGCCCGCCAACTATGGCCGCCGCTACACCGAGGCGTTCAGCGGCATCTATCCTGGACTCGCCCAACAGCATGACATCCCTCTGGTGCCCTTTTTCATGGAGCAGGTCTATCTGAAACCCGAGTGGATGCAGCAGGATGGTATTCATCCCAATCCTGATGCCCAGCCGTTTATCGCCGGGTTGATGGCAAAAGAACTGGCCCCCTTAGTTAAGCAGCCGTAGCGCGCCTGGATGCGCAAATAGGGTAAAGAAATGCAAAAAACCATTCTGATTACAGGTTGTTCAAGCGGTATTGGCCTGGTGGCCGCGCACGATTTGCTGGCGCGGGGCTACCGGGTGATCGCCGCCTGCCGCAAAGCCGACGATGTCGCGCGTATGAACATGCTGGGCTTTACGGGGCTGCAGCTCGACCTCGACGAGCCACAGAGCGTGGATGAGGCTGCCGACGCGGTGCTCGCGCTTTGCGATAACCGTCTGGCGGCGCTGTTCAACAACGCCGGTTTTGGGCTTTACGGCCCGCTGCACACCCTCTCCCGTCAACAGCTGGAGCGGCAGTTTTCCAGTAACTTTTTCGGCGTTCATCAACTGACGCTGCGGCTGTTACCCGCGTTGCAGGCCAGCGGCGATGGCCGCATTGTGAACACCAGTTCGGTGCTGGGACTGATCTCTACGCCAGGCCGGGGTGCCTATGCCGCCAGTAAATATGCGCTGGAAGCCTGGAGCGATGCGCTGCGGCTTGAAGTACGCAGCCGCGGCATCCGGGTCAGCCTGATCGAGCCAGGCCCGATTGAAACCCGCTTTACTGACAATGTGGCGCAGGGCGAACAGCATAACCCGGTGCGTAACCCTGGCATCGCGGCTCGCTTTACTCTGCCAGCGGAAGCCATTCTGCCTAAACTTCGTCATGCACTCGAGAGTAAACATCCGCGTTTACGCTATCCAGTGACACTGGTCGCACACGTGATGAGCCTGCTTAAACGGTTGCTGCCAGGCTGGATGCTGGATCGCATTTTGCGCAGCCATCAATAAGCCATGTGCAATAGCGCTTGAAGCCGTGCCAGTTGGCCCCATATTCTTAGAACACTTTTTGCAAAGAGACTTATCCATGTCACCACAAGCTTCTATCATCGACATCAACGAATCTAACCTGCAGCAGACCCTTGAGCAGTCGATGCAGCTGCCGGTGCTGTTCTACTTCTGGTCTGAGCGCAGCCAGCACTGTCAGGAGCTGACGCTAGTGCTGGAGCGCCTGGCGCAGGAGTATGCGGGTCAGTTTATTCTCGCCAAACTGGATTGCGACAAAGAGCAACGGGTCGCGTCACAGTTTGGTCTGCGTTCAATTCCAACCGTCTACCTGTTCCAGGATGGTCAGCCGGTTGACGGCTTCCAGGGACCGCAGCCGGAAGACGCGATCCGCGCCCTGCTGGAGAAAGTGCTGCCGCGCGAAGAAGAGCTGAAAGCGCAGCAGGCGATGGCGCTGATGCAGGAAGATAAACCACTGGAAGCGCTGCCGCTGTTAAAAGATGCGTGGCAGCTGAGCAACCAGTCGAGCGAAATTGGTTTCCTGCTGGCGGAGGTGCTGATTACCCTGAACCGCAGCGATGAAGCGGAAGCGGTACTGAAAGTCGTCCCCCTGCAGGATCAGGATACCCGCTATCAGAGCCTGATGGCGCAGATCGATCTGTTGAAACAGGCTGCCGATACGCCGGAGATTCAGCAGCTGCAATCCGAGCTGGAAGCGGACCCGACTAATGCCGGGCTGGCTGCTAAACTCTCGTTGCAGCTACATCAGGTGGGTCGTAATGAAGAAGCGCTGGAACTGCTGTTCAGCTTCCTGAAATCCGATCTTAATGCCGCTGATGGTCAGGCGCGTAAAATGCTGCAGGAGATTCTGGCAGCACTGGGTACCGGCGATGCACTGGCTGCGCGTTATCGTCGCCAGCTCTATTCCCTGCTGTACTAACCAGCAGCACCCCGGGCCGAAACGACTCGGCCCGTTAATCTGACAATGTGGAGGTTGTATGATAACTGTCATTCCTGCCCTGATTATTCTGGCCCTGGTGGCGGTCTGGGCAACCGTTAAGATCGTGCCACAAGGTTTTCAATGGACGGTTGAGCGTTTTGGCCGTTATACCCGCACCCTGCAGCCAGGATTAAGCCTGGTGGTACCGTTCATGGATCGTGTCGGTCGTAAGATCAATATGATGGAACAGGTACTGGATATTCCCTCGCAGGAGATCATCTCCAAAGACAACGCTAACGTCACCATCGACGCGGTCTGTTTTATTCAGGTCGTTGATCCGGCGCGTGCCGCGTATGAAGTCAGTAATCTTGAGCAGGCGATCCTGAATCTCACCATGACCAATATGCGTACCGTGCTTGGCAGCATGGAGCTGGACGAAATGCTGTCGCAGCGCGACAGCATCAACACTCGTCTGCTGCATATTGTGGATGAAGCGACCAACCCGTGGGGCGTCAAGATCACGCGTATCGAGATTCGCGACGTACGTCCGCCACAGGAGCTGATCGGCGCAATGAATGCGCAGATGAAAGCCGAGCGAACTAAGCGCGCCGATATTCTGACGGCCGAAGGGGTGCGACAGGCGGCTATCCTGCGTGCTGAAGGGGATAAGCAGTCGCAGATCCTCAAAGCGGAAGGTGAACGTACTTCGGCGTTTCTGCAGGCAGAGGCGCGTGAACGTCAGGCTGAAGCGGAAGCTAACGCCACTAAAATGGTTTCAGAAGCCATCGCGGCGGGTGACATTCAGGCTATCAACTATTTCGTGGCGCAGAAGTACACCGATGCGCTGCAAAAAATCGGTGAAGGCAACAACAGCAAAGTGGTGATGATGCCGCTTGAGGCAAGCAGTCTGCTGGGGTCGATTGCGGGTATCGGTGAACTGCTGAAGGAATCACGTCCAGAGTCGAAACGCTGATGCTGGTCGACATTATCGCTCATCCGCACTGGTTCTGGCTGACGCTGGGCGGATTACTGCTGGCCGCAGAGATGCTGGGCACCAGCGGCTATCTGCTGTGGAGCGGGCTGGCGGCAGTCATCGTTGGCCTCATTGAATGGTTTGTGCCGGTGAGCTGGACGGCGCAGGGTTCCCTGTTTGCCGCCATGACGCTGGTCTGCGTCTTTTTGTGGTACCGCTGGATGCGCCATCGTGAAGTGCGTCAGAGACCTAATGCCCTCAATCAGCGCGGAAACCAGATGCTCGGGTTGCAACTGACGCTGGATAGCGCGCTGAATAACCGCACCGGTCACGTGCGTATCGGGGACAGCAGCTGGCGGGTTGAGGCGGATCAGGATCTACCTGCGGGCACGCCCGTCGTCGTGGTCGGTATTGAGGGGATCACCCTGCGTATTCAGCCACGCTGACCGCAGCACCCGGCCAGGTTGTTGATGATGGGACATTCGGCGCTGTCATCACCGGGACAGGCGTCGGCCAGCGCCAGCAGGCGAGCGCGCATGGCGTGAAGTTCTTCTATGTGCGCGGCAATTTCATCGGCTTTCTGCAGGGTACGAGCTTTAACATCAGCACTGTGGCGCGACGGATTATTGAACAGCGCCACCAGCTCGCGACACTCATCCAGCGTGAAACCCACCTGCCGCGCCTGACGTAGCAGATTCAGCTCATCAAGATGATGGCCGTTATAGGTGCGGTAACCATTCTCACTGCGCAACGGTGGTGTCACCACCCCCTTTTCTTCGTAAAACCGAATCGCCTTGCTGCTCAGCCCGGTCTTTTTCGCCACATCGCTGATGTTCATTTTCGTCCCCTTGACCTTCCCCTTGATGGAAGGTTTATGCTTAAGCATGAATCGAAACTGGCCAATCGGTCAAATGGGATTACAAGAGGAGTTCATTATGTCACACACCATTTCTCTGGCACTGGACGGCTTGTCCTGCGGCCACTGTGTCAAACGCGTTAAAGAAGCGCTGGAACAGCGCGACGATGTTATTCAGGCCGAGGTGACTCAACAGGAAGCGCAGGTTTCCGGTCACGCGGATGCCGCTGCGCTGATCGCGACCGTCGAACAGGCGGGCTATCACGCGACGCTGAAAACAGCGGACGCTTCCCCAAAGTCTGAACCGTTGACAGCATCGGAGCCGCCGCCGGAGGCGCTGACAACGGAGACCGCTTCTTATCCGGCAGAAAAAACATTACCCACCCATATGCTGCTGATTGAGGGCATGACCTGCGCCAGTTGCGTGAGTCGGGTGGAAAAAGCGCTGCAGCAGGTCGCGGGTGTCAGTCAGGCGCGGGTCAATCTCGGCGAACGCAGTGCGCTGGTAATGGGCGATACTGATCCGCAGCAACTGGTTGCTGCCGTCGATGCCGCCGGTTACGGCGCGCAAGTGGTAGATGACGAGCAGGAGCGACGTGAGAAGCAACAGCTCAGCGCCCACAGCGCGATGCGGCGTTTCAGCTGGCAGGCGGCTGTCGCCTTAGTATTTGGCGTGCCGCTGATGATCTGGGGCATGGTGGGCGACAACATGATGCTCACCGATCACAATCACACCACATGGCTGACGCTGGGCATCGTAACGCTGCTGATCATGATCGTGACCGGCAGCCATTTTTATCGCAGTGCCTGGCGCAGTCTGCGCAATGGCAGCGCCACCATGGATACGCTGGTGGCACTCGGCACAGGCGCGGCGTGGATCTACTCCTTTAGCGTGGTGCTGTGGCCGGATTTCTTCCCGCTGCAGGCACGCCATCTCTATTTCGAAGCCAGCGTCATGATCCTGGGATTGATCAATCTGGGACATGCGCTGGAACAGCGGGCGCGTCAGCGATCATCTAAGGCGCTGGAACGACTGCTTGATCTGACGCCAGCCCAGGCGCGGCTCGTCGATCAACAGGGCGACCGGCTGATCCCGGTCAGCGAAGTTCAGCCTGGCATGACGCTGCGTCTGGTCACCGGCGATCGGGTCCCGGTCGATGGTGAAATCGCCGCGGGTGACGCGTGGTTTGATGAAGCGATGCTGACCGGTGAAGCCGTGCCGCAAAGCAAAAGTCCGGGTGCGGCGATCTTTGCCGGAACCCTGGTGCAGGACGGCTCGGTAGAATTTATCGCCCGGGCGACCGGGAATCACACCACCCTGTCGCGCATTATCCGGCTGGTACGTCAGGCGCAAAGCAGCAAACCCGATGTGGGCCGTCTGGCCGATCGCATCTCCGCCGTTTTTGTCCCGGTGGTGGTGTTGATTGCGCTGCTCAGCGGCGCAGTATGGTATCTGTTCGGACCGCAGCCTCAGATTGCTTACATGCTGGTGATCGCAACAACCGTCCTGATTATTGCCTGCCCCTGTGCGCTGGGCCTGGCGACGCCGATGTCGATTATTGCCGGTGTTGGCCGCGCCGCCGAGCTGGGCGTGCTGGTGCGCGACGCCGATGCCTTACAGCGCGCCAGCCAGATAGATACCCTGGTGTTTGATAAAACCGGCACCCTGACAGCCGGCAAGCCACAGGTCAGTGAAGTGCTGGTCTGGGGTGAGGCCAGCCGTGAGTCCGTGTTAGCGACCGCTGCCGCACTGGAGTTCGCCTCAGGTCATCCGCTGGCGAAAGCGATTGTCGCCGAGGCGAAACTGACACAACCGCCTCTGTTAGCGCAATTTCGTACAATACGCGGTAAAGGGGTCAGCGGTAATCTGGCTAACAGAACACTGCTGCTGGGTAACGCTGCGCTGTTACAGGACAACGGTGTCGATTATCAGGCGGCAGAAGCAGAGATTGCGCGCCTGACACAACAGGGTGCAACACCCGTGTTGCTGGCTGAACAGGGCCAGTTAACCGGCCTGATTGCGCTGCGCGATCAGCTACGACCGGAAAGCGACGCAGCCCTGAAGCGGCTGCATCAGCAGGGCTATCGTCTGATTATGCTGACCGGCGATCATGAAAATACCGCACGCGCTATTGCTGCCGAGGTCGGTATTGATGAAGTTATTGCGGGCGTGCTACCGGAAGGCAAAGCGGCCGCCATCGAACAGTTACAGCAGCAGGGCCGCCGCGTCGCGATGGTCGGTGATGGCATTAATGACGCGCCCGCTCTGGCACAGGCCGATGTGGGCATTGCCATGGGGGGCGGCAGCGATGTGGCAGTAGAAACCGCGGGTATTACGTTGATGCGCGCCGACCTCAACAGTGTGGCGGATGCGCTGGCACTTTCTTCCGCGACGCTGCGCAATATCCGACAGAATCTGTTTGGGGCATTTATCTATAACAGCATCGGCATTCCGGTGGCCGCAGGTGTGCTCTATCCGCTGACCGGTACCCTGCTCAGCCCGATTGTGGCCGGTGCCGCAATGGCGCTGTCATCCATTACCGTGGTCAGCAATGCTAACCGCCTGCTGCGTTACCGGCCGCCGCGCCAGTAATCGCCGTTTCAGCGCTGTTTTTCACTCTCTGAAGTCGCTAGCATGGGGTTTTGAATCGCAAAGGACCGGGAATGACAGGCAACGTTTGGCGCTCACTGCGCGGCTTTATGAGCCAACTTTTTCCCGCCAGTTACCGCTGGCCTGCGATGGATGTCAGGCTTGGCGATCGTCAGCTACATCTGGTAGGTAGCATTCACATGGGAACGCGCGATATGCAGCCGTTACCTGCCCGTCTGCTGCGGCAGTTGCAGCAGGCGGATGCGCTGATTGTGGAAGCCGATATTACGCAGGGTGGCTCGCCCTTTGATCACCGTGGCGATCGCCCTGCGCTCGCTACCCGGCTTGAGAGCAGCGCGATGCAAACGCTCACCGCGCTGTGTCAGGAGATGAGTCTCAACCTGAGCCTGTTTGATAACCTGCCCGCCTGGCAGGTGGCGCTGATGTTACAGGCACAGCAGGCGCAACGGCTGGGATTGCGGCCTGACTACGGCATTGATTATCAGCTGTTGCAGGCAGCGAAAGGCTTTAATAAACCGGTGATTGAACTGGAAGGCGCGGATGCGCAAATCGCCCTGCTGACGGCGCTGCCGGATGACGGCATGGCACTGTTACAGGATACGCTGCTGCACTGGCATACGAATGCACGACTGCTGCAAATGATGGTGAGCTGGTGGCTCGATACGCCGCCACGTCAGCCGGAAATTACCCTGCCCGCCACCTTCAGTCAGGCGCTGAATGATACGTTGATCGGTCAGCGTAATGCGCAATGGCGTAGCAGGCTGCAGGAATTAGCGGCGGGAAACTATGTGGTCGCGGTCGGTGCGTTGCATCTTTACGGCGAAGATAATCTGCCTGAGATGCTGAAGAAGCCCTGAAAAAAAGAGAGCCGATAATGTTATCGGCCCGTCAAAGAGGAATTTGTTTATGATTTTGGTTATCGCTCAGCAATCGGGTTGCTGGCGCGCGGCTAATTCTCACTCAAAGAACAAATTTTCGCCACCTTTTTCCACGATTGTGCTTAATAAGATTTTTCTTAGTAAGGAACCTGTATGACGCCCGCCGTAAAATTGCTGGAAAAACAAAAAGTCAGCTTCATCCTGCATCCCTATGAGCATGACAGCAACGAAACCCATTTTGGTGACGAAGCGGTTCGTAAACTCAATCTGGATGCGCGCCAGGTCTATAAAACGCTGCTGGTAGCGCTGAATGGTGAGGCGAAACAGCTGGCGGTGGCGATTACGCCCGTATCAACGCAGCTGGATCTCAGGAAGGTGGCAAAAGTGCTGGGTGCGAAGAAAGCGGATATGGCTGACCCGCAGCTGGCGCAGCGGGTCACGGGTTATCTGGTGGGCGGTATCAGTCCGCTGGGACAAAAAAAACGGCTGCCCACGGTGATTGACCACTCAGCCAGCACGTTTGACGCCATGTTTATCTCAGGCGGCAAGCGGGGACTGGATATCGAACTGGCTCCACAGGATCTTTCACGACTGCTGGACGCCCCGTTTGCGGATATCGCCCGCCACGACTAAACCCGTGGCTGGGCACAAAGCTGATCGATCATCCAGCGACCTGCCGGGCCGGGCGGTGTGCGTCGCGACCAGACTACCTCAACAGCGATATGCTGCGGCCAGCCCGGCATCGACAACTCTTTCAAGACGTCATGTCCAAACTGCTTCACCAGCCAGCGCGGCAGAACAGTCCAGCCAAACCCCTGCTCCGCCATCTCCAGCAGCAGTAAATAGGTGGGCGCCGACCAGATGCGTCCCATTGGCGTGGGTTCAGAGGCCTCAACCCAGGTGTTTAATCGCAGGTGACGAACCCCTTCCAGTTCGCTTTCGCTAACGGTATTAAGCTGTGCCAGTGGATGATCGCGATGTAAAAAGACGGCCATCTGCGCTTCCACCTGCAGCCTTGCCACCGCGATATCCACCGGCAGATTAGGTTGTGCCCGCACTACGCCCAGATGAACCCGCCCGGCCTGCAGCAGATCCAGCACATCGCCATCTTCGGCAATCATGACTTCCAGTTCAATCTCCGGATAACGGGCATCAAATTGCCTGAGCAGATGCTCGTGATGATCGGTTTGCCAGAAATCGGACATGGCAAAACTCAGCCGGGGCTCAACGCCCTGCGACAGACGTATCGCCAGCGCATCCAGCCGCTCACTGGCGGCGAGGATTTGCTGAACCTGAGGAATTACGCGGCGTCCCTGCTCGGTCAGAATGGGTTGACGACCGGCGCGATCAAAGAGCACGAAACCGAGATCGTCTTCTAAATTTGCCACTGCCGCGCTGATGGTGGACTGACTTTTACCCAGCGCGCGCGCAGCCGCAGAGAAAGAACCGCTCGCCACGGTCTGCATAAAAGCCTCAAGGGATTCCGGGGAGTAACGCATCTGAACCATCGCTTTTTTCGATAGGTGTTCATTTTATCTTAGCATTCTGACGTGTGAGAATGCGCCGCATTATTCAAGGAGAATTAACAATGCGTACCCGCTCAATTAAAGAACGTATTCTTCATGCTGTCTGCTTTGAAACGCTGGCGATTCTGACCGTTTCGCCGCTGGCGGCATGGGTGATGGATAAGCCGCTGTTTCAGATGGGATCGCTGGCGATTATGCTCTCAACGGTCGCGATGCTATGGAACATGATTTATAACAGCGGATTTGACAGGCTCTATGCGCCGGGCCAGAAACGCGGACCCGGCGTGCGTGTGTTACATGCGCTGGGTTTTGAAGGCGGGTTTATCCTGATTGGTCTGCCGATTGCGGCCTGGATGCTGGATATTTCTCTGGGTCAGGCGTTGCTGGTAGAAGTGGCCTTTTTCCTCTTCTTCCTGCCCTACACCATGGCCTACAACTGGGTATGGGACAAACTGCGCGAGCGCTGGATTAGACGTCACTCCTGCCAGGCGTAAGAAAAAAGGGAGGCGCAAGCGCCTCCCGTTAAGCTCAATGCGTACGGGCTGTTTCATTCCCCCACGGCCAGATCCACGCCAGAATCATTTTTGGATAGTTACGCTTCCGCGCTTTTTCCGCTGCTTCATCCCGTGCCCGAATCTGCTCATCGGTCAGGTGCACAATCTGCTCTTTCGGCTGATAGTCGCTGGCCTTCACCGGCGAATGCGCCTTGATCCAGTCACGCAGCACCTGCGCATCCACAGCTCCGCTGTTGACATACCCGGCATGATTATCCAGACGCGGATAACCGTCGCCACCCGCCGCATTGAAGCTGTTGGTCGCCAGGCGATAACTCTGCGTGTCCTGCAGCGGTTTACCGTTAATGCTGACGTCGCTGACCTGCTTACCGTCGGCGGTCAGGCTGATACCGGCAAACTGGGCGTAGCCGCCTGAGTCAGGCTGAATATTGGCCACGACATCCAGATATTTTTTGATCTCCGCACCGGTCAGAGTGACCGAGACCACCTGGTTGCCAAACGGCTGAACCTGAAGCAGGTCACGCCAGCTCAGCTTGCCCGCTTTCAGCGAGGTGCGAATACCGCCACCGCTCATTACCGCAAAGTCTGCTTTGGTGTGCGCCATCTGAGCGCGGAGAATCAGCTGGCCAAGATTCGTCTGCTCAAAACGAACCTGCTCTTTTTCACCGCTGAAGTTGCCCTCAGCGCTGCCGACATTCACGGTTAATTTCGCCTCGGCCCGTTTCTGGAACGGCATCAGCAGTTTCATCATGGCGGTGTTTTTCGGGATCTCTTCCTGCCAGGTCAGCCAGGTTTCGCTGCCGTCCGCATTCTTTATCTGGTGTTTAAGGTTAACCGGCACCAGCTGATAAGCCTCCAGCGTCACCTGACCATTGCGGAAGGTGAAGTCACCGCGGCCAACATATTTGCCCCACTTGTCGGCCTGCATAATCCAGATCCCGTTCTGCTGATCGGGTTTGCACGGCTGGCCAGGTTGATAATTTTTAACGCTGACGTTCGCTTTCTCCATGCAAACCGCGTCATGCGAATGACCGCCGACAATCAGATCGAGGGTGCCAGCAGGCAGGCTTCGCGCCAGAGTGACATCATCAATGCCGTTGCTGCCATGCTTACCGTTGTCATAGTGGCCAAGATGTGTCAGCGCGACAACCACGTCCGGCTTTTCGGTGGCGCGCAGTTCGGCCACCGCCTTCTCCGTCTCCGCAATCGGATCGCGGAACTCGGTATCTGTCAGTCCGGCCGGATTAGCCAGTTTTGCGGTGTCCGGAGTGATCAGCCCGACTACCGCGATTTTCAGTCCGAGACGGTTGAATACCGCCCAGGGTTTGAACATGCGCTTACCGGTACTTTTCTGGTAAACGTTGGCGGCCAGCAGCGGGAAGCGCGCCCACTTCTCCTGCTTGCGAAGGACTGTGATTGGCTTGTCGAACTCATGATTGCCCAGCGCCATCGCATCGTAACCAATCAGGTTCATCGCACGAAAATCGGGTTCAGCGTCCAGCTCGTCGGACTCCGGCACGCCCGTATTCACATCACCGGCAGAGAGGATCAATGCGCCACCGCCGTGGGACTGCACATCGTAGCGCAGGGTATCCATCAGGGTTTTCTGCGCGGCCAGACCATATTCCCCCTGTTCATTAAACCAGAAGTGACCATGCTCATCGTTGGTGTGCAGTAAACTGAAACGATAGGTGTGATCGGCCTGGGCGGCCTGTGAAAACAGCGGCATCAGGGCCACCAGTAGCGCCACGCCCACCCCTGTCCATTTAGATAACAACACTGTGATTCTCCTTAATTTACCGTCTGGCCCGATTTTCTGCCGCATTGCCCCACTGTGTCGCATATTCCTCCGGCGAACTCAAGGCCAATGCACACTCACGTGCCTGACGATGCCTTTTTTTTACCCTGGTCCGCCTTTGCTAAGCGTGACAGTGTCTGCGAGGAGGCGACACCACGGTGCCCGATTCTGCGAATCGGGCAGAGGCAGGCTGTAAACTACGTTGTTAAACCGTTGTTTACGCCTGCAAAAGTGCCGCTGATGGGCTTTAACCACTCTGTGTGCGTATTTAACCCTTATTCGTGCCACACCAGCGTCATTCAGAACGTATAAATTTTATTGAGTCGGGCCGGTTTAAAGCGTCAAATCAGCCAATATTATGGATAATGAATAAAAACACCCTTTCGATTGCGTATTTGGCTTTTTTACGTGGTTTTTTTTGGTATTCCCGCAAATTGCTCAGCGAAAGAATAGATTTTGTTTTAAACTCATTTGTTACAACCGGATACATTTGTATACAAGGAGAGAGGCATGCATCACACCACACCGTTGATCACTACCATCGTCGGAGCACTGGTTCTGGCATTTCTCCTTGGAATGCTTGCCCACCGCCTGCGTATCTCCCCGCTGGTAGGTTATCTGCTCGCAGGCGTGCTGGCGGGTCCCTTTACTCCCGGCTTTGTTGCTGATACCAATCTCGCCCCTGAACTGGCAGAACTCGGCGTTATCCTGCTGATGTTCGGTGTCGGCCTGCACTTCTCAATGAAAGATCTGATGTCGGTAAAGTCGATCGCCATTCCCGGAGCCATCGCACAGATCGCGGTTGCGACATTACTGGGAATGGGATTGTCGTGGACGCTGGGATGGTCGTGGATGACCGGCCTGGTATTTGGCCTCTGCCTCTCTACCGCCAGTACCGTGGTGTTATTGCGCGCCCTGGAGGAACGACAGCTTATCGATAGCCAGCGCGGACAGATTGCGATTGGCTGGCTGATTGTTGAAGATCTGGTGATGGTGCTGACGCTGGTGCTGCTGCCTGCGATTGCCGGCATGATGGAACAGGGCAACGCCAGCGCCGGACTGCTGGCCTGGGATCTGCTGTGGACCATCGGTAAAGTGGCTGCCTTTATGGTGCTGATGATGGTCGTGGGTCGTCGTGCCGTGCCCTGGATCCTCGCCCGTAGCGCCGCCACCGGTTCGCGCGAGCTGTTTACGCTGGCGGTATTAGCACTGGCGCTGGGCATCGCTTTCGGTGCGGTTGAATTCTTCGATGTGTCGTTTGCCCTGGGTGCCTTCTTTGCCGGTATGGTGCTGAACGAATCAGAACTGAGTCACCGCGCCGCGCGCGATACCCTGCCGCTGCGCGATGCCTTTGCCGTGCTGTTCTTTGTCTCCGTCGGCATGCTGTTCGATCCGTCGATTCTGGTGACGCAGCCGCTGGCGGTACTGGGTGCGCTGGTGATTATTGTGGTCGGCAAGTCGATGGCCGCCTGGCTGCTGGTGTCGCTGCTCGGCCATTCGCGTCGTACGGCTCTGACTATTTCGGTCAGCCTGGCGCAGATTGGTGAGTTCGCCTTTATCCTGGCCGGCCTGGGTATCTCGCTGGGTCTGCTGAATGATGAGGGCCGCAACCTGGTACTGGCCGCCGCCATCCTGTCGATTATGCTTAACCCGATTCTGTTTACCCTACTGGAGCGTTTCCTGGCGAAAACAGAGACGATGGAAGAGCAAACGCTGGAAGAAGCAGTTGAAGATGAGAAGCAGATCCCGGTAGATTTCTGCAATCACGCGGTGATTGTCGGCTATGGCCGGGTTGGCAGCCTGATTGGTAAGAAGCTTCTTGAAGCTAATGTGCCGCTGGTGGTGGTTGAAAACTCCCGCCCACGGGTTGAAGCGCTGCGCGAGCAAGGCATTAAAGCGGTGCTGGGAAATGCAGCTCGCGCGGACACCATGGAGCTGGCCCGGCTCGACTGTGCCCGCTGGCTGTTACTGACCATCCCGAATGGCTATGAAGCAGGTGAAGTGGTAACGGCGGCGCGTGAAAAGCATCAAAATATTGAGATTATCGCCCGCGCCCACTATGACGATGAAGTGGAATACATCATGGAGCGTGGTGCCACCCGCGTCGTAATGGGTGAGCGTGAGATTGCCAGCAGTATGCTGCAAATCCTGCAGGATGAGATGACGCAAGGCGAGGATTTACAGCCCTGCGATGTCGTGCGCTGATGCGTGTTCAAAAAAAGCCCTTCTGTTCAGAAGGGCTTTTTTTATGTGTGGCAACGACCCGCTTTACCGATCCCAGTAAGACTCTTCCAGACTGTCTTCCCGCTCCGGCAGACCACGGGTTAAACGCGGCGAATGCTGATTCAGCACCTGATAACTGACGCGGTTAGCATACTTACACACCTGCGCCAGCGACGAGTAGGTCAGATACGGACGCGCATGTTTGCTGGAGTTCGGCACATTCAGGCTGTGATAGTTGTTGGCGGTGATGTCATGCAGTAACGCCGCCAGCGCACCATCTCCGGCGCCATTCGTATTCATGATCTTTTCCGGTCCGCCCATATAAGGCGCGATGTGCGAGAAGATGCGCAGCGGCTGCTGGCAATCCTGCTGGCGCATCACACGGCTGAACTCATACTGGTTGAACTCAGCAATTGCGCCAGGCAACAGCGGATGGTTGGTTTTGCGTTTGAACTCGTCTTCGGTGTAGCCCGCCATGTAAAGCCCAATCGGACCAGCGGTACAGAGCACGAGATCTACCCAGTCCAGCGCCATGTTGGAGGCGAGCAGCGGATCGGCTTCGCCAGTCAGCGCCAGCGCTTCCTCTTCATTCATCGCCACGATGGTGACGTGATCACGCAGGAAATCCCGCCAGAACTGGGGATTATCGCCAATTACATGTTTGGTGCCCAGCGTCAGTACCACCGGCACGTTGTGGCGTTTGGCGTACTCAATTGCCCGTAGCGTCGCCTGCGGCATCGGTTCACCTTCGGCACAGCGCACCAGATAAGAGGTCAGCACCAGCGCGGAGGCTCCGGCAATTACCTCTTCCGGGACATTATCCGCATGCAGCTGGTTCATCTGGCCGGGACTGATAGCGAAAGTTCGCTCGCCATGTTCGCCAATCAGCGTAAAGCAGCGGCCAATGGCACCATCGACGCCCTGCAGATAGTTGAGATCGACCCGGCTTGAGGTGTTGCAGAGATAGCGATAGGCGTAGCCGCCTATCTGGATGTTGTTGCACATAACGCCCAGCAGTACGGAGCGGTCATCGGCCAGGACCGAGAAGTTATGCAGCGTGTTACCGATGGTGCCACCGGCGAACTGATGGGTGATCAGCGCCTCGCGCATCAACTCGTTGTACAACGCTTCCGCGACGGCATTATCGATGACCAGTGAGTGCCCGGCACTCAGGCCGTAACGTGCGAGAAAGTCGTCATCGACTTTGGCTTCGATATCCACCAGCGTCTGATCGATACCTACCACCCAGCTGCCAGCATCAATGTCGTGCTGGGCCGGCTGTAACAGGGGATCGCGTGCGCTGACAGGAAAGTAGTGTTTGGATTTGCGTTTGCCGGGAAATTTCATCGGGACTGCCGTCTGGAAAAACAGACGGAGAATGATATCACACTCTCCGCCTGCACTTTAACGGCGTGCGTCGACCAACTGCACCATCATGTCGATATGCGCCTCGTCGGCGTTCAGCGCAGGGATATACTCAAACTTTTCTCCACCGGCATGCAGGAAAATTTCGCAGTTTTCACCACTGATCTCCTCCAGCGTCTCAAGACAGTCAGACGAGAATCCCGGGCTCATCACCTGAACATGTTTGATCCCTTTGGCGGGTAAGCTTTCCATAGTTTTGTCGGTGTAAGGCATCAGCCAGGGCTCACGACCAAAACGTGACTGGAAGGTCATCATGTACTGATCGTCACGCAGACCCAGCGCTTTAACCAGGGCCGCCGTGGTATCCGCACAGCGCTGCGGGTAGTCATCGCCTTCGTTGGCAAAACGCTGCGGAATGCCGTGGAACGACAACACCAGCAGATCGGGCTGACCGTGCCGCTGAAATGAGCGCTCCACCGTCGCTTTCAGCGCAGCGATATAGGCCGGATGTTCGGCGTAGTCGCGAATAAACTGCACGTCAGGTAGCGAACGGTAATCATTGAATACGGCGGTCAGACCATCCCACACCGCGGCCACGGTAGAGCAGGAGAACTGCGGATAGAGCGGCAGCACAATCAGGCGGGTTACGCCCTGCGCCATCAGCTTATCGACTGCACTTTTCAGGCTCGGGTTGCCATAGCTCATACCCAGCTCAACCGGCATATCGACCCGTGCCGCCAGGGCATGGCGCTGACGCATGCTGTAAACCAGCAGCGGTGAGCCGCCTTCCATCCAGACGGATGTATAAAGCTTAGAAACGCGCGGCGAACGAAACGGCAGAATGACGGCATTGAGAACCGGCCACCAGAGCCAGCGCGGCGCATCGACAACGCGCGGATCGCTTAAAAACTGTTTCAGATAGCGTTTAACTGCAGGTGTGGTTGGGGCGTCTGGCGTGCCTAAATTAACCAATAATACGCCGGGCTGATCTTGCCTCATTTGAGTTCCTTGCTGACAACGGGGATGCGTGAAAACAGGGAAATTGTAGCGGAATCAGGGGGAGGTAAAAGCAATCGCTGCAAAAGGGGCCAGTAATACCGGCCCCATTGGGCTTAGCCCAGGATCTTAGCCAGCTCGGCACTCACTTCGGTCACCTTACGGGTGCCATCGATTTTGTGATAGGCGGTGTTGCCTGCTTCCGCTTCTTTGCTGTAGTAAGCAATCAACGGTGCGGTCATCTGATGGTATTCCACCAGGCGCTTACGCACGGTCTCTTCCTGATCATCTTTACGTGTGGTCAGCTCTTCGCCTGTCAGATCATCTTTACCTTCCACTTTCGGTGGATTAAAGGTGACGTGATAAACGCGGCCAGATGGCGCGTGAACGCGACGGCCCACGATACGTTCAACGATCAGTTCGTCCGGTACGGCAAACTCCAGCACGTGATCAACTTTGATCCCGGCTTCTTTCATTGCATCTGCCTGAGGAATGGTGCGCGGGAAACCGTCCAGCAGGAAACCGTTTTTGCAGTCTTCCTGAGTGATACGCTCTTTAACCAGCGCAATCACCAGCTCATCGGTCACCAGTTTGCCAGCATCCATGATGGCTTTCGCCTGGTTGCCCAGCTCGCTGCCTGCTTTTACTGCTGCACGCAACATGTCGCCGGTGGAGATTTGCGGAATGCCGTACTTCTCCATGATGAATTGGGCCTGAGTCCCCTTACCTGCGCCCGGAGCTCCGAGCAGAATAATACGCATTGCGTAAATCCCCTTGCGAATCGCATTGATCTATCTTAGAAGCGGAAGAACATACCATTATGACCCGCTCATCACAAGGAAGGGCGCGGATCGCGCGGGGCGACTTTAGTCGCTTTTTGGCCCTGACCCCGACCCACCTGGCCTGCCTGCTGCTTTTTCAGATTTACCGCCTGCGCTGAGCAGGAATTGCAGTCGCCGACTCAGATGGTGCGTCATATTGACGCTTTTTTTGCCGCTGCCGCGCACATTAGCAGTCAGCTGCAGCCTCGCCAGCTGCGGCCATTTCACCACATCTTCCGCATCTGACAACGCAGCGATCAGCGAGGGCGGGACGTTAAAGCTGGCAAACGGCAATCCGGGCTGATGGCAGGAGTTCAGCGACAGCGGGGCTGACAGGGAAAGCGCATCGACAGTGGCGGCATTGTAAGGTCGCCATTGCGGATCGTCGATGCGGCGCAGCGCCTCGTGCATGGCGGTCAGGGTCAGTCCCTGTTCAAACAGCCGTAGTTCGCTGCGAACCAGCGTACTGAAGTCATGTGTTCGCAATGCCACCAGCACCAGATCGCTGCAGATCTCAGCATGGCGATCCAGTCGGGTCACAAACAGATGGGCTTCGTCGATCAGTTTCTGATGCAGCACGCTGGCAAAACTCTCGCTCGCTTCTGTCACGCCCTGATTCTGGCAATCCTGCAGCGGGCGCACACGACCATTGGGCAATTCGACATGCGGGACCAGCCTGATAGTGCCCGCTATCAGCGGAACCGCTGGCAGATTGTTGAGTTCGGTGACCGGATAACGTGAGGCATAACGGTGCTGATTGCGCGCCTGTTCCTGCCGAAGAAACAGCTGAGAAAGTAGCACCTGCGCCACATGGAGTGAAGGCGCGAAGAAGAGATCAAACTGCTCCAGCCGGTAAAAGCGTGAGAGCGCCAGGCGTAACCGATGGCGCGCCTCTGCTGATGTTTCAGAGGATAAAGGGCCGTGTGCCATGGCTGTCTCGCTTCAGGGAGTGTGCGGCGTAAGCGCAGGTCAGGCGAGGCGGAATATCCGAGTGAAATCACAGATATAAGGCTGAGTCAACCCGCCATAATTTGCCCTACAGAGTAGGTCAATGCGGCTGGACTTTGAAATGATATAAATTGACAATCGCTGTGAGATTTTTGCACAGGGGATAAGGATGAACGGACTGCCGCCACTGAGAGCGCTGCACTATTTTCACCAGGCAGCCTTACACAGCAGCTTTAGTGTGGCGGCCGAACATCTGCATGTCACGCACAGCGCTATCAGCCACCAGATTCGCCAACTGGAAAGCTGGATGGGCAAACCGCTTTTTGTCCGCAGCAATGGACGCGTGAAACTGACTTCACACGGCGATCACCTGCTGGTGAGCTGTCAGCAGGCCTTTAGTGAGTTACGCAGCAGCTGCGAGAACATTCGCACCGGCCTGCTTCAGCAGATTCGGATTTCCTGTGCCCCCAGCTTTTTATCTCAATGGCTCATTCCTCGCATCGCCAGCTTTTATCAGTGCTATCCGGAGATTGAGGTTCACTTTCTGCCGCTGGCACCGATCTCGCAACTTCGCAGCGAACATGTGGATGTGCTGATCCTCAGTCACGGCGATCCACCTGAACCGGATATCGACGCGACCCTGGTGAGCGAGGATGAGATTGGGCCGCTCTGCGCGCCGCATCTGGCCTCGCAGTTACGTGTCGGCAATGATCTGGCAAGGATGACCTTGCTGCATGCGGATACCCGACTGCATGCATGGTCAGAGTGGGCGGCAAAAACCGGGCACAGTGGCCGTTTAAACGGTGGCAAGCATTTTGAAACGCTGACGCTGGGCATTCAGGCCGCACGAAGCGGTCTTGGCGTTCTGATGGCGCCGCGTTTACTGGTTCGCAAAGAGCTGGAGGATGGCACGCTGCTTGCGCCGCTTGGCTTTGTCCGCGTCGAGCGGGCGACCTGGATGATGACGAAGCAGAGCCGGCGTCAGGATACAGAGATTAGTGTGTTTCGTGCCTGGCTGCGGGATGCCGGACAGCCATAAAAAAGCCGGTGATGATCACCGGCTTGATTTTGATGACTGCATCTGGCCTGTTGCCGTTATGCGGTCAGCAGCTGGTTCATGCGACGGATAAACTGGTTAGGATCGTCCAGTGTACCGCGTTCTGCCAGCAACGCCTGATCCAGCAGCAGCTCAATCCATTCACCGAAGCGTGCTTCATCCTGCGTATCCGCAACACGTTTCACCAGCGGGTGATCCGGGTTGATTTCAAACAGGTACTTCACTTCCGGCACTTCCTGTCCGGCCGCCGCAAACAGCTTCGCCATCTGCGTGGTCATCTCGTTGGCATCGGTCGTCACAATCGCTGGCGTGTCGGTCAGACGATGCGTCAGACGCACCTCTTTCACGCGTTCGCCCAGCAGATTTTTCACACGCTCAACAAAAGGCTCCAGCGCTTTTTCCGCCTCTTTCTGCTCTTCGGTCTCTTCATCCGCCAGCTTGCTCAGCGAGTCATCTGCTTTGCTGACCGACTGGAAGGTTTTACCATCGAACTCGGTCAGGTAGCTCATCATCCATTCGTCGATACGATCGGAGAGCAGCAGCACCTCAATACCTTTCTTGCGGAACAGCTCCAGATGCGGGCTGCTCTTCGCGGCGGCATAGCTGTCAGCCGTGATGTAGTAAATCTTCTCCTGACCTTCCACCATGCGGCTGACGTAGTCTTCCAGCGAAATAGTCTGTGCCGAACCGTCACTCTGGGTGGTGGCGAAGCGCAGCAGCTTAGCGATCGTTTCCTGGTTGGCATTATCTTCCGCCGGACCTTCTTTCAGCACCAGACCGAATTCATTCCAGAAAGTCTGGTATTTCTCGTTGTCCTCTTTCGCCAGTCTTTCCAGCATCTGCAGAGTACGCTTAGTCAGCGCAGCACGCAGGCTCTGGGTCACACGGCTATCCTGCAGGATCTCGCGGGAGACGTTCAGCGGCAGATCGTTGGAGTCAATCAGGCCACGCACAAAGCGCAGGTAGTTCGGCATAAACTGCTCAGCGTCATCCATGATAAAGACGCGCTGCACGTAGAGTTTCAGGCCATGCTTCAGATCGCGGTTCCACATATCGAATGGCGCACGCGCCGGAATGTAGAGCAGGCTGGTGTACTCCTGCTTACCTTCCACCCGATTGTGGCTCCAGGCGACCGGGTCGCTGTAGTCATGGGCGATATGCTTGTAGAACTCGTTGTACTCGTCGTCGCTGATCTCAGATTTATTGCGGGTCCACAGCGCCTGGGCTTTGTTGATCTTCTCCCAGTGCGTGCCTTCGCCTTCTTCATCTTTGCTCTCGATCTCAACCGGCAGCGCGATGTGATCGGAATATTTGCTGATGATGCTGCGCACGCGCCATGCGTCCAGGAACTCATCCTCGCCTTCGCGCAGATGCAGGGTGATCTCGGTGCCGCGATCGGCTTTCTCAATCTCCGCCAGGGTATATTCGCCCTCGCCCGCTGATTCCCAGAACACACCCTCATCGGCTGATGCGCCAGCGGCACGGGTACGCACCGTGACTTTATCCGCCACGATAAACGCAGAGTAGAAACCGACACCGAACTGACCGATCAGCTGGCTGTCTTTAGCCTGATCGGAGCCCAGGGATTCCAGGAAAGATTTGGTGCCTGATTTGGCGATAGTCCCGAGGTTCTCAATGACCTCATCGCGACGCATACCGATACCATTGTCGCTAAGCGTCAGCGTACGGTTGTCCTTATCAACAGAGAGACGAACACGTAGCTCGCCATCACCTTCATACAGGCTGGAATCTGACAGGGCGCGGAAGCGCAGTTTATCTGCGGCATCCGAGGCGTTGGAGATCAGCTCACGCAGGAAAATTTCTTTGTTTGAATAGAGAGAATGGATCATCAGATGCAGAAGTTGTTTTACTTCCGACTGAAAGCCACGGGTCTCTTGTCCTTTCATGGTCATTGCTACCTCAACAAAACAGGTTGAACAAACGTTGAGGTTGATGTGGGGATGACGCGGGGATTTTCAAGCCGGTGTCTTTCACAACACCGGCAAGTGATTAAAATTTAAACTTCTGGCGACCCGCCAGTGAGTGAGACAGCGTGGTGCCATCCACCATCTCCAGCTCTCCGCCTACCGGCACGCCGTGTGCGATACGGCTGGCGTCGACGCCATACTGGCCACAGAGCTCAGCAATGTAGTTCGCGGTTGCCTCACCTTCCACCGTCGGGTTGGTGGCGAGGATCACTTCCTGCAGGTTTTCACTCTCCAGACGCTGCTCCAGACGATCCAGGCCAATATCAGCCGGACCGATGCCGTCGAGCGGCGAGAGATGTCCCATCAGCACAAAGTAGCGACCGCCAAACTGGCCGGTTTGCTCAATGGCGTGGATATCTGCCGGGCTTTCCACCACGCAGATTTGACCATTCTGCTGACGCCGTGGATTGGCGCAGATGGTGCAAATTTCCTGCTCGGTAAATGTCCGGCAATCAGAACAGTGTCCGATCTCCGACATCGCCCGGGTCAGTGCCTGTGCCAGCCGCATGCCACCGCTGCGATCGCGCTGCAGCAGCTGAAAAGCCATGCGCTGCGCCGATTTTGGCCCAACGCCAGGCAGACAGCGCAGCGACTCCATCAATGATTCAAGCAGTGGACTGGTTTGCATCAGAACGGCATCTTAAAGCCTGGTGGCAGCTGCATGCCTGAGGAGACAGACGCCATCTTCTCTTTCTGGGTTTCATCAATGCGACGTGCCGCATCGTTGAACGCCGCGGCAATTAAATCTTCCAGCATATCTTTGTCATCTTCCAGCAGGCTGGGATCGACTTCCACACGACGGCAGTTGTGCGCGCCGTTAATGGTGACTTTCACCAGGCCAGCACCCGATTCACCGGTCACTTCAATCGCGGCGATCTCTTCCTGCACCTTGGCCATTTTGTCCTGCATCTGCTGGGCCTGTTTCATCAGGTTACCCAATCCGCCTTTACCACCAAACATAGTTTTCTCTCTCAGCTAAGGCTACAACGCTATCATTACGATAGCAGCAGCGTGTTCAAACAGGTCGGATACTCTCCTCATCCAGATCGGCATCAAAAAATCGCTGCAGCGTCTGGATGTGGGTATCACAGGTGATCGACTGACGCGCCTGCGCCAGTTTCTCTTCGTAAATGGCCTGACGCCACTCCAGTGGCGTCAACACCGATGAATTATCGTCTTCAACGACAGAGAGTTCAACTTTCTGCCCGGCACGATCACTCAGCGCATCACTTAACACCTGCTGCGCCGAGGGTGAATTAAGGTGACGCTGGCTACTGCGTAAATGCAGACAGACCCCATTTTCGGTGGTCTCTTTCCAGGCATTCAACGCCAGCTGCTGCACCAGTTTCGGCAGCGGCAGTGTTGCAATCTCTGCGGCCCACGGATCGCGCTGCTGTGCTTCTTCCGCCAGACGCGCCGCCAGCTCAGGGGTTTTCTCATGCTCCAGTGCGGAACGCAAGGCCTTAGGCGTCGCGACCGGCTCCGCCACTACGACCGTCTGATTGACCGCTTTCCAGCGGTACGCTTCCTCTTTTACCGGGGCGGCAGGCTCGCGATCGCGGATACGCTGCTGACTGCGCTCGGTGACCGAGGCCAGACGCTCCAGCGCGGAGTTGGCCGGCCGCGCACCTGGCGCTGCCGGCTCACTCTTTTTTGGCTTGTTCGCTCCCTGACGCAACAGCTGAGTGCGCGCCTGCAGGAGCTGACTGGTGGAACTTGAGAGTGGCGCATCATGTGCTGCATCCGGCGGCGGCGCAGGCTGCTGAGCGGCATCGGGCGCGGCCATCTGCGGCTGAGCGGCAACCGGCTGTTGCGGCGCAGGCGTCGGCTGCTGAGCCACGGACGACGTTGTCTGAGACGGCATCGCGGCTGCAGGTGACGATGTGGCTGGCTGTGCTGCCATGTTTCGTGCACCCGGCGAAGGCGCTGAGGCTGCCGGTGAGGTCTGCGCCGGAATGACAGGTGCCATCTGCTGAGTTAACACAGGACGTGCAATGGGTTCAGCCACATCAGCTTTAGGATGAAACGCCAGTGCGCGCAGCAATGTCATCTCTACACCCATGCGGCGATCGGGCGCAATAGGCAGATCCTTGCGGCCCATCAACAGCGTCTGGTAATAGAGTTGCAGATCGGCAGGCGGTACCACGCGTGCCAGTTCCCGCAGCCGCAGGGCGTTGCTCTCATCGTCGTCGTTGAGCGAAGCTGGCAGCAGCTGCACCATTGCGATCTGGTGCAGCAGGCGCAGCATCTCGACCAGCAGCGCCTCCCATTCCACCCCGCGAGAGGCGGCCTGGCTCAGCAGGTTCATCACCTGCTGACCGTCGCCGTCCACCAGCGCTTCCAGTAGCCCAAGCGGCTGTTCATCATCCAGTGTGCCGAGCATGATGCTGACCGTACTGCTGGTCACAGCCCCCTGCCCCATAGCAATGGCCTGATCGGTCAGGCTCAGCGCATCGCGCATACTGCCATCGGCGGCCCGTGCCAGAAGCTGCAGCGCCCGGGTTTCACTCTCAATCTGTTCCTGCTTCAGAACATGCTCAAGCTGCTGACGGATTTGGTCAACATCCAGCGCTTTGAGGTGGAACTGCAGGCAACGCGAAAGAATGGTCACGGGTAGTTTCTGCGGATCGGTGGTCGCCAGCAGGAATTTAACGTGTGAAGGGGGTTCTTCCAGCGTCTTCAACAGCGCATTGAAGCTGTGACGTGACAGCATGTGCACTTCATCGATCAGATAGACCTTGAAGCGGCCACGCGCCGGCGCGTACTGCACGTTGTCGAGCAGATCGCGGGTATCTTCAACTTTGGTACGCGATGCGGCGTCAATTTCAATCAAATCGACAAAGCGGCCCTGCTCGATCTCACGGCAATTATCACACTGACCACAGGGCGTGGCGGTGATACCGGTTTCACAGTTAAGGCCTTTGGCCAGCAGACGCGCAATGGTGGTTTTCCCTACGCCGCGGGTGCCGGAGAAGAGATAAGCATGATGGATGCGTCCCAGAGACAATCCATTCGCCAGCGCCGTCAGAACATGTTCCTGACCGACAACATCAGCAAAAGCCTGGGGACGCCATTTTCGCGCAAGTACCTGATAGCTCATGTGGGTTCGACGAAGTTGGATGGAAAGATGAGCGCAGACGCTCTGCAACCCCTGTATAAGATTGCAGTAGTCTATCAGCTACGCTTTTGGCTGGCACTCGTTATCTTGACGCCGAAGGCGTGACGGCCTCGCCGGTTGGCAAGGCCGAAAGCGTGGCTTAGTGGCCGGGGAATTTGACCAGGCTGTAGCTCTCAATGCCCAGGGCACTGAGACGCGATTCACCGGTCAGATCGAACAGGTTAATAATGAAGGCTGCGTCTTTCACTTCACCGCCTGCACGACGAATCAGTTTAACCGTCGCTTCAATGGTTCCGCCGGTCGCCAGCAGGTCATCAACCACCAGCACCAGGTCGCCTGGCTGGATGGCATCTTTGTGCAATTCCAGTTTATCGGTGCCATATTCCAGCTCATAGGATTCGCTGTAGACCTCACGCGGCAGTTTGCCGGGCTTACGCACCGGAACAAAACCGACGCCAAGACCTAATGCCACCGGTGCACCAAACAGGAAACCACGCGCTTCCGTACCCACCACTTTAGTGATGCCTTTATTACGGTAACGCTCAACCAGCAGCGCTATAGACGCGGCATAGGCTTTGGGATCTTCCAGCAGGCTGGTGACATCGCGGAACAGGATGCCTGGCTTAGGATAATCGGGAATACTTTTAATGCTGTTTTTAATGAATTCAAGCTGCTGCGCAGTGTCGGTCATAATGATACGCCTGGTAAAAAATTCTGTTTCGCGCAGCTTCAAAAGCGCTAATACCTGGTAAAAGGCTCAGCGGAAGTCAATTCACAAAGGGAAGCCACGCACGAAGACGCCCAAATCTAAGCAAATGACCGGCTAAATGCAACTTTATCGCGGCGACTTCGGTGCGTCCGCTGCTTCTGCCACCACCGGAATACGCCACATAAACAGCAGTAGCGCAGCCAGCATGATGAGCAACATGATGCGGACCCAGAGCTGATGCACCAGGAAAAGTGAAAGCGTAAAAGAGGCGACTATCAGGCAGATAGCGCGTACTTTGGCTCCCGGCGGCATTGCGCGATGCTGTTGCCAGTGGCGCAGATAACGGCCAAATGGCGATTTCCACAGCAGCCAGTGATGGAAACGCGGCGATGAACGGGCAAAACACCAGGCCGCCAGCAGCATGAATGGCGTGGTAGGTAATAAAGGTAATACAATGCCCAGCGTCCCCAGCACAATTGCCAGCCAGCCGAGGGTTAATAACAGAATGCGTTGCATGAATCCCGTCCAGCTCTTTCCTCATCCGCTTACGTTAGCACAACCGGGCACCATGCAATGAGTGCGAACGCCGTGCAACAGCGCCTGCAACAGCTCCTTGTCGACCTGCGTCAGGAGATTGCCCGCCATTCTGATGGGGTTTGTCGCCTGCCACGCTTTGACACGCAGCTGTTTCACACCAAGGGCACGCGACTGGCGGATTACCTGCTGGAAGTAGAACAAAATTTCGCCCGGCTGTGCGATAACAGTGACGATCTGGCCCGCTCGGCCTGGCTGGCTGAACGTCTGGTCGATCAGATTGCCGCCCTGCAACGGGAGGCGAGTACCCAGCAGCTGCGTACCCGACGCGAACAGCCCGTTAAGAACCCACGCGCTTCAAAATATCAGGAGTACCGGGAATTTGAGCGGCGTTTACTGGCGATGATTGATCAGCGTGAGCAGCGGCTGGCGCTGGCCGGGACGCTGGCGGTCCAGCGTCAGCTTAAGCAGGATTTGGAAACGTTAGAGGGAAGACTGGCGCGCTGTCGGCAGGCAATTCGTTCTGTCGAATGGGCCTCTTCATTGCGCGGTGGCGAGCACAGCGAATAAAGCGTACCGTGACAAAAGCGCTTCTATACTGGGTGTAATTCTGCGCGGAGATGAAAAATGGGCTTACTGAGCTGGCTGATATGCGGGCTACTGCTGGGGTTGCTTAAGCGTTTGCTGATGCCGGGACGACCCGGCGGCCTGATGGCGACCCTGACGCTGTCGATGATCGGCGCACTGATTGGCGGTTATATCGCCACCTATTTTGAACTGGGCACGCTGGCAACGCTACATATCGGCGCACTTGGCATGGCGATTCTCGGCGCCTTACTGATGCTGCTGGTCGCAGCCCGATTACGTATTTAGGAGAAAAGATGTCACTGGAAAACGCCCCTGACGACGTGAAGCTGGCTGTTGATCTGATTCAGCTACTGGAAGAGCACCAACTCCCGGTGGAAACCGTGCTCTCCGCGCTGGCTATGGTGCAGCGCGATTACGAGAACAAGCGCGATCGTCAGCCGGCTTAGCGGCGGGCCGTCAGCGTCGGACTGAGGCGCAGCATATCAATAAAAGCATTGGTCAGAATGGGCGCGTCAGCAGCTAAATCAAAACTGTCTGGCGCAAACAGCCAGCTTTCCATCATACCGTTGACGTAACCACGCAGGATAAGTGCGGCCTGACGCGTGCTGAGACTGCCCGGAAGTTGCCCGGCTTCAATACACTGACGCAGGACATCTTCAATTTTGTCGTAGCATTCCAGGAGTAAGCTCTGCTGAATATTCTTCAGGGCCGACATTTCGCCTACAAATTCGCATTTATGGAAAATGATTTCCATCAACGCGCGGCGTTGGGGATCCTTTGCAGTCGCATCAAAGATATAGACCAGCATTGCGCGCAACACAGAGAGTGGATCGCCAGGGTATTTTGTCTGATACTCAAGTTCCACATCGTCCAGACCAGCATCGCAACGAAGCCATATTTCATGTAATACATCGGCTTTATTTTTGAAATGCCAGTAGATAGCCCCACGCGTAACGCTGGCTGCGGTTGCAATCTCTGCCAGAGAAGTGGCTGAGACACCTTGCTGTGAAAACAGAACAATAGCGGCATCAAGAATTTGATGTCGTGTTTCAAGTGCTTGCGCTTTGGTTTTTCGTGCCATAGTGGGCTTTTTTTACAAACAGGTAAGTTTACATACATTTGTGAATGTATGTACCATAGCATGACCTGCGACTTGCCACAGCAATGGGTTTTTCAGTTTGTGATCCATTGACCATTTGATATCGGACACTAGAGGTTTATTTATGAATAAAATCAGAGGATTATCGCCTCTGGCGGCCGTCCTGATGCTATCAGGCAGCTTTTTGTTAACAGGATGTGACAACAATAAATCCGAACAAGCCGCCCAGCAACCGCCAGCAGTGGGGGTTGTCACACTGAAAACTGAACCCCTGAAAATCTCGACTGAATTACCTGGCCGCACCTCGGCATATCGTGTTGCCGAAGTCCGTCCGCAGGTTTCCGGTATCATTCTGAAACGTAATTTTATTGAAGGCAGTGATGTCAAAGCAGGTCAGTCTCTTTATCAGATCGATCCTGCTACTTATCAGGCCGCCTATGACAGCGCCAAAGGTGATTTAACTCAGGCGCAGGCTAATGCACGAATCGCTCAACTGACCGTCAAACGTTATAAGCCGTTACTCGGTACTAAATATATCAGTCAGCAGGATTACGACACTGCCGTTGCCACTGCGGCGCAAAACGATGCCGCCGTTCAGGTTGCAAAAGCCAATGTGGAAACAGCCCGCATTAATCTGGCTTACACCAAAGTTACCTCGCCTATCAGTGGCCGCATTGGCAAATCTTCTGTAACGGAAGGTGCGCTGGTACAAAACGCTCAAACCACCGCGCTGGCTACCGTGCAGCAACTGGATCCAATGTATGTCGACGTTACCCAGTCGAGCGAAGATTTCATGCGCTTACGTTCAGAACTGGAGTCGGGTCAGCTGAAGCAGAACGATGGCAAAGCCAATGTGACCCTGCTGATGCAGAACGGCAGCAGCTATCCACAGACAGGTACGCTGGAGTTCTCTGACGTCACTGTCGATGAGACCACCGGTTCTATCACCCTGCGCGCCATTGTCCCGAACCCGAACCATGCTCTCTTACCGGGCATGTTTGTTCGCGCGCGTCTGGATGAAGGCACCAATCCAAATGCATTGCTGGTTCCGCAGCAGGCGGTAGCCCGGACCCCAACCGGTCAGGCAACAGTCATGGTGGTAGGTGCAGACAACAAAGTGGAAGCCCGTCAGGTCACCACCTCTCAGGCGATTGGCGACAAATGGTTAGTCACCGACGGCGTTAAAGCGGGTGAGCGTGTAATCAGCACGGGTCTGCAGCGAGCCAAGCCGGGCGCACAGGTTACCCCACAAGAAGTCTCAGACGATGCGAAAGCGGCACCCGGTTCAAAGCCGCAGTCTGACAAGTCATCGTCATAACAGGAGCCGTTGATTCATGGCTAAGTTCTTTATCGATCGCCCCATCTTTGCGTGGGTGCTCGCCATCATCATCATGTTGGTTGGTGCGCTATCGATTCTCAAACTTCCGATCGAGCAATATCCCAATGTTGCGCCGCCGGCGATTGAGATTCAGGCCACCTACCCTGGTGCGGATGCCAAAACGCTGCAGGATTCAGTAACTCAGGTTATTGAGCAGAACATGAACGGTATCGATGGACTGATGTATATGTCCTCGAGCAGCGACTCCTCCGGCACGCTGACGCTGACCATCTCCTTTGAGTCAGGCACAGATGCGGACATCGCGCAGGTTCAGGTGCAGAACAAACTGCAGCTGGCCACGCCGCTGCTACCGCAGGAAGTACAGCAACAGGGGATTCAGGTCAAAAAATCCTCCAGTAGCTTCCTGATGGTTGCGGGCTTCATCAGCGACGATGTCAATATGACGCAGAATGATATTTCTGATTTCATTTCGTCATCTATCAAAGATCCCATCAGCCGAACCAAAGGTGTGGGTGATACCCAGGTATTTGGTGCGCAGTACGCGATGCGTATCTGGATGGATCCGCACAAGCTGAACAACTACAACCTGACGCCGGTTGATGTGATCAGTGCGCTGAACACCCAGAACACCCAGGTCGCTGCCGGTCAGTTAGGGGGTACGCCTCCGGTGCCGGGACAGCAGCTCAACGCCTCGATCATTGCGCAAACCCGTCTGACCTCAACGGATGAGTTCGGCAAAATCCTGCTCAAAGTGAACGAAGATGGTTCTCAGGTTCGTCTGCGTGATGTGGCAAGGATTGAACTCGGCGCAGAAAACTACGAGATCGTTGCCCGTTATAATGGCAAGCCTGCGTCCGGTATCGGTATCAAGCTGGCCACCGGTGCGAATGCGCTGGATACCGCCAATGCGGTGAAAGAAGAACTGGCCAAATTGCAGCCGACCTTCCCGGACGGATTGAAAGTGGTCTATCCGTATGACACCACGCCGTTCGTTAAGATCTCGATTTTCGAAGTAGTGAAAACGCTGATCGAAGCGATTGTGCTGGTGTTCCTGGTCATGTACCTGTTTCTGCAGAACTTCCGCGCCACGCTTATTCCGACCATCGCGGTACCCGTGGTGTTGCTGGGTACGTTTGCCGTTATCGGTGCGTTTGGTTATTCGATAAACACCCTGACGATGTTCGGGATGGTACTGGCCATCGGCTTGCTGGTGGATGATGCCATCGTGGTGGTCGAGAACGTTGAGCGCGTGATGGCGGAAGAAGGATTACCGCCAAAAGAGGCGACCAAACGTTCCATGGAGCAGATCCAGGGCGCACTGGTCGGTATCGCGCTGGTGCTGGCCGCCGTATTTATTCCAATGGCGTTCTTTGGGGGGTCGACCGGTGTTATTTACCGTCAGTTCTCCATCACTATCGTGTCGGCCATGGCGCTATCGGTGCTGGTCGCCTTTATTCTGACGCCGGCACTCTGTGCCACCATGCTCAAGCCGATTAAAAAAGGCGAGCACGGCAAAACCACCGGTTTCTTCGGCTGGTTCAACCGTATGTTCGACAAAAGCACTAATCACTATGTGGATGGTGTGGGTCACATGGTTCGCAGCACAGGTCGCTATATGGTGATCTACCTGGTGATCGTGGTCGGTATGGCGTTTCTGTTTATGCGCCTGCCCTCTTCCTTCTTACCGGAAGAGGATCAGGGTCTGCTGCTGGCTCAGGCGCAGCTGCCTGCTGGTGCAACCCAGGAACGTACTCAGAAAGTCCTGGATCAGGTGACGGATTACTTCCTGACGCAGGAGAAAGACTCGGTCAAATCGGTGTTCACCGTTAACGGCTTTGGCTTTGCCGGTCGTGGACAGAACACCGGTATTGCCTTCGTCAGTCTCAAGCCATGGGATGAGCGTACCGGTGCCGACATGAAGGTTCCGGCGATTGCTGGCCGTGCCATGCAGGCGCTGGGCGCAATCAAAGATGCCATGGTTATTCCTTTCAACCTGCCAGCCATTATCGAACTGGGTAACGCGACCGGCTTCGACTTTGAGCTGATCGACCAGAATAACCTTGGCCACGATAAGCTGACGGAAGCGCGTAATCAGCTGTTCGGCATGATTGCCCAGCATCCTGATACGCTGGTTGGCGTGCGCCCGAACGGTATGGAAGATACACCGCAGTACAAGCTGATGATCGATCAGGAAAAAGCACAGGCGCTGGGTGTGTCACTGAGTGACATCAATACCACGCTGGCCGCCTCCTGGGGTGGATCCTACGTCAATGACTTCATCGACCGTGGTCGCGTGAAGAAAGTTTACGTGATGGGTAAAGCGGATTCACGCATGCTGCCGGACGACATTGGCAAATGGTACGTGCGTAACAGCAGCGGAACCATGGTGCCCTTCTCTTCCTTCTCTACGGCGAAATGGCAGTACGGTTCACCACGTCTTGAGCGATACAACGGCTTGCCTGCGATGGAAATCCTGGGACAGGCTGCGCCAGGTAAAAGTTCAGGTGCGGCAATGGACCTGATGGAAGAGCTGGCGGCGAAACTGCCTGCCGGTATCGGCTATGACTGGACAGGCATGTCCTATCAGGAACGCCTGTCGGGCAACCAGGCTCCAGCGCTCTATGCCATCTCGCTGATTGTGGTCTTCCTGTGTCTCGCCGCACTGTACGAGAGCTGGTCGATTCCCTTCTCGGTCATGCTGGTCGTTCCGCTCGGGGTTATTGGTGCGCTGCTCTTCACCACCCTGCGTGGCCTGAGTAATGACGTCTACTTCGTGGTGGGGTTACTGACAACCATCGGCCTCTCAACCAAGAACGCCATCCTTATTGTCGAATTTGCTAAAGATTTGATGGATAAAGAAGGCAAAGGGCTGATTGAGGCCGCGCTGGAAGCGTGCCGTATGCGTCTGCGTCCTATCCTGATGACGTCACTGGCGTTTATCCTCGGGGTACTGCCGCTGGCGATCAGTACCGGTGCTGGCTCCGGTTCGCAGAACGCGGTAGGTACAGGCGTAATCGGTGGTATGGTTACCGCGACCATCCTGGCAATCTTCTTCGTTCCTGTGTTCTTTGTGGTGGTGCGCCGCCGCTTTGGCAAGAAAAAAGAAGAATCAGCGAACGGTCATCCGGTTGAATCTGACCAGACTCACTAAGCTGTAAATCATCTGAGGCCGCGCAAGCGGCCTTTTTTTTGCCTGCCATTCCCCCCTCCTTCTCGCCTGCCACTTCACCTGAACCAGCGCTGCGGCAGTTGCAATCCCGAAAGGTGCGGCGCATAATAATGTAATATTATAACATTACATAGGTGCGAATTATGAAAGCGAATATCCATCCTCATTATCGTCACGTGGTCTTCCATGACACATCAGCGGATGTCTGGTTCAAAATTGGATCCACCATCAAAACCGATCGTACCGTGGAGTTCGAAGGCGAAACGCTGCCCTACGTCACCCTGGATGTGTCGTCAGCTTCACACGTTTTCTACACCGGTAAACAGAAAGACTTTGCTAAAGAGGGCAGCACCGCGCGCTTTAATCAGCGTTTCGGGCGCTTTCTTGGCCGTAAATAAGGGAGAGAGTCATGCAGGTATTAAGCTCGCTGCGTTCAGCAAAACGTCGTCATCGGGATTGTAAAGTGGTGCGCCGCAAGGGCCGGATTTACGTTATCTGTAAAACGAATCCACGCTTTAAAGCCGTACAGGGAAGAAAGAATAAACGCTAGTTTGTGTCGTGATGACTGGCCGGGCTTGCCCGGCCTTTTTTATGCTTAGCGCATGCTCTTCAGCATCGCATTCACGTTGTGTTTAAAAGCGGCCTGATAGGTCGCCGCCGGGCCAGAGGCAGTGGATAACGCTTCCGGATAAAGCTCACCACCCGGCTCGGCGCCGGTGGCGCTGGCAATCTGCTTCACCAGGCGCGGGTCGGTCTGATTCTCAATGAAATAGCGGTGAATGTGCTGCTGCTTCAGCTGGTTGATTAAGCTACCCACGTTGCTGGCACTCGCTTCCGCTTCCGTAGAGAACCCGACTGGCGCCAGAAACGTCACGCCATAGCGCTGTCCAAAGTAACCAAACGCATCGTGACTGGTCAGCACCTTACGCTTGTCTGCAGGCACAGCATCAAAGGCCGTTTTTGCCCAGCTATCCAGCGCCTGAAGTTGCTGTATGTATTTCTGCCCGCGCTGACGGATTGCTGGCGCATCCTCCGGGTCAGCTTTAACCAGCGCATTCATCACATTGGTCGTGTAAATAACGCCGTTCTGCATGCTGTTCCAGGCGTGAGGATCGGTAACGGTTTTGCCATCCTCGTCCATGCTGCGGGTGGTCACGCCCGTTGAGGCGACCACAGGCTCGCCGCGATACCCCGACGCGCTGACTAACCGATCCATCCATCCTTCAAGCCCGAGCCCGCTGACAAATACCAGATCGGCCTTCGCCAGCGCCTGGCTATCCTGGGGCGTTGGTTCAAACGTGTGGGGATCGCCATTCGGACCCACCAGGCTTTTTACGTTGACATGATCGCCGCCGACCTGTTTAACAATGTCTGCCAGCACGGTAAAACTGGCCACCACATCGACCGTTTTTGCCATCGCCAGTGGCGTGGCAAACAGCGCAGCGAGCGCCAGGCTAACCGGTAATTTTTTCATAGATACCCCTTAAGATTAATGGCGGCGCAAAATCCCGCCGCATGGCCCTGCAAGAATGGAGAAAAAAAACAGCATGGCAGCGCTCAGCACCACAGCGGGACCGGCCGGTAATGAAAAGTGCCAGGAGAGCATCAGTCCAGCCAGGGCTGAAATCATTGCCATGAAAATGGCGATAACCAGCATCGCGGCAAGATGGCGGCTCCAGAAACGGGCGCTGGCGGCGGGCAGCATCATTAACCCCACTGACATCAGTGTGCCCAGCACCTGAAAGCCCGCCACCAGATTCAGCACCACCAGCATTAAAAACAGACCATGCACCAGCGGTGCGCTCCATTTTCCCTGCGCCCGCAGGAAGTCACTGTCAAACGCATCAATGACCAGCGGACGATAAATGATCGCCAGCATAATCAGCGTAAAGGCGGCGATGCCGCCGACCAGCAACAGTGCAGCATTATCCACCGCCAGCAGCGAGCCAAACAGAACGTGCAGCAGATCCACGCTTGAGCCGCGGAGTGAGACCAGCGTGACGCCCAGCGCCAGTGAGCCAAGATAGAACCCGGCAAAACTGGCATCTTCTTTTAAGGGCGTGTATCGACTCACCGCGCCGGAGAGCAGCGCCACGGCTAAACCAGCGATCAGGCCGCCGATACCCATTGCGACCAGTGACAGTCCCGAAATCAGATAGCCAATGGCGGCACCGGGTAACACTGCATGTGATAACGCATCGCCAATCAGGCTCATACGACGCAGCGAGAGAAATACGCCGAGCGGTGTGGCACTGACGGCCAGCGCGACACAGGCGACCAGCGCACGCCGCATAAAACCAAACTCAATAAAAGGCTGTATCAGGGTCACGGCGCACGACTCCGAAGGGGGGAAACAGAGAGGCAGGTGCAGCTGACATCACTTTCATCCATCGACATGACGTTACTGAAGTAGCGCGCCACCAGCGGACGATCGTGCAGCACCACCAACAGCGTTGTGCCAGCCTGCTGTTGCTGTTCAAGTATCGACATCAGTAATGTTACCGTCTGGCTGTCAATGCCGTTAAAAGGCTCATCCAGCAGCCAGAGTTGGCTACGCTGCAACATCAGCCGCGCGAATAATACCCGCTGGAGTTGACCACCGGATAAGGTCGCGGGCTGCGCATCCGCATAATCACTCATCTGCACTGCTTCCAGCGCCTGCCAGATCTCGCGATGCAGTACCCGGTTGATGCCGCCGAACCAACCGCAGCGTGGCCAGCAGCCAATTGAGACCAGTTCAAATACCGTCAGGGGAAAGCGCGTCTCCAGTTCAGTGCGCTGCGGCATCCAGCCAATATCCCGGCGCGCAACCTGCAGCTCGCAGCGCCCCGCTATCGGTGGCAGTAAGCCCGCGATGGTTTTTAACAGCGTTGATTTGCCGCTACCGTTAGCGCCGACCAGGGCTGTCATCGAGCCAGTTCCGAGCTGACCATGAATGGCGGGAGTAACAACCTGTCCCTGATAGCCTGCGCGAAGTGCGTTAAACCGGATCATGCGCTGATCCCCCATTTTATCGCCACAGCAAGCAGCACAATGAATAGCAGTGCGATAGCCAGTCGCCCACCCAATGACATAAGTAATCCACTCTGACGCATCACTTCACCAATATGTTATAACATAACAATAATATATCGGATGTTGTCGTTAGTTAAACGCGTGATTGTGTATCAAAAGATAAATTCTCCCTGAACTGACTGTCAGCCGCACAACCGTGAAACAGCCTGCTAATACGTCTGGCCTGTTTTATAAACTGACGTTTTTGTGCTCACCTGACTTGCAAACCTGTTGCGGAAAACCAATGATAGGTTTATTAACGGTTATAAGCGGATGAGATATGCTGTCACGAATTGAATGTGATATTGATGCAGGCGAAATGGATTGCGCAAAAATAGCCGGGGTTGTTCAGCGGAATATTCTCAAAATAACAGATTTGCTGGTAGGTGATTTACGCTGGTACTCTCAGAATGCGCAGTTAGTTCCAGGCAGTTTAAAAATCGTTTCGGTTGAATACCAGGATCTGAATAGTTTTAAATTACTTTACGATTTTGACTGGAATTTATTTAGTCCTTGTCAGGATTTAAATGAAACGGTCACGCAGTCTGAGCAGGTGAATTTCTACATTAAGCCCGGTGTACTTGAGTTTGATGTGATTGAGAATGAGCAACCCTCACCCGGTGATGAATTGTAATATTTAGTAATGGAGGTGAGCAGAACTAATGGTTTTACACTATCTTTAAGATATCCCGTTTAATAACTGCCCGAATAATCGCTTCCCGGCGGCGTTATTCTGACTCGCTGCCCTATGGCAACTGTGCTAGCTATGGAGGGGAAAAAGATGGACGAATACTCACCGAAACGGCATGATATTGCCCAGCTTAAATACCTGTGTGAAAGCCTGTTTGACGACAGCATGGCAACGTTAACCGACAGCCATCATGGCTGGGTAAATGATCCCACTTCTGAAAGCAATCTGCAGCTTAACGATCTGATTGAGCACATCGCCTCTTTCACCATGAATTACAAAATTAAGCACGTTGAAGATGAAGCGCTGATTTCGCAAATCGATGAATATCTTGATGATACCTTTATGTTATTCAGCAACTATGGTGTCAATAGTCCGGATCTTCAACGGTGGCAACGTTCAGCAAAACGCTTATTTAATCTGTTCACTGAAGAGTGCGCTTTTCTCCAGCAACCGAGCCATTCATTATAGTACAGACATGAGAACGGTTTATTTATGAACAAAACACTGACTAAAACCGATTATTTGATGCGACTGCGGCGTTGCCGCTCACTTGATACCCTTGAAAGGGTGATTGAAAAAAATAAGTATGAATTACCTGAAGACGAGTTAGCGGTATTTTACTCGGCTGCTGACCATCGTCTGGCGGAGCTGACGATGAACAAGCTTTACGATAAAGTCCCGGTTTCCGTCTGGAAATTTGTCCGTTAATCTGATCGATTAGAACTTAGCATTACCCCTGTTTAGTACCGGATATTCCTGCCTGCCAGCAAAGGAGCGGCCCAGGCGGGTTTTGCCTGTCTGCAGTTTTCGGGGGGGATTTTGAGGGGGTAAAGTGGTGGGGGCCCTGCCAGCTACATCCCGGCACACGCGTCACCTGCTACGGCTGCTTCCTTCCGGATCTGACCGAGTTCACAAGCTAGCATTGCGGGAGAACCAACAGGGCCCCCATTGACAAGCCCTCTTTACGAGAGCGGGTGCATTATCTGGGAAGGAGGTGGCAATTGCAAGCGTAGTCGGGACAACCGTTGTTTTCTTGAACAATCACCGCGTTAACACTTTCACTGCCCTCTCCTCATGCTAAAGTTAACCCCCTTTTTCCTGATGAAATAAGCACATGGATCAGCCTGACACTTTCCAGCAACGCATCTGGCAAATTGTTGCCGCTATTCCATATGGCCATATCAGCACCTATGGCGATGTGGCGCTGCTGGCCGGTTCGCCGCGCGCGGCACGGCAGGTTGGCGGCGTACTGAGCCGTTTACCTGAAGGCACGACGCTTCCCTGGCATCGCGTCGTCAATCGTCACGGTAAAATTTCACAGCAGGGCGACAGTCTGTTGCGGCAGCGGGATGCACTGGAAGCGGAAGGAATAGTGGTGAGTGATGAAGGACAGCTCGATCTTAAAACTTATCGCTGGGATTTCAGTCAGGAATAAGGGGTGACGACGTCACCCCGATAAATCATCAGATATGGGTTGGTGCAGGAACTGCAGCAGACGGCGTCACCTGAGTCGGTGAAGTCGAAGGCACGGTGGTCGCTGCCCCAGGCTGGGTTGGCATCGCCACTGACGGTACCGGAACCAGCAGCAGTTCAGCTTTGGTGCCGCCCTGGTTGATGACTGGCTTCACGCCTTCGGTTACAAAGGTCAGTTTGCCATCAATTGTGATAGCGGCACTTAACAGAATACGTGCATTAGGCTGAATGTCGGCCGGGTTAAACGGCAGCACGAACTGGAACGGTGCCTGTTTGCCTTCAGTACGCACTACGCGCTGCGACAGCACTTTAGAAGGTGCGTCGGATACAGAGGCATCAGAGAGCGTCACGGTTAATACCGCATCCGGCGGCAGCGCAATACGCTGGCGGATATAGATCGAACCACTTACATTTGGCTGCGCAATCGCGGCCGTCTGTCCTGCTACTGCAGAACCCAGCGTTGGTGTAGGTACGGGTTTACTCTTGTCGGCGCATCCCGCAACAGCAACCGCAATAACCACTCCACTAAACACATGCCTGAGTTTCATTGATGTCGTCTCCATTTGATCAAAATGATTGTCGGCAGCGAATCCTGCTTACAGCGCTTCACTCGCCGTATGTCCTTAATTTTGGCACATATTTGAAATTTTGCCTGACACAGGCAAAACGGAAAGTCTGATTGACGTCAACTGGTCCGATCTTTCACACTGAGCAGGTCACTATATTGAGGAATGCGCCATGAGTCAGGCACTGCAAAATCTGCTGAATTTATTGAATCTGGAAAAACTGGAAGAGGGTTTATATCGCGGCCAAAGTGAAGATCTGGGTCTGCGCCAGGTGTTTGGTGGTCAGGTGGTGGGTCAGGCGCTGTATGCAGCTAAACAAACCGTCCCGGAAGATCGCGTTATCCACTCTTTTCACAGCTATTTTTTGCGGCCAGGCGATAGCCAGAAAGCGATTATTTACGATGTTGAAACGCTGCGCGATGGCAAAAGTTTTAGCGCTCGCAGGGTCAGTGCCATTCAGAATGGGCAGCCTATTTTTTATATGACCGCCTCTTTCCAGTCACCGGAAAGCGGATTTGAACATCAGAATCCAATGCCGCAGGTGGCGGGACCCGAGAATCTACTAACTGAACAGGCGATGGCGCAAAAAATGGCGCATATGCTGCCAGATAAGTTACGCGAGAAATTCATTGCTGAACGTCCGCTGGAGATCCGCCCGGTGCAGATTCACAACCCTTTGCGTGGCCATGTGGATAAGCCTGAACGCCAGGTATGGATACGAGCTAACGGCCCACTTCCTGCCGACTTGCGTATCCATCAGTATCTGCTCGGCTATGCTTCGGATCTCAACTTCCTGCCCGTCGCGCTGCAGCCCCACGGTAAAGGCTTTTTAGAGCCGGACATGCAGGTCGCCACAATCGATCACTCCATGTGGTTCCACCGCCCTTTCGACTTCACTGAATGGTTGCTCTACAGCGTGGTCAGTACTTCCGCTTCGGGTGCGCGGGGTTTTGTCCGGGGTGAGTTTTACAATCAGCAGGGTGTACTGGTGGCCTCAACGGTTCAGGAAGGGGTAATGCGCCAGCGCAGCGAATAAAAAAAGGGGGCGATTTCTCGCCCCCTTTTTTTTTCAGTGCCTATCCATTACTGGTTGTAAGCATTCTCGCCGTGGCTGTTTACATCCAGACCTTCACGTTCATGCTCTTCCGGTACGCGCAGACCGACAATCAAATCGGCCAACTTGAAGCCGATGAAGGCAACAACGCCTGACCAGACAATAGTCAGACCCACGCTGAAAAGCTGAACCCAGATCTGATGGCCCATGGTGACGCCCTGTGCATAGCCAACGCCGCCCAGTGAAGAGGAAGCAAAAACGCCGGTCAGGATACAGCCCACAATGCCGCAGACGCCGTGCACGCCGAACACATCACAGGGATCATCCACGCGCAGCCATTTTTTCAGCGTGGTAACACCCCACAGTCCCGCCAGTCCGCCGACCAGGCCGATGATTAATGCACCGCCAACGCCGACATAACCACAGGCAGGGGTAATTGCGACCAGACCGGCAATAAAGCCTGAACAGGCACCCAACAGAGAAGGCTTACCCCGTACCGCCCACTCGCCAAAGGTCCATGCCAGTACGGCTCCTGCTGTTGCGACGACAGTGTTCAGGAAGGCCAGTGCTGCGATTTCGTTTGCTGCAGACGCAGAGCCGGCGTTGAAACCAAACCAGCCGACATAGAGAATGGCGGTGCCGGTGAAGACCATCGGCAGGTTGTGTGGCTTGAAGGCTTCTTTACCAAAGCCAGCACGTTTGCCAACCAGATAAGCGCCCACCAGACCCGCGACAGCAGCGTTGATATGCACCACGGTACCGCCAGCAAAGTCCAGCGCGCCATCCTGAGCCAGGAAACCGCCTGCCCACACCATGTGCGCGATAGGCAAATAAGAGAGCGTTAGCCAGACACCGACAAAGATCAGTACCGCAGAGAAGCGGATACGTTCTGCGATGGAGCCAACAATCAGACCCACAGTGATACAGGCAAACGAGGCCTGAAATGCCACATGAATATACTGATAGAAGCTGCCCATGACGGCGGTCAGCTGAATGTTTTTCAGCATGGCCCAGCCAAAGCCGCCAAAGAAAGCGTTGCCTTCACTGAATGCCAGGGAGTAGCCGTAGACTACCCACAACACGCAGACCAGCGAGAAGGTCACAGCGACCTGCGTCAGCATCGAAAGAACGTTTTTGCCGCGAATCAGACCGCCGTAAAAGAGCGCAATACCTGGAATTGACATAAACAGCACCAGCGCGGTGCAAATCATCATAAATGCGTTATCAGCCTTGTCCGCAACGGCAGGCGCAGCCATGGCGAGTGAGGGTAACAGTGCCAGGCTGGTGAGGCCCAACTTAGCTAACATTTTATTCATTTTTATTCCATCCCATCACAGTACTGAGTCTTAATTACAGAGCGGCTTCGTCGGTCTCGCCGGTACGAATGCGGATGACGCGCTGCAGTTCAGCCACGAAAATTTTACCGTCGCCAATTTTGCCGGTGTAAGCCGCTTTACTGATGACATCGACTACTTCGTCTAACTGATCGTCGGCAATCGCGATATCAATTTTGACCTTCGGCAGGAAGTTCACGCTGTACTCTGCGCCACGATAAAGCTCTGCATGGCCCTTTTGACGGCCAAAACCCTTCACTTCGGAGACGGTCAGTCCCTGAATGCCGATAGAGGATAAAGCTTCACGTACATCCTCCAGCTTAAATGGCTTAATTACGACGGTAACCAGCTTCATTGAATCCCCTCCAGCGAGTAAATAGGTAACGTTTACGGACACGCAGGGATATAAGCAAAGCCTGTGCCAGAGTGCAAAACTGACGTAAATCAGTTATTCAGGCGAGACGGGGCAAGGGATGTTTTGATGAGGAAGGGAAAGAGAGAGGCCTGATGGCGGGCATGACAACATAACACTGCACTCCTTTGGTGCTTCAGGCGTCAAAGGAGTGCATTTATACAGATTATTCTGATAAAGCTGCGCAATAAAGGTGCAACTCAGCTTTCAGATGTTACCGGCACGCCCGATGCCAGGTCTTCACCTGCCTGCTGCAGCTGATACATCTGCCAGTATCGTCCCTGCAGTGCCAGCAATTGCTGATGGGTACCCTGCTCGACAACGCGGCCACGATGCAGCACCAGAATCTTGTCCGCATCAATAATCGTTGAGAGGCGGTGAGCAATCACCACCAGCGTGCTGTGCTGGCGCAGCCTCTCAAGCGTCTGCTGGATTGCCTGCTCGGTGCCGGAGTCGATATTGGCCGTTGCCTCATCGAGGATCAGTATCTGCGGCAAATCCACCAGCACGCGAGCCAGCGCCAGCAGTTGCTTTTGTCCGACCGACAGATTGTTACCCTGCTCGCCCAGCCGGGTATGAATTCCCTCCGGCAAGGCATGTGCCAGCGGTGCCAGCTGCACTTGCTCCAGCACCGTCCAGACGGCCTCTTCGCTGATATCACGGCCCAGCCGCACATTCGCCAGTAACGTATCGGCCAGCACCACAGGATCCTGCTGCACCATCGCAATACCGCGGCGCAGCACGGCATGGCTCAGCTCGCTAATCGGTCGGTCATCAATACGGATTTCACCGCGCGTCACCGGGTAGTAGCCCATTAGCAGGTTAGCCAGGGTACTTTTGCCGCTGCCGGTATGACCTACCAGCGCCACGAACTCACGCGGAGCGACCTCAAGATTGATATCACTCAGTACATCGCGATTTTCCCGATAGGCAAAACTCAGGTTGTTCAGGGCGATACGACCTGACGTCAATGGCTGCTGATCAGTACCATATTGCTGCTGCGCGGCATCCATCAGCTCGAAGATGCGCTCGCCGGATACCACCGCCTGCTGCAGCATTGATTGCTGCGTGGTCAGCTCAATCAGCGGCTCGTTGAGGCGTCCCAGATAAGTAATAAAGGCATACAGCACCCCCACCTCAAACACGCCCGGCACCGAGAAACTGAACAGGATTAGCAGCCCGCACAGCACCATCGCTGAAAACAGACTCAACAGCGGACGCAATAAAAAGCCATCCAGACGCAGCGTTTCCATGCGCGCCAGATAGTGAGAGCGGCTTGCTTCGCCCATCCGCTCACCAAATCGCGCCTGCTGACGAAACTGCTGAATCACGCTCATGCCGCTGATCACTTCGTTAAAACCGTTGTTGATGTCCGCCAGATAACTGCGAACCCGGCGGGCAATCGGCGTGCTGAAGCGCTGATAGATGAACATCACAATCAGAACCAGCGGGAAGATCATCATCGCCACCAGCGCCATGCGCCAGTCAAGGCTGAACATCGCCACCATCATGGCACCGACCAGTGCGGCGCTGCGCAGTACGGTAGAGACCACCGTGACATAAAGATCGCGGATCACCTCGGTGTCGTTCGTGACGCGCGAAATAAGCTGCCCGACCGGCTGAGTATCAAAAGCGCTCAGCGGCTGGCAGAGTGCCGCATTCATCACGTCGCTGCGCAACCGCTGGACCACACCGATAGCAGCGCGGTTAAACAACAGCGCCTGCCAGTAGTGCAGCCCGGCGGCCAGTAACTGAAGCAGGATAAAACTCACTACCAGTCCGGCGACCAGTCCCCAGGGCATTTGATGTTTCGCCACCAGGTTATCAATAAAGTAGCTGACCAGCACCGGGCCAGTCACTTCCGCTGCGGCAGCGATCCACAGCATCCCTACCGCCAGCGACAGGGATTTACGCCAGGGTTTGCCGTAACTCAGCAGGCGCTTCAGGGTTGGCCACAAGCGTGCAGACTTAGCCATGCGGCACTCCTTTCTCATTTTCATCATCATCCAGCGCCGCTTCCAGTTGCTGGTAACGGTACATGTCACGATACCAGCCAGCCGTGTCGGCCAGCGTGTCATGGTCTCCGCGCTGAGCCACACTGCCCTGCTGCAGCACCAGAATTTCACTGGCTTCTGTCAGCGCCGACAGGCGATGTGCGCTGATAATCAGCGTGCGTCCCTGCCCCCAGATACGCAGGTTATGCAGGATCTCGTGTTCGGTACGTCCATCCACTGCAGACAGCGCGTCATCCAGAATCAGGATTTCAGCATTCAGCAGCAGTGCCCGGGCAATTGAAAGACGCTGCTTTTGTCCACCGGACAGCATCACACCGCGCTCCCCGACTTCCGTTTCATAGCCCTGGGGCAGACGCAGGATATCCTCATGAACGCAGGCCAGCGTGGCCGCATGTTCAATCTCCTGCTGGGTTGCACCCGGTTTCCCCAGCGCAATATTGTTCGCCACACTGTCGGAGAATAAAAATGGCGTCTGACTGACCACGGCCAGACGGCTGCGCCAGCTGTCGAGCCGCAGTTGCGGCAGCGGGATTTGATGATAGCGGATGTCGCCCTGCTGAATATCGAAGTGGCGCTGAATCAGGCTGAGCAGTGTGCTTTTACCACTGCCGGTTGGCCCGCACAGACCCAGCATCTCGCCGGGTTTGAGCTGGAAGCTGACATCGCTTAACACCGGAGCCGCGCTGGCCGGATAGTGAAAGGCGCGTATCGCGACCTGCAGCGTGCCAGGATCCGGTGGCAGTGACTTCTCACCATCTTCCACCGCTGGTGCTTCCGCCAGCAGTGCGCCGATGCGACTCCAGGCGGCGCTGCCACGTTCGACAATATTAAACATCCACGCCAGCGCCAGCATCGGCCAAATCATCAGGCCGAGATACATCACAAAGCTGGTGAGCTGCCCCAGCGTCATCTGGTCATGCCACACCAGCCAGCTGCCGCCGCCAATCGCCAGCAGGTTTGAGAAGCCGATAGCGATGTAGATAGTGGGATCGAAGCGGGCATCCACCCGCGCCACGCGCAGGTTTTTCTCGCCAGTATCGCGGGCGATGTCGGAAAACTGCTGCGACTGATGCTGTTCAAGGCCAAAGGATTTGATCATCCGGATACTGGTCAGGCTTTCCTGCGTCTGATCGTTGAGGCTGGAGAAGGCCGCCTGTGCCAGCTTGAAACGATGATGCAGCTGATTGCCATAACGATGGATTACGATGGCCATAATCGGCATTGGTACCAGGGCCAGCAACGTCAGCTGCCAGCTGATCTGCGTACTCATCACCAGCAGCACCACACAACCCATGACCAGCGAGTCGACCAGCGTCAGTACCCCTTCCCCGGCGGCAAACACCACCCGATCTACGTCGTTAGTGGCGCGCGCAATCAGATCGCCGGTACGATGACGCAGATAAAAAGCCGGTTGCTGACGACTCAGCTGGCGGTAAAAATCCTCGCGCAGCTCAACTGCCAGTTGGTAGGAGGCTCCAAACAGCAATACGCGCCAGACGTAGCGCAGCAGATAGACCACGACTGAGGTGGCCAGCATGATCCCAATCCACATCATAATGCGGCTGGTACTCATGTTGTCACGCGTCACGCCATCAACAATGACCCCGACCACATGCGGCGGCAGCAACTGCAGAATAGCAATCACAATCAGCAGGATGACTGCGCCCAGATAGCGTCGCCACTCCCGCAGAAAATACCAACTTAACTGGCTGAATAATCTCACAACGCTGTTCTCAATCTCAGGCCCTCACGGGGCGACAGGTAAAGCCGTGGTGTATTTAATCTCTTCCATGGCAAAGCTGGATGTCACATCAATAAGGCCGGGCATCCCATTCACTAATCGCTTGTAGAACGCATCATAGCTTTTCATATCGGCCACCTGAATGCGCAGCAGGTAATCATACTCGCCTGCCATTCGGTAAAAGGCCATGACCTCCGGCATGCTGCTCACCACCGAGACAAAAGCCTGATACCAGTCGCGGCTGTGCTGCTGTGTTTTCACAAACATAAACGCCGTCAGTGACAGTCCGATTTTATCCCCATCCAGCAGCGCCACCCGGGCGCGAATAATGCCATCATCTTCCAGCTTTTTCAGGCGCTTCCAGCAGGGTGTGGTGGTAAGGTTGACGGCATCCGCCAGCGCCTGCAGCGACAGCGTGCAGTCCTGCTGCAACAGTGAGAGCAGTTTAAGGTCAGTTTTATCTAACATTCGGGGCTCCGAGAGAATCATTTTCTCCATTAGCGCGATTTTAGCGGTAATTTTGCAATCTCTTTTTCCTGCACGTGCCATAAAATAGCCGCATCACTCTTACCGGACGCCTGAGATGCAGACCTGCTGGATTCGCCACGCTATCAACGAAATTAATGCTGATTTCCAACGATCGGCTGAGACTCATTTGATCCGTTTCGATCTGGCGGACTTTCCCGGCATCTGGTTCTATCTGAAAGATGAGAGCACCCACCCCAGTGGCAGTCTTAAACATCGGCTGGCACGATCGCTGTTCCTCTATGGCCTCTCCAACGGCTGGATTAAAGAGAATACGCCGATTATCGAAGCGTCGTCAGGCAGTACTGCCGTATCTGAGGCGTACTTCGCAAGACTGCTGGGCCTGCCGTTTATTGCCGTGATGCCCGCCAGCACGGCGAAGCGTAAAATTGAGCAGATCACGTTTTATGGCGGACAGTGCCATTTTGTCCAGGATCCCTGCCAGCTCTACGCGGAATCTGAACGTCTGGCACATGAGCTGAATGGCCATTTTATGGATCAGTTCACCTACGCTGAACGCGCTACCGACTGGCGCGGCAATAACAATATCGCTGAGAGCATTTTCCGCCAGATGCAGCATGAACCCTATCCGATTCCCCATACAGTCATCATGAGTGCAGGCACAGGCGGCACCTCAGCCACGCTGGGCCGTTATCTCCGTTATCAGGGACTGGAAACGAAACTCCTGGTAGTCGATCCGCAGCATTCAGTGTTCTACGACTACTGGCAACACCGTGATGCCACACTGACCAGCACGCGCGGCAGCATGATCGAGGGGATTGGCCGTCCACGAGTAGAACCGTCTTTTATGCCCGACGTGATCGACGAAATGATCAAAGTGCCGGATGGTGCGACGCTGGCCGCCATGCTGAAGCTGGAAAAGATTCTGGGACGTAAGCCTGGCGCCTCTACCGGCACCAATTTCTGGGGCATGTTGCAGGTGGCAAAACGATTACGGGCAGCGAATCAGCAGGGATCGCTGGTGACCCTGTTGTGCGATAGCGGCGAACGCTATCCTGATAGCTATTATCAGCCTGAATGGGTGGCAAAACATATCGGCGATATCGCACCGTGGCAGCGCGAGCTGGAATAAAAACCCGGACATCCTGTCCGGTTCACGGCAATCCTCAGCATTCGGGGGAATACGCGAGGTCGGGTGTCGCCAGCCAGTGATTTAAATAATGAGACACCGCCTGTGTCTCGCAATGCCCTAACACCGGCAGATGCGGCAGCGCGGCTTTCAGCTGCGCCATCGCATTGCCCATAATGAAGCCCTTCCCGGCCTGTGCCAGCATCTCGCGATCGTTCATCGCATCACCAAATGCCATACAATCCGCCATTGTCAGTGAGAGATGATCACACAGGAGTGCCAGCGCACTGCCTTTGTTACAGCTGGCGGGCAAGACCTCCAGACAATCCACGGCAGAGAAACAGACATTAGCCTCATCGCCCAGTGCGGCATCCAGCTCTGTTTTGAGCTGGCACAGCCGCTGATGCTGATCGATGAAGCAGATTTTTGTCACCTGATGCGCAGGCAGTTTTTTAAGATCGCAGAGCTGATAGCTAAATCCGCTCATCTGATGGGGCACCAGCAGCTCAGGCTGGGGTCGATCGGTAAACCATCCCTGATCGTTGAAAATATGGATTGAGGCGGGCGTCTTCCAGTGGCGGTGGATAACCTCTTCAGCGACGGCAGAAGGCAGATCCCGTGCAAAGATGAGATTGCCTGACTGATCGTGCACGCGTGTGCCATTCCCGGTAATCAGCCAGGCAGGCAGCGTCATTTTTTTTCGTAATATCTGCATTTCCAGCAGATGGCGGCCCGTTGCCAGCGCCAGATTAACGCCTCGCAGATGCAGCGCCTGCAGACTATCCAGCGTCTGCTGACCCACCTGATGATCCGGCAGCAACAATGTGCCATCCATATCGAACGCGGCTAAACGCACCATGATTTACCTCCTGCTGAAAGTTGAACGCCACTATTGCCTGTTAATTACGGAACTAATAGTGAATACTTTAAAAAAACTGTTCCGGTTTTATTATGCGCCAGCTTAACCGCCTTAATCAGTTTCAGCGTCTTTGGCAGCAGAGCCAGGGGGCTCCTCAGCAGACCTGCGTGGCAGAGATGGCACGCCACTGCATCTGCAGCGAACGCCATCTGCGCACGTTGCTGTCTCAGTGGCAGCATGCGGGCTGGCTGAGCTGGCACGGCGAGCCGGGCCGGGGCAAACAGGGGCAATTACAGTTCCTGCGCACGCCTGAACAGTTAAGACAGCAGCTGCTGCAACGGCAGCTCGATGCCGGTGAGGCAGCGGATGCCTTACAACTGCTGGATCTGCCGCCGGAAAGGCTGATCAATATGTTGCGGCCTATGATGGGAGGACAATGGCAGAACGATACACCGGTTATGCGCATACCTTACTATCGGCCAATGGAAAGCACCGAGCCGCGTCAGATTACCGGGCGGGCTGAACAGCATCTGGTTCGCCAGATCTATTCCGGTCTGACCCGTTTCGAGCAGGATGAGCCGGTCGGCGACCTGGCGCATCACTGGCAGCACGATGAAGAATCATGTCGCTGGTTATTCTGGTTACGGCCTCAGTTGATGTGGCACAACAACGAGCCGATGCAGGCCGCGCAACTGGTGACACAGTTCCGCCAGCTGTTACGAGATACGCGCGTCAGTGCGCTGCTGGCCGATGTAATTAGCGTGGATGCCCCCCATCCGCTTACGCTGCGTTTTGTATTGCGGCGCCCGGACTTCTGGCTGCCCCATCGCCTCGCACACGTGTTGTGCCTGCTGCACCACCCTGATGAACCCGCCACGGGTAGCGGGCCGTGGAAACGGGCGCACTTCAGCGCCGAACTGGTCAGGATTGAAAGTCATGCACGCTGGCATCTGCAGCGCCCGCTGTTGCAGGCGGTGGAGTACTGGATTACCCCTCAGCTGTTTGATCCCACTCTCGGCAGCAGCTGTCGTCATCCGGTGCAGATTGCGATAGGCGATGCTTCAGAGCTCAGGACGTTGCAACCGGTCAGCAGCAGCATCAGTCTGGGCTTCTGTTATCTGGTCTGTCGACCGCGAGCCGGATTTACACCCGATCAGGCACGCTTGCTTTTCCAGCTGATCCAGCAAAGTGGCATCGTCAGCCGGTTGCCACTGGATGAGGGCTTGATTACCCCCAGCAACGAGCTGTTACCCGGCTGGGATGTACCGCTGATTGAAACGGTCCCGGTCCCCCTGCCGGCGACCCTGACGCTGCACTATCAGCTACCTGTTGAGCTGCATCAGATGTCCCAGGCGCTGGTCACATTGTTAAAACAGCACGGCTGCACCCTGAACGTCGTTTTTCATCCGGTTAAAAGCTGGCACTGCATCAATCAGCTTGATGAGGCGGATATCGTGATGGGCGATCGACTGATTGGCGATTCGCCGGTCTTTACGCTGGCCAACTGGTTGCAGATTGACCCGCTATGGCGACGATTGTGGCCTACATCGCAGGGCGAAGAAGTACAGGCGCAACTGCTGGCGATACAGCAGATAGCGGATAGCCACATTCGAACGCGCGCGCTGCATCAGCTTTATCATCAGTTGATGACGGGCGGCATCCTGCTGCCGCTGTTTAATTATCGCTACCAAATCTACGCGCCGTCTGGCGTCGAGGGGATTGAAATGAACACGCTGGGCTGGTTCGATTTCAACCGGGCATGGATTCCGCCGCCCATTGATCCACCCTGAAGCTGTTCAGCAGAGGACTGAGGCATTACCATAAGCGCAAAATTAATGATCAGGAAAACACCATGAAACGCGCTGTTGTAGTTTTCAGCGGTGGACAAGACTCCACTACCTGCCTGATTCAGGCTTTGCAGCAATATGATGAAGTTCATTGCGTCACTTTCGACTATGGACAACGCCATCGGGAAGAGATCGATGTCGCCCGTGATCTGGCGAGTAAACTGGGTGCCGTCGCGCATAAAGTACTGGATGTCACCATGCTGAACGAACTCGCCGTCAGCAGCCTGACGCGGGATAACATTCCGGTGCCGGCTTACAATCCTGAGGCCAGTGGATTACCCAGTACGTTCGTACCAGGACGCAATATTCTCTTTCTGACGCTGGCCTCGGTTTACGCTTATCAGGTCGAAGCGGAAGCGGTCATTACCGGTGTCTGCGAGACCGATTTCTCCGGCTACCCTGATTGCCGTGATGAGTTTGTCAGAGCGCTGAACCATGCAGTGTCGCTTGGTATGGCGCGCGAAGTTCGTTTTGAGACGCCACTGATGTGGCTCAACAAAGCGGAAACCTGGGCGCTGGCGGATTACTGGCAACAGCTTACGCTGGTACGCGAGCAGACGCTGACCTGCTATAACGGCGTGAAAGGTGACGGATGTGGTGAGTGTGCAGCCTGTCATTTACGCGCTAATGGCTTGCAGGGTTATCTCACCGATCGTGCAGGCGTAATGGCTGCTATGAAAGCAAAAAGCGGCCTTAGCTAAGGCTGTCTGGCGTGGCGGCAGAGAATCTGGTTTGCCGCCTCGTTATCAGCTCATGCCATCAAACGCATCAATCTTTCGCGTAACTCACCTTCCAGCACAACCGCCTTCTGGGTCCGCAAATCAATACAGACAAACGTGAGTGCGGCATCCGCCACCACGGTATCCTGACCAGCCAGCAAAACCCGCTGCGCAATAATGCCACTTTTGCCATTCAACTGCGTGATCTCACTGTCGATAGTCAGTACGTCGCCCAGCACCGCCGGGCGACGATAATTGATGTTGATGTTGACCACCACAAAAGCCAGTTTCTGTTCCTGCAACCAATGGAATGCTTCAACCTCTTCGAGCCATTGCCAGCGCGCTTCCTCAAGAAACTCAAGATAGCGCGCATTATTGACGTGCTGATAGACATCCAGATGATAGCCGCGCACTTTTATGATGGTCTGCATGGTCATGCTCTCCTGCTGTGAGTTAACTGGTTGGACCTGTTCACTTTAGCAGAGTCGCCTCGTTAGCGTGAGTTAAGCATCACAGATGTGTAGTGCCTCACAATTTCATCCGGGAAGCATTGCGTTCTATCAGCGCATTGCCGATACCCGGCACTTCACTGAGTTGCTGAATCGCGCTAAACGGGCCGTACTGTTCGCGATAGCTCACTATCGCCTGGGCTTTTTTAAGTCCCACCCCATTCATGACGGCAGACAGCTGTTCGGCTGTCGCTTCATTGATGCTGACCTGTTCCTGCTGTGGCTGTGCTGCGGCCTCCGGCTTCGCCGCAGGGTGTGCGTTCTGCGTGACAGCGGTGCTGGAAGGTTCAGGTGCCGCAGAGACGCTGTTGTGACAGAGTGCGCCACCCAGCGCGAGCGAAAGATAGAGGGCAATAATTTTAGGTTTAGCCATGCTGTGTTTCTCCTTGTGTGTAAACAGCAGCGACAGAGTGGCATTACTGCGCACAAGGCTCAAAAGCGGGATTTCAGAAATGGAAAAGGCCGCGAATGCGGCCTTTGATTGTTACAGTCGTTGCGAATTTTCTGCGAAGCTTACTGCATTTGCGCAGCAGCGCCGTACTTAATTTTGGCCTCTTTACGCAGGTTTTGCAGTAACGCTTCAAACGTCAGTTGCGCATTGTTCTGCGTGACGCCTTTGACCATTTCGTCAATCTGCGCCTGCGGCATGCTGCCGGTTTTAACCTTATCAACCGCCACCAGGACTACATTGCCCTGCATATCTTCGCTCACACCCCAGGAAGGTTTATTTTCCGCAGGCTGAGGCAGATTAAAGGCAGCCTGTGCGACCGGGTCCTGCGCATTACGATCAACGGTTTTGCTGGCGCTCAGGGTCAGGCCCGCAGCGGTCAGTGCATCCTGCTTACCGGCTTTGAGGTCGGCCAGCAGTTTATCAGCCTGGGCTTTCGCCTGCTGAGTTGCTTTGTCATGCTTAAGCGTGTCGGTGATCTGCGCCTTAATCTGATCCAGCGGTTTCACCGTTTCCGGTTTGTGCTCGCTTATACGCAGCACAAAGGCACGATCGCCATCAACAGTGATGATATCGGAGTTGTTGCCCGGCGCGCCGTTTTGCCCCACCAGCCCCCCGTTAAAGATCGCCTGCTTAACCGCATCGAAATTAAGCGCATCTGGCAGCGTATCCTGACTGAACCAGCCGGTCTCTTTCGCTTTCAGACCAGAAGCCTGCTCAGCACCCGCCAGTGACTCATTGTCATTGCTGGCTGCTTCGCTGACTTTTTGCTGCAGTTTGTAGAAGGCATCAACGCCCTTCTCCTGCTTCACTTTCGCGGCAATGGCGCTGCGAACATCATCCAGCGGTTTAACCTGCTCTGGCTGAATATCGTCAAGACGCACAACCAGGAAACCCACTGACGATTTAATTACGCCGGACATCTGGCCTTTCTCAGTCAGACCGGCATTTTTCAGCTCATCGGGGGTCGTTGACGGTTCCAGCCAGCCCATATCACCGCCCTTACGCGCAGAGATGGGGTCGATTGATTTGGCTTTCGCCACATCCGCGAAGTTAGCGCCACCTTTTAGCTGAGCCAGTACCGCATTGGCATCGGCTTCAGTTTTGGTCTGAATCACGCTGTAGCGCGTACGCTGTGGCTGCGAGTAATCCGCTTTATGCTGGTCGTACCATGCCTGGATATCTGCCTCGCTGGCATCCTGCTGCATGCTGGCGGCATCCATCAGGATGTAGCTGACACGGTATTGTTCCGGTGCCATAAAGCTGGTCTTATGCTGCTGATAATACTGACTGATTTCGTCATCGGTGACGGCTTGCTTCGCCGCCAGTGCATTGACGTCCAGTGTCGCCTGACGAATATCGCGCTGCTGTGAAACCAGGTCCACCAGTCGGCTCGCTTCGCCTTTCAGCGTAAAGTCGGTGTTAGCTACGGCATTGATCAACTGCTGATTGGAGAGTTGCTTACGCAGCGCTTCAGCATACTGGTCGGCGCTAAAACCCATATTGCCGATCAGAGCCAGATATTTGCCGTTGTCGAACTTGCCGTTGGTCTGGAAAGCCTGCTGATTGAAGATAGCCTGCTTAACCTGATCGTCGCTGATGCTGAGGTGGAGATCTTTGATGTAGCTATCGAGTAGCGCCTGATCGATTAACTGAGACAGCGCCTGCTGGCGGATCTGCTGCATATAGCCATCGTTGCTGGCCAGCTGCGAGAACTGGTCGCCCAGCATCTGCTGCTGACGACTGCGTTCGCTGTTGAACGCCTGCTCCAGCTGTCCACGGCTAATCTCCTGACCGTTAACTTTGGCCGCATAGTCGTTATTGCCGCCAATCAGATAGTTGCCAACGCCCGTCAGCACAAAGGAGACCATAATCAGTCCCAAAATAATCTTGAGCACGACATTGTTCGACGCCGCGCGTAAATTGTCCATCATGGTATGGCAACACTCCGCTGTAGTGTGAATGTAAAGCTCGGTCGCAATTCGCCAGTGGCTGGCGACTCACGCAACTGCTGGCTTAGCTGGCAGTCTCAATCCGGTCCAGGTCCATCTTTCGGCCCGATTATCACCGGTTAAAACAAAAAAGGCACATCTGATTGATGTGCCCGTATGTTACATGAGAACGGGTTAATCGTCCTCTAATCCACTGAAGAAAATGCGTCAATGAATCTATTCGTTGTTATTAATTGACAGCGTCTTTCAATGCTTTACCCGCACGGAAACCGGGTACTTTACCGGCTGGGATGGTGATCTCTTTACCCGTCTGCGGGTTGCGGCCGGTACGTGCAGCGCGGTCACGCACAGAGAATGTGCCGAAACCAACCAGAGCCACTTCATCACCGTCTTTTAGTGCATCTGAAACTGAGCCCATAAATGCATCTAAAACACGTCCCGCTGCAGCTTTAGAAATATCAGCATCGGCAGCAATTTTGTCGATCAATTGTGACTTATTCACTCTATTCATCCCCTCTTTTATTATTTCACATCGTACCCTGCATCCGGCCAGGTACGAACGCGCAGCAAGTTATATCAAGCCTGTGGAGCCGAAACAACGGAATTTCTCTGAGAACGTCGCGTCGGCAGCCACCTAAATTAGCGGCACAAAAAAAAGCTGGCAAGCGCCAATTGCCTTGCCAGCTCCGCTTTTTAACGGTTTTTGCCGTTAATCACTATTTTGCTGTTGCGACCTGCATACCGTATGGCGCATTTTCCAGTGCCAGATTCAGCACCTCTTCAATACGTTTCACCGGATGAATCTCCAGATCGGCAATCACGTTCTGTGGAATCTCTTCCAGGTCACGCTTATTGTCGTCCGGAATCAGCACAGTCTTAATACCACCACGGTGCGCTGCCAGCAGTTTCTCTTTCAGCCCGCCAATCGGCAACACCTGACCACGTAGGGTGATCTCTCCGGTCATGGCGACATCCGCACGAACCGGGTTACCGGTCAGACAGGAAACCAGCGCAGTACACATGGCAATACCGGCACTTGGACCATCTTTCGGTGTGGCGCCTTCAGGGACGTGAACGTGAATATCACGTTTTTCGTAGAAGTCACCATTGATGCCCAGCTTCTCGGCACGGGCACGCACTACAGTCAGTGCAGCCTGAATCGACTCCTGCATTACTTCACCCAGAGAACCGGTGTAAGTCAGCTTGCCTTTACCCGGTACGCACGCGGTTTCGATGGTCAGCAGATCGCCACCCACTTCCGTCCACGCCAGGCCAGTGACCTGACCGACACGGTTTTCACTGTCTGCACGGCCATAGTCAAAGCGCTGTACACCCAGGAAGTCCTTGAGGTTTTCGCCATTGATGGTGATGTGCTTCTTAGTCTTGTCCATAAGCAGCGATTTCACCGCTTTACGACACAACTTCGACAGCTCACGCTCAAGGCTACGCACACCGGCTTCACGGGTGTAGTAACGAATGATGCCAACAATCGCGCTGTCTTCAACCGTAATTTCACTGGCTTTCAGGGCGTTGCGCTCAATCTGCTTGGTCAGCAGATGCTGCTTAGCGATGTTCAGTTTCTCATCTTCGGTGTAACCCGAAAGACGAATCACTTCCATACGGTCCAGCAGCGGTGCCGGGATGTTCATTGAGTTCGATGTTGCCACGAACATCACATCAGAGAGGTCATAGTCGACTTCCAGATAGTGATCGTTGAACGCAATGTTCTGCTCCGGATCAAGCACTTCCAGCAGCGCTGAAGCCGGATCACCGCGCATATCAGAGGACATCTTGTCGATTTCATCCAGCAGGAACAGCGGGTTTTTAACGCCCACTTTTGCCATTTTCTGAATGAGTTTACCCGGCATTGAGCCGATGTAAGTACGACGGTGACCACGGATTTCCGCTTCATCGCGCACGCCGCCCAGCGCCATACGCACATATTTACGGCCGGTCGCTTTAGCGATCGACTGGCCCAGAGAGGTTTTACCCACCCCCGGCGGTCCGACCAGGCACAGAATCGGCCCTTTGATTTTGCTGACGCGGCTCTGAACCGCAAGATACTCAAGAATACGATCCTTCACGCGCTCCAGGCCGTAATGGTCGGTATCCAGCGTCTCCTGCGCTTTACGCAGATCCTTCTTCACTTTACTGCGCGCAACCCACGGAACCTGCACCATCCAGTCGATGTAGCCGCGAACCACCGTAGCTTCAGCAGACATCGGGGACATCATTTTCAGCTTCTGCAGCTCAGCTTCTGCTTTCTCGCGCGCTTCCTGCGGCATTTTGGCCGCGTCGATTTTGCGTTTTAACGCTTCGTACTCGTCAGGCGCATCGTCCATCTCGCCCAGCTCTTTCTGAATCGCCTTCATCTGCTCATTCAGATAGTACTCACGCTGGCTCTTCTCCATCTGCTTCTTAACACGGTTGCGAATACGCTTCTCAACCTGTAGCAGATCGATTTCAGATTCCATCATCGCCATCAGATATTCCAGACGCTCGTTGACGTCGGACATCTCCAGCACAGACTGTTTATCTGCCAGTTTCAGTGGCATATGTGCTGCGACGGTGTCGGCAAGGCGGGCCGCATCGTCAATGTTGTTAAGTGAGGTTAATACCTCTGGTGGGATCTTTTTATTGAGTTTGATGTAGCCTTCAAACTGATTGATCGCCGTTCGCACCAGCACTTCCTGCTCGCGCTCTTCAATCTCTGGCGAAACCAGATATTCAGCCTGTGCTACAAAATGGTCACCGTTATCGGCCAGCGTCGTAATATGGGCGCGCTGTAAACCTTCGACCAGAACTTTGACGGTGCCATCCGGCAGTTTCAGCATTTGTAATACTGAGGCAACGGTCCCTACTGAAAAGAGATCGTTAATGCCAGGTTCATCCGTTGAAGCCTCTTTCTGCGCGACCAGCATGATTTTTTTATCATGATCCATTGCGGCTTCAAGGCACCGAATTGATTTTTCCCGGCCAACAAACAACGGAATTACCATGTGCGGATAAACCACCACGTCGCGCAGCGGCAACACGGGGATTTCAATGCGTTCAGAACGCTCAGGATTCATAGAGCTCTCTCTTTGTTTAATGTCCGCCAGGTGATGGGAACCGCATCAGGCAGGTATGCAGTTAAACCCACAGGTATCTGAGTATATGGGGATGCTTGTCCGACATTCAACGTCACAGAGGCGAGAAAAGCAAAAGGGGAAACATTTTCCCCTTTTTTATTTATACAACATGGACGATCTGTTTAATTATTCGCCAGATGCCTGCGCTTCATGCTTACCGTAGATCAACATCGGCTCAGATTGACCTTCAATAACTGATTCATCAATCACTACTTTTTCCACGTCGTCCATGGAAGGCAGGTCATACATCGTTTCCAGCAACGCGCCTTCTACAATGGAACGCAAACCACGTGCACCGGTTTTGCGTATCATCGCTTTCTTCGCAATGGCGGTTAACGCTTCGTCACGGAACTCTAGCTCAACGCCTTCCAGGTTAAACAGCGCCTGGTACTGTTTTGTCAGGGCGTTTTTCGGCTCACGCAGAATCTGAATCAGCGCTTCTTCACTTAACTCGCTCAGGGTTGCTACCACTGGCAGACGACCAATGAACTCAGGAATCAGGCCAAACTTAATCAAATCTTCCGGTTCGCACTGTGAAAGCAGTTCGCCTTCGCTGGCTTTCTGCGACTTCCCTTTGACGGTCGCGCCAAAACCGATACCGGATCCGGTTTCCACACGCTGGGAGATCACTTTGTCCAGACCGGCAAATGCGCCACCGCAGATAAACAGAATTTTCGAGGTATCAACCTGCAAAAACTCCTGCTGCGGATGCTTACGGCCACCCTGCGGTGGAACGGCAGCAACGGTGCCTTCGATCAGTTTAAGCAGAGCCTGCTGTACGCCTTCACCAGATACGTCACGGGTAATCGACGGGTTATCAGACTTACGAGAGATTTTGTCAATTTCATCGATATAGACGATGCCGCGCTGTGCTTTCTGTACATCGTAGTCACACTTCTGCAGCAGTTTTTGAATGATGTTTTCAACATCTTCACCCACATAACCCGCTTCAGTCAGCGTGGTGGCGTCAGCCATGGTGAATGGCACATCCAGCAGGCGTGCAAGTGTTTCTGCCAGCAGCGTTTTACCGCTACCGGTCGGGCCAATCAGCAGAATGTTACTTTTGCCCAGTTCGATACCATTGCTGGTATCGCCGTTGCGCAGACGCTTGTAGTGGTTGTAGACCGCAACCGCCAGCACTTTCTTCGCCCTTTCCTGACCGATGACATAATCATCAAGGTGATGGCGAATCTCATGTGGGGTTGGCAACGCACTGCGTTCACGATGCGGGGCAACTTCTTTAATCTCTTCGCGAATGATGTCGTTGCACAGGTCAACACACTCATCGCAGATATACACTGACGGCCCGGCAATCAGCTTTCGCACTTCATGCTGGCTTTTGCCGCAAAAAGAGCAGTACAGCAACTTTCCTGAACCGTCTTTGCGCTTATCTGTCATCAGTTAACCTCTTCTAGTTCTCAGGCCATACATACGTACGGCTCTGGCCGTGCAGAGACGGCCGAAATTCATTCAACCCATAATAGTACCGTTGTCCTGTTAACTATAGACCAGGGACAACGGTAAGTCGGGTCTTATTGACGATGCGTCAGAATTGAATCGACTAATCCATACTCTACCGCTTCACTTGCTGAGAGGAAACGGTCACGCTCAGTATCACGTTCGATTTCTTCCAGCGTTTTACCGGTGTGCTCAGCCATCAGCTCATTCATACGCTGTTTAACTTTAAGAATTTCGCGCGCATGGATCTCAATATCTGACGCCTGGCCCTGATAACCGCCCAGCGGCTGGTGGATCATGACTCGTGAGTTTGGCAGGCAGAAACGTTTGCCTTTGGTTCCCGCCGTCAGCAGGAACGCACCCATTGAACAGGCCTGTCCCATACAGATGGTGCTGACATCCGGTTTGATAAATTTCATGGTGTCGTAGATCGACATACCGGCAGTGATCACACCACCCGGTGAGTTAATGTAGAGATAGATATCTTTTTCCGGGTTTTCAGCTTCCAGAAACAGCATCTGCGCCACGATCAGATTCGCCATGTGATCTTCAACCTGGCCGGTCAGAAAAATGACGCGCTCTTTCAGCAGACGGGAGTAGATGTCGTAAGAACGCTCACCACGCGAAGTTTGTTCAACCACCATTGGCACCAGCGCATTGTGCGGTGCAGTATATTCACGATCGCCACTGTATGACATTACCGTCTCCTGGATAAATTTCATTGGCAACATTCTGTACCGATTCTACGTAAGACGCGCGGCAAACGCTACGTTGCGCCTTTTCCGACACCTTCAGGACGGTTAATCAGTCAGCCTCACTCTCATTTCTGCATACTCCCACTATCTGGGGATGCTGAACGCATGTTTCAAGCATAACAATCTTTTCCCTGTTCGCTAACCCGGAAAAAGCGATGGGTGAATAATTTGCCGATTAATTAAACAAATAGCGCCGAAAGGGGGCGTTCTGTACGCAAAATACAAAAAAGCCCGCGACTTTTCAGTCACGGGCTTAGCACAGACGGTTAAATGCGTGATCAGGCCTGAGCGGTCTGATTCATCAGTTCCTGGAAGTTGGTCTCTTTCTCGGTCACTTTAGCTTTCGCCAGGACCGCTTCAACCGCTTGCTCTTCCAGCGCAACGTTGCGCATATTGTTCATCAGCTCGTTATTCTTGCTGTAGAACTCGATCACTTCCTGCGGATCTTCGTACGCAGAAGCCATCTCTTCGATCATGGTGTTTACGCGTGCTTCGTCAGCTTTCAGCTCGTGGGTACGAATCACTTCGCCCAGCAGCAGACCGACCACAACACGGCGTTTAGCCTGCTCTTCGAACAGTTCGCGTGGCAGTTCCAGCGCCTGCTGTTCGTTGCCACCGAAACGCTGTGCAGCCTGACGACGCAGAACGTCGATTTCGCTGTCAACCAGCGCAGCTGGCACGTCGATTTCGTTAGCGTCAACCAGACCGTCGATCGCCTGAGTTTTAATGCGGTTACGGATAGCGCCTTTCAGTTCGCGATCCATGTTCTTGCGCACTTCAGTACGCAGACCGGCAATTGAACCATCTTCAACGCCGAAACGCTTGATGAACTCTTCAGTCAGCTCAGGCAGTTCGCGCGTTTCAACTTTCTTCAGCACGATTTCGAACTTCGCATCTTTCCCTTTCAGGGTTTCTGCGTGGTAGTCGTCCGGGAATTTCACGTCGATAGTGAAAGTCTCGCCCGCTTTGTGACCCACAACGCCTTCTTCAAAGCCTGGGATCATGCGGCCCTGGCCCATGGCCAGAACGAAATCAGCGGCTTTGCCGCCTTCGAACTCTTCACCGTCAACTGAACCGTTGAAATCGATAGTGGCGCGATCTTCCGGACCAGCAGCAGCGTCGCTTTCGATCCAGTTAGCCTGCTGCTTACGCAGGGTGTCCAGCATGGTATCAACATCAGCATCAGTTACTTCAACCACAGGTTTTTCGACTTCGATGTTTTCCAGGCCTTTCAGCTCAACTTCCGGATAAACTTCGAATTCAACCGCGTAGGTGAAATCCTGGCCTTCTTTGTACTCGCCCGGCACGTAGTTTGGTGCGCCAGCCGGATTAATTTTTTCTTTGATGATGGCGTCAACGAAGTTGCGCGTCATCAGCTCGCCCAGCACGTCCTGACGGACAGAAGCGCCGTAACGCTGCGCAACGATGTTCATCGGCACTTTGCCTTTACGGAAACCATCGATACGGACTTTCCTGGCAACGTCAACCAGTTCTTTTTTTACTGCGCTTTCGATGCTGTCAGCTGCAACAGTAATCGTAATGCGACGGCCCAGGCCCTGAGTGGTTTCTACAGAAACTTGCATCTTGTTACCTCAAAAAAATCACGTGCTCGGTCAACTTCAGACACCACACATAGTGAAATGCGCCGTATCCAACAACCGGGACGGCTTCCGTGAAGAGAACCTGATCCCTGTTACCAGAAGCGTCCCGAAGACATTCAGGAAAAATAGACGCAGCATTATAGCGGCAACGCTGGAATGAGTCGAGGATGCTAACTCACCACGTGTCTGATCTCACGTACCTGATTGCGTTGATGAACCTGACATCATTTTCAAAACGAATCCGGTATGCGGATGCCTGATAAAAACGGGAGCTCAGGAACGCCCGTTTTTATCCTTCTTAGCCCCCCATCGACCGGCCAGACGGCCTTGATGATCTTAATAGAGGGAATCATCTGCCAGATATCATTTACATGCGCCGTGCATTTGACTGGAACCGACCATTCGCCAGACACCCCACTGGCCATCTGAACCCGGTGTTACCCCCCGTGTCCACCAGCCATTTTTCCACACGCTGCCCTTCCATAAGACAGGGGTACAAGGAGCGCTGTATGTTGTTCCTGCATTCCACTCGGGTGCCTGAGGTTGTGGTGCGGGTGCGGGTAACTCAGAAGGCTTCACCTCAAAGTCATGAACAGACACTGCACGACGTAATCCTAAATGGCTGGTTGCTGTGACTTCCGCGCTATAACGCCCTGCTGCCAGCCCCGCTTTTATCTGGCCTGAAGTATCAATCCCCTTTTCAACAACCTTGTTATTCTTACGCAGGATCCACTGGTAAGCCGCTTCCCGGAAGTTAGCCGCCGCTTTCAGTTGCTGGGGCTTATCACGAGAAATGCTGCCCGGGCCGGTAATGGTCACTTCCGGTGAGACGCTGGTGATATCGACAAATCTGGCTGTAGTGCCATGATTGTTGCTGGCCGTGACCTGAAAACGCGCCGTGACATTTTGCACCTCTTTCGGGATAACGAGCTCTGCCGTCGCAGCTTTGCTGTTTCTGACATAAATACGCTGGTCTCCCGAAATATGAGACCAGTTGTAAATAACATCATCACGATTACTTTTCGCCGTCACACTGTAGGCAAAACCGTGATTAAACGTGGCAACGGCAACAATGTTGTCCCGGCTCACGCTAAGCTCAGGCGCCAGATTCGACGTTTCATCCGATTTCTCGCCAGGCTGGGGTAAATGCATTTCCGCGACCTTTTGTCCCGCCGCTTCGCTAAAATGCATGCCCCATTGCAGGAAATAATTCCGCAGATCGTATCCTGCGGCCTGGCTGTAAGCCACTACGCTGAAATCATAGACCTTTTGATTTCCATGCATGACATATTGCTTCTTAGCAGCCATATCCTCACCGGGCGCCGCGTAAATAGCACGCAGTCGCGCCTGATTCACTTTTGGGAAGAAGTCTTCACCATAGCTGAAACGCAGAAAGTTAAAGAAGGCCAGCTTACGGAACACATTTGTTATTTTCGTATAATCGGCATAATGAGGACCAGACTGGAGGAATTTCACAACGGCATCCTTGTCCCAGTTCCCCTCTTCCTCGGTAATACCGCTATGACACTTGTTGAGAGGATAGTGCTTTCCTCTTATCAGCTGACAGGCTTCTGAGGAATAACGGTTGACCTGGATTTCCGAAAACGGTCCCCATACATACTCATGCATGGGTTCATGTAAATGCCCTACTTCATGCCACCGCCCCCAATCATCCGCATTCATTCTTGATGAACTGAAACCGATACCGGTAAACCCTCGCCGGTAAGCGGCATAGCAACATGTGTCATAATTATAAAAAAGTGATCCCAGCCCTGATTTGAATATCTCTTCAGAACCATCCATTCCATTTAATTTTTCATACAACGCAGAGACCTTCAAATTTTCGCCAAGCACAGTGTTGATATTTTCGGGGGTAACATCGACAATCTTTTTGGGAACCAGCGTATTGGCTCTTCCATCAAATAAATAAGAAAAACCAAAATGACTGGCCGTTATTTTACTGTTTTCCCAGTCATCCTGAACATTTTGACCCAGAATGAATAAATGATTATCTTTTCCGCCCGTGACCGTGAGGGGAACCGTAACGTCGCGTTGTGTTTTAACCGGATCGCCACAACCTACTAATAACACCCCGCGCTCGCTGAATGTATATTGGGTAGTTTTTCCCGCAGCCAGCTCAACCTGGTTTTTAAACATGGTATCTGAATCTTTAAAACCATTCCCGGTAACGGCATAGCAGGTCGCGCCTGCGGGAATGGCACCCGCTGAGATCGTCACTGTCTGACCCGCATCTGCAGCAGTTCGTGTAAAGAAGAAGATCCCTCTGCCCATGGTGGCCTGCAGACTGTTCGTCCAGTCCCGGGTTTCATGGTGAACGATCGGCAGATTATAGTGGTTAGGCGTGGCTGGCGGGTACATCTTCATTGAACGCTTCAGCCAGAATAGCGGGGTACGGCTGTCGCCGGAGTCTTTTATCACCTGGCTGCTGTTTTTTTCGAACTGATCATAATTATAGCCAATCGCGGACAGGCCTTCTTTAAAACCAGGCTGATTATCATACTGCTGCCACCAGTGTGGTTCGGCAGCACTGGCCTGCCATACACAAGCACCCAATGACATTGCAAGGGCAACACATAATGTTATTTTGTTTATTTTCATAGTGCTTTAATGAGACCTTTAGATGAGTCATTGCCATAAAAAATGACTTTAATTAAATATATTGAATTACAAGTCATTACATCCACCGCACGGCCTTTTAGTATAGTGCTGCTATAGCAGCATACCCGCCGGGAATATATCAGGCTAAAAACGCCCACTGAGACAGCGGGAAGTACACACTGGCCGTTCTGATTCAGCGAAAGAACAATGGCTGATCACGTCTTCCTGAACACCTCTTTTAATAAACTATTGCACTAGGGTTTATATTAACGCACCGCGAATCAGAGGTAATACCCGGCCATATATCATTTTAAGCATTGGCTTAGCTGAATAAATAGAGGTAATAACAGATAAGACCGGACCACCTCAGAAAAAAGCACTGGAATATTTCACCGCACGTTTTCCGATAATTTTTCCGGAGGCCTCTGCACTCAGGCAGAGACCTGACCCGGAGTTAAATCGTTAGCGAATAACCTGCCAAAGGGATTGCGTTGCTTCTGGCGTCCAGTGTGCCATTGATGGGTGTCCCTGCAGGCAGCGATACTCTTTGCCTTTGTAGGTCACAATATCGCCCGGTTTATAGTTCACACCGGTTTTCCAGGCTGCTGACAGCGAAGGTGCCGGAGCGGGTTCTGGAGTTGGTGCTGGAGCTGGTGCGGGAGCTGGTGCCGGCGCAACTGCGCTGGCCTGCGTTTTAACCTTCAGTGCAGCACTCGCCAGTGACGTTTGTCCTTTAGCATTTTCAGCCACTACGGTGTAGCTATAGGTTGTCGCGGCTTTCAGACCCGTATCGGTAAATTGGGTTCCCGCCAGCGTGCCGACCCGGATGCCATCACGCAGGACCTGATATTTTACCGCACCGGAAACCCCTTTCCATTTAATACTCAGGTTTGTTTCTCCGGCAGAGATCAGGCTCAGGCTGGCTGGGGCCGCGGGGGCCACAGACCCGGCCTCAGGAGCCGGAGCCGTTTTCACTTCCACCTGATTACTGGCTTCAGAGAGATTGCCTGCCGCATCGCGTGCTTTGACGGTATAGCGATACGTCACGCCACCCAGCTCTGTGTTGGTGTCGGTCCAGCGGGTATCTGTTGTTGAGCCTACCGCCACGCCGTTGCGCAGAATCGAATAACTCATCACGCCCACCTTGTCGGTTGAAGGCTGCCACACCAGCATGATGGTTTTATCGTTTGCCATCACTCTGAGGCCGGTCGGGGCCGTTGGGGCGGTCACATCCGGAACTGCCTGATCGCCGGACATCAGGTCAGCCCGCTCTTTCATCTCGTTGAAGTAATCTACCTGCTGGGCAAGGGACGTCTGCTGATCATTTGCACCCAACGTCCAGATGAAGAAACCACCATAACCGTTTTCTGCCTGCCATCCCGCACGGTTAACGTTAGTCTGACGATTTTCTACAAAGCGCCCTTCAGGTCCCCACTGAGAGTTAATCGTCTGACCGAGGACAATTTTACGCTTATCACCCACAGCGCGAGCGTAGTTGGCCATCGCTACATCATATTTAAAGTTTCGACCTGCGTCATAAGCCATCACGTTAAAGAAGTCGAAAACATCCTTGCCTTTGTTCAGCAGCGGCAGGACTTCACCGTGATGACTGGAGCGCGATGATTCGGTGAATGAGCAGTTTTCAGTGACCGTGCTGGACTGGCACGCTACCGGGTCAGCGCCAACGTGATAGGTCGTCAGGCTGATCAGTTTTTTACTGCCAGAAGCGTTGAGCAGCTCGCGCACACGCTTTGCTACCGCCAGCACGTTGTCATTCTCTTCTGGCGTCAGTCGCGCCACTTTTTCAAAGTCAAAATCAATCCCATCGAGCTGTACGGTTCCCGCCAGCTGATTGACGCCCATATCACACGCCCCTGACCAGTTGGTGTGCAGACACTGGCCGGTCATCTCTTCAGGCTTCAGGTTCTTCTGGTAAACCGGGTAATTAGTTTGCAGCATTTTGACCAGATTCTGTGCCAGATTTTCGCGCGTTTGTGGGGAAGCCAGATACGCCCACATGGACTCATAGGTTTCACCGCCGAAGGCGACCATCATTTTAATACCTGGACGGGCCAGCTTCAGTCCGCTCCAACCGCTGTAAGCGGAGGCCTGGATGTACCATGGATCGTAGGTCGGCATGCTAACGATATTATCAGAGCTGGATATGTTACCGTTCGCATCCCAGCCTCCGAATGAAAGCAGCAGCGTATTGGCTTTAACATCTTTGAGGGTCTCAACAGACCCTGCACCGATTCCCCCCCAGGAAGTCAGATAAGAAACCGCGTAGTGCTCCTGCGCAGCAAAAGCCGACTGTGCCAGGAGGGCACCGCCGATTAAAAGAGGTAACGTTAGTTTTTTCATGACATATCCCATGTTTTTATTGAATACAATATTTGTTACTGCACTCAGTATTACGCTCTGCTTTAAAAAAATCTCTGGGGATATTTTCTTTTACTTTCAGAAATGAGGTAAACCAGACAAGAAGTATCTTAAATAAAAGAGGATAAGAAATTCCTTACCCCCTCCACGCCTATTCTCAAATAATAAAAGAAACCATACCTTCTCCCCTGGCGCTATTTAATTAAGAATCCTTCCTCACTTAACAGCATCTCTGATAAAGAGGTATTTAAATGAATAGTCAAACCCGGTTGCTTCATAAGCAAGGGGGATTCACCTTGCTCGAACTGCTGGTCGTCCTGATGATCATTGCGCTTCTGGCTGGCTTTGTCGGACCGAAGGTCTTTTCTAATGTTGACTCGGCAAAAGATAAAACTGCCCAGCGGCAGATGCGCGCAATTGCAGACGCGATGGTGCAATATCGTCTTGACGTGGGGCATTATCCTGATGAATCAGAAGGATTGCGTGCGCTAACGGAAAAACCCGCTTCGGCGCAAAACTGGAAAGGACCTTACCTAAGCCATCAGGTGCCACTGGATCCGTGGGGTCAGGCTTATCAGTGGCATAACCCGACCAGAGAACAAGGTTCTATTAATGACGTCGATATTACTTCTATGGGTAAAGGCGATAAAGCCATTACGTATGGATTCTGATGATGTTACGCGCTGGATTATTATTAGTGCTATTACTCCCATTATTTTCCGTCCGGGCTAACTGCTGGGTAGATGCGGGAGCACGCTACGGAATCGAACCTGAACTATTACAGGCTATCGCGATTGTCGAGTCGAATGGAAACACCAAAGCAATCAATAAAAATCGTGATGGATCATTTGACGTTGGTCTGATGCAAATAAATAGCAGCCACTTTAATACGCTGTGGAAATTTCGTATTAGTCAGAAAGATTTGCTCAATGATCCCTGCCAGAGTGTGATGACCGGAGCATGGATTCTGGCCGGTCAGATTCAACGGTTCGGGTATACCTGGGACGCTGTCGGCGCCTATAACGCTGGCACGGCGAATACACCTAAACGCCGGGCGCTCCGTCAACAATATATAAAAAAAGTAGCTCCGCATTATGCCCGTCTTAAGAGGCAACGGGGCCACTCATAACTGGCAGAATGAAATCTTATACTGTTATCACCCTCACCGAGGGTAAACGCGTTAGTCAGTCAGTGCTTGCGACTTCAGCCGACGATGCCGCTCTTCGCGTCACCTCGAAAGGCGGCATCGTACTGCAGGTACATGCACGCCCTGCACGTCGGGATAAACGCTTTCCGCTGAGTTTATTTTTGCAGGAACTTATCGCCCTGCTTGAAGCCGGACTTGTCGTGGTTGAAGCCATTGAAGCGCTGCGCGAAAGCAGCCGGGATAGCACGGCAACGCTGGTGCTCGATACGCTGGTGAACCGACTCTATGAGGGCGCCCAGCTTTCACAGGCCATGTCGACACTGCCTGCGCTATTTCCGACGCTGCTGATTAATACCGTGGCCTCCTCAGAACAAACCGGCCATCTTCCGATCGCGCTGACCCGCTTCCAGCATTATGAAACCCGGATGGAAATACTGCGCAAACGCATTAAAGCCACGCTGCTTTACCCCACTATCGTTATCTCCGCCGGAGTAGCGATACTGATATTCCTGCTTGGCTTTATTATTCCGCGCTTCTCCGTCGTGTTTGACGGCATAAAAGATCCCTCATCCAGCGCCCAATTAATCCTCTGGTGGGGCAAGCTGACGCAAAACCACAGCACCCTGCTGATTGCCGGCTGTGCCGCCACTGTTGCCGGAATTGTGATGGCGGTAAGAAGCCCTCGCCTGCGCAAGCGTTTACTCGACATGCTGCTGCAGATTCCTCAGCTACGCCAGAAACACCAGTTAGCCATACTGGTTCGCTTTTACCGCACCCTCGGACTGCTGCTGCAGGGCGGGCTACCCGTGCCGCAGGCGCTGACGCTTAGCCGGGACGTTCTGCCTGAGAGCCACCGCCCGCAAATTGAGCAGGTCATTCGCGATGTCGGCGCGGGCGAATCGCTCTCCCGCATGCTGGAAGCGCAGAATCTGACCACGCCCGTCGCCACCCGTTTAATGCAGGTCGGCGAGCGCAGTGGTGAACTGCCCGCCATGTGCGAACGAATCGCCGCGTTCTACGACGAGTCGCTGGAACGTGCAATTGAAACCTTCAGCAAAGTTTTCGAACCGGTTCTGATGATCGTGGTGGGCGGCATCGTCGGCCTGGTCGTTTTTTTACTCTATATGCCCATCTTCGAGCTGGCAGGAGGATTGCAATAATGACCGATTTATCCACGCCTATCGGCAGCATCGACGCGCTCATGAAGCTCTCTGACGAGGAGCGTTGTCAGACGCTGGCGACACTCCTGGAGCATTTCCCTGAGCGTCTGCACGATACAGCCGAGGCATTAGGGATGATCCCTCTTTCGGCGGCCAACGTCACCGAAGAAAATGAGGATTTTAGCCGCCTTGCGTTGACCGAGGCCCTAAGCTATCGCGCGCTCCCGCTGCTGATTGACAAAACATTCTACGTTGCACTGACCGACCCGTTCTCCCTGACGCAGCGTCAGTGGGCCTATAGCATGAACGCAAAGCCTGCCCTGCTCTCGCTCTCCTGGCTGAACACCCGGCTGAACGAGCTTGGCAAACAGCAGAGAACGCTCGATCAGCTTGAACAGCAGAGCAGTGACGAAAGCAGCGACATGCAGTGGCTGGAGATTACACCCGCAGCCATTGCCAGCGAGCCTCATGCGGTCATCAAACTGGTCAATGCCACCTTGTTTGACGCACTGCAAAGCCGTGCCAGCGACATCCACCTTAGCGCCGTTGCCGATGGCATCGTGGTGAAATATCGCATTGATGGCGTGCTCCACGCCATCCGGCATTGCGCCGGCATTCAACAAGCCGAACAGGTTATATCCCGAATCAAAGTTCTGAGCTGTATGGATATTTCGGAGCGACGTATTCCGCAGGACGGTCGTTTTAAAGCCTTAATTCTTCAGCGGCCGGTCGATTTCCGCGTCTCTATCGTGCCCGGTATTCACGGCGAAGATGCGGTGCTGCGCGTACTGGATAAATCTCATGATCAGAATATCCAGCTCGAAACTCTGGGCTTTGATGAACACACACTCAGAGCGATTCGGCAGCTGACTCATCTTCCCCATGGCATGGTGCTGGTAACCGGCCCGACGGGAAGTGGCAAATCCACCACCCTCTATTCTGCGCTCAGCGAACTGAACAGTGGGGAAAGCAAAATCATCACTATTGAAGATCCCGTCGAGTATCAGCTCAATGGCGTGCTGCAGATCCCGGTCAATGACAAAAAGGGGCTGACCTTTGCCCGTGGCCTGAGAGCCATTCTGCGTCACGACCCGGATATTATTCTGGTCGGTGAAATACGTGATGGCGAAACGGCAGGCATTGCCGTTCAGGCTTCTCTGACCGGGCACGTCGTGCTTTCGTCAGTCCACGCTAACGATGTCTTCAGCGTGCTCGAGCGTTTTCTTTATATGCAGGTCGAACCCGCCAGCCTGATCGCCGCCCTGAACGGTGTCGTCGCCCAGCGCCTGGTCCGTCAGATTTGTCCTGAATGCGGTGAAGATGCCCCACAGCCAGAGGCGATGCCTGATGCCTGGCAGTCTGAACGGTTAGGCTCGCTGACACCCCGCTGGCGACGAGGACGTGGCTGCGAGGCATGCCGACACAGCGGTTACCGCGGCAGGCTGGCGCTGGCTGAAGTCCTGCATTTCAGCGATGCAATAAAAGAAGCCATGCTGGTCAGAGCGTCGGTTCGTCAACTTAGACAGGTCGCGCTGGACGATGGCTTTGTCCCGCTGACCACTATCGCACTCCGTGCTGTTGCGGAAGGCAAAACCACCCTCGAGGAGGTCAATCGTGTTATCGCTCACTAAGGCATGGGAGTGTGATATCTGGCCCCATGCGCTGCGCCTGCGCCTGGGCAAAAAAGTGATTGCAAGGCACGAACGCGTGGCCGGTGAAACGCTGGATACCGCCCTCAGCATGCTCTTTCGCCTGCGTTCACCGTCGTTTCCGTGGCGCGATAGTGTGGCATTTAACGTTGATACTGACGATCTGATGCTAATGGTTGTGCCCTGGCAACCCGGTGTGGCAACGCCGCAGGAGCTTCTGCAACTGGCACAGCTTCAGGTCATGCAACATGACAGCGCCGCGCTGCACAAAGGGGGCTGGATGATGCGTTTTGAGTCAGCGTGCTGGCAGCAACCTGCCCTGGTTTCAGGGGTACAGCATGCCTGCTGGGAGCGGCTTAAGGCGCTGGCCCGCCGGGAGAAACTGCGCTTTCGGGGTATCGAAACCCCCTTTCAACGCCTGCTGAAATACAGTCGCCGTACGTTTCCGGAGAAAGCGCTGTTTATCACGATCAGCGCGCATCAATGCCGCATCGCCAGCCGGATTAATCGGGCCTGGCATGAGGTCAGCACGATCTCACTGCCTCAACAGGAGACGGTTACCCAGCTGCGCGTCATTGCACAACTCAGCGGTATGACCGACTGCCCTCACTACCTTTTGAACACTGAAGAAGGCGAGCCACAGATTATTACGCCTCAGGAGAAGGGGGTATGACACCACTGTTTTCACCGGCTCCACCGTGGGCGGGACGGACACTGTTGCTCACTGGCCTGCTTTGTCTGCCGGTCGCCGGATTAGTCATGCGGGAAACGTTACACCAGCAGCATCTTGAGTATCAACTCACGCAGGCAGAACAGCAACTTGCCGCTCATCAGCGCATACAGCAACAACTTCAGGCTACGCAACTGCGTCGCCAGCGTCAGTCTCATCAGTTAACGGCGATACCGCCAGCTATCCGCATGATGGATAGAGTTGGCAGCGAGCTGTCGTCTGAGATTGCCCTGCTAAGCATCAACATCGTCCCTGAAAAGCGCGATGTTCATCTGACCGTGAAAGCCACCAGCCTGAATGCCCTGATGGCTTTCAGCCAGCGCCTGCAACAGCTTCCCGCGCACGTTGCATTGCAAAACCACCGTCCCACAGAAAGCACTGAAAACGGCTGGGCTGTAAGCGCCACGCTTGACGTCAGTTTCAGCGCGGAGGATCACCATGCTCCTGAAAGATAGAGGCGCGGCCTTGCGCTGGCGCGCAGCGATCCTCTCCGGGCGAACAGGACGTCTCCCACTGCTACTGAGCACACTGCCATGCGGACTGCTGGCCTTTTGGCTGGGCGTACAGATACCGCATACCACCGCTCAGCAGGAGAGCCTGGCGAAAATCCAGTCCCAGCTGCGCGTTCAGGTGCCACTGGATAGCCAACAGCCGGCCCTGGAGAGCCATATAACACCCAGTGAATATCAGCTGGTCGGGTTGGTGTTCGACAGGCTCAGTCAGGGTGGCCTGCGCGTGGAAGCCAGCCGATACCAGCTGGATGAGAACGCGGCCAGACCCGCTCTGCTACTGGATATTCCCCTGCAAGGCGAGTATCTGCCGCTGGTTGAGTCGCTGGAAGCGCTGGCACGAACGCTGCCGCTGGAGATCGAGCAAATAACCCTGAAGCGTGCCTCACCGCTGGAAAGCCAGCTCAGCGTAACGGTCCGCCTTCGCCTGCTGAAGGTGACGCCATGAAGCTTCCCCGTTACCTTCAGGTTGCGCTCCTGGCCACCGCCGTCGCCGTGGTATGGAGTCATTTCAATGATGATGACTCTGCGCCGGTGACACCCCAGACAATGCGGCCCGTCACGTCGCACCAGATAAAACAGACTGCAGAACCGGCCTCCACGCTCCGGCCAGAACGAATCGATCTCTTTCCGTCGCCAAAGGCTGACGCCGTAGCAGAGCAGGCAATGCCGGTTGAGCAGGCGAAGGCTGAACCGACCACGCCCGACCTGCCGCTTCATGCGCTGGGCGCATGGTGGAGCGACCACCAGCGCATCATTGTCCTGACCGATGGCGTCGACACCTGGCCCGTCTGCAGACAGTGCAAAGCGGCGGGAAAAATCTGGCTCGGCAGCGAGCCGGTTAAGGGATGGAAATTAACAGCGGTGAAGCAAGACCACCTTCTATTTGAATGGCAGTCGACCCATGCGCAGCACAGGCTGGAGCTTGGAGAGCTGCAATCGGAGCCTAAACAATAATGATGAAAATTACCCCCATTACTGCGTCCATTTTATTCTGCTTTCTGCTAAGCGGCTGTGCGAAAAATGAAATACCTGCAGCTCACTCATCCGCTATTGAGCAGCCTGAGGCATTGATGCAGCGACTCAGGGAGATTGACCAGCAACGTATCACCGCACCTCAGGACGTCAATCTGCGGGCAGAAAAAGCGAACATTTCGAGAAAGCTGGTTGCCAGCTACCTCAAAAACGCAGACCTCGCTATCCGTAAAAACAACTACCTGCTGGCTTCACAGCAATGGCAGAACGCGTTGAAATATGAGCCTGGAAACGTTATGGCTCTTCAGGGGCTGCGGAAAATTAATAGTCGTCGTGTGCTGGACACACTTTATAAAGATGCGGTGAATAATACCCACAGCAACCCGGAACGGGCCTTGCAGACTATTCAAAAGGTTCTGGAAGAAGATCCCAGCTGGCCCCAGGCGAGGGAGCTTCGCGACCATCTGCTGCGCGAGATTGCCCGTATTAACCAGCCGGAAAATCGCCTTAACAAAGAGCTGCAAAAGCGTATTTCTCTCAATTTTCGCGAGCATAGCCTGGTGGCCATCTGTAACACAATTAGCCAGATGACAGGCGTAAACATTATCTTTGATAAGGATGTCCCATCGACTACGACGGCGACGCTGATTGCCAAAAACACGACCGCAGAAGATGCCATTAACCTGATGCTGCTGACTAACCACCTGCGCAGGAAAGTGCTGAACAACAACACATTGCTGATTTACCCGGCCACCCAGCAAAAAGAGAAGATGTATCAGGACATCGTAGTGAAAACCGTATTTCTGGGATACGCCAAAGCTAAGGATGTCAATGTCGCCCTGCGCAACATGGTGAAACTGAAGGATATCCACGTTGATGAACGCACTAATTCCGTCAGTCTGCGTGGTCCAAAAGAGACCGTTGAGAAGGCCGAGCGACTGCTGGTGACTCTTGACCGTCCAGAGGCGGAAGTGACGCTTGCCGTTCAGGTGCTGGAAGTGAACTCCAGCGATATCGAAGCGCTGGGCATTAACCTGCCGCAAAAAATCAGTGCCGGTTTCGTTAGCGGCGCAGAGGATGAAGGCAGCGGGATACCGCTTAAGGGCTTCAACAGCAGTAACGTGCGGGTCAATATCGAAAACATGTCCGTTGATCTGAGAAAAGTACTGGGGAATGCCCGGGTATTAGCTAATCCCCGTATTCGCGTTAAAAACAACAAAAAAGCGCAGATTGATATCGGCGAAACGATTCCGGTTCTGACCAGTAATGTGCAGGACGGTTTCTCTCAGCAAAAAGTCGAGTATCAGGATGTCGGGCTTAAGCTTGAGGTCACGCCGGACATCAGCGTGGATAACAATATCCTGATGGACGTAAAATTTACGCTCAGCAGCCTGGGCACGGCAGAGAGGGGCGAGCACGGTACCGTCTACTACCGCACCAACAAGCGCGAGGCGAATACGACGTTAAGCAGCCTGAACGGCGAGACACAAATGCTGGCTGGTCTGATTAAACAGGAAGAAAGCGTCATTGATAGCGGTACTCCGGTACTGAGCAGTATTCCTGTTATCGGCAGGCTGTTTGGCAGCAAATCACACAATAAGCAGCGAACCGAAGTTGTGCTATTGATCACGCCGACCATCGACCAAAACCTCGATCTGCCGGGCAGCCATATCAGTACCATCGATATGGGCACTGACGATCTTACTGGCGACAGCATTCAGCTTCGCAGCTTGCCGCAGTCAGATACCGGACAGCGTTACACTGCGCCAGAGCTTGCGCCTCCTGCACAATTTCCGGCACGCACCAGCACCCTGCCACCCCCCGTACTGGATGACAATTTCGCGCGAAACGGATCGCATTAATGAACAGCCAGCGCGGTTTTACGTTGATAGAAATGATGGTGACACTGGCAATCCTCGCCACCTTAGCGGCGGCTGCCACACCGCTGATACATCGCTTTCACCAGCAGCAGCAGGAGGCAGAATTGCGGGAGTCTCTCCGTACCCTGCGTACCGCAATCGACGCCTGGTATCAGGCTGGTAAGGACGGGAAGATTGAGAAGAAAGCCAGCGAATCGGGCTATCCCCCTGCGCTTAAACAGCTGACTGAAGGCGCAATCGATGTCACTAACCCCAACGGGAATCGGCTTTATTTTCTGCGACGAATACCCAGAGATCCGATGTGTGACTGTCCGGGTCGACGGGCAGAGGATACCTGGCGACTACGGGCATCAACGCAGCCACCGGGTGACTTCAGCGGTGGCGGTAAAGATGTGTTTGACGTCAGTAGCAGCAGTACTGGCAGCGGCCTGAATGGAGTGCCCTATGCACAATGGTGAAAAAGGATTCACCCTGATTGAACTGCTCGTCGTCATGGCGATCATCGCAACATTGCTGACGCTGGTCGCGCCGCGTTTCTTCCAGCAGGCAGACCAGGCCAAAGTGGTGGTACAGGCGCACAATCTGAATACCCTGCGCAACGCTATCGATCATTTCCGTCGCGATCGCATTGTGGGGCCTTATAGCATGGACGAATTGATTGAAGCGGGCTATCTGCGGGAAATGCCGCTGGATCCGGTAACCAATCGCCGGGATAGCTGGGAAGTCAAAACCGACAATAATGGACAGATACTCGATGTTACTGCACCTGTCGGCGCATCCAGAGGGTCTTAATATGCCCTACAGTAAACGGCAAGGCGGTTTCACCTATCTGTTACTGCTGGTTGCCCTGTCGGCATTGGCGTTATCGCTGCTGAAAAGTCAGGAGGACGTACAGATGCGCCACACGGAACAGCAGGAGGCAGAACTGCTGTTTCGCGGTGATCAATATCGTACGGCGATTGCCGCCTACCGCGCCGCAGGCAACGGCTGTTTTCCCGTGCGCGCTGAACAGCTGTTAATCGACAAACGTGGACCCGCGCCGCGCTATCACCTTCGTCAGGTTTGGGTCGATCCCTTAACAAACGATAAAACGTGGGGGGCTATTTACGACGCTCAGGGACGCTGGGTTGGTGTACGCAGCCTGGGCAACGGTAAACCGCGCCGTAAAGCGGGATTCCGTCACGATGCCGAAACGTTTTCAAAGGCCAGTAGTTATTATGATTGGGCATTTAAGGTCGATACCGATCCCAGGGCTCCTCTGCCTGCAGCCTGCGGGCGGTGAATAAACACATCCGTGCAGGCTATTCCGATGCTCAATGCACGCGGACACCCGCTTCAGCCCCGTATAAAATCAATCAGACCAGAGAGTTTTGTGCAATTTGACAATATTTTTCTTCAAATTAGTCAATATATAGAAATTACTTAATGCACAGCCCGATCATCTCATACCTTTCTTTCTTCTGGGTCGCTACCGTTACTCCGTTATTTTTGTTTCAATCTGAATAAGGAGTAAGCGATCATGCTTTCTACAAAGAAAAAAGTTCTGGCTGTCGTGATGGGTGGCCTGGCAGTATCCGCCCTGTCGGGCCCGGCATTTGGCCATGGCGCAATGGAAAATCCCAGAGCCCGTCAATGGGAATGCAATAACCAGGGCGGCATGTGGAACCCGGGCTCGATGAAGAGCGCCGCCTGCAGAGCCGCGCTTGAAAACAGTCCTGCAGGCCCAAATGCGTTCGTCAACTGGAATGGTTTTACGGGTTTTGCCAAACCCCCGCACGCGGTCACTCTGACTGATGTTCGCGATGGTATGCTTTGCAGCGGCAGTAACCCGGGCTACGCGGGCTTTAATCTGCCACGTGCAGACTGGACTGCCACGACCATCCAGCCTGACAGTCATGGTCAGGTCGGCATGACTTACTACTATACCGCGCGACACACGCCGTCTTTCATTGAGTTTTATATCAACAAGAAAGATGTCGACATCACGAAAAAAGCGCTGGGCTGGGATGACGTAGAACTGCTGAAGAAATTTGATATTGCCGCTGGTGATCCCAGCGTTCGTCATACTGTAAACGTCACTATTCCGGCAGACCGCCAGGGTAAAGCGATCATTTTTACCCGCTGGCAGCGAATTGACCCTGTAGGGGAAGGTTTCTATAACTGCAGCGATGTGAATATCAAAGCCCGTGACGGCTCAGAAGCGCAGGCTGGTGGGGGTGAAGAAGAGGAAACTATCCAGAGCAGCTGGACGGAAAAAGGCGACTTCATTACCCAGGCTCATAAGCCAGCCGTGGGTGAAAAAGTCCGTTTTCGCCTGATGGGGGGAACCCGTGGCGACAACCTGATTGACGTTACTCTGCCAATCACCGCACAGAACATCAGTAACAACCAGTGGGTTGTTGAGCTGGGTCAGCTACTGAATCGCGATCACAGCAATGAGCTACAGATTGGTCAAAAACAGCCTGATGGCACCGTTCGCTTTAACGAACAGCTTCCGCTGAGCAACCAGGTCTTCGTCAGCAATAGCATTTATGGTTATGCCATTGAAATTGTGAGTAATGTACAGACACCGGTGATTACACTTAACCGCTACACTATTTCTCCGGTTGCCACCACCAGTGCCACTTACAACTATGCCGTGACCGGTAGCAGCGACAAAGCCGGTGTGAGCTGGAAGTGGAAGCATGTCGCAGGCGATACACAGATCACCGCAAATCCGGCAAATCAGGCAACAACGCAGATCAGCGTTGCCGGTGGCGTGAAAGGCGGCGCAACGGCCACCTTCGAACTGATCGGCACCAGCGCCAATGGCCATGCAGGTAAAGCCACGCTGAAAGTCAATGTCATTGCACCAGACGTCTCTCCAGCCGGCCCGACGAACATCGCTTCGGATAAAGGCGGAAAGTTCACGGCAAAAGCCAACTTTGATTACGATCAGGGTCGCGTGAGCTACCGATGGTCGCTGCTCAAAGATGGCCGCGAAGTCTCCGGTATCGATCAGAATGGTAATGTCATTACCGGTCTGCAGGCAGGCGATTATAAGGTAAAAGTGACCGCTGAGCTGGATAACGGCCAGCGCACCGCGACCGGAACCACTAACCTGAAAGTCACCGCAAAAGAAGAGCCAGCTACCAGCGGCTATGCGACCTGGGTTTCCGGCAACACATACACCGCCGGAAACACAGTAAGCTGGAAGGGCATTAACTACATTGCCCGTAACTGGACGAGGTCTGAACCGGGCAAAGGCAGCGACTGGAAATTGTACGAGAATGCTAAACCGGTCGCGTGGATGTCTACGATGGTTTACGAAAGCGGTAACCTGGTTACCCATGCTGGCAAAACCTGGAGAGCCAGTCAGTGGATTGCTCAGAACAATGCGCCAGGCACAGCCCCTGCATGGATACAGCAATAAACAAATAAAACCGCCCGCGTGACGGGCGGAACATAATATTTTAATGCCCTCGTTTGACACCGACAGTGCGCTGCCGGTGTCTTTTTTATTTGATATTTCAGCGTACTATCAGCAACCAGCCCATTGCCGCGATAACAGGGTAAGGCCCAAAGGGAAAGGGTAAACCGGGTTTCACCCGCAGTAAAACCACGCCTGACAGCAGAGCCAGTAAGCTTGAAGCCGTCACAATGTCCAGCAGCGGCAGGGGACCCACCCACGCACCTAATCCCGCCAGTAACTTCATATCTCCTCGCCCCATCCCCTCATGCCCGCGCAACAGACGGAATAACAGAGAGAGCAGCCAGGGGATACCAAATCCCAGACCGGCCGCAATAAGCGCCTGGGGAAGTGTCACGGCGCCGTATCCGCTGGCCGCAAACAACAGGGCAACAACAAGCAACGGCAGTGTGAGCCTGTCCGGCAGCAGCATGGTCTGCAAATCAATAAAGAAAAGCGGCACCAGCAGCGTAACCACAAAGAGGTCGACAATGCTTTGCGGCGTCACGCCTTGCTGCCAGATGATCGTGCCGTATAAAATTGCCATCACGGCCTCAACCAGAGGGTAGCGCAGTGAAATGGCCTGCCCGCATCCGGCACAGCGGCCACGCAGCAACAACCAGCCCAGCAGCGGAATATTGTGATAAACCTTTACCGGTTGTTTACAGCCCGGGCAATGTGAGCCAGGCCAGGATAATGACATCGCCTCACCGTTAAGTATTCGCGGAAGACGGTAAATAATAACGTTACTGAAGCTGCCAAATATGGCACCGGTTAAAATAAAGAAAATAATTTGCATAGAATCCTTTTTTACGCACCATTCTGGAATGGTTAAATCGCATTTGCAGACCACAACCGCGAGAAGCCGGGTATCCTAAGAATATTGCTCGATTTAATGAACGATATGATAACGGCAGGGGCAAAACATCAATGACCCGCACTATCTTTAGCTGGGTGCTTTTTTCAGGCCTCTATAGCCTGCTGGCGCTGTTAAGCCTGCGCAGCCAGGACGCCTGGAGTTTTTCTACAACCTGCTGGTTCCCCGCCTCGCTGCTGTTTGCTGTCCTTTGGTTAACCTCTGTTCGTGACTGGCCGGTGTGGCTTGTCACAACCGCGTTCCTGCATCTTTTTATCGACATCTGGATTGGTCACTCACTGGCACTTGCCAGCCTGTTCACCCTGTTCGAAATCACTGTCTACCCCCTGACCATACTCGTTTTTCGTTACAGCGCTCCCCTGTTGTGGCATCCCCTGAGCCATCGCCCCATTGCGCGTGAGCTGGTATGGGTAATGCTGCTTCTCCTGTTTACCTTATGCGGTAGCGCGGTACTCAGCCTCTGTCTGCTCATGGCCGGATACCCCATTTCGACACAGCATTTACTCTACTGGTCGCTCTCTACCCTCACCGGTGTATTGGCCATACTCCCCTTCCTGCACGAACAGGATGAGTCTCCCCTCTCACTTCGGCAGTCGGTGGGGAATGTTCAGACATGGATAGTGATTGGTGCGAATACGCTACTGCAGCTTGGGCTGTTTTTCTCTCCGCTTGAGCCTCTGCAACAGGGGCTTAACCTGCTCTTTTTACAGCTTATGCTGTTGCTGTTAAGTGTGTTCATGCTGTCAGGACGCGGCATAGGCCTGTTACTGTTAGTGCAATACCTGATCGTGGTACTGGCTACCCATAAGAGTAAGGGGATCTTTTTTGAGTTGATGCCAGTGCGACTGCCTGCGATATGGCAGGCTTACTGTTACCTCGTCTTTTCGTCGATACTTGCTGGTTGCCTGCACCAGTATCAGCGCCGGACACAGCTGCAGCTGCAGCAGGCGAAAAACACGGAGACGCTACTTTCCCGCTTTGCGCTTACCGGCAGCAGTCTTTTTTTCCGGCTGGATGTGCCACAACGTACGCTGCACTGGCAGGGTAATACTGAGACGTTTTTCCCCGGTGAACATCAGAGCATCAGTACTCTCGATCTGCTTGAGGCCCATTGCGATGCACCCTTTATCCCAGCATTTCTTGACTGGTACACCCGCGGTGAAGAACCGCTGTTCGAAAAAAGGCTGACGATACAACGACTCAATGGGCAACAGTCGTGCTGCCTGTTGACCATGATGCGACTTCCCGGCGACCCTTCACTCACCGGCGGGATAAGCACGTTCAATCCCTTTCATGATCGCCCGTAATAAGCCGGGGGCTTACAACATACGCCGCAGGATCTCCGGCTTACCGGTAACGGTATATTTCAGTACGGCGGCTACGTGCATCACCAGAATGATGCCTAACACCATGCAGCTATAGCGATGAGCCGTGAAAAAGAACTGATTGATAACCGGAACGTCTACAGGACGCGTGACATGCAGAAGACCAAAAAGGTGATAATCCTTATGCAGCATCAGAAAACCGCTCACCAGCACGGCAAAAATGGTCAGATAAAACACCTCGTGCACCAAAGCCACCATCTGCTTTTTACGCAAGGATATACCTGCAGGCCGTTCGATCGACGGACGGAAAAAACGCCAGATAAAACGCACCAGCATGACAGGCGTAGCAATAGTGGCCAGCGACATATTTAATTCTGAGAAGAAGTAAAACCATCTTGTTCCTTCCAGCGCATGCAGAATATATCCCACGCACATCGCATAAATGATGATCACCGCCACAACCCAATGAAGAATGCGCGTGAAGCGATCATAGCGCGCAACATTTAAAGAACTGGATATCATAACATTTACCTATAAAATTCAGTGTTATCTAAAAAAAACCTGCCAGCGGAGCCAGAAATTAATTAATAATTAATTAGCAGAAAGCAGGTTAAGCGCTGCATCCGGTGCCCGATGGCTGTCTGCGGTATGTACGTTCAGTAAGCGGTAAACGTGGCCGCCGTAAAAGGCAGTCCCGGAATGGCAACATTATTGGCTGTATCGCTGGCGATAATCGCTTTGTAATAGTGCAATGAACATTCAGCTTTTAAGAGTATGTAATTCATTTTTAATAAAACAGTGGAATAACTGAACAGTTCATCAGATATTAAGCGGCATAACCTGGAAAATTCTCAATCAGCTTGCGGTTAACCGTTTATTAGCATTCCTGCCACTCAATCAGACAGCTCCTGACGAATGTCGATTATCAACGCATGTCTTGTATCTCATGTTTATCAGGAGATTACCAAAATAATGAATGCTAAAAGAGACTGAATTAATTTATTCTGCGCCATTCTCGCTCAGCCGCAGAAATAGTATTCTTCTTAAAATTATCTGGTGTTACAGGCAAACAGGCGACTTGTGCAGAGGAATCTACTTTGATTTACACTCTACTTAATACGCCGTTAAACCCGGCTCCTGCTGACGTTTTTCCTCTCAGAACCCATTCCCTTTCCATGACTGAAATGTGATGAAAAAAACCGTCCTGATTGCTGATGATCACCCCGTCTATTTATTAGGGTTACGTACCCTCCTGCAAACACGCCATGATCGCTATCATATTGTTCATGAAGCGCTGAGCGCTGACGAGGTCATGGACAAGCTTGCACACTCGCCTGTGGATATCATCATTACTGACTTAAGTATGCCCGGCGAGCGCTTCCCGGATGGATTGACCATGATCCAGACGCTGACCCGACGTTATCCGGAAAGTATGGTGGTCGTTGTCACAATGATCACCAACCCCGAACTCCTCGCCTCTCTGCGCCGCTGCGGCGTTCACGCCGTGCTGAATAAAACGAGCCTGTCGACAAATCTGATTCAGAGTTTACACAGTACGAGCCAGGGGCATATGGCTCCCGTAAAAACGGAGGTTCATCTTACACAGCGAGAAACTGAAGTCCTGCGCCTGCTGCTTCGTGGCTTAACCGTGAACCAGATTAGTGGTCAGCTTAAGCGCACTAAGCAAACCATCAGCACACAAAAAATCAGCGCTATGCGCAAGCTCGGCGCCTCAAGCGACTTTGAGTTGTTCCAGTTTGCTCAGAGTCTTGGGCTAGGCACGTAACATGCGCCAGGGCGCGTGGATTCTTCTTCTGCTACTGATACTGATCAACACGCCATCCGCGACGGCTGAGCTGAAGATCGGTTTGATTATTGCGCCCCCGTTCGTCTCGCAAAATAAAGCCAGCAGTCTGCTGGATGATGAACTTGAAATTTTGTTCATTCATAACCCCAGGCCGGAGGTTCACCGTTTTGTCTCTGCGGATGAGAGTGTGAAAGCACTGAAACAGGGCATCGTTGATGTCGTCATTGCCAGCCAGCCGCCAGAGAGCGCTTTGCAAGCCAGTGACCCTATTGTCACTTTTTCTCTGGCTTCTGTGACGCTGCAAAATAGTACCGGTGGCACTCTGTGCTTTCACAACCTTCCGGTTAACATCACAGCATCCTGCTCGGTGTCAGCGACTACCGCCTCAACGGAAGAGAATATTCAGCGACTGGTTCGTGGCGAAGCCAGCCGCTTTATCGCTCCGGAATTTATTCTGCGCAGCTGGATGGCTCACGCGCCAGCAACCACGTTGTCACTTGATACAGAGGAGGGGCTGCCCGCACTGCATTTTTATGCCTGGGCAATGTCCGATCGCACCGATGCGCTGGAAGAGATCAATGCGCATATTCGGACCATGGCTCCTGAAGATGCGCACTGGCTTGAGGAAAAATGGTTCCTCCCGAACGGCACCGTATTCAGTGCAAGAAACTCGCCAGCCAGCGAAAAGGCCCCTCGCCTGATGCTACAGGTGGTCCTTCCCTTGTCTCCCGCCCCGTTTGTACAGCTTTCGGCCGATGGGCAGATTCGCGGCGTCTGGTACGATCTCATTTCGAAATTGTTCCCCACCACCCACTTCAGCCTTACGTTTGGGATGAACCCGGCATCACTCCCCCCGCTTATGCAGAGTGAGCACGTTCGCATAAAGATCGTGGCCAGCCAGACGTCGCCAGCGCCAGACGCGATTCATTTTGACGAACTCGCCTGGGGTCTGGTCAGCCCCATTCAGCATGCGCTGCCTGCCGTTTTGCCCGGGCTGAAACATCGGCGCATCGCGGTGCTCCAGGATTCCCCTCTCCTTCCTCTATTGCGACATAAGCTACCGTCGGAAAACCTTGTACGGGTGAAGACGCTTTCTCAGGGGTTTGAATTAATGAATGCGGGAGGAGCCAACGGACTGGCGGGAGATGCTTATGCGCTGAACTATGCTCTGCGGCAACGTGAAGATACCTCACTGCAGCTTATGCCGCTCGATCTGCCGGGTACGCCGTTATGGTTTATCGCAGAGAGTTCAGACCCGGTTAAAGAAGAACGGGTCAACGCCATACTGGCATCCGTAACCCGCGCCAGCGTCTTTCGCGAGCGGGCCAGGCCGCTGGCTGTCCTTAACAAACAGCAACCTTCTTTAAACCGCACGTTGTGGACTGCATTGCTGGCTGCGATCTTCTTTTGTGTCGCGATTCTGGTGCTGGTCATCTGGAAGATTGCACAACGCCGGCGCAGTCAGCGGGAACAGGATACTTTCGCATTGCATAATGCCCTGTCCTTGTGGCAAACACTCATGAACAATGTCCCGGTGCCGCTGTTTGTCTGCGATCCCTCTGGTCGCCTGACTCGCTATAACGACGCGTTTGTAAACTCCCCGCTTTTGGCGAACGAGCCGGAAGAAGGCAGTCTTTTTGTCAACCTGCCGCTGGGTGAACTCGCAGAGCAATTCGCTCTCCCCAGACGCCTGATGCTACTTAACGCACCCGATCCCCTGACTGGAGAAACGCGTATCGCTCAGGCTGGCGCCACACTCTATTGGTGGTTGTGCAGCTATACCGATAATGTTGGACGACCTCAGGGCATTATTGGCGGTTGGGTTGATATCAGTGAAAAAGCCGAACTGACCGCCGCGCTGAATCTTGCCCTTAGTCAGGCCGAACGCGCAAGCCTGGAAAAATCAAACTTTCTCGCCCGTATGAGCCATGACATCCGCACACCGCTCAATGCCCTGCTTGGGCTGCTGGAGCTGGAAAAAGAGCGTAGTAATAGCCTCATGGTGGCATGGCAGAGCGCAGGCTCATTGCGTGACGTGATTGGCGATATTCTTGATCTCTCTCGCATCGAAGCGGGAGAGTTGCGACTGGAACTGGCGCAACACTCTCTCTGGCAACTCCTCCATACCAACGAGGAGATCTTCGCTCATAGCGCCTCAGCTAAAATGCTGCAGTGGGAGGCCGCGCTGGATGTTCCGCGCCATCAACTGTTTCATATTGATAAGTCCCGGCTTAGCCAGGTAATTGCTAACCTGCTCAGTAACGCCATCAAATATACCCCTGAGGGAAAGGTGACGTTTAGCGCCAGGCTTGAGGGTCAAAAACTTGAATTACGTATCACGGATACCGGAATAGGCATCCCGCCAGATGCCATGCCATCAATCGGTACGCCGTGGTTCCAGTGTGACTCTGCCATGCCGCAAAGCAGCGGACTTGGGCTTGCGATTTGCTATCAGTTAATTGAGCTGATGGCCGGTAAACTCACCCTGAGTAGTGTGCCAGCTCAGGGCACTGAAGTGACGGTTTCGTTGCCTCTGCAGCCTGTCGATGAACAGACCAGAGTCATCACCGAATCAGCGTTCGCACCGCTTCCGCGCCGCCGCATCATGATTGTCGATGATTTCCCCGCTAACTTAACCGTGCTGAGACTGCAGCTGGAAAAACTGGGACAGGAAGTGATTGGCTGTACCAATGCCCGCGATGCCCTTGCCCGGCTGGCTACCGATCCGGTAGAGGTACTGATTACTGACTGCCAGATGCCAGAAATAGATGGCTATCAACTCGCAACATTGCTGCTGGTAAGAGATATCGCGGGGTTGGCCCCTGCACCGGCTATCCTGCTTGGCTGCACGGCCAATGCGCTGCTGGAAGAGAATGACAGGGCACGCCATGCCGGCATGGACGGTCTGTTGCGTAAACCTCTCACCCTGGATGAACTGCAGCAGGCACTGGCGCAGCATGCCAGTCCCCTCGTCGAGACCTGTGATCTTACAGGGCTTTATCAACTTGCAGAGGGACAACATGATGTGATTACCCTGATGCGCGATCAGATGCGGGAAGCGCTTGAGCAGGACCTGCGGCAGCTCCGGTGTTCCAGCCACTCGGCCGAAGCGCTGAGTAAGCTGGCGCACCGTCTCAAGGCATCATGGAGCTTGCTTTCCATGCGAGAAGCAACCCGTTTCTGCCAGGCAATGGAGGCTCTCCCTGAACTCCTCCGGGCGGGTCTTGTCGATGAGTTACAGCTTTCACCGCTCGCAGAACGTTTCGTGGCATTAATGCAAGAGAGCCTGCTACGCCTGGACAGCGCGCAAGCGGAATTATCTGACAAGTACTAAAGAATACTCTCTGTGGGATCAGTATATTTCTTCACATCAGGTGACGTCATCCAGAGCGCCATCATCATTTCGGAGAAACCACTATGAGTATCAATATTGCTATCGCCCATGAGCATACGATTATTCGTCGCGGCGTTATGTCGATGATTATGAATGCGCCGGCTCTGCCCAGTGACAGCTTTTCCCGCCCCGAAATTAAAGTCACAGGGGATACAGCCTCGCCTTCCGGCCTCATGTCACTGCTGACTGAACAGACGGTTGATATTCTTTTTCTTGGCTTCTCGCTGGCTACCACTCCAGGCCCAAATCCCATTAGTGGCATGGATGGCGTGCTGCTGATTAAGTGGCTCAACCGCAAGTATCCAAAGTTAAAAATGATCGTCCTTTCTCCTTATAAAAATACCCAGCTCATCCGTATGACGCTGGAAGCTGGGGCAAAAGCCTATATCAGCCGGGATACCTGCGAGAAAACGCTGAGCCGGACGCTGAGTTCAGTCATCAACGATGAGGTTTACATTGAACGCGAACTCATGAACGCCCTTTTTCAGAACAATAATCAAGCCAGCAGGGAGCTATCTCCGCGCGAAATTGACGTGCTGCGTATGATGTGTCAGGGGCTTAATCTGACCCAGATCGCTCAGCAGATGAACCTGAGTAATAAGACCGTCAGCGCCCATAAGCTGAGAGCCATGGAGAAACTCAACGTCAGTAACGATTGCCAGCTCTATTGTGTGCTGGCAAAAACGCAGGCGTTCGATATTGCTATTTGAACCTCACTATTAATAATTCTCTTATGGCGTGACCGGACGACACTTATTTACCCTTAAGAGACAGCCGCATGGCAGAATCATTTTTGCACTGAGGAACGGCTGCTATATTATTTGCCCTGCGTTGATCGGGGGAGATCATCAAACGCTCCTGGCGCAGGCGGCGCGGAAAACACCTCCCCAGATCACGTCCGGATAAATTAAAGCATCAGCATTGCCTGTCGCCACCTAGAAAACATATTCCATTTCCAGCCACCACGTGCGACCGGGTTCAGTGATCTGCTGATGAGTGGAATAACCGAATTCGCTGACACCAGCCATATTAAGGTGTTCGCTGTAAGCTTTGTTCAGCAGGTTATCAATACCCGCACTCATCTTTAGCTGCTGACTGAACGTATAATCTGCACTCCAGGCCAGGGTACCAAACCCTGCGCTGCTGCTCAGGTCCTGCCCGGTTACGTTTCCTTTTTGGTTAGCGGTGCGATGCTGAGGAGCGACGGCTCGCCACATCACGCCTGTGCTCCAGTCTTCCTGATAGTAATTAAGCATGACGCGCCCTTCCAGTGGCGGCATCTGCGGCAGCGGCTGGCTGTCGGAGCGATTTTCTCCCCAGGCGTAATTAAGGCTACTTTCCAGCAACCAGTTCGGTGCAATCTTCCAGCGCGCTCCGGTTTCCCCTCCCATAATGACAGCGTTGGTGTTGCTTGCCTGCGACGGCGTCTGGCTGTAATCGAACAGGATATAGTCGGAAATCCGTCCCACATAAGCGGAGAGCCACGCGCTGACGTTCTCGCCATTAAAGCTCAGACCATTATCCCACTGGAGCGTTTTTTCGCTTTTCAGTGTTTTGAAACTGGCCTGTCCGGCTTTGCCGGAAAAAAATTCCCAGTAGTCCGGGAAACGCTCGGTATAACCTACGCCACTGTAGAGTGTAAGCGGGGCATCCGGCAGCGTATGCTCAACGCGCATAAAGGCACCGGGCAGTACGTCACTGCGTGATGCGAAATCTGGTGAGCGCTTGTCGTCAACCCTGACATGATCCAGACGTGCGCCGGTGATGAACTTATTGTCGCTGTTTAATTCAGTCTTGAGCTCACTGAAAATGCCTGCCTGAATGAACTGCGCGTCATCGCGCCAGCCTGCCGCATTCTTTCTACGGTGAGTCTTACGCATCATGTCGGTGCCGGTCGTCAGCTGATTAGCGTCAGACTCCCAGACAGTACTCAGCCGGGTTCCCATCGTAACCCCACCGACTTCACTTTTGCGTTTTGGCCCAGCGGTCTGGCGCAGACTGTAGTTGTCCATGATGTGGTCGGTGTCGTTGTAGTAACTTTGCCAGCTGACTTTTCTCAGACGATCGCTTAACGCATATTTTTCCAGCTTCAATGCGGCACTTTTGCGCGCAAAACGGCTGCCGTCCATCATGCGTCCCGCATAGCGGGCTTCGCCGTCACTGGCCCCCATGCTCAGTTCCGCCAGCGTATCGTCATCCGGCGTCAGCCCCAGAGTGACGCCGCTGTTCCATTTACGCCACTTGCCTGGCACCCGATTGCTGTCGCCATCCCGGTAATCCTCCGCTTCCGAACGGTTGCCGTCTAAACGGATATAGCCCGAACGATTACCCAACACAGTATTGACGTTTTGATCTGAGCGACCATTCGCCCCCTGAAGAAGGCTAACCGAGCCTTTAATCCCCGGCTCGCTGAACAGTTCGGGCTGACGCTCAAACAGCAGGGTGCCCGCCGAGGCCATCGGCCCGTGGGTAACGCTTTGTGGCCCTTTGACAACCGTCAGCGTGTCGTAACTTTTGGGGGTGATGTAGGCAGTCGGGGTATCCATTCTGGAGCCACACCCCCCCTGCGTACTGGCACCATCGCTCAGGATATTCAGCCGGGAACCGAACATGCCGCGCAATACAGGATCGCCATTGCTGCCCCCGCTACGCAGTATCGAGAAGCCCGGGATTGTTTTCAGTAAATCTGCACCATCACTGGCCGGAACAGGCTGGCGCGGCGTTTGCGTAGAGGTCACCAGATGGCCCGGATTATTTACCGGGGCGGTTACGGTCATTACCTGCTCTGCCGCTGCCGGACATGCTGCAGCACATGAGAGAGCCAATATCAGCGGGCGCAGCGTTACCCTGGTGCACTTATTATGCAAAGGGGTCGTAGACATAATTATATTCCGTTGTAATCAGGATGAAATTAAGTCCACTATTGTTGTTGATAGAGTGAAAAGAATATACGCCAGTCACCTGGGAATACGCTTTTCCTGAAAGAGAAATATCTCTGACTGAGTAAGGAATTTATTATAAATAAGCCGTACGGTTTCTACTATAAGGAGAGACTTAAATACAGAGAGGTCTTACCACGCCAGAGATAAATAGAGTAAGACCCATTATCAGAGTGAATTAACATCGGCAGAGGCATAAAAAAGCAACATAACCTGGTCAGCCGCTGAACAAAAAACCTGAGGGCTGAAGAGTGCGTTTTTTGATTAATCGGAATATATATAGGTTGTTACCGATAGCGAACTCCGCTTTATTCCCTCTTATTTTAATAGATGTCATGTGCAGGTAAAGACCTATTTATTGCGCCTTCACTGCTTACGCGTTTTTAATGTCACGTCACGCCGCAATCGAATAAAACGGCCCGCAGGCCGTTTCACAGAAGGCAGTTCAGGCGAGTGTTCCGGCACCGCGGCAGTTAGGCGAAGCCAGTACGGTATCCTGCAACCCTTCCCACTCTTTCAGGGTGTACGTATGCAGGGCTAAAGCATGAACACTGCCCGCGAGTTCTGCCGCCAGTTCGCCATAAATCAGGCGGTGACGCGCCAGAAAACGCTGGCCCGCAAAGCAGTCGCTGACAATCACCACTTTGAAGTGACTTTCGGATCCGGCAGGCACGTTGTGCCGGTAGCTCTCGTCATGTACTTCCAGATGAGCTGGCTGAAACGCCACACGCAGCTTTTCTTCTATTTGTTCGCGGATCATGGCTATTACTCCTCAATGGCGAGCGCGGTGCCCCATCTCATTCAATCTTAGTCGCTTTTAGTGCGCTTACCTGTCAGCGGACGCTAAATATTGCATTTTATGTCAGCCCGCCTCTGGCGCGCATAATAACGCAGCTGAAACCAACATCAAACCAGCCTGTCAGAGAAGAGGCTTAAAACGGTTTCAGACACAATTTCCCCGGCAACAGGGCTTTTTTCACTGCCGGGCAATGCTATGATGGCCGCAGTTTTTGCAAACCAACCCCCTGACACCAACGAGAAAAAGTATGTTGAAAAAACTGTTATTCCCACTGTTGGCTGCGTTCATTTTAGCCGGCTGTGCAACCAGCACGAATACCCTTACCATCCAGCCTAAAATTCAGTTGCCACAGCAGGATCCAGGCCTGATGGGCGTGACCGTCAGCATCAACGGTGCCGACCAGCGTAAAGATCAGGCGCTGGCAAAAGTAAACCGTGATGGTCAGTTAGTGACCCTGACGCCATCGCGCGATCTGCGTTTCCTGCTGCAGGAAGTGCTGGAGAAGCAGATGACCGCACGTGGCTATATGGTGGGTCCTAATGGCGCGGTTGATCTGCAGATTGTGGTTAACAACCTCTATGCCGACGTGACACAGGGCAATGTGCGCTACAGCATCACCACAAAAGCCGACATTTCTATCATCGCGACAGCGAAAAACGGCAACAAACAGGTTAAAAACTACCGCCAGACTTACAGCGTAGAAGGCGCGTTCAACGCCAATAACCAGAAGATTACCAACGCGGTGAACGCCACCATGAGCGATGTAATCGCGGACATGGCGCAGGACACGAGCGTGAACGACTTCATCAAACAGAACGCCCGTTAATATCCTCTCTTCTCTGCCCTGCCTCGTGCAGGGCTTTTTGTTATCTGCAGGATCCGCATGAACCACTACCTTCGCCTCTTCAGCCAGAAAAACGCCGCCGTCTTACTGCTCCTCGGTTTTGCTTCCGGATTACCGCTGGCACTGACATCGGGCACGTTGCAGGCGTGGATGACAGTGGAAAATGTCGATCTGAAAACTATCGGCTTCTTTTCGCTGGTCGGCCAGGCTTACGTCTTTAAATTTCTCTGGTCGCCGATGATGGACCGCTATACGCCACCTTTTCTGGGACGGCGTCGCGGTTGGTTGCTGCTCAGTCAGCTGGCGCTGGTGGGCGGAATCTTCGCGATGGGATTTCTGCAACCCGGGCGCGATCTGACCCTGATGGCCGCGCTGGCGGTGCTGATTGCCTTCTGCTCTGCCTCGCAGGATATCGTCTTTGATGCCTGGAAAACGGATATCCTGCCGCCTGAAGAGCGTGGCAGCGGTGCGGCAATCACCGTGCTGGGTTATCGACTGGCGATGCTCATTTCCGGCGGGCTGGCGTTGTGGCTGGCTGACCGCTATCTGGGCTGGCAGGCAACCTACTGGCTGATGGCATTGATGATGGTGCCAGGCATTATCGCGACGCTGATGGCAAACGAGCCGGACACGCGTATCTCCACTCCTCATTCGCTGCGTCAGGCGGTGGTCGATCCGCTAAAAGATTTCTTTCAGCGCAACAACGCCTGGCTGCTGATTACCCTGATTATCCTTTACAAGCTGGGCGATGCCTTTGCTGCCTCGCTGACTACTACCTTTCTGATTCGCGGCGTGGGTTTCAATGCAGGCGATGTCGGCCTGGTTAATAAGACGCTGGGCCTGCTGGCAACCATTATCGGGGCGCTCTATGGCGGCGTGCTGATGCAGCGCCTGAGTCTGTTCAGGGCGCTGATGATTTTCGGCGTGCTGCAGGCGGTCTCGAACTTTGGTTACTGGCTGCTGGCAGTGACAGACAAACAGTTGTGGAGCATGGCCAGCGCGGTCTTTGTGGAAAACCTCTGCGGCGGCATGGGCACCGCAGCCTTTGTGGCGCTGTTAATGACACTCTGCAACAAATCATTCTCAGCCACCCAGTTCGCCCTGCTGTCGGCACTGTCAGCCGTTGGCCGGGTCTATGTTGGCCCGGCGGCGGGCTGGCTGGTAGAACTCTGGGGCTGGCCGACCTTTTATGCTTTCACAGTGGTAGCAGGCCTGCCGGGCCTGGTGCTGCTGGCTTTTTGCCGTCAAACGCTTAATCAGGTCGAGCAAAGTGGCAATTTCCTCACACGAAGCTACTATCCTCATGGTTATCGCTGGACTAATCGTCTGTTTGCAACCGGATGCGGCGTGCTGGCTCTGTGGCTTGTTGCGCTGGCACTGAATGCACTGGGGCTGACTGCGCTGGCACCGCTGCTTACCCGCCTGTTTGAGCTGGGCATGGCCCTCTCGCTACTGGCGGTGCTTGCCGGGGTGTTGCTGGACTACCGGGCGCTGAAGAAAACGCCGGTGTTGCCCGCATCAGACGCTTAAGCGAAATCGATAGGTTAACGCGCTGCGACTTATTTTTTAAGCAGTGGATAAGTCGCCGTCATTTATCATCGCGTGTTATTTTTAAAAAATAACAATATGACCTGAGGAGGCGTAGCGGAAATACTAAAAACCGGTGAGCAATTACTTTGTTTAAATTTCATCGCACAAATGATACGGACTTGTTAAATAATTGGGGATTAAAAGTACGGGTTATTCCTTTCCCTGATTTTTTTACGGTTACTTCCATTGATTTTTGTTATATTGGTGGCAACTGCTTGTCTGCGTTAATTTTTTGTCACCTGGCGCAACATCTGTGACACCCTTAGCAAAAGGTGTCAACACGTATCTGACACATCCTTAAGCTGGTTTACACTGCATAAACCTTCCCGTAAAATGCGCGCACACTTAAACGACAATAGAGCCCTTTGTCATTGAGGTCGTTAAATGAGACTCAGTAAATACAATAAAAGTTTGGGGATTTTGTCATTAATTGCAGGCACTTTATTAATGAGTGGCTGTGATAGTGCATTGTTAAATCCCAAAGGACAGATTGCACTGGAGCAACGTTCGCTGATACTGACTGCCTTTGGCCTGATGTTGATCGTCGTGATTCCCGCAGTCCTGATGGCCGTGGTGTTTGCCTGGAAGTACCGGGCGTCCAACACGAATGCGAAGTACAGCCCTAACTGGTCACACTCTAACAAAGTGGAAGCCGTGGTCTGGACCATTCCGATCCTGATCATTCTCTTCCTTAGCGTACTGACCTGGAAATCGACCCACGCACTGGAGCCCAGCAAACCGCTGCAATCTGATGTGAAACCGGTTGAGATCGATGTGGTTGCACTGGACTGGAAATGGTTGTTCATTTACCCGGAGCAGGGTATTGCGACTGTGAACCAGATTGCCTTCCCGGCAAATACTCCGGTGAACTTCAAAATTACGTCTAACTCCGTCATGAACTCTTTCTTCATCCCAACGCTCGGCAGCCAGATCTATGCGATGGCTGGTATGCAGACCAAACTGCATCTGATTGCGAATGAGCCGGGAACTTTCGACGGTATCTCTGCGAACTTCAGTGGTCGTGGTTTCTCTGGCATGAAGTTTAAAGCCATTGCAACTAAAGACGATGCGGAATTCCAGCAGTGGGTGGCTAAAGTTAAAGCAGCCCCTAACACGCTGACTACTATGGATGATTTCGAGAAAGTGGCTGTGCCAAGCGAAAATCACCCGGTGGAATATTTCTCTTCAGCTGATCCGAAACTGTTCATGCAAGTCATCGACAAGTTCAAGATGAGCCACGGGAAAATGGACATGCCACAGCATGAAGGTATGGACATGAGTCACGCCGCTTCCGCGGGAGCCGAGGAATAATACGATGTTCGGAAAATTAACACTTGATGCAGTGCCGTACCATGAGCCGATTATCATGGTTACGGTTGCCGCTATCCTGATAGGTGGAGCGGCGCTGGTCGCTGCGCTCACCTATTTTGGTAAGTGGAAATATCTGTGGTCTGAATGGCTGACGTCAGTCGACCACAAACGCCTGGGTATCATGTATATCATCATGGCGTTCGTCATGCTGATTCGTGGTTTCGCTGATGCCATTATGATGCGTACCCAGCAGGTTATGGCTTCGGCCGGTGAAGCGGGCATTCTGCCACCGCACCACTACGACCAGATCTTTACCGCGCATGGCGTGATTATGATCTTCTTCGTGGCGATGCCTTTCGTGGTTGGCCTGATGAACATCGCGGTTCCGTTGCAGATTGGTGCACGTGACGTTGCGTTCCCGTTCCTGAACAACCTGAGCTTCTGGTTTACTGCGGTCGGTGTGATCCTGGTTAACCTGTCTCTGGGTGTGGGCGAGTTCGCACAGACCGGCTGGCTGGCTTATCCGCCGCTTTCCGGCGCGGAGTACAGTCCCGGGGTCGGGGTCGATTACTGGATCTGGAGCCTTCAGCTCTCAGGTATCGGTACGACCTTAACCGGTATTAACTTCTTCGTGACCATCCTGAAGATGCGCGCACCAGGCATGAGCCTGTTCAAAATGCCGGTCTTTACCTGGACCGCGCTGTGCACCAACGTCCTGATCATCGCTGCGTTCCCGGTTCTGACCGTGACCCTGGCGCTGTTGACCCTTGATCGTTATCTCGGCTTCCATTTCTTCACCAATGAAATGGGCGGGAACATGATGATGTACGTCAACCTGATCTGGGTCTGGGGCCATCCGGAAGTGTATATCCTGGTACTGCCGGTGTTTGGTGTGTTCGCAGAAATTACCGCGACCTTCTCCAAAAAACGTCTGTTTGGTTATACCTCACTGGTGTGGGCGACCATCGCCATTACCGTGCTGTCGTTTATCGTCTGGTTGCACCACTTCTTCACCATGGGTGCAGGTGCCAACGTTAACGCCTTCTTCGGTATCATGACGATGATCATCGCGATTCCGACCGGGGTTAAAATCTTTAACTGGCTGTTCACTATGTATCAGGGTCGCATTCAGATGCACTCTGCCATGCTGTGGACCGTTGGCTTCCTGGTAACCTTCTCTGTAGGGGGTATGACCGGCGTACTGCTGGCCGTTCCGGGCGCTGACTTTATTCTGCACAACAGCCTGTTCCTGATTGCACACTTCCATAACGTTATCATCGGTGGTGTGGTCTTCGGTTGTATGGCGGGCGTGACCTACTGGTTCCCGAAAGCCTTCGGCTTCACCCTGAACGAAACCTGGGGTAAGCGCGCATTCTGGTTCTGGATCATTGGCTTCTTCGTAGCCTTTATGCCGCTGTACGCACTGGGCTTCATGGGTATGACCCGTCGTCTGAGTCAGGATATCGATCCACAGTTCCACCCTCTTCTGGTGGTTGCTGCGGTCGGTGCAGGTCTGATTGCACTGGGTATCCTGTGTCAGCTGACTATGTTCTACGTTTCAGTACGTGATCGCGATCAGAACCGTGATGTGACAGGTGACCCGTGGGGCGGTCGTACGCTGGAGTGGGCAACCTCTTCACCGCCACCGTTCTACAACTTTGCTGTCATCCCACATGTCCATGAGCGTGATGCGTTCTGGGAAATGAAAGAGAAAGGCGAAGCATACAAACAGCCGGCATCGTATGAAGAGATTCATATGCCGAAAAACAGTGGTGCTGCAATCGTCATCTGCGCATTCGCCACCATAATGGGCTTCGCGCTGATCTGGCATATCTGGTGGATGGCGGGTCTTTCATTCCTCGGCATGATCGTTACCTGGATCGTGAAGAGCTTCGACGAAGACGTGGATTACTACGTTCCGGTTGCTGAAGTTCAGAAGATTGAAAACCAGCACTTTGACGAAATCAGCAAAGCAGGTCTGAAATAATGTCAACTGAAACTCTGATTAAACATCACCACGACGCCCATGCGGAGCATGGGCATCACGATGCAGGAGCCAATAAAGTCTTTGGCTTCTGGATCTACCTGATGAGTGACTGCATTATCTTCGCAACCCTGTTTGCGACCTATGCTGTCATGGTCAACAACACTGCCGGTGGCCCGGCAGGTAAAGACATCTTTGAGCTGCCGTTCGTTCTGGTAGAAACCGCCCTGCTGCTGTTGAGTTCAATCACTTACGGCATGGCTGTTATCTCCATGAACAAGGAGCAAAAAGGTGCCGTTATCGGCTGGCTGGCGCTGACCTTCCTGTTCGGTCTGGGCTTCATCGGGATGGAAATCTATGAATTCCATCACCTGATTGCTGAAGGCTTTGGTCCGGATCGCAGTGGCTTCCTGTCTGGCTTCTTTACGCTGGTCGGTACGCACGGTCTGCACGTAACCTCCGGTCTGATCTGGATGCTGGTTCTGATGTTCCAGGTGTCCAAACGTGGCCTGAATGCGACTAACCGCACCCGTATCATGTGTCTGAGCCTGTTCTGGCACTTCCTGGACGTGGTCTGGATTTGCGTCTTCACCGTTGTTTACCTGATGGGAGCCATGTAATGAGTCATTCTGTTAACGAACATGGCGCTTCACACGGTAGCGTGAAGTCCTACATGATCGGCTTCATCCTCTCTATCATCCTGACGGCAATCCCGTTCTGGATGGTAATGGATGGCAGTGCATCTCACGGTACTATTCTCGGTGTTGTTCTGGTCTGTGCGATCATCCAGGTGCTGGTTCACCTGGTGTACTTCCTGCACTTAGACAGCAAATCTGAGGGTGGCTGGAACATGGTAGCCATTGTTTTCTCGGCCATCATCATCCTGATTGTCGTAGTGGGCTCACTGTGGATCATGTGGAACCTCAACTACAACATGATGCCTCACTAAAGAGTCACACGTAATGTTTAAGCAATACCTGCAAGTTACAAAACCAGGAATTATTTTCGGGAATTTAATTTCTGTGATCGGCGGATTCCTGTTGGCTTCCAAAGGCAACACGGATTACGCCCTGTTTCTCTTCACCCTGGTGGGCGTGTCACTGGTGGTTGCATCGGGTTGTGTTTTCAACAACGTGATTGACCGCGACATTGACATCAAGATGGAGAGAACCAGGAATCGGGTGCTGGTAAAAGGCCTTATCTCCGCGAAAGTAAGCCTGGTTTATGCCACTGTGCTGGGTATTGCTGGCTTTGCGTTGCTCTACTTCGGTGCTAATCCGCTGGCCATGTGGCTGGCGGTGATGGGCTTCGTGGTGTACGTAGGCATCTACAGTCTTTACATGAAGCGTAATTCCGTTTACGGAACGCTGATTGGCAGTCTGTCGGGTGCTGCGCCGCCGGTTATCGGCTACTGCGCGGTCTCTAACCAGTTTGATGCTGGCGCGTTAATCCTGCTGGCGATCTTTAGCCTGTGGCAGATGCCGCATTCGTACGCGATTGCTATCTTCCGCTTTAAAGATTATCAGGCAGCGAACATCCCGGTTCTGCCGGTGGTGAAAGGCATTTCCGTGGCTAAGAATCATATTACGCTTTATATCCTGGCGTTTATGATTGCCACGCTGATGCTGACGCTGGGAGGCTACGCAGGCTACAAATATCTGGTGGTGGCCGCTGCGGTCAGCGTCTGGTGGCTGGGCATGGCATTATCGGGTTACAAAACCGCAGATGACCGTGTCTGGGCAAGAAAAGTGTTCGTCTTCTCTATCGTGACCATCACCGCGCTGAGCGTGATGATGTCGGTAGATTCGCTGGCTCCGGCCTCGAAGGACCTGCTGACTTACGTCTGGTAACCGGCACCGATACAGCATGAAAAGGGCGCGATTTTCGCGCCCTTTCTTTTTGTTACCACTGCTTAAAAACTATTGTTTTACCCGCCCTGCCCCGCCACCTAGAATAACTGCAGCACATTAACAGAGGTTGGAATGAACGATAACAAAATGACTCCGGTGGAGCTGCGTGCCACATGGGGCCTCGGTACGGTCTTTTCCCTGCGCATGCTGGGAATGTTTATGGTCCTGCCGGTACTGACCACCTATGGCATGGCATTACAGGGCGCGAGTGAAACCTTAATCGGTCTGGCAATTGGCATTTACGGCCTTGCCCAGGCAATCTTTCAGATTCCTTTTGGTTTGCTCTCCGATCGCATCGGCCGCAAGCCGTTGATCGTGGGCGGACTCTTGCTGTTTGTCCTGGGCAGCATAATCGCTGCCTGCACCGACTCCATCTGGGGCATCATTCTGGGCCGTGCGCTTCAGGGTTCAGGGGCCATTGCGGCTGCTGTGATGGCACTGTTATCCGATTTAACCCGTGAGCAGAACCGTACTAAAGCGATGGCGTTTATCGGTATCAGTTTTGGCGTGACCTTCGCGATTGCGATGGTCGTGGGCCCGATTGTCACTCATGCAATGGGCCTGCATGCGCTGTTCTGGATGATTGCGATTCTGGCATCACTGGGTATCGTGATTACCCTGATGGTAGTGCCGTCTGCTTCCCATCATGTGCTGAACCGTGAGTCGGGCATGGTGAAAGGCAGCTTCCGCAAAGTGCTGGCGAACCCGCGTCTGGTGAAACTTAACATCGGTATTTTCTGCCTGCACGTCCTGCTGATGTCGAGCTTTGTCGCCTTGCCAGGGCAGTTTGAACAGGCTGGATTCCCGGCCCCCGAGCACTGGAAAGTTTATCTCTCCACTATGCTGATCGCCTTTGCGGGCGTGGTGCCGTTCATTATTTATGCCGAAGTGAAGCGCCGCATGAAGCGTGTCTTTGTCGGCTGCGTCGGGATGATTGTCATTGCTGAGATCGTGCTGTGGGGCGCGGAAGGTCATTTCTGGACGCTGGTAGTGGGTGTTCAGCTCTTTTTCTTCGCCTTCAATCTGATGGAAGCCATTCTGCCTTCCCTGATCAGTAAAGAGTCACCCGCTGGCTATAAAGGTACGGCGATGGGGATCTACTCCACCAGCCAGTTCCTGGGCGTGGCCGTTGGCGGCAGCATGGGTGGCTGGGTGTTTGGACATTTCGATGCGCAGACCGTGTTCCTGGTAGGCGCGATGGTGGCAGCAGCCTGGCTGTTTGTCAGCATGACAATGCAGGAGCCACCCTATGTCAGCAGCCTGCGCATCGTGCTGAGTGATGCTGCCCTGGCTGTGCCGAATCTGGAACAGCGCCTGAAAGCGCAGCCGGGGGTTAACGCCGTGTTTATCGTGCCGGAAGAGAAAAGCGCGTATATCAAGATCGACAGTAAAGTTACCAGCCGTCCTGAACTGGAAGCGCTGCTGGGCAGTTGCTGATAAAAGCTGGTTTTGGTGGGTTAGCGGAGAGATCGGGTTGGCTTTGAAAGCGGGTTTAAGAGGGTGAGCAGCATCATTTAGTTTTGCTGTCAGATCGAGCTGGCTCAGGGAACAGAGTCAGATCGGAAAGACGCCATAGCCCCCATCCATGGCCCGTGCGATTAGGCACCTCATCACTGCCAGAACGACATCATCCAGACGACCTCCAGCTCAACAACAAAAAACCCGGCCTTAGCCGGGTTTTTCATCAATGCATTCAGACTGAAATCCTGTCTCCCCCGCTTAATCGCGGAAGTTTTTAAACTGGAATGGCTGCCCCAGGTTGCTGCCACGCACGACCGCCATCGCACCCTGCAAATCATCACGTGCTTTACCGGTCACACGCAGTGCTTCACCCTGAATCTGAGTCTGCACTTTCAGCTTACTGTCTTTGATCAGCTTCACCAGCTTCTTCGCCACGTCGCTTTCAATGCCTTTCTTCAGTTTGGCATCGACCACCCAGCTTTTACCACTGTGCTCAATCTCTTCCGGCACCTCTAAGGCGCCGCCTTCAATCCCGCGCTTCAGCAACTTCTCACGCAAAATATCGACCAGCTGCTTAACCTGGAAATCAGACTCGCTGGTGATCTTGATGGTTTCATTCTTTTCGTTGAGCTCAAACTCGGCGCTCACGTTGCGGAAATCGAAGCGGGTAGACACTTCACGGTTGGCATTCTCCACCGCATTGCGAATTTCCTGCAGATCGACCTCTGAAACGATATCGAAAGATGGCATCTCTTCTTCTCCTGACGCTAAAGTGACATGCATAATACGCGTCTTAAGGTGCTAAATAAAATCAGGCTGCACACAACGCTATAATGAAGGTGTGACAGTTAATAATAGATGGATAGCCCGCCAGCGGGAGGCAGCATGAAAATTACCGTGTTAGGTTGCGGTGCATTGGGTCAGGTCTGGCTGACAGCGCTGGCCCGCCAGGGACATGAGGTACAGGGATGGTTGCGGGTGCCGCAGCCTTACTGTTCAGCCAATGTGGTCGATCCACAGGGCAATATATCCAACCGCACCTTTATCGCCAACGATCCGCTGTTCCTGGCGGAAAGCCAGCTGTTGCTGGTCACGCTTAAAGCCCCGCAGGTCTCACCTGCGGTGAAAAATCTGGAAAGCGTGTTGCCAGAAAACTGCCCGGTGCTGCTGCTGCATAACGGCATGGGGACGCTTGAGGAGTTAAAAGGGCTGACTCAGCCACTGCTGCGTGGCGTCACTACCCATGCAGCGATGCGCGATGGCACCGTCATCAAACACATTGCCAGTGGTATCACCCACATCGGCCCTGGCAATCGCAAAAGCGCCGCTTACAGCGATCTCGCCGACATCCTGCACCCTGCTCTGCCCGACGTTGCCTGGCATGACAACATCCGGGCAGCCTGCTGGCGCAAACTGGCCGTTAACTGTGTCATCAATCCGCTCAGCGTGGAGTATGAGTGCCAGAACGGGGCATTGCGTGCTTATCCGGAGCAAATCGCGCAACTGTGCGAAGAGATCAGCTGGGTCATGGAGCGGGAGGGCCAGAACGTTGCCAGCGATAGCCTGCAGGACATCATCTTCGACGTGATCGAAAGCACCGCAGCCAACACCTCTTCGATGCTGCAGGATGTACGTGCCCAGCGGCTCACCGAAATCGACTATATCAGCGGCTTTCTGCTGCGCCGCGCCCGGACACACGGCATGGTGCTGACGGAGAATACCCGTCTGTATGACATTGTAAAACGCAAGGAGTCCCATTATGACCGCGAACGCATCGGTGCTGGTTTGCCTGGCACATGGCAGTGAAGAAATTGAAGCTGTCACCACCATCGACCTGATGGTACGGGCCGGCCTGAAGGTTGTCACCGCCAGCGTCGAAAGCGATGGCAGCCGGGAAATCGTCTGCTCACGCGGAGTGCGTCTGCTGGCTGACGTCACGCTGGTCGACGTCGCCGACAATGATTTCGCCGCCATCGTCCTGCCTGGTGGCCTGAAAGGCGCTGAAACCTTCCGTGACAGTCCGCTGTTAGTCGAAACGGTACGTCAGTTTCACCTCAATGAGAAGATCGTCGCCGCGATATGCGCAGCGGCAGGCACGGTGCTGATCCCCCACGATCTCTTCCCGGTTGGCAACATGACCGGCTTTCCCGGCTTAAAAGAGACCATTCCGGAAAATAAGTGGATGGAGCGGCGCGTCGTATGGGATCCGCGCGTCAATCTGCTGACCAGTCAGGGGCCTGGTACGGCCATGGATTTTGCACTGAAGCTGATTGATCTGCTGGTGGGAAAAGAGATGGCGCGCGAGGTTGCCGCACAGCTGGTGCTGGCTCCCGGCATTTATGACTATCAGGAATAAATACTAAGGTTTAAAACAAGAAAACCAGTCAGACCTGAACAGGTTCTGACTGGCTCTGAGACGTGACTACGGGCGGTAAACTTTAACGTTCTTAAAGCCCTGCTCATGCAGGTAGAGCGCCTGAAGACGGCTCATCACACCGCGATCGCAGTAGAGCAGCCAGGTGCGGTTCTGATCGAGATCGCCAAACTGCGTGCTGAGTTTGTAGAACGGCAGCGATTTTACTTCCGTGGCTTTCAGCGTCAGAGGCTTTTCTTCCTGCTCATCGATAGAGCGGATATCCAGCACTACGTCGTTCTCGCTCAGCAAGGCGACGGTCTCAACTTCCACCACCTCCTCTTCTGTCTGCTCAGCGATGGTACGGATATCAACGTTTGTCGCTTCTTCAATGACCCGATCAAGAATCGTGAAGTCGAAATTCTGCTCTTCCGCCTCAATCTTCTCTTTCACTGCCCTTACGGTCGGGCTTTTTGAGATCACACCGCAATATTCCGGCATGGTGCTGGCAAAATCTTCGGTGCCGATCTCACGGGCAATTCTGATGATGTGCTCTTTGTCATGGGAGATCAGCGGGCGCAGAATCAGCGTATCGGACGCGTTATCGATCAGACGCAGGTTGGTCAGCGTCTGGCTCGACACCTGGCCTACCGCTTCACCGGTGACCAGCGCCTGTACGCCGTAGCGCTCAGCAATCGTCGAGGCAGCGCGCACCATCATGCGCTTCAGCACTACGCCCATCTGGCCGTCATCCACTTTCTCGAGGATCTCACCGACGACCGGCTCAAAATTGATCGCCACGAAGCGTACGCGGTGTGAGCGACCAAAACGATTCCACAGATAGTGCGCAACCTGACGGACGCCAATCTCATGGGCGGCACCACCAAGGTTAAAGAAGCAGTAATGCACCCGGCTACCGCGACGCAGCAGCATATAGCTGGAGACGCCGGAGTCGAAACCACCGGAAATCAGTGACAGCACATCTTCCTGCGTGCCAATCGGGAAGCCACCCAGACCTTCGTAACGCGCGGTCACCAGCGTCAGACGATTCTCTTCAACTTCAAGATTCACCGTCACGTCCGGGTTTTTAAGCTGCACACGGGCGCTTTCAATATGCTGGTTCAGACCGCCACCAACATAGCGCTCTACATCCTGTGAACTGAAGCTATGCTTACCACGACGCTTAACACGCACGCAGAAGCTCTTCCCTTCCAGACTGTCGCGATACTGCGCTAACGTCTGTTCAAAAATGTGATGAATATCGGTGTACTCGCGATCTTCAACCGCTAAAACGTGATGAATACCGGGAATGCGCGCGAGCTCATCAGGAATAATCTCTCCCAGCGCTGCATTTTTTGACCGCACTTCAATGTGATCCCAGTGACGCACAACGGCGATTTCGTCGCTAACGGTTTTCAGGACGTTGCGAATATTGCTGGCAAGAATCTTGATAAAGCGCAAACGCACCGATGGACTCTTGATGGTGATTTCAGGAAATAACTTGATGATAAACTTCATGGCGACACAGCTTCGTTGGGCAAATAAGTGCTAAAACAGGCGGCACTTAGCTGGTAAAATCACAAAATTGCGGGCTGCAAGGCGCAACCGCATCCGAGGCGCGGGAGTATATCACCTTTGTCAGGTGACTGCTTCTTCATCAGCCGCCGCATTGATTATTTTGCTAATCATAGGGTCTCAGCTACCATGACCCATTGCGAGATAATGTCCCAACCGTGAGTCGACACGAAATATGCCGAAAAAAGCCGAACAGCCAGCCAGCTTTGAAACGTCATTGCAGCAGCTGGAGCAGATTGTCAGCCGTCTGGAAAGTGGTGAACTGCCGCTGGAAGAAGCCCTGAACGAATTTGAGCGCGGCGTGCAGCTGGCGCGGAATGGCCAGCAGACACTGCAGCAGGCTGAACAGCGGGTCCGGATTCTGCTGAACGATGATAAAGATGCCGACCTCACTGCTTTCACGCCGGAAAACGACTAATGGATTTCGCCCGATTACTCGACGTTTATCAGCAGCAGGTGAACGCCGCGCTGACGCGTTTTATAGAGCCACTTCCTTTTCAGAGTTCTCCTCTGGTGAATGCCATGCATTATGGGGCATTATTAGGCGGTAAACGCCTGCGTCCTTTTCTGGTCTACGCTACTGGTGAAATGCTCCACGCCGACCCGGCGAGTCTGGATGCGCCCGCCGCCGCGGTTGAATGCATTCATGCGTACTCTCTGATTCATGACGATCTCCCTGCGATGGACGATGACGCATTGCGTCGCGGGCAGCCAACCTGTCACATTAAATATGGCGAAGACACGGCGATTCTGGCGGGCGACGCCCTGCAAACGCTGGCCTTCTCTATTCTGGCAGATGAAGCGATGCCCGGAGTCAGTGCCGAATATCGTCTGATGATGCTTTCAGAACTGGCTAAGGCCAGCGGCGTAGCCGGGATGTGTGGCGGACAGGCGCTGGATTTAGCGGCGGAAGGCAAATCTGTAGATCTGGACCAGCTGGAACAGATCCATCGCCACAAAACCGGCGCGCTGATCCGCTCAGCAGTCCGGTTAGGCGCGTTATCGGCAGGCGATGCGGGCCGTGAAGCGCTGCCGCTGCTTGACCGCTACGCTGAGGCTATCGGTCTCGCGTTTCAGGTGCAGGACGACATTCTTGATGTGGTGGGTGATACGGCGGTGACCGGAAAACGCCAGGGTGCCGATCAGGATCTGGGTAAAAGCACCTATCCTTCATTGTTAGGCCTTGAAAATGCCCGCGCCAAAGCGCGGGATTTGTATCAGGAAGCTCTTGATGCTTTAGAATTGCTCGCAGCGCACTCTTATAACACTACAGCACTGCAGGCGCTGGCGAGCTTCATAATTGAACGCGACAAATAACTTCCATAATGAGTCTCTGATGAGTTTTGATATTGCTAAATACCCGACACTGGCGCTGGCAAACACGGTTCAGGAGCTGCGCGCCCTGCCCAAAGAGAAGTTGCCTGCGCTGTGTGATGAACTGCGTCAGTATCTGTTAGACAGTGTAAGCCGCTCCAGCGGCCATTTTGCGTCGGGTCTGGGCGTAGTCGAACTGACGGTCGCGCTGCATTATGTCTATAACACCCCCTTTGACCATCTGGTCTGGGATGTGGGTCATCAGGCTTATCCGCATAAAATTCTGACCGGTCGCCGCGATCGCATCGGCACCATTCGTCAGAAAAATGGCGTACACCCGTTTCCATGGCGCGGTGAAAGTGAATATGACGTCTTAAGCGTCGGTCACTCATCGACCTCGATCAGTGCCGGTCTCGGCATGGCTGCAGCAGCAGAGCGTGAAGGCCAGGGCCGTCGCACCGCCTGTATTATTGGCGATGGCGCGATCACTGCGGGTATGGCGTTTGAAGCGATGAACCATGCCGGTGATATCAAGCCAGACATGCTGGTCATCCTCAACGACAACGAGATGTCGATCTCCGAAAACGTCGGGGCGCTGAATAACCGCCTGGCGCAGATCCTGTCAGGTAAAACCTACGCGCGACTGCGCGAAGGCAGCAAGCGTGTGCTGACCAGTCTGCCGCCGATTAAAGAGCTGGTAAGACGTACCGAAGAGCATCTGAAAGGCATGGTCGTGCCGGGTACGCTGTTTGAAGAACTGGGCTTTAACTACATCGGCCCGGTCGATGGTCACGATGTGCTGACGCTGGTGAATACGCTGAGCAACATGCGCAGCCTGAAAGGGCCGCAATTCCTGCATATCATGACGAAGAAAGGCAAAGGCTACGCCCCGGCCGAGGAAGATCCGATTGCCTGGCACGCCGTACCCAAATTTGACCCGGCGATTGGCGAACTGCCGAAAAGCGCAGAAGGTCTGCCAAGCTACTCTAAAATCTTTGGTAACTGGCTGTGCGAGATGGCTGCCGACGATCCGAAGCTGATGGCAATTACTCCTGCGATGCGTGAAGGCTCCGGCATGGTCGCCTTCTCACGTGAATTCCCGAATCAATATTTTGATGTGGCGATCGCCGAGCAGCACGCCGTGACCTTCGCAGCCGGTATGGCGATTGGCGGATATAAACCAATTGTTGCCATCTACTCGACGTTCCTGCAGCGCGCCTACGATCAGCTGATCCACGACGTCGCCATCCAGAAACTACCGGTCCTGTTTGCTATCGATCGCGGTGGTATTGTGGGTGCGGATGGTCAGACCCACCAGGGCGCATTCGATCTCGCCTATCTGCGCTGCGTGCCGGATATGCTGATCATGACCCCCAGCGATGAGAATGAGTGTCGGCAGATGCTCTACACCGGCTATCACCATCAGGATGGCCCAAGTGCGGTGCGCTATCCGCGCGGCACCGGTGTTGGCACACCTCTGGCACCCCTGCAGAGCCTGCCGCTGGGTAAAGCGGTTGTGAAACGCCGGGGTGAAAAGCTGGCAATTCTGAACTTTGGTACCCTGCTGCCAGAAGCCGCCGCCACGGCGGAAGCGCTGAATGCGACCCTGGTCGATATGCGCTTTGTGAAGCCGCTGGATGAGGCGCTGATTGCTGAGCTGGCCGCCACGCACGACTCCCTGATTACGCTGGAAGAAGGCGCAATCAAAGGCGGTGCAGGCAGTGGCGTGAATGAATTTATCATGGCGAAGCGCCTGGCGGTTCCTGTGCTTAACATCGGCCTGCCCGATGAGTTCATCCCGCAGGGCACGCAGGATGAAGTGCGTCATGACTACCTGCTGGACGCCGAAGGCATTCAGCAACAAATCGCCCGCTGGCTGGCGCAGTAACCTCCCTTCTCTGCGCTCCCCTCGGGGAGCGCAACATCCTGCTATGCTAAAACCTTTGCACTTTCGCAGGAGCCTCCACCATGAAAATGATTCAACTGGGTACTACCGATCTGCAGGTGTCGCGCCTCTGTCTGGGTTGTATGACCTATGGCGAGCCAGCGCGCGGTAATCACGCCTGGACGTTGCCGGAAGAGAGCAGCCGTCCGCTGATCCAGCAGGCACTGAACGCGGGCATTAACTTCTTTGATACCGCGAACAGCTACTCAGATGGCAGCAGTGAAGAGATCCTGGGCCGGGCGCTGAAAGATTTCGCCCGTCGCGAAGAGATTGTGGTCGCCACTAAAGTCTATTTCCCGCTGACCAATCTGTCACAGGGGTTGTCACGCAAGAATATCCTGCAGTCGATTGATGACAGCCTGCAACGTCTCGGCATGGAGTATGTCGACCTGCTGCAGATTCACCGCTGGGACTATGACACGCCGCTGGAAGAGACGCTGGAAGCGCTGCATGAGGTGGTTCAGTCTGGTAAAGCCCGCTACATCGGTGCCTCTTCGATGCACGCCAGCCAGTTTGCTCAGGCGTTGCAGATGCAGTCGGAGCAGGGCTGGCACCGTTTTGTCAGCATGCAGGATCAGTACAATCTGATTCAGCGCGAAGAGGAGCGTGAAATGCACCCGCTCTGCCTGAAAGAGCAGATTGCCGTGCTGCCCTGGAGTCCGCTGGCGCGCGGTAAGCTGACCCGCCCATGGGGTGAGAACACCGCGCGTTCCGCGTCTGACCAGGTGATGGCAAAGCTCTATGACAAGACCGAAGAGAATGATGCCGTGATTGCAGAGCGGCTGGCGCAGGTGGCGGAGAGTAAAGGTGTGACGCGGGCACAGGTGGCGCTGGCCTGGCTGCTGAGCAAACCTGCTGTTACGGCACCGATTATTGGCGCGTCCCGTGCTGAGCAGTTTGCGGATCTGGTGAAGGCAGTGGATGTCACACTGAGTGACGAAGAGATTACCCTGCTGGAAGAGGTCTATCAGCCGCATCAGGCGGTAGGATTCGAATAAAACCAGACGTGACGCCCTGCCCGGGCGTCACCTTATTCAGGCATCAGCGTCGGCGGTTAACCTGCCAGCCAGACCCCAAAGCCATACAGCATGGCAGCGGAAATCACGCCAGCAATAATATCATCAACCATTATGCCCATGCCGCCATGCACATTGCGGTCGAACCAGCGAATCGGCCACGGCTTCCACATATCCAGAATACGGAACAGCACAAAGCCACCCAATACCCATTGCCAGCTGTTCATCGGAATCGCCATCAGCGTAATCCACATGCCGATAAACTCATCCCAGACAATACTGCCGTGATCGTGTACGCCCATGTCTTTGGCGGTGCGATGACAGAGATAAACGCCGACGCAGATGCCAGCCAGCACGACCAGAGAATAGAGTTCCTGTGGCAGAAAGGTCATCAGCCACCAGAATGGGATGGCCGCCAGCGATCCCATGGTACCCGGCACGATCGGGCTTAATCCGCTGCCGAATCCCGTCGCCAGCAAATGCCAGGGATTGCTCATCCGCAGGCGACTTTTCGCCACGTCGTTATTTAGTATCAAAGTGATCAAACCCTTTATGACGGAATGTGGCGGGCTTGCCATTATCCAGCAGCGTCAAGCCTTCCGACTCCGGTGCCATTTGTCCGATGCAGGTATAAGGCACGCCCAGATGCCCCAGCGCCACATCCAGCGCGCCGCGATTAACCTCGGGTACGGTGAAACAGAGTTCATAATCTTCTCCGCCACTCAGCGCCCAGCGTAATACCTGCTCAGGTTCAAAATGATCACGCAGCGCCGCCGACAGTGGCAACGCATCCAGATTAAGCCGTGCGCCACAGCCGCTGGCTTTCAGCACATGGCCGAGATCGGAAATCAGGCCGTCAGAAATATCCACCGCCGAGGAGGCCAGCGAACGCAGTGCCTGGCCCTGCAGTATGCGCGGCATCGGACGCAGATGACGTTTAATCAGCGCTTCATGCACTGCGGGATCGCTGATGCGACAGTGATGCTGCAGCAGCGCCAGGCCCGCCGCGCTGTCACCCAGCGTGCCGGTCACGAAGATCCAGTCACCCGGCTTCGCACCGGAACGTTTCAGGGCGCGACCCTGCGGTACCAGACCGTGAATCGCCAGCGTCAGACTCAGCGGACCACGAGTGGTGTCGCCGCCCACCAGCTGCATATCGTAATATTCCAGCAGTTCAAACAGGCTTTCACTGAAGGCGGACAGCCAGCTCTCATCGACCTGCGGCAGCGTTAAGGCCAGCGTCAGCCACGCGGGATCGGCGCCCATAGCAGCAAGGTCGCTGAGATTCACAGCCAGGGCTTTGTAACCCAGATCGGCAGGATGGATATCCCGTAAGAAGTGCACACCCGCGACCAGGGTATCGGTGCTGATCGCCAGCGTCTGTTTTTCCGGCACGCTCAGTAACGCACAATCGTCACCGATGCCGAGTTCGACATCACGGCGGCTGCGTGTTCTGCGGTTGAAGTAGCGTGCGATGAGTTCAAATTCACCACAAGACATAATTGCGTTCCGCTTAACCCTTCATGAAAAAAGGCCGGCAAGCCGGCCTTTTTGTTTATTTGCGATTGGGTCGAATTTGTGGACCGGCTTTATCCAGCACGCCGTTAACAAATTTATGACTGTCTTCGGCACCGAAGACTTTCGCCAGCTCAATCCCTTCGTTGATGGCCACTTTATAAGGCACATCGTTACGTTTGCTCAGCTCATACAGCGAGATGCGCAGGATAGCTTTTTCTACCTGGCCCAGCTCTTCGAGCTGACGGGACAAATAGGGCTTCATCAGTCCATCCAGATACGCACTGTTGGTCGCCACACCGGACAGCAGTTCGCGGAAATAAGTAATATCGACGTCTTTGACGTCCTGTTCCGCCAGAAACTGGTATTCCACATCGGCAATGTCGTTATTCGACAACTGCCAGGAGTAAAGCGCCTGAACAGCGCACTCACGGGCGCGACGACGAGCAGCAGGTTTCACAAAATTCCCCTTACAAAAATCAGGCTTTAATGGCTGTCAATACGTTGATCATTTCGAGCGCAGTCAGAGCCGCTTCAGCACCTTTGTTACCCGCTTTGGTGCCGGCACGCTCAATGGCCTGCTCGATGCTTTCAGTGGTCAGCACGCCGAACGCGACAGGAATGTCGCTGTTCATGGCAACGCTGGCGATACCGGAGCTGGCTTCACCCGCCACATATTCGAAGTGGGCAGTGCCACCACGAATAACGGTGCCGAGTGCGATAATCGCATCATATTTGCCGGAGTTAGCCAGCGCACGGGCTGCCAGAGGCAGTTCGTAGGCACCAGGCACCCAGACTACGGTGATATTGTCATCTTTGACCTGGCCGATACGTTTCAGGGCATCAACTGCGCCATCCAGCAGGCTGTCATTAATGAAGTTGTTAAAACGCGCAATAACGATGGCAACATTGGCCTCAGGCGTTGCAACAGCAGCTTCGATAACTTTCATACTTATCCTTTCAGGGGTTTGATTAGCCCCGCGCAGGGGGGCGGATTCTATCATACTCTTGGGCGGCGTGCTCTCGCTTTTCCGACCGTGTTATTGTGGTGTCAGGGTCAGGCGCAAATCATCACCGACCTGCCGGACATCGCTGAATTGAAAGGCAGGCGCGTCAGCCAGCTGGCTGAGTCCTGGCAGCTGACACAGGCCGCGTCCTTCGTGACCTAACAGCTTAGGAGCCAGATAAACAATCAGTTCATCGACCAGTCCGGCCTGCAACAGGGCACCGGCCAGCGAGGCACCTGCTTCAACCCAGACGCTGTTAATCTGTCGCCTTCCCAGCAGCATCATCATCGCCACCAGATCCAGTTGCTGTTCGCGCAGTGGAACAGCGATTTGCGTCACCTCAGCGGGCCAGATCTGCTGATCCGGCTGATGGCGCATCAGCCAGGTTTCGCCTGGCTGCGAAATGAGTCGATGCTGCGGCGTCACGCGATTCTGGCTGTCGATAATCACCCGCACTGGCTGACGCAACTGCTGCTCATCAAGCAGAGACCGGGTCTCTGCATTAAGTTCAGACCAGCGCACCGTCAGGGAGGGATCGTCCGCCAGCACTGTGGCACTGCTGCTGAGGATGGCGGCGCTTTGCGCACGCAGACGCTGCACATCACGGCGGGCAGCCGGTGAAGTGATCCACTGGCTTTCGCCGCTGGCCATCGCCGTTCGACCATCCAGTGACGCGCCCAACTTGAGCTGAATCCAGGGGAAGCCGGTACGCATACGCTTCAGGAAGCCACGATTCAGCGCTTCCGCTTCCGGCATCATCAGGCCGTGGCTGACGTCAATGCCCGCCTGATGCAGACGGTGCAATCCCCGACCCGCAACCTGCGGATTAGGGTCCTGCATGGCGGCCACGACACGGGTGACGCCTGCGGCGATTAGCGCATCACAGCAGGGTGGTGTGCGGCCATGGTGGCTGCACGGCTCCAGTGTGACATAGGCAGTTGCGCCACGCGCTTTCTCGCCAGCCATGCGCAGCGCGTGGACTTCAGCATGCGGTTCACCGGCACGCTGATGCCAGCCCTCGCCTACCACGTCGCCATCACGCACAATCACACAGCCGACATTGGGGTTCGGCATCGTCGTAAAACGGCCACGTCGCGCCAGTTCCAGCGCGCGCGCCATATAGCGCTCATCCATACGTTAATCCTGTAACCGGGCGATCTCTTCGCCAAAATCACGAATATCTTCAAAACTGCGGTAAACCGAGGCGAAGCGAATATAGGCGACTTTATCGAGCTTCTTCAGCTCATCCATCACCAGATTGCCTATCAGTTTACTGGGAATCTCGCGTTCGCCGGTGGCGCGCAGCTGAGTTTTAATATGGTTTACGGCGCTTTCAACCGCATCGGCGCTGACAGGACGCTTTTCCAGCGCTTTCATCATCCCGCTGGCCATTTTGTCTTCATTGAAGGGTTCGCGTACGTCATTGCTTTTCACCACGCGCGGCATCACCAGTTCCGCCACCTCAAAGGTGGTGAAGCGTTCATGACACATCAGGCACTGGCGGCGACGGCGCACCGAAGAGCCTTCACTAACCAGACGAGAATCAATCACTTTGGTGTCCACAGCGGAGCAGAATGGGCAATGCATGACGTTTCCTGACGCGAGAGTGATGGGCCTGACAGTGTACCGCGAACCGTGAATCAACAAAATCTCTTCCGTGTCTTTAGCCGCGTTCTCATCACAGGATAAACGATGTTAAATTTCGTCTGCGGCAAAAGGGACTACGCTTTAAAGGCTGCAATTGAAATTTTCCACCAACACACTGGAGGTTATATGGGTCTGTTTAACTTTGTGAAAGAAGCTGGCGAAAAACTCTGGGATGCCGTGAATGGCGGTGATGACCAGAATAAAAAGCTGCAGGAGCACATCAATAAGCTTGGCTTGCCTGATAGCGACAAGGTCGACGTGAAGGTGAATGGCGATACCGTGACCGTGACCGGCGATGGCCTTTCCCAGGAGCTGAAAGAGAAGATTCTGATCGCGGCAGGTAACGTGGCAGGTATCACGAAAGTGGAAGATAAGGTGACCGTGACAGACAACGCGGCCGAGTCAGCGCTTTATACCGTGAAAAAAGGCGACACGCTGAGCGCGATTTCTAAACAGGTTTATGGAAACGCCAACGAATACAACAAGATTTTCGACGCGAATAAGCCAATGCTCTCGCATCCTGATAAGATCTATCCTGGCCAGGTTTTACGTATTCCAAAATAACGGACAAGGATAACTTATGAGCAGGATGGTTTGGATTCCGGTGGCGCTCTCTCTGGTGACGCTGAGCGGCTGCAGCAGCACGGCCAGCAACCCGCAGGTCAGAGAGTTGCATCAGGAAGTGAGTCAGCTTAATCAGCAGATGCAGCACCTGACTTCGCAGGCCAGCGCGCTGGAGATCCAGGGGCAACTGAACAGACAGTTGCAGCAAGGTGCCTGGCTGGTGCCGCAGGCTAATACGCCGGTGGAACTGCAAACTCAACTCGGCACGCTACGCCTGACGCTGTCGCCGGTCACTGCGGAAGCCAGCGGCTCGCGGGCAACTCTGACTGTGCGTTCAATGGACGATCAGCCTTTGCCCGCCCTGCACGCAACGGTGATCTGGGGTGAACTCGACCCGGCAACCGGTAAACCGTTAAGCAGCGACAGTTTGAGTCAGACCCTCGCTGTGCCTGCCTCGTTACTGCCCCAGCATTCGGCGAGCGTCCCGTTGCGCCTCAGCGGCCTGACACCGGAGCAACTGGGTTATGTACGCGTGCATAACGTGTCCGGGGACGCGCCGGCCCAGACCTCCCCTGCTGCACCCGCTAATCCTTAGCCGTGGTGAAAAAAAAACGGGCAGCCAAAAGGCTGCCCGTTTTTATCTCTGATGCGCGATTAAGGCAGGATAGAAGGCTGATCGGCGCCCTCTTTCTCAACTTTTTGCACCATCATATGTTCACGCTTCATGCCCAGTTTCAGCGCCAGCGCCGAAGAGACATAAATCGATGAAATCGTACCAATCGTCACACCAATCAGCATGGTCAGAGAGAAGCCTTTCAGCAACGCACCACCAAACACGAACAGGATGAGGATCATCGCCAGCGTCGTCAGCGAGGTAATCAGCGTACGGCTTAACGTCTGGGTCAGTGACACGTTCGTAATATCGTAAGAACTGCCGCGACGAATCTTGCGGAAGTTTTCACGAATACGGTCAGAGACCACAATTTTATCGTTAAGCGAGTAGCCAATCACCGACATCAGCGAGGCAACAATCGTCAGGTCGATTTCAATGCGGAACAGCGCCAGCAGTCCGCAGGTGATGATCACGTCATGTGCCAGCGCCAGCACGGTACCCAGCGCCAGACGCCACTCAAAGCGGAAGCCGATATAGATCAGAATCGCAATCAGTGCAGACAACAGCGCCATCGCACCCGCCTGCGCCAGGTCGCTACCCACACTCGGGCCAACGAACTCAATGCGCTTAACGGTCGCGTTTTGCTGCGTGGTCTGGTTGATCACCGACACCACTTTATTGCCTAACTCAGTACCCGCCGGGCCGGTAACCGGTGCCATACGCACCATGACGTCACGGCTGCTGCCAAAGTTCTGCACCAGCGGCTCGTCGAAGCCCGCTTTCACCAGATCGGCACGCAGTATCTCGAGATCGGCCGGTTTTTCCAGCGCGATCTCAATCACCGTACCGCCGGTGAAATCGAGGCCCCAGTTAAAACCACGCACACCCACGATCGCAACCGCAGCGAGAATCAGCAGTCCTGAAATGATGAAGGCCAGCTTATCCCAGCGCATAAAGTCGACGACCTTACGCCCGTGGTTTAACTGCTCAATGTTATATTCCTGTGCCACAACGCACTCCTCAGATAGACAGCTTGTTGATGCGTTTGCCACCGTAAACCAGGTTAACAATGGCACGGGTACCGACGATCGCGGTGAACATTGAGGTCGCGATACCAATTGCGGTGGTAATAGCAAAGCCTTTGATCGAACCGGTGCCGACCGCGTAAAGAATGATCACTTTGATCAGCGTGGTCACGTTCGCATCGACAATACTGGAGAAGGCGCCTTTATAGCCCTCATGAATTGCCTGCTGAACCGAGCGCCCGTTTCGCAGTTCTTCTTTAATACGTTCGTTAATCAGTACGTTAGCATCGACTGCCACCGCCAGTGTTAACACGATACCGGCAATACCCGGCATGGTCAGGGTCGCGCCAGGCAGCAGGGACATGACGCCGACAATCAGCACCAGGTTAACCAGCAGCGCACTCGTCGCAATCAGACCAAACTTCTTGTAGAACACCACCATAAACAGGATCGAGGCGAGCAGTCCCCACAGGCAGGCTTCCAGACCCTGAGTAATGTTCTGCTGACCCATAGTCGGACCGATAGTCCGCTCTTCCACGATCTGGATTGGCGCAATCAACGCACCGGCACGCAGCAGCAGCGACAGCTGACGCGCTTCGTTCGGGTTGTTGATACCGGTAATGCGGAAGCTATTCCCCAGGCGAGACTGGATATTAGCGACGTTAATCACCTCTTCCTGTTTCACCAGAACTGAACGGCCGTTGGCATCTTTTTTACCGCTGTCCTTGTACTCCACAAACAGGGTCGCCATCGGCTTGCCGATGTTGTCCTTGGTGAAGTTGGACATGATGTTACCGCCTGCGCCATCCAGTGAAATGTTCACCTGTGGCTGATTGTACTCATCCATGCTGGAGGTCGAGTCGGTGATATGGTCACCGGTCAGAATCACCCGCTTGTAGAGGACCACTGGCTGGCCATCACGCATGTCTTTAACTTCTGAGTCACCCGGAACACGGCCACTGGCCGCCGCAGTAGGATCCACGCTGGTGTTCACCAGGCGGAATTCCAGCGTCGCGGTTGCGCCCAGAATCTCTTTGGCACGCGCTGTATCCTGAATACCCGGCAGCTCAACCACGATGCGATCGGAGCCCTGACGCTGAACCAGCGGTTCCGCCACGCCCAGCTGGTTTACACGGTTACGCAAAATCGTAATGTTCTGCTGAACCGCATATTCCCGCGCTTCACTGAGACGGGCATCGCTCATGGTGGCACGCAGAGCATCGCTACCGCTGCTGTTGATCACCAGATCCTGATGACGAGAAGTCAGCCAGGAGATTGCCGCATCACGGCTGGCAGCGTCACGGAAACGAATTTCCACGCCGTAGTTCGCGACTTTATTGACGGTGGTGTAGGGGATATTTTTGGTGCGCAGATCGCTACGCAGCGTGTCAGCATTCTGCTCCTGCAGCTTGCTGAGCGCGGTGTCCATGTCCACTTCCATCAGGAAGTGCACACCACCACGCAGATCGAGACCGAGTTTCATCGGCTCTGCTGACAGCATACTCAGCCAGCGCGGCGTGGCTGGCGCAAGGTTCAGCGCGACAACGTAGTTTTCACCCAGCGCTTTCATGATCGCTTCACGGGCGCGTAACTGCACATCCGTATTATTGAAGCGCGCGGTAATCGCACCATTTTCCAGCGCAACAGATTTGCTCTGGATATTGTCTTGTTTTAATGCGAACTGAATTTGATCCAACGTCTGCTCACTGGCGGCGCTTCCGCGCGCGCCAGTGACTTGAACGGCCGGATCCTCACCATACAGGTTGGGAAGCGCATAGAGCAGGCCGACGAGAATGACGACGACCAGCATTACGTACTTCCACAAAGGATAACGATTTAACACGGCAGTTCCCTTAGGGAAGAAAGAATTACAGCGCCTTGATAGTGCCTTTAGGCAGTACGGCGGCGACGAAATCACGTTTAATGACCACTTCATTGGTGTCATTCAGCGCGATAGCTACGTAGCCCGTGTCAGAGACTTTCGTTACGCGGCCGACCAGGCCACCGCTGGTCAGCACTTCATCACCCTTAGAGATGGAATCCATCAGCTTCTTGTGCTCTTTCGCACGTTTCTGCTGCGGACGCAGGATCATGAAGTAGAAAATCAGACCAAACACCACCAGCATGATCACCAGAGAATACGGACTTCCCTGAGACGGTGCGCCAGCTGCAGCCACGGCGTCAGAAATGAATAAGCTCATTAAATTTCCCTCATTGATGAATTATCAGACGTTAATGGCGGAACTTCTTTGCCCGTCCGTTGGTAAAACTCAGTTACAAAGCGCTCTAATTTACCCTCTTCGATGGCCTGGCGTAAACCTGCCATCAGACGCTGGTAGTAGCGCAAATTGTGGATAGTGTTCAGACGCGCGCCCAGTATTTCGTTACAACGGTCGAGATGATACAAGTAGGCACGGCTATAATTGCGACAGGTGTAACAATCACACTCCGCATCCAGTGGCGCAGTGTCATCTTTGTATCGGGCGTTGCGGATTTTCACCACACCCTCAGTCACAAACAGGTGACCATTTCGGGCATTACGGGTTGGCATCACGCAGTCAAACATATCGACGCCGCGACGAACGCCTTCAACCAGATCTTCTGGCTTGCCGACGCCCATCAGATAACGCGGTTTATCCTGCGGAAGCTGCGGACAGACGTGCTCAAGAATACGGTGCATGTCCTGCTTAGGCTCACCCACCGCCAGGCCGCCCACAGCGTACCCATCAAAGCCAATCTCTACCAGACCTTTCACCGAGACATCTCGTAAATCTTCGTAAACCGAGCCCTGAATAATGCCAAATAACGCATTTTTATTACCGAGGCTGTCAAAACGGTCACGACTGCGTTGCGCCCAGCGCAGCGACATCTCCATAGAGCGTTTGGCGTAGTCCCAGTCCGCCGGATACGGCGTACATTCATCAAAAATCATCACGATGTCGGAACCGAGGTCGTACTGAATCTCCATCGATTTTTCCGGATCGAGGAAAATCGGGTCGCCATTAATCGGGTTACGGAAGTGAACGCCCGCTTCGGTGATTTTGCGGATGTCACCCAGGCTGAAGACCTGGAAGCCGCCGGAATCGGTCAGGATGGGTCCTTTCCACTGCATAAAGTCATGCAGATCGCCATGCAGTTTCATGATCTCCTGGCCCGGACGCAGCCAGAGGTGGAAGGTATTGCCCAGAATGATCTGCGCGCCGGTCTCCTGCACTTCTTCCGGCGTCATGCCTTTTACGGTGCCATAGGTGCCGACAGGCATAAACGCAGGGGTTTCCACCACACCGCGATCAAAAATCAGACGGCCACGGCGCGCCCGTCCGTCTGTGGTATCAAGTTCAAATTTCACAAAGCCTCCATCGGAGAAACAGTCCGATGCAGATAACCTTCGTCGCGTAACAGGCGATTCCGGCTATCGGTTAATAAATCAGTCGCCCACTGTTTCCAGCGGCGCCTGCGGATTTTTGCTGATAAACATCGCGTCACCATAACTGAAGAAACGATATTGCTCAGCCACGGCTGCACGGTACGCGGCCATGGTGTGCTGATAACCGGCAAACGCCGAGACCAGCATAATCAGAGTCGATTCGGGCAAGTGGAAGTTGGTGATCAGCGCATCGATCACCTGGTACTCATAGCCCGGATAGATAAAAATCTGGGTATCGTCGAAGAACGGCGCAATCAGGGCATCCTGACTCGCTTTGGCAGCGCTTTCCAGCGAACGGACAGAGGTGGTGCCGACAGCGACCACTTTATTGCCACGAGCCTTACAGGCCAGCACCGCGTCGACAACCTCCTGCGGCACTTCGGCATATTCCGCGTGCATGTGATGCTCTTCGATGTTGTCGACGCGCACCGGCTGGAAAGTGCCAGCACCGACATGCAGCGTCACAAACGCCATCTCAACGCCCTTCTCTTTCAGCGCCTGCAACAGCGGTTCATCAAAGTGCAGACCGGCGGTCGGTGCCGCAACGGCACCCGGACGGGCGCTGTAAACCGTCTGGTAAAGCTCGCGATCCGCCTCTTCATCGGGACGATCAATATACGGTGGCAGTGGCATATGGCCGACACTGTTAAGGATGTCGAGCACGGCGCGATCATCATCAAAGACAATTTCAAACAGCGCATCGTGGCGTGCCACCATCGTCGCTTTCACGCTCTCATCTTCGCCCAGTAACAATTCTGCACCTGGCTTTGGCGCTTTCGAGGCACGCACGTGTGCCAGCACGCGTTTGTCGTCGAGCATCCGCTCTACCAGCATCTCGATTTTGCCGCCGCTGGCTTTACGGCCAAAGACACGCGCCGGAATCACACGCGTGTTGTTGAACACCAGCAGATCGCCTGGATTCAGCTTATCCAGCACGTCGGTGAAAACACCGTGCGATAAGGCCCCGCTGGGGCCATCCAGCGACAGCAGGCGACAGCCGCTGCGCTGCGCCTGGGGATAGTGAGCAATCAGGGATTCGGGCAGTTCAAAAGCAAAATCGGCGACACGCATTGAAATGTTCTTTCTCAGGCAAAAACAGGCGGCACAGTTTAGCGGAAAAACGACCAATTCTGAACAACTGGCTGCGCAAAGGCAGTTCAGCCTATAATGCGGCATGAACTTTCTTGCGCATCTCCATCTGGCTAAGCTGGCCGACAGCTCCTTACTCGGCAATTTAATGGCCGACTTTGTGCGTGGCAACCCGCACCAGCACTGGTCTGCGCCTGTCGCGGACGGTATTCTGATGCATCGTCGTCTGGATGTGATGACCGATGCGCTGCCGGAAGTCCGCAGTGCGCGTCAGCTGTTCCGTGCGGAGACTTATCGCGTCGCACCCATTACGCTGGATGTCATCTGGGACCATTTTCTGGCCCGTCACTGGCTGCAATTCTCGCCGGAGCAGACACTGATAGCCTTTTCTGCCGCCGCCGAGCGCGAAATTATGCCGCAGCTGGCAGACACGCCTGTAGAGTTTCAGGAACTTAATGCCGTGATGTGGCACGAGCGCTGGTTTGAACATTATGCCCAGCCTGCCCGGCTGGAGCGGGTGCTGCACGGCATGGCCAGTCGTCGTCCACGCCTGGTGGCGCTGCGCGACTCTTACCACGATTTCAGGCAACACTATGATCAGCTGGAAGCGCTGTTTTTTGTTTTTTATCCGCGTTTAATGGCGCTGGCATCCGGCAGAACCCTGTAAAACCCGATCCTCTGCTGCCGGGCTGGCGGATGCCCACCCCGGCCCGCATAAAAAGCCCCTCTCGCGCCTCCGCGCTATCTTGCCATTACTGCTTATCTGCGGCTTAATGAAGCCTTTCTTAACAATAGCTAAAAAAACATTACAGCCAGACCGCCTGTTCAGGCGCACCTTCCATTCTTTAGGGTAAAAAAACATAAGAGGAAAAGATGTCATCCGCTTCGCATTCTGAAATAGACGCGCGTTATCGTTATGCCTGCGACATCGCCCGTGCGGCGGGCAGCCGGGCCTTATCATGGTATCAGCAGCGTCAGACACTGGTCGTGGAACACAAAAGGGATTTGCAGGATGTGGTCAGCGAAGCTGATCGAAACGTTGAGGCATTGATTAAGTCATTAATCGCTGAGCGTTTTCCTGAGGATGCCGTCTATGGTGAAGAGAGCGGTGGCGAGGTGGAGGGCACGCCCTTTATCTGGGTCGTCGATCCGATCGATGGTACTGCCTGTTTCGTCAACGGTCTGCCTAACTGGTGCGTCTCACTGGCGGTGGTCTGTGATGGTGAACCGGTGATCGGCGTAGTCTGCGATCCTAATCATCAGGAGCTGTTTCACGCACGAGCAGGCCAGGGCGCATGGGTCAACGAGAGTCGTCTGCAGGTTCATGATGCTGAGCATCTTAACGAAGGGTTGCTGGGCATCAGCAACTCCAGCCGGACCCCGGGCGAAAGTACCGCGCGCCTGATTAGCGGCCTGACTGAACAGGGTGGTATGTTTATTCGTATCGGCTCGGGCGCGCTGACCAGCGCCTGGGCAGCGGCCGGGCGCCTGATTGGCTACTACGAAGCGCATATGCATCCGTGGGATAGCCTGCCGGGCATCGTCCTGATGCGTGAAGCAGGCGGTGTCACCAATGATTATCTGCGAAACGAAGGACTGAAAAACGGCAACCCGGTGTTGCTGGCCAATGCGGCCCTCTATCCAAAAATTAAAGCGCTGACCGGTAATCGCGCCCTGGAGGAGTAAATGACGCTGTCTGTCCTGTCCCGCTGTGCACTGATCCTCGGTTCTCTCTGGCTGCTAAGCCCGGCGTCACAGGCGGCGAATTACCAGCTGGAGAAAGTGGTCGAACTGAGCCGTCACGGTGTACGTCCGCCCACGCCTGGCAATCGCAAAGAGATAGAAGCCGCCAGCCAGCAACCCTGGACGCAGTGGACCACTGCCGATGGCGAGCTGACTGGCCACGGCTACAGCGCCGTGGTCAATAAAGGACGCTGGGAAGGCGAGCACTATCGCCAGCTCGGCCTGCTGAACGCAGGCTGTCCTGACACGTCCCAGGTTTACGTGCGTGCCAGTCCGCTGCAACGCACCCGTGCCACAGCTTCGGCGCTGACGGATGGGGCATTTCCCGGCTGCGGCGTGCCAGTCCATCACGTAGCGGGCGATGTTGATCCTCTGTTTCAGACCGGGAAATTGACGTTCACCCGAATCGATCCCGCTCAGGAACTGGCCGCTAAACAGCAGAGAGCGGGTGATCTGGCGCAGCTGCAACAGCAGTTGCAGCCGGTGATTCAGCAGCTGAAAGCCGCTGTCTGCCCGGCCGCCACAGACTGCCCCTTATTTGATGCGCCCTGGGCGTTCCGGCAGACGCGCAACGGCAACACTTACGTTTACGGGCTGAGTGTGATGGCGAGCATGGTGGAGACGCTGCGACTGAGTTACAGCGAAAACCTGCCGTTTGATCAGATCGCCTGGGGACACATCACCTCGGCCGCGCAGATCACCTCGCTGCTTCCGTTGCTGACCGCAAACTACGATCTCAGTAACGACATCCTCTATCAGGCACAGCGCCGTGGCTCAATACTGCTCAACACCCTGCTGGAGGAAATTGCTTCTGATAACTCGCCGACCCGCTGGCTGATTCTGGTGGCGCATGACACCAATATTGCGATGGTGCGCACCCTGATGGACTTTAGCTGGCAGTTGCCCGGCTATTCACGCGGCAATATTCCGCCTGGCAGTAGTCTGGTGCTGGAGCGCTGGCGCGACACCCATAGCGGCAACCGTTTTTTGCGGATCTATTTTCAGGCGCAGAGTCTGGATGGCATTCGCCAGCTGCAACCGCTTGATGATAAACATCCGTTATTACGTCAGGAATGGCATCAGCCCGGCTGCAGAGTCACCGATGTCGGCCTGCTCTGCCCTTATCAATCCACGCTGACTCAGCTGCGTAAAAACCTGGATAACAGCGCTGTGCTGCCAGTTTCAGTTATATTGCCCTGAGTCTCTGGCTAATCAAATTAAGGCTGCAACCCTGATGCGGCCTTAATAATGTTAACCGCTGTTAATTAACGCCACCCCGGTCTTTTCTTAATTAAATCATCTGACTATCAGCTCCACGCATTTTGTTTTACGATAGTTCCGTCAATCATCCCTTTATTTACTATTTTCCTGTAATCCTTGAGTATTTCGGCGACTGGTTTCGCCGTTTTTTATTTCTGCCTTTATTGCCCCTCAGTACTCGTCTGGCTGTACGCTCTCTCGCCCGAAGCGCCATTGTGTTCATTTTCCCGATTTGCATCCTCAGTGATATTCATTACTATTTGAAATAATCATTCCCGGCATTATTTACTGAGATAATGTGATGCATGATCTTATTTCGCAGAGAAGAAATGAGTGCCGAATAAAAGGACTTTGTGTTGTGGCGGGGATCACATAAATAATCAGATGCGGGGAAAACATCAGAGGGAAATAGCGTGTTCTGCTCCCCCATACATCAGGAGAGCAGAACAGAATATTAACGGGTTTTACGCACCAGCTTATAGCCCAGCAGCAGTACCACGATCCACACCATGCCGACATAGAGGGAAATGCGGGTATCCGGGAAATAACCAATCAGCCCGATAATAAAGCAGAGGAAGGCCACGCCGACACCGGCCGTCCAGCTGCCGCCTGGCAGCGCAAACTGCAACTTACCCGCCGCCTCTTTGCCAATTTTGCGACGGAACGCGATCTGCGACAACAGAATCATGATCCAGACCCACACCGTCGCAAAGGTCGCCAGAGAAGCAATCACCAGGAAGACTTTTTCGGGCATCAGGTAGTTGAGATAAACCGCAATCAGCATAGCGAACATCATCACCACGACCGTCACCCACGGGATCCCGCGCGACGAGACTTTCATGAAGACTTTCGGAGCATGTCCCTGCTGCGCCATCCCGTGCAGCATGCGGCCTACGCCAAACACATCGCTGTTAATTGCCGACAGTGACGCGGTCAGCACCACGAAATTCAGGATAGAGGCAGCTGCCGCGATGCCCAGATGCTGGAAGGTCAGCACAAACGGACTGCCCGACGTCCCTACCTGATTCCACGGGTAGATCGACATAATCACAAACAGCGTGCCAACGTAAAACACCAGAATGCGCCACGGCACTGAGTTGATCGCACGCGGAATCGACTTCTCCGGATCTTCCGCTTCACCCGCAGTGATACCGATGATTTCGATACCGCCATAAGCGAACATCACCATCTGCAGCGACAGTAACATGCCGACCACGCCATGCGCGAAAAAGCCGCCGTTGGTCCACAGATTATGGATGCCGGTCGGCTGGCCGCCGTTACCGAGCCCCCAGATGATCATGCCGAAACCGGCCAGAATCATTACGATGATGGTGGCGACTTTAAAGAAGGAGAACCAGAACTCTACTTCGCCGAACACCTTCACGCTCATCAGATTGACGGCACCGATAATCAGCACCACGCTCAGCACCCAAATCCAGTGCGGCACCTCGGGGAACCAGACGCCCATATAGATGCCGAACGCGGTGACATCCGCAATCGCCACAATCAGAATTTCAAAACAGTAGGTCCAGCCGGTGATGTAACCCGCCATCGGCCCAAGATAGTCCTGCGCGTAGCGTGAGAAGGAGCTGGCCTGAGGATTGTTAACGGACATCTCACCCAGCGCGCGCATGATGATATAAGCGACTGCTCCGCCGATGATATAGGCGAGCAGCACACTCGGTCCGGCCATTTTTATCGCATCGGCGGAACCGTAAAACAGCCCGGTGCCAATCGCCGATCCCAGCGCCATAAAGCGGATGTGGCGCGTGCTCAGTCCGCGTTTGAGCTTGTTGGTTTCTTGCATAACAACCTGTACCTGTGAAATGAAAAAACCACGGACAAGGCCGTGGTTAAAGAAAAATCAGTGCTCGCTGTTACGAGTGAACGGCAACCTGTTCCGGCCCTTTCACCCTATCAACAACAGCGGCAATCAGCAGCATCACCAGCGACGGCGGCAACCAGGCGAGACCCTGATCGGCCAGCGGCAGATGCTGACTGAAAGCGGGCAGCAAATCTTTAAACCCGGTGGTTTTAATCGCATCAACAATACCAAACAGCAGGCTTACCAGCATGGCTGGTGCGACAATCCGGCTGCTCTTATTCCACCAGTTAAGGGTGAAACTCAGCACCACCAGCACGATACAAGGCGGATAAATCGCCGTCAGTACCGGGATGGAGATCTGAATCAGGTGGCTCAGGCCGAGGTTCGACACCACCATCGAGAACAGACCCAGAATAAACACCAGCGTTTTATACGATAACGGCAGGTATTGCGCAAAAAATTCCGCACAGGCACAGGTCAGGCCAACAGCTGTCACCATACAGGCGATGAAGATCAGGGTGGCCAGAAAGAAGCTGCCCATGTTGCCAAAGGTGTGCTGAACATACGCATGCAGAATCGCTGCGCCGTTGGCGTTCTGATCCACCAGCGCCCCGCTGCCTGCGCCCAGTTTAAACAGGCAGAGGTAGACCAGCGTCAGGCCCAGACCCGCGATCAAGCCTGCCAGGACAGTGTAACGTGTCAGCAACGCGGCATTATCGACGCCACGCGAACGGGCGGCGTTGACAATCACGATGCCAAATACCAGCGCACCCAGCGTATCCATGGTCAGATAGCCATTAACGAAACCGCTGGAAAACGCCGCACGCTGATAATCAGCCGTCGCCGGAATGGTTCCGCCTGCCGGCCACACCAGCGCAGCCACGCCCAGCACAGTCAGCGCGATGATTTTTAGTGGCGCAAGGAAGTGCCCGACCGTGTCGAGCAACTTACCCGGATAGAGCGACACGCCAATGACCAGCGCGAAATAGATCAGGCTGTAGATAAACAGCGGCAGCGCGCCATCACCGGTCAGCGGGGCAATGCCCATCTCAAACGAGACCGTTGCTGTGCGCGGGGTGGCAAACAGCGGTCCGACAGCCAGATAGCACACGGTGGCCAGCACGATGCCAGCGACCTTGCCAATCGGGGTGCTGAGCGCATCCACACCGCCGCCGACACGGGCCAGTGCGATCACGGTCATCACCGGTAAACCGACTGCGGTAATCAGAAAACCAATCGCGGCGGTCCAGACGTGTTCACCAGACTGAATACCGACCATTGGCGGGAAAATGATGTTGCCCGCGCCAACAAACAGGGCGAATGTCATAAAGCCCAGCGCGAGAATGTCCTTCGAAGTTAAACGATGTGTCATACGGCCTGTCACTGATGTTGCGGTGGAAGTTGGGTTAGTGTTGTCCCCTCGCTGCGTGTAAACCGCGATCTGGCTGACAATGTCAGCGCATTATGCTCATCGCAGGCTAAAGCGCAGGTGATTTAAGCTGCTTTTATTCTGTTCACAGAGGGATGGATCGACAACGGCGCTAAGTAAAACGTTTATAGCGGCGAAAGGCAATACGGGATCGGAAAACCAGAAGGTTATACCGCCATTTTTTTAAAAGGCAGTGGATAGCGTTAATTTTTGCAGCAGGCGCACAAGATGATGTGCCTAAATAATAGACAGAGAGTGAGAAATCCCCGCATAAACGGGGCTGAAGATACACAAAAGGCGCGTTTTACGCGCCTGTCTGCACAACGTTACAGCACTACCAGACCTGATTCGCGATCTCAACGACCAGGCGAATCTTCTGCCACTGCTGCGCTTCGGTCAGGCTGTTGCCCTCTTCGGTTGAGGCAAAACCGCATTGCGGGCTGAGGCAAATCTGATCCAGGCTGACATACTGCGCCGCCTCGTCCAGCCGGATTTTCACCTGCGCCGGATCTTCCAGTTCACCCACTTTAGTGGTGATTAAACCCAGCACCACCTGCTGATGACCCGGCTTAATGTAACGCAGTGGCTCAAAGCCACCGGAACGGGCGTTGTCATACTCCAGGAAGAATGCATCCACGTTCACGCTGCCGAACAGAATTTCTGCCACCGGCCCGTAGCCCCCCTCGGAGATCCAGGTGGAGCGGAAGTTCCCGCGACAGACATGCAGACCCACGGTCAGATCGGCAGGTTTATCCTCCAGCGCTTTATTCAGTACCTGAGCGTAAATCTGTGCCAGCTGATCCGGATCGTCGCCGCGTGCGCGGATATCGCGCTTCTGATCTTCAGAGCAGAGATAAGCCCAGACAGTGTCATCCAGTTGCAGATAGCGGCAGCCCGCATCATAAAACGCCTGAATCGCCGCTTTGTAGGTCTGCGCCAGATCGTCAAAGTAATCCGCCAGATCGGGATAGACCTCAGCATCGATCACTTTGCGGCCACCGCGGAAGTGAAGCACGCTGGGGCTGGGAATCGTCATCTTCGGCACCGCGTCCCCGGCAATACTCTGCAGGAAGCGGAAATGCGCCAGCATCGGATGATCCGCCGGAAAACCGAGTTTGCTCACCACTTTCACACCATGCGCTTTGGTCTGCACGCCGTTAAACTGGATGCCCTGTTCCGCTTCATAGCGCTCGACGCCATTCAGGCCATAGAAGAAATCGAAGTGCCACCAGCCGCGACGAAACTCGCCGTCAGTGACCACCTTCAGGCCATTTTCACGCTGCTTCGCCACCACATCGCGAATCGCATCATCTTCGATCTGCTGCAGGGCCGCCGCATCAATCTCTCCGGCAGCAAACTGTTCACGCGCCAGCTTAATCGCAGCGGGACGCAGGAAGCTGCCAACGGTATCGGCACGGAACGGGGCGGTTTCTCTTTGCATGATCACTCCTGTCTCTCCTGCCGGTAATGACGGCAGGAAATAATTGCATCCTGATATAAATAGCCGTCTGGATGGCTACATGTCTGAACACAGAGTGGCATGCGCCGCGCTCATCTGCAACTGAAGAAAATTCAGCGATGATGAAAAAAATTCAACTTAGGGGTTAAGCAGCGCGGCACGCGCCTGCGCCATCTGGCTGTCTGAGAGCGGCAGATAGCCCGCTTCGCTGACCCGCCGCTGACCTTGCGGAGAGAGCACCTGCTGCAGAAACGCGGCGACCAGCGGCGGCAGCGGTTTACCGGGTGCTTTATTAACATAGAGATAAAGGGGGCGCGCCCAGGGATAGCGCCCGCTGCGGATGGCATCGGCATCAGGGGCAATCGCCTGCCCCTGATCATTCGTCACCGCCAGCATTTTTACGCCGCTGAGATGAAAGCCAAAACTGGCGTAGCCGATACTTCGCGAATTACCGGCCACCGCCTGTACCACCGCGGCCGAGCCCGGAAACTCCGCCACGTCGCTGCGAAAATCGCCTTTGCAGAGTACCTGCTGTTTAAAGAAACCCCAGGTGCCGGAGGCGGAATTACGTCCATAGCGCTGAATAGGTCGTTTGCTCCACTGCGCGCCGCTTAACCCGAGATCGCCCCAACGCAGCGGCACACTGTGTGCGCCACACAGACGGGTAACGGAGAAGATGGCGTCGAGCTGACGTGGTTCAATCTGCTGCAGCGGATTGCGCTGATTCACGACCACCACCAGCGCATCCATCGCCACGGGAACCGCCAGCGGCGGATAGCCGTAGCGCGCCTCAAAAGCCTGCCGCTCATCAGCCTGCATCGGACGGCTCATCGGTCCGAGCTGTGCGGCACCCGCCGCCAGCGCGGTCGGCGCAGTAGAAGAGCCGGAGGCCTGAACCTGCACATTGACGCCCGGCGCCTGACGACTGAAATCTTCGCCCCACAGGGTCATCAGATAACCGAGCGTATCGGATCCCACGCTGCTGAGATTGCCGGAGAGCGTGCCAGGCTGGGCCAGAGCCAGGCCCGGCAGCAGAGTAACGATCAACAGGAGAAAGAAACGCATCAGAGAGATCCGGCAGCGATTAGTGAACGGCATTCTCCTGCATGACGCTGCTGACAATCAACCTCGCGGGCAGCGTAAAAGTAAAACAGGTCTCTTTGTGCGGCACACTGGTGATATCGAGCCGCGCGTTATGGTGGCTCAGCGCATGTTTTACAATCGCCAGCCCCAGCCCGCTGCCGCCGGTCGCACGCGAACGCGCTTTATCAACCCGGTAAAAACGCTCGGTCAGACGGGGAATATGTTCTGAGGCGATACCCGGTCCGTTGTCGCACACCCGGAAGGTAGCGCCCTGCTTGCTGCGCAGCCAGCTGATATCAATCCGCGTGCCATCCGGGGTGTGATTCACCGCGTTGTAAACCAGATTAGAAATGGCGCTGCGCAGCTGCTCATCGTTGCCGAACACTTTCAGATGGGGATCGGTATGGAAATGGATATCGTGACGCCCCCCACTCAGCGTCGCCGCTTCATGCTGCAGCAGTTTCAGCATCACCGGCACATCGACCTTCTCTTTCAGATCGATTGCCGGTGCAGCTTCAATGCGCGACAGCGTCAGCAACTGTTTGACCAGGCTATCCATACGGCGCGTCTGCTCCGACATCGTGTGCAACGCTTTGCTGCGCGAAGGCTCGCTCATCACCGAGTCGTTCATCATCTCCAGATAGCCCTGCAGAACCGTGAGCGGCGTGCGTAACTCATGGCTGACGTTGGCAAAGAAGTTGCGGCGTGCCCCTTCCAGCTGATGCATCTGCGTCACATCACGCGCCACCAGCAGCCACTGCCCTTCGCTGTAGGGCATGACGCGGAATTCCATATGAAGTTTGTTGTTCAGCACCAGCGTCAGCGGCTTGTCAAAATCGCGCTGGCGAAGATAACGGGAAAACTCCGGATAACGCAGCAGATTGAGGATGTTCTGGCCATTATCTTCTGGCCAGCGCAGACCCAGGTGCTGCTGGGCCAGGCCGTTACACCAGAAAATGGTGCCCTCTTCCGTGGTCAGGATCACCGCATCCGGCAGCGACTCGGCACCGCTGCGAAAACGTTTGATCAGATTACCGAGTTCACGCCGCCGTCGCCGGTTGCGCAGTTGCATCTGGTAAAGGCCATAAAACAGCGGCTCCCAGCTGGCACGCCCGGCGGGTGGCGTCATGGTGCGGTCGAGCCACAGCCAGTGCGACAGCCGCATCAGATTGTGGAAATGCCATAACAGCACCATGACCACGCTGAGCAGCAGCCACCAGGGCAAGCCGCCAGACAGCATGCCCAGCAGCGCCGCAGGCAGACAGGCCAGCAGCAGTTCTGTCAGTAATCTCTTCCAGGAGAGGCGTTCCAGCACGGTTAAAGCTCCGTCTTAGTAGCGGGCAGAGAAACGATACCCTGTTCCACGGACGGTTTGTACCATGCGATCGTGGCCGGAGACTTCCAGCGCTTTACGTAAACGACGGATGTGAACATCGACAGTACGATCTTCCACATACACATTGGTGCCCCAGACATGGTTCAACAGTTGTTCGCGGCTGTAGACGCGTTCCGGGTGGGTCATAAAGAAGTGCAGCAGCTTATATTCGGTGGGGCCCATCTCCAGCGGGGTGGTTTCGGACATCACGCGATGCGAAGAGGGATCCAGACTCAGTCCCTGCATCTCAATCACCTCTTCCACCGCCATCGGTGAAATACGGCGCATCACCGCTTTAATTCGCGCCATCAGCTCTTTGGGTGAAAACGGCTTGGTAATGTAATCATCGGCGCCCACTTCCAGGCCGCGCACCCGATCTTCCTCTTCACCGCGCGCAGTGAGCATCATCACCGGAATATCGCGGGTCATCGCCTCACGTTTCAGATGCTTGATAAACTGAATACCGCTGCCACCGGGTAACATCCAGTCCAGTAAAATCAGATCGGGCCAGGGTTCAATCAGCTTGCCAACGGCACTGTCATAATCTTCCGCCTCGATTGGCTGATAGTCGTTCTGTTCCAGAACAAAACATAACATTTCACGGATGGGGGCTTCATCCTCCACAACCAAAATGCGCTTAGCCATTATTACTCCTGCTGATTATGACGGCTGTCACTGAGATTCGCGGCGCCATTATGCGTCAGATTTGTGACACTTTTATGAAAAACATAACCTGCCTGTAACGCCGTTGGTAATCATTTATGACAGCGCAGCGACAATTTTTTGCTTTGGCCGCAGAGCCAGTATAATCGCCGGGCGAATCACAACGGCAGGGACTCATCATGCGCATCATTCATACTGCGGACTGGCATCTGGGGCAGTTCTTTTACAACAAAAGTCGGGCAGCCGAGCATCAGGCGTTTCTCGACTGGCTGTTGATCCAGATTGAACAGCATCAGGTGGATGCACTGATTATTGCGGGCGATCTGTTTGATACCGGCACGCCGCCCAGCTACGCCCGCGAGATGTTTAACCGTTTTGTGGTGGCGCTGCAGCCCACCGGCTGTCAGCTGATTGTGCTGGCGGGCAACCACGATTCCGTGGCGACGCTGAATGAGTCGCGCGAACTGCTTGCCTGTCTCAACACCCGGGTGATCGCCACGCCCCAGGAGCAGGATGATGTGCTGCTGCTCAACACCCGCCAGGGCGAACCTGCCGCGCTGCTGTGCGCCATTCCCTATCTGCGGCCGCGCGATATCCTGCGCAGCCGGGCGGGTCAGTCGGGGCGCGACAAACAGACCTCGCTGCTGGAGGCGATCGCCCATCACTATCAGCAGCGTTTCGCCGCTGCCCAGGCGCTGGGTTATGCGCTGCCGATTATCGCCACCGGCCATCTCACCACCGTCGGCGTCAGCCAGAGCGATTCGGTGCGCGACATCTATATCGGTACGCTGGATGCCTTCCCCGCCAGCGCCTTTCCGGCGGCTGACTACATTGCGCTGGGCCATATTCACCGCGCCCAGCGCGTCGCGGGAAGCGAGCATATCCGCTACAGCGGCTCGCCGATTCCACTGAGCTTTGATGAGCTGGGCAGCGAAAAGAGTGTCTTCCTGCTGGAACTGGCCGCCAGTGGCCTGCAATCGGTCACGCCGCTGATGGTGCCGCAGGCGCAGCCGATGCAGGTGCTAAAAGGATCGCTGGCGCAGATTGCAGAGCAGGTAAACGCCTTCAGTACGGCAGAGCAGGAGAAGCCAACCTGGCTCGACATCGAAGTCACCACGCAGGAGTACCTCAGCGATCTGCAGCGTCAGGTCGAAACCCTGACCGCCACGCTGCCGGTTGAGGTCTTGCTGCTGCGCCGCAGCCGTGAACAGCGGCAGCAGAGCCTGGCGCGGCTCGACAACGAAACCCTGAGTGAGCTGAAGGTAGAGGAGGTCTTTGCCCGCCGGCTGGCGCTGGATGAAGAGCTGCAGCCGGCGCAAATCGACGAGATGACCACCCTGTTCCGCCAGACGCTGGCCGCCATGGAAGAGACCCAATGAAGATCCTCACGCTACGGTTTAAAAACCTCAATGCCCTGCGCGGTGAATGGTTCATCGACTTCCGTGCCGAACCCTTTGCCAGCAACGGCCTGTTCGCCATAACCGGGGCCACCGGGGCGGGTAAAACCACGTTGCTGGACGCCATTTGTCTGGCGCTCTATCACCAGACACCGCGCCTGGGCGCGATTTCCCAGAGCCAGAATGCGCTGATGACGCGCGACTGTGCCGAATGTCTGGCTGAAGTAGAGTTTGAGATCAAAGGCGAAGCCTGGCGCGCCTTCTGGAGCCAGAACCGCGCGCGCGGCACCGCCGACGGCAAGTTACAGGCACCGCGCGTTGAGCTGGCGCGCTGCGCCGATAACACCATTGTTGCCGATAAAGTCGGTGACAAACTGAAGATGATCGAAACCCTCTCCGGTCTTGATTTCGAACGCTTTACCCGCTCGATGATGCTGTCACAGGGCCAGTTCGCTGCCTTTCTCAACGCCAAAGCCAGTGAGCGTGCCGAACTGCTGGAGGAGCTGACAGGCACCGAAATTTACGGCCTGATTTCCGCCGCCATCTACGAGCGCCATAAAGAGGCAAAAAACCAGCTGGAACTGCTGCGCAGCCAGGCTGGTGCGATGGCGCTTCTGGATAGTGACGCACGCGACGCGCTGCAACAGCAGCTCACCGATCTGACCGACGCTGAACAGCGGCTCAGCGCGCACTATCAACAGGCGCAGCAACAGCAGCAGTGGCAGCAGCAGACACAGCAGTTACAGCAGGAGAAGGAGCAGGCTGAAGCGGCAGTACAGCAGGCCCAGGCCGCATCCCAGGCGGCAGAGATGGACCGCCAGCGGCTGGCTCGCAGCGAGCCGGCTGAAAAGCTGCGGGTAAAACTGCAGCAGCGCGACGCGTTACGCACCGAACAGCAGCAGGTTGAGAGCCGCTGTCAGCAACTCACCGCGGCGGCATCGCAGGCGCAGAACCAACAGCAGCAGCATCAGCAGAATTACGCAGCTGCTCAGACGGCCCGCCAGCAGGCGCTGCAGGAACAACAGCTGCAGGAAAGCCTGCTGACGGAACAGGTTCTCCCGCTGGATCAGCGGATCAGTACGTTGCAGCAGCATCTTGCGGAGCAGCAGCAGGAAAATAGCCGTCTGCAGCAGCATGTCGACCAGACCCAGGCCAGCCTGACGGAGCAGAAGCGGCAGGTCACGTCAGTGCAGCAGAAGATGGCTGAACAGCATCAGTTACGTGAGCAGCTTGCCGATCTGGCGCATTGGGGCGCTTCGCTGCCGGTATGGCAGGAGAACTTTGCCCTGCTGGCACAGCGTGAGGCGACGCTGGCGGAACTGACCCGGCAGCGCGATCAGCAACAGCAGCAAATCGACGCGCAGCGTGCAAAGCAGCAACAGCAGGCACAGCAGGCATTGCCGCGCCAGCAGGCGGAGCAACAGGCCCGCCAGGCGCTGTTGCAAACGGAGCAAGCACTAACTTCGCTTCAGGAACAGCATGCGCCAGCCGCACTAAGGCAGGCATTGAGCCAGTTGCAGAACAGCCGTCCGGCGCGTCAGCAACTGCTGCTGCTCTCTGCACAGTGGCAGCCGCTGCACCAGCAGCTGGGACAACGTCAGCAGCGGCTGAACACACTGGAAAAAGCGCATCAGCAGAGTGAATCAGAACTCCAGACCCTGCGCGAGACGTGGAAACGCGAAAAACAGCAGCTGGATGACGTCGAAAAAATCTGCGCGCTGGAGCAGCAGATTGTCGATCTCAGCGATTACCGTGCACGACTGACCGTCGATCAGCCCTGCCCGCTATGCGGCTCCTGCTCCCATCCTGCCGTCGAGGCCTACAGCACGCTGGAAGTGAGTGCTAACCAGCAGCGCCGGGCTGCTCTGCAGCAGCAAACCGAGGCATTGCGCGAAGCGGGCACGGCCAAAAGCGAACAGCTGAAGCAGTCCGCACTGCAACAGCAGACGCTGCGCGATGAAATCGCGGAGACGCAGCGTCAGCTCGACCAGCTAGAGCAGCAATGGCAGGCGCTGAGCGGTGAGCTGGCACTTACCTTCCCGCTTACCGATCGTGACGCTTTAGCCACGTGGCAGCAGCAACAAAGCGAACGTGAAAGCCAGCTTGAGCAGCAGCGCCAGGCACAGGAAGCCGCTGAACAGGCGCGGCAGGCTGCAAAAGATCACCATCTTCAGCAGTCGCAGGCCTGGCAGCAACATCTGCAGGCGGAGCAACTGGCGCAGCAGTCGCTGACCAGCCTGCAGCAGACGCTGGATGCGCTGCAACAGCGTCTGCAACAGGAACAGCAGGCCATGGCGCAATTGCAGAGTCGTCTGGAACAGCAGTTCAGCGCGCATAACCTGACTTTGCCGGATGCCGCCTCTCGCGATGCATGGCTGGCAGAACAGCAGCAGCGCTGGCAGCGCTGGCAGGAGAGTGAGCAGTTGCTCGCTAACCTGCAACCGCAGCTGTTAAAGGGCGAAACCCAGCTCACTGCGCTGCAACAGCAGGCAGACCTGGAACAGCAGCAGCTGGCGATCCGTCAGCTGCAGCAGCAGCAGAGCCAGACGCAGCTAGGCGAAATGCGTCAGCAGCGCCACGCGCTGTTTGGCGATCGCGACGTCACCCAGGCCCGTCAGCAGATGCAGGCCCGCGTTCAGCAGTCTGATGAACAGCTGACCCAACAGCTCAGTGCCCTGCAGCAGGCCCAGGCCGAGGTCAGTCGCCTTCAGGGTGAGCTTTCAGGTCTGGAAAATCAGCGTCAGACACTCAGCGGCAAACTGGCAGAAGCGGAAAGTGCGCTGCAGCACGCACGTGAGAGCGCCGGATTCGCCGACGAAGCCAGTCTGCGCGCGGCGCTGCTGGATGAGCAGACCGCGCTGCAACTGCGTCAGCAGCTGCAACAGCTCGATCAGCAATGCCAGCAGCACCAGGCGCGACTGGCCGATCTGCGCCAGCGGCTCAGCGTCCATCAGCAGGCGAAGCCTGATGCGATGCCAGAATCCGCCGAAGCGCTGGTGCAACAACTGGAGCAGTTACGGCTGGCACTGCGCGACAACGCCAGTCAGCAGGGTCAGATTCAGCAGCAACTGCACAGCGATGCCAGCCTTCGTGTGCGGCAGCAGAGCCTGATGACCCAGATTGAACAGGATGGCGTGGTGCTGGCGCAGTGGAGCCGGCTCAACGATCTGATCGGCTCCGCGACCGGCGATAAGTTCCGGCGCTTTGCACAGGGCTTAACGCTGGATCACCTGGTGGCACTGGCTAACAGGCAGCTTGATCGGCTGCATGGGCGCTATCTGCTGCAACGCCGGGCGCAGGATTTGCTGGAGCTGGATGTGGTCGATACCTGGCAGGCCGACGCGGCACGTGATACCCGCACGCTATCGGGAGGCGAGAGTTTCCTGGTCAGTCTGGCGCTGGCGCTGGCGTTATCGGACCTGGTCAGCCACAAAACGCGCATCGAATCGCTGTTTCTGGATGAGGGGTTCGGCACGCTGGATGCCCAGACGCTGGATACCGCGCTGGATGCTCTTGACGCGCTTAATGCCAGCGGCAAAACCATTGGGGTGATCAGTCATGTGGAAGCGATGAAAGAGCGTATTCCGGTGCAGATTAAAGTGCGCAAGATGAATGGATTAGGATACAGCCAGCTGGAACTGCCGCAGGGATAACGGGCGCCTGAGCGCCCGTCTGAATCTGATCAGCGGGCGCTAACCAGCGTATAGCGTGGACCGGTAAGTAACCCGCCCTGCTCGTTCTGTGCCAGCATACGATTGCTGGTCAGTCCGGCAACGGTGTGCGCTTTGTCAGTCACGTTGCTGGCAATCTGTTTGATCGCCGCGTTAACCAGCATCCCCACCAGTCCGCCATTATTATTGTTGTTCTCTTCATTGTCGCTGGCACTGGCCTTACCCTGCCAGATCTCTTTGCCGCTGCGCAGATCGACCAGCCGTGCCTGCGCCGTCACGGTCGTTACACTGTCAATAACCCGGTAGCTGCTGCCATATTCGCTGATCGAGATATAGAGCGCGCTGTCGGCGTGGAAGATCTCATTCAGACGCTTCGCGCTGACAGCCTGAGCGTCAGTGGCGCTGGTCACACCATTCTGCTGAAACGTCTCTTCAACAACAGCCACCGGGAAGACGTAGTAACCGGCTTCGGCCAGCGGACGCGTCACCAGCGAGTTCAGACTGTGTGCGGCGTTGATATCCGGTGATTTATTATCCGCAGGCAACACCAGAATTGAGGCGGGCTTGCTGGCACGAAACGCGCTGTAGTCATACGGTTTTTTCGGCTGCGCACAGCCGGTCAGCAACAGCACCATCAGCGCGCCACTCAGGGCAATCAGTTTTTTCACCGTACTACTCCTTGTTTTTTACTCATCAGAAAATCCATGTAAGGTGCCGATTCAGGAAACAGTTGCTTCTCCGTGGCGAACTGACCAAAGGCTTTCTGCGTATCGCCAGTCTTCGCATAGAGCAGGCCGAGCTGGGCATGCAGGCCAGGCGCAACCGCCTGGTTAACGGCACGGGCTTTCTCAATATCCAGATTCAGCGCATCAATCTGCTTCAGCGGATCGCTGCCCGGCTGATAGTAGCTGTAAACCTGCTGCTGATAATCGCCCCAGTAGTAGATCGTTTTCGGCGCTTTTGGCGCGCAGCCCGCCAGCAGCGCCGCTGCAATCAGCACGCCGCTCAGTGTCATCATCTTCATTTACTGCTTCCTTATTTAGCCGGACGCCATGCGCCGTTGTTGATTCCATCCACTAAATGATCGACTGCTTCCCGAATCGCCAGATCCATCACTTTGCCGTTCAGCGTCGAGTCATAGCTGCTGGTGCCCCCAAAGCCGATGACTTCACGCGCCGAAAGCTGATACTCGCCCGCACCCTGGGTGCTGTAGACCACTTCAGACGTGGTGACATCCACCACGTTCAGATTCACTTTGGCATAGGCGACCTGCGTTTTACCGCGGCCCAGAATGCCCCACAGCTGCTGATCGCCCACTTCTTTGCGGCCAAACTCGGTGATATCACCGGTGATGATGTAGTTCGCGCCTTTGATATTCTGCTGGCTGCGTTTGAAGTCCGACTCCTGCTGCAGCTCTTTCAGATTGCTGCGATCCAGCACGCTGAAACGGTTAGTCTGCTGCAGATGGGTAATGAGAATGGTTTTCGACTGATTACCCAGCCGATCGACGCCATCAGAGAAGATGCCGTTCATGTACGAAGAGCGGTTATCAAACTGACCCACCGCAATCGGGCTGCGCACGCCCTGATAAACCGGCTGGCTGGCAGCGCGAGCCTGCGGGGCCTGAATAGCACGGGAGGATTCGGTGGCACAGCCGCTGATCAGCGACGCCGTTAACAGGGAGAGTGCCGCAAAGGCATATTTTTTCTGCATTTCTAATCCATGAAGTGAAAGAGACGTAAACCCGCGCGAGGGCGGTAAATTCTGGTTCTGTCGACAGTCGGAGTAATGCCATAGCATTCATGATGCCGGTCTGTAGACTGTCGGCAGCAGACTGAAAGATCTTTAAGGAAAGTTGGCCAGTTAAATGAATTTAATTAATATAAAAATGAGAATATTGCTGGGGGTGATTATTGTAACTTCGCTCAGCGCCTGTCAGCAACCTGTGACAAAGCAACGGGATAGTGTGGCAAACCTGTGTCAGCCGGCAAAAGATCCGGACAGCGAATCCTGTCACTGGACTTATCAAATGCAGCCGGTACTCAACAGGCAGTTCACGGATGCAGCGCGTTATGCTGGTCAGCAATGTCTGGTCCGGATGGAATGGCAGGAACACAGCAGACGTTATGCGGTGACACAAACTCAGGGTAATGAAGCGCTCTGCCTGCGCGCCTGGCAGCTGGTGGCGCAGACCCGCGATTTGCCGCCGCCACCGGAGCCAGGGCAACCGGCGTGGTTCGGCTTTGCACCGCGCGGTTAGCTGGCCAGACCTTCCTGACGCCACTGACGTGGACTGATGCCAAACCAGCGGCGAAATGCTCGTGAGAATGCACTGACTTCTGAGTAGCCCAACAGCAGCGCCATCTCTGAGATCGGCAGTTGCTTCTGCTGCAGATAGTACGTCGCCATTTCGCAGCGCACCTGATCCACCAACGCGGTAAAGCTGCTGCCCTCTTCGCGCAGCCGCCGCTGCAGTGACCAGCTCGATAGCCCGAGTTTATCCGCCACCTCTTCCAGCACCGGCTCACCCTGCATCAGCGATAAATTAACCTGCGATCGCGCCTGCTCAATCATACTTTGCTGCGACGTTCCACGGTTAAGCCGCCGGATCGCATCCTGCATCACCATCAACAGGATCGGATCGCTCTCCGGCATCGTGCGCAGCAGATCGCGTTTCGGGATTACCAGCGAATTAAACGGCTGATCGAACCAGACCGGCGCATCAAACACTTTACAGTGATCGTGCCACTGGCCGGGACGCGGATGTTCAAAATGGACTTCACGCGGCGCCCAGTGCCTGCCTGCCACGTGACGGATCAGATTCATAAACATGCCAAGCGTCAGCTCGGCGTCCTGACGGCGCGACAGGATTGCGCCGTGTCGAACCTGATAGTCAAGCCGCCAGCATTCCCCCTTATCCACCAGCCGGGTTAAGGTGTCGTGCTGATGCCAGGGAAAGGCATTGACCACATTGTGCAGCGCCTGCTCCAGCGTATCGGAGCACAAGCCGATGTAGCCGATCAGGCCTAATGACTGCGGTTTAAACTGCCTGCCGTAGTGCAAACCGAAGTTATCAAAACCGGAGTGACGCGCCGCCTCTTCCAGCACCCGACAGTAGTTAACCAGTCCCAGGCTCAGCGTCGGGCTGGCCAGGCGTTCCGGGTCAATGCCGCTGATACCGAAGATGCGATCAACATCGCCGCCCTGGGTATGAATAAATTCGCTTAAGCCGGTCGCCGCCGCTGCCAGCACGCCGTGATTGCCTGCGCCCGCCGCTGCAGAGCAGGCCGCAAAGGCATCAGGCTTTATCAGTGTCGGATTCATGGTCGCCTCAGTCAGAATTCAGGTGGATCACCCGTCCCTGAGATCAGAGCAAATTTCATACCAGGTCCCCGAGGCCCGCCGCGCCGCCTGCTTGCGGGTCAGGCTGCGCGCGGGCATGGCATCCGGCACTGCGGCGGCGCAGTAACGCCCGCCGCTGGTGCATCAGACGCCAACCGGCAGCTGCTGACCTTCCAGATAACGGCGGCAAAGGCGAACCGAATGGCTTGCCCACGCCGGACCGAGACTGTGCGCCATGTCGGTTTCGGCATGCGATCCTACCCATGCAGTGAGCTGGATGCGGCGCTGGATCAGCAGCGCGGGCAGCATGGCCATCTCCGCATCGCTGATATGCGCCACCTGCTCGTAACCGCGGATCCAGTGATCGATCCACTCTGGCGCGCGCGGATGATGTTCAACAAAACTGATCGCTGCCGCCAGATCATGCAGATACCAGCCAAGCCCGCAGTCATCGAAGTCGATCACCCGCGTTTCGCCCTTGTGCAGCAGCAGATTGGTCAGCCGCAGATCGGCGTGGATCAGACCATAGCGATCCGATCCCTTGCCAAACTGTGCCATCGCCGCACCGACCTGGCTTATCGCCTGCCCGACCACGCCGTGATCGGCGGGGTTCAGGTTGGGCGCATCCTGCCAGCGTCCCCAGTGACTCTCGCTACTGGTCATGGTGTGGTGATCCCAGATAATCCGCTGAAAACCCGCAGGCGGCTGCCACTGTTTACTGTGCTGATGCAGCCGCGCGGTAATGTTGCCCAGTTGCTGAAAAGCGCGGGGATCGACGTCGGTGGTCGGCATCTCCCCATCGATCCAGTGAAACAGCACCACATAGCGTTCACTGCCGTCCGGCAGCCGCACTGTCAGCACGGTTTCGCCCTCTTTGTCCGGCACCGCTTCCGGCACCTGAATGCCGGTTTCGCGCAGCGCATCGAGCCACAACAGTTCACTGACGATGTCCGCTTTTTGATGGTAATCGCCGCGATGCAGCCGCAGCGCATAACGCCGGCCAGCCGCCTGCAGCAGGAACGTGGCGTTCTCTGAGCGGCACAGCAGGCTGAGCTGCCCCTGCAGCGCGGCGGGATAACAGGTCAGCGCCTGCTGCGCCATCAGGGTGAGTTGTGAATCAGTCAGGTTGTCATATTGTTTAGCGCTCATCTGTCCGGCTCCTTTTCACTTGCGTTATCTCAGCATGCGTTGCCAGAAGGTGAGCTGCTTGACCTCAGAAGAGACAAAGTTGACCGCAGCGTGCATCTGGCCCGGTTGTTGCCTGTGAGTTGACCGTGGAGGACAGAAGTCACTGCGCCCGCGTCAAGTCGCGGCGCACAAGGCAACGGCATTATCTCCTTACTTTAGTCGTCATGGCGGTGTAACGCCGCGTGAGACCAACAACGACGGGGATAACGGTATGACAAACAGACTCAAGCCCACGCTGGGCACCCTGCATCTGTGGGGGATTGCGGTTGGCCTGGTGATCTCAGGCGAATATTTTGGCTGGAGTTACGGCTGGGCTGTGGCAGGCACGCTGGGATTTCTGGTCACTACCGCACTGATCGCCACGCTCTACACCTGCTTTATCTTTAGCTTCACCGAACTGACCACTGCGATCCCCCATGCGGGTGGGCCATTTGCCTATAGTCGTCGCGCCTTTGGCGAAACCGGCGGACTGATTGCCGGTCTGGCGACACTGATTGAGTTTGTCTTTGCGCCACCGGCGATTGCTATGGCGATCGGGGCTTATCTCAATGTGCAGTATCCCGGGCTCAACCCGAAAACCGCGGCGGTTGGGGCTTACCTGATATTCATGACGCTGAATATTCTCGGTGTAAAACTGGCGGCGATGTTTGAACTGGTTGTCACCGTGCTGGCCGTAATCGAACTGCTGGTGTTTATGGGTGTGGTCTCACCCGGCTTTAGCCTGGCAAATTTTGCCGCGCACGGCTGGGCAGGCAGCGACACTTTCGGACTGCCCGCCTTCTCCGGTATTTTCGCCGCCATTCCCTTCGCCATTTGGTTCTTCCTTGCCATTGAAGGCGCCGCAATGGCAGCCGAAGAGGCAAAAGATCCAACCCGGACGATCCCCCGTGCCTACATCAGCGGAATTCTGACGCTGGTGGTGCTGGCGATTGGCGTGATGCTGATGGCGGGCGGCGCGGGCGACTGGCGCAAACTCTCAGATATTAACGATCCGCTGCCGCAGGCGATGAAAATGATCGTCGGCGAACACTCTACCTGGATGCACATGCTGGTGTGGATTGGACTGTTTGGCCTGATTGCCAGCTTCCACGGCATCATCCTCGGCTATTCACGGCAATTTTTTGCCCTGGCACGCGCAGGCTATCTGCCGCCTTCTCTGGCAAAACTGTCACGTTTTCAGACCCCGCATCGGGCAATTAATCTCGGCGGGCTGCTGGGTATCGCGGCGATTTACAGCGATGGCGTGATTAATCTGCAGGGGATGACGCTGACGGCCGCGATGATCACCATGGCGGTCTTTGGCGCGATTGTAATGTACATCATGAGCATGCTGAGCCTGTTTAAACTGCGCCGCAGCGCACCGGATATGGCCCGCAGTTTCCGCGCGCCGGGTTATCCGATTATACCGGGCATCGCACTGCTGCTGTCGGTGGTCTGTCTGCTGGCGATGCTGTGGTTTAATCCGGTGATTGCCGCGCTGTTCTTCGCCATCATGCTGGTCGGTTATCTCTACTTCCTCGCCACCAAAGCGCAGCGCGATCGGGCACCGCAGGACAGTATGCTGGTCGGCGAATAAACGCGGCGCGGCAGGGTGCCGCGCCGTGGGTTACATTCAGCGCCTGAAAACCCAGGCGCTGAATCGTCAGCGGATGCGCGGGTCACTCAGCCGTTAAGCGGCCAGAGCCATGCCGCACCGCGCACGCCGCTGGAGTCGCCATGCTGCGCCTTCAGCACCGGCGTTTCACACTCGCCGCCAAATACCCACTTCTTCATCAGCACCGGCACGGTCTGATAGAGACGATCCACATTGCTCATCCCGCCGCCCAGCACGATCACATCGGGATCGATCAGGTTCACCACCTGCGCCAGCGATTTTGCCAGCCGCAGCTCATAGCGACTCATTGCCAGTTCGGCGATCGGATCCTGCTGCGCCAGCAGTGAGACGATCTCCGCGCCCTTGCGATGCACGCCGCTCAGCCGCTGATAGTCGATACCAAAACCGGTGCCTGAAACGAAGGTCTCAATGCAGCCCTGCTGCCCGCAATAACAGGGCACTTCCTGCCGGTAGCGCAGCTCATCCTCATCCATCCACGGCAGCGGATTGTGGCCCCACTCACCGGCATTACCGTTACCACCGATGCGCGACTCCCCGTTGATCGCCACCCCCGCACCCGATCCGGTGCCGATGATCACGCCAAACACCAGCGACTGTCCGGCACCCGCGCCATCCACTGCTTCTGACACCGCCAGGCAGTTAGCATCGTTGGCGATACGCACTTCCCGGTTCAGCGCCTGCGCCAGATCCTTATCCAGCGGCTGACCGTTGAGCCAGGTGGAGTTGGCATTTTTCACCCGCTTACTGTAAGGCGAAAGCGAGCCGGGAATGCCGAGGCCGACCGTACCGGTCTCGCCGGTTTTCTGCTCCGCCAGTGTGACCAGATCAACAATCGCCTGCACGGTTGCCGGATAGTCATCACGCGGGGTGTTCACCCGGTGGCGGAACAACTCCTGTCCCGTATCTGACAATGCGATCACTTCTGTCTTGGTGCCACCCAGATCTATGCCTATGCGCAAGGTTACGTCCTCGTTATTCATTCAGGTGAGAGATACAGTAGAAGGCAGCTGCCTTAAAGGCAATGAAACCACTCCGATGTTTCGCTATCATGCGCGCTGACTCTCGCAGACTTGTGCGCCCGATCGCGCCACGGTAAGGAATCCCGATGTTGTGGTTTAAAAATATGATGGTTTATCGTCTGAATCGTGACATTCCGCTGTCCGCAGATGAGATGGAAAAACAGCTCGACGCCTTCACGTTTTCACCGTGTGGCAGTCAGGATATGAGCAAGACCGGCTGGGTCTCGCCGATGGGCAATCGAAGCGATGCGCTGACCCATGAGAACAAAGGCCAGATTGTGATTTGCGCCCGTAAAGAAGAAAAAATTCTGCCTTCGCCAGTGGTAAAGCAGGCGCTGGAAGCGAAAATCGACAAGCTGGAATCTGAGCAGAGCCGTAAGCTGAAAAAGACCGAAAAAGATTCGCTGAAAGATGAAGTGCTGCACAGCCTGCTGCCGCGCGCCTTCAGCCGTTTCAGCCAGACCTATCTGTGGATAGACACGGTCAACAATCTGATTATGGTTGACTGTGCCAGCGCGAAAAAAGCGGAAGATACGCTGGCGCTGCTGCGCAAGAGCCTGGGTTCACTGCCGGTGGTGCCGCTGACGCTGGAAAGCCCGATTGAACTGACCCTGACCGAATGGGTGCGTTCAGGTGAACTGCCCGCCGGTTTCGCCCTGATGGATGAAGCGGAGCTGAAAGCGCTGCTGGAAGATGGCGGTGTCATCCGTTGTAAGAAGCAGGATCTGGTCTGCGATGAGATTGCCAACCATATCGAAGCGGGCAAGCTGGTGACCAAACTGGCACTCGACTGGCAGGAGCGCATTCAGTTTGTTCTGGCCGATGACGGTTCGGTGAAGCGTCTGAAGTTCAGCGACACGCTGCGTGACCAGAACGACGATATCGACCGCGAAGATTTTGCGCAGCGCTTTGATGCGGACTTTATTCTGATGACCAGCGAACTGGCGGCACTGACCAGCAATCTGGTGGAAGCGTTAGGCGGTGAAGCCCAGCGTTAAGCTGTAATCCGCAGAATCCCGGACGAGGATGTTTGCCCAGGAAAAGGGCCGCTGAGCGGCCCTTTTCTTAATCTTTATCTTTCAGGTAGCGGCAGAGATAGGAGCTTGGCTCGCCAACCTGCAGATGAAATTCACTGTGACCCGGCACGTTAAACACCGAACCCGCTTCAAACCATTTCCACTCGGTCTCACCTGGCAGCAACACCTTAAGCGAGCCGCTGACGACGGTCATCTCTTCTGGCTGACCGGTTCCAAATGTGTATTCACCTTCTGACATCACGCCCACGCTGGCACGACCGGTGCTCGCACTGTCAAAGCCGATAGATTTAACTTTTCCGTCAAAATACTCACTTACGTTGAGCATAATTGTTCTCCAGAGCACATGTTGTGTGTCTGGCAGTGTAGAAGGGAACCTGCTGATCTGTCACGCGAAATGATGGTCGTTTGTGATCTCCTTCGGGGGAAGACCAGACGGGCAGACAGAGAGCGCTCAGGCGATGCTCCGGTCAGCTTTGTTTTGATGCGGCAAGGGAATGTCAGAGGTGAAGGCGTGGGGGGAAAGCTCAGGCAACTTAGCGCAGACGGCGAATAACGCTGAATATCAGGCTGGCCTCCCTGCCAGCCGCAATGCTTTACTCTTTTTCGACGTCTTCGTAACGCGCTTTAGCATCGTGCGCTTCTTCTTCCGTCTCGTGCTCACTGATTAATGAATTCGGTTTGGGATGATCAGCACGCAATTCGTATGAGGTTACTTTATTACCTTCAGTGCCCTTTTCAACAGGCACAACTTTCGCTTCACGTGGGTACGGCGGTCTGCTCGGCATACTGTGTCCCTCTTGTCTGAATAACATTCCACAGGACAGGCTGCTGCCTGTCATAGGATAAGTATAGACAATGACATCATAAACGGGATCAAAGCTGGAAAAATCTGAGGGTTAGCTGGCGCGTGCCAGCGAAAGTGACAGCAGAATTTCCTCCACCACGCACGCTGGCGATTGCATGGCATTAACCTGGTGATGAGCCGCCGCCTGGTAAAGGTGCGCGCGTTCGCGCAGCACATCGCTCATCTCATCGGCAATCGGACGTCCGGTCAAGGTCGGACGCTGGGCTGCTTCAGGCTCGCTTTCCAGTCGCTCGGCCAGTACTTCGGGCGATGCACTGAGCCAGATCACCTGACCGTGCTCCTGCATAAAACGACAGTTCTCTTCAGCCAGAATCATGCCACCGCCCGTCGCAATAACAGTCCGGGGTGCCGTCACCGCCTTGAGCGATTCCGTTTCACGGGCGCGAAAACCTTCCCAGCCTTCCGCCTCCACAATTTCGGTCACACTGCGCTGCGTGCTGAGTTGCAGATGGTGATCGGTATCCGTAAAGGCGTAACCCAGCGCCTGCGACAACGCCTCGCCGACCGTGGTTTTGCCGCAACCGCGAGCGCCAATCAAAAAGATGGGTAGTGACATCAGGACCGTTCCTCCGCCTGACCGCGCGAGGCGGTTGCATGGTTAGCTTATTAATGCGACGCATAATAACTGGAAATTATTAAGGCCTCCACCTGTCAGGCACGTTTTACGCATTTTCCTTACCGGAACAACGATAATCTCTATATTTTCAAGGGGAAATGCATGCACGTTTTGTGCATCCGCACGCTAACAGGCCGCTGATAAACCCGCAAAAAGGCGGTTAAAATGGGCTGGCAATATTTGCTTACCGCCCCGATTTTACTTTTCGTGTTGACGCCCCCATATACTGATAACCATCGCCACAGGAGAGTCATCATGCAACGCGAAGAACAACAACTGATCGAAGGGCTGTTCAGCCGTCTGAAACAGGCCGAAAGCCAGACCGTGGCACGCGATGCCGCAGCCGAACAACTGATTAACCAGCATCTTCAGACGCAGCCAGGCGCGCCTTACTACATGGCACAGGCGATCCTGATTCAGGAAGCGGCGCTGAAAAAACTTAATGAGAAAGTGTCGGCGCTGGAAAGCCAGGTGGCACAGCTGCAACAGCAGCAACAGCAACCCGCACAGAGCAGCGGCGGCTTCCTGTCGGGGCTGTTTGGCAGCGGTTCGCGTCAGCAGCCGCCCGCTCAACAGCAGCAACAACAGCAACAGTCGCCGTGGAACAGTGCGCCACAGCAACCGGCACAGCAGCAATATGCCCCTGCTCAGGCACCCGCGCCACGCGGCACGGGTTTCCTTGGCGGCGCACTGCAAACTGCCGTGGGCGTAGCGGGTGGTGTCGTGATGGCTGACATGCTGACCAGCATGTTCCACCATTCTCAGCCGGAAGAGATTGTGAATATCATCAATGAGCCACCGCTGCCGGAGGTGAATGATAATCTCAACACCTTCAATGGTGGTGATGACAATGCCGATAACTTTAACGGCGGTAACGACAACGCCTTCCTGGACCAGAATACAGGCTGGGACAGTAATTATGCCGACAACAGCGATCTCAACGATTTTGGCGGCAACGATTACGACGATGACGACAGCTTCGTTTAAGTTGAGCGTTTCTGCTGGGTGAGCCAGCTATCCAGCTCATTCGCAAACTGCTGGCGGTCACGCGGACTCATCGTCGCGGGGCCGCCGGTCTGCACGCCACTTGACCTCAGGGTATCCATAAAATCACGCATCGTCAGACGTTCACGTATCGTCGCCGGTGAGTAACGCTCGCCACGCGGATTCAGTGCCGCAGCACCCTTCTCAATTACCTCTGCCGCCAGCGGAATATCGGCGGTGATCACCAGATCGCCAGGCTGACAACGTCTGACGATCTCGTTGTCCGCCACATCAAAGCCAGCAGGCACCTGCAGGGTGCGCAGATAAGGCGAGGGTGGCACGCGCAGAAACTGGTTCGCCACAAACGTCACCGTGGTCGCGGTACGATCCGCCGCACGGTAGAGCACCTCTTTAATCACATTCGGACAGGCATCGGCATCGACCCAGATAAACATCATGATTCCTTACAGTCAGAGAAGCCTGAGATCTTGCCGGGTTCCCCTTAAATGGCAAATTTTATTTGCGGCACAGTTTCCAGCCCGTACCCGGCTGACTTGTTATTCGGGCTGGCTGAAGTAAGCTAGCGCACTGAGAAAAACGAATAATGTCCTAAGGAGATGGCGATGCAGGCAAAGAAAATCGGGTTTATCGGCGGGGGAAACATGGCGAAAGCCATTATTGGCGGACTGGTCAACAGCGGCAAAATTACTCCATCTGATATCTTCGTTTACGATCGCAAAGCCGAAACCAACCAGGCGATGGCAGAGCAGTATGGCATCAACGCCGCAGAGAGCGCGGATGCGCTGGCGCGCGAAGTGGACATCCTGTTCGGCGCGGTAAAACCCAATGTCATCCTGAAAGTGTTAAAAGAGCTGTCCGGCAGCCTGAAAAAAGAGGCGCTGGTGGTATCGATAGCGGCTGGCGTGACACTGGATTCGCTCTCATCCGTGCTGGGTTACGATCGCAAACTTGTCCGCGCAATGCCGAATACGCCCTCACTGGTAAGCGAGGGCATGACCTCGGTAACGCCCAATGTACTGGTTGAGCAGGCGGAAATCGACGAGGTCGTGGCGATTTTTGAGAGCTTTGGCAAAGCGGCCGTGGTGGATGAATATCTGATTCACTCCGTGGTCGGCGTCAGCGGTTCTGCACCGGCGTACGTGTTTATGTTTATCGAGGCGATGGCAGATGCGGCCGTATTGGGTGGCATGCCGCGCGCTCAGGCCTATCAGTTTGCTGCGCAGGCGGTTAAAGGCGCGGCGCAGATGGTGCTGACCACCGGTAAACATCCGGCTGAACTTAAAGATATGGTCTGCTCACCTGGCGGCACCACCATTGAAGCGGTGAAAGTGCTGGAAGAAAAAGGGATGCGCTCGGCGGTGATGGAAGCAATGCAGCAGTGCATGGCGAAGTCAGAGAAACTGAGCCGCAGCTAATCTGTCAGGAAGTGCGCAAGGCGGCCCGTCACCCCGGTCCGCCCTGCGTGCAGCGTAGCTTATCCGATGTGTGCCTGACAGTGTGCCACCGCATCGGCAAGCGTCATCGGTTGCTGCATCCGCTCCACCAGCTCAGCGGTCAGCGTATACATGCCGCATGAGCAGATGGCCGCCAGTTGCCCCTGCTGACCATAAAACGCCATAAACTTTTTGTCCTCCAGCGAGCCGATCAGCTGGAAATTATCCCATTCTGCCGCGTGACCAACATACTCATAACGGGTGCCATATTGGGTTGTCCAGAAGAACGGCACACGATCAAACGCGACGTTCTGATCCAGCATGTTCCATGCGGCGGTCTGCCCCTGCTGATGCGCGACGCGATAGTGCTCAATACGCAGCGGACCCTGCGCCGCCGGATACGTGGCGATGTCACCCGCCACCCAGATATTGTCAGCGACCCGCAACTGCTCATCTGCCTGCAGACTGCCATCCTCTGCCAGCGGCAAATCGTGGATAAAGTCGGTGGCCGGTTCAACACCCGTAGCAAACAGCACAACGGTCGCGTCCAGCGTCCTGCCGCCCTTTAGCTGCACGCCAGTCACCTGCTGGTCACCCTGAAGTGATTCGATCTCGCCCTGCACCCACTTCACGCCGTTTTGCTCATGCAGCTGGTAGAAATAGCGGCCAATCTGCTCGCCAAACTGTTTAGCAAAAGGCAGCGCCTGACGAGCAACCACTGTTACGTCAATATCACGGTTACGCAGTGCTGACGCCAGTTCAGTACCGATAAAACTGTTACCGACAATGACGATTTTATGGCTGGCATCCACCGCATGCAGTAACGCATCGGTCTGCGCTTTGCTGCGCAGCAGATAAACGCCGTCGAGATCGCTGCCCGGCAAATCAGGGCGGACAGGCGTCGCGCCGCTGGCGATCAGCAGTTTGTCGAAGGCGAGCGTCCCGCCATCTTCAAAGATCAGCCGCTGTTGCTGTGTATCAAGGCGGCTCACGGTAGCCTGAATCCGTTCAACATGATCCATCACATCCGCTTTCAGCAGCTGCGGCACCTCACTGATATCCATTTTACCCGATGGTACAAACTTGGTCAGCGCAGTGCGGTCATAAGGCGCATCCGCTTCCCGTTCAACCAGAATCAGGCGGCCTTTAAAGCCGTCATGGCGCAGACGCCATAACGCCGCGCTGCCTGCGGCTCCCGCACCCAGAACCACATAGACCGGCGCAGTTGCCCCGCTGCCAATCGGTGCCGCAGGTGACATGGCTTTCGGGTTAACCAGCACCCGGCCTTCTTCAATGCGCAGCGAATACTGTTTGAGATCGGCTAACGCCAGCGGTTCACACATTTTGCCATCGGCGATATTAAACGCGGCTTTGTGCCACGGACAGACCAGCCGGTCGCCACAGATCGCGCCCTGCTCCAGCGGCGCGCCCGCATGTGGACATTTCGCCTGGTAAGCACGGACGTTATCCCCATCACGGATCAGTAATACTTCCACTTCGCCGAGTGTTTTCTTCACCGGCTGTCGCTGGGGCAGATCCTTCAGGTCGGCGGTAAATTGATAGTTCACGGCATGGCTCCTTTCGCTGTTTCTGGTCTGAAGCTGCGCGGCAAAACAGCGCGCGGCGCAAATCCCCACAAACAGTAAGTGTGGCAAAGGAACCGGCAAGCCTGAGGATGAATCTGTTTAAGAAAGGTAACGTATTGTTGTGGCAGGCAATTTAATTGGCGTTAAGGGGAAATTGAATCTGCGCTGAGCGCAAACGAGAAGCGGCCACCTGCGTGGCCGGGGGAGTCATGCGCTTTTTTTCAGGCACTGGCTCATAAAGGTCTTACGTGCATCACCTGCCAGTTTTTTATCGCCAGCTTCACCATTACAGCTCTTCATTTTCATTTGCTGCGGTGACATCTGCGACAGCTTGCTGTCCTTTTTCAGGCATTCACTCATAAAAGATTTGCGCGCATCACCTTTGAGATCCTGAGATTTGGCATGCTGGTTACACAGGGCCATCTTCTCCTGCTGCGGGGTCTTCTCCGCCGCACCGGCCAGCCCGCTGACCAGCAGACCTGCCATCATCATCGCCATTAAACCGACTTTCATCTTGATATCTCCACAGTGGATTGTCCTTTATTATTCTGGCAGCGAATAAGCAAAGCGGAAAATGTTTCAGGTCAAACTGATGTGAAGATCCCATTCCAGACTGGCACTGGGGTCGTTACTGGCGGGGATGCCGGAGCAGCTTTTCGATGTAATTACGCAGCAGCAGCGCATCGTCTTCATCAGCACCGGTTACAGTATTCATGGCAGTTTCAATGCTGGAGGCCATCGACAGATATTGTTGCGGCTCGAGCTTGCGAACCAGCGCCGTGACAACAATCTCCAGCGCTTCGATCTGCGCCATCTGCTCTTTCGCTGTCGCCTCTTTTTCAGCCAGCTTTACCAGTAATTCAGCAATCAGGTTTTTCATGCTGTTGTCTCAGCGGTGGAGAAAAGCTGAAATTATCACCACACTGACTAAAAAAACAGAGGGTAACAGTCATTTTTTCAGTGAGTTAGCCCACATCTCCGCCCTCTTTTGAGCAACCTCCGGCTAACCTTGCAGGCGAAACGTTTTGCGGGCAGATATCACCGCTGTTAAACGTTTCGCCTGCTCCCGATCGATGAGTGAGGCTTAACGCGGATCGACAAAGCCGCGACCTGGCCCACCGCCATGTCCGCCCCAGCCGCCGCCTGGAGGCGGGAAAATACATCCACTTAATGCAGTCACTAATGCCACAACGGCAGCCAGCTTAACGATTCGTACCATACCTACCTCAGGGTGAAGAAATCGGGCTGAGTGTATGAAGCCTCCTGCAGGACAACAAGTGAGATTCCTCCGCATCCGGCCGCTATTCACCTTTGCTGACCAGACTTAACGTTTTACCGTCACGCTGCCACCAGATTCTCAACATCCCGGCCGGTTTGTACCCCAAACTATTTGTGTAAATCGGGATGGCGGGCTCTTTACAGCCAGAAGAATTTTACGCATTGTGAGCGCATTACATTTACAGGATATAACCATGACTCTCTCTCAGGCTGCTTTCAGTGACATACTCTCCCGGCGCGACTGGGAAAACCCGGTTGTAACCTCGCTTAACAGGCTGGATGCCCACCCGCCATTCGCCAGCTGGCGCGATGAAGCAGTGGCGCGTGATGACACGCCTTCGGTGTCACTGCAAAGCCTCAACGGAGAGTGGGGTTTTAGTTACTTTTCGCAGCCCGAAGCGGTGCCCGCCAGCTGGTTACTGCAGGATCTGCCGGACGCCAGCACGATTCCGGTCCCGGCTAACTGGCAGATGCACGGCTTTGATGCCCCCATTTACACCAACGTGCAGTATCCGATTCCGGTCAATCCGCCGCAGGTTCCCGCTGATAACCCCACAGGATGTTACTCGCTCACATTCAGCGCTGACGCAGCCTGGCTCGATTCCGGACAAACACGCATCATTTTTGACGGGGTAAACTCAGCTTTTCACCTGTGGTGCAACGGACGCTGGATTGGCTACTCTCAGGACAGCCGTTTGCCCGCTGAATTTGACCTCAGTCCCTATCTGCGTCCGGGCAAAAACCGGCTGGCGGTGATGGTGCTGCGCTGGAGCGACGGCAGCTATCTGGAAGATCAGGATATGTGGCGGATGAGCGGCATTTTTCGCGATGTCACATTACTGCATAAACCGCAGGTGCATCTGGCCGATGTTCAGCTGGAAACCCGGCTCAGTCCGGAGTTTACCCGTGCCGAGCTGCGCGCCCAGGTTCGCGTCGCCTTGCCGCCGGACGTCACCTCACTTTATCAGCTGCGCCTGACGCTGTGGCAGGGTGAACAGCGGGTTGCCCAGTGTCAGCAGCCTCTGGGCAGCACCATTATTGACGAGCGGGGTCACTATCCTGAACGCGCCCTGCTCTGCCTGCCGGTGGAACAGCCTGCGCTGTGGAGCGCCGAAACGCCTCACCTCTATCGCGCCACGCTGGCGCTACTGGATGGGGATCAGCAACTCATCGACGTGGAAGCTTATGATGTCGGCTTCCGTCAGGTCACCATCGACAACGGCCTGCTCTGTCTTAACGGCAAACCGCTACTGATCCGCGGCACCAACCGTCACGAACACCATCCGGAGAACGGTCAGGTGGTGGATGAGGCCACGATGCGCCGCGACATCGAGCTGATGAAACAGCACAATTTCAATGCGGTGCGCTGTTCGCATTATCCTAATCATCCCCTCTGGTACCGGCTCTGCGATCAGTACGGGCTGTATGTGGTGGATGAGGCCAATATCGAAACCCACGGCATGCAGCCGATGAACCGGCTCTCCGACGATCCCCGTTGGTTTGCCGCCTATAGCGAACGCGTGACGCGCATGGTGCAGCGCGATCGTAATCACTGCAGCATTATTATCTGGTCGCTGGGCAATGAGTCGGGACATGGCGCTACACACGATGCGCTCTACCGCTGGGTGAAAAGCAGCGATCCTACCCGCCCTGTTCAGTATGAAGGCGGCGGAGCCGATACCGCTGCGACCGATATTATCTGCCCGATGTACGCCAGGGTTGATGAAGATCAGCCGTTCCCGGCAGTACCCAAATGGTCGCTGAAAAAGTGGATCGGTCTGCCGGGCGAAACCCGCCCGCTGATCCTGTGTGAGTACGCGCATGCCATGGGCAACAGCTTCGGCGGCTTCGCAAAATACTGGGAGGCTTTCCGCCAGTTCCCACGTCTGCAGGGCGGCTTTGTCTGGGACTGGGTGGATCAGAGCCTGACCCGCTTTGACGATCAGGGCAAACCCTGGCAGGCCTATGGCGGCGATTTTGGCGATAAACCCAATGACCGTCAGTTCTGCATGAACGGGCTGGTGTTTGCCGATCGCACGCCGCATCCGGCGCTGTATGAGGCGCAACGTGCACAGCAGTTCTGGCAGTTCGTGGTCGATCCCGTCGATCCTGTGAGCTTTACGGTCAGCAGCGACTATCTGTTCCGCCATAGTGACAATGAGGTGCTGCGCTGGCGCATCGAACAGGAGGGACAAGTGGTGACGGAAGGTGAAGTATTGCTGGATATCGCCGCGCAGGGTCAGCAGCGGATCACGCTGCCCTCTCCGTCCACGTTACAGGGCGAATGCTGGCTTAATGTCGCGGTTCATCAGATTCACCCGACCCGCTGGAGCGCCGCCAACTGGTGCGTCGCCTGGCATCAATGGCCGCTGCCCTCGACGTTAGCGCTACCGTCACAGCCGGAGGCGGGCGAAGCACCCGTGCTGCGCGATGACGCCGGTGAGTTTGTCGTGACCCATCAGCAGCAACGCTGGCATTTTTCACGCCACAGCGGCGAACTGACGCAGTGGTTTGTCAATGAAGAGCCAACGCTGCTCTCCCCTCTTCAGGACTGCTTTATTCGCGCGCCGCTGGACAATGATATTGGCACCAGCGAAGCAGAACGGGTTGATCCTCATGCCTGGGTTGAGCGCTGGAAAACGGCGGGATATGACCAGATGAGCAGCCAACTGATGTCGATTACGGCGAATGCGTTGTCGCAGGCGGTGCAGGTTGAGACGCTGCATAGCTGGCTCGCCAACGGCCAGGTCGCTTTCATCAGTCGTAAACGTTATGTGATCAACGCACAGGGTGAGTTACAGCTGCAGCTTTCGGTTGAGCAGTCGCGCGGATTGCCGCCGCCAGCACGCATCGGCTTACGCTGCGAGCTGGTGCACATTCCGCAGCAGGCGAGCTGGCTTGGCCTGGGGCCGCATGAAAACTACCCCGATCGTCAGCTGGCCGCGCAGTTCTCACGCTGGCAGCTGCCGCTGGCGCAGCTTTCAACGCCCTACGTTTTCCCCAGCGAGAACGGTCAGCGTGGCGGCACCCGTCAACTCGATAGCGGCAGCTGGCAGGTCAAAGGCGATTTTGCTTTCTCGCTGAGCCGCTTCAGTCTGGAGCAGTTGCGGGAGACCTCACACCGTCACCTGCTGCATCCGGAAGCGGGCTGCTGGCTGCATCTGGATGCCTTCCACATGGGCGTGGGCGGTGATGACTCCTGGAGCCCCAGCGTCAGTCCTGAGTTTTTACTGACTCAGCAGCGCTGGCAGGCTGAACTGACGATTTCTCAGCCGACGCGGGCAGCACGGTCTTCGGACGCCGGTAAAAACGCTTCAGAAAGAGCACATTAATCAGCACGACCACGGCGGTGGCAAAAAAGACCCAGCGAAAGCCTGCCACCGCCGACACAGCGGCCCCTAATAGCGGACCCGCGACATTGCCGAGATACATAAACGACTGGTTATAGCCGAAGATGCGTCCGGTGATATTGTCGCGCGAATGACGAACCAGAAGCGTCTGCACCGCAGGCATCATTGCACCATCGGCGAAACCCAGCAGAAAACGTAAAACGCCCAGTTGCGTGGTGCTGGTGACAAAGGACATCGCAACAAACAGCAGCAGCGAAATAACCATTGTCGCCAGCAGAATACGCTGGGTGCCAATGCGATCGCCGAGCCGTCCCAGCCGGGGTGCGGCCAGTAGTGCCGAGACGCCAGGCAGTGCGGCAATCACGCCACTCAGAAAGGCGATATTCTCCGCAGTCGGTGCCAGTTCACGCACAAACAACGTGAGGATGGGGTTCACCGACCCGTTACACATCTGAATCACCATGGTGGTGAAAAAGAGACAGAGCATCAGCTTTGGGTTATCCAGCGAGCGGAAAACTTCGCGTCCGCTGAGCTTCTCTTTTTTACTCACCGGCGTGTAACCCGTCTCTTTGATCAGGAACAGCGTGACCAGAAAGCTGACCATCAGCAGCGCCGCAGTGACGATAAATACCGTGCGTAGTCCGACCCAGTCGGCCAGCAGCCCGCCCAGCATCGGCCCCAGAATCACCCCGCCAATCTGACCGGTTGAGACACAGCTCAACGCCCAGCCACTGCGTTCACGTGGAACCTGAGCCGCCACCAGCGCCATCGCGTTGGGAATATATCCTGAGGTCAGCCCCATCAGGGCGCGTAACGACAGCAACTGCCAGGCTTCGGTGACAAAAGCCTGTAACAGTATCACCACGCCCATGCCAAACGCCGCGCGTAACAGCATCAGTTTACGGCCTTTGCGATCGGCCAGGCTGCCCCACAGGGGGGCTACCGCCGCCGAGACCACAAAGGTGATACTAAAGGTGAGACCCGACCAGAGGCTCAGTGATTCGCCACCGGTAACGCCAAGCTGCTCAAGGTAGAGTGGCAGAAACGGGATAATCTGGCTGATGGCCAGTCCGGTAAAAAAACAGCCAAACCAGACCGAAATCAGGTTTATCTTCCAGGGTTCAATAGTGCGTGGCATGAGCAGATGATGTAAAGAGAAGGAAGGCTCAGTCTAACGCGCGCATTCTCAGCGTGACCGACAAAACATGGCACAAACGGCAAAAGACCGGATTCCTCTTTGATTCCGCTCAATTACCGGCGCAAATGTACCCGACTCAAGGGTTTATAGCGCGAATCACGCGTAGACGGTACGACCCTGACGTGCGCTTCCTAAACCAACCCTCATCAATATGGAAAAATATGTCATTCTGTTACTGACAACCTTCTACCCCGCTTCTATGTTTAAAAAACCGCCAGCTGTGGCGGTGCGACGATCGTTCTGATCGACGCAACGTCCTCCGCAAAAAAACGGTGCACACCGTCCGGCTACGCTGAGGCAGACCAGCTTATTCCATGTAAAGACGCCCTTACTCAGCCGTAAGGGATGGGGCAGTGTTTCAGCGGAGGTGGGGAAATGAGAGTACAACCTGACAGTGCCAGTCGTGCTATCAACGACTATTTCAAAGGCCCGAACTGGCGAACACCGCCAGAGTCCGATCTGCTGGCGGTGATCCTGCGGGAAATAATGGAGGCGGGCGAGCCCGCGACCAGTAACGTACTGATTGCGCGGGTGATCGACAAACTGGAAGTAGAAGGTGACGAGATGCAGTTGCAGCGTTACCGCACCCTGCTGGCTCAGCTGATCGACACGCAGCCAGAGGCGTAAACCTGCTACCTATTTTACCCAGCGCAATTTATCCGCTTCGCTGACGCTGGCACGCCCGCTGCTGCGCTGGAACAGGCAAAGCTCCCGTCCACGCCTGTTTTTCATGTGCTGCTGGGCATAGCGCCCCTCCAGCAAGAGTGCGCTGTAACCTGTGTTGTCGTCATACTCAATCGGTTCGCCCAGCACCTTTACTTTGCTCAGGTGACTGGCGTTAATGCACGCCTGCGCCATCACCTGACGGCTCTTTTGCCAGGCCTCTTCACTGGAGGCGTGCACCAGTGTGCTGCTGAGTAACAGTATGGGCAAGAGTGCCCGTATGCTTTTCATCTTCTCCGCTCCTGTTCCGGCCCGAAGGCGCTAAAAAAATTCCCGCCGGGGCGGGAATAAACAAGACGAGCACTATCTATTGTGTGGCGAGGAAGTTTTAAAGCGCGCGGCTATCCTCGCCTGCCGTTATGACAAGCCTATGACAGACCGGCCATTAACCACAATAAACGGAGCTGATATTGCCATTTTTGTCGGCCAGGAAGTTAAGCCGGTTGAGATTGAAGTCCATGGTGACGGCTGAATTGTAGGGGATCGGACGCACCTGCTGTTCGAAGTGCTGGCCCTGCAACGCGGTTAACGGCTTGCCCACATAGTTCTGAAACTGAGAAGCCCCACAGCGGTCGGCATCGGGATCCTGTGCCACACGGGCGGTGTCGGGTTTAGAGGCAGACTGGCAGGCGGTTAAGGCGAACAGACCCATTACCAGCAGCCCCTTTCCATAAAATTTCACGTTTATTCTCCTGTTGGACGTGTAAAACCTGGTCCCAAGAGTAGCAAAACGTGCCTGCTGACCTGAACCCTTAAAAGGTAAAGTTGTTACAGCAGTATTAAAGCGGCGGCTGCATCGGCCACACGTTGAGCTCAATCGCACTCACTGCTTAAAAAAAGAACAACACCCCCCTACAATATCTTAAGAATTTTCTTAGCACCTGGAGGTCATTATGGAACTGATTATTTTTGTTGTCTGCGCAATGCTGATGACCGCCGTGGCGGTCAAAGTGCGTTAAGCCAGTTAAACCTGGTTTTGCGCGGTTCTCTCCAGAAGCGTACTGAATGCAGCCAGCGGCATCGGCCGACCGAGGAAGTAGCCTTGCCCCTCTTCGCACGAGAGCTGTTTTAGCTTGTTCAGTTGCGCTTCTGTCTCAATCCCCTCTGCCGTGATCGTCAGGGCAAAAGCGCGTGCCAGCGCAATTATCCCCGCCACCACGGATTGCGCCTGCTGCGACTCCGGAAAATCTTTCATCCAGGAGCGATCGATCTTGAGACCGTTAAACGGGAAGGTTTTAAGGTAACCCAGCGCTGCATAGCCGGTACCGAAATCGTCAACGGTTAACCTGACACCCAGTGACCGTAATCCCTGCATTACCTCCAGCGCATGCTGGGGATGCTCAAAGGTGACGTTCTCGGTAATCTCCAGCTCCAGCCGCGTAGCAGGCAGGCCACTTTTCTCCAGCGCATCGGCCACCCGCTGCACCAGATCACTGGTGCGGAATTCCATTGGGGAGATATTGACCGACACATAGCGCTCGCTGCCCCATTTCAGCGCATCCTCACAGGCGCGCATCAGCACCCAGTCGCTGATGGTGGCGATCAGACCGCTCTCTTCCGCCAGCGGAATAAAGTGATCGGGCGTAATCCACTGATCCGGCGCAATCTGCCAGCGAATCAATGCCTCGGCGCCCGCCAGCTGTCCGGTCAGCAGTTGATAGCGGGGCTGGTAGTGAAGGCGAAATTCATTGTTCTTTAACGCTTTCTCGATCCGCCGCGCCATTTCTCGCTTATCTTCACGCTGGCTGGCCATTTCACTGGCATACCAGATCCACTGATTGCGTCCCGCGTCACGCGCTTCATTCAGCGCGATATCCGCCATTTGCAGCAGCGCTTCGGGATGGCTGGCATCCTGCGGTGCAGAGGCGATCCCCATGCTGATGGTAAGATAGTGGACATGCTGGCCAGTGCTGATGGGTTGCTGAACCTCATGCACCAGCTGAGCACAACGCTGATCGACCCCTTCACGGTTCGTTTCACGCAATACCAGGACAAACTCATCGCCACTCAGCCGCGCCACCAGCTCCTGCGGGCCGATACAGCGCTTCAGACGCTGCGCGATCTGGCTTAGCACCTCATCCCCCGCCGCATGACCCCAGGTTTCATTGATCGGCCGGAACTGATCAAGGTCTAGGGTGACCAGCGTCAGCGGCGCGCCGCCATCAGGCAGCTCAAGATGCAGCGTCAGAAACTCCAGCAGCTGCACGCGGTTTGACAGGCCGGTTAAGACGTCATGACGCGACAAAAACTGAATGCGCGCTTCTGCTTCCATGCCCTGTGTGATGTCCGATACCGTGCCGCGAAACCCAATACGTCGCTCATCATGCCAGATGGTTTTCGCCACAAGCTGGCCGATGCGGCGGTTACCCTGTGCGGACATAAACTGACAGCGCAGCGGCATCTGTTGCCCGTGCTCTTCCTGACGCAGCAGCCAGGCGACCAGCGAATGGCTGGGATGCGTCAGCAGATGATCGATGTGACGCCCCAGCCAGTGAGTAATGTCGTGGCCGGTCACGGTGTGAAAGCGCGCGGAAAGATAGATAAGACGTCCCTCTTCATCCGTCTCCCAGATCCAGTCTGACGCGGCCTCAGCAAGATCGCGAAACCGCGCTTCGCTGCTGGCAAGCTCCTGCTGACTGATCGCCAGCAGGTCAAAACGGCGATCAGAGAGTATCGCATTGGAAAGCGCATGGCGGCTGACGCGATGAGTAATCATAGCGATGATGATCGCCATCATCATCAGCAACGGCAGCAGGAACCAGATCAGACCCATGCCAGGCATCTTCGACGTCCAGCGCAGTACAATCGAATCGCCGCCTGGCAACGGCTGCACCAGCCGCGGTTCACGCAGGGCATCCTCCTGATTGACGGGCTGACGCAGTTTACGCACATCCAGCGTGGTGCCCAGCGCCTGTAATTTGGCAGGCGTGAACAGATTCACAAACACCATGATAGATGCGGGTCCCGCCACGGGCGGCACCGTCGTCACTTTGCCGCTGCTGATAGGCGCGGCAACCGCAATGGCGGGCTGATGGTTGACCAGCACATCCCGGGTAGTCGCCTTGTTGTTAAGCTTACGTGCCGCCGCAATCAGTTCTGAGGCCTTCTCATTGCCCAGCCAGGCTTCAAGCGGCGTATCCACCAGCTGTCCATTAATCACGCTGTATGAAGTGTGGTTACGGCCGTCAACCACGAACACACCTTCATAGTGATACTCTTCGTAGAGACCCGGTCCAAAGTTCTCTTCGTCAAAAGCCCAGACTTTGTTCACCCTGACATGAAGATTGCGCCAGGCTTCACTCCAGAACGCATAATCACGGATATCTGTCATCATCGCATCCTGACGATTTTTCCAGGCCTGCTGCACCAGCACCCGGTCATGATCAACCGATGCACTGTTCTGACGCTGCGCAATCGTCAGCACCATCAGCATCGAGAGCACCAGCACACCAAACAGCAGCAGCGAAAGCGTACGCAGGCTGCGCCGCGTAAAGCGGACAGTGCGGTCTTCAGCAATCTGTCTGAACGGAGGCGAGGGTGGCGCCGGTGGGTTAAATGTCATTAAGAGTGCTCACTACACAGTCAGGGTTTGAGATGACGGGCCTGCAATACGACATACGGCGCTGACCAGATTAGTTTCCTCAGTTATCGGCTCGCGTGTCCTGGTGTTTAGCCTGCAGTTAACATTTTGCGCTTAAATATTGTGTTACAGGCTGACTCGACAGCGATCGGGGGCATTGCTACTATGCGCTTACCTTCGCTGGCAGAGTCGCCTATGAATACCAATTCCGACAGAGTGACCCTGACGCTGTTCTACGTCGGCAGCTTTGTGGTCTATTACCTGGTTACCATGCTGATCACGCTGTTTCCTAATTACGGCGTGCTGCGTAATGACGGCCTGCTGGTGCCGGTGCTCTGCCTGTTTGAATTTGCTGTGATCTATCCGCTTTACCGTTTCTACTGCCAGCGCCGCACCGATTTGCCGCTGGGCGAACTCTGCACGCTGCAAACCCTGCTCTTTACCGGCGCGCTGTTTATGCTGATGGCGGCACAGATGCAGTTTATGCAGCCGGAAGGCTGGCTGGTGATGCAGGCGCAGCAGGGACGTAACTCGCTGCTGATTCTGTTGCTTACTGCCGTGCTGCTGGCACCGGTGTTTGAAGAAGTCCTGTTCCGCGGCTTTTTGTTACAGGGTTTTCTGCTGTGGGCACCGCGCAGCCGTTTCGCCTGTATGCTGCTGACCTCACTGCTGTTTGCGATGATGCATACGCAGTATGTGCACTGGCAGACGCTTATCGCTCTGACGCTGTTTTCGCTGCTGCTCTGCTACGCCCGGTTGCGCAGTAACAGTCTGGCGCTGCCCATCTTCCTGCATACCCTGAATAACCTGATTGCGCTGCTGCCCGCCTGGTATTTCGCTGGCTAATTCCTGACCTCCCTGCTCGTCTGACACGCCTGGCTGACCGCGGCCTGCCCCTGCTGGCGGGTCATAGTTCACACTGACAATGCCGCCCCGTCACGTTTGTCTATACTGGTTGTTAAAAAAGGATAAAAAGCACCGCAGTCCGGACCACCAGACCGTGCAAAGGAGAGGAACTATGTTGATAGGATTTGTGTTGTTAGTGAGCGCGTGCGGTTACGATGCCTGCGAAGCCCTGCCGGTCTCGGAGCGCATCTATCCCACGAAGGTCGACTGCGAAACGATGGCGAACCGTATTCATAAAGTCCGGCCGAATGTGGTACTGCTTTGTGGTGAGGTACATCGCTGATTCAGGGCCAGGTGCAATAAAGCCGCGTTGTAACATTGCAAGCTGACGCTTTAGCGTACAAAATATAAGCTGTTGTTAACCATTATCGTTGTGAATCCCATGAAAATATCACGCCCCCGTCGTCCTGGTGGACGCTGGGTTTACTATCTTTTGTATGATGGCATTCTGTGGCCCTGCCCCGTCCGATGGGAGTGGGAGAGCAGCTATGGCGGCTGGTTGCCATTTTACTACACGCCTACCTTTGAATTTGTGGTGGGCGATCCCCGCAAAGCGTATCGCATTGCGCGCAGCGATGTGCGGGCGAAACAACGGCGCGAAGATGTCTTTGTCTGAAAGCCACTATCCCCAGGGCAGCCATGAGGCTGTGAGCAGATAGAGAATCACTTCCAGCACAATTATCACCATCAATAAGATGCCCAGCGTTTGACGGCCAATTCTTTTCATCGGCTCAGGCCCAGATCATGGCAGCCCAGCGGATGAGCAACAGCGCACCGCAGATGCACATCAGAACCAGCGCCATCTTCCCGTACTTTTTAGCCGCCCGATATCTTGTCACCTCGGTTTCCCCTAATCAGAAAGCGAAAATGCGCCAGAAGGCGCATCTGTTCCGGTCAGTAACAGGACCGGGAGGCATAGCATAACGCTCAGGCCGCCAAAAGGCGACCCGTCGCCGGCATCAGTTATTCAGGGTGTAATCCAGCGTAATTTCCGCGTTCAGTACCTGAGAAACCGGGCAGCCCGCTTTAGCTTTATTGATGATCTCGTCGAAGGTTGACTCATCAATGCCTGGCAGGGAGATGGTGCTGGTCAGTGCCACTTTGGTGATGGCAAAGCCGTCCCCTTTTTTGTCCAGCGATACGTCAGCCGTGGTATCGATGCTTTCCGGCGGATGACCCGCGTTACCCAGCATCAGCGACAGCGCCATAGAGAAACAGGCTGCATGTGCTGCACCAATCAGTTCTTCCGGGTTGGTGCCTTTACCGCCTTCAAAACGGGTGTTAAAGCCATAAGGCTGCTGACTCAGTACACCGCTCTCGGTGCTGACGGTGCCTTTGCCTTTGATATCGCCTTCCCAGTGCGCCGAACCTTTCTTATGAATGGTCATGTCATTCCTCCTGTTGGTAAAGAAGTTAAGTATAGACAATACATTCATTTTCGCAGGCTAACTCACCGCGCGCGGGCGTGGTGGTGTACTTTGCGGAGCCAGCAACGCCTCCGCCTGCACCAGCGAGTCGCGGGTTATCCCGCTGATCGATTTTGCGCCGGTCAGTGTCATGGCGACGCGCATCTCTTTCTCAATCAGGTTCAGCAGGTTTTCAACGCCGCGCTGACCGTGGGTGGCCAGCGCATAGATAAATGCCCGTCCCAGCAGCACGCTGTCTGCGCCCAGCGCGATCATCCGCACCACATCCAGCCCGTTGCGAATACCACTGTCCGCGAGAATAGTGATGTCACCTTTGACGGCATCGGCAATCGCTGGCAGCGCCCGCGCCGAGGAGAGCACGCCATCCAGCTGACGTCCGCCATGATTCGAGACCACGATGCCATCTGCGCCAAAACGCACCGCATCCCGCGCATCTTCAGGATCAAGAATGCCTTTGATCACCATCGGCCCGTCCCAGAATTCGCGGATCCACTCCAGATCTTTCCAGCTGATCGAGGGATCGAAGTTGTTCGCCAGCCAGCCGATATAATCTTCCAGCCCGGTCGGCTTACCCAGATAGGCAGAGATATTCCCCAGATCGTGGGGACGCCCCTGCAAGCCCACATCCAGCGCCCACTGAGGATGGGTGACCGCCTGCCAGTAACGACGCAGCGCCGCGTGATTGCCGCTCATCCCGGAGTGCGCATCACGATAGCGCGCACCCGGCGTTGGCATATCCACCGTAAACACCAGCGTTGAACAACCGGCGGCTTTGGCGCGTTCCAGTGCATTGCGCATAAAACCACGATCACGCAGCACATAGAGCTGGAACCACATCGGACGGTTGATCTGCGGCGCCACCTCTTCAATCGGGCAGACCGAAACCGTCGACAGGGTAAACGGAATACCTTTCAGGGCGGCTGCGCGCGCGGCCTGCACTTCACCCCGGCGGGCATACATGCCGCACAGGCCGACCGGTGCAAGCGCAACCGGCATCGACAGGGTTTCATTGAATAATTTTGTCTCAAGACTCAGTTCCGACATGTTCTTCAGAATGCGCTGGCGCAGCGCCACGTCAGACAGGTCCTCCACGTTGCGACGCAGGGTATGCTCGGCATAGGCCCCACCATCAAGATAGTGAAACAGGAACGGCGGCAGGATACGTTGCGCGGCGGCGCGATAGTCACTGGCAGCTGAGATAATCATCAGTCAGATTCCTTTGGGTTGCGTGTGTCGTTATCCGGTAAGCGGGTGATGCGCGCCTGACGCGCTTCATCTTCATGCAGGCTTTTCATGGTGGTGTGCACAAAACCCAGATGTTGCATCGCCGCCTGGCGGGCCGCTTCGGCGTCGCCGGCGAGGATCGCATCGAGCAGCGCCTGATGCTGTTCTGTCAGATGGGCGAAAATCGCCGGCTGGGTATACATGCGCTGACGGCTCTGCATCACCGACGATTGCAGCAGCTCGAAAAAGCCACGCATAGTCTGCAGCAGCACGACATTGTGCGACGCCTCGGCAATCGCCAGATGGAAGCGCACATCCGCCTGGGCAGCGAGATCGGGATCGTCACTCTCTTTCAGCTTCAGGGTGGCGTCAAAAGCGTACTGCAGCTTCTCTTTGTCGGCGTCAGTGGCACGCAGGGCGGCGTGCCAGGCGGTGCTGGCCTCAATGGCATGGCGCGCTTCCAGAATATCGTAGCGATAGTCGGGATCGTCGCGCAGCAGCCGACGAATCGGCTCGACGATGCGCTGTTCCGACCAGGGTGCCAGCTGTTGCCGGAGCCAGGTGCCGCCGCCGCGTCGGCTGATCAGCATTCCGCTGCTGATCAGCTGCTGTATCGCTTCCCGCAGCGAGGAGCGGGAAACCCCAAGCTCCGCAGACAGTTGTCTCTCGGCGGGCAGCCGCATACCCGGCTCAAGCTGATGTTCGGTGATATAGGCCCGGAGGCGCGTCACCAGCGAATCGGCATGGCTGTTCATGGGATCATCCACGGGAAGACGTAAGCCTGAAGTGTGGTAATCACGCCGACCATACAGGTGAAAATCAGGCTGTGTTTAAGGGTAAACCGGAACAGGTCGGACTCCTTCCCCACCAGCCCGACCGCCGCACAGGCGATGGCGATCGACTGCGGGGAGATCATTTTACCGGTCACGCCGCCCGTGGTGTTAGCCGCCACCAGCAGGATATCGGAGACGCCAATCTGCTGGGCAGTCGTGGCCTGAAGTGCGGCGAACAGCGCATTCGATGAGGTATCGGATCCGGTCAGGAAAACCCCCAGCCAGCCGAGGAACGGCGAGAAGAAGGTAAACGCGTGGCCCGTGTGCGCCAGCGCCAGTGCCAGCGTCGCAGACAGGCCGGAGTAGTTGGAGATAAACGCAAACGCCAGCACCATTCCGATGGAGTAGATCGGCAGCGCCAGCTCTTTAAGCGTTTCACCAAAGGTCTGCAGCGCCGCCTTTGGCTTCATGCGCAGGAACAGGATAGCCATGATCGCCGCAATTAAAATAGCGGTGCCGGTGGCGGAGACCAGATCCAGTTTATAGATCGCCGGATACGGTGTGGCGTTATCGACGACCGGCGGCATCCGCGCCACCAGCTCATTCAGCATCGGAACCGGCACAGCCAGCACCCAGTCATAGAGCGCACCACCTTTGGCGAACAGCGCTTTAAACGGCGGAATGCTCCAGAGCGTGACGGTGGCGGTAAGGAACAGGAACGGCATCCAGGCGCGGATCACCTGCCCCAGCCGATACTTCTGCGGAGGCTGCAAAAGATTGCCTTGCTTCGCCTCTGCATCGGCAAAGCGGAAGATGCGCACCGGTTTCCAGACCCGCAGAAACAGCGTCAGCGAAATCAGCGAGGCGAGCGACGAAATGATATCCGGCAGCTCCGGCCCCAGGAAATTGGAGCTGAGGAACTGGGCAATGGCAAAGGAGCCACCGGCGACAACGACCGCCGGCCACGTCTCTTTCACGCCGCGCCAGCCGTCCATAATCGCCATAATCCAGAACAGTACAATCAGGGTCAGTAACGGCAGCTGACGTCCGGCCATCTGGCCGATGGCAAAGCTGTCCAGCCCGGTCACCTGACCTGCCACAATAATCGGGATGCCCATCGCGCCAAAGGCAACCGGCGCGGTATTCACAATCAGGCAGAGTCCGGCGGCATAGAGCGGGTTAAAGCCGAGTCCCACCAGCAGTGCGGCCGTAATCGCCACCGGCGCACCAAAGCCCGCCGCGCCCTCCAGGAACGCCCCGAACGAGAAGCCGACAATCAGCATCTGCAGACGCTGATCGGGTGTAATCGACAGGATAGAGGCGCGGATAATATCGAACTGACCGGTTTTGACCGAGATTTTGTAGACGAACACAGCGGCGACAATAATCCAGGCAATCGGCCACAATCCATACAGAAAGCCATACACCACGGCGGCCAGCGCCAGTGCAGTCGGCATCTGATACAGAAAAAGCGCCACCAGCAGCGCCAGGGCCACGGTGGTGGTAGCCGCCAGGTAGCCTTTCATCTTGAGTTTAATCAGCGCAAAGAAGAAAAAGAGAATCGGGATCAGTGCGACCAGGCTTGAGAGCCAGATATTACCCAGCGGATCGTAGTTTTGATGCCAGATCTGCATGCCAGTATCTCCAGAGAAAGAGGTAACGTGGCCTGCAGTTGCAGCGCTACAGGCCATCCGCCCCTGAATTGGTCAGACCAAACCACTGTAACGGGGCTTATGGCAACAGATAGTTAATGTATTGTTAACCTGTGGCAACAGAAGTTGTGTGAATTTTCCCGGATTGTGAACCAGAGAAAAATATTGCCTTGATTGGTCTGACCAAAATCAGCGATTCACCCTGGAAAAGCTGCGCTGATAGCTACGCGGATGAAAACGCAAATTCAATCCGATCAGCAGCAATGTGATCGCCGCCTGCAGACCCCAGACGCTGGTAAAGTGGCCGGTGAACGCATGTAACTGTCCCGCGATAAACGGCATGCTACCCGCAATAATAAAGCCAACGCCCTGCATAAAGGCCACAAGCCGTGCGCCAGCCTGGGGCTGCTCCAGATGGTCCAGCGCCAGCACCAGTGCCAGCGGAAACGCGCCACCCAACCCAAAGCCCGCGATCCCCGCCCAGAGCCACGGGGCCAGTTGTGGCGCGAAGAGGAAGCCGAGCATGCCGCTGAATTGCATCACCAGCGTCAATAGCAGCAGCGGACGGCGATCGCGGCCCCGCGCCAGTAACGGCAGTAACAGCGCACCCGTAACCTGACAGCCGATCATCATGCCCAGCAGTGAACCGCCCGCCTGTGCGCTCCAGCCGAGCTGATGATAAAAATCGGGCAGCCAGGCAACACAGATGGCGTAGCCGCCGTTCACCAGACCAAAGCTCAACGCCAGCGTCCAGGCACGGGTTTTTCGCCATAGCGAAGGCATCTCTGCTGCCTCTGTCCGGGCTGCGGGAGGCGTGGTGGTGATAAACAGCCAGAGCAGGATAGCCAGCACAACCGGCAGCGCCCAGCTACTCAGCGCGCCCTGCCAGCCAGAATGCGCACTCAGCCACGGCGAGATCGCCGCGCCAATTCCTCCCCCGCCCATCAGCGCCGCTGCCCACAGTCCGGTTACGCCAGCACTGCGGCTGCCGAAGCGCTGACGGATCAATCCCGGCATCGACATCTGTACAATGCCAATACCAGCCCCACCCGGCACGGCTGTCAGCACCAGCCAGCGTCCGTCAGTGACAAACAGCCGACTCACCAGCGCCAGCAGCAGCAGCAACAACCCGCCCAGAAGCAGTCTGCGCACCGCAAAACGCTGCATCAGCGGGGCACTGATTAACGCAATAGCACCCATCATCATCATCGGCACCGCAGGCAGCAGCGAGGCGGCCAGCGGTGACAGTCCGATGCTCTGCCGTAGCTGGCCAAGTAGCGGGCTGACCGAGGTCATCAGCGGTCGCATATTGAGTCCGGCCAGCACCAGTGCCGCCAGCAGCAGGTTGTTCTCTCTCTTCATCTGAGATCCACACAGTTAAAAGTTGCCAGCCTGACAGCAGTCGCTACTATCTGAAAATGAAATATTACTCTGCCAGGTAGTGGAAAAATGAATCGTCAGCCGATGTTCACCCCTCAGCAACTGCTCAGCTTTGTTGCGGTGTGCGAAACCGCCAGCTTTACCCGCGCCGCCGACCGGGTGCACCTGTCGCAGTCTACCGTCAGCCAGCAGGTGCGGCGCCTGGAGGAGATGATAGGCAAAGAACTGCTGGTGCGATCGTCGCATCAGGTGCAGATCACCGAAGAGGGCGAGAAGCTTTTAGGCTACGCCCGGCGGATTATCGCCCTGAATGGCGAAGCGCACGATGTACTGAGCGATCAATGGCGCGACGGCGTGCTGCGGCTCGGCGTGCCGGAAGATTTCGCCGCGCCTACAGCGGGTCTGCTGGCGCACTTCAGTCGTGACCATCCGCAACTGCGGCTGGATGTGATGAGCGGCATGCAGGTGGAACTGCGACGCGCCTGGCAGCGTGAAGAGCTGGACATCATGCTGATTAAGCAGCCTTACGGCGAGCGTCCGCTGGCATCGCGTCCTGAACCGCTGCTCTGGCTCGACAGCGCAGAGTGGCCCTGCTTTGAGCAGACGCCGGTGCCGCTGGTTTTGTTTCCCCAGCAGGGACTCTATCGCGATGAGGTGTGTCAGACACTGGACACGCTGGGCCGTAGCTGGCGCATTGGTTACAGCAGCGCCAGCCTGGTCGCGCTGGCCGCCGCCAGTTCGCAGGGACTGGGGCTCACATTACTGCCCGCCAGCTGCCGCCTGCCGCAGCACCGGGTACTGGGTACTGAACAGGGGTTGCCGGTGATTGATACCTTTGAACTGGCGCTGTTCTGCCGTCATCCGCAGGATCCGCTGCAGCATGAACTGGCGGCGTCACTGGCAGCATTCGGTCAGCTGCGCTGGCAGTGAGATATCGAATAGTCGTCAGTGGAAAATAACGCAGCAGGGTGAACCCGGGTTTGTCAGATTAAGACCTTGTTCATTTTGCAGGAGCCTCTGATGCCCATTTCCCCTTCACCGAGCCGCCGTGACTTCCTTGGACAAAGCGTTCGCTGGACCGCCGCTGGCGGGTTGCTGGCCGCCGGTCTCGGTCAGCCCAGTGCCGCCACATCCTCACCTTTACCTGCCCTCAATCCCGACCAGCCTGCCGCCCTGCCCCGGCAGGATCACTACCTGCTGCGCAATGTGCGGCTGGAAGAGGGTTTTATCCGCGAGGATGGGGAGATTGTCGCGACACGGACCGGACGTTACGACATCAGCGTGCGCGACGGTAAAATTGACCAGCTGACACCCGCAGGCCAGGGCGACAACGCCCTGCCGTCGTGGGATGCGCATGATGCCCTGCTGCTGCCCGCTACCCAGGATATGCATATCCATCTTGATAAAACCTTCTACGGCGGCCCGTGGCAGGCTCCGCGTCCGCGTCAGGGCAAAACTGTCATGGATATGATTGCGCGCGAACAGGTACTGATTCCGCAACTGCTGCCGCACTCCCAGGCACGCGCCGAAGGATTGATCGCCCTGCTGCACGCCAAAGGCACTTCCCGCGCCCGCAGCCATTGCAACATCGACCCGGTCAGCGGCCTGAAGAGCCTGGAACATTTGCAGGCGGCATTAGCCCGTCACCCCGCCTTTCCCTGCGAGATCGTCGCCTTCCCGCAGCACGGCCTGCTGCACTCGCAGGTCGACGGGCTGATGCGCGAGGCAATGCAGCACGGCGTAGAGTATGTCGGCGGGCTGGATCCCACTAATGTCGATGGTGCGATGGAGAAATCACTGGATGCGATGTTCCAGATTGCACTCGATTACCAGCGCGGCGTGGATATTCATCTGCATGAAACCTCGCCGGCTGGCGTGGCGGCGATTCAGTACATGATTGACACCGTGGCGAAGAATCCGGCGCTAAAAGGCAAAGTAACGCTGAGCCACGGTTTCGCGCTGGCGACCCTGAACGGCAGTGCGCTGGACAAGATGATCGAAGAGCTGTCGGAGCAGCAGTTCAGCATTGCCTCCACGCTGCCCATCGGCAAGCTCACCATGCCAATTCCGCAACTTCAGGCGGCAGGCATAAAGGTCATGACCGGCACCGACAGCGTCATCGATCACTGGTCTCCGTTTGGCACTGGCAGCATGCTGGAAAAAGCGAATCTTTACGCACAGCTCTATCGCGGCTCAGATGAGTTCTCGCTGTCGCGGGCGCTGGCGATCGCCACAGACGATCGGCTGCCGCTCTCTGCCCGGGGTGAACGTCAGTGGCCAGTAACAGGCGATGAAGCGAGTATGATGCTGGTGGCGGCAAGCTGTTCCGCAGAAGCCGTGGCCCGGATCTCTCCCGTCGTCGCGACCTTCTCACGGGGTAAACCGGTTTTTGCGCTGGCATCGGCCTGAAACAGCAGAACTAAAATATGTGTTCAGCGGCGGCCACCTCACATAAAGCAATAGGAGCCACTCCCTGTCGCATCCCCAAAACAACAGAGCCTCCACATGGGAGGCTCTGCATTTACCTGAGCGGAGTGCGTGTTACGCGCTTTTGGCCCATTTATCGTTCGACATTAGTTCCATTGCCAGCGCGTATAAGCGACGATCTTCCTGATCACAGGGCTCATCTTCCGCATAACACGCAATCATCGAAGCGATCTTATCAGCCGATAAGGTCTCTCCGTGAATATGCAGTGTCAGTACGGCGCGGCCTACTATTTTAAGCACATTTTCATGTGGTCCCTGGATGCGATTACTCAATGCAAATACCCTCTACCGGTCGTTGTACCAGGAATATGGCGCGCTAAATATAAAGCAATTAGCTCAGGATTTTTATCGGCACGGAGAGGGATATTTTTTAATGATTAATTTCATTACTGGAGTTATTATTAAGGAATTATCTGATTAACAATGAAATTAATATTTAAAAACGACGACTTATAAAATAATAAATGGCCTTGATAAGTTATCCCTATGATATGAAAACCTTTTCAGCTCGCTAAACGATAAAAAAAAACCACCTTTTAAGAGTAAACTTCAGTCTATTCCTAAGCCCGCCGGTGGATTTAGTTTCATACTGCTAACCATCGAGGTTCCCGTTGCTGTCAGGCGTGCTTTCTGCCAGACTTGCCCCGCAATAATGCCCTACACTTTCAGCCTCAGAGGCCGCGCCCGTGACCGCTTTTTCTACCCTCAATTCGCTTCCCGACAGCCAGCTCGATAACCTGCGCGAGATGGGCTACACCAGCATGACGCCCGTGCAGGCCGCTACGCTGCCCGCCATTCTGCAGGGACGCGACGTGCGCGCGCAGGCAAAAACCGGCAGCGGTAAAACGGCTGCCTTTGGTATTGGTTTACTGCACCATATCGACAGCACCCGCTTTCAGACGCAGGCATTAATCCTCTGTCCGACCCGTGAACTGGCGGATCAGGTGGGCAATGTGCTGCGCCAGCTGGCGCGCTTCACCCGCAACATCAAAGTCCTCACCCTGTGTGGCGGACAACCGATGAGCGCACAGCGTGATTCGCTGGTGCATCCACCGCATATCGTGGTCGGCACGCCTGGCCGTATCCTCGACCACATCAGCCGTGAAAACCTCAAGCTCGACCAGCTCAAAACACTGGTACTGGATGAGGCAGATCGCATGCTGGAGATGGGCTTCCTTAATGATATGGAAACCATCATTGAAGCGACGCCCGCCTCGCGTCAGACGCTGCTCTTTTCCGCTACGTGGCCCGACGGCATTACGGCTATCAGCACCCGCTTCCAGCGTGATGCGCTGAGCGTCGTGACGGAAGATGTCAGCGAACTGCCCTCAATCGACCAGCAGTTCTTTGAAGCCAGCCACAATGAAAAACTGGGTCTGCTCATCGCACTCCTCAGCGATCGTCAGCCTTCATCCTGCGTGGTTTTCTGCAACACTAAACGCGAATGTGATGATGTCGCCGCGGCGCTTAACGCGCGTGATATCAGCGCCCTGCCACTGCATGGCGACCTGGAACAGCGGGATCGCGAACGCGTACTCATCCGCTTCGCAAACGGCAGCGGTCGCGTACTGGTCGCCACCGATGTCGCCGCACGCGGACTCGACATCAAATCGCTGGCAATGGTGGTCAACTACCAGCTCGCCTGGGATCCTGAAATTCACCTGCACCGCATTGGTCGTACCGCACGTGCAGGGGAACAGGGCGTTGCTGTCAGCCTGGTTGCTGCCGATGAGATGGCGCGCGCCCATGCACTGGAAGATTTCCTGCAACAGAAACTGCCGTGGGTCTCTGCCAGCACGCTGAAAAAAGGCAGCAGCAAACCGCTGCCAGCTGCCATGATGACGCTGTGCATTGATGGTGGCCGTAAAGCCAAGATACGTCCGGGAGATATTCTGGGTGCACTGACTGGTGAGGCGGGTTATCGCGCGGATCAGATCGGCAAAATTGTCCTGACCCCGACCCATGCCTACGTGGCGATTGAAGCGAGCCAGGCCAAAGCGGCGCTGGTGAAACTCAAGCAGGGTAAAATCAAAGGCAAAACCTGCCGGGCGATTCTGCTAAAAGACTGAATAAAAACGGGCGAGGTCATGACCTCGCCCGATTTCTTATGGCTCTTCGATTTGTGTCACATGAAGAATAGTTTTATCCCCTTTGCCGTGTACCTTGCCACTGACTCGTACCTTGTCATCCGCGGTGTAGGTTTTACCATCAAAGGTCTTCTTCGGTGCAATGATCGGTAACGTACCGGTGTTGTCGCGGAACTGATAGCGCTCGCCCTGCTCTTTTTTCACGATGTAACCTTCCAGCGTTACATACCCGCCCTGACGGAAATCGCGGATCTGATCAATATGCGTCTGACCAGTATCTTCTGATCCTTTATAACCGGCATCCTGCTTGTGCTGTGGCGGTGGTGTGTCACCCGCTTTGTATCCGCCCTCTTCAGCCGACACACCCGCACTCATCATCACCAGCAACGACGCTAAAATCACTTTTTTCATTTCACACTCCTTTATTGGAAAGGTGTCCATGTTGAACCTTCAGGGTTAAGCCTGGCACAATAATTGGCGTTCGTTTTATTTCACCCTTCTCTTCTCACCTTTTTCCATTTGCTGCCGATAACCTGTTCACACCCTATTTCACCAGCTGCGTTAATGCAGAGGCAACCATGGATAATTTTCAGAAAGAGATTGATGAGAGAGCGAACCTCGCATTATCGAACAAGTTCGAGCTGCTGCTGTTTCGCTTAGGTTCCGATCAGCTGAAAGGCAAATCTGAACTGTTTGGCATTAACGTCTTCAAGCTGCGTGAAATTGTGCCGATGCAGACCATCACTAAAGCTGCGGGTATGAATTCGCCGTTGCTGGGTATGGCCAGTATTCGCGGTCAGTTCATCCCTGTCATCGACCTGCCTGCCGTGGCGGGTTGTGTGCCGGAAACCGGTCTTAACCTGCTGCTGGTCACCGAGTATGCCCGTAATACTCAGGCGTTTGCCGTGGAATCCGTGGATAACATTGTGCGTCTCGACTGGAGCCAGGTCCATACCGCTGAAGCCGGTATCGGCGGCCGGAACATTACCAGCATCGCCTGCCTGGATACAGATAAGCAGGGCAGCGAGCTGGCGATGGTGCTGGACGTTGAGCAAATCCTGTATGACATCATCCCGTCGTCGCGCGGGGTCGAGCCTGAAGCGGCCAAACCGCGCGCCTTCAACTATCGCCCGGGTGCGGTAGCGATTGTGGCAGAAGATTCCAAAGTCGCGCGTCAGCTGCTGGAGCAGGGTCTGAAAAGCATGGGCATTCCGGCGCTGATGTTTAACACCGGCCTGGATGCCTGGGAGAAAATTAAGGTGATAAGCCAGGAAGTGCAGGCTGCAGGCGAGTCGATTCACGACAGAATTGCCATGGTACTGACCGATCTGGAGATGCCAGAGATGGATGGCTTTACCCTGACCCGCAACATTAAGCGTGACCCGATTCTGAAAACGCTGCCGGTCGTGATTCACTCCTCACTCTCTGGCAGCGCTAACGAAGACCACGTGCGTAAAGTGGGTGCCGACGGCTATGTGGCGAAGTTTGAACTGAATGAACTTTCAGACGTGATTTTCAACGTTCTCGAGACTGCGCGCTAAGCGAATGCGGGCCGCTAAGAATGCCCGCCGCGCTTTTTACTTTTTTAAACAGCGGAATCGCTGACCTGACCAGGAACCGACTATGCATATTGAAACTTTACCTGTTGTTACGCCTGCACCTGCTGCCCCTTCTCCTCAAAAGGTATTGCGCGGCCGTTTACGCCAGCTGGCCTGGATTAGCGCAGTGAGTTTAAGCGTCACGTTCTGGGTAGGCCTCTACTTCTTAGTTTTCTGAATCCACTCATGTTTGTCTGGATCGGGCTGTCGGCATCACTGCCGACAGCTCTTTTTTTTGCCTGAATTTCCCATCTGCTCATTTGTTAACCCTTTCTGATGCTTTTCGCTGATTATTTATTCACGCGGCGTTATTACATAAAAATTATTAAAGGTACAACTGCGTGCTCCGATAACTGTATGCGCGAGATCACCTTTTTGCCTGCGGCTGTGACCACAGACATCAGCAAGGCACTGCGCACAACAGCAGGGAACCTGAGCGTTGCGAACAAATTGATTAATAATAAAGCGGGGAAGATAAGATGGTCAGTATCAAGAATATGAAGGTCGGAATGCGGCTCGCAGCAGCCTTCGGTATTATTGTGACGTTACTGATAGTGATTGGCGTAACATCCATTAGCAGAATTAACAGTATTAATGCGGCGATCTCATCGATCGTTGACGATCGCTATGTGAAAGTACGACTGGCATTTGATGTGCGCGATGGCGTCAACGATCAGATCAAATACCTGCGCGGCATGGTGATCGATACGACACGTCCGGAAATGAATGTAAAGCGTTATGGTCAGCTGGATGAAGCTACGCAACGCACCAACCGCGCGATGAAAAAGATCGAAGACATTCAGGTCACAGCGATAGGTAAGAAAAAGATTGCAGGTCTGCTGGAATCTGCCCAGGCGTTTGAGAAAGTTAAAGCCGAGCTGATTACCCTGATCAAAGCGGGCAACGTTGATGCCGCCAGCACCTATGTGCTGAAATCGATGACCGCCACCCAGAATAAATTCCTGCAGGACGCCGTGAATTTTGCCAACTCTCAGGACGCACAGCTGCGCACTGAAGGTCAGGGTATTGTGGAAAATGGTCAGTCTGCCATCTCCATCACACTGATTTTCTCCGCCCTGGCGATTCTGGCCTCTATTATGCTGGGCTACTTCCTGACACGTTCTATTGTGCGTCCGCTGGTTGCAGCAGTGAATGTGGCCGAACGCGTTGCCGCAGGCGATCTGAGCACGCAGATGCAGGTGACCTCGCGTGATGAAACCGGTGTCCTGATGCAGGCGCTGCAGCGGATGAATGATAACCTCCTGTCGATTGTCACCGAAGTGCGTACCGGTTCCGACACCATTGCGGTGGCGTCGAATCAAATCTCCAGCGGTAATCTTGATCTCTCAAGCCGTACCGAGCAGCAGGCGAGTTCGCTGGAAGAGACCGCCTCTGCTATGGAGCAGATGACGTCGACCGTGAAACACAACGCCGACAACGCGCGTGAAGCTAATAACCTGGTGTCGACCACCACCAGCGTAGCGCGTGAGGGTGGCGTGGTGATGGAGCAGGTTATTGAGAAGATGGAAGCAATCGCCCTCTCCTCACGAAAAATTGTTGATATCATCAGTGTTATTGACTCAATCGCCTTCCAGACAAATATTCTGTCCCTGAACGCCGCCGTTGAAGCGGCCCGCGCAGGTGAGCAGGGTCGCGGCTTTGCCGTCGTGGCGAGTGAAGTGCGTAATCTGGCGCAGCGTTCCGCTTCAGCCGCCAAAGAGATTAAGGTTCTGATTGAAGATTCTGTCGCTAAAGTCGATGAAGGCAGCAAGCTGGTGACCCATGCCGGTTCAACCATTGGTGAAGTGGTGAACAGCGTGCAGAGCGTGGCGAATATCATGAGCGAAATCACCATTGCCAGCAGCGAACAGAGCAGCGGCATCAATGAAATCAATCAGGCGATTACTCAGATGGAAGCGGTAACGCAGCAGAACGCCGCGCTGGTACAGGAAGCGTCAGCCGCCTCTCAGGCGCTGCAGGATCAGGCAGAACGTATGGCACAGGCGATGAGCGTGTTTAATACCGGCAAGCTCTCACTGCAACCGGTTCTTCGCTAATCTCCTTCAACGGCCCGCTTCGGCGGGCTTTTTTTTGCCTGATGCCAGACAAAGGAGAGATTACAGGGTATTTACAGTGGGATTAATCAGGGAGGAATGCAGAGGTAAACAGACAGATACATGGGGAAGATTTGGGGTTTGAGCCACGGAAAGACAGAAACAAAAAAGGCCGCCAGAGGCGACCTTTTATTACTGTAAATGCAACAACGCTATAAAGCTCACTAGCCTTTATCAGAGAGCACGAGGCTGGCTCTGAATTGCAATCCTTGCCAGATTCACTTGAATCACAGCAGATTTGCAGAAAATGCATTTCGCTCCATGCGGGTTGGCTCTTGTAACATCAAAATGTGATGTACGAAACTGTGAGCCATTACAGTGAGGACATTTAAAAGTAATTTTCAGTCCTTAGAGACCAACAACGTTCGCAGCAGCTGGGCCTTTGGCGCCATTTTCTACTGTGAATTCAACTTGCTGACCTTCATCTAATGAACGGAAATCGGTGCCCTGGATTGCAGAGAAATGTACGAATACATCTTTGCTGCCGTCTGCAGGAGAAATGAAACCGAAGCCTTTCTCTGCGTTAAACCATTTAACGGTACCGCGAATTTTGTTAGACATGCTTAAATCCTTAATATATCGAGCCTTCCGGCATAATGGCCTGAGAACAGATTTTAATCAGAACGTAAGAGAAGACTCAAAAAGAAGGGATGTCTCGCGACAAACTTAGAGATGAGAACTGCTTTGGTTACTTACTTTGATAGTGTCTGTTAATCAAACCGACAATTCATTAAGCCACACTTCTCACAGTGACGCAAGCCGTAATTCAAATTAATCGCAATCAGCCTGCTGAAGAGAATGAAGCCGGGACACTGCTTCAGAGAAGCGGCTTTGTCTGACAGGGAAGCAATAGCTTCCTGGCAGCGTAAAAAGAGAAGCGGAGACAACATCAGATCAAAAAAGGGCGAGGCCTGAGCCTCGCCCAAAACATGCCGATCATCAATCGTAGTAAGGAACCTTACGGTCAACGCCGTTGATATTGATCAGCACAAAACCCGTTGGCGCGGTCTTATTGGCTGGTGTGCCCGCTGCAGTAGCGAGCGTAACCACCCCTTTTTCATTGGCCCCAATGCCCGCCAGTCCATTGTGCATGCCGAAACGTGCAGCGGGTTTCAGGTTGCCGATTTTGGTGATATCCGTTACCACCGACATATCAGCCTGGAACAACGAGCAGCCACCGGTATCGAAGCGAGTCGGTCCGGTATTCTTCAGGTTGAACATGGTCTCGCCGCTGTTGGCTCTTAACTTGACCCACACTACGGCATAGGTAGTCCCTACCCGGCCATAGCGAATGTCCAGCACCGAAGGCTGTCCCATGAAGTAGGCATCGGCCCAGACCGTCTCCAGTCGCTGCAGGTTGATCAGGGCTTTACCCGTGCCTGGCACATTAACCGGGGAACCGGCGGTGCCGGATGGCGTGGTGGCATCTGCTTTGCCGATCAGCTCCATAACCCATGCCTGATTAGGTGCCGGAAAAAAGAGCTGCCCCAGCCGATACCAGTTATCGGTATCGGTGTTGTTCACCACTTTATAGCCGCTGAAATAGCCGGCGCGCAGCGAACCGCTCATGAACGTGCCGAAGTTCTCATCCCGACGATAGCCATATTCGAAGGTTGATAACCATTTATCACCGACTATGTCATTGGTGATTTTCGACCCGGACTGAAGGTTAATCTGACGCATCATCACGCGAGCATTGTTGAGGTTGAGCGGGGTAGCGCAATCCTCAATGTTAAGCGTATCAATGGTCCAGCCACCATCTGACAGATCCCCTGGGTTGGCCGAATGCTCAATCCAGACGTTGCGCAGGATCCCCTGCGTGACGCGTGGCATGTAGAGCGTGGCATCCCCATAACCCGACTGGAAATTGGCATTACATAACTCAATGGCGGTTGAGTGGTCCCAACTCCCCTTCGCTGCACCTGACCAGCCGATATCAAACACCCGCGAAAAGGTGCTTGAGGTGTAAATCTGATCGAATTTACTGTCGAGTGTATCCTGCAGCTTAAAGACGGTGCCGCCTGTACTTTGCGCCTTGACACAGTAAAGACTGACCACCTGACCGCCAGTGATTGTATTTTCGAAAAACGGCTGCTTGTTGCTGCACTGCTCAGGACTCACCGTCGTTTTAGCTGCAATATTCGCACTGGCCTGCCCGTGCCATGCAATCCCCTGGAGGGCAATCCGGCGCGCCATGACCTTAAATACGGGTTTATCACTTTTGTCAGAAACAATGGTGGTGCGCGGTGACGACCCCTGCTCCATGTCATCCCCTGACAGACCAAAAAATGACAGCTCCGTATCGCTGATATCGATGGGTGAAATCAGGAAGCGGCCGCCAGGAAAACGCACTGGCAAAGATTTCACAAAGGTGTTGTAGGTCTGCGTCCAGGCCAGCATCCGCTTAAAGGCATCAGTATCATCCGTTACGCCATCTCCTTTTGCACCAAAGTGCAGGATATTCACTTCGGTAGGATCGTTGATGGTGCGCTTCCAGTAAAAACCATTGCCCACAGCTACCGTGCCGCCATCATCCTGCGGTGTGGTAGTACTGAGAAAACCAACAAAATCAGCGCCGCCACGAAAGCTGGAATCTTTGTCGTAATAGCGTTTAAGGATGGCGATGTCACCTGATTTTGATGGGGCCGTGGTGCGCAGTTCAGCAAAAGAGTTAACTTCGATCATAGAATCCTCCTCAGGATCATTGAGATTTCGCGCTGATCGTCAGCGCACTACTTAGCCGCAGCCGGATGGCTGCAAAGGGAGTCCCACATGTCGTTGTGGGTGTTGATGGCGCGCACCGTACGAACGTCCATTTTTTGCGCGTCATCGCCGTAGGTATAAAGAGGGGAAAAAAGTACGCAGGCAGAATCGGTGATCGCTACCGGCTCAGGGTTTGTTGTATTTCGACTGCTGCAGCTTGTCGCGAGCAGCAGCGTCATCAAGGCTATGGTTGTCGGTCGCCACACGGTTAGCTTCCTCGCGGTTGTGTTGTTGCTGTTGCGCCACCGCGTTAACGCGGGACGCCTCCTGCTGCGCGTTATCGACGTCAGAACGCGCTTTTTGCTGCACTTTGCCGATTTTCTTGCCGCCGAAATAACTGGCGCACAGCGCCGCAAGGACGCCAGCGAGTGCGGCAAGCCAGTGCCAGCTGCCCCCCAGCAAGGTGGTAATCAGAGTCATGGTTTTGCTCCTTCAGCCTGTTCCTTTGCGTTAAACAGGTTTTTCTGACGAACAAATTGTGCAAGTACCCCCATCGCCACCATGAACGCCCCCACCAGCCCCAGGTAGTTGTGCGGCAAAATAGCTTTAACGTCTTCGGGTAGTGCGCTCCAGGCATCGACGGCGGCGGAAGGAAACGACTGCGCCCAGGCGCTGAGCATGGAACCCAGTGATGCAAGCCACACAGACCAGGTTTTGAAGAGCAGACGGGCATGCGCGACAAACTGCAGAGTGGTAAAGCGCTGCAGCAGCAGGAGAATGATGATCGCCGCCAGCACGGCGACGAGAAACATGAGCCATCTCATAGCAGCCCCCTGTAAATCGCATAGGTTCCGGTACGCATCATCTCTGCGTGACGACGGGCTCGGCCCGGCGTCTGACGCGCCCAGAGGCTGTTCATCATCGCGTCTGCTGCGTCATTAAACTGTTCAGCGCCGATGGCGGTGAGCATGTTTTTGAACTGCAGGACACCCTCGACGCCCAGTTGATACGTCATGCTCAGCAACACATCGGTGCGAGCGTCATTGCACTTCGTCAGCGCATTGCGCAGCAGCTCCCTGCTCTGCATCTCCTGAACTTTGTTTTCAAGAATGCATTGCTTCCAGACATCACCGACGCGCCGTGGCACGCGGAAGGTGTAATTACTCAGCGACGCCCCCTTTGGCCCGATGCGGATGCCGCCCGCCACTGTGGGAAAGCCCAGCGTGTCGAGATAGGGCGTATCCGCATACCCCTCTTCAAAATTCAGTACTGCGATGATCTGGCTCATAACGACTCCTCAATAACGGGTTAAGGCAATTCAGCCTTGTGAAAAGAAATACATAACGCCTGCTGATCATTACCCTGTCCGGTGCAGCAGAAGGCCTTACTGACCCTGCAGCAAAACTGAACAGTAATTCAGCAGATTGCGCCCAGTGGGAACTGGAGATAACGAAGAGTTAGCCGGAACGGAAAAAACCGCTTCCTGCGTGTTTCAGCTCACTGCGTAGAGGTGAACATGCGGAAGACAGCAATTGTCGAAACTGGGTGTTTCCTGACTGGTAACGCGGGGGGCAGTGATTGCGCGATCAACGCGCGGGGCGACCTGACGCTGGCAGATTTGTTCTGCACGTCTCAGGGTAGGTGTTTCAGTTGGGAAGTTCAGGGCCTGGTCGATGCTCTGTTGCAGGCTGCTGAGAGGTTGGCGCCGCCGATGGCGACGAGTACGTGCGTTGCCCATAAAAACGCTTTTGCCATAGTGAATTATCGCCATAACTCCTCCTGTGAATGAGTATTTGGCGATGGGGTGGCAGGCGCGAGCTTTCGGCGAACCGAACGGGCCCGAATGCCGCATATTGCGATCGCACGCTCGCCGCCCGACTGCATCAGCAGTCAGGTGGAAAGTAAGCGAGGGGAAATAAACGGCATCTGACGACGCTGCATTTTGCGCATCCACCCCATCCCAAAGTTCACTGACTTTTGGGTGGTATGATTCGCGCTTGTGCAGCGCCTCAATTGTTTAAGAGCGGGTCATCCCTGGAAAGAACGGCGTCGTTCATCCATATCCAAATTATTAACAGGTTCTTATGCTTTATCAAACACTGTTGGTTAATTTTTTATTTACCGCTGGTTAAATTTATGAATTTATGCCGATTATTTTTTTGCAGGCCTCCTGCGAAAAATGCCAGAAGCGGCCTTAGCCGAGGATTTGATAGTGGCGCGCCTGGCTCATAATCACTTTTGCCAGCACCTTCAGGCTGGTGACGTCATCATGATTAAGATACCAGGTTTCATACCGTTTATTGTCTGATATTACAGCAATTTTCTTATGCTGGAGCTGTAGACGCTTGAGGTAGAGTTGCTCATCGAGGGTAAAAATATAGATGCCGTCACCGTCGAACATCCGCACGCTGATGTCTACAAACAGCTGATCGCGCGGTGCAAAGGTGTCGGCCATAGAGTCACTGTTGATTGCGATTAACCGGATGTTTTCTGCCGGCCGACCGTTGAACAGCACACGCGCCTCATCCAGACCATATTCGATCGCCTGGATGGTCTCGACAAACTCATCACGCGCGGGCATGCCCGCAGCGCTGCGCTGACCAATGTCGAGACTATCAACCCGAAACACATTCTTATGGCCGGTAAGTGGACTTAACGTCACCGGCTCAGCAGGTTGTTCCATACCGTACTGCAGCCACTCAACCCTGACACCCAGCAGCTGGCTGAGTGCCAGTAAATTGCCGCCATCAGGGACTGACTGCGCGTTAAACCACTTCCACACTCCCGGCGTTGAAATTTTGCAGCCTTGCTGCTGGAGGGCCCTGGCAACCTGTTTGTTTCGTCCATGTCCGACAATGCCGGCACTCTCACAGGCCGCTATCAGCCTGGCAGTGAAAGCTTGTCTTGTACTTTCTTTTTTAACCATTAGTTAATAATCAGCCATAGAAGAGATACTGGATGTTATTTTCATTATTGCTACCAGTTCATTTTATATTACCGCTCGTTTACTACCTAACCGCTTTATCAAGCATTTCTAATTACCATTATCCGCTTCAGCCTGCGGCTGACCAAAAAATATTGTCTCAGGCCGCATACAGCCCCGGCTTTCAGGAATGTTCCGTAAAAAATTGCGTGAATATAAGCCAGCTTAATGGCCAGCAGTGGCTGGTATAGAACGGAAATTAATCAGATTCGCAGAAAACTCTACCTTTTACTGGCCCGGAAAATAGCGCTAAAAAAAACGGGAGTCTGTGAAAGACTCCCGCTTTGTTAAAAATTATTGTCGTTATGAGCGGAGCGTATCGTCGCCCCAGGCAATCCATTTATAGGTGGTCAGCGCCTCTAATCCCATCGGTCCACGGGCGTGCAGTTTCTGGGTACTGACCGCCACTTCAGCGCCCAGGCCGAACTGCCCGCCATCGGTAAAGCGGGTGCTGGCATTGACATAGACGGCTGAGGAGTCGACCTGACGGACAAACCGCGCGGCGTTGCGGGTGTTGCGTGTCAGAATCGCATCTGAGTGCTGAGTGCCGTGCGTACGGATGTGATCGATTGCCTCATCCATATCCGCCACTAATTTCACATTAAGATCCAGCGACAGCCACTCATCATTGTACTGCTCCGGATTAACCGGTTTGACCGGCGACGGACCCTGCTGCAGCTGCGCCAGTACGTTGCTGTCAGCATGCAGCGCGATTCCTTCCTGCGCCATACGCGCGCTGAAAGCAGGCAGGAAACGTTCGGCCATCGCCTGGTCCACCAGCAGCGTTTCCAGTGAGTTACAGGCGCTGGGACGCTGTTTCTTGGCGTTGACGATCAGTTCGAGTGCTGGTTCGATTTCCATCGTCTCATCAATGTAGATGTGACAGACGCCGATGCCGCCGGTAATCACAGGAATGGTCGAGTTTTCCCGGCACAGCTTGTGCAGGCCAGCTCCGCCACGCGGGATCAGCATATCGACGTAGCGATCCAGCTTTAGTAGCTGATTCACCAGCTCGCGATCCGGATTTTCAATCGCCTGCACAATCGCTTCCGGTAAACCATGCTGCTTCAGCGCGTTCTGAATCACCCGGACGGTGGCCGCGTTAGTGCGCCAGGTCTCTTTGCCGCCACGCAGAATAGCGGCGTTGCCGGTTTTCAGGCACAGGCTGGCGACATCCACAGTGACGTTAGGACGGGCCTCGTAAATCACCGCGACAACCCCCAGCGGCACGCGACGACGTTCAATACGCAGGCCGCTGTCGAGCTGGCCGCCATCGATTAACTGCCCCACCGGATCGGCCAGCTGGCAAACCTGCCGCACATCGCTGGCGATGCTGCTGAGGCGTTGCGGATTGAGTGTTAATCGATCTAACAGCGCGGCGCTCATGCCGTTCTGCCGCGCATCGGCTAAATCCAGTTCATTCGCCGCCAGAATGTCTGCGCTTTCCGCCTCAAGACGGTCGGCAATGGTCATCAGAACCTGATTCTTTTCTGCCGTCGACAGATCGGCCACGGTGTACGCTGCGGCACGTGCCGCTTTTCCCATCTCTTCAAGCATTGTCCGCTCCTTAACTGACGATCATGTCGTCGCGGTGAACCGCCACCGGGCCATATTCATATCCCAGGATCTCGCTGATCTGCTGGCTATGATGACCGGCAATCATCCGCATCGCATCGCTGTTGTAGCGTGAAACGCCGTGAGCGATATCCCGCCCCTGCAGACTGCGAATACGGATCACTTCGCCGCGCGAGAAATTCCCCTGGATCGCCCGGATCCCTTTCGGCAGCAGCGAACTGCCGCGCTCGATGATGGCTGCCAGTGCACCGTCATCGACGGTGATTTCACCCGCCGGTGGCGCACCGAAAATCCAGCGTTTACGGTTTTCCAGCGGCGATTGCTGCGCATGGAAGCGCGTGCCAACCGACCTGCCGTCAATTACATCGCTGATCACACCGCTGCGGCTGCCCGAGGCGATGATCACATCAATACCGGCACGGCAGGCAACATCCGCCGCCTGAAGCTTGGTCGACATACCGCCGGTACCAAGTCCGGAGACACTGTCACCCGCCAGGGCGCGCAACGCATCATCAATCACATGCACGTCACTGATCAGCTCAGCCTCAGGATTGTTACGCGGATCGGCGGTGAAGAGTCCCTGCTGATCGGTCAGCAGCAGCAGCTTGTCGGCCCCGCCGAGCATCGCCGCCAGCGCAGAGAGATTGTCGTTGTCGCCCACTTTGATTTCAGCGGTGGCAACGGCATCGTTCTCATTGATCACCGGCACAATGTGGTTATCCAGCAGCGCACGCAGCGTGTCACGGGCGTTCAGGAAACGTTCGCGATCTTCCATATCAGCACGGGTCAGCAACATCTGGCCAATATGGATACCGTAGATAGAAAAGAGCTGTTCCCACAGCTGGATCAGACGGCTCTGCCCCACCGCAGCCAGCAGCTGCTTTGAGGCGATGGTCGGTGGCAGTTCGGGGTAGCCCAGATGTTCACGTCCGGCGGCCATTGCGCCAGAGGTAACGATCACAATGCGGTGGCCTGCGGCATGCTGCTGCGCACACTGACGAACCAGTTCCACCATGTGCGCCCTGTTCAACCGACGAGACCCGCCGGTGAGAACGCTGGTACCCAACTTGACCACTAAGGTCTGACTGCCACTCATATTTCCTGCCGTAGTGAAAAATTTTTACGAAAGGACGTTTTAACAGGAGTCGATAAGGAAGCCAACAGCCAGCGGGGGAAAAGCACGAATTTACGCAGACAAGGGCGTAGACCAAAAGTTCAGCGTTAACAAGAAATCAGGAAAAGTGTCATAAAAAGTTCATCGCCGCCGGGTAAAAAGTCCGTGTTTTACAAAAACTTTCATTTTTTTACGGCGTTCACATTGGGATTGATAGCAAATGAAGAAAAGCACACTGGCACTGCTCCTCTCCACGCTGACGCTGGCTTCTGCCGCGCAGGCTGCCGAAATCTATAACAAAGATGGCAACAAACTGGACTTATACGGCAAAGTTAAAGCTGAGCATTACATCAGTGATAATGCCAGCCAGGATGGAGACAAGTCCTACACCCGTATCGGCTTTAAGGGACAGACACAAATTAACGACCTGATGACCGGTTACGGTCAGTGGGAATATCAGTACAACGTTAACAACTCCGAAGGCAGTGACGCCAATAACGGCAACAAAACCCGTCTTGGTTTTGCCGGTCTGAAATTCTCTCAGTACGGTTCGGTGGATTACGGCCGTAACTACGGCGTGCTGTATGACGTGGAAGCCTGGACCGATGTGTTCCCGGAATTCGGCGGTGACGGTACTGCCCGTTCTGATAACTTTATGACCCAGCGCGCCACCGGCGTCGCGACTTACCGCAACAACAACTTCTTTGGTCTGGTCGATGGCCTGAAGTTTGCACTGCAGTATCAGGGCAAAAATGACGCGACCAGCGCCAATACCCGTACTGACATTAACCGTCAGAATGGTGACGGTTATGGTGCCTCACTCGGTTATGCGCTGGGTGATTCCGGTGTGAGCCTGATGAGTGCCATCACCTCATCTGACCGCACCAACCAGCAGCAGGCACGCGCCTATGGCGGCGGTGACCGTGCGGATTCCTGGGGCGCAGGCGTGAAGTATGATGCCAACAGCGTCTACCTGGCCGCAATCTACACCGATACCCGCAACATGACACCCATCAGCGGCACCAACCGTAACACTGGTGCTACCGTCGCGGGCGCAGCCAACAAAGCGCAGAATATCGAACTGGTGGCGCAGTATCAGTTTGATTTCGGCCTGCGTCCGTCAATCGGCTACGTACAGACCAAGGGCAAAGATATTGAAAACGGTATCGGCGATGCGGATCTGGTGAAATATATCGATGTGGGCGCGACCTACTACTTCAACAAAAATATGTCCGCCTTCGTTGATTACAAAATCAACCAGCTGGATGATGACAACGCGCTGTCGATTAACAACGATGACATTGTCGCGATGGGTGTAACTTACCAGTTCTGATTTCAGGCTTATGCCGCACAGCATAAGCGAAAGAATGTGTGAGCGTAACAGTAAAAAAGGGCGAGTGTTTCCACTCGCCCTTTTTACGCTTTTTTAACCGACCCACCCTATCAGGCGCTCAGCTTTACCGGTTTCTCATCGAAATCGCTGGCTGGGATCAGATCCAGCTCGAACTCTTTCAGCATCGCTTTCAGACGGGTATGGAAATTACGTAAGGTCTCTTCCACGCGCGCCGTGTTCTCTTTGCCTTTGATGTTTGCCACCGACCAGTCACCCTCTTTATCGAACAGGCCGATATGGTAGACATAGGTAAAGTGGTCAGCCTGCGCTTCCAGCTCCATCCACCAGCCCCAGAACTCGCGCAGTTCCGGTGCCGGTTTCACATTAACGCAGGCAGCCAGGCAGTCGAAGAAGAACCGGGTTTCGCCACATTTCCCATCGCGAATATAAGGCCCAAGCTCCGTAAAGCGCTTAAGCAGGCGACTGCGGGGATGACCACTTGGTAACGTCATGCTGAATCTCCATAGATTTTGACCGCTATACAGCCCTGATTTTCCGGACGGCCAGGTGATGTCATGTTTCGCTTAACGACAGCCCGGAAGAATTCCGCTACTAGTTGTAGCAAATACTGTAAATTTTGCCAGTTACCTTTTTAAACGCTTCTCCAGCCAGTCGCAAATTTCATTCAGCGCCTTGTCAAAACTGGCCATCATCGGCTTCACCGGAATCAGCAGCGCTTTACCGTCTGAGGAAGAGTTCGCGATCAGCTTGCTCTCCTCTTCCGGGCTGAAGAGATCGTTCTGCCAGTAGCCCGACAGCATCGGCGTTGGCGTCCGGCGGCCGAGCAAGCCCTGAGTTTTAAGCGAATACCGGTTGAGTTCGGTGCGCAGCGCGCTGTCAGAGGCCGTTGCCATGCCCAGCCGGCTCGCCAGCATATCCATATACATATCCGGGATCTCATCCTGCAACGCCGTCTGCGTCAGCAGCGCATGCACAATCGGACCAAGACAGGCCACGCCGCGCAGCCGCTGCGATTCCAGATAGGCCAGTCGCACGGCGACGTTCGCGCCAAAGCGATACCCCAATGCCGCCACGCGGGTATGGTCGATCCAGGGCACGTTTGTCAGATCGCGCAGCACCTGCTGATGCAGAAAACTGGTGTCCTGATTCAGTGTCCATTTCACTGAGTAACCCACGGAGGGCACATCAATGGTCAGCATCGCAATGCCGCGGGGCGCAAGGTAGTCATGAAACAGACGGTAGTGATCGCTCTGTAACGAGTCGAGTGCGCCGCAAAAAAGCACGGTGGGATAAGGCGCTTCAACATCAGGCGGCATATGCAGAAAACCGCTGACCGGGCTGCCGCCAGGGATGGCAAAGGTCAGGAGTTTCAGCTCGCCGGGTAATCGCTGCGTTGCCTCTTCATAGGCGCGGTTAGCCAGTGTCTGTGCCTGGTCGGCCAGCTCATCACCTTTTATATAGGGATAAGCAGCGACGCTATAAAGATGCGCTGCGTGCAGCCAGGAGTCGCCCGCCTCGCTGTCGTCGATCGCCTCCAGTGCTTTCTGCTGCCAGAATCCCGCTTGTTTGCACCATTCGAAATGCCAGTTGCCACCGCGGAAACCGATCACGGTGTCGAGCAGCGAGTCATCCGTATGTTCAACGTTGCTGATGGCGATACGCGCCAGCACCTCGCTAATCTCCTGGGGCGTCAGGCCGCGCCACGTCCACATCAGCTTATTCAGCATGCGATACCAGCCACGCTGGCTGTCACCATCCAGGGCAGAGTGGACATCCGGGGTTGCATGATGATGACGGCGAACCAGGGAAGAGGTTTCGGGATGTTTAAAGCGCGGCTTGAACAGCTCCTCGCTGAGATTTTTGCTCGACATACTCGCTTCTCCTGCAACAGAACGGCAATGGCTAAGTGTACTGTACGGCCATTCAGGGCGCGAGGCTCAGAAAGCACAACGCCCGGAAAACCGGGCGTTGTCTGATGTGTATCAATCAGTTTTTTACAATTGGCGGGATGTAGACCACACCCATATCCCACGGCTGTTCGATCCAGGTATCCTGCGGGATATCGACAATATAGTCATCAACCAGTGAGCGACCGGCTGGTTTAGCGAAAATGGTGCAGAAACGCGCTTTCGGGTACATCTCACGAATCGCCTGCGCGGTACCGCCGGTATCAACCAGGTCATCGATTACGATAAAGCCTTCGCCGTCGCCTTCTGCGCGCTTAAGAACTTTCATTTCGCGCTGATGATCGTGGTCATAGCTGGAGATGCAGACGGTATCCACGTAGCGGATACCCAGTTCACGTGCCAGCAGCGAAGCCGGTACCAGACCGCCGCGGCTCACCGCGATAATGCCTTTCCACTGTTCAACAGGCAGCAGGCGCTGGGCCAGTTTACGGGCATGGATTTGAAGCATGTCCCAGGTAACGACGTATTTTTCGCTCATAAATAGAAATCCCAGCCAACCAAGGTGGCGTAAAAATGTGCAACGGGGAAAAGGTTGCGCGAGATTATAAGGAGTTGACGCACTAAAAACCAGCACCCGGGCGCTGGTTGCGGCTTTTTAGCGCGTCTGAGAGCGCACCCGGTAAAAAACAGTGATATTCTCAGGCCTGGCTCGTCAGATTCTCTGACGGCGATTTTTCACTGGAAACTCGCGATGTCCGGCCTCGCCGGTACACTGACACAGGAGACCTGTCGTGTCTGAATTGTCTCAACTCTCTCCACAGCCGCTGTGGGATATTTTCGCTAAGATCTGCTCGATTCCCCATCCCTCTTTTCACGAAGAAGCGCTGGCGAACTACATTACTGGCTGGGCTAAAGAGCAAGGCTTCTGGTGTGAGCGCGATCAGGTCGGCAACATCCTGATTCGTAAGCCCGCCACCGCAGGCATGGAAAACCGTACCCCGGTTGCGCTGCAGGCGCATCTGGATATGGTACCGCAGAAAAATAACGACACCGTTCATGACTTCACCAAAGATCCGATTCAGCCGTGGATTGACGGCGAGTGGGTGAAAGCGCGCGGCACCACGCTGGGCGCGGACAACGGCATCGGTATGGCTTCTGCGCTGGCGGTGCTGGCTGATAACAGCCTGACGCATGGCCCGCTGGAAGTGCTGCTGACTATGACTGAAGAGACCGGCATGGATGGCGCTTTCGGTCTGCAACCTGACTGGCTGCAGGCTGAAATTCTGATCAACACCGACTCCGAAGAAGAAGGTGAGATCTACATGGGTTGTGCAGGCGGTATCGACTTCGTCACCACCCTGCCGCTGACCCGTGAAGCCGTGCCTGCTGAGTTCCAGACCCTGAAGCTGACGCTGAAAGGACTGCGAGGCGGTCATTCCGGTGCCGATATTCATATGGGCCTCGGCAACGCCAACAAACTGCTGGCGCGTTTCCTGGCGGCCCATGCGGCTGAACTGGATCTGCGTCTGCTGGCGTTCAGCGGCGGTACGCTGCGTAACGCAATTCCACGTGAGGCCTTCGCGACCGTCGCCGTCGAAAGCCACAAAGCGGATGCGCTGAAATCAGCGGCGGCGCACTTCCTGAGCGCCATCAAAAACGAGCACGGTATCAAAGAGCCGAACATTGCCCTGGTTACCGAGCCGCTGGCGCATCAGGGTGATGCCCTGAGCACCGACAGCCGCGATCGCTTCCTGAACCTGCTTAACAGCACGCCAAACGGCGTGATCCGCAATTCAGACGTGGCGAAAGGCGTGGTCGAAACGTCACTGAACATCGGTGTGGTGACGATGGAAGCCGATCACGCAGAGATCAACTGCCTGATTCGTTCGCTGATCGACACCGGCCGCGATTATGTGGTGCAGATGCTGACCTCGCTGGGCCAGCTGGCCGGCGCGCAGACCAAAGCGAAAGGCGGCTACCCAGGCTGGCAGCCGGACGCGGACTCCGCCATCATGGCGCTGACCCGTCAGACCTATATCGCGCTGTTTGATAAGACCCCGAACATTCAGGTGATTCACGCCGGTCTGGAGTGTGGTCTGTTCAAAAAGCCTTATCCGGACATGGATATGGTTTCGATTGGGCCGACTATCACCGGGCCGCACTCGCCTGATGAGCAGGTTCACATCGAAAGCGTGGGTCTTTACTGGAAACTGCTGACCACCCTGCTGAATGTGGTGCCAGAAAAGTAATTCTGTCACAAAAAAAGTAAACCAGGCTCCGGCCTGGTTTTTTTATGCCTGTGATTTCTCACCAGCATAATTCGCTACCTTTTTCGTGCTTTCCCCTACTATTCCGCCACGTTCCCGCGCTTCGCTGGTCACAGCCGCCATTATGTCCAGATGTCTGGATGGCTAATAAGATTTCGTGCTAGCTTATGCGCTTTCGGCTGTTGCCGCGCCTGAAGGTTCAGGAAAAAATGCGGCCAGTGTTTCTTCAGGAGAGTCATCACATGCCAGGGTTAAACTGCCTTGAGATGCGTAACATCTCCATCGCTTTTGGCGGGTTTGCCGCGCTATCGTCGGTGGATTTCCGCATTGAGGGTCATTCGGTTCATGCGCTGACCGGCGCTAACGGCGCGGGCAAGTCCACACTGATGGCGATCCTTTCCGGCGCGCACAGCCACTACAGCGGCGAGATCCTGCTGGACGGTGAGCCGGTCTCTATCCGTACGCCGCGTGATGCCAGACAGCTGGGTATCCATCTGGTTCAGCAGGAAGTGGATGTCGCCCTGGTGCCGCAGCTTAGCGTGGCGGAAAACATTCTGCTGGATCGGCTGGCAGAGCCCGGCCACCGCTATCGCTGGGGTGAGATTCGCCGCCAGGCACAGACCTTGCTGGCTCAGCTCGACGTGGCGCTGGACGTCAACCGGCTGGTGGAGCGCTGCACTCTGGCTGAAAAGCAGCAAATTCTGCTGGCGCGGGCGCTGTCTCATCACTGCCGCTTCCTGATTCTCGACGAACCCACAGCCCCGCTGGATCAGCACGAAAGCGAGCGGCTGTTTGCCGTGGTGCGTCGTCTTAAGGCCAGCGGTATCGGCGTGGTGTTTATCTCTCACCGTATCCATGAACTCAACGCGATCTGCGACCAGCTGACGGTGCTGCGTGATGGCCGGTTAATCGAAACCGGCCCGATGGCGGCACTAAGCGGTGAACAGATCGTGGAGAAGATGCTGGGCCATCAGCTAACCGATATCTTTCCGGCCCGCCGTGAACAGCAGGCACAGCCGCTGCTGCTGGCGGTGGAAGGACTGCACGATGAGCAGCTGCTGCAGGATATCTCGCTGCGGCTGCACAAAGGCGAAATTCTGGGCATCGCAGGTCTGGCTGGCGCCGGCAAAACCGAACTCTGCAAAGCGCTGTTTGGTGCCAGCAAAAGCCGCGTCAGTCGCGGTGAACTGCACGGTCAGCGCTGGCAGCCCCGTTCGCCACACGACTCCGTCAGTCGCCGCATGGCGCTGGTACCGGAAGAGCGGCGCAAAGAGGGGATCTTTATTGATGAGTCGGTCGCGATGAACCTCAGCGTCAGCGCGGACGACAGCTTTTCGCGCTGGAGCCTGTTCGGGCATCGCCAGGCGTGGCGCTGGGCAGAGCAGATTATTCAGCAATTGCAGGTGCGCACCACCGGCCCGTCACAGACACTGCGACGCCTTTCCGGCGGCAACCAGCAGAAGGTGGCGATTGGCAAATGGCTGCGTAACAACGCTGACGTGCTGATTTTCGATGAGCCAACCAAAGGCGTCGATATCAAAGCCAAAACCGAGCTGTTCACCCTGATCGACAACCTGGCGCGCGAGGGTAAAGGCATCATCTACGCGTCAGGTGAATTTTCTGAACTGGTCGGCTTATGCGACCGGATTTGCGTGCTCTGGGATGGACGCATTGTGGCCGAACTGGCTGCCTGCGACGTCACCGAAGAGACGCTTTTGCTCTATTCCACCGGAGGAACCCCTGCGTGAGCAGCAAAGAAACCAGCCTGAACCTGACTCCCTCGCCGTGGCGTCACCAGTTGTTCGACTTTCTCTATAAATGGGGCATGTTGCTTACGGTGGTGATTCTGATCGCCGCCTTTGGCCTGGCCTCCGACAGCTTCCTTGAACCCAATAACATCATCAATATTCTGCGATCCATTGCCATTGTTACGGTGATTGCGATCGGCGTCTCGATCTCGCTGACCGTCGGTGGCTTCGATCTGTCGGTCGGCTCAACCGCTTCACTGGCCAATGCGTTAGTGATTTCGCTGTTTGTCTGGTACGGCTTCGGCACCACCACCGCGATCCTGATTACCCTGGCGCTCTGCACGCTGGTCGGGCTGTTTAACGCCTTCCTGATTGTGATCCTGCGCATCCCCGACATGCTGGCGACGCTGGCGACGCTGTTTGTGATTCAGGGTGTGGCGATGACCTACAGCTTTGGCGGATCGATCACCGAGAACATGGTGCTGCCGAGCGGTGATATGGCGGAAGGCACCCTTCCGGCGACGTTTGGCCTGCTTGGCCAGGTGCCGACGATAGTTATCATCATGCTGGTGGTGACGGTCGTCGCGCAGCTGGCGTTGTCCCTGACCAAACACGGTCGGCGGATGTACGCGCTGGGTGGCAATCCGGAAGCGGCGCGCCTCTCCGGCATCCGCACCACACGCTACCGGGTGCTGGCCTATGTGATCGCCTCACTGCTGGCCGGTCTGGGCGGCATCCTGCTCGCCTCGCGTATCGGTTCATCACAGGTCAATGCCGGTAGCGGCTACCTGATGGATGCCGTCGCGGCGGCGTGGATTGGCTTCTCACTGGCAGGCTCCGGCAAACCCAATGCGCTGGGCACGCTGGTCGGCGCGGTTATTCTCGGCGTGCTGCAGAACGGCCTGGTGATGCTCTCTGTTCCCTACTACGCCATGGACATTATTAAAGGGCTGGTGCTGGCTTTAGCACTGGCGATCACCTATATCCAGCGCCGCTGAGGCGCAATGACCGGAGTTGATAACAATGCAAAAAATAACACTCTCGCTGCTGGCCCTGAGCCTGCTGAACGCCAGCGCCGCCTTCGCGGACACCGTCACGCCGGTACCGGCGGCTATCGCCAGCCATGATGGCCCGATCCGTATTGCGGTGATCCGTAACCTCGGCTCTGATGACAACACCACCCAGTTTGTTGCCGGGGCTATTCAGCAGGGTCGCCAGTTGGGCTTTAAGGTCAGCACCTTCCTGAGTAACGGCGATGATGCGCGCTTCCAGGATTTCGTGAATCAGGCGATCAGCCAGAAATATGACGGCATCGTGCTGTCGCACGGTAAAGCGCCCTATGCCAGCGGACTGGTGAAGCGCATTGCCGACGCGGGCATCAGGCTGTCTGTGTTTGATACACCGGTGGATAGCCCGATTCCGGGCGTCACCGTCACCGCGCAGGATGACGCTTCACTGGCACAGCTTTCGCTGGGCCAGCTCATCCATGATTTCAATGGCAAAGCGAATATCGTCAAACTGTGGGTCGCTGGTTTCCCGCCGATGGAGCGCCGTCAGGTGGTGTATGAAAAACTGCTGAAAGAGAATCCGGGCATTCATCAGCTGGAGTCGATCGGTGCAGTTTCAACGGATGTGCAGGGCGATACCGCCAACAAGATTGGTGCGATTCTGGCGAAATACCCGAAAGGCAAAATCGACGCGATCTGGGGGGCCTGGGATGCCTTCAGCCAGGGCGCTTACAAAGCGCTGCAGGAGAATGGCCGGACCGAGATCAAGCTCTACAGCATTGATGTCTCGAACCAGGATTTGCAGCTGATGCGTCAGAAGAACAGCCCATGGGTGCAGACGGTGGCGGTCGATCCTAAAACCATCGGCGCGGTGAATATGCGCCTGGTGGCGAAAAAGATTGCCGGTGAAGAGACGCCAGCGACGTACCAGTTTAAAGCCGCGTCAATCTCTCAGCAGCAGCTCGGCAGCCAGCCTGGCGCAGTGAACGTGGCGTCGCTGAACAGGATCATTCCGGGCTGGGGCAGCAATGAAGATTTCGTCGCGCCGTGGTTTGCTACTCTGGCGGCGAAATATAAGAAGTAATCCGGCGTCAGCCTTGCCGATCGGTGAGGCTGGCCGTTACAGGCCCAGCAGCAGCTGACGCTCAAGCTGGGGATCGACCATGGTGACATGCAGTCCCACCAGCCGCACGCCGCGCCCGGCACGACGCTCATCCCAGGTTTTCCGGGCGATGGCAATCATGTCCTCTTTATTCAGTACCGGCCAGATATGCTCCTGGGTCGTCTGCTGAAAATCACTGAATTTGAGTTTAACGCCCTGACGCGCCACCTGCCTGTCGGGTCGGATCTGCGTAAGCCGGCGATCCAGTTCGGCATAGAGAAAATCGATAATCTCCAGGCAGGCATCCCAGTCGCTGATATCTTCCGCCAGCGTGCGTTCCACCCCCAGCGATTTACGCTCGCGCTCCACAATGACGCTGCGATCATCAATGCCATTGCTGCGCTCCCACAGTACCCGGCCAAACTTCCCAAAGCGCTTCAGCAGTAGCGCCAGATCGGCTTTCTGCACGTCGCCGCAGGTCACCAGCCCCATCTCTTCCAGCTTTTTGGCCGAGACCTTACCAACACCGGGGATCTTCGCCAGCGGCAACGTCAGCAAAAAAGCGGCCATCTCCGGCGGTGTAATCACGAACTGTCCGTCCGGCTTATTCAGGTCAGAGGCGATCTTTGCCAGAAATTTAATCGGGGCGATGCCCGCTGAAGCGGTCAGCCCGGTTTCACGGTAGATGGTGGCGCGGATCGCCTGCGCCATCAGCGTGGCAGAGCCGTGACAGTGCGGGCTGTCGGTGACATCCAGATAGGCTTCATCAAGGGAGAGAGGTTCAATCAGGGGCGTATAGCGGGTAAAAATGTCGCGGATCTGCGCAGAGGCTTCTTTGTAGGCATCGAAGCGTCCTGGCAGCAAACGGAGGTGTGGGCATAGCTTGAGGGCCATGCCAGTTGGCATCGCGCTGCGCACGCCAAATTTACGAGCCGGATAGTTAGCGGTGCTGATTACGCCGCGACGTTCGCGGCTGCCACCAATGGCGATCGGGATATCGCGCAGCTGGGGATTATCACGCATCTCCACCGCGGCATAGAAGCAGTCCATATCGACATGAATGATTTTACGCATACCCCCTCCGGCACTGGATAAGTATACAGTTGGCAGGGGTAACTGCAATATTTGTCGCGCCCACAATTAAAGTTTACAAATTTGTGGCCGAATATCCTTCAGTAAATCGCGAATTTCGCTGACGCCGTCTTGCTAAAAAAACAGACAATGTTTAATGTTGCGCTGCGGTAGCGGACAGTTCCGATAATGCAAACAGAGACGCACAATTTGCGTCATGTTCTCTTCATTTCAAGGTATACACAGCATGGGCAAAATCGCACTCCTGTTTGCGATGATTTTACTGCCAGCCCTCAGCATGGCAATGACACCCGAACCCGTTCAGACAGCGGCACCGGTCAGTAAAGAATTAAAGAAGCAGTTACTCGGCACCCCGGTTTATATCCAGATTTTCAAGGAAGAACGCACCCTCGAACTCTACGGCAAAATCGGTAATGAATACCGCCTGCTGGATACCTACCGCATCTGTAATTTTTCTGGCGGCCTCGGCCCGAAACGCCGCGAAGGCGATTTCAAAAGCCCGGAAGGTTTTTACAACGTGAAGCTGAATCAGTTGAAGCCAGATAGCCGTTTTTATCGTGCCATCAACATTGGCTTCCCGAATCAGTACGATCGTAATCAGGGCTACAGCGGCAACTACCTGATGATTCATGGCGACTGTAAGTCGATTGGCTGCTATGCCATGACAAACGCCTATATGGATGAGATTTTTACGTATGTGAACGCCGCGCTGCGTAACGGCCAGCAGGATGTCAGCATCAGCATCTATCCGTTCCGCATGACCGACAGCAATATGCAGCGTCACCGCTACTCCAGCGATGCCAGTTTCTGGCAGCAGTTACAGCCGGGATACGCTTACTTTGCGAAGTATCGCCAGCCGCCGACGGTCAATGTCGCCAGCGGTAAATATGTGATGAACAGCAGCCCGGCACCGGTTTTAGCGAGTCCCGAAGCCGCTTCCCGCTCATTCCTGGCGCTCTCCAAGGCAGAATAACGCCCATTCACCTGGCGCAATTCGCTGCCAGGTTTCATTGGCCGTCAGTGGCTGCGTAGCAATCACCGTCACCACGTCATGCGGCGTGGTGTGCTGCTGAAAATCAACTTCCACATCCTGATCCAGTAACTGCGCCCGGCCAAAGGGTGCACGACGGGTGATCCAGAAGAGGTTGGTGGAGCAAAAGGCCATCAGATATCGCCCGTCTGACAGCAGCATGTTAAACACGCCCTTCTGCCGCAATGTGCCAGCCAGCTCCCCGATAAAACGAAACACTGCAGGCCAGTTGCCCGGCGTGCGCGGATAGCGCGTCGCCAGCTGATGCAGGATCCAGCAAAACGCCTTCTCGCTGTCCGTTTCGCCTACCGGCCGGAATGTACCGGTCTCCAGTTGCCGATAGCCCTTAAGCTGGCCGTTGTGCGCATAGGTCCAGTGACGGCCCCACAGCTCGCGGGTAAACGGATGCGTGTTCTCCAGCGACACCTGACCGCGATTCGCCTGGCGGATGTGCGCCACCACCGAATGCGATTTGATCGGATACTCCTGTACCAGACGCGCAATCGGCGAGTTAAAACTCGGCAGCGGATCTTTAAACGTACGACAACCTTTATCTTCGTAGAAGGTAATGCCCCAGCCATCTTTGTGAGGCCCGGTTCCACCGCCACGCTGAACCAGTCCGGTAAAGCTGAAACAGATATCCGTGGGAACATTGGCGCTCATCCCGAGCAATTCGCACATAGCCACCACCTCTGATTAAGCGGCCTCCCGTCTGCGGGAGGCCGGCGCAGTTACTTCACCATCTCTTTTTCGATCAGCAGCATCAGGATGTGGATCACTTTAATGTGGATCTCCTGGATGCGATCGGCATACCCAAAGTGTGGCACCCGGATTTCAATATCGGCACTGCCTGCCATCTTACCGCCATCTTTGCCGGTCAGGGTGATCACTTTCATGCCCTGCGCACGGGCGGCTTCAATCGCTTTAATGATATTGGCAGAGTTTCCGGAGGTGGAGAGGCCCAGCAGTACATCGCCCGGACGCCCTACTGCTTCCACATAGCGTGAAAAGACATAGTCATAACCAAAGTCATTACTGACGCAGGAGAGATGGCTGACATCAGAGATGGCAATCGCCGGATAGCCGGGACGATTTTCACGGTAGCGACCCGTCAGCTCTTCGGCAAAATGCATCGCATCGCAATGTGAACCGCCGTTACCACAGGAAAGCACCTTGCCGCCTGCCTTAAAGCTGTCAGCCAGCAGCACCGCAGCGCGTTGGATCGCATGGATATTGGCGTCGTCGCTGAGGAATTTATTCAGCGTATCAGCAGCTTCATTCAGCTCTGCGCGGATGATGTCCTGGTACATAGGGATGTCCTTTTTTAGGAGAGGTTAATCGCAGCAAGTTTAACGGAATGGCCGGTAAGCGCAAAGCGTCATGCCATGTCCGGGCGGGAAGTGACAGCAAATATCACTGCCACAGGTGATGCAAAAATGGGCTAAAAACGGTTTTTGTGAGGCAGGTTGTAATTGCGATGTAAACAAATTGATAAATCCGGCCAACTACTCTAAACCTCTCTACATAACAGGTCAGACCTCTTACTACTTGGAGCGGTTCATTATGATGGTTGTCTCGATACTTGCCACGGTGGCGCTGATTGGCGCCCTGTTTTATCACCGCCTGTCGTTACGGCTCAGCAGCGCAATTCTGTTGCTGTGGACTGCAGCGATGGCTTTTGCTCATCTCTGGACGCCATGGCTGCTGCTGCCGCTGGCGATCATCCTGCTGCCGTTAAACCTGACGTCACTGCGCCGCGACCTCTTTTCAAAACCGATATTTCAGCGCTTCCGGAAGGTCATGCCGCCGATGTCACGCACTGAGAAAGAGGCGATCGATGCGGGCACCACCTGGTGGGAAGGCGATCTGTTCCAGGGCAAACCGGACTGGCAGAAGCTGCACAACTATCCTCAGCCACGCCTGACTGCCGATGAGCAGGCCTTTCTCGCTGGCCCTGTCGAAGAAGCGTGCCGCATGGCCAACGATTTCCAGATCACCCATGAGCTGGCCGATATGCCGCCGGAACTCTGGGCATATCTGAAAGAGCATCGTTTCTTCGCGATGATCATTAAAAAAGAGTATGGCGGACTGGATTTCTCCGCTTATGCGCAAGCCTGTGTGCTGCAAAAACTGTCGGGCGTCTCCGGGATTCTGGCGATTACCGTAGGTGTGCCTAACTCACTCGGTCCGGGCGAACTTCTGCAGCACTACGGCACTGAAGAACAGAAGAATCACTATTTACCCCGGCTGGCGCGTGGCGATGAGATCCCCTGCTTTGCGCTGACCAGCCCGGAAGCGGGTTCAGATGCGGGCGCGATCCCCGATACCGGCGTTGTCTGCATGGGCGAATGGAAAGGTAAGCAGGTGCTGGGTATGCGCCTGACCTGGAACAAACGCTACATTACGCTGGCACCGATCGCCACCGTGCTGGGCCTGGCATTTAAACTCTCCGACCCGGATCATCTGCTCAGTGACAACGAAAATCCTGGCATTACCTGTGCGCTGATCCCGACCAATACGCCCGGCGTGGAAATTGGCCATCGCCACTTCCCGCTTAACGTACCGTTCCAGAACGGACCGACGCGCGGCAACGATATCTTTGTGCCCATCGACTATATTATTGGCGGTCCGGACATGGCTGGTCAGGGCTGGCGGATGCTGGTGGAATGTCTGTCAGTGGGTCGCGGCATCACGCTGCCATCAAACTCAACCGGTAGCCTGAAAAGTGTGGCACTGGCGACAGGCGCATATGCTCATATCCGCCGTCAGTTCCGGCTTTCTATCGGTAAAATGGAAGGGATTGAAGAGCCACTGGCGCGCATTGCTGGCAACGCTTACGTGATGGATGCGGCGGCTACGCTGATTACGGCCGGCATTATGCAGGGTGAAAAACCGGCGGTGCTGTCGGCGATTGTTAAATATCACTGCACCCATCGCGGCCAGCGCGCCATTATCGACGCCATGGATATTGCTGGCGGTAAAGGCATCATGCTCGGCAACAGTAACTTCCTGGCCCGTGCCTATCAGGGTGCGCCTATCGCGATCACGGTGGAAGGCGCGAACATTCTGACGCGCAGCATGATTATCTTCGGTCAGGGTGCAATTCGCTGCCATCCTTATGTGCTGCAGGAGATGGCGGCCGCAGCCAGCAACGATGTTAACGCGTTTGATCAGGCGCTTTTCAGCCATATCGGTCATGTGGGCAGCAGCACGATGCGCAGCCTGTGGCTGGGTTTAACCGCCGGACGTACCAGCGCCAGCCCGACCCGCGATGGTACCCGCCGTTATTACCAGCACCTGAACCGCATCAGTGCCAACCTGGCGTTGCTTTCTGATGTGTCGATGGCGGTGCTGGGCGGCAGCCTGAAACGTCGCGAGCGCATCTCGGCGCGTCTGGGCGATGTGCTGAGCCAGCTCTATCTCGCCTCGGCGACGCTGAAACGCTATGACGACGAAGGCCGTAATGAAGCCGATATGCCGCTGGTTCACTGGGGTGTGCAGGATGCGCTGCATCAGGCGGAAGTAGCCATTGACGATCTGCTGCGTAACTTCCCGAACCGTCTGGTGGCGGGCGCATTGCGGATGACGATTTTTGCAGGCGGTCATCACTGCCCTGCGCCGTCTGACCGTCTGGATCATCAGCTGGCAAAAATGCTGCAGCAGCCGTCAGCCACCCGCAGCCGACTGGGCCGTGGCATGTACCTGACGCCGAGTGAGCATAACCCTGCCGGTCAGCTGGAACAGGCGCTGCAGGATGTGATGGCAGCAGAAGTGATTCATGACCGGCTGTGCAAACAGACGAAGCAGCACCTCTCCTTTACCCGACTGGACGCGCTGGCGAAGCGCGCGCTGGAACAGGGCTGGATTGATGTGAAAGAGGCTGATGTGTTGCAGCGTGCTGAAGTCAGTCGTCTGCGTTCAATTAACGTCGATGAGTTTGAGCCGGAAGCACTGGCAGTAACGGTGCCAGAGAAAGCGCCTCAGCCTGCATCACGGGCGAGTGAGGCGGCATAGGGTTAGCGTTGACCTGCCGCACTGGTTCAGGGATGAGGTGCGTCATCGCCCGTGCTGAGCCAGTCCTGTTTTTAGAGGCCGACATTATGTCGGCCTTTTTTTATCCTGCCTGACGGATGCGGGCAATCAGCGCATCCACATCTTCTACGTGATCGGCTGCCAGAATCAGCGTGCGTCCCAGGTTAATCGCATTACGGATGCAATCAGTGCGCATCGCCGGATCGGCAATCAGCTTCATATCCGCCACATGCGACATCCCCACCGTGCGGCGAATCAGTTCGGTGCCGCAGTAACCAATGGTATCGGCCCACACTTTTCGCACAAAGGCCTCGGCATAGCCTGGATAAGCCAGCGCCTCATCACGGGTCTTCTCTGCCGCCAGCGCCAGGAAGCCTGAAGCAAACGTCGTCCAGAGGGTATGCACATCACTGAGGCGCTGCTCGCGTGCATCGGCAGCCTCACGCGGTGCGAGCAGCCCCGGCAGGCCGCAGTAGTTAATCAGCAGGTTGCCTATCGCAGTACCAACATCAAAACCGACAGGACCAAAATACCCAAACTCCGCATCAATCGCCTTCAGGCTACCGTCAGCAACGAAAATCGATCCGCTGTGAATATCCCCATGCAGCAGCGCTTCGGCGTGGGCAAAGAAACGATGCTTAAGACCGCCCACCGCAATGCGCAGCGCATCATCATTGCGCAGGCTGGCGACCAGCGGTTCAAGTGCTTCGGGATAGCTGTTGCGCTCATGATTGGTGTAGGGATCGTTAAAGAAAAGATCTTCGGTAATTTCACACATTTCAGGATTAATGAAGCGCGCCACTTCCGCTTTTTTCTGATGCGGATGCAGGATGAAATCGGAAGTATGGAACAGGGTTTGTGCCAAATAGTCGCCTAACTGCTGAGCCGCTTCCGGGTAGTAAGCGCCCTTCACCAGCTCGCCGCGCCAGATGCGATGGCTGGAAAGATCTTCCATCACCATCACCGCCAGCTCTGCATCGTAATGGGTGATCTTCACTGTATGCTGCGGACAATATTTGTAGTGCTCGACCAGCGTCTGCGCTTCCAGCCGCGCCCGATCCAGCGTCAGTGGCCAGGACTCCCCCACGCAGCGCACATAAGGCAGTGCCTGCTTGACGATAACGCGACTGATGCCCTGATCGTCATAAATCTTAAACACCAGGTTGAGGTTGCCATCACCAATCTCTTCTGCGCTGCTCAGCGCGGCAGGATTGTCCACGCCGCCAAATTGTCGGGCATATTCCACAGCATCAGCAGCAGTAAAGGTACGGTATTGCGACATTGCCTGTTCCTCATCATTCGAAGGGGGTCACTCAGGTGTAATAAGCCGTTCAGACGTCTATACATCCGTTCAGCATGTTGGCACAATACGCATCATTAACGCAACATGGATTTCACCCACAATGCAGACACTTCAAACCACCAGCTTACAGGTTCGTGACAATCAGCTCTGGATTCTGGATCAGCAGGCACTGCCGCAGCAGAAGAACTGGCTGCCCGCGCACAGCGTGCCTCAACTGATTGAACATATTCATGCACTGCGGGTGCGCGGTGCGCCGCTGATCGGCCTTTCCGCCTCGCTGCTGCTGGCGCGGCTGGCAGAACAGGGGCAGACGCGCGCTGAACTGGCACAGGCGCTGGAGACCCTGCGCGCTGCGCGCCCTACCGCCGTCAACCTGATGAACAATCTTGATCGGATGAAAGTGGCGCTGGCTCAGCCGGACTTTGCCCCTGCGCTGGCTCAGGAAGCCTGGCGGCTGGTGCAGGAAGATAAGCAACTGTGTGATGCCATCGCTGACGCCGGTTGCACGCTGGTGAAACCCAACAGCCAGTTGCTGACGCACTGCAATACCGGTGGACTGGCAACAGCGGGTGTGGGCACCGCGCTGGGCGTCATTGCCCGCGCTCATCAGCAGGGCCTGATTAAGAATGTCTGGGTTGATGAAACCCGTCCGTTGTTGCAGGGCGGCCGCTTAACTGCCTGGGAACTGGGCGAGCTGGCGGTTTCTTACACCCTGATTACTGATTCCATGGCCGCCAGTCTGATGGCCCGTGGCGAGGTAGATGCCGTGTGGGTCGGCGCTGACCGCATTGCCGCCAACGGCGATGTCGCCAATAAGATCGGTACCTACAGTCTGGCGGTGCTGGCACATTATCATCAGATTCCGTTTTACGTGGCGGCCCCGCATACCACGCTGGATCGCAGCTGTCCTGACGGCGCAGCCATTCCCATTGAGCAGCGCGCCGCCAGTGAAGTGACAGGCGTTGCCGGCAGTTTTGGCAGTGTGCAGTGGGCGCCGGAAGCGGCGAAAGTCTATAACCCGGCGTTTGATGTCACGCCAGCCGCCCTGATCAGCGGCTGGGTGCTGGACACTGGCGTGGTGACGCCTGACCAGGTGAAGAACGGCATCTTTCAGCCGCAGTAATGGTCTGCGAGGCGTTTGCCGCTATGGCAGACGCCTCATATAACAGGCTGACAGATTACGCCAGACGCGGATAGGCGTCCGCAATCTTATCCCCGGTAAAGTTCGCTACCCAGCCTTCCTGATTATCGAAAATCCGGATCGCCGTGAAGTGCGGTGACGATCCCATATCAAACCAGTGCGGCGTTCCCGCCGGCACCGAGATCAGATCGTTTTTTTCGCACAGGATCTGCAGGATCTCGCCATCCAGATGCAGGCAGAACAGCCCGGCACCCTCCACAAAGAAACGCACTTCATCTTCGCCGTGCGTATGTTCAGAGAGAAACTTCTCGCGCAGCACGGTTTTCTGCGGATTATCGGCGCGCATGCTGATCACGTCCCAGCTCTGATAGCCTTTTTCCGCCACCAGCCTATCAATCGCATGCTGATAGGCGTTGATCACCGTTGCGGGATCCGGGTTTTCACCCAGATCGCGATCGGCTTCCCAGCGCTCAAAACGGACGCCTTTGGCGTTCAGGCGGTCACGAATCGCTTCCGCGTCAGTGCTGTGCCACACCGGCTGGCTGGCTTCACGATCGGTAAAAATAGTCAGTGCGCTCATCCTAAATCGACTCCGGGTTAATCTGGGAAAAATCCGTCACCTGACGATGGCGGCTCTCGTCGTCCGCATCGCCACGCAGTAATTGCAACGTCTGCCAGCCCGCCTCTGCGGCGGCATCCAGCTCCTGATGAATATCGGAGAGAAACAGCAGTTGCTCCGCTGGCTGACCAATCTCAGCGGCGATAGCGCGATAGGCCGCCACATCGCGTTTAGCGCCGACGTGGGTGTCAAAATAGCCGCTGAACAGGCCAGTAATATCACCTTCGTCGCTGTAGCCAAATAACAATTTCTGCGCCGCAACCGAGCCGGAGGAATATACATAGAGTTCAATACCCTGCGCCTTCCAGCGGGTCAGGGCAGGCAGCACGTCGGGATAGAGATGACCGGTAAAACTCCCATTCACGTAGCCATCGCGCCAGATCATGCCCTGCAGCGCCTTCAGGCCGGTGGATTTGCGATCCTGGTCCATAAAGCCCAGCAGAATATCTGTCACGCCAGCCAGATCGGCCTGCGGCTGACCGGCCTCTTCACGCACCGACTGCAGCGCCGCCACTACTTCGGGCTGGTGCGCATTATCACGCAGGAAATCCGGCAGATGCTGCCGGGCATAGGGAAACAGGATGTTATGTACAAAGCGGATATCGCTGGTGGTGCCTTCGATATCAGTAACAATGGCGCGAATCATGCTTTCTCCAGCAGGCGACGTTGACGTTCACATTCGAATAAAAATTCCAGACCTTCCAGATGACGGCGGGCTTCGCTGACATCCCGGCCCCAGCAGGTTAAGCCGTGGCCGCGCAGCAGAAAGCCGTAGCGCAGCGGAAAACGAGCAGCGTAGTCTTCAATTTCTGACGCCAGCGCCGCGATGTCCTGGCTGTTGTCGAACACGGGAATCGCTAGCGTGTCCAGATGGGTGTGCTGGCCGGTTAATGATTTCTGCATCTCATAGCCATGCAGCAGCAGCGCCGCGCCCTGCTCTACCCGCGACAGCACGGTCGAATTCACCGTATGGGTATGCAGCACCGCGCCCGCCTCAGGAAAGAGGCGATAGATCATCGTGTGCAGGCCGGTTTCTGCGGATGGCTTACGGTCAGAGAGCGACTGGCTGGTGGCGATATCGACGTCGATAAAGTCATCCCGCGTCAGCGTGCCTTTATCTTTGCCTGATTCGCTCAACAGGCAGACATGTTCATCGCGGCGCACGGACATGTTCCCGCCGGTGGCCGGTGCCCAGCCTTTTTCGCCAATCCAGTGACAGGCGGCGACCAGCTGATCTAACGGAAGACTCTGCGACATAAAGGTTCCTTGCGGTGAAAGGTGATCCCGGATAAGCAAACGCTGCTGACGCGCGGAGCATGACGCATGCAAATGCTAAATGGACCGTGTGTCAGCAAGGCGGCAAGCGCGCGCATCCCCGGGAGCTTACATGAGTAAGTGACTCGGGTAAGCAAGTGCAGCTAACACCGCTGACGCGCGGAGCATGACGCATTTAGCCGTCTAAGCGTCTTGATTGCCAAATACTACCATCCTGTTTATAGTGGCACAAACCCCGGGTGACTCCGCATCAATCTTCGCGCTTAAGGCCTGACATCATGACGCAGCACAACCTGATCCCCGAAAGTAAACTCCCTTTGCTCGGCACCACGATTTTTAGCCAGATGAGTGCGCTGGCGCAGCAGCATAACGCCATCAATCTCTCTCAGGGCTTCCCCGATTTCAGCGGCCCGGACTATCTGCAGCAGCGGCTGGCGTTTCACGTCAGCCAGGGCGCGAATCAATATGCGCCGATGACCGGTGCGCTGCCGTTACGTGAGGCGATAGCTGAGAAAACCGCGCGGCTTTATGACTATCGTCCGGATGTTGACGCGGAGATTACGGTGACGGCGGGCGCGACCGAAGCACTCTATGCGGCGATTACCGCACTGGTGCGGCCGGGCGATGAGGTGATCTGCTTTGATCCCAGCTACGACAGCTATGCGCCTGCGGTGGCGTTGTCTGGCGGCGTGATGAAACGCATTACGCTGCAGCCGCCCGCTTTTCGGGTGGACTGGCAGGCGTTTGCTGCGCTGCTGAGTGACAAAACCCGGCTGGTGATCCTGAATACGCCGCACAATCCCTCGGCTACCGTCTGGCAGCAATCCGATTTCACCGCGCTGTGGCAGGCGATTGCTCAGCACCCAATCTATGTGCTGAGCGACGAAGTTTATGAGCACATCTGCTTTGATGAGGTGGGCCACGCCAGCGTGCTGGCACATCCTGATCTGCGTCAGCGCGCCATTGCAGTGTCGTCGTTTGGTAAGACTTTCCACATGACCGGCTGGAAAGTGGGCTATTGCATTGCCCCCGCGGCGATCAGCGCTGAACTGCGCAAAGTGCATCAGTACCTGACCTTCTCGGTGAATACCCCGGCGCAGCTGGCGATCGCCGATATGCTGCGTGAGCATCCGGAACACTATCTTGAACTGCCAGCGTTTTATCGCGATCGCCGCGATCGCCTGGCGACGGCGCTGAGCAACAGCCGCTTTAAGGTGCTGCCCTGTGAAGGCACCTACTTTTTACTGGTCGATTACAGCGCCATCTCCGATCTGGATGACGTCAGTTTCTGCCAGTGGCTGACCCGTGAAATCGGCGTCGCCGCGATTCCATTGTCGGTGTTCTGCGCCGATGCTTTCCCCTATAAACTGATCCGCCTCTGTTTTGCCAAACAGCCGGCGACATTAGATGCCGCTGCGGAGCGCTTATGCCAGCTTTGAAAATCACGCTATTGCAGGAGACGCTGAGCTGGATGGATGGCGAGGCCAACCTGCGTCATTTTGACGCGCAGCTGGCCGGTCTCACCGGACGCGATCTGATTGTCCTGCCGGAGATGTTCACCACCGGCTTTGCGATGGAGGCGGCGAAACGCTCGCTGCCTGAAGCGCGGGTAATTGAGTGGCTGCATCAGCATGCCCGCCGCACCGATGCCCTGATCGGCGGCAGCGTGGCGATCCAGACAGAACATGGCGCGGTAAACCGTTTCCTGCTGGTCGAGCCGGATGGCACGGTGCATCAGTACGATAAGCGTCACCTGTTCCGTATGGCGGACGAGCATCATCACTATCTGCCTGGGGAACAGCGTCAGGTGTTTGAGTGGCGCGGCTGGCGGATCCTGCCGCAAATCTGTTACGACCTGCGCTTCCCGGTCTTCTCCCGCAACCGCAATGATTACGATCTGGCGCTCTATGTCGCCAACTGGCCTGCGCCACGCGCGCTGCACTGGCAGGCGCTGCTGCTGGCGCGGGCGATTGAAAATCAGGCTTATGTGGCAGGCTGTAACCGCGTCGGCAGCGACGGTAATCAGCATCACTACAGCGGCGACAGCCAGATTATTTCTCCACAGGGCGAGATCCTCAGCGCGGCCGAGCCGCATCAGCGCGCCCGGCTGGATGCGGAGCTGTCACTGGAGGAGCTTCAGGCTTACCGCGAACGCTTCCCTGCCTGGCAGGATGCGGACCGGTTTTCGCTATAAACTGACGCAGATTAACTGCCGCGATAGGTTGACCACGACCAGGGCGAAATCAGAAATGGCAGATGAAAATGGCTGCCCGCCTCGGCAATCACAAAGTCGATCTGCGCACTGACGTAGAGCGCATCCCGACCGGCGACAGCAAAATAGTCGCCAATTTCCGCCGTTAAACGGTAGTGGCCCGGTGTCAGCGGCTCGGGCGTCAGATCTTTCAGACGTCCGTCGCTGTCCGTTTCACCCTGTGAAATCGGAAACCATCCCTCAGGCGTGTTCTGCTCCAGTGAAATCGCCACGCCGCTGGCCGGTTTGCCCAGCGCCGTGTCGAGAATATGGGTGGTAACAGTACTCATTGAATCGTCTCCTTAAGGCGTAACAGGGTAATTTCACGCAGCTGTTCCAGCGCCTCCTGCTGCTCGGCCAAATCGCTATTCTGCAACCGACGCTGCAACGCTGCCAGCATCTGCTCGCCGCTGCGCCCTTTGGCGCGAATCAGAAATACCCGGCCAAAACGCGCTTCATACGCCTGATTCCCCTGCTGCATTGCCTGTTGCAGAGTGTGATCAGCCTGCTGCATCGCGGACTGCTCGCCGCGCGACAGCGTTGCCTCTTTGTCCACGCCGTTCGCGCGTTCACCAATGCGGGGATGCGCCGACAGTGCCGCCTCCAGTTCGGGCTGCTGCCACTGGTGAGCCAGCGCATCGGCAGTAGCCAGTAGCGCCTCCGTGGTGGCAAAAGGCCGTGCCGCCACCAGCGACTGCTGCCAGTGCGGGATCGCCACACAGTGCCGGATGGCCGACTGCGCCTCATCAGCCGATAGCTGATTAAATACGGCTAACTCCATATTCAGCTCCGTCCGGCAATCAGCGAGACCGCCTGTAAATAGGCCTGAAGTGCAGGTGCCACATCGTCCACTGCGACCGACTCCGCCGGATGGTGGCTGATACCGCGATGATTACGCACAAATAACATGCCGACCGGCCAGCGTTCAGCAATCGCGATGGCATCGTGTCCGGCCCCGCTCGGCAGTGACAGGCTGCGACCCTGCACCATTTCCACCGCATGGCTCAGCGCCTGTTGCAGCGCGGAGTCACAGGCGGTGGCACCAATGCGATAATATTCCTTAGACTCAAAGCGAAGTCCACGGCGCAGCGCAATCGCCTCCGCCTGCGTTAACAGGCTGGAGAGCAGCATCTCCAGTGGATTATCCAGCGGACCGCGCACGTCCAGCGACAGGGACACCTCGCCAGGGATCACATTCACTGCGCCCGGCGCGCAGTTAATCGTACCGACGGTAGCCACCAGCTGCGGATCCTGCTCACGGGTGGTCTGCTCAATAAACACCATCCACTCGGCAGCCGCAGCCAGTGCATCTTTGCGATGCGTCATCGGCACCGTGCCCGCATGGCCTGCTTCACCGGTGAAGCGGCAGTTGAGACGGCGCGCGCCGTTAATCGCCGTGACCACACCCAGCGCCAGATCGGCCTGCTCCAGGCAGGGGCCTTGTTCGATGTGCAGCTCAAGATATCCGACGATATCCTCAACCCGCCGCGTAGCCGCCTGGATCTGCTCGCTGTCGAGCCCGACATCGGCCATCGCCTGCGCCACGGTGATACCGTTGCCGTCCGGATGTGTCACCCAGCTTTGCGGCCAGCTGCCGGTAATCCCGCGACTGCCAAGCAGCGTAATGTCAAAGCGGGTGCCCTCTTCGTCGCCAAAGCCAATCACCTCAATCGCCAGCGGCAGGCGGCGCTGATGTTCATTAAGCCACTGCACGGTTTCAATGGCGCTGAGCACGCCCAGCATCCCGTCGTAGCGACCGGCGTTGCGCACCGTGTCAAGATGCGAGCCGAGCAGCAGCGCAGGCGCGCCCGCTTCTGCCGCCTCATAGCGCCCACAGATATTGCCGACTTCATCCTGCCACACCTGCATCCCCGCCGCCTGCATCCACTCACCGACGCAGGCATTGGCGCGCAGATGTTCTGGCGAGAGGTAGACGCGGGTCAGCCCCTCAGCCGTTTCACTGATCGCTGCCAGCGCATCGCAGCGCGCCATCACGCGCTGTGCAGCGGCCTGGGCTTCGCTGGCGCTCATCATCATGCCTGGCTCCCGTAGTGATCCCATGCGGCCTGCGCGCCAGCGCCCTGCGGCGTGCGATGACCGACATAAGTCAGCACCGTTTCCAGCGCCGATAGCGTCTGCATCACGCAATCTTTACGCGCGTTATAGCCCATGGTGCCGATGCGCCACACTTTGCCATGCAGCGGACCAAATGAGGTGCCAATCTCAATGCCGAAATCCTCCAGCATCAGTTTGCGCACCTGATCGCCGTTGACACCTGACGGGATCATCACGCCCAGCACGTTGTTCATCTTATTTTTCAGATCGCCGAAGGTCTCCAGTCCCATCCCCTGAATGCCTTTCAGCATCGCTTCACCATGCAGTTTGTGACGGGCGATGCCGTTATCCAGTCCCTCCTGCAGGATCAGACGTGCACACTCGCGTGCGCCAAACAGCGCACTGGTCGCTTCAGTGTGATGGTTAAGCCGCTCCGGCCCCCAGTAATCCATGATCATGCCGAGATCAAAATAGTTGGAGTAGATCATTTCCTCTTCGCCATCCTGATGCGCCTCGGTGCGGATCCCCTGCTCAACACATTTGCGTTTGCGGATTACCGCTTCCATCTCTGCGCTCAGCGTGATCGGCGACGTGCCCGAGGGGCCGCCCAGGCATTTCTGCATCCCCGCCGATACGGCATCCAGTCCCCAGGCATCCGTTTCCAGCGGGTTGCCCGCCAGCGACGCGGTGGCATCGGTGTAGAACAGCACGCCGTACTGTTTGCAGATCGCACCCAGCTGCTCAAGCGGTTGCAGCATGGTGGTCGAGGTGTCGCCCTGCACGGTCAGCAGCAGGCGCGGCCGCACTTTTTTGATCGCATCTTCGATCTGGTCCGGGGTAAAGACTTCGCCCCACGGCACTTCGATGGTGTGAACGTCCGCACGACAGCGACGGGCAATTTCGCACAGCAGATGACCGAAGCGGCCAAATACCGGCACCAGCACCTTGTCGCTAGGGCGGATCGCGGAGAGCAGAATCGATTCGATGCCAGCACGTGAGGTGCCATCAATCAGCAGCGTCCAGCGGTTCTCTGTGCGGAACACGCCGCGATAGAGCGCCATCACTTCGTTCATATAGTGGGTCATCGCAGGATCGTACTGACCCAGCAACTGACTCGACATGGCGCGCAGCACGCGAGGATCGGCATTGATCGGTCCCGGTCCCATCAGCAGACGCTGTGGCGGATTGAGTTGCGGGAATTGCGTAATATCCATCATCTTTTCCTTTTCTAAGACTCAGAGACGAACCGAAGAGATAAACTGCTTCAGTTCCGGCGTCTGCGGCTGGGCGAACAGCGTTTTACTGTCGCCCTGCTCCCAGACGCGCCCCTGATGCATAAAGACCACACGATCGCCCACATCGCGGGCGAAGCTCATTTCATGGGTGACGAGGATCAGCGTCATTCCCTCTGCCGCCAGCTGCTCCAGAACTTTGAGCACTTCGCCCACCAGTTCAGGATCAAGCGCGGAGGTGATCTCATCACAGAGTAAAACTTTCGGCGTCATCGCCAGCGCACGGGCAATCGCCACGCGCTGCTGCTGACCGCCAGAGAGGCTGGCAGGATAGTAGTCAAGACGCTCACCCAGCCCGACCTTCTCCAGCATCTGCGCCGCCAGCGCCCGGCACTCGGCCTCGCTTTTCTTCAGCACCCGGCGCGGCGCCAGCATCACGTTCTCCAGCGCCGTCATGTGCGGGAACAGGTTGAAGCTCTGAAATACCATCCCGACCGAGCGGCTGATTTCACGCGCCTGCGAATCGCGGTCGGTGATGGTCATTCCGCCGAGCTTAATGCTGCCTTCCTGATAGCCTTCCAGCCCGTTCATACAGCGCAGCAACGTGCTTTTGCCCGATCCGCTGCGACCGATGATGGAGATCACCTCGCCCATGTCGATATCCAGATCCACGCCTTTCAACACATGGTTGTCGCCGTAATATTTTTGCACCTGATTAATGGTGATGAGCGGCATTGAATTTTTTCTCCAGATACTGGCTGTAGCGAGACAGCGGATAACACATCAGGAAGTAGCCCAGCGCCACCAGCCCGAAGACTTTAAACGGCTGATAGGTCACGTTGTTCAGAATGGTGCCCGCCTTGGTCAGCTCGATGAAGCCGATAATCGAGGCCAGCGCGGTGCCCTTGATCACCTGCACGGCAAAGCCCACGGTCGGCGCGATACCGATGCGGATCGCCTGCGGTGCCACTACCCGCCACAGCGTCTGACCAAAGGTCAGGCCGAGGCAGCGCGACGCTTCCCACTGCCCTTTCGGCAGGGCGCGAATGCTGCCGTACCAGATGTCCACCAGAAAAGCGCTGGTGTAGAAGGTCAGTGCCAGCGAAGCTGCGGTCCAGGGCGCGACATCAATGCCGAATAGCCCGACGCCGAAAAACGCCAGGAACAGCTGCATCAACAGCGGCGTGCCCTGAAACAGCGCGGTGTAACCGCGTATTACGCGCGTCAGCCACTTACGTTGCAGCAGACGCAAAAACAGCAACGGCAGCGTCACCAGCGTTCCACCTACAAAGGCCACCAGCGACAGTAACAGGGTCCAGCGCGCCGCCAGCAGCAGGTTGCGCAGAATGTCCCAGTCGGTAAAGGTCGTCATCATGATGGCTGCACTCCAAACCATTTACGGCCAATCGCCAGCAGCAGATGGCGCATCGCAATCGACAACGCCAGATAGATCAGCGTGGTCACCAGATAGACCTCAAAACTCAAGAAGGTACGCGACTGAATCAGGTTGGCAGCGAAGGTCAGCTCCTCATAGGAGACCTGCGACACCACCGATGACCCCAGCATCACAATGATGCACTGACTCACCAGCGCCGGATAAATGCGCTGTAACGCAGGCGGCAGCACGACCCGCAGAAACGTCTGGCTGCGGGTTAATCCCAGCACCCGTCCCGCTTCCCACTGCCCTTTAGGTGTCACCTGGATCCCGGCGCGGATAATCTCGGTGCTATACGCCCCGAGGTTGATCAGCATCGCCAGCAGCGCTGCCTCGCCAGCAGTGAGTTTCAGCCCCAGCGCAGGCAGGCCGAAAACAATAAAGAACAGTTGCACCACAAACGGCGTATTGCGGATCAGCTCGACATAGAGGCCCCACAGGCGGCTCATCCAGCTGGGTTTGCCACTGCGCAGCGCCGCGCCCGCGATGCCGAGCGCCACACCACCGGTGGTTGCCAGCACCGTCAGCTGGAGGGTGACCCACAGACCGGAGAGCAGCTCCGGCCAGTAGGGCCACAGGGCGGGAAAGTTAAGTTGCCCGGTCATGAATCCGTCCTCAGGCGCCGAGGCTGGCGGGCAGCGGCGCTTTCAGCCACTCTTCTGACAGTTTATTCAGGGTGCCATCTTTGATGCCCTGCTCAATCAGCGCATTCACTTTCGCTTTCAGCGCAGGCTCATCTTTCTTCAGCCCGATAAAGCAGGGTGAATCTTTGAGCATGAACTGCGCGACGGGCGCTTTGGCCGGATTCTGGCGCGTAATAGCGGCGACGACCAGGTTACCGGTGGCGACATACTGCACCTGACCAGAGAGATACGCAGACAACGTCGTGTTGTTATCTTCGTAGCGTTTCACCTGCGCATCTTTCGGGGCCACTTCGCTCAGCACCATATCTTCTACCGCACCGCGCGTGACGCCAATCGACTTGCCGCTCAGCGCCGACGCCGCTTTGATCTCATCGCCTTTCGGCCCAAATACGCCCAGGAAAAACGGCGCATAGGCGCGAGTGAAGTCGATGACTTTTTCACGCTCGGCATTTTTACCCATGCTGGAGATAACCAGATCGACCTTGTCGGTTTGCAGATAAGGCACACGGTTGGCACTGCTGACCGGCACCAGCTGCAACTTAAGTTTCATCTGCTTTGCCAGATATTTTGCCGTGTCGATATCATATCCCTGCGGCTGCAGGTCGGTGCCGACTGAACCAAACGGCGGGAAGTCCTGTGGCACGGCAACGCGGATAACGCCGCGTTTCTGAATGTCCTGCAGTTGATCGGCCAGCGCGCTGCCCGCCTGAGCCATCAGTAATGCTGCTGTCGCTACCGCCATTAAAACTTTTTTCATTATGCACCCCGGTAAGATTACGTGAAACAAAAGATTCTTTGACATGCATTCTGCAACTAATGTGCCAATCAGCATGGCAACAGAAAAAGGGTTAATCGGCAGAGAGTTCAGAAGAAACCGGGCGTAATCAGGAGCGACTACACCGGTAAAGCAATGTTCTGAAATGGGGCAAAGCACCAAAATGGTGACTGTTAACGGTGCTCCAGCTCGTCGAACTGCTGGTAAAGGTCGGCGATCTGATGAATCCGCTGGCGTCCCTCAGCCAGCATTTCATGCAGCAGGGCATTGGCGATCAGGTTAACCAGACTCATGGCCGCACTGTAACTGTCAAAGGCGGAGACGCTGTCCAGTGGCGTACAGAGCTGCCAGCGCGCCAGCGTAATGACCGTCTGTGCCTGCGGCTCACACAGCACCAGCAGCGGAATACCGGCAGCCTGCAACTGCTGCATCAGCGGACGAATGATGCGCGGACGACGACGAAATGCCATCACGATGACCATGTCATCCGGCGTGATATCCACCAGCTCCTCAGCCAGCGTCTGGCCCGGCTGCGGCAGGATATGCACTTGCGAACGCGCCTGTACCAGTTGCTGTCGCAGATGCAGCGCCACCGGATAGGCGTTGCGCATGCCGATGATAAAGATGCGCTTTGCCTGTGCCAGCTGCTGGATAACTTCACTAAAGTGCCGGGCATCCAGGCTGTTTACCCACTGCGTCAGATTTGCCATTTCCTGCTTGTAGTGGCGCGCCAGCAGCGTATTGCCCTGCACCGCATCACGGTTATCGGTCAGCGGCATACCGCTCTGGCGCAGGATGCGTAACTCATCACGCATATCCTTGTATTTCTCGTAGCCCAGACGCTTGAACAGCCGACTGACTGTGGCTTTCGACACACCACTGAGCCGCGCCAGTTCGGCGCTGTTGTAGCTTATCAGGTCATCGAAGTGGTCAAACACGAAGTCGGCAATGCGCTGCTCCTGCGGAGAAAGCTGGGGATAGTGACTTCTGAGTCGTTCATCAAGCTGCTTCATAAGGCGTCCTGTAACTTTTGTTTCAGCACTTTTGTTTAGCAAAACCTAGCACAATTTACGCCAGGTTAACTGTCGCATTGTCAGCTGGGGGTGAAAACTGGAACAGCTCTTGCTTTGTTATGGGTTCTGTCACCCGTAGAACGAGAAAAAGATGATTCAAAGCAATATGGCCCCGCAGGGGATGGCGGTGACGCCACACCATCTGGCGAGTGAAAGCGCACTCGCGGTACTGCGTGATGGCGGTAATGCCATAGAAGCGATGGTTGCCGCTGCCGCAACTATCGCCGTGGTCTACCCGCACATGAATGGACTGGGCGGCGATGGTTTCTGGCTGATTCTGCCACCTGGCGGCGATCCCGTCGCTATCGACGCCAGTGGTGCAGCCGGTTCGCTGGCGCACTTCGATTTCTATGCCGATCAGCCTAAGATCCCGCATCGCGGGCCGAAAGCGGCGCTGACCGTGGCTGGAACGGTCAGCGGCTGGCAGGAGGCCCTGACGCTCTCTGGGGAGATGGGCACCCCGCCGCTGCCGCTGGCGCGTCTGCTGCGTGATGCGATTCGCTACGCCGCCGATGGCATTCCGGTGACCGCTTCACAGAGCGCCGCCACCGCGACGTTTCTGCGTGAACTGCAGCATCAGCCCGGCTTCAGCGCCAATTTTATGCCCGACGGCGATGTGCCGCAGCCGGGCAGCCGCTTTACCCAGCCCGCACTGGCGAACACCCTGAGCCAGCTCACCGAAGAGGGGCTCGACAGTTTTTATCGCGGTCCGCTGGCTCACCATATGGCCGATGAGATGGCGACGCTCGGCATGCCGGTCACGCTGGCCGATCTGCAACAGCATCGCGCCCGCCGCACGACACCGCTGCATCTCGCCCACAGTGAAGGCGACATCTGGAATATCGCTCCACCGACGCAGGGCATGGTGTCACTGGCAATCCTCGGCATCACCGATCATCTGGAGATGGCGGAGGCTGACGATGCGCAGACGGTGCACCGCATCGTTGAAGCCACCAAGAAAGCCTTTGCGCTGCGCGACAGACACATCACCGACCCGCGTCACGTCACCGAAGATTTGCAGGCACTGCTGGATAGCGATCACCTCGCCACGCTCGCCAGCCAGATCATCGACGGAGAAGCTTTAGCCTGGGGTAGCGGACGCGGACCGGGCGATACGGTCTGGATGGGCGTGATGGACAGCAGCGGTCTGGCTGTCTCCTTTATTCAGAGCATTTACCACGAGTTTGGCAGCGGTGTGGTGCTCCCTGGCACCGGCATTACCTGGCAGAATCGTGGCGCGGCGTTCAGCCTCGATCCTGACCATCTGCTGTCCCTGGCACCCGGTAAGCAGCCGTTCCATACCCTGAATCCCGCCGCAGCACGACTGAAAGATGGCCGGACAATGGTGTATGGCGCCATGGGCGGAGATGGACAGCCGCAGACCCAGGCGGCGATTTTTACCCGCCATGTCATTCAGGGTCTGCCGTTACAGCAGGCGGTCAGTGCGCCGCGCTGGCTGCTGGGCCGGACATGGGGTCAATCGTCTGACTCCCTGAAACTGGAAGGCCGCTTTGATGACGAAACGGTATTGATGCTGCGTCTGTGGGGACATGAGGTGGAATTGCTGCCCGACTTCAGCGAATCCGTGGGCCATGCAGGCGCCATTGTGCGTCACAGCAATGGCATGTTTGAGGGCGCAAGCGATCCGCGCAGTAACGGCAGCGCCGCTGGTTTTTAACAGGAGCGAATCATGAATCAACACGACTGGGCCCGCTACATCGGCCATATGGAGCAGATCCTGCAACTTGAGCTGGATGACGCCCGCCGCGCTGAACTGCTGATCCAGCTGTCGCGTATCGCGGAGATGGCCGCGCCGCTGATGGCGTTTCCGCTGGATGACCGGCTGGAAGTGGCAGGAGTATACCAGGCATGAGATTAGGTGACATTTCGATTCAGACCCTGCAACGGGCGATCCAGCAGGGTGAGATCAGCGCGCTGGAGGTGGCGAAACACGCATTGCAGGCGGTTGAGCAGCATAATCCGGCGCTGAATGCCTGGACGGAAGTGACCGGTCCACGCATGTTAAAAGAGGCCAGCGCGATTGATGCGCAGCGGCAGCGCGGCGAAACCCTGCCACCGCTGGCGGGTATCCCTTATGCGGTGAAAAACCTGTTTGATGTGGCGGGTCACAGCACTCTGGCCGGTGCCAGCCTGTTCCGCGATCGCCCTGCGGCACAGGCCGATGCGTTTGCCGTCGAAAAACTGCGTCACGCTGGCGCACTGCTGTCGGGCATGCTGAACATGGATGCCTACGCCTACGGTTTTACTACCGAAAACAGCCACTATGGTGCGACGCACAATCCGCGTGACCTCAGCCGCGTGGCGGGTGGCTCATCAGGCGGTTCAGCCGCCGCCGTCGCCGCCGGGCTGGTTCACTTTTCGCTGGGCACCGACACTAACGGGTCGATTCGGGTACCCGCGTCGCTGTGCGGTATTTTTGGTCTCAAGCCGACCTTTGGTCGTCTGTCACGCAGCGGTAGTCATCCGTTTGTCGCCAGCCTTGACCACATCGGTCCTCTGGCCCGGCGGGTGGAAGACCTGGCGCTGGTTTATGACCTGTTACAGGGCGCAGACCACGCCGATGCGTTTCAGGCCGATCGTCCGCTGACCGCGACATTGCCGGGGCTGTCGCAGGGCAATGAAGGATTGCGCTGTGGCGTGCTGGGCGGCTTTTTTGATCGCTGGTGTGATGAGGATGCCCGCGCTGCCGTTGCGGTGGTCGCAGCCGCGCTTGAGGCCCAGGAAGAGGTGCTGATGCCGGAGGCGGAGCTGGCCCGCTCGGCGGCATTTATCATAACCGCCACAGAGGGCGGCAATCACTATCTGCCCGCCCTGCGCCAGATGCCTGAGCAGTTTGAACCGAACTCCCGCGAGCGTCTGCTGGCCGGTGCCATGATGCCGGGTGCCTGGTATGTGCAGGCACAGCGTTTCCGCCGCCATTTCCAGCAGCAGGTGCTACCGCTGTTTGATCATTTCGATGTGCTGATCGCCCCGGCGACACCCTGCAGCGCGATCACCATAGGTCAGCAAACCCTGACGATTCAGGGTGAGTCGCTGCCCGCCAAAGCGAGTATGGGGATGCTGACCCAGCCGATCTCCTTCCTGGGATTGCCGGTCTGTACCGTGCCGCTGGCGACCCGAAGTGGCCTGCCGATTGGATTACAGCTTATCGCCCGTCCGTTTAATGAAGAGGCGGTATTACGCGCCGCCTGGGCACTGGAACAACAGGGCATTACGATACCGCAAATGAATATGGCAGGAGCCTGATGAACAGAGAGATTAATTTACCGCAGGTGCTCACCGAGGTGACGACGCAGTTTTATCGCTACGAGCAGGCGCTGGTCAGCAACGACGTGGATGAACTGGATGCGCTGTTCTGGCATGACCCGCGAACCGTGCGTCTCGGCGCAGGTGAAAATCTGTATGGCATTGATGAGATTCGGGCCTTCCGTGCCGCGCGCCCTTCAGCCGGGCTGAACCGGACGCTGCGAAACACCGTGATTACCACGTTTGGCGAGGATTATGCGGTCTGCAGCACCGAATTTACCCGCACCGGCAGCGATAAGATTGGCCGTCAGCAGCAGACCTGGGTGCGAATGCCGCACGGCTGGTGCATCGTGGCTGCGCAGGTCAGTCTGATGAGCTGACGGCGTCCGGCGCTTCGCCCGGTTGAGGGGAGCAAGCGCCGGAACAGGCTTAAGGTGCCGGGTGGGTCGCGATCCAGTGGTCAGCAATCTGCTGGCGGGTACAGATCCAGACATCGTCGTGCTGCTGAATGTGATCGAGGAAATTCTGCAGCGCGCGGAATTTGCCAGGACGCCCCAGCAGACGGCAATGCATGCCGATCGACATCATCTTCGGCGCCGTTTCGCCCTCTTCATAGAGCACATCGAAGGTGTCCCGCAGATAGGTAAAGAACTGTTCGGCGGTGTTAAAGCCCTGCGGCGAGGCAAAGCGCATGTCGTTGCACTCCAGGGTGTAGGGGATAATCAGGTGCGGTTTCACTGTGCCATCCTGACAGGTGACCTGGGTCCAGAACGGCAGGTCGTCGCCATAGTAGTCACTGTCGTAGCTGAAACCGCCCTGCTCTACCACCAGCCGACGGGTGTTAGGACTGTCGCGGCCGGTGTACCAGCCGGTCGGCGCTTTACCAAACAGATCCACCAGCACATCGACCGCCTGCTGCATATGCTGACGTTCGGTTTTTGCATCCATGCCCTGATAGTGGATCCAGCGCCAGCCATGGCTGACCACATCGTAGTCCGCCTGTTTGATCGCCCCGACGACTTCCGGATGACGCGCCAGCGCCATCGCCACACCAAACACGGTTAGCGGCAGACCGCGTTTCTGGAATTCGTTGTGGATGCGCCAGAATCCGGCGCGGGAGCCGTACTCATACAAAGATTCCATCGACATGTGACGATCGGCATAGCTGGCTGCGCCAATAATGTCGGAGAGGAACTGCTCAGAGCCGGCATCACCATGCAGCACGCTGTTTTCTGCGCCCTCTTCGTAGTTCAGAACAAACTGCACCGCCACACGGGCGTTATTGGGCCAGGCGGCCTGCGGCGGATGAGCACCATAACCGATTAAATCGCGCGGATAGTTTTTGTTAAAGCTGTACTCTTTTTTCTCTGCAGCGTCAGTCATCACTCCACCTGTTTTGATTCGGGAAAGTTCCGTTAGTTTAGATGCTGAAACGCACCTGAGAGAGGTTTCTGCAAAGGCCAGGCCAGATCGCCATGTTTGCTGGTGCCAAAGCCAAGCGCTACCAGCGACTCAACCATTTTTACCGCTGCACTGACGCCATCGATTACCGGCAGGCCCAGCTCCTGGGTCAGCGAGGCAGCCAGCGTCGCCATCCCGCCACAACCCAGCACAATCGCCCCGCTACCATCTTCCCGTTTCGCCTGAATGCAGCGCTGTCGCACTTTTTCCTGCGCCAGGCCGCTGCCATCTTCCAGCGCCAGTACCGGCAGGTCGATGGCGTGCAGCGCGGCACAGTGATGGGTAAAGCCGTACTGCTGCAACAGATGACGCGCAATCACCAGCGTGCGCGGCAGCGTGGTGACAATGGAGAATCGGGTCGCCAGCAGCGTAGCGGTGTGCATCGCCGCTTCCGCAATGCCAATCACCGGTCCGCTGGCCAGCTCGCGTGCTGCCAGTAAACCCGGATCGCCAAAGCACGCAATCACGTGGCCGCTGACGCCCTGCTCCCTGCCGAGCTTGATCTGCTCCAGCACGCCGATAGCGGCGATCGCCTCATCGAAATGGCCTTCAATGGAGGGCACTCCCTGCGACGGCGAAACCGCCAGAATTTCGGTGCCCGGTGCGGCGACCGCACGCGCGGCCTGACCGATGGTTTCGGTCATCGCCAGGCTGGTATTGGGGTTAATGACCTGAATCAGGCTCATGAGGCAGCTCCGGAGCCTGCGGCAAACAGTCGGGAGAAATTGGGCAGCGTTTCCCCGCTGCGTTCAAAGTGCAGGCTGGAGACGATGTGCTCAAAGTGATGCTGCAGCGCCTGCGTCAGCGGCTGCAGCGCACGCGCGCGCAGTAACTTCAGCAGATTCGCATGATCGTCACAGCGGCAGCCACGCTGCCAGGGTGCGCCATAAGCGGCAATCACCAGCGAGGAGCGCTGGCTCAGGCTGGTCACCATACCGGTCAGCACCTGATTACCGGAGATTGCCTGCAACTGAATATGAAACGCGGCTGAAAGCCGGATGGCTGCGGGACCATCATGATCGGCGTGCGCCTGGTTCTCATGTGCGATGAGCTGCTCCAGCGCCACCAGATGAGGAGGCTGCAGATGCGAAAGGACTGCAGGCAGATTGGCGCACTCCATTAAACTGCGTGTTGAGAAGATGTCACGTGCCTCTTCCACACCGGGCGTTGCCACCTGCGCACCACGTTTGGGCGTCAGGGTGACCATCTGCACCGCCGCGAGGCGCTGCAGCACTTTGCGGATGCCGGTGCGGCTCACGCCAAAGACCCCGGAAAGTGCCTCTTCCGGCAATTTACTGCCCGGCGGCAGTTGGTGCTCAACAATAGCGTTCATTAACGCCTGGTAGATCCCTTCATCTTTATCCTGCAGATGGGTGGCGTCTCGCTGGCCTGTTTTACTCGTCATTACCTGCTCCGGTCGCTCGCTGTATGCCACATATCGTATACGTTAAAAGTAAAAATTGTATACAAGAAAACAGATCTGGCCTGAATCCTGCAATACCGCTTTACCAGATTATTCATTCCACTCTCGGGTAGAGGAGCAGGTTTCATGCCAAATCAATCAACGGTGGCCAGCAAGGCCTCTGAAGCCAACGCCCGTTACAGCCCACGGCTCTGTAACGAGGACCTGGCACCGACTCGCGATCAAAACTGGTCGTGGTACAACATTTTCTCTTTCTGGATGTCCGATGTGCACAGCATGGGCGGCTATGTGGTGGCCGCCAGCTTTTTCACGCTGGGATTAGCCAGCTGGCAGGTTCTGCTTTGCCTGCTGGCCGGGATCTGCATTGTGCAGCTCTGTGCGAATCTGGTGGCGAAACCCAGCCAGATGGCGGGTGTACCTTATGCAGTAATCTGCCGTCAGGCGTTTGGCGTATTTGGTGCCAATATTCCGGCGGTGATACGCGGGCTCATCGCATTTGCCTGGTATGGCATTCAGACCTGGCTTGCGGCGAACGCCCTGATGCTGGTGCTGCTAAAGTTCGCGCCTTCTCTGACGTCGATGACCGTGCCGCACTGGCTGGGTCTGTCGCTGCTGGGCTGGTGCTGTTTCGGCATTATGTGGATACTGCAGGCGATGGTGTTCTGGCACGGCATGAACGCCATTAAACGGTTTATTGATGTCGCAGGACCAGCCGTCTATGTGGTGATGCTGGCACTGGCGGGCTGGATTGTATACAAGACTGGCTTCGATGGCATCTCCTTTACCCTCGCCAGCAAATCACTGACCGCAGGCGAGCAGACGTGGCAGATGATTACGGCCACGGCGCTGGTCGTCTCTTACTTCTCCGGGCCGCTGCTGAACTTCGGTGACTTTTCACGCTACGGCAAGAACATGTCAGAGATTCGTCGCGGTAACCGCTGGGGTTTGCCATTTAACTTCCTGCTGTTTTCTGTGGTGACGGTCGTCATCGTTTCAGGAACTCAGTCGCTGTTTGGCAAAATGATTACCGATCCCATTGAAACCGTCAGCATGGTCGGCAACGATCTGGCCGTCGCGATTGGTCTGCTGACTATGATTACTGCCACCATCGGCATTAATATCGTGGCGAACTTCGTCTCACCCGCGTTTGACTTCTCCAACTGTTCACCGCAGAAAATCAGCTTTCGCACCGGCGGGATGATCGCCGCCGTCGGTTCGGTGCTGTTAACGCCGTGGAATCTGTTCCAGTCGCCTGAGCTGATTCACTACACCCTGGATGTGCTGGGATCGTTTATCGGGCCGCTATTCGGGATTCTGCTGACGGATTTCTATCTGATTAAACGTGGACGCATCTCGGTCGACGATCTGTTTAACGACACGCCTTCAGGTCGCTACTGGTATCGCGGTGGGTTTAACCCGAAAGCGATTGGCGCGCTGCTGCCGTCGGTGGCGATTTGCCTGGTGGTTAGCTTTATTCCTTCCCTGCATCAGGTGGCCAATTTCAGCTGGTTTATTGGTGCTGGTCTGGCAGCAGGCTGCTATCGCTTTATCGCCCGTGAAGACCGTGAAGCCGGGGACGTGAGCCACTTGCATGGCGAGGTGGTGACGCAGAACAATCAAGCCGTCGCTGAATAACAGACAGCAAAAAGCCGATTCATTTCTGAATCGGCTTTTTTAAAGAGATTGGCGGAACGGACGGGGCTCGAACCCGCGACCCCCTGCGTGACAGGCAGGTATTCTAACCAACTGAACTACCGCTCCGCGCTTTGTTCCCCGTCGAGAACGAGGCGCATAGTAATGGCAGGCCGTTGTGGCGTCAACGCTTTTTCCAGGCAAATAAATCGTTTGCTGTTTTTTTCAGCTTGACGTTGATTTTCTCCACAAAAACAGGCCATTCAGCCGCGCCACAGGCAACTGCCACCCTTTTTCATCACCAAATCCAGCCGGGACTCGTGGGCAACGACTTCCTCTTCGCTGGCCGTGACCACGCGCAGTGCAGAGGCGGGACGCACAATGCGCTGAATACTTTCTCCCTGAGCCTGGCGGGCGCTTTCACTTTCCGATAAAAAGGAGAGTGACGTCTGGCCGCCGGTCATGGTCAGGAAGACTTCAGCCAGAATTTCGGCATCAAGCAATGCGCCGTGCAGGGTTCGTTTGGTGTTGTCTATTTCGTAACGCGAGCAGAGCGCATCAAGGCTGTTACGCTTACCGGGAAACATACGACGCGCCAGCGCCAGGCTGTCAGTAATTTTGCAGAAGGTTTCGGTTTTCTCAATGCTGCGATTCAGCTTTGAAAATTCGTAATCCATAAAGCCGATATCGAAGGGCGCGTTATGGATGACCAATTCCGCACCGCGAATGTAGTCGAGAAACTCATCGGCGATTTCGCTGAAGGCGGGCTTGTCGGCCAGGAACTCATCGGCAATACCGTGAACGCCAAAGGCTTCGGGATCGACAAGCCGATCGGGCTTAAGATACATATGAAAATTGTTACCGGTCAGGCGACGATTAATCACCTCTACCGCACCAATCTCAATAATGCGGTGCCCCTCATAATGTACCCCGATCATGTTCATGCCGGTGGTTTCAGTATCAAGAACGATCTGGCGGTTATTTGCAGTGCTCATAAGACCCGTTTTATGTCAGACTTGGCATTTTTGAGAGGAAGTCTACCAGAGATGCGCAAACAGGTAGAAATATTCACCGATGGATCCTGCCTTGGAAATCCCGGTCCCGGCGGTTACGGGGCGATTTTACGCTACGGTCAGCGTGAGAAAACCTTCAGCGCGGGCTATCACCTTACCACCAATAACCGCATGGAGCTGATGGCGGCGATTGTCTCGCTTGAAGCGCTGACCCAGCCGTGCGACGTGGTACTCAGTACCGATAGTCAGTATGTGCGTCAGGGCATCACCAGCTGGATCCACAACTGGAAAAAGCGTGGCTGGAAAACCGCTGATAAAAAGCCGGTTAAGAATGTCGATCTCTGGCAGCGTCTCGACTCAGCACTCAGCACTCACAAAATTCAGTGGGAGTGGGTTAAAGGGCATGCCGGACATCCGGAGAATGAGCGCTGCGACGTGCTGGCCCGCAGCGCGGCTGAAAATCCTGCTTTTGAGGATATCGGTTATAAAACCGAGTCCTGATCCTCTGCCTTCCGGAACTGACGCGTAGCATTAACCGTTTGACGAATCTTGCTGGTGCTCAGGCTCTTCTTTGCCCGGGTCGGCAGCAGCGGGAAGGTGCGCTTACGTGCCACCACAATATTCAGACAGCCCAGCGCCGGTAGGTGGGCGCTGATCAGCTTTCCGCCCTGCCGATGCCACGGCAGCACCTGAAATCGGGTGCGATAGACCACTTCATAATTCAGCAGTCCCAGCCAGTCGAGCAAACGCATCTGGCTGAACATCCGTCCGCTCCACGGCGCTTTGCGGGTTAATCCCGGCACCATTTTACTCACCCCAAGCAGACTGAAGGGATTGAAACCGCTGATAATCATCCAGCCATCGTCAATTAACACTCTGTCTACTTCGCGTAATACACGGTGAGGATCCTGGCTCCAGGCGAGCGTATGGGCCAGTAAACAGGCATCAATCGACTTCGACTCAAACGGCAGTTGCATCGGGTCAGCCTGCACCTGTAACAGCTCACCATGGCTGCCCACATTGACCTGATGTGAAATAGAACAGTTTTCAGTGTTGATTTCTGCGCTGAGGTTGCCAAGCTTAAGCATATGAAAGCCATATAGCTTTCCGAGGTAAGGCTGAAGCTGCTGCGTAAGCGCGTCGCGGAAATAATCTCCCCACGGCATATCGCGCCACGACAGCGGTGCGTTCAGAATCTGGCGTGATTTAGCGGGCTTCATGCTTTACGCTCTTCCTTTTCCTACGACCTGCGAGAGGTGATGATGAATCTTACCAGTATTCCTGCGTTGCAGGACAACTACATCTGGACACTGACAGACGATGAAGGGAAATGCGTGATTGTCGATCCCGGCGAAGCCCATCCGGTGTTAGAAAAAATGGCCTCCAACGGCTGGGAACCGGTCGCGATTCTGCTGACTCATCACCATAACGACCATACCGGCGGAGTGAAAACCCTGTGTGAGCATTTCCCGCAACTGGAGGTGTACGGCCCTCAGGAAACCGAGGCCAAAGGGGCCAGAACGGTAGTGAGTGAAGGTGATAAAGTCACAGTTCTGGGCCTGACTTTCGACGTGATCCACACGCCCGGTCATACTTTAGGACATATCTCATATTACAGCGCACCTTATCTTTTTTGTGGCGACACCCTCTTTTCGGGTGGCTGCGGGCGTCTTTTTGAGGGCACACCAGAGCAGATGTATGATTCTTTTCAAAAGCTTAGTCAGCTGCCAGAAGAAACACTGGTTTGCTGCGCGCATGAATATACTTTATCCAATTTGAAGTTTGCTGCGGCTATTCTGCCCCATGACCCACAAATAACGGCCGAATATCAGAAAATTAAGGACTTACGCGCTGAAAACGGCATTAGTCTGCCAACAAAACTGGCGCACGAACGGACTATTAATTTATTTTTGCGCACGCAAGATATTGATTTACAACGCGCTTTAAACGTTAATGTTTCTGATGGACCGGTATGGCATACATTTGCCGTTCTACGCGAGAAGAAAGACGCTTTTTGATTTTTCGGGTTGTGTTGTGAAAAGTCGTCACGTATAGTTGCTCGTCTTTTAAGCGAACTATTGACACACATATGAAGGCTAAAGCGATATTACTCGCCTCAGTCTTGCTGGTGGGATGTCAGGCGTCCAGGAACGATGCCAATATCCCGGTACAGCATGCACAGAGTCTGTCTTCAGCTGGTCAAGGTGAAAATGAAAAGTACGGAGACGAGTTTTTGTCGCCGCGTTGGCAGGAAGATGGAACTGGCCTCGCAGCAGACGCAGATCTCTGGAGTTTCATTAGTGACGAGTTGAAGATGGGGATTCCGGAAAACCCGGCAATCCGCGAACAAAAAAGTAAATTTCTAAAAAATAAGAGCTATCTCCACGATGTAACATTACGGGCAGAGCCGTACATGTACTGGATAGTCGAGCAGATACAGAAACGTAAAATGCCGATGGAACTGGTACTGCTACCCATAGTGGAGAGCGCTTTTGACCCCCATGCAACATCATCCGCCAATGCCGCTGGTATCTGGCAGATTGTTGCGGCTACGGGTCGAAACTATGGTTTGAAACAAAACCAGTATTACGATGGGCGACGTGATGTGGTCGCATCCACGAAAGTTGCGCTGGATATGATGCAGCGTCTTAACACCATGTTTGACGGTGACTGGTTATTAACCATTGCCGCATACAACAGTGGTGAAGGACGTGTGCTCAAAGCGATTAAGCAGAACAAGGCGCGCGGTAAGCCGACTGACTTCTGGCACTTATCGCTGCCACGCGAAACGACCGTGTATGTGCCTAAAATGTTAGCTCTGAGTGAACTGCTCAAAAATAACAAGCGTTACGGTATCAAACTGCCGACACCTAATGAAAGTCGTGCTCTGGCACGAGTAGAAGTGGGTCAGCAGATGCAGCTGACGCAGGCTGCCGAAATGGCGGGTATGTCGCTCACGAAACTGAAGAGCTTCAATACCGGTTACAAAGGCGGTGCAACAGCGCCAAACGGCCCGCACTACATTATGGTGCCGAAGTCGAACGTCGCGAAACTGCGTAACTCACTGGCTTCCGGTGACATCGCAGCGGTACAGCCTACGCAGCTTGCGAAAGCCAGCGCGAGTGGCGGGTATAAAGTGCGACGTGGTGATACGCTCTCTGGTATCGCCTCAAAACTTGGCGTTAGCGTCTCGACACTGAGGCAGGAAAACAACCTGCGCGGTGCTGATATCCGACCGGGTCAGACTCTGACCATCGGTTCGAATGGCACCCGACTGGCCGATAACGGCAACAGCATCACCTACCGTGTTCGTAAGGGTGATTCTCTTGACAGTATTGCCCGTCATCACGGCGTCAATATTAAAGACGTGATGCGCTGGAACAGTGTTCTGGACAGTGCGAAAGATATTCAACCCGGCGATAACTTAACGCTGTTTGTGAATAATAACGCTACACCTGATACCTGATACGTTGAAAAGGCTGACAATTGTCAGCCTTTTTCATTTATTCATGAGCCTCAATGTACTCATCTCCCTGCCCGCCTCTTCTTCTGCAGGCACACGCCATGTACCAGACTAGCCCCCTGAACTGAACTCCACCAGTAATGGGTTATGGTCGGACGCGCGCGTCACCAGTACGGATGCCTCGCTGACTCTGAGATCGCGATAGAAAACGAAATCGAGCGGTCGTCCAAACGCTTTGCGGCGGTGGTCAGCAGTAAACATCACCTCTTCCAGCTTCATTCGTTGTGCAAACCGGTAGAGCGCATTAATGCGCTGACGACTCCAGGCATTGAAATCTCCAGCCATAATCACCGGCCCCTGGTGATGCATAATCTGCTCGCCGATTGGCCCCAGTTGTTTACTGTAGACGTCGACACCCAGACTAAAGTTAACCGCGTGGATGTTGACAACCATCAGCATCTCACCGGTCGGCAGAGGATAAGCCGTGACCAGCGCTGATTTAGAGAGCCTCAGCAAGGGCTCACGCTCACGCAAAGGGCAACAATAGACTGGGTGAGCAGAAGCAAGTGTCATTACCCCAGAGGGATGCTGAGGCAGCACAAAGGCGGGCACCTGATCGGCAGCCAGATAATTACTGGTGGCAAACTGTACCAGCTCAGGCGTGGTCTGTGCTTCCTGCAGTAACACGAGGTGTGCATCCTTACCGAATCCTTCCAGTACTGACATCCAGTCTGCGCGTTGCTGCTTAAAGATGTTCCATACCAGGACCTTGAGGTTTGGATGCGCAGGCAATGGCGCGCCTGGAGGCAGTGCCTGACCGAGATGGAGCATCGCGCCAGGTGGAAAGATCTGTTCCACTGGTTGTCCTGCTACATATCGCATTGCATAAGTTTTTTTGCGCACTTTCCCGCCTGGCTGATGATTCAAAAAATACAGTTAACACCTGTCTGTTATAGGGATTCTAGACCGGGGTTTCAATGGATGCAGGTGAATGTCAGAATTCATCACGCTTTTGCAGCATAAAGCAGCCCTTTTAAGTTGGCTAAGCAAAACGAGGCAGATCGGGAGACAACATTGAGGTTGTCATCATCGAGGACTCTGGGCTGGTTATAACAATATTATCGGCTATAAACTGACTGAATGACCACGTCACTAGCAGGGAGGAAGAATGAAGGCATCTTCTGACGAACTAAAAGTGTTTGTCAGCGTAGTAGAAAGTGGAAGTTTCAGTCGCGCTGCTGAACAGTTGAAGATGGCAAACTCTGCCGTCAGCAGGACCATTAAAAAACTGGAGAGCAAGCTTGGTATCGCTCTACTGACCCGCACAACGCGGCAACTGGCCTTGACTCAGGAGGGCGAACGCTATTTCCGCCACGTTCAGCGTTTTTTGCAGGAGATGACAACTGCAGAAAGCGAAAGTGGTGAACTCTATGATATTAACTGGGCTCTCTCCTCTAACAGCGGAGAGACGATTAAGCAACTCTGCCTTACCGGTAATGGCATTGCCTGCCTGTCGGATTATATGATCGATAGTGAGGTAGCAGAAGGAACACTGATGGAAGTGCTGGCCGATCAGCGTCTGCCAGTAGAGATGCCCTTCAATGCAGTTTACTATAGCGATACTGGCGTGAGCCAGCGTGTGCGGGCTTTCATCGATTTTCTTAGTGAGTGGACAGCTGAGCAGCCATGGCGTACCTGACATCTTCAGGGGCAGGCCTTGTCAGGGTCTGCTGCTACCCTATGATCCTGAAGATCGAATAGAATTTCAGCGCGGGTAATTTTCCGGGTAAATTTGCTGCAATGGAAAAAGCCCTGACCGTTAAGTCAGGGCTTTCCAATTAAGTGGCGGAACGGACGGGGCTCGAACCCGCGACCCCCTGCGTGACAGGCAGGTATTCTAACCAACTGAACTACCGCTCCACCGATTCTTTCACAGCGCTCAGCAACCGGCTGAGCGCCGTCTGTTCCTGTTATTTTCCCTGTCAGAGGAAAAGGAACGAATTTAATGCCTGGCAGTTCCCTACTCTCGCATGGGGAGACCCCACACTACCATCGGCGCTACGGCGTTTCACTTCTGAGTTCGGCATGGGGTCAGGTGGGACCACCGCGCTAAAGCCGCCAGGCAAATTC